>CAVPZI010000005.1:0-1463529 GCA_963710235.1 uncultured Alphaproteobacteria bacterium
CTATTTCGTGGGGGTGGCGGAGACCGAAAACATCTCACACGCGCACAGAAACTTGCACGTTTCGCAGCCGGCACTCAGTCGGCAGATTCGCGATCTGGAGGATGAAATCGGATTCTGTTTACTCGAACGCACGGCGAAGTCCATCCGCCTAACGGATGCTGGGCGCGCGTTTCTCAACGATGCACGCACATTGTTTGCAACAAGCCGATGAAGCGGTCGAAAAAAGCGCGCGCGATCGCCAGCGCCGAACCGACCGAACTGAAAGTGGGTTATTCGCCGGCCGCGACGGCGCGCATTCTGCCGCCGATCCTGCGTGCGTATCAACGCGCGATGCCGAAGGTGCACGTGAAATTGCATGATTGGAGTAACGAGGAGAACGTGGCCGGCCTGCGCGATGGCCGACTGAACCTTGCACTTGTAGTTCGACCGCCAAGGCGGCTTAGCTCGAAGGAATTCGGTTCGAAGAACTAATCCGCGAACGGATCTGTCTGGCCGTGCCGCCGCACCACGCCTTCGCTACTCGACGGAGCGTCTCACTAGCCGACGCAGCGAACGAACCTTTCATCGCCCTGACCCGCGAAGAGTATCCCGATTATCACAGTTTCCTTTCCGTGATTTTTGGTCCAGTTAAGACCAAGCCGCACCTCATCGAGGAGCACGACAGCATCTCCGGTGTAATGTCATCCGTCGAAGCCGGGATTGGGATCGCTATCGGAGCGGAAGCATTCGGCTACAGTTTCGGAAACCGTGTGAAGCTCGTGCGTCTCGGCCGAGCCGAAACCAATCTCAATCGGCATCGCCGCGCCAAAGGGGCGACTTAGTCCAGCGGCCGCGAAATTTTGGGAATGCGCACACAGCCAGGATTTTGATGGCCGATTTCATGATATTCCTCCCGTTTTGATTATTCTTGCGGATTATTCTTGCGGATTCGTTGTTCTTACAAACTCCGGACGTAGGGTTTTCTGCAGAGCCGCTGCGACGATATCTTTGGGTTGACGGTTCGACAAGCAGATAGGCCCGGCTGCGTCCTTCATTCGCGTTCAAACGGGGCTCAAGCCCGGGTGAACGCCTCGGTCCCGGTTGCGCTGCAATGCACGCTCGGAATTTTGATTTGAACTCGCTGCGGTTTCGCGCCACCGTCGGCGCAGGGTCCGAAGAGTCCATATGGGGCAGAGATCCCAGGAGAACACGCACATGGCGACACTGAGCATCAATGGCAAAACTTTCGATGTCGACGTCGAGCCGGATACGCCGCTGTTGTGGGCGATCCGCGAGAATGCCGGCCTGACCGGAACCAAATACGGCTGCGGCATTGCACAATGCGGTGCCTGCACGGTCCATATCGACGGCGCCGCAATGCGGTCCTGCGGGGTGCAGGTTTCCGAGGCGGTCGGTAAACAGATCACCACCATCGAGGGACTGGCGGAGGGTGGCGTGCTGCACAAGGTGCAGCAGGCCTGGATCGACCACGACGTGCCGCAATGCGGCTATTGCCAGAGCGGCATGATCATGGCGGTAGCGGCCCTGCTCAAGGATAATCCAAAGCCCACCGACGCCGACATCGACGACGCCATCACCAATATCTGCCGCTGCGGCACCTTCAAGCAGGTGCGCGAGGCGGTTCATGCCGCCGCCAGCGTTTGAGGAGGCAGCCATGAACCAGATGCCCGTGCTCAGCCGTCGCGCCTTTGTGATCGGCACCGCCGCCGTTGGTGGCGGCCTCGCCCTCGGTCTCGACATCCCGTTCGGCGGTCCCGCCGTGGTCCACGCCGCGGACGGCACGCCGGAAGTCAACGCCTGGGTGGTGATCCGCCCGGACGACACCGTCGTCATCCGCATCGCCCGCTCGGAAATGGGCCAGGGCACCCTGACCGGCCTCGCCCAGCTGGTGGCCGAGGAACTCGAATGCGACTGGTCGAAGGTCACCACCGAATTTCCGACCCCGGGCCAGAACGTGGCGCGCAAGCGGGTGTGGGGCGATTTCTCCACCGGCGGCAGCCGCGGCATTCGCACCTCGCACGAATACGTCCGCAAGGGCGGCGCCACCGCGCGCATGATGCTGATCGAGGCCGCCGCCAATGAGTGGAAGGTGCCGGCAACCGAATGCAGCGCCGCCAACAGCATCATCACCCATGCCGCATCGGGCCGTACCACCAGTTACGGCAAGGTCGCCGAGGCCGCGGCCAGGATTGCGCCGCCCGCCGACGTCAAGCTCAAGGACCCGAAGGACTGGAAGATCGCCGGCAAGGGGGTCAAGCGGCTGGACACCGCCGACAAGACCACCGGCAAGATGACCTACGCCATCGATGTCAAGCTGCCGGGCATGCTCAATGCCGCGATCAAGGATTGTCCGGTCACCGGCGGTACGCTGAAGAGTTTCGACGAAGCCAAGATCGCCGGCATGAAGGGCGTCAAGAAAGTCGTCCGGGTCGGCGACACCGCGGTCGCGGTGGTCGCCGATACCTGGTGGCATGCCAAGACCGCGCTCGACGCCCTGCCGATCGTCTGGGACGAAGGCGCAAACGCCAAGGTGTCGTCGGCCTCGATCGCGAAATGGCTGGCGGAAGGCCTCGATGCCGGGCCGGCCTTCGTCGGCAACGAGAACGGCGACGTCAAGGCGGCGCTTGCCGGCGCGGTCAAGAAGGTCGAGGCGGTCTACAGCTATCCCTACCAGAACCACGCCACATTGGAGCCGTTGAATGCCACCGCGCTCTACACCCCCGACAGGTGCGAGGTCTGGTGCGGAACGCAGAACGGCGAGGCGGCGTTCGCCGCGACGCTGGAAGCTTCCGGCCTTTCGGCCGACAAATGCGACGTGTACAAGCAGATGGTCGGCGGCGGCTTCGGCCGTCGTGGCCAGACCGACTATGTCCGCCAGGCGGTATTGATCGCCAAGCAGATGCCCGGCACCCCGGTCAAGCTGTTGTGGTCGCGCGAAGAAGACATGCGGCACGGCCGCTATCATCCCATCACGCAATGCAAGTTGACTGGCGGTTTCGATGCCGACAACAATCTGACCGCGTTGCATATGCGGATCTCGGGGCAATCCATCCAGTTCACTTTGCGGCCGGCGGGCCTCGTCAACGGCAAGGATCCGGGGACCTTTGCCGGCCTCAACGCGAGCGGCGATGCCGCGTTCGCCTATTCCGTTCCCAACCTTCTGATCGATCATTCGATGCGCAATCCGCACATCATTCCGGGCTTCTGGCGCGGCGTGAACGTCAACCACAACGCCATCTATGTCGAATGCTTCATGGATGAGCTGGCGCATGCCGCCGGACAGGATCCGCTCGAATTCCGGCGCAAGCTGATGGCCAAGCATCCCAAAAATCTTGCCGTGCTCAATGCCGTCGCCGAAAAGATCGGCTGGGACAAGCCGGCGCCGCAAGGCGTCTACCGCGGCTTTGCGCAAATGCACTCCTACGCCAGCTATGTGGCCGGCGCGGCCGAAATTTCCGTGACCGACGGCAACAAGATCAAGGTGCACCGCATCATCGCAGCCATCGATTCCGGCTATGCCGTCAATCCGGCGCAGATCGAGCGCCAGACCGCCGGCTCGTTCGTCTATGGACTGTCGGGGCTGTTCTATGGCGGATGCACCGTCAAGGACGGCTATATCGAACAGACCAACTTCGATACCTACAATTCGATGCGAATCAGCGAAATGCCGCAAGTGGAATCGATCGTCATGCCGAGCGGCGGCTTCTGGGGCGGTATCGGCGAGCCGACTATCGCGGTGGCGGCGCCGGCGGTGCTCAACGCCTATTTCGCCGCCACCGGCAAGCGGATCCGTTCGGTGCCGCTGCGGGACCAGAACATCAGCTTTGCCTGACAATGCCGCGGCGGCTCCCGTTGGGGCCGCCGCCGGCCATTCGGAATGATGTGAAGTTGAGCCGACATAGCGCGCTGACCCGGCGAAAATTCTCAAGTCTCGCCGCGCTCGCCGCGGCGTCCTTTGCGCTGCCGGCTTTGGCGCAATCGGCGCCACGCGTGGTCGTGATCGGCGGCGGCTTCGGCGGCGCCGGCTGCGCCCGGGCGCTGCGGCGGCTCGAGCCGAAGCTGCAGGTCACCCTGATCGAACCGGAGCGCACCTACACCGCGTGCCCATTCAGCAACCAGGTGATCGCCGGGCTGCGCGGCATCGAGGCCCAGCAATTCACCTACGACAAGGTCGCCGCCGCCGGCGTCACGGTGGTGGCGCAGGCCGCGACCAAAGTGGATTCTCAGGCGCGCACGGTCTCGCTCGCCGACGGCACGTCGGTGCCTTACGACAAGCTGGTGCTTGCGCCCGGCATCGATCTGCGGTTCGACGCGATGCCCGGCTACGACGAGGCCGCCGCGCAGAAAATGCCGCATGCCTGGAAGGGCGCTGAACAGATCGTGCTATTGAAGCGGCAACTCGAAGCCATGGAGGACGGCGGCCTGGTGGCCATCTCGGCGCCGGCCACGCCGTATCGCTGTCCGCCGGCGCCTTACGATCGCGCCGGCCTGATCGCCTGGTATCTCAAAACCAGAAAGCCGCGCTCGAAACTGATCATCCTTGATGCCAAGGACGGATTTTCCCAGCAGCGCCTGTTCCAGAACGCCTGGCAGGAGCTTTACCCCGGCATGGTCGAATGGGTGGGACTGTCGCAGGGCGGCAACGTCACCTCGGTCGATCCGTCGACCAACACGCTGATCACCGACTTCGGCAAGCATACCGCGCAGGTGGCGAACGTGATCCCGCCGCAGAGGGCCGGCGGGATCGCCGCGCTCGCCGGCGCCGCCGACAACACCGGCTGGTGCGCCATCGATCCGGAAACCTTCGAGTCGTGGGCGGTGCCGGACGTTCACGTCATCGGCGATGCCTGCATCGGCGGCGCGGTGCCGAAAGCGGCGTTCGCCGCCAATGCACAGGCCAAGGCCTGCGCCGGCGCCATCGTGACGCTGCTGGCGGGCGGTTCGCCGACGGCGCCGAAGCTGAACAATGCCTGCTATAATTTCGCAGCGCCGGATTACGGCTTCTCGATCAACGGCGTCTATGCGCCGAAGAGCGGATTGTTCGCCGACATCGATGGCGCCGGCAGCGCCAGCCCGCTCGATGCGCCGCGCGAGGTGCGCGCCCGCGAGGCGGCCATGGCGCAAACCTGGTTCGAAACCGTCACGGGTGAAGTCTTTGGCTGAAAGGATGAGGTCAGCCGCAGGATGGGTAGAGCGGCGAGATCGGACACCTGTCCGGTCTCGGCGCGAAACCCATCGATGGGTTGCGCAAGGGCTCAACCCGTCCTGCAGACTGGGCGTGTTGTTGATGGCCGGAATACTTGCATGGCCCCGTCTCGCCGCTGCAGAGGAACTGCGGGCTCCCGTGATATCGGGCGATGCGATACCGGCGTCGCTGACCGGCTTGCCCGGCGACCCCGCGCGCGGCCGCGCCATCGTCGTCAACCGCCAGAACACCTGCGTCCTTTGCCATTCGGGTCCGTTCACCGATCAGAAGTTCCAGGGCGATCTCGCGCCGGATCTCGCCGGCACCGGCAGCCGCTGGTCGGAAGGTCAGCTTCGGCTGCGGCTGGTCGATGCATCCCGCCTCAATCCGGCGACCATCATGCCGTCCTATTACCGCCTGGACGGGTTGCAGCGGGTCGGCGCGCCGTGGCGTGACAAGCCGATCCTGTCGGCGGAACAAATCGAGGATGCGGTGGCCTATCTTGTGACGTTGCGCCAATGAGCAACAGCATGAACGAAAACGTTTCGACGCGCCGGCAATTCCTCGCCGCCACGGGCGGCGTCGCCATCGTTACCGTGGTGCCGGTGCTTGGCAACGGTCCCGCCGAGGCGACGCCGGAGATGCTGACCGCCGCCATGCGCGAGGTGACCGGCGGCGCGGTGGTGCGCTCCGGCAAGGTGAAACTGGACGTGCCACCGCTGGTCGAAAACGGCAACACCGTGCCGCTCACCGTCAGCGTCGACAGCCCGATGACCGGGACCGATCACGTCAAAAGCATTCACGTCTTCAACGAGAAGAACCCGCAGCCCAATGTCGGCAATTTCCATCTTGGCGTTCGCTCCGGCCGCGCCCGGGTATCGACCCGAATCAGGCTGGCCGACAGCCAGAGGATCGTCGCCGTCGCGCGATTGTCCGACGGCTCGTTCTGGTCGGCCAGCGCCGATGTGGTGGTGACGCTTGCCGCCTGCACCGACGAGGTGAACTGATGGCGTCATCGCTGATCAATGTCCCGGCCAGGGCCAGGCGCGGCGAGATCATCGAGATCAAGGCGCTGATGTCGCACATCATGGAGACCGGCTTCCGGCGTATCGCGACCGGCGAACTGGTCCCGCGCGATATCATCACCAGCTTTACCTGCCGCTACAACGGCGAGGAAGTGTTTCGTGCCGACCTGTTTCCGGCCATCGCCGCCAATCCGTTTTTCGCCTTCACGACCGTCGCGATGGCGAGCGGAACGTTTGAATTCCAGTGGATCGGCGACCACGGCTTTGTCGAAACCGCCTCGGCTGCGATCACGGTCGAATGAAACGGCATCATGCGATAATCGCGTTGCTGCTGTTGGCGGCCCTGGCGGCGCCGCGCCTTCAAGCCGACGAAATTCCGCCGGCCGCCCGCCGCTCCGGCTTCAGCTTCATGACGCCGGACACCCAGGCGATCCAGAACGACGACACCTCCAATCCCGGCCTGCTGTGGGTCAAGGATGGCGAGGCGCTGTGGACCGTAAAGACAGGCGCGGCGAAAAAATCCTGCGCCGATTGCCACAACGATCCCGGCAGCCTGCGCGGCGTCGCGGCACATTATCCCGCCTTCGATCCGGTCGAGACGCGCCCGGTCACCCTGGAGCAGCGGATCAACCTGTGCCGTAGCCGCCACCAACGGGCCGCGCCCTTGCCTTGGGAGAGCCGTGAGTTGCTGGCGCTGACCGCGCTGGTCGGACGGCAGTCGCGCGGGCTGCCGATTACGCCCGACACCGACAAGAATCTCGCGCCATTCCTCGCCGCCGGCCGCGATCTCTACACGCAGCGGCAGGGCCAGCTCAATCTCGGTTGCGCCAATTGTCACGACGACAATTGGGACAAGCACCTCGCCGGGTCGCCGATCACGCAAGGGCATCCGACCGGATATCCCGAGTATCGCCTGGAATGGCAGACGCTCGGTTCGCTGCAGCGCCGGCTGCGCAGCTGCATCGCCGGCATCCGCGCCGAGCCCTATGCCTATGGCGCGCTGGAACTGGTGGAACTGGAGTTGTATCTGATGTCGCGCGCCGCCGGGCTGCCCGTGGAGACACCGGCGGTGCGGCCGTGAGCCGTGGCGGAAACAAATTCCGCAGGATGCGTTGGCTCTTCGCGAAACCCATCACCTAGAGCGGGATGACTTATCTTCAAATCGTCATCCCTCTCTATCTTATTGTTTGAGCATGATCTTGTCCGAAAACCGGTATCCACTTTTCGGGATCATGCTTAGCATGCATCAGCAGGTAGGTTCGAGACATAGTATTTTTGCTCCCCGGTCGACCGCCGCTCGCCGACGAGCCAGACCTCGTTACCAGGCATGCACTGCATAAGGTTATCGAGCATAGGTGCTTATGGCCATCCGCAACTGGGACACGGCGGGCAGTGAAGAGACATGTCAGCCGACCTTTGGTGCACCGCCGCCAACTGACCCTTTGCAATTTGCCTTGGGCAAATAACGCGTCAGCAGAGACCGGTGGCTGATCAGGGATGTGGTATTTGCGGGGCTTTCCGGTCTTCGCGATGGGGAAGATCAGGGCGATATCGGCGGGATAGACGTTCTGGCGCTGCGACAGACCCACCGCCCACAGCAGACCGCGCTCGCTTAAAGCCTGACGGAAAGGCCCGCTGGAACAGTACGCTGAATGGGCAAGCACACAGCCGAAACGCACACCGGAGGCGATGACGCGGTGGATATCCGCCAAGGCGATCTCTAGCTTGGTCCGCGCTGCGCGGTGCTGGACTGGAACACCCGCACGTTTCAAACGCACCGGATTACTCATCCAACTCTCGGGAACGAAGAGACGTAATGCCACCATGACCGGCACTTCATTCCGCGCAAGCGTCAGCGACACCAATGTTTGACGATTGGCAGTCTTGCCGAGAGACGAAGCATATAGCGGAGCGACGCCAACCGAACGATCGCCCTTCTTAGGCATCGCCGTGTAGTCGATGACCAGCACGGCATCTTAGCAGCCGACCAGGAGATCGGCCTGAACTAGCAATTCCGCGTACAATGGCGCCGCATCCCAGAGGCCATCAGCGATGAAATGGTGCAACTGGTAATACTCGACCAGTGCGAGCCGCGCCGCCATCGGCTGGACGCTTTGCGATCGCCTGGTACAATCAATCCGAGATATAAAGCGGACGCATCCGTCGCCGAGCCTTGTGACCAAGCGATCCAGGAATGGCTTGAGCCAGCGTACAAGCTCGTATTCCCACTTGAGCGTCGCGTTCACCATGGCCGGCCCTCCAAAAGCCGACCACCCAGTAAATCATTGAAAATCTGATTCGGGAATCCAGTTTCGCCGATTAATCGCCAAAATCTGACAAAGTAGTGCTAGGTAGTTGAACTCAAACCTAGCCCATAGGCGGGTGGCAGAAGCAGAACAGCTGCGAGGAAGTTTCGGGCGGTTTTGTCGTAGCGCGTTGCGACGCGACGAAAATGCTTCAGCTTGTTGAAGAAGCGCTCGATCAGGTTGCGTTGGCGATAGATGAAGTGGTCGACCGAGCGTTGGACTTTGCGGTCGCGGGAGGTCGGGATGTGCGCCCGGCCACCACGAGCCTCGACCAGGTCGATGATGGCTCGGGCGTCGTAGCCGCGGTCAGCGACGAGGTCACGATCCGGCTTGAGCCCTTCGATCAAGGTCGGCGCAATGGTCTTGTCAGACGATTGACCCTGCGAGAGCACGATCCGTACAGGCATACCCTGCTGATCGACTACCGCGTTGATCTTGGTGCTTAATCCTCCACGAGAACGGCCGATGGCGTTATCCGGATCCCCTTTTTACCGCCCGCCGCATGCTGGTGAGCGCGGATAATTGATGAAGTCGATCAGTTGCAGCGACTGCGGCGATCTTGCAGCCAGCGCCTCGAATATTCGAAGCCAGATGCCTGCCTTCGCCCAGCGATTGAACCGGTTGTATACGGTCGTGTAGGGCCCATAGCGCTCCGGCAGATCACGCCAGGGAGTGCCGGTGCGCAACACGAAGAAGATGCCGTTGAGGACCTTGCGATCATCCGGCCGGGGCCGGCCATTCTTCCTGCCCTCAGCTCCCGGCAGTAACGGTGCGATGATCGTCCATTCGGCGTCCGTCAAATCAAAGCGTGCCATCAAAGCCGCCATTTAGACGCCTTAATCACTCCGCATCGTCTAGCGGGTATCGCTTCAGACCACCCACCCCGTGCGTTGCCTCAACAGCACGGCGCATCCGATACGTAATGCCGCACGATGGCCTCGTCGAGCGCGGCGATGGCGGCGGCGAGGTTTCCGTTTGCCGCGATTCCGGCGCGCATCTTCGCCAGTACTTCTTCCCGTACCGCCGGAAGATCGATGCCGAGCACCTGCTGGTTGCTGACCACGGTGCGGCCGCCGACGATCAGTTCGCGGATATGCCGCGCGGTGGCGCGGGCGAACAGGATGTTGGTCGGGTCGAGGTCGTCGCGCAGGCCGTCGTCGAGTTCGGCCCAGTCCAGGAGCAGCAGGTCGGCGGCGGCGCCGGGCGCAAGCGCGCCGCGGTCGCGGACATTGGTGACGGCGAAGCGGCCGTTGCCGACGGCGGCATGCAGCGCGTCGTGCCGGGAGGTGGCGAGGTCGAATCCGGTCCCGGCATGCAGCAGGTAGGCGAGCCGCAATTCGCGCAGCGAATCGTCGTCGTCGTCCAGTGCCTTGCTGTCGATGCCGAGCGCGACGTTGCAGCCCGACTGGATCATCCGCAGCATCGGCGCCACGCCGGAGTGGAGATGCAGGTTGGAGCTGGTATTGACCGAAATCGTCACCCCGCGCTCGGCCAGCAGTTCCAGTTCGTCGGGCGTGGCCCAGACGCAATGCGCCAGCGTCAGGCGCGGCGACAACAGCCCGATGCGATCCAGCATCCGCACCACGCCTTCCGGATAATTGGCATCGGCCCATTGCCGCTGGTAGCGCGTTTCCAGCAGATGCATGTGGACGCGGCGGCCGGTACGCTGCGACGCCTCGGCGACGGCGCCCAACAGTTCGTCGCTGCACCATTGCACGCCGTTGGGGCCGTATTGCACGTCGAAGCTCGGGTTCGCGGCGGCCGACGCCACCTCGTCGACCAACGTCATGAAGTCGCGCGGCGAGGGCGGCTTGCGCAGAAAACGCGTCTCGATCTCGCCGCGCAGCGGCAGTGGCAGCGCCGCCAGTACCGGTTCAGTCGGGCCGTAAACCAGCGGATTGCGGTCTTTCATGGAAACGGCGAAGCCGGCACGGACCCCGACGTCGCGCCCTGCGCGCGCCACTTCGGCGACTTCGGTCGGAAGATCGGTCAGGCCCTGCGCCCTTGTATAATGCACCATCACCGTGCCGGCGCCGCCCAGCGCGCTGTTGGCAAAGGCCATGGCGGCGGCGAGATAAGGATCCACCGCGGGAAACAGCGCGAGGTAATGCAGCCAGGACTCCAGCGGCTTGGCGTCGGCGCCGATCGAACTGGTGCGCACCGCGCGGCCATGGTCGTGGGTGTTGACCAGCGCCGGGAGCGCCAGCAGCCGCTCGGCCGGTGGGCTCGCCGCGGGCTCGATCGCGGCGATGACGCCGCCATCGATCGCAATGGTCTGCGCGCCGCTCATCGGCCCGTTGGGGCCGATGACATGGGTGCAGGCGATGTTGCGCACGGCCGCGGTCATCATGGCGCGATGGTCGGTGGAATGCGGTCGGCCTTGGCCGGCAGGAACGAGCGGTCGAACACCTCTGCCGCGGTCGGTGGCTTCGGCAGTTCGAACGAGGTCGCGATGGCGGCGATGGCGGATTTCAATCTTGCATCGCTGACGTCGCCGATGCCGAGTTCGCGGGTCTCCCTGGTGTCGATCAGTTCCTTGTAGACATAGAGCAGCCGGCGCTTTTCGATGTCCTTCTTGATCAGCGGCTCTTCAGTGGCCAACAGGTCAATCGCCGCGTCCGGGTTCTCCACCGTCTCCTTCAGCGACCGGTTGATGGCGCGCAGCAGGCCCTTGACCGCCTCGGGGTGCGCCTTGAGCAGCTTTGGCGAGACCATGACGCCGTTCGAATAGAGGTCGAGGCCGAGATCGGAATAGAACATCCAGTGGAAGTCCTTGTCGGGATCGAGCTTCAGCGAGACCAGGTTCAGATAGCTGGTGGCGGAGAATACCGCAACCGAATCCACCTGTCCCTGCAGCAGCATCTGCTCCTGCAGGCTCGGCGACACCTGGGTGATGTTGATCTTGCCGTAGTCGACGCCGTTCTGCTTGGCCAAGAGCGGCAGCAACTTGATCGAGGCGCCGCCCGCGGGTGCTCCGAGCTTGGAGCCTTCGAGGCTTTTCAGGTCCTTGATCGGGCCGCCGGCCTTCGACAGCAGCGCGAACGGCGCCTTGTTATAGATCATGTAGACCATGACCGGCGTCTCGCCGGGCTTGGTCGCGGCGTTCTGGATGATGGCGTTGATGTCGCCGAAGCCGGCGTCATAGGCGCCGGACATCACCCGCGTCACCGTGACCGCCGAGCCTTCACCCTGGTCGATGCTGACGTCGAGATTTTCCCCGGCGAAATAGCCCTTCGCCTTGGCCCAGTAGTACCAGGCATGCAGGCCCTGCAGCTTCCAGTCCAGGGTGAATTTTATTTTGACCGGTTCGGCGGCGGCGACGCCGGTTGCGAGGGGGAAGGCGAGGCAACCCGCCACGCACAGGGATTTCAACAGTCGGTTCATGGCATGGTCTCCGTTTGAAGATGATCGTGCAATATCCGTGCCCGCCTCAGCCGCCGGCGGCAAAACTGTCGCTGCGCACCGCCCAGCCGGTGACGCGCCCCTCGATCATCGAGAACACGACGTAGAGGCCGACGCCGAGCACGGCGAGGATGAACAGGCCGGCAAACACCAGCGGCACGTCGAAGCTGGAGCTCGCGATCATCATCAGGTTACCGATGCCGCGGTTGGAGGCGACGGTTTCGGAAATCACCGTGCCGACAAAGGCCAGCGTGGCCGCGACTTTCAGCGATGCAAAGAAATAAGGCATGGTGCGCGGCAAGCCGACATTCCACAGGATCTCCCACTTGGTTGCCCGCAGCGTCTTCATGACGTCCTGCAGTTCGGGCTCGGTGGCGGCAAGCCCGGTGGCGACATTCACCACGATCGGAAAGATGCACATGATCATGGCGGTGAGCACGGCCGGCACGGTGCCGGCGCCGAACCACAGCACGAAGATCGGCACCACCGCCACCTTCGGGATCGACGAAAACCCCACCAGCAGCGGGTAGGCGACGTCATAGGCAAGCCGCGACGATCCGATCAGCATGCCGAGCATGATGCCGATCACGATGCCGAGGCCGAAGCCGACCAGGGTGGTGTACAGCGTCTGCAGCGCGTGCGGCCAGATTCCGGGAAAGCGGGTCCACAGCGTGACCAGCACCTGGCTCGGCCGCGGCAGGACGATATCAGAGACGTGGAACATCAGGCATAGCAGCTCCCACGCCACGAAGAAGCCGAGGATGCACGCACAGGACAGCACCCGGCGTCTTGTATTCTCGCTCATGATGCGACCTCGGCTGTGGCGCGGGCGGCAACGATGCGTTCGCGCAGCCGTTGGGTCAGGGTGACGAAATCGGGCGAGAACGACACGTCGATGGTGCGCGGGCGCGCGAACGGCACCACGCTGTCCTCGATGATGCGTCCGGGCCTTGCCTGCATCACGCAGATCCGCGAGGCGAGATAGGCGGCTTCCTTGAGGTCGTGGGTCACCAGCAGCACCGTCGGGCGCTTGTCGATCCAGAGCTGCTGCATGATCTCCCACAGTTCCTCGCGGGTGAACTGGTCGAGCGCGCCGAACGGTTCGTCGAGCAGCAACAGCGTCGGGTCGTGAATCAGGGCGCGGCACAGCGACGCCCGCTGCTGCATGCCGCCGGACAGCTGCCAGGGAAACTTGTCGCCAAAACCCCTGAGCCCGACCTGCGCCAGCGAGGCCTCGACGCGGTCGCGGTATTCGCCTCTGCGCTTCTCGGAAAACGCCTGCTTGAACGGTGGCACGATCTTGAGCGGCAGCATGACGTTGTCGCGAATGCTGAGCCACGGCAGCAGCGTCGGATTCTGGAACGCCATGCCGATCCGCACCGGATTGGCGCCGATTTCGCGGCCGGCCACGAACACGTTGCCCTGCGACGCCGTCAGGGTTCCGGCCACCAGCTTCAGGATGGTCGATTTGCCGCATCCGGAAGGCCCGACCAGGGCGACGAATTCGCCATGGTCGATGCGCAGCGAGGTTTCCGCGAGCGCCGTCACCTGGTTCCTGGCTTCGCCAAACGACATCCGGACCTTTTCGAGATCGATCACATTGTCGGCTCGCGTGGTCGGTTCCCGCAGCGGCGCATTCATGGCATCAGGCCTTTTTGAACGAGGTGATCGCGGTCATCGTCGTCTCGGTATTGCGGGGCTTTGCCGGTGGCATCGCCTGGATGGCGTGGACCGAGCGACCCCAGCCGCGGGCGTTGTCCTGCAAAATCCGGTCCATCATCACGAAGCGCCCCCGCACGATGGTATGGATCGGCAGCGCGGTGGCCTTGCGGCCATGCCAGGGCGAGATTTTCGAGCGCGACTGGATCGCCGCGTCGTCGATGGTCCATTCGCGGTTCAGGTCGACGACAGCGATATCGGCGTCGGAGCCGACGGTCAGCGCGCCCTTGCGCGGATAGAGGCCCCAGACTTTGGCCGGGCTTTCGGCGCTCCAGCGGACGTAATCCTGGATGGTGGCACGGCCGCGGTTGATCTCGGTCAGCATCAGCGGCATCTGGGTTTCGACGCCGGGAAAGCCGCAATCCACGGTCCAGATGTCGTTGCGGGTCTTCTCATCCGGGGCGTGGGGGGCGTGGTCGGTGGCGACCATGTCGATGGTGCCGTCGCATAATGCGTCCCACAGCGGCTGCCGGTTCGGTGCCTCGCGCACCGGCGGGTTGACCCGGATGACGCCGCCGAATTTGTCGTAATCGGCTTCGCTCAGCAGCAGGTAATGCGGGCAGGTTTCGCCGGTGATATCGACGCCGCGCGCCTTGGCCTCGGCCAGCGGCCGCAGCTCGGCGGCCGATGAAATATGCAGCACGTGAATCCGCGCGCCGGTCCATTCCGCCAGGATCGCCGCCCGCGCCACCGCTTCGACCGCGACCACCGCCGGGCGGGCGGCGAGATGGGCGATCGGGTCGATGCGGCCGGATTCGCGCAGCCGCGATTCCCGCCGCTCCATGATCGAATTGGTTTCGGCATGCAGCGAAATCCGTTTTCCGGTCGGCGCCACCACTTCAAAGGCTTCGAGCATGGCGCCGGTGGACGGCGAGGGGATGCGGCCGAAAGTGTTGCCCATGTAGAGCTTGAAGCCGATGATGCCGCCGTCAATCAGCGCCTGGACATGGGTGATGCTGTCCTCGCCCAGCACCGCATAGAGGCCGTAATCGACATGGGCCTTGGCCGAGGCGATCCTGTGTTTCTCGGCCAGCGCCTCCGCCGTGGCGATGGTGGGCAGCGTGTTCGGCATGTCGAACACGCACGTAACCCCGCCGAACGCCGCCGCCGCGGTGCCGCTGGCAAAGTCTTCCTTCTGCGGATAGCCGGGGTCGCGAAAATGCACATGGACGTCGATGGCGCCGGGCAGGACATGCAGGCCGGTGGCATCCAGTGTCTCGCGGGCCGGCGGCATCGCCTCGGGTTCGCCGATGGCATGGATGACGCCGCCCTTCACGGCGATGCTGGCGTTGTATTGGGTGTCGGGCGACACGATGGTGCCGCCGTTGATCACGAGGTCCACTGTGTCGGAGGCTGTCATGGCGCCGCTCACAACATCGCCCAGCCGCCATCGACCGGCAGGTCGACGCCGGTGATCTGGCGCGAGACATCGCTGGCGAGGAACAGGCAGGCATGGGCGACGTCGGCGTCGTTGGTGACGCGCCGCATCGCATAATCGGCGGCGTGGCGTTCGGCGGCTTCGGCCTCGGAGATGCCGAGCTTCTGCGCCATGTCGCGGCAGACCTTTTCGCGGAAGCGCGGCCCGTCGACCATGCCGGGCGCGACGCAATTGACGTTGATGTTGTGGGGGCCGACCTCGAGCGCAAAACTCTTGGTCAGGCCGCGCAGGCCCCACTTGGAGGTCGAGTAGGCGACGCGGCCGGCGCGGCCGCGCATGCCGAAGGTGCCGCCGACATTGACCACCTTGCCGTAGCGCTGCTCGATCATGGTAGGCAGCACGGCGCGCATGGTGTGGAAGCAGCCGTTGACGTTGAGGGTGACGATGTCGTCGAACTCCTCCGGCGTGGTCTGCACGCCGGTCTTGCCGATCGGGCCGGAGCCGCCGGCGACATTGACCAGGATATCGATGCGTCCGCCGAACGCGTCCCTGGTGGCCTTCGCCGCTGCGTCGCATTGCCCGGGGTCGGTGAGATCGCACGCGATCACGATCGCTTCGCGATCGGCCGCCTTGACCTCGTCGGCGACCGGCTTGATCGCCGCGGTATCGCGCCCGATCAGCGCCAGCCTGCAGCCTTCGGCGGCAAAGGCGTGGGTGATGGCGGCGCCCATTCCCTTGGCGGGGCCGGTAATCATCACCACCCGGTTGTTGAGTGAGAGTTTCATGAGTGGGACCCGTGGCTGTTTGTTGTTTTGGTCGTCATCCTGGAGTTCGTCATGGCCGGGCTTGTCCCGGCCATCCACGTCTTCCTTGCTGAACCGCAGCCAAGGCGTGGATGCCCGGGACGTATGCGAAGCCGCGCTTCGCGCTTTAGCCCGGGCATGACGGGAAGTCACATCGCGGCGCGCACCGAAGTCGGCCGCTCCGCCACCGGAGGCAGGAAGCTGCGGTCGAATACTTCGCCCACCGTCGGCGTGCGCGGCAGTTCCTTGGCCTTGACCAGGATCTCGATGGCCTTGGTCATCCGCTCGTCGCTGATGTCGCCGAGGCCGATCTTGCCGATCTCCGGATGGCTCATCTCCTCGGCGAGCGTGGCCTCGAACTTGGCGCGTTCGATCTCCGGCTTGATCAGCGGCTCGCGTGCCGCCACCGCGTCGACCGCGGCCTTCGGGTCGGCGATGGCGTCCTTGATGCCGTGGTTGAGCGCCTTGAGAAATCCCTTCACCGCCTCGGGGTGTTCCTTGACGAATTTCTTCGAGACGATGATGCCGTTGGAATAAAGGTCCATGCCGTATTGGTCGTATTTGATGAAGCGCAGCTGCTTGTCCGGGTCGATCCCCGACAGTTTGGCGCTGAAGCGGATGGTGTTGACGTAGCCGAACGCGGCATCGATCTGGCCCTGCATCAGCATCTGCTCGCGCAGGTTCGGCTGCATGTTGGTGATCTCGACCTTGCTGCAGTCGATCTTGGCGGTGGCGCACAGCGCCGGGAACAGTTTCAGCGCGCCGTCATTGGCCGGGCCGCCGATCTTGTGCCCGGGAAAATCCGCCGCGGTCTTGATCGGGCTGTCGCTCTTCACCACCACCGTGAACGGCGGCCGGTTGTAGATCATGTAGACCCCGACCGGGGCCTCGTCCGGCTTCCTGGCCGAAAGCTCGATCAGCGCGTTGATGTCGCCGAACCCCATGTCGTAGGCGCCGTTGGCGACCTGCGGCACGGCGGCGCCGGAGCCGTTGCCCTGGTCGAAGGTGACGTCGAGCCCTTCCTGCTTGAAGTAGCCGCGGTCCTGCGCCAGGAAGAACATGCCCTGCGGGCCCTCGTACTTCCAGTTCAGCACCAGCTTGATTTTGGTCTCGGCCGACGCGGTCGCCAGCGTCCCCGCGCTGACCAGAAGGGCAAGCGCAAGCGCCTGCATTCCACGAAATGCATGGTGTCCGATCATCGGTTTTTCCCTGTTGAAGCCCCGGTGGCTGGCGTTTGCCAGGCCCGACCGCCTTGACCGCCAACTTAGCGCTTTGGAGTGACCTTATCTGCTGCTATCTTTTTTCAAGAGCGGTGCAAAAAAGGCATCACTAAATATACCTCCGGATCGGGCATATGCGGCATCTCAGGCTCCTGAACCACGTCGTCGAGGTGGCGCGCACCGGGTCGATCCGCCGGGCGGCGGAGCTGCTCAACCTGACGCCGTCGGCGATGAACCGCCGGATCCAGGACCTCGAGCTCGAGGTCGGAACCAAGCTGTTCGAGCGCCGGCCGCGCGGCGTCAAGCTGACCACCGCCGGCGAGATGTTCGTGCGCTACGCCCGCAGCCAGATCGCCGACGCCGAGCGGATGAAGTCCCAGGTCGAGGACCTGCGCGGGCTGCGGCGCGGTCCGGTGCTGATCGCCTGCAGCCAGGCGCTGGCCCATGACTTCCTGGCCTCGCGGATTTCCGAATTCGCCAAGCGCCATCCCAAGGTGGTGTTCGACCTCAAGATCATGGACCACGACCGGGCGGTGGCAGCGCTGTCGGCCTATGACGTCGATCTTGCCCTGATCTTTCGTCCGGCGATGGTGCCGTCGCTGCGCGTCATCGCCAGCATCCCGCAGCGGCTCGCCGTCATCGTCCGTTCCGACCATCCGCTTGCCGCCCGCAAGACCGTGCGGCTGTCGGACTGCGCGCCCTATCCGGCGGCGTTGCCGGACCGCACGCTCGGCGGCCGCCAGATCCTCGACGAGGTGACCGCGCGGCGCGACCTGCGCTTCAACACGCTGGCCGAATCCAACTCGTTCGAAATGCTGCGCGGGCTGGTGTTCCGCTGCAACATGATCTCGTTCCAGATCGAAATCGGCGCGCCGTCGGGCGTCCGCGGCCGGGGCCTGGTCAGCCGCCCGGTCGATACCCGCGATGTCCCCACCGCCGATCTCGTGCTGTGCCAGCTCCGCGGCCGCAGCCTGCCGGTAGCCGCGGCGACGTTCGCGGAAGTGCTGGCAAAGAGCCTGAATGAGATGAAGGCAGCGGGATGACACATCGCGACCAGAACCTGGCCCATCCTGCCGGCAGCTGATCTGCCGCCGGCGGCGGCCGCGGGCCTGTTTGCCCTATCCCGATCGCCGAAGAGCGGGCAAGATGATCCGGAAAACCATGGCTCTCGGGGCATGGCGCTATTTCCCTGGCAGGAGTGTTGCATGAATCGACGCGAGTTCGTCGCGCTGCTGTCGGGAACGCTGCTGGCCGCGCCTCGTGCGGCGATGGGCCAGACCCCCGCCAAGGTTTATCGGCTGGGTTCGCTTGGCCCGGGCCCGGCCCGTGACGAAAACAGCCCGGATGGAATGACACTGGTTCGGGCGCTTGCGGAACGCGGTTACGTCATTGGAAAAAATCTGACGTTCGATCCGCGCGGTGCCAAAGGCGACGTTGGCAAGCTCCCCGCTATCCTTGCCGAGATGAAAGCGGCCGGGACGGACGTGGTGGTAACTGTGGGCTATCCGGCCGCGGTAGCCGCCAAGGCCTCGGGCATGGCGGTGGTGATCGGTTTCGGCGGTGGTGACCCCGTGGCGACGAAGTTGATCGACAGCCTGGCGCGGCCGGGCGGCAACGTGACCGGCATTTCCGATGATGCCGCGTCGATCTCCACCAAGCGGCTGTCCCTGCTCAAGCAGTTGCTGCCGAACATGCGCCGGGTCGCGATGCTGTGGAATCGCGAGGATCTCGGCATGACATTGCGCTACGGGGCGTCGGCAAAGGCGGCGCAGGCGCTCGGCGTCGACGTCCAGGCGCTCGGCGTCCGCGAACCCGATGACTTCAACGGCGTGTTCGAAGCCATGGACCGCGACCGGCCGGATGCCATCCTGATGGTGACCGACGTCCTGACGGTTCTCAACCGCAAGCGCGTGTTCGATTACGCGGCGGCCAGCCGGATTCCCGCCATCTATGAAGACCAGCAATTTGCCCGCGATGGCGGGCTGATGGCGTACGGCGCCGACCCGAAGGAATCGTTCGAGCGCGCCGGCGATTGTGTCGCGCGGATCTTCAAGGGCGCCCGGCCAGCTGATATTCCCTTCGAGCAGCCCACCCGTTATCCGTTCGTCATCAATCTCAAGACCGCCAAGGCGATCGGCCTCGAGGTGCCGGCAACCCTGGTCGCGCTCGCGGATGAAGTGATTGAATGATGGCGCCTGAGGCAGATCCCATCGTCGATTGTCGGAAAGCCTGAATCTCCATACGATCACGACAGCAGGCCGCAGTACGAGCCCTTCGTCGCGATCAAACAACACCAGGAGCACCCATGGGGCGGAAATACCAGAATATACTCGAAACGGTCGGCCACACGCCGGTGGTGAGGATCAACCGTCTGGCGCCGCAGGGCGTCAACCTGTTCGCCAAGATCGAGGCTTTCAATCCGCTCGGCTCGGTCAAGGACCGGCTGGCGCTCGGTGTCATCGAGGCGGCCGAGAAATCGGGCGAACTGAAACCCGGCCAGACCGTGATCGAGGCGACCAGCGGCAATACCGGAATTGGTCTTGCGATGGTTTGCGCCGCCAAGGGCTACCCGCTCGTCATCACCATGGCGGAATCGTTCAGCGTCGAACGGCGCAAGCTGATGCGGTTCCTCGGCGCCAAGGTCGTGATCACGCCCGCCGCCGAGCGGGCGGTCGGCATGATCAACAAGACCATCGAGCTCGCCAAGGCCAACGGCTGGTTCATGACCCGGCAGTTCGAGAATGAGGCCAACCCGGAATACCACGCGCGCACCACCGCGCGCGAAATCCTGGATGACTTTGCCGGCGAACGGCTTGACTATTGGGTGACGGGTTACGGCACCGGCGGAACGCTCAACGGTGTCTCCCGGGTGCTCGCCAAGGAGCGCCCCGAAACCAAGATCGTGGTCTGCGAGCCGACCGATGCGCAGTTGCTCGGCAGCGGTATCGAACAGGCGCGCAATCCCGATGGCACGCCATCCGCGCCGCACCCGACTTTCAAGCCGCATCCGATGCAGGGCTGGACGCCGGATTTCATTCCGAAACTGACCGACGACGCCGTCATGACCAAGGTTATCGACCGCATCCTGCCGATTCCCGGCGCCGAGGCGATCAAGTGCAGCAAGGACCTCGCGACCAAGGAGGGCATCTTTGTCGGCATCACGTCGGGCGCCACCCTGGCCGGCGCCCTCAAGGTCGCGGCGGAGGCGGAGAAGGGGTCGAACATTCTCTGCATGCTGCCCGACACCGGCGAGCGCTATCTGAGCACGCCGCTGTTTGCCGACGTATCGGCTGACATGAACGAGGAGGAACTGGCGATTTCACGCTCGACGCCGGGGGGACAGCTGAAAGCCTGAACGGCAAGGCGAGGTCACAACCCGCCGATGGTCCGGAAACCCTCGCGCCACCCTCTCCCGAAACGGGAGAGGGTGGCGTCGATGACGCAAGCGACTGGGTCATACCAGCCCAGCACGGCTGCCCCGCAAACCTCTTGCGGCATGGTATGACGACCACCATCTGACACGGCAAAGGAAATTCGCCATGTTGGATGTCACAGACCAGAAATTCGACGACGCGCCGCCGCCGTCACCCGCCGCCACACCCGCCGCCACCGACGATTCAGCCCTGCTCGACGCCTATTCCAACGCCGTGATCGGCGTCACCGAGCGGGTCGGGCCGGCGGTGGTCCGGGTCGAAACCGGGTCCGGAACCCCGAACGCGCGGGAGCGCGGCGGGCTGGGTTCCGGCATCGTCATCTCGCCGGATGGCCTGGTGCTGACCAACAGCCATGTGGTCGGGGCCGCAAAGCAGATCCGGCTGCGCGACAGCGAAGGCATGGTCAGCGAAGCCCGCGTGCTCGGCGTCGATCCCGATACCGACCTGGCCTTGCTGCGCGCCGACGGCGCCCGCGACCTGCATTATGCCTCGCTCGGCAATTCGAAAAGCCTGCGCCGCGGCCAGCTGGTGGTGGCGATCGGCAATCCACTGGGATTCGAATCCACCGTCACCGCCGGCGTGGTGTCGGCGCTCGGCCGCTCGATCCGCTCGGTCTCGGGCCGCACCATCGAGGACGTGATCCAGACCGACGCCGCGCTCAATCCCGGCAATTCCGGCGGCCCCCTGGTGTCGTCGGCGGCCGAGGTGATCGGCATCAACACCGCGATCATCGCCGGCGCCCAGGGCATCTGCTTTGCGGTGGCCAGCAACACCGCGCAGTTCGTGCTGTCGGAAATCATCCGCCACGGTTACGTGCGGCGGGCCTATATCGGCGTGTCGGGCCAGACCGCGCCGATCCCGCGCCGCCACGCCGTGGTCGCCGGCATCGATAACGCCATGGGTGCGCTTTTGGCGCAGATCGAACCCGATACGCCGGCGGCCCGGGCCGGTCTATTGCCCGGCGACGTGGTGATCAAGCTCGACGGCATCGCCATCCACGGCGTCGACGACTTGATCCGGGCGCTGGACCGCGACCGCATCGACCGCACCTGCGAGATGGAAGTGCTGCGAATGGGCCGGTTGCGCGCCATCGACATCCACCCGATCGAACGCAAGCCGGTGGTGCGGCAGAGTTCAGCCCTGCCAGGCCGGGCCGCGAAATAGCCCGCCCGCAACGGGCTTCAATACTGCGTCGCTGCGATCTTGATTCCGGTCGGTCCGAGAATCACCACGAACAGCACCGGCAGGAAGAACAGGATCATCGGCACCGTCAGTTTCGGCGGCAGCGCCGCGGCCTTCTTTTCGGCTTCGGTCATGCGCATGTCGCGGTTCTCCTGCGCCATCACCCGCAGGCTCTGGCCGAGCGGCGTGCCGTAGCGTTCCGACTGCTGCAGCGCCAGGCAGACCGACTTCACCCCGTCGAGGCCGGTGCGCCTGGCCAGGTTTTCATAGGCCACCTTGCGGTCCTGCAAATACGACAATTCGGCGGTGGTCAGCGTGAACTCCTCGGCCAGCGGGATCGACTGCGATCCGATCTCGACGCTGACCTTGCGAAACGCGGTCTCGATCGACATGCCGGATTCGACGCAGATCAACAGCAGGTCCAGCGCGTCGGGGAAGGCGCGCTTGATCGAGAGCTGGCGTTTCGAAATCGCGTTGCGCAGGAACAGCATCGGCCCCTGCAGGCCGAGATAGGCCGCGGCAAGGCACATGCCCATCTTGACCGTGGTCGACTGCTCCATCTTCGAAATCACGAAAACATAGAGCACCGAGAAGATCAGGAACACGATCGGCGTCACCATGCGGAAGAACAGGAAGGTGACGTAGGGCGCGTTGCCGCGGTAGCCCGCCATGATCAATTTGTCGCGCGCGGCCTCCTGCGCCAGCCATTTGCCGAGGTTGAAGTCTTCCACCACCTTGGAGACCAGCTGCTTCGGGGTCTGGCGCAGCGAGACCTTTTCGGTCTTGCTGAGGCGGTCGCGCTCGCGCTGCCGGATCCGCTCCCGCTCGCTGGCCACCGCCTTCATCCGCTTCTGCAGGTTCTCCCCGCTGAACAGCGGCATGATCAGCGAATAGGCCGTGGCGCTGGCGGCGATCGCCGCCAGCAGCATGGTCATGAAGTGCGGGTCGTGGAATTTGGTGATCAGGAGCTCAAGCATGCGGCACCGTCAGAAGTCGAAGTTGATCATCTTCTTCATCACGAAGATGCCGCATGACATCCAGAACACGCAGCCGGCCAGCAACAGCCGGCCGGTCGGATGGGTCCAGAGCAGCGAGATGTAGTCGGGCGTCGAGAGGTAGACCAGCAGCATGACGATGGGCGGCAGCGAGCCGATGATCGCCGCCGATGCCTTGGCTTCCATCGACATGGCCTGGATCTTCTCGGCCATCTTCTTGCGGTCGCGCAGCACCTTGGAAAGATTCCCTAAGGCTTCCGACAGGTTGCCGCCGGATTTCTGCTGGATCGCGATCACGATGCCGAAGAAATTGGCCTCCGGCAGCGGCATCCGCTCGTACAGCCGCGAGCAGGCCTCGCCGAGCGGCATGCCGATCGCCTGGGTTTCGATGATGGCGTTGAACTCGGTTTTCAGCGGCTCCGGCGCGTCGGCGGCGACCACCTTGATGGATTCGAACAGCGGCAAACCGGCCTTGATGCCGCGCACGATCACGTCGACGGCATCCGGCAGCGCGCGCAAGAACTTCTTCTCGCGGCGCTTCTTGAGGAAGTTCAGCGCCCAGCGCGGCAGGCCGAAGCCGGTGGCGAACGCGAGACCAACCGGCGCCAGCAGTCCGGCGCCCAGCATCAGGGGAACGACGAAGCCGACGGCGCCGAGCAGTGCGGAGATGACCATGAATTTCTGCTTCGACCAGTTCAGTCCGGCCTGCGAGATCCGGCTCGTCAGCGCGATTTTCTTCTGTTTCTGACTGCGTTCCTCGACTTCCTTGAGCGTGCCTTCGACCTGCTCGCGCCGCGAGCGCTGGCTTTTCTCGGCCTGTCGCGCCACCGGTGCGGTGCGCGCGAAAGACGCACGGCGCTGCTCGGCCTGCTTCTCGCCCGACAGCAGCGGAAACAGGAATACCCAGGCCAGTCCCCCGACCACGGTGGTGCCGAGAAAGGCAAAAGCGAGGGTTTGCAGGTTGAGGGGGCCCATCAGATATCCTTGACGGTGGCTTCGGCGGCGTCGATCGCGGCCGCCAGCCGCTTCTCTTCGCCATAGTAGCGGGCGCGGTCCCAGAACCGCGGCCGGCCGATTCCGGTCGAACGGTGCCGGCCGATGATGTTGCCGTTGGCGTCCTCGCCGATCATGTCGTAGAGAAAAAGATCCTGGGTGATGATGGTGTCGCCTTCCATTCCCATCACCTCGGTGATGTGGGTGATGCGGCGGGAGCCGTCGCGCAGCCGCGCCGCCTGCACCACGATATCGATCGAGGCGCAGATCATCTCGCGGATGGTGCGCGAGGGCAGCGAGAAGCCGCCCATGGTGATCATGGATTCGCAGCGCGACAGTGCTTCGCGCGGATTGTTGGCGTGCAGCGTTCCCATCGAGCCGTCGTGACCGGTATTCATCGCCTGCAGCAGGTCGAACGCCTCCGGTCCGCGGACTTCGCCGACGATGATCCGCTCGGGCCGCATACGCAGGCAGTTGCGCACCAGTTCGCGCATGGTGACCTGGCCTTCGCCCTCGATATTCGGCGGCCGGGTTTCCAGCCGCACCACATGCGGCTGCTGCAGCTGCAACTCGGCGGCGTCTTCGCAGGTGATGATGCGCTCGTCGTCGTCGATATACTGGGTCAGGCAGTTCAGCAGCGTGGTCTTGCCGGAGCCGGTGCCGCCGGAGATCAGCACGTTGGCGCGGCAGCGCCCGATGATCTGGAGGATGTCGGCGCCCTCCGGCGAAATCGCGCCGAATTTGACCAGCTGATCGAGCGTCAGCTTGTCCTTCTTGAATTTGCGGATGGTCAGTGCCGGCCCGTCGATCGCCAGCGGCGGAACGATGGCGTTGACGCGCGAGCCGTCGGCGAGGCGGGCGTCGCAGATCGGCGACAATTCGTCGACGCGCCGGCCGACCTGGCTGACGATGCGCTGGCAGATGTTGAGCAGCTGCTGGTTGTCGCGGAACCGGATCCCGGTGCGCTGGATGCGTCCCGCGACTTCGATGAACACCGTGCCGGCGCCGTTCACCATGATGTCGGAGATGTCGTCGCGCGACAGCAGTGGCTCGAGCGGGCCGTAACCGAGCACATCGTTGCAGATGTCGTCGAGCAGTTCCTCCTGCTCGGCGATCGACATCACGATGTTCTTGATCGCGATGATCTCGTTGACGATGTCGCGGATTTCCTCGCGGGCCGATTCCGAGTCGAGCTTGGCCAGCTGGGCGAGATCGATCGCCTCGATCAGGGCGCCGAAGATCGCCGCCTTGGTCTGGTAATAGCTGTCGGAGCGGCGGACATCGATCGCCGGGGCGGGCGGCGGCGTCCGGGCCGGCGCCAGCGGCGGTGAAGCGACCGAGGCCGGCGCCTCGGCGGCAACGCGTGCCGGAGCGGCCGCGCCGGCATCCGGCGCGTTGAAGCCGGGCTTGGGCGCCCGTACATCGTTATCTCCGCTACGCTTACCAAACACGACAATACTCCAGGCGGGCTGTTACTTTGCCCGCAGCTTCGAAAACAACGGCGCGAGGAACGAACCGCGCGGCTTTTTGGTCTCGCCGCGGCCGGTGAGCCGCTGCGCGATCTGCAGAAACATCTCGGTGGTGCGATGGTTGGCCGCGACTTCCGCGATCATCTGGCCGTTGTTGGCCGCGGCACCGAACATCTGCGGATCGAACGGGATCGAGGCGATCGGATGGCTCTCGATCGCCTTGGCGAATTCGCTGGCGTTGATTTCCGGACGTTTCGGCACGCCGACCTGGTTGAGACAATACAGCGGCGGGCGGTCGTTGGGCCGCGAAGCCTTGATCAGGTCGTAGAGATTCTTGGCGTTGCGCAGGTTGGCGAGATCGGGGGCGGCGACGATCAGGATATCGTCGGCCGCGATCAGCGCCCGCTTGGTCCAGCCGGACCATTGATGCGGAACGTCGAGCACGATGCAGGGCATCGAGGAACGCAGCGTATCGAAGATCGAATCGAAGGCGTCGGCGCCGAAATCGTAAACCCGATCGAGCGTCGCCGGCGCCGCCAGCAGGCTGAGATGGTCGGTGCACTTCGACAGCAGGCGGTCGATGAACGCGGTATCGACGCGATCGGGCGAGAACACCGCGTCGGCGATGCCCTGCGGCGGGTCCTGGTTGTAGTCGAGGCCGGCGGTGCCGAAGGCGAGATCGAGGTCGGCAACCACCGCATCCATCGCGAGGTCGCGGGCGATCGCCCATGCCACGTTGTGGGCGATGGTCGAGGCGCCGACGCCGCCCTTGGCGCCGACGATGGCAATGATCCGGCCGACCGCCTTGGCCTCGGGCGCCGAAAACAGCCCGCAGATCGAGCGCACCACGTCCAGCGTCTCGACCGGCGCGATCACGTAGTCGCTGACGCCGCGCCGGACCAGTTCGCGGTACAGCGTGACGTCGTTGACGCGGCCGATCACCACCACGCGCGTTCCGGCGTCGCACACGGTGGCGAGCTGGTCGAGACCGGTGAGGATATCGTTGCGACCGCCGGTCTCCAGCACGATGACATTGGGCGTCGGCGCGGTGCGATAGGCTTCGATGGCGGCGGCCATGCCACCCATCTGGATCTTGAGGTGGGCCTTGCCGAGACGGCGATCCTCGCCGGCCGATTGCACGGCGGCGGCGGTTTCCACCGTCTCGCAGAACGCCTGCACCGACACCCGCGGCGCCGGCGCGATATGCTCCTCGGCGGCGGGCGGCGGTGCGGCGGCTGCCTCTTCCGGATTTTGACGCGCGTAACTGATCATTTGCCTACATCGCTGAGTTTCGCCTTGTCGGCCTCGGGATAGGTGGTGGTGGTGGTGTTACCCTTGCGATACTTCTCGAAGGCTTCGCTGCGCCGCGCCATATCGGCCGGGGTTTCGGTCCGCGGCTGCACGAGATCCGCCGGATTGTCGATCATCGCCGCCATGTTGCGCTGATAGGCGCAACCCAGATTGTAGTACGGCTTGTTCTCGAAGTAGGCCTTGTTCTTGACCGACGGCCCGAGATCGTCGGGCCAGACCCCGCACGGGCCGGCATCGGCGGTGATCTTGGGATAGGTCAGGCGAATGGTGGCGAACTGGCGCGGATCATCGGGGTGGTAGTTCTGCACCATGATGCCGCGCGGCGGTACGCCGGCGGCGCCGAGCAGGGCGATGATCTGCCGGGAGGAATCCGCCGCCGCCCGTGCGTTCGGCGTCCCCGTGGGCACCTCGGCAACGATCGGGCCGGTGCCTTCCTTGAGCCAGGTGTCGGCGAGGCCGATTACGTCGGCGCGCTGCGACGCCGACAGGCCGCCGCGGGCACCGCCGATGAAAACGTTGACGGTGCGGTTGGTCTCCTGGACCACGATCGGGTGGCGCAGGCGATAGTCGTTCGGCACGCTCGCCGTCAGGTCGTCGCCGGTCGTGGTGCAGGCGCCGAGCCCAAATGAAAGCATCACCAGCGTGGCCGCCAGGCAGACGCCGCGCTTCGCGTCGAGGGGGTTCTTGATCGTCATCATAACTGTCCTTACCCGCCTCAGTCGGTAATAAAGCCGTAGGTGCCGCGATAATTGCGCGCCGGTTCGGTGCGGCCCGGAACGCCGTAGATGCGGTTGATGCTGCCGAGCAGGTCGGACTGCGGATCCGAGGGATCCGCGAAACCGTCGTCGGGGCGCGACAGGTCCTTCTGCGCCACCGCCCGGACGATGAAGGGCGTCACCAGGATCATCAGCTCGGTATTGCGGTTGACGTAGTCGCGGCTGCGGAACAGCGAACCGAGGATCGGCAGGTTGCCGAGGCCGGGAAGCCCGTTGATCGCCTGCTTGGTCTGTTCCTGGATCAGGCCGGCCATCGCCATCGCGCCGCCCGACGGAATCTCCAGGGTGGTTTCGGCGCGCCTGACCTTGATCGAGGGGATCGTCACCGAGTTCACCGTATTCGCGGTGACCGACTGCGACAGCGTGATCGAGTTGTCGTTCGACAGTTCGGAGACTTCGCTCATCACCCGCAGGCTGATCCGGCCCTCGGTCAGCACGATCGGCGTGAAGTTGAGCGAAATGCCGAACTTCTTGAAGCTGATCTGGGTGGTACAGACATGGGTGGTCGGGTCGCAGGAATAGCCGGCGGGAACCGGAAACTCGCCGCCCGCGAGGAAAGTCGCGGACTCGCCGGAAATCGCCGTCAGGTTCGGCTCCGCCAGCGTGCGCACCACGCCGGCGCTTTCCATCGCATGCAGCGTGGCCGTCACCGAGGGGATCGAGCCGAACGAGCCGGTGATGGCGTTGCCGGTGACCAGATTGCGGCCGAACGCCGTGAACGGATTGGCGTTGTTGAAGTTCACGACCGCGGTGCCGTAGCTCAGGCTGCCGCTGAGGTCGACGCCGAGCTGCTTGACGATGTCGCGCTGCACTTCGGCGACGGTGACCTTCAGCATGACCTGGTCGCGGCCCCGCACCGTGATGCTGTTGACGACCTTCTCCGGACTGCCCGCCAGCCGCGCGGCGAGATCGGCGGCCTGTTGCGCTTCCTGGGGGCTCGACACCCAGCCGGACAGCATCACGCCGTCGCCGAGGCCCTCGACCCGGACGTCGGCATTGGGCAGCGTTGCCTTCAGCGCGGCGCGAATGCCGTTGAGGTCGCGGGTCACGGCGATGTCGTAGGCGGCGATCTGCTGGCCGCTGGCATCGAAGAACACGATGTTGGTCTGGCCGACCGCGGCACCGATGATATAGGCGCGCTGCGCCGATCGAACCACCGCGTTGGCGATCTTCGGATCGGCGACCAGCACATCCTTGATGTCACGGGGCAGGTCGACCACGATCGACTTGCCGACGCCGAGCGGCAGGAAACGCGCGTTCATCTGGCCGTCGGCCACGATCGGTGCCGCGACCCGGTAATCGCCGGCCAGTACCGGCGTCAGGGCGGGATTGATCGTCAACGCCGCGACTGCCGTGAACGACAGCGCGCGCACCATCAGGGCTCGCGTCGATCGGTGGTTCATGCTGCCGGCCATCGGGCGTCCTTATGGTGACTTCTGGGTCGTTGTCGTGGTCTGGACGCCGTAGCGAACGACGTTGACGCTGTTGCGCTTGGCGCCGCGGTCGTCGGTCTTGACCGCTGCCGGCTGGTTGGCGTCGGCGAGGCTGCGCAGCGCCAGCGTCAGCGTGCCGCTCTGGCGCGCGCGCGCCAGGTCCTCGGACTGCTCGGGCTTCAGCTCGAGCGTCGCGGTCTTGCCGACCACGACCTTCTGGCCGTTCTTTTCCTCGACGGTCTGGTCGATGGCGAGAACGCGCACGTTGCTCAGGATGATCTCGGAGTTGACCACGTCGGTCGAACTGGTGCGGTCCGGATTCTTCTCCCGTTTCGACAGGATCACGTCGACCCGGTCGTTGGGCAGGATGAAGCCGCCGGCGCCGGTTTCCGGCGAGATTTCGGTCGAGATGGCGCGCATGCCGGTGGGCAGGATGGCGGCCATGAAGCCGGACCCGTCGGCCCTGACCAGTTTCTGGTCGCGGATCGGTTCGCCCTGGATGAACGGCGAGCGCGCGATCGCGCCGACAATCTGCGTGGTCGCCTCGGGCCGCTCGGTGCGGCGGATGAAGTTGGCGCTGGCGGTCTCCGCCGGCCAGGCCTGCCATTGCACGTCGGCGGGGGTGAGCGGCTGGCCGAGGCCGATATCGGACTTGGCGATCAGCACATCGACGGTCGGCAGCTGCGCCACGGGTTCGGGGGGCGGCTTGGGGTCGGAGCCGCTGGCCAGATAAGCGGCAACGCCGCCGGCACTGATGGCGATGGCCAGGACGATAATCCGTGCCTTATTCATACGCTTCACTTCCCACATTACGCCGCGACGCTTCCGCCGCTGTGACGGGAGTTGACCAGTTATTCGTCAAAGCATGGTTAATGAGGCGTATCTAAATCGAGTTAATGGAAAGTTGCCATGCTCGATCAGGTGAGCGCGAAGCGGGCCAGATCGACCGCCTTGATCCATTCGGTCTGCGGATAGATCATCAACGCGCCGGTTGCCAGCGCGATGCCATAGGGAATGCCGGTCTCCTTGTCGTGCAGCCGGAGCAGCCAGGCCTGGCGGCCGAGCGCCTGCGGCAGCGGCCATTGCCGGAACTGAAGCAGCAGCAGCGTCAGCGCGCCGCCGAACAGCGAGGCATAGAGCAGATAGTCCAGAAGGTGGCCGAAGCCGAACCAGAGCGCCACGCCGGCCGCCACCTTGGCGTCGCCGCCGCCGACCCATCCGAATGCAAAGCAGGCAAAGGCCGCCACCAGCACCGTCAGCCCGGCGCCGACATGCGACAGCATGGCCTGAAGATCCATGCCGCCCAGCGCCGCCAGCACAAAGAAACCTGCAACCAGCAGCAGCGATACCCGGTTCGAGATCGTCATGGTGAAGAGGTCGCTCGATGCGGCAAACGCCATCAGGGCGGGAAACAGCAACAGGCGGGCGAGGTCGAGGATCAGGGTCATGAGGGCCTTGTGCAGGCACGGTCCGGCGGGAGCGCCAAATCTGGACCGTAATGAATCTAGGGCGCAGTGGTGAACAATCTGAAAACGCGGGCGGCTGAGCCTCACCAGACTGCGGCAATCCGCAGCGCCAGCGTCAGGACCGCCAGCAAGAGCGCGGCGCACACCAGCTTGGTGACCTCCGGGTTCCAGGCTTCCGCCGGCGAGGACGGCTGCATGGCAGCGGCTCTTGCAGGGGTCGGCTTACGCATACGCACGTTGCTGTAATCCCGATAGCGTCGCCGCCGCGGCGCGGCGGGAACAAAAAAAGGCCCCGGTGATCCGAGGCCTTTTTGTTTTCACGTTAACGCAATCGCTTACTTCAGCGAGGCGTTGATCGCGGTGAACTTGCCGTTGAGGGTGCCGCCCAGCGTATTGACGATCGCGATGATCGCCAGCGAAATGCCGGCGGCAATCAGGCCGTATTCGATGGCGGTGGCGCCCAACTCATCCTTGACGAAACGCGCGACGAGATTCTTCATAAATGGCTCCATGTGTACACGTGGCTGTCGAACTTTGGTTTGGTCTCCCCGGCGTTCTCAGCACCGTGACCATGCCGCGACACTAGGATCGGGAAATTGCAGCGCAGTTAATTCATTTGCGTAAACATGGACGCAACGGGCTCTTCTTGAGCACAGTAAATTTTGGCTTAAGGGATCATCGTAAAGTGGCGTCGAATGATACCGCTGCCAAACAACGCCGATGCGGCCGGTATTGTGCCTGCTTTCACCGCTCCTTAAGTACGCGCGCGTAACTGTGATTTTTACCGATCGAGTGAGGCGCCAATGTCGCGTTTGCCGCTGGAAATCTTTGAGATGTTCGGCCAGACCATCAACAAGGTGGTGCCGATTACCATCGTGCTGGCGCTGGTCTTCTCGGTGCTCAGTCATTTCTGGGCCTGCAATCCCGGCACGCCGTGGTGGCACAAGCGCGGCCTTCTCACCGACGTCTGCTACTGGTTCTTCGTTCCCGTCATCACGCGCGTGGTGCGGATCGGGTTGATGGTGACGGGCGCCGCGATGTTCTTCAACATTCACGGTCCCGACGAACTGATTGCATTTTACGACAATGGTCACGGTCCGCTTTCCGAATTGCCGCTGTGGATCCAGGCCGCGATCTTCCTGATCCTGTCGGACTTCATGCTGTACTGGACCCATCGCATGTTCCACGGTGGCGGCTTCTGGAAGTACCACGCCATCCACCATTCCTCCGAAGACGTCGACTGGATTTCGGCGGCGCGCTTTCACCCGGTGAACCTGTTCCTGGGCACCGTGGCGGTCGACGTCATCCTGCTCCTGGCGGGGATCTCGCCGAACATCATGCTGTGGGTCGGCCCGTTCACCACCTTCCATTCGGCGTTCGTCCACGCCAACCTGAACTGGACGCTGGGGCCGTTCAGATACGTGATCGCGACGCCGGTGTTTCACCGCTGGCATCACACCGCGCTGGCGGAAGGCGGCGACACCAATTTCGCCGGAACCTTCCCGGTATGGGACATCCTGTTCGGCACCTTCCGGATGCCCGACAAGGTGCTGCCCAGCGCTTATGGCGTCGACGGCGATCAGGTCATTCCGGCGGAAATCGGCGGCCAGCTGGCCTACCCGTTCCGGCAATTGCGCAACTCCTGAGCGGGATCAAATTCGGGTCTGTTTGCAGTTAATTCACCAATTAACGGCAGATTTGCCATGTCGGGCGCCGGCGCCGCTGCGTATCGCTTTTGCCGGCTTGTAGACGACCCGGAGTAGAGTATGTCGATCTGGTCTCTGCGCGCGCATGCGCGTGCGCTTCTCGTGTTTTCATCCTTGTCGGCGCTCCTGTTGTATCCGGCGTCCGCGCTGGCCGCGGCCGATGACGACGCCATCGCGGTCATTGTCGATCGGGCCAAGCTGGTCCGGCTGCCCCAGCGCGTGACCACCATCGTGGTGGGAAACCCGCTGATTGCCGACGTGACGCTGCAGCCCGGTAACGTTGTGATCGTCACTGGAAAAGGCTATGGCGCGACCAACTTCATTGCAATGGACAGCGCCGGCGAGGTCCTGCTCGACCGCTTGATTCGGGTCGATGGCGACACCGATCACGTCGTCTCTGTATTTAGCGGGTTCGCGCGCTACTCGTATAGCTGCACGCCTCTTTGCGAGCCGCGGATGACGATGGGCGACGTCGGCGATTATTTCGCCGGGATCTCGGGGCAGATCACCTCGCGCAACAACCAGGCGGTCGGGGTGGCTTCCAAGCCTTGAGGGCCGCCCGAGGCGGTTGCTCGGGGGGGTGAGATGGTCGCGGCATTGCTGGTTAACGTCTCGTTAACGGGGCGGGGCGCCTTGTCGGAATAGCGCGAAACACTTCCACAATCACTTTGCGGTAAATGCTGGCGGGAGAGCGTCTCCAGGAATTTGCCGATGCCGTCGCCCACCGCGTTGTTCGCCGTCAGAGGGCTGATGCGCCAGTTCTGCCGCAATCGGCGCGCGGCCTCGGCGGTCGAATTTGCGCTGGTCGCGCCGATGTTCCTGGCGATGGTGTTCGCGATCCTGGAGACGGCGCTGTTTTTCTTCGCCGGCCAGATGCTGGAGATCGGCACCCAGGATACCGCGCGGTTGATGTTCACCAACCAGGCCCAGGGGACGATGTCGCAGACCCAGTTCAAGCAGAACCTCTGCGACCGCGTCAGCGCGCTGATGAGCTGCGGCGGCGTCTATGTCGACGTCAAGAGCTTCTCCTCGTTCACCGCGATCAACCCGGCGGACCTGGCGGATCCGATCGACGCCAACGGAAACTTCGTCAACAACTTCTCCTACATGTCGTCGAACCCCGGCGACACCGTGGTGGTTCGCGCGTTCTATCAATGGCCGCTGTTCGTCACCGGGCTCGGCTACAACATCGCCAATATCGGCCGCGGCACTTCCAGCAGCAGCAGGCTGCTGACGGCCACCGCCGCGTTCCGCGTCGAGCCGGGGCCGTAGCATGCAGCACGCCTGGCTGTGGAAGTTGCGGATCTCGCTGCGTCAGCGCCTCCGGCGCATGGCCGCCGACACCCGCGGCGTCGCGGCCATCGAGTTCGCGATGCTGATGCCGATCATGCTGGTGGTGTTCTTCGGCACCATCCAGGTGTCCACTGCGGTGGCGGTGGACCGCAAGGTGTCGCTGACCGCGCGCACGCTGTCGGATCTGATCTCGCAGGCGCAGGGCGTCACCGACACCGACTTCTCCAACGCGTTCAACACCACGCTGGCGATGATGTCGCCGTATTCGCGAACGCCGCTGCAGGCCAAGATCTCGCAGGTCTATATCGATCCGACCTCGCTGATCGGCAAGGTGGTGTGGAGCAAGGCGTCCAACACCACCGCGCACAATTACAAGGACGTGGTGACCGTGCCGTCGCAGCTCCAGGTCGCCGGCACCTATTTGATCCTGAGCGAGGTCAGCTACGTCTACCAGCCGATCGTCGGCTATGATTCCAGCACGCATTTCTCGTCGGCCAGCTACACCATGACCGACCAGATGTTCACCCGGCCGCGGCAGGCCGCCTGCGTCACCTATTCGACCTGGACCACGTGCCCGACCACCGGCAGCCTGCCCTGAACCGGGCGGGCCAGCAAAAAAATCGCGATCAAAAACGCCGCGCAGCGAGCGCGGAAGCGAAATTAAAAAGGCCGCGCAGCGAGCGCGGCCTTTTCTCGTTAGTCGGATGAAAATCTCGCAAGCGTCCGCTGGCGAAATCTCAAACTTAGCCGGCGGCGCGCAGATTGTCGGCCGAAGACTTGCCAGAGCGGCGATCGGCGACGATTTCGTAGCTGATCTTCTGGCCTTCACGCAGGGTGCCAAGGCCGGCGCGCTCTACGGCGCTGATGTGCACGAACACGTCGTTGCCACCATCGTCCGGTTGGATGAATCCAAAGCCCTTGGTCGCGTTAAACCACTTCACGGTTCCCATGCTCACGGGGGTAGTCCCTTCTCAAGATAGATATAGTAGAAGCCCACGTCCTAATGGGCTGGTGAGATCGAATTTTTGGAAGGGTCGTCAGCGTCTAAACCGGCTGTACCGGTGGATAGCTAATGTCGTCCGGCCGAAAATCGATGAGGCCATATTATGCGAAAATAGCCCCCAAAACAATCCTGAGGTGCACGATTTTTTGCTTCGCAGCAGACACGCCAAATCTGCCAGCAGGTCTGCCGACGAATTGGCCGACGAAACCGCGCTCGATGTGACGCGAGCACGGTTGTCGGTGGCGTTGAATGCCCGTTATCTGCGACGAAACTGGCCGCGCGGCGGTGCACCACGCGGTGCGCCGGTGCCGCCGCCCGGACGCTCGTCCTTGTGGCGGAAAATAAGGCGGCCCTTCTCGAGGTCGTAGGGCGACATCTCGATGGTCACCCGGTCACCTGCCAGGGTTTTGATGCGGTTCTTCTTCATCTTGCCGGCGGTGTAGGCGACAATTTCGTGACCGGCGTCGAGTTGGACGCGGTAACGCGCATCGGGAAGGATTTCAGTCACCAGTCCTTCGAACTGGATCAGCTCTTCTTTAGCCATGGGTATCTCCAGGTCGACAGATATTTAGCGTTGCGGACGATGGGTGCGGTTCGGGGTCGTGTTGGGCCGGCTCTCGCGATGCAGGAACGCCACGCCCTGGATGCCTTCGGCGGCCTTGGCGTTTTGCGCCGGACGCGCCGGCTCATGCCGGCTGGTTTCGTGCGCCCTGGTTTGCGGCGCACTGCCGCCACCGCCCGGACGACGGCGGCGAGGACCCTTGGATCCCGGTGCGGCGTCGTTGCTTCGGGCGGAGCGGCCATGGGGTCGCGAACCGCGGTTCTGCGCGGGTGCCGGCGCCGGATCGCGCAGGCCCGGGGTACGGCGATCTTCCCGCGGCAAGGTGATGCGGATCAGCTTTTCGATGTCGCGCAGGTAGGCCAGTTCCTCGCCACCGGCGCACAGCGAGATCGCGACGCCGTCAGCGCCGGCGCGCGCGGTGCGGCCGATGCGATGGACGTAGGTCTCGGGAATGTTGGGCAGGTCGAAATTCACCACATGGCTGATGCCGTCGACATCGATGCCGCGGGCGGCAATGTCGGTGGCGACCAGGGTGCGGATCTCGCCGGTGCGGAACGCCGCCAGCACCCGCTCGCGGTGGTTCTGCGACTTGTTGCCGTGAATGGCGTCGGCGCGGATGCCGGCGCGCTCCAGCCCCTTCACCACCTTGTCGGCGCCATGTTTGGTGCGGGTGAAGATCAGCGCGCGGTTGACCGGCTCCTGCTTCAACAGCTGCGCCAGCATGGTCGGCTTGGCCGAATGGTCGACCTGGATGATGCGCTGGGTGATGCGGTCCACCGTCGAGGCCACCGGCGTCACGGCGACGCGGGCCGGGTTCTGCAGCATCGCTTCGGCGAGGTCGGCGATGTCTTTCGGCATCGTCGCCGAGAAGAACAGGGTCTGCCGCTTGATCGGCAGCTTGGCGACGACTTTGCGGATGTCGTTGATGAAGCCCATGTCGAGCATGCGATCGGCTTCGTCGAGCACCAGGAATTCGACCTGGTTGAGTTTCAGCGCATTGCTCTGCACGAGGTCGAGCAGACGGCCGGGGGTGGCGACCAGCACGTCGACGCCCGGCATGATCGAGCGGACCTGGCGGCCCATCGGCACGCCGCCGATCGCCAGCGCCGAGGTCAGGCGCATGTGGCGGCCGTAGGCGTTGAAGCTGTCCTGGATCTGCCCGGACAGTTCGCGGGTCGGGCTCAGCACCAGCACCCGGCAGGTCTTGGGTTGCGGCTTGATGCGGTTTTCCAGCAGGCGGTGCAGGATCGGCAGCGCGAAGGCCGCGGTCTTGCCGGTGCCGGTCTGGGCGATGCCGACGACGTCACGGCCGGTCAGTGCGAGGGGAATGGTCTGGGCCTGGATGGGCGTGGGGGTGAGATAGTTCTCTTCCTTGAGCGCACGCGAGATAGTTTCGGCGAGGCCGAAATCCTGAAAGGAGGTCAAAAGGTTGGTTCTTTCCATATAAAAAAGCAGGCGCCCGACCATGGGTCAGGAGCGCGCGAGGGTGTCTGAGACACCCGCGTGTTTGGGGCGTCGGTTTTGGTTAGCTGAAGGGGCAAGCCAGAAACCGTTGGACGGGCTCAGAACACGCGGCTCGCAAAGACCGGATGATTTTCTCGGTCGTGGCGTTGATATGGAACACGAACGCGGCGCTTTCAAGGTGAATCGACCAAAACCGTGGCTCTTGCACGCGGCAGGCTTAATGCAAGAAATTTAGACAGCGGCCTATCGCAGCCCAAAATAACATCAGATTGCCGATAAAGCATACATTTTTTCGGATTAAAATATAGGCAGGGGTTCCGCGCGGCCGGCGCAAAATATGAAATAACCGATCTAAATCAAAATCTTATGACCATTCCGGGGCGTGGCACGGTTCTTGCGATTCCGTAAACGCGGCGGCCGTGTGGCCGATCCGCTGCTTTTTTACGCCTGCGTCAGGGAGATGACCGCACATGATTAAATTGACTAACGCCATAGCCAAACCGATTTCTCGGCGCAGCTGGATGGCAGCGACCGCAGGCCTGGTTTTGGGCCTGGCGGCGTTTTCGAATGCCAAGGCTGCGGACGACACCATCAAGGTCGGCGTCCTGCACTCGCTGTCGGGCACCATGGCCATCAGCGAGACCACGCTGAAGGATACCGTTCTGTTCATGATCGATGAGCAGAACAAGAAGGGCGGCGTTCTCGGCAAGAAGCTCGAGGCGGTGGTGGTCGATCCGGCGTCGAACTGGCCGCTGTTCGCGGAAAAGGCCCGCGAGCTGATCACCAAGGACAAGGTTTCGGTGGTGTTCGGCTGCTGGACCTCGGTGTCGCGCAAGTCGGTACTGCCGGTGTTCAAGGAACTGAACTCGATCCTGTTCTATCCGGTGCAGTACGAAGGCGAGGAAAGCGAGCGCAACGTGTTCTACACCGGGGCGGCGCCAAACCAGCAGGCGATCCCCGCCGTCGACTACCTGATGAAGGACGAAAAGGTGAAGCGCTGGGTGCTGGCCGGCACCGACTACGTCTATCCGCGCACCACCAACAAGATCCTGGAAGCCTACTTGAAGTCGAAGGGCGTCAAGCAGGAAGACATCATGATCAACTACACGCCGTTCGGTCACTCCGACTGGCAGACCATCGTCGCCGACATCAAGAAGTTCGGTTCGGCCGGCAAGAAGACCGCCGTGGTCTCCACCATCAACGGCGACGCCAACGTTCCGTTCTACAAGGAACTCGGCAACCAGGGCATCAAGGCGACCGACATTCCGGTGGTGGCGTTCTCGGTGGGTGAGGAAGAACTCGCCGGCCTCGACACCAAGCCGCTGCTCGGCCATCTCGCCGCCTGGAACTACTTCGAGTCGATCAAGACCCCGGCCAACGAGAAGTTCATCAAGGAGTGGCAGGCCTATACCAAGAACCCGAAGCGCACCACCAACGACCCGATGGAAGCCACCTATATCGGCTTCAACATGTGGGTGAAGGCGGTTGAAAAGGCCAAGTCGGTCGACGCCGACAAGGTCATCGACGCGCTGCCGGGCACCAAGACTGCCAACCTGACCGGCGGCACCTCGGAATTGCTGCCGAACCACCACATCACCAAGCCGGTGTTCATCGGCGAAATCAAGGGCAACGGCCAGCTCGACGTGGTCTGGAAGACGCCCGGTCTCGTGGCCGGCGACGCCTGGTCGAAGGAACTGCCGGACTCCAAGGACCTGATCGGTGACTGGGTCGGCAAGAAGTGCGGCAACTACAACACCAAGACCAACAAGTGCGGCGGTCAGGGCTCCTGATCCGGCGGTCAGGTTTCCTGATCCGCTCCGCTCACGTTGGCTCGGCTGTTGTTGCCTGAGCTTACAATACCGGGAAGGCGGCGATATCCGCCGCCTTCCTTCTTCCTCCGCCGGGGTCTTGCAGTGCTCAGAAACGTCTTCAGAAACTTGCCCGCGCTTCCACTCGCCTTGCTGCTGATGTTCGCGCTCCTGGTGCCCGCCCTGGCCGGGCCGTTCGAGGACGCAGTGGCAAAATTCGCCAATGACGAATTTTCCGACACCGAGGAAGCCATCGGCGCGCTCGCCACCGGCGGCAATCCCCTGGCCTACCCCATCATCAGCGCGCTGCAGGACGGCCGCCTGATGGCCGATCCCGATACCAAGAAGGTCTATGTCACCGGGACCGACGGCAAGAGCATCGATGCCGCAACCGGTGCCGCGGTGGACAGCGTTCCGGACTCCGCCGCCGCGGTGCGCCTCAACAACCGGCTGCGCCGTACCGTCGAGGCGGCGCTCGGCGCGCTCACCTTGTCGTCGCCCGACCCGGCCAAGCGCATCGCCGCCGCGCAATCCGTCTTCAAGACCCATGACGAGGCCATGCTGCCGGTGATCGACACGGCGCTGGCGAAGGAATCCAACAAGGGCGCCAAGCTGGCGTTTACCGAAGCCCGCGCCGCCATCCTGTTGTTCAAGGAAGACGCCACCGACGCCGAAAAGCTCGAAGCCATCGCCACCATCCGCGCGCGCGCCGACCAGGAAGCGCTGGCGCTCCTGACCGGTCTGACCGGCGATCAGCCGCCGGCGATCGCCCGCGCCGCCGCCGGCGCCACAGCGGCGATCCAGCAGCGCCTCGCGATGTGGTCGATGGTGCAGAACGCCTGGTACGGCCTGTCGCTGGGCTCGGTGCTGCTGCTCGCGGCCATTGGCCTCGCCATCACCTTCGGCGTGATGGGCGTCATCAACATGGCGCATGGCGAGATGGTGATGATCGGGGCCTATGTGACCTTCTCGGTCCAGGAGATCATCCGCACCAGCTATCCGGCGCTGTTCGACTATTCGCTGCTGATGGCGGTGCCGCTGGCCTTCATCGTCGCCGGCCTGATCGGCGTCATCATCGAGCGCAGCATCATCCGTTTTCTCTACGGCCGCCCGCTCGAAACCTTGCTGGCGACCTGGGGCCTGTCGCTGGTGCTGCAGCAACTGGTGCGCACCATGTTCGGCCCCACCAACCGCGAGGTCGGCAATCCGTCCTGGATGAGCGGCGCCTTCGAGATCGGCCAGATCACCATCACCTATAACCGGCTGTGGATCCTGTGCTTTACCTTGGCGGTGTTCGCCATCCTGCTGGCCATGCTGCGCTACACCAGTCTCGGGCTCGAGATGCGGGCGGTAACGCAAAATCGCCGGATGGCGGCATCGATGGGAATCTCGACCTCCTGGGTCGATGCCCTGACCTTCGGGCTCGGCTCCGGGATCGCCGGCATCGCCGGGGTGGCGCTGTCGCAGATCGACAACGTCAGCCCCAACCTCGGCCAGAGCTACATCATCGACAGCTTCATGGTGGTGGTGTTCGGCGGCGTCGGCAATCTGTGGGGAACGCTGGTCGGCGCCTTCACGCTCGGCATCGCCAACAAGTTCCTTGAACCGGTCGCCGGCGCCGTGCTCGGCAAGATCGCCATCCTGGTGCTGATCATCCTGTTCATCCAGAAACGTCCGCGCGGCCTGTTCGCGCTCAAGGGCCGGGCGGTGGAAGCATGATGCCGCATGTCATCACCCGTTCGCTCGATCGCAGCGCAACGGTGTTCCTGATCGTCGTCGCCGCGGCCGGCGTGCTGCTGCCGCTGTCCAACCTGTTGCTGCGCGACGGCTCGTTGTTCCATGTGCCGACCTACCTGATCTCGCTGTTCGGAAAGTACGTCTGCTACGCCATCCTGGCGCTGGCGATCGATTTGATCTGGGGCTATTGCGGCATTCTCTCGCTCGGCCACGGCGCGTTCTTCGCGCTCGGCGGCTATGCCATGGGCATGTACCTGATGCGCCAGATCGGCAGCCGCGGCGTCTACGGCAACCCGGTGCTGCCGGACTTCATGGTGTTTTTGAACTACAGCAAGCTGCCGTGGTACTGGCACGGCTTCGACATGTTCTGGTTCGCGGCGCTGATGGTGGTGGTGGCGCCGGGCCTGTTGGCGTTCTGCTTCGGCTGGCTGGCGTTCCGCTCGCGCGTCACCGGCGTGTACCTCTCGATCATCACCCAGGCGATGACCTACGCGCTGCTGCTGGCGTTCTTCCGCAACGACTTCGGCTTTGGCGGCAACAACGGCCTGACCGACTTCAAGGACATCCTCGGCTTCAACGTCCAGGCCGACGGCACCCGCGCCGCGCTGTTCGCGCTGAGCTGCCTGGCGCTGATGCTGGGTTTCCTGATCTGCCGGGCGGTAGTCACCTCGAAGCTTGGCAAGGTCTTGATCGCGATCCGCGACGCCGAGTCGCGCACGCGCTTTCTCGGCTACCGCGTCGAATCCTACAAGCTGTTCGTGTTCACCGTGTCGGCCTGCATGGCCGGCGTTGCAGGCGCGCTCTACGTGCCCCAGGTCGGCATCATCAACCCTGGCGAATTCGCCCCGGCGAATTCCATCGAGGCGGTGATCTGGGTCGCGGTCGGCGGCCGCGGCACCCTGATCGGCGCAGCGCTGGGCGCCGTCGTCGTCAACTATGCCAAAACCTTCTTCACCTCGGGCGTGCTGGCGCCGTACTGGCTGTTCATGCTGGGCGCGCTGTTCATCCTGGTGACGCTGCTGTTGCCGAAGGGGATCGTCGGCACCTTCAATGCCTGGTGGGAGCCGTGGAAACAGCAGCGCATCGCCACAAATGCGGCCAGCGCGGCGGCCGAAGACGGCGTCAGCGAACCCCACATGGCGGAGTGAAGCGATGAGCGTCATGGACACCCGGGCCACCTCGGCCATGCTCTATCTCGACGGCGTGCACGTCTCGTTCGACGGCTTTCACGCCATCAACAACCTGTCGCTGACGCTGGCGCCCGGCGAAATGCGCGCCATCATCGGTCCCAACGGCGCCGGCAAGACCACCATGATGGACATCATCACCGGCAAGACCAAGCCGGATGCCGGCGACGTGCTGTTCGACGGCACCACCGACCTGACCCGGCTTGATGAAACCCGGATCGCCGAGCTCGGCATCGGGCGCAAGTTCCAGAAGCCGACGGTGTTCGAGAGCCAGACCATCGAGGACAACCTGCTGCTGGCGCTGAACGTCGACCACCGGGTCAAGGGCACGCTGTTCTGGCGCGAGAGCAAGGCCGAATCCGAGCGCATCCAGCGCGTGCTGGAAACCATCCGCCTGACCGACGCCCGCGACCGGTTGGCCGGCAGCCTGTCCCACGGCCAGAAGCAATGGCTCGAGATCGGCATGCTCTTGGCGCAGGATCCAAAACTGTTATTGGTCGACGAGCCGGTTGCCGGAATGACCGACGTCGAAACCCACCAGACCGCCGAACTGCTCAAGGAAATCAACCGCGACAAGACCATCATGGTGGTCGAACACGACATGACCTTCGTGCGCGAACTGGGAGTCAAGGTGACCTGCCTGCACGAAGGCACGGTGCTGGCCGAAGGCTCTATCGACGAGGTGTCGGCCAACGACCGCGTGGTCGAAGTGTATCTGGGAAGGTAGCGCATGCTTACCGTCGACAACATCAGCCTCTATTACGGCGCGGCGCAGGCGCTGCGCGGGGTTTCGCTCAAGGCGGAGCCCGGCAAGGTGACCTGCGTGCTCGGCCGCAACGGCGTCGGCAAGACCAGCCTGCTGCGCGCCATGGTCGGGCAGTACCCGATCGCCGGCGGCTCGATCACCTTCGACGGGTCGGACATTTCGGGCTTAAGACCCTATGAGCGGGCGCGGCGCGGCATCGGCTTCGTGCCGCAGGGCCGCGAGATCTTTCCGCTGCTGACGGTGGAGGAAAACCTCAAGACCGGCTTTGGTCCTTTGAAGCGCAACGACCGCAACATTCCCGACGACGTGTTCTCGCTGTTCCCGGTGCTCAATTCCATGCTGGGCCGCCGCGGCGGCGACCTGTCCGGCGGCCAGCAGCAGCAGCTCGCCATCGGCCGCGCCCTGGTGATGCGGCCGAAACTGTTGCTGCTCGATGAGCCCACCGAGGGCATCCAGCCGTCCATCATCAAGGACATCGGCCGGGCGATCCAGTACCTGCGCAGCCTCGGCAACATCGCCATCGTGCTGGTCGAGCAGTATCTCGATTTCGCCTGCGAACTCGGCGACCAGTTCGCGGTGATGGACCGCGGCGCCGTCAAGTTCAGCTGCGACCGCAGCAACCTCGACCCGAGCGAGATCAGCCGCGCCATGGCGCTGTAGAACGGGCCTTGTAGATTTTGCGCTGTGGAATGGGTCGTGTAGGATTGGCTCCATGGGGCAGATGCAGACCGATAGCTTGAGCGCGGCATCGCAAACTTTCGCGGCCAACCGTGCTGTCGGCGCGGTGCGCTTCGACGTCCATCAGGTCGACGGCGTTACCCGCCGCCGGCATCTGCACGAATCCGGCTCGTTGCGGGTGCGGTTTCCGTCGCCCGAACAGGAAGGCCTCTCGGCGGTGTTCGTCAACACCGCGGGCGGCACCGCCGGCGGTGACCGTTTCGCCATCGATATCGCGACCGGCGAAGGGTCGCGCCTGACCGTGACCACGGCGGCGGCGGAAAAGGTCTACCGCTCCCATGGGCCGGCGGCGCAGCTCGATATTACGCTCAAGGCCGCGACCCACTCGCATCTCGCCTGGCTGCCCCAGGAGACCATCCTGTTCGATCGCGCCCGGGTCGCGCGCCGCATCGACATCGACCTTGCCGACTCGGCGTCGCTGCTGCTGTGCGAGATCGTGGTGTTCGGCCGCGCCGCCATGGGCGAGCGGATGGTGCAGGGGGATTTCACCGACCGCTGGCGGCTGCGCCGCGGCGGGGCATTGGTGTTCGCCGAGACCGTGCGTCTCAGCGGCGACATCGCCGAAAAACTGTCGCGCCCGGCGATAGCCAACGGCGGCGCCGCCATCGGCACCGCGCTGATCGTGCCGGGCGACGAGGCCCTGGTGGCGCGGATCCGCGAAGCCGCGGACAGCTTTGGCAGCGAGGTCGGCATCTCCGCCTGGAACGGCTTTGCAATGGCCCGCTTCTGTGCACAAGATGCGTCGAGGCTTCGCGCCGACATGATGACGGTGCTCGGCCGTGCCTCCGGCGCGGCGCTGCCGCGGCTCTGGCTCAACTAAAATTATTATTGATAGAGTGCCCCGATGAATCTCTCCCCCCGCGAAAAGGACAAGCTTCTGATCTCGATGGCCGCCATGGTGGCGCGCCGGCGCCTCGAGCGCGGCGTCAAGCTCAACCACCCCGAAGCGGTCGCGATCATTTCCGATTTCATCGTCGAGGGCGCCCGCGACGGCCGCACCGTGGCGGACCTGATGCAGGCCGGCGCCCAGGTCCTGACCCGCGCGCAATGCATGGCCGGGATTCCCGAGATGATCCACGACATCCAGGTCGAAGCAACATTCCCCGACGGCACCAAGCTCGTCACCGTCCACGAACCGATCCGCTAGAGGTTTAAGCCCATGATCCCCGGCGAACTCTTCATCCAGGACGGCGAGATCGAACTCAATGCCGGCCGCAAGACCGTGACGCTGACGGTTGCCAACACCGGCGACCGCCCGATCCAGGTCGGCTCGCACTACCATTTCTTCGAGACCAACCCGGCCCTGAAATTCGACCGCAAGAAAGCCCGCGGCATGCGCCTCGACATCGCCGCCGGCACCGCGGTGCGCTTTGAGCCCGGCCAGACCCGCGACGTGCACCTGGTCGCACTCGGTGGCAAGCGCGTGGTCTACGGCTTCCGCGGCGACGTGTCGGGGAAGCTGTGAAGCGATCAGTGAGTTTTGACGCGGCGGCGCGTGATCCCTCCCCCTTGCGGGGAGGGTCGGCCGAGCGAAGCGGAGGCCGGGGTGGGGGTAGCCACAAGCGAGGCTTCCGTTGTGGCTACCCCCACCCGACCAGCCTTCGGCTGGCCACCCTCCCCACAAGGGGGAGGGATAAGAAAGAGCAGCCGCGGCGAGCTACCTTGAGCGACGGAGCAAAATAGATGTCCACGAAAATCAAACGTTCCGTCTATGCCGACATGTTCGGTCCCACCACCGGCGACCGGGTGCGGCTGGCCGATACCGATCTGATCATCGAGGTGGAAAAGGATTTCACCGTCTATGGCGAGGAGGTGAAGTTCGGCGGCGGCAAGGTGATCCGCGACGGCATGGGGCAGTCCCAGGTCACCAACAGGCAGGGCGCCGCCGACACCGTCATCACCAACGCGCTGATCGTCGACCACTGGGGCATCGTCAAGGCCGACGTCGCCATCAAGGAAGGCTACATCTCGGCGATCGGCAAGGCCGGCAATCCGGACATCCAGCCCGGCGTCACTATCGTGATCGGTCCCGGCACCGACATCATCGCCGGCGAGGGCAAAATCCTCACCGCCGGCGGCTTCGACAGCCACATCCATTTCATCTGCCCGCAGCAGATCGAGCACGCCCTGATGTCCGGCGTCACCTCGATGCTCGGCGGCGGCACCGGGCCGTCGCACGGCACCTACGCCACCACCTGCACCCCCGGGCCCTGGCACATCGCCCGCATGATCCAGTCGTTCGATGCGTTTCCGGTCAATCTCGGCATCTCCGGCAAGGGCAACGCCTCGCGGCCGGCGGCGCTGGTGGAGATGATCAACGCCGGCGCCTGCGCGCTGAAGCTGCACGAGGACTGGGGCACCACGCCGGCCGCCATCGACAACTGTCTGTCGGTCGCCGACGATTACGATGTCCAGGTCATGATCCACTCCGACACGCTCAACGAATCCGGATTCGTCGAGGACACCATCAAGGCCTTCAAGGGCCGCACCATCCACGCCTTCCACACCGAAGGCGCCGGCGGCGGCCACGCCCCCGATATCATCAAGGTCGCGGGCCTCAAGAACGTGCTGCCGTCGTCGACCAACCCGACCCGGCCGTTCACCCGCAACACCATCGACGAGCATCTCGACATGCTGATGGTGTGCCATCACCTCGATCCGTCCATCGCCGAGGATCTGGCGTTCGCCGAAAGCCGCATCCGCAAGGAAACCATCGCGGCGGAAGACATCCTGCACGACCTCGGCGCGCTGTCGATGATGTCAAGTGACAGCCAGGCCATGGGCCGGCTCGGCGAGGTCATCATCCGCACCTGGCAGACCGCCGACAAGATGAAGAAGCAGCGCGGCGCGCTGCCGCAGGACAAGGGCAACAACGACAATTTCCGCGTCAAGCGCTACATCGCCAAATATACCATCAACCCGGCCATCGCCCACGGCGTCTCGAAACTGATCGGCTCGGTGGAGAAGGGCAAGCTCGCCGACCTTGTGCTGTGGTCGCCGGCATTCTTCGGCGTCAAGCCGGAATGCATCATCAAGGGCGGCTCGATCGTGGCCGCGCCGATGGGCGATCCCAACGCCTCGATCCCGACCCCGCAGCCGGTGCACTACCAGCCAATGTTCGCGGCGTTCGGCCGCTCGCTCACTGCTTCATCCGTGGTGTTTTCGTCGCAGGCGGCGGTCAAGTCGGGCCTGGCGAAGAAGCTCGGCATCCAGAAGTCGCTCTATGCCGTGCAGAATACCCGCGACGGCATCTCCAAGAAGAGCATGATCCACAACGGCGCCACGCCGAAGATCGAGGTCGACGCCGAAACCTACGAGGTGCGCGCCGACGGCGAACTCCTGACCTGCGCCCCCGCCGAGGTGCTGCCCATGGCGCAGCGCTATTTCATGTTCTAAACTCGCTCCCGGCAGTCTAGCCGAACCAGAAGACCGGGAGGATTTCGTGATCTATGTCGTCGCCACGCTAAGCGTGAAGCCTGAAACGCGCGCCGAGTTCATCGCCGCCGCCACCGCCTGCATCCAGGAGACCCGCAAGGAGCCCGGCAACATCGCCTATGACCTGCACGAGAGCGTCACCGACCCCCGCAAGATGGTGTTCGTCGAGCAGTGGGAAAACGCCGAGGCGCTGGTGCCGCACCGCAGCGCCGCGCACATGAAGACGTTCGGCCGCGTCGCGGTGAATTGCCTGACCGCGCCGCCGAAGATCGAGATCATCACGCCCGAAAAAGTCGACGTCCGATAACCAAGAAGAAAGCCGGGAGACTCGTTCATGATCTATGTCGTTGCCACCTCCGATGTGAAGCCCGAAAACAAGGACGACTTCATCAAGGGCCACAAGGCCTGTATCGTCGAAACGCTCAGGGAGAAGGGCTGCATCTCGTATGAAGGCCATGTCAGCGTAACCAATCCAAATCGATATGTGGTAGTGGAGCGCTGGGAGACCCGCGACGACCTCAATGCCCACGGCCGTGCACCCCACGTAAAAGTGTGGCGGGAGTATTCATCGCAGATGAAGACGGCGCCGACCGTGATCGAGATCATCAGCGACGCCAAGGTCGAGAAACTGTGAGTGTTTTGTCATGATCCGCGCCATCGCCGTCCAGGGCCAGCCGCATTGGTCGCAACCTGCCGCCGATACCGTGGTGCTTGATTTCGACGATCGGCACCGGCGGCGGATGGCGATGACCGGCACCCGCGGGCTGGAATTCCTGCTCGATCTCGAAACCGCGGTGGCGCTGCGCGGCGGCGATGCGCTGGTGCTGGAAGACGGCCGGCTGGTCGAGGTGGTGGCGGCGCCGGAGCCGCTGCTCGAGATCCGCGGCAGCGATCCGCATCACCTGGTGCGCCTCGCCTGGCATCTCGGCAACCGGCACCTGCCGACGCAGGTTTTGGCCAGGGGATTGCGGATCCGGCGCGACCACGTCATCGAGGAAATGGTCAAGGGCCTCGGCGCCCGCGTCATCGAAATCGAGGCGCCGTTCGATCCCGAAGGCGGCGCCTATGCGAGCGCCCACGCCTCCCACGGCCACGACGCCCACGATCACCACGCCCACGATCATGGTGCGCACGATCACCATGCCCACGACCATGCGGCGCATGCCCACGACCACGCCGCCCATGACCATTCCGGCCATCATGTCCATGATGAGCATTGTGGCCATGATCATGACCACGACGGTCACGCCCATGCTCATGACCGCAAGTAAGCCGCCGCGGCCGCGGCGCCGCGCCGCGGTGCCGGTCGTGGTCGCGGATCCAGTGCCCGATGCCGGACTTGCCGCCGGCGAGGGCGCCGCGCTCTACCGGCTGATGACCTGGCTGTCGCCGGCGTTTCCGGTCGGCGCCTTCTCCTGGTCCAGCGGCATCGAATGGGCGGTGGAGGCGGGGGACGTCGTCGATGTCAGGACCATGCAGGACTGGCTTTCGTCGATGCTGACCGACGGCGCCGGATTTTGCGACGCGGTGTTCCTGGCCCACGCCCACCGCGCCGCGTCCTGCACCGACCACAGCGCTCTTTGCGAGGTCGCCGAGCTCGCCGCCGCGTTCGCCCCGTCGCGCGAGCGCCACCTCGAAACCACGGCGCAGGGCCGCGCCTTTGTCGAGATCGCGCGCAGCGCCTGGAATTGCGGGGGGCTTGAACCTCTCCTGGCCGTCATCGGCGGCGGTGCGATCGCCTATCCGGTGGCGGTCGGTGTGGTCAGCGCGGCGCATCGGCTGCCGCTGGCCGCCACCCTGCATGGCTTCCTGCACGCGGTCGCCTCGAACTGGATTTCCGCCGGCGCGCGGCTGGTCCCGCTCGGCCAGACCGACAGCCAAAGGGTGCTGGCGGCGCTGGAGCCGGCAGTGGTCGAAACCGGACGGCGGGCGCTGCAGGCGTCGCTGGACGATGCCGGCGGCGCCAATTTTCGCGCCGATCTCGCCGGCATGCGCCACGAAAGCCAGTACACCCGGCTGTTTCGCTCATGAGCACGGTGAGTTTTGATCCCATCAACCCTGAACCCAGCGGAAGAGATTTTACATGAGCCGTCAGATGAATGGTCCGCTTCGCGTCGGCATCGGCGGCCCGGTCGGGTCGGGCAAGACCGCGCTGATGGACTTGCTGTGCAAGACCATGCGCGAGCGCTATGACATCGCCGCCATCACCAACGACATCTACACCAAGTGGGACGCCGAATTCCTGGTGCGCTCGGGATCGCTGACGGCGGACCGCATTGCCGGCGTCGAAACCGGCGGCTGCCCGCACACCGCGATCCGCGAGGACGCCTCGATGAATCTGGCCGCGGTGGCCGACATGCGGGCGAAGTTTCCCGGCCTCGACCTGGTGCTGATCGAATCCGGCGGCGACAATCTCGCCGCCACCTTCTCGCCTGAACTCGCCGATCTCACCATCTACGTGATCGACGTCGCGGCCGGCGACAAGATTCCGTCCAAGGGCGGGCCCGGCATCACGCGCTCGGATCTGCTGGTCATCAACAAGATCGACCTTGCCCCGCATGTCGGCGCCTCGCTGGAAAAGATGGATGTCGACGCGCGGCGGATGCGCGGCGAGCGGCCGTTCGTCATGACCAACCTGAAGAAGAGCCAGGGCCTCGACCGGATCGTCGGCTTCATCGAGGCCAAGGGCGGTCTCGGCCCGGCCTGAGCCGGGACCTTCGACACATTGGTTAACGGGCCTTGGGTTAACGCGCCTTGGGTTAACGCGCCTTGGGTTAACGTGTCTTGCGTTGAGGCGCTAACCCGCCGCCGGGCGCTCCGATAATTCCTGTTCGCAGCCTGGAACCAAATCGATCCACCGCCATTGACGTCCTTCAGACCTTGCCGGGCCGTTGCACGTCCCTCGCGGTCTGCCAACCGTGGTTGCGCTGTGATGATCACTGCTTCATTATCCGGGACGGTGCGGCACTATTTATATTTCAACCTGTTTCTCAGTCGGTGCCTGCGGGCGGCAGACATTTTCCACCAATCTTTCATCACCGAGTAGGCGAGTGGTTCGGCTGGGTTTCATCATCGGCTTCGTGGCGCTGATCGGAGTCCTGCTCTCCGGTCTTGCGGCCTATCGCGTCCATGAACAGGAGTTGACGCTGGAAGGCATCGCGCTGGCGCGCGCCATCGACGTTCATGCCAGCCTGGTGCAGGAACGGCTGACCGAACGCGAGCTGCTGGCGCGGGTCGCCTCCGGGCTGTTTCGCGCGCCCTCGGTGGTCAAGGCCAATATGCTGCAGCCGTTGCGCTCGTCGATCTATGCCTTCAAGACCGATTTCGTCGTCGCCAGCTGGGTCGCGCGGCTGCAACCGAGCGAACTCGGCGCCGCCAGCGCCGAACTCAAGGCTGCCGGCTTTAGCAATCCGGTGATTTGCGATTTCGACGATTCTCAGCTCGATCGTGCCGCCATCGACCGGCCGCTCGACGTGCTGATGGACCTTGAACCGCGCAACGACCAGACCCGGGCCTTTGCCGGCCGGGCGATTGACCGGGATCCGGTGCTGGGGCCGGTGTTTGCCCGCGCCGCCGCCGCCGGAAAGCCGTCGGTGTCCGATCCGTTTCCGCTGCTGCGCGCCTCTGGCCCGGTCGGCCTGCTGCTGGTGGCGCCGGTGCTGCAGGACGGCAGTGACAGCCCGGCCGGCTTCGTGACGTTTTCCTACGAGATTGCCTCGCTGATGCTGGCCAACGACGACCTGTCGCTATTCTCGGTGGTGCTGCGGGATCCGCGCAACGCCGACACCGAGTTGATCGCCGACGACCGCGGCAATGTCACCTCGCGGGCGGTCGACGCGAGCCGTCCGGCGCCGTCGATGCTGCGCACGGTGTCGTTCGGCAACCGCGACTGGTCGCTGGGCTATTATGCCAAGACCAACTCGACGGCCCACGCCGAGCAGCTGGCCGCCGTGGTTGCCGCCATCGGCATCGCGCTGACCAGCATCCTGTGCGGCCTGTTCGGCTATGTCGCCTACAACAACCTGCGCCTGAGCCGCGAAATCCAGGTCCGGATCGGCTTCGAACGCCGCCTGACCGCGGTCATCGACGAACTCAACCATCGGGTCAAGAACATCCTGGCGGTGATCCAGTCGATCGTGACCCGCACGCTGCGCCACGGTTCCGATATCGATGTGGCGCGCGAGCTTCTGATCGGGCGGATCCACGCCATGTCGAACGTGGTCTCGCTGTTGAGCGAGAGCCAGTGGCAGGGGGTCAAGCTGAAGGGATTGTTCGAAGCCCGCGCCATTCCCCACGCCGACCGCATCGCTATTTCCGGTCCGGATATCGTGGTCAGCGCGCGCGCCGCGCAAAGCCTGTCGCTGTTGTTCTTCGAACTGGCCTCGCACTCCGACGAGGGCCTGTCGCTGGTCGGCAAGCACCCCAACATCGTCGCGCAATGGGACGTCACCGGCGAGGCTCCCGAGACGGTCTTCCATTTCCGCTGGGAAGAATTCAACACCAGCGCCGCGACGCGCCGCGAGGACAGCGAATTCGGCCTGATCCTGCTCGACCGCGTCGCCCCCGAAGCCCTCGGCGCCACCGCGAAGCGCTACTTCACCGATGTCAGCTACGTCTACGAACTGACCGCGCCGATGGAAACCGTCATCGACATGACCGAACGCGACCGCACCGAAGCGCTGTCGGCGCCGGTGTATCGGACGTAACGAAGAATACTCCCTCCCCCCTTGCGGCGGAGGTACGTTCGAGCTTCGCTCGAACGGGGGAGGGGGGTACCACAGGCGAGGCTTTCGCGTGTTGACCCCCCAGCCCCTCCCCGCAAGGGGGAGGGGAGCATGCTGCCACTGGCGTCAGCATTCCTCACCGACCCACCACAGAAAAGCGGCCACCTCGCGATGGCCGCCTTTTCGTCAGTTCGCTGGCGCCGTGATCAGCCGCCGCTGCCGCCGATCACGGCGCGAACCGTGTCGTCGGGGCCGAAATCGTCGGCGCCTTCGACATACAATAGCGCGCTGAGTTTGGACCGGGCGCGGTTGACGCGGCTCTTGATGGTGCCAACCGCGCAGCCGCAGATGGCAGCTGCGTCTTCATAGGAGAAGCCGGAGGCGCCGACCAGGATCAGGGCCTCGCGCTGGTCCTGTGGCAGCTTTTCCAGGGCGGCGCGGAATTCCTCGAACTCCAGATGCGCGTTCTGCGCCGGCTGGGTCTTCAGCGTCTTGGCATAACTGCCGTCGGCATCCTCGACCTCGCGCCGCCGCTTGCGGTAGTCGGAGCGGAACAGGTTGCGCAGGATCGTGAACAGCCAGGCCGGCAGGTTGGAGCCCGGCTGGAATGAGTTGATGTTGGCGAGCGCGCGCAGCAGGGTCTCCTGAACGAGGTCGTCGGCACGGTCGCCGTTGCCGCTGAGCGAGATCGCAAACGCGCGCAGGCTCGGGACCGACGCCAGGATGTCGTCGCGAAGCTGGTTGGTGAGAGGCATTTAGTCCCTCCCGTCGTTCTTGGCGGTATGGTCGTCCCCAGGCTCTATGTGGGATGGCTGGCCGTCCGGCGCATCCAGCTTTCGGATCAACTCGGCGAAACGGTCGGGAACGCCCTGGCGCACCACATCGTCGTACATCGCGCGCAATTGATGCCCTATCCGGGATTGAATTTCGGGGTTCAAGCCGCCCGGCTTTCCGGGAACGGCGCTCTTTGACTTCACTTCTTTCATGACCCGTTCCATCTTCCCCAAGAGCTATGTCCCTGGAATTTTTGCTTTATTTTCTTGATTTTGAGGCCTTTGCAGCATTCATCGGTGTGCTAATGCAGAGAGTGCCGGAAAGTTCCGGAACCATGGAACTTTTCTCCGGCTGGGGCGTAGACAGGCGCAGAAGAGGGGACCGGGGTGACCCGGCCTCCTGTTAGGCTTCAGACAGGATTTAGGCTCAGACAGGCCTTAGGCTCAGACAGGATGGAGTGGGGATGTCCCGATCACAGCTCGTTGCTGAACACCTGCCGCTTTTGAGGCGGTACGCCCGTGCCTTGACCGGAAACCAGGCGTCGGGCGATGCCTATGTCGGCGCCATGCTCGAGGCCCTGCTGCAGGACCCCTCGCTGCTCGACGAGCAGCACGGGCCGCGGGCAGGCTTGTTCCGGCTGTTTACGCAGATCTGGAATTCCGTTGCGCTGAACGAGGAATCCGACGTCACGCCGTTGCCGCTGCCGTCCGAACGTCGGCTGTCCAACATCACCCCGCTGCCGCGCCAGGCGTTCCTGCTGCTGTCGCTGGAAGGCTTTTCCGAGGAAGAAGTGGCCTTCATCCTCCATTCCAACGTCGTCGAAATCCGCAAGCTGGTCGATACCGCCGGCCGCGAGATGGCCGCCGAGATCGCCACCGACGTGCTGATCATCGAGGACGAGACCTTCATCGCCATGGACCTCGAGAGCCTGGTCAGGAATCTCGGCCACAATGTCATCGGCGTCGCCCGCACCCATTCCGACGCGGTGGCGCTGGCCAAGAACAAGAAGCCGGGCCTGATCCTGGCCGACATCCAGCTGGCCGACGGCAGCTCGGGCCTCGACGCCGTCAACGAACTGCTGCGCACGTTCGAAGTGCCGGTCGTTTTCATCACCGCCTATCCGGAGCGGTTCCTGACCGGCGAGCGCCCCGAACCGGCGTTCCTGATCTCGAAACCGTTCCAGCCGGCCATGGTGTCCGCGGTCGCCAGCCAGGCGCTGTTCTTCCAGCGCAACTCGCGCAACCGGGCGCCGCGCGCGGCGGCGAGCTGAAGCCATATCAGGCTGTTTGTAACGGGCAGCGCGGCGGCAACGCCGCGCTGTTTTCGTTTAAGCGTCTTCCTGCGGCGTGGTTTCGGCGTCGCCGGGGACGAACCACAGCGCGGCGAAGGCGGCGAGCGACAGCGCCGAGGATATGATCAGAACCCGCCCGCCCATGGCGTCGATCAAAAAGCTGAAGGCCAGCGGCGCCGCCGCCTGGGCCATGCGGGAGGGCGCGCCGAGCAGCCCGAGCCGGTAGCCGTAGTTCACCGGGCCGAAGATCGCCAGCGGCAAGGTGCCGCGCGCGATGGTCAGGATGCCGTTGCCGGCGCCGTGTAAAATTGCGAACGCGATCGCCGCCGGTCCGCCGATCGCGGCGATCACCAGCGCGCCGAGCGGATGCGTGGCGCAGGCGAGCCGCGCCGACAGCAACGGATGATAGCGGCTCAGAAAACCGGCCTCGACGACCCGGGCGAACACCTGGGCCGGACCGATGAAGGCGCCGGCGGTGACCGCCTGCACGCTGGTCGCCCCCATCGCCTCGAGAATGCGCGGCAGATGCGCGGCCATGGCGCCGGTCACCGACCATGCGGCGGCGAAGGTGAACGCCAGCAGCAGCATGGTGCGGTCGATCGGAATATGCGGCTTGACCGCGGCGGTCGCTGCGCCCGCTTTGCGGGCGTGGAGCTTGGGCAGAAAAACCAGGTTCAGCGGCAGCCCGATCACCACATGGGCGACGGCCCAGGCAAAACAGGTCTCGCGCCAGCCGATGGTCGAAAGCCCCCACGCGGTCAGCGGCCAGCCCACGGTAGAGGCAAATCCCGCCATCAGGGTGATGCCGGTGATCGATGTCCGCGCCGCGTTGCCGTAGATGCGGCCGAGCGCGGCGAACGCCGCATCGTACAAGCCGAGCCCCATGCCGATCCCGAGCAGCAGCCAGGCCACCGCCATCACCGCCACCGAATACGAAGCGCCCAGCAGGGCAAGCCCCAGCGCCAGCGTGACGTTGGACATCGACAGCACCTGGCGGCCGCCGAATTCGTCGATCCGCCGTCCAATGCGCGGCCCGAGCAGCGCGGCGATCACCAGCGCCGCCGAGAACGCCGCGAAGATCCAGTTGGTCGAGACCCCGAGCTCGCGGGCGATCGGATCGGCCAGGATCGCCGGGAGATAATAGCTCGACGCCCATGCCAGCGTTTGCGTGGTGCCCAGCGCGAAGATGATCGGAAGCTGGCGTTCAGCCGCCATGCTTGTTCTGCTTTGGTCGCATCCGCGTCCGTGTGCCGTGTTGCTGTTCGGCATGTATCTGCATCCATCGCGCCATGGCCGTCAACAGCGGACGGCGCCGAACGCGGCAAGGCGGCGCAGGCGCGCGACAATATTTGTGGAGACGCCCGCTTCGACTCTGTTGAACGGGTATCGCCCGACGTTGCTCCTTGCCGCAATTGCGGAGTACGATCGCCGGCCATGAACGATTTAAGCATCCGGACGATGCGGCCGGACGAAATCCCGATTGCCGTAAACTGGGCCGCAACCGAAGGCTGGAATCCTGGCCTCGCCGACGCTGCCTGCTTCGCTGCGGTCGATCCGGAAGGCTTCTTGATCGGCGAACTCGATGGCGCTCCGGCCGCGATCGTCTCCTGCGTCAATTACAGCGCAAGCTTCGCCTTCCTCGGCTTCTACATCGTGCGAGAGGACCTGAGGGGGCGCGGCTATGGACTGCGCATATGGGATGCGGCCATTGCCCACGCAGGGCCACGCGTGATCGGCCTCGATGGCGTGGTTGCGCAGCAGCACAACTACAGAAAGTCCGGGTTCGAGCTTGCTTATGCCAACGTCCGTTACGGCGGCATCGTCGCGGCCCCCGATGCGCCGCAGGCCGGCGTCATGGCGCTGGCCGAAGTCCCATTCGCGGCTGTCGAGGCCTATGACGCGACGGTGTTTCCGGCTCCGCGCCCCGCGTTCCTGCGCGCCTGGATCGGTTCGCCAGGACATATCGGTCGCGCCGTTGTGCGCGATGGCGGGCTGGTCGGCTGGGGGGTGATCCGTCCATGCCGCAAGGGTTTCAAGATCGGCCCGCTGGTGGCCGACGACCGCGCGACCGCCGAGATCGTCTTGTCGGCTTTGCTGGCCGGCGTCGGCGGCGGGGAAATCTTCCTCGACGTTCCCGGTATCAACCGCGACGCGGTCGCGTTGGCACAAGACCTGGGCCTCGTGCCGGTGTTTGAGACGGCGCGTATGTATACCGGCGCGATCCCGCCGTTGCGGCTGGAGCGGGTGTTCGGCGTCTCTACCTTCGAGCTGGGATAGGGGCCGGGCGCATTCAGTCGGCAAACAGGCGCCATCGCTCGTGCTCGCGCGCCAGTTCGGCTTACCGTTGCGAAGGCGGCGCCGGGGTTCCAATTCTGGAGTTATTTCAAGGCAAAAGAATTAGGGCGCGGCTGGCATCACCACAGCCGCGCCCCATGTGACCGGCTAGTTGGGGCAGGGGGGATAGCCGGCTGCCGGGACTACGCAGAGCCGCCAAAAGCGTTCCCTGCGGTCTGAGATTTTTCTTGGATTTTTTTGCACACGGTTAAGTGATGCAAAACCGAAGAACCTTGCCGCCCCGAACCGCGTTTAACGTTCAGTCGCCGCACGGCAACTCGAACGCGGGCAGGCACACCATGTCCAGGACATTTATCGGGAATCGTCAGTATCGTTGCCGTATCGGCGACGTGTGGCGCCATTCAGTTGGCATCGGGCCGCGATCTCGTTACCACCGGGACCGCCGTCTCGATCCTGAGCGCAGCCGCTCCTGATGGCGTCAACCGCAGCGCGAAATCCGATCGCGCCGACGGCGTCAAGGCGCTGGCCGGAGCGAGCCGGACCATCATGGTCACTCCCGAGGGCGAAGCTTCGACCTCCATCCTGATCCGCCTACCAACCCAGCCGCGGGCCGAAGCGCGCGAACGCCCGTCCAGCAACGGCGCCGCCAAGGCGCCGGCGAGCACCCGCAAGATCGCGTGCGAGCCGGTCGTGAGCGTGCTCACCGAAGTCGCCAAGCTGCTGCAGCCCGGGCGGTGTGTGACCTAGGCTCTTCGGCTGGCACGGCCTGTAGGGCAATGATCTCAGTGGCCCAGGATTCCCGGATTACGCTCACCCGGCGCTGCGCGCCGACCTCTCCCAACGACGGGAGAGGTGGCCGAACTTGTTGAGGCGCCCGCGTAGGACGATGAGTGCGGCCTATTCCGCCGGCGCCTGATCCGCCGCATCGCGGCGGCTGGCCGCCATCACGCCCAGCGCCACCCCGGCGACGGCGAGGATCGGCACCAGCCGCTTGATCCCGATCGCCCGTACCACCTGGAGCCCGGCGGTGATCAGCATCGGATCCGCGAGCGCACTGTGCATCGCGGACTTCGCGGCCTTGGCCGCGCGCTCCTCGGCCTCGCGCTTATGCACCATGTAGATGCCCCCCGCGATCAGCGCCACCACGAAGAACACCGCCGCGCCGCTCAAGCAGGCGGCGACCGGTCCGTAGTTCTGCAATACGGCCACGAAAGCGGCGGCACACAGGAACGACGTCGTGATGAACAGCGCCACCGCCGCGGCTGTCACCAGATAGGTCATCCGCATGGCATTGCCGACGCTGTCCTTGATGTCGTCGATCATGCGCTGGAACATCTGACCGCCCTGTCCGATAAAAATTGTTGGAACAATGCCGCCGTCAGCGGCGCCACGTCACGCCGATCAGGAAGCCGAGGCCGATCGCCAGGCCGACGGTGGCCAGCGGACGCTGGGCAATGACGTCTTCCAGCGATTCCTCGATGGAGAGGGCGGCGTCCTGCGCCGCATCGAGCGCCGCGCTGCCGCGGTCCTGTGCGTCCGTCATCATGGTGTCGACATTGTCGCGCGCCTGCTTGTAGCCGCGTCGCGCCTGTTTTCGCGCGGCGCCGGCGAACGTATTCAGGGCGTCGGTGATCTGGTCGGTAAGCGTTGCGATATCGTCTTTCACGGCTGCTACATCCTTCTCGAGACGTTCATAGGTTTCCAGGCCTTCCGATTTCTTGTCGGCGAATTTTCTCATGTCACTCTCGCCATCGATGCTCGACATCCAAAGCTCCCAATCGGCTTACTGAATTGCCGCAGGACCAACGTGCCGCCGCGATGGAAGTTCCGGGCGTGAAACCCGATCGGCGGTTTGCCGACTAATCGGTTGGTAACTGAGGAGTATCGACCGGCATCAAGTGCTCCTTGATGATCAGTGCGACAATCAACAGCGGCGACGACAGGAAGCCGCCCATCGGGCCCCACAGCCAGGTCCAGAACGCCAGCGCGACAAACACCGCCAGCGCATTGAGCTCCAGCCGCCGGCCGATGATGGTAGGCGTGACAAAATGTCCTTCCAGGAAAGCCAGTCCGACAAAGCCCAATGGCGCGATCAGGCCGGCGCTCAGTGTCGAGAACGAGATGATCCCGACCGTCACCAGGATGACGAACGTCGCCACCGGGCCGATGATCGGAAAGAAGTTCAACGTCGCGGCCAGTGCGCCGAGCCCGGCCGGGTTGGGCATTCCGGTCGCCGCACAGATGATGCCGGTCGAGATGCCGACGCCGAAGTTGATCATGGTCACGGTAAGCAGGTAGCCGCCGAGGCTGGTTTCGATGGCGTTGAGGATGCGCAGGGTCCGCAACCGCGCGTCGTGATTGGCGAAGGTCAGGATCAGCGAGCGGCGCAGATCGTTCCAGCTGGCGATGAACAGCACCAGGGTGGCGAAGAACAGCAGGAATTCGGTGAAGGTCGGCGACAGGAATTCCAGTGCCGGCTGCACCCAGTCGAGTTTAGGCAGTTGAAACGGCGCCGCGGACAGCGAGTCCGAGCCGCCGAACAGGCCGGTGAACTCATGCCACAGCGCCAGCGGCCGGTCGAGCAGATGCAGTTTGTCCCTCAGGATCGAGCCAAGCTCGGGCAGCCGTTTGGTCCATTCCACCATCGGCGCCGAAATCAGCGCCACCATGAAGGCAAGGCCGCCGCAGGCGGTCGAGACGATCATGACCGCCGCCACCGCGCGCGGGATCCGCTGCCGTTCCAGGAAGGATGCCGCCGGCGACAGCATGGTGCCGACGATGAAAGCCAGCACCACGGGGAGGAAGAACGCCTTTGCCGCGTAAAGCACCGCGACCACGCAGATCACCAGCAGCGCCACCAGCGCAAACGCCACCACCTCGGCGCGCCGGATCACCGGCGGCTGCTCGTCCTTGCTCTCTCGCATCGGCTTGCCGACCGTGTCGGCGGGAAGGACACGCACTGTACTGAACCCCGGTTGCGACAAATTGGCCGCGCGTGTCGCCGGCCGGAATCCGGACGATCCCGGTGTTTACGCCGTCATCAACGAGGTTGTGGAGCAAAGGTTCCATCGCGGGATCGTGACGAGCCGGCCGCTTGACAGGATGGACTTTCGCCGGAACCGCGGAGCCTCGACCGCGTTGATTGGACAGTCGGCATCACCGGATGCGCGCATCCTCACAACGGGGCCATCACCATGTCACAGCCATCATCCGCCATTCGCCAATCATCGCTGCGCGCGACCGGCGCGCTGATCTTCGCCGCGGCCATGATCGTGGCACCGACCCTGATCGCGACGCCGGCCGGCGCGCAGAGCCTCGGCTATGCCAATTCGGCGCCCAGCCTGTTTTCCACCGAGGACGGTTCGCTGGTGGCGCCGCCGGCGGCGATCACCGAAGATGAAAGCGACGGTTCGTCGAGCGTGTTGCCGGATCGGCTGCGTCGCACCATCGTCGGTTACAACACCCGCGAGGCGCCGGGCACGGTCATCATCGATACCCCCAATACCGCGCTGTACTATGTGCTGGGCGGTGGCCGCGCCATTCGCTACGGCGTCGGCGTCGGCCGCGAAGGCTTTACCTGGTCGGGCGTGCAGACCATCTCGCGCAAGGCCGAGTGGCCGGACTGGCATCCGCCGGTGGAAATGATCGCGCGCCAGCCCTATCTGCCGCGCTTCATGGCCGGCGGCCCCGGCAACCCGCTCGGCGCCCGCGCCATGTACCTTGGCGGCACCCAATACCGCATTCACGGCACCAATGATCCCTCGACCATCGGCAAGTTCGTCTCCAGTGGCTGCATCCGGCTGACCAATGAGGACGTCTCCGACCTGTTCAGCCGCGTCGATGTCGGCACCAAAGTCGTGGTGTTGCCGAAGGGCGCGCCGCGGTTCGAAGCCCGCGGCACGGCGGCGCCCCACGTCGTGTCGACCACGCCGCGGCCGCTGGCGGCGCGTTCAGATCGCCAGGCGATGAACCTTTCGGGAGCGGCGATCTACTGAATCCAGGAATCCGGATTTCGGAGGCTGACATGATCCCGGTATCAGGCAGGCATCTGGCTTTCGGTGTCATGGCCATGGTTGTGATCGCCGGCTCGGCTTCCAACGCCCGGGCCGAGGACTTCCTGTCCGCCTTGTTCGGCGCCTTTTCCGGCCGCCACCAGGCTTCCCAGCCGGTGCCGCAAATGCCGTTGCCGTTCGCCGAAGGCGTCTTCGGCGCCCCTCAGGGCGAGGCCCGCTCGCGCTTTGCCGGCGGGCAGGCCTATTGCGTCCGCACCTGTGACGGCCGCTACTTCCCGATCAGCGCTTCGGACAACCAGAGCCGGGCGGCATCCTGCAACAGCTTCTGTCCGGCCAGCGAGACCAAGGTGGTCTACGGCGGCAATATCGATGCCGCGGTGACCGAAACCGGCAAGCCGTATTCCGAACTGCCGAACGCGTTCCGCTATCGCACTGAACTCGTCGCCGGCTGCAGCTGCAACGGCAAGGATCAGGTCGGTCTGGCGCAGGTCAAGATCGCGGACGACCCGACGCTGCGCAAGGGTGATCTCGTCGCCGGCACCGACGGCCTGATGGTGGCCGGCCGCGGCGCCGACCGCCGCGGCGCCGCCCTCAACATGTCCCCCGCCCCACCCGCCATCCGCGCCCGCTACCAGCGCGTCCCGGTGCTGGCGTCGGAGTAATCCCGCACTTCGTCATCACCGGCTTGACCCGGTGATCCATCCCCTTCACCGAGAACTCTTGCGAAGCGTGATGGATTCGCGGGTCAAGCCTGCGTATGACGCAGTGAAACTACGCCGCGCGGATCTTGCCCAGAAACTCGTCGACCTGGCCGCGCAGCTGCTGGGTCTGGCTCCCCAGCGTCTCCGAGGCGGTCTTGACGTTCTGCGCGGCGGCGCCGGCGGCGTCGGCGCCGGCGCTGACACCGACGATGTTGTCGGAGACGTTCCGGGTGCCCTGCGCCGCCTGCTGGGTGCTGCGGGTGATCTCCTGGGTGGCGGCGCCTTGCTCCTCCACCGCCGCGGCGATCGCGGTGGCGACCTCGTTGACCTCGGTGATGATGGCGCCGATGCCCTTGATGGCGTTGATGGCCTCGTTCGCCACCTTCTGGATGTCAGCGATCTGCTCGGAGATGTCGTCGGTCGCTTTCGCGGTCTGGCTGGCCAGCGATTTGACCTCCGACGCCACCACGGCGAAGCCGCGCCCGGCCTCACCGGCGCGCGCGGCCTCGATGGTGGCGTTGAGCGCGAGAAGGTTGGTCTGCGAGGCGATGTCGTTGATCAGGCCGACCACTTCGCCGATCTTGTTGGCGGTGACCGCAAGCCCCTGCACGGTGCCGTCGGTTTCCCGGGCCTGGTTGACGGCGCGGCTGGCGATGCCGGCGGCATGGGCGGCCTGCCGCGAGATGTCGCCGATCGAGGCGCTGAGTTCTTCCGACGCCGACGCCACGCTCTGCACGTTCACCGAGGCCTCGTCCGACGCCTTGGCCGCGATCTGGACGCTGGCGTTGGTCTGGCTCGATACCTGTGCCATGCCGTCGGAGGTGGACCGCATCGCGTTGGAGGCCTCGCCGAGCTGGTTCAGCGTCTGGCGCACCTGGCCCTCGAAATCGGCGATATAGCCTTCGATGGCGGTCTGGCGGTTCGCCGCGCCGGCATTGCGCTCGCGCTCCTGCTGCTCGATCCGCGCCTTCTCCACCGCCTGCTGCTTGAAGGTACCGAGCGCACCGGCCAGCGCGCCGATCTCGTCACGGCGGTCGCCGTAGCCGGCATCCACCGCAAGGTCGCCCGCCGCCACCTTCAGCATCGCATCGCGGATGATGTGCAGTGGCTTGATCACGCGGCGGGTGACGACGGTCATGCTGCCGATTGCGAGCGCGAGCGCGGCCGTCAGCAGCACCAGCTGCAGGATCAGCTGTTCCAGAGCCGCGGTGCGCTGCGCGAGGGTATGGTTCTTGGCTTCTTCCAGCGCCCGTTCGGCCACCACCACCGCGCTGCCCATGCGGCCGACGGTGAGCGGGGCGAACTGATCGGCGGTCATCTCAGGCTTTTCACCGTTGGCGACGGCATTGATCAGGCGATCGCGCAGCGCGTTGTATTGCGGATCGAAATAGGCGGTCTTCGCCGCAGCGATCGCGCTGGCGAGGTTGGGCGGCAACTGCATGCCCGAGGCCGACAATTCCAGCGCGCTCCAGGCGGCGTCGATGCCGCCGACGAACTTGGTGTAGGCTTGCCGGATCTCCGGGGTGACCTTGCCACTGGAAACCGAGTTCGAGGCCCGGATCGAGGCCTCGCCGGCGGTGTTGCGGAGCAGCCAGGCGGCCTGCTTGATGGCCAGCAACTGGTCGATCACGGGGTCGTTGTGGTTGACGGTGGCGGCGATTTCCGCGGACACCTTTTCCAGCGTTTCCAGCAAGCTTGCGGTCAGCGCCATGTAGTCCTTGGCGACGTCGGGCCGCCGCGCCGCCTTGGGCTTGCGCATCATGTCCCAGGCTTCGGTATGCGCCGCGGTCAGTTTCTCGATCAGCTGATTCAGCGCGGGCAGCAGCGCCGCCTTGTTGTTGAAGTCGACCGAGGCCAGCACCTCGGCGGCCGACCGCATCGCCGGCATCTCGGAATCATAGATGGTTTGCAGATATTTTTCGTTCTCGGCGTCGATCACCGGCTCGCCGGCCAGCACGCGGTTGGTGGAGGCGCGATCGGTACGCATGTTGTGCATGGCCTTGAACAGGCCCGACGACGCATCCGCGATCAGCGAGATGCGGCCGGCCGAGCGGACCCGCCCCCAGGAGTCCCATGCGCTGACCGAGATGGCAGCAACGACACCGATCGCCATCAGCACGATGACGGATTGGAGCAGCGTGGAGACGGTTAACCGGTTCAGCATAGGACCCCCCAAATTTTACGGGTTCCAGTTAGGCCTCAATTGGTAAATATTTCCGGTATTTTGCACTTGGTATGCAAAGCTAAGTGCCTTGGCGCATTTGAAAATTCCGGTTCTGCGAGAGGGCGTGAGCCCGATTCAATCACTGCTCGGCCTCAACGGGTAGCACAGCTTGAAAGCGAATTGTTCCATTGCTGGAACCAGCGGGGGCGCGATGCGTTGAAGTCCGGCACGGGGCCGCGATACCGCGTCCTCGCTTCACGCAACGGCTTTGGGGGAATCGAAATGCTCGTCGGCGCGCTGGTTACATTTCTCGTCGTCATACTCATTCTCTACCTGATCAACATGCTGCCGCTCGACGGCCGCGCCAAACAGATCTGCCGCGTCGTCGTGATCGTTCTGGGCGTGATTTCGCTGCTGAAATACATCGCGGTGTTTTGACGGCGCAGAGCATTCGCCTGAGCGCTGCCGCACCTCTCTCTTATCCCTCCCCCTTGCGCGGAGGGTGGCTGGCCGAAGGCCAGTCGGGTGGGGGTGCAACATCGGAAGCCTTGCTCGTGGCTACCAGAGAGCGAGCTTCGCTCGCCTCGACCACCCCGGCCTCCGCTTCGCTCGGCCGACTACGATCGAGCAAAGCGCGATCGGACCCCGCAAGGGGGAGGGCCAAGAGACAGCTACGCCTTCACCCCGCCGCCTTGGCTTCCCGGCGCCGCGCGGTGAGGATGTACTCGGTGTAGCCGTTGGGCTGCTCGCGGCCCTTGAAGATCAGGTCGCAGGCGGCCTTAAAGGCTGTGCCGTCGAATTTCGGCGCCATCGGCTGGTACAACGGATCGCCCTTGTTCTGGCCGTCCACCACCGCCGCCATCCGCTTCAGCAATTCCATCACCTGGTCTTTGGTGATCACGCCCTGGTGCAGCCAGTTGGCGAGGTGCTGGCTCGAGATCCGCAGCGTGGCGCGGTCTTCCATCAACCCGACGTCGTGAATATCCGGCACCTTGGAGCAGCCGACGCCCTGGTCGATCCAGCGCACCACATAGCCCAAAATGCCCTGGCAGTTGTTGTCAATCTCCTGCTTGACGTCGTCGGGCGCCCAGTTCGATTGCGACACCGGGATCGTGAGGATGTCGGACAGCTTTGCACGTGGGCCGCCTTTGCTCAGTTCCTGCTGGCGCGCCTGCACGTTGACCTGGTGATAATGCAGCGCATGCAGCGTCGCGGCGGTGGGCGAGGGCACCCACGCGGTGGTGGCTCCCGCCTGCGGATGGCCGAGCTTCTGCGTCAGCATGTCGGCCATCTTGTCCGGCGCCGCCCACATGCCCTTGCCGATCTGGGCGTGGCCGGGCAGGCCGTCGATCAGCCCCATGTCGACGTTCCAGTCCTCATAGGCCTTGATCCAGGGCTGCGCCTTCATGTCGTTCTTGCGGATCATCGGACCCGCTTCCATCGAGGTATGGATCTCGTCGCCGGTACGGTCGAGGAATCCGGTATTGATGAAGCAGATCCGCTTCGACGCCTGCTGGATGCAGGCCTTGAGATTCACAGTGGTGCGGCGCTCCTCGTCCATGATGCCGACCTTGAGCGTGTCGGCAGGCAGCGACAGCATTTTTTCGACCCGGACGAACAATTCGCAGGTCAGCGCCACCTCGTCGGGGCCGTGCATCTTCGGCTTGACGATATAGACCGATCCGGTGCGGCTGTTGGGCGTCTTCGACCCGCCCTTGAGGTCGTGCATGGCCAGAAGACCGGCGACCGCGGCGTCGAGCAGGCCTTCGGGGATTTCATCGCCACTGGCGTCGAGCACCGCATCGGTGAACATGTGGTGGCCGACATTGCGCATCAACAACAGGCTGCGGCCATGCAGCTTGAGTTCGCCGCCGGCCGGGGTCTTGTAGACCCGGTCCGGATTGAGCGCGCGCTTGAGCGTCTTGCCGCCCTTCTCGAAATCGGCCGACAGCGTGCCGTCCATCAGGCCGAGCGTATTGCGGTAGACCAGCACCTTGTCCTCGGCATCGACCGTGGCGACGCTGTCTTCCATGTCGAGAATCGTCGAGACCGCGGATTCCAGGATCATGTCCGACACCCCGGCCGGATCGTCCTTGCCGATGACGTGCTTGCGGTCGATCCGCACATCGATATGCAGCCCGTTGTTGACCAGCAGGATCGCGGTGGGTGCGGTGGCATCGCCAAGATAGCCGGCGAACTGGGTTTCGGTTTTCAGCCCGGTAGAGTTGCCGCTCTTGAGTTTCACGGAGAGATGCCCGGCGATGATGCTGTAGGCCGTAACGTCCGTGTGGCTGCCGGTGGCCAGCGGCGCGGCATGGTCGAGAAAACCCTTGGCGCGGGCGATCACCTTGTCGCCGCGTGCCTTGTTGTAGCCTTTGCCGCCTTCGCCGGCTTCGTGGGGGATGGCGTCGGTGCCGTAAAGCGCGTCGTAGAGACTGCCCCAGCGCGCGTTGGCGGCATTGAGCGCATAGCGCGCATTGGTCAGCGGCACCACCAGTTGCGGGCCGCAGATCTTGCCGATCTCGTCATCGACATTGGCGGTCTCGACGCTGTGGGTCGCCGGCTCCGGCATCAGGTAGCCGATTTCCTCGAGGAACGAAGTGTAGGCCTTGATGTCGAACGCCTTGCCCTTGTAGGCGCGGTGCCACGCGTCGATCTTGTCCTGCAGCGTATCGCGGACCTTGAGCAGATCGCGGTTCCTGGGCCCGAGATCGGCGACAATCGCCGCCAGCCCGGCCCAGAACGCGTCGGGCGAAATCCCGGTGTTCGGGGTGGCTTCCCTGGCGATGAAGTCGAACAGGACCGGAGCGATCTTCAATCCGTGGGCATCGATACGATTCATGATGGGATTTCTCTAAGGAGGGCAGGCAGTTGCGCGGGGTCGAGGGCCGGAGCGGATACCGCCTATCCATGCCCTGACGCTCTTTTAGCGCCAAAGCCGGCCCCCTGAGAAGGCCTCAGGGAGCAGCCGGTTGCCCAAACAATGGCTGGTGGATGGCTTAGATATTGGCGGCGAAATCGGTGGGTTCGTTGAACAGCACGCCGCTCCGCGCCAGCATGCGCTCGATCATATCGACGGCCTCGGCCACGGTCCGCTGCGAGGTGTCGATGGTCAGTTCCGCCGCGGTCGGGGCCTGGTAGTCGTTGCCGATGCCCGTAAAGCCGTGCAGCGCGCCGGCGCGCGCCTTGGCGTAGTGGCCCTTGGGGTCGCGGTCCTCGCAGACCTCGACCGGGGTCGCGACATAGATCTCGCGGAACGAAGTATCGGCGATGCGGCGCGCCGCGGCGCGGTCTTCCGCCGAGGGCGACACCGCCGCGACGATGGCGATGTGGCCGTTGCGGGCCAGGTGGGTGGCCACTTCGGCCAGCCGGCGGATGTTTTCGGCGCGATCATCGGCGGAAAACCCGAGATCGCGGTTGAGGCCGGCGCGCAGCGTGTCGCCGTCGAGCAGCACCGGCGAGCCGCCATTGCCGAACAGCCGGCGCTCCAGCGCGCGGGCCAGCGTCGATTTGCCCGAGCCCGGCAGCCCGGTCAGCCAGAGCACCGCGCCGGCGTGGCGGTAGCGCGCCGAGCGTTCGTCGACGCGAAGCGCCGATTCGACCGGCACGATATCGACCGGGATGGCGCGCTGCCCGGCATCGACCGACAGCACGAGGCCGCCGCCGGCAATGCGGCCGTTGACCTCGATCACCAGGCGTCCGGTGCGCGGATTGTCGAGATACGGATCGACCGCTATCGCATGGGCCAGCGCGATGTCGATCTCGCCGACATGGTTGCGCGCGATCGAAGCCGTGGCGACGCTCTCGAGTTCGCCGGGATCGACCGCCTTGTCGATGGCGACCACGGTGGCGCGGCTTTCCTTGGTGCCGAGCCGCACCAGGATCGAGGCGCCGGTCGCCAGCGGCGTATCGTGCAGCCAGAAGATTCGCGCGCGCAGCCGTCTTGTGTCGCGCGGCGCGGCGGCGGCATGGGCGATGATGTCGCCGCGTTCGACGAACAGTTCACGGTCCAGCGTGATGCCGACCGAGCGGCCGGCGCCCTGTGGGCCCAGCACCGGCGTCAGCGGCCAGCTTTCGACCGATTTGATTTTGGCGATCTTGCCGGCCGGCATGATCACGATTTCGTCGCCGCTGGTGAGATAACCCGAATTCGATGCGGCCGGCGACGATGCGGCGGTCGTCGAATTTATAGATCGCCTGCACCGGCAGCCGCAGCGGCAACTGGTCGAGCGGGCGGGCCGGGGTCAGGGCGTCGAGCGCGTCGACCACGGTCGGCCCATCGTACCAGCCGATGTTGGCGGTGCGTTCGGTGACGCCGTCGCCGTCGCGCGCCGAAATCGGGATCACCGCCGAGGGCACCACGCCGAGGTTTTCCAGATGCGCCGAAATCTCGTCGCTGATGGCCTGGAAGCGGGCCGCGCTGAAATCGACGCGGTCCATCTTGTTGACCACCACGGCGACCTGTTTGACGCCAAGCAGATGCAGCAGATAGCCGTGCCGGCGGGTCTGGTCGCGCACGCCCTCGAGCGCGTCGATGATCAACAGCGCGGCGTCGGCCTGCGACGCCCCGGTGATCATGTTGCGCAAAAATTCGGCGTGACCGGGCGCGTCGATCAGCACGACGTCGCGCGCCTGGGTGCGGAAGCGGATCTGGGTGGTGTCGATGGTGATGCCCTGGTCGCGCTCGGTCTGCAGTGCGTCCAGCAGGAACGACCATTCGAACGGCATGCCGCGCCGGGCGCTGACGGCTTTCAGCATTTCCAGCTTGCCCTCGGGCAGGCTGCCGGTTTCGTGCAGTAATCGACCGACCAGCGTCGACTTGCCGTGGTCGACATGGCCGACGATGACGATGCGCAGCAGCGGGCGGGTGGTGCCGTTCGGCATCGCCAGGGTCGGTTGCGGGACAATCATGTTCATGGCAGCGCTCTATGGTATTTCGCTCAGAGATAGCCGGCAACCCGAAGCCGCTCGAAGGCGTCTTCGGTCTCGTGGTCCAGCGCGCGTCCGGCGCGCTCCGGCACCTTGGTGGCGTCGAGTTCAGTCAGGATCTCGTCGATGTTGGAGGCGTTCGAGCTCACCGGAAAGGTGATGTCGGCGTCGCCCAGCGAACGGTAGCGCTTGCCGCCGTTGGCGAGATACAGCGGGATGATCGGAATGTTTTCGCGCTTGGTGTAGGCCCAGATGTCGGCCTCGGTCCAATGCAGGATCGGGTGGATGCGTAAGTGCGCGCCGGGCGGCGGCGAGGCGTTGAACTGGTCCCAGAATTCCGGCGGCTGGTCGCGCACGTCCCATCCGCCTTCGGTGCCGCGCGGCGAGAACACCCGCTCCTTGGCGCGGGTGGCCTCCTCGTCGCGGCGGATGCCGGCGATCAGCCCATCGAAGCCATACTTGGCCAGCGCCAGCTTCAACCCTTCGGTCTTGCGCGCGGCGGAGCGTGCCGCCGGCGGCAGGGTCGGATCGATGGCCTCGATCGGCGGGCAGAAATCGACCTTGAGGTCCAATCCCCATTCCTTGGCGTAGCGGTCGCGGAACGCGTACATCTCCGGAAATTTCTTGCCGGTGTCGACATGCAGCGCCGGAAACGGCACGCGGCCGAAGAAGGCCTTGCGCGCCAGCCAGATCATGACGTTGGAATCCTTGCCCAGCGACCACAGCAGCGCCAGCTTCTTCAGCCGCGCAAAGGCCTCGCGGAAGATGTAGACGCTCTGCGCCTCAAGCTCGTCGAGATGATCCATGGAGGGCCTTTCGGGACTGCCCGATGCGAGCGCGCGCGCCCGGCCAGTGCTGCCGGATTGTTGCAGCACACGCAACCGATCTGCGGGCTTATGGTTGTCGAGAAGATGCATCTCTGAAGCTTGGTATGCAGGGTGAATAATTCTATCATTGCGCTGCAATAGAGAAGAAATAATTTTCTCTTTGCAAGGCTTGTATCAGACTTAGATAGAAAATAATTTCAGTCAACCCCCGAGCGGGGGAAGCGGAGTACCGAATGCGATTCCTGCCGGTTTTCCTCGATCTGCAGTCCGGCCCGATCCTGCTGCTAGGCGCAGGCGAGCTGGTGCGCGCCAAACTGCGCCTGCTGCTGGCCGCGGGCGCGCGGGTTCGCTGGTACCCGACCGACGGCAATCGCGATGTCCCGGGCATCGATGCATCTGATGCCGCCCGTATCGAATTTGTCGAGGGCGATCCGCTCGCCGCCGATCTGTCCGGCGTCATCGCCATCCTGTGCGCCGGCGCCGGCGACCTTGGCGTGGCGATGTCGGTGCGCGCCAGGGCAGTCGGCCTGCCGGTCAATGTGATGGACGACCTCGTCCATTCCACCTTCATCTTTCCGGCCATCGTCGACCGCGGCGACGTCGTGGTGGCGGTCGGCACCGGCGGCGCCTCGCCGGTGGTGGCGCGCCGCGTCCGCGAGCGCATCGAGGCCTTGCTGCCGGCGCGGATCGGCGACCTCGCCGGCTTTATCGGCAGCCGGCGCAAGCACTTGTCCTCGCGCATTTCCGAATACCCGCTGCGCCGCCGGTTCTGGGAACGCATCATCGACGGCCCGATCGGCGCCCTGGTGCTGGCCGGCCGGGGTAGCGAAGCCGACAGGGCTTTCGACGATATCGCCGATCCGGCCGCCTATGCCGGCGCGTCATCGCGCGGCGCGGTGGAGGGCCGGGTGACCCTGGTGGGCGCCGGTCCGGGCGACCCGGATCTGTTGACCATCAAGGCGCTGCGCGCACTGCAGGACGCCGACGTGGTGTTCTACGACGAACTGGTTTCGGCCGAGGTTCTCGATCGCGCCCGCCGCGACGCCGCGCGCCTCCCGGTCGGCCGCCGCGTCGGCAAGCCCGGCATCGGCCAGGACGCCATCAACATCCTGATGATCGAGGCCGCGCGATCGGGCCAGCGCGTGGTGCGGCTCAAGGGCGGCGACCCGTTCATTTTCGGCCGCGGCGGCGAGGAAGTCGAAGCGCTGCGCCGGGCCGGCATCGCCTGTTCGATCATTCCCGGCATCAGCGCCGGCATCGGTGCCGCCGCGCAATTCGAGGTGCCGCTGACGTTTCGCCGCGAAGCGCTGCGCATCACCTTCCTCACCGCGCACAAGGCCGCTGACGCCGAGACGGTCGATTGGTCCACCCTGACCGACGTGAAAATGACCGTCGTGGTCTACATGGGCATGACTGCGGCCCGTGCGGTGCGTGCCGGGCTGCTGGCGGCCGGCCGGTCGCCGCAGACGCCGGTCGGCGTGTTCGCCCGGGCGACGCGACCGGATGCCGCCGCGGTGGTCGGAACGCTGGAGCAATTGCCGGCTCTGGTCGAACAGACCCGTGGCGGACCGGCCGTCCTCATCATCGGCGACGTCGTGGCGCACTCCGCACCGTGGCGCGACGCCGATCTCAATCAACTGGTCTCACAAATCCTGGTGGCTGCCGAATGACCTCCCCGCTCGAACAGAAAAAAATAAAAATCACGGGTCCCTCGATGGTGACCGCCAACCGCACCTGGGATGGGGCCGTGATCTACCGCACCTCGCGGCAAGACTGGTCGGCGACGCTGTCGGATGCCGCCATCGTGCGCACTTCCGATGAAGCCCGCGCGCTGCTCGCCGAATCGGTAGCCGACGATGTCGGCGCCGTCGGCGCCTATATCGCGCCGGTCGAGGTCGGGAAGTCGGGTGAGATCGGACCCGGCAACCTGCGCGAACAGATCCGGTCGGAAGGCGTCACCATCGACCTTCCGGTTCCGGCGTAAGGATAGAGCTATGTACGCCTATGACGAACTCGACCGCACGCTGATCAACGAGCGGGTTTCGGAATTTCGCGATCAGGTGAAGCGCCGGCTTTCCGGCGAACTCACCGAGGACGAATTCAAGATGCTCCGGCTGCAGAACGGCGTCTACCTGCAGCTCCACGCCTACATGTTCCGCATCGCCATCCCCTACGGGACGCTGTCGTCGAAGCAGTTGCGGCGGCTGGCCCACGTGGCGCGGCGCTACGACCGCGGCTACGGCCATTTCACCACCCGGCAGAACATCCAGTTCAACTGGATCAAATTGGCCGAATTGCCCGATGCCCTGGCCGATCTCGCCGAGGTCGGCATCCACGCCATGCAGACCTCGGGCAACAACACCCGCAACGTCACCTCGGACCAGTGGGCCGGCGTGGCGCCCGGCGAAATCGAAGACCCGCGGATCTGGTCGGAACTGCTGCGGCAGTACACCACGCTGCATCCGGAATTCTCGTTCCTGCCGCGCAAGTTCAAGTTCGCCATCACCGCCTCGGAAAACGACCGCGCCGCCATCAAGATCCACGATATCGGGCTGCGGCTGCACAGGAACGCCGAGGGCGAAACCGGCTTCGAGGTGCTGGTCGGTGGCGGCCTCGGCCGCACCCCGTTCATCGCCAAGACCATCAAGCCGTTCGTTCACGGCCACGACCTCTTGAGCTACGTCGAGGCGATCCTGCGGGTCTATAACCAGTACGGCCGCCGCGACAACATCTACAAGGCGCGGATCAAGATCCTGGTCCACGAACTCGGTATCGAGAAGTTCGCCAAAGAGGTCGAGGAAGAGTGGCGGCAGATGGGCGACAGCGCACTGACGCTGGACGATGCCGTGGTCGAGGAGATTCGTTCGCGGTTTTCCTACCCGACCTATGAGAACCTGCCGGCGATGCCGGATGAGCTGAAGAAGGCCGCGCACGATCCGCAGTTCGAGGCCTGGCGGCGCAATTCGGTGTCGCCGCACAAGGTGCCGGGCTATGCCATCGTGACGCTGTCGCTGAAGCCGATCGGCGGCGCGCCGGGCGACGCCACCGCCGACCAGATGGACGCCGTCGCCGATCTCGCCGAAAAATATTCGTTCGGCGAAATCCGGGTCGGCCACGAGCAGAACCTGGCGCTGCCCCATGTCGCCAGGCGCGACCTGCCGGTCGTGTGGCGCGCGCTCGACAAGATCGGCCTCGCGACCCCCAACGTCAACCTGATCACCGACATCATCGCCTGTCCGGGGCTGGATTACTGCTCGCTGGCCAACGCCCGTTCGATCCCGATCGCGCAGGAAATCACCCGGCGCTTCGCCAACCACGACACCGCCAACCTGATCGGGCGGCTGCACATCAATATTTCCGGCTGCATCAATGCCTGCGGCCATCACCATGTCGGCCACATCGGTATTCTCGGCGTCGAGAAGAACGGCGAGGAAGTCTACCAGATCACCATCGGCGGCCGCGCCAACGAGAACGCCGAACTCGGGGCCTTGATCGGCCCCGCCGTGCGTTACGCGGAAGTCGCCGACGTGATCGAGGATATCGTCGAGGCCTACCTCGCGCTGCGCCAGCGGCCGGATGAACTTTTCGTCGACACCGTCAAGCGGTTGGGTGTCGAGCCATTCAGGGAGCGTGTCTATGCAACTCGTTAAGGACGGCAAGATCACGGGCGATAACTTCGTGCGCGTGGCCGACGATGCCGAAATCCCGACGGAGGGCGCGGTTTTGATTTCGGCGACGCGGTTTCTTGAAAATGCTGACGCGCTGTCGCGCCGCAAGGGACCGACCGGGGTGATCTGGCCCAACAACCGCGACGTCGACGATCTCGTGCCCTATCTCGACCGGCTCGCCGTCGTGGCACTGGTGTTTCCGACGTTCCGGGATGGCCGGGCCTATAGCCAGGCGCGGCTGCTGCGGGAGCGCTACGGGTTTGGTGGCGAGTTGCGCGCCACCGGCCAGGTGCTGCGCGACCAGTTCGTGTTCATGCTGCGCGCCGGCTTCAGCGCATTCGAGGTCAAAAAGGACAAGGACGCCGAGGCCTTCACCGCCACGGCGAAGCGCTACTCGGTGTTCTACCAGCCGACCGGAGATGGCCGCGTCACGGCGTTGAACCGGCGCATGCAACTGCGCCATTCGGAGAGTGCCAGCCTGTGAACCATCTCGCCCATCAGCGCTTGCCGGAGGGAACCGCGGCTTTGCCGCTCGCCGACGAGCTCGACCGCGCGCTGCGCGCGGCGCAGCCTTCGGAGGTGATTGCCGCGGCGCTGAAGACGGTCGGCCGCGACCGGCTGGCGCTGGTGTCGTCGTTCGGCACCGAGTTGGCGGCGCTGTTGAAGGTGATGGCCGATGTCGATCCGGCGATCCCGGTGATCTTTCTCGACACCGGCTGGCTGTTCGAGGAAACCCTGGCCTACCGCGACACCTTGATCGCCACACTCGGCCTGCGCGACGTTCGTTCGATCAAGCCGGCCGACGAGGCGCTGCAACGCGAGGATCCGGAGCGCGAATTGTGGTTTTCCGATCCGGACGCCTGCTGCCGGATTCGCAAGGTCGAGCCGCTGGCCCGCGCGCTGGCGCCGTTCGACGCCTGGATCAACGGACGCAAGCGCTTCCAGGGTGGCGCCCGCGCCGCCATCGCCGTGGTCGAGGCGGACGGCGCGCGATTGAAATTCAATCCATTCGCCAACGTCTCGCGCGCGGACATCGAGGCGATTTACGCAGCGGCAAAGCTGCCGCCGCATCCGCTCGCGGCTTCGGGTTTCCTGTCGGTCGGATGCATGCCATGCACCAGCCGGACCTCGCTCGACGAGGACACCAGGGCCGGCCGTTGGCGCGGACGGCCCAAGACCGAATGCGGCATCCACACGGTGCAGACTTCTTAGCAAATTGATCCCGCGATCGCGCAAACATTGAAACGCGGTTCCGTTGACTTGATGGCGTATCACCAACAGTTTCTTCGTCGTGTTGCTGATGACAATGACGTCGTCGCAACCAATGGAGAGTGTGATGATTCGTCGCATGGGTCTTGTCGTTGCGGGATTGATCTGGGCGGGCTCGGCGCTGGCCGCGGATGTTTCGCTGCTCAACGTGTCGTACGATCCGACCCGCGAGCTCTATGCGGAATTCAACAAGGCCTTTGCCGCCGCCTATCAAAAGGACGCGGGCAAGAGCGTTGAGATCAAGCAGTCGCACAACGGCTCCGGCGCCTCTGCCCGGAGCGTGATTGACGGCTTGCAGGCCGACGTCGTCACCCTGGCGCTCGCCTATGATATCGACGCCATCGCCAACAAGGGCTTGCTGGCGAAGGATTGGCAGAGCCGTCTGCCGCAGAATTCCTCACCCTATACGTCGACCATCGTGTTCCTGGTGCGCAGCGGAAACCCCAAGGCTATCAAGGATTGGGACGACCTGACCAAAACCGGCGTCAGCGTCATCACGCCCAACCCCAAGACCTCCGGCGGCGCGCGATGGAACTATCTCGCCGCTTGGGGTTATGCCTTGAAGAAGTATGGGTCACAGGAGAAGGCACGCGATTTCGTCGGCAACATCTTCAAGAACGTACCAGTCCTGGACACCGGCGCGCGCGGCTCGACGGTGACGTTCGTGGAACGCGGTGTCGGCGATGTGCTGCTGGCCTGGGAAAACGAGGCGTTTCTGGCCATCAAGGAATTCGGCAAGGACAAATTCGAGGTCGTCGCCCCGTCGGTTTCCATTCTCGCCGAGCCGCCGGTCGCCGTGGTTGACAAGGTTGCCGAGAAAAAGGGCACCCGCGCCGTCGCCGAAGCCTATTTGAAGTTTCTGGTATACCAAGGAGGGTCAGGAAATTGCCGCACGCAACTTCTATCGTCCGCGGGATGCCGCGACGGCGAAGAAGTACGAGTCGTCGTTCGCCAAGGTCGACCTGTTCACCATCGATGACGTCTTCGGTGGCTGGACCAGGGCGCAGACCGAACACTTCGCCGATGGCGGCGTGTTCGATACGATTTACAAGAACTGATCGTCAATTGCGACATGACCAGCGCGACGAACCGGATCCTGTTGTGAGGACATGATGGGCGGGGCTTCAAGACGAAGCGTGTTGCCGGGGTTTGGGCTGACCATGGGTCTGACACTGACCTGGTTGTCGCTGTTGATCCTGATCCCGCTCGCCGGCCTGTTCGTCAAGACCGCGGAACTCAGCCCGGCGCAGTTCATCGGCATCGTCACCAGCCCGCGGACGCTGCATGCGCTGAAACTGTCGTTCGGCCTGGCTTTTGCCGCGGCATCGGTCAATCTGGTTGCCGGCCTCGTGATCGTGTGGGCGCTGGTACGCTATCGGTTTCCCGGCCGCCGCATTTTCGATGCCATCGTCGATATTCCGTTTGCGCTGCCGACCGCGGTCGCCGGCGTGGCGCTGACGACGCTGTTCGCCCAGAAGGGCTGGCTCGGCGCGCCGCTCGCGGCCATCGGCATCAAGGTGGCCTTCACGCCGCTCGGGATATTCGTCGCGATGATCTTCATCGGCATTCCGTTCGTGGTGCGCACGGTGCAACCGGTGCTGATTGATCTCGACGCCGAACTCGAGGAGGCTGCCGCCTGTCTCGGCGCCAACCGCTGGCAAACCGTCACGCGGGTGATCCTGCCGAGCCTGACGCCTGCGATCCTGACCGGCTTCGCACTGGCGTTCGCCCGTGCCGTCGGCGAATACGGCTCGGTGATCTTCATCGCCGGCAACCTGCCCAATGTCTCGGAGATCGCGCCGCTCCTGATCGTGATTCGGCTGTCGGAATTTCGTTATGCCGATGCCACCGCGATCGCGATCGTCATGCTTGTCACCGCGTTCCTGATCATTTTTGCCCTCAACCGGATCCAGCGGCTGGGCGCAGACCCGTGCCTTGGCGGTAAGCTGACATGACCCTGACCGTCGCCACGACCGAAGCAATGACTGCGCCGGCCCGTCCGGTTCGCCTGGCCAGGCGCGACCCGCGCGCCGAGCCGTGGCTGGTTCGCATCATCATCATCGCCTTTGCGGTGGCGTTTCTGTCGCTGTTCGTGGTGTTGCCGCTGGTCCTGGTGTTTGCATCTGCGCTGTCCAGGGGTTTCGGCTTTTATTTCGCCGCGCTGAAAGACCCGGAGGCGTGGGCGGCGATCCGGCTGACGCTGCTGACGGCGGTGATTTACGGTCGGCCTCAATCTTGTCTTCGGCGTAGCCGCAGCCTGGGCGATCGCCAAATTCGAATTCAGGGGCAAGACCTTTCTGATGACCCTGATCGACCTGCCGTTCTCGGTCAGCCCGGTGATCTCGGGCCTGGTGTTCGTACTGCTGTTCGGCGCGCAGGGCTATTTCGGGCCGTGGCTGATCGCTCACGACATCCACATCCTGTTCGCGCTGCCCGGCCATCATCCTGGCGACCGCCTTCGTGACGTTCCCGTTCGTAGCGCGTGAATTGATCCCGCTGATGCAGGAGCAGGGATCGCTGGAGGAAGAAGCCGCGATATCGCTCGGTGCCTCCGGCTGGCACGCATTCTGGCGGGTCACGCTGCCCAACATCAAATGGGGACTGCTGTACGGCGTGCTGCTGTGCAACGCCCGGGCGATGGGCGAGTTCGGCGCGGTTTCCGTGGTATCGGGCCATGTTCGCGGCGAAACCAACACCATGCCGCTGCTGGTCGAAATTCTCTACAACGAATACCAGACGGTCGGGGCTTTCGCGATCGCGTCGCTGTTGGCCCTGCTGGCGCTGGTTACGCTTATCGCCAAGACAATTCTGGAAGGCCAGATCGTGGAAGGACAACAAATCCGTGACGATTGAAGTCCGCAACATCGTAAAGCGGTTCGGCGCGTTCAAGGCGCTCGATAACGTCGATCTCAAGGTCGAAACCGGCGAACTGGTGGCGTTGCTCGGACCGTCCGGCTCGGGCAAGACCACGCTGCTGCGCATCATTGCCGGCCTCGACTGGCCCGATTCCGGTTCGGTGAATTTCGACGGCGAGGATGCGTTGTCGCGCGGTGCCGGTGAACGCCATGTCGGCTTCGTGTTCCAGCATTACGCACTGTTCCGCCATATGAGCGTGTTCGAGAACGTGGCCTTCGGCCTGCGCGTGCAACCGCGGGCGGTTCGCAAGGACGAGGCCGTCATCCGGGCCCGGGTCAAGGAATTGCTCGACCTGGTGCAGCTCGACTGGCTGGCAAACCGCTATCCGAGCCAATTGTCCGGCGGCCAGCGCCAGCGCATCGCGTTAGCGCGCGCGCTGGCCATCGAGCCGACGATCCTGCTGCTCGACGAACCGTTCGGCGCACTCGACGCCAAGGTGCGCAAGGAATTGCGGAAGTGGCTGCGCTGCGCTGCACGAGGAAATCCGCGTCACATCGATCTTCGTCACCCATGACCAGGAAGAGGCGCTCGAGGTCGCCAACCGCGTGGTGGTGATGGACAAGGGGCGGATCGAGCAGATCGGCACGCCCGGCGATGTCTATGACGATCCCGCCACGGCCTTCGTGCATGGTTTCATCGGCGAGTCGGTGGTGCTGCCGGTCGAGGTCAGCGATGGCCGGATCCGGCTCGGTGATCAGGTGCTCGACCTTCGAACCGCAGAACGCACGATCCGGGTCCGTCGAAACTGTTCATCCGCCGTCACGACATGTCGATCGGTCCGGCCGGCAGCGGCGCGCTGCAAGGCGCCGTCAAGCGCGTTCGCGCCTTCGGAGCCGACCCAGCGCGCCGACATCCTGCTGCATGCCGGCAGGCGAGGATACGATGATCGAAATCGATGCGCCGCGCGACGGGGTGCTCAGGGCCGGCGATATTGTCGGTCTGCAGCCGCGGCGATACCGGATTTTTGCCGCGTAGAGGTGCGGACGAAGAGCCGGTAATGACAAAGTGGGGTCTTGACTTAACAAATATGTTAATTAACATATCCGTTAAATGAAGAGCCTCGACCATGCCTTTGCCGCGCTTGCCGACCCGACCCGCCGGGCCATCGTCGCGCGTCTGGCTAAAGGTGACGCGACAGTCGGCGAGCTTGCCGAGCCGTTCGAGATATCGCTGCCGGCCATCTCGCGGCATCTGAAAGTCCTGGAGGATGCGGCACTGATTTCGAACCGGCGGGAAGGCAAGCACCGCCGCTGCCGCCTCGAACGCGACACGCTGGCGAGCGTTTCGGCGTGGCTCGATTTCCAGCGCAATTTCTGGAACGGCAGCCTCGATCGGCTTGAAGCCAGGCTGAAGCAGAACAAGGGAAGCAAAAAGACATGACGACGGAAACCAAAACCCCCGTGCTGGAAATCACGCGCATTTTCGACGCTACGGCTGACCGTGTCTTTGAGGCATGGTTGGACCGCGACGAATGGGCGTCCTGGATCGGCCCCGAAGGCGTGCATTGCGATCTGCCGCTGTTCGAGCCGCGCGTCGGCGGTCGCTATCGGCTGACGATGCATCTGCCTGATGGCAAGACCCTGCCGGTCGCCGGGGTCTTCACCTCGATCGAAGTCAACAGAAGCTTCGCCTTCACCTGGGGCATGGAAGGCGATTTACGCGACACCCTGGTGACGGTGGCATTGCGCGATCTCGACGGACGCACCGAACTCACGCTCCGTCACGAGGGCCTGCCGACCGCCGCCGACCGCGATGGGCATGGCAAGGGCTGGAACAGCGCGCTCAACAAGCTGGCGGCTTATCTCGCCTAGGAAGGATCGATCATGGCCATGAAAACCCATTGCGGCAGCTGTCACTGCGGCGCCGTCCGCTTCGAAGCCGACATCGACCTCGCCGAGGGTACCAACCGCTGTAACTGTTCGCTCTGCACCAAGGTCCGCACCTGGTTCGCATTGGTAAGCCCGCAACACTTCCGCCATATCAGCGGTGCCGATACCGAGACGGAATATCAATGGATCCCGGCCGGCCGGCCCGGTTCGAACCTGCATTTCCGCTTCTGCCGGATCTGCGGTGTCCGCACCACCGGCCGCGGCGAGCATGGACCGCAAGGCGGCCCCTTCTACTTCATCGCCATCGCGGCGCTGGATGACGCCGACGCCGACCAGCTGGCCGCCTCGATCCGCTATCTCGACGGTCGAAACGACCGCTTCGACCGGGCCCCGGAGGACATCCGTTTGCTGTAGGGAGAGAACGGAACCAAAACAGGCAACTGGAGAAATCGGGCGGGATCGTTCCTGTTCACCTTTCAGCCACGGTTGGTGTGCAACAACCGCTGACCGATCGGGGGAGCTTGGATGATACGCGGGGCGGTGGCCATTCTGGGCCTGTTGGTGCTGGGCGGGTGCGCGGCCGATGTCGCGACCATCGAGCAGCCCTCGATGTATCAGAGCATGGCCAACCCCGGCGCCCGGCTGGACGCCGTGGCTGCGGCGTCGATGATCTCGCTCTACCGGCAGAATAACGGCCTGGGCGCAGTCGTCGTGGATCCCGACCTGATGAAGCTGGCGGAATCCCAATCCTCGGCTATGGCCACCCGCGACAAGCTCGACCACGACGTCACCGCGCCGCTGCCGAAACGGCTCAATGCCTCCGGCTATCCCGCGACGTCGGCGGTCGAAAACGTCTCCGCCGGATACCACACCCTGGCCGAGGCCTTTTCCGGCTGGCGCGATTCTCCGCCGCACCGGGCCAACATGCTCAAAACCGGTGTCACAAAACTGGGCATTGCGGCGAGTTATGCTCCAAACACCAAATACAAGGTGTTCTGGACGCTCATTCTCGCAAAAACCGAAACCGGATAACCGCGGCGTGATGTTGCCTCGCAGCATCTGCGATTGACGCGGCTGCGAAGCGGCGCCACGGTAGGCCTCGCTCGCTCATTTTGACGACAGGCCGGCATGGATTCTTCCGAACGATCCTCTGCTTCAACCGTGCCCGCGCGGGCGCGGCGCGTGCTGGTGCTGCAAGGCGGCGGCGCGCTCGGCTCCTACCAGGCCGGCGCCTACCAGGCGCTGTGCCATTTCGATTTCGAGCCGGAATGGGTCGCCGGCATCTCGATCGGCGCCGTCAACGCCGCCATCATCGCCGGCAATGCGCCGGAAATGCGGGTCGAGCGTCTCAAGGAATTCTGGCAGATGGTTTCGGCGCCGGTGCCGTGGAGTCCACTGGCGAAAGGCGACCGCGAGCGCGCCTTTTTCAACGAGACCAGCGCCGCCCTGATCGCCGCGTTCGGCGTGCCCGGGTTCTTTATCCCGCGCTTTCCGCCGGCGCCGCTGTGGCCGCAGGGCAGTCCGCAATCGCAGAGCTACTACGACACCACACCATTGCGCGCCACCCTGGAGCGGCTGGTCGATTTCGACCGCATCAATGACCTGAAGACGCGGCTCAGCGTCGGCGCGGTCGGTGTGACCTCGGGCAATTTCACCTATTTCGACAACGTCACCTTCAAAAAGCAGGGTAAGAAGATCGGGCCGGAGCACATCATGGCCTCGGGTGCCCTGCCGCCCGGCTTCCCGGCCATCGAAATCGACGGCGAGCATTATTGGGACGGCGGCATCGCTTCCAACACCCCGCTCGACTATGTGCTCGATGAGGACACCAGCGAAGATGTCCTGATCTTCCAGGTCGATCTGTTCAGCGCCCGCGGATTGCTGCCGGCGACGCTGCTGGAGGCCGCGGAGCGCGAAAAGGACATCCGCTTTTCCAGCCGGACCCGGATGAATACCGACAAGAACAAGCAGGTCCACAACGCCCGCAGGGCGCTGCGCGACCTGATCGGCAAACTGCCGGAAGAACTGAAAAACGACCCGTCGGTGGCGATCCTGAACCAGGCGGCCAAGGAAAACACCGTCACGGTGGTGCACCTGATCTACCGCAGCAAGAACTACGAGTCGTCTTCCAAGGATTACGATTTTTCCCATGTCGGCATGGTCGAGCACTGGAACGCGGGATCCCGCGACGTGCATCTGTCGATGCGCCACAAGGAGTGGCTGGAGCGGCCGCAGAACGGCGAAACCATGGTGACCTACGACCTTACCGGCGACGGCACCGAAACGTTGGATGACAAGAAGGAGAAATAGATGGCTAAGTTCACAGGCAAGACCGCGGTCGTCACCGGTTCGACCAGCGGCATCGGATTGGCCTATGCCCGCGCCCTGGCCAAGGAAGGCGCCAATATCGTCATCAACGGCATGGGCAATGCCGACGACATCGAGAAGGAACGCAAGCTGATCGAGAGCGATTTCGGTGTCAAGGCGGCGTATTCGCCGGCCGACATGTCCAAGCCTGCGGAAATCGCCGGCATGATCGCGCTTGGTGAGAGCCGCTTCGGATCGGTCGACATCCTGATCAACAATGCCGGCATCCAGTTCGTGTCGCCGATCGAGGAATTCCCGGTCGAGAAATGGGATGCCATCATCGCCATCAACCTGTCGAGCGCCTTTCACGGCATTCGCGCCGCGGTGCCCGGCATGAAGAAGCGCGGCTGGGGCCGCATCATCAACACCGCCTCGGCGCATTCGCTGGTAGCCTCGCCGTTCAAGTCGGCCTACGTGTCGGCCAAGCACGGCATCGCCGGCCTGACCAAGACCGTGGCGCTGGAAGTCGCGACCTTCAAGATCACCTGCAACTGCATCAGCCCGGGTTATGTCTGGACACCGCTGGTCGAACACCAGATTCCCGAAACCATGGCGGCGCGCCACATGACCAAGGAGCAGGTCATCCATGACGTGCTGCTGGAAGCGCAGCCGACCAAGGAGTTCGTCACCTCCGAGCAGGTGGCGGCGCTGGCGGTGTTCCTGTGCGGCGACGATGCTGCCCAGATCACCGGGGCCAACCTGTCGATCGATGGCGGCTGGACCGCGGAGTAGGGCGCGTTCTCTTCGGCCTCAGCCGCGCTTGCCGAACGCCAGCACGTGCAGCCCAAGCCGGCCGCGCACGATCCAGAACAGCAGCACGGTCTCGAAGGCCAGCGACAGCGAGGTTGCGGCCGCGGCGCCGTAACCTCCGAATTTCGGCACCAGGCACAGGCACAGCACCACGTTCATCACGAACGCCAGCGCGTAGGCCAGCGCGCAGATGTGCTGATGGCCGAGCATGTTCAGCAGCCGCTCCACCGGGCCGATCGCCGAGCGCACCACGAGGCCGATCGCGGCGATGAACATGATGTCGTAGCCGGTCACGAATTGCGGTCCGAACAGCCACAGCAACGGCTTGCCCAGCGCCAGCAGCACGACGGTAGCCGCCAGCGAGGGCCAGAACGTCCACTTGATGGCATAGGTGACGTAGGCCGCGAGCCGATCCTTGTCGCCGCTCGCATGGTATTCGGTAAAGCGATGCGCGGTGGTTGCCGACATCGCATAATGAATGAACGAGACCAGCGCCAGGGTCTTGACCACCGCGAAATAGACGCCGACTTCGGCGGACGGGCGGAATTGCTGCAGCACCAGTACATCGGTGTAGGACAACAGCAGGTAGAAGCTCTCGACCAGCAGGATCGGCAGCGAGACGCCGAGCCAGCCGCGGAAATCATACGTCCTGGGACCAGGCTCGATATGGCCGCCGAGGCGGCGGTTGAGCACGATCATCTGGCCGATCATGGCGCCCCACACCGCGGCCAGGCTGGCCAGCATCGCGGTGGTGGCGCCGAGCCGAAAGCCGAGTACGAAGGCGCCGGCGGTGAAGCCGATGATCAGCGCCTGGCGGACGATGAATTGCGGCATCAGGCCGAGCCGCATCCAGTCGTGCGAGCGCGCGATGCCGTCCTGGGTATTGGCGACCACGAAAGCCGGCAGCGTCAGGCAGCCGAGATAGAGCGGCACCACCGAGTCAGGGTCGAGCCATGGCGACAGCACCCTGACGAGACCGGCCAGCAGCAGCGCAGTCACGGCGGAGACAAGCCCGGTCAGCCAGCGGCTTCCGCTCAGAAAGCCGCGCAAGCGCGCATGGTCGGCGGAGGCGCGATATTCCGGAATGATCTTTTGCGCCGACGCCGAGATGCCGAAATCCATCATGCTGCCGAGCAGCAGCACCCAGGTCCAGACATAGACATAAATGCCGTAGTCCGAGCCACCCATCCAGCGCGCCAGCAGGATCTGCGAAAAATACGCCAGCGCGGCGCTGATGACGCGGATGATGAAAATCGTGCCGGCCAGGCGGCGGGTCAGCGAGGCTTCGCTGGAGCCGCCGAAGATCGTTTGGCGCATGGCCAGCAGCCGCGCCATCAGGCGAGGCGGCTGCGCTGCCGTTGCCGATCGAGTTTCCATCACAACCACGGCTGGGATTCCCTGGGTGGACCGCGGCGATGGCGGCGATCCGGGGTAGCAACGAATTCGTTAAGATTTGGTTGGGTGCCGGCGGCAGCGGGGCTGCGCGGCACGCATGATCCGGAAAAGTGGGAACCGGTTTTCCGAAAAGATCATGCGCAAACGGGAATCTTAAGCGCTGTCGCAAAGCGACAGCGCTTAAGGCAGATTGATGTTGAACTCGTAGGAACGTTCGGGCCCGACCAGGGTCAGCTTCAGCGCCGCCCCTTCCGGGTTGGCGCCGGGCGGCAGGCCGTCGAGGTCGAAGGCGAACCGCTTGACCCCGGCGGGACCGTGCTCGCGCAATTGCGGCACCGGCAGCGACCAGTCCGGCGTCGGTCCCTCGACAAACAGGCTGACCTCGCCCGGTCCCGGCGTCACCACGTCGACGACGACGCCTTGTTTGCCCTCGCGCTTGACGTCCCGGATGGTGAGCGGATTGGGATCGCCGACGTTGGCAGGTTTCGGCACCGTGTCGAGCGCTGCCGACAGCGCGCCGTCCTCGGTACTGGCCACGCTGGTGAAAGGCAATTCGGCATTGGCTTCCACCGGCACGCAAAGCTTTTCGCACACCGCGTAGTTGATGAGCGCGCGCAGCGTCACCGGTTTGTCCGGGCTTTTGACCACGATCCGCAACGGCAGCACCACGTGTTTCTGGTAGCCCAGCGAGTTGCCTCCGGCGCCGTCGGGGAACCGGGTCGGCGCCGGCCACAGGACGGTCACCGCCTCGATATTGTCCGACTTGGAGAAGTCGAAGCGCGGCGGCACCCCGGAATCGCCCGGCGTCCGCCAGTAGGTTTTCCAGCCCGGCTGCAGCTGGAACGCGATGCCGCCCAGCAGCACCGCGCCGCTGCGCGAACCCGCCAGCAGCCGGACCGCGGAATGGCCGTCGTTGAGCCACGGCGAAGCGTCCTGCGCCGGGCTTTCGGTGGCGAACGCTGCCGCCCAAAGGCCGCAGGCGACAGCGAGCACGAGGCGGCAGGGAAACATGACCATCATGCGACGTCTTTACAGCCAAGCCGGGGGGCAAACCATTGAATTGCTTGTGATCCGGTTTGCACAGGCGGCCCCGAAGGTTGATTGACAGATCGGGCACCCAATATCAGGATAGCGGATGTCCCGGCGAAGTGGATCCGGTTCGCCGACAAGGACATGCGCCAACAGTAGTGAAACGACACGTGAGCGCTTTGCTGATGGACCCGATGCGCACAAGGCCGAAGCGCGGCCAGGGAAGACGGGCCGAGGATGGTTCCGGCGAGGGCTATCTGGATGGCCAACTGCTGGTCGCCATGCCGGTCATGGAGGACGAGCGTTTCGCCCGCTCGGTGATCTACGTCTGCGCGCATTCGTCCGAAGGCGCCATGGGAATCATCGTCAACTATCCCGCCGGAAGCATCGATTTTTCCGAATTGCTGGTGCAGCTCAACATCATCGACAAGGCCAACCAGATCAAGCTGCCGCGCAACGCCGAGGGCATGAAGGTGCTCAAGGGCGGCCCGGTCGAGACCGGACGCGGCTTCGTGCTGCATTCGAGCGACTTCTTCATTGAGGACGCCACGCTTCCCATCGATGACGGAATCTGTCTGACCGCGACGGTGGATATCCTGAAAGCTATTGCGCGGGGCGGCGGTCCGAAGCACGCCATCCTGGCGCTCGGCTATGCCAATTGGGGGCCGGGGCAGCTGGAAACCGAGATCCAGGGCAACGGCTGGCTGCATTGCGCGGCCGATGCGGATCTGATCTTCGGCCGTGACGTCGAGGACAAATACCTGCGCGCGCTGCGCAAGATCGGCATCGATCCGGGCATGCTGTCCAACGAAGCCGGACACGCCTGATCGCGCGCTAGCCGGCCGAGCGTTTGGTCAGCGGACAGGCCTCGACCGCGGTACCCGGCACGACGCCCTCGATCTCCACGCACGGCTGCGATGCGTCCACCGCCAGACCGTAACCGTCCAGCAGCTCTTTCCGGTAGGCCTTGCCGCGGATGTGCAGTTCCCACATCCCGCCCGGCAACGGATCCTGCAGACCCGCGCGAATCCGCCGGTCAAACCGGCCGTTCGGAATGATCGGCAGCGCGATGTCGGCGAGTTGATAGAACCGCGACTGCGGCGGCAGCAGCGGCGCCACATAGGCGAGGGGCTTGTCGAGCAGAAGGTAGATCGCGGGCTGCCGCAGCCGTTCGGAGATCTGCGGATGGTAGGGCGTCGACCACGGCCGCCGCCACCAGTCCCCCGGCACGGTCCACAACGCGGTCACCGCGGCCATGGCCAGGATCGCGGCATTACCGCGGGTCGACAACGTGCCGGGCGAGCCGGCCAGGATCCGCGCCAGCAGCAGCACGACCGCGGGGCCGCATAGCAGCTCCAGCGCCACCGCGTAGCGCTGGATCGAAAACAGCCCGAGCCACGCCGCATAGGAAATCGTAAAGAAGATCAGGAACTGAAGGTCGCGGCGCGTGAAAGCCGCGGCGGCGCTGCGTAGCCCCACGACGATTGCGACCGGGATTGCGGCGCAAAACAACGCAAATCGCGCATCGCGAAAGTAATATTCGGAACTGCGCGGGGTTCCGGCCGCCCAATAGAACGGATAGGCCAGCGCATCGAGCCAGCCGCGCGGAATGAACTGACGGTCGAGAATGTTGGTGTCCTGCAACTCGGCCGACGGGAACAAACCGTTGAACAGCGGAAATATTGGATTGCCGAATTCCCGCCACAGCATCAGGCTCCAGGCGCCGCCGGTGACGGCAAAGCCGGCCGCGCCGCCGAGCGCGAGGCACGCAATCGCCAGCGTCGGGCTCGCCGATATCAGCAGCGCCGCGCCGGCGCCGGCCGCGAACACTACGTTGGTCAGCTTCAGCCCGACCGCGGCACCCAGCAGAAACCCGCCAAGCAACAGGTTGCGCACGCGATGCGCCTGCTCCGCCTTCAGGATCAAGCCGATGCCGGCGATGACTGGCAATGCGGTGAGGATGTCGGCAAAGCTGGTTCCGGTTTCCGAGAGCGTCATCGGGCCGAACGCGGCGAGCAGCACCGCGGCTGCCACGGTCCACGGAGTGGCGGCGCCGCCGAGCAGGAGGCGGGACAGCCACCAGATCAGCGCGAGATTGAGCCCGTGCACCGCGCCCATGATCAGCGCGCCGAACGGCGCCGGCAGGAAGTGGCGCAGATAATACCAGGGGAAATACACCACCGGATTGAAGTAGGTCTGGAATCCGGGCGGGATCGCGTCGGCGCCGTAGCGGCCGTTGATCACGGCCCAGACATTGTATTCGTGGTAGTTCTGCCAATCCCAGTTGGCGTCCTCGCCCATCACCCAGCTATAGAGCGCCCCTGCGACCAGCGAGCCGGCAATCACCGCCGAGGGCGCCAGGGCGTGGGTGCGCGAGCGTGCGATCATAGTGGCCGGGTCCCGTCAGACCGAAGCACGTAACCATGCAATGCTAATGATTCGATAAATGTTGCGCTCCACGCAGCAACGGGAAGTCTAGCTCGCCGCCTCCAGCCGCTCTTCGGTCAGAAGCCGCATGGCGGCGTCGGCGTCCATCGGCTCGCCGAAGGCGAAGCCCTGGGCGTATTCGCAGCCGAGCTGGTAGAGCTCGACCGCATCCGAATCGGTCTCCGCCCCCTCGGCGACCACATCCATGCCGAGGTCGTGGGCCATGGCGATGATCGATTTCAGGATCACCGGCCGGGTGCCGCGGCTGGTGGTGCGCACGAACGACTGGTCGATCTTGATGGTGTCGAACGGGAAGCGCTGCAGGTAGGCCAGCGAGGAATGGCCGGTGCCGAAATCGTCGAGCGACAGGCCGGTGCCGAGTTCGCGAATCCGGTGCAGCATCTGCGCCGCGTGCTCCGGATTCTCCATCACCAGCGATTCGGTGAGTTCGAGCTTCAGCGTGCCGCGCGCCACCGACGAGCGCGACAGCACGGTGCGGATGTCGTGCAAAAGATCATGGCGCAGCAACTGCCGCGAGGAGACGTTGACGCTGGCGAAGATCGGCTCGCGCGCGCGCATGGCGCGCTGCCACACCGCGAGCTGGCGCGCGGTCTGGTCCATCACGAACATGCCGAGGTCGATGATCAGGCCGATCTCCTCGGCGATGGCGATGAATTCCGACGGCGACATCCGTCCGAGCTTCGGATGGTCCCAGCGCGCCAGCGCCTCGAAGCCGGCGATGGAACGGTCTTCCAGCCGCACGATCGGCTGGTACAGGATGGTGATCTCCTCGCGCTCGATGGCGCGGCGCAGTTCCGACTCCAGCGTCAGCCGGTCGGTCTTCCGCGCCCGCATCGCCGGCTTGTAGACGTCGATGCGGTCGCCGCCGATGCGCTTGGAATGGTACATCGCCAGTTCGGCGTCCTTGATGATCTCGTCGGTCAGGGAAGCCTGCGGGTCGCTGAGCGCGAGCCCGATCGAGGCGGTAAGGAAGATCTCGCGGTCGTTGAAGGCGATCGGGGCGCGAATGGTCTTGCGGATGGTTTCGGCGAACGCGGTGATCCGCGCCGGATCGCTTTCCGACATCAGGATCAGGCCGAACTGGTCGCCGGCCAGCCGCGCCAGCGTGTCCTGGGGTTTCAGGATGCGGGTCAGCCGCCGCGCCAGCGTCAGCAGGATGGAATCGCCGACCGCGATGCCGACGGAATCGTTGACCTGCTTGAAGCGGTCGAGGTCGATCACCATCAGGGTCGGCCGCAGGCTCGGCACGGTCTTGGAAAAATTGGCCACCGCGACCAGGCGGTCGATGAACAGCTTGCGGTTCGGCAGCCCGGTCAGGTTGTCATGCACCGAGTCGTGCAGGAGGCGTTCTTCGGCATTCTTGTTTTCGGTCACATCGGTGAGGGTGCCGACCACCCGCGAGACTTCGCCGTCGGAGCCGACCACCGGCCGCGCCTTGAGCGCGAACCACATGAAATGGCCGTCAGGGGTGCGCAGCCGGAAGTCCTGCACCAGCCGGCCGCGGCGCTGGTCGAGCACGCTGTCGAGCGCGGCACGGAAGCGATCCTGGTCGAGCGGATGCAGCACCTCGAGCCATTTCGCCGCCGGTCCTTCCAGGGTGCCGCGTTTCAGGCCGAGCAGGCTTTCGGTTTCGGGGCTGGTGAACACCTTGTCGGCGGAGACGTCCCAGTCCCAGATCAGGTCGCCGGATCCGGTCAGCGCCAGCGCGCGGCGCTCGATATCGGAGACGACGCCGGTCGGCGCGCCGCCGCCGGCGAAGGCGTGCTGCATCACGGTGAAGCCGATCAGCATCACGATCAGCACCAGGCCGCCGAGCAGCGCCGGTCCGACGATATCGTTGGTGACGCTGCCCGCCACCGTCATGCCGGCCGCGATCACCCAGACCACCAGCAGGAACCAGGTCGGAATCAACAGCACCGCGCGGTCGAAGCCGTGGGTCGACAGGTAAACGATCAGGCCGAAGCCGAAGAAGGCAATCAGCACCAGCGACATCCGCGCGATGCCGGAAGCCACCGCGGGATCGAACAGCGCCAGCGCCACCAGCGATCCCAGGAAGGCGAGCCAGCCGAGCGTGATGTGCGAGTAGCGCACGTGCCAGCGGCTGAGGTTGAGATAGGCAAACAAAAATACCAGCAGCGTCGCCGCCAGGATGGCTTCGCCGGACGCGCGCCAGACCCGCTCGGCGCCCGCCGACATGTCCATCACCTTGCCCCAGAAGCCGAAGTCGACGCCGATATAGACCAGCACGGCCCACGCCAGCGCCGCGGCCGCCGGGAACATGATGCTGCCCTTGACCACGAACAGGATGGTGAGCACCAGCGCCAGGAGACCGGAAATGCCAATCACGATGCCCTGGTACAGCGTGAACGAGTTGACCTTGTCCTTGTAGGCGTCCGGTTCCCACAGATAGAGCTGCGGCAGCTTGTCGGTGCGCAGTTCCGCGACAAAGGTGATGACCGCGCCGGGGTCGAGCGTGATGCGGAAGATGTCCGCCGTCGCCGAGTCCTGGCGCTCGGGCCGGTCGCCGGTGGACGGCGTGATGGTGGCGATGCGCGACAGCCCGAGATCGGGCCACAACAGGCCCGACGACACGATGCGGTAATGCGGTGCGACGATCAGGCGGTCGAGCTGGTCGTCGGTGTTGTTGGCAAGCGCGAACACCACCCAGTTCTGTCCGCCTTCGCGGGCGCGGACATCGATCTTGCGAACGATGCCGTCGGTGCCGGGTGCGGTGGAAACGACGATGCGGTCGGTGTCGCTGTGCTGGTGGTCGAGCACGGCGGTGAGGTCGATCGCCGACGCGTCACCGCGGACGCTGACGGCGTCGGTGGCGCGCGCCGGAGGCGCGGCGAAAACAATCATGAGGCCGAGCGCCAAGGGCGCAAGGCACCTGATCAGACGCAATGTCAGTTCTCCGCGTTCGGCGACCGGCCGGACTTTCTGCCCCGAAGCAAACCGCTTCCGGCGTGCGATAAATGACATGAATGGTAGGAAAATCAAAGGGTTTCCAGCGGTGCGCAGGGCCTCAAACCGTCAACACAATTTTGCCAATATGTTCGCTGGTTTCCATCCGCCGGTGCGCGTCGGCGGCCTTTTGCAGCGGGAAAGTGCTGTCAATCAAGGGTTTCACCCGGCCGTCGCGGAACAGGGGCAGGACCTTGGCCTCGATGGCCTCGACCATCGCCGCCTTGTCGGCCGCTGACCTGGGCCGCAGCGTCGAGCCGGTATGGTGCAGGCGCTTCATCATCAGCTTGGCGAAATTAACCGTCGCCTTGGCGCCACCGAGCACTGCGATCTGGACGATCCGGCCCTCGACGGCGGCGGCATCGTAATTGCGCTCGATATAGTCGCCGGCCACCATGTCGAGCACGACCTCGACCCCGTGGCCGCCGGTAAAACTCTTGACCTCGGCGACGAAGTCCTCGGTCTTGTAGTTGATGGCGCGGTCGGCACCGAGCCTGAGGCAGGCGTCGGCCTTTTCCTGCGAACCGACGGTCACGATGACCCTGGAACCCAGGGCCTTGGCGAGCTGGATCGCCATGGTGCCGATGCCGGACGAACCGCCATGGACCAGGAGGGTTTCGCCCGGCTTGAGCGCGCCGCGCTCGAACACATTGTGCCAGACCGTCATCAGGGTTTCAGGGGTGGCGCCGGCTTCGATCATCGAAAGCGCTGTGGGGATCGCCATCGCCTGGGCGTCCGGTGCGATGACGTAGGGCGCATAGCCGCCGCCGGCCACCAGCGACATCACCTTGTCGCCGATCTTGTGTTTGCTGGCGCCGTCACCCAGCGCGACCACGGTTCCCGCGACTTCGAGGCCCGGCAGGTCGCTGGCGCCGGGCGGCGGCGGATAGCTGCCGGAGCGCTGTGCCACATCGGGACGGTTGACGCCTGCTGCAGCGACCTTGATCAGGATTTCGTCGCGCCCGGGTTGCGGAACGCTGCGGGTTTCCGGCAGCAGCACTTCCGGTCCGCCAGGCTTGCTGATGCCGATAACGGTCATTTGCGTAGGGACTTGTTCCATGATTTGTCCTTGGGCCGACGGGCGGAATCGAGGCATCGGGTCGGAGAAGCCTCAGTGATTAGACAGCCTTGGCATGGCTGGCAACCGCCCGGCGGACAGTTTGGCAGGCAAGGGGCGATCCATGGCCAGCGAAGACGACGACAAGCCGAGGAAAAAAATCAGCCACGAGATCGGACAGGATCTGTCGCTGTTGTCGGTCGAGGAATTGACCGAACGCATCGCGCTGCTGACGTCCGAAATCGAACGGCTGCAGGCGGCCGCCACCAAGAAGCGCGCCTCGCGCGATGCCGCCGACCAGTTCTTCAAATCCTGATTTCGTGCAACGGCCGATTAACGCGCCGGCCGCCGTTCGAACCGGTCGGCCAATGGCCGACATGGCAAATGAATCCTGAATATAATTGCTCGTTTACGACCAATTAAGCTTTCCCGAGTATGACTTAAATCGTCCTTGTTTGGACACCGAGTGGCTCCTGTCCACTCTGTTTGACGCCTCCCTGTTATCAACTTCAAAGCCGCCGGAAACGGCGGCTCTTTTTTTGGGCGTTACGCATGCCGTCACCCGGGAAGCCGCCGGAAACGGCGGCTCTTTCTCAGGGGTCTGCGATTCCATCACCCGACTGGAAACCATATTAAGACTTTGCTGCGACAGCCGCTGGACTCCCGGCCGCAAGCGCGCAATGATTTATTCATCATACAAGCCAGCCCCGAAGCTGGCGGGCGTAATCAGTGGCGTGAGGCGTTAACCATGTCGGATCGTTTGCACAACAGCGAACCCGGTCTCGTTCAGTTGAGCGAGCGGCTTACCAGCTCTCCCGCATTCGGTAGCCTGTTCCGCGAAGGCATGGATCTGGTCGAGGAGACCGCCGCCTATCTCGACGGCGCCGGCCGCGCCGAGGCCAAGGCGCTCGATCGCTCGGTCAGCCTCACCTACGCCACCGAGAGCATGCGGCTGACCACCCGGCTGATGCAGCTGGCGTCCTGGCTATTGCTGCACCGCGCGGTCAAGGAAGGCGAGATGACGCTGTCCCAGGCCAATCGCGAAAAGACCAAGGTCAAGCTCTCGGCCGCCGACCCCGGCCCCGACGAGATGATCGAGAAGCTGCCGGCGCAATTGCAGGAGCTGATCGCGCGCTCGATGGCGCTGCAGGCCAAGGTCCGCCGCCTCGACGTCACCATCCACGCCAGCGCCGAGCGGGCGCCGATCGGCAATCCGCTGGTGCCGCAGCTCAACCGGCTGAAGGCCGCGTTCGAGCGATAACATCCCCCTGTCGTTGCCGTGATCTTGGCCGCGCTTGCGATCGGCAGGCGCGCCCCGATATAGTGCTGCCGAAAATCTGGTCGGTTTCCGGGTGGGGGGATCGAAATGGCGGCCGACATTCGAGCAATGACCGGGGTGCGCGGCGTCGCCGCCGCCGTCCTCGTGGCCTATCATTTCGGCGACGTTCAGCTCTACGGCGGCGGCACCCTCGCCTATTACCGGATCGCCCACGGCTATCTCCTGGTCGACATGTTTTTCATGCTCAGCGGATACGTCATCGCGCTGACATACAAGGACGCATTCGACTCCGGAGGGGTGAAGAACTACGCGACCTTCATGCTCAAGCGGGTCGCGCGGCTATACCCGGCCTATCTGGTCATCGGCGCGTTCTATCTGGCGAAAATCGCCGCCGGACTGAACGGCCAGGACACGCTCGCGATGTTCTCGCCCTACGACATCGTCGGCAACCTGTTGATGATGAACGGGTGGGGGTTCTACATCAAACCGGTGATCGGGGTGTCGTGGGCGGCGAGCACCGAGATGGGCTCGTATCTGCTGGTGCCGTTGCTGATCGCGGTGACGCTGCGGCGCAGCCCGCTGTGGTGCGGATTGGTCGTGCTGGCCGCGCTGGCGGGGGCCTTTGCAGTGAGTATCTCCGGGCGCGGCTCCGGCGGTCCGCTCGACGTGGTCAACGGCAATTCGTTCTACCCACTGCTGCGCGCGATCTGCGGATTCACCCTGGGCTTTGCGATTTTCCGCTTTGCCGGCGTGCTGGATCGGCTGTCGATCACGGCGCAGGATGTTCTGCTCGCCGCCATCCTGGCCGCGATCATCACCGTCATGGGAATGGCGGCCGGCGACCGGCTGCTCTATCTCTTGTTCATTCCGCTGGTCGCGGTGCTGTCGCGTGACGGCCGGCTGGCGCAACTGTTGTTCGGCAACGCGCTGGTCTACCGGCTCGGCATCATCTCCTATTCGATCTATCTCATCCACCCGTTGTTCGTCAGTTTCGCGGTGCGCGCCTGGCGCGACTTTGGCGAGACCAGAACTGTCTACCTGATCGCCTCGGCGGTGTGTTTTGCCGTGATCTGGCTGCTCGCGGAACTGAGCTACCGCTTCGTCGAAATGCCCGGACGCAAGGTGGTGGTCGATCTGTTCCTGGTGAAACCGCAGCACGCGCCGCCCGCCCGCAGTGCAGCGCCCTGAGGCCTCGAACCATCCAGGGCTGGCACTGGATTGGCCGAAAACAGCAAAAAAGCCCCGGCGCGAGCCGGGGCTTTTTTATATTCAGGGCGAAACGGGGGGATCTCAATCCTTCTTGAGGAAGCCCGAGAACTTCTTCTGGAACCGGGAAACGCGGCCGCCGCGGTCGAGAATCTGCTGGGAGCCGCCGGTCCAGGCCGGATGCGACTTGGAGTCGATGTCGAGGTTCAGCTTGTCGCCCGCTTTGCCCCAGGTGGAACGGGTCGGGTACTCGGTGCCGTCGGTCATGACGACCGTAATCATATGATAATCCGGGTGAATTTCGGCTTTCATGGCGTATCCTTCGGCGCGCTTGCGCCTGCGTTCGGGCGGTTGATCTGGCGGATTTGGGCCGCTCTATATCGCAGCCGACGCCGTTACACAAGCACGCAACGGCATTTGCCAGCGCCGTCCGCGGGGCCTATCTCAGACGGGCAACGCGGGTGGTCCATTCTCATGAGCGCAGTCGAACGGCTTGAAGACCAGGGCGGCGAGGTGCCGCCACGGGGAGCTTCGGATTCGGCGGGCGAGCCCGCTGTGATCGACCTCGTGGCCGGCCCGGCCCCGGCGCGGGCCCGTCCCAAGCTGCGTCCGCTGTTGGCGCTGGCGCCCTATGTCGCGCGCTACCGCGGCCGCGCCTTTCTCGCTTTCATTGCGTTGACCATCGCGGCGCTGACCACGCTGATCGTCCCGGTCGCGGTGCGGCGGATCATCGACTTCGGGTTCAGTCCCGAAGGCATCGCACTGATCAACAGCTATTTCGGCGTGATGATCGCGGTGGTCGCCGTGCTCGCCGGCGCCAGCGCCGCCCGCTACTATCTGGTGATGACGATCGGCGAACGGATCGTCGCCGACCTGCGCCGCGACGTCTTCGCCCATCTCACCGCGCTGTCGCCGGTGTTCTTCGATTCCGCCCGCAGCGGCGAACTGGTGTCGCGGCTCACCGCCGACACCACCCAGATCAAGTCGGCGGTCGGCGCCTCGGTGTCGATCGCACTGCGCAACCTGATGCTGTTCTTCGGCGCCACCGCGATGATGGTGATCACCAGTCCGCGGCTGTCCGGATTCGTGCTGGCGGCGATTCCGCTGATCGTGGTGCCGCTGGTGGCGTTCGGGCGCTGGGTGCGGCGGCTGTCGCGCGGCGCGCAGGATACGCTGGCCGATGCGTCGGCCTACGCGGCGGAACTGATCGGCGCCATCCGCACCGTGCAGGCCTATACCAACGAGCAACTCGCCAATGCGCGCTTCGGCGGCGAGGTCGAGCAGGCCTACGAGGCCGCGCGCAATTCCACCCGCGCCCGCGCGGTGCTGACCGCGATCATCATCTTCATCGTCTTCACCAGCGTCGTCATCATTCTGTGGGTCGGCTCCCACGACGTCATGATCGGGGCGATCACGCCGGGCCGGCTCGGCCAGTTCATCCTCTACGCCGCGTTTGCCGCCTCCAGCCTCGGCCAGCTCAGCGAGGTGTGGGGCGAGGTGTCGGCGGCCTCCGGCGCCGCCGAGCGGCTGTTCGAAATTCTCCATGTCCAGTCGGCCATCGTGCCGCCCCGCGCGCCGCGCGCGTTGCCGAAGCCGGCGCGCGGCGATGTCGCGCTCGACCGTGTCGGCTTCGCCTACCCGACGCGGCCCGATGCCCCGGCGGTCGACGGCGTCTCTTTCGCGGTGAAGTCCGGCGAGAAGGTCGCCATTGTCGGTCCGTCCGGTGCCGGCAAGAGCACGCTGTTTCACCTCTTGCTGCGGTTCTACGATCCATTGTCCGGCACCATTACGTTCGACGGCGTTTCCATCCGCGACGTCGACCCGCGCGAATTGCGCGCCCACATCGCGCTGGTGCCGCAGGATGCGGTGGCGTTCGCGGCGACCGCGCGCGAGAACATCCGCTTCGGCCGTCCCGATGCCACCGACGCCGAGGTCGAACGCGCCGCCGATCTCGCCCACGCCACCGAATTCATCCGCCGCCTGCCGGGCGGATTCGAGGCCCAGCTCGGCGAGCGCGGCGTCACGCTGTCGGGCGGCCAGCGTCAGCGCATCGCCATCGCGCGCGCGATCCTGCGCGACGCGCCGCTGCTATTGCTGGACGAGGCGACGTCGTCGCTCGACGCCGAAAGCGAAACCCTGGTGCAGACCGCGCTGGAAGAACTGATGAAGCACCGCACCACGCTGGTGATCGCCCACCGCCTCGCCACCGTCTTGTCCTGCGACCGCATCCTGGTGATGGAGCACGGCCGCATCGTCGAGCAGGGCAGCCACGCCTCGCTGGTCGCGGCCAACGGACTCTACGCGCGGCTGGCGCGGCTGCAGTTCGAAGGGGTGTGAGGCGTCTTTTCTCGATCGTCGGCGCTGCCAGGGCGCGAACGCATAACTCAGCGCGGTCGGCGGACCTCCGCATTGGTACGCATTTCAGACTCAAGTTGGACATCACGGCGCTTCCGAAGAGCGCCAATAGACGACCCTAACTTCGATAGATTGCTTTGTCTGTTGCTCGAATGAGGTCGTCAACAATCGCCGCCTCTTCGGCAGTAAGCTTGTCACCATCCAGAGCGCGAATGCTCTTCAGACCTAGTGCAAGCTCGGCCCATCCATCCGTCATTCCGTTGAAACCTAAGTAAGGGCCAAGGACGTGTGAAAGGGGCGAAAGAGAGCGCTTGTCGCACCAACCATCAATTAGGGCCTTCAGAGCCTCAAAGAACCCATCGTTCGATTTGCAGGGCATGCGCAATCCTGTCCATCGTGGTGACGCTGCGGCTGTTCTCGGAAGTGCGGTATGTCCGGATTTGCCCGTTGAAGGCATCGGTCAGGCTACGGTTTCCATTCCATCCGCAGCACCGGCCGCCCCGACGTCGGGTTCACATCGGCGCCGGCATGGGCAAATCCGTGGCGTTCGTAGAACCGGATCGCTCTGGCATTGTCGGTGTTGACCTTCAGCGTGATGCCGCCGGGCGACAGCTGCTTGGCCTGGTGCATCAGCGTATCGCCGAGCTCCGAGCCCCAGTGTTCGGGGCCGACTACCAGCTGATCGAGATAGCCCGAGCCGTCGATGGTCACGAAGCCGACCAGCGCACTTTGCTGTTCGGCGACGACGACCCTTGCCAACGGCACCAGTTCGTCGCGCCAGCGGGCGCGCCACCAAGTCAGACGGGCGGCGAAATCGATGTCGGGATAGGCCCTCGTCCAGGTAGCCAGCCACAGCGCGATGGCGGCTTCTTCGTCGTCGCTGCGATAGGGGCGAAGCACAAAGTCGCCCATCCTCGCCTCAGCGTTCCGTCAGCTTCAACTCGATGCGGCGGTTGCGCTTGTAGGCCTCTTCGGTGGCGGCGGTGTCGAGCGGCTGGAATTCGGCGAAGCCGGCGGCGACCAGGCGCTGCGCCGGGACGCCGAGCGAGATCAGGTACTGCACCACCGAAATCGCGCGCGCCGACGACAATTCCCAGTTCGACTTGAACAGCGGGCTGTTGGTGATGGGGCGCACATCGGTGTGGCCGTCGACCCGCAGCACCCAGGCGATTTCGGCCGGGATCTGCTTGTCGAGTTCGGTCAGTGCGGTGGCGAGCTTGTCGAGTTCGGCGCGGCCTTCCGGCAGCAGCAGCGCCTGGCCGGTGTCGAAGAACACTTCGGACTGGAACACGAAGCGGTCGCCGACGATGCGGATGTCAGGCCGGTTGCCGAGGATGGTACGCAAGCGACCGAAGAATTCCGAGCGGTAGCGCGACAATTCCTGCACCCGCTGCGCCAGCGCCACGTTGAGGCGCTGGCCGAGATCGGCGATGCGGCCCTGGGATTCCTTGTCGCGCTTCTCCGAGGAATCGAGGGCTTCCTCAAGTGCCGCGAGCTGGCGGCGCAGCGCGCTGATCTGCTGGTTCAGCACCTCGACCTGGGCCAGTGCCCGCGCCGACACCGTCTTTTCGGAATCCAGCGCCTTGTTGAGTTCGGTGGTGCGGCCGGCGGCGTCGCTGCCGGCGCCCGCCAGCCCTTCATAAAGTCCCTTGACGCGGTCGCGATCGGCCTCCGCCGAAACCAGGCCGGCGCGGACCTGGGCGAGCTGGTCGTTGAGATTGATGGTGCCGAGTTTTTCCAGCGACAACAGGTCGTTCAGCTGCGCGATCTTGGCGTTGAGCTGTTCCAGCGCCTTGTCCTTGCCGGTGATTTCCTGCGACAGGAAGAACTGCACCACCAGGAATACCGACAGCAGGAACACGATGGCGAGGATCAGGGTCGACAGCGCGTCGACGAATCCCGGCCAGTAGTTGAATCCGGCTTCACTGCGGCGTCCGCGGGCAAGCGCCATAAGATGTCTCTTTTATTTGAAGCGTTTCCTTCACGCGAAGGGACTTCGCTTGAAAACGCTTTGCTAGCTCTTCTCCGGCTGGCGCGCGATCCGCTCCAGCAGTTTCTTGATCTCGATATTCTGCTCGCCCTGGCCGTCGGCCCATTCCCGGATCATTTCCTGCTCGCTGCGCATGTGCGCGACCAGCGACTGGATCGCATCGGCCAGATTCGCCATTGCCGTCGTGGTGGAGCGGTTGGAGCCGCCTTCCTCCAGCGTGGTGCGCAGCCGTTCGATGGCCTGCTGCAGGTCGGCATTGCCGCTGCTTCCGGTCTCGCCGGCATAGTGGCGCACCGTCGTCGCCAGCCAGTCTTCGAGATCGGTATAGAACCGGTTCTGCGCCTGGCTCGACTGCAGGTCGAGAAAACCCAGGATCAGCGAGCCGGCGAGACCGAACAGCGACGACGAGAACGAGATGCCCATGCCGCCGAGCGGGGCGGCGAGGCCTTCCTTCAGGGTATCGAAAATGGCACCGGCATCGCCGCCGACCTTGAGGCCGTCGATCACCTTGCCGACCGAACCCACCGTCTCGATCAGGCCCCAGAAGGTGCCGAGCAGGCCGAGAAACACCAACAGCCCGGTCATGTAGCGGGAGATGTCGCGGGCCTCGTCGAGCCGGGTGGCGATGGAATCCAGCAGATGCCGCATGGTCTGCTGCGAGATCACCATCCGCCCGGTGCGCTCGCCGCCGAGGATTGCGGCCATCGGCGCCAGCAGCGTCGGGTAGCGCTCGGCCACCGCAAGGCCCGGATCGGCAATGCGGAAATTATTGACCCAGCGCACTTCGGGATAGAGCCGGATCACCTGGCGGAACGCCAGGATGATGCCGACCAGCAGCACCAGGCCGATCAGCGTGTTGAGGCCGGGATTGGCGAAAAACGCCACCCTGATCTGCTTGTACAGCACCACCAGCAGCAGCGAACACAGCATCAGGAACACCAGCATCCGCACCAGGAAGATCCGGGGCGACGACAGCTTGGTGAATTCGATCTCTATTGCTGCGGAGCGGGATGCGGTGCTTTGCGCCATTGTGCCGATCATCGTGCGGTACGGGGGGCCATCACCGGGCAATATGGCACAGTGGTGGCCGGAAAAAAGGCCGGTCAGGCCGCGATTTGCTCCGGAATCGGGAACTTCGGCCTGAAACCCGGCTTGAGAGGTGGACGTATTTGAGATTGTTGCGTCCCTGACGACATTTAGCGGAATTCCGGATGACAATTTTGTACCTTGAGGCCTTGGTCCTGATCGCGCTGGCGCTGTCCGTCCTGATGGCCGGGGCCTGGGTGGTGCAGCAGCGTACCGGCAATTCCGGCTGGGTCGACACCATCTGGACGTTCGCGCTCGGGCTGGTCGGCGCCGGCAGCGCGCTGTGGCCGGTCGACGGCACCGCCCCCAACGCGCGGCAATGGCTGGTGGCGCTACTCGTCGCCATCTGGTCGCTGCGGCTCGGACTGCATATCGCGCTGCGAACCGCTTCGATTAGCGACGATCCGCGCTATGCCGCCTTTGCCCGCGAATGGGGCGTCGATTCGCGCCGCAAGATGTTCATTTTCCTGCAAAACCAGGGTTTTGGCTCGATCCCGCTGGCGTTCTCGATCTTCGTCGCGGCGCGGCTCGCGGAGCCCTTGTTGCGCCCGCAGGATTTTCTCGGCGCACTGATCCTCATTATCGGCATATCCGGCGAAGCGCTGGCGGACACGCAGTTGAAGCGCTTTCGCATCGATCCCGCCAATCAGGGCCGGGTCTGCGACATCGGGCTGTGGCGCTGGTCGCGGCATCCGAATTATTTCTTCGAATGGTTCGGCTGGCTGGCTTACCCGGTCATCGCGATCCGCCTCGACGATCCGCTGCTTTATCCCTGGGGTTTTGCGGCGCTGCTGGCGCCGGTCTTCATGTACTGGATCCTGGTCCACGTCACCGGCATCCCGCCGCTGGAAGCGCAGATGCTGCGTTCGCGCGGCGATCGCTTTCGCGACTATCAGTCGCGCACCAGCATGTTCTTTCCACTGCCGCCGAAACATGGAGCGATGTCATGAGTTTCGTTTCCGCAGTGATCGGCACCGCCGAACGGGTGCCGCTTCCGGACCTGGTGATCCGTGCCGGCATTGCACGGCTGTGCTGGCGTACCGCGACCCGGCTCGCCGACGGCGACATCCGGCGCGACGCGGCGTTCGCGCGCGAGATGGCGGCGCGCGCCATCGCCGAGGAAACCGCCGCCGCCAATACCCAGCACTACGAGGTGCCGGCGGCGTTCTTTGCCTGCGTGCTGGGCCCGAACCGGAAATATTCGTCGTGCTTCTACAAGGAGCCGGCCTCGACCTTGCAGGAGGCCGAGGAAGAGGCGTTGCGGCAGACCATCAGGCACGCCGACCTCGCCGACGGGCAGTCGATCCTCGAACTCGGTTGCGGCTGGGGCTCGCTGTCGCTGGCGATGGCGCAGCGGTTTCCGCATGCGCAAGTCACCGCGGTTTCGAATTCGAATTCGCAGCGCCGGTACATCGAGGCCGAGGCGAGTTCGCGCGGCCTTTCGAACCTGCGCGTGATCACTGCGGACATGAACGTGTTCGATCCGCAGCAGAAGTTTTCCCGGATCGTATCGGTGGAAATGTTCGAGCACATGATGAACTGGCGTGAACTCTTGACGCGGGCGCGGGGCTGGCTCGAGCCCGACGGCCGGCTGTTCCTGCACATCTTCACCCATCGCTCCGGCACCTATCTGTTCGACCGCACCAACAAGGACGACTGGATCGCGCAGCATTTCTTCACCGGCGGGGTGATGCCGAGCCATCACCTGATCCGGCAATATGCCGACCTGTTCGCAGTCGAGAAGGAATGGCGCTGGAGCGGATTGCATTATCAGCGCACCGCGATCGACTGGCTGGCCAATTTCGACCGCCGCCGCGACGAGATCGAAGCCATTCTGCGCAGCGTCTATGGCCATGAGACCGCGCTGTGGATGCGGCGCTGGCGCTGGTTCTTCCTCGCCACCTCGGGCCTGTTCGGCTACGCCGACGGCAGCGAGTGGGGCGTCAGCCACTACCGGATGACGGCGGCGTGAACGTTGCGCCGGCCGCCGTTTTGGAACCAGACGCCCGGCTTTGCGTTCCAAAACGGGGCAGCAGCGGAGGCCTTGCAATGAAAAAGTTTTTCGCGATCCTGGCGGTGGCAACGGTGGTGGCGGGCGCCACCACGACTGCCGCATCGGCCAGACATTATCACCACCACTACGGCTGGTTCGGCTTCCGCGGCAGCAACGCCGAACTGCGCGGCAACAACGCCAACTCGTTGGGCGGCAGGTACAGCGCCTCCAACCCGCACAATACCGCCGGCGAGGGCAACGGCTCGGCCGGGACCCGGTGAATCGATGCGCCTGTTTTGGGCCTCGGATTTTTCCGGAGCCCATTCGGCGCGTACCACCCCAATCCGGGAATATCAGGAAGTCGACGAGCCCAACTCCGCGACCAGGTGATGGGCGAGCAGCGATGCGGCCTGCGACAGGTTCGGCGCGCGATGCAGCCGGATATCCGCGGCAGGCAGTGGCGGCATGCCATCCTGGTCCGTCAGCGCCCGCAGCCGTGACGGGAAGGTACCGGACTTGAACACGCTCACCGCCAGGCCCTGTGCGGCGATGGATTCGACCGCCGCCGAACTGTGACTGACAAAGGCAAGCCGCCACGGCCGCCTGGCCGCATCCAGCGCTTCGATTGCCCATTTCCGAAACAGACAGCCGTGCGGATAGAGCGCGACCGGCAGCGGATCGATTTTCGCGGTGTCATGGGACGGCCCGGCGGCCCATACCGCGCGCTCGCGGCGCAGCAAGGTACCCTCAAAGCTGCCCTCGGGATGCATGGCGATCACGAGGTCGAACGCCTCGCCGAGCCGGCCTGGCATCGTCTGCGTCAGACCGGTTTCCATCTCGACGCGAATCCGCGGATAGCCGGTGGCGAAACTCGCCAGCAACGGCGGAACGACCATCGCGCCATAGTCGTCCATGACGCCGAGCCGGACATGGCCCTCCACCTTGTGCTCGCGTAACCGGCTGACCGCCTCGTCGTTCAGCACCAGCATGCGCCGCGCAAAGGCCAGCAGTTCATCGCCCGCGGCGGTGAGATCGACCTGGACCCGGCTGCGCGACAACAGCTCGGCGCCCAGACGGTCCTCAAGGCGCTTGATCTGCATGCTGACCGCAGACTGGGTGCGATTGAGGATGGCCGCCGCACGGGTGAACGACCGCTGGTCGGCAACGGCGACAAAGGCCTTCAGCAGATCGAGGTCGAGAACCGGCTTCATCAAGAACCTTGATAAGAAGTATCAAAAGAATTCCATTCCTTGATTATTAGCCCCGTCGCTATGGTCCGGGCAAGGGCCTGGCGGTGCGCTGTGCGCAACGGTCCGAGGCGTGCCGGAGAGGGTCGGGCGATGGGCGAGGCGTGGGGAGTGCTGGCGGCGATGCTGTCGAGCGCGTTGGGCGGGACGGCGGTAGCCGCCACCCGATTTGTCGTCGGTGCCTGCGATCCCCTGACGCTGGGCGCGCTGCGATTCGGCATCGGCTTCATTTTCCTGATGCCGATCGTGCTGCTGCGCGGCGACCAGTGGCCGCCGAAACAGGATTGGCCCTGGGTTGCCGGGCTCGGCCTGTTGTTCTTCGGCATCTTTCCCGTGCTGTTCAATGCGTCGCTGTTGTTCACCACGTCGGCACGCGGCGCGCTGGCGTTGTCGACATTGCCGCTGCTGACGCTGGTGGCGGGCGCGGTGCTTGGCGTCGAAACGCTGACCATCCGCAAGACCACCGGGGTGCTGGTTGCGATGTCAGGCGTCGCGACGGCGCTGTTGTCCGACCTTGCGGCGGCCCCGGCACGAGCCTGGCGCGGCGATCTCCTGATGGTGGGCGCCGCGACCTGCATGGCGCTCTACAATGTCTGGTCACGACCCTTCATCCGGCGGTCGGGGCCGCTTCCGTTCACGACCACGGGCATGGCGGCCGGCGCCCTGCTGCTGGTCGTCATTTCGCTCGGTCGCGGCGGTTTCGTGCCGGTGCTCGCGTTCGGTCCGTCGCAGTGGATCGCCGCCGCCTGGCTCGGCATTTTCGGCAGCGCGCTCACCTTCTTCCTGTGGGCGTTCGCGCTGGGCCGGACCACGCCGACGAGAGTTGCGATTTCGGTCACCGTCAACCCGATCACGGCGTCGCTGGTCGCTGCCACCTTGCTGGCCGAGCCGATCCGCTGGAATCTCGCTGTCGGACTGGTGACGGTGTTCGCCGGAATCTGGATCGCCACCACGGTCAGGGCGCGATGAGTTAGCGCATGATGGCTTTAGGCTGAATCGGGATAACCAAATCCGTCATTGCGAGGAGCTTTTGCGACGAAGCAATCCAGTCTTTGCTTGTTGCATACTGGATTGCTTCGCTTCGCTCGCAATGACGGGGTTGATTTCGTTGATCTAACCTAAAATCATCCCGCTCTATCCCAGCGGCTTCAGCACCTTCACCAGTTCGCCGTGGACGAACTCGTTGCCGCACACCACGTCGCCGGTTTTCAGGAGGTCGCCGCCATTTATATCGCCGACCACGCCGCCGGCCTCCCGGATCATGATGATGCCCGCGGCGACGTCCCAGGGTTTCAGGTTGCGCTCCCAATAGCCGTCGAGGCGGCCGGCGGCGACGAACGCCATGTCGAGCGAGGCGGCGCCGAAGCGGCGCAGGCCGGCGACCCTGGGCTGGATCGCGCTCATCTCGGCTTGCGATATGCCGTGGTCGCCGCGGCCGAGATGCGGCAGTCCGCACCCGATCACGCATTCGTTGAGCTGCTTGCGTCCGGCGACGCGCAGCCTGGTGTCGTTGAGGAAGGCGCCCTTGCCGCGCTCGGCGATGTACAAATCGTCGTTGGCCGGATTGTAGATCAGCCCGGCAATGATGACGCCCTCGCGGGCGAGGCCAATCGAGATGGCGAATTGCGGAATGCCGTGCAGGAAGTTGGTGGTGCCGTCGAGCGGATCGACGATCCAGGTGTGGGTCTTGTCGTCGCCGACACGGGTGCCGCCTTCCTCGCCGATGAAGCCGTAGCCCGGCCGCGCCTTGGCCAGATCGGTGTAGAGCATCTCCTCGGCGCGCTTGTCCGCCATGGTGACGAAATTGGCCGGACCCTTCAGCGAGACCTGGAGGTTCTCGACTTCGCCGAGATCGCGCTTGAGGCTGCGGCCGGCGCGGCGCGCCGCTTTCACCATGACGTTGATTAGGGCTGAATGCAGCATGCTGGCTCGGTTCGCGATGACCCAAAGCGTCAGGTCAGATGAAGGTTGGCGTTCTGGTGCCCTGCGCTGGCGCAGGCGTCAAGGCGCATCATTTCGGGGTGCCCAGCCATTTGCGCGCGGCTTCCTGGGCCTTGGCGCGTTCCTCGGGCGTTGCCTGGGCCAGCACCTCGTCCAGCATCAGGTCGCCCTTGCCGGCGGTTTTAGCCACCAGGTGCCATTTCAGCCCTTCGACCTTGTCCACCGCGGCGCCGCCCAGCCCCTTCACCAGTACCAGCGCCAGCCGGTTTTGCGCGATCGGGCTGTTTTGTCGCGCCGCCTTGCGCAGCAGCGCCACCGCCGCGGCCTCGTTCTTCGGGGTCCCGGTGCCGTTGTACAGCGCGACGGCGTATTCGACCTCGGCGTCGACATTGTCGGCCAGTGCCGCTGCCTGCAGCAGCCGCGCCGCCTTGTCGATGTCCTTCTCGACCCCGGTGCCCTCCTTGTAGAAGGTCGCCAGCGCGTATTGCGCTTCGGGATTGCCTGCGTCGGCGGCGATGCGCAGCAGTTCGGCGGCGCGCTTGAGATCCTGGGGAAAGGTCTGGCCGTCGATATAGAGCAGCGCCAGATTATACGCCGCCTTGGGTTCGCCGAGCTTTGCCGACGACGCCAGCCATTTGGCGCCTTCCTGTCGGTTGGAAGGGGTGCCGCCGCGCCCCGACAGATATTGCATCGCCAGCGCAAACATCGCCTCCCGGTCGCCGTTGTCAGCGGCGCGCTTGTACCATTCCGCCGCCTTGGCGTAGTCGCGCTTGACGCCGAGCGCGTTGGCATAGAGCTCGCCCAGCATGGTCATCGCCCGGGGATCGTTGTTCTCCTGGGCGCGTCTGGTCGCGAGCTCGAACGCGGTCTTGTAGTATCCGCGCTGATAGGCGCCGTAGACGAGATCGGCATTCGGATCGGTGGGGCCGGATGCGGATGGCCCCGGCGCGGGTTGGCCCGGAGCCGGTTGGGCGGGGACGGCCGCCGGTGTCGCGGGCTTCTTCGTCACCGCATGCGGTTTCGGCTTCGGCTTCGCCGGTTTATTGTCCGCCGGCGGGTTCTGCACCGATGGCGGGGTCAGCGAGATCTGCGCGTGGGCGCCTGCCGTCAACATCATCAGACAGCAGGCGAGGATCGGTAGCGGACGCGGGAGTCTCATTCCGGCGTCATCCCTGTTCGACCCGGGCTTTTCCGGACAAGGCGCGCGCGTGACCCTGCCTGATCGCCTGGCCCGCGTCCATCAGCGCTGCGGCGGCACCGCGCGGATCGGACCAGATGAAATCGCCCACCAGAACGAAGTCAGCACCGGCCGCCGCGAACGCGCAAGCCTCGGCGAGCGAAGCCGCAAAGCCGACGCAGGGCGGTTCGAACAGCTCGGCCCACCATCCCAGCCGCTCGCCGATCGCCTCCACCGAAGGCCGTTGCCCGCGCGCATCTGGTTCGCCGAACAGCACGTAGTCGGCACCCAGCTCGCCCGCGGTCATGGAATCGTGGCGGGTCACAAGGCCGCCGACGCCGGCAATGCGGTCGGGCTTGAGACTCGGCAGCGCCTGCTGCAGCGCCGCGAGGCCGTCGAGATGGGCGCCGTCGGCGCCGGCACGCGCCACCAGTTCCACCGGGCCGTCGATCAATAGCGCCGCGCCGCTGTTCTGGATGGCCGGCGCCAGGGCCTTAATGCGCGCAATCATGGTGCGCTGGTCGGTGGGCTTGAGCCGCAGCAGCACCGCGGCGACGTCGTCGGCGGCCAGCAGTGCCGGCAGGCCCACGATCAGCGACGACGGATCCTCCACCACCGCCGTTGCCAGATAAAGGCGCGGCACCGGGGGCAGGGGTGCGGACTTGGTGGCCATCTAATTCAAGCTGCCTTCTTGTTTTCCAGATCGGCTTTCCATTCGCCCTTGCTGGCCAGCGAATTCATCCGCGCCCGATGGGCGAAGGCCTGCTGGCCCGCGGCGACATTCTCCGCCTTGCCGCGCCACGCCTGCTGCGGCGCCGCCTGCAGCGCCCGCCCATACGAGAAGGTGACTTTCCACGGCAGGCCGCCGATGCGGTTGATGGCGTCGAGATGGGCGGTGGCGTCCCCGTCGGACTGGCCGCCCGACAGGAAGGCGATGCCGGGAACCGCGGCGGGCACGCAGCTCTTGAGGAGCCGGACGGTCTTTTCCGCCACTTCGGCGACGCCGGCCTGCTTTCCGCACTTCTTGCCTGAGATCGCCATGTTCGGCTTGAGGATCATGCCTTCCAGCGCGACCCGCTGCACCCGCAATTCCTGGAAGGTCTTGTTGAGCACGCGCTGTGTCACCTCGTAGCAGCGGTCGATGTCGTTATCGCCGTCCATCAGCACTTCGGGTTCGACGATCGGCACGATCTGCGCCGCCTGGCACAGCGCCGCGTAGCGCGCCAGCGCGTGGGCGTTGACGCGGATCGCGGTCATGGTGGGAATGCCGGCGCCGATATCGATCACCGCGCGCCATTTGGCGAAGCGGGCGCCGCGCTCGTAATATTTCTTCAGCCGCTCGGCCAGCTTGTCGAGACCGGCGGTAACCAGTTCGCCCGGACAGTTCGGCAGCGGCTGGGTGCCCTCGTCGACCTTGATGCCGGGAATGGCGCCGGCCTGCTCGATCAGCCTGATCAGCGGCGTGCCGTCTTTCGCGTTCTGCCAGATGGTCTCGTCGTAGAGGATGACGCCGGAGATGGCGTCCGTCATCGCCGCCTTGGTGCGGAACAGCATCTCGCGGTAATCGCGGCGGCTGTCTTCGGTGGACTCGACCTTGATCGCATCAAAGCGCTTCTTGATGGTGCCCGACGATTCGTCGGCGGCCAGAAGGCCCTTGCCGGGCGTGACCATGGCCACGGCTACTTTGTTGAGGTCGGTGAGGTTCATGGCGCGTCTCCCTGGAGGCGATTATGCTTGGAAGCCAAAACAGGCAGTTCTCGGGCAGAGCCAGAGAAGCCGACGCAAAACGCCTGTCACGCCAGGCCATGGGCAACCGGCGTTCGCTGCACGCAACATACGGGAGGGTGACCGCCCGCTCAAGGTTCCAGGAATGTTGCCCGCTGCGAGAATGGGACAATACCTCCACGGGTCGTCCCGGCCCTGAGCCGGGACGCGCGACAAACGCATTCGCGTTTGCGCAGGGGTCCCGGCTCGAGGCCGGGACGACTTGCCGGGGGGCATTGCAGAATCGCAATCGCTCCTGGCTTACGCGATCTTCGGCGCCAGTTCGCCGGAGGCGTAGCGCTTGGCCATCTCGGCCGGCGGCAGCACCTTCTTGATCTTGCTGGCTTGCCCTGCGGTACTGAACTCCTGCAGGCGCTGCTTGCAGAGCTTCACCATGGCTTCCATGGCGGGCTTGAGATATTTGCGCGGGTCGAACTCGTCCGGGTGCTCGGTCAGCACCTTGCGGATCTGCGCCGGTCATCGCCATGCGGTTGTCGGTGTCGATGTTGATCTTGCGCACGCCGTGCTTGATGCCGCGCTGGATCTCGTCAACCGGCACGCCCCAGGTCTGCGGCATCTTGCCGCCGAACTTGTTGATGATGTCCTGCAGGTCCTGCGGCACCGAGGACGAGCCGTGCATCACCAGGTGGGTGTTGGGCAGCCTGCGGTGGATTTCCTCGATCACGTTCATGGCCAGGACGTCGCCGTCCGGCTTGCGGGTGAACTTGTAGGCGCCGTGCGCTGGTGCCCATGGCGATGGCCAGCGCGTCGACCTGGGTGGCCTTGACGAACTCCACCGCCTGGTCGGGATCGGTCAGCAGCTGGTCGTGGCTGAGCTTGCCTTCGACGCCGTGGCCGTCTTCCTTCTCGCCCATGCCGGTCTCCAGCGAGCCCAGCACGCCGAGTTCGCCTTCCACCGAGATGCCGCCGAGATGGGCCATGTCGGTGACGGTTTTGGTGACGCCGACATTGTAGTCGTAGTCGGCCGGGGTCTTGCCGTCGGCCTTCAGCGAGCCGTCCATCATCACCCTGGTGAAGCCGGACTGGATCGCGGTGGCGCAGGTGGCGGCGTTGTTGCCGTGGTCCTGATGCATGCAGACCGGGATGTGCGGATAAATTTCCGTCAGCGCGTCGATCATGTGCTTGAGCACGATGTCGTTGGCGTAGGAGCGCGCGCCGCGGCAGGCCTGGATGATGACCGGCGCGTCGACGCTCGTCGGCCGCCTCCATGATGGCCAGGCCCTGCTCCATGTTGTTGATGTTGAAGGCCGGCACGCCGTAGTCGTGTTCGGCGGCGTGGTCGAGCAGTTGTCGCAGCGTGATGCGGGCCATGATTTCAGACCTTTTAAAACGTCAGACCTTCAAAACTTCGACTCCCGGCAGGGGCTTGCCTTCCATCCATTCAAGAAACGCGCCACCCGCGGTCGAGACGTAGGTGAAATCGCCGGCGACGCCGGCGTCGTTCAGGGCCGCCACGGTATCGCCGCCACCGGCCACCGCGACCAGCTTCTTGGCTTTGGTCCGGGCCGCGGCGTATTTGGCCGCCACCACGGTGCCGTTGTCGAACGGCGGTATCTCGAAGACGCCGACCGGGCCGTTCCAGACCAGCGTCGCGGCGTCGTCGATGGCGGCGTGAATCCGCTCGATCGATTGCGGGCCGGCGTCGAGGATCATGCCCTCGGCCGGGATCGCGTCGAGGCCGTAGGCATGGGACGGCGCATTGGCGGCAAAGTGGAACGCAACCACCACGTCGACCGGCAGGAGGATGGCGCAGTTGGCCGCCTCGGCCCTGGCGATGATGCGCAGTGCGGTGTCGGCGAGATCCTTTTCGCCAGCGACTTGCCGACGCCGACGCCCTGGGCGTACAGGAAGGTGTTGGCCATGCCGCCGCCGATGGCCAGCGCGTCGAGCTTGGTTACCAGATTTTCGAGCAGGTCGAGCTTGGTGGAGACCTTGGAGCCGCCGACGATGCCGATCACCGGCTTGGTCGGGGTGTCCAGCGCCTTGCCGAGCGCCTCCAGTTCGGCCGCATGGTGCGGCCGGCATAGGCCGGCAGCTTGTGGCCGAGGCCTTCGGTGGAGGCATGGGCCCGGTGGGCGGCGGAAAACGCGTCGTTGACCCAGATGTCGCCGAGCTTTGCCAGTTCGGCCACGAAGGCCGGATCGTTCTTCTCTTCTTCCTTGTGGAAGCGGGTATTCTCCAGGCAGAGGATCTCGCCGTCCTTCATGGCGCCGACCGCCTTGGCCGCGACCTCGCCGATGCAGTCGTCGGCGAAACCGACCGGCCGCTTGACCACTTCCGCAAGGGCCGCGGCAACCGGTTTCAGCGAATCCTTAGGCTCGCGCCCCTTCGGCCGGCCGAAATGCGCCAGCAGGATCACCTTGCCGCCCTTGTCGGCGATCTCGGTGATGGTCGGCGCCACCCGCTCGAGCCGGGTGGCGTCGGTGACCCGGCCATTCTCCATCGGCACGTTGAGGTCGACGCGCAGCAGCACGCGCTTGCCCTTTACGTCGACGTCATCGAGGGTGCGGAATGAATTTGTCATTGTCCCAGAGCGATCCACGCCAAAGTTCGTTATTGCGAGAAGCGTTTGCGACGAAGCAATCCAGCCTTGCTTGCTGCTTCTGGATTGCTTCGCGGAGCTTGTCATCGGGCGGGCATTCGCCCGACCCGTTGGCTCGCAATGACGTTGAAAGGTTTCCTTTTACAGCAGCTTGCCCATCGCCACCGCCGTGTCGGACATGCGGTTGGAAAAACCCCATTCGTTGTCGTACCACGACATCACCCGCACCAGCGTGCCGTTCTGCACCTTGGTCTGGTGCATGTGGAAGGTGGACGAGTGCGGATCGTGGTTGAAGTCGATCGAGACCTTGGGCGCGGTGGTGTAGCCGAGAACGCCCTTGAGCTGCTGCTCGGAGGCGCGCTTCATGGCCTCGTTGATCTCTTCCTTGGTGGTCTTGCGCTGGGCCACGATCTTCAGGTCGACCACCGAGACGTTGGGGGTGGGGACGCGGATCGCGACGCCGTCGAGCTTGCCTTGCAGTTCCGGCAGCACCAGGCCGATCGCCTTGGCGGCGCCGGTGGAGGTCGGGATCATCGACATCGCCGCGGCGCGGCCGCGGTAGAGATCGCTGTGCAGGGTGTCGAGGGTCGGCTGGTCGCCGGTATAGGCATGGATCGTGGTCATGAAGCCGCTCTCGATGCCGACGGTGTCGTTCAGCACCTTGGCGACCGGCGCCAGGCAGTTGGTGGTGCAGGAGCCGTTCGAGACCACGAGGTGGTCCTTGGTCAGCTTGTCGTGGTTGACGCCGAACACGATGGTGGCGTCGGCGCCATCGGAGGGTGCCGAGACCAGCACGCGCCTGGCGCCGGCGGTCAGGTGCGCGGAGGCCTTGGCCTTGGCGCTGAAGATGCCGGTGCATTCCAGCGCGATGTCGATCCCGAGTTCCTTCCACGGCAGCGTCGAGGGATCGCGCACCGCCGTCACCTTGATCTTGCCATTGCCGAGGCTGATCGAGTCGCCGTCCACCGTCACCGTGCCGGGAAAGCGGCCGTGCACCGAATCGTAGCGCAACAGATGGGCGTTGGTCTCGACCGGGCCGAGATCGTTGATGGCGACGACTTCGATGTCGTGGCGCCCGGCTTCATGGATGGCCCGCAGCACATTGCGGCCGATCCGGCCAAACCCGTTGATCGCGACCCGGACTGCCATCTTTCGTCTCCTTCGGTTGGCCCTTGAAAAGACCTTGGAAATGACCCTTGTCAGCCCCGCGCGGCTGTCAGCCATCCACGAGGGTTTTGCGGCGGACGCCCGGTTCTGCCGGGCGGAAGCGGATAAGATGACCGTTAGGTAGTCCTTTTTGCCGTCAATCTCAACCGTCAGCCGAGGCGCTTCAGCGCTGCACTCACCGCGGCCTCGGCAGTAATTCCGAAATGCTTGAAAAGGTCCTTGGCGGGGGCGCTGGCACCAAAGCCGTGCATGCCGATAAATTCGCCATCCTGCCCGATCACCGCGTCCCAGCCCCACCGCACGGCGGCTTCGATGGCGACCTTGACCGGCGCGTTGCCGATGATCGCCCGGCGGCGATCCTCCGGCTGCGCCAGCAGCAGTTCGAGCGCGGGGACCGACACCACCCGCGCCGCGATCCCGCGCTCCTGCAACTGCTTCTGGGCGGCAACCGCGATCTCGACCTCGGAACCCGACGCGAACAGCGACACCTTCGCCTCGCCCTGGGCCGCGACCAGTTCGTAGGCGCCGACGCTGCACGGATTTTCGGCAGGCGCCGAGGTGCGCAGCTGCGGCAGGTTCTGGCGGGTCAGCGCCAGCACCGTCGGGCCGTCGACCCGGTTGAGCGCCAGTTCCCAGCACTCCGCCACCTCGATGGCGTCGCAGGGACGGAACACGCGCATGTTGGGAATGGCGCGCAGCGCCGCCAGATGTTCGACCGGCTGATGGGTCGGCCCGTCTTCGCCCAGTCCGATCGAGTCGTGGGTCATGACATAGACCACGCCGGTGCCCATCAGCGCCGCGAGCCGCATCGCCGGGCGGGCATAGTCGGTGAACACCAGGAAGGTGGCGCCGTTCGGGGCGAAGCCGCCGTGCAGGAAAATTCCGTTCATGGCCGCGGCCATGCCGTGCTCGCGGATGCCGTAATGGATGAAGCGGCCCTTCGGCGTCTTGGCGGAAAACGACACCGCCGATTTCGCCTTGTTGTTGTTGGAGCCGGTGAGGTCGGCGGAGCCGGCGAGGAATTCCATCGGCATCGCCGTCACGATCGCCTCGATCACCGACTCGGACGATTTGCGGGTGGCGATGTTCTGCGGCGTCTCGAGCAGCGCCTTCTTGTGGGTCTTGAACGCTTTCGCCAATGAGGCCGGTCGCACATGCTGCAGACGGCGGTCGAACTCGGCGCGCTTGCGGCCGGACAGCGTCGCCATCCGCGCTTCCCAGTCCTTGCGCGCGGCAGCGCCGCGGCTGCCGGCCTCGCGCCAGGCTTGCAGAACGTCATCGGGCACCGAGAACGGCTCGAGCGAAATGCCGAGCTTCTGCTTGGCGCCTTTGAGTTCTTCGGCGCCGAGCGCTTCGCCATGGGCCTTGGCGGTGCCGGCCCGGGTCGGCGCGCCGAAACCGATGGTGGTCTTGCACGCGATCAGCGACGGCTTGTTGGACTTTTGCGCCCGCGTGATCGCCGCGGCGATGGCCGCCTGGTCCTGGCCGTCGATGAGCTCCGCCGCCCATCCGGCGGACTTGAACCGTTTCACCTGGTCGACCGAGTCGGCAAGCGAGGTCGGGCCGTCGATCGAGATACCGTTGTCGTCGTACAGCACGATCAGCTTGTTGAGCTTCCAGTGGCCGGCCAGCGCGATCGCCTCCTGGGACACGCCTTCCATCAGGTCGCCATCGGAGGCGAGCACATAGGTGTGGTGATCGACCGCCTTCTTGCCGAACTCGGCCGCCAGCATCTTTTCCGCCAGCGCCATGCCCACCGAAGTGGCGATGCCCTGGCCGAGCGGTCCCGTGGTGGTCTCGATGCCCTTGGTGTGGAAGTTTTCCGGATGGCCGGGGGTCAGCGATCCCAGCTGGCGGAAGTGCTTGATCTGGTCCAGCGTCATCGCCTCGTTGCCGGTGAGATACAACAGCGCATAGAGCAGCATCGAGCCGTGCCCGGCCGAGAGCACGAAACGGTCGCGGTCCGGCCATTTCGGGTCGGCGGCGTCGAATTTCAAAAATTGCGTGAACAACACCGTGGCGACGTCGGCGGCGCCCATCGGCAGGCCGGGGTGGCCGGACTTCGCCGCCTCGACGGCATCCATGGCGAGCCCGCGGATCGCGTTGGCCATGCGGGTGGGATCGACGCGCGTCATGATGAAAATCCGCCTGAAATGAGCAGGTTGCTGATGTCGGCCGCGGCCAAGCCGGGCCGGCGGCACAACCCCCTGTGGAACATGGGAGGAACGATCGGCGCTGGATAGCACCTGCCTACGGTGAGTCCAAGGGTGACCACGGAATCCGGCGGCTTAGCGGTGCATAGCTCCTGCGCGGCGTTGCGCTCGGCTCGCTTGCCACGTAAATTTCGTCGGCTAAACGCTTGCCGAGCCGTGGCTTTTGCGGTGTGGCGGCGTCCTGACACAGGCATTCACGGAAGGTCTGCTTCCCAAGTATGAACGATCGTCCTGCCAGTTCCGATTCCCCCGCGCCGGCTGTCGAGATCGACGCGGCGACGCGGCGCCTGATGGCGGCGCTGGATGCGCTGGAAAGCGCGGTGGAGCGCCGCCGCGAAGCCGACCGCGACGAGGACGAACTGGCGACCCGGATTCAGGCGCTCGGCGCGGATCGCTCGCGGCTTGCCGACGAACTCGACGGCACGCTGGTCAAATCGCGCCGGCTGGAACGCGCCAATCGCGAGATCGCCGAAAAGCTCGATGCGGCGATCGACACCATCCGTGCGGTGCTCGACGCGGAGAAATCGTCATGAGTCATATCAACGTCACCATCAACGGCCGGCAGTACCGCATGGCCTGCGAGGCCGGCCAGGAAGATCGGCTGCTGCAGCTCGCCGAAACTTTCGAGGGGCGCATCACCGAACTGCGCGGCCGGTTTGGTGAAGTCGGCGACGGGCGCCTGACCGTCATGGCGGCGCTGACGGTGGCCGACGAACTGCTCGACGCCAAACACCAGTTGCGGGCGCTGGAGGAAGAACTCAAAGCGCTGCGCGACGTCCGCGTGGTCGCCGCCGACCGGGCGCGAGCGACCCAGGCCGCCGTCGCCGCGGCGCTGAATGCGGCGGCAGATCGCATCGAAAAGACCACCCAGGTGCTCAACCGCACCGTCGGCGGCGGTGTCGCGATCGGTTAGGCACGATCACGAAGTTTTCGGGCCGGTCATGCCTAAACGGCCAAACGCCGGGTATTGCCGCCGTTAATGCTGGCGGTCCGGCGCCATCGTGGTTACATTGGTCGGGCGAAGCTGTGTCGCGCGTCAGGAGCCATATATCCCCGGGGCCTTATCGATCCTTAAGGGAACTGTCCCTGGCCGGGTCCGTGGATCCGGTCATATGGTGCCCACCTACTTTCGTAGGGAACTCCGGGATCGAGTGCTTCAACGGCCATCGCGGCTTCGCACTTTCTTTTTCAGGCTGATGCCTTCTTCCGCTTCGCCACCACCGCCTCGTATGCCGCCTGCAGGCGCTCGCCGACGGAAGGCCCGGATTTCCTGCGGCGCCTGATGCCCAGATGCCTCTCGCGCAGTTCGTCCATGAACTCCGCCCACATCTTCGGGCCGCCCTCGGCCAGTAGCTGCGCCCGGATGCCGAGCTCTTCGGAGACCGGAAGATACTTGAATCCCCACGCCGCCATCTGCGCCAGGATCGGCAGCATCTCGATGCCCTGCTCGGTGAGGCGGTAGATGCCCTTCTGCTTGTGATGGGGATCGTCCGCGCGGGTGATGATGCCCTGTTCCAGCAGGGTCTTGAGCCGGTCGGCCAGGATGTTCGATGAAATGCCCTCGTCGGATTTGGTCAACAGCTCGCGGTAATGGGTGCGGTTGCCGAACATGATGTCGCGGATGATCAGCAGGCTCCACTTGTCGCCCACCACCTCAAGGGTGAGGTTGATCGGGCAGCCTGAGCGTTCGACGTCGGCCATTGATCCTCTAAAAAAACGGCCCCTCAACAAACCACTTGCATTGTTGCATCGGTTTGGTAGGTAGGCAACCAGTTGCATTTCGCAAGTGGTTTGAGGGAGGCGCCTGTGTCGCTGACGCTGCATCTGCATCCGTTATCGTCATTCTGCTGGAAAGCGTTGATCGCTTTCTACGAAAACGACACGCCGTTCACCCCGCACATCATCGCCGATCTCGGCAATCCGACCGAGCGGGCCGCGCTGCAAAAACTGTGGCCGATCGGCAAAATTCCGGTGCTGCGCGACGACGCGCGGGACCAGACCGTTCCCGAATCCAGCGTCATCATCGAATATCTCGACCGGCATTATCCCGGCGATACGAAATTCGTGTCGTCCGACGCCGACCTCGCGTGGCAGACCCGCTTGCGCGACCGTTTCTACGATCTCTACGTGCACCTGCCGATGCAGAAGATCATCGGAGACCGGCTCCGCCCGCCCGGCAAAAAAGATCCGCACGGCGTCGAAGAGGCGAGGGCGCAACTGCGCACATCCTACGCCATGATCGATCGCCAGATGGCGAACGGCGGCTGGGCGATGGGCGAAATGTTCAGCCTCGCCGATTGCGCCGCGGCGCCGCCCTTGTTCTACGGCAACATGCTCGAGCCGTTCGGCGCTGCCCACAACAACGTCGCGGCTTACCTCGAGCGCCTGAAGGCGCGCCCCTCGGTGGCGCGCGCGATGCGCGAGGCCGAGCCGTATTTCCACATGGTTCCGAAGTAAGGGGTCCGAAATGCCTTCAGCCGACAGAGCAGAAATGATCCGGGCGTTGTTTGCCGCATATCGCGCCAACGATCGCAAAGCGGTCGAGGATGCGCTCGCCGATGATTTTCGCTTCACCAGTCCCTATGACGACAACATCGACAAGGCGACCTATTTCGAACGGTGCTGGCGCAACAGCGACTGGATCGAGCGGCACGAACTGGAGCGGATTTTCGTCGAGGGCGATGAGGGTTTTGTGACCTACAGGTGTGTGGCCAAAGGTGGCAAGAATTTCCGCAATACCGAGTTCCTCACCTTCGCGGGCGACCGGATCAGGCGCATCGATGTCTATTTCGGCGCGACCTATCAGGACGGCGCGTTCGTGAAGCAGCCGCAATAGAAATAACGGGGACGGTTACGGCCCCTCCGGGGACCCCGCAGGGTTCCCGCCATTCCGGCCGCAATTACCTGCGAAATAATTTCGCCTGCCATGTCGGTCAGGCAAAAGCCCGTTCGTCATGTGCATGGAGCCGGCGTGCGGCATGGTCCGCAATCCCGGCCTTCGGTCAAACGTCCAACGGAGAGTGACGATGCGGTTCATGGTGATCGTGAAGGCCAGCAACGAGTCCGAAGCCGGCGTGATGCCGGGTACGGAACTGCTGACCGCGATGGGCAAGTTCAACGAGGAGATGGTGAAGGCCGGCGTCATGCTGGCGGGCGAGGGGCTGCATCCGAGTTCGCGCGGCGCCCGCATCGGATATTCCGGCGGCCGGAGCACGGTGAGCCGCGGTCCGTTCACTCTGACCAATGATCTCGTCGCCGGCTTCTGGCTGATCGAGACTGCTTCGTTGGACCAGACGATCGAATGGATGAAGCGCGCGCCGTTCGACGGTGGCGCCGAAATCGAGATTCGCCAGGTGTTTTCGCCGGATGATTTCGGCGACGCGCTGACGCCGGAGCTTCGCGAACAGGAAGCACGGCTCCGTGCCCAGGGCGCGGCCAAGTCCTGATCCCGACAAATCCTGAACCCGATTCGAACAACAAGGAAACCGACCATGCGATTCATGATGCTGATGATCCCCAAGGGCTATGAGGCGGCCGCCCCCGGCACCATGCCCGACCCCGAGGCGGTGGCCGCGATGATGAAATACAACGAGGCGCTGAAGGACGCCGGCGTGCTGATTACGCTGGACGGCCTGCATCCGCCGTCGATGGGCGCCCGCGTCAGTTTTGCCGGCGGCAAGCCGCTGGTGACCGACGGCCCGTTCACCGAGGTCAAGGAAGTGCTCGGCGGCTACTGGATGATCGAGGTGGCCTCGCGCGAGGAGGCGATCGCCTGGGCCAGGCGCTGCCCGGCCTCCGACAACGAGGTCATCGAGATCCGCCAGGTCCAGGAAATGGCGGATTTCCCCGCCGACGTCGCCGCGGCCGCCGCCGGCTTTAACGAATTGCAGGCCAGGTCGGGGCGGCGCTGAGCCCGGTTCCCCGGCGGAAAACCATTTGATGACCTTTGCGCCCGGCTCATGTAAAAGCCCTTTACATGAGTTGGCGCAAGGAAGAGCGCCGCGCCGAGCGCGGCTACCATCACGGCAATCTGAAAGAGGCGCTGCTGCAGGCGGCGCTCGGACTGATCGCGGAAAAAGGCCCGGCGGGGTTTACCTTCGCCGACGCCGCGCGTTCGGCCGGCGTCAGTCCGGCGGCGCCCTACCGGCATTTTCGCGACCGCGACGAGTTGCTGTCGAGCATCGCGCAGCGCGGCTTCGAACAGTTCGAGGCGGTTTTGACCGCGGCCTGGGACGATGGCCGCCCGGACACGGTCACGGCGTTCGAGCGGGTCGGCAAGGCCTATCTGCGATTCGCCCGCGAGGAACCGGCGTTCTATTCGGCGATGTTCGAATCCGGCATCCCGGTCGATCTCAACCCCACCTTGATGACGGCCAGCGAACGCGCCTTCAGCGTCATCCGCGCCGCGGCGGAGCGGCTCGCCGCGCTGACGCCGCCCGGCGCGGCGCGCCCGCCGGCCCTGATGATGGCGCTGCATATCTGGTCGATGGCCCACGGCGTCGCCTCGCTGTTCGGCCGCGGCGACGCGGCTCGCCGCAAGCTGCCGATGTCGCCAGAGGACCTGTTGGAAGCCGGCGTGCTGATTTACCTGCGCGGCCTCGGCTTTCCGACCGACCGGAACGCGTCGGCCCAAACCAGCGAGAAAACCGCGGCGGCGGATGCCAAACCGTCCGGTAAGCCGTCAGGACCCTGGGGCAGCCCAAAATAATTTTTACCACCCCCTTGCGCCCGGCTTGACAAAAATCCGGGACGGTTTAGGTATGTGAATGTTATTTACATTAACACGGCGCCATGCCGTTAATGGAGAGGGAAATGGCCTACACCGCAGATGTCCATCGCTGGCGCGGCCCCGAACAAGAGCCCTACCGCCCGCACATGCTGGATTCCCCTTGGCATCCGGGCTGGATCGCCTTCACCATTCTGGGTTTCATTTTCTGGTGGCCGGTCGGCCTCGCACTTCTATTCTTCACACTCGGGAGCAGAAAAATGGGTTGTTGGAGCCAAGACCGCTTTGAGAACAAGATGCAGCGGATGCAGTACAAGATGGAGCGGATGCGCAACCGCATGGAGACCCGCGGTTTCGGCTTCCGCGGTTTCGGGCCGCCGACGAGCGGCAACCGCGCCTTCGACGAATACCGCATGGAGACGCTGCGCCGGCTCGAGGAAGAGCAGGTCGAGTTCAAGGATTTCCTCGATCGGCTGCGTCACGCCAAGGACAAGGAAGAGTTCGACCAGTTCATGGCGCAGCACCGCCAGCGCCCGACCCCGCCGCCCTCCGACGCTCAGCCGCAGGCGTGAGTCCAGCCCTAAACGTCACGGCTCCGCCTCGGGCGTGATGCCCCCATAACGTCCGACGGCGACAAACCGCCCCTCTGCGCAAGCAGGCGGGCGGTTTTGTCTTGCGGGCGTCTTGCAAGGCATCGGCGGTGGTGCCAATCCTTGGGCCATGGACAATCGTGCGAACCCAGCCAAAACTCCATGGCGGCGCTCTACTTAGAGCGGCACGTCGTCACGTCTTGAACCTGGATTTCTGAACAAGCCTTGCAACAAATGCCTCCGCGGTCCGCGCAGGCGCAGGTTCGTTTTCCCGACAGCTCCTTCCGTCACCGCGGTTCTCTCTTACGGTTTGAGCATGATCTTCTCCGAAAACCGGTATCCACTTTTCGGGATCATGCTCTAAGGAGCAACGCCGATGACCATCTCCCTGATCGATGGCTTGACCGCACCGGTGCGGGCGCTGGCGTGGCTGGGCCGGCAGGGCACCCGCGCCATCGCCGCGCTGGTCGTGTTCGGCATCGCCATCCCGCCGCTCGGCGAATCGCTGCGCCCGTACGTCGGCGAGGCGATTTTCCTGCTGCTGTGCATTTCGTTTATGCGCGTCGACCTCGCCGCGCTGCGCGCTCATCTGCGGCGGCCCGCGGTGGTGCTGGCGGCCACGGCCTGGACCCTGGCCGCGGTGCCCGCCATCGTCGGCGGCTGCTGCCTGGTCGCGGGCCTCGACCGCGGTTCGCCGGACCTGTTCCTGGGCCTGATGCTGCAGGCGGTGGCGTCGCCGATGATGGCCTCGCCGGCGCTGGCGGCGCTGATGGGGCTGGACTCGACCCTGGTGCTGATCACGCTGGTCGGGGGAACCGCGCTGGTGCCGCTGACCGCGCCGCTGTTCGCCTGGTTGTTCCTCGGCAGCGCGCTGACGCTGTCGCCGCTCGGGCTTGGGATCAAGCTGGTCGAAATCCTGGCCGGCTCGCTGGCCGTCGCCGCGGTGATCCGCGCCGTGGCCGGGGTCGAGCGGATCCGGCGCTTCCGGGAGCCGATCGACGGCCTCAACATCGTGATCCTGATGGTGTTCGTCAGCGCGGTGATGGGCCCGGTGGCCGGCAGTCTCTGGCAGGCGCCGCTGAAAATGGCCGGGCTCGTGCTGGTGGCCTTTGCGGTGTTCTTCGCCCTGATGGGGGTCACCATGCTGGTGTTCCGGCGGCTTGGGCCCGAGCGGGCGCTGGCGCTGGGGCTGATGGTATCCCAGCGCAACATGGGGCTGATGGTCGCCGCCACCGACGGGATGCTGCCGGGCCTGACCTGGCTCTATTTCGCCATGTCGCAGTTTCCGATCTACCTTGCGCCGCAGCTGCTGAAACCGATCGCCGACCGGCTGGCCGCCCCGCGCCGCCTTAAGGTTCCCGCGGCGGAGGAGGCCGGCTAAATCCCGCCGCGGCCTGGATTTGCTGCCGCCAAAGGTGGCGCTGGTAACCCCGCATTAACCGTGATTAGCGTCTGGTTAGAGGCGTAAAGACGCTGGCACAGCCCTCGTTTTGACATGTTGGCAGGGGAAGCAGGAACCGGCTTGGGACGGGCCCTCCATGCGACATAGCAAGGCTTGGCGTCGGCATTTTACGCCGTGCCCGGCGCGTGCTGCGGTGCTCCGCAGCGGCGGTTGAGCCCGGCACGTTACCTTGGGGATATTTGGGTTTTAGAGGATACCGCCTATGAATCCGGCCGACGTCGCGCAGTCAGCCCTGCCACTGGCCTCTTCCGATGTCTCGCTGATTGCATTGTTCCTGCAGGCCCACTGGATCGTGAAATCGGTCATGCTGGGGCTGCTCGGCTGCTCGGTCTGGGTGTGGGCGATCGCGATCGACAAGATGTTCCTGTATTCCCGCACCAAGCGGGCGATGGACCGTTTCGAGCAGGCGTTCTGGTCCGGCGAGTCGATCGAGGAACTTTACCGGGCGCTGTCCGCCAAGCCGACCCAGTCGATGGCGGCATGTTTTGTCGCGGCAATGCGCGAATGGAAACGCTCGTTCGAGAGCCAGGCGCGGTCGTTTGCCGGGTTGCAGATGCGGATCGAGAAGGTCATGAACGTGTCGATCGCCCGCGAGATCGAGCGGCTGGAACGCCGGTTGCTGGTGCTGGCCACGGTCGGCTCGGCCGGGCCGTTTGTCGGCCTGTTCGGCACCGTCTGGGGCATCATGTCGAGCTTCCAGTCGATCGCCGCCTCGAAAAATACCTCGCTGGCGGTGGTCGCCCCCGGCATCGCGGAAGCGCTGTTCGCCACCGCCATCGGCCTTATCGCCGCCATCCCGGCGACTATTTTCTACAATAAATTCACGTCAGAAGTGAACCGGCAGGCCCAGCGCCTGGAGGGGTTCGCCGATGAATTCTCGGCCATCCTGTCGCGCCAGATCGACGAGCGCGCCTGAAATACGGTAATTTTTCATGTTGTCGCACTTTTTGGGACCTAAGGTGAGTATCCGGTCATGGCGATGAATATGGCGGGATCGGCGGGGGGCGGTGGCCGGCGCGGTCGGCGCCGCTCGCCGGTCATGGCCGAGATCAACGTCACGCCGATGGTCGACGTCATGCTGGTGCTCTTGATCATCTTCATGGTGTCGGCGCCGCTGCTGACCGTGGGCGTGCCGCTCGACCTGCCGCAGACCCAGGCCAAGAGCCTGGAACAGGACAAGACGCCGCTGCAGCTGTCGGTCGACATCAAGGGCAAGGTCTTCATCAACGATACCGAAATCGCGATCAACGAACTGATCCCGAAACTGAAGGCGATCACCGATGCCCGCGGCGGCACCGATGAGCGGATCTACATGCGGGCCGACAAGAAGGCGGATTATGGCACCGTGGCGCGGGTCATGGGGCAATTGTCCGGCGCCGGCTACAAGCGCCTGGCGCTGGTCACCGAAGTGGAGCAGGGAAACTGAGGGTGAAAGTCGACAAGACCCTTGTTGCGTCGGTCGCCCTGCACGTCCTCGTGATCGGGTGGGGACTGGTGTCGTTCTCGTCCAAGGCGTTCGAAGTCTCTGCCGGAAGAATCCCTGCCGGTCGACATTATTTCCGCCGATCAACTGGCCAAGGTCACCGCCGGCATCAAGACCGGCAAGAAGGAAAATCCGAAGCCGTTGGCGGAAAAGGTCGCCGAGGCCAGGCCGCCGGCAGATGACCAGGTCGGCAAGATCTCCGAAAAGCCGCCGGTGGTGACCGATACCGCGCCGCCGCCCACGCCGCCGGTGGAAAAACCGGTCGAGAAAAAGCCCGATCCGCCCAAGCCCGTGGTCGAGAACAAGCCCAAGGAAGAGCCGAAGCCGATCGAGAAGAAGCCGGAGCCGCCCAAGGTCGACCCGATCGCGGAAGCTTTGAAAAAGGAAGAGAAGAAGCCGCCGCCGAAGCCGGTGGCCCAGGCGGCGGCGCCGCAGCAGCCGCCCAAGCCGAAGACCGAGCGCACCTTCGACCAGTCCAAGATCGCAGCCCTGCTCGACAAGCGCGACCCGACGCGGCAGGCGGTCACCGGCGACACGCTCAATTCCAACGCCGCGCTCGGGCTTGCCCATGGCCGCGCCGCGGACAACTCCGCGACCTGGGGCGCGATGTTCAAGACGCAGGTCGAGCGCTGCTGGAAGAAGCCGTATGGCGGCATCGAGGCGCAGATGGTCGAGGCTGAATTCAGCGTCAAGCTGAAGCGCGACGGTTCGCTGGAGGCGGCGCCGCTGGCGGTCAGCAACCCGCAATCGCCTTACGTGCGCGTCTATCAGGAGAGCGCGCTGCGCGCCATCATCGAATGCCAGCCCTACAATCTTCCGGCGGCGTATTTTGACGAATGGAAATACTTCTCACCCGTATTCACCGAACGAAGGTCGTGACGCAACGTCGTTTCCGACCCGACAAGAAGCCTTGAGCCATGACCGATCATTCCGACACAGATGGATTGCCCAGGATGCCGCTTCGTTTGAGCCGCCGACAGATGATTTCCGCCATGGCGTCGGCCGGGGTGCTGCTGGCTGGGCCAGCCCGCCAGGCGTTCGGACAGGCCAAGGTGCAGATCACCGAGGGCAACTTCGCCCCGCTGCCGATCGCGATCCCGAATTTCACCGCCGGCACGCCGTCGGATGGCGAGGTCGGCGCCGGCGTGGCCCAGGTCATCACCAACAATCTCAAGCGCAGCGGCCTGTTCGCGCCGATCGATCCCGCCGCCTTCATCGAGAAGGTCATCAACGTCGATGCGCCGCCGCAACTCGCCAACTGGAAGACCATCAACGCCCAGGCGCTGGTCACCGGGCGCGTCACCCGGCAGGGCGACGGCCGGCTCAAGGCCGAATTCCGCCTCTGGGATGTCGCCACCGGCGGCCAGCTCGCCGGCGAGCAATATGCCACCGCGCCGGACTACTGGCGGCGGATCGCCCACATCATTTCCGACAAGATCTACGAACGGCTGACCGGCGAGAAGGGCTACTTCGACAGCCGCGTGGTGTTCGTCGACGAGACCGGGCCCAAGGAACGTCGCATCAAGCGGCTGGCGCTGATGGACCAGGATGGCGCCAATGTCCGCTATCTCACCCGGGGCGCCGACCTGGTCCTGACCCCGCGGTTCTCGCCCTCGACCCAGGAAATCACCTACATGGAGTTCGGCCAGGGCGATCCCAGGGTCTACCTCTACAACGTCGAAACCGGGCAGCGCGAAATCGTCGGCAACTTTCCCGGCATGTCGTTCTCGCCGCGGTTTTCGCCCGACGGCCAGCGCATCATCATGAGCCTGCAGCAGGGCGGCAACTCCAACCTGTTCGTGATGGACCTGCGCTCGAAATCCACCACCCGCCTCACCGACACGCCGGCGATCGATACCTCGCCGTCCTATGCGCCCGACGGCGGCCGGATCTGCTTCGAATCCGACCGCGGCGGCAAGCCGCAGATCTACGTGATGGCGGCCGGCGGCGGCGCGGCGCAGCGGATCTCGTTCGGCGACGGCACCTATTCGACCCCGGTGTGGTCGCCGCGCGGCGACTACATCGCCTTCACCAAGCAGGGCGGCGGCCAGTTCTCGATCGGCATCATGAAGCCCGACGGAAGTGGCGAGCGGATTCTCACCTCCGGCTTCCACAACGAAGGCCCGACCTTCGCGCCGAACGGCCGCGTAGTGATGTTCTTCCGCGATCCGGGCGGCAACGCCGGCCCGTCGCTGTTCACCGTCGACGTCTCCGGACGCAACGAACTGAAGGTGCCGACGCCGGGCTTCGCCTCCGACCCGGCGTGGTCGCCGCTGCTGTCGTAGACAGACCGAAGCGGCTGGCGTGGGAAGCGCCGCAGCATCCCCGGCAAACTCTGCCTAGTGGGCTGGAATGATAGGCGATTTTCCCGTCTGTCATATTCGCCGCAACCACTTGCTAAGCATGTTCCCTCAGAAAGGCTTCATCTGCGCCGGGTAAAACCATACGCCTGATATGGACGCCCGATGCAGCTTGCCGATCATAAACGAGATGCCGACGAGCAGATGTCGCCGACGATCTACGCGGCGCTGGTCAATTCGCTGTTTCAGAATCCCGCTCCGATGTTCGCCGGCGCGATCTGCGCGGGCATCGCGGCGGTCATGACTGCCGTGAAGACCGGCGACGCCGCGCTTTGGCCGTGTGCGCTGCTGTTGATTGCGACCGGCGCCGCCCGCTCTATCGACATGCGCAACTATCAAAAGCGCGGGTCGGAACTGACGGCCGATGAAGCCGGCAAATGGGAGACCCGCTACCAGATCGGAGCGACACTCTATGCCGTCGCGCTCGGCGTGTGGTGCTTCGTGGTGCTGCGCAGCGACGATCCTGTCGCCCATCTGATCTGCACCTCGGTCACGCTGGGCTACATGGCCGCAGGCGCCGGCCGGACCTACGGTCGACCCTGGATATTCCATCTGCAGATTCTGTTGGCCTGCGGCTCGCTGTCGCTGGCTTTGGCATTGCGCGGCACGCCTTATTATATCGGCATCGCGCTCCTCAACGGATTGTTCTTCGTCGGCCTGCGTCACATCACCACCAGCCTGCAGCGGATCTTCGTCCGGGCGCTGCTTGCGCGGGAGCGCGAGGCGGCGCTGGCCGGCCAGTTCGATACCGCGCTGAACAACATGCCGCATGGCCTGTGCATGTTCGGCGCCGACGGCCGGCTCGCGGTGATGAACCACCGCTTCGGCGAGATGATGGCGCTGAGGCACAACTTCGTGGCCTCCGACGCCTCTACCGCCGATATCGTCGCCGCCTGCATCGCCGCGCAGGCGATCTCCGCCGAAAGCGGCAGATGCATTCTCGCCGAAATCGACAACTCGGTGGCCGGCGAAATCATCACACTCGATCCGCAGGCCGCAGATCGCCGGGCACTGTCCTGGACGTTCCAGCCGATGGCCGGCGGCGGCACCGTGGTGCTGGTCGAGGACATCACCGAACGGCGCCGGGCGGAAGCCCGGATCAGCCATCTGGCGCGTTATGACGAACTGACGGAGTTGCCCAACCGGCTGAATTTCCGCGACGAGATCGAGCGGCTGCTGGCAATTCATCACCCGGCGTCGCTGTCGGCGTTGCTGTTCGTCGACCTCGACCAGTTCAAGCAGGTCAACGACACCCTGGGCCATCCCTGCGGCGACCGCCTCTTGAGCCAGGTCGCCGACCGGCTGCGCGAGATGCTGCGGCCGGAGGACTTCGTCGCACGCTTCGGCGGCGACGAATTCGTCGTGTTCCAGCAGAACATCGAATCCGCCGAGGACGCCGCCGTGCTGGCGCGCCGCATCGTCGACCGGCTCAGCGAGCGCTACGAGATCGACCGCCATCTGGTCGAGATCGGCGCCTCGATCGGCATCGCGATGACCTCGCCCGGGGTCAAGGCCGACAACCTGCTCAAGAATGCCGACATGGCGCTGTACCGCGCCAAGTCATCCGGCCGCGGCACCTTCTGCTTCTTCCGCGAGGAAATGGCCCAGACCGTCGAGGCGCGCCGGCTGCTCGAGCTCGACCTGCGCCACGCCATCGCCCACGAGGAATTCGAGCTGCACTACCAGCCGCTGGTCAACCTCAAGTCCGGCCGGATCTCGACCTGCGAGGCGCTGCTGCGCTGGAACCATCCGGTGCGCGGCCAGGTCTCGCCGGTCGACATCATCCCGGTCGCCGAGGACATGGGCCTGATCATCGACCTCGGCCGCTGGATCCTGCGCAAGGCCTGCATGGAATGCATGAAGTGGCCCGAGGCGGTCAGTGTCGCGGTCAACTTCTCGTCGCAGCAGTTTCACCAGCGCGACATCCTGAGCGAGGTGCGCTACGCGCTCGAGGTCTCGGGCCTGCCCGCCCACCGGCTCGAAATCGAGATCACCGAATCGTCGTTGCTGCGCAACACCCAGTGGACCCACGACGCGCTGTCGCAGTTGCACGATGCCGGCTGCCGGATCTCGCTCGACGACTTCGGCACCGGCTATTCGAGCCTGAGCTACCTGCACAATTTCCCGCTGCAGAAGGTCAAGATCGACCGCTCCTTCCTGGAAGGCATCGACACCGACCGTCCGCTGACCCTGCTGCGCGGGGTGGCCCGGCTCAGCGCCGACCTCGGCATGGCTGTGGTGGTGGAGGGCATCGAGACCAACGAGCAGCTCGAGCTGATCTCGGCCGACGGCACCGTCACCGAGGCCCAGGGCTATCTGTTCAGCCGGCCCGTGCCGGCCGCGCGCGTCAGGCAGTTATTGGATGCGTCGCATGGTCGCCAGAACCACGGGCAGTCGTCGGTACTGCCCTTCGCGCGCTCGCGCTGAATTCCGAAAGGCATCTTTCTCTCGGCGCATCATAGGGTTAACCCTAAATGGCCGTTTCCTTTGCGCTTTCATTAAGAAAAGATTAGCCTTTCCCTACAGCGATACCAATACTGCCAGTTGCGAGTAGGAATGAGGATGAGTTCGGCTCAGCGGACCCGACACCAGAGCCGTGCTTTCGACCGGGGCATCGAAGTCCTCGACCAGGTTGACTACCGTCTCGCCGAGACCGAAGCCGAAAAGGATGCCATCTATCGGTTGCGTTATCGCGCCTACCTCAACGAGGAGGCGATCGAACCCAACCGCGAGGAGCGGACCAGCGACCGCTTTGACAACTCGCCTTCGACCTGGATCTTCGGGGTTTATATCGAGGGCACCCTGGCAAGTTCGATCCGCATCAGCGTGGCGACCCCTGACCATGCGACCTCGCCCTCGGTCGACGTGTTTCCGGACATTCTGCGTCCCGAACTGTCCCGTGGCAAAATTATCGTGGATCCGACCCGCTTCGTGGCCGATCCCGACCGCGCCCGGCGATTCCCCGAGCTACCCTATGTGACAGTGCGGCTCGGCTACGTCGCCTGCGGCTATTTCAACGCTGATATCGGACTGGCCACGGTCCGGGCCGAGCACCGGGCCTTCTACCGGCGGGTGTTCCTGCAGGAGCCGTTATCCGAGCCGCGCATCTTTCCGGGCTTGAAGAAGCCGGTTGGACTGATGGCGGCCGATTATCCCCTGATCCGTGATCGGGTATTCCAGCGCTTTCCCTTCATGCGCTCGAGCTCGTTCGAGCGCCGCATGCTGTTTCAACGTGGCGGCAATCGCGTGACGGCCTCCGCCACGGCGCATGACTTGCCATTCGAGCAGGCGACGATCGTACCGCGCGCCTGAGAGCTGTCATCGGGGGCGTGCCAAATTTCCCCTGGCATGTTCGGCAAGAACCTGGCGGTCGGAAAGGCCCTGCTGGCGGGACGAGAAGCGGCAAATTGAGCCGGTTCCGCTCTGGATCCCCGCGGGCGCCCCGTTCCGCGCGTCGCCGGCGCCGCCTTCACCTTGGCGCCACATTTGCAACTCATTAACCATCGCGGTTGCTTTTGGCCGACCCATGGCATTTGATCGGCTCTGGCAACTCCCCATCAAGGTTGACGGAACGTTCGCTTAACCAACGCCCTGTAGACCGGATCATAGTCGTAAAACGTGAGCGTGGAGGCTCCGGTATGAAATATCTCCAGGGATTTAAACTGGCTGCAGTGCTCGCGATAGCGCTGTCGATGGGCGCTTGCGCCAACAAGAACCCGCTCGGCGACGCGCAGGCCAACGCGGCCACCCCGGGCAGCCAGCAGGACTTCGTGGTTAATGTCGGTGACCGCGTGTTCTTCGAGAGCGACCAGACCGATCTGTCGCCGCAGGCGATCGCCACCCTGGAAAAGCAGGCGCAGTGGCTGCAGACCTATAACCGCTACGCCTTCACCATCGAGGGCCATGCCGACGAACGCGGTACCCGCGAATACAACATCGCGCTCGGCGCCCGGCGCGCCCAGTCGGTCCGCACCTTCCTGGCCTCGAAGGGCATCGACCCCAGCCGGATGCGGACGATTTCCTACGGCAAGGAGCGCCCGGTCGCGGTCTGCAACGACATTTCGTGCTGGTCGCAGAACCGCCGCGCCGTCACGGTGCTGAACGCCAGTTCGTAAGGACGCAGCCGTATGTGAGAGTTCAGACCGGCGCCGAAAGGCGCCGGTTTTGTTTTGGCCGCTTGCCGCGGTCCCATTTACGTCAGTCACATTTTCGGCGTACTCACGCTTTCAAGGTGTCGCGCTTTCCGTGTGACGCAAAGTTTCCCTAACTCAGGCACACATGTCATCCAGACTTCATCAGTTTGCCCGCGCCGGCGCGCTCTGTGCGATGCTGGCAGTCTTAACGCATGGCTCCACGGTTGCCTTGGCGCAGAACGTCGCCCCGTCCGATGAGGTCGATCCGGAAATCCGGATCCAGCAGCTGGAAAACCAGTTGCGCCAGCTCACCGGCCAGAACGAGGAGCTGCAGTACCGCAACCGGCAGCTCGAAGACCAGATCCGGCAGCTTCAGGCCGGCGCGCCGCCTGCCGCGCCCGCCCGGCCCAACGTCGCGGTGGCGCCACAGGCCTTGCCGCCGGCAGCACCCCAGCCCGGTCCGGCACCGCGGCCGCAGCCAGGCTACGACCAGCCGCAGATCGCGGCCCCGGCGCCGATCGTCCAGGAATCGCCAGCGCCGGCAGCACCGGGCCGCCGCCGCGGCGATGCGTTCGATCCGAACCAGAATCCCAGTGCCCCGGGCGCGCCGCGCCCGCTGGGCGGCGGCCAGCTTCCGGTGACCGGCGAGCCCCCGGGCGGCCGCGGCCCCGGCGAGCCGCTCGATCTCGCCAACACCAACGGCGCGCGCGAGCCGCAAGGCGCGCCGCCGCCGCAGCCGCCACGTGGCGCGGGCGGCACCGGCCTCACCACCGCGCCGCCGGCGCAAACCCCGAAGGACGAATTCGATCTCGGCATCGGCTACATGCAGCGGCGCGACTACGCGCTGGCCGAGGAAACCATGCGCAACTTCGCGCAGAAATATCCCACCCATCCGCTGGCCGCCGACTCGCAATACTGGCTCGGCGAGAGCTTCTACCAGCGCCAGCTCTATCGCGATGCCGCCGAATCCTTTCTCGCGGTGACCACGAAATTCGAAAAATCGGCGAAAGCCCCGGACGCGCTGCTGCGTCTCGGCCAATCGCTGGCGGCGCTGAAGGAAAAGGAAGCCGCCTGCGCCGCCCTGGGCGAAGTCCTGAGGAAATATCCGCAGGCCTCGGCCGGCGTGAAGCAGACCGTCGACCGTGAGCAAAAGCGGGTTAAGTGCTAGGCTGAAGCACGAGGCCCCGGACTTGATCCCAGGCCCGCCCCGGACTTGATCCGGGGGCAAACCGGTGCCGCGAAGCCATGCCTGACGACGAGGTCTTGTCCAAGAAAGATTCGGCGCCGCTCACGGCACGGGATGCGAAGCAGCTGTTCGCCGAGTGGAAAACCGCGCCGGCGCTCGTTCTGGCGGTATCGGGCGGTCCGGATTCAGTCGCGCTGATGTGGCTGGCCGCGCGCTGGCGGCGGCAGCACAAGCACGGTCCGCGCCTGATCGCCGTCACCATCGATCACGGCTTGCGGCCCGAGGCCGCGCGCGAGGCGCGCAAGGTCAAACAACTCGCGCGCAGCCTCGATCTGCCGCACCGAACCCTGCGCTGGACCGGGCCGAAGCCCACGGCCGGATTGCCGGCGGCGGCCCGCGCCGCGCGCTATCGCCTGCTGGCGAAGGTGGCCCGCGCCGGTGGCGCGACCCACATCCTGACCGCCCACACCCAGGACGACCAGGCCGAGACCGTCCTGATGCGGATGTCGCGCGGCAGCGGTCTGGCTGGCCTCGCGGCGATGGCGCGCCAGTCCGAACGCGATGGCGTCTGGCTGGCGCGGCCGTTCCTGCACATCGCCAAGGCCCGCCTGGTCGCCACCCTCGCCAGGGCCAGGCTCGATTTTGCGGTCGATCCGACCAATCACGATGCGCGCTTCACGCGGCCGCGCTTTCGCGCCCTGATGCCGGCGCTCGCGGCCGAGGGCTGCGACGCGCGCAACCTGGCGCGGCTGGCGGCACGGCTGGCGCGGGCCAATGCGGCGCTGGAACTGCTGGTCGATGGCGCCGAGCGCTACCTTGCGCTCAGGGATGGCGGCGGCTTGCAGCCGGGGTTCGACGCCCACGCTTTTGCGGCGATGTCGGAGGAAATCCGGCTGCGCCTGCTGTTGCGAATCATCGACCGGGTCGGCCATGAAGGGCCGGTGGAGCTCGGCAAGGCCGAGGCGCTGGTGTCGGCGCTGCAGCGGGCCGGCGCCAAGGGCACGGGAAAGCGCGCCGGAAAAGCCGGCATCCGGCTGAAACAGACGCTGGCCGGTGCGCTGGTGAGCCTGACGGCGGACCGGATCCGAATCGAACCGGCGCCGCCGCGGCGCGGCGGCGCGCGCTGAGAGGCAGGGCAGGAGTGCAGAATCGGGCCGGGAAATCGGCCAATGTCTTAACCACCGCCGGAAAACACCTGATCCAGCGCCATTATTTGAACCGGAATGTGGTTAGGATGCGTTAAATAGTCCCGAGCGGTTCCCTTGGCATCGCTGCCAGTCGCACCTAGATTGTGGTTCAGCCGACCCGAGGTCGTCTTGAGAGCGTTTCTCTTAACGTTTCTCTTGGCGACCTTGAGGAAAAAAGCCGTGATTCCACGGCGACGAAGGAAGTTCGATGAACGCGAATCTGCGCAATTTCGCCCTCTGGGTCATCATTGTCCTGCTGCTGCTGGCGCTGTTCACGCTCTTCCAGAATCCGGGTCAACGGGTGTCTTCGCAGGACATCACCTTCTCGCAGCTTCTGACCGAGGTCGATGCCAATCACGTCCGCGATGTCGTGATCCAGGGCCCGGAGATTCACGGCACCTTCACCAACGGCTCCAGCTTCCAGACCTATGCGCCGAACGATCCGTCGCTGGTGTCGCGCCTCTATAACGGCAAGGTCTCGATCACCGCCAAGCCGCCCGGCGACAACGTGCCGTGGTTCGTCTCGCTCTTGGTGTCGTGGCTGCCGTTCATCGCCCTGATCGGGGTGTGGATCTTCCTGTCGCGCCAGATGCAGGGCGGCGCCGGCAAGGCGATGGGCTTTGGCAAGTCGCGCGCCAAGATGCTGACCGAGGCCCATGGTCGCGTCACCTTCGAGGACGTCGCCGGCGTCGACGAGGCCAAGCAGGACCTGCAGGAGATCGTCGAGTTCCTGCGCGATCCCGGCAAGTACCAGCGCCTCGGCGGACGGATTCCGCGCGGCGTGCTTCTGGTCGGACCTCCCGGCACCGGCAAGACGCTGATCGCGCGCGCGGTCGCCGGCGAAGCCAACGTGCCGTTCTTCACCATTTCCGGCTCCGACTTCGTCGAGATGTTCGTCGGCGTCGGCGCCTCGCGCGTGCGTGACATGTTCGAGCAGGCCAAGAAGAACGCGCCCTGCATCATCTTCATCGACGAAATCGACGCGGTCGGCCGGCATCGCGGCGCCGGTCTCGGCGGCGGCAATGACGAGCGCGAGCAGACCCTGAACCAGTTGCTGGTCGAGATGGACGGTTTCGAGGCCAACGAAGGCGTGATCCTGATCGCCGCCACCAACCGGCCCGACGTGCTGGATCCGGCGCTGCTGCGCCCGGGCCGCTTCGACCGCCAGGTGGTGGTGCCGAATCCCGACGTCGTCGGCCGCGAGCAAATCCTGAAGGTTCACGTCCGCAAGGTGCCGCTGGCGCCGGATATCAACCTCAAGACCATCGCCCGCGGCACGCCCGGCTTCTCCGGAGCCGACCTGATGAACCTCGTCAACGAGGCGGCCCTGACCGCGGCGCGGCGCAACAAGCGCATGGTGACCCAGGCCGAGTTCGAGGAGGCCAAGGACAAGGTGATGATGGGCGCCGAGCGCAAGTCGCTGGTCATGACCGAGGAAGAGAAGATGCTGACGGCCTATCACGAAGGCGGTCACGCCATCGTCGGCCTCAACGTCATCGCCACCGACCCGATCCACAAGGCGACCATCATTCCGCGCGGCCGTGCGCTGGGCATGGTGATGCAGCTGCCGGAGCGCGACAAGCTGTCGATGTCGCTGGAGCAGATGACCTCGCGTCTCGCCATCATGATGGGCGGCCGCGTCGCCGAAGAACTGGTGTTCGGCCGCCAGAAGGTCACCTCGGGCGCCTCGTCCGACATCGAGCAGGCCACCCGGCTTGCCCGCATGATGGTGACGCGCTGGGGCCTCTCCGACGAACTCGGCACCGTGTCCTACGGCGAGAACCAGGACGAGGTTTTCCTCGGCATGTCGGTGTCGCGCACCCAGAATGCCTCCGAGGCGACGGTGCAGAAGATCGACAGCGAAATCCGCCGCCTGGTCGAGGAAGGCTACAACGAGGCCACGAAAATCCTCACCGAGAAGCGTGCCGATCTCGAGGCGCTGGCCAAGGGCCTGCTGGAATTCGAGACGCTCAGCGGCGACGAGATCCGCGACCTGCTCGACGGCAAGAAGCCGAACCGCGAGTCGGTGCTGGAGCCTTCGACGCCGCGCACCTCCGCGGTGCCGCCGGCCGGCAAGCCGCGCCCGCGTCCCGACCCCGATCCGGGGCTGGAGCCGCAGCCGCAGGCGTAAAGACTTCACAGACTGACTTTCAGACGGCAAACGGGCGCTTCGGCGCCCGTTTTGCTGGGTGACGCCGGCTCGCGAATTTTCGGAAACGAAGGTTGGTCGGGGGTGCGTGAAGACTGTAATCTCGCGACCGGCGATGTCCGGGATTTGGTATGCACGTCATCGAATGCGATGTTCCGTCCAGCAGCATGCTCGACCGGGGTGTGGTCGAGAAGGCATATTTTCGCGATTCATACCGTGTGCCGCTGGCGCGTCCGGAACTATCGATGGTCGACATCTTCTTTGCGCTGTTCGGCCATACCCCGCGCTGGATGAAGGCTTTGCTGATCACCCGCAATGCCATTGCCAGATGTTTCGGCCTGGAGGCGCCGACGGTTGCGGAAATCCTCACACCCACGATGCGGCCGACCTACAGCGTCGGCGACAAGATCGGTCCCTGGCCGATCTTCTTCATTGGCGACAATGAACTTGTCGCGGGCCGCAACAACAAGCACCTCGACTTCAGGCTTTCAGTCCTCAAGGTGGTGGACGGCGATGCCGCGAGCGTTGTCGTCTCGACGGTCTGCTCGGTGCACAACGTCTTTGGCAAAATCTATCTGTTCTTCATCGTGCCCTTCCATCGCAGCGGCGTTCAGACCTTGCTGTCCAACGCCGTCGCCGCCAGCCGGTTGTGATTTTGCGGCCGGCCCATTGCGATTAGCGTTGGCGTCCGTCGCGGCGTCGTGGCATGTTTCCCGCTCGCCGGAACCCAATACCGGCCGCTCCGCGTGCCCTTAGGCGCGGCTGACGACAAGAGGGGGAGGGAAGCTGATGCGTTTCGTCACGGGGATTGGCGCGCTGGGCGCCGTTGCTTGTCTGATGCTGCCTGCGGCCCCCAACGCCGCCGAAATGCGCGGCGTCACCGCCACCGAAATCAAGATCGGCCAGACCATGCCCTACAGCGGCCCGGTGTCGGCATTCGGCGCGCTCGGCAAGGGCGAGGTCGGCTATTTCAAGATGCTCAACGAGCGCGGCGGCATCAACGGCCGCAAGATCAACCTGATCTCGCTCGACGACGGCTACGCGCCGCCGAAGACCGTGGAGCAGACCCGCCGGCTGGTGGAAAGCGACGAGGTCGCGCTGATCTTTTCCTCGATCGGCACCGCGCACAACACCGCGATCGCCAAATATCTGCAAAGCAAGAACGTCCCGCAGCTGTTCATCGGCTCCGGCGCCTCGAAGTTCGCCGACATCACCCAGTACCCGCAGGCGACGCTCGGGGTGCAGGGGCCGTTCCGCTACGAGGCGCGGCTCTACGCGCGCTACGCGCTGGCCAAGAACCCGAACGCGAAATTCGCCGTGATCTCGCAGAACGACGATTTCGGCCGCGACTATCTGCTCGGCCTCAAGGACGTGCTCGGCGACAAATACGATTCCGTCGTCACCGGAGCGACCTACGAGATCCAGGATCCGACCATCGATTCCCAGATCGTCAAACTCAAGGCGTCGGGCGCCGACGTATTCGTGATCGCGGCGACGCCGAAATTCGCCGCGCAGTCGATCCGCAAGGCGTTCGAGATCGGCTGGCGGCCGATGACGTTCCTGTCCAACGTCGCGGTCTGGGTCTCCACCGTGATGGAGCCGGCCGGACTCGAGGCCGGCACCGGCATCCTGTCCACCGCCTATGTCAAGGACCCCGACGATCCGGCCTGGAAGGACGATGCCGGCGTCAAGGCCTGGCGCGACTTCATGGTGAAGTACGTCCCCGAAGCCGACCTGCACGACACCAACTACGTCAACTCCTACAACAGCGCGATGGCGCTGGAGGCCGTGCTGAAGGCCTGCGGCGACGATCTGTCGACCGACAACATCCTCAGGCAGGCCTACGCCATCAAGAATCTCGAACTGCCGATGCTGCTGCCCGGCATCAAGGTCAACACCTCGCCGACCGACCACGTGCCGGTCGACCAGATGCAGTTCATGCGGTTCAGCGGCAAGACCTGGGAGCGGTTCGGGCAGTTGGAGACGGGGAATTAGCTGACCCAGCCTGCCGCACCATCCGCCGACCCCTCCCATTCGGCCGCATGCAAAAAATCCAGGCTTTGACGGTCGCAGGTGTGGCGGTTGCCACAAACCCATTTCGGCTCTTGCTTTATGGTCCTCTCATATTAAATCGAGAGGATATTGCGATGAGCATCAGCGACGTCATTTTGTCGGTTCCCGGCCGTGCGTCGAGCCGGAAGAGTCTTTTGGTGCGTTTTGTGGAGGCGCTTCACCAGTCGCGGCGCCGCGACACCGCCCGCGTGTTACATCGGCATCGGCATCTGATCGACGAGGTCAGCCGAAGCAAGGCAGCCAGGGCGCTTCAGCGTTACGCACTGTCGACCGCAGGCCGTGATGTCGACCGACATTGATGGTCGCCGGCCGGTGCAGCCAGGCGCGGCGATGCCGCGGACTACCCGGATCCTGATCGTCGCCGCGGTCGTCGGATTTGGCGTACTTCACGTCATCGCCGGCGAGATCGTGCACGCTGCCGCGGCGCCGGTCGCGCATGCGGTCGCCTCGATTGATGGCGATTAGCGTGACGATTGGACGATGGCGGTCCAGGTCGCGGTGTTGGCTCAGACCTACCAACACCTCGGGAGCAGCACCGCACCGTCGACCGGCCCTTGAGCGACGGCGCGCCACTGGTCGAGGGCAAGTAACCCGAGGGGAAACTGTTGCCACCACCGCAATGGCTCGAATTGCTCACTGTCCGCGAGCTTGCGGGCAATCTGGGCAGCAGCGTCCTGTGTCTCCCGCGCGCTACCGATGAAGATTCGCTTCTTGGCCATGCCGGTCTCTGGTCGGAGTTGCGGGGTCAACGCTGCGGCGGTCCGAACAGATTATCAGGAAGAAATAGCAGCAGCATGGCGGTCAGGACCGTCCCTGCTGCGGAGAGTCCTGCGATACCCGAAAAGCCAAGCACACCCCAATCCACCAGGTCCGAAAAAAGGTAGTCACCAGCCGCATTTCCCAGGTTGGTCGCCCCCATCAGCAGCGCAAACGCCGCGGCGGCCGCGGTGTTTGGCGCAACCCAAACCGCCATTTCCATCATCGCCAGTACCCACAGCGTCGTTAAGAGCCCATTTGCTGTTTCAATAACAAAGGCGGCGGGCACCGAATAGTAAAGGAGATAAGAAACTGAACCGAATGAGCTGCCAATAATCCCAAATGCAATCAAAATTCTCAATGAAAACCGACGGTAGACCGCGGCATAGATCGAGGCGGCAAGCATGCTGCCGGCTCCGGCCGCGGCCCGAAGGTACCCGATCGTGGTGTCAGAGAGATGCAAGTTGCACTTCTGGAAACCCCACAGCGGCGTCGGAAAGATCTGCGGCATGCTCGCCACAAATATAAAGCCCGCTGCAAGCCACAGCGCACGCGAATGGAAGATGCCCCGCACTTCGTTCATTATATCAGCGGCGGCGGATACCTCGTACTTCGCCGTTGCTTGTTCATTGAGCCAGATGAAGGCCACAGGTACGACAATGAAAGCAACAGCAGCTCCCGTGGTTGCAGCAATTCCAAACGGAACGCCCGCAAGAAACCCCGCAAGCGGGCCGGCAACAACTGCACATACTCCCTCGACGAAAATCCGGGCTGCCACAAGGCGACCGGCAGCGTCGAACCGCTGACCGACTTCGACGAGCAGAGCGCCCATCACCGTGCTGCCGACGACCAGCATCGTTTCCATGGCCGTGATGACTATGAGCAGCGACAGGTAGGAATGCTGCATCTGGCCGGCCAGAAGCCAAAGTCCCGCGGCCGCCGTCGCACTGAGGAGCACATAGTGGCGACGCATCGTACCAAAGAGCGGAATGCTGTCGGAGAGGAGACCAACGATAATTTTGAAATACCAAGGCAACGCGACGATGCCGAAGAACTGCGAGATGGTATGCAGTGAGCCCGCGACCTCGACGCATGGATCCAGCGGCACCGCTTGAAATTTGTTTACCAGCAGGTTCCGGAGTGGCAGATCGAGGTCACCCGATTGGGGAAGGGTGGTCGCCAGTACCCCTGCAGCAATCACGAGGACCCATCGCGCTGAACCGCCTGAAAGGTCGAGGCGAGGGTCTCGCATGGAGACTTCCTGTTTCAAAATATCAAACGAACGAAAAGATCTAATCTACCATAGATTGAGTAATGTATGTCAGGACTAACTTTCGAAAAAATGGTCCCACAGTTCGATTCCGGCCGGTCCGCCCCGTATTGACTTGTCGGCGGAATCCAGCACTTCCGATGCGGAAATCCGTATCGGAACGCGCCTGATTTTAAGCTTTCCTCAAGCCGGTCGGCCCTAATCATGGGGCATGGCCGCACCGTCCCCCGTTCCGGCAGTTTCCGCCTCCGGCGCCGTTCCGGCGCCGCTGTTCAACGTCTGCTTTGTGCTGCTGGTGATCAACGCGGCGTTCTTCCCGGCGGCGTACTTTGCCCATTGGTGGATCTTCGACGAACGCGGCCATGGCATTCCGACCGATTTCATCAATGTCTGGTCGGCGGGCAGGCTGGTGCTGGAAGGCCATCCGGCGCTGGCCTATGACTGGGACATCCAGAAAGCGCTGCAGGTCGCGGTGCTCGGCCAGAGCTACGACGGCAATTTCGCCTGGCACTATCCGCCGCCATTTCTGCTGGTTGCGAGCCTGCTGGCGCGGCTGCCGTATCCGGTGGCCTATGCCGGCTGGGCCGCGGCCAGTTTCATTCCCTATCTTGTCATGATGCGCTCCACCGTCGGCCGGCCGTTCGGGCTGGTGCTGGCGGCGGCGTTTCCGGTGGTGCTCACCAATACCCTGGTCGGACAGAACGGTTTTCTCACCGCCTCGCTGATCGGCGGCATGCTCTATTGGCTGCCGCTGCGGCCGCTGCTGTCGGGAATCTGTCTCGGGCTGCTCAGCTACAAGCCGCAATACGGGCTGTTGTTTCCGCTGGTGCTGATCGCCAGCTCGCAATGGCGGGTGTTCTTCGCCGCGGCGATCACGGCAGCGGCGATGGCGATCGCCTCAACGCTCGCCTTCGGCACCGAAAGCTGGCAGGCCTTCGTGCATTGGCTGCCGATGTTCTCGCAGGCCTTCCTGACCGAGGGCCGCGCCTACTGGGGCAAGATGCAGAGCATCTTCGCGCTGGTGCGCTTCTTCGGCGGCAGCGAGCAATGGGCGTGGGTGATGCAGTGGATCATGACCGCCGCCGTGGCCGTCGTGCTGGTGTTATTGTGGCGCAGCCGGGTACGCTATGCGCTGAAGGCTGCGGCACTCGCCACCGGGACGCTGCTGGTGACGCCGTACCTCTTCCTCTACGACCTGATGGTGCTGGCAATCCCGGTGGCGATCCTGGTGCGGCTCGGGCTTGCCCACGGTTTCCGCCGCCATGAATTGCCGGCGCTCGGCCTCGTCGCCTTCCTGCTGATGTTCTATCCGCTGTTCGCGGCGCCGACCGGCTTCGCCGCGACGCTGATCGTCGCCAGCCTGATCGCCGGCCGCTGCGGGCTGTGGGGGGCGCAAGGCGTGACGACGGCCGCTCCCGGCATCAGCATTGAGGCCCGTTACCAGGCCAAGTGACGTCCCGGCGCCGGGTTCGGTGCGGCTCCTTTGTTGATCTAGATCAAAGTGATCCGGCGCCGGCCCCTCTAGCCTCGCCGCGGGTCCGGCCCCGATGCCGTCAATAACCAAATTATTTGAAAGAGCAGCATCATGTCGGCCGCAGGCCATGACAGCGACGGACGCGCGCGCCGTCGGCGCATGGAAATCTTCGCGTTTCTGTTCCTCACGGCGGTGCTGATGCCGGCGCTCGCGGTCGCGACGGTCGGCAGCTACGGCCTCTCCGTGTGGATCTACCAGATGGTGGCCGGGCCGCCCGGCCCGCCGGCCCGGTAACCCCAAGCTGCCAGAGGACACCCACCGTGCGAAGACACCATACCGCCGTCGATCGTCGCGCCTTCCTGTCGGGGCGCCTCATCAATCCCGACCGCGTCATCGCGCCGCCCGGTGGCGAGATTGCGAGCATTCTGGTCCAGGCCCGGCCGGAAGGCCTGGCTGGCGTCGAGGCCGCGATCCGGGCCTTGCCGGGGTGCGAGATCCACGGCTGCGATCCGAAGGGCAAGCTCGTCGTCGTCATCGACGTGCCCGATGCCGGCGCCATCGGATCGACGCTCAATGAAATCGCGTTGCTGCCCGACGTTTACTCGGCCTCGCTGGTGTTTCACGCCGTCGATGCCGGCTGATTTTTTCCCGGAAGGAGCCGTCATGTCTGCAGAAAACCTCGATCGCCGCCAGGTCCTCAAGCTGAAGGCCGCGGCGATGGCGGCGGTGGCCGGCGGGATGCCGGTGCCGGCGATGGCGGCCAACCTCGCCACCGAGCGGGCCGAGAGCGAGCTGAAATGGGACAAGGCGCCGTGCCGCTTCTGCGGCACCGGCTGCAGCGTCATGGTGGCGACCAAGGAAAACCGCGTCGTCGCCACCCACGGCGACATCAAATCGGAGGTCAATCGCGGGCTCAACTGCGTCAAAGGCTATTTCCTTTCCAAGATCATGTACGGCCATGACCGGCTGACCCAGCCGATGCTGCGCAAGACCGGCGGCAAGTACGACAAGAACGGCGAGTTCACGCCGGTGTCGTGGGACGAGGCCTTCGACGTCATGGCCGAGAAATTCAAGGCCGCGCTGAACAAACGCGGACCGAGCGGTGTCGGCATGTTCGGCTCCGGCCAGTGGACGATCTGGGAAGGCTATGCCGCGCTCAAGCTGATGAAGGCGGGCTTCCGCTCCAACAATCTCGATCCCAATGCGCGTCACTGCATGGCGTCGGCCGCGGTCGGCCTCATGCGCACCTTCGGCATCGACGAGCCGATGGGCTGCTACGACGACATCGAGGCCGCCGACGCCTTTGTGTTGTGGGGCTCCAACATGGCGGAGATGCATCCGATCCTGTGGACGCGGGTCGCCGACCGGCGCCTCAGCGCGCCGCACGTGCGGGTCGCGGTGCTCTCGACCTTCGAGCACCGCTCGTTCGATCTGGCCGACATCGGCATGGTGTTCAAGCCGCAGACCGATCTGTACCTGCTCAACGCCATCGCCAATCACATCGTCAGGACCGGACGCGTCGACAAGGACTTCGTCGGCAAGCACACGCTGTTCAAACGCGGACAGACCGATATCGGTTACGGCCTGCGCCCGGAACACCCGCTGGAGAAGAAGGCGACCGGCCGGGCCAAGGCCGGCGATGCTACCGACATGACATTCGACGAGTATGCGAAATTCCTGGCCGACTACACGCTGGAGAATGCCGCCAAGATGTCGGGCGTGCCGCTGAACCGGCTCGAGGCCTTGGCGGAGCTCTATGCCGACCCCAAGGTCAAGGTCACCAGCTTCTGGACCATGGGATTCAACCAGCACACCCGCGGCGTCTGGTGCAACAACCTCGTCTACAACATTCATCTTCTGACCGGAAAGATCTCCGCGCCCGGCAACAGCCCGTTCTCGCTCACCGGCCAGCCGTCGGCCTGCGGCACCGCGCGCGAGGTCGGCACCTTCTCGCACCGGCTGCCCGCCGACATGGTGGTGACCAACAAGGCGCATCGTGACAAGGCGGAGCAGATCTGGAAGCTTCCCGAAGGTACCATTCCCGACAAGCCCGGCTACCACGCCGTGCTGCAGAACCGCATGCTCAAGGACGGGCTGCTCAACGCCTACTGGGTCCAGGTCAACAACAACCTGCAGGCCGGCGCCAACTCCACCGAAGAGACTTGGCTCGGCTACCGCAATCCGGACAACTTCATCGTGGTGTCGGATGCCTATCCGTCGGTGACCGCGATGGCCGCGGATCTCGTGCTGCCCACCGCGATGTGGGTGGAAAAGGAAGGCGCCTACGGCAACGCCGAGCGGCGTACGCATTTCTGGCACCAGCTGGTGTCGGCGCCGGGCGAGTCCCGATCGGACCTGTGGCAGGTGATGGAGTTTTCGAAGCGCTTCAAGATCGAGGAGGTGTGGCCGGAAGACCTGATCGCGAAGAAGCCGGAGTATCGCGGCAAGACCCTGTTCGACGTGCTTTACCGGAACGGGCAGGTCGACCGGTTTCCGGTGTCGGACATCGAGGCCGGCTACCTCAACGACGAATCGAAGGCGTTCGGCTTCTACGTGCACAAGGGGTTGTTCGAGGAATATGCCGGCTTCGGCCGCGGCCACGGCCATGACCTGGCGCCGTTCGATACCTATCACCAGGTGCGCGGCCTGCGCTGGCCGGTGGTCAACGGGCAGGAGACGCTATGGCGCTTCCGCGAGGGCCGCGACCCGTATGTGAAGAGCGGCACGGATGTCGAATTCTACGGTTTTCCGGACGGCAAGGCGCGGATCTTCGCGCTGCCGTACGAGCCGCCGGCCGAATCCCCCGACAGCGAATATCCGTTCTGGCTTTCGACCGGGCGGGTGCTGGAGCACTGGCATTCCGGCACCATGACGCGCCGGGTGCCCGAACTGTACAAGGCGTTTCCGGAAGCCGTCTGCTTCATGCATCCGGACGACGCGCTGGAAGCCAAGCTGCGCCGCGGCGACGAGATCAAGGTGGCGTCACGGCGCGGCTTCATCCGCACCCGGGTCGAGACCCGGGGCCGCAACAAGCCGCCGCGCGGCGTGGTGTTCGTGCCGTGGTTCGACGAAGCGCAGCTGATCAACAAGGTGACGCTGGACGCCACCGACCCGATCTCGCTGCAGACCGACTACAAGAAATGCGCCGTGCGCATCGAGAAGGTGCAAAGCACATGATCGGGAAAATCGCCATCCTGGCGCTGCTGATCGTGTTCGCAGCCGCATCGACCTCGCTGCTGGCGCAGAACGTCACCTCGCAGTTGCGCGGCGCGACCCCGCTCAACGAGGAAGGGCCGGCGGCGCCGATGACGCCGTTGCGCAACAGCTCCGAACGCGAGGTGCGCAATTACCCGGAACAGCCTCCCGTGATTCCGCATACCATCGAGGGCTACCAGATCGACATCAACGGCAACAAATGCCTGTCGTGCCACGCCCGCGCCCGGACCGGCAATTCGCAGGCGCCGATGGTCAGCATCACCCACTTCATGGACCGCGACGGGCAGTTTCTCGCCTCGGTGTCGCCGCGGCGCTTCTTCTGCACCGAATGCCATGTGCCCCAGAACGTGGTCCAGCCGCCGGTCAGCAACGACTTCGTCGACATCGACAGCATGCTCACCCGCGCCGCGCCGGGTGGACGCCGATGACGGCGGTCGACGCACCGGCACCGCGCCGTTCATGGCTGAAGCGGATATGGGCGTTCGTCGTCGAACTGTGGGATGTGTTGCGCCGGCCGAGTTCGGTATTCGGGCTCGGCGTGCTGGTGCTGGCGGGCTTCGTCGCCGGCATCGTGTTCTGGGGCGGTTTCAATACCGCGCTCGAACTCACCAACACCGAGAAGTTCTGCACCGGCTGCCACGAAATGCGCGACAACGTTTTCGCGGAGCTGAAGTCGACGATTCATTTCTCCAACCGGTCCGGGGTGCGCGCGAGTTGCCCGGACTGCCATGTTCCCCACAACTGGACCGACAAGATCGCGCGCAAGATGCAGGCTTCCAACGAAGTCTGGGGTCACCTGTTCGGCCGTATCGATACGCCCGACAAATTCCGCGAAAACCGGCTCGAGCTCGCGCTGCACGAATGGGCGCGCTTCAAGGCCAACGATTCGCTCGAATGCCGCAACTGCCACAGCGCCGAGTCGATGGACATCACCCGGCAGTCGCCGCGCGCGGCCGTCGCCCACGAACGCTTCCTGTTCAGCGGTGAAAAAACCTGCATCGATTGCCACAAGGGCATTGCCCACCATCTGCCCGACATGCGGGGTGTTCCAGGCTGGCAATAGAGCACGATCCGGAAAAGTGGAAACCGGTTTTCCGAAGAGATCCTCAAACATGATCGGCGGCGCGATCGACGCGGCGACGCATGCGAGCCTCGGACAGATCCCCCTGGCGCATAGCGCGTATGAAGCCTGATGGCTTGACCTGATCGCGCCCAGCCCGCACCCATGCCCGCCATGCGGACCGCTTCATGACATCGCACATCCCCAAGGCGCCGGCCTACTGGTCGGACGAGGGCTTGTGGCCTGGCATCGTCGCGATCGGGCCGATGCTGCCCGGCATCATGGCGTTCGGCATGGCGTTCGGGGCGCTGTGCGCGCAAAAGCAGTTCTCGCTGGCCGAAGTCGAGGTGATGATGGGCTCCGTCTATGGCGGGCTGTCGCAGTTCGTCGCGGTGCAGTCGTGGCCGGGCACGCTGACGCCGTCGTCGATCGCGACGCTGGCGCTGTTGACCCTGACCGTCAACATCCGCTTTGCGCTGATGAGCGCGACGCTGCGGCCGTGGTTCGGCACGCTGCCGCCATGGCAGGCCTATCCGTCGATGCTGCTGGTCACCGACGGCGGCTGGCTGGCGGCGATGCGCTACCGCGACCATGGCGGCGCCAATGCGTCGTTCTATCTCGGCGGCGCGCTGGCGCTCTACCTGTTGTGGCTGGTGGCGGCGATCCCCGGATTCCTCCTGGCCGGGCAACTCACCGATCCAAGGAAATACGGCGTCGATCTGGTGATGCCGGCGTTCTATGCCGCCATGCTGGTGCCGGCCTGGAAGGGAACGCGACGGGCGATCCCGTGGGCAGTCTCCGGCGTCGTGGCGCTCCTCGTGCACTGGCTGCTGCCGGGATGGTGGTTCATCATCGCCGGCGCGCTGTCGGGCAGCCTCAGCGCCGGATGGATGGATGAGCCGAAGCCGGCGCACGGATCCGGCGCATGAACGGTTTTCTGCGCAGCGATGTGATGGTTGCCTTCGCGGTGATGACCGCGGTCACCGTGCTGGCGCGACTCGGCGGCTACTGGCTGATGGGTTATGTCACCGTCACGGCGCGGGTTCGCCGCATGCTCGACGCGCTGCCCGGATCGATCATCGTCGCGGCCTCGCTGCCGGTCGCGGTCAACGGCGGCGCGGTGGTGATGTTCGCCATCGCCGCCGCCATGGCCGTCACCATCGTCAGGCGCAACGATTTCATTGCCGTCATCACCGGCATGGCGGTCGCGGCGTTCGCCCGCGCCATGGGGTTTGTCGGGTGAATTAGTCCTACGGCGCACCAGCCCCCAATGTCCGAAAGGCTGAACTGATTTGTCATTCAGTCGTCGCGAAAGTCCTTGTCAAGATGCCTGAACAGGTGTTCACTTCTTATCAGGCGGATTTTGTAAATTCCGCTCAAAACATTGAAGTAGCGCAGGTTCTTGAGGGCCGCACCGCGGGCCTGAGGATCTGCCCGGGGTGAGAAACGCGCCATGGTCTATCGGCGAACCCATCAGGTAGTGAAGCGTCTGGCGGCGCGGCGCAGCACGATTCTCGCAGCCGCCCGCGAAACCGCCGCCGACGGCGGCATGGCCGCGGTGCAGATCGCGCCGGTGGCGCACCGCGCCAACGTCGCCGCCGGCACCGTCTACCGCTATTTTCCCTCCAAGGCCGAACTGATCTCCGAGTTGATCGCCGAGGTGTCGCGCGACGAACTGGCGGCGATCCGCCGCGCCGCCGACGCCGCACCCGGTCCGTCCTCGGCGCTGGCCGCCGCGGTCACCACGGTGGCGGTGCACGCGCTGTCGCACCGCAAGCTGGCGTGGGGCATCCTGGCCGAGCCGGTCGACGTCGACGTCACCGCGTCGCGGCTGGCGAGCCGCCGCGAAATCGCCGACGAAATCGAGGCCCGGATCGTCGCCGCGGTGCGCGCCGGGCATTTGCCGGCGCAGGACACCGCATTGGCCGCGACCGCCTTGCTCGGCGCGCTGCATGAATCGCTGGTTGGCCCGTTGGCGCCCGACAATCTCGACGACCCGGCGCGGCTGCGCGACGCGGTGCAGACCGTGACGCTGCTGGCGCTGCGCGCCGTCGGCGTCATGGACGCCCGCGCCCGCGGCCTCGTGGTGCAGGCGGTGCTGCCGACCCGGACGCTGGTGGGGGCTTGAGAGAGCGAATAGGGAGTAGCGAATAGCGAAAAAAGCGAGCCGCGATCTTCTATTTGCTACTCGCCATTCGCTATTTGCCGCTCACTTCGTCTTGATCTTGCCGTCCTTGTCGAACTGCGAGATGTAGGCCCACAGGTCGTTGACCTCGGATTCCTTCTTGATGCCGGCAAACGCCATCTTGGTGCCCGGGATCTTGGCCTTGGGATCCTGGATGTATTCCTTGAACTGCGCCTCGTTCCAGGTGATGCCGGAATTCTTGTTGGCATCCGAATAGGAATAATCCGGCGCGGTGCCGGACTTGCGTCCGTCGATGCCATTGAGCTCGGGGCCGACCTTGTTCTTGGCGCCTTCGCCGATCGCGTGGCAGGCCAGGCACTTGTTGAAGGAGGCCTTGCCGGCACTGGCGTCCTGCGCCAGTGCTGCGGACGAGGCTATAGTGGATGCTGCAAGGACGATCAGCGCGCTCAAAGTCAGGGTTTTCATGGAATGCTCTGTCTGCCGTTGGGGGGTTCCTCACGCCGTTTCTTGCATGAGGCGATTGCGATACACAAGCCACCAAGCCCCATGGCGCCGTTGCGGATCGGCGCATGGAGGGCTTGCGAGACTACCCAAACCAACCAGGACGTGCTTGATTCGTTGCAATAAATCGGCCGGTCCGGGTGTCCGCGGCCGGCGCGAACCGGCGCGCGGGAGAGTTTCGACATGACGATCATGATGCCCGCTTCCGATGCCGCGGTGCTGGCGCGTCGCGAGGAGATCGTTGCTGCGCTGCGCGCGATCGTGCCGGGCGAGGGGGTGATCGACAGCGCCGCCGAGATGATTCCTTACGAGTCCGACGGCCTGATGGCGTATCGCCAGCCGCCGATGGTGGTGGTGCTTCCGGATACCACCGAGCAGGTATCGCAGGTGCTGCGCTATTGCTTTACCAACGGCATCAAGGTGGTGCCGCGCGGCTCGGGCACCTCGCTGTCCGGCGGCGCGCTGCCGCTTGCCGACGCCGTGCTGTTGGGCCTCGGCAAGTTCAAGCGCATCCGCGAGATCGATTTCGACAACCGCGCCGTGGTGGTCGAGCCCGGGGTGACCAATCTGGCCATCAGCCAGGCAGTGGCCGATGCCGGATTTTATTACGCGCCCGACCCGTCGTCGCAGATCGCCTGCTCGATCGGCGGCAACATCGCGGAAAATTCCGGCGGCGTGCACTGCCTGAAATACGGCATGACCACCAACAACGTGCTCGGCTGCGAGATCGTGCTGATCTCGGGCGAGGTGATCCGGATCGGCGGCAAATCCGCCGAGACCTGTGGCTACGACCTGATGGGCATTATCACCGGCTCCGAAGGCCTGCTCGCCGTCATCACCGAGGTGACGGTCCGGATCCTGCAGAAGCCGGAAACGGCGCGGGCGCTGATGGTGGGCTTTGCCGAAGTCGAGGCGGCGGGCGAATGCGTGGCGCGGATCATCGGCGCCGGCATCATTCCCGGCGGCATGGAAATGATGGACAAGCCGGCGATCCACGCCGCCGAAGCCTTCGTCCATGCCGGCTATCCGCTCGACGTCGAGGCGCTGCTGATCATCGAGCTCGATGGCCCGGGCGTCGAGGTCGACGAACTGATCAAGCGGGTCGAGGCGATCGCGCTTGGCTGCGGCTCGACGTCCTGCCAGATCTCCAGTTCGGAGCAGCAGCGCCTGCTGTTCTGGGCCGGCCGCAAGGCGGCGTTTCCGGCGGTGGGGCGGATCTCACCGGATTATCTGTGCATGGACGGCACCATTCCGCGCGGCGCGCTGCCGAAGGCGCTGGCGCGGATCCGGGAGCTGTCGGAAAAATACGGTCTCGGCGTCGCCAACGTGTTCCATGCCGGCGACGGCAACCTGCATCCCTTGATCCTGTACGACGCCAACAAGCCCGGCGAAATGGACAAGGCCGAGGCCTTCGGCGCCGACATCCTGCGCGCCTGCGTCGAACTCGGCGGCGTGTTGACCGGCGAGCATGGCGTCGGCATCGAGAAACGCGACCTGATGCCCGAGATGTTCAGCGACATCGACCTCAACACCCAGCAGCGGCTGAAATGCGCCTTCGACGCCAAGGGCCTGCTCAATCCCGGAAAAGTCTTCCCGACCCTGCACCGCTGCGCCGAACTCGGCCGCGTCCATGTCCACGGCGGCAGGCTCGCGTTCCCGGACCTGCCGCGGTTTTGATGATGATGTTGAGAGCTCTCAGCCTCGCGATCGAGCACGGCCTGCTCTCTCCCCCCTTGCGGGGGAGAGGTGGAGAGGTCGAGACGAGCGAAGCTCGCTCTCTGGGTAACTCCGGCCGCTGCGCTTGTGGCTCACCCCCCTCCCTGACCCTCCCCCGCAAGGGGGGAGGGGAAAGTAAGAGGGCGCCGTGGACACGCTGAAAGTACGCGACGCCGGTGACGTCGAGGCCGTGGTGCGCGCGGCGCTTTCCGGCGAGCAGCCGCTGGAGATCATCGGGCATGGCAGCAAGCGCGCGATCGGCCAGCCGATGGCGACCAATGCGCTGCTCGATCTGTCGGCGCTCAATGCGGTCACCGCCTATGAGCCGAATGAACTGATCATCACGGTCGAGGCCGGTGCGCCGCTCAACGACGTGCTGTCGCTGATCGATTCGAAGAACCAGCAATTCGCCTTCGAGCCGATGGATACCGCAGCACTGCTCGGCACCGCCGCGGAGCGGGGGACCATCGGCGGCATGATCGGATCCGGCCTCGCCGGTCCCCGCCGCATCAAGGCCGGCGGCGCGCGCGACCATCTGCTCGGCGCCCACGCGGTGTCGGGCTTCGGCGACAGCTTCAAGGCCGGCGGCCGGGTGGTGAAGAACGTCACCGGCTACGACCTCTGCAAGTTGCTCGCGGGATCCTGGGGCACGCTGGCGGTGATGACCGAGGTGACGCTGAAGGTGATGCCGCGCCCCGAGAGCGAGCGCACGCTGGTGCTGCGCGGCCTCGACGATGCCGCCGCCAACCGGGCCATGACCACCGCACTGGGCTCGCCGTACGACGTGTCGGGGGCGGCGCATGTGCCGGCCTCGGCGCTTCATCCGCCGGCCGTCGCGCTGGCCGGTCTTGGTTCGCCAAGCCAGGGCGTGACCCTGCTGCGGCTGGAAGGAATCACCGCCTCGGCCAGCCATCGCGCGGCGTCGCTGGCCGCGGCGCTGGCATCGTTCGGCGGCAGCGAGATCGTCGCCGACGAGGCCTCGGCGGCGCTGTGGCGCGCGGTGCGCGATGTGACGCCGTTCGCAGCCTCAGGCGCGCTCGGGGCCTGGCCGGTGTGGCGGATCGTCTGTCCGCCGGCGTCGGGCGGCGCGCTGGGCCAGGCTCTGGCGCGCGACAGCGGCGGTGACGTGATCTACGACTGGGGCGGCGGGTTGATCTGGGCGGCGCTGCCGCCGTCGGCCGACGCCGGCGCGGCGCTGGTGCGGCCGCGGGTCGATGCCGCTGGCGGCCATGCCACCCTGATCCGGGCCGCCGAGCCGGTGCGGCGCACGGTCGAGGTGTTTCATCCGCAGCCGGCCGGCCTCGCCGCACTCGGCGAGCGGGTGCGGCAGTCGTTCGATCCGAAGCACATCCTCAATCGCGGCCGGCTGGTGCGGGCGGCCAACCCATGAACAGCGATCAATGAAAACCGAGTTCACCCTGGCGCAGCTGGCCGATCCCGATATTGCCGAGGCCGACAAGATCCTGCGGGCCTGCGTGCATTGCGGGTTCTGCACCGCGACCTGCCCGACTTATGTCCTGCTCGGCGATGAACTGGATAGCCCGCGCGGCCGCATCTACCTGATCAAGGAGATGCTGGAAAAGGACAAGCCGCCGACCAAAGAGGTGGTCAAGCACATCGATCGCTGCCTTTCCTGCCTCGCCTGCATGACCACCTGTCCGTCGGGCGTGAACTACATGCACCTGGTGGATCAGGCCCGGGCCCGGATCGAGCAGCAATATGCCCGGCCGCTCGCCGAACGGGCGCTGCGCGCGGTGCTGGCGTGGGTGCTGCCGCGCCCGGGCGCGTTTCGCGCCGCCATGGTGCTGGCGCGGCTGGCGCGGCCGCTCGAAGCCCTGCTGCCGTCCTCGACCGGCCTTCCGGCACCGACCTTGCTCAGCCGGATCAAGGCGATGCTGGCGCTGGCGCCGGCCGCGCTGCCGGCCGCGGGACCCCCTGGAGGCCGCGTGTTTGCGGCCGCCGGGGAGCGGCGGGGCCGGGTGGCACTGCTGCAGGGCTGCGCCCAGCAGGTGCTGGCGCCGCGCATCAACCAGGCCGCTACCCGCCTCCTGACCCGCCACGGCATCGAGGTCGTGCTGGTCAAGGACGAGCAATGCTGCGGCGCGCTGACCCATCATCTCGGCCGCGACGGCGACGCGCTGGCCCGGGCGCGGGCCAATATCGGCGCCTGGCTTGCCGAGGCCGACAAAGGCGGCCTCGACGCCATTCTGGTGACCACCTCGGGCTGCGGAACCGTGATCAAGGACTACGGTTTCATGCTGCGCGAGGACCACGAATACGCGGCTGGTGCAGCACGGGTCTCGGCGCTGGCCCGCGATATCACCGAATATGTCGAGACGCTGAATCTGCCGGCGCAACAGCTAAGGAATGATCTCGTCGTGGCCTATCACTCCGCGTGTTCGCTGCAGCATGGCCAGAAAATCACACAGCTTCCGAAAGAATTGCTTTCCAAGAACGGATTCGTGGTGAAAGATGTGCCCGAGAGTCATTTGTGTTGCGGTTCGGCGGGAACATACAACATCCTCCAGCCTGACATTGCGGCGCGGTTGCGCGATCGAAAGCTCGCCAACATCGCAACGGTCAAGCCGGATGTGATCGCCGCCGGCAATATTGGATGCATGGTGCAGATTGCCGGTGCAACGTCAGTCCCTGTGGTCCACACGATTGAGCTTCTCGATTGGGCGACGGGTGGATTGCGGCCAGGATTGGACTAACAATCGAGTTTAAGGCCCCGCGCTAAAGCGGAAGACTTGAAACGCCTGATGACATGGATCAGCGGCAACAGGAGGACCACGATGGCTAAAGGCAAAAAGGGTAAAAAAGGCAAGAAGGACAAGAAGAGCAAAAACAAGGTTGTGACGGCCAAGAAGAAGTCGGCGAAGAAATCCGCCAAGAAGTCGGCGAAGAAAGCTGCCAAGAAGTCGGCGAAGAAGTCTGCCAAGAAGACGGCGAAGAAATCTGCCAAGAAATCGGCGAAGAAAGCCGTCAAGAAAACCGCGAAGAAGGCGAAAAAGGCGGCGCCGAAGAAGGCCCCCAACAAGAAGATCGCGCAGACCGCGGCGCCCGCAGCGGCCCCGGTAGCCCCGCCGAAGCCGAAACCCGCCCGCAAGCCCCGCGCTCCCAAGCCGCCGGCTGCGGCTCCGGCTCCGGCACCCGCACCGTCGATGCCGAGCTGGGCTGCCCCGACGCCGACCCACACGGCCCCGGAACACCACTCGGATCACGACTCTACGAGCCACGAGTCGCATGACGCGGGTCATGGCACGCACGGTTTCGACAAATAGCCGCAAGCCAGCGCGTCTGGCGCGGCCGGTGCTCTAGCGCATGATCCGGAAAAGTGGATACCGGTTTTCCGAAAAGATCATGCGCAAACCAAAAGATAAGATCATGATGCGATTGCACCCAAGCGCATCATGATCTGAGTTCTGGGACCGGCCGGGCCGACCAGAATGCAGACCAGAATCAAGAGGCCGCAACGCTTGCCGTTGCGGCCTCTTGCGCTTTGGGGGTACCGGCCGACCGAGGCGAATCGGCAACAACCCGGGCGGGATTTCCGCGGTTTTGCACCGCAACCGGGCTGAATTTCCGACCTGGAACAGCCCCAGAATGTTGTCGGAATGCAACACCCGCCAACAACGTGTTCCGGAATGGGCGAAACGCCCAAAAAGTCAGCAGTTGCTTGTCTTTTTCGCTTCCCGCAACCCCGAGTGCGCCGCAGATTGTGGCCGGTTAACGAGTTTTGTGACAGTCGGTTATCGCGTGTCCCCGGGGGGCGTCGAAATCAGACTGAACTTTAATGTGATGGGGATCGCCATGAAGAAAACTTTTCTGTCAGTCGCCGCGGTGCTCGCGATCGGCGTGGGCTCGGCTTCCGCGGCCGACCTGGCCAAGGTCTACAAGAAGGCCCCGCCGCCGGTCGTGGTGCCGTTCGATCCGTGGGATATCGCCTTCGGCAGCGCGATCATGAACGACTACGTGTTCCGCGGCGTCACCCAGTCCAACCACAAGCCGTCGGTCGCCGCCTACTTCGAACCGCGCTACAACGTCAGCAAGGACGTGCAGCTGTACATCGGCACCTCGTTCGAGAGCATTTCGTTCGCCAACCGCGCCGCGGCGGAAGTCGACGTCTACGCCGGTATCCGCCCGACCTGGGGCGCGGCGGCGTTCGACTTCGGTATCTGGGGCTACCTGTATCCGGGCGGCAACTGCGCCGACGGCAACACCACGACCGGCGGCATTCCCGGCGGCGGCGTTTGCGCCGTCAGCGCCCAGACCATCTTCATCGCCAACGGCAACGTCATGAAGAAGGATGTGAGCTTCTTCGAAGGCTACGCCAAGCTGAACTACACCTTCAACGACATGTTCCAGGCCGGCTTCAACGAGTTTTATTCGCCGAACTTCCTGAACTCCGGCGCCTGGGGTAACTACGCTTCGTTGACCGGCAAGTTCACCGCGCCCGGCACCATCTTCGGCACCAGCGGCGTCGGCATGTATATCTCCGGCGAGTTCGGCCGGCAGTGGCTCGGCAAGTCGGACGCCTTCTACGCGGTCCCGGCGTTTCCGACCGGTATCCAGTATGCGAGCTATAACACCTGGAACGTCGGCATCGGCTTCACCTACAAGGTGTTCACCCTCGACTTCCGCTATTCCGGCACCGACCTGTCGCTCGGCAATTGCAACGCCTTCACCAGCGCCTTCGATGGTTCCGGCTCGACCAACATAACGCCGATCAATCCGAGCGGCGTCGGCTCCAACTGGTGCGGCAACACCGGCATCGTCAAGCTGTCGGCCGACCTGACCGCGATGACCAACCTGAAGTAAGTTCTTCTTCGGACAGACCCGGAGGGGCGGCAGAGCGATCTGCCGCCCCTTTTGCGTTGCGCGCCAGGTCAGGCCGCGTCAGTGGCCGCGCCGCGCTCCCGCAGCGCATGCCGGTCGCCATCGGCCACCAGCGCCACCTGGCGGCGGTGGAACGCGGCCAGCGTGGTGCGATGGCCGATCGATACGATGGTGGTCGCCGGCAGTCGGTGTGCGAGCAGGCGGTACAGTTCGGCCTCCGACGGTTCGTCGAGAGAGGCGGTGGCTTCGTCGAGAAACAGGTATTGCGGCTGGAGCAGCAGCGCGCGGGCGAGGCCGAGGCGCTGCTGCTCGCCCAGTGACAGCATCCGGTTCCAGTGTGCGTCTTCGCCCAGCCGCGCGGCCAGCGCCGGCAGCCCGACCGCGGTCACCACGTCGGCCAGCTGCGCGCTGCTGAAGCTGCTTTCCGCTGCCGGATAAGCCACCGCCATATGCAATGACCCGACCGGAAAATACGGACGCTGCGGCAGCATCATCAGCTTCGCCTGCGCCGGCACGGCGATGGTCCCGGTGGCGAACGGCCAGATTCCGGCAATCGCCCGGAACAGGGTCGACTTGCCCGAGCCCGAGGGGCCCATCACCAGGGTCGACTCGTCGCGTCGGAAGCTGAAGCCGTCGGCGCTCACCAGCGGCGCGCCGTCGGGCAGGTTGACCTTGAGTTTCTCGAGCGCGATGACGCCGCTGTCGGGGGCGCCGACCTGCACGATGTCGGCACTCGCCCGCAGCTGCGTGGCGCTGGCGATCGATGCCTCGAAGCCGTCGAGGCGATCGACGATCGCCTGCCATTCGGCGAGCGTGCGGTAGGCCGAGATGAAATAGGAGAACGCGTCCTGGACGCTGCTGAAGGCGTTCAGGGTCTGCATCAGGCCGCCCAGTTGAATCTTGTTGGCGAAATAGGCCGGCGCCAGCAGGATGTAGGGATAGATGATGGCGATCTGGGCATAGCCCGAGGTGAAGGCCGTCAGTTTCTTGGTGCGCTGCATGATGGCGAGCCAGTTCTGCACCACCCGCTGGAAGCGTGACGACAGCCGCACGCGCTCGACGTCCTCGCCGTGCAGCAGCGCGATCTGTTCGGCGTTTTCGCGGGCGCGGACCAGGTTGAAGCGGAAATCGGCCTCGAATTGCTGTTCCTGGAAATTGAGGCGGACCAGCGGCCAGCCGATCAGGTGGGTCAGCACCGTGCCGAACCCGGCATAGATCAGCGCACCCCACACCAGATAGCCGGGGATCGGGACGTCGTGGCCGGACAGGTGCAGCGGCGCCTCGGCCGACAGCTCCCACAGGATGAAGACGAACGAAACCAGGGTGACCACCGCACTCAGAAGACCGATGCCGAGCGACATGGTGCGGTCGATGAACAGCTGGATGTCCTCGGCGATGCGCTGGTCCGGGTTGTCAGCGGCGTCGCCCTTGAGCTGCATCCGGTAGTGATTGGCGTGCGACAGCCAGCCGCCGAGATAGCGCTCGGTCATCCACTGCCGCCAGCGGATCTGCAGCCATTGGTTCAGGTAGAGCTGGTAGACCTTCAACGGGATCCAGATACTTGCCAGCACGCAGAAGTAGCCGAGCTGGTAGACGAAGACGTCGTAGTTCTTGTCCTGCAGCGCATTGTAGAAAGTGTTGTTCCAGCGGTTGAACAGCACCGTCAGGCCGACCGCGCCGAGCTCCATGACGATCACCGCCGCCAGCAGCCCCCGCGCCATCCATTTGTCCCCGGAGCGAAAATAGGGCGCCGCGATCCGCCATACGGTCGCCAGCGTCGCGCGCATGTTTTTCACGGGAAATCTCCGGGAGGAGGGCCTCGAAGGCCCAAAGGTCGAATTAAGGGTGTCGAATTTAGACTAAAGTCGCATAAAGCGAAGCGCGTGCCGGCTTGTCGCCGCATCAAACTCAACCCTAGCATGACGCCAACGGCGAGGGGCGGGGGCGCTTGTCAGTTCGCGGGGTTGTGAGCGGAAGTGGCGGTTGCCAGTTCCGCAGTCATCCGCGCATTTAAGCAGCAGTCTCCCGCGATCCCGCCACGGTGCCCTGGTCTGCCACGCCAGAGGGGCGCCGCATATTGGCGTGGGGGGAGAACGATATGTGGAATCAAGTCTATAACCCGCTCAACAACGTGGTGCTGTCGACCATCGCGGCGGCCATCCCGGTGATCACGCTGCTGGTCCTGATCGCCAGCGGCAAGGTCAAGGCGCACATCGCGGCCATCATTGCCGTGATCCTGACCAATCTGATCGCGATCTTCATCTTCTCCATGCCTGCGGGGATGTCGGTCCGCGCCTCGGTGCTGGGCGTCGTGTCCGGCTTCTTCCCGATCGGCTGGATCGTGCTGAACGTCATTTTTCTCTACCAGCTCACGGTGGCGACGGGCCAGTTCGAACTGTTGAAACGCGCGGTCGGCGGCGTCACCGAGGACCGGCGCCTGCAGCTGTTGCTGATCGCGTTTTCGTTCGGCGCGTTCTTCGAAGGCGCCTCCGGCTTCGGCACGCCGGTCGCCGTGACCGGCGCGGTTCTGATCGGCCTCGGCTTCTCCCCGCTCGCCGCATCCGGTCTGTCGCTGATCGCCAATACCGCGCCGGTCGCCTATGGCGCGCTCGGCACCCCGATCCAGGGCCTGGCTTCGGTGACCGGTCTCGATCCCTATATCCTGGGCGCAATGGTCGGGCGGCAGCTGCCGGTGTTCTCGCTGATCGTACCGTTCTGGGTGGTATGGGCGTTCGCCGGCTGGAAAGGCATGAAGGACGTCTGGCCGGCCATTCTGGTGACCGGCGTGTCGTTCGCGATCCCGCAATTCCTGATCTCCAACTACATCAATCCCTGGATCGTCGATATCGGCGCGTCCCTGATCTCGATGGGCTGCCTGATCCTGTTCCTGAGGGTCTGGCAACCCAAGGTGCTGTGGCTGTCGCCGGCACTGCGCGGCAAGGATGAGTCGGCGGCGACCATGGGGGCGCCGAAGTTGATGGACAAGACCGCGCTCACGCAAAAGGAGCTTTGGACTGCGCTGCTGCCATGGATCATCGTCTGCATCGTGATGCTGATCTGGGGCAATGCCGCCTTCAAGGGCTGGGCGAACTCGATCTTCGTCTGGAACTATCCGGTGCCTGACCTCGACAAGATGATCAACGTGGTGGCGCCGGTGGCCGCCAAACCGACGCCGCAAGCCGCGGTGTTCGGCTTCACCTATTTGTCGTTCACCGGAACGGGCATGCTGATCGCCGCGATCATTTCCGGCTTCCTGGCCGGCTTTTCGCCGGGCAGGATGATCTCGACCTACGGCAGCACCATCAAGCTGTGCGCGATCTCGCTGATCACGATCTCGGCGATGCTGGCGATCGGCACGCTGACGCGCCTGTCCGGCGTCGATGCGACGCTGGGCCTGGCCTTCGCTGCAACGGGCGTGCTCTATCCCTTCTTCGGCACGCTGCTCGGCTGGCTCGGCGTGGCGCTGACCGGATCGGATACGGCGTCGAACATCCTGTTCGGCAACCTGCAGAAGATCACCTCGGAGCAACTCGGCCTGTCATCGGTGCTGATGGGCGCCGCCAACTCGTCCGGCGGCGTCATGGGCAAGATGATCGACGCGCAGTCGATCGTGGTCGCCTCCACCGCGACCAACTGGTACGGCCACGAGGGCACCATCCTGCGCTTCGTGTTCAAGCATTCGATCGCGCTGGCCTGCCTGGTCGGCCTGTTCGTGATGCTGCAGGCCTATGTCTATCCGTTCACCGCGATGGTCCTGAAATAGCGCTGGCCACGCGCTGAAAAGAATCCCCGCGAGACTGAAATCTCGCGGGGAAGTTGTTTGTGGGGCCGGAAAATTTATCCGGCGGCCGCTCTGGTCAATGCCGTATCCACCAAGTAGAACGGCGACCGGTCATTGCGTCGGGTGCTACGGTTTTCGGGGTTTGATGATTTCAGTCACGCGATTTGTTCGGCTCGCCGTTCTGGCGCTGTCTGTTGCAGGCGGCGCCGCGCTCGGCACGGCGCCGGCGCGCGCCGACGACGGCTTTCCGTTCGGGTTCGCGATGACGCTGGACGCGGGCCGCATGCCCGGCTCGAAGCGGGTGCCGAACCTCGACATCGGCGACAGCGGCGAGGCCGACGTCGAGCTATGGTGCAAGGGCGGCAAGGGCCAGTTCTCGGTGGCCGGCAATACTGTCGTCTTCGTTCCGGGCCCGATGGAAGACCGCACCTGCCCGGAAGCGCGCGCGCAGGCCGACGATGAACTGCTCGCGGCGCTGGGCGCGGTGGAGACCTGGAAGCGGCAGGGCGACACCATCACGTTGATGGGCACGAAGCCGCTGCGGTTTCATCTCAATACGAACTGAGGCGTCGCATCACGCTGCCAACATGAGTCGCTCGCCGCGGCCGCTCTTACTTATCCCTCCCCCGAGCGCTTTGCGAAGCAAAGCGCGTGGTGGGGAGGGTGGCCAGCCGAAGGCTGGTCGGGTGGGGGTAGCCGCAATGGAAGCGCTTTGCTCGTGGGCCCCCCACCCCGGCCTCCGCTTCGCTCGGCCGACCCTCCCCACAAGGGGGAGGGATTATCTTCACGTCATCACATTCAAAAAAACGCGCTCCAACTTCACATGCGACAACATCACCACCGCGACCCACGCCGCAATGATGTCATGCATGTGCCGCAGCCGGCGCCGCCCCAGCCAAAATCCCGCCGTATTACTGTTCGACTTTGGCACCGTCGATATTCGCTGAGTGGGGACTCATTAAAAGCGAATACTCGTCGGTGGGGTGTTCCGCGTCAAAATCATGCGTCACCAGGGCCTTCTCGGGCCGCGCTGACGCATGCCCGAGGCTCGCCCGTTCGGTCTCGCGTACCGGGTCTCGCGCGTGCCCTAAGGTCTAGGGGGAAGCGGATGACGGATGCCCATAAAAAGGCAGCCTCACGGGCGCTCGCGCAACTGCTGGCGGTGACGGCCATGCTGGTCATCGCCAGCCTTGTTTTCTACGTGCGCTGAATCAGCCGGCCCGCGCCAATCCCGATCTGGCCGCCGGCTTGGCGGAGCGCCCTGCGCCTTCGCTCCATGACAAGGTGCCGGGACGCATTTGCTTCCGACGGCGACAGGGCGGATAATATCGCACGGCCGGAAGCGTTGTTGGCAGCACCGAAAGATGTCTTCACAGGACGAGCAGCAGGCTGCGGAGGGTTCCGACCGTGCCGCGGCGCGTTCCGCCTGGGCGCCGTTCGCAAGCCACGCGTTTTGCTGGCTCTGGCTGGCCAATACCGTGTCTGCCCTGGGGACCTGGATCCAGAACACGGCAAGCGCCTGGATCATGACAGACCTGGCGCCAAGTCCGATCATGGTCAGCCTGGTCCAGGCGGCCGCGCAACTGCCGGTGCTTCTGCTCGCGCTGCCGGCCGGCGCACTGGCCGACCTGATGGATCTCAGGCGCAACCTGATCCTGTCGAACCTGCTGATGTTGGCGGCGGCCATTGGGCTGGCGATCGTCGCGGCGCTGGGACGCCTCGATGCCACCATCCTGCTGGCGCTGACAGCGATGCTGGCCGTGGGCGCGGCCTTGAACAATCCGGCATGGGCCGCTTCGGTGCCGCTGACGGTGCCGCGCCAGGTGTTGCCGGAGGCGCTGGTCCTCAACTCGGTCGGGTTCAATATTGCCCGCGCCATCGGCCCGGCGGTGGGCGGACTGATCCTGACGGCCGCCGGTGCAACGATCGCTTTCGCGGCCAACGCGGCTTCCTTCGCCTTCGTTGCGCTGGTCGTCGGCATCCTGCTGAGCTTTCCGCGCAAGGGGATGTCGACCGATGTTCCGCCCGAGCAATTCCGGTCGGCGATGCGTGTCGGCCTCGCCTATGTGCTGGCCGAGCCGGTCGTGTCCAGCACGCTGGTCCGCTCGGCGGCGTTCTACGGCTGCGCGAGCGCGCTCTGGGCGCTGTTGCCGTTGTACGTTCGTGACGTGCTCGGGCTTTCATCCGCGGCCTTCGGCGTGATGATGGGGGTCATTGGCGCCGGTGCGGTGTTGGGCGGGCTGATCATGCCCGTGCTGCGCAAATGGATGGAGCGCAACAACCTGATCACGGCGGCTGGCGTGGCCTGCAGCCTGGCACTGGTTCCCCTCGCGCTCGTCCCCACCACCATGACCGCGTATCCGGCGCTGCTGGTGTTCGGTATCGGCTGGATCGTCGGCGCTTCGAACCTGCAGGCGACGGTGCAGCTGGCGGCGGCGCCGTGGGTTCGCGCCCGCGCGCTCGCGCTGTATCAGGCGATGTTCAACGGCGGCATGGGCCTGGGCGCGCTGCTGTGGGGCCTGCTTGGCCAGCATTCGGGTCTGACCGGAACGATCCTCGCGGCCGGCCTTGTCGGCTGCGTTATCGCGCTGCTGACGCGGGCGGTAGAACTCCCGGCCGAGATCGGCGATCCATCGGCGCCGGCGCTCGCCGTTTCCCGTCCCCTGTCGGTCGCCGACGAGATGGCGCCGCTGCTGCACAGCGCCCGGCACCGGCTGGTGCTCGCGATCAGGTACCGCATCGATCCTGCCGACGCTGCGGCATTTAGCGCCGCCATGGCGGAAGTCCGGCTGGCCAGATTTCGGTATGGTGCGGTCGGATGGGCATTGTCGCGCGACGTCAGCGACCCGACGCACTGGGTGGAGACATTCCGCATCCGTGACTGGCATGAATTGCAGCGCGCGATCGAGCATTACAATCTGGCCGACAGCCAGGCCGTGGTTCGGGCACGTTCCTATCACGTCGGCGCCGAGCCGCCCCAGATGACGCTGCTGCTGCAGGAGAAGGCGTGACGCTGCACGATGATCCCGTTCACGTTGACTCCCGCGTTCCTCCGCATTCTGCGTCAATCCCTTTTTCCCGGGTTCCCGAACCGCTGTGTTGTGCTAGAGCATGATGGCTTTGGGATGAATTGGGATAACCAACTCCGTCATTGCGAGGAGCTCTTGCGACGAAGCAATCCAGTTCTTGCTTGTTGCTCTGGATTGCTTCGCTTCGCTCGCAATGACGGGGTTAATATCGTTGATCTAACTTCCCGCTCTAGCTATCACCAGCGACAAGAGTGACCCCGCGTCAGACCTTCAGGAGAAACGGCATGCGCAAACTATGGACGGTACTGGCGGCGCTGGCGACGCTGAGCCTGACCAATTGCGGATACAACGCGATCCAGACCAACGACGAGCAGGTCAAATCGAGCTGGTCCGAGGTGGTCAACCAGTACCAGCGCCGGGCCGACCTGGTGCCGAACCTGGTCAATTCGGTCAAGGGCTTCGCCCAGCAGGAAAAGGACGTGCTGCTCGGCGTCACCAATGCCCGCGCCAAAGTGGGAAGCCTGCAGGTGACGCCCGAGGTGCTGAACGATCCCGCCGCGTTCCAAAAATTCCAGGCCGCCCAGGGCGAACTCTCCAGCGCCCTGTCGAGGCTGCTGGTGGTCACCGAGAACTATCCGCAGCTCAAATCCGATGCGCTGTTTCACGACCTGATGGCGCAGCTCGAGGGCACCGAGAACCGCATCACGGTGGCGCGCAACCGCTACATCAAGGCGGTGCAGGAATATAACGTCGAGGTGCGCTCGTTCCCGACCAATCTGACGGCGATGATGTTCGGCTACAAGGAGAAGCCGAACTTCAGCGTCGACAACGAGAAGGCAATCTCGACGGCGCCGAAGGTCGATTTCAATCCGCCGGCGCCGGCCCCCGCCAAATGAACGGGGTCTGCGCGGCGTGACACCGATGAAGGCAGTCAAGGCAACCCTCGTTGCGCTGGCGCTCGGCCTTGGCCTGCTCACGGCCGTTGCCGCCACCGCCGACGTCGCGGTGCCGCCGCTGACGGGCCGGGTGGTCGACCGCACCGCCACGCTGTCCACGGAGCAGATCGCCTCCCTCGACCAGACCCTGAAGGATTTCGAGGCCCGCAAGGGCAGCCAGATCGCGGTGCTGATCGTTCCGACCACCGCGCCCGAAGCCATCGAGCAATTCTCGATCCGGGTGGCGGAAGCGTGGAAGATCGGGCGCAGGAAGGTCGACGACGGCGCCATCCTGGTGATCGCGAAGGATGACCGCAAGCTGCGCATCGAGGTCGGCTACGGCCTCGAGGGCGCGCTGACCGACGTCACTTCCAGGCGCATCATCGACGAGACCATCACGCCGAAATTCCGCGGCGGCGATTTCGCCGGCGGCATCTGCGGCCGGCGTGGAGCGGATCCTCAAGGTGGTCGACGGCGAACCGCTGCCGGCGCCGCCATCGTCGTCCGGCTGGCAAGAGCCCGCGGCTGGCGGACGATTTCAATCCGTTCAATCCGTTCTTCATCGTCGCCGTGGTGGTGATGGGGGGATTGCTACGCGGCGGGCTCGGCCGGCTGTTCGGCTCGGTCACGACCGGCGGCCTGGTCGGCTTCGTGGTGTGGCTGTTCGTCGGCTCGCTCGTGGCGTCGGCCGTCACCGGGCTGATCGCGGCGGTGTTCACCCTGTTCAGCGACGGCATCACGACATCGGGCGGCCATGGCAGCAGCGGCTGGTCGGGCGGCGGCGGATCGTTTTCGAGCGGCTCCTCGAGCGGCGGCGGATTCAGCGGCGGCGGCGGCAGTTTCGGCGGCGGCGGCGCCTCGGGGAGTTGGTGAGATGACGCGGGACAGGAGTTTTGGGCGCATCGCCAGGCATCTCGTCGAGCACCGCTGGCGGGTTCGAAAGATTTTTCCGCGCCCGGTGCTCGACGCCATCGAGCAGGCGATCAGGCGCGCCGAGGCCGGCCATTCCGGCCAGATCCGCTTCGTGGTCGAAGGCGCGCTCGACGGCGCGCCGCTGTTCAAGGGCCAGTCCGCCCGCGAGCGGGCGCTCGATGTCTTCTCGCATTTGCGGATCTGGGACACCGCCCACAACAACGGCGTCCTGATCTATCTGCTGCTGGCCGACCGCAAGGTGGAAATCATCGCCGACCGCGGCATCGACGCCAGGGTCGGCGCCGCCGGCTGGCAAGCCATCTGCCGGATGATGGAGGCCGAATTCCGCCAGGGCAATTTTGTCGCCGGCGTGGGTAAGGGCATCGACGCGGTGTCGCGCGAGCTGGCGAAATATTTTCCGAGGAGCGCAGGCGGTCCCAATGAACTGCCGGATTCGCCGGTGGTGATCTAGAACTACCCGTCGTCCAGGCGCGTAGGGTGGGCAAAGGCGCCCTTGCGCCGTGCCCACCGACAAAACTAACGGCCGAAGAGGTTGAAATGTTTTGGTGGGCACGCTTCGCCTTGCCCACCCTACGGACTGACCGACGCGCCGGTGGTGATTTAGGTCAGCATTGCGCAAACGGCAGTGCCCTCGGCGCTACGCGCCGACCTCTCCCAACGGGAGGTGGCTGAACTTAGGCGCTTCGAAGAACAGGTGGCACCGCCGCGTCAGCCGGGGCTCATGCCCTTGGCCTTGATCACGGCGATGGCCGGCTGGGACATCAGATAAGCCACGAACGCCCTGGCCGCTTCCGGTTCCTTGCTGTTGGCGGCGATACCTGCCGCGTAGACGACCTCCCGCTGTACTTCGGCCGGGAACGGGCCAACCACGTCCAGGCGGGGATCGTTCAGCACGTTAAGCAGGAATACGGCGAGCTCGGCGTCGCCGTTGGCAACCGCCTCGACGATCTGCCCGGGCGCTGGCTGCGCCCTGGTCCTGGCTTTCATCTCTTCGGTGATGCCAAGGCGCGCGTAGATGCCGGAAAGCTGGGTGCCGGTGGCGCTCGCCGGTATCGAGGCGATCGACCGCGCCTTGAGCAGCGTCTGCTTCAGTGCCTCCGGCGTGCTGATATCGGGTTTGGCCGCACCGGTGCGGACTGCGACGCCGATACCGACCCGGGCGACGTCGGGCGTCGGTCCCGGCGCGACCAGTGCCCGCGCGGCGGCGTCTTTCCAGACATCCTGGGGCACGACACCAAGATCGAACGGACCGCCCGTGGCCATCTTGATCAGTTCCGGGGTCGTGCCATAGCGAATAACGAGTTTATGGCCTGAGGCGCGCTCGAACCCGGAGGCGATCACGTTCAAGGGAGCTGCGATGCCGCCCCCCGCGATGATCTGGAGTTCAGCCGTTTGCGCAGCACTTGCCGATGACAGCATAAGGATCGCTCCAAGGCCGAAAATGACCGAAGAGAAAATGACAGAAGACTTGGCCACGATGCCCCCTCTCATCGCGGCACGCGCAACCGCGATCGTCCATGACACCCAAACCCGCAAATCTATCTGTGCTTCGCGGCCCGGGTCGCGATCGGTTCGTCCAGGATTTCCCGCCGCCTGCCTCGGCGGACAGGACCATCATACGGATCAAACGGTGGAATTGATAGGGTCCGGGGCAGCTTCGAGGGGTGCGTCAGATGTCTGCCAAAGGTCATTCGCGTCAATCTTGCCATATCGGTGATATGGACTGTCACCGTTACGCGAGGAGGAATCCTTCCTCGGCTTGGGGGATTGCGAAATCCGGCAGGCTGCCATAAGCCTCGCCGGGTCATGACCATCGATCGAACACCCGGGGTCTCGCTCGTCTCGCAGGGACGCGAGCACGAGGCCACTTTCCAGAACCTCATTCAACTTTATACCCACGATTTCTCCGGGTTCTGGGCCGATACGCCGAAGGGCGACGTGCAGGCGGATGGCCGGTTTGCGGACTATCCGCTGTCGGATTTCTGGCAGCGGCCGGGATCGAGCGCCAACCTCATTCTGATCGGGAGCACGATTGCAGGCTTTGCTCTGGTCAATGACGCGTCTCATCTCGGCGACGCCGTCGGCGCCAATGTCGCGGAATTCTTCGTGCTGCGGAAGTTCAGGGGTCAGGGCGTCGGGAAATCGGCGGCCCGGGCGATGTTCCATTCGCGGCCGGGCTTGTGGGAAGTCGCAGTTGCGAGCCGCAACCAGGCAGCAAGAAAATTTTGGCAGAGGGTCATCGCGTCCTCGCCGCAAGCCAGGGATGTGCAGGAAATCGATGCGCAAACCGAGCGTTGGACGGGGCCGGTTTTTCGCTTCGAATGGCTGGCAGGTTAGTGAGCCCGTTGGTTCACAGCGCCTCGGCGACTTGTCCGCCATAGCTCGAAGAGCGACGGCGGAAGCTCCCGCAGGGAGCGAAGACGGGTGCGGGCTACGGGACTACGCACGGAAAGCGCAAGGGTCGTTCGCCTGGGACCGCGCCAGTGCCCCGTCGGCCGTGAACAAGCCGCCATCCGCGATACGCGCGAGGTTTGGGCGAGCTTTTTCCTGCCGCAGGATCGGGCCCGTGTGATCGAACAACTCGCCGACCTTCCCAGGCAGGTGCCGGATGAGACGGCGCGGATCGATCTCGCCGCCTTCACGGCCGCGCTTCAAGCGGCGAATTGTTCTGACGAATTTCCCACTTGTATAGCGCTCACGCACAATATTATATCGTTCCCGATCGGCTTCGTTCCAGGGCATCTGTCTCTCCCTCGCTGCTTTTGGCCGGCTGTGCAAAGACTGCCATGATCGAGCTTTCGGCATGTGTTTAGAACGCAAGGCGCGGGTGCGCCGGACAACGCCGCCACCTGAAAGCGTCGTTGCAGGCTGGTACGAGAACGCCAGCCTGCTCGATAGCTACAGCATCGATTTGAGTTCATCGAAACAGCACAGCATGCGCGTGCTGGCGATCCGGACAGTTGGCGATCCGCCCGCTTGGATCAAGGCATTGGTCGCGGCGCGCGACGCCTTGGTGAGGCCCTTTGGCGTCAAAACCTCCGGTGAGGTCCGGGCGTCCAGGCCGGACAACGAACGCGTGGACTTCTTCCCGGTGCAATGGGAAGGCAACGACGAGATTGTGCTGGGTCAGGATGATCGACACCTGGACTTCCGATTATCGCTGCTCCGTCGCAATTCTCCAACCGGCACGCAGCTCATCGCGACAACCGTCGTGCACTCCCACAATGCCTTCGGCCTCACCTATCTCAGCGTGATCAGGCCCTTTCATCACCTCGTGGTCAGGACCCACCTGGCACACTTTGCACGAGCACAAGGTTAGGTCGCCACAAAAATCCTGATTTCTGCACCCCTCGAAACTCCCGGCTTCGCGACCTGTTGAGAAGTGAGAGACAGGAATGGGTTTTGAGAGGCTTTTTCGGAGCGTCCGGCGCGATCTGCTCCTCGCCTCGCGGTCAGGGAGCTAGCTTATGACCTTTGCGCCGTCAGCACGCCGCGCGCCATTCGCCCGGGGAACTCCGGATGGGTTTCCGGCAGTCCGGTTATTGCCGCGCTTGTGGCGACGCGGGTGGGGCAACCTCGGCGACCTGCCCACTGCGTTTGAGCGCATCGGCGACGAACCCGGAAGACTTCATCTCCTCGACGAAGGCTGCCAGATAAGCGGTGCCGGCCGCGTGGGGCTGTCCATCGACCTTCGGCGTTCCCATGGCCTGCATGATCCACTGGAAATGTCCTGCCATCACCCGCATCCGGGGATCGGTTTTGGCGAAGGCGTCGAGCTGCTGCCGGACGCCGGCGGCGACGTCGAGCTTGTCGTTGACGAACATTTCGATCATGGCGCGCCCGCCGCCGACGGGTGCGCGCAGCACCGTGGCATTCTTCAGCGAGCGGGTCAGGAACAGGTCGTAGGCCGAACCGAGCCCCACGGCGATCCTGATGCCGGGCCTGTCGACATCCTCCACATTGCGCAGCGCCGAGTCCTGCCGCACCATGTAGGTGCCCTCGACGACGACATAGGGTGCGGTAAAGGCGATCTCGGCGGCGCGCACCGGCTCGATGGCCAGGAAGCCGACATCCCAGACGCCGGCCCTGGCGCCCTCGAACACCTTGCCTGCGGCCTCATAAGGCACGAATTCGGCGCCTACGCCGAGGCGCCTGGCCAGTTCGACCGAGAGGTCGACGGAGATGCCGCGCGGCTCTCCGCCGGGGCCCTTCTGCGCCAGCACGCTGTTGCCGAAATTGATCGCGGCGCGAAGCTTTCCGGTCGGCGCGAGATCGCTGACCACGGCCGGCGATGGCGCCGGCTGGGCGAAGGCAGGAAACGCAGAAACCAGCAACAACGCGACCCATCGCAGCGAACGCATTGGCATAACCCTCCGATTTTTCTGGCGCAGTGCCCCGTTTCCTCGCCGAACCCGACCGGATGTACAAGTGCTTTATCTGTGCACCGCCTTCAAACGCGAAGCTAGCGACACCAAGGTTGATGCAAGTCCGCTGTGGGTCTTTGGCGTCAATGCTGCCATATCGGCTCACGCCGACTCCCGCGTCCCGCATGTCGCGGAGCCTGTCATCGGGCCGGCCTGGGGCCGGACCCGGTTGGCTCACAGCGCCTCGGCGACTTGTCCGCCATAGCTCGAAGAGCGACGGCGGAAGCTCCCGCAGGGAGCGAAGACGGGTGCGCCCTACCGGACTTGATTTATGTCAATGGCCATTTCCGTGGTTCGCCATCTGCTGCCTGGACCCGTTCACGGAGACACGCATGCGGTTGTTGGCAATAGCGCTATGGAGCCTGATGCCGGTTTCGGCTTTTGCCGCCGCTGACTGCAAGGTCGTCGGATCGCCATCCGAGTTTGGCGTCGACATGACCGGCTACTTCGCCGTCAGGTCCGGGGAAACCTGCAATTTCCCGATCCGGATTCCAGGCATGATGAACAGTTCGGGTATTTCCCAGAAGCCGGCGCATGGAACGCTGACGCAGCGCAACGTGACGACCTTCACGTACACGGCAGCACCCGGATACAAGGGCAGCGATAGCTTTGCCGTCTATGGCGTAGGAAAGGGTCCGTACGGCGAGGGCAGGTCGGTCGTCACCGTGAACGCAACGATACAATAGGCGCATCTTACCTACGGCTTCGCTTGCCTGGCGCTTCGTCCGGTAAAGGCTGCACTCGCGGGCCAGACGTGGCCAGTCACGGCGAGGTGGTTGGAGATCTCGACGAGGTCACCGATGCAGAAATGAGCCATGTGCGCAACAGCTTCGGCACTGTGGTAGTCGCCGAATTCGGCAGTGGCTTCCTTGCCGGCGTACATCCGGGCGATTCCGGCGCCACCGGGGTGATGGGGTGCCCACTCGGTGATGTCGAAAACTTTTCCCGAGACGATGATCCAGCAGTCGTCTCTTGTGTTGTGCAGGGCGACCTCTTCGCGCGTGACGGGGCGTGGAGCCTTGGCGGCAGCGGCCGGCATCCAGAGCTTGCGGGTGATCGCGGCGTAGTCGGCCTTGGCGGCTCGGCGGAAGTCCCACGGTCCCAATCTCTTGGGGGGCAATTCGGTGCCGATATTGCGGGCGTCGTACGCGTAGATCCAGGAGTTGTCCTCGCCGCCGCGCTTGTCGTGGGCAAAGGCTGGGCTGACCCGTTCGTCGAGCCTCTCGAGTAGCGCCTTTTGCGCAGCGGTGTCCTTGGCCCGCAAGTGATCGAAGGCGAATTTGGAGCCGAGTTGGAAGCGGGTGGCGCGGTAATGCCGCACGCGTTCGTAGTGCAACATCGCTGTAGCCACATCGCGGCCGTGCAGGGCGAAGGCGCTGGCGAGCGCGGCGGCGTCCTCGAAGGACTGCGCGGCACCTTGGCCAAATGTGGGAAGCATCGGGTGCGCCGCGTCCCCGAGCAGACAGATGCGACCCTGCACCCAGGTTTCGAGCGCGTCACGATCGTAGAGGCCCCACTTGGTGGGAAGAACGATCGCCCCCGCCAGAGCGAGCAGGTCGCCTCTACTGGCGCTCCCCGTGAATGCCTCACCCACCTCGCGAAAGATCTCCTCCTGGCTGACGGGAAACCAGTCGCCCTCTTCCTGCTCGAACGCGGCAGAGTCGGGCTCATAACGGGCGATCCACACGTTCAACAGCTCGCCGCCGCGCACCCAGTACGTCGTCGCTCCGCTCCTGTCGTTCCGATGGCGGTCCATGCTGAAGGAGCTGATGGGATTGTGGTCCAGCGGGCTGCCGTCAGCCTTGCGGAGCGAGGCGACCACCGACCGCGGAATGAGCCCACGAAAGCAGGTCACCTCAGTCCAGCGCCTGGGACGCGGGTTCGGCCACGCCAGCTGCAACGTGGCAGAGTTGATCCCGTCCGCACCCACGAGAACCTCTGACGTGGCGGTTCGACCGTTCGAAAAGGTCGCCGTCACCTCGCCGGCGGTCTGACGCAACTGTTTCAGCCTGCAGTCCATGTGCACAGTGATCGGGCACGGCGCCCCGCTGTCGGGACCGAACTCGAACACCCGCTTATACAGGCACATCAACAGGTCCAGCCTGTGCATGTGATGAAATCCGGCGCCGTCGCCCGCAGCGGTGACATGATCGAACGGCCTCGTTGTCACGCTCCCATCCGCGTTGAATTGCCGTGTCGACTCCAGAATTGCCGCCCGGCCACCGTCGATCACCCCGGCCGGGCCCTTGGGATCCCCGCCATCGAGGTCGACGCCCAGCCAACGACATATCCGCGCCCCGTTCGGCGGGATGTTCAACCCGGCGCCTGCGGTGCTGGGCATCTTCGTCTGCTCGTAGATATCGACCGATGCGAAGACGCCGGACTGTCGCAGCGCCAACGCCGTCATTAACCCGCCCATTCCCGCACCGACAATTACTGCCCGCATCCTGTCGTCCTTACGAAGCAAGCGAACGCACCGATTTCCCACCTCGCGGCGGGAGTAAGGTGGATGTCGCCTGAACAGATGGGTCGAGACTAGCCGCGGGCAGGCCGGAAATGAAGCAGCTTCTCGCGTGGACCGGAAGTGCCGACTCCACGATCACCAGCGAGGCCGTCACGGCCATGGCTGAGAAATCCAACAGGAATGGCGGCCCTTGGCACCTTTTGAGACCTGCCGACCGACCCTGAAGATGTCCTTTCATCGAGGTAGATTGGAAGTGACCGGCGGGTGGTCAGAACGACGCGATTTGCACTTTCCGGATCTTGTCCGGACGACCGGCCGCTTTCAGAAGCAGTCGTTCGAAGATAATCCGCTTTCGATCCAGGCACGTGATACCCCGTGCTCTCGTCGCTGAAATCGGCTCTACTGCCGTGGCGACTGTTCGCTGAGCTCTCCCGTCTCTTTATAATCTTCCATCCGCATTTCAGCGTTATCCTCAATGCTTTCGAAGAAACGCATCGATGAATCCGAATCCAGACTCGACCATTCTTTTTCCTTGAGTGTCTTCCCCAAGTATTCGTCAGCGTCGCTCGTCAGATTGAACCCGATCTGAGCCAACATCCCTTCGCTGCATCATCCTGAGAGCAGCCCCGTTCGAGTCCATCATTCGAGCGGGGTTTTCGATTTCAAGGCGCGCCGCCTTTGGCGACCTCTTTGCTCGGACTGTTGTCCGTTGGGACAATAGCGGGAACGCAGCAATACCTGATTATTGCATCACTGATTCGACCACGGGGACGCTGCGATGCCCGAACCTGTCGATCCACGGCGTCAGATGCCGGCACGGAAGTGCGACCTGTGCGCAGAGCCGATGAAGCATATCGGCAACGAACCGCGCACCGCGAAAGCTACCGAAATCCGACTGTTCCGTTGCTACGAATGTTGTCTCATCACGACCGAGACATTTGATCCAGTCGCTGGTGCGTGGACCTGCTACGAGTTTCCTGGCAAGGAGAGACCATCACAACTCTCTCAAGGCGTCAGCTCGTGACGCTAAAAAGTCGAAATCCGCCTTTGGGGGAGCGGGTCTTTCTTGAGGAAGCCGGATGGGACTCGCCGCACTTCAAAGGTGTGTCTGACCGTCTCCCGAAAGGTTCAAAAACCCCCCTGTTCTAGCCGACGTGGAAATAGCTTGGGCGATGGCTGCGCTTGTACGGCCGGCGATATGTCCGCGATCCGGCCCGTCCCGGACCTGCCTGCTCGTGTTGCGAGCCACGAGAGGATGCGGGCGCGCGGACGGCAGCAGCATCCAGGTGAGCCTCTCAAGGTTCGCGATCCAGACGCCAGACGGTCACCCGGCCCGCTCCCCGTGTCTCGACTTCGCCAGCTGCCGTGCAGGAAAAATTCGCACCGAGGAGTTCACGCGTCGCATTCGAAAGCTGAATTTCGTCGGGCCTGGCCGCATGCTGGATTTGCGAGGCCACGTTGACGGTATCACCCCACAAATCGTAAGCAAAGCGGCTGCGGCCGATCACGCCCGCGACTGCCGGGCCCGAATGAATTCCAATTCTCAATTTGAGCGGCGCGCCCGCGAAGGCTTCTCCCTGCATCGTCTCCCTGAGATCGAGCGCGTAGCGGGCGAGCGTCTCGGCGTGGCTGGAAGAGGGTTCGGGCAAACCGGCGGCCGCCATGACGCAGTCGCCGATCGTCTTGATCTTCTCGCAACCGAGCCGCTGGGCGAGTTCGTCCGCGACGGAGAAGAAGCGGTTCAGCATGCCTACCGTCGCCTCCGGGCCGGCCTGACGCGCGGCCGCGGTAAATCCGACGATGTCCGCGAACAGCACGCTGATGCAATTGTATCCATCGGCGATCCGTTCGCCCGACTTGAGTCGTTCAGCCACCGACGCGGGGAGAATGTTCAGGAGGAGCGCGTCCGAACGGCGAAATTCGCGCTCCAGCGCCGCTTCGGCGGTGTCAACCAGATGGATTGAATATCGGGTGGTCAGGAACAGCACACACATCGTCAGTGCCGATGTGGCGTAGAAAAGAGCTTCCGACTCATCCATCAACATCGGGATGTGGGATGGCCAGCGCGGCAAAACCTTGGCCGCGACGAGGAACGCTCCCCAGGCGACCAGGGTCGTCAGCACCGGCAGCACGATCGGACGAGGGCCGAGGAAGATCAGCGAAAAGATCGCGACGAGAATCAAGAACAAATGTGACCCCGATGCGTGTCCAAGCAATAAGGTGAAGCCCAGCATGGCCGCGATGAATACCCCAAGAAACCAGACACCGGCGAATGGGCCCGGCCGGCGGTGGAATAAGGGTGTCATGGCCCACAGGGCCGCAGTCGCGAGGTTCACGCCGATGGCGATAGCGTAGGCTCGGGCGTCGAGCACGGCGTAGAGGATGGCGAAGAACAGATCGATAACGATCCCGACCACGACAATCACGTTCATGATCTTGTTGATGATTGTGCGGCGGCGTGTCGCGCGCTCCTCCGCGAAGGGTTCAGGTGCTTTCACAGCTGACGACGGTTCGATTGCGCCGCGGCGTGACATGGGCATGCTCCCCGGCAATGGCGACCAGCTCCAGTCTGCCAACGTGGGTTGAGCCCGACAACCCGTTTCTGTCGACATAAAACCGGATCCCGACACCTGGCCCGGTACAGGTGTTGATCGCGCCGGCTTCCGTTGGACTTCGAGCCGCGAATGTGCGCTAAAAGAGCAGCGAGCCAACGTAGAGCGCGGCGGCGGCAGGCAGCGCGCTGACGACGGCCACGCCAGCGTCGAGCGCGTGACCGCGACAGGCGACGGCGAAGGCTTCCCCTTGGTGAAGGGAAGCCGCTCTACCTTGCGACAAGGGGCTGCCGTGCCATGCTGGCCGTAGACGGCTTTCAAAGAGACATGGGGCAAGCCCGGAAACAACTACCCTAAGGCGAAATTTTTTGTGTCGCAGTTTTGGTAGCGGTCCTGGGTTTTGGAGGTGATCCCGCAGCCGACTTTGTGCGAATGCGCATCGAGCCGCCTTTAGGGTGGTCGATTTCAAAGGAATTCGTCCTCCGTACCAGATCGCTCAGCTTGCGAAAGCCAAAAGTTCTGGGATCGAAGTCGGAAGCCAGGTTGGCGAGCTGTGTTCCGACCTCCCTGAGAGGCACCCATCCGTCTTCGCTTTCCATTTGCGTGATGACCCTCTTAATGATGGGCGTGGCTGCGCTCGGCGGCTGAAGAGATTTGGAGGTCGGACCGGCGTCTTGACTGTTCGCAACGCCGGGAAGCAGGTTCTCGGTATACACGAACCTTCGACAGGCCTGTCGGAAGCTCTCTGGCGTTTTTTGCTCACCGAAACCGAAAACATCGACGCCCTGCTCACGGATGCGGGCAGCAAGGCGGGTAAAATCACTATCGGAAGAAACCAGGCAAAATCCATCGAACCGACCGCTATGAAGCAGGTCCATTGCATCGATGACCAACGTGATGTCGGATGCGTTTTTGCCGGTGGTGTAGGCGAATTGCTGCTGGGGAATGATGGCGTGTTTCGATAGCGTATCGGCCCAACCCTTCGAGCGGGCATTGGAGAAGTCGCCGTAGATGCGGCGAACGCTCGCCTCTCCAATCTTCGCAATCTCCTCGAAAAGTCCGTCTGCGATTTTCGCGGAAGCATTGTCTGCATCAATGAGAACAGCGAGACGAGGTGAGCGGGGTTCAGAAGGCATGACGTATCCCCAGGACAGGCGGTGATGTTACCAGAAATGCCACACGACGCGACCGGATTGTATCGGGAGGGTGCCTCGGACGGAAATCGAAAGGTCATTTGATGACAGTGATTGTGGTTCTTGCGCAAGCCCTTCGGGATCCAGTCGCTCACCAGCGTCGCCGCAGGTTACGGTGACAGCACTGTCACCGTTACTCCCGGAAAGGTTCACTTCTTCTTGGTGGGCCGCGGCATCCATTCCGGGCTGTTGCCTACCGTCGTCCGCTCGTGGATCGAAAGGAAATGAGCGATTTGTTCATCGCCATTGGGGCTGACGGCCGTGTGTCCGGCGCCGATCACGGCATCGAGTTCGTCGATGCTCAGTTCGCGAATTTCGTTGCTCAAATTTATCATTGGAAGTCTCCTGTCGGGTTAGGGGTGTGACCATTCACACTCGCCCATCAGTAGACCGCCTGGTTCGGCAGGTTCTGGAAATTATATCGCTTTTACAGCCGTTTACACCCTGTTTACAGCACGTTTACAGCGCCGGCGGAAATCGCTTCCGAGAAATTTAAGTCCGGGGTGTTCGCGGGCCGTTCATGGACCAGCCAGTGGCCCGCTATCCGCCCCATGCCGCTGCATTTCCGCCGGCGTGCCAGGGTCCAACTCAATTGATTAGAGCCAGAATGCCACGGCGGCAACGAGGCACAGAGCTGAGAAGTAGTTCCGAGCGAGTTTGTCGTAGCGCGTTGCGATGCGCCTGAAACCCAACCGCTTCGCCAATGGGGAGATGTTCTTTTCCGAGGGCCGTTAGCGTGCCTGCTCGCGGCGCCGGTGAAGCGTCCGAGACCGGTCGCGAGCAGCGGCTCGCACAACCGCGGGCCACCGATCATTTCGACCGCCATGGAGACAGCCGCGGAATCCACCGCGGGACGTTGGCCCGAAAATCCTCGTACTGGGTCCCAAACTGCTGAGCAAGCACCGGCTCCTCGTAGGCGAGGACAAAGGCGTGGAAGGCGAGCCACATGAGCCCGCCGTAAGCCATGAGACGCCAGTCGCCGAACAGGATCGCCTGGCCCAGAATGGCGGCGACTACGGCAACGTATATGGGATTGCGCACGTAGCGATACAGACCCGTCACCACAAGGTTCTGCGTCGGTGCGATCGGCGCCGGCGTGCCGAGCCCTTGCAGGGCAAAGCGCGCAAACGAGTCAACAAGCCCAGGCACGCCTGCGAGAATCATTATCGCGCCGATGCCGCGCGTCAGCTCCAGACCAAGGAACGGCGGCCGGAGTTGCCAACCCGTGATCGACCATGGAACGAGCCCCGCCAGCGTACATGGGGCGACCACGAAGAAAACCGCCGAGCCCAGGACGGCAATGGTTCGTTGCACGGCGTTTCCCGACACCCGCTGCGAGCTCATTACAACCTCCCCTTCATGGTTTCCCGTCGTCATCCGGGTGCCGGCACGCTCGCCATGGGTCGTAACCATCATGCCTGCGACCCAGGTCGTAACATCATCCTACGACCTAGAGCGCCGCCAGCTCGCCCTTGATCCAGGCTTCCCGCAACTTGAATTTCTGGATCTTTCCCGATCCGGTCACCGGGAAGGCTTCCACCACGCACCAGTGCTTCGGTGTCTTGTGCGGCGCCAGCGCGGCGCGCGTGTAAGCCGTCATTTCTTCCTTGTCGATGACCGCGCCGGTGACCGGGCGAATGAACGCTGCGACCTCCTCGCCCCATCTTTCGTGGGGGACGCCCACGACGGCGACGTCGCCGACCTTGGGATGGGCGAACAGCAGCTCTTCCACTTCGCGCGGATAGATGTTCTCGCCGCCACGGATGATCAGGTCCTTCAGGCGGCCTTCGACCGTGCAATAGCCGCGCGCGTCCATCGCGCAGAGATCGCCGGTATGCAGCCAGCCGTCGGCGTCGATGGCGGCGGAGCTTGCTTCCGGCATCTCGAAATAGCCGAGCATCACGTGATAGCCGCGGGTGCAGAATTCGCCGATCGTGCCGACCGGCACCGTCGCGCCGGTGTTCGGGTCGATGATCCTGGTCTCCATGTTGGGAAGCGGCAGCCCGATGGTGCCGGCCTTGTCCTCGACACTGTCGTCGGGGAAAGTTTGCGCCGCGACCGGCGAGCACTCGGTCTGGCCGAACACGATGGTGAACGGCGCGCCGAGTTTTTCCTCGAAGCGCTTCACCAGGGGCGCCGGCACGGTCGAGCCGCCCGAGCAGATCGACTTGACGGAAGACAGGTCGGTGGTCGGAAACGCCGGATGTTCCAGCATCGCGATCAGCATGGTGGGAACGCCGACCATCGCGGTGCCGCGATAGGTCGAAAACAATTCCAGCACGAGGCCCGGGTCGAACGCCTCGACCAGGACCTGTGTCGCCACCTTGGAAACCGCGCCGAGCACGCAGCACACGCAGCCGCCGGTGTGAAACAGCGGCATGGTGGTGACGAACACGTCTCCCGGCGCGATCCCGTTGCGGTCGGCGGTGTCGGCGCCGTTGGTGACGAGCCCGCGATGGCGCAGCAGCGCGCCTTTCGGAAAGCCCGTCGTGCCGGAGGTGTACTGGATCATCACCGGGTCATCCGGCGTGACGGCCGGCAGCGTGATGCTCTCGTCGTCGCCGGCCGCGACAAATTCATTCCAGTCGTCGAAGCAGATGACCTCGCGCAGCTCCGGGCAGTTTGGCCTGACCGCCTGCACCGTCTCCAGCATCGGATTGCCGCGAAATCCGCTGACCACAAAAACGCCTGCCGAGCGCGACTGCTTCAGCACATACTCGATTTCCCTGGCGCGAAAGCCCGGGTTCGCGGTGACCAGAACCACGCCGGCGATACCCGCGCCAAACTCCAGCATCACCCATTCCGGGATGCTTTGCGCCCAGACCGTAATACGCTCTCCCGGCTTGAAACGAGTGAGAAGCGCGCGGGCGGTGCGGCGGGCTTCGCGGTAAAGCTGGGCGTAGGTCCATTGCCGCCGCAGCGCCGGGTCGGCAACGCCGGCGATCAAGGCGATGCGGTCCGGCGCCGCCTCGGCGGCCTTGCGCAGCAGGTCGCCGAACGTCAGGTCCCGGACCGCAGGCGTGGCCGGTCCGGCGATATAGGATTCCACAAGAGCCAAGATATCCTCCCGCTTGGCAAACGCATGGATCCGGCCTGGCTCTTCTGGCGGGCAATTCACCGGACGCGACCTTGCCGTCAAAGATGCCTTGCTGCCGCCCTCAACGCAAGCCGGGGCCTGGCCCGCGGTTACGCCTTCCGCCTAAGTGCACTGTCACCGTAACCTTTTCTCTTCCACCAGATACGGAGCCTGACCAGGCAGGCTCCCAGGCATCTTGCGACCGAGACGAACGATTCAATTTCAATGACCGTTTGCGGCCGCAGCGTCACCCGGGTTTCAGGTTGCCGAAAAGGTTCACTTCTTCTTGGTGGGCCGTGGCATCCATTCCGGGCTGTTGCCTACCGTCGTCCGTTCGTGGACCGAAAGGAAATGAGCGACTTGTTCATTGCCATTGGGGCTGACGGCGGTGTGTCCGGCGCCGGTCACGGCATCGAGTTCGTCGATGCTCAGTTCGCGAATTTTGCTGCTCGAATTCATCATTGGAAGTCTCCTGTTGGGTTAGGGGTGTGACCATTCACACTTGCCCATCAGTACACCGCCCAGGTCAGCAGGTTCTGGAAATTATATCGCTTTTACAGGCGTTTACACCCTGTTTACGGCGCGTTTACAGCGCCGGCGGAAATCGCTTCCGGGAAGTCGGGTTTTGGGTGTTCGGGGGCCGTTCATGGACCAGGCGGACCTGCCCGCGGGTGTTGCGAACCACGAGAATGCGGGATTTCCAGGTTGCGGCCTCGCGCAATGGAGCGGAATGTTTTTTCAACAGCTCAGCTTTTAGCCCGCATGAGCCAACGGGGCGCGCGAACGCGCGCCCGATGATGAACTCCGCGACATGCGGGACGGATAAACCCGGATATCGCTTCGCTCATCCGGGATACGGCAGGCTCACGCCGACTCCCACGTCCCGCTGTGGCCAGGCCTCCGGCGATAGCGGTGCGGCGGCCGCACGATCTCCGGCTCGACGAACCCTTGCGCGAAATTGCGCAAGGCATCCGCGCCGTGCGAGGCCCAGTTGTGGAACGGGCGGTCGCGGAACGTGGCGCGGTCCTCGTCCCATTCCTTGCGGTAGTTGCGCAAGGCTTTCAGCCCGCGCTCGCAGCGCACGGGATCGATCAGCGACTGGCTCAGCATGCGCCGCACCGCGTTGATGCCGTCGTTGATGTTTTGCACCCGCGGCACGGCGGTCGGTGTCACCCCGAGGCCCAGCAGCGTATCGAAGCGGCTCTTGCCGTTGGATATCTCGCTGTTGTTGACGTCGTGCGGGAAATAATGTGCGCCGAACACGAAGCCGTGCTGGTCGCGGCGCCGCGACAGCTCCTGCACATAATGTTCGAGCCCGAAGCCTGAGTTCTCGTAATAGTCCACGAACCGGATTTCGCGCCCCACCACCTGGATGAACCAGATCGCGCAGGCGTCGTTCAGCCCGAGATCCCAGGTGGTCAGCACGGGAACACCGACGTCGATCGGCAGGCGCGCAAGCCGGTTGTCCATCTCCATCCGCGCCAGCTGGTCGGCGTAATAGGCGCCCTCGATCGCCGCCTCGAAGGCCTCGTCGGGCGTCGAGGGAAACTCCCGTTTCATGTCGCCTTGCTGCTGCTCGGCCTTCTTGACGTACCAGGCCTTCTGATCCGGCGACAGCGCAATGCCGCTGCGCGCGAGGCGCGCGAAATAGTCGAGCCAGGAGGCCGCAATATCCACCGATCCGGCCGGCAGCCTATAGGCCTCGTCGTCCTGCCAGGGCGAAAAGTGAAACTTGAAATCCATCGGCGTCAGCGCACAGCCAGCGTTGCGGCGCGACCGCGCGCCCTGGCACAGCTCGAAGAAGTGCCCGTCCTGGCCTTCGGCGGTGGATTCGACGAACACGATGCCGTTCTTGTCGAGGGTGTTGAGCGCGCCGGAGCGCACCTCGCGGGCCTTTTCGGGGAACTTTGCGCAGATCTTGCCGTATTCGGAAACGTGCAGGTATTGCAGCGTGCCCGAGCGCAGCGACACCCCGACGCGGATCGAGGAGTTGTTGGCGAGCAGGAGTTCGGTGGCGTTGTGGTTCTGGGGCGGCAGCTCGCCCTTGAGGCCGTCGGGCAGGTTGTCATAGGGAAACCGGATCTTGTCGCGGAAGATCACCTGGGCGTCGGGCAGGGTGTGGGCGATGGTGCCGGCGCGGATGTCGTCATTGAACAGGCAGTTGTCGAGCATGAACAGCTGGATGAAGGTGGTGAAGCCGCGCTGCCGCGCCTTCAGGATCACGTTCTGCCGGTGCATCTGCCGAAACAGCGCCTCCTGCGCCGAGTTCATCGTGAAGGTGACGCGCCGGCCGCTCTTGTCGGTGATCTGGTAGAGATTGTTCAGCCGCCACAGCCGTTTTTTGCGCAGCTCCTGTTCGGTTTCTGTGCTCATTCGGCGTCCTCGTCCTCGCTGGGGAGCCCGCGGGTCTTGCCGTTGACCGCCTTCAGCACCTCGGCCCAGCCGTCGCTGGCGTCGTCTGACGTGTCGATCCGCACCCGGTCGCCATAGATGCGCGGCAGCGCCTTGGACAAAATCCAGCGCCGGTTTTCGCAGCATAGCCGCGCCACATCGACCTCGGCGCGGCTCACGGCCGGTCGCCCCGCTTTGCCGCCGGCGGCGCGGCGGGCGAGGTCGTCGCCGATCTGGAGCAGCTCGTCGACCATGACCTGGCTGCCGACCGCGCGGGCCTCCTTGTAGCGCGCGGCAAAGCCGTCTTCGTCGCGCCGCACCCAGGCCAGCACCTGGCCCTTGCTCGGCATGCCGGGATCGCCGGACAGATCAATCAGCGTGCGGCCTCCCATCAATGCGCCAATCGTCCGGTCGGCGAGCTCGACGGAGTAGAACACCGGGCCGCCGCGCATGGCGCGGCCGATTTCCTGGGCAAGCTTGTAGGCCTCGGCGAAATCGTCGGGATTTTCCATCACCCAGTTTCGCACCGTCGCCGGCGACGGCATGCCGGGGTCGCTGCACAGGTCGTTGAGGGGACGGCCACTGGCCACCTCTGCGGCGATCCGCTTGGCGAACTCCGGCGTGTACAGCGCCGGACGGCCGACCGGGGCCGCGCCGATCCGCCGCGCCTCGTGGTAGCGCGCCGCAAATCCCTCGATGTCGTTCTCCACCCAGTACCCCACCGTGCGCTTGCACGGCATGCCCGGATCGTCGCAGACGTCGTTGACGTAGCGGCCGCGCGCGAGCTCGTGCAGAACTTTTTCGGCGAGTTCAGGCGTGTAGAGCGGAAGGGGCATGGTAGGATTCCTTTCATGTGGGTTGCGAGACATGCCGCGATCACCGAAAAACCCGCCGCGCATTTCTGCGGGCGGGTTTTTGGGTGATCGCATTCGGTGTCAATCAGCAGAGGACGGATGCAAATACGTGTTCTGACGCGCTCCGGCCTTTCACCGAGGCCCGGCGCACCGCGCAGCAGAACGCGTGCCCCAACGCAAAAACCCGCCGCGCATTTCTGCGGACGGGTTTTGGGCGAAGCAATTCACTTTGGACAAAACACCCTATTTGACCGGACCAGTCAAATGAAATCCGAAATATTTCTCCACATGTGGAAAAGCTGGCAGCCGGTAATGTCTCTGCTTATTCCGAACCGCGTTGGCCACGCCCCATCGCGTTTTCCGCCAGCCTCTTGAACGCGGCTTCGACGGCTATCTCGGATGCCTTGCCGGCCGCCTTTCCCAGGCCGGCTTCGATCAGCATGCCGCTGACGCCGCCGGCGATCTTGCCGATGCCATCGCCGATCTTGTGCCTGCGCTCGGCGGACGCCGCTTCTTTCCTGACGATCTCCCCCGTCGTCTGGAGCGCAGCAACGAGTTCGGGGGGAAAAGCGACCCAGGTCCGGTTTGTCATGAGACGTCGTCGGCGTAGCAGGGAGGCGACCAGCAGGTAGGCCGCGACCCAGAGCACGAATCCGGCCAGCAGCCAGACGAAGTGGAGGCCGGCCAGCAATATCAGGTAACCGATCAGCCCGACCATGCACCAGCCGGCCAGCAGCTTCTTTTCGACCGAGAGTGTTTGCTCGATCAAATAGCCCTCGACGATAAATCCGCCGCGAAGGTCCGGGGCGTAAATCACCCACCAGCTATCGGGAAACGCGCCTGACGGCCGAAGCTCGTCCGGACAGTTGATGTAGGGAAACCCGCAAGCGGCGCTCCTGTCGTATTCAACGAGGAGGCCGGTCGATCCTGTTTTGTCGCGCTGGTCCAACGGCATTCACCTCAAGGCGCGCGGCGTCGCGGCATCAATTCGCGAACCGGACGACGTATTCGAAGTTGTCCTGACTCCAGAGCGGCGAAAAGATCCGGATCCGCAATTCCTCGGTCTCGAGCACCCCGGCGTCGAATGGAATTCCGGTATTGCCGGCGGGGTTGAACTTGAAGGCGTAGAGCCTGTTGGAGAGCAGGGCCCGGTCCGGAAAGCGCTCGAACAGATCGACGCTGTCCCAGGCGAACTGTACAGGCCGCCTGGAGGAGGCGGCCTTGCCGTTGGCCGGCACCCCATGCCACGGAACACCGTCATATTGCAGGGTTGCGGGATTGAACGGCGATGCCCGATGCAGGGCAAAGAATGCCTTCGCATCGACGCCGTCGATGGCCTGCGAATTGAAGCCCGGCGCCGCGGTCTTGCCGTCGGAAGTCCAGCCGTCGTTGCGCTGGATGGTCGCCTCCAGTTCGCTCTGGGTCTGCTTCTGCAGCCTTGCAACCTGGATCGCGACGTAGGAAGCCGCGCCATCCCCCGACAGTGCCTTGTAGTAATTGTTGGCAACAAAATAAATCACGGAGGGATGCTTCAGGTATATCGTCGTACAATGGTTCAGCACATGGGCACGCGTGGCGTTTTCGCCGTCCGCCTTCCATGCGACCTGGCCGGCGAAGTTCGCGCCGAGGAATTCGCTGATGTTTTTCGGGGCACCGACGGCTCCGCACTCCTCCGCGCCGGCCGCAGAGGCCAGCAGGATGGCCAGCATGCCGCCGGCCAAAGCTGCTCGCGTGAAGGCGGCACGCGTCAGGGCTGCACGCGTGCGCATGGGCCTGCTCATGTGTTCACCGGTTGATCGGCGGGTTCGCCGGGTTCCGCCGCGGCCGGCGGCACCATGGCGACAGGTTGAGCGAACAGCATCGGCGACAGCAAGACCACCCACACCACCGCTATTCCCTTGATGAAGGTAGGCGCCGTCAGCAGTTCGACGACCCAGGCCGCCGCCGCAGGCACGTGCGACACCGCGCCGGCGATGGCCTGGCTGTAGCCGTCGATCCGCGCGATTTCGATGTTGGCGACCCAGACCACGAAGCTGAAGGTCAGGAACACGACCTGAACGTTGTTCTTCATCTTCAGCACGCGCCACATGTACAGCGGAGCGGCCAGGAAAATCAGGACGGCAAAGATGGCGATGAACAGGTCGTTGTTCGAGTTCTCGGGCGTGCAGATCGACCGGACGCTCAGGTAGGCCGCGGTGATCTCGGCGGGCAGCAGCTTCAGCAACTTCGAGACATAGTCGTCCGTAGGATTGATGTCGCGGCTGGAAGTTTCTGGCATGCGGCTCTCCCGAAATCAGCCCTTGCGACCTGGTACGCGAGGTAAGCCCGCACGTGCCCGCGGTGCCGGGGATCCCCAGGTGCGGCGGGCGCGGCCGCGCGTCGCCTCCGGCGATCATACCCGTAACATGCACACGCGCCACGGGAATTTTGAAGAATACCTGCGCAGCTGCGTTGCCGAGGCGCCGGGCAATGCAGCGGCAGGACGGTGTCCGCGGCGCGGGTCAAACGTCCCGGCGACCGCCCGGCATCGAAGGTTTTCCATGACGCCGCCGACGGCCGCCGGCGCACGCTTCATCATGCGCCCGCGAGCGCGATCGACGACGCTGCAGCCACTGCTTTTTAGTTAGCCATCTGGCTAACAGTTGTTGACGCGGTTTCGGGCCTCCGCTATAGTTAGCTTCATGGCTAACCAATCGATGCAGCTCGACCACGTCTTCGGCGCCCTGTCCGACGCGACCCGCCGTGCGATCGTGATGCGGCTGTGTGACGGCGAGGCATCGGTCGGTGAACTGGCGAAGCCGTTCGACATGGCGCTGCCGAGCCTGTTGAAACACATCCGGATTCTGGAGAGCAGCGGCCTCGTTGCGTCCGAGAAGACCGGGCGCGTCAGGACCTGCGCATTGCAGACGGCAGCCCTCGCCAGCATCGAGGTCTGGCTGGCGGCTCAAAGGGAGATCTGGGAGCAACGGCTGGATCGACTGGAAATGTACGTCGAGAAACTGAAAAAAGAGGAGAAGTCCAATGCCCGCAAACGCAGGTCAAGATGAAACGCCGCTGTCCACCTGGGCGCTCGACCGGGAGATCGTGCTCTCGCGCGTGATCAACGCGCCACGGGAGCTGGTTTTCTCCGCCTGGACGGATCCGCGCCATCTCCCGCAATGGTTCGGTCCGGCCGGTTTCAGGGTCGAGACCAGGTCGATGGATCTTCGCGTCGACGGCGAATGGCGGTTCGACATGATCGCTGCCGACGGCAAGCGATATTCGAACCGGATGCACTTCCGGCGCATCGAGAGGCCGCGCCTGATCGAGATCGATCATGGCGCCGACAAGGACAACGATCCCGGCATGTTCCGCTCTACCATTACGTTCGATGAGCAGAGCGACGGCAAGACCGTCATCACGTTGCGGCAGTTGCACCCGACGAAGTCCCAGCGCGAGGCAACCATCGGATTCGGCGCGGTCGAATTCGGTTATCAGACCCTCGACAAGCTGGCGCGGCACGTCGAAAGCAGCAAGGCTGCCTAGCGACAACGAACAAATCTGGTGCGCGTTTTCCGCTTCCGGTGGCCGGACGACAGCCGCCATGAGTTCCCATGAGATGGCCGGATACGCGGATCAAGCCTGAAATGGCTGCGATACTGCGCAACGCAGCACGGGGCCCAAAGCTTGATTTAAATCAATCCCCGCCCCCCAGCCACGGCCAACTTCACCGCCTGCAGCTGTGGGAGAAGCAAATGCTGATGCGATCTCTGCAAGTTCTGCTTTTGGCAACGATTCCGCTGCTTGCCTGCGGCCCGGCGTCGGCAGACCAATCCGCTCCGCCTCCCGGAATTCAGGAGGAGATGTGGGCGCTGCCTTTTGCCTTGCCGGTGCTCGCCTATGTGGTCCGGCCTGTCGGGGATGGACCTTTTCCGCTGGTCGTGATGAACCATGGAATTTCGCTCGACGCCAACCAGCGGACCATGTTTCCGCCAGTGGAGTACCGGGACGCCGCATTCTGGTTCGCGCGCCACGGCTATTTCGTGATCTCGCCGCTTCGGTATGGGGCCAGCAGTCTCGATGACAAGGACCGCGGGCTCTATGGCGCCGTCTTCGCCCAGGTCGGCAGTTGCGACAACCCGAACTTCCGCGGCCCGGGGCTCGCCATCGCCACGCTCGACGAGTGGGTCATCGAGTACATGCAGAAGAGAAACCAGATCGCCCCCGGCAAAGTCGTTGTCGTCGGCCAGTCGGGCGGCGGCTGGGGATCGATTGCGCTTGCCAGCCGGAATCCGGCGTCGGTTCGCTGCAATCATCACATTTGCGGCGGGGCGTGGCGGCCGGGTCGATGGCAAGCCGAACAACAACTGTGCTCCGGACAAGCTCGTTGCTGCGACCGGCGAATTCGGCAGCACGGCGCGCGTACCGATGCTTTGGATATATGCGGAGAACGACAGCTATTTTGGCCCGCCGCTGACCAAACGCATGCATGACGCCTTTACCGCTGCAGGAGGCGACGCAGAATACCATGTGCTCCCTGCCTTCGGGAGCGACGGCCACTTCATGATCGATTCGGCCGATGCGGTGCCGTTGTGGGCGCCGCTGGCGAGCGCGTTTCTCGAGAAGCATTCGGCGATGGCGCAACAGCGGCAACTTCCCGCCACCCCGGCGGAGAACGAGACCCAGCAAGGCCGGCCGCCCCGCGTGCAACTGCCGCAAAACATTCAATTTTCCGCATGGCGCAAACTTTGTTTCAAGGGATCCGACGGGGCGACATTGTGCCGGACCACGTCGTCCGGCACGCTGGATACCGGCGAGGTCGTGGCACGTGTCGACCTGGTCGAACGCCCCGAGGGTGGTGCCGCCCGTTTGCAGCTTTACGTTCCACAAGGGCTGAAATCTGGCGATGGGCGTCAAGGCGTCCGTCGACCAGGGTGCGCCCACCAAAATTCAGTACAATTGGTGTCTCACCAACATCTGCATCGCCGCAGACCGCGCCAGCCCAAATCTGATCGGTGAGATGGAATCCGGGCAGATCCTCAAAGATCGAACAGGCCGATTTCAACGCTTCGGCGGTCGCGGTTGAACATTCCTCTCAACCAGTTCGCCGCGGCCCATAAAGGCCCGCCGGCAGAGACTTACGACTATCAGCTTGACGACGACTGACGACGCTATTGCGTTGAATGATCTCTTTTTTGGAGCGGAGGCCCGCGCCAATCGCCTGGCCTTGCTCGGAGATCCTATTTTGTCAGGAGCGAAGTCTGCACGGCGGGCGGCGGCGGGCGGAACAGCACGGTATAGTCAACGATGAAACGGAATTCCGGCTGAATATCGCGCACGCTCCCTCGTTGCCGGACATCCGAATATTGCGTCTTCAGGCGAAAGCCTTTCAGCGGCCTTTCGGTGCGACGATATTGTATCCAAAGGTCCATTCCCTGCGATCAGGGCCGCCACTTCCGAAAAGTGCCAACAGGCAACATGCCGGCGAGGAAACGTTTTGAGTGGATGTGAACCAATTCACATCCCGCAAGGCGCCACCGCAGTACCCTTCGATCCGATATCGCGTCGGTTCCGCGGCTATTTTTTAAAGCGGCAGGCTGTTCTCGATCCGGTCGTTCGAGAACTCAGATTGTAGTGAGACACTCGCATATTTTTTGAATAACAGGCTTGCCCTGCGGCGAGCCCCGCCACGCGGACCTTCTGAAGGAAGCGTCGGATTGGCATTGGCACGCGCAGTCACATGCGCAAGCAGGTCGCTATGGACCGAACGGCCGGCAAGGAAAGCGGTCACCACGCCATCCCGCAAAGTGGCGGTACTCTGCTTGCTGCAATGCTCGGCACCGCGTGCATCGTTCTGTTCGCAAGCGAAGCCGTTGCCCAATGTACGGCGCGAGACGTCGTGCAGAACCACCTGACGCTCCGGACAACTCGCTCAGCAAATACCTCGCCAACTCCGGTCAAATCCGCCTTCGCCGTTCCGGTGTGGAGAACGATCACGGTGGGGACGTTTGCAAATTCGTTTGCCCTCCTCAACGCACTGGATGCGGCAGGCTGTGGCATCGGCAGCCTGGCTGGGGAAATTCTCGCTCGACCGGCCTTTGACGTCGCCACAACGAAAACAAGCGTGGAGCTTGTTGCGGTGTCGGTGGCCGAACTCGGCTTTCGGACCGATACCGCGCCGCTGGCGGACATTTATGCGCGCGCCCGACAACTGGGTTTCAGGCTTGCGCCGGCAGAGGTCGCGCCGCAACTCCGGCTGCAGTTTTTTGACCAGGCGATGGGTGAATTCATCATTGGCATGGAGCCGATCAGGACGTGGAATGGCGAGCCTGTCATTTTAACCGTGGCGAACGGCGGAGCGGGATTGGTCCTGATCGGCCGGGATGGCCGCGCCGACGCAGCAATACCCGTGGCTTCCCGCTTCCTGTTCGTGCGGTCCGATCAAGCCGCCCTGGCCAAGGCGGTCCGCGGGGGCGACGAGGCCGCAGCGCTCGGCCATCGCTGAGTGTCTCAAACCGAATTACGATATACGGTGACGGTGCACTTAACTGTTTACTTGCCAAACCGGCATACATCGACTTTCCAATTGAGTGCACTCCAGCACTGTCACCGTGATTGGCCGACGTCTCCGGAGGTCGCAGAAGTGCCATCAAGAGACGTTCGCCATCGGAAGCAACTCCAGCTTCGCAGATGATTTTTCCAGCAACAAGGCTTGTGCCGTGCGCGCAGGATCGTTGCGATAATTGTGAAAATCCGTATCGGATGCGAAGCTGACGATGTGCATCTCTATGGTGCCATCCGGATTTCGAAGACTGACGCTCCAGGCGCCCGTTGAACCTGGGCAGTAGCGGCAAGACGGCATCTTCGTAGGCTCGAAAGTCCTCGATACCCTCCGCGGGTATTCGGGCCACGAGCACAAACGTTACGAGGTTGGTTTGATAATCCATCACCGTAATCCTGAGCCAGGATAGTCGAGCGTTGAAAAGGCTGCCTGCTGTTCGCCGCGTCAGGGCGTCAATGATGGCTCCGGGTCATTGCGCTCGATATTGCGTCTTCTCATCCGTTATTGACAATACCCGACAGCGTGCTTGTCGCCGCCTTGGTGCGGGATAACCGGTCAGTCGTCGCCCGCGATCGCGCCGAGCGCACGCCTGACATCGTCTGGCGTGGCCGGCTCGGCCCCATAGTCCCGCACGATCCGCACGGCATCCTCGACCAGTCCGAGATTTGTCGTGCCGATCGACGTTCCCAGCAGCGCGTCCTCGAGGCCGACGCGGATGTGGCCACCGCGCGCGACGGCTTCGCCGATCAGGGGGCTGACGTCGACGCCCAGCCCCGAAATCATCCATGGCGCCGGGCCTGCTTCCTCCTCCACCAGCGTGGCCAGCGCCGCCAGCGCATAGGGCCTTGGCGGAAAGCAGAAGGCGAATTGCTGCGAGAACATGAAGCGGTATATCGGCGTCTTGGCGCCGGTCGCGCGTGCCAATGCGGCGCCGGCGCGGATGAATCCGGGCTCGTAGATGGCGAAGGCCGGATGCAGGCCGTGACGCACGGCAAGGTCCAGCCCGTACCGGATATGGGATTCCGGATTGAGATAGGTCGCCGCCGGCTTGGCCTGCGATGTCGTTGCGACTTGGGTGAAGTTGACGCTGCCGGGATCGAGCGCTGAAAACCGGATCAGACCGCGGCGCGCCAGCGCGTCGATATGGCTGAACCGGGTCGCTGCATCGGCGACACCGGCATCGTCGCCGGCGATCATGGGTGCCGGGAAGGACGGATAGACCGGGATATCGACCGCCGCACGGATACCCTCGATAATGCGTGCGTAAACCTGCCAGTCGAAAGTCTGCGCGCCGCCTCCATCATAGGCGTGGGTGTGGATGATGGCCGCGCCGGCCCGGGCGCAGGCGATGCCCTCCGCAACAATCGCCTCGACCGTATCGGGGATGCCGGGTTGCACCGCGCGGCTCCACGGCCCGTTCAACGCCACCTCGATCCACACTTTCCGCATGGCGCCGCCTCCCTTGCTTCATTCGAACGAATACCGGTGCAGAGTATCAAGCCCACCGCTGGAGACCAGCGCCGGCAAGCGTTGCAACTGTCGCACCTACGGAAAAATCGGGGTCAGGGTAGATTTGATAGCCGCCGGTCCGGCTTTCGGCTCGGCGGCCGGCCCTTCGGCAGCGGCGCCAGTCGGCGATCGAGCGCCTTGGCGATCTGCCGCCCGAAGCGCGCGTCGCCAAGCGCCATCCGCCGTTCGTCATCAGCACATAGGCGTGAATGGCACGGCCGTATTCAGCGGCCGCAGCGCAAGCCAGTCGCGATAGCAGCCCGCGCGGCCATGCGTGACCCAATCACCTCACGGCATGTCCGCTTGTGCCGGCCACGAACGGACATTGACAGCTTCACTCGATGACCTCGTCGGCGCGGGAAAGCAGTGTCGGCGGATATGGCAAGGCCGATCGATTGGGCGGCTTTGAGATTGATCACAAATTCGAACTTGGTCGGCTGCTCGATCGGGAGATCGCCTGGTTTCGCGCCGCGTAATATTTTGTCCACATAATCGGCGGCTCGACGAAACAGCTCAGGCGTATTCGGCCCGTAAGACATCAGGCCGCCGGCTTCCACATACTCCCGAAAGCCGTGCATGGTTGGAAGTCGCTCGGCCAGCGCCAGCTCATTGATGCGAACGCGGTTGGCGTTCGCGAGCGGGATTGGACGGGACATACAGCGCTTCGGCGCGTTTGCCGAGGGTATCAAATACCGGCGCGATATCGCCGGCGGTCCGTACCGGCAGCTTGATCGTTTCGATGCCAAACGTCGCAGCCGCGGTTTGCACTTCGCGTATCTCCAGCACCGCGCCGCTAAAGCCGACATACTCCAGGATCGCCAGCCGGCGAATGCCCGGGACGACTTCGCGCAGGAGTTCGAGCCGCTTGCCGCCGAGATCGGTCGACTGGATCGACATTCCCGTAAAGTTACCGCCAGGTCGCGCCATGCTCGCGGCCAGGCCTTGAGCAACCGGATCGCCTGAAAGCGCTCCGACAATCGGAATGCTCGACGTGGCTTGTCTGGCGGCCTCACCGCCGACCGTCACGATCACGCTCACCTTCAGCCGAGCGAAGTCGGCGGCGATCTCTTCATAGCGGCTGCTGCTTCCTTCAGCCCACCGATAGTCGATGGCAACCGTTCTCCCGTCAACCCAGCCGAGTTCCGCCATCCGCTGGACAAAGGCAGCCGTCCATCGGCTCCAGCCCAACTGTGTACCAGCGCCCATGAATCCAATGGTCGGCAGAGTGGCCGGCTGCTGGGCGCGCGCCGCAAGCGGCCCTGCTGCCGCACCGACCAGCACCCCGAAGAAATTCGCGCCGCTTCATGCCGACCCCATGCAGGCAGCTTTACCACGCCGGCAGTTTGACGGGCCAGACCAATGGCTTCGAATGTCCGCGAGTTTGTCGCAAAAGTCGGTTGTGACAGGGAATTGCGGTGTCTGACTTATGGGGTGCACTCCAGTGCTGTCACCGTAATTCTGCGCCGACGCAGCAATACCCGTGGCTTCCCGCTTCCTGTTCGTGCGGTCCGATGAAGCCGCCCTGGCAAAGGCGGTCCGCGGGGGCGACGAGGCCGCAGCGCTCGGCCATCGCTGAGTGTCTCAAACCGAACGCGTCAGGTCAGCGTTGACGGGCCTGATCGGTCCGCCGCTCTAGTTGGGACGCGAAGCTGCCGTTGCTGTGCCTCGAACTCCGCTCCTGATGTCGGCCCTTTGGGTGCCCCCGCGAAGCAAACTTGATTACCGTGTCCCGTGGTACTTCGAAGGCAGAATTGAGTGTTCGCCGCCTCCTGACCAAGGGCGGGCGATTCCATCAATAGGAGAAGCAATGCCGGGAGCATTCTGAGCATGTTGTCCTGGTTTGCCGATGCGCGTGTCCTAATTAGGACAGCGCACCCGACAACGGGCCACTGGCTTTTAGCAAGTCGACGTGACGGGCCGGTTGTCGGATCACCGCCGGTCGTTGGGGCAGGATCGAAAAGCGAAAAATAACGTAATATTTCAATGCTATTTCCCGGATGAGCGAAGTGACATCCAGGATTTCGCCCCGTTGAAGCGCTCTGCGGGTTACGGCCACGACCGGGTCCAATGCGCCCCCCTACGCGTCATCCAGCTTGTTCAGGTCCCGCACCGACTGCATGATCGGTTCGAAGTTGGCGCGGGCGTCCAGCGCATCGAACAGTTGCGCGGTGTCGGACAATAGCGTGTGCGAGCGCTGTAGCGCGATCAGGACGTCGTCCTGCGGCGTATCGGACAGCCGGCCGTGGCCCGACAGCAGCAGTTTTGCGTTCAGTCCCTTCAGCCGCTGCAGCGACTGGATGTAGTCGCTGATGCTGCCGGAGCCGAACACGCCGCCCATCACCCCGCCGGGCATCAGCGTATCGGCGGCGAACAGCAGGCCCTTGTCCTGCTCGAACAGGCTGATGCAGGCCGAGGTGTGTCCCGGGGTGTACATCACCCGCAGCCGGAAATTGCCGAGGTCGATCAGGTTGCCTTCTTCCAGCCAGAGATCGACATTGATCGGCACGTCAGGCTCGTTGAACATCTTGCGCAGCATCGAGAAGTCGTCGCGCAGCATGATCTTGTTGGCGGCAAGGCGATGCGCGGCGGTGAGGGTGCGGCCGCCGAAATGCCAGGCGGCGCCGATGTGGTCGAGATGCTCGTGGCTCAGGATCACCATGTCGATGCTGTCCGGCGGGCAGCCGACATGCGCGAGGCATTGCTCTAGCTGCGCGAAGTTCGACGACAGCCCGACATCGATCAGGAGGGTCCGCGATGCGCCGCGCACCAGGTAGGCGTTGGCGGCGCGGTTCTTGAAGCGGACCTGGTAGACGTCCGGTGCCGCCTCGATCAGGGTGCAGACGTCGTTGTTGAGCAGGATCGGAAACGCCGTCGGCTTGCGGTCGCTCATGACGCCGCCGCCTTGAAGTTGACGGTATTGGACGCCCGCAGCCGTTTTGACAGCGCATCCATCACCATCAGCGCGAACGCCGGTTGCTGGCTGACCAGGTAGACGAAGCGGGCGTGGTTGATCCGCATCACCCGGGTGCCGGGTGCCGCGGCGATGGCGGTGGCCGAGCGCGACGAGCCGTCGATCACGGCCATTTCCCCGAAAAACTCGCCCTTGCCGAGGGTGACGATCAGGGTTTTGCTGTCACCGGTCTGCTTGACGATGTCGACCTTGCCGTCCAGCACCACGAACAGCTCGCGGCCGGATGAGCCTTCCTCGAAGATGACGTCCGGGACATTGTATTCGTTGATACATTTCTCTATGGCCATGAAGCTCCCCGCGTCTTCCGGCGGCCCCGGCGACCATGTTAGCGCATGTCCCTGCGAAGTGGGATCCGGTTCGCCGAAAAGGACATGCGCCAACACGCGTCCGGAAATCATGACGCGCAATCGATCGATCGGCGTCCGGGCGATACCGCAGGGCAGCATGGCGCGATCCAGCGGCCGCATCCGGCAAACCTGAAATTTTCGTAACCGTGGCGGCCGGTAACGATTTCGCAAGCAATGAAAGTTACCAAATGGTCAACCTTTCATGGAGCATCCCCCGTGAGCGAGCACCCATCCGACCCCGTCAACGGTGATTCCAGCGCCGGTTCCATCGGTCCGGGGCCGACCGCTGCGGCCTCCGCCGATGCCACGCCACCGCATACGGCGTCCGCTTCCGAACATGTCGAATCTCCCAGGCTCGTGCCCGGCGATTCCGCCGAGGCGAGCCGCGATGCAGCCTAATCGGCGCCAAGGCCGACGCACCGCGCCCGACCGGCGAGATGATCATCATGGCGCCGTACCACCGCGACGCAGTCCCGCTCCGCGGACGGCGGCGAAACCACATCCGACGACAGCGCCAAGGTTTCCGGCCTGTTCGGCAAACGCCGGCTCGCGGCGATCGCGGCGGTGCTGGCGCTGGCGGCGGTGTCGGGCGCCGTCGGCGGCGCGCTGATGATCGCCGGCCTTGGACAGTTCAAGGGGCTGTTCGGCGGCAACAGCGAATATGCCGCGCTGCAGGCCCGCGCCACCGAGGACGCCGTCGCGCGGCTGGATGCCGATCTCGCGGCGCTGAAGAAGACCGCAGCGGCGCAGTCCGCCAAACTCAACGACCGGCTCGACAAGGTCGAGAAGGCCGGGGTGGAACCGGCGGCCAGGCTCGCCAGGCTCAGCGAACTGGTGGAAAAGCTCCACGCCGCGCCGATGCCGGTGCCGGGTCCGGTCGCCTCGGTTCCCAGCAAGGAAGCCACCACCGGCTCGATCCAGCCGCCACCGGCTACGCCGGCCAAGCCGGAAATCGCCCGCCTGCCCACCGTCGAAGGCTGGGTGCTGCGCGACGTCGCCAATGGCAGCGCCATCATCGAAGACCGCCGCGGCCTGTACGAGGTGTTTACCGGCGATCCGATCCCCGGCCTCGGCCGCGTCGATGCGATCCGGCGCCAGGACGGCCGCTGGGTGGTCGTCACTTCCAAGGGTTTGATCGTCGCGCGCTGAACCAATTTCGGCTAGTTTCCTAGGCATCGTTGTGCCGGGAAACGTATGCGCATTGCAGCCTGCCTCATGGTTTTGTTGTGCGGCGCTCTCATGCCGCCGCTGGCGCATGGCGCGCCGCTCGAGCGCGGCCTCGCCGTCACCGATCCGCTGGCCTTGCGCGAACTCGAGTTGCGGGCGCGCGGCGACGACGGCGGCGCAGCTTTGGGCTTCGGGTTGAACCGGATGCTCGGTCCGGGCGGTGATGCGCCGCTGACCAACGAGGCGCTGTTCGCGCTGCCGTCGATGGCTTTGGTTCGCAAGGCGCTCGACGACGATTTCGACCACTATGTGGCCGACCAGAAAGCCGCTTCACCGCACCAGACCATCGGCGTCGGCCCGTCCTGGGACCTGCAGCTGTTCGATCGCGAGCTGATGTATTCGCCGCAAACCCGGTTCGTGCTGGCCGGCATCGTCAACCGCATGGACCGCGCCTACGTCGCACCTTCAAGCTGCGGCGAAATCCGCCTGATCTATCGGCTGGTGCGCCTTTCTTCTCCCTCCCCCCTCGCGGGGGAGGGACCGGGGAGGGGGGCCCCCAAGCGAAGCGTCTGCTCATGTCCCCGTGGACCCCGCCACCGAACTCCGCGAGTCGCCAACGCCGCGGCTGCCGATGACCTTGAACATCGTGCTCAAAGCCAAAGGCGACTCCACGAAGGCGAACTGCGCCGAGATCGCGCGGCGCTGGCTCAACACCGCCGCCTGGCCACAGACCGGCGCCGAGCTCGCCGGCAGGCTGCTGTCCGCCGGCGGCCCGCTCGAATTGATCCGGCCTGAGAACATCGACCGCATCGAGACCAACCTGCAGATCGGCCATGTGCCGAAATCGGAAGCGCATGAGTTCCGCACCGACTATCTCCTGAAGGTGTTTCATTACGATGCGGCGGTGCGGATTTATCGCGAAGCACCGCTGGAAAACCAGTTCGATCGCGGGCGGCTGCTCGCCGACCCGGCGCTGGGGCGCGAATTCAAAAGCTGGCTGCTGGAGCCGCAACATTTGAGCGAACTCGACCGCGGCACGGTCGTGATGCCGGAAAAGTTTCTCAGGGCCAGCGCGGTGGCGCCGACGCCGACAGGCTTCGTGCGCTCCAGCCTGCAGCCGGCGTTCGGCCTGGTCGGCGGCGACGAGCAACATGAGCCGCTGTTCAGGCCGGACGACATCGTCGCCGCGCTGAAGGCGGCGAGCCGCCATGTCGCGTTCGAGAATATCCGCTCGGTGGCGGGCTTCGAGCACCGGCTCAACGACGTCACCTGCGCCGGCTGTCACCAGACCCGCGGCATCGGCGGCTTTCATTTTCCCGGCGTCGACGCGATGGCGGAAAAGCCGTCCAATTCCGTCGTGGTGCCGGCGTCGCCGCATTTCTTCGCCGACCAGGTTCGCCGCCGCGACATCGTCGAGGCGCTCGGCGGCGGCAGGCATCCGGATTTTTCCCGCGGCTTTTCCGACCGGGCGCAACTGCGCGGCGCCACCGAACTCGCCGGCACCGAATACCAGGACGGCTGGGGCGCGCATTGCTATCAGCGCAGCGCCAACGCCGCCGACAACGATGCCAGCTTTCGCGGCTGGACCTGCGCCGCGGGTCTGGCCTGCCAGGTGACGGGCGAGGCCACGAAATCATCGCGGATGGGAATGTGTTTCATCGGCAACCGGTAACGGCCGTCATGGAAGCGGGACAGGTGTTGCAGCGGGCGAAAGGGATCGGGCGATGAGCGAGGCCGAAAAAGAGATCAAGCAGCGCGACAAGGTCATCGCCGAGAACGAGAGCGAGCAGCAAACCGTCAGCGCCATCCGGGTCTCGACCTGGGCGATTGCGATCGCGGTGCTGATCGGCCTCGTGGTGTTCGGCTGGGCGATCATGCGTTAGCGCGGGCAGGATGCTTGATAAGGTGTCATGATCGTCCCGCCCTCCAGCACCAGGCTGACCCGCAACGCGGAGTTGACCCGCAGCGCGACCGGCGGGGGCTGGATCACAGCAGGCAGATATTGAATGGAATCGAACACGACGCGTCGCTTGGGATCGATCTTGGCCAGGGCTTGCTTATTGGGATCGTAAACGACAGCCACGCACCCGTTGGGCGAAAACGCGACGAGGGTCGCGTTGGCGATGGGCGCTGGAAACTCGACGGCAGCATCCTTGCTCGGATCGACGACTGCGATCTGCTGCAACTTGGTTTCGGTCACGTAGATCTCGTCGGGATTTCTGCTCGATTGGGGGCGCTGGGCCAGATCGAATGGCGCCGCGCCCGGCTTCAGGAGGATTGGGGTAATCTTGTCGGGATACCTGGGATCAAGCGCCGACAGACTGTCACTGCCGTAGTTGACGATGTAGATCTTCGCGCCGGCGCGGGCGGCAGTTTTCGGATTTTCCTTGAGGTTGACCACCCTGGGTGGGCCTTCCCGCCCGAACACGGCGACCCTGGGCGGCGCCTGTAAAACGACCGTGACAAACTGTCCTTCCTGCGGATCGCCCAGCATCGCGACGACGGGGCCTTCGACGCCGGTGGAGCTCATTCGTCCGTTGGCGTTGCCGGAATAGATCCCCTTTCCGGTCGCCGCGACCAGCCCGCCGCCTTGCAGAATCCTGACCCGGGTCGGATTGGCGCCCCCGCTGTCGATATGATGGAGGAATTTGGGGTTCATCGGATCACTGACATCGATCTCGCTGATGCCTTCTTTTGTGTCGCCCTCCACATTTGCCGTATAGGCACGCTTGGCAGCCCGGTCGACGTCGAGGTCGATCGGGCATCGACCGACCTCGAGCAGGTGCGGCGACCCCGGGAAATTGCCTTTCGCGATCAGGCCCTTTTCACAGGATACCTGCAATTCGACGGTTCCTTTGGCAGTATCAAACGCAATGGGGCGGGACACGAACGGGACGCGCTGTTGTTGCAGCTCCGTAATGCGGCTGATGATGACATCGTCGCGGCTTACGGCGGCAGCTCCTGCTTCCTGTTTCAACGTGATGGGACCGGTCTCGGCGCCTTGAGGGACGACAAAGCCGACGATTTGTCCGTCGGGTCCGCTTTCAAACCTTGATTTGCGCATCGGGATCTGGTTGGGCTCGCGGCCGATCCAGGCCGCCGCGTCCTTGAGGATGCCTCGACCATGAACGAACACGGTGTCGCCGACGTAGGGCTGTTTCGGCTCGATGTTGTCGATGATCGGCTTCAACTGAAAGCCGATTGCGGTGGTGCGACCAGCCGGCGTCGCAACTTCGATCTCGCTGCCGTTGGCAGCTCCAGGAATAACGACGGACAGAACGGACTGTTCTCCCTCAAGGCGCCCGCCCGTGATTTGCGCCGTCACACCACCAATGGTCACCCGATTGTTGTCCTTTCCGGCGATGTCGAAGTCATGGCCGACGACGTCGATCGTCTCCCCCGGTGCCGCCGCGCCCGGCCTCCAATCGCTGATCTTTGGTGACCCGAGGATCTCGATTGATCCTGTCGCCGTGCTGCCGCCGCGCGCCCTGGTCGTGATCGCGATCTTGGCCGTACCGGGCCCGACATCCGCCGGAATTCGGACCGTGACCATGGTCTGCGAAGGCGGCTTTGCGATGTCGGCGATCTTTCCGCCGATCGTGACGGTCATTTCGCCTGGATCATCCAGCGCCGCGGGATAAAAACCGCTTCCACCAATTGTAATGTCGGAGCCCCGGAAGCTTGCCTTCCTTGCAAATCCTCGCACGCCGGCAAGCGAGGTTTGATCGATCACCGATGGCCCGAGGACATCGAACGGGAGCGGATCAGACTTGCCGAGGGAGGATGACGAACTCGTCTCCACGGTCAGATTGAGCGTCTTGCCGTCCGGAGTCTCACCGGGCACGAAGACGACAATGCAACTGGTCCCGCCGCATTCCTGTGCATCGCCGGTCCGTGCGGGCGCCACGGCGTCGCCGAAAAACACGCGATTGCCGGCGCCGTGGTTGCGCAAGTCGAAATTCTTGCCGCGGATCACGACTTTCGTGCCTCTGCCGCCCATGCCTGCAAACCCGGCCGCGGGCGTCACGCTGGTTATTTCAGGCTTGCCGAGAACCTTGAGATCGATCGTGCTGCTGTTCCAAAGAAGGGCCAGAGGTCCGCTGACGGTCAGCTCGTAGTCGCCCGGGTCGAGATCGCCTGGAAGGCCGATGGTGAAGACGTCACCGGCGACGCCCTTGTTGATTGCCTCGCGCTCATGTTCGCTGCCGCCCTTCTGCGTGAGACTGGCAATCAATATTTTCGGATGTTCGGTGGGAAATCCCTTTCCTGACAACTTCACATCGTCGCCTGGGAGAACCGAATCCAGGGGGGCTGTTTGCAGCTCGATCGTATGAAATCCAACATACCTCGTGATGACAACCGAAGCGATGACGAGCACCCCGACGACGACGGCTCGCCAATGCTTTTTTGCCAGCAAGTCCTTGAGCCACCGATACGAAGGGTTGGTCCAATGGGTAGAAGCCTCTGACACCGCTTCGGTGGCGGTCCACGCCACCAGCACAAGGGCGGCGATGAGGATCCAGGGCAGCCATGGCTCGGGAAACAGCAAGCCCGCCACGGCAAAGACGAGGCCGACCAGGCCCGCATTGACCCATTCCGCCATTTCGGACCCCCCGGCCGCCGCACCCAATGGTTGTATTCTAGTGGACGGAGCCCCGATGGACAAGAGAGACCGCGGCGAGGAAGAAGTTGCGATCGTGGTGCGCGAGCCGCGTTCTCACTCCGCCGGAGCTAATTCGCTACCCCACTGCCCCCGCGGCGCGCAGCCGCGCGATTTTCGCCGCGTCGAAGCCGGCCTCAGCCAGCACCTCGTCGCTGTGCTGGCCGAGCCCGGGCGGATGGCGCGGCGGCACCTTGGTGGCGCCGTCGACCCAGATCGGGCTGTTGATGGTCAGCATGGTATCGCCTTCGAACGGCACCAGCACGTCGTTGTCGCGCATCTGCCGGTCATGGGGCAGGTCGTCGAGGATGCCGACGATGCCGAACACGAGGCCGTTGCCGTCGAGAATGTCGCGCCATTGCGCCAGATCCCGGGTCGCGAACACCTCATCGAAGATCGCGATCAGTTCGACCGAACGCGCGTGGCGCTCCGCCCTGGCGGCGAAGCGCGGATCGGCGATCAGGTCTTCGCGTCCGAGACATCTGGCGAGTATCGGCCATTGCCGGTCCTCGTTGAGCAGCGACAGGATGATCCAGCGGCCGTCGCGGCACTGGTAGTGGTTGGTGACGGCGTTGAGCGCCCGCTCGCGCGGCCGCCGCGGCTTGAAGGTGGCACCGCATAACTTGGCCTGCGCCAGCACGCCACTGGCCCAGATCCCGTTGGCCATCAGGTTGGATCGGACCTGCGAACCGCGGCCGGTGCGCTCGCGCTGGTACAGCGCGGTGACGATGGCGCCATACAGCGCCATGGCGCAGGGGTGGTCGCCCATCCCGGCCACCGAACGGGCCGGCGTGGTGTGCTCGTCGGCGCGGACCAGGTCCATCAGCCCCGAGCGCGCCCAGTAGGCGTTGCTGTCGAAGCCGGGCTTGTTGGCTTCCTCGCCGCTCTCGCCGTAGCCGGTGAACGAGGCATAGATCAGCCGCGGGTTCAGCGGCGCCAGTTCGTCGTAGCTGACGCCGAGCCGCTCGCGCACCGACGGCGGAAAATTGGTGATGAAGACATCGGCCCCGGCGACCAGCCGATGCAGCACCGCGCGGGCTTCGGGCTTGGCGAGATCGAGCGCCAGGCTGCGCTTGTTGCGCGCCTCCAGGAGCCACGCGTAATTGTGCTCGCTGTCGGGATAGCCCGGCAAATTGGGCAGGTTGCGATAGGGATCGCCGAGACCCGGCGGCTCGATCTTGATCACCTCGGCGCCGAAATCCGACAGCACCGTCGCGGCGGCCGGCGCCGCGATGAAACTCGCGCAGTCCAGAACCTTGAGGCCTGCGAAGATGCCGTTCTCCATGGTCGCTCCCGTCACGCGTGCTGCATTTCGTTTCACGGAATTGCGATGCGGCGATTCCGGCAGGCATTTGACCTGCCTTGACCATGGGATGCAACCGCTAGCGGCGCAGCGCCTCGACCTCCGCCCGGATCGCATCGAGCCGGCTCTGAAGGGCGGCGCGCTCCTGTTGCGGGACCGTGCCGGTGTGCGCCTGGTCAATGCGGGCCTTCAGGCTGTCGAGTTCGCCCTGGATCTGCGCGGTGCGATGCTCGCGGGCTGTTTTCTGCAGCGTGGTCGCCACCACGAAGCCGAGCAGCCCAACGGCAACGACGAGGCAGAAGATCGGCAGGATGTAGCCGGCAAACGATCTGCCGGCCGGCACAGGCTCGTCCGTTGCCTGTCTGGATCTGTTCAGCGCGGCGACCAGGAAAGAGACCGACGAAGCCATGAAGGCCACGGCGGCAAACGCGAAGATCCAGACGCCGGCATTTCCAACCAGCGAAACCGGGCCATCGTGGAGCTTCAGCAGCGCCAGCGCCATCATGGCGACGGCGATCACGGCATGGCTCAAGCCGATCATCAGGTATTGCCGTGCCGTCATGGTCTTGCGCACGTCGGCCGTGCTGATCCGCCGGTCCGTGGTCGGCAGCCGGTCGAGCAGCGGTTGCAGCCGCCGCGCGGTGGGGCGGATGGCAATCAACAGCGCGACGTAAAGCCAGACCGGCACCGAGGCCGCCAGCACGACGATGTCCCAGATCGTCGGATCGAGATGGCCGGAGACGTAAGCCAGCGCCGCCGTCGTGGCCAGGATCAGGCCGACGAACGCCACCCAGAACACCGCCTGGCTGCGCGCCGTGACGATGGCGAGCAGTTGCGCCTTCTGCGCCTCGGTGACGAGATAGAACCGGGCGTGGCCGAATACCCACGGGTTCGGCGCCCGGAACAGATATCCGTCCGCCACCTTCATGAACATGGTCGTTTCGCGATGGTCGGCCATCGCAACCTCCCGTGGCTGCCGTGCAGGCGGTTCACTGAAGGTTTTGTCGCACCGACCGGTGGTTCGGTTTGTGATCCGGATCACGATTTGCCGCGACGGAGAGGCGGCCGCGGAGGCAGCACGATCGCATGTGAACCAGGCGCTGCCGCAGCTCTTTCTGATCCCTCCCCCTACGATCGAGCAGGGGCTCGATCGCTGGGGGAGGGATAAGAAGAACAGCGGCTCCTCGCCCTCCGACATCCGCGCGGCATTGCCGCCGGCTGCCGCCAGGGCCTCGTGACCAGCGAAACGGGCCTTTACCGCCGCGCCCCAACGCGATTGACGCCACCATTCATGTTGCCACCGGCGTTATGACGGACCGCGGCGCGCGCCACCGGCCGTACCCCGAGCACGACGCCTGCCCGGGCAACGCAGCCGACCGGATATTCAACGTACTGGCAGTACACGATCGCACTGGCTGGCGCCGGATTGAGGGTGAGACCTGCAAGTCCCAACAGGGCGCTGGCAGCAATCCCCGAAACTGTGGCTGACTTGATCGAAAGACGCTTCCTCGGATGCATGGCGGACTTCCCTCTTCGCGTTTGCGGAACTGAAAGGTGACGGGAGCCGCCTCAGGTGCGGCCGAACATAGCGTGAGCGCCCAAGGGTCGCCGACGTTGACCTAGATCAACGGAGGGGTCTGCCTGGCGCCAGGCCATCAGCCCGGGCGTCCGCTCAAATCCGGAAGTCACGGCCTTGCGGCGCGATGTCCGCCCTGGCCGCCTGAAACCGCACACGATTGTCAAAAAGGTAGCGGCCCCAGTCTGAGAGACTGAGGCCGTGGTCGGCTCTGGATGTGCCGGGAGGTGGGGGAATCCAGCGGTTATCCAGCCCGGCCATCCAAACCCGGAAACCGGGTCAGGGACACTTGTCCCGAAGCACATTGTCCCGAGGTACAGGGTGCTTCGATCGGCGCCACAGTCCGGCGATGCTTGCATCTGACGCGCGCGGCTGGTGGGAACCGTCGAAGGATGGCGGACCCTGCGGGCCGGCCTTCAGCGCGCCTGCGTGTGCCAACACCAGACAGGCACGGATCACGTCCAGAAAATTCGATGGAATAGGGTTCCCAATTTTAACCTCGCTTCCACGTTCGTCCATCGGGACCCCGATTTCGTCGAACTGCTCAGGGTTCAATCCGTTGGGGCAACTACTCCCTGGAGGGAACTGCAATGAAACATCAGGTTCACGTCGCTACCGAGAGCGGCATCGTGTCGACAGAGGCGGTGAGGCAGATCAGGAGGCTGATCGCGGACCTTGCTGGCACGGTCGATGCGCTTGACGCCGCCAGGAACCATCCACGCGTGGATGCGGATGATCTGGATACGCGCCGCCGCAATCTGGTGGTCACCATTGCTTCGCTGGAGGGCCGTCTCGATTGCATCGAAAAACTGCGTTCTCGCGAGTATGGCGCACATGGTACCGCTGCTCGTGCTCCGTCCGTGGTGGCACCCGCACAAAGATCGGGTAGCCCGCCACCTGCCGGTCCGTCCATCATCGACATCGGCGCCAAGGGTCGCACTCGAGGTGACGCGCCGCGCCGGCGATGCCCGCCGGGGCGCGCGGGCGGCGACCTTGCCGACGACGGCGCCCCTTCGACGATGGCGACCGTCCACAGGATTGGCGGTCCCAAGGTACCGTGAGCCATGACGGAGGGCGCCGGGACCGCGCGACCGCTGTCCCGGACCTCGCTGAGGCGCTGGCGTGAATGTGGGGGACGGCGCGACGGCACCCTTTCAACATATTCGGGTCGGCGCTTTTCCCTGTCGCAGTTTGCGTTCATCGATAGAAAAACGCGACGTAGGCGACCACCGCGAAACTGAGGACGATCGTCGCGAGACTGACCGCTTCGATGAAGTCTGATCGTCTTGGCCCAAATGCCATGTGCCGGCCCGGTAAAAAAGCGGCCCCAGCGCCGAGGGGGAGTTCGATCTCAGGGAACGGAAGCATCGAAACGCAACAACGAACCCGGGACTAGTGTCCCGAGGTACATTGTCCCGAGGTACCAAGGGGCCGAGAGCGGGGCGGCCGCCATTCCACCGCGAAACGAGTCGTTCTTCCCTCTCCCCGAGTGCTTGCGAACGCAAGCGGTCCGCCGCGTCGCCTGATATTAGCGACGCCCAGGCCGCCGAAGCGGGCCTCGCATGCGTCGCCCGACGCGGCAGAAGCCTACTGCAAATTAGAATTTGACTTGGCCGTAGCCGTCGCCGGAATACCAGCCAGCGCCGTTCGGGCCGATATACACGCCCGTATTGCCAATGCCGATGTCGATAGCGCCCGATCCCTTGCTGTAGCTGATGTGGAAGGGGCCAATCTGAAGGCCGCCCGCAACGAGATCAAGTTCTTCAGCACCAAGTTCACGCATTTCATTCGTATGCATTCCAATCTCTCCTGAAGGGTTCGCTGGACAACAGCGTCCAAGAGCCTTTCGATAGTCGGCCCGCGCCAAGCGTTCCGTGCTGTACATCACGTCGATCCGGTGCGACGGACGCGATCAAACCAGTTCCATGGAACAAACTTAAATAGAACTGTTGACGTCACGCAATCTTCGCTTGTCTCGATCGCGGAGTCGATTTACGGTTCGTCAACAAGCATCACGGTCTCGCGGACAGCGGGCCGATCGAACGTCAGTCGCATGCTGGGGGGCAACGACTTGCTGACAAGGTTCGTGACGCGGCGCGCGACGACGATACCGGGGTGGCACTCGGCCGCCGATTGCCGTCGCGAGAGTGAAATCCTCAGATTCGGCAAGTTGAATTGGTTCGCATCATCCGTTTCGTTGTGCTGGAGCGCGCTGGTGCTGGTCCTGCTCGCCACTGCGAGCTGGGCGGCAGCCGATCCCAAGCAGTCGTCCTGGAACAAGAGCGCAGAATTAAAGAAGGCTCGATATGCCGAACTGACTGGTCAGGACGCCGTCCGCTTTCTGGTCGGCAATTCCGTGCTGGTTCAAAAGTCCGGCCCGATGGGCGGCGAAAAGGACGGCGTCGAAGTCGAGGCGAAGACCTATTACTTCCGCAACGATCACACCCTTTACGAATGCGGGGTGACAAGGGAGTCGGATTGCTACGTTCGATCGTGGGGTCTTGAGCAAGGCAAGGTTTGCCTGCAGATCGGCTCGTGCGGGGAACACCCCAAGATCATGAAGCCGGCGCGATCGGAAGACCGGGCAAAAGACGGCGGCAGACTCGGCCTCTATGTTTGGTTCGACTACTTTGCGTATGACATCGTTAAAGGCAATCGAACCGACGGGTCACTGTTCGACACGCAGATTTCCGGCGCCCCGATCGAGCTCGACCGTGCGGATTTCGACCAGGAGATCAGGGACGCCAGTCGATATAGCGGCGGCGACAAAAAGGTGCCGATCTCCGGACCGCATGCCGTTTCGGTGCTGATCGGCAACACGTTTCTGTCGGATGACGCTGCAAAACTCGCTAAAGACGGCGCAACCAATGCCTGCCCGCACGAGGGGACGTACTATTCTCCGGACGGCAGGATCATCCACTTCACGTGTGATGGCTCGCCCAATCCAACGTGGTCGATCTCCATCTCACACTGGAAAATCCAGTCGGGCACCTTCTGCCGGGATGGTCCGATGGAGCCGGGTCAATTTGGCTGCTTCGGCGCGACCGTTGAGGCGGGTTTTGTGTCGAGGGAATCCGGCGCGGGTGACAGGATGCTGGTCCGCGACCTCGACAGCGGCACGCCTCTGACGGGTTATGCCGGCAACGTGCTGAATTTCCGGTCCGAGAATCGTCCGAAACCCGAACGGTCGAAAGCGAAAATGATCGCGAGGTAACGGCGATCTCGCAACTGGTCCAGGCCATGGCGACCTATTCGGCGAACAACTCGGCTTTTGATCCGACGGCGTCCGGTATCAGCAGCCTTCCGAATGATTCGAATCTTCAGAATGCGGTCGCTTCTGCCTGGCATGCATAATGTTGTTTGCCGCGCATCGAAGCGCTTCAACGTCATTGCGAGCCAACGGGTCGCGCGAATGCGCGCCCAATGACGGGCTCCGCGAAGCAATCCAGAAAGCGACAAGTGAAGACTGGGTTGCTTCGTCGCATCCGCCTTCGCCCGAAGGCGGGCTTCGGCGGACAAGAGAGCTTCTCGCAATGACGGGCTTTGACCTCTCGGCCTATCTCGCAACGAAGTGAAGAGCCTGGATATGCAGGTTGATGAGAGCACCGCTACTCCCCCTCCGACATCAGCGCCGCGTTGCCGCCGGCCGCTGCGGTGTTGATCGTCACCGTCTGCTCGGTGGCGAAGCGCGGCAGGTAATGCGGGCCGCCGGCCTTGGGGCCGGTGCCGGACAGGCCAAAGCCGCCGAACGGCTGCACCCCGACCACGGCGCCGATCATGTTGCGGTTGACATAGATGTTGCCGACGGCGAGTTGGTCGATCACGCCCAGCACCCGGTCGTCGATCCGCGAATGGATGCCGAGCGTCAGGCCGTAGCCGCTTGACGCGATCGACCTCACCACATCAGGCAGTTCCTCCGCCGGATAGCGCACCACGTGCAGGATCGGGCCGAACACTTCCTCGGTCAGTTGCGCCGCGCCGGACAGTTCGAAGATATGCGGCGCCACGAAATTGCCGGGCGGACTTTGGCCTGCGAAATGCAGCCGCGCCTGCGCTTTCATGCGCGCCACATGGGCATCGAGCTTCTGTTTCGCTTCGGCATCGATCACCGGCCCGACCTGGCTGGCGGGGTCGCCGACGTCGCCGAGTTTTAGCTCGCGCGCGGCGCCCGCAATCATCTCGATCATGCGGTCGGCGACGTCGTCCTGCACGAACAACAGCCGCAGCGCCGAACAGCGCTGGCCGGCGGAGCGAAACGCCGAGGTCACCACGTCGTCGGCGACCTGCTCCGGAAGTGCTGTGGCATCGACGATCATGGCGTTGATGCCGCCGGTCTCCGCGATCAGCGGCACGATCGGTCCGTCCCTGGCGGCGAGCGCGCGGTTGATCGACCGCGCCACTTCAGTGGATCCGGTGAACACCACGCCGGCTGATGTCGCGGTGCGCCACCAGCACGGCCCCGATGCCGCCGTCGCCCGGCACCAGATGCAGCGCGTGGTCGGGCACGCCGGCCGCGTGCAGCAGGCGGACCGCTTCGGTGGCGATCAGCGGGGTCTGTTCGGCCGGCTTGGCGACCACCGTGTTGCCGGCCATCAGCGCCGCGGTGATCTGGCCGATAAAGATCGCCAGCGGGAAATTCCATGGCGAAATCGCCACGAAGGCGCCGCGGCCGCGCAGCCGCAGCGTGTTGCTCTCGCCGGTCGGGCCCGGCATGGCCTCGCCGGCGCCGAACAACGTGCGGCCCTGCGCGGCGTAGTAGCTGCAGAAGTCGATGGCCTCGCGGACTTCCGACAGCGCATCGTCCAGCGTCTTGCCGCCCTCGCGTTGCAACAGCGCGATGAAATGCGCGCGCCGCGCTTCCAGCAAGGCGGCGGCGCGCTCCAGCATGGCGGCCCGTTCGGCCGCGCCGGTCCGGCTCCAGTCGCGGAATCCGGCAACTGCCGCGGCGATGGCCTGCCCGGCGACCGCAGGCGTCGCGTCGCTCACCTGGCCCACTTCGGTCTTCAGGTCGGCCGGGTTCATCACCGGACGCGGCGTGCCGGCGATGATGTTGCCGTCGATCAAGGCATGGGCCGTGACCGTGCGAGCATCCGCCGCGACCGCCGCGAGCAGGGCGTCGAGCGCGGCGCGCTCGCCGAATTCGATGCCGCGCGAGTTGGCGCGCTGCGGCTGGTAGAGATCCGGCGGCCGCGGGATTTTCGGGTGGCGGGCGTGGCTTGGCGTCGCCGACGAGGTCGGCCGGCCGCCGCAGCAGCGTCGCCACCGGCACGTTATTGTCGGCGGCAATGGCCACGAACGACGAGTTGGCGCCGTTCTCCAGAAGCCGCCGCACCAGATAGGCCAAGAGGTCGCGGTGGCTGCCGACCGGCGCGTAAGTCCGCCAGGCGATATCGGGGTGATCCTTTTCCAGCTGCGCATACAGCATGTCGCCCATGCCGTGCAGGCGCTGGAATTCGAACCCGCTGCCGGCTGCCGGCCAGTTCGAGCACGGTGGCGACGGTCAGCGCGTTGTGGGTGGCGAATTGCGGGAAGATGCGCGGCCGCAGCGCCAGAAGCTTGCGCGCGCAGGCGACGTAATTGAGGTCGGTCATCGCCTTGCGGGTGAACACCGGATAGTCGTCAAGCCCGCGTTCCTGCGCGCGCTTGATTTCAGTGTCCCAGTAGGCGCCCTTCACCAGCCGCAGCATCATGCGCCGGTTGCGGCTTTGCGCCAGGGCGTGGACGTAATCGATGACGGCTTCGGCGCGCTTCTGGTAGGCCTGGATGGCGAGGCCAAACCCGTCCCAGCCGCCCAGCGAAGCATCGCCGAGCGCCGCCGCGATCACCTCGAGCGACAGTTCCAGCCGGTCGGCCTCCTCGGCGTCGACGGTGAGGTTGAGATCAAACGCTTTGGCCTTAAGCGCCAGCTCCAGCAGCCGCGGAACCAGTTCCCGCAGCACCCGCGCCCGGCTCACCGCCTCGAACCGCGGATGCAGCGCCGACAGTTTGATCGAGATGCCGGGGCGGTCGGGCAGCGGGCGGTGGTCGGTCGAGCGGCCGATGGCGTCGATCGCAGTGGCGTAGGAATTGAAATAGCGTTTTGCGTCGGCGGCGGTGCGCGCACCTTCGCCCAGCATGTCGAAGGAATAGCGCGGGCCGCGCCGGGCATGGGCGCGCTCCAGCGCGGCCTCGATGGTCTCGCCGAGCACGAAGTGGTTGCCCATCAGCCGCATCGCCTGCCGGGTCGCCGCGCGCACCGCCGGCGCGCCGAGCCGTTTGGTCAATCGTCCGATGGTGCCGAGCGCGGTTTCGCCGGGCGCGATCACCCGCGCCGACATCCCCAGCGCCCAGGCCGAGGCGTTGACCAGGAAGGCGCTGGACCGGGTCTCGTGGTGGACGAAGTCGCCCTGGCCGAGCCGGTCCTCGATGAAGCGGTCGGCGGTTAAGGCATCGGGAACCCGCAGCAGCGCCTCGGCCAGCACCATCAGCGCCAGGCCCTCCTGGCTCGACAGCGCGAATTCGCGCAGCATCTCCTCGACCCCGCCGAACCTGTCGCCGCTGGCCCGGATGGCGTCGATCAGCCGGGTGGCGGAGCGGTCGATTCGCGCCTCCTGCTCCGCATCCAGCCGCGCCGTCAGCAGCAGGCGGCGGGCGAGGACGCCGTCATCGGGGGCGTAGGGCGCTTGAAACGGTGCGTTGGGGTGAGAATCGGCCACGACGGCGTGCCCTGCTGTTGCCCGCTTGCTTCACAAGTTCCTGATTTCACGGGGCTTGTCATCACAAGCCTTGGAATCACAAAAGCGCTGCGATAATTTTCACCCGATTTCAGGTCCGGGAGTAGCGCTAAATCATGCGGTCGACCGATCCGTTGCCACACCGCCGCCGCGCCGGCGCGGGACCGTCATGCGCCATGCTTGCCGCCGCTTTCGCCGCCGTTGCGCTGTCCGGCGTCGGCCCGGCCGCTGCGGCCGAAATGAGCCAGCCGCTGGCCTATTTGTTCAATTCGGTCTCGATCAACCCGCCGACCGCCAGCACCATGACGATCTGCTACGGCTTCGTCTGCCGGCGCCGCGAGATCCTCGATTTCAGCGCCGGCGACCGCAAGGCGCTGACGCAGATCATCGCGGCGGGCAAGGCGTCGGCGGCCGCGGAACGCGCCGCGGTGCAGAAAGCGGTGATCTGGTGGGACCGCCGGGTCGGCCCGGTGATCGGCACCGACAAGCGGATCAAGAACGCCGATTTCCGCTATTTCGACGACAAGCACAATTTCGATTGCTGGGACACCACGCGCAACATCACCAGCCTGCTGCTGGTGATGCAGGAATGGGGGCTGTTCAAGTATCACTTTGTCGGCGATCCGGCCTACCGCGGCAACGCGCTGGTGTTGCAGACGCCGCACAATACCCCGGTGCTGATCGAGCGCGCGACCAAGGTCGGATGGGTGGTCGACATGTGGACCACGAGCTACGCCGAGCCGCCCGAGGTGATGACCGTCGAGCAATGGGTCAAGGAAGATTGAGCCGCAGCCGCGCGGCGCGCGCGGATAGTCGTTCGCCCGGTTGAGCCGGGCGATGACAGTTCGCTAGATTATTTTTTTGGAATGATTTTTCCGGAAGACCGGTTTAGCCCCCGGATCTGATCCGAGGGCATGTTTTTCGACCGTGCATCAAACCTTGAGGTTCTCAGCCGAGGTCTTGCCGCGGTTGGCGACTTCCTCGTATTCCACGGTCTGTCCTTCGTTGAGCGTCGAAAGACCAGCTTTCTCCACCGCCGAAATATGAACGAACACGTCCTTGCCCCCCGTCGAGGGCTGGATAAATCCAAAGCCCTTGGTCGGGTTGAACCACTTAACCGTACCTTTAGCCATCGCGTAGTCTCCGCAGGATTAAAAACAACAACAAGCAGTCGGTCCCCGGAAACCGGCAATTCCGACCGGCGCACGTTACGCCCTATATGCGGCGCTTGATAGGCTTAAACGGCACAGCCGGCGCGCCGAAAATCGCCACAATTGGTTTCCGGCGCTGGTTTTGGCCGGTTTTGCCCCGGTTTGGCCGTGACCTAAGGTCGCAAAAGCCAGGCTGAGTTATTTTCTTCAAATCCTATCAATAGGTCGCCGACAGATAATCGACGATCTTGCCGACATCGGCGTCCTCGATCGGCGCGCCATAGACCTTGATCATCTTGGTCACTTCGGCAGCCCAGAAATCCTTCTTGAACTTCGGGCCCTGCGGCTGGGTGCGGATGTAATCGGCCGAGTGGCAGCCGCTGCAGTTGTTCTGCACCGTGTCGAGATTGGGCCCCGGCTTGAACGCGGCGGTCTCGGCGGGGAGGGTGTAGGAAACCGGCTTGGCGATGGCTGCGGAACCGCCGATCAGCGCTGCCGCCAGCGTGATGAGAAAGATTTGTTTCATGGTCATCCCCCTCACGCCGCGGTAACGCGGACGGTTTCAACCACGTTGCGCATGTATCCCGGCGGATTCCACTTTTCCTCCATGGGCTGGGTCTCGCCCGCGTTGCTGGTGGCGCGGACCTTCAGTTCGCTGCTGCCGGCGCCGAGTTTTACCGCAAGCTTCCATTCGCGGAACGAGTACCTGCCGAGATCCTTGCCGAGTTTCGCCGGCAGCCAGCTCTTGCCGCCGTCGATGGAGACCGCGACTTCCTTGATCCCCTTGCCGCCGTCGAACGCAATGCCTTTCAGCACGGTCCTGCCGGCCTTCACCTTGGCGCCGTCGGCCACGCTGGTGATGAAGGAGCGCACGTTGAAGCGGTTGATCGGGATCGTCGCCTTGGGCGCGGTGCCGGGCTCGACACAGGCGCAGGAATTATCCGGAATGCGGTAGGCCGATTTCATCCAGAAACCGTCGAACACGCTGTCGATCACGGTGATTTCGTTGAGATGCTTGACCCAGTAGGTGCCGTAATAGCCGGGCACGATCAGGCGCAGCGGAAAGCCGTTGAGCACCGGCAGCTCTTCGCCGTTCATGCCATAGGCCAGCATCACCTCGCCGTCGCGGGCATGGTCGATGTCGAGCGCCTTGACGAAATCCGGGGTCTTGTCCATCACCGGCCCGTCCATGCCGTTGAAGGTGACCTGTCTGGCGCCCGCCTGCACGCCGGCCTTTTCGAGCAAGGCTTTCAGCGGCACGCCGTGCCAGCGCGCATTGCCCATCGCGCCATTGGCCAACTGGCCGCCGGCGACGCGCGGATTGGAAAATCCGCGGCTGTTGCCCGAACACTGGTTGACCGCGACCAGATCGACCGCGGGCAGCTTCCTGATTTCCTTCAGCGACAGTTTCAGCGGCCGATCGACCTTGCCCTTGATTTCGAGCGTAAAGGTATCGGGATCGATGCCGAGCGGAACATCGGCCAGGTGGTAGCGGACGAAGAATGCGTTGTTCGGGGTGATGGCGCCGTCGTTGAAAACGGCGAACGGGGTTTCGAGTTGCGGCGGCCTCGACGTCAGCCCGATCATCGGCCGTTTTTGCGGATACCGCACCAGCGGCCGGATGCCGTTGTCGATCGGCAGTGTCACCGTTTCCTGGCCGAAAACCCTGGCAGGGCCAATCACCGCAGCCGCACCGAGCGCCGCAAGTCCGGCGCCGGCGCGTTTTATCATCTCTCGTCGATCGAGCATCTGGGGCTTCCTCCGAAGCTGTCGCATCAGGCCAGGTCATCACCGGGCTTGAGTTGGCAGTGTTGCATCGGCAAAGCGCAAGTCAATTCATGCTTTTGGCCCGTCCACGGCGGTGCGCATTGCCGCAATCGCAACGCAGCAAATCGTGGCACGAAAAAACCCCGGCCGAGCGAACGGCCGGGGCGTTTCCGAGCAAGTGAGGTTCCGATCAGTAGGCGCAGACGTTGATGGTGCGCAGGCGAGGGCCGACCGGGGTCATCACGGTGCGGGTCTGGTAGCAGCCGTCGTCCTCATAGCCGCCACCGATGTAGCCGATGCCGAAGCCATGGTGGAAGTGATGGTAGCCACCGAAGCCACCGCCCCAGCCCCAGCCACCAAACGGCTTGGCGGATGCGGCCGAGGGAGCCAGCGCCATCGCGCTGAGCGAAGCGGCGGCAACGAGTCCGAGAGTGATCTTGCGAAGCATGTTAGTTCTCCTTCAATGATGCGCCTTGGCGCGGGTTGATCGTTTCAGTCTCAGTCTTACCCATCGCCCATCTGTCGCCGCGCTAAGGATCGGGGTTCGTTGGATTTTCCTGAACGGATGTTCAGGTGTGCGCTGGGTCACACTGGAGATTGCAATGACTCTCTGACGCAGTCGTCCCGGCGAAGGCCGGGACCCATACGCCGTGTCATCTCGTTTCGGCACTGTGGCCGAGGTCTTCGTTACGTTAAACGCCAGGGGTTATGGGTCCCGGCCTGCGCCGGGACGACGTGATAACTAAGTCGCCTCGACCATCTCGGGTTCGACCAGTGCGGCCAGTTCGCGCGCATTGGCCACGGTGCGCACCGGCATCGGCTCGGCGCGGCCGCGGATCGCCACTTCCTGCGCGGGCAGCGCATCGGCGGCAACGCCGGCGGTAGCGGTCACTTCGTCCGATATCACCGCTTCGCAGGCGAGAGACTTGGTCATGTCCTGCAGCCTCGCTGCGACGTTGACGGCGTCGCCGAGCGCGGTGAACACCATGTGGTCGCGATAGCCGATGTCGCCGATGATGACCTCGCCGCCGTGAATGCCGATGCCGAAACGGATCGGCTCGCGCAGGTCGTGCTGCAGGAACTGGTTGAGATCGTCGATGTTGGCCGCGATCATGGCCGCGGCGCGCAGTGCCTGGCGGCAGGCGGTCGCCGGGTCGCACTCGAGACCGAACAGCGCCAGTTCGCCGTCGCCGACGAACTGGTTGGGCCGGCCGCCGCAGTCGGTCACGGCCTTGGATACCGCGCCGAGGAACCGGTTGACGATGAACACCGTGTCGAACGGCAGCCGCTTTTCCGCCAGTTGGGTCGAGCCGCGCATGTCGACGAACATGCTGACCAGATAGCGCTCCTCGCCGATCCGGTGCGGTGACGTCGGGCTGCCGTGCGCGCTGATGGCCTGCGGCAGGAATATCTGGAAGAACGAAAGATCGTTGTCCGGCCGCAGCTGGCAGGCGAGACGGATCGACGGATCGGCGCCGGCGCCGACCCGGTTGAGCACGAAGGCCTCGCGTCCCGACGGCTCCGGCAGCGCGCTGCAGTCGCCGATGACGCGAATCCGGCAGGTCGAGCAGCGGGCGCGGCCGCCGCAGACGCTGGCGTGCGGCACGCTGTAGCGCAGGCTGGCCTCGAGCACGCTCAAGCCCTTCGGCACCCGCACCGTGCGGCCGTTGCCGTAGGAAAGATTGATCATGCCGGCGCGGCGCTCCATCAGCGTGCGGACGCCGCGCGCCAGCAGCACGGCGGCGAGCAGGCCGGCATAGCCGAGCAGGAACCAGGCGATGATGTCGTCGAGCACGTTCTGCTGGGCCGTGCTGCCGACCTGCGCTTGCGACAGGTAATCGCGCTGCCAGTCGGCATCGCTGCCGTCGTCCACCACGGTACGCCCGGCCTGGTAGAGGCCGAGCAGGGCCAGGGTCGGCACCAGCACCGCGGCGGCGAGCAGGAACGGCGCCGCGCGCTTGTAGAAAGCCTTCATGCGCAGCCAGAAGTACAATCCGATGCAGCCGTGAAGCCAGGCCACCAGCAGCACCAGGTACATCTGCCACATCTTGTAGGGCCACACGACCCAGTAGGCATAGAGCACCTGCGGATAATGCTTGTGATGGTCGAACAGCGCCTGACCCAGCCGCACCCCGATGATGTGGGCGGCGACCAGTGCCGGGATGCTGAGCCCGAGCACCAGCTGCAGCGGTTCGATGGCCTTCCAGTGAAACTGCCGCCGCTGGTACAGCGCATAGATGCCGAGCCCCGCATGCACTGTTATCGCGGTGTAGAACAACGCCGCGACCGGCAGGAATTGCCAGAACGCGGTATGGACCGCGATCCCGGCGGCCAGGGCGTCGAGCGAGATGTTGCCAAGGGCGTGATTGAGGAAATGGCTGATGAGATAGCTGAACAGCACGAGGCCGCACACCAGGCGGACCTGGCGGACGCCGGCGCCGCGCAGGCTTTTGGCCAGCCGGCCTGCTACGCCCCGGGCCCGCGTCCCAAGCGGCAGCGCAGCTGTCGCGCGCCGCGCAGGCCGGGTCTCCCCGGCAACGACGCTGTGAGAAGCCCCTTGCTCCAGTGCCAAAACCAGTTTCCTCGCCCGTCGCGAAACCGCCGCATCCCTTAGCACGCCCCGGCGGCTATGGCGCCGGTTATGTCAACAGCATGACCGTGAACTCCGGTCGGGTATTCGAACGATTTGCCAATGTCGACCGACAAAATAGCGTGATCCATGCCCGCAGGCGATGTGACATTTTCGGTTTCGATGGCATCTTGCCGCAACTCAAGGGGAAGGTGGTGAATGGTCAGGCTGTTTGGCAGGGCGATATTGTATGTGAGCGAGATCGCCGTGATTCTGGCCTTGATCGCCGGGGTTGTGCAGTCCAAACGCGTCTCGCCGTCGGTGCCGGTGGCAAAAACCGCCGACATGCCGGTCGGCGCCGGCGGAGGGTTGGTCGCTTCAGGCCTTGCAAACGTTCGAAGGCGTTGATGCCGTCAAGTTGACACCCTGACCGAGTCCGCCCAAAAGGCTCCGCGATGACCACGGTTTCAACCCCCGACCGCGCGGCGAATTCCGCCACGACCCGCAAAACATTACTGCTGGCCATGGGGCTGATCGCGGCCCTGACCTGCATGCGTGGCGTCTATGCAAGCGTCGTCGACCTGCGCACCGATGAGGCCTATTACTGGACGTTTTCGAAGGAAAACGTGTTGTGCTACCTCGATCATCCGCCCATGATCGCCTGGTTCATCCGCTTCGGCACCGCGATTTTCGGCGACACCAATTTCGGCGCGCGGTTCGCCGGCATCGTCGCCATGGCGGTCTCGCAACTCTTGCTGGCGGATATCGTCCGCCGTGTCACCCACGACACACGCGCGGTCATCCTTGCGGTGCTGATGCCGGAAGCGGCGCTTTATTACGGCCTGTTGATGGCCAAGATCGCGCCCGACATCGCGCTGATCCCGTTCGCCCTGGCGATGATCTGGGCGCTGGTCCGGCTCAAGGAAAGTGACGACGGGCGCTGGTGGCTCGCCGCCGGGGTGTTCGCGGGCTTTGCCTTGTTGTCGAAATTCACCGTGGCGATGCTGCTGCCCGCTGTGGTGGCCTTCATGCTGGTGCCGGCCTGGCGCCGGCGCTGGCTGACGAGCCCGTATCCCTGGCTCGCGGCGCTGATCGCGGTCGTGATCTTTTCGCCGGTCCTGATCTGGAACGCGCAGCACGACTGGGCGTCGTTCAAATTCCAGTTCGTGCGGGCGTCCTCGGCCCACGAATTCTCCTTGCGCACCACCAGCGAGTTTTTGGGCCTGCAGATCGGGCAGGTCGGCCCGGTGCTGCTGCCGGTGGTGCTGTCCGGTGCCGCGCTCACCGCCTGGCGCGGCTACCGCAAGGGCGACCCGATCGCCATCCTGCTGTCGACCTGCGTGCTGGTGCCGTTTCTGTATTTCTTCTGGAAATCGCTGACGCTGCGGATCGGCGACACCTGGCCGATGTTTTTGTGGCCGGCAGGCTTCGCCGCCGCCGCCATCAACATCGCTATGCTGCCGCGCGAGGGTTGGCCGGCCTTGATGATCCGCTCGACCATGTTCTGGGCGAAGGCTGCGGTCGCATCGGGTCTCGTGCTGGTGGTGCTGGTGTTTCTCTACAGCGTCGCCAGCCCATGGAATCTGATCGGCCGCACCGATCCGATCGGCGGCGAGGCCGGCTATGCCGAGGTCGCAAGCCGGGCCGAGGCGGCGATGAAGCAAACCGGCGCCACCTGGATCGCGACCACGGATTATCGCACCTATGCGATGCTGCGCTGGCACCTCAAGGGCCGCGTGCCGGTGATCCAGGTCAACGAGCGCGCGCGCTTTCTCGGCTTCCACGATCCCGGCTTCGACCGGATCCGCGGCCATACCGGCCTCTATGTCGGGCACTATTCGGATGAAGCGGCGATCTGGGCCTCGACATCGGCAGTGCTGGAGCCGGTCGGCCGCGTCGATCGCAGTTGGCGCGGCACAGTCATGAGCAGCTATGACTTCAAGAAACTCACCGGCTGGACGCCGGATCTCAACCCGCCGCCGGGCTCGCTGTTCTATCAGTGGCGCTGGCTGGCGTGATTCGCACTCACCGCAAAATCCCCTTCTTCGCCAGCAGCGATATTTCCGCCTTCAGGATCTTCATGAAGCCGTTCATCGCTTCGGTGATCGGCCGCTCGGCGTGCCAGACCGCGAAGCGTTCGAGCTGGAAGCCCTTGACCTGCCGCGGGATCCATTCGCCTTCCTGGTCGAGATTCGACAGCGCGGTCGACGGCAGCAGCAGATGGCCGAGGCCGAGCCGGGCGAGATCGCGCAGGATGGTCAGGCTGTCGGCCTCCATCCGGCAGTCCAGGGTATGGCCCTTGGCGGCGGCGAGGCGCTCATAGCCGAGCCGCTCTCGGTGCGGCAATCCGGGCAGCACCAGCGGCACACTGGCGAGCTGCTGCACCGTGCAGTTCGCGCCGAAGGGCAGGTCGTTGCTCTTGTGGCTGATCAGATAGATCCGCTCGCTGGCCACCGGCTGCAGCACCAGCGACGGATCGCGGTCGGGAAACGCGATAATGCCGCAGTCGAGCGCGCCTTTGCGGATGCCGTCCTGGACGTTCATGGTCATGTCGGTGACCAGATGCAGCCGCACCTTGGGGTAGTGCGCGGTGTAACTCTTGGCGAGCGACGGGAATACCGCGTCGCCGATCGAGGGATTGGCGCCGATCCGCAACACGCCGGTCGGCGCATTGCCGCGGTTGCGGATATCGGCGCGGATGCTGTCGGCCTGCTGGATCAGGTCGCTGGCCTGGCGCCGCAGCGTCTCGCCGGTGTCGGTGAGCTTGACGCCGCGGCCGGAGCGGCGCAGCAGCACCACGCCGAGTTCCTCCTCGAGCAGCCGGATCTGCCGGCTTACCGCCGATTGCGCCACCCGCAGCCGGTGCGCGGCGAGGCTGATGTTTTCCACATCGGCCACGGTAACGAAGTAGCGCAACTGCTGCAGGTCCATGGCGCTGTCTCCCGCTGCGCTGCAGCGTTTCCCCTGTCATCTAATTAATAGATTGCAGAAATCTGTAAATGATAATTTTCAGATCATAACCCCGCGCCTATCGTTCGCACGGCATCCGGAATACCGGACCGGTTCAGGGGAGTGGAACGTGCTGCGAGTGAGCGTCGATATCGGGGGCACCTTCACCGACATGGTGATCACCGCGCCGGGCGGCGCGGTGGAAATGTTCAAGTCGCCCTCGACCCATGAAGCGCTGTCCGGCGGCGTGCTCAACTGCTTCAAGAAGGCCGCCAGGGCGCGCGATTGCAGCCTGGAAGAGCTGCTGGCCGACGTCGAGACCATCATTCACGGCACCACCGCCACCACCAACGCCCTGCTGACGCGGTCGGGCGTCAAAACGGGGATGCTCACCACCAAGGGGTTCCGCGACATCATCGAGCTGCGGCGCGGCATGCGGGTCGGCGTCTCGCCCTATAATCTGAAAGTAAAATTTCCCGAACCGCTGGTGCCGCGGTCGCGGCGGATCGGCATCGACGAGCGGGTCGGGCCCGACGGCAACGTGGTGGCGCCGCTCGACGAGGCGCAGGTCGAAGACGCGGTGCGGCGCCTCGTCACTGAAGGCTGCGAGGCGATCGCGATCTGCTTTCTCTATTCCTACATCCGGCCCGAGCACGAATTGCGCGCCGCGGAGATCGCGCGCCGGATCGCGCCTGGCGTGTTCGTTACGACGTCATACGACACCATCCCGACCTCGCGGGAGTTCGAACGTTTCAACACCACCGTGGTCGGCGCCTATGTCGGCGCCATCTTCGCCTCCTATATCGACAGGCTCGACGCCGAGTTGCGCGAGGCCGGTTTCACCGGGCATCTGCTCCTGATCCAGTCCAACGGCGGTATCCAGGATCGCGACACTGCCAAGCTCAATCCGGTGACGACGCTGTTGTCGGGGCCGTCGGCCGGCCCGTCGGTCGGGCTCTATTTCGGCAGCCGCTATTCCGACAAGATCATCTCGGCTGACATGGGCGGCACCAGCTTCGAGGCCGCGCTGATCCAGGACAACCAGATCCTGCTCACCAGTAATACCTGGCTGTCGGAGCAGCGCATCGCCGCCAAGATGGTCGACGTCCATTCCATCGGCGCCGGCGGCGGCAGTGTCGCCTGGTTCGATTCGCTGGATCTGCTGCGCGTCGGGCCGAAGAGCGCGGGCTCACGGCCGGGACCGGCCTGTTACGGCCGCGGCGGCAGCGAGGCGACGGTGACCGACGCCAACGTGCTGCTCGGCTACATCGATCCCAAATTCTTTCTCGGCGGCGAAATGCTGCTCGATCGCGACGCCGCCGAGGCCTCGGTGGCGCCGATTACCGCGCGCCTGAACATGTCGCAGGAGGAAGCCGCGTTCGCCATCTACGACATCGTCAACGAGGGCATGGCCGACGCGCTCAACGAACGCTGCACCAAGCGCGGATTCGACCCGCGCGAATTCCTCTTGATCGCCGGCGGCGGCGCCGGCGGGCTGCATGTCGTCGAGATCGCCCGCAAGGCCGGCCTCAAGCAGGTCATGATCCCGAAATTCGCCTCGGCCTATTGCGCCTTCGGCATGCAGCTTCCGGACTTCAGCCAGGACTACGTGCGCACCTATCCGAAGCGGCTGGCAGATGCCGACCTCGGCATTATCAACGCGCTCTATGCGGAAATGGAAGAGGAAGGGACGCAGGTGCTGCTCAGGTCCGGCGCCCGCCGCGACCAGCTTCGCTTCGCCCGCAGCGCCGACCTGCGCTATGTCGGCCAGTTCAATGAAGTCGAGGTCGACACGCCGGCCGAGCCGATGACCGCATCCGGGATCGAGCAGCTGGCGACGGCGTTTCATCGCAAGCATGAGCAGACGTTCGCGTTCTCGATGCAGGACCGGCATGTCGAGGTGGTCTACTTGCGGCTTCGCGCCATGGCCGCGACGCCGCCGGTTCATTTGAAAAAAATCGAACAGGGCAGCGAGGCCGCGGAAGCGGCGCGCAAGCCGGACCGGCGCTGCTATTTCGGCCGCGGCGGTGGCTGGCGGATGACGCCGGTCTATGACGGCAGCGGATTGACCGGCGGCAACAGGATCGCGGGCCCCGCGCTGATCGAGGAAGCCGGCTCGACCATCATGGTGCCGGATGCCGCACGTGCCGAAGTCGACCTTTACGGCAACTACCTGATCCAGGTTCTTGATTGATGTGTGACGAGGAATGTCCATGAACGTGCTTGCCGCCAAATCGGAACTGGTCGACACGCTGGATCCGGTGACCAAGAGCGTCATCTGGAACAAGTTCCTCAGCATCTCGCGCGAGATGTCGACCATCATCGAACGGTCCTCGCAAAATTTCGTCACCGCCGAACTGCATGATTTCTGCGTCGGCTTGTTCGATACCAGTGGCCGGTCGATCGCGCATTACGTCGGCCTGCCCGGCCAGATCGGCGCCGGCAGCCTGCAGGTCAAGGCGCTGATCGCCAAATTCGCCGGCACCTTCGAGCCGGGGGACGTCTTCATCATGAACGACCCCTACAAGGGGTTCGGCACCCATCTGCCCGACATCACGCTGTTCTATCCGATCTTCCACCAGGGCGTGCTGGTCTGTTTCGCGATGGCGCGGGGTCACCAGGAAGACATGGGCGGATCGTTGCCCGGCGGCTATTTTCCCGGCGCCTACGACATTCACGCCGAGGGCCTGGTGATTCCTCCGACGCGGATTTACGCCCGTGGCGAGGAAACCCCGGTCTACGAATTCTTCCTCAACAACATCCGCTTCCCGCACGGCATGCGGATCGACAATGCCGCCATGATCGCGGCGATGAAGGTGGCGGAGCGGCGGCTGACCGAGATGCTCAACCAGTACGGCCGCGAGCCGCTGCTGACCTACATCGACGACATGATCGATTCCACCGAACGCGCCGTGCGGGCCGAAATCGCGCAAATCCCCGACGGGGTCTATCGCACCGAATCGGCGACCGACGACGACGGCACCAATTTCGACGTCCCGGTGTGGGTGCGTTGTACGCTCACGGTGAAGGGCGACACGCTGACGTTCGATTTTTCCGAAAGCGACAAGCAGGTGAGTTTCGTCAACTGTCCGCTGTCGGCGACCTATGCCAGCGTCTATTCGGCGGTGTTCACCTCGCTCTCGGCCGAGATTTCCTCCTACCACAACGAGGGCAGCTACCGCGCCATCCAGATCGTGGCGCCGCCGGGACTGTGCATCAATCCGGTCTATCCGGCGACCGTTGGTGCTGCGCCGATCTCACTGGGCACCCAGGTGCTGGAATGCGCCGCCGAAGCGTTGAGCAAGGCGGTGCCGAAGAACATCTGCGCGGCCTGGGCCCGGCACTACGGCTGCGGGCTCATCGGCACGGATCCGCGCTCCAACGAACGTTACGTGTTTCTCGCCCATGTCTCCGATGGTGGCTCGGGCGCGATCTGGGGCTATGACGGCTGGCCGCACATCTCGCCATGGGTCTGCGGCGGCGAACTGGTGCGGGCCCCGGTCGAAATGCTGGAGACCTATTATCCCTGGCACATCACCAACTACGAACTGATCACCGATTCCGGCGGCGCCGGCACCTATCGCGGTGGGCTCGGCATCTTCTGGGAAGCCACCAACCGCGGCAGTCCCGCGATTCTTCTCACCGGCGATTCCGACGGCGACGTTACCCGGGGCTATACGGTGCTGGGCGGCCACACCCCGCACACCTTCAACAAGCTGACCCTGACCGCGCCGGATGGAACGGTCAGCCAGGTCCGCGCCCACCGCCAGTCGGTGGCGCAGACCGACGACATTTTGATCCAGCGCACGGCGGGCGGCTGCGGGGTCGGCGATCCCTTTCATCGCGACGTCGAGGCGGTGCTGAGCGATGTGCTCAACGAGTATGTCTCGCTGGAGCGCGCCGGCAGCGAATACGGCGTCATCATCGATCCCGGTACCATGCGTGTGGACATGGCGGCGACGACCGCGCGGCGCGGCGGCCACTAAACCAAATTAAAGAAATAAAACGGGGAGGATACCATGCAGGCAACCAAGACAGGCGATCTGGCAAGTATCTACGACGCGGCACCGATTACCTGGCGCTACTGGCGCACGTTCTCGCTGTTGGCCCTCGGCCAGGCGCTGGACTTCTTCGACTTCTTCATCGTCGGCTTCATCGTCGCGGTGATCGGTCCGTCCTGGCACCTGACCTTCGGGCAGTCGGCGACCATGCTGCTCGGCGCCGGACTCGGCGCCATGATCGGCGCGCTGGTCTGGGGCGTGCTGGCCGACCGCTGGGGCCGCAAGCCCCTGATCGTGATCGGCACCTTCATCTGTGGCGGCTCATCGCTGGCGCTGACCATCGTGCCGGAGGGCGGCTGGGAGCTGTTCGCCATCCTGCGCTTCGGCGTCGGCTTCGGGCTCGCCGCGGCGGCGACCCCGACCGGTGCGCTGATCGTCGAATACACCCCGACCCGGCTTCGCACCTTCGCGTCGAGCTTCATCGTGGTGGCGAATTCGGTCGGCGTGTTGGCGGCGGCGACCACGGCGGCCATTCTGCTGGCAAGTCTCGGCTGGCGCGGCATTGCGGCGTTCGGTGCGCTGCCGGCCGTGGTCGGCGTGCTGGTCTGGATCTTCGTGCCGGAATCCTATCTGTGGCTGCTGTCGGCCAACCGGCCGGCCGAGGCGAGGCGGTCGGTCGCGTCCGCGCTTAACGTCGCGCCGGATTCGCTGCCGCTGCCGTCAGCAGCGGCCGTGACGCCGCCGCGGGTCCGGCTGTCGGAATTGTTCGTCGATCCACGCCGCGTCGTGCTGATCGGGCTGACCTGGCTGTGCGCCTCGACTGCGTTCTACGGCGTCTATCTGTGGGGCCCGACCATCATTGCGCTGCTGCTCAAGATCACCCCGCGCGAGGCGGCGCAATTCTTTGTCTACATCGGCATCGTCGGCGTCGCCGGCAAGGCGCTGTTCTCGGTGCTGCCGCAGTGGCTGGGACGCCGTCGCGCCGGCGAAATCATGGGCTATTGCGGCGCCATCGGGCTGTTGCTCGCCGGCTATTTCCACGATGCCTTCATTCTCGGCGCTCCCGCCTTCATCGTGCTGTTGATGGCGGGCGACCTGTTCTTCGAAGGCGGCCTCGCCAATCTCGCGCCGTATTCGGTGGAAGTGTTCGGCGTCCGGCTCGGCGCCCGCAGCGTCGGCCTCGCGCAGGCGGCGAACGCCATCGGCAAGATGGCAGGCCCGATCATCCTGGCGGTCATTGCCGGCACCAGCAATTTCGTGTCGCCGCAGGCCACCGCCGACTCGATCCTGCCGGCGTTCACCTTCTTTGCCGGATGCAGCCTGGTGGTCGGGCTGTGCTTTACGCTGATCCCGCTGGAAACCCACGGCAAGCCGCTGCAGATCGACGTCGCGGCGAGCCCCACGGGTGTCGGTACCGGGGCGGCGGCGCTGGCATCCAAGAAGTGAGCCCGCCGCGTCACGAGGCCTACAAGATAGCGACGCCGGACGGCGTCGTTATCGCCGTGCAGGAGTGGGGCAATCCGGACGGCCACGAAGTCGTGTTCATCCACGGCTTCTCGATGGGGCAATTGTGCTGGTCGAGGCAGGTTGCCAGCGACCTCGCCCGGCAATTCCGCATCGTCACCTACGATCTTCGCGGCCACGGCTCCTCCGGCAAGCCGCTGGCGCCGGCGCACTATCGCGACGGCGTGCGCTGGGCCGACGAACTGGCGGCCATCCTGGATCGCGCCAACCTGAAGAAGCCCGTGCTGGTGTCGTGGTCCTACGGCGGCCGCATCGTCAACGACTATTTGACCCATCACGGCCCAAAAAGGCTGGCCGGCCTGAACTCGGTCGCCTCCCGAACCAACTCCGATCCGGCGTTCGTGATTCCGGCCGCGCTCGAGTTGCAGAAGGGGATGGCATCCACCGACCTTGCCACCAACATCCGCCACACCATCGCGTTCGTGAAAGCCTGCGCCGAGCATTGGGATGCGGACGCCTTCCACTCCTGCCTGGCGATGAGCATGGTGGTGCCGCACGAGATCAGGGCGGCCCTGATGGGACGTCCGCTCGACATGGACGAGCGCCTGAAGGGAATCGAATTCCCGGTGCTGTTCAGCCACGGCGAACGCGACGCCGTCGTTCCGGTCGCGGCCGGGCGCCACGGCCACGCCATCACGCCGGGCGCGACCCTGTCGATCTACGAAACGTCGGGTCATTCGCCGTTCATGGAACAGGCGGACCGTTTCAACGCCGAACTGCGCGACTTTATTCTGCGCTGTAACCTCTAGGCCCCGTCAGCCGATCCTGGCCGGCAGGCTGCGTTCCACCGCGGCCAGCGCGGCGTCGATGCTTTCGAACGGCTTGCCGGCAATATCCGTAGCGATCGAGCCGGTCGGCCAGACCAGAAAATTCTTGCCGGGCTGGGTGATGTAGGCGACGTCGTCGCCGTGCGACGACACCCACCACAGATAGGGGTTGTGATCGTGACGGCGAATCTGAAGCTGTTCCATGGCATGTCCCTTGCGAGCCAGGGGCCGTTCCGATCGGAATTGCCCCATCCTGATCGATTTCTTAATCCGGACCGCCAGGAACGGTTGTGAACCGCTTCACATCGTAAGAATAAACCCTGGGTCGCTACCCCAAGATGGCGAGATCGTTGGGGAGCATCGCACCCTTATTCTGTCGCCTCGTGGCGCTGGCGCTGGCTGGCGCCGATCGTGACCGGCGCGGCGCCGCCTTACCTGCTGGTGATCAATCCCAAGCTGCCGGTGACGTCCACCGCCGATCTGGTGCGGCTGGCCAAACAGCGACCCGACGGCCTGACGACCGCCGTGCGAATCTGGCGCAGGCGGTGCCGACCGGCGTGGTCATCGCACGCCGCAGACGATAGGTGGAACCAGCCGTTCTGTGATCCATCTCACTGATCAGAACGGTTGCAGAGGTTAGTATTTTTCAATCAGCAATACCGAAGCCAAAGGAGGATCGCATGTTCAGAGCATTGAGTTTTGCGCTGGCAGTAGTACTTTGCACTTCCGGATGGTCGACCGCGCACGCTGCCCTGAGCCCGAAAGAAACGGCGCGGACCGTGACGGTTGTTAGCAAGGCTGTGAAGGCCGCTAGCTGGGCTCTTGCTTCCGCCTGCGCCCCGTTCGCATGGTGCCGGAACAGGTACTTGATAGACCCCAGGCCCAATAACACTCATTGATCACCGAGCCGACATTGGTGCCAGGGCAATAGAACTCAAGAACTCGGTCGTAGTGGTATGAAGCCGCTCCGACATCCGCCGATGCCTGACGGTCGTTCTCACGGCAGGACGCCAGCGGAGCAATTGCTTGTTCGACGACAGGAATGCGGCAAGCAATGCTGGCCTGACCAAGTGACGAGCATCACACAGTCTGGATCGGCGGAGTGGTATGTCGCGTCTGTTGAAATCCAGGAAATCGGGGGCATACTGCACACCAACGCCGTCCACTAGACAAAGGAGCCACGATTGTGACCAAGCAGCTGGAAAATAAGGACAAGGCCGAGCAGAAAGTTTCCAAGGACGAATTGAGCGAGCAGCAACTGGACAAGGCCTCTGGTGGAATTCACTTTACAAAGACGGTTGATAAGGCGTCGGCAACCCTGTTCATAAACTGTGCCCCGGGTCCGTCACATAAATAAGTTCCTGATTGCTCTCGAACGGGCTTGCGCGTCCGATCGGCTGCGCCACGATTACCAGCGGGGAGCGTCACAACCATGAAGCATCTTCTGCCGGGGCGCGAGTGCGGAGCAGTCGGCTTGGCTGTGATGCGTCCGGCGACTTTTGTCCGCCGTCGCCGCGCTTTCCGTCGCGAGCCAGGCTAACGCCACGGGATATGGGATCAGATGCAGGTCGCACGATCCGTGCGAGCTCTGGCGCCCGCGTTTCAGGCCCGGATCAGGTGCGGCTGATGCCGCCGCGCATCCTGTCGCGGCACACCAGCCTCCGGCGGCACCGGCGCATGGAGCGTGCTTTTCAACGCTGCCGCGGGCTTCCTCTGGTGACCCGCCAACTGCTGCATGGCGCATGCCTTGGCGGTGTTCTTGTCCGGCTGCTGGCAGGCCGGCGCCGGCAGGCTGTCCCCTCGCCGGGCTTCGTTGTTGTTTCGTCGCTGCTGCTGGCTGGTCATTGGCTGTTGTTTCGTTGGGTGACGGCTTGGTCTGACTGGCGGCGCGGCACACCTATGCAGAGACCGACCGCGAGCAAGCCGGCAACGCTCCTTCAGATCGCGTTTGGCGGCTGCCAGCAAATATTTGGCATGAATTTACAAGTAGCTCCCGGCACCAGCGGTCGCGCGATCGTCAATGCGATGGCCCCGGTCGGGGGAGGAATAGACCGGGGCCGCAGGCTGGGGGCTCTGGATGACCGCAAGCGGTGCACCCAGCCTGGTCATCCAAACTCAAGAACCGGGCAGGAGACCAGTTGTCCCAAAGCACACTGTTCCGAGGTACAGTGTCCTGATTTCAATTCCGGGCCGTCATGGCCGACCTGCCCGCGCAGGAGTTCGGCCGCGACATCAATGCCGGCGTTGCCAAATTCAGCAAAGTCGGGAAAGACACCAACGTGCCATTGCCGGGAGGAAACCAACGATGCGTCTGGCGACCTTTGTCGATCCGTCTGCAGCAAGCGGACCGCGCTTCGGCGTCGTGCACGGCGAGCATATGGTCGATGTCGTGGCCGCGGCGGACGCGCTGCGTCAGGCTGCGCCCGCCACCAGCGTGAAGAGCGCGCTTATCACCGGGCCGCAGACGCTCACCGCGCTTGCGGCGCTGGTGGAGCGCGCGCACGGCAAGGGGCTGCATCGTCCGCTGGCCGGCCTCAGATTCCTGCCGCCGATCCCGGATCCGTCAAAGTTCTTCTGCGTCGGCAAGAACAACAGGAAGCACCGCGAGGAACTGGTCGCCAACAAGATGCTGACCGAAATGCCCATCGAGCCGACGGGTTTCATCAAGCTGGTCGATACCATGGTGGGGGACGGCGCCGAGGTGGTCAGGCCGAGCGACATCACCACGCTCGATTACGAACCGGAGCTTTGCTTTGTGGTCGGCAAGCGCGCCCATGGCGTGCGCAAGGCGCAGGCGATGGACTATATCGCCGGCTTCACGCTGACCAACGACATCAGCGCGCGCCAGATCCAGCAGCGCGAGGTGGCGTCCGGCAGCCGGTTCTGGACCGCGAAGAACATGCCGGGGTTCGGCCCGGTCGGGCCCTACATCCTGACCATGGACGAGGTCGCCGATACCGACGATCTGTGGGTCACCTGCGACGTCAACGGCGAGCGCCGGCTGCGCGCCAACACCGGGGACTATCTCTACAAGATCGGTGACGTGCTGGAGCACTTTTCGCGCTACGTGGTGTTCGAGCCCGGCGACCTGATCGCCATGGGCGCGCCGAGCGGCGTCGCGGTCGGCCAGCCCAACGCCGCCGAACTCTATCTTGTGCCCGGTGACGACATGGTGATCGGTTTCGAGAACCTGATGTCGCTGCGCACCCGGATCGTGGCGCCGGGCTAGCATGATGATCCAGGCCGCGTACCCCTAAAATCCGGCAGGTCTGCCGGTTCAAGACGCAGGACCATGATCGTGCTGCCGACCACAGTCATTATTTGTGCGTTTCTTGCGCTGGTCGGGCTCGGCTTTGTTAACCGCAATATGCCGCGCGTTGGCGGCAAGCTTGGCCCGATCCAGCCCGTCGATCCGCCGCCGGTGCTGCCGGGCGGATTTTCACGGATCTATACCCGCGTGGTGACGCTGTTCGTGGCGTCGGATGCCTCGCGCTTTCCGACCCTGAAGGCTTTCCTGCGCGACGGCACGGCGCGGCTCGATGTCGTGATGCGAGTGTATTGCGTCGCCGGCTGCAAGGCCGAGATCGAGATTCCCGAACAGGTCGCCGATTACGAGCGCATCGATGCCGCGCAAGCACTCGCGCTGTTGCGCGAACTGCCGGATCCGCGTCGCGTTCACCGCCTGCATTTGCGCGACCAAGAGTCGTTCCTCGATCCCTGGGCGCGCAAGGTCAGGGGCGAGGAATTCACCTATCTGGGCCATGCCACCAATTTCAGCCTGATCGTTCTCTACAAGCCCGATCGCCGTCTCGGCGATCGCCTTGGCACCACGCTGCTTCATGAATGGCTGCATCTCGTCGCCTTCGCCGCCACGATCCAGCTCTGGCGGTTCAGGCGGGCCAACGCGATCGAACCGCTCCCGCCTCTGGTGCCAGATCCGGTGCGTGGGGGCGGCCGCGATACGGAAATTCATGAGGCGTGGTGTGACCTCGGCGAGAAGATTCTCGGCTACGACGAAAGCACGGCCCGGCAAGTCGCCCTGAAAGCGCCGGTCCACGCCATGATCCTGTGGCGCTGCGTCGAGCGCATGCTTCGCCGAACTCCGCTGCGTCTGCGGTGTACGCGTTTCGATGAATTAATGGACCGCGCCACCTTCATGCGCGCCGAGGTCGAACCAAAAGCCCGGGAGGCCCGCGCCAGGACGGCATTCTGGAGATGAGTCGGCACCGTTCGACGAGGCGCGGCGAACCCGTAGTATGTTCCGCTGCCACAGCGGAATTAGACTGGCGATCATCGGCGAGGCGCATGCGCGTCGGCTTCCCGCGTGGCGTGCGCATCCAGCCGCATCGCCGGCGCGGTCGGGCATTGATTCAGAATATCGGTCGACGGACCGAACGGCCGTTCGATGGTAATGGCCTGGCAACCGAACTGAGCCGAGACGCTTCTGGCGGCGGCGGCAACCGCGGCGTCGATTTGCGACCCCGCCACGTGGGCGACGATCAGATCGGCGATGCACAGGCGCTTGCGGACGCGCAGGTCGTGGTCGACGCGATAGCTGAACAGCGCGTGGATGATTCCACGCGCGTCGTGTATCGCCATCAGCCCGGTTCGCGCGTGGGGCCGCCGGCAGCGCTGGCCCACCAGACGGCGCCACTGCGTCCGCGTCATGCTGGCGTCGTGCAGATAGACCAGCGGATAGGCTGCCAGCGCGTGCTGTCGGTCCAGCGCAAGCGCATGAAATTGCTTGATCATTCCCGCCTCTCCGCAGGCTGCGAAAGTAGCGGGCGGCGGCCGCCGGGGCATTGACCTGGGTCAACGACGGCGACGCTTGATCCATGTCAAATCATCCATGGAGTACACGCAACGACGAAGGGCTTCGCCATGGATTCCTGTGCCGCCTTGGCAGACTGCAGGCACGGACGCGGCGAAAACGGCTGCGACGAATGCAAGGTGCGGCTTTTCAGCGTGTGCGGGGCGCTTGATGCGTCCGAGCTTGCGGACCTCGAACGCATCAGCGTGGTGAGGCATTTTCCGGCCCAGACCATGTTGTTCGATCAGGGCGCGCTGGCCGGCGGCGTGTTCAATGTCACCGAAGGCATGGTGCGCCTCTATAAATCGCTTCCCGACGGGCGGCGCCAGATCGTCGGCTTTGCGCTGCCCGGGGACTTTCTCGGGCTGGCCCTGATGGACCGCTACGGCGTCGCCGCCGAGGCGGTCACGCCGGTCCGGGTCTGCCGCTTCGCGCGCGCGGCGTTTCTCGCCTATGTCGACGGCAAGCCGCATCTGCTGCGACGGCTGCACGAATTCACCGGTCACGAACTGAGCCTGGCGCAGGACCAGATGGTGCTGCTCGGCCGCAGGTCGGCGGCCGAGAAAATCGCCGCCTTCCTGCTCAACATGCAGACACGCTATGGCCGGATCGGGGCCAATTCCGTCACCGTGCCGTTGCCGATGAGCCGGCAGGACATCGCCGACTATCTTGGCCTCACCATCGAGACCGTCAGCCGGACCGTGACCAAACTCGCCCGGGAAAAAGCCCTGGTTGTGGTGCCGGACGGCGTGCGCCTGCTCAGCGTCGAGCGGTTGAACCATCTCGCCGCGGCATGACTGGTCTCATCGGCCAAATTTGATGCACGTCAACGCGCTTTTGAGGCCGGCCCGCTAGTCTTCTTCCGCACCAACCAGGGAGAAGATCAATGACCGTCGATACCATCCTCGTCGTGATCGCCGTGATCGCCATGTTCGTGACTTTCGCCGTCGTGCTGGGCTGGGGCGAAAGGCAGACACGCAAGCTTTGAGCCGACCGGCGCGTCACCGTTCGAACGGAGATTTTCGATGCGTGTCCACCAAATCATGACCCGCGAGGTCATCACCACGACGCCGGAAGCCTCGATTCTCGAAGCCGCGCAGCTGATGCTGCAACATCATGTCAGCGGCTTGCCGGTGCTGGACGACGCGAAAAAACTGGTGGGACTGGTCAGCGAGGGCGATTTCCTGCGCCGCGCCGAGATCGGCACCCAGCGCAAGCCGTCAAGATGGCTGTGGTTCTTTGTCGGTCCGGGCCGCGCCGGCGCCGATTTCGTCCACGAGCGCGGGCGCAAGGTCGGCGAGGTCATGACCCGCGATCCGATCACGGTGTCGGAAGACGCGACGCTGGACGAGGTCGTGCAGTCGATGGAGAAAAACGACGTCAAGCGGCTGCCGGTGCTGCGGGGCGATGTGCTGGTCGGCATCGTCTCCCGTGGCGATCTGTTGCGCACCGTCGCGAGCCTGGCCCGCGAAATTCCCGATCCGACGGCGGACGACCGCCATATTCGCGACCGCATCGTGGCAACGGTCAGCCAGACCTGCTGGCGTCCCGTCGGTTTCGACGTCACGGTGCGAAACGGCGTCGTCCACCTGCATGGCGTCATCGTCGACGAGCGCGCCCGGCAGGCGGCGATCGTCGCCGCCGAGAACACCGCGGGCGTCAAGGACGTGCACGACCACCTGTGCTGGGTCGATGGCTATTCCGGCTTCTACATGGAATTGCCCGAGGACCGCAAAGCCGCGGGCTAAAGCATGATCTTGCGTTGAAGCGGGCGGCTCCCGCCGCTTCATTCGATCACCTCGTCGGCGCGCAGCAGCAGCGACTGCGGCACGGCGAGGCCGATCGATTTGGCGGTGGCCGTGTTGAGAATGGTGGTGAATTTGGTCGCCTGCTCGACCGGCAGGTCGGCGGGCTTGGCGCCTTTCAGGATCTTGTCCACATAGGTCGCCGAGCGCCGGAACATGTCCGGAAAATCCACGCCATAGGCCAGCAGGCCGCCGGCGGAGGCGTAATCGAGAAACCCGCAGGAGCACAATCGCTGTTTGAGCGCGAGCGCCGCCATCGCATGGGCGTTGCCGATCAGCATGGCGTCGTCGAAGATCACCAGCCCCCGCACGCCCCTGGCCGCCATATCGGCAAACGCCGCGTCGAAATCACCGGGCTCGCGTACCGCGAATTGATGCAGCTCGAGGCCCAGGTGGCGGACCACCTCGGCGACCTGCGGCAGCACCGGGGCGTTCATCTGGTTGGTCGAGTTCAAGAGAACCCCGACGTTGGTGAGGTCGGGCACCGCCTCCTTGAGCAGTTCGATCCGCTTGACGTTCAGTTCCGGCTGGAAAAACGTCAGCCCGGTGATGTTGCCGCCCGGACGGGCCAGGCTCGCCACCGCGCCCGATGCCACGGCGTCGCCGACCACCGCGATGACGACCGGCGTCGCAAGATTGGCCTGCTTGGCGGCCAGCGCGCCCGGCGTGCCATGGGTGACGATGACGTCGACGTTGAGCCGGACCAGTTCCGCCAGCAGTGCCGGAAGCCGCTGATAATTGCTGTCGGCCCAGCGGTACTCGATGACGATATCGCGGCCCTCGCGGTAGCCGTGCTCGCGCAGCCCGGCACGAAACGCTTCGGTACGCTGCGGCAGGCTGTCGGCGGCGGGCAGCCCGAGGAAACCGACGCGGCGGACCTTGCCCGGCGGCTCGGCCCGCGAAGCCATCGGCCATGCCGCCGCGGCGCCGGCCAATGCAATGAATTCGCGCCGCTTCATGAGGCACCCCGCCGGCGAGCCGCGTTGCGGGCGGCCCAGACTGGCGGCTACCTTAGCCTTCCGGAGTGGCAGTGCAACCGCCGGTTCAGATCGCGCTTTCCAGCCGGACGTCGATTTCCTCCCGCAGCACGGTGAAGTCGATCGGCTTGGTCAGCAGCCCCGAAGCGCCGCTTTCGAGCGCCTTGCGCTTGGTGTCGGGATCGCCATAGGCGGTGATCATGATGACCGGGACGTCGGGCCGCATTTCCTTGACCTTGGGCAGCATTTCGAGGCCGGTCATGCCCGGCATGTTGATGTCCGAAAGGATCAGGATCAGCGACTGCTCGATGGTCGAGGCGATGCGCGCCAGCGCGTCGGCGGCCGAATTGGCAAAATCCATCACAAAACGCTGCGCGCGCAGATCGCGCCGGAATTGCTGACGAAACAGCGCTTCCACGTCGGGTTCGTCGTCGACTACCAGAACCAGCACATTCACGTCAGACCTCATTCCTTAGCTCGAAAATCGCTATTGTTTGAGCATGATCTTATCCGAAAACCGGTATCCACTTTTCGGGATCATGCCTTATCCCGCGGCAAAACAATGGTGAATTCGGTAAATTGACCGGACTCGGTCTTTACGTCGATGCTGCCACCGTGTTGTTTCACGATGATGTCGTGGCTCATCGAAAGTCCCAGGCCGGTGCCTTCACCGGCCGGCTTGGTTGTAAAGAACGGGTTGAACATCTTTTCCTTGACCTCGGCCGGAATGCCGGTGCCGTTGTCGCGAATCCGGATCGCGACCTTGTTGCCGATCGCCTTGGTCGATACCGAAAGCGTCGGCTCGAAATCAGAGGCCGCGGCTTCCGCCTTGCGCCTGGTCACGGCATAAAATCCGTTCGAAATGAAATTCAAAAAGGCGCGGGTGATCTCCTGCGGGAACAGGTCGATCATTCCGGCCGTCTCGTCGAAATCCCGCCTCAGGGTCACGTTGAAATCCGGCTTCTCGGCACGCGCGCCGTGATAGGCGAGATTGAGGCTTTCGTCCAGCAGGGCGTTTATGTCGGCGCGGCTCTGTTCCCCACTCCCTTCGCGCGAGTGCAGCAGCATGTTCTTGACGATGGAATCGGCGCGTTTGCCGTGCTGCACCACCTTTTCGAGGTTGGCCTTCAACAGTTCGGTCAGGTCGTCGACCTCGGCGCGGGCCTTGTCGGTCATGGCTTCGAGCCTGAGGACGTCGTTCAATTCATCGACCAGCTCCGCCGAAAGCGCCGAAAAATTGTTGACGAAATTGAGCGGGTTCTTGATCTCGTGGGCGATCCCGGCGGTCAGCTGGCCGAGCGAGGCCAGCTTCTCGGTCTGCACCAGCCGGTCCTGCGCGGTGCGCAACTCATCGAGTGAAGCCGCGAGTTCGGCGGTGCGCTGCTGCACCTCGTCGAACAGCCGCACGTTCTCGATGGCGATTACCGCCTGGTCGGCGAAGGTCTCGACCAGGCTGATCTGGCGCTCCGTGAAGGGTCCGATGGTCGGGCGGCCCAGCGCCAGCACGCCGATGGTCTCGCCGTCGCGCAGCAGCGGCACCGCAAGCATCGAGCGGAAGCCCGACCTCTGCGGTGCTGCGTGCAAGGTAAATTCCGGGTCTGCCTCGACTTCCGGACAGTGAACCGTGGCGCGTTCGAGCGCGGCGCGCCCGGAGAACGTGGTGCGATCGAACTTCATCGGGTGCGCCGCCATGAAGGCCATGAATTCGTCCGAGACCCCGTGGCCCGCGGCCGGCCTCAGCACGTCGCCGTCGCGGCGGAACACGATGCACACGCTGGCGCCGCACAGCCGGGCTGCAGTTTCGATCAGGTTGCGGAACACGGCATCGAGATCGAACGCCGAGCGGCTGACCACCTTCAGCACCTCGGCGGTGGCGGTCTGCTGTTGCAGGGCTTCCGACAGGTCGGCGGTTCTCGCCTGCACTTCGTCGAACAGACGGACATTCTCGATGGCGATGACCGCCTGATCGGCGAAGGTCTGCACCAGTTCGATCTGGCGCGCGGTGAACGGGCCGGGCTCGGCGCGTCCCAGCGAGAACACCCCGACGACCTCGCCCTCGCGCAGGAGCGGGATCGACAACAGGGCGCGGTAGCCGCCGAGGCGCAGGCCTTCGGTCAGGCGATATTCCGGGTCCGCCAGAACGTCGGGGAAATGCGCTACCTGGCGGGTGAAGGCGGCTCGGCCGGCACCCGAGTGCGGATTCGGCTGAATCGGATTGTCGAGGACATACCGCTCGAATTCGGGCGGATAACCGATCTGCATCGACATGCGATAGACTTCGCCGTCCCGCAACAGGATCATGCCTTGCGGCGCGTTGCACAACTGGCGCGCCGACTGAACCAGGGTGGTCAGCACGGCCTGCAGGTCGAAGGTCGAGCGGCTGATCACCTTCAGTACGTCGGCGGTCGCGGTCTGCTGTTGCAGCGCTTCCGACAGGTCGGCGGTCTTCGCCTGCACCTCGTCGAACAGCCGCACGTTCTCGATCGCAATCACGGCCTGGTCGGCGAACGTCGTCACCAGGTCGATCTGCTGGGCGGTGAACAGGTCGACAACGCCTCGCGTCAGGAACAGCGCGCCGATCGGGCTTCCCTCGCGCAGCAGCGGAACGCCGAGCACGGTGCGAAAACCGCCGCGTCTCTGGCTCTCGGTCACGGTGAATTCCGGGTCGGCCAGGATATCGGCGACCTGCACCGTTCGCCGTTCAAGCGCGGCGCGCCCGACAACCGACCCGCGGTCGACATCCAGCCCACGCGCCAGCATCAACTCCCTGAAATCGGCAGGGAAGCCGTGGGTCGCGACCAGCTGAAACCTGCCGTCCTTCAGCCGCAGGATGGCGGCCTTGTCGGCACGGCAAAGCCGCGCCGCCAATTCGACCAGCGTCTGAAACACGGCCTGCAGGTCGAACGCCGAGCGGCTGATCACCTTGAGCACATCGGCGGTAGCGGTTTGCTGCTGCAGCGACTCCGTGAGCTCCCCTGTGCGCGCCTGCACCTCGCCGAACAGCCGCGCGTTCTCGATGGCGATGACGGCCTGGTCGGCGAAACTTTGCAGCAGCGCCAGTTCGTCGTCGCCAAAAGGCGCCAGCCGGTCGCGGTGCACGATCAGCGAGCCAATGGCTGTGCCGCCGCGCCGCAAGGGCGTGCCGGCCATGGTGCGGGTGCCGGCGGCACGGGCGATCGGCGGACCCGGCCAGTCGGCGAACTCAGGGTCGAGGTGGTCGAGATCGGGAATGTGGATCGGCCGGTTCTGGCTGACGATCTGGCCCGGAAAGTTGCGGCCGCCGATCTGAAGCTGCGCCGCCGAAAGCTTGCCGTGGACGCTCAGCGCGCTGGCGCCGACGCCATAGCGCCGGGTCCATTGTCCGTTATCGGCGATCATGATGCTGACGCTCGGCGCGCCGAACAGGCGGGCGGTAGTCTCGGCGATCTGCTGCAGCGATCGATCGGCGTTTTCCGGCGCCTCGGCGATGGTGCGCAGGATTTCGGCGGTGGCGGCGAGGCGAGCCGCCATCGCGTCGCGCTCGGCGGTACGCCGGGCAAGCTCGTGCTGCAACTCCGCGACGGTCGGCTGCGGATGGGTCGATGCGGTATCCAGCGTCGTTGTCCTTTACCCGACCGGGGTCGCTTGCCCGGCAACCCCTGCCGAGGCGCGCGGGGCTGCCTCAAAGATACCTGAGATTATCGACAGGACAATGCCGGGCGCGACAGCCTGACCGGTTCCGGCCCCGGTTCAGGCCGCGACGGCGGTCGCGCGCGGGGTTGCTGAATGCTCCTTCAGCACGGTGCCTGACGCGTCGACCTCGCGCAGCAGCACATCGTAGGTCCACAGGTCGGCGAGGTGCTGCAGCACCCGCTTGGCGTCGGCTTCGTTCAGGAGCGCGCCGTTCACCACGGTGTGGCGCACCAGCAGGCGGCGGTCGCCGGCGAGATCGACATCGACGACCTCGATGTTGGCATCGATCAGGCCGACGTCATATTGCCGCGACAGCTGCCGCCGCACCCGGCGGAATCCGCGCTCGTCATGGATGGCATCGACCAGGACGCCGGCGTTGTCGGCGGGGTCGTCGTGCAGGTGGAACATGTGCATCTGCCGCATCAGCCGCGGCGAGAGGAACTGGCTGATGAAACTCTCGTCGCGGTAGTTGGCCCACACGTCGCGCAGCACCCCCATGACGTCGCGCTTGCCGGCAATCTCGGGAAACCAGGCGCGGTCCTCGTCGTCCGGGTTCGCCACGATCCGCTCGATGTCCTGCATCATGGCGAAGCCGAGCGCATAGGGGTTGAAGCCCGAGAACCGCCGGTCGTCGAAGTCGGGCTGGAACACCACATTGGTGTGGGACTGCAGGAATTCCAGAAAATTGCCGTCGGAAATCCGCCGCTGCTCGTGCAGCCGCGTCATGATGCGGTAATGCACGTAGGTCGCGGTGCCTTCGTTCATGACCTTGGTCTGGCCCTGGGGATAGAAGTACTGGGAGATGTGGCGCACGATCCGGATCAGCTCGCGCTGCCACGGGTGCAGGCGCGGCGCGGACTTCTCGAGAAAATACAGCAGGTTTTCCTGCGGCAGGCCGAGCAGCGCGCGGCGCCGCTCGGTGCTCAGCACGGAGGCGCTCTTGGCCGGGCCGGTCGGAACCGTGCGCCAGAGGTCGTTGAAGGCGGCCTCGTCGTGGGAGCGGCGTTCCTTGGACCGCTTTTCCTCGACACGCAGGTCGAGGCTTTTCTTGCCGGGATAGCGGTCGACGCCGTGCGACATCAGGGCGTGGGCGGCATCAAGCGTATGCTCGACCGCCTGCCGGCCGTGGCGCTCCTCGCATTGCGCCACGTAGCCCTTGGCGAAGTCGAGGTAGTCCAGAATGCCTTCGGCGTCGGTCCACTGCTTGAACAGGTAGTTGTTCTTGAAGAAATGATTGTGGCCGAACGCGGCATGCGCGATCACCAGGGTCTGCATGGTCGCGGTATTTTCCTCCATCAGGTAGGAAATGCACGGCGACGAATTGATCACGATCTCGTAGGCGAGGCCCATCAGCCCCTTGCGATAGGAGGCTTCCTGCAGCGCGAAATGCTTGCCGAACGACCAGTGCTTGTAATACAGCGGCATGCCGACCGATGAGTAGGCGTCCAGCATCTGCTCGGCGGTGATGACCTCGATCCGGTTCGGATAGACGTCGAGGCCGAGGTCCTTCAGCGCGATCTGCTCGCAGGCGTCGTGGATCCGCTGGATGGTGGCAAAGTCCCAGTCCGCGCCGTGGAACAGGTGCTCGCTCGTGGTCATGGCGCGGCCTTTTCCTTGGTCGTGCGGCGCTGAAACAGGTCGTGAAAGACCGGAAAGATCTGGTTGCGTTCGTTGACCTTGCGCGCCGACAGCGGCGCGCCTTCGCTGCGCAGCCGCTGGTACAGGCTCCACAGCGAGGAGTCGGAGACGTCGAAGGCGTGGCCGCCGGCTTCGCCGACTTCGAGATAGGCGAAGAACTGCGTGACCGGCAGGATCGCCTCGGTCAGCAGCCTGGAGACCGTATCGCCGTCGGTGTAGGAATTGTCGCCGTCGGAGGCCTGGGCCGCATAGATGTTCCAGTCCGCCGGGCGATACCGCGTCTTGACGATCAGGTTCATCGCCTCGAGCGCGCTGGACACCAGCGTGCCGCCCGACGCCGGACCGGTGAAGAAGGTCTCCTCGTCGACTTCCTCGGCGCGGTCGGTGTGGCGGATGAAGACGATCTCGACCCGGCGGTAGCGCCGCTTCAAAAAAACGTACAGCAGCATGTAGAACCGCTTGGCGAGGTCCTTCATGTGTTCGGTCATCGAGCCGGAGACGTCCATCAGGCAGAACATCACCGCCTGCGCCACCGGCTTCGGCACGGTTTCGAAGCGACGGTAGCGGATATCGATCGGGTCGATGAACGGGATCCGGCCGAGCTTGGACTTCAGCGCCTTGATCTCGGCCAGAAGTTCGATCCGCCGCTCCTCGCTGCAGTCTTCGAGCTCGGCCTCGAGTTCCGCGATGGTCTCGCGGCTCGGCCGCCGCAGCGCCACCCTTCGCGCCATGGCGCGCCGCACGGTGCGGCCGACCGATATGTTGGCGGGAGAACCGACCGTGGTGTAGCCGGCGCGGCTCAGCGACGTGCTGTCGGCCTCGGCGAGTTTGCGTTTGGCGAGGTCGGGCAATTCGAGGTCGTCGAGGAACAGGTCGACGAACTCATCGCGGCTGAGCACGAAGCGGAACGAGTCCTCGCCGTCGCCTTCACCCGGCCCCGAAGACTTGGCGCGGCCCTGGCCCGAGCGCGGCAGCCGGTCGCCTTCGAGGAACTTCTTGTTGCCGGGCAGCACCATGTCGCGGGTGCCGCCCTCGCGGTGGAAACGGGGTTCGTTCATCCCGTCGAGCGGGATCGAGACTTCCCCGCCTTCCAGCACGTCCTTGATGTCGCGGCCCTGCGACGATTTCTTGACCGCGCCTTGAACCAGAGCCTTGGCGCGGCGCAGGAACCTCTGGCGGTTTTCCAGGCTCTTGCTGCTCGGGTTCAGGCGTCGATCGACAATCTGCATGGTTGGCTTTGTACCCTCGCGATCATGACGCAATTCCGCGGAATCGCATCATGATCTCATCTTTTTGTTTGAGCATGATCCTTTCGGAAAACCGGCCTCCACTTTTCCGGATCATGCTCTAGCCGGCTTGTTTCACCCGCATGTACCACTCGACCAGGCGGCGAACCTGGCGTTCGGTATAGCCGCGCTCGACCATCCGCTCGACGAACTCGCCGTGCTTCTTCTCGGTTTCGCCGTCCTTCTTCGAGCCGAACGATATCACCGGAAGCAGGTCTTCGACCTGGGAGAATATCCGTTTTTCGATCACTTCGCGGATTTTCTCGTAGGAGGTCCAGGTCGGGTTGCGCCCGCCATGCTGCGCCCGCGAGCGCAGCGAGAACTTCACGACCTCGTTACGGAAATCCTTCGGGTTGGCGATCCCGGCGGGCTTCTCGATCTTGGTCAGTTCCTGGTTGAGCAGTTCGCGGTCGAGCAGTTGTCCCGTATCGGGATCCTTGAAATCCTGATCCTCGATCCAGGCGTCGGCGTAGTCGACGTAGCGGTCGAACAGGTTCTGGCCATAATCGGAGTAGGACTCCAGATACGCCTTCTGGATTTCGTGGCCGATGAATTCCGCGTAGCGCGGCGCCAGTTCCGCCTTGATGAATTCGAGGTAGCGCTTCTCGAGTTCCTCGGGCAGCTGCTCGCGGCGGACCGCGTGTTCCAGCGTATACATCAGGTGCACCGGATCGGCGCCGATCTCGGTGGTGTCATGGTTGTAGGTCGCGGCCAGGATCTTGAACGCGAACCGGGTCGAGACGCCATCCATGCCCTCGTCGACGCCGGCGGCGTCGCGGTATTCCTGGACACTGCGGGCCTTCGGGTCGGTCTCCTTCAAGCTTTCGCCGTCATAGACCCGCATCTTGCCGAACAGCGTCGAGTTCTCGTGGCGGCGCAGCCGCGACATCACCGAGAAGCGGGCCAGCGTCTCCAGCGTCGCCGGCGCACACGGCGCGGTGGCGAGCTCCGAGCCCTGGATCAGCTTCTCGTAGATCTTCTGCTCCTCGGTGACCCGCAGGCAGTACGGCACCTTGATGACGCAGATGCGGTCGATGAAGGCTTCGTTGTTCTTGTTGGTCTTGAAGCTCTGCCATTCCGATTCGTTGGAATGGGCCAATATCACGCCGGTGAACGGGATCGCGCCGATGTTCTCGGTGCCGATGTAGTTGCCTTCCTGCGTCGCCGTCAGCAGCGGATGCAGCATCTTGATCGGCGCCTTGAACATTTCGACGAATTCGAGCACGCCCTGGTTGGCGCGGTTCAATCCGCCGGAATAGCTGTAGGCGTCGGGATCGTTCTGGGCGTAGGTCTCGAGCTTGCGGATATCGACCTTGCCGACCAGCGAGGAGATGTCCTGGTTGTTTTCGTCGCCGGGCTCGGTCTTGGCGACCGCGATCTGGCGCAGCCGCGAGGGCTGGATCTTGGCGACGCGGAAGCGGGAAATATCGCCACCGAAGGATTCCAGCCGCTTGTAGCACCACGGCGACATCAAGCCGGTGAGGCGGCGGCGCGGGATGCCGTATTTTTCCTCGATCATCGGTCCCAGCGCTTCGGGATCGAACAGGCTGAGCGGGCTTTCAAACACCGGGCTCAGCTCATCGCCGGCCTTGAGCACATAGATCGGGTGGACTTCCATCAGCGATTTGAGCCGCTCGGCGAGCGATGACTTGCCGCCGCCGACCGGTCCCAGCAGATAGAGAATCTGCTTGCGCTCTTCGAGCCCCTGGGCGGCGTGGCGGAAGAAGGCGACGATCCGCTCGATGGTTTCTTCCATGCCGTGGAATCCGGTGAAGGCCGGATAGGTCCGCACGGTCCGGTTCAAAAAAATACGGCCAAGGCGTGGGTCCCTGGCCGTGTCGATCATCTGAGGCTCGCCGATGGCAGCTAACAGGCGTTCCGCCGCGTTAGCGTATCGCATCGGGTCGTCCCGACACGATTCGAGATATTCGGCCATGGACATGTCCGTCTCGCTTCTGGCCTCGAAGGTGCGAGCGAACGCATTGAACAGAGAATCGTTGTACATGATCTCTCCTCTTGTACGGTCGGCCGGACTGCCGGAACGCGGCGCCTGCTAGCCTCGGAGCGCCCCGCATCCGAAGTCGCAAATCAGCATCGGCACATCATCTATGATTGGACGCCCTGATGGTTAACGCTTGCAACGCACAACGTGGGCACCGGACGATCCATAAAGGGGCTTTTGCACAAAAATTAGGCGACGGAAGCCGAAAAACGGCTTTTTAGTGCAGAATATCGGTCGCTGTGGCGTCGAAGTCACGTGCGCCGTTAGCAAATCCGGTACTTGCGACGGTAACCTCGTGCCATCACGGGTGCGACGGTCTGACGCACTCATTTGCGAGGTTCAAGCGACCGGCACGCGAAGTGGCGCTCCTTTTGGCTCAAGGCCTGCTGCGCTGCAGCCGGAAGATCCGGTTGTTCAAGCCGAACATCGCATGATCGGCGTCGACGAAATGAAAGTCGAACGCGCCTTCGCAACCGGTCTCGACGGTCCGGATGGTCTTGCCGGAAAAACCCAGTGTTGCGGCTTGCCTGTCGGGGGCGGTCAGGCTGCCCTGAAACAGCATGTCGGGCGCGTAGGACTTGATGGCGTAGGTCGTAGGCATGATGTTTACGACCTAGTGCGGCTTGCGGCACTTCAGCGGCGCCGGGGCGTCGATGGCATCCGACCGGAACGCGATCGCGTGCCCGATCAGCGCCTTGAGGTCGGAGGCGACCGGCTTGTCCTTGGGGTCCGCCCATGGCGCCGGCTCCGATGCCGTCACGGTCCAGGTGCCAAGGAAGTCGAGCGTGGCGGCTTCGGCCCGGCCGGTGCAGAGCGCGCCCAGAAACACCATCGACATGACGGCGGCGGTAAGCTGCTTCACCGGAGAACTCCTTGGTCAGGCGCGCGTGGTTATTTGCGCTGGGCAATGTCGACGGAGAAGCTGCGCAGGTAGATCGCGCGGCGCGCGGTCTCGCGATTCTGGCAGGACGCGATCATCAGGTTGGCCATGGTGCCCTGGAAATAGTCGTACCAGAAGCCGCAGGTGAGATCGCGAACGTGGATCCAGGCGCGCTGCATCTCGCGCAGCTTCTTGACCTGTTCGGGCTCGAGCCCGTTCACCATGATCCTGTAGGAGTCGTTGACCAGCTTGTCCCACACCAGCCGTTCGCGGTCGTAACAATTGATCTGCTTGCGGTCGGCGACTCCGAGGTCGTCGCCGATACAGGGAGCGGCAATTTTCAGCAGGCACCTCGCTTCTTCGACCTCCTGGCCGGTCGGGCCCTTGGTCGGTGCTTCAAGACATTTCGTGATGGTCGCGACGTCCTTGGCATCGGGTGTCTCGGCCCGGGCCGGCAACGAGCCGGAGGCGACGAGAGCGAGAACGAACAGGAATTGAGACAGGCGCATGGCTGTGAGACGAGCCGATGGCCGATCCGGTTCAAGCCCGTTTTGCCGGCCGCCGGCCGCCCCGCGCCAACCAATCGATGACCGCATCGATCATCCGGTGATCGGCGGCGCTGAACCGGTTCGGCCGCGCGGCGCAGAACGACAGCACCACGGTTCGGCCGTCCCCATCGCTTAAAGGCGCCGAGACCAGTTCGCCCAGCCCGCGGCTCTGCAGCAAGGTGCCGGCCGCGCGGCCAAGAAACTGCGGCGCCACGTCCTGCGTCACCACTTTTTGTCGCAAGCTCATGGCCTGGCGGAACGGGCTGTCGGCAAAACCCGCCGCGACCGTGGCCGGATGGTCCTGCTCATAGACCTCGACCGGTTCGTTGGGCGCCCAGGCGAGAGTCCGCGCGAAAATTTCCGGATGCAAGGTCCCGACATGGAGAACGAGGCGGTCGAACCCGAGACCGGATGCCTGCAGACGGCGACCGAGCGCGGCCACGAGGCCCGCTTCGTCGCATCCGCGCGCCTCGGCGCTGCGCAGCCAGGCGCCGGCATGACGGGCCGGCTGCGCATTTTCCGAATCCGCTCCGCGCGACTGCAATAATTGTTGGCGGGCGATGGTCATTTCCAGATCCGCGTCAGGCAGCAGCGGCGGACTTGACCGGGTGAACCGACCGGAAGCTGATCGCGATCCGGTTCCAGGCGTTGATGGTGGCGACAACCATCGTCAGCTTGACCAGTTCGGCTTCGGAAAAAGCCGCCCGTGCGAGGTCGTAGACGTCGTCGGGAACGTGGGTTTTTGAAACCAGCGTCACCGCTTCGGTCCATGCCAGCGCGGCGCGCTCGCGGTCGGAATAGAGCGGCGACTCGTGCCAGGCATCGAGCAGATAGAGCCGCTCTTCGCGTTCGCCGCGCCCCCGCGCTTCGGTGGTGTGCATGTGGATGCAGTAGGCACACCCGTTGATTTGCGACGCCCGCGTCTTGACGAGGTCGATCAGGGATTTCTCCAGTCCGCTGTTCTGCACCGCGGTTTCGAGCGCGAACAGCGCCTGCATCAGTTCCGGGGCCGCCTTGAGGGGGTTGAGTCTTGCTTGCATGGTTGTCTCCTTTTGAACAGTTGTCAGGTTCTGTCAGTGCGCCCCGCCGGCCGGGATATGGCCGGGCTTCTTCAACATCAGCGTCGCGATGAGGGCGATGATCAGCGCGATGCCGAGCACGTAGAACGTATCGCTGAAGGCCATGATGGTGGCCTGCTGGCGAAGGCGCAGCGCCAGCGCCACCACGGCCTTGTGCTGCGCGGTCGCCACATCCGATATCCCGTGGCTGAGAAAGTAGGATGTCAGCCGGGCGAGCCGGTCCCGCGTAGCCTGTTCGAACAGCGACACCGGGGTCGACAGGATATTGGAGTGGAACTGTTCGCGCTTGCTCAGGAACGTCTGCAACGCAGCTATGCCGATGGCGCCGCCCAGGTTCCGCATCATGTTGAACAGCGCCGAGGCGGAGCCTGCGTTTTCCGCTTCGATGCCTGCCGTCGCCACCGCCGACAGCGGCGCGAACACCAGCGCCTGGCCGAGCGCGCGAACGACGTTGGGCCACAGCAGTTGATCGGCGCCGGTATCGGGGGTCATGTGGACGTTCATGAAGTTGCTGGCGGCGAACAGGGCGAAGCCGATGCCGATCACGGCGCGGGCGTCGAAGCGCCGCATCAGCCGCGGCACGATCGGGATCAGCACCAGTTGCGGCAACCCGGTCCAGGCCAGCACCATGCCGATCTGCTCGGAATTGTAGCCCTGGATGCGCGCCAGATAGACCGGCAGGATGTACACCGAACCATAAAGCGCGATGCCGAGCAGGAAGTTGGCGAGGATACCGAAGCCGAAATTGCGGCGCGCCAGGAGGCGCAGGTTGAGCAGCGGCTTCCTGGTTTTCAATTCGATGACGAGAAACAGGGAAAGCGCGACGGCGGCGATGACTGAAAGCCGCACGATGAAGTCCGAGCCGAACCAGTCGTCCTTGTTGCCTTCCTCGAGCACGGTCTGCAGCGTCGCAAGTCCGATCGCCATGGTGGCAATGCCGGGCCAGTCGCCCTGGCGCAGCAGGTCGAGCTGCATCGGCGCGCGGTCGAGCGCGAACCACAGCATCGCGATCATGATCGCGCCCGGCACCAGGTTGACGTAGAAGATATACTGCCAGCCCCAGTTCTCGGTGAGATAGCCGCCGATGGTCGGGCCGATCGCCGGCGCAAAGGTCGCCGACAGCGCGAACAGCGCCAGGCCAACCGGTTGTTTGGCTTTCGGCAACAGCGTGATGATGATGGTGAACGCCATCGGGATCAGGACGCCGCCGGTAAAGCCCTGCACCGCGCGCAGCACGATCATCTGCCCGAGATTGGCGGCGAAGGCGCAGGCTACCGAGAACGCCAGGAACAGGGCGGCGTTGACCAAGAGATAGATCCGCACCGAAAACACCTTGGCCAGCCATGCCGACAGCGGGATGACGACGATCTCGGCGATCAGATAGGCGGTCGAGATCCAGCCGCCGTCGTCGATGCCGGCGCCGATGGCGCCCTGGATGTCGGCCAGCGAGGCATTGACGATCTGGATGTTGAGTACCGCCATGAAGGCCCCGAGCGTCGAGCCGCCGACCGCGATCCACATTTTCAGGGCGCTCGGCGCTGCCGTGCGGGAGGCCGGCGCGCCGCCGGTGGCGGCGTTTGCGGCGACAAGGTGGGGGGAGGCGAGGGCGGTCATGGCTGAACTCCATCGGGCTGATGACGAGAGAATGCCCGGTGATGCGGATCGCGATAATTGCCGAAGTTCTGGAAGGACTATCCAGCGGGAGTTGAAGATCGGGTCGGCTCACCAGCCTGACCGATCGACACGGCGGGTTTGCCGCGGTCCGCGGTCACCGCGGCCCTGGTGTTGATCGTGGGTTCCACCGACATGCCGGCGCGCAGCAGCCCGGCCATGTTGGCGTCATCCAGCGCGATCTTGACCGGAATGCGCTGCACGATCTTGGTGAAGTTGCCGGTGGCGTTGTCGGGCGGCAGCAGCGCGAATTCCAAGCCACTGGCCGGCGAGACGCTGTCGACGTGGCCCTTCAACCGCAGGTCCGGGAAACTGTCGACCCGCACCGTGACCGGCTGGCCGTCGCGCACGAAGGTGAGCTGGGTTTCCTTGAAGTTCGCCACGATGTAGGTCGCCTGCAGCGGCACCACCGCCATCAGTTGGGTTCCGGCCGAGACGAACTGGCCAAGGCGCAGCGAACGGGCGCCGACGGTGCCGTCGACCGGCGCGCGAATGGTGGTGTAGCCGAGGTTCAGTTCGGCCTGGTTCGCCAGTGCCTTGCTGCGGTCGAGCTGCGCCCTGGCCTGTTCGCGCTCGGTGGTCAGCACGCTGACTTTCTTTTGCGCGGCCAGTTGCCCGGCCTTGTCGCGCTGCAATTGCGCCACCGCCTGGCCACGGGTGGATTCGGTCTGCTGGGCGCGCTGTACGGTGCCGGAGCCGGTCTTCACCAGGTCGCGGTAGCGATCGGCATCGGCGTCGGCGAACGTCAGCGCCGATTGCGAGACTTCGACGGCGGCCTCGGCCTGCGCGATCAGGGACTGCTGCAAGCCGATCTGGGCGTCGAGGTTGCGCACCGCCGCCGCCGCGGCATCGACTTCGGCATTGGCCTGCGCCAATGCGGTGCGGAAATCGCGGTCGTCGATCCGCGCCAGCGCTTCGCCTGACGTGACGGGCTGGTTGTCCTGCACCAGCACGGCGCCGATATAGCCGGCAACCTTCGGCGCCACGGTGGTGTAGTCGGCCTTCACATAGGCGTCGTCGGTGGTTTCGAGATAGCGGCCGGTGGTCCACCAGGAATGGCCGTAAGAGCCCGCGAGCGCCGTGCCGGCGAGCAGCGCCAGCGCCAGGGCGCCGCGCCGGATCCAGCCGCGGCGCCTGGCGGGCGGATTTTTCTTCAACGACTGGGGTTGCTTGCTGGAAGCTCTCGGTGCGGGGCATCTCAACCATGTCATCCTCCTGTGGCCTGCCGGGACCCGGCGCCGACCTGATGACGGGAAGATGCGGCTTGAAGGCCGATCTGATAATCTCGAAAAATCCGAAAGGATCATCAAGTGGGAGCGGATAATCGTGGACCGCCTGACCAGCCTCACGGTTTTCGGCCAAGTGGTTGAATGCGGAGGCTTTTCGGCCGCTGGCCGGCGCCTGAACATGTCCGTGACCATGGTCAGCAACCACATCCAGTCGCTGGAACAGCGGCTTGGCGCCCGCCTGCTCAACCGCACCACCCGCAAGGTCAGCCTGACCGAGACCGGCAAGGCCTATTACGAGCGGTCGCGCCAGATCCTGCTCGACCTCGAAGAGGCCGACCGCATTGCCGACGTGCTGCAGTCGACGCCGCGCGGCGCCTTGCGCGTCTACACCAGCATTCACCTGGTTCGTTTTCTCTCGCCGGTCATCGATGAATTCCTGGTGCTGTATCCCGGCGTGTCGCTCGAACTCACCACCGGCGAGCGGATGGTCGACCTGATCGAGGAGGGATTCGACGTCGCAGTGCGCGCGGTGCCGCTGCCTGATTCCAGCCTGGTGGTGCGGCGGCTGACGCCCTGGCGGCACATCCTGTGCTGCGCGCCGGGCTACATCGACGCGCATCCCGAGATCAAACAGCCGTCCGACCTCGCCCGGCACAATTGCCTGCGCTATCCGTTCTATCCCTACGGCGATGAGTGGCGGTTCGAGGGGCCCGGCGACGAGGTGGTCTCGGTCGGCGTCGCCGGCAACGTGGTGTCCAACAGCGGCGAGTTGCTGCGCTATCTGGTGCTGCAGGGCCGCGGCGTGTTCCTGGCGCCGAGTTTTCTCGTCGTCGACGAAATGGCCGCGGGCCACGTGGTGCGGCTGCTCCCCGACTACCGACCGGTCGAATTCGCCATCAACGCGATCTACCCGCATCGCCATCACCTCTCCAGCAAGGTGCGGCTGTTCATCGATCTTTTGGCCGAGCGGTTTGCCGATCATCGCAAGTGGATGGCGTGAGCCGGCAAGCGGGTTTCGGGCTTGTTACCGCCGCCCGAAATGTGAAAGTCTCATTCATGGGCCCCTTGGAGCCCCGAGGGAGAGCCATGCTTGCAGATCGATTGGCTGCCTACGCGGCGGCGCGCAACATTCACTACAGCTGGGTGATCGCCGCGCTCGGTTTTTTATACGTGGTGTTCTCCAGCTCCGCGCTCGGCGTCACCGCGGTGCTGATCAAGCCGATGTCGGAACAGCTGGGGCTTTCGCTCGGCGAACTGTCGGCCTCGCAAGGCTTGCGTTTCGCGCTGTTTGGTCTGGCGTCGCCATTCGCCGGCGGCCTGGTGCAGCGCTACGGGCCGCGGCGCATGGTGGCGGTGTCGGGCGCGCTGGCGCTGATCGGACTGCTGTTGACCGCGACCATGACGACGCGGTTCGAGCTGTGGCTTGGCTTTGGCGCGCTGCTCGGGATTGCTCCGGGTCTGATCGCGATGCAGCTTGGTGCGGTGATTTCGTCGCGCTGGTTCACCGCCCATCGCGGCATGGTGGTCGGTCTGTTGAACGGGGCGATCGCCACCGGAACGCTGCTGTTCATGCCGCTGGCGGCCTGGATTGCCGAGCATTGGGGCTGGCGCGCCGCGCTGGTCCCCTCCAGCCTTGGCCTGTTGGTGATGATGGTGCTGTTCGTGGCGCTGAGCAAGGATCGCCCGCAGGAGTTGGGGCTGGCTCCATTGGGCGAAACCACAATGCCGCCGGTGCCGCCGCGGCCGACCGCCAATTTCGTGCTGCTGAGTTTTCGCGCGCTGCGTCTCGGCACAGGAAGGCTGGTGTTCTGGGTGCTGGCGGCGACCTTCTTCATTTGCGGCCTGTCGAGCTACGGGCTGACCCAAACCCACTTCGTGCCGTATTGCGGCGATCTCGGATTTCCCATCGTCGACCTCGGCCGGTTTGCTCGCCACCATCGGGGTCTGCGACCTGCTGGGCACGCTCGGGTCGGGCTGGCTGTCGGACCGCTACGACAACCGCTGGCTCCTGGCGATCTATTACGGCCTGCGCGGCGTCTCGCTGGTCTGGCTGGTCAACAGCAATGCCTCGCTGGTGGCGATGATGGCGTTCGCGGTGGTCTATGGGCTGGATTTCATCGCCACGGTGCCGCCCACGGTGCGCCTCACCGTCGGCGCCTTCGGCCGCGAAACCGGACCCGCGGTGTTCGGCTGGATCTTCGCCGCGCACCAGTTGGGCGTCGGGCTGATGGCGCTCGGCGCCGGCATCAGCCGCGACGCGCTCGGCACCTACGGTCCGGCCTTCCTGCTCGCCGGCGCCGCCTGCGTGGTGGCGGCGGCGGCATTCCTGCTGGTGCCGAAGGCATCGCCGGCACCGGCGTGAATTACTCCTCGCCGTCGCGCTTGCGCAACAGATCCTTGGCGAGATCGCCAAGCGCGGGACGCGGCAGCGCGGTGAACGGCAGCGGGCGGGTGACGTCGATGGCGGCGAGCCCGAGTCGCGCGGTGAGCAATCCGTTGAGCACGCCTTCGCCCAGCCGTTGCGACAGTTTGGCTGCAAGGCCATGGCCGAGCACCTGCTGGATCAGGCTGTCGCTCGCCGCCATGCCGCCGGTGATGGCGAGATGGGCGATGACGTGGCGCATCAGTTTGATCAGCCCGAGCGTCCCCGGCCTGCCGCCATAGAGCCGCGCCAGTTGCCGCACCAGCCGCAGCGAGGCCAGCGAATACGAACAGCACGTCGATCGCCGCGCGCGGGCTGACCGCGGTGACGAGCGACACCCGCTGCGCGGCTGATGACACCAGGCGCCGTGCCTCCTGGTCGAGCGGCGTCATCAATTCGCGCTCCGCCAGCCGGATCAGGTCGGCGCCGTCGATGATGTCGTCGGCGTGGCCCTGGAGCGCGGTGCGGGCCCGCGCCAGTTGCGGATTGTGGTGCGCGAGCGTGAGCAGATCCTGCAGGATCGCCCGGCTCTGCGCCCGATCGTCGCTTCGCAAGACATCGACGGCGCGCCGGTGCAGTTGCTCGATGGTGGCGAGCCGCGCCAGCGCCAAACTCTCGCGGGCGACGATCACCACCAGCGCCAGCGCCACCAGCAATGCCAGCGCCAGTCCGAGCACACCGAGGCTCTCGCTGCGCGCGAACAGATCCTCGATCAGACGGGTCACGCCAAGCCCGAGGCCCAGCACGACCAGCCCGCCCAGCGCACTCCAGAACAGCGCGCCCCAGCGAAAGCCTTTTCGTGCCGGAACCGCCACTTCCTCGACCGGGACCGGCAGCAGGGCAGGGTCCGCTTCCGGCGTGACCTGCACGGTGCCGCGGGCCGGGCGGCCGGGCGCGTCGTCGGGATCCATCACCACCACATGCGGATCGTCGAGCTTGAAGGTGGCCGGCCGGCGATGGCCCGAGCGCTCGGTCATGGCAGTCTGTCTCCGATCAGAAACTGGAGCGCGCGGTCGAGGCGGATGTGAGGCAACGCCGGCTCGTCGGCTCCATCACGTTCAAGCGCCGGCGGACGAAACCGCAGGAAGCGGTAATCGGCCTTGTCGGCACCGGCACTGGTCAGCCCGGCAAACGTGCCGTTGCCGGCAAACAGTGCGTCGAGATCGGTCGGCAGGTCGCCGGGAAAGGTCGCAACTTCGGTCTCGCCGTCAAAACTCTCGCCGCCGGCCGTTTCACCCGACATCGGCGTGCCGAGGATCGACGGCAGCTTGTCGCGCCCGCGCTGCACCTGGGCCTCGCGGGTGGCGCGCACCGCTGCCAGCGCCACCACGTCGACGGCGGCGCCGGCAATCGCGGATTTCGCCAGCGCCTTGTCGACGGTTCGCCGCAGCACCGCCTCGAGCCGGTCGTGGCTGACGTGATGCAGGTGATCGGCCTTGGTAGCGGCAAATAAAATCCGGTCGATCCGCGGCCGGAACAGCGCGCTCCACAGCGTCGCGCGGCCGATCCGGAAGCAGTCGAGAATTCCGGCCAGCGCCGCCTCGAGATCGTGCAGCGCTTCCGGCCCGGCGTTGAAGGCCGAGAGCGCATCGACCAGCACCACCTGGCGGTCCAGCCGGGCGAAGTGATCGCGAAAGAACGGCCGGATCACCACGTCCTTGTAGGCCTCGTAGCGCCGCCGCATCATCGCCCACAGCGAGCCGTCGGGCGCGCTGCCATCGATCGCCACATCGAGCGGCGCGAACGTCAGGGCCGGTGAACCGGCAAGGTTGCCGGGCATCAGGAACCGGCCGGGTGGCAGCAGGCTCATGGCGAACTGCTCGTCGCGGCAGCGGCGCAGATAGCCGGTGAACAGCCGTGCCGCGGTGAGCGTCGCGGATTCGTCCTCGTGGGCGGTGGGATCCAGCGTCGCCAGGTGATCATGCAGCGCCACCGCCAGCCGCGCCCGCGGCTGCTGCCGCGACAACGCAAGACTCTCGGCCGACCATTGTTCGTAAGTCTTGTGCAGCAGCGGCAGGTCCAAAAGCCACTCGCCGGGGTAATCGACGATGTCGAGGGTCAGGGTGCGGTCCGCGCCATTTTGCCGCTGGTAGTCGATGACGAGGCGCAGTTCGGAGATATCCGCGGTCGAGTTTGGCCAGCGGCGGTCGTCGATCAGGTGGCGGACATGGGTCTCGTAATCGAAGCGCGGCACCGCGTCGTCGGGCTGCGGCGCGAGGCGGGCGCGGGCGACCCGTCCCGTCGCCAGCGATTCGAATACCGGAAAGCGTCCGCCGCGCACCAGGCCGTGAACCAAAGCGGTAATGAACACGGTCTTGCCGGCGCGCGACAGGCCGGTGACGCCGAGCCGGACCGTGGGATTGAACAGATTGTCGCCGAAATCGAGCAGCGCGCGCGCCGACACGCGCGCTTCCTCGGCGATTTCTTTGAGGCTGAGTGCCATGCGGGGAACGGGGGACGGGTGCGAAGGGTGAGGGAAGCGCGCTGCCTGAAAAATGGCCATTGTCGGGCGAAAATCAAGCGGTGCCGGGTGCTCTACCGAACGTGATCTTTGCGCTTCGTTGACCTATCGCAAGCTATGATCTATCGCTGCAGCGCACTGCTTCCGCGGTGTGTGCCATTCTGCCCATTTGAATCTTTCGCTTCGGAACGTGCTTCGGACCTGGCCATGACCATCTTCAGACTGAAGCAACTGGCCTCGACATCGGCCCACGTGGTGGCCGGTTCGGTGCGCTGGAATTATGATCGCGCGGAGCTGATCGCCGACGGCGTGGTGCATGCGCTCGGCATCGGCTTCGGCCTGATCGCGGCCACCGCACTGATCGTGCTGGCCGCCGTGTTCGCCTCCGCCTTCGAGATCGTCTCGGTGTCGGTCTATGCCGCGGGTCTGTTGGCCATGCTCGGCCTTTCGGCGGCCTACAATCTGTGGCCGGTGTCGCCGCGCAAGTGGCTGCTGCGCCGCTTCGACCATTCGGCGATCTACATCCTGATCGCCGCCACCTACACGCCGTTTTTCGTGCAGCTCAAGGACGGCGTGTTCGGGATGTCGCTGCTGGCCGGGGTGTGGAGCGTGGCGACCATCGGCATCGTGCTCAAGCTGTTCTGGCCCGGACGTTTCGATACCGTGTCGGTCGGCCTCTATCTCGCCATGGGCTGGAGCGGCCTGATCGCCTACGACGCCGGCGTCGCCGCGCTGCCGCAACTGGCGCTGTGGTTCATCGTCGCCGGCGGCGCGCTGTATTCCTTAGGGGTGATCTTTCACGCCTGGCGCCGGCTGCGCTTCCAGAATGCGATCTGGCATTCCTTCGTGCTGCTCGGCGCCGCTTGCCACTACACCGCGGTGCTCGACGTGGTGCTGACGTAAAATCATGCGCCGATTTGCATTTTCCCCTGGCCTCTGAAAGCATCCTGCCCTGAATAATATCAGGGGAGGCTAACCATGCAGGTGACTGGCAAGGTCGTTGTCGTGACCGGCGGCGGCAACGGCATCGGCCAGGCGCTGTGCGAGGCCTTTCACCGCGCCGGCGCCGCCAGGGTGGTGGTCGCCGATCTCGACGGCGCGCGGGCGGAGACGGTGGCGGCTTCGATCGGCGGCGCGGCGTTCACCACCGACGTCGGCCAGGAAAACGGCATCCAGCACCTGATCGACGAGACCGAACGGCGCTTCGGCCCGATCGCGCTGTTCTGTTCCAATGCCGGCATCGGGGGCGGCTTCGATCCGCTCTCGGAAAATGCCGGCGGCTCCTCCGATGAACCGTGGGCGAAAAGCTGGGCCATCCACGTCATGGCCCACGTCTATGCCGCGCGCCATCTGGTGCCGCGGATGAAGGCGCGCGGCGGCGGTTATTTCCTCAACACCATTTCGGCGGCGGGGCTTCTTTCGCAGGTCGGCAGCCCGGCCTATTCCACCACCAAGCACGCTGCCGTCGGCTTTGCCGAGAACCTGGCGATCTCGCACCGTGCCCATGGCATCAAGGTCTCGATCCTGTGTCCGCAGGGCGTCGACACCAACATGCTGCGCTCGATCCCGAAAGGCCCGCAATCCGGCGACGGCGATCTCAGCCCGCAACAAGTGGCTGAAGATGCCCTGAAAGGCATCGAGCAGGAAACCTTCCTGATTTTGCCGCATCCGCAGGTGCTCGACTACATGCGCAGGAAGACCGAGAATTACGACCGCTGGATCGGCGGCATGGCCAAGATCCAGGCGAAGCTGCGCGAGACGTATGGGAAGTAGCGTGCGCGCGGGGCGCTCTGCGCGATAGAAATATCGTTTGGTCGTATCCTCTCCACGTCATGGCCGGGCCATAGCCGTCCGAAGGACGGCGTCGCTTCCGCTCGCCTTTGCCCGGCCATCCACGTCTTTCTTGCCGCGAGTCAGTAAAGACGTGGATGCCCGGGACGAGCCCGGGCATGACGAACTTTAGTGCGTTGCGGGTGCTACTCCGCCGCCTCGCGCCGCGGCGTCGGCGGCTCGACCGGCACCGGCGGGTCATAGGCCTGGATCGGCGGCAGGTTGCCGCTGAAGCGCTCGACCTCGACCGTCGTGAGCTGGCCGCAGCAGCCTTGTGCCAGCGATGAGGTGCCGACGTCCCGCGTCAGTACGTTGGGATTGCCGTGCACGCACAGCGCCTTGTCGTCTTCCGGATCCTGCGGATCGTACCAGGCGCCGGTCGGCAGTTGCACCACGCCGGCACGGATGTCCTCGGTGAGGGTCGACCGCAGCAAGGCAGGCGCCGCGTTCGTTGAACAGTTTGATGATATCGCCCTCGGCGATGCCGCGCGCCGCGGCGTCGGCGGGATGCAGCCGCGCCACCTCGCGGCCGCGGTGTTTCAGCGCGGCGCTGTGGCCGCCGAAATCGAACTGGCTGTGCAGCCGCGTCGCCGGCTGGTTGGCGACCAGTTGTAGCGGATGTGCCGTGCTGACCACGTCGGCGGGCGGCAGCCAGGTCGGGTGCCCCGGACAATCGGCATAACCGAAGCCGGCGACGGTCTCTGAAAAAATCTCGATCCTGCCGCTCGCCGTCGCCAGCGGCCGCGTCACCGGATCATCACGAAACGCCCGGATCGGGCCGCCGTCGTGGGCGAGCTGCGGCAGCCGCAACTCGCCGCGCTGCCAGAATGTGTCGAAGTCCGGCGCCTCAAAACCCTTCTTTGCCAGCGCATCCTGCGTGAAACCATAGAGATGCCGCAGCCATGCCTCGACGCTGCGGCCTTCGGTGAAGGCTTCCGCGCAGCCGAGCCGTTTGGCCAGGTCCGTGAAGATGGCATAATCGTCGCGCGCGGCGCCGAACGGTTCGGCGAGGCGATGCATGGCGATCATCAGCGGATCGGTCGGCGCGCCGCCGATGTCCTCGCGTTCCAGCGTCATGGTGCAGGGCAGGACGATGTCGGCATGGCGCGCGGTCGCGGTCCAGGCCATCTCGTGCACCACAAGCGTATCGACTTGCGCGAACGCCTTGCGCAGGCGGTTGATGTCCTGGTGGTGATGAAACGGGTTGCCGCCGGCCCAGTACACCAGTTTGATATCGGGATAGGTCAGCCTCTCGCCGTTGTAGTCGAACGGCGCGCCCGGATTGAGCAGCATGTCGGCGATGCGCGCCACCGGAATGAAGTCGCGCACGCTATTCTGGCCTTGGGAGAGTGCAGCGATCGGCACCGCGTTCTGGGGCTTGCCGTAATTGGCGATGGCGCCGAGCGCATAGCTGTAGCCGCCGCCCGGCAGGCCATGCTGGCCGAGAATCGCCGCCAGCACCGAGCCCATCCACACCGGCTGCTCGCCATGTTCGGCACGCTGCAGCGAATGCGAAACCACCACCAGCACCCGCTTGCCCGGCAGCCGCCGCGCCAGCGCGACGATGTCGGCTGATGCGACCCCGGTGATGGCGCCGGCCCACGCCGCGTCCTTGGGCTGGCCGTCGCTGCGGCCCATCAGGTAATCCTCGAAGATGCTCCAGCCGCTGCAGTGGCTGTCGAGGAAGCCGCGATCGTGCGCGCCGTCGGCCACCAGCGTATGCGCCAGCGCCAGCATCAGCGCGGTGTCGGTGCCGGGCTTGATCGGCAGCCATTCGTTGTTGACCTCGTCGGGCAGGTCGCTCTTGAGCGGCCCGATCAGCACGAATTGCGCGCCACGTTTCGAGGCGGCGATCATATCGCCGTGCTCGGTGTGGCGGCTGATGCCGCCCGAGGCGACCCGGGAATTTTTCGTGGCCATGCCGCCGAACGCCAGCACGATGTCGGTGTCGGTGACGATTTCGTTCCAGCTGACATTGCGCCGGGTAACGTCGTCATAGCCGCCCAGCACATGCGGCAGGATCACCATCGATGCGCCGGCGCTGTAGCTGTTGACCGAGCGGACATAGCCGCCGAGCCCGATGTTGAGAAAGCGATGCAGCTGGCTCTGGGCGTGGTGAAACCGTCCGGCGCTGGACCAGCCGTAGGAACCGCCGAATACGGCGCCCGGACCGTGGTTGTCGCGCACGCGCTTCAGCTCGGCTGCCAAAAGATCGAGCACATCGTCCCATTCCATCTCGACGAACGCGTCACGGCCGCGCCGGGAATCCGGGCCCGGCCCGTGCTCGAGCCAGCCGCGCCGCACCATCGGCCTGGCCACGCGCGCGCGGTGGCGCAGCGCGTCGGGAAAATTCTGGATCAGCGGATTGGGGTCGGGATCGCCGGGATGCGGCGTGATCACCAGCCTGTCGCCGACCCATTGTCCGGAGAATGCACCCCAATGCGAGGAGTGTGATCCGATCGGGGAGGGTGGTTTCGTCATGAGCTCAAGTTCCTGTGCTGTCGCCCATATTACACGTAAACGGCCGGGTCGAACATCGCCCCGATCCGGCGCCAGCCCCTATCAAAGGCCGGGAAGTGCCTGGCCTGGTCCGTTGATCCAGATCAATCGGGATCGGCGATGGTTGTCGAAGTGTCCGGCGGTCCCGATCCATTCAATCACTGCGAGACAGGAATGCGGGGGAAATCCCCCGGCACGCAACATCTCGGTTCAGGGGGAGTGCAATGGTTCAAATGGCCGTTGAAGCGAACAAGGCCTCCCCGCACCATTCGGGGCACAGCCTCTCTGCTCTGAGTTTGGCCGCCCTCGGCGTCGTCTATGGCGATATCGGCACAAGCCCGCTCTATACGCTCAAGGTCGTGCTGGGTGCCGCGGGCAAGCATCCGGCGCCGGAGGCGGTTCTTGGCTCGCTGTCGCTGATCGTGTGGACGCTCATCATCATCACGACGGTAAAGTACATCATCCTGGCGCTCCGGGTGGACAATGAGGGCGAAGGCGGCGTTCTCGCATTGATGGCGCTGCTGAGCCGGAAGCCGGGACGGCGCTTCGTCCTGCTCATCGGCATGTTCGGCGCGGCGCTGGTGTACGGCGACTGCGCCCTCACGCCGGCGATCTCGGTGCTGTCGGCATTGGAGGGGTTGGACGTCATCGCGCCCGAGCTCGATCGCTTCGTGCTGCCGGGGACCGTGGCAATTCTCGCCGCCTTGTTCGCCGTGCAGCAACGTGGCACGGCTGTGCTCGGTCGATTCCTGGGGCCGGTGATGGTCACCTGGTTTGCGGTGCTTGCCCTGCTCGGCCTGTGGGGGATCGCACAGCATCCGGCGGTGTTATGGGCGCTCAATCCGGCACTCGGCCTGCATTTCCTGTTTTCCGGTGGCGGCAAAGTCATGCTGGTGCTCGGCGGCGTGTTCCTTTGCGTCACCGGGGCGGAGGCGCTCTATGCTGACCTCGGCCATTTCGGCCGGGCGCCGATCCGGTTGGGCTGGTGCGTGGTTTTCCCGGCGCTGGTGCTGAATTATGCCGGGCAGGCGGCGACCGTGCTGGCCGGCGGGCCGGTCGAGGGAAGTCTTTTCTTCCATCTCTGCCCCGCGCCGGTGTTGCTGCTGCCGCTGATCATACTCGCCACGATCGCCACCGCCGTCGCCAGCCAGGCGGTCATCACCGGTGCCTTCTCGATGACGCGCCAGGCAATCCAGCTGGGCTGCCTGCCGCGGATGCGAATCGTCCAGACCTCGGCCGCGGGATTTGGCCAGATCTACGTGCCCGCGGTGAACTGGCTGCTGATGGCCGCAACGCTCGCGCTTGCCATCGGCTTTCGAACCTCGGAGAACCTGGCCGCTGCCTATGGCATAGCGGTGTCGGCGGACATGGTGCTGACAACCTTCCTGCTCTCGATTGCCATCCGCGAGGTTTGGGGCTTGCCGATGCCGGCGGCGATCGCCATTGGCGTCGGGTTTGCCACGGTGGAGGGAGCCTTCCTGGCCGCCAACATGTTGAAGTTTGCCGACGGCGGCTGGGTGCCCGTGCTGCTTGCGATCGCGCTGTTCGCGCTGATGCGGATCTGGCAAACCGGCAGCGCCGCGGTGCACAGATTGGCGGATGAACCGCAGATTCCGATCAGCGATATCGTGGCGCAGATCGAGCGCGGCGAGATTCGGCGTGTGCCGGGCACGGCCGTGTTCGTGGCACGCATCACGCGCGAGATCCCGCCGCTCGTGGTCTGGCACCTCAGGCACACTCACGCGCTGCACGATTCAGTCGGGATCCTCAATGTCGTCACCGAGATGATCCCCTACGTGGCGGAGAAGGACCGGTTGGATGTGCGCCAGATCGCCCCGCATGTGTGGCGAAACCAGGCTCATTACGGTTTCATGGAGCAGCCCGATCTCCCGGCCTTGCTGGAGCGCGCGCGCGCAGAAGGCTACCCGGTCGATCGCGCCAACACGACCTATTACATCGGGCGCGAGACGGTTGTCAGGCGCAAGGATGGCAAGCGGCTGCCGTGGCTGGTCGAGGTCGTGTTCTCGTTCATGTTGCGCAATTCGAGCGAGGCGATCGACTACTTCCAGCTGCCGAGGGATGAGGTTGTCGAGATTGGACGACAATTTGCGATTTGACCCCGGCAGGCGACCCCACGCCGGGACGTATCTGGAACGATGCTGCCCCCGCTCACTTCGCCGCCTTCTGCAACACCCGACTCTCCGCCGTCGCGCGCAGCCTGGCGATGGTGGTGCGGGTCGAGATCTGTTCCGGGTCGGTGCACAGTTCGATCAGTGCCGGGCGGCCGGCGGCGAGCGCCCGATCCAGCGCTGAGGCGAACTCTTCGGTGCGGGTGACGCGTTCGGCGTGGACGCCCATCGACGTCGCCATGGCGACGAAATCGGGGTTGACCAGATCAGTCCCCACCACGCGGCGCGGGTGTTCGCGCTCCTGGTGCATCCGGATGGTGCCGTACATGTTGTTGTTGAACAACAGGATGATCGGCTTGCCGCCGTGCTGCACGGCGGTTGCGATTTCCTGTCCGCTCATCATGAAGCCGCCATCGCCGACACAGCCGATCACGATGCGGTCCGGACAGGCCAAAGAGGCCGCGACCGCCGCCGGCACCGAATAGCCCATGGCGCCGTTGGTCGGCCCGATCTGGCGGCCCGGCCGCGCATAGTTGAGGTAACGCTGCGGCCAGCCGGTGTGGTTGCCGGCGTCCAGCGTCACGATGGTGTCGTTGCCGAGCCGCTCGCGCAAAACGGCCATGGCCGCGGGTATGTCGAGCGGCTGCGTGGTCTTCGGCGCCTCGATGGCCTGCAGGTAGTCGGCGCGGGCGGCGGCGAGCCAGGCCTTCCAGTGGTCCGGGCTGAACCAGCGGCAGTCGGCCAGCGCGGCCAGAAAATTGTTGGCAGATGCCTGGATCGCCAGCGCCGGGGTGAACACCTTGCCGGGCTCGTTGGCGTCGGCGTGGACATGGATCAGGGTCTGCCGCGTCACCGGCGCATCGAGGATGCTGTAGCCCTGCGTGGTCATTTCGCCGAGCCGGGCGCCGACCACGAACAGCAGATCCGCATCCTTGAAGCGCTGGATCAGGGGAGGCGGCCCCGAGGTGCCGAGGTCGCCGGTGAAATTCGCGGAGCGGTTGTCAAGGATGTCCTGGCGTCGGAACGAGGTCGCCACCGGAATACCGTTGGCCTCGGCGAAGCGCTTGAGCTGCGCACAGGCCTCATCACTCCAGTTGGGGCCGCCGACCAGCATCATCGGCTTGGTCGCAGTGCCGAGCAGCGCGCGGATTTTCTCCAGTGCAGGCGGCGCCACGTCCGGCTGAACCGGGAGATAGCACGCGGCGTCGTCGGCCTGCGCCGCCTCGGTCAGCATGTCTTCCGGCAGCGCCAGCACCACCGGACCCGGCCGGCCGGAGGTCGCGATATGAAACGCCCGCGCCATGTATTCGGGAATCCGCGCGGTGACGTCGATCTGCGCCGCCCACTTGGCTACGGGGCCGAACATCTGGCGATAGTCGATTTCCTGGAACGCCTCGCGGTCGATCATGTCGCGGCCGACCTGGCCAATCAGCAAAATCATCGGCGTCGAATCCTGGAACGCGGTGTGCACGCCGACCGCGGCATGGCAGGCGCCGGGGCCGCGGGTCACCAGGCAAATGCCGGGCCGGCCGGTCAGCTTGCCATAGGCTTCCGCCATGTTGGCGGCGCCGGCCTCGTGACGGGCATTGACCAGCTTGATGCGATCGCGCGCGTCGAACAGCGCGTCGAGCACTTCGAGATAGCTTTCGCCCGGCACGCAGAACGCCATATCGGAGCCATGAATCAGCAACTGGTCGACGAGCAACTGGCCGCCGGTGCGGGTATTGGTGCGCGGGATCGTCATGATGTCTCTCTGCTCGTGTTGTGGCCCAATCAATGCTTCTGCCCGTACAGCACCGGCACCGCCGAAATCCACCATCACCTCGATCAGGCTGACACCGGTGTGGGCGAGGCCGCGCCGGAGGGCAGGGACCAGTTCGGCCGATTTGCTCACCCGTACCGCATCGCAGCCCATGCCTTGCGCCAGCTTGACGAAATCGATGCCGGGCAGGTCGAGCCCCGGCACCTTGCGCACCTGCATCACCTGGCTGAACGAGCGCATGGCGCCGTAGCCGAGGTTGTTGATCACCACGACGGTCAGCGGCAGTTTCCGCTGCGCCGCGGTCCACAGCGCCTGGATCGAATACATTGCCGAGCCGTCGCCGATCAGGCACACGGTGCGGCGCGTTGGATGGCCGAGCGCCATGCCGACCGAGGCCGGCAGGCTCCAGCCGAGACCGCCGCTCGACATGGTGTAAAAACTGTCCTGGCCGCGCATCGGCAGGAACTTTTGCATCGCCGGCCGGTGCGACGGCGCCTCCTCCACCAGCATGGCGTCGTCGGGCATCGCCACCGACAGCGCGTGCAGCAAAAAGTCCACCGGAATCGGGTCGGCGGCCTTCGGCGCCGGCGGCAGCACCCGGCCGGCAGGCTTTGCGCGCCTGGTTTCGCCGAGCATTTCGCGCAGCAGGGTCAGCGCCGGCTTCATGGTGGCGATGATGCTCGAGCCGACCGGCATCACGGCGGCCGAGGTAGCATCGTCGGTGATCTGGAACAGCGTGGTCGCGCCGTCGAAGATCGAGGCGTGGCCCTCGACGTGGAACGTAAACACCGGCGCGCCGATCACGACGACAAGATCATGTTCGCGCAACGCGTCGGACAGCTGCGCTGGCGAAGCATGCAGGAAACCCGCGAATTGCGGATGCCGTTCGGGAAAACTGCAGCGTGCCGAGAACGGGCTGACCCACACCGCAGCCTTGGCCTTTTCGGCGATCTCGACCATCAGATCCACCGCTTCGGCCCGGTCGACCGCAGGTCCAACCACCAGCGCCGGGCGCTTGCTTTTCGCCAGCGCCGCCACCAGCGCCTGCATCGCCGCGGTATCGGGGCCGAGCTCGCGGCTGACGCTGCGGGCTTCGATCAATGACGCCGGATGGGTCCAGTCGTCGATCGGCACCGACACGAAGGTCGGCCCGCACGGTGGCTGCATCGCCACGTAATAGGCGCGCGCGATCGCGCCCGGCACGTCCTCAGGCCGCGCCGGCTCGACGCTGTATTTGACATAAGGCCGCGGAAATTCCGACGCCCGCTCGGCATAGAGAAACGCCTGCAGCGGCAGGATGCTGCGCGCCTGCTGCCCGGCGGTGATCACCAGCGGCGTCTGGTTGCGGTGCGCGGTGTAGATGTTGCCGAGCGCATTGCCGACCCCGGCGCCGGAATGCAGGTTGACGAAACCGGCGTTGCGGGTGGCCTGGGCATAACCGTCGGCCATGCCCACCACGGAGGCCTCCTGCAACCCCAGCACATAGTCGATGTCCTCCGGCCAGTCGCTCAGGAACGGCAGCTCCGTCGAGCCCGGATTGCCGAAGACTTTTTGGATGCCGAACCCGCGCAGGAGCTCAAAGGTGGCCTGCTTGACGGTGGTGGGGGCGGGAGACTTACGCGGCACGGGCGGATCCTTGGGGTACGGTTTTGCGGACGGGTTTGCCGCAGAATGGGGGGCAAGGCAACACGGAGGAAGGGTAGATGCCTAGCTCGCCGCGTTCTTAACCTCTCCCCGCGCCGAGGAGAGGTTACTCCCACTCAACACTTGCCTTCATCGTCGGTTGCCCGGCCGCGTTCGCGGTCCACAGCTCCATCCCGCCGACGGTCTGATTTGCGTTGATGCTGAACTCGGCGCCGTCGAACAGCGGTTGCACACCGCGGTAGCTGAATTTCTTCGGCCTGGCGCCCTCGAGGTGCGCGGCGAATTCGACCATGAGCGCAGCCTGCATCGGGCCGTGAAAGATCAAACCCGGATAGCCTTCGACCTTGGTGACGTAGTCGCGGTCATAGTGGATGCGGTGGCCGTTGAAGGTGAGGGCCGAGTAACGGAACAGCAGCACCGGGTCGGCGAAATGGGTTTCGCGGTGCTGCGGGGCCGGCGGTGGCGCGGCAGGCCGGGAAGGCGAGGCGTTGCCGGTGACATCGCGGTAGACGATGTCCTGGCGCTCGCGGATCGCGGTGCCGCGCGACGTGCGGATGACGTGTTCGACCGCGACGAAGCAGAGCGAGCCGGTGCTGCCGGTCTTCGAGGTCACGTCCTTGATGGTTGAGGTGCGCGTCGCCTCGTCGCCGACGCGCAGGGTGTCGATGAGTTCGAGTTCGCCGCCGGCCCACATCCGGCGCGGCAGCGGCACCGGCGGCAGGAAGCCGCCGCGGGCGGGATGGCCGTCGGGGCCGAGTTCGGACGCCGGGACCACCGGCTGCGCCAGGCACCAGTGCACCGTGAACGGCGCGGCATCGCCGGATTTGGGTTCGCCGATGTCGAGAAACAGCGTCGCCCGCAAGCCCCGCACCAGTTGCGCGGTGACGACATCGGAGGCCTGCGTGCTGCGGCCGATCCATTGCCGCAGGTGATCGAGATCGAGGCCGTCGGTCATTTCCGCTTGCTCCCGGCGTCACCGATACCCGGCACCGCGCCATAATGCCGTGGCTGCTCCACGACGATGGCGGCGGGCGCGGGATAGCTCACTGCGCCGTTCGGCGTGTCGACCGTGATGCGCCGCAAATGCGGATGGTGGGCGAGATCGGCCATGGTGTTGACCTCGGCAAAGGCGATGTCGGCCTCGCCGAGGCGCTTGAGCAGGGCGTCGCGGGTCATGGTGGCAAAGCTGTCGCCGACCGCCTTGTCGGTGAGCGCGCGGTTGCGCACCCGCGCCACCATGTTGGAAAATTTTGGATCGTCAGGCAATGCGGGCTGGCCCAGCACCTCGGCGCAGAGCTTCTTCCACTCGCGCTCGCTCTGGATCGCGATCAGGATGTCCTTGCCGTCCCTGGAGCGGAACACGCCGTAGGGCGCGATCGACGGATGGGCGAGGCCGATCCGCTGCGGCGGATGGCCGGCTTCGGTATTGAGCAGCGGCACCGTCAGCCAGTCCGCCATCACATCGAACATCGAGATTCTTATATCGGCGCCCTGGCCGCTGCGCGAACGCCCGATCAGTGCCTCGAGGATGGCGGCGTGCGCGGTGGCGCCGGTGGCGATGTCGACGATGGAGAGACCCACGCGCGATGGCCCCTCCGGCCCGCCGGTGATCGATGACAGTCCGCTTTCGGCCTGGATCAAAAGGTCGTAGGCCTTGCGGTCGGCATAGGGGCCGTCATGGCCGTAGCCGGTGATGGTGCAGCAGATCAGCTTTGGATAATCCCGGCGCAACCGCTCCAGCGTGAAGCCGAGCTTGTCCATCGAGCCGGGCTTGAGGTTTTGCAGCAGCACGTCGGCCTTGGCGATCAGGCCTTCCAGGACCTCTCGTCCTTCCGCGGTGGCGAGATCGATCACCACCGAATCCTTGCCACGGTTGAGCCAGACGAAATAGCTGCTCTGGCCTTTCGCGGCGGCGTCGTAGCCGCGGGCGAAATCGCCTTCCGGCCGTTCCACCTTGATGACATGGGCGCCGGCGTCGGCCAGCCGCGAACTGCAGAACGGGGCGGCAACCGCCTGTTCGACGGCGATGACGGTCAGTCCTTCAAGCGGCAACATCGATCAGTTCTCAATAGGAACGGGGCATGCCGAGTACGTGTTCGGCCAGATAGGAGAGTACGAGGTTGGTCGAGATCGGCGCCACCTGATACAGCCGCGTCTCGCGGAACTTGCGCTCGACGTCGTATTCCTCGGCGAAACCAAACCCGCCATGGGTCTGCACGCAGGCATTGGCGGCATCCCACGAGGCGTCGGCGGCAAGCATCTTCGCCATGTTGGCCTCGGCGCCGCAGTCGAGCCCGGCCTCGTATTTGCGCGCCGCTTCCTTCACCATCAATTCGGCGGCGCGCATGGCGGCATAGGCCTTGGCGATCGGGAACTGGACGCCCTGGTTCTGCCCGATCGGGCGGCCGAACACCACGCGCTCCCTGGCGTAGGCGGTGGCCTTGGCGATGAACCATTTGGCATCGCCGACGCATTCGGCGGCGATCAGGATGCGCTCGGCATTCATGCCGGAGAGGATGTAGCGAAAGCCCTTGCCCTCCTCGCCGATCAGGTTTTCCGCCGGCACCCGCAAATCGGTAAAGAACACCTCGGTGGTAGAGTGGTTCATCATGGTGCGGATCGGGCTGATGCTGAGCCCTTTGCCCTTTGCCTCTTTCATGTCGACCAGGAATACCGACAGGCCGTCGGTGCGCTTCTTCGCCTCTTCCTTCGGTGTGGTTCGCGCCAGCAGCAGCATCAGGTCGGAATGCTCGGCGCGGCTGGTCCAGATCTTCTGGCCGTTGACGATGTAGCTTTCATTGCCCTCGCGCCGGGCAAAGGTTTTCAGCGAGGTGGTGTCGGTGCCGCTGGTCGGCTCGGTGACACCGAATGCCTGCAGCCGCACCTCGCCGGAAGCGATCTTCGGCAGCCATTGCGATTTCTGCGCCGCGCTGCCGTGCCGCAGCACGGTGCCCATGGTGTACATCTGGGCATGGCAGCCGCCGCCGTTGCAGCCGGCGCGCTGGATTTCCTCCAGGATCGCCGCCGCCGCCGATATCTTCAGCCCGGCGCCGCCGTATTCCTCCGGGATCAGCACCGACAGATAGCCGGCCTTGGTCAGCGCATCGACGAACGCCGAAGGGTAGGCCATCTCGCGGTCGAGCTTGCGCCAGTACTCGCCGGGGAACTGGGCGCACAGTTTCGCCACCGCGTCGCGGATGTCGGCATATTCGTCGGGTTCAGGAGCGTTCATCGTAGGGCGCCTCGCAGGCCGGCGGCGCGCGCGGCGGCGGTGCAAACGGCGCAGATGCTCAAGGTTTCGTTCAACTCAATTCACGCTGGAATGCGTACCGGCAGGGTCTCGTAGCCTTTGACAAAGCTCGAATACACCCGCTTGGGTTCGCCCACAACTTCGATGTTGTCAAAGCGTTTCAGCATTTCCTGCCACACGATCTTCAATTGCAGTTCGGCCAGCCGCATGCCGACGCAGCGGTGGATGCCGAAGCCGAACGACAGATGCGTGCGCGGGCGGGCGCGGTCGATGATGAACTCGTCGGGCTTCTCGATCACTTCCTCATCGCGGTTGCCGGAGACGTACCACATCACCACCCGGTCACCCTTCTTGATGGTCTTGCCACCGAGTTCGGTGTCTTGCATTGCGGTGCGCCGCATATGCGCCAGCGGGGTCTGCCAGCGGATCACTTCCGGCACCAGGGTGTCGATCAGGTCGGGATTGTCGCGCAGCTTCTGGTATTGATCCGGGTTCTCGTTCAGCGCCAGCACCGATCCGGTCATGGTGTTGCGGGTGGTGTCGTTGCCGCCGACGATCAACAGGATGATGTTGCCCATCAGGTTGTCGGGGTCCATGTGCCGCGTGGCGTCGCTATGCGCCATCATCGAGATCAGGTCGTTGCGCGGTTCGGCGTTGACGCGTTCGTTCCACAGCCTGGTGAAATAGGCCGCGCACTCGTTCATTTCCTGCCGGCGCTGTTGTTCGGATTCGACGATCATGCTTTTCGGCAAGGCGGTCGAGACATCGCTCCACCGCGTCAGCTTGCGGCGCTCCTCCCACGGAAAATCGAACAGCGTCGCCAGCATCTGGGTGGTCAGTTCGATCGAGACGCGGTCGACGAAATCGAAGGTCTCATTGCGCGGCAGGGTGTCGAGCACACGGCCGGCGCGCTGCCGGATCAGCACCGCGAGTTCGTCGAGATGGGTCGGGGTGAACATCGGCGACACGGTCTTGCGCTGGGCGCCGTGCCGCGGCTGGTCCATGGCGATGAAACTCGGCCAGTCATAGCCCACCGGCACGTCGCGGATCGAAATACCGCCGAGGCTGACGTCGGAGGAGAAGATGCCATGGTTGGTGTCGACATGCATGATGTCATTATACTTGGTCACCGACCAGTACGGCTCGATCGGCGCGCTGGTGCAGTAGTGCACCGGCTCTTCCTTGCGCAGTCGCTCGAAATACGGCCACAGCGTATCGGTTGAGAACAGTTTTGGCGCGCCGGGATGGAAATCCTTCAACGGCATCGCATACGCCGCCTCGCGCGCGGCGCGCTGGCGGGCGGCTTTTTCGGTTTCGATGGTGCCGTGCATGTCGAGGCCTCGCAACTCTTCTTATCCCTCCCCCTTGTGGGGAGGGTGGCCAGCCGAAGGCTGGTCGGGTGGGGGTAGCGACATCGGAAGCCGTGCTTGGGGCCACCCCCACCCCGGCCTCCGCTTCGCTCGGCCGACCCTCCCCACAAGGGGGGAGGGATACCGTTATCGCATTCAAAGAAATCGTAATCCTATGCGGCAATCCGTACCGGCAGGGTTTCATACCCCTTGACGAAGCTGGAATACACCCGCCGGGGCTCGCCGACCACCTCGATCTGGTCAAAGCGCTTGACGATTTCCTCCCAGACGATCTTCAGCTGCAGTTCGGCGAGCCGGATACCGACGCAGCGGTGGATGCCGAAGCCGAACGACAGATGGGTGCGCGGGCGGGCGCGGTCGATGATGAAATCGTCGGCGTGCTCGATGATTTCCTCGTCGCGGTTGCCCGAGACGTACCACATCACCACCTTGTCGCCCTTCTTGATCGCTTTGCCGCCGAGTTCGGTATCTTCACGCGCGGTCCGGCGCATGTGCGCCAGCGGCGTCTGCCAGCGGATAATTTCGGGCACCATGCTGTCGATCAGCTCGGGATGGGCGCGCAACTTTTGATACTCATCGGGAAACTTGTTCAGGGCATAGAGGCCGCCGGAAAGCGAATTGCGCGTGGTGTCGTTGCCGCCGACGATCAGGAGCACGATGTTGCCGAGGAAATTCTGCGAATCGAGGTCGCGCGTCGCCTCGCTGTGCGCCATCATCGACAACAGGTCGCTCTTCGGCGCGGCGTCGCGCCGCTGCCGGTACAGCTCGGCGAAATAATCGCCGCAGGCGATCAGTTCGGCCTGGCGCTTCTGTTCGGCCGCCTCGTCGGCCGGCAGCGTGGTGGCGACGTCCGACCAGTGCGTCAGCTTGCGGCGCTCGTCCCAGGGAAAATCGAACAGCGTCGCCAGCATCTGGGTGGTGAGCTCGATGGAGACGCGGTCGACCCAGTCGAAAGTCTCGTTGCGCGGCAGTGCATCCAGCACCTGGCCGGCGCGTTCGCGAATGGTGGCGGCCAACTGGTCGAGATGGGTCGGGGTGAACATCGGCGCCACGGTCTTGCGCTGGGCGCTGTGGGTCGGCTGGTCCATGGCGATGAAGCTGGGGCGCCGGTAGTCGACGCCGGAATCGCGGATGGTGATGCCGCCGAACACCGCCGCCGAGGAATAGACCTGGTGGTTGGTCTCGACATTCATGATGTCGTTGTATTTGGTCACCGACCAGTACGGGCCGAACACGCTGTCCCGGCAGTAGTGCACCGGGTCTTCCTTGCGCAGCCGCTCGAAATACGGCCAGAACGTGTCGTCGCGAAACAGCTCGGGATTGCCGGGATTGAACGCGTCGAGCGGTGTGGCGTAGGCGTGCTCCCGCGCCGCCGCCAGCTTGTCGTTCCCTGCGCCATCCAGCGTACCGTGCATCGCGCCTCTCCGAGGGGGCTGTTCCTGTTGCCCGAATTACATCCCGTTGCGGAGGCGAGGGCAAGGGCCGTTGGCGCCGCCCCGCCTTATTCCGCGGGGCGGGACGGGCCCCTTCTCAGCCTCTTCCCGCCGTGACATTGTTCTTCGCAAATCCCGGAGGCCGCCCGACCATGATTCCCAATGCGCAACGGATGTTCAATTTCGACCTCGGCGAGACCGCGGACGCGATCCGCGAGACGGTTCGCGATTTTTCCAGCCACGAGATCGCGCCGCGCGCCGACGAGATCGACAAGAGCAACCAGTTCCCGCGCGACCTGTGGCCCAAGCTGGGCGGGCTCGGGCTGCACGGCATCACGGTGGAGGAGGAATATGGCGGCTCCGGGCTCGGCTATCTCGAACATTGCGTGGCGATGGAGGAGATCTCGCGCGCCTCGGCGGCGGTGGGCCTGAGCTACGGCGCCCACTCCAACCTCTGCGTCAACCAGTTGCGACGCAACGGCAGCGACGCCCAGAAGCGCAAATACCTGCCGAAGCTGATTTCCGGCGAGCATGTCGGCGCGCTGGCGATGTCGGAGCCCGGTGCCGGTTCCGACGTGGTGTCGATGAAGACGCGCGCCGACCGGAAGGGCGACCGCTACGTGCTCAACGGCAGCAAGATGTGGATCACCAACGGACCGATCGCCGAGACCCTGGTGGTCTATGCCAAGACCGATCCGGCGGCGGGTCCGCGCGGCATCACTGCCTTCATCATCGAAAAAGACATGACGGGATTTTCCACCGCGCAAAAGCTCGACAAATTGGGCATGCGCGGCTCCGATACCGGCGAACTGGTATTTTCCGATTGCGAGGTGCCGGAGGAGAACGTGCTCGGCGAGGTCGGTCGCGGCGTCAACGTGCTGATGAGCGGCCTCGACTATGAGCGCTCGGTGCTGGCCGCGGGGCCGCTCGGCATCATGCAGGCCTGTCTCGACGTGGTGATGCCCTATGTGCACGAGCGCAAGCAGTTCGGCCAGCCGATCGGCAGCTTTCAGCTGGTGCAGGGCAAGATCGCCGACATGTATACCACGATGAATGCGTCGCGCGCCTATGTCTACGCGGTGGCCAAGGCCTGCGACCGCGGCGAGACCACGCGGGAGGACGCCGCCGGCGCCATTCTCTACGCCTCCGAGAAAGCGACGCAATGCGCGCTCGACGCCATCCAGCTGTTGGGCGGCAACGGCTACATCAACGACTATCCCACCGGACGGCTGTTGCGCGACGCCAAGCTCTACGAAATCGGCGCCGGTACCAGCGAAATCCGCCGCATGCTGATCGGGCGGGAGCTGTTCGAGAAGTCGGCGTGAAGACGTCGAGATAATCCCTCCCCACAAGGGCGAGGGATAGGAAAGAGCAGCTGCGACCGCTCTTTTCATACGAGATAGCTTTCGCCATCCGCCCGTCGCCGTCATGCCCACAAACTGTTAGATAAGTCACACAACACTTTAATCGAACCGGATTAGCCTGCGCGTGACAAATAGGCGGCTTTTGCCGTCCGATACCCCGTTGTGGAGCCGATTCCGTGGACCAGATGACTTCCGTGCCGCCTTCGCCGCCGCCGCTCCCGGCCATGCCGGCGGTGGTTTCGTTCTCCGGCGACCGCGGCGAATTCCGCGCCCTGGCGACCCGCGGCGCGCTGCTCGAACTCATCACCGTGGGCTTCTACCGGTTCTGGCTCGCCACCGACATGCGCCGGCACTTGTGGTCGCATACCGTCGTTGACGGCGACGCGGCGGAATACACCGGGCGCGCCAAGGAGTTATTGATCGGATTCCTGATAGCGCTCGCCATCATCGTGCCGGTCTATCTGGGCTATTTCCTCGTCACCCTCGAAGCCGAGCGCCTCAAGGCCTTCCTCAGCTTTCCGCTGCTCGGGTTTCTCTATGTATTCGGCCAGTTCGCGATCTATCGCGCGCGGCGCTACCGGCTGACCCGCACGGTGTGGCGCGGGGTACGGTTCTGGATGAGCGGTTCGGGCTGGGCCTATGCCGGCCGCGCGGCGCTGTGGGGCCTGCTGATGATCCTGACGCTTGGCCTGATCCTGCCGTGGCGAGAAGCGGCGCTCGAGCGCTACAAGATGCGGCATTCCTATTACGGCGACCTGCAGGGCAGTTTTGTCGGAACGGGTTGGGAATTCTTCAAGCGCGGCTGGTGGCTGTGGCTGCTGGCGCCGATTGCATTCTATGTTTTTCCGGCGGCACCGTTCGTCTACGCCGCCTTCAAGGCGGTGGAATGGCGCTGGTGGCTTTCCGGCATCCGCTTCGGCGGCGTGCGGCTGCAGTCGACCATGACCCGCGGCGCGCTGATCGGGCTGTACTGGAAGGTAATCGGCTGGTTTTTCCTGCTCTTCGCCGGGCTACTCGCCTACATGGCGCTGTGCGTGGTGGTGCTGGCCAGCATGGACGGCGCGGCGTTCAATGAATACCTGGTTGGCCTGGCCCAGGCGCACTCGGTGGTGCCGAGCATTCCGCTGATGATCCTGGCCGGCGTCGGTTACCTGGCCTTTGCGCTGGCGATCAATGTCGTGATGCGCCTTTATCTGCTGCGCGACCTGTGGGCACGGGTGATCGCCACCACCTCGGTCTACGGCATCGAAGCCGCCGACAACGTCGCGGCCAGGGGCGACCTCGTCAGCGGTCTCGGCGAAGGTTTTGCCGACGGCCTCGATGTGGCGGGGTTCTAATGTGACCGGTTCGGATCAAAGCATGGATAGCGAACCCAAAGCAGACCGAGGGGCGATTAGCGGCGTGTTCTTCTTCGACGGCACGTCGAGCCGCCGCCATGCGGTGACACTCGCCTTCGACGATCAGCTCGCAATCCGCGAAGACGGCCAGCCGCTGGCGGCGTGGCCCTATGCCGATATTCGCCGCGCCGATGCGCCCACCGGGACGCTGCGCGCGACCTGTCTCACGGCACCCGCCCTGGCACGGCTGGAAATTCGCGATGCGGCGCTTGCGGCCGATCTAGTCGGGCGCTGCGCCAATCTCGATGTGGGCCTGCCCGGCCGCCGCGGCGTCGCGGCGATTGTTGCCTGGTCGCTGGCTGCGGCCGTCTCCATTGTGCTGGTCATTGTGTTCGGCGTGCCGCTGGCCGCGGACCGGCTGACGCCGCTGGTGCCGCAGGCGTTCGAGCGGCGGCTCGGCGATGTCGCCGACGGCCAGGTCAGGACCATCTTCGGCTCCACGGTCTGCAGCCGGCCGGCCGGACAGGCCGCGTTCGACAAGCTGGTGGACGCCGTGCGCGTGGCCGCCGGCCTTGATGCAGCGGTGGAATCGCATGTGCTGGCGACACCCGTTCCCAATGCCTTCGCGCTGCCGGGCGGGCGGGTCTATCTGTTCGCGGGGCTCCTGGACAAGGCGCACGATGCCGACGAGATCGCCGGCGTGCTGGCGCACGAGCTCGGCCACGTCAGGCATCGCGACGGCACCCGCAACCTGATCTACAACGGCGGCACCTCGTTCCTGATCGGGCTGTTGTTCGGCGACGTCACCGGCTCCGGCGCGCTGATCTTCGCGTCGCGGTCGCTGATCACGGCGTCGTATTCGCGCGAAGCCGAGTTCAATGCCGACACGGTGTCCATCGACGCGATGCACCGCCTCGGCCGTCCGACCCAGCCGATGGGCGAACTGCTGTTTCGCATCACCGGCAAGGAGGGCGACAAGGGCCTTTCCATTCTCGGCAACCATCCGCTGACCGAAGATCGGCTGGCAAGGATGAAGCAGGAAGACCACCCGCCGAGCGGTGCGCCGCTGCTGACCCCGGATGAGTGGCGCTCGCTGAAAGCGATTTGCAATTCGAAGAGCTAACCCCGTCATTGCGAGGAGCGCAGCGACATCCAGAAGCCGCGCAGGAAACCTGGATTGCTTTGTCGCATCCGCCTTCGCCCGAAGGCGGGCTTCGGCGGACAAAAGAGCTCCTCGCAATGACGTTGAGAGGTGTGTCGCTTCACTCCGGCAGATCATTCACCTTCGCCACCCAGGTGCGGACGTCGGCGAGCACTTGCGGCAGCACCGCCTTGACGTCCTGCACGGTCATGCCGGCCTTGATACTCGGGTGATAGAGGATGTTGAGGAGGTACTGGTCGTAGACGTCGAAGAAGCCCATCTGGACGCTGTCGTTGAACATGGTCCACGGCACCGAGCTCGTGTCGTTGATCGGCCCCATGGCCTGCAGCAGTTCCTCATAGGCGCAGTCCAGGAAGATGAAATCGCCGCTGTCGACGGTGAGGATGACGTCGGAATGCTCGATCTCGAACCGGTCGCTCTTGCGAAAGCCGGAAAGGCACTGCGGATCGAGCGAGTCGCGGATTTCGCGCGCCCGCTCGACCCCATACGAACTCGAAATGGTGCGGAACAGGTCGCGGTCGCGCACCAGCTTGACCACCACATTGGCGGCGTCGCTGCTGTTGGTCACGGCGATGTCGAGATGCTGCACACGCTTGGCGATGTCGGCGACCACCTTGTTGAGTTGCGCCTTGCGATCCGCCCGGTCGCCGTCGGCGAACACCCGCACCGGCACGTCGTATTTCCGGATGCGGTCGACCCGGCCGGCCAGGTGGTATTCGGCGCCGAACGCGGTCTTGAAAAAGCCGTCCGTGATTTCGGCGTCGGTAAAACTCCTCTTCTCGGCGTGCTGGCGCGCGGCGATGGCTGCGATCTCGGCGGCCGCCGGTTGCGGCGCGAGCGTGAGCCAGCTGCCGATGCCGGCCAAAAGCAGGGCAAGCCATCGGCGAAGCGAACGGGAACGGAGGTGCGCGCGCATGCAGTCACGCTGCCGCAACACGGGCGCGTTCGCAAGGCGGAACAGGCGTTGCGCGGGGTTGTGCCCGGCGCGCGCGATCAAATAAGTGTCATTGCGCAAATACTTACAACAGTGCGCAACGGTGCGCGAGCGCGCACCGCAAAACTCAGTTCTTCACCACCACCGTGGCGCCGACATTGACCCGGCTGTAGAGGTCGGTGACGTCGTCATTGGTCATGCGGAAGCAGCCCGAGGACACCGCCTGTCCGATGGTTTCGGGCTCGTTGGAGCCGTGGATACGATACAGCGTCGAGCCGAGATACATCGCCCTGGCCCCGAGCGGGTTGTCGATGCCGCCCCGCATGTGGCGCGGCAGGTCGGGGCGGCGCGCCAGCATCTGCGACGGCGGGGTCCAGCTCGGCCATTCCTTCTTGGCCGAGATCCTGTGGACGCCGCTCCAGCGGAAGCCGTCGCGGCCGACGCCGATGCCGTAGCGCAGCGCCTGGCCGCCCGGCAGCACCAGATAAAGCCGCCGCTCGGCGGTATTGATCAAGATGGTGCCGGGGGCATAGCCGCCGGCGAAATTGACCGTGGTGCGGGGTATGGGACTCGCGCCGCCGATCCCGTTCATGCCGAAGCCGAAATAGTTGCGCATCTCGGCATCGTCGGCGCGCGCCGCGCCGGTCCCTGCCAGCAGCGCCGGCAACAGCGCCGCACCGATCGCCAAAACCTTAAGGAAACGCCCCATCGTGATCCTCGCCAGCCGGTGGATTGCACGACGAGACAGGCCATAATTCGCCGCGTTTCGCAAGCCACGGCCGCGTGAGGCCGTCCTGTTCGGCAGACATGGTTGAAAAACCGCAACCGCGTGGCGCCTCGACCGGCCGGCCGGTAATGCGGCCATGCGCACCGTGGAACTCTTTGACGAAATGCCCCAACAATGATTGATCCTTTGCAGGCACAAAAGGATCGCGAACGGGAGTGGGGCGGATGAACGGAGCGGAAAGTCTGGTGCGGACGCTGGTCCAGGGCGGCGTCGACGTCTGCTTCGCCAATCCGGGCACCTCGGAGATGCATTTTGTCGCAGCGCTCGATCGCGTTCCGGGCATGCGCTGCGTGCTCGGGCTGTTCGAGGGCGTGGTCACCGGCGCCGCCGACGGCTATTTCCGCATGACGCGCACGCCGGCGTCGACGCTGTTGCATCTCGGCCCCGGCCTCGCCAACGGCCTGGCCAATCTGCACAACGCCAAGAAGGCCAATTCCGGTATCGTCAACATCGTCGGTCAGCATGCGGTCTACCATATCGGCTACAATGCGCCGCTGACCTCGGATATCGAGGGCCTGGCGCGGCCGATGTCGGCCTGGGTGCGCACCTCGCCGGACGCCAGATCCGTGGCGCGCGACGGCGCCGCCGCCATCGCCGCGGCGAAAAGCGCGCCGCCGCAGATCGCCACCCTGATCCTGCCTGCGGATACTGCCTGGAATGCGGCCGACGGCACCGCCGAGGTGCCGGCCGAAGCGCAGCGCCCGAGCTACTCGCCGCAGGCCGTCGACAACGCCGCAAAAATCCTGCGCGGCGGCGAGCCGACGCTGCTGCTGCTCACCGGCCAGGGCCTGACCGAAGCGGGACTGGCACTTGCCGCGCAAATCGCCGGCAAGACCGGCTGCAAGGTGATGGGCCAGACCTACAATCCGCGGATGGCGCGCGGCCGTGGCCGGTTTTCCATCGACCGGATTCCCTACGTGATCGAGCTGGCGCTGCCGATCCTGAAGGACTTCCGCCACATCATCCTGGTCGAGGCCGCCGATCCGGTGTCGTTCTTCGCCTATCCCAACAAGCCCAGCATCCTCAAGCCCGAGGGCTGCGAGGTTCACCGCGTCACCTCGACCGGCGAGAATTCGGTGGCGGCGCTCGAGGCGCTGGCCGCAGCCCTGGGCGCAAAGCCCGCGGATACGAAGCCGCAGAAGCTGGTCGAACTGTCGAAGCCGACCGGCGCCCTGACCCACGCTTCGATCGCGCAGGCGATCGCACTGTCGATTCCGGAAAACGCCATCGTGATCGACGAGTCGGTCACCACGGGCCGCGGCTTTTTTCCGCCGACCGCGGCGGCGCCGCCGCACGACTGGCTGCAGAACATGGGCGGCTCGATCGGGTTCTCGACCCCGGTCGCGACCGGCGCCGCGGTGGCCTGCCCCGACCGCAAGGTGATCTGCATGGTCGGCGACGGCAGCGCCATGTACACCCTGCAGTCGCTGTGGACCCAGGCCCGTGAAGGCCTCAACGTCCTGACCATCGTGTTCGCCAACCGCACCTACCAGATCCTGAAAGGCGAGTTTGCCGGCGTCGAGGCCGGCGAACCCGGCAAGCGCGCGCTCGACATGCTCAACATCGACAACCCGACGCTGGACTGGGTATCGCTCGCCAGGGGCATGGGTGTCTCCGGCCGCGCCGTCACCACAGCCGAGGACTTTATGAAGGCACTGGCCGAGGCGATCGCCGAGCAGGGCCCGCGGCTGATTGAAGTGCAGATGTGAGGGGCGCCGTCACAAAGATCCGTCATCGCCAGGTTTGACCGGGCGACCGAGTATTCCAGAGAGTTGGCGATAGATCGCGAGGCCCTGGAATACTGGGCCACCCGCTTTCGCGTGTGGTGACGCTTCATGGTGAGGCGGCGTCGCGCACCCCGTCATTTTCATTTTGCCATTCCCCCACCTTGCGCCATGATGCCCCTCGTTGCGTGCGTGGGGCGGGACAGATGCAGGCTGCGTTGGACAAGGTCGTACGTGCGCTCGGTGATTTCTACGCCCGCGAAGCGGACCTGCTCGAGCGCGACGCGAGCGAGCGCGCGCTTACCCATCGATTCGCGGTCGCCATCGAAAAGCAATTCCCCGATTGGAATGTCGACTGCGACTACGACCGGCTCGGCGAGCGGACCTGGAACCTGCCGAAGGCGAGCATCGTCTCGACCGATGATGATCTCGGCAAATCGATCTTCCCGGACATCGTCGTGCATCGTCGCGCCATTCCGGAGAACCTTTTGGCCATCGAGGTCCGCAAGGCCGCCAATCACCAGCCGCCGGAGCATGACCGGCACAAGCTCAAGGCGCTGACCGATCCGCATCTGTGGTTCGCCTACCGGATCGGGGTGCTGCTGACGCTCGGAACAAGGAAGCTGACTGTGACGGAAGTCTATGTCGGCGGTGTCGCCGACGCCGGACTGTCGGACTGGCTGTCGGGCCGGCTGCAACAGCAGGGTCTCGGTCCATGAGCAAACACCGCCGACGAGATAAGCTTTGATTCGTCGCCAATCGCCGGTTGCATCGGGACGGCGCAATTGCACGATGGAATTCTTCGTCCTTTGATGCGGCGAGATGTCTCATGCCGAATGTGTGCGGCGGAGAATTCGATATCCAAATTCGGCAACTTGTCGCCGCCGATCGCTGGCAGGGCGGCGCTCGCGGTATCACCTTACTAATTTTCGAGTCGCTTGGCTGGTTGTGTCTGGAAAACGCGCGTCGCAGCGCCGCGTGTTTCGATCTAAGAAACGACGACGAAAAATAATTTAACATTTAACGACTACAAGCAGATCAGAGCGTGATTCCAAACACGTGCTCGTGGTTGTTTTATTTCGACAACACATTTGCAGGATGCGCATGTTGAAAATTAGTTTCGGGCATTCCTTTATCCATGGTGCGGCTGTGATCGCGGCCGTTGCCGGCATCGGCGGATTCGCAAACATCGGTTTCGGCGCCGCCATCGTCGGCGAGACGCGCCTCGCCAACGTAGGCCCGCGACCGGACCAAAGCACCGACGCGATGAAGGCCGACTATCGCCGGCCGGCGATGATCCCGTTCCCGAAGCAGAACCCTTATACCGCCGAGAAGTGGGCGCTCGGCAAGCAGTTGTACTTCGATACCCGGCTGTCGGTCACCTCGGCGCAATCCTGCGCAAGCTGCCACAACCCGGGCTTCGGCTGGGGCGACGGTCTCGAGGTCGGCGTCGGTTACGGCATGAACAAGCTCGGCCGGCGTTCGCCGACCATCGTCAACGCGGCATGGGGCGGCGTCTTCATGTGGGACGGCCGCCTGCCCGACCTCGAACACCAGGCGCTCGGACCGATCGCGTCTCCCGGCGAGATGAACATGCCGATCGAGCAGCTGATGGCGCGGCTGGAGTCGATCCCCGAATACAAGCCGCTGTTCGCGGCAGCCTTTCCCAAGCAGAGCATGAGCGCGAAGACGCTGGCGGAGGCCATCTCGACCTTCGAGCGGACGGTGGTCTCGGCCCGCGCGCCGTTCGATCTGTGGATCGAGGGCGACGAGAAAGCGATATCGGAAGAAGCCAAACGCGGCTTCGTGCTCTTCAATAAAAAGGCCCAGTGCGCCGGGTGTCACGAGGGCTGGAACTTCACCAATGACGGTTTCCAGGACATCGGCCTGCCCAGCGAGGACGTCGGCCGCGGCCAGTTCCTGCCCGGCGTCATCAAGATGAAACATGCCTTCAAGACCCCCGGCCTGCGCGAGATCGCACGGCGCCGTCCCTACATGCATGACGGTTCGCTGGCGACCCTGGAACAGGTGATCGATCATTACGATAGCGGCGGCGTCGAGCGGCCGAGCCGGTCCGACCTGGTGAAGCCGCTCGGGCTGACGCCGCAGGATAAGTCCGACCTGGTCGCGTTCCTGAAAACGCTGACCAGCAACCTCGATCCCACCACCGTTCCGGTCATCCCTCGCTGATCTTAAACCACAGGACACCCCATGCGCCGCCTTCCGCTTCTCGCTCTCGTCATCGTTTCCGGCTTTTCCGTCGGCGCCGCCCTGGCCGCGACCCAGACGATCACCCAGAAAGGGCGCGTGTTCTCGTCCGAAAGCGTCACGATCAAGAAGGGTGAGGCCCTGACCTTCGTCAACGACGACACCGTGCCGCACAACATCATTTCGACCAGCAAGGGCAACGAATTCAATCTCGGATCGCAGCCGCCCGGCGCGTCGACCGATGTCACGTTCAAGGAGTCGGGCGAGGCGCTGGTGATCTGCGCCATCCATCCCCGCATGAAGCTGACGGTGAATATTACGGACTAGAGCGTGATCCCGGACCCGGGACTACGCTCAAACAAGATAACTGATCGCGCGCCGGAGATTTTCGATGTCAATCCGTTACAAGCTGTTTTGCGCTTTCAGCGTCGTGATCGCCCTGGCCTGCGGGCTGGCTTATTACGGCGTCCGCGGCATCGCCACTTCAGGCGATCTGGTGGTGCGGCTCTACGATGGTCCGTTGATGGCGATCAACCATGCCCGCGCGGCGCACGCCGCGTTGAACGAGGCCCGCATGCTGTCCCAGAGCAGCTTCGGCGAGGGCGCGTCGAAGGAGACCGTCGCCAAAATCGACAAGCTGATGGCCGGCATTTCCGCCGATCTGAAGATCGTCCGCGAGAGGGTCAAGCACAAGGACGTGATCGCCGCCCTCGATCATGCCGAGGCCGGCATTCGCGCCTGGTGGGAAGCCGGCCAGATGATCCTGAAGCCGCCGGCGGGCGGGCTGACGGCGCTTCCCGCGCCGTTCGTGGTGATGCAGAAGGGCAATGTGGCGGTGGCGTCGGTGGACGATCTGGTCGAGACGGTCGCCGCCTATGGCTTCGAGTTCCGCACCGAAGCGGAGGCAACGGTTGCGGCCGCGGGCGCCACCTTGCTGTGGATCGCGGTCGGCATCGTGGTGACCGGCCTCCTGATCGCGGTAGCGTTCGCCTACTCGATGAGCCGGCCGATCTTCACCGCCATGCGGATCGCCGAGCGCGTCGCCGCCGGCAACTTCACCGACCGGATTGACGCCCGGCGTCGCGATGAACTCGGCCGGCTGTTGAAATCCCTCGCCGTCATGCAGGCCGGGCTCAAGGCCCGTGCCGACCAGGACCTCGCCTTGATGTCGTCGAAGGACGAGGCGGCCACGGCGCAGGCCAGCCGGCGCCAGCGGATGGAGGCGGAAATCGAGGCTTTCCGCTCCACCATCACGGCCGTCCTCAGCACCGCGGATTCGACCACCGGCCAACTGACGGCCACCGCGGAGACGCTGTCGTCGGTCGCACAGGCCGCCGGCCAGCAGTCGATCGAAACCGCCACGAGCGCCGAAGAGACCTCGGTCAACGTCCAGACCGTTTCGACCGCGGCGGGCCAGCTCGGCGTGTCGGTGCAGGCCATCGAGGGCCAGCTGCGCGAGGCCACCGGCATCGTGCGGCGCGCATCAAGCATGGCCGAAGACGCCAACAAGACCATGGAAGCGCTTGCCACCGCCGCCCAGCACATCGACGAAGTGGTGGGCTTCATCCGCAACATCGCCGGCCAGACCAATCTGCTGGCGCTCAACGCCACCATCGAGGCGGCGCGGGCCGGCGAGGCCGGTCGCGGCTTTGCCGTCGTCGCCTCCGAAGTGAAAGCGCTGGCGACCCAGACCGCCAAGGCCACCGAGGAGATTTCGTCCCAGATTGCCGAAGTGCAGCTGGCGACCAAACGGGCCGTGGAAAACGTCGGCGCCATCACTACCGTGATGGGCGAAATCGACGGCTTCACCGCCACCATTGCCGAGGCCGTCAACCAGCAGAACTCGGCCGCGGCGGAGATATCCGAGAATATCCGGCAGGCGGCGGCGGGAACGGCGGAAGTGGCGCGCGGCATCGCCGGCACCGCCGCGGCCAGCGAGACCACCAACCGTTCGGCCGACCAGGTGCTGCATTCGGCGCAGGAAATGTCCCGCCAGGCCGCCGAGCTGCGTTCGTCGGTCGACCGTTTCCTCGCCAAGGTCGCGGCCTGAGGCGATACCTGCCGGGGGCGCGGTCCAACACCCCTGAACGTTGTCGCCCGGCATAGCCGTCCCAGGGACGGCGTCGCTTCCGCTCGCCTGTGTCCCGGCGACCCGGTACGCCGCAGCTTCAACGTCTCTGGAACACTGCGCTACCCGCTTTCGCGGACGGCGACGGCTGGTGCCGGCACACCGGTTCGTGAGTAGTGACGGTCGGTGGACACGCTATGTTCGGCGAAACCTTTTCGGGGGCTGAAGCGTACAAGGTCCGACCCACGGGAGATCCTCCGATGCGCGCCCTCATCCTGCTTGTCGCCCTGATGATCGGTTTTTCAGCGCCTGGGCGCGCGGCCGACGACGTTGCCGATGCGAAGGCCACCATCCGCGCCCAGGCCGAGGCGTTCGGCCGCGACGATGCCGCCTCCGCCTACGGCTACGCCGCCCCCGGGATCCAGGGCATGTTCCCGCAGGCCGACATCTTCATGGACATGGTCCGCGGCCGCTACGCGCCGGTCTATCGCCACAAGTCGTTCGAGTTCGGCGAGGCGAAGGTCTCCGACGGCACGGTCGCCCAGCAGGTTCACATCATCGACGCCGACGGCGTGCCCTGGGAAGCGCTGTACACACTGGAGCGCCAGCCCGACGGCAGCCTGAAGATCACCGGCTGCGTGCTGCTCAAGGCCGGGCAGGCGGTGTGAGGGCTTGAATGTCATCTGCCGCAAGCGGGGCGAGGTGATTCGTGCGGTGTCGGTTACGCCGTCAGAACGTCACGCCGAGGCGGACGCCCCTCGACCAGACCACGCGGCACTTCTTCCGGATCGAGCCGTACAAGAGCTCGAACCGGCTCGGCAGCGCGGTGCGTTGTCCGCAGACCTCAATGCAGGCGCCGCCGGCCGAATAGTCGACGATGGTGCAGTTGATGACGGGAGTGCGCGGATCGACGATGATGGTTGCCGCCGCGCCCATCCGTCCCGATGGGCGAACCCTCTTGTAAAGCCGCGGTTGTGCCATGTGGTCCCTTTTAAGATCGCAGACGCGTAACTGGCCGTTCGATGGTTGCGCCGACCGCAACAGCAGCCGGCGCATGGACGCGTCACTGTTGCGGTTATTTCTTGCCGCGCCGTAAATTCCGCATGGCGGCGGGTACATTAGGCAGCAAATTGACTAGCGGATTTGCGACCGGCGGCGATGCATTTGATTCAAATGCGAAACATCGTTCCCGGACAGGGGCGATCGACCCCTTACGAGGCGCTTAACGAATAACCGCGATAATTCGCCGGGCGTACATCCTCGAATTCCGGCGTTGACGATGCAGTTCGGCCCAGTTTCCATCGACCAGGTCAAATCGGCTGGCCAGCGCGGTCTGGTTGCGCTGTGGGACAGCCTTGCCGCCGGCCGCCGGTTCCCGTCGTTCGTGAAGCTGAAGCCCCGGCATCGGAATTTCGATGCCAACCAGGTCGTGATCTGGAGCATCGAATATACCGGCGAAAAGCGCGGCTTCCGCGCGCTGTACAACGGCAGCAGCGTCGGCGAAGTGTTCAATTCGGCCTGGGCCGGCAAGACCATGGAAGAAGTCATCCCCGAGCCGTTGCGAAAAGTCGCGATCGAGGCCGCGGACGCCTGCGCCGCCACCGGCGACGCGATCTACACCATCCTGCGCACCACCGATGCCGCCGGCCGGCGCATCGACTGCGAGCGCCTGCTCCTGCCATTCGGCGGCAACGGCACGACCGTCGAGCAGGTCGTCGCCTCGCTGCAGTTGACGAGCGTCGCGCCGGTGCAGCGCAAGCGCGTGCTGGAGAATTTTCGCGCCCGCGCCGATATTATTTTTGCCGGCAGCATCGCGGCGGGATTCGGCAAGCCCCGGGTCGAGGCGGTCGAGGCCCCCGCGCCGGAGACGGCGGCCGGTAGCGGCGAGCATCGCAAGGCTGCCCGGCGCAAGGTCGTCAAGGCCGGCAAGATCGCCTTTGGCCGGGTCAACGTGACCTGCGTCGTCCGCGATATTTCCAACAGCGGCGCCGCGCTCGAGGTGCCGAACCCGGCCTCGCTGCCCGACAAGTTCGCGCTGGTGCTGGAAATGGAATCGGCGAAGCGGCCCTGCGAGGTGGTCTGGCGCAAGGCCAGGCGGGTCGGCGTCAGGTTTGGGTAGACTGGTCGGCGTCGAATGCGGCGAGGTAAGTCGCGCTCAGGCCAGGTTGTCTGCCTTCGGCATCGCGCCCGAAATCGCCTGGTCCGTCGCGCACCAGCCGATGTCGGACATCACCTGGGCGATGACATCGCCGGATCTGGCGAAGTGGTCGGACAGGAAATCGAACTGGGTCTGGATCATCCGCAGGTTTTCGATCGGCACGGTGGTGGTGTCGGCCAGTCTGCTTTGCAGATCGTCGATCTCGGCGTTGGCCGCAGTCAACGCGGCTTCCGTGCGTTCGAGATCCGCGGACAATCGCGCGGTCTCCCCGGTCAAACGGGTTCGTTCGATCTGCGCTTGTTCGGTCGTCTGGTCGAGTTGCGCGTGCAGCGTCATCGCCTCGGACGCCAGCCGGTCCACCGCGATCTCGAACGCCCCACACATTTCCCGGTATTTCGAGCCGGTGTCGGTCTGTTCATGGAGCCGCTGCTCGGCCTCGCCGGCTCGGCTCGACAATGCTTCGATCAGGGCGGCGGCCCGGCGCAGGTTTTCGGCGTTTTCGCCATACGAGATCAGGTTGGAAAACCGCCGCAGAAACCCGACGATCTCGGTGCTGTGGCCCGGGTCGGGCGGCATCGGCAGCGCATCGTCGATGAGGGCTTCAACGGACATCTGGCAGCTCGTGGATTTGGCGAAGCCTTACAATAAAAGGATGCGCGCGACGGAAATACGTCGCGATTTGCAAATCCACGCCATTTTTTTGAGCAAAAATCGGGCAGGGCGCGGCCGGACGCCGCGATCGGCAACAGCCGGTCCCCCGAGCGGCCGGTTCCTAGTCGCGGAAATCCGAACAGCCAGGTGCGCTGTCATCGTAATCCGATGGAATTCACTCGCAGGGGCGCGTTGCCCACTGAAATCCCGCCGGGCCCGCCGGCCTCGGCGCGGGCAGACGCCCCCTCTGAGAAAGGGGGCGTCCGACGGGCTATTTCAGCGAACTGTTGATCGAGGTGAAGTTGGTATTGAGGGTGCCTCCAAGCGTGTTGACGATCGCGATGATCGCCAGCGAGATTCCCGCAGCGATCAACCCGTATTCGATCGCTGTTGCCCCGGATTCGTCGGATAGAAACTTCAGAAAAATACGCCGCAACTCTGCCTCCCATTGAGATTTTGGCCAGGTAGTACGCCCTACAGACGTACCGGCTATAACCTAAGGTTGTGTAAACCCGCACGGATAAAGTTCAGCAGGAAATCGCTTTAACTTTTGCACATCGCCCGCCTGTCACGGCGGGGATATCTGACGGCATTCAAGTCAGCCGTGACTGACCCGATGCGTTCGGGGCTGCCGCAGATCTAACCTGGATGCGGCGCGGCGATGAAATCCGGGCGAATGACGGTGCCGTCAACTTGATCCGGCGTCTTCGCCCTCTGGACACGGGCCTGCCGCAACGTCCAAAGTCGCATGGCACCAAGGAGCTGCCCGATGACGATTGTCGATTCCCAGGTTCATGCCTATGAGGCCAACAGCCCGAAGCGGCCCTGGCACACCGTGCCGAACTGGCCCGCTCATGTCACCGGCGACGAGATGGTGGCGGCGATGGACAAGGTCGGCGTCGACGGCGCGATCTTCATCTCCGCCTTTTCGATGTACCGCTTTGATGCGAGCTATGCCGTGGAAGTGCAGCGGGCCCATCCGGGCCGGTTCGGCATCGTCAAGCCGGTCGACCCGGACGATCCCGCGGTGGCCGATGTCGTCGCCGACTGGAAGCAGACGCCGGGCACGGTCGGCATCCGCATCATGCTGACCAGGGAGGCCGGGCGCGCGCCGGATCATCCCGGCCTCGACCGGATCGCGCGCGCCGCCGTCCGCCACGACTTTCCGGTCAACATCCTGTGCTGGGACAATCTCGAGGCCGGCACCGCCTTGATCGACCGCCATCCCGACACGCGGTTCATCCTCGACCATCTCGGCATCCTGCAACCGCGCGTGCCGCCGGCGCCGCCGCAACCCTGGGCCGAACTTCCGAAAGTGCTTGAACTCGCCAGGCGCCCCAATGCCGTGATCAAGGTCAGCGGCGCCTGCACGCTGTCGCTTGAGCCGTATCCTTTCCCGGATATCTGGGACCCGCTCAAGCGCGTGTTCGATGCCTGGGGTTTCGACCGCTGCCTGTGGGGCACCGACTGGACCCGCGCCTTTGCGGTCGTCAACTACGAGCAGGCCGTAGTGCCGTTCCTGAAGACCAGCCTTCTCAGCGACACCGAGCGGGCCATGCTGATGGGCGGTGCCTGCGTCAAGGCCTACGGCTGGTCACCGAAGAAATAGGGCGGCCCGATTTGGAATCGGCCGTCACCATGGCGGATTGCGCCTTGTGCCTTCATTCGTTGAGCTGCAGCGGATTGGGCCGGCTCATCCGTCCTGCGCTGGCTAGTTCGCGAACGCGTTGCCTTCCTGCACCGCACACGACGCCGCGCCAGCCGACACCGACTCGAACTCGACGATGCCGCCCGTCGCGATGCTGCGAGCGGATGTCACGCCTGCTCCGGATTTGCCGCTGATGACCTCCGCGCTGCAGGACGAGCCGCCGTCGAAGGTAATGCGGATTCTGCGGCCGAGGCCGCGGTTGTTCATGGTCGAGACCAGCGTGTTGCCCTGGAACGAAACCTGGCCCGCGCCTTCGGAATCGCTTCCTGCCGTCCCGACACGGTCCTTCTGGCCGCTCGCGCGTCGCGTCGACGAGATCGACGTCATCCGCTTGAACAGCTCGCCCTTGCTGCTGACATAGACCGAATAGGTGAAGGGCAGCGACACTGGCTTGAAAGCTGTCTCGCCCGCCGAACGCTGGCTGCGTGTTTCTGTCCAGCTGACGCGCAATGTCTTGCCGTAGAAGCTTTGCGGCGCCGCCACGGCGGTGAAGGTCGAGGCGATGAAAGCGATAAAGGTCACACCACATAATTTATGTATCAAGCAATGACTCCAAATCCTGTTTGCAAGGTTGATCAAGAACTCTATTCCGCGCTGTGCTCCGGCGCAACAATCCGCAGCGTGCAAGCGCGGGGGCTCAAATGTTATTTGAGCCGCCATTCTTCATGTCCGATGGCTCGACGAAATGTCGCACTGGGGGCGCCTCCAAATCGTTTGGCGGCCGGATTGTTTACTTAACGCGGAGAGGTTGATCTGATCCGAATGGCTCAATGGCGGGCCGCGGAGGGAATGACGATGAAGTCAGCATTTTTGGCCGCTGCCTTGTTGGCTCTGGCTGCGACTGCGGCCAACGCCCAATATTACGGCTATGGAACAGGCTCATACCCGAGCGATCACTACAGCCCAGGATATACCCAAAGCCACAAGTCCTACGTGGCGCCGTACCGCGCGCCCAAGCCACCCAGGCAATATTACAACTACGGAACAGGCCCCAGTTACAACTCCAACACCGGCCAGTACGGCAGCGGGACGTCCGCGTATTGAAGTTAGATTGCCTCACTTGGCGACATAGTCGACCAACGCCAGAATTGTGGGGGGGATGGTGATCCCCAGAATTGTGGTGACGGTGGTCCGTTGATCCTTGGAGCTTTGACGGGACGATTACTTGTAATCGATCCGAATATTGCCCGCCTGCTCGTCGTGCTTGACGAGGCGTTGCCCGCCGGGAATCAAGTTGATCTCGACAACATCATTGCCGCGCCAATGGGGCAGCACCTCGATCCCCCGTGTCGTCCCCAGGAACGCGCGCTCGCGGTCGGGTAAAAACGGCCGGTCGGTTGCCGCCACGCTCGCCCATGTCGAATCCGGCACTGTGGCGTCGCACTGCTGCCGGAAGACAAAAACCGCCTTGGTGCCGTCCGGTGATTTGGTCGAACCAAGGACCACGTTGCGGCAACCGGCAAATTGTTCGAGGGCGTACCACTCGAGGCCGAACAATACCGCGATGCCAATGCCGGTTGCCGCGACGGCAACGATGGCTACTCGCAACAACAATGGTCGGGAGCGGAGGAAGTGAATCATCAGCGCGGCGTCTCGTCAGTCTTCGCTTTCGCTTCGCTCAAGCTACGCCGGACACGCGTCGCCCTTCGGTCTTGCGTGCCCGCCTTCGCCTGCGGCTTCGGCACGGCAGCCTTCGCTCACTTCGCTACGATAGATGGAGCTGGCTTGCCGAGCCGTAGCTCGCGAAGCGAGCGAAGGCTGGTGGGCGCACAAGGGATCGAACCTTGGACCTCTCCCGTGTGAAGGGAACGCTCTCCCGCTGAGCTATGCGCCCGGGACTCTGTGCATTGTCGGAGACGGCCTTGGCGCCGCGATGCACCCCGTTTGGAGCCGCGATTTACGGTTTAGCGGGCGCGGGTGTCAAGCAAAAGGGCGGCCGAAACCGCCCCCGGCCTCAGCCCGGCTGCCTCGCGCGGGAGGCATGGGATTGCAGCGCCCGGATGCGTTCGGCGAGGGTGCCGCGGGCCGCTTCCGCGGGGATGTCGTTGGCGGCGGCGAGGGTACCGTTGACCGGGCGGGGGATCAGGTTCGGGGTAGCGGGCTCGCTGCCCAGCATGGTCTCGATGGCGGAATTCGGGCCTTCCAGCGTGATCGCGAGCTTGGCGACTTCGGCGGCGATGTCGTTGATGCGCTCGCGCAGCAGGGCGTTTTCCATCCGCTCGGTGGCCCAGGTGCTCTCGGCCTGCTGCTGGATGGCGGCGAGTTCGCGCTGTGCCTTGGCGCGTTCGTCGCGGGCGACGACGAGGGCTTCCTCGGCCGCGGTCTTATCCGCGCGCAGCTTTTCGATCAGGCCGGAATTGCCACCGCTGGCGCCCGCGAGTTCGGCGCGCAAGTCGCGCATCGTCCGCTCGGCGGCCTCGCTGGCCTGCCGCAACTGGTTGTTCTCGTAGTCGCGCTCGGCCAGCAGCTTGCCCTGGGTGGCGAGCCGGCTCTCGAGATCGGTGACGCGGTTGCCGAGCATCTCGGCTTCCTTGACCTGGACGATGAGCTGGCGGTCGAGATCGTTGACGCGCTGGCTGAGATTCTCGACCCGCGCGCGGGCTTCCTCGAGTTCGCGGGTAGCGGCGCTGGAATCGGAGCGCTGCTGTTCCAGCCGCTTTTGGGTGGCGGCGAATTCGCCCTCGGCGTCGGTGACGCGGTTCTGCAGCGCATCGATCTGGGCGCGCACCGCGATCAGTTCGACCTGGCGGCTGTCCGCTTTCAGCGTGCGGTCGGACAGTTCGTTGTTCAGTTTGGCGAGTTCGGACTGCTTGTCGCTCAAGGCGGTTTCGGCGCTGCGCAGCGCCTGGGTCTTGGTGGCGAATTCTTCCTCGGTGGCGCGCAACTGGTCCTTCATCGCCTTCTCGCGCGCCTCGAGCGAAAAGATCGTGGCGTTCTTCTCGCCAAGCTCGAGCTTCATGCGGTTGATGGCGTCGGTCTTCTTGCCGAGTTCGGCGAGCTGGCTCGTGGTCTTGTTCTTGAGCTGGTCGACGCTCATCTCCAGCCGCCGCGCCGACATGGCGAATTCGGCCCGCAGCTGGTCCTTGTCGGCCTGGATTTCGGCCATCGACAGCGGGGTGGCGGCCTCCAGACGCCGGGTCGTCAGCCGCACCGCGCGGTTATGCACCAGCGGCACGATCATCAGTCCAAACAGCATCGAGACCAGAAAACCGATCGCCAGATACATGATCGGCTCGACCATGAAGAATACCCCTGAATCCGAGAAATGAGCCTCGGTACAATGCCATGAGAGCAGGGGAAAAGGCTAGCGCGACAACGCGTTAACATGAATCCGTAACCAGACGGCGGGAAAGCCGGCAGAGCCGGTGCCGCAAGGCAGGATCAGAACGGGTTCCAGGTCGCGCGCTGGGTGTATTTGAGGTAGCCGATGTTGGCGCCGAGCCTTAAGCCCAGGCCGGAGCGGATCGGAACCAGCACGATGTTGTTCGAGGTCAGCGCGGTCATGCCGAAGCCGCCGATGACGTAGGCCGAGCCGTCGATGCCGGCGAAGCGCTGGTAGATCGCGTTGGTGGCGGGCAGGTTGTAGACCAGGGTCATGGTGCGGGCGCCGTCGCCGCCCCAGTCGAAGCCGACCGAGGGTCCCTGCCAGTAGACCCGCAGGTCGCCGGCGTTCTTGGTATAGAGCGTGCCTTCGCCGTAGCGCAGCCCGGCGACGAAGGCGCCGCTGCCTTCCTCGCCGAGAATATAGCCGTTGGGCAGGCCCCACTGGCTGACCGCGCGTTCGATCACCGAGGCGAGCCCGCGCGACACGTTGCCGAAAAACCGGTGTCCGGCGCCGAGCAGCTCATCCGGGCCGTAGGTGCTGGGGCCGGCCTGCTGCTGTGTCGGCGGCGGAGCCGGCTGCTGCGGCGGTTGCGGCTGATATTGCGGCTGCTGGGCCTGGTACTGCGGTTGCTGCTGCGGTTGCTGTTGCTGTTGATATTGCGGTTGCGGCGGCGCCGGGTTTTGCGGCGCCGGCTGGTATTGCGGTTGCGGCGATTGGTAGGACGGTGGCGGGGGCGATTGGTATTGCGGGATCTGCTGGGCAGTGGCCGGCACCATCCAAAACGTCATCGCAGCGAGCGCGGCCGCTGCAAGGCGCAAGGCGAAGATCATGGAAGTCCCCTGGGTATCGAAATCATGGCCGCGGCTTTAACCGAATGCTGACCGGCACGGTTGTAAGCTTGCGCCCATTGTCCCCCGACCAGAATGTTATCGGCACCAACTATGACGGCACAACGGCAGGAAACAAAAGGCTGGTGCCGCAGAATAGCCTTGATCGGCCTGGTTTTGAACCTGATCCTTTCGGCCGGAGCGGAAGCCCGGGCGGCGACCACCGAGCGGGTGGTGGCGAACCGATACACCGGTCTCGCCATCGGCGGCATCGACCCGGTGGCCTATTTTACCGACGCCAAGGCAGTGATGGGCGAGCCGGATTTCGAGCTGGCCGAGGCCGGGGTCATCTGGCGGTTTCGCAATGCCGACAACCGCGCCTATTTCCGCGCCGACCCCGACATCTACAGCCCGCAATTCGGCGGCTACGATCCAGTCGACGTGGCGCGGGGGGTGGCGTTTGCCGGCAACCCGCAGGTCTGGCTGATCTTCGAAAACCGGCTCTACCTGTTCGGCCGCGAGGAAAGCCGTAACGCCTTCGCCGCCCAGCCCGCGAAGTTCCTGCCCGAAGCGGTCCGGCGCTGGCCGCAGATCCAGGAAACGCTGGCGGAGTAGGAGGAAGGTGGGGCGGCGCTTCGCGCGGCGGCGTTGGCTCGACCTACCTGCCGAAGCCGCTGTTGCCGCCCTTGATGTTCACCGCCGAGTTCGATCCGCCGGCGGAGTTGGCGTTGTTGCCGCCCATGGCGGCGCTGCCGTGGCCCCAATGGTAGTGATGACGATGCCTGGCCAGAGCGGGCTGTATCAGGAGGCCGGTACACCCCGCCAACACGACCACGACTGCAAGAACTTTTTTCACGGCGATTCCTCCATCAGTTACCCGCTGATAGAAGCAGCCATTCCGTCAATCGTTCCGCTACCGATCACCCCAGGCGATGAATTCCGGCACGCCAAAACCGTCATGGATACCGCCGAAGCGCAGCGGATTCCCGGCGCTATCTGTCACCCTGCCGCCGGCCGCGACCACCACCGCGTGGCCGGCGGCGACATCCCATTCGCAGGTCGGCGCCAGTCGCGGATAGATGTCGGCACGGCCTTCGGCGAGGCGACAGAATTTCACCGCTGAACCGAGCACCAGCCGCACCGCGCCGGGCCGGCCGGCGATGAACGCTTCGGTGCGCGGATCGCCGTGGGAACGGCTGACGGCGACGGTCCACGGCTGCCCCGGCGCCGGGAGAGGCCGGGTGCGGATCGGCTCGGCTGCGCCCGGCGAGCCGTCGCTGTTGACGCTCACGCGCTCGGCCCCGATCCCGACGAGGCCGCGCCAGATCAGCCCGAGCGCCGGCGCGCCGACGATGCCGAGCAGCGGCACGCCATCGCTCACCAGCGCCAGATTGACGGTGAATTCCGCCCGGCCGGCGACGAATTCCTTGGTGCCGTCCAAGCGGATCGATCAGGAAGAAGCTGCCCCGGTAGGGCGGGCGGGCCAAATGCAGCCGCTCCTCGGACAGCGCAGGGACCTGTGGGATCAGATCGGCAAGGCCCGCGGCAATGACGCGATCGGAGGCGAGATCCGCTTCCGTAACCGGCGATCCGTCGGCCTTGCCGTCGATGGCCATGCCGGTCCGGTCGACCGCACCGATGGCAGCGCCGGCCCGGGCGACCAGCGCGGTCAGGGCCGGCATCAGCGCCACGGCGGCGGCGCGATCGATCGGCGGTGCGGGCTCATGGACGGCGGACATGTCGGTTTCCCGCGCCTGTTGTTTGGGATCAACTGCCGTTGCGGTGGCAGCAGGGGCGGCCGCAGTGTATCAAACCAGAAAGCAAGCTTGATTCGCCGCAGCCGCACTGTGCGGCATTCCGGCAAAAGTTCCCAGAAAGACCTGTCATGTCTGGCACATCGTCACCCGGTCCCGCTCCCGACATCCTTGAACTCGCCGCACTGCTCTGTTCGCGGGTTTGCCACGATCTCATCAGTCCGGTGGGCGCCATCGTCAACGGGCTCGAGGTTCTGGACGACAATCCGAAACCCGAGGATCGCGAATTCGCACTGGATCTGATCCGCAAGAGCGCCAAGACCGCGTCGGCGCGTCTGCAGTTCTGCCGACTGGCGTTCGGCGCCGCCGGCTCCGCCGGGGCGCAGATCGATCTCGGCGACGCCGAGAACATGGCCCGTGGCCACCTCGAGGACGCCAAGACCAAGATCACCTGGAATCTGCAGCGGCTCTTGCTGGCGAAAAACCGCGTAAAACTCCTGCTCAACATGCTGGTGATCGCACAGCAGACCATTCCGCGCGGCGGCGTGCTGACGGTCGACCCATTAGGCGAAGGCGAAGCCGCCGGCTACCGCGTCTCGGCGGCCGGGCTGAACGCCCGCGTGCCGCAGAACATCGCGGATTTGCTCAGTTCGGGCCACACCGGATCGATCGATGCCCATGCGGTGCAGCCTTATTACACCCGTCTGTTGGCGCAGAGCTGCGGATTGACGGTAACGCTCGCCGCCGAAGGCGAGGCCGTGGTGGTGACCGCGAGCTGAGGCGAGGCTACGCTTCCTTACCTCGCCCCCACGGTCGAGCAATTGCTCGACCGCTGCGGGGCGAGCTGAAGCCCTCGTCCCTATGCGATTACCGGCCCTCGCAGGCAGACCCAAACGTGGTTAACCAATGGTTTCCAAAACGGCTGAAATGCCGATCTGACGCGCCTTATCTCTTTGTTGAGGGCGTTCTTTTTCAAATGCTCAACCAAACTTAAACGCTTTGCATAGAAGCTGCCAAGACTGTGAAAGGCGTGGCGAGGTCGCGCGCCGGTGCGGTCGAAGGCCTGTTTCATGGATGACTTACTGCGGGAATTTTTGACGGAGACGAACGAGAGCCTGGACACGGTTGACAACCAGCTGGTCCGGTTCGAGCAGGATCCGAACAACGCCAAGATTCTGGATAATATTTTCCGCCTGGTCCACACCATCAAGGGAACCTGCGGTTTCCTCGGGCTGCCGCGGCTGGAAGCGCTGGCGCATGCCGCCGAGACGCTGATGGGCAAATTCCGCGACGGCATGCCGGTGACGGGAGAGGCGGTGACGCTGATCCTGACCACGATCGACCGGATCAAGGACATCCTGGGCAAGCTCGAGGCGACGGAATCCGAGCCCGAGGGGGAAGACCAGGACCTGATCGGCGAACTTGAACAGATGGTGGAGCGCGGCATGGCCGCAATGAACGACCCGGCGGCTTCGCCGATGTCGGACAACTCGGGTGCGGCGCCGGCCGAGCCGGTGGCGTCAGCCCCGGCTGAGCCAATGCCGGAAGCTGCAGCAAAGGAGACGTTAGTGCCCCAGATCCTCGAGCGTGCGTTGCGGCCCGGCGAAGTATCGCTGGACGAACTGGAGCGGGCGTTCCGCGAGACCGCGATCGAGGTCGCAGCCCCCAGCGTGGCGCCCGCCGCGCCGGCCGCAGCCGAGCCGCCGAAGGCGGCCGCCCAGCCTGCGGAAGCCAAGCCTGCCGAAGCCAAGGAAACCAAGGCCGCTGCCAAGCCGAAGCCGAAGAAGCCGGTGGTGGAAGTCGATGTGATGGCGGAGGGCGACAAGGTCGCCAACCAGTCGATCCGGGTCAATGTCGACACCCTCGAACACCTGATGACCATGGTGTCGGAACTGGTCTTGACCCGCAACCAGCTGCTGGAAATCAGCCGCCGCCACGAGGACACCGAGTTCAAGGTGCCGCTGCAGCGGCTTTCCACCGTCACCGCCGAGCTGCAGGACGGCGTCATGAAGACGCGGATGCAGCCGATCGGCAACGCCTGGCAGAAGCTGCCGCGCATCGTGCGCGATCTGGCGAGCGAACTCGGCAAGCAGATCGAACTGGAGATGCACGGCGCCGACACCGAACTCGACCGGCAGGTGCTGGACCTGATCAAGGATCCGTTGACCCACATGGTGCGCAACTCGGCCGACCACGGCCTGGAAACCCCGGCGGACCGGCTCAAGTCCGGCAAGCCGGAACTCGGCACCATCCGACTGTCGGCCTATCATGAAGGCGGTCACATCGTGATCTGCATCGCCGACAACGGCCGCGGGCTCAACACCGAGCGGATCAAGGCCAAGGCGGTCCAGAACGGCCTCGTCAGCGAGGCTGATCTGGAGAAGATGACGGAAGCGCAGATCCACAAGTTCATCTTCGCGCCCGGCTTCTCCACCGCCGCTGCAGTTACGTCTGTTTCCGGCCGCGGCGTCGGCATGGACGTGGTGCGCACCAACATCGACCAGATCGGCGGCACCATCGACATCAAGTCGGTGTCGGGCGAGGGATCGAGCGTCACCATCAAGATCCCGCTGACCCTGGCGATCGTCTCGGCGCTGATCGTCGAAGCCGCCGGCGACCGCTTCGCCATTCCGCAGCTGGCGGTAGTCGAACTGGTGCGGGCGCGGGCCAATTCCGAGCACCGCATCGAGCGCATCAAGGACACCCCGGTGCTGCGGCTGCGCAACAAGCTGCTGCCGCTGATGCACCTGAAGAAGCTCTTGAAGATCGACGACGGCTCGTCGGCCGATCCGGAGAACGGCTTCATCGTGGTCACCCAGGTGGGCAACCAGACCTTCGGCATCGTGGTCGACGGCGTGTTCCACACCGAGGAAATCGTGGTCAAGCCGATGTCGACCAAGCTGCGGCATATCGGCATGTTCTCGGGCAACACCATCCTGGGCGATGGTGCGGTGATCATGATCATCGATCCGAACGGGATCGCGCAGGGGCTCGGCACCGCCGGCACCGCGCAGCACGAACTCGCCAGCGAAAGTGCGGCGACGCGGGCGAGCTCGGGCGAGCAGCTGACCTCGCTCCTGGTGTTCCGCGCCGGCACGGTGGAGCCCAAGGCGGTGCCGCTGGCGCTGGTGACGCGGCTGGAAGAGATCGCCGCCGACAAGATCGAACTGTCGAACGGCCGCTACATGGTGCAGTACCGCGAGCAGCTGATGCCGCTGGTCTTGATGGAAGGCGTCAACGTCCACACCCAGGGCACCCAGCCGATCCTGGTGTTCGCCGACGACAGCCGCGCCATGGGCCTCGTGGTCGACGAGATCATCGACATCGTCGAGGAGCGGCTGCACATCGAAGTGGCGTCGAGCCGCGACGGGGTGCTGGGCTCGGCGGTGATCAAGGGGCTGGCCACCGAAGTGATCGACGTCGGCCATTTCCTGCCGATGGCGTTCACCGACTGGTTCAACCGCAAGGAAATGCAGGCCTCGGCCTCGGCGCAGTCGATCCTTCTGGTCGACAACTCGGCGTTCTTCCGCAACATGCTGGCGCCGGTGCTCAAGGCGGCGGGCTACAAGGTGCGGCTGGCCTGCGACGCCCAGGAAGGCCTCGGCGTGCTGCGCTCGGGCCAGGAGTTCGACGTGATCCTGACCGACATCGAAATGCCGGACATGAACGGCTTCGAGTTCGCCGAAACCATCAAGGCCGACCATAAGCTGGCCGGAACGCCGATCATCGCGCTGTCCTCGATGATCTCGCCGGCGGCGATCGAGCGCGGCCGGCAGGCCGGGTTCCACGACTATGTCGCCAAGTTCGACCGGCCCGGGCTGATCGCGGCGCTGAAGGAACAGACCACCGAACTGAACAAGGCGGCATGAACCATGTTCAGCCGAACGGCATGAGGCAGATGACCATGAACAGCAATTCCCCCTCCACCCCCGCGGCCAAGGTTGTCAGCGCCGAGGGCGCGGTCACCGAATACGTTACCACCATGATCGGCGGACAATTGTTCGGCATGCCGATCTCGCGGGTGCAGGACGTGTTCATGCCGGAGCGGCTGACCCGGGTGCCGCTGGCGTCGAGCGACGTCGCCGGCGTGCTCAACCTGCGCGGCCGCATCGTCACCGCCATCGACATGCGGGCCCGGCTCGGGCTGCCGAAGAACGAAGACGGCAAGCCGCCGATGGCGGTCGGTGTCGAACTGCGCGGCGAGTCCTATGGCCTCTTGATCAATTCGATCGGCGAGGTGCTGAAGCTCGCCGACGACGGCCGCGAGGTCAATCCGGTCAACCTCGATCCGCGCATGGCCAAGATGGCCGACGGCGTTCACCGCCTCGAGGGCCAGCTCATGGTCGTGCTCGACGTCGATCGCATCCTCGAAATCGCAACCGACAAGATGGCGGCATAACGCCGAATACCTGGACGCTCCGATGACGGAAACAGCCGGCTCGGATCTGTAAAAGAAGCAGAGGCTAACATGAAGACATGTCTGGTTGTCGATGACTCGAGCGTCATCCGAAAAGTCGCGAGGCGCATCCTGGAAGGGCTGGATTTCCAGATCATCGAGGCCGAAGACGGCGAGAAGGCGCTCGAAGCCTGCAAGCATGGGCTGCCCGACGCCGTCCTGCTCGACTGGAACATGCCGGTGATGGACGGCTACGAATTCCTGCGCAACCTGCGCCGGATGCCGGGCGGCGACCTGCCCAAGGTGGTGTTCTGCACCACCGAAAACGATGTCGCCCACATCGCCCGTGCCCTGCACGCCGGCGCCAACGAGTACATCATGAAGCCGTTCGACAAGGAGATCGTCACGGCCAAATTCCACGAAGTCGGTTTGATCTAGCCCGGCTGCGGGGTTCGGCGGTCGAACCCTTAAGGTCGTATTGTCGTTGATGTTTTGTTGTTGCGTGGGGTTTTTTGAGTAATGAGTATTGATGTGGCAAGTCATGCCCCCCACAATTCGAGCCGGCATGAACCGCTGCGGGTGATGGTGGTCGACAATTCCGTCGTCATTCGCGGCATGATCGCGCGCTGGATCGAGGCCGAGCCGGATATGGTGGTGGCGGGGTCGCTGCGCACCGGTCTCGACGCGGTCAACCAGGTCGAGCGCCTCACCCCCGACATTGCCGTGCTCGATATCGAGATGCCGGACCTCGACGGCATCTCCGCGCTGCCCAAGCTGCTGGCCAAGCGGCCCAATCTCATCATCATCATGGCGTCGACGCTGACCCGGCGCAACGCCGAGATCAGCTTCAAGGCGCTGTCGCTCGGCGCCGCGGACTACATCCCGAAACCGGAAAGCACGCGCGAGGCTGCCGCTGCCGAGACGTTCCGGCACGACCTGCTGCAGAAGATCCGCCATCTCGGCGCCAAGGTTCGCCGCCGGGCCACCGCCCACCCGGCAAGTCCACCGCTGGCGCCAGTTCTCCACCGTGAGCCGGCCCCACGACCCGCCGCGACCCATGTCGGGTCTCTTGCCGCCCCGGTGCAAGTGGTCAAGCGCGCCTTCAGCACCGCGGCGCCGCGGGTCCTCCTGATCGGCTCGTCGACCGGGGGCCCGCAGGCCCTGATGTCGCTGGTCGGCGAAATCGGCGCGGTGATCGACCGCTTCCCGGTGCTGATCACCCAGCATATGCCGCCGACCTTCACCACGATTCTCGCCGAGCATCTCGCGCGCTCGAGCCATCGCCCCGCCCGCGAGGGCGTTCATGGCGAGCCGGTCAAGGCCGGCCAGATCTACCTCGCGCCCGGCGGCAGCCACATGCGCGTGGTCAAGCAGGGCGGCAACCCGACCATCGCGCTCGACGACGGGCCGGCGGTCAATTTCTGCAAGCCCGCGGTCGACCCCTTGTTCACCTCCGCCATCGAGGTCTGGCAAAGCGGCATCCTCGCGGTGGTGCTGACCGGCATGGGATCGGACGGCATGCGCGGCGGCAAGGAAATCGTCGCCGCCGGCGGCAACGTCATCGCGCAGGACGAAGCCAGTAGCGTGGTATGGGGCATGCCTGGTGCGGCGGCGCATGCCGGGATATGCGCAGCCATTTTGCCGCTCAACCAGATCGCACCGAAGCTGGTCCGATTGTTCTCGGGGGATCGCTCGTGACGCCGTCTGATTATGAGTTCCTGCGCAAGTTCCTGAAGGACCGTTCCGGTCTCGACCTGTCCAGCGACAAGCAGTATCTGGTCGAGAGCCGGCTGTTGCCGCTGGCGCGCAAGGCCGGCCTCGGCGGCATCGACGAACTGGTCGGCAAACTGAAGGGCGGCAACGACGCGCTGATGCTCGAAGTGGTCGAGGCGATGACCACCAACGAGACCTTCTTCTTCCGCGACAAGCTGCCGTTCGATCATCTGCGCGACACCGTCATACCGGAACTGCTGCAGGCCCGAGCCGGCCGCCGGTCCTTGCGGATCTGGTGCGCGGCCGCCTCGACCGGGCAGGAGCCGTATTCGATCGCCATGTGCCTGAAGGAAATGGGCGCGCAACTCAACGGCTGGCGGATCGAGATCGTCGCCACCGATATCGCCCAGGGCGTGCTGGATAAATGCCGCGCCGGCATGTACAGCCAGTTCGAGGTGCAGCGCGGACTGCCGATCCAGCTCCTGGTCAAGTACTTCAGGCAGGTCGGCGAGATGTGGCAGCTCAACCCCGACATTCTGGCGATGACGCAATTCAGGCAGCTCAACCTGCTGCAGGATTTCGCCCATCTCGGCACCTTCGACGTCATCTTCTGCCGCAACGTCCTGATCTATTTCGACCAGGACACCAAGATCAACGTGTTCAAGCGGCTGGCAAAGCAGATGGAAGCCGACGGTTTCCTGGCGCTCGGCGCCGCCGAAACCGTGGTCGGCCTGACCGACGCCTTCAAGCCGCACCCCGACAAGCGCGGCCTCTACCGTCCCAACGTCGCGCGCGCCGCGCCCTCGATCGTGCCGGGCGGCATGGCCGCGGGATTGAAGCAGGTTGCCGCGGCCTCGCGTTGAGTTCCGATTGCGCAAAACTAACGTTCGTCGTGCCCCGGCTCGTCCTGGGCATCCACGTCTTTAAAGCCGAGCAGAGATCGTAGCGGTAAGCCGTAGGGTGGATGGGCGAAGCGTAATCCGCCATCTCTGCAGCGCGGTCCGCAAGTCCGTCATAGGCGCATCGCGATGACCTTGGCGGATTACGCCTCGCGGCTTCGCTTGTTGATCTGCAGCGGATGGGGGCGGCTGATTAATCCGCCCTACGGCCTGCTCTTGCGCTCATCGCATTGCGGCTTCAAGGTAGGAACATCGAAGCAATTCGCGATGCAACCTTTCACACTTGCCGCCATGCACACCTGAGCAGACCAGATCATGGACCCGCTTGACAGCACCAGGTCAAAGGCAGAAGCGCCAGCGCGTTCCTCACCGCAGGGAATTGCGGCTGATCTTGTTGCGGTGCTGGTGGCCGTTACCTCGGGCGAGCCTCGTGTCCTGACGATCCAGGACCAGCGCGCGCTTCCTTCCGGGCCGTTCGAAGGGGCCCATCGTTCGCTGCAATCGGGGCTGCGCGCCTGGGTCGAGCGGCAAACCCGGCTGCCGCTCGGTTATGTCGAACAGCTCTACACCTTCGCCGATCGTGACCGCGCCGGCACCACCGCGCAGCACGTCATCTCGATCAGCTATCTCGGCCTGACGCGGGAGCAGGCGGCGTTCGGCGAACACGAGGCAAGCTGGCGCGGGTGGTATGATTATTTCCCCTGGGAGGATCATCGCGCCGGCCCGCCGCCGCTGATCGAGAAAAAACTGCAGCCGGGGCTCAGGGCCTGGGCTTCGGCGGCATCCGATCGGGCGTCGCAGCGCATTCGCCGGCAGCGCGCCGCGACGCTGTTCGGTTTCGACGAACACGGCTGGAACGAGGAACTGGTTCTGCAGCGCTACGAACTATTGTACGAGGCGGGACTGATTCCGGAGGCTGTGCGCGGAAATTCCCCGGCCTCCATGTCGGCCGAACGCGGTTTTGCCGGACCCGCCCGGCAAACCCATGATCCTCGATCATCGCCGGATTCTGGCCACCGGCATTGCCCGGCTCAGGGCCAAGATCAAATACCACCCCGTGGTGTTCGAATTGATGCCGGACACATTCACGCTACTGCAATTGCAACGCTGTGTTGAGGCGCTGGCGGGGCGAGGGGTGCACAAGCCGAACTTCCGCCGCCTCATCGAGCAGCAGGAACTGATTGAGGAGACTGGCGAAACCAGCCAGGACACCGGCGGGCGTCCGGCCAAACTGTTCCGTTTCCGCGGCGCCGTATTCGCGGAACGCGCCATCGCCGGAACCAAACTTCCGATTTCGGGGGCTTGACAAGACTTATACTCAACTCCAGCATAATATATGCTCAACGGGAGTATAAGCCATGCTGTCGACATTGGAATCACGGCCTTCGGAACATCTCTACGCCAAAGTGCGGCACGCCATCCCCGCGATCGAATGGCCGATGCTGGCACAGGACATCGACGCGATCATCGCCCTGAAGAAGCGCCGCAACGCGGTCATCCTCGCCCACAATTATCAGACGCCGGAGATCTTCCACGGCGTGGCGGACATCGTCGGCGACAGCCTTGCATTGGCCCGCGAAGCGATGCGCGTCGAGGCCGATGTCATTGTTCTGGCCGGCGTTCACTTCATGGCCGAGACGGCCAAATTGCTGAATCCGTCAAAGACCGTGCTGATTCCCGATCGCGGTGCCGGCTGCTCGCTGGCCGACTCGATCACGCCGCGAGGACGTGCGGCTGCTGCGGCAGAAATATCCCGGCGTTCCGATCGTGACCTATGTGAACACCTCGGCGGCGGTGAAAGCCGAGTCCGATATCTGCTGCACCTCGGGCAACGCCAGGGCGGTCATCGAATCGCTCGGCGTTGAGCGCGTGATCATGCTGCCGGACGAATATCTGGCCAGGAACGTCGCCGCCGAGACCACGGTCAAGGTGATTGCCTGGACCGGCCATTGCGAGGTGCATGAGCGCTTCAGCGCCGAAGAGGTCCGGCAGTTGCGCGAGAACCATCCCGGTGTGGTCGTGCTGGCGCACCCGGAATGCCCGCCGGACGTGCTGGCGGAGGCTGATTTCGCCGGCTCGACCGCCGCCATGTCTTCCTACGTCGCCACCAGGCGGCCGCCGCGGGTCGTGCTGCTGACGGAATGCTCGATGAGCGACAACGTCGCCATCCAGTACCCGGAGCTCGAATTCATCCGGCCCTGCAATCTTTGCCCGCACATGAAGACGATCACGCTTGGCAACATCCGTCATGCGCTGGAGACCATGCAGCACCAGGTCGTGATCGACGAAAGCGTCGCGGCGCGCGCACGTCTCGCGGTCGAGCGAATGCTGGCCGTACGATGATGGCGCCCTGCGATACCGACGGCGCTGCCGTCATCATCGGCGGCGGCCTCGCCGGCCTGATGACCGCGCTGGCGCTGGCGCCGCAGCCGGTGCTGCTGCTGACCGGGGCGCCGCTCGGCCTGGAATCCTCGAGCGTGCTCGCGCAAGGCGGCGTCGCCGCCAGCATCGGCGCGGATGACGACGCTTCATTGCATCTTCAGGATACGCTCATGGCGGGCGACGGCTTGTGCGACGAAACCGTCGCGGCCGCCGTCCTCGCCGCGGCACCCGCCGCGATCGAACGACTGGTGCGGCTCGGCGTCGTTTTCGATTCCGATGCCGGCGGCAGGATCGCCCTCGGCCTCGAGGCCGCGCATTCGCGCCGCCGCATCGTCCATGCCGGGGGCGACGCAACAGGCCGCGGCATCATCCGGGCTTTGGCCCGCAAGGTCCTTGAGACGCCGTCCATCACGGTGATGGAGGCGACCACCGCGCGGCGGCTGGTGGTGGAAGACAATGCCGTGACCGGTCTTCTCGCCGAAACCAACCGGGGGGCGGTGCTTTTTGCCACCGGCCGTGTCGTGATCGCGACTGGCGGCATTGGAGGTTTGTTCCTGCACGGCACCAATCCGGCCGGATCCATCGGCCAGGGCCTCGCGCTTGCGGCACGCGCCGGCGCGGCCATGGCCGATCTTGAATTCATTCAATTCCATCCGACGGCGCTGGACACGGGATCCTCTCCGCTGAAACTGATCAGCGAGGCGGTGCGTGGCGAAGGCGCGATCCTGGTCGACGAAAACGGCGATCGTTTCATGGCCGACGTGCCTGGCGCCGAACTCGCCCCCCGCGATGTCGTCGCGCGTGCGGTCTGGCGGCATATGGCGGCGGGACACCGGATCCTTCTCGACGCGCGCAATGTGAGAGGTCTGGACTTTGCGCGGCGTTTCCCGACCATCACGACGCTTTGTCGTGAAGCAGGAATCGATCCGGTCACGCAACCGATCCCGGTCCGGCCCGCCGCGCACTACCACATGGGCGGCATCGCCGTCGATCAAAGCGGACGAACCTCCATCGACGGGCTCTGGGCCTGTGGCGAAGCCGCCTGCACCGGCTTGCATGGCGCCAACCGGCTCGCCAGCAATTCGCTGCTGGAAGCGGCGGTGTGCGGCAACTGGGTCGCCGCCGATCTTGCCGCAACCGCCGTGATCAGGCCGCGCCAGCCGAGGCTGCTGCCCGATGCAGCCGCCGGCCGAAGCGATCCGGCTCCGGTCCGTCCGATCCTGTCACGCCACGCCGGCGTGCTGCGTGACGGCGAAGGCCTGCGCGCGGCAGCCGGCGCCCTCTACCCGTTCGCGAACTCGCAACATGCCGCGAGCGACCCCGCGATGGCAGGATTGATGATCGTGGTCGCTGCCTTGCGCCGTCAGGAAAGCCGTGGCGCACACCGACGCACCGACTTTCCCGGCCCCACAAATCCGGCGCGGCGATCGACGCTGCGCCTCGACGACGCGCTGCAAACGGCACGTGATTGCATCGCCGAACCGGTTGCCTGACCAGGGAGAACATCATGACGCCTTCGACCCTGCCACGCATCATGATCGAGCCTTTGGTGCGCATGGCCTTGCTCGAAGATCTCGGCCGCGCCGGCGACCTGACGACTGCCGCGATCGTGCCGGCGGACCGACGCGCCACGACACTTCTGGTCGCCCGCCAGGCGGGCGTTGTCGCAGGTCTCGACCTGGCCGGGCTTGCCTTCCAGCTGATCGATCCGGCCATCGAAATCCGTGTGGAGCGCGGCGACGGTGCGGCTGTGGCGCCTGGCGACGTGATCGCCACGGTCACCGGCCCCGCAGCGGGCATCTTGACGGCGGAACGGGTCGCGTTGAATTTCATGTGCCGCCTGAGCGGAATTGCCACCGCGACGGCGTCCGTGGTCGCGGCTGTCCGGAATACCAAGGCGAAGATCGTCTGCACGCGCAAGACCACGCCCGGCCTGCGCGTCATCGAGAAATATGCCGTCCGCGTCGGCGGCGGCAGCAATCACCGGTTCGGCCTCGACGACGCCGTGCTCATCAAGGACAATCATGTCGCCATCGCCGGCAGCGTGACGGAGGCGCTGAAGCGGGCACGAAACGGTGTCGGCCACCTGGTCAAGATCGAACTCGAGGTCGATAGGCTCGATCAGCTGCGCGAGGCGCTCGATCACGGCGTCGATGCCGTGCTGCTCGACAATATGGACAGCGCCACGCTCGCCGAAGCCGTCGCGATGGTCGCAGGCCGGGCGGTGACCGAAGCCTCCGGCCGCATCACGCCCGCGACCGCGCCGCAGATTGCCGCGACCGGCGTCGACCTGATCTCGATCGGCTGGCTCACCCACAGCGTCAGCGTTCTCGATATCGGACTCGATTTCGAAGCGGGATGAGAAGCCAGCCCATGACGTGGAGAGCTTGTTGCTCTCGCAAGATCGCGTACGCGCGGATTACGCCTTCCGTTTTCGCTCCTTGACATCCAGCGGACGAGATCGGCTAATTCGCTTTACGGCCACTGAATAACGCCTGCGTGGCGTACACCTATCGAGCCATCGCCATTCAATTCCACCCATCAGGTAGGCAAGCCACATGTTGAACGTGCTGTTCATCGGAGGAACCGGCCAGATTTCCCTGTGCTGCGTCGAAGCGGCGCTGGCGGCCGGGCATCGGGTCGCGATCTACAACCGCGGCCAGACGCCTGCCGGTCTGGCGCGCGAGGTCGAGGTCATCACCGGCCGGTTCGATGACGACGAAGCCTATGCCGCGCTCGGCCGGCGCTCCTTCGACGTGGTCTGCCAGTTCATCGCCTATACCGAGCAGGAAGTGCGCCGTGACCTCCTGACCTTCCGGGGGCGAACGGCGCAGTACATCTTCATCTCGACGGCGTCGGCCTATCAGAAGCCGGTCCGCCAGTTCCGCATCACCGAGGCGGTGCCGCTGGAAAACCCGTACTGGGAATACAGCCGCAAAAAGATCGCCTGCGAGCAGGTGCTGCGCGCCCAGCGTGAGCTTTCCTATACTATCGTGCGGCCGAGCCACACCACGCGCACCCGGCTGCCGGCGGTGTTCATGGAAGGCGACCAGTCGGCTTCCCGCATGCTGCGCGGCTTGCCGATTGTCGTGCACGGCGACGGCAGCACGCTGTGGCCGATCACCCGCAGTGAGGACTTTGCCGTCCCGTTCGTGCGCCTGTTCGGCAACACGCGGGCGCTCGGCGAAGATTTCCACATCACCACCGACCACGCCTTCACCTGGGACGAGATCTACCGGGCGATCGGCCGCGGAATCGGTGCCAGGACGGACATCGTCCACGTGGCGACCGACACCCTGATCCGCTACCAGCCCGAATGGATCGGGCCGATCGTGGGCGACAAGATGTATTCGCTGCTGTTCGACAATTCGAAGGTCAAGGGCGTCGCCGGCGACTTCCACTGCGAGACCGATATCGGCCGCGTGGTGGCAGCCTCCTGCGCGGCCTTCCGCCAACGCCTGGGCGGCGCCAGCCCGGCGCCGGGACCGTGGGATGCGCTGTTCGATCGCATCATCGCCGAACAGCGCGCGCTGGGAGCGGGCGCGAACGTTCGGCCATAGGGCGGACTACACAACGGAGTTGTCGATGAGCACGACCGAGCAGGAGATCCTGGACCTGGAGGCGCGGCGGGTCGCCGCGACCAACGCGGCCGATGCGGACGCATTGGCCGACATACTCCACGAGGATTATGTCCACATCGGCGGGCTTGCGAACAGGTTGAACCGGACAGACTACATCCGGTGGATCGGCGAACTGAGGCGGGAGCACCACCGAGCCAACCTGGAGGTTGTGGTCCAGGGCGATGTCGCTCTGCTGGTGGGCGATCTCGAGAACCACATCCGCGGCAAGGACGGTGACACCCGCGTAGTGCAGGCCGTGGTGCTTGAAACCTTTATCCGCCATGACGGGCGGTGGCGCATTCTGTCGTTCCAGATCACGCCAAGGCGGGACTATATCTGAGCGGCGCGGCAAACGAGCTCGCGTCTATCACAAGATCGCATGCGGCATGAACCGCGACATGTTGCCGGTGATCGGCGTGTCGTCCTCGCGGATCGACAGGCCGCAGGGGTTGCCGTTGACGGTCCAGCTTCCGAGCACCGGGTACTGCCCGGAGAATTCCGGCAGCGGCGCCAGCGCTTGGCGCACAAAGCCTTCGGCGCCGTAGGGGCCGTCGTGCCGGTCGAGCGCACTGCCGGCCGAGACCAGCGTGACATTGGCGCCTTCGCGGGAATACAGCGGCTTGCGCACATAGCTCGAGCCGAGCGAGGCCGCGTCGGCATCATCGTCGAAAAACGCCGGCAGCAGGTTGGGATGGCGCGGGAACATCGCCCACAACAGCGGCAGGATGCCCTTGTTCGACAGGATCGCCTTCCACGGCGGTTCGATCCAGCGCGTGGAAGCGTCTTTCAGGTTGGCGCCGAAAGTTTCGCGAAACAGCCACTCCCAGGGATAGAGCTTGAAGGCGAGTTCGATCGGCTGGTCATTGAGATCGACGAAGTTGCCGTCGTCGCGCAGGCCAATCTCGGCGATGTCGAGCAAGGTGGTGTGCAGGCCGGCCTGTTGCGCTGTGTCGGCCAGATACGCCAGCGTGCCGGCGTCTTCGGCGCTTTCCATAGCGCCGGCAAGGTGAACACTGCGACCGGCGGCAATGGCCTCCCAGCTTTCGATCAGGCGCTCATGCAGCGAATTGAACTGGTCGGCGGCTTTCGGAACAATCCGCCGCTGCGCCGCCTGCTCGAGCCAGGTCCATTGAAACACCGCGGCTTCGAACAGCGAGGTCGGGGTGTCGGCATTATATTCCAGCAGTTTTGCCGGACCTTTGCCGTCGAAGCAGAGATCGATGCGGCCGTAGAGGCTGGGCTCGCGGCGTTGCCAGCTTGCGGCAATGAAGCTCCAGAACGCCTCGGGTATTTTCAGCTGCCGCAGCATGCGCTCGTCGTTGACGGCGCGGGCCACGAGCTCCAGGCACATGGCGTGAATTTCGCCGGTCGGCGTTTCGATCTGCCGCTCAATTTCATCCAGCGTGAAAGCGTAATAAGCGCGCTCGTCCCAATAACGCTGGCCGTCGTCGCTGTGAAAATCGAATCCGCTCGCCGCCGCGGTGGCCTGCCAGTCGTCGCGCTCGGCGCAGGCAATCCGGCGCATGGTTGCGATCACCCGCCGTGGGAGGCGGCGTGGGAATGGCCGGCGAAGCGGTGGGCGGAGCCGCCGAAACCGCCGCGCGTCATGCAGCGCGCGTCGTTGTCGCCGGGCATGAACACACCGGGGCGCGGATCGCAGGGCGGAAGCGCCAGTGCCAGGTTCGTCGGCAGGGATGCGGCTGCGGTGCCCATGAACAGCAGGACGACCTTGCTCGAACGTTTCATGCGTACCTCGGCCGTCACCACCCGCCACCGGCTCTCGCCTTCGGCGAGCCCGATGACAGGCTCAAGCGGGTGGCGCAGTATCCCAGAGCGTGCGCCGATGAGCAAATATTTCCGTTCTGCAATACCGGGATGCCCGGTCCATCGGCGAGCAGAAGCGACGCCGTGCCTGGGACGGCTATGCCAGGCGATGATGGTTTTTCGAACCGGGCCGCGGACTCAGTGGTGCGCGGCTGGATGCGAGCTTGACGAATTTCCGGTGACCGGGTCCAATGCAGTGGTCGATACGCGATGTTGAGGACTGGACTGCGACAGTCATGACCGGCGATCTGTGGGCATTGGCCGCGGCCATGTTGCTGGCCGTTCTTCAGCTGACCCTGTCCAGTGTGCTGACACTTCGTCAGCTGGGGGGCGGTTGGGTCGCAGGGCCTCGTGACGAACCGAGCGAGGTTACAGGTGTCAGCGGGCGGTTTGTTCGGGCACACCGCAACCTGCTTGAGATATTTCCACAGTTCGTCGCCGCGCTGTTCCTGGTGCATGCAGCTCATGCTGCCGGATCACTGTCGGTGATCGGGGCTTGGCTGTTCGTCATCGCCCGGCTGCTTTATGTTCCTGCCTACGCCTTCGCCCCTCCAGGGGTACGGCCCGTCTGCTGGCTCGCCGCACAGGCCGGAATTTTCATGATTGTGGCAGACTTGTTTGTCTGAACGCGTCGGATAACCACACTTTGCCGAACATTCGCTCATCGCATTTTTTCGGAGCTGCCGTAATATGTGAGTCCGGAATCCCTAGCCGCCGACGGAAAAATGCATGCTGAAGGCGCTGGCCAGCGCGCCGAAGCCGCCGCGGCTGACGTGACCGGCTTGCGATGTCGAGCCGGCAGGTGAAGAAGCCGAGCCGCCGGGCGAAGTGGTTGCGGCATCGCCGCCGAACAGGCTGGTGCGCGCCGACGAAGCCGCCGTAGTAACCGCCATGGCCGCCGCCCCATGACGAGCTGCGCGGCTGGCAAGCGGCGGCCTGTCCGGGCGCCGCCATGCCCGGCGGGGTGGGCGCGCAATTCTCCGAAGGCATCAGCGCATAGGCGCCGCCGCCGACGGCGACCGTGCCCATCAGCAGCAACGCGACATGACGGGAGCGTTTCACCGGGGGCGGCGGTGTTGCTTCCAGCACCGGCTTGCGACGTCCGAATTCCTTGAGGGGGTCGTCGGACACGTTCAGGTGACCATCGAGGCGGCGTTGAGCAAGCCGGCCGCCAGCGAGGCGAGGCCGAGCCAGATCGCAGGCGCAAGTTCGCCCGCCGCGATCCGCGCCGACAGGTTCGGCACCGGAATGCGAACCGCGAAGAACACGCCGACCTGCACGATCAGCGCGATCACGCTCCAGATCAGGCAATCCCAGACATTGGCGGAATGGATGATGGCGCTCATCACCGGCAGCACGAAGCCGAGCAGGCTCAACCCCAGCGAGATCGCGGCGGCCGGGACGTTGTCGCGGATCAGCCTGAATTCGTCATGCGGCGTGATCCGCATGTAGACGAACAGATACAGCACCACCGCCACCACGCCGGTGCAGAAATACACCAGGAACGCCGGCAGCCCGGCCAGTGACTGAAGCAGCATGACTTATCGCCCCCGACGGTCCCGCACAGGCGAGGTCCGCCTTGCTATAGTACAGCAACGGGGGTGAGTCGGTTCACGCGCAGGCGAACGGATGGCGACTTCTCTTGCGAGCGCTCCCGCGCCGGCCCTTCCGGACAGGCTTGAGGTCAGGGCGAAACGTCCTCCAGAACCCGTCCGCCGGTCTCGGTGGCGAACAGCATGACAACGACGGCGGCCACCAGCACCACGGCCCCAAACACCAGGAACACACTTGCGAGCCCGCCGCCGGCGACGAGATGGCCGACGATGACCGGCCCGACGATGGAGGCGATCCGTAGCCATGCGGTGGCCGCGCCGCTGCCAATGGCCCGGACCCGTGTCGGATAGAGTTCCGACGTGTACAGATACATCGCCAGCGACAGCGTGCTGACGCACATGAAGCTGATGGTCGAGAACACAAGGACGCGCTCCGCGGTGGTCGGCCCGATGAACCACAGCGTGAACAGCGCGATGGCCGAGCCGGCAAATGCCCCGGCAAACCATGTCCTTCGTCCCACCCGATCGAGGTAGAGCGCACAGGCCAGACTGCTGAAAATGCCGAGCGCCGAGGAAATCAGTCCATAGGTGAGCGCCTGCTCCAGCGGGAGCTTGAAAACCTGCTGATAGACGGTCGGCAGCCAGGTGGTCAGGCCGTAATTGGCAAGGTATGTCGCGAACCAGCACAGCCACAGCACCAGCGTGCGCCGCAGGTAGAGTGGACCGAACAGGTCGCGCCAGCCCGCTTGCTGGTGTACGTTTGTCGGCGGCGCGTGGGATATCGGCGGCAACGCCGCACCGGTCGAGCGTTCGACCGCGGCTTCGATATAGGACATGGTGTCGCTGGCTTCGCGAAGCCGTCCGCGCTCGGCAAGCCAGCGCGGACTTTCGGGTACCAGGCGGGTCATGGCCAGCGCCAGCAACGCCGGCAGTCCGCCGACATAGAACATGTATTGCCAGCCCAGGTGCGGTACGATCCAGCGGCCGAGCAGCGCCGCCGCCAGGATGCCGATCGGGAAAATCAGTTCGAACATCAGCACGAAACGTCCGCGGCCGCGGGCCTTGGCAAGCTCGCTGACGTAGGTCGCCGCGACAGGTACTTCGGCTCCCAGTCCCAGTCCCTGCAAGGTTCGCAAAACGACCAGCGATTGGTAGCTCCAGGCTTGCGCGCAGGCGATGCTGAACAATGCGAACCAGAGCACCGATCCGAGAATGACGGCGCGCCGCCCGAATCGTTCCGCAAGCCATCCGCCCATGATGGCGCCGATCAACTGTCCGACATAGCCGGCGGAAATCAGCCAGCCGATGTCCGCGGGTCCAAGGTGCCAGGCCGGAACGATCGCCGGCAGAATGTAGGCGATCGACAACGCGTCGAAGGCGTCAAAGAAGGTGGCGACCCCGACGACGATCCGGGTCTTGATATGCCAGGGCGACAATGGCAGCCGCTCCAGCCGCGCCACGATCTGCTGTTGGGATACGACGTCGGCTGCCGCATTGATGTTCATGATTGCAACTCCAAACTCGATGCGACGCCTGATCTTTGCAGCAGCGCCTCTGCGTTTCCACCGGCCACGGCCGCGGTGGTCGGCTGGTCGAAGCCGCACCGATGCACGAGCTGCATCGGGTCGTCGTCGCCAAAGGGATAGTCAGAGCCGAACAGCAGCCTGTCGGCGCCGACGCGCTCGGCGAGAATGCGCACGATGAGCGGGTCATAGGTGACGGTGTCGAAGTAGAAATTCCGCAGGTACTCGCTGGGTTTGCGCCGAAGATTTTTCATGCTGGCCGGATGGGCGGTGGCATTGCGATCCAGTCGCGCGATGTACAGCGGCAGGTATCCGCCGGCGTGCGATATGACGATCTGCAGGTCGGGAAAGCGCTCGAAGATGCCTTCGTAGATCAGCGACGCCATCACCCGGGTCTCTTCGATACCCTGGCCGATGGCATTCCACAGCGAGAACTGCTGGAAATCGGCATCCTTGATGCCGTCCGGGTGGACCAGGGCCGCGACGCCATTGGCCACGATCGCTTCCCACAGTGGCAGGAAGTACGGATCGCCCAGGTAGCGTCCGTGGTGGGCGGCCGGCAGGTTGGCAATCCGAAGGCCCAGATTCTTGACGGCGTACCCCAGTTCGGCGAGCGCACGCGGCATGTCCTGAAGCGGCAGCGTGAAGCTGCCGATAAAACGCCCGCGATACGCCCGCACCCAGTCGGCGATGCCCTCGTTGGCCTGCCGGTCCATGGCGGCGGCAGCGCCGGGATCGGCAAAGAAGGTACTTTGCGAGACCGTGCTGGTGGAAATCACCCGCCGGGCGATGCCGAGCTCATCCATCTGGGCGAGCTGGATCTCAGCCCGGATCATCTTGGAGAAGATCGCCCACCGCGCGCTGTCCGGACCGGGGCGTTGCTCCAGGGGCCGCGCGCCGAAGCCACTGACCACGTTGTGGTTGACGGTTCTGGCGTAGACGTCGGGATGGATGACGTGGCCGTGGAAGTCGATGACCGGGCTCGTCACCATTTCGCTGGTGTCCGCTGCAGCGTTTTGGCCGCCACGGCACGCCGGCGGGCGCCAGGGCCGCGATAGGCGCGAATTGATTTCGACGATACAAAATCGGATGTACCGGACACCGCGTCCTCCCTGTATTGAATCCCCAGCCAGGTTGGTTCCTGGTGCCAGGATATTTCATAATGCGAAAAGCATTGTCCAAATCTAATCCAGAAAACGTCGCCCCGCGCAAGGGGGTTCGTTCGGTCGAGCATTCCGCCCGGCTCTTGCTGGCGCTGATCGAAGGCGGGGAGGCGTTACCGCTCAAAAGCGTCGCGGCGGCTTCCCGGATGTCCGCCAGTACGGCGCACCGCTACCTCGCCAGCCTGACCAGGGTGGATTTCGTCCGGCAGGACCCGGTCACGGGCTTTTATGATCTGGGGCCCTTGGCCATCAGGCTGGGCCTCGCGGCGCTGAGCCGGTTCGATTTCGTCGAGCGTGCCGACCAGGAGCTGCGTGGGCTGACGCAGCGGCTGCGGATCGACGGCCATGTCTCGATCTGGGGTGATTACGGTCCGACCATCATCCGGGTCAGGCAGGCAAATTCGCCGATTCTCACCAATCTTCGACTGGGCCGCAATCTGCCGCTGTTTGCCTCGGCCTCGGGGCGGATTTTTCTGGCCTTCCTGCCGGAAGAAATGACCCGGGCCGCGCTCGACGCCGAAATGGCCCGTCAAACCGACGTTCTCGAAGCGCGGCAAGCGGTCCAGCGGATCATTCGCGAGGTTCGCCAGCAGGGATTCGCCTACACCGACGGCAGCGTGGTGCCGGGGCTTCGCGCCATCGCAGCGCCTATTCTCGATCTCCAGGGCGGGCTGTGCGCCTGTGTCGCCCTGGTCAGTCCATCGGAATCCCTGGTCCGGTTTCCCAATGCCATGCTCGATGATCTGCTTGCCACCGCGCAGAAGACCTCCCGCGGGCTTGGTTGGAACCCGCCAAAAATTTGACAATGAGTTGTCCATAGTGGAATAATGCCCGAATGGCTCTCCAATCCCGGGAAAAGCATCCATGACCATCGGCGACCATCTGTATGCGGCTGTGCTGTTGCCGTTCGATGCCCAGATGAAGGTAGACGAACGTGCCTATCGGAAGTTCTTGCGACATTTTCTCGACAATCAAAGGTTCGTCGCCAAGGGCGGAGGACTTTGCATCAACCCCGAGGCCGGCGAGATCTTCTATCTGACCCGCGGCGAAAAGCGCCGCGTGCTCGAAATCGCCATGGAAGAGATCAATGGCCGTGTCCCGGTCATCGCCGGCACCTGGGCGTTGACCACCGACGAAATGGTCGAGACCGCCCGGGACTGCAAGGCGATGGGCGTCGACGGCATCTTCGTGACTCCGCCGGGTGGCGCCCAGGATGTCACGTCCTGCTGGGACGCCGACAACTATCCCGAGATCTGGCTCGATACCATCATTGCCCAGGATCGCGCCGTCGACCTGCCGATCGTCACGCATCCGGTCGGCGGCGCGCGGCCGCCGTATTTTCCCGGCCTGCCGCTGGAGGCGACGCTGCGGATCTGCCGCGAAGTGCCTAATGTCGTCGGCTGGAAGATGACCTATACCTACGAAGGCTTCAAACTGATCGCCAAGGGGCTGCGCGGTCTCGACCGCCACGTCGCGGTGATGGGCGCCCTGGCGTCGCGTTTCCACGAATACAAGGCCAACGACATTTTCGACGGGACCTTGAGCGGCTTCTGGAATTTTGCGCTTGATCCGATGCTGGACCACCTCGACGCCTGGGACCGCAACGACGTCGTCGCGGCACGCTCGATCTGGGACGGCGGCCTGTGCGCGCTGCACGAATATGTCGCCGACATGGGCCGGCTGCACATCCGTTATAAAACCGCGACCTGGCTGGCCGGCCTGATCCCGAATCCGTTCATGCGATCGCCGATGCCGAAGCCGCGCCAGATCGAAATCGACACGCTGCACCAGTTGCTCAAGCAGGCCGGCATTGCCGTGATCGATATCAAGCAAACACGCCTCGCGGCCTAGCCGCAGGCGGACGGCAGGACCACAAACAAAAACCCCGCCATTTTCGGCGGGGTCCAGTCTGGGAGGCGCGAGCGTGACGGAAGCTCGCTGGTAAACCTCAAAGATCAGGCGGGAATGCGCACTTCGTCTTCGTGCGGCTCGCGCAGCACGTAGCCGCGGCCCCACACGGTTTCGATGAAGTTGCGGCCGTCGGAGGCGTTGGCGAGCTTCTTGCGCAGCTTGCAGATGAAGACGTCGATGATCTTCAGCTCGGGTTCGTCCATGCCGCCATAGAGGTGGTTGAGGAACATTTCCTTGGTGAGGGTGGTGCCCTTGCGGAGCGAGAGCAGCTCCAGCATCTGGTATTCCTTGCCGGTCAGGTGCACCCGCTGGCCACCGACCTCGACGGTCTTGGTGTCGAGGTTGACCACGAGGTCGCCGGTCTGGATCACCGACTGGGCGTGGCCCTTGGAACGGCGCACGATGGCGTGGATGCGGGCGACCAGTTCGTCCTTGTGGAAGGGTTTGGTCATGTAGTCGTCGGCGCCGACGCCGAGACCCTTGACCTTGTCCTCGATGCCGGCGAGGCCGGAGAGGATCAGAATAGGGGTCTTGATCTTCGACACGCGCAGCTGCTTGAGCACATCGTAGCCGGACATGTCGGGCAGATTGAGGTCGAGCAGAATAATGTCGTAATCATATAATTTGCCGAGGTCGACGCCTTCTTCCCCGAGATCCGTCGTGTAAACGTTAAAACTCTCGGATTTGAGCATCAGCTCGATAGACTGCGCAACGGCGCTGTCGTCTTCTATCAGCAATACGCGCATGCCAGTCCCCTATGGTCGCCGCTCCGGGCGTCAGGTCGGCCGCACTTGCGGCACCAAAAAACGCCTTGAACAACTGATTCGGATCCTGACGATATATGGTTAACAAAACCTGATTCCTGTGCGCAAGCTCTATCAGTGCAATTTTTGTCGAATCGACCTAAGATGTTGTGCAGAAGCAGGTTTTCGTGCCCTTATAAGTTCAAGTTCCACATTAAGAGGCGGGCCTAACCGACTCTTGCGACTCGCCTTCGTTCTGTTGGCGAGCGCTCTCAGTCACCCAAGACAGTGTGACGTAATGATTAACGATGCGGGTAAACACCAGGTTAAGGCCGGGGCGCCAAAGCGCAGAAACTTAAGGATTTCGCAATGAAAGCGCTTGCGGAACAGATCGGCGACCTCGACGGCGTCAATATCTATGGCCGTGTGGTCGGCGTGCGCGGACTGATGGTGGAGATCGCCGGCCCCATCCATGCCATGTCGGTCGGCGCGCGGATCGTGATCGAGACCGGCGGGAACCGGTTCATCCCCGCCGAGGTGATCGGCTTCGCTGGCAACAACGCGGTGGTGATGCCGTTCGCCGGCCTCGAGGGGGTGCGACGCGGCTGCCGCGCGGTGATCGCCAATGCCGCGAGCCAGGTGCGGCCGTCGGCGGCCTGGCTCGGCCGGGTGGTCAACGCCATGGCGGAGCCGATCGACGGCAAGGGGCCGCTGCCGCAGGGGCCGGCGCCGATGCCGTTCCGGAACTCGCCGCCGCCAGCGCATTCGCGGAACCGGGTCGGGGCCCCGCTGGATCTCGGGGTGCGCTCGCTCAACACCTTCCTGACCTGCTGCCGCGGCCAGCGGCTCGGCATCTTTGCCGGTTCCGGCGTCGGCAAATCGGTGCTGCTGTCGATGCTGGCGCGCAATGCCGACGCCGACGTTTCGGTGATTGGCCTCGTCGGCGAACGCGGCCGCGAGGTGCAGGAATTTTTGCAGGACGACCTCGGCGAGGAAGGCCTGGCCCGCTCGGTGGTGGTGGTGGCGACCTCGGACGAGCCCGCCCTGATGCGGCGGCAGGCGGCCTATCTGACCCTGGCAATCTCGGAGTATTTCCGCGACGAGGGCAAGGACGTCATGTGCATGATGGATTCCGTCACCCGTTTTGCCATGGCGCAGCGCGAGATCGGGCTATCGGCGGGTGAGCCACCGACCGCCAAGGGCTATACACCCACGGTCTTTACCGAGCTGCCGAAGCTGTTGGAGCGCGCCGGGCCGGGGACCGCCGAGGGCAGCATTACCGGAATCTTTACCGTGCTGGTCGACGGCGACGACCACAACGAGCCGGTGGCCGACGCGGTGCGCGGCATCCTCGACGGCCATGTGATGATGCAGCGCTCGATCGCCGAGCGCGGACGTTACCCGGCCATTAACATCTTGCGCTCGGTATCCCGCACCATGCCGAAATCCGCCGATCCAATGTACCTGCCGACCATCACCCGGGCGCGCCAGATCATGGCGACCTATGCCGATATGGAGGAACTGATCCGGCTGGGCGCCTACCGGGCCGGCTCCAGCCCCGAGGTCGACGAATCGATCCGGCTGCACGAGCCGCTGGAGGCCTTCCTGCGCCAGGGCAAGGACGAGGTGGCGAGCCTCGGGGAGGGTTACCGGGAACTCGAAAAAATCCTCGGCACCTTGGAAACGGAACGCTAACTTTGTCAGGCCATCATCCGGTGCACAAAACTACCGTTGCCGGCCGGACCTTTGAGGGACGCCGGACCTGTCCCGCGTTCAGATTGGGACTTCTGGGGAGTACGAGTCGATGAAGTCACGTGAAACGCTTATCCGCCTGAAGAAATTTCAGGTCGACGAAAAGCGCCGAAGGGTCGCTCAGATCGAAGGCATGATCGCCGATTTCCAGCGCATGTCGGTGGACCTCGAGCGCGAAATCCATAGCGAGCAGGAGCGCGCCGGGATCAACGATCCGACGCACTTCGCCTATCCGACCTACGCCAAGGCGGCGATCCAGCGCCGCGAGAACCTGACGCGCTCCGCCGACGAGCTGCGCATTCAGCTCGAGGACGCCAAGAGCCTCCTGGCCGAGGCCTTCGAAGAACTCAAGAAGGTCGAACTGCTCGACGAGCGCGATCAGGCGCGCGAGCGCGCCGAGGAGAACGCCCGCGAACAGGCCGATCTCGACAGCATCGGCCTGATGCGCGCGCGCATCGGGGCGATCGCCTGACGCCTTCGCGTTAATATCGACGTGCCACCAGACCCGGGCCGCGAGGCCCGGGTTTGTCGTTTTGGCGCCGGCGAGCCGACATCTTCACGGCGGGGCAGCCGGCGTGGTGACATGGTGGTTCGATCCCGCCAAGATATGATACGACAGGCTGCCGCGCGGGCTTAAGGTGCCGGCGGCCGCCGTATCGGGGGTTGGGGAGTAGGAATGCTGACGCCGGCTGAGCTGGTTTGGCTGATCGCCGCGGTGGCCAAGGGCGACGAGGCCGCTTTCGAGCGGCTTTATGCCGCCACGCGGGCGAAACTCTTCGGCGTGGTGCTTCGTATCTTGCGGCGTCAGGACCTCGCGGAGGAAGTGATCCAGGAGGCCTATGTCAAGATCTGGAACAGCGCCGGGCAATTCAATCCCGGCCTGTCGTCGCCGATTACGTGGATGGTATCCATTGCCCGCAACCGCGCCATCGACGTGGTTCGCAAGCGGGGCGAGCTCTCGATTGAAGAGGAGCCGGCCGCGATGGAAGTCGCCGCCGACACGCCCGATCCCCTGGCGCGCCGGGAGATGACCGAGGAACTCAAGCGCCTGCTGGAATGCGTCGGCCGCCTCGAGCCGGAGCGGCAGAAGCTGGTGCTGCTCGCCTACTACAACGGCTGGAGCCGCGAACAGCTGGCGGCGAAGTTCGATACGCCGGTCAATACGGTGAAGACCTGGCTGCGCAGGAGCATGATGGACATACGGGAGTGTCTGGGATTGGTATGATGGCCTACTCGGAAGACCATATCGCGCTCGCCGCGGAATATGCGCTCGGCACCCTCGATGCCGAGGAGCGCGCGCAGGCCGAGACGATGATGGCCGCGGACAAGGAATTCGCGGCGCTGGTCGACGGCTGGGACCGCAAGCTCGGCGTGCTCAATCAGATGGTGGGTTCGGTCGAACCCCGTGCCGAAGTGTGGGACAGGATCAGGATCGCGGTCGGGCATTCCGAACCGCAATTGCCGCTGGCGCTGCCGCAAGAGCCGCAGGCTGCGGTGGCGGCCGAACCTGATGCCGCTGCCGCAACCTCCAACGTGCTGCAATTCTCGCGGGCTGCCCGCCGCTGGCGCGCCATCGCCTCGGTGGCAACCGCGATGGCCGCGGCACTGGTGGCTGTGGTCGCGGTTCAGGTCACCAACCCGGACCTGCTGCCGGCGGGCCTTCGCCCCAAAACCCCGCCACCGCAGATCGTCCAGGTGCAGGCGCCGGCAACACCCGCCTCGGGTCAGTACGTCGCAGTGCTGCAGCAGAAGGACGGTACCTCCCCGGCCTTCATTCTCACCGTGGATGCGGCCAGCAAGAATTTCACCGTTCGCCGGGTGGGCGCCACCCCCGAGCCCGGCAAAAGCTATGAGCTCTGGCTGGTGTCGGACAAGCTGCAGCGTCCGCGTTCCCTCGGCGTGATCGGCAGCAACGATTTCACCCGGGCCGCACTCGCCGCCTACGACACCGATACCGTGAACAAGGCGACCTATGCCGTCACCGTCGAGCCCGAAGGCGGCTCGCCGACCGGCGTCGCCACCGGGCCGATCGTGTTCACCGGCAAGCTGATCGAAACGGTGCCGCCGGCTCCACCGCCACGATAGAGCATGGTCCCCGACGCATGCCTCGGACTTGATCCGAGTGTCGGTACTGGTTTTCGGATCAGATCATGCTCGACCAACGGCGTCTATTCCGCACGCGCAAAAAGAAAAACGCCCGTGGGGAGCGGGCGTTTTCCGTACTTTAGTCCACTTGGGGGTCGTGGGTCTTCAAGTACTCACGTGGCGACTTTGGGGGGCAGGTAAAGAGCCGCGTGAATTCCGTAAACTCGATCAGCGTACAACCAAAGCGTTCGAACTGGTGACAGCCACCGGCTTGCCGGCCTTGATGACGTGGGCAGTCTGGGCATAGCCATCGTCGGAATTGACGCGGGCCGAGATGCCGAAGCCTGCCACCGCGATTCCTGCGACCAACGCAACAACCACGATCTTCAGGTGGGTAGTGCGGTCGGCGCTGTAAATCGAATGATTCATCGAAGCCTCCTGCCGTCTTACTGCCCCTGGTTGTCTCGTCGATGCTCGGGCGGGTTCAACGGCTCATGCCCACAAACGTGGGAATTCGACGTTTGGTTCCAAAGGGGCGATCACAAGACAGTGATTAGTCTTGAACGGCCGCGATCAGCGCTCCGGTCCCGGTCGCGGCTATCGCAAATCAAGTAACATTTGCAACAGGTTGAAAATTTCATGCGACCGTGAGCATTCTAGCCGAAAAACCCGGCCTGGCAAGAAAACGCTTGGCTGTGGTCAAAAAGCCGCAGCCAAAACCCTGACCGATTACACGCTGCCGACGGTTTTCAAGCGCGCGCGCGGATGAATTTCGGCCTGCGACAGCACGATGGTTTGCGACCGGAAGCGCTCCACCAGGGAGCGAACGAACGGCCGGATCGCGGCCGAGGTCACCAGCACCGGCGCCTCGCCCTCGCGGGCGGCCTGCTCGAAACGGTCCCGCACCGCGGACATGAATTCCGAGAGCTTCGAGGGCTGCATGGCAAGGCTGCGCTCGTCGCCCTGTCCCACGATCAACTCGGCAAAGGCCTGTTCCCATTTTGCCGACAGCGCGATCAGCGGAAGGTAGCCGGCCATCGAGGTATTCTGCGCACAAATCTGGCGCGCCAGCCGGGCGCGGACATGCTCGACCACGGTTGCCGGGTTGCGCGAGAACGCCAGCGCGTCGGCGATGCCCTCGAGAATGGTCGACAGGTCGCGGATCGAGATCCGTTCGGCGAGCAACAGCTGCAGGACGCGCTGGATGCCCGACACGGTGATCAGCGATGGCACGATGTCCTTGGTCAGTTCGCCCTGCTCCTTCGGCAGGTCCTTCAAAAGCTTCTGCACTTCGCCATAGGACAACAGGTCTGACATGTTGGCCTTGAGCAGCTCGGTCAGGTGGGTCGACAGCACGGTGGCGGCATCGACCACGGTGTAACCCTTCAGCGCCGCTTCTTCCTTCAGGGCGGCATCGACCCAGGTCGCCGGCAGCCCGAAGGTCGGCTCGGTGGTGTGGATACCGGGTACCGCTACCTGGTTGCCCGCCGGATCCATGACCATGAACTGGTTCGGCCAGATCCGGCCGGTGCCGGCGTCGACTTCCTTGATCTTGATGACGTAGGTGTTGGCCTCCAGCTGCACGTTGTCGAGGATGCGAACCGCCGGCATCACAAAGCCCATCTCGACCGCGAGCGAGCGCCGCAGCGCCTTGATCTGCTCGGTCAGGCGATCGGTACCATCGGGACCGTTGACCAGCGGCAGCAGCGCATAACCCAGCTCGATCTTGAGATCGTCGATCTTCAGCGCCGACGAAATCGGCTCTTCCGCGGCGGCGGCGGCCGCGGCTGCCGCGGCAGGCGCTGCCGCGGCGTTGGCGTCGGCGACGGCGGTGGCGCGCTTGTTCTTGCGGGCGGAAAACGCCAGTGCAGCGGCGCCGCCACCCAGCGCCAGGAACGGCAGCATCGGAATGCCGGGCAGCATCGCCAGCACCAGCATCACGCCAGCCGACATGCCGAGCGCCTGGGGATAGCCGGAAAGCTGTTTCATCAGCGCCTTGTCGGCGGCGCCCGAGACGCCTGCCTTCGAGACCAGCAGGCCCGCCGCGGTGGAGACGATCAGCGCCGGGATCTGGGTGACCAGGCCGTCGCCGACGGTCAGGAGGGTATAGCTGCGGGCGGCTTCGCCGAACGACAGGTCCTGCTGGGCGACGCCGATGATGATGCCGCCGATGATGTTGATGAACACCACCAGGAGGCCGGCGACCGCGTCGCCGCGCACGAATTTCGAGGCACCGTCCATGGCGCCGAAGAAGCCGCTTTCGTCCTCCAGCGCCTTGCGGCGTTCCTTGGCGATCTTTTCGTCGATCAGGCCGGCGGAAAGATCGGCGTCGATCGCCATCTGCTTGCCCGGCATGGCGTCGAGGTGGAAGCGCGCAGCCACTTCGGCGATGCGGCCCGAACCCTTGGTGATGACGACGAAGTTCACGATCACCAGGATGGCGAACACGATGATGCCGATGACGAAGTTGCCGCCCATCACGAAATTGCCGAACGCCTCGATGACGTGGCCGGCGGCGGACGTGCCTTCATGGCCGTGCGACAGGATCAGGCGGGTCGAGGCCAGGTTGAGCGATAGCCGCAGCATGGTCGAGATCAAGAGCACGGTCGGAAACGCCGAGAATTCCAGTGGCGCCTGGATGAACAGCGACGTCATCAGGATCAGGATCGACAGCGTGATCGAGATGGCGAGAAAGAGATCGAGCACCAGCGAGGGCAGCGGCAGGATCAGCACTACCAGGATGGTGAGGATGCCGAACGCCAGCGCGAGGTCGCCGCGCTTGAGGATCCTGCCGATCTCGCCGAAGCTGGGAATTCCCGAACCCGGCGTTGCCGCACCCTGACCCGCCGTTACATCCGTCATCGTTGCCGCTTCCCCCCGCGAATGTCGCTCGCGGGTGCCAAACGTCTGCGCGGCGGCCGAAGGGCCACCGTTTCGAAAGTGAGGCACTGCGCTTGCGTCCACGGGCTTCCCCGTTCTACGCGGCCAACGACACTCGACTTCACTGGGCAAAATTTGCCCGGTTTATGGTTAGGAAAGGGTTAACGCGGGGGTTGCTGGGCCAAATGGACGCGGCTTTGTTGCGTTGCACTGTGCATGCCTAACATTTCGCCATGCGCCTTGACCGCAAGGCCGGCTCCGCCGAAGTTGGGCCGTGGACGCGACCTCCCCAATGCACAAAGATTCGGCTCCCTTTGTCCCTGACTCCCGTCAGGCATGGGTGAGGCTCGTGCTGGCCCTGGTCATCGGGTCCCTCGGCGCCGTCGGCATGTGGTCGGTGGTGGTGGCGCTGCCGGTGGTGCAGGGCGAATTTGCCGCCAGCCGCGGCACGGCCTCGCTGGCCTTTACCTTTGTGATGCTGGGGTTCGGTCTCGGCGGCGTGGTGACCGGCAAACTCACCGACCGCTTCGGCATCGTCACCGCGATCGGGATGGGCATCGGCCTCGTGGCGCTGGGCTATGTCGGCGCCGGCATGGCAAGTGCGATGTGGCAATTCATCGTGGTGCATTTCGCCATCGGGGCCGGTTCGTCGGCGACGTTCGGGCCGTTGATGGCCGAGGCGTCGCACTGGTTCGAACGCCGCCGCGGCATCGCGGTCACGATTGCCGCCAGCGGCAATTATGTCGGCGGCACCATCTGGCCGCCGGTGTTCAGCTGGGGAATCCAGTCGTTCGGCTGGCGGCCGACGCACATTGTCGTCGGATTGTTGACCGCGGTGGCGATGGCGGTCGTGCTCGCGGTACTGCGAATCCAGATCGGCGCGGGTTCCCGGCGCAGCCATGTCAACGCACCGCCGCCGCGGATCGATCTGCGGCTCGGCACCAATACGCTGACGGTGCTGCTGTCGATCGCCAGCATCGCCTGCTGCGTGGCGATGGCGATGCCGCAGGTTCACATCGTCGCCTATTGCGGCGACCTCGGCTACGGCGTGGCGCGGGGCGCCGAGATGCTGTCGCTGATGCTGGGCTTCGGCATCGTCAGCCGGATCGGCTCCGGTTTTCTCGCCGACCGTATCGGCGGCATTCGCACGCTGTTGATCGGCTCGGTGGCGCAGGGTTTTGCGCTGTTGTTCTACGTGTTTTTCGACAGCCTGAGCTCGCTCTATATCATCTCGGCAATGTTCGGCCTGTTCCAGGGCGGCATCGTGCCGAGCTACGCGATCATCGTCCGCGAATCGATGCCGGCCAGCGAGGCTGCCACCCGCGTCGGCATGGTGATCTTTGCATCCGTGATCGGCATGTCGTTCGGCGGCTGGGTGTCCGGCGTCATCTTCGACGCCACCGGTTCCTACGCCGCGGCGTTCATCAACGGGCTGGGCTGGAACGCGCTGAACATCACCATCGTAGCGTCGCTGCTGCTGCGCGCACGGCAGCGGCTGGTGATGGCGTAGACAGGCGACCATTCGGCCAAACCACAGTACCGGCTAGGTACATGGCGTCACGCCGGCGACCCCGAGGTCGCCGGATCCATCTTTGACGTTTCTGCGGCCGGGACAGCGCACGGCACGATTTACGCGGCGCGCATGAGGCCGATCTGCTGCAAGGCCGTCACACCATCGTCAAGACCAATTTCCTCGAGGATCTTTCCGTCCTTGAGTTTCAACACGGTCGTGCCGGTGAATTTCATCGTCCGGCCAGTGTTGGCCGGCAGGGATCCCGCCAGAAAGTCGCTGAACGCTTGCCCGGTATGCGTTCCGCCGCCTTCCCATCGGCCGACGACGTAGTCGCCTTCCGCGATGAGATCCGCAGCGCCCCAGAAGTTGAGATCGGGGAACGCTTTCCGAAAGTCCGTCATGAATGCCTTGATGTCTTCACGGCCACGGCGCGGTTCGTGCAGCGAATACTGCAGAAGCATGTCGGGCGCAGCGAGTTCATCGACAACTCCGAGGTTGCAGGTCTTGCCCCAAAAATCGGTAAACCATCGGCCAACAATGGCCTTATTGTCTTCTTCCTTGGACACGATCACTTCTCCTGTTGGGTGCTCTGGTTGCAATGTCGGAGTAAACAGCCGCGACGCATTGCGAACCACCCGATTTCCGAGTTGTTTGCAGTTGGCGTTCACTGCTCAGAAATCGGGTGGCCCGCTGGTTCGAAACTCCTGGTGTGAATTCACGCACCAGGAGAAGACCGTGCGAAAATTTCACTCAATTGCTGCTCTCTGCGGCGACGGACTTCGGCCAGAACTGCAAGCGCGATTCGACCGCCTGGCGATAGACCCGCGCTACGAGAAGTAAGGTCTGACCCGAAATGACGGGTGGTCTATCGTCTACCCGGCGACACAGCACTTCCCGACCGCACCGCGCTGCCGATGACGAGCCCGGCCAGGCAGGTCACGAGTCCGAGCGCCGGCGGCGCGAACAACGCCTCTTCCTGGAACAGGCCGTTGGTCAGGATGATGAACATCCCGAACCCGGCCAGGCCCTGGGTCAGGATTCCCGAACGCGCGTAAAGCCGCCATGCGGTGATGCCGACCATGAAGTAGAACCACAGCGGCACGGCCGCCGCGATCCCCATCTGGTAGAGCAGCACGCCGACCGCGCTCTCGGCCGCGCCGTCGACCGCGCCGGCGGCCTGCGCGGCGCTCCAGTCGATGGCGGCGAAATTTTCCGACAGGTTGCCCCCGGAGCCGAGGCCGCGCCCGAACGGCTGCTGCAGAAAACCGTTCCAGCCGCCCATAAAGCCGATGACGTGATAGTCGCCGATCTGCAGGCCGAGATAGAGGCCGAAGATGGCGTAGACGACGAGCCCGATCAGTCCGACGCCGAGCGTGGCTACGGCGCCGATCAGCCGCGTCGCCAGCCATGAGAATGCGACGAATACGACCATGATCAGCGCGCCCTTGACGCTGCAGAAGATCGCCAGCGGCAGCGCCGCGACCGCGAGCAGGGGACGTTTCACCGAAAACAGGAACAGCGCGAAAAAGCAGACGCCATAGGCATAGCTGATGGCGCTCAGGGTCGGACCGAACACCCGTAGAATGGTCGACAGGCCGAATCCCTCGAGCAGCGGCGTGTTGAGGAAGTTGAATGCGAAGCGGTCCTTCAACTCCACAAGCACCTGCCCGGTGGCGCGCATCTCGCGTTCCCAGGCCCCCGAATTGGTCGCCTTGATTTCATCGAACTGCCAATAGGCATCGCCGTTGGTGATGTGCAGCCAGAAGTCGCGGAACATCAGTTCGACGTAGCCGCACAGCAGGAACAGCGCCCCGATGGCCACCAGCGTCGGCGTGATCCGGGTCTCGAACGACGCCGCGGTCAAAAGCGCCAGCTGGAACAGGAATATCGGCAGCACGATGTTGCGCAGATAAACCACCGCCGCGAAGCCGTTTTGCAGGAAGCCGAAGATGAAATAGAGCCCCACCGCGCCGAGCGCGCAGGTGCTCGCGATCATCAGCCGGTTGACCTCGGGCGAGTTGTCCCGCTGCCGCGCGACGTAAAGCAGCAATGTCACCAGCCACATCACCGAACAGGCGAGGAAATTATATCCCTTGATGAAGTCCAGCGACGAGTTGTCGGCGATGAGGGGCGACAGGATCGAGACAAACAGGTTCTGGAACAGCAGGACGAAGATGCCGATGGCCGGGGCATGGGCTGGGGTCGCCATCACGACGGCGCAGGCGATCAGCGTCAACGCGACGATGGCCAGGAGCGGACTGAGGCCGTGCAGCACCGGAGCAAACGCGATCGAGGCGGTCGCCAGAACAAGCGTGATGGCGACGTCCTGCATCCGCTCGGGCAGGATGGGCGAAACTGACTGTGCCGAAGGCGAGATCCGCAGCGCGTCCCGCAGAAGCATGATGGAGCCCGTGGTGGTGGCGGCCTGTGATGTAGCGTGGAAACGGTAACGAAGTGTTAACCAAGCGGCGGTCGCCCGCAGCGCTGGATCATTCCGCCGGGACCGAAACCGGTGTTTGACGCGATCGGGTTAGCAGCCGCAGCACCGATCCGTCGATGCCGGCAATGGTTTTGGCCGATGCCCGCAGCAACAGCGCCATCAGGACGAAGGAAACCGTGGTGGCGGCAACGGCGCCGAACACCCCGAACGGCGGGATCAGCACGAAGAAGCCGATGCTGCGGATCAGTACGGTGAGACCAATGATGCCGAGATAGCGGCCTTCGTGCCCGGTCAGCATCAGGATCGAGCCCGACGGGCCGGCGGCGGCCACCGCGGCCATTCCGAACGACAGCACCGCCAGCGTGCCGTAATAGGGCACATAGGCCGGACTGAACGCCAGCAGCAGCCAGTGGCCGCCGCCCAGAACGATCAGCATGCCGCCGGCCAGAACGGCCAGAGTCACGCCGGCAACCGAGTTCGAGCAGGGCATCGAGCTGGCCGAATTCACGGCGATAGTACAGATCCGGAATATGCCGGGTCGAGAACATGTGGATGGCGTCGGTGGCCATGGCAAACGCGTTGGCGAGCCGCGTCGTCACGAAATAGGCGCCGGCCACCGACGGGCTCATCAGCGCGCCCACGATCAGCACGTCGACATACTGGTTCGAGGCTTCCAGCGCGTTGGACATCCACAGCTTGAACGAGCGTGTGCGCCAGCGCGGCAGGTCGTAGACGGCCTTGCACGCCATGAAGCCGGGAAACAGCTGACGGATGCGGCGCCACATCAGGACTGCATGGATCAGGATGGCGGCGATGCCGCCCGCCATCATGAGCACGAACAGGAGATCGACCTCGGCCGCGGTGCCGCGAACCAGGCCGACCAGGAGATAGAGGATCGGCGGAATCACCAGCAGCAGGTTGCCGAAGCCGTCGCCGAGCCCGACGCCGGCCGCGGTGCGCACCACATGGGATGTCGTCATCACGATCGACAGCACAACCATATAGAGGGTGACCGCGAGCGCCAGCATCGGCGGGTGGCTTACAGCGAACCAGACGTAGAAGGGGACAGCGACGACCACGCTGCCGGCGAGGCAGGTCAGCGCGCTGAAGATCAGGGCGCCCTTGAGCAGGCCCTGCTTGTCGGTGGAGGAATACTCGCCCCAGAACCGCATCACCAGCACCTGCTGGCCGAAGGTCGCGACGATGCAGAACAGGCCGGCGGCGCTGAACAGGATCGAATAGGTACCAAAACTGTGCTCGCCGAGCGCGCGGGCAGCCAGCCAGATCAAAGCGAAATTCAACCCGGTGATGGCGATCCGCAGCACGAAAACCCCGGCCATCCCGAGCATGGCCGGGTTGGCACGAAGTTCATTCAGCTTGCCGATGACGGCGCGGATGTTCACGGTTTTCGGGTTCCGGTCAGTGAGCTGCTCAGCGCAGCTGCGGTGCGTATTTTTTAAGCGCGTTCTTGAGCGGCTTGGTGCGGTGATAGATGAACGACACCGCCGATCCCGCCAGCGAGCGGGAACTTGTGAAATTGTGCAGCCGGGTTTCGTCGACTCGGAAGTGCGACTTGTAGCCGGTATTGCCGAGCCCCATGTCGAAGCGCCGAAAACCCTGGTCGAAGCGCAGCTTGATGACCCGATAGATGATCTGGGTGCCGACCGAGAAGCGGCCGAAATTGTCGATGTCCGAGCCGATCAGGACGGCGTGGAATTCATCGGCGCGGGCGAGGCCGAACAGCACCGCGACCGGCTTGCCGTTGAGCCTCGAAACGTAGGTGATGGCCTCGCGGGTTTTGGCCGCGGCGATGGCGTAGTCACGGTAGAACGCGAAATAGACCTCGTTGGCGAGCAGGTCGGCGTCAAACCGCCCCTGGCGGCTATCGCGCAGGAATTCGAACGCTTCGCGGATTTCCGTCACGCTCTCCGCCTCGCGATGCTCGTAGGCGCCGAATTCGCGTTCGATCTGCCGCCCGAGGCGACCGAGCTCCTTGGAAAACTTGCGGCGGATGGTGCGGCGCTGCCAGGCTTCGAAGTCGTCGCCGATGTCGCTGTGATAGGCGGCGTTCTCGCACGGTGACGCCGTGGTCTTGTTGAACAGCCGACGCGCGTCGAAGCCGTCGTCGCGAACCTTGCGAAAGATCATGACGCCGGCAATGCCGAGCAGGGCGTCGATCCGGTCGATGACGGTCGGGTCTTGGGCCAGCGTTTCCAGCACGCGCGGGTCGGCGACGATGCCGTTGTAGTCGCAGACGCCGAAGTCGGCCGGTTGCAGGATCGAGAGACCAGCGGATTTCTGCACCACCAGCGGGACGACCGCCACGAGCGCGTTGTCGGGGCGGGCGCGGATGGTCAGGGTGTACTGGGTGGCGGCGAGATGGGGGACCAGCTGGCGGTGGATGTGATCGAGCCACAACGGCGCCTGGAACACGGTGGCGCGTCCCGGCGTATGGAACGCGCGGTATTCAGCCGACAGGAAATCGAAATCAGGCTCGACGCCGATGTCGACATCGAGCTTCAGCGATTGCTCGTCGATGGCCAGCATCACGTTATTCTTTCACCAGCTCGGCGGACCGGTTCAGGCAAGTTCAATTTCGGCGCGACCGTTATCGCTGCGGGCATCGATGCGGAAGTTTCGCGCCTTGACGACGTCGCCGGAGATCTGTTTGCCCATCTTTTTCCACAGATAGGCCGAAGCCGCCTTCGGATAGACGTGAAGGCCATGGTCTTTGGTCGACGTGTTGGTCATGCCGATGGTGCGGCGAAGCACGGCGTTGCCGTAGTGAACGGCGTAGGAATTCCAGATCGACCGGGTCCAGTGCTCCATGGTCACCGAGATATTGAGGCAGTCGTGGTTCTGCACCTTGTGTGGCGCATAGAGTGGCCATGTCAGCATTTCGCCGGGGCGAAGATCGTAGGCGGTGGCGCATTCGTCGAACCAGGCCTGGTAGGGCATGTCTTCGTTGGTCTCGCGCAGCAGGATTTTCTCGACGTTCTTGGCCGGAACGAACACGTCCGAGTGGTGGGGATAGACGAAGACGCGCTTGACACCGGAAATCTGCCACAACGACTGGCCCTGAATGTCGGCGTGATACGGCACGAACGCGTTCGGCGAAGAGATCAGGATGCCGATGTTGCGCTTGAAGCTCTTGAAGCCGGGCATCCGCGCTTCGAATTCGTTGAAAATCGTGTCGAGCAGGTCGCGATATTCCGGCGCCCAGTCCATCACCCGGCGGATATTCATCCACATCCGGCCTTTCTCGATCGCCGCGATGGCTTCGAGGCCCGACGCGTCGCCGAGTTCGCCATAGATGCGTTGCGGATTGCCGTTCTGCACGCTCACCGACTCGAGCCCCAGCTCGTGCTTCGGGCAACGCTCGATCACGCTGCCCAGTTTTTCGCGGGTGAACAGGCCGGTCTCGGTCAGCCGATGTTGCAGCTTGATGGCGTGATGACCGAACAGGGTCTCGTGGTGAGGCTGCCAGTTCGCGATGATATCGCGGCTCCGGTTCATCGAATTCATGTCGCGCGCTCCAACTCTGTTAGCCCGGTTGTTGTCGTTGTTCGGGCTGGTCGCCGATTCCGACAAGGGAAAATGCGAACCTGACCGGCAATTTACCCTCATTCGCGGGCACGTTAAATGAATGGAAAATGACAATCGCTATTGAGGTTAAGAGCCAACCATGGAACCGGTGCGGAACGCGCGCGCGACGCAGGGTCGGAACAATTTGATTAAAATTACCGGTTAATCGGCGTGCTCATCCTACCAGGCCGCGCAGCGCCTTGAGCTTGGGCTGGATCCGCGAACCGTCGATCACTTCCAGCCGCCCGCAGCGGTTGAGGGTGTGAAGCTTGCGCCCCGGCCATCGATTGCCTGGCCGCAGCGTGTGACGCACGGTCTGACTGAATGTATCCGGCGAGAGATCGCCGATCTCGGCAAGGCCGAGTGCCGCGCCATAGCCGTCGGTGCAATCCTGCACCGGCCGCCACAGCCGGCCGCCGATGGTGACGAAATGGCCGGCCGGCCGCGCGGCGGCACGGTCGACCATGACCGGGTTGGCGGCGTGCGGCAGCCACGGACCGAACAGATGCCGGGCGTGGAAAATCGAAAGGGTGTCGGAATAGCCGCCGCCGCCGTCGCGGGTGGCGCCGAACAGGTAAAGCGTGCCGCCGTGCCGGACGATGGTGGCGTCGCCGAGTTCAATGTCGGAAAGCAGCGTCGCGTGGCGTTCCCATCGGTCCGGAAAGGCGACGCACCGGTACAGCGCGACATCGCGATGTTCGGAGCTTTCCGGAATCATCCACAGTTCGCCGTCATGCTCGATCATAAAAGGATACGACAGATGCCAGGGCTCTTCCAGCACCGGCAACGCCGGTCCCTTCGGCCCCGCCTCGCCGAATTCGATCGCCGATATGGTTCCCTTGCCGACGCGATGATCGAGTTCCTCGAAGAAGACGAAGGTGCGGCCCTGCCAGGTGATCGGAAACGGATCGGCGTAGAACCGGTGTCCGGGGTCGGCGAGGACGGCCCAGGGCGGACCGGACAGATCCTTTGAGGTCCAGACGCCCTGGTCGTCGGTGTATCGCCATCCGACATGCCAATGCGGCGCGTAGCAGCACAGGCGATAGATGCGCCGGGCAATGGCGCCGGCCAGGCCACGCAGCACGTAGGCCGCCGGCGATCGCGGCGATCCGGGCATCGGGCGATCGGCCGGACTTCGCGGCGATGCGCGGCGTTTCGGCGAGAGCGGCCTTCAGCAGGGTGATGGTTCGGGCCATCACCGTGTCGAGCGCACCGCTCAGGCCGTCGGCCAGTTCGGCTGACGGCCGGCCGGCGTCGACGATGGCGCCCGAAATCTCGTCCCGGATTGCGATGGCAGGCAATTCGCCCGCCAGGATAGCCGCCAGTGCGGCGTCCTCGCCCGCGGCGCCGTTATAGAGCGGCCGCAGATAGCGGCGCGGTGTGCAGGTCGCATCGCGCGCGGTGCCGGTAAAGTCGACGATGACATCGGGCGCCTGTTGTGACGGCGCGCCTGCACGCAGCGCGCTCCTGTCGATCGCGTCGGCGCCGCCGCGGCGGCCGTTCCGCAGCACCATGCGCTCGAGTTCGAACAGCGCTTCGAGGCCGGCCGGCCGCGATGCGCCGGTATTGACCCATTTGACTTCGACCGTGTCCTGTTGGCGCGGAAGCAGCGTCATCATGCGGGCCATCCAGGCCCGCGGCCGCTCCTCATCCAGTCGAAGCTCCAGGTTCACGTTGCCCCGGCTTGCCGGACAAGCCCGGCATGATCCGCCGCATCGAGAATGCGGATGTATTCCTCGACCATGGTGTCGACCGAATAGCGCGCCCGCAAGCCCAGTCCGTTCTGACGCAGCGTTTCGCGCAACGCCTGATCGTCGAGCATCCGGGTGACCGCGGCCGCCAGTTTCGCATGGTCAGACGCATCGACAAACAGGGCCGCCGGCCTGCCCTGGTGCGACAGCACTTCGCGCAGCACGGCGAGGTCGTTGACGACGCAGGGAATGCCGGCGTTGGCCGCCTCGACCGCGGCGAGGCCGAACGTCTCGGCCTCGCTCGGAAACACGAAGACGTCGAGACCGGCCAGAAACGCGCCGATTCGTTCCGGAGCGATTTCGCCGGTGAAATGCACCCGCGAGGTTACGCCCAGTTGTTCGGCGAGGTGTTTCAGCCCGGTTTGCTGCGGGCCTTGTCCGGCCAGCGCCAGATGCCAGCGCGGCTGGTCGATCAGCAGGCGAATGGCGGCATCGAGGCGCTTGCCCGCATGCAGCCGCGCAACCGAACCCAACAGGATGGAATCGGCCGGCAGATCGAACAACCGCCGCGCCGCGTCTCTGGAAAGGGTGGTCGACTTCTGGTCGAAGCCGTGGGGAACGTGCCGCAGCCGCGCCCGGTAGCTCGCAGGAAAGTGCGAGTACTCGCGCTCCATGTCGTGTGAATTCACCGTGATGTACCGGAAAACGCCGAGCGATCCCATCGCGACGTCGATCATCCGCAGCCACCATGACACGGTCCAGCGCGCCGTCACCTGGTTGGCGATGACCGGCGCCGGGCTGACCAGCCGCGAGACCGCGCCGCCGATGGCATTGCCATAGTGCTGATAGGTCAGCACCGCATCGGGGCGGAGCGTGCGGATCTGGTGTCCGAGCGTCCACAGGAAACGCAGGAACGACAGCGGATTTCCGGGTCGGGCGGGCGCGCAATAAATCGTGTTCGGCGGGTCATCGAACGAAGCGCTCTTTCGATAAAAGAACAGATGATGGACCACAAAGCCGCGGGCAGCGAGGCGGGCGCCGAGCAGCCGGGAGATTTCCTGGGCGCCGGCGTTCTCGGCCTGGGTTTGAATCAGGAGAATTCGGTGGGCCCGGTTCATGTCGGCAGGCTCGTCAAGTCCGCGTGCTCGAACATCGCACCGGGACGACGCGGCTGCGGACTGGTTTGCGACAGGGGCACGTGAACTCTCGGTTGGAAAATGCTGGGCGACGGAGCGCGCGGCGACCGCATTCTTATAGGTTCACGGGCGACAATTTACATCGATTACAAGGCGATGCGGTTAATGCCGGTAAACCAGTGTCGTCGGGATTCCCGGGTCGTGATAAAACGAAAAATTCACCTTCCGGAATGTTGATCCATTGCTGTTGGAATGGATCGCGCGTTCAATTTGCGGCGCTCAAAAGTTAATCGGCCGCGCCGCGGCGGTTCATGTGCCGTCGTTCCCGGCGAGCGACACGACGCAATCCGGCCTTGCTTTTCTGACATGAATTTCGCCGCCGCGGCGCGGATGGGAACCTGTGTGCAGCCCGTTTTTCCGAGGATTTGGCGACGTTTCGGGCGCTCGGCGAGGGTTGCGTTAATGAAATCTTGCGATGTTTGGCGCATCGCCAGGGTAACCAGCGATTAACCGTAGTTATTTACTTTAGAGGTGCCCGTCTGGGCTTTTGTTTGTTGGGTCGGTTGAGTTGGAGCGTAGCATGTTAGGGAGGCAGGCAGCCCGCGACACGGCCGGCCGAACCGTGCCATCCGCGTCGCCGTCCTGGGAAAATCCGATGCAGCCGGTGGCAGCGAATGCCAACGACGACACCGGGCTGATCGAGGGCACCTTGACGATCGCCGGCGTCGTGGCGTTCGCCCGGCGCAACGCCAGGAAGATCGTTTCGCTCGCCGTCATCCTGTTCGTCGCCGGTTGCGCCATCCTGTCGATCCTGCCGGTGCGCTATGCCGCGACCGCGCTGGTGGTCGTGGACCCGCGCGAAGCCCGCGTCACCGCCGAGCAGGACGTGCTGCCCGGCATCGGCCAGGACGCGGCGGCGCTGCAGAGCCAGATCGAAATCGCCAAATCCGACGGATTCCTGCGGCCGCTGATCGAGCAGCTCAAGGTCGCCGAGGATGATGACATCGCGGGTGGCGAGACCAACCCGTCGAAAATCCTCGACAAGTTCCGCAACCGCCTCGACATCTCGCGCCGTGGCTTGACCTACGTCATCGCCATGACGTTCGTCTCCAATCGCCCGCAGCAGGCCGCGCGCTATGCCAATGCCATCGCGGAGGCCTTCGTCGCCAGCCAGGCCCAGGTTCATACCGAAGCGACCGACGAGGCCGCGGGCTTCCTGAACAGCCGCCTGAAAACCCTGAGCGACCGGTTGCGCGCATCGGAAGATGCCGTCGCCACCTTCAAGGCCGAGCATCGGATCGTCAACGCCGGACGCGACAGCACCACGCGGCAGCTGCGGGTCACCGAACTCAGCCAGCAGGTCTCGGCGGCGCGGCTGCGCGCCGAAGAAGCCAAGAACCGTTACGAGCAGGCCCAGCGTGACCTCAAGGCCAATGTCGACTCGCCGTCTGGATCGCGGACCGATCTCCTGACCATCCTGCGCACGCAGCGTACCCAGCTCAACGACCAGATCGCGCAGAAGCGCGCGGTGCTCGGCGACCGCCATCCCGACCTGGTGATTTCGCTCAACCAGCTCAGCGAGCTCAATCGCCAGATCGAGATCGAGCGCAAGCGCGCCATCGACAGCGCCAGGTCCGACTACGAGACCATGCTGGATCAGCAGAAGTCGCTGGAAGGCCAAATGAAGTCGCTCGAGGGCGACATGCTGGTGGACGGCCAGGCCGCGGTCAAGCTGCAGGAGCTGCAGCGCGACGCCGATGCCAACCGCAATATCTACGAACAGTTCCTGTCGCGCTTCAAGACCACCGACGAGCAGCGGCGGCTGCAGACCTCGCAGGCCAAGCTGGTGTCCGCCGCGGCCGCGCCGACCCGTCCGACCCGTCCGTCGCTGTCCATCATTCTGGTCGCGCTTGCCATCGGCGCCGGGCTGTCGTCGGTGGCGATCGTCGCCGTGCTCGAGGTGCTCGGTGTGCCCCTGACGCGCCGACCGCGGCGGCCGGTCAAACCGTCCAAAGCCTCCAAGTCGATAACGGCCACGCCGACGACGGCCAAATCGATCCATGCCGATCCGATGCCGGCCGAATCGCTGCAGGCGAAACTGATGCAGGCCAATCCGGTGCCGGCCGAGACGCTGCCCGATCTGCCGGTCTGGAGCCGGATCTCGATTCACCAAGGGACGGCGGATTTGCGCGCCGTGCTCGAGCGGATTGCCGTGATGCCCGGGCAACGCGGCAAGGTGGTGCTGGTGACGTCGGGGGAGACCGGCGTCGGCAAGAGCGCGGTGGCGCGATCGCTGAACGCCGCGGCCGTCGCCCGCGGAATGCTGAGCGTCCTGATCGAGGTGGTTGCGGAACAGTCCTTCCAGCGCATGCAAGGCGGCGACGACCGTGCAGCCGATGCCGCCCGTGCGCTGAAGACCGACATCCGCTCGGTCAACATGCTGCTCGACCCCAACCAGAACGTTGCCGTCGCGGCCTTTCCCGGTGACGTTCGCTCGGAATTCAACCTGATCGTGATCGATGCGCCGTCACTGGCCGCGCAGCCCAACGCGGCGAGCATCTCGGCCAACGCCGATTTCACCGTCCTCGTGGTGAGCGATGGCCCCGCCAGTGCCGGGGCCATCGGCAAGGCCAGGGCTGCGCTCGGAAAGTTCGGCCATTCGGTGACCGGCATCGTCGTCAACCAGATGCCACGGATGGCGGCACGCGGGTGATCCGGATCGGCCGCTGGAGGCGTCGATGATACCCGGCCGGCGGGCCATTCCCCGGACATTGTGCCTCGCGGTCGCTATGCTGCTGCCATGCGCCACCGCGCAAGCCCAGCCGCGCGCGCCGGGCGCCTGCGTCGATCTCGCGCCAGGTGTTCCGCCGGATACGCTCAAGGCGCTGTCGCACGGTGTCAATCTCGCCGGCTGGATGGACGGACCGGGGTCGCCGGCGCCGTCGCCCGATCTGCTGCGCAGCCTGCGCAAGGCCGGCATGACCCATGTCCGGCTGCCGGTGCCGGCGGAAAGCGTGATGCGGCGCTACGCTTCTGCACCCGATCTCAAGGACCAGTTGCACGCCATCGACCAGGCGCTCACCGAACTGACGTCGCTCGGCTACCGCGTCTCGATCGACCTGCATCCGGGCGAGCAGTTTTCTAAAGTGCACCGCGACAGCGCCGAACAGTCGCGGATCGCCCTGCGCGACGCCTGGAACAATCTGGCTTCGGTCCTCGGGCGCCATCCGCCGGATCTGGTTCTCGCCGAACTGCTCAACGAACCGGATATCGACGCCGAGCGATGGCAGGCCGAGGCCGGTGATCTCGCCAGCTTCGTCCGGCTGCTGCTTCCCCGCACCACCCTGGTGGTCGGCCCTACCAATTGGCAGCGCGCCAACTCCCTGCCGGCCTTCCATCCATTGAGCGATGCCAACGTGGTCTACGCCATCCATTTCTACGACCCGATGGTCTTCACCCATCAGGGTCACTGGGATCCCAAAGAGCCGCTGAGCAGCATTCGCGGATTGCCCTATCCGGTCGCGGCGGACAGTCCGGCCGTCAGGAACATCCGCGAGCAGCTGAAGGCGAACGGCAAGCAGCGCGCGCTGGAAGAACTCGACAAGGCGATCGACCAGGCCGGCAAGGGAGACGTCGTCGCCACCGAGCTTGCGCCTGCGGTGGCGTGGCAGAAGCAATTCGCCCGGCCGCTGATGATCAACGAGTTCGGCGTGCTGAAGGCGCAGGCGCCGCCGGAAAGCCGGCTGCGCTGGCTCGCCGCGGTGACCGATTTCGCCGAGCAGCATTGCTGGGGCTGGGCGCATTGGGAACTGGCCCAGGGTTTTGGCATTCTCGACGACAGGACCGGCAAGCCGGAAGCGGGCGTGATGCGCGCGCTGCTGGGCGGGCATTAATGGCGGCCGGCCAACGGGCAGCGCCGCCCGATGCGATACTCCGCGGAAAGCCTAGCCCGACTTGGTCAGCAGCAGATACGCCGCCAGGGGGTTGGTCTTGAGATAGCGCCAGCCGAGCCGCTTCGGCTCCAGCCACACCCGCCAGAGCCATTCGAGGCCGGCGTTCTGCATCCACACCGGGGCCCGGGGCCGCGAGCCGGACAGCCAGTCGAACAGGCCGCCGGAGGTCTTGATCACGCCGACCGAAGTCAGGCGATGCCGGTTGCGGACGATGAACTGCTGTTCGCGCGGCACACCCATCGAGACCCAGAGGATATCGGGGCTCAGCCGCGCGATCTGGTCGCAAGCGACAATTTCGTCATCGGCGTCGGCGAAAAAGCCGTGGCGATGACCGACCAGCTTGAGCCGTGGGTATTTCTCCCTGACGGTCTCTGCGGCGATGCGGTTCGACGCTTCGGTGGCGCCCAGCAGGAACATGCTGGCGCCCCTGGCTTCGGCTTCGCGGGCGACGTCATGGAACAGGTCGGTGGTGGCGACCCGTTCCGGAAGTGGAAATTCGCATTTGAGCCGCGATACGAACACATGCGGCATGCCGTCGGCGTGGATGGCGTCGGCCTCGAGGAACAGCGCGCGCTCGGCGTCGTCAGCCGCGCAGCGGAAAGTCACTTCGCCGTTGGTGGAGGTCAGATAGGCCGGATAGCGCCACAGCTGGCGCCGCTTCAGCGCCTCGTCGACCATGACGCGGGCGGAGTCGCGGCGGTCTATCACCGCGACGGGCAGGCCGCCGAGCACGATGGTGCGCCAGTGCTGGAATTGATTTCGCCGGCGGTCGCCGTGCAGCCGCCGCTCCTCGATCCGCAGCCGCGCCCGCATCGCCATGGTCATGGCGAACGTCGAGGTTCTGCGCTCGGCGCTGCGCCGCCGCGGCAGAGGCTCCTTTCGGGCCTCCAGCAGTTGGATATCGAACGCGTAGGACATGCCAACCTCAATCTTGGTCGTCGTTGTCGTCGTGGGCAGGACGCCTGGTTATTCGGATCGTTCGGCGTTTAAGCAACATTATTGAAACCTCGAACGGCGCGCCATCGCATCTGTTAAACAAGGTAAAGTGGTTAGCGTCGCGAAGGTGGAGATTCTGCTGTTGTCCGCGGCGCGCAACGCGGCGTGCGGCGCAGTTGCGCCGTACCGATGCAACTCGGCGCCGCCGATGTGTCGTCCTGGGTCTGGTGTTTCCTTGTGGGGCAGATCGGTCTGGCATCACGTTTTTGCGAGCCGTTCCGGCCGACGCCACAGCAGCGGGTGATTCTGCTGCCGTATCGGCCAAATCGAATCTACGCTGCCCTGTTGCTTGCCGGAGCGTCGGCAAAGCAGCGCCCAAGGACATCGATTGGCGGCTTGCAGTAGGCTTTGAATTTCGGGTTTGGCGCGATCTGCGCGGGCGCCTGCCCACGCGGCTTGTCATCGACCTGGGGCGTCGCCTGCCTGAACGGCAATCTGTCACGCTTGACTGAACGATTGGCGATCTGGCCGCTAATTGTCGCAGTCATAGCGCTATCCGGTTGAAACCGTGTCGCTGTGCCCGGCGAGGAAACGACCTGGTGTACTGCCACTGAACCGTTAATGCCGACGATATAGGTCAGTGAGAACAACATGAGCGTCTTTATAAGCATGATGCCACCCATTTAGATGCAATCGGCATGACACCCTTGTTCGAACGACAGTGATTTCGGGGGCCGGTTCCGCGATAGAACTGAACCGGATCCGAATTCAATTCAGTACTCGTGTGCGAAATGTAACGTCGCAAGAGACTGCGTAAGTTTACTTGTCCAGCTCGGCCAGGCCCGCTGGATTGATCACGACAATCTCACGCTGCGTTTGTCCCAGGAACTTTATTAGCCCCTCCTTTCGAAGGGCAGAAAGAGCACGCGACACGGTCTCCAGGGTAAGTCCGAGATAGTCCGCAATATCGCGGCGGTTCATCGGCAGCGCCATGATGCCTGCTGCCGTCAGACGACGATCCATCTCGAGGAGAAATGCCGCGACGCGTTCCAGCGAAGTCTTGCGTCCCAGGAGGAGCATATGGTTTTCGGCATGCTGCAGGTTGTCGGTCGTCATCCTCAGCATGTTGCGGACGATGGCAACATCGGCACTCGCCACGCGCTCCAGACTTTGGCGTTTCATGAGGTGGACAGTGGTATCGATGATGGCTTCGGCCGTGAAACGATGAAACTCGCCATTTTCGAGGCCGAAGATATCGCCGGCCAGATGAAATGCCCCGATCTGGCGGCGACCGTCGGACAGAAGCTTGTGGCTGCGGACCGCTCCCTCGATCACCTGGCATAGATAGTCTGCCGGCTCCGCTTCTCCGAAAATCTCGGTACCCTTCTTGTACCTGAATTCGCCGGAGCTGACCTTTGTGTGAGACAGCGTACCAAGCTCGCCGAGAAGCCGGGGTCTCTTGCTGGGGTCGGTATTGAGATGGGTAAACATCGACGCACCCCCTGATGCTTTTTTCAATACCAAACAGGAGGATCTCACGATTTGATCGAAATCAACCGCGCCGGCTTTTATGGGAAGTCTGGGCGTGACCTGCATGACCATGCTCCCCGGTCTGGTTAGATAGCCGAGAAGCGGCGGAAAAATCCGGAGGCGTCCAAAGGTTCTCGCCTGATTCTGCCACGGACCCTGCTTGCCCGCCCTAAAACCGGTGTCCGAAGCGCTGTCGGCGATACGCTTAGCCAGCGCAGCGCTTGCGGAAACGTTCGGCGAGGCGGCGGTTGTGCTGGATCTCGTCGGCGACAATCCGCTTGCGGTACTTGAGATCGTCGATCGTCGCGTCGTCGGTCGGACTCTGACGCAAGGCATCCGATATCTCGCATTCGAGAGTCGTGTATCGCTCTTCCAGATAGGCAATGGTTGTTTGCGCCATGCTTCTCTCCAACACGGATGCCGGGTGCCATATGACATGTTTCGCGAACCCGGCAGCGCCTGCTCGGCGCGCACCAGCCCGAAACCACAGCAACGATCTCCTGGATCGAGTGTTCCCCAACGATGCTTCAGCTGGTGCCGCTTCACAATTGCATCAAAGGACACTGTCCTTGAGGACATTGTCCCAAGGGCAGCCACATCACCGCCGGGGCGGCAGCAGCCAGATGGCCATGCCGGAAGTCAACCTGTCGCAGCCCGGTCTGTGGCCGGTAGTGCTTTGAACAAGCCCCGCTTTTCGGAGGTATGACAAGCACGGCCGGATGTCTTGTTGGCCAGACCCGGTCGCGAACGACCCGGCGCGGACTCTACCCACTGCGTCGGCGCAAACCATGCTGCGGCAAGGGTGGCAGCCTGCGGTAGCGTGAGCGACCAGATCGTAAATCGGCATTGAGGTTGTAGCCGAATGTGAGATCCGCTGCGCTAGCTGCGATTTCCTTGCCGATGAGCAAGGCGCCGATGATGCTCGTGACCAGCAGAAAATTCTCCAAGGTCCCGTACACAAAAGTGACCGGGTTGACCGGAAACCCGGTGGCCACGAAGAAAATCGGAATAAACAGCGATTTTCCCAGAAATTGAAGTTTGGCGCTTGCCGGTGCATCGTGCGCTGACGCATTTACCGCGAGGCAGGCGAGAAAAAGCGCCGATGATGTCCGGCAGCTGGATCGCCGCCGCAAGCAGGCCCGCCGGGCGCTTCCGACGGGCGAGCGAGACGCCGGTCAACATGATCTTCGAGGTACTCGCCTGATCGGCGGACGCCCGGAAGATCTTCGAAAAATAACTTTGGCGCCAACCCGCTCTCGCGTCGATGAGTTGAACGGAGTTGCAGCTTTGGCGGCACTGCGGCCTGCTAATTTGACACAAGCTTGATGAAAACGCGCACGAGCAAGTCGGTGGCTCTCCTCTTGCCTCCTTCAACGACGGCTACCAGCGCTGTTCTCTTCCTGTTCAACGGGATCGAGAAGAAGCTTCCACGCGCAAGTCCGACGCTGGAGCTCTCACACAGCCTGGATACTTCTCGGACATCCCGGCGCTGACCCCCGCTTGCATGCCGCGCCAGCCGCGACGGCCGTCAATTCTGCGTCGGGTGCTACACCCTGCCCAATTTCCGGCACGTTTGCCGATCAACAGGGTTTCGATTGCTCGTGGGCTAGAGGGATCGTCGAGCCTCCCGGTGCCGTTTTTCGCCGGGTTTGTTCGTAGGAACTCCGATCAGACGTGGCGGCGGCCTGATGCGTTGCCGTCGCCTTTTTCACAGCACCCGAGGATCCAGCATGAAACTTATTGTCGCAACCGGTATCGCCTTTCTCTCGCTCTCCTCCGTGTCCGAGGCGCATCGTCTCGCCGGCACCGCCACCTACTATGGCGGGGGCGACCGGCTGTGCGGACACCGCACGGCTTCCGGCGCGGCATTCAATTGCGGCGCGATGACCGCCGCACACCGGACGCTGCCTTTCGGCACGGTACTTGCGGTCCAGAGCGGTGGCCGGTCGATCCAGGTCACGGTGACCGATCGCGGTCCGTTCAACGGCGCATTCCTGGATCTGTCGCCGGCGGCCGCAAGCGCGCTGGGCTGCCGCTGCACCCATCGCAACGTGACCGCGACGGTGGTGCAAATGGGATCCGGCGGGACCGTCGTTGCGAGCCGAGGCCGTCAACGCCCCGTCGTTGTGGCAGCGATGCCGACGTTCTTCCAATCGACCGAGGACGTCATGCGTCCACCGGGAATATTCGGATCCACCATGGCCATGGCACCTGCCACGGCGATGGCTCCTGCCCCGCGTCGCCACCGTCGCCACTAGGACTGCCCGATCAGTTCACGGACTAAGCCGGCAGCTTGCGCTCCCAGTCGAGCGCGTGGCGCACGATGGTCTCGAGGTCGTTGTATCTGGCGGTCCAGCCGAGCTTCGATTTCGCCCGCGCGTTCGATGCCACCAGGCTCGCGGGATCGCCGGCGCGGCGCTCCTTCAGCCGCACTTCGAAATCGACGCCGGAGACACGCTTGACCACCTCGATGACTTCGCAAACCGAATAGCCGGCATTGTAGCCGATGTTGCAGGCGACGCTGGGCTGGCCGCGCCGCAGATAGGCGAGGGCATCGAGATGGGCCTGGGCCAGATCGCTGACATGGACGTAGTCGCGGATGCAGGAGCCATCCGGCGTCGCATAGTCGGTGCCGAACACATCCATGCCGGCGCGCTTGCCGAGCGCGGCCTGTACCGCGATCTTGATCAGGTGGGTGGCATTCGGAGTTGATTGACCGGTGCGGCCCTGCGGGTCGGCGCCGGCGACGTTGAAATAGCGCAGCGCCGCGTAGCTGATCGGATGCGCCCTGGCGGTGTCCTCGAGCATCCACTCCACCATCAGCTTGGATCGCCCGTAGGGATTGATCGGCGCCTTCGGCTGGTCCTCTTCGATCGGCAGCGACTGCGGCTCGCCATAGACCGCGGCGGTCGACGAGAACACGAAGTGGGGGATCTTGCGCTGGACCGCGGTATCGATCAGCGAGCGGGCATTCACGGTGTTGTTCTTGTAATAGGCCAGCGGCTGCGCGACCGATTCCGGCACCACGATGCTGGCGGCAAAATGAATGATGGCCTCGACCGGATGCCGGTCCAGCACGCCGCCGATGAAGGCGGCATCGCCGACGTCGCCTTCAAAAAGCGGCACCGCCGCCGGCACCGCCGAGCGGAATCCGGTCGACAGGTTGTCGACCACCACGGCACGTTCGCCCGCGGCCAAAAGGGCGAGGGTCATGTGGCTGCCGATGTAACCGGCGCCGCCGGTGACCAGGATATGTTTGCTGTTAGCCATGCGCCGTGACGAGCCTTAAGCGATTGCGAACCGTTCAGGCAGATCGCGCCACGCGAAACTCAGTTGAGGTGCGCGTTGCGAAACCGGCCGCTGGCCACAGCAATGCCCCAGGTGACACCGAGCAGCAAGTAATAATGCCGCCAATGGTCGGTATCGATAATAAAGCTTTCCAGGATGGTAACGAACAGGGTGGAAAACACCGCGATATAAGTCCGCTGCCAGGGCGTCCGCAGCAGCACGTTGCGGATACCGGATATCGCCGTGGTGACGATCAATACTGGGTACAATATCCCGCTCAGCCAGCCGCCCGACATGAAGGCGTTCAGGAACGAGTTGTGGGTGTCCTCGGGAAAGAAGGTGCGGAATTGCAGCGGGCCGATCCCGAACGGATAGTCCAGCGCCATCGCCGCTCCCAGCACGTGCCGCCCGAACCGGCCGAACCGACCGCTGTCATAGGGCTGGTTGAAGCTGGCGCGCTCCTTGAAAAGATTGTCGACCGAATCGAACGACAGCAACACCGCGACCGCCGCGACCGCAAGGGCGATCGCCAGCACCGTCAGCATGACGATGCGCAATTGCTTCTGGGTCGTGGATGCGGTGATGTACATCAGCGCGATCATCAGCAGCGCCGATCCGGCGAAGGTGCCCCAGGCCGCGCGCGAAAACGCCAGAAAAATCGCAAGGCTCAGGATCAGCAGCACGACCCCGTTGCGCACCGCGCTCCAGAACGATCCTTCGAGAATCCGCTGCAGCGAAAACAGCGCCGGAAACACCAGGAACGCGCCCAGCACGTTGGGGTCCTTGAAGGTGCCTCGCGCGCGTCCGGCGTAGGTCAAGAGGTCGGCGCCGCCGGGGACCAGGTTGAAATAGCCGGCGATGGCGGCCAGTGATGCGATCACCGCGCCGACCAGGTAGCCACGGCTCAGCGCGTCGAGCCGCCCGGCGCTGTCCTGCGACAGTACCAGCGCGAAGAACATCGCGGCGATCGCCATGTACCAGGAGGTCAGGATCCAGAACAGGATCACCGGATCGTCGAACAGCGAGATCGCCCCGATCGAGTAACCGAGGTTGATGCCGATCAGGAGCCCGAACGGGATCAGCAGCGCGCCTGCCATGCGCAGGCCGGTGGCGAAGAAGAGCACGATCGCCACGATGATGGCGACCTCGTACGGGCTCGGCTCGATGAACACGATCGACCCCGAGGCCCCAACCAGCCACAGCAGCCGGTGCTGCAGGGCGCGGATTCCCGGCGCGGTCGGTGCGGCAAACTCGGCCTGGGGCGCGATGGCAAAATCGGTCATCGTCTAGCCTGAAGGCCCGGGTAAACTGCGGATTGGCGCTGAGAGGCCACAGGGTAGGGTACGAAAACGGGGTTAACGGAGCGTTAGAGCTTGTCGCTACGTCGTTCGAAACCAACCGATTGTCCCTGGCGTTGACGGCTGGGGTATGCAAACCGGCAATGGAGCCCGGAATGTCTTCCACATTAAACAACAAGACCGTGCTGATTTCCGGAATTGGTATTGCCGGTCCCACTCTGGCCTATTGGCTCGCCAAAGGCGGGTTTCAGCCGACGCTGGTCGAACAGGCGCCGGAGCTTCGCACCGGCGGCTACGTCATCGACTTCTGGGGTCTCGGTTACGACATTGCCGAGCGCATGGAACTGAAAGACGATATCGATCGCGCCGGCTATCACGTGCGCGAGATGCGAATTGTCGGTGATCAAAGTGAACGCGTCGCCGGATTTGGAACCAGGGTGTTCGATGAGCTGACCGGCGGTCGGTACGTGACGTTGGGACGAACCGACCTTTCGCGCTTGCTGTTCGAGAAGACCAAGGACCGGATAGAAACCCGTTTCGACAACGCGATTGTCGGCCTTGAAGAGCAGGCCGATGGCGTATGGGTACAATTCAGACATGGCGGCGGGCAACGGTTCGATCTGGTGATCGGTGCCGACGGATTGCACTCGAACGTTCGCAGTATCGTATTCGGACCACAGGGCAGGTTTGAAAAGCGTCTCGGCTATGTGGTGGCGGCATTCGAGGTCAGTGGTTACCGTCCGCGCGATGAAGACGTCTATCTGATGTACGGGCAGCCGGGTCGGATGCTCGGCCGCTTTACGCAGCGCGACGAGCGGACGCTGTTTCTGTTCGTTTTCGCTGCCGACGACGACTTCCTGCCGACGACACTCGATGCCCGGAAGGCAATGCTGCGCGAACAATATAACGACGGAAAATGGGAATGCGTCCGCATCCTCGATGAACTCGATCGAACGCCGGAGCTTTATTTTGATCGCGTCAGCCAGATCGGGATGGAAAGCTGGTCGCGAGGACGCGTGGCCCTGGTCGGGGATGCCGCGTTTTGCGTCTCCCTGGCAGCCGGGCAAGGCTCGGCTCTCGCAATGGTCGGCGCCTACGTGCTGGCGGGCGAACTCGTCAGTGCCGGCGGGCAACACCAGACGGCCTTTGGCAAATATGAGTCGCTGCTGCGCGCCTACATCGACAAGAAGCAACGGGGCGCCCAGCGCTTTGCTGGCGCTTTTGCGCCGAAGACCAGATTTGGCCTGTGGTTTCGCAACCAGATGACCCGAGCGTTCGCGATCCCAGGAGTGGCGAGATTGGCGCTGGGCAAAGACGTCGTCGACACGCTTCGGCTTCCTGATTACCGCTGGCTGTGATCGCGGTGGTCAGGCGTCCCACGTCACCGGCAGGTTCAGCAGCCCGCGAAACGCCCAGCCGCCGATCCGCACCGGCTCGCCTTCGACGATCCGCAAGCCGCGCAGCCGCGCGAAAATCGCCGGCAGCGCCACGTCGGCGACCATGGCGCGGGAAGCCCAGGCGCCGGCGCAGAAGTGCGGGCCGGCGCCAAAGGCGATGCTTTTCGAGACATCGCGGCGGATATCGAACTGGTCGGCGCGTTCGAAATAGTTTTCGTCGCGGTTGGCCGAGCCGAACATCAGGAACACCCGGTCCTCCGGCTCGAGCGCGATGCCGCGGATGCTCCAGGGTTTGGCGATCCGCCGCGGCGACATGCCGATCGGCGATATCCAGCGCGCGTACTCCTCGAACACCTGCAGCCAGGGCACCTGGCCGCTCATGGCGAGTTCGAGCTGGTCCGGATGGGTCAACAGCGCCCACACGGTTCCGGTGATGGCGTCGCGCGGCTCGTTCTGGCCGCCGCTGATGGCGAGTTTTATATTGGCGCGCACGCTTTGCATCGGCATGCCGGCCTGCACCATGACGCCGAGCAGGCTCTGGTCGGGCGTTTTGGTGACCACCGGAAGCATGTCGTCGATGGCGGCATCGATTCCCGCCGTTGCCAGGTTGCACCGCGCCTCGACCTGCGGATCGCCGATGTAGTTGGCGATGCCGTCGATCATGCCCTGCGACCAGGCGTTCATGTCTTGAAAGCGCATGCTCAAAAGTCCGGTGATGGATTTCAGGCATTCGGCGGAAAACGGCAGCGCGAAATCCCGGCCGAAGTCGATCGGACCCTTGGGAGAGAGATTTTCGAGGATGCGCTCGGCATGGGCCTTGAATTGCGCGGTCCAGTGGTTCCTGACGGTTTTCGGCGAGATCGACGGGAAGATCGCCTGACGCTCCGCCATGTGCGCGTCGCCGTCCTTGCGCATCAAGTTGTGGCCCATCAGCCTGTTCATCAACCCTTGCGGCTGGTGCGAGCTGAAGATGTCGATCTGCTTTTCGGAAACGAAGATGTCGTCGCGGCTGGCCAAGGTGGTGCCGCCGAGCTGCGGCACGAACGCGATCGGCGCTTCCTTGCGCAGCCGCGCCAGCGTCGGGTACGGATCGTGCCAGAACGCGGCCATGTCGATATCGACGCGCGGCGCGGTGCTCATGGTCAGATCTGCCGTTCCGGCAATCGCAGCATCAGGCCGTCGAGTTCGGGCGTGATCCGGATCTGGCACGACAGCCGGCTGGTCGGCAGCCGTTCGGTGGCGACGCCGTCGAGCAGGGCGTCTTCGGCGTCGCTCATGGCCGGCAGGCGATCGATCCATTGATCGTCGACATAGACATGGCAGGTGGCGCACATGGCGTTGCCGCCGCATTCGGCGACGATTTCCTCGACGCCGTTGAGCACGGCGAGCTGCATCACGCTGCCGCCCTCCGTCTCGAAACTCTGCGATCCGCCGTCGGGATGGATGAAATTGATCGTGGTCATGCGCTGATCTCAGGCCGGTGTCAGGGTGATCGGGAGGCGTTCGAGGCCGCGCAGCGTGTTGTTGTAGCGCCGCTCGATCGATCCAGTGATGTCGATGCGCGCGACCTTGCGCGCCAGCGCCGCCAGCAGCACTTCGCCCTCGAGACGGGCGACCAGTTGCCCCACGCACATGTGGATGCCGCCGCCGAAGCCGACATGACCGCTGGTGCGCCGCGTGATGTCAAAACTGTCCGGATTGTCCCAGCGCCGTGGATCGCGGTTGGCCGAAGCCAGCAGCATCAGGATTTTCTCGCCTTCGCCGACTCTGTAGCCGCCGATGTCGACTTCCCGCGTGGTGGTGCGGAAGAAGGTCTGCACCGGGCTTTCGAGCCGCACCGCTTCCTCGAAGGCGTTGCGGGCGAGCGAGGGATCTTGGCGTAGCTGCGTCCATTGTTCGGGAAAGCGCGCCAGGCACCAGATCGCAGCACCAATGCCGTTGACGGTGGTGTCGAGGCCGGCGCTGAGCAGCGAGCGCACCAATAGCGGCGCCTCGGCCGCGGTGATCTCGCCGGCGTCGACCCGGGCATGGATGCAGCCACCGAAACCGTCCGGCGTCAGGTTTTCGCGCTGGCATTGCTCGGTGACATAGGCCTGGTGCGGCATCGACCGTTCGATGGCGGTCTGCCGCAGTTCGTTGGGTGGCCCAAAGGCGTTGAAGACCACGCCGGCGTAGGGCAACAGATGTTCGCGACCTTCCGGCTTGAGGCCGACGGCGTCGGGAAACACCGACAGCGGATAGGCCTCGGCGAGATCCGCGATGGCGTCGAAACTGCCTTTCTCCAGCAGTTCATCGACTTTGATCTCAGCGGCGGCGGCGAACCGGTCGCGGATCTGCTTCATCACCGCCGGCGACAGCACGCGGCTGAGCACCGCCCGGGTCCTTGTATGCTGCGGCGGGTCGGCTTCCAGGATCAGGCTCGGCGGACGCCACGGCTTTTCCCTGGCGAAATCGCTCAAACCCGCGCCGCGACTCGAGCAGAAGGTCTGGGGATCGTTGAGCACGGCCCAGACTTCGGCATAGCGGGCGACAGCGTAGACATTCCAGCTATCGAGCCGCACCACCGGTCCGGCCTCGCGCAGCACCTCGTGGCTGGGATGCGGATCATCCAGGAACGCCATCGAGAACGGATCGATGTCCGAGACCGGAATTGCCGGCGCAGCTGTGCTGCCGGCCGACGGCGTTGGCGTCGAACTGGTTGCGACCATGCGTGCCTCCCAAACTTTACTGTTGTAAAGCGGTGCCTTGTGTTTCTATTTGCATATCGAACGCAAAGGGATCGTCGCGCAGCATGGGCAAGACCCGACCGGCCACTGCCATCCGCAAGGCTGCCGCGGCCGCGGCCGCCGGCGGACCGCTGATCGATCTCGATCGCTACGTGCCGGCGCTGATCACGTTCATCGCCAACAAACTGTCGCGCAGCGCCACGGTGCTTTATCAACGGCGTTTCGGCGTCAACGTCACCGAATGGCGGATCCTGGTGCTGCTGGCGATCGAGCCCGGGATTCCGGCGTCGCGCATCTGCCAGGTCATCGGCTTCGACAAGGGGCCGGTCAGCCGCACCCTGAGCCAGATGCAGCAGCGGGGACTGGTCGTCATCAAGGCCGATCCGAACGATGGCCGCAGCCACGCGATTTCGATGACGCCGAAGGGGCGCGCCGTCCACGACCAGATCATGGTGGTTGCGCTGGAGCGGGAACGCCGGCTGCTCGACTGCCTCGACAGGCAGGAGCGGGAAGTGCTGATCGGTCTGCTCGGCCGGGTTCACGGCAATCTGCCGGCGGTGACCGGACATCCCGAAAACGACGCCGATTGAAGCGGTGCTCATGCCGTCACCGCCGCCGCGGATCGCGCCTTCAGATCGAACGTCATGTCGGCGGCTTCCGCCGGCGTCAGCGCCACCGTGGAGCCGAGCAGCCGGCGGCCCACCATGTGGTCGGCGGGCTTGTTGACCAATTCGACGCCGGTCAGCTTGCCGTCGCGAAAACGAAATACCGAAAACGCGCCGGATGACGCATCGCCGCGCGTCACGCTGCTGTCCTCCGGCAACGGCAACCCGACGATCTGCAGTTTCAGCGGCCCCTGGTCGCTCCAGAACCATGGCACCGCACGGTAGGGATGCGGCTTGCCGGTCAGCCGGTCGGCGACGCAACGGCCGTGATCGATGGCGTTCTGCACCGACTCAAGCCGGCTCTGCATGCCGCCGAGATGATGCTGCGGATAGGCGGCGCAGTCGCCGATCGCCGAAATCGCGGGGTCGGCCGTCAGCAGCGTCTCGTCGACCACGATGCCGTTGGCGACGGCCAGCCCGGATTCCGCCGCCAGTTCGGCGTTGGGAATGACGCCGACGCCGATCAGCACGATGTCGGCGGGATGGCTGTCGCCGCTGCCGGTTTCCACCGACGTAAGGTGGCCATCCTTGCCGTTGATGTGGGTTACCGCGGCATTGAAGCCGAAGCGGACGCCCGACTTTTCGTGCGCCGCCTGGAAGAATTCCGACATCGGCAGCGACAGCGCGCGCGACATCGGCCGCGCGGTGGCCTCCAGCACCGTGACCTCGACCCCGAGCGCTCGCGCCACCGCTGCGACTTCGAGGCCGATGAAGCCGGCGCCGACGATCACCAGCTTCTTCAGGCTCGGCAGCCTGGCGCGCAATGCGTCGGAATCCGCGGCGGAGCGCAACTGCATCACCCCGTCGAGTTCGGCGCCGGGGATCGGCAGCGTCCGGTTGCGCGCGCCGGTGGCGATCACGAGATGGCCGTAAGGCAATACGTCGCCGTTGGCGAGGTGAACCTGTTTGCGGTCGCGGTCGATCTTGACGGCACGTTGTTCGCTATGGATTTCGATGGTCGACTGCTTGAAGAACGCAGCGGCGCGCAGATCGAGCGCGATACGCTCGGATTTGCCGAGCAGATAGGCCTTCGACAGCGGCGGCCGCTGATAGGGCAGTCCGGGCTCGTCGCCGATCAGCCGGATGCGGCCGGCAAAGCCCTTTTCACGCAAGCTTGCCGCGACCTGAAAGCCGGCTTGGCCGGCGCCGATCACCAGGACGTTGTCGAGCGGCGCGGTGTCGGCGCTCTCAGGCATTGGTTTCTCCCCGTACGGCCTGGCAGATGGACTGCTCTGATGGGCGCGGCCGCGGCCGGCGTCAAGCTCGCATGGATTGGTTGCCAAAGCAACCATAAAACGCGATCAACCCCTGTGGCAGGGCTATCGCATATGGAAACAGGCGACGCCCGCAACTCTTTCTTACCCTCCAGGGGAGGGTAAGAGTTGCGGCCAGGCTTGGCGCTATGCGCTCGACGTGACAGCGCCCTCCTCACCCGCGCTCAGAATCGATCGAGCGTGTCTCCCCTGTCGCCACCAGGGTGCGGGTCGCATCGACCGACGCATAAGTCCAGAAGATCCGCATCCGCTGCGTGTCCGACGCATTGATGAAGCGATGCGGCACGCCGGTCGGCACGAAGGTGGTGTCGCCGGCGCCCAACCGGTGCGCCACGCCGTCCAGTTCGGCGATGGCACAGCCTTCCAGTACCATGACGCTTTCCTCGCAATTGTGGGTGTGCAGCGGGATCGCGGCATTGGGCTTAAATTCGGTGATGCCGTTGAGCATGCTGGTCGAACCGGTCTTGCGGGTCACCAGCGGAATGGTGCGGGCGCCGCCGCCGCGCTCATGCGGGGTGATCTCGCTGGGGCGCAGCACCGCGCCCGCGGCATGGAATGGGCTCATCGCTGCATGGCTCCGTTCGTTAACTTTCACCTCAGCTCCGCCGCCCGGTCTTGCGCGGCAGCGTCACCTCGAACACGAAGCGGTCGGCGCGGCAGATGGTCTGCCCCAGCACCAGCGGTGTGTCGTCCTTGTCGAGGTGGGTGTAGTCGACCCGCATCATCGGCTGGCCGGGCTGCATGTCGAAGATCCGCGCCTGCTCGTCGCTGAGCGGCACGGCGCTGAACTCGCACTTCAGGCTGGCCACCGGTAATTTGCGGTCCTCCAGGAGCTTGAAGATGAACAGATGGCTGAGTTCCTCGCGCAGCGACTGCGCCAGCTTCGGGCGCATGTACAGCGAGTGCAACGCCACCGGCTGCTCGTCGGCATAGGTCACCTTCTGGTGCCGGTAGATGTTCGATCCCGCCGCGATCTTGAGCCGGGACGCGACTTCCTCGCTGGCCTTGATCTGGCTGTAACCAATTTCGACGAGGCGCGGCTTGAACCCGGCGCGCGCGATTTCGTCGCCGATGGTGCTGGTGGGGTCACCGGCCAGGACGCGGTGAATCTTGGGGATCGACTTGACGAAGACGCCGAGGCCCTGGTGACCCTCGATCAACCCCTCGTGCATCAATTCGCCCAATGCGCGCCGGATCGTGATCGCGCTGACGCCGAACTGATCGACGAACTCGCTGAGGCTGGGCAGCCGGCTGCCGGGAGCCAGCGTTCCCTTGGCAATGCGGGAACGGATTTCGGCGGCGACATCGACATAGAGAAATGAGCGTTGGGCCATAACAAGTCTGTTGGAAAATGAAGAAACTATCGAATCCTTAGCCAAAGTCTTTGGCAAATACTATTCGCAAATGGGTTATTCCCGGGCAATTGCGCACGCCGGAATGACATTGCGCCGCGCATCAGGTGGCGGGCAATCGCGGAAAAAGGGTTTTTCGGATTATACCGCGCACTCGTTCGCTTCAGCCCGGCTTTCATGCCTCTGGCTCCGAACACCGCGACCGCAGCGGGACCCGTCAAATAGTCGATGAACGCTCTGGCCGCATCCGCCTGACGGGTATCGGCGGCCAGCGCCGCCGTGAACACCAGCTCCTGCTGCAATTCGGCAGGAAACGGACCGGCAAGCTCCACGCCGGGTGCCATCAGCACATTGATCAGGAACACGCCGAGCTCGGCCTCGCCCCTGGCGATCGCCTGGGGGATCTGCGCCGGCGTGGCCTGCACCCTGGTCCTGGCCTGCATCGCATCACCGATGCCGAGGCGCTCGAACACCTTCAGCACATAGGCGCCGGCGGCGCTTTCCGGCAGCATGGCGATGGACTCTGCCTTGAGCAGCGTCAGCTTCAGCGCGTCGGGCGAACCGACGTCGGGCCTGGTGGCGCCGGCGCGGACCGCGACGCCGAAGCCGACGCGCGCGACGTCGGTGGTCGGCCCGACCGCGAACCGGGCGCGGGCCGCGGTATCCTTCATCACGTCGACCGGGACCACACCAAGGTCGAAGGCCGCGCCGGATGTGACCTGCTGGATCAATTGCGGTGTCGCGGCGAACGCGAGCGAGACCTTGTGGCCCGAGATTTTTTCAAACGCGGGAGCGAGTTCGCCCAGGGGGCCGGTGAGGGCGCCGCCTGCCAGGATATTCAATTCGGCAGGCTTGGTCATGGTCGTCGCCTTTTTCGAATCATTGCGCGCTTCGCCTGGACATCTCCAAGGTCGCGCGGACGGTCGGAATATTCGTGGTTTCCACGACTTGTGCAAGTCGGTCGCGCGCAGGCATCAGAGAAGATGACCGAGTGAGGTATTGGGTGGCGGCACGCACTGCATCATTCGTGTGTGCGGTCCTGCTCATGTGCCGACGTTCCAAGTCGCCGGAAGCCGTGATAGCCTGATCGCCGGATGCTTCGATTGCTGCACCCCGGAGAATGCCGATGAAAACCATCACGGCCTCGGCGGCTCGCAAGCTCGGCCGGTTCATCGCCCGGGACTTTCGCGAAATCTTCGGCTCCAGGCACGACGAACTGGCGGAGCGGCTGGGGTCGCTGGCCCGGGTCACCATCGAATGCATCGGCCGAAGCGACGCGCTCTACCACAACTACGAACACACCTGGCTCGTCACCATGGTCGGCCGCGACATCCTGCAGGGGCTGACGATGTCGCGCCGCATCGAACCGTCGGACTACATGCATCTCATCATCGCCTGCCTGCTGCACGACATCGGCTATGTGCGCGGCGTCCTGAGCGGCGATACCGACGACACGTTCGTCGTCAACGAAAATGGTGAAACGGTCACGCTGCCCCGCGGCGCCTCGGACGCGTCGCTGACGCCCTACCACGTCGACCGCTCGAAACTGTTCGCGTTCGAGCGGCTGGCAAATTCGCCCGGCGTCGATGTCGCCCGGATTGCCGCCGCGATCGAATGCACGCGCTTCCCGCCGGCGCCCGACCGGGTCTTCGACGACAACGACATCATCCCGCGGCTGGTGCAGGCCGCCGACCTGATCGGACAGCTCGGCGATCCGATGTATGCCAGGAAAGTGAATGCGCTGTACTACGAATTCGAGGAAACCGGCATGAACCGGCAACTCGGCTACTCGTCGCCGACCGACCTCGTCGACAAATATCCGGAATTCTTCTGGAACTGCGTCTCACAGCACATCGACGAGGGGCTCAAATATCTGAGCCTGACCGTGGCCGGCCGGCAATGGATCGCCAATCTGCATCATCATGTGCTGTGCGCGGAAAATGCCGAGCGGCTGATGGGCCCGCAGCATTGAGCGGTGCGGGATCGCCGGCAGCAGGCAGCGGCCAGCCGTGGAGGCCGCGCACGTCGCGTGCGAAGAAACGCGCTAGCTGTCAGGCGGTACGACTTGCAATCTCGCGCTCATCGTCACCAAATCGGCAAGAGACCGGGCTTCCATCTTTTCCATCACTCTGCCCCGGTGAGCCTTCACCGTGATCTCGCTGATCCCGAGTTCGAAACCGACCTGTTTATTCAACAAGCCGCGGACCACCAACGCCATCACCTCGCGTTCGCGGCGGCTGAGCAGGCCATACCGGTTCCGGAGGTCGTGCAGCGCGGCCTCTTCATCAAGTACATTCCGGCTGCGTTCAAGCGCGTTCTGGATCGCATTCAACAGCACGTCTTCGCTGAATGGTTTGGTCAGGAACTCGACAGCCCCGGCCTTCATGGCCCGAACTGTGGTCGGAACGTCGCCGTAGCCCGTGATAAAAATGATCGGCATGTCTGCCCGATCGGCCGCAACGAGTTTTTGCAGATCGAGGCCGTTGAGGCCCGGGAGATTTACGTCAAGAACAAGACAGTTGGGCACGGTGACTTTCGAACGACGCAAAAAGTCTTGCGCGGATTCGAATAACTCGGCCTGCCAACCCGCAGCGCGGATCAGCAGTTCGAGCGATTCGCGCACCGATATGTCATCGTCGACAACGTAAACGATTGGCAGCGCACGCAGCATCGTCAACGTCCTTGCGTTACCCTCCGCCGTCTTCTCCATAGTATTCCCCGTTAATAAACAAGGTGCAAGACAGTCTACGGACGTAAGTTCATGCCGAACCCGGCATTTAGCGCCTCCAACAAAGCTTCGTCGCTGAACGGCTTGGGCAGGCACGCCACGGCGCCCTGCTCCATAAGGTCTGCACGGATCGTCTCCAATCCGTGTGCAGTGATGAAAATGATCGGAACGCGACGTTCCCGGCGCTTCAATTCCATCTGGAGCTCGGGACCCGACATGCCGGGCATCGAGATATCGGCGATCAAGCATCCGGTCTTCTCGACGTATCCCGACGCAAGAAATTCTTCCGCAGATGAGAACGCCTTGGCCGCATAGCCAAACTCCCCCAGCAGATCCGGCAGTGACTCTGCGGACGGATTCGTCGTCATCAACGACAGACACCAGGGGGCGTTTAGACATCATGTTGATCTTCCCATGAATCCGCGCCACCGGCCCGCCGTGCGGCCTCGAGGACAGCTACGCCGGTCGGGTTGTCAGAAAATGACCCCGGGATGGAAAAGGAAAATGTGACGCCTGGACCGTCGTTGGTCTCGGCCCACAGACGCCCTTTATGACCCTCGATAATCGAGCGGCTTATGGCCAGTCCGATTCCCATGCCGTTACTTTTGGTGGTGTAGAACGACTTGAACATCCGCTCCGCTGCATCAGGCGCCAGACCGATCCCTGTATCCTCTACCGCCAGGTTCACATGATTGCCGTCAAAGCGTTTCGGTGCTGATCTGCAAGCTGCCTGTACCCGATCATCAACTGCCGTCATAGAGTCTGATCGCGTTCTGGATCAGGTTGAGGATAACCTGCTGAAGCTGCACCCGGTCTCCTTTGACACAGGGCAGGCCGCCGGCGAGTGCGGTCCGCAAAACCACACGGTTGGCCTGGATTCCGTTCGATAGCAGCGCAATTACCTCTTGTGCAGCCCCGTTTAGATCGATCAATTCGAGCGTCGGCGGTTTCTTGCCAAACAGCGCGCGCAAACGCGTGACTACCTCAGACGCTCGATTGCCGTCGCGAAGCGTCCGCCGCGCGGTTTCGCGCGCGCCGTCGACGTTCGGCGGATCGGCCCCCAGCATGCGAAGACATGTGCTGGTGTTGGTGATGATGCCCGACAGGGGCTGATTGATCTCGTGCGCGATCGATACGGAAAGCTCAGCCGCCGTCGCCAGTTCCGCGGCGCGCGCAAGCCGCGCCTGGGTCGCACGAAGAGACTCTTCGGCGACCTTGCGCGAGGTGATATCCTCCACGATAGCCATGATTTCGCGTGGAGATCCGTCTGCTCCGGGAAGTAACGAAACGTTGTTTCGAACCCATACCAACCGCCCGTCCCTGCACCGATACTGCTTTTCAATATTGAATTGATCTCGCCTGCCTTCCAGAAGTTCGGCGGTGAGGGCTGAATTGTGATCCCGGAAGCGCGGCTCCGTGACGTCAAAAAAGGTCATCGTCCTCAGCTCTTCTTCCGTGAAGCCAATCAGTTTTTGAAAAGCCGCATTCGAATTTCATACCGGCCTTCGAGATCGGCTACCGCGATGCCGATGGCGGAATTATCGACGATTCTCCTCCACCGACCCTCGCTCAGGTTTCGTGCCTCATCCGCCAGATGGCGTTGCGTCACGTCTTGCCCGGCGCCGAAATATTCAATCCGGCCATCCTCGCCAAGACTGCGGTGCGCGACTACATGTATGTGCTTGATCGAACCGTTCGGCATCAAGAGACGGTGCCCGTAATCGAAGTTCGGGATGCCGCCGCCTCGGGCTCGCTCCGCCACGCCGGCTATTATCGCCGTGTCCTTCGGGTGGTAGCGCGTCGCAATCAGTTCAAACGTCACAGGAGTCCCTGGCTCAAATTCGTAAATGCGATAGAGTTCCTTTGACCAGGTGAAAGCGCCCGTCGCAAAATCCCAGGAAAAAGTGCCGGTCAGACTGGCGCTCTCGCCTTTGGCAAGAAACGCCTCGCTGCGCCGCAGGCGCTCCTCGGCGGCTTGCGCTCATCGATGTCGATAAGCAGATAGTACCGGCGGACGATGCGCCCGCTGCGGCCCGAAACGGATAGCCGCGAGACTGAAACCAGCGATATACGCCGTCAAAACGTCGAGCGCGGCATTCCAACTCGAAGGGCTCACCCGACGCGATTGCGTTTGCGAAGACTTCGACACAGCGTGGAAGATCCTCGGGATGAACCGCGTCGCTGGTCCCCCAGTTCTTCAGTTCTTCGAATGTCATCCCATAATATTCGAGGACTTGCCGGTTCACACCTTCCAGTTCACCGCCCGGTGCGAAGATCGCGACCAGGCCGGGCATGCCGTCCAGGATCCGACGCGCATCACGCTCGCTTGTGCGCAGGTCGTCTTCACCTCGCTTTCGATCATCGACGTCGATGCTCACGCCGCACCATTTGATGATCTGTCCCCCGTCGTCGCGTATTGGATTGGTCTGGACGAGGAACCAGCGATACTGCCCGTCGAAGCGCCTGATCCGTGCCTCCATTTCGTCGGGCTGGCCGGATGCCAGAATCGATCTCCAGCGCTCCAGCAAGCCGGCCAGGTCGTCTGTTTTGATCACGGATTGCCACTTCCAGCCCTCGGCATCGTCGAGGCCAAGCCCCGTATAATCGGACCAGCGTTGATTGACAAAATCGATTCTTCCGTCAGGTACGGCAGTCCATACCATCGCCGGTAACCCATCCAAAACGCGGCTGAGATCGACGTGCATTGTCGTATTTCGCTTCATCGTGCGGCGGGATCGCGCGCCGTAAATTGCAAGGAGTTCTATTGTGCTTTGGTATCGGTCTCCGCGCCCAAAATCGGGGCACTTGTTACGGACCAATCCAAAGGTATCGCCGACACCTTCGTCCAATTTATTCACCTTCATGCCGCGCCCATCATCGCGGTGTGTTCGGTTTGCAGGCTGCGCGGGAAGTCTGCTGCAGCGGCTGACAATAACAATAGCACAATACGACCCGTCGCGTTCGGTTGATCCGTTACCCGATTATCGCACCAGGGAGACTCGCCATGGACAGGATCAAAACGTCAGAAGTCATCGATCATCATCGCCGCCGGTTTTTCGGCGTTGCGGCCATGACCTTCGCGGCTGCCGAGCTCGGCATGATCGGTTCGGCAAATGCGCAAGCCGGCGGATCGAAGCTGCCGTCGATCGCGCCGCGGAATAACCAGTCTTTTGGCCCGATCAAGCAGATCGACGCCGGAGTCCTGAACGCAGGTTATGCCGAAGCCGGTCCGTCCGATGGACCTGCCGTCATTCTGCTGCACGGCTGGCCCTACGACATTCACAGCTTTGTCGATGTCGCGCCCTTGCTTGCATCGACGGGCTACCGGGTCATTGTTCCGTATGTGCGCGGCTACGGCACCACGCGCTTTCTTTCAGACGAAACGGTCCGCAATGGCCAGCCGGCGGCGGTTGCCGTCGATACCATCGCACTTATGGATGCGCTCAAGATCGAGAAGGCGACCCTCGCCGGGTTCGATTGGGGAGGGCGGACCGCCAACATCATCGCGGCGCTCTGGCCGGAGCGATGCAAGGCGCTGGTCTCCGTCAGCGGTTATCTGATCGGCAGCCAGGAATCCGGCAAGATACCGTTACCGCCAAAGGCGGAACTCGAATGGTGGTACCAGTATCTATTTTGCGACCGAGCGCGGCCGCGCCGGCTATGACAAATACCGGCACGATTTTGCGAAGCTGATCTGGCATACTCGCTTCGCCCAAAGTGGAACTTCGACGATGCCACATTCGATCGCAGGCGGCCGCCTTCGAAAATCCGGATCATGTCGCCATCGCGATCCATGATTACCGCTGGCGGCTCGGGCTCGCGGAAGGCGAGTCGAAATATGACGATCTGGAAAAGCGGCTTGCCGCAGGCTCCGGTCATCGCGGTGCCGACCATCACCCTCGAAGGCGATGCCAACGGCGCACCGCATCCGGAGACCCGCCACCTACGCCAGGAAGTTCACGGGTAAATACGCAGCACCGGACCGTCAAGGGCGGCATCGGACACAATCTGCCGCAGGAGGCTCCGCAAGCGTTTGCCGAAGCCATCCTCGACATCGCTGAGGCTTAGTCAATTTCGTTCAAGGAGGACCTTCCGTGAACCAGGTACTTGCAGAGACTCTTGATGCCCACGGTGGTATCGGTCGGAAAGACGTGGTTGCTTTTGCGATTGCAACCGTCCTTGCCGTCATCCTTCCGCTTGGGCCGCCGTCGGCGTCCCGCGCGGGCGAAAGTATGGCGGCGCATACGGGGACTCACAACCCGCCCTCTCCGCCGGGCACGCGCGACGAAGCTCCGTTCCTCACGGAAAACGACGCCGCCATGGACAAGATGATGGCGGACATGGCCGTCAAACCGACAGGCGACGTCGATCATGATTTCGTGGAGATGATGGTGCCGCACCATCAAGGCGCGATCGACATGGCGCGGGCACTGCTGCGCTACGGTGACAACGAGCAGCTTCGACGCCTGGCTCAGGAAATCATCGTCACCCAGCAGCAGGAGATCGCAGCGATGCGGCTCGCGCTCGGCGAACCCTTGCCGCCCTCGGCGGCGGCACCAACCCAAGTTCCTGCGATGCCGGCTCCAGACCCGGGCGCCACCTTGCACCATGCGATGTCCCACGGTTCCATGAACATGAAATAGGAGATTGTCATGAAGCGTTCTGCGCTAGCGCTGGCCTTTCTTGCCGGCACCTCATTTGCGACCATCGGTTCGGCCTTCGCCGGTCAGGCTCCCGGCGCCGCGGCGGACCCGGATATTCCGATCAGTCATCGCGACCGTGTCTATACCGCCGAGCAGTTCTCCAACACCGTCTCCGTCACCGATCCGGTCGACAGCAGGCTGGTTGGCGTGATCCGCCTTGGCGATCCGCAGCCGGGAAATTTCAGCCCGCTCTACAAGGGACAGCTTCTGGTGCACGGCATGGGCTTCTCGCCCGATCACAGGACACTCGCGGTCGTCTCGATCGGCTCGAACTCCGTGACATTCGTCGACACCGCGACCAACGCGGTCAGGCACACGACCTATGTCGGGCGTTCGCCGCATGAGGCATTCTTCACGCCGGACGGCAAGGAAGTATGGGTCACGGTGCGCGGCGAGGATTACGTCGCGGTGCTCGACGGTCAGACGCTTTGACGAGAAGGCGCGGATCAAGGTACCGGCGGGTCCCGGGATGCAAATCTTTTCGCCGGACGGCAAGTACGGCTATGTCTGTTCGTCGTTCAATCCCGAAACCGTCGTGGTGTCGGTCGCCGATCACCGGATCGTCGGACAGGTTAAACAGGACAGCCCGTTCTGCCCCGACCTTGCCGCGACGCCGGACGGCAAGCAGGTCTGGTTCACGCTCAAGGACATCGGCAGGACCATGGTATTCGACGCCAGACCGCCCTTCGCGATGCTGAAATCGATCGACACCGGACCGATCACCAATCACGTCAACATCGTGCATAATGCCAACGGCACCTTCGCTTATGTGACGATCGGCGGACTGGATGCGGTCAAGGTGTTCGGACCGATGATTTCTCGCAAGTGGCGACCATTCCGGTCGGCAAGCTGCCGCACGGCATTTGGCCTTCGGGTGACGGCAGCCGGGTCTATGTCGGACTTGAAAATGCCGATGCCGTGACGGCGATCGATACGCTCACCAACAAGGTGATCGCTACCAGCCCGGTCGGTCAGGCGCCGCAAGCCATAGCCTATGTCCCCAATGCGGTCCCCTCCGGTGACGGGACGCAAAATCTGCAGCCGCTGGGTCTCGCCGGCCAGGTCACGCATCTTGGGCTCGGGGCGCCGAATCCGGACGAGGCCGCCGGCAAGGCGGAGAAAGCGCCGACCAGCGTTTCGCTGTTCGATCAGGGGCTGATCCAGGTGCTGCAGGCCGCAGTGACCGGACTGGAGCCGAAGCAGCCTTATGTCCTGGTGCAGGCCTCGCAGCCGGACGGCAACGGGACGCTGGAACCGCTGGCGGGCTTCATGACCAATCCCGCGGGCTCGGCCATCGTCAACGCCACCGGCTCGATCCGGCAGGTGGTACAGGGCGAGCACGAGATCCAGCGCCGCTATCTGGCGATCGCGCGAGGCACCGCAGCCAAACCCGGACCGGTGGTGCAGATCCAGGTGCAATGAGCAACAGGATCATGCCGGTGTCCACATAACGACGTCAACCGCTTGTTGACGGGTGTTTGAAGGCCTACGAACGACTTAGGCTCTCAACATTAGCACACGATGGCCAGGCGGCGCTCAGCTGAATCTGATCCGGATCCGCTCGAGCGCGATGCCTGCCGGGGTCGCGGTCCAGGTCTCGCCGGACGCAACCGGCATGGCCTTGGTCAACGTGCCGGTGCTGACGATCTCACCGGCGGTGAGTGGCGGATTGAGCGGATCGCGCGCCAACAGGCCGACCAGAAGGCGCAGCGCCGACAGCGGCCCGTCGAGCACATTGCCGCCACCGCCGTGATCGACCGACCGGCCGTCGCAGGCAAGGTCGATCTCGAAAACAGCAAGCGCGCGCTGCCATTCGGCCGCGTGGGGCGCGAAGGAATGGCGTGGCCCGATCAAGAGCGCGCCATGCAGGCCGTTGGCGGCGATCGTGTCGGCGGGGGCGAATTTCCAGGCCGGATAGATCGACTGCACGATCTCGAATCCGAGCGCGACCCACGCGATGCACGACGCCAGCGCCGTTTCGTCCATCTCGGCGCCGGGCGCCTTGGCGAGGCCGAACATGATTTCCGGCTCGATGCGCGGCTCGGACAAGACGGCCAGCGGGAAGGCGTCGCCGCTTGCAAGCTCATGCACGGTGCGGTCGAACGCATAGCCCCAGATCGGCGCGTACACGCCGTACTGGGCCCAGATGGTGCGGTTGGTGAACCCGATCTTGCGGCCCACGGCGCGGGCGCCGCGCGCCTCGTACATCCGCCGGATTCGCGGCGTTACGCGGTAGGCATCGTCGACGGTGAGGCCAGCGGGGCGCGACGAGAACGGCGGGATCTGCCGGGGACCGGTGACGGCCGCGAACGTCTCGGCTGCGATGCTTTCGGTCTTGTCCATGGATTGCCTGGTTCGTAGGGCGGATCGTGATCCGCCGTTATAAACTAAACCCGCGATATCACCGCCACCGGTCCGCCGCCCGGCGGGCCCTGATGCTCGGCACCGCCCGAGACGAACACTGCAGGATTGCCTGTGAGCCCCGCGATCAGGCCGCCGACGGCGGCGCGGGCGTGGCGGGTGGCCGAGATGTCGGTGTCGTCGAGCATGGTGTGGCGCCAGCCGCGCACGGTGCCGTCGGGCGACGGATCGGCCTTGGCCAGCACGTTGATGATGTTGGCGGGATCGATCGCCTTGCCGTCGACGCGCATCGCCGCCATCACCGCGGAGGCATCGATGGCATCCTGCATCACGGCGTGGGAGATCACGGTATCTCCGGTCGCCTCGGAGGAATTGCCGAGCACGATGACGATGTTGTTGCGCAGTTCGATTCCGCCTGATGTCGACGCGACCCCGGAGCACAGCGACCAGTCCTGGCATACCGCCTCGTCGTTGACCGGTGCCGAAATTTCGCCCAGCGCCACCGCGATCCCGAGCGCCGAGGCGCCGCGCGAGTAGGCCATCGACTTGTAGGCGTTTTCCGTCACCGGCTCGAAGCCGGCGCGGCGCGCCGCCTGGACCCGGTCGGCGGTCAGCAAAGGACATTTGACCTGCGCCCAGTGCACGTCCGCCGCGCTTGTGATGCCGGCGTGAAGCATCGCCGCCTTGACGGCTTCTGTCGTCGCCTCGATCTGCGCCGCGCGCCCGATCTCGTGCGGCGCGAAATCCCGCGTCGCCGCGATGCCGATGGCGAGTCGTTTGCCCCGACCGTCTTGCGCAGGCGCATCCGGTGTCGGCACCCGCGCGAACACGGTGGCGTGCGGGCTCAGGATGCCCTCGGTGCCGCCGGACACCACCATGGCGATCCTGTGCTCGACCTCGGCCGGGGTCATGTGGAGATAGGGCGCCAGCACCGCCGACATCGCCGCGCAGCTGTATTCGCGGGTGAAATCGTTGACCCCGCCATTGCCCTCGGTCTTGACCAGGATCGCCACGATATGGTGCGGATCGAGCCTGCCGGCGTCGATCAGGCCGACGAGGCCAGTGAGGTCGGCGGGTCCGCCCATGGCGACGCGGAAGGTGTCGGTACGATAGGACATGCGGCGGATACTCGTCGTTCGATATGGGTTCGGAAATCGATGCTCGGGAGTTTCGTGCACCATACTGCAAAGCCAGACAGCACAGCGGCGTCGAATTTTGCAAGCAAAAACCGGGCCGGGTGAGGGGCTTGCGCCGCGCGATGCCTCCTGCCCCCCGGAGGTCCGCAGGTCGCAGTGGCGGTTAGGAACGGTTGTGCGGCGGTGAAAATACCGCTCACGGGTGGGCCGCGGCGGGCGTCTCGGGCACATTGCGATACGTTGCCGGCGCTGTCGGGACGGTGACGTGCCACGCGGCAGAGATGCCTGCGGTGGAGCGGCAGGGCGCGAGTTCATGCTCGCATCGATCAGGGATTTCCTGGTTCATTTCTGCGTGTGGAAGGAACGCGCGGCCGCGTCGTTGATTGGGTCATGATCTGCGCACGCAACTTGAGGAACGCATCATGACACGGACATTGGTCAATCTGGCATTGAAGTCATTCTTTGGGGCCATCACGGGCATGGCGCTGTTTGCGCTTCCGGCGATCGGTGCGCCGATGGCCGGCCCCAAAGGAATCCTCGCCGTTCCGGTGGACAACAGTCAGATTGTACCGGTGAGGGCCGCTCGCGGGGGTGGCTACCGCGGCGGGGGGGCTTACCGGGGCGCCGCGGTTCACCGGGGCGCTGCCGTCTATCGCGGCAGAGCGGTGGTTCGGGGGGCGGCAGTTGTAGGCGGTGCGTACGTGGGCAGCGGGTACTACGGCGGCTACTGCGATCCCACCTACCAAAACTGCGGAAGCGGTTATTACGGTGGTGGAGTTTATCGTGGCGGCGCGGTGGTCCGAGGCGGCGCTGTGGTCCGGGGTGGAGCATACAGGGGAGCCCATGTCGCCCACCATCGTGGCGGCGGCGGGCGCCGGCGCTGATCCTGTCGCAACCGGACTCCCGGCGTTTTGCCCTCGCCTGACGTCTGGGCTCCAGCGGATTGATCCCGCTGGAGCGATCCCGGGGCATCGCTACTTCCCGGACTCGAGATAAGTGGTCCACGCGGCGCTGGCCAATGTCTGCGAGGCCTGACGTGCGCATGTCTTTTCGACTTCGTTCGCGATCACCGCCGCGTCGATCTTCGCCTGCGGCTGATCGCTCGCCGCCGCGACGTAATTGAGTCCCGTCCAGAAACCGTAGAGCCAGATAGTCCCCTCGCGTCGATGCTCCGGCGTCGAGCGCCAGCGAGCGCAACTCATGCCGCCGATTCCGATCATGTCGACGGAGACCCTGGCGTCCTGCGCCAGGGCCGGACAGGCCGGAGCGGCAAAGAGCAGCGCCGTGGATAGAAGCCGTACGGTCGAAATGATGCGGGCGCTCAATCGCAAACCGGCGATCATCGAACCGAAACGCGGACCACGCCGGCGCTCATCATGCCGAGCGCACGCGCCGCGCTGATCGACAGATCGATGACCCGGCCCCGAACGAACGGTCCGCGATCATTGACGCGGCATTGTATGGAATGACTGGCGTGCGTCACCGTGACGATGCTTCCCAAAGGCCGGGTGCGATGGGCACAGGTCATCTCGCCGCGGTGGCCGCGTGCGCCATAGTAATAATAGGAGGCAAGACCGCTTTCAGCCTTGGCCGAGTCGGCGTGGGCGATGGAAAGCAGGGCGGCGGCAAGCACGGCGGATCGACGCATGACAAACACCTCGCGCCCGCCCCGGCACCAAAGCGGCCGGACAGTGCAAAGCAATCGCGGCGAAAGCTTGTCCGCTCAGGCGGCGGATGCCTGATAGCGCCCGATCATGACGACCGTCCACGACCGCCGGTCCGTATCCCAATGATTTGAGATTGACGATCATCCCGGTGTTTCCCGATTGCTGCCGTTCAATGATGGGGCACCTGGCACTTGCCGTTCTCTCGCTTCGTAGTATTCGGCTGAGAACTTGATTGACCATCGCGAGAAGAACGAACTCAATTTCTGAGACGGCTTTTCGGCACCCAGATGTTCGGCGACATGCGTCTCGCGCAGCCAGGTCACCGCCGATGCGATGCCCACGGTGCGCTCAAGCCATTCAACCGCCGCGATGCCGGCGATCTCGGTTTGCCGATAGCGAAAACCGACCTTTCTGATCACATAGACACGCTTGAGGGTTTCGTAGCCCTTGAATGCGAGCTGAACGAATTTATTTTTTCTGGCCTGTGGCCAGGCTGCCGGGTACACCGGCAGCACCAAAAGCTTGCTCTTCGCGATGACCGTTGCCAGCGGATGCAACAGTTGCATCCAGGCCGGCCAGGATGTGATCTTGGCAAACAATACCGCGTGTATCGCCGTTGCCGCCGCGAAAGAGATCGGGAGCCAGAGCACCGCGCCCATGATCACGAGCAATGCGGTGTTCGGCGCGAGATGCCGGCATTTCCCGAACACCCACGCCATGCCGGCTTCGAAGGCGTCATGCACGGCTCGTTCGAACGCCCGATAGCTGATCTTTCGCCTGAGCCGCGACCATTTCCGGCGGATCGACATGCTGCAGCGTCGACGTTTCGCCTCGGAAAGAGGAAGCAGGCGCAATGCGCCGTTTATGGCAGTAACGATGACATTGCCAAGAACCCTGGCCGCGAACAGCGGGAGCCAGACGATCTGCATGGCCAGAGGGAAGGCGTAGTCGAACAGCCGCACCAGGATCGAAAGGATGGAACGCAGGATCTTGTTTGCGGCGAGCGTGACAAAAACAAGGGGGATAATAATGACATCGTCAACGGCGCCGCGGAAGCGGCTCTGCTCGGCCCATGCCGGATTGCGATGATCGGTCATGGCGCAACGGTTCCGGACTGCAGACAGGGATCGTGCCGCGCAAATCTGGCACCCCGTATAGGCCAGGGCGCCTATCTAGCGTTGCGTTACGATGTCACCCTTTGGCGCTTGCCGACGTCGGCGATTTAACAAATGTCCGCTGCGCGCACGGAGCGGATATCCGCCGCCGTTTCCTGGAGCATGATCCCGAAAAGCATGCCCCCGGGCTTGACCCGGATATCATGCTCGAAAGACAAGATGGTGCGAGATGACGAATCGAAGATAAACCATCTCGCTCTACGCGCTTCGCGCCTTGGCCCGCTCCGGCAGCACCCAGTCGGGCCGGATGAAATGACAGGTGTAGCCCTCGGGATAGCGCTCCAGATAGTCCTGGTGCTCGGGCTCCGCCTCCCAGAAATCGCCGGCCGGCTTAACTTCGGTCACCACCTTGCCGGGCCACAGCCCCGAGGCATTGACGTCGGCGATAGTATCCTCGGCGACCCGCTTCTGCTCGTCATTGGTATAGAAGATGGCGGAGCGATAGCTCAAGCCGCGGTCGTTGCCCTGGCGGTTGAGCGTGGTCGGATCGTGGATCTGGAACAGGAATTCGAGCAGTTTTCTGTAGCTGATCAGCTTCGGATCGAAAATGATCTCGACGGCCTCGGCATGGCTGCCGTGGTTGCGATAGGTGGCGTTCGGAACGTCGCCGCCGGAATAACCGACCCGCGTCTTGATCACGCCGGGATAACGGCGCAGCAAATCCTGAACACCCCAGAAACAGCCGCCGGCAAGGATCGCGCGCTCGGTCGATGGGCTCATGGCATGGCTCCCTGGTATGGGTCGTTGGGGCAGGTCAACAAGCCATACAACTAACCACGTTGCGAGCGGATTCAACAGGCCCGCGGCGACGATCCGATGGCACGGTTTTTCATGTCCCCTCTCGGCGCCAACGCTGCGTTGCGATGTTCGGGCATCAAATCGCGCCGCCAGCATGTCGCCGGTCGCGACCCTGTCGACGTTGGCCATTCGGCGCGTCAGGTCGCGGACGTTAAGACTTAAGTAACTGATCTTGCTAAGTCGCCCTCAATCCGGCGCATCGTAGGCTGGTGTCGGGGTTTATCCGATGCCGACACCAGCTTCCATGCCCATCGATGCGACCGGCCCGGGTGGCAACGCCGCGGGCCTGATCAACCTGAGCAACAGCGATTCCCTGGTGCGACGCGGCCCGATTCGCTGGCTGGTCCTGTGCGGCATCTTGCTGATAGCGGCGATCGCGCTCGGAACCGCGATCGCGGTCGGCAGCTTTCGCCAGCGCGCCCTGGAAGCCCACCAGCACGAACTGGAAAACACCGTCCTGTTGCTTTCCCGCCACTTCGATCAGCAACTGGAGGATTTCAACCGCGTTCAAAAGGACATCGTGGCGCAAATCCAGCAGTCCGGCATTTCTGCGCCCGACATCTTCAAGGGTGAAATGTCGACCCTTGAAGCCCACGAGATGCTCCGGACCAAGCTCAGCGCATCTTCCGACGCCGCCAGCGTCATGATATTCGCCGCCGATGGCGCGCTGATCAACTCATCGGCAAGCTGGCCGGTTATCGATCTCAACATCGCCGATCGGCGATATTTCACCGATTTCCAGTCCAACGCCGACTCCGTGCCGGACCACATCGAACTGGTCAAAAGCCGCTTCAGCGGAAAATGGGCCATCATTTTCAGCCGGAAAATCGTCGGACCGAAAGGCAACTTCCTGGGTCTGCTGTCCAGGGCCATCGAGTCCGAAAAATTCGAGGAGTTCTTTCGTTCGACGGTGACCGCGCCCGGGGCGACCATGGGCCTGTTCCATTCCGACGGGACGATGCTGGCGCGCTTCCCCCATGTCGATGCGATGATGGGGCAGAACTTCACCAATAGCCCGGTGCATCAGCAGATCCTGTCCCGGTCGGACCACGGCACCATCCAGCTCGTAAGCCCGGTCGACGGGCTCGGCCGGCTGGCATCGGCGCGGCGCCTCACCAAATTTCCCGTCTCGATCCTGGCGACGATCTCGATCGACGCCGCGCTGGCGGACTGGCGGGAACAAACGCGGCTGCTGGTGATCGCGGCCGGACTGACGGTGCTGGTGATCGTGGCGATGCTTTCGCTGATTGTCCGGCAGTTTCTGCTGCAGCATCGGGCGGCGCGCCGGCAACTTGATACGGCCCTCAACAACATGACCCAGGGCCTCATCCTGTACGACGCGGCAACGAGAATCGTGCTGTTCAACCGGCGTTACATTGAAATGTATGGATTGTCGCTGGAGGTGGTCAAGACGGGGTTGTTGTTTCGCGATGTCATGAGGCACCGGAAACGGCTCGGTTCGTTCGAAGGCGATCCCGAGAAATTCTGTGATGCCGTGATGGCCAACGTCGCCGCAAAGAAATTGACCCATACCATCCTTGAATCGAGAGGGCGATCAATTCAGGTCGTGAACCAGCCGCTGCCCGACGGCGGATGGGTTACGACCCATGAGGACATAACGGCGCTGCGGCGTTCCGAACAGCGGATCGAGCATCTGGCGCACTACGATGCGCTGACCGATCTGCCGAACCGTGCCCTGTTTCGTGAACGGCTCGAGCAGGAGTTCAGGAGATCGACGACAAGTGAGCGGTTCGCCCTGCTTTATATCGACGTCGACGAATTCAAAGGTATCAACGATTCACTGGGCCATCCGGTCGGGGACGATTTTCTGAAATCGCTGGCGACGCGCCTGATGGACTGCCTGCGGGAGGCGGATTTTGTCGCCCGCCTCGGCGGCGACGAATTCGCCGTCATTCAGACCGCCATCGGTGATCCAGGCGAAGTCGAGGCCCTGGTGGCCAGGATCCACGCCGCCATCCGGCAACCGTTTGAATGCCTCGGCCACCATATCCTGGCGGACGCCAGCATCGGCGTGGCGCTGGCACCAGCGGACGGGACCGACAGCGATCAGCTGATCAAGAATGCCGACCTGGCGATGTACAGTGCAAAGAATGCCGGCCGCCGGACCTTCCGGTTTTTCGAGGCGCAGATGGACGCGGCGGCCAGGGCCCGCCGCGCGCTCGAACTCGATCTTCGCGACGCGATCCGGACCAGGAGCTTTGAATTGCATTACCAGCCGCTGGTCGACCTCGACAGTTTTGAGGTGGCCGGCTGCGAGGCCTTGCTGCGCTGGCGCCACCCGCAGCGCGGCATGATTTCCCCGGCCGAATTCATTCCCGTTGCCGAAGACACCGGCATGATCGATGAACTCGGCGAATGGGTGCTCAACACCGCCTGCGCCGAGGCGGCTAATTGGCCGGAGCGGATCAGGCTCTCGGTCAACGTCTCGCCGGTACAGTTCAGGTCCCAGACGCTGGCGTTGAAGGTGGCGGCGGCGCTGGCCGGTTCGGGGCTTGCGGCCGACCGGCTCGAGCTCGAGATCACCGAAGCGGTGCTGATTGGCGACGACGAGGCCGCGCTGGAGGTTCTCCACCAGCTCCGCGCCATCGGCGTGCGGATTGCGCTCGACGATTTCGGCACCGGCTATTCCTCGCTGAGCTATCTGCAGCGCTTTCCTTTCGACAAGATCAAGATCGACCAGAGCTTCATCGGCGATATCGCCAAAGCCGATGGGTCGTGGCCGATCGTGCAGGCGGTGGTCAACATCGCCACCGCACGCAAGATGACCACGACCGCCGAGGGTGTCGAGACCCAGCAGCAGCTCGATCTGCTCCGCAGTCTGGGCTGTACCCAGATGCAGGGATATCTGTTCAGCGCCGCAAGGCCTGCGGCGGAAATCCGGGTTATGTTCGAGGTGGACGATGCGACGGATATGGCCGTCGCCTGACCGGCTTCACGCGGGTCGTTGCAGAAACGCCTTCATCAATGCGATGGCCCAACGCGTGGAACGCGCCGCCAGCGCCTTGGCAAAATCCCAAAAATGATGGTCGACCCCAAGGCAGTGCAGCAGCACCAGCGGTTCGCCGTTGCCTTCGCGGATCACGGCGACATTTTCGTCAAGTTCATCATGTGCGTTGGGGTGAGGCGGTCACGTCAGCCCTGCAAGGCGTCAAGCCTCGCCGGGCGCCACCGCGATCCGGGGGCCGGTCAGTTCGGCGATCTTTTTGATGTGCGCGACCGCGGCGCGTGCGCCGGTCGTCTTGGTGAGCAGGTCGAGCGTCTCGTCTCCGTCATCGCCGACCGGCGTGAGCGCCTGGTCCATGTAGTTGCGCGCACCGGGGCTGTAGGTGATGACCGTTTGCCAGAACAGCAATCGTCCGATCGCGCCGGCCAGGATCATGTGCTTCGCCAGGGTTTCCCAGCCAAAGCGCAGCCAGAAGCGCCAGGCGTTCTCGCGTGACCGGCCTGGCCGCCGCTCGGACGGATGCTTGAGGCGGAAGATTCCGCCCTGCAGCGGGTGCACGTTCTCGAGGCGGTCCGTCATCGAAAAGGTGAGCAGGTACTTTGCAAGATTGCCGACCGGCAGCCCTGTTGCCACGGCGCGGCGCAGCAGGGTCTTCATGTGCGCCGGGCTGTAATAGAGCGACCAGGCCTCGTGGTAGATGTCCTGCCACTCCTGCCGGCTCATCTTCGGATGGGCGGTGCAGACGTGTTCGACATCGTATTTGTTGAGGTCCGGGTCCATCGCGACGCCGGTTTTCCAGAGCGTCTGGTGGTCCTCCGAGCCGGGCAGCGGCGTCAAGCAGAAGAATTCGAGCAGGTCGATCGGCAACTCTTCCTTGATGATGGCGATATCGCGCCTGATCGTCTGCGGCGTGTCCGCCGGAAAACCCAGAATATATCCGGCGATGGTCAGGATACCCTGTTGCTTCCACGCCAGCAGCATCTTGCGATACTCGGTGATCTTGTTCTGGCGCTTCTTCGCCGCCGCCAGATTGTCCGGATTGACGTTTTCGAGGCCGATGAAGACCTTGGTGACGCCGGCCCGTCTTGCCTTTGCCATGAAATTCGGAATCTTGTGGCAAAGCGTGTCGACCTGGATCATGAGACCGAGCGGGATGCCGTCCCGCTCGCGAAGCTCGATCAGCCGGTCGAAGGTCGATTCCCATTCCTTGTTGCGCGCGAAGTTGTCGTCGGTGATAAAGAATTTTCGAATCCCCTGCGCCCAGTTGAGGCGCACCAGATGTTCGACATCGTCCGCCGAACGGTAGCGCGACTTGCGGCCTTGCACGTTGATGATGGTGCAGAACGAGCACTGGTAGGGACAGCCGCGGCCGGCGTCGAAACTGGCGCTGGCGCCGAGCGTGCGCTCGATATATCGCTTCGGGAGAAACGGCACCGGCGTGCCTTCCATTCCCGGCAGGTCTTTCATGTAGTTGTAGACCGGCGCGAGGCGTCCTGCCGCCGCGTCGGTGACGAATGATTCAAACCGCCCCTCGGCTTCGCCCGCGAAGATGGCGACACCCAGGTCCCGGCAGGCGTCGAGATCGACCGCTCGGCCGTCCAGCATCGACAGGCACCCGGAGACGTGAAAGCCGCCCATCGCGACCGCGATCCCGGCGGCGCGGAACGGCCGCGCGATATCGAGCGCGCGGGGATACTGGTTCGACTGGACACCGACGAGCGCGACGCATCCGAAACCGTCGTGACGCCGAAAGCCGGCGAGCAGCGACGGGAAATCGATCCGTGTGTTGGTCTCGTCGATGACCTCGATGTCGATCCCGACGTCCGGACCGAGCACCTGGCGCTCGGCGCAATCGGCCGCTATGCCATATACGGCGGCGAGCGAATTCGAGGGCGTCATGGCCCGCCACCACCGGATCACATATCCATCGTCGTCGTAGTGGGACGGCTTTATCAGGACAAGCTGGAAGCGTCGTTTCGTCGCTCCAGGAGACTCCAGCATTTGACGGTCTCGGATGATCCAGGCCGCAGCGTAACACGTAAATAAACGCGATACTGTGACCATCTGATTGCGTTCTTCGACGTCGACACGAACGCGGAGTTGCCGTTCTGTTCCCGGTGGCTCCGGGTTTTTTGCCGCGGCGCTGATCGATCTGGCCCGCGAAACCCGGATCACACCCGATGAATCCGACTATTACTGGCCCCCGGACTTGACCCGAGGGTGTAAACCGGCTTTCCGACAGGCATGCCCCCGGTCCAAAGCGCGAAGCGCGGCTTCGCATACGACCCGGGGGATCATGCTCAAACAATAAATTGGGGCGCGGACCTTCAATGCGTGGCCGAATGCGGATGGGCCCAAAGCCAGGCCGGAACTTGCCATGTTGAGATGGCTTCTGATGTCCGTTGCCCTGATCCTGGCGGCGTCGCATCCTGCTGCCGCGCTCGAACAGGTGTCGTTGCAGCTCAAATGGAAGCACCAGTTTCAGTTTGCCGGTTACTACGCGGCGCTCGAGCAGGGCTTCTATCGCGATGCGGGTTTTGACGTCACCATCCGCGAGGGCGGGCCCGACATCGAAGTCGCTCAAGACGTTGCCAGCGGCGCCGCGGATTTTGGGGTCTGCGGCGCCAACGTTCTGCGCGAGTGGACGATGGGTCGCCGGCTGGTCGTGCTCGCGGCGATTTTCCAGCACTCTCCGGCCATCATTCTGGTGCCGCGCCGGGCGGACATCAGCAGCGTATCGGATCTGCGCGGCCACAGGCTCATGGACGCGCCGGGCAGCGATGAAATCGCCGCGATGCTGAAGCGGGAAGGCGTCGACTATGATGCCCTGCCGCGCGTTGCCCACGAAGGCAACCCGCTCGATCTGTTGGCCGGCAAGGCCGATGCGATGGTCGCTTACAGCGGCAACGAGCCGTTTGCTCTCGAACAGCTCGGCGCCGCCTTCCGCTCGTTTTCGCCCGAGGCCTCCGGAATCGATTTCTACGGCGACAACCTGTGCACGTCCGAAGCCAAGGCGAAAGCCGAGCCGGAACAGGTGGCGGCGTTCCGGCAGGCAAGCATAGATGGCTGGGCCTATGCGATGGCGCACAGGCAAGCGACGGTCGATCTGATCATTGGCAGCTATTCGCAGAAAAAGAGCCGCGCGGCATTGCTGTTCGAGGCGGAGCACATCGAGACGCTGGTTGGACGGGACACTGAGCGGATCGGCGAGCAGGATCCGGCGCGCTGGCGACGCATCGCGGCGGTCTATCACAGCCTCGGCCTGATCTCGAAGGAGACGCTGCCCGAGTCGTTGATCTACGACGATGATGGCCTGCCGCATGGGTCGAAACGGCTGCTGCTGGGGGCGGCGTTGCTGGCCGGTCTCGTGTTTGCGGCGCTGGCGGGGTTCGCCTATCGCCGTCACCGCCTCCGGCAGCGGGTGCTGGCCCGGTTCGGTTCGCTTGCGTTGTTCGCCGCAATCGGGCGACCCAGGCTGAGCCTGGTCACGTCGCTGCTTTTCATCGGCCTCAGCATTCCCATTCTGATTTTCATCCTGATCTACAACTACAACAAGAATTCGGCGGGGATGGTCTCGATCCTGAACGACGCGGTCGCGCGGACCAGCCGGGCCGGGGTCGAACGCACCCAGGACCTGATCGAAAGCACGGAAAGCCCGCTGCGCTTTATCGCCGAGGTGGCGGCCGCCGATCCCGGCTATTTTCGCAGCGAGCAGAGCAACGACCTGCTGTATCGGGCCTTGACTTCCGCAGCCCATATCGACGCCGTCTATGCCAGCTTCGAGGATGGTTCTGATCGCGTGGTCACCCGGATCGACGCCGATCGCAGGCGCAGCGACCCTGGTATTCCGGCGGCCGCAAACTGGCACGCCAGCTATATCGATGCCATTGGCTTTGCGTTCTCACGAATGCGCCATCGCAAATTCTTCGACATATGGCCGCATCTGGTGGGCGCGTACGATGCCGGAACCGACGTCGACATCCGGAAGTTGCCCGGCTACCAGGAGGCCAGGATCACCCGGACGCTGGCCGTTACCGAACCCTCGATCAACCCCGACACCGGCTACCCCATTCTCTATCTGCGTGTCCCGATCTATCGGGGCGTCGATTTCCTCGGTTGCGCAACGGCCAACATCACCATGGACGTGCTGTCACGCTTTCTCGACAGGCACCGGGCCAGCGCCCACAGCACCACTTTGATCGCCGACCGCGACAGCGGCAAGATCATCGCATTTCCGAACCAGCAGAAAGGCGTGCGCATCGAGAATGGCGTCCTGAGCATCGCTACCCTGGCCGATGTTGACGATCCCGACGTTCGCGAGGCCTATCGCCGGCACGCTGGCGGCGAGGCCGGCAGATTCGTCATCCGGTCGCCGGTGAACGGCGAGGAGTTGATCGTGGCCTTTGCCAATTTCCCGGATGGTTTCGGCCAACGCTGGCAGGTGATCACGTTGACGCCGATCGACGATTTTGTCGGCACGCTGAAGGCGACAAACCGGCTGGTGATGGTGGTCATCATCATCCTCACCATGGTGGAGCTGCTGTTCATCTATTTCGCGTCCAGCCGGCTGTCGCGGCCGGTCGAAAAAGTATCGCAACAGCTGCAGGCCATCGAAAGTCTGCATTTTGATACGCCGGCGGCGCGGCCGTCCAACATTCGGGAGATCGCCAGGCTGGAATCCGCGGCGTCGCTGCTTCGGACGTCGCTGAAATCGTTCTCCTCTTTCGTTCCGCTCGACGTGGTTCGGCAGCTTGTCAAGTCCGGGATTCCGCTGACCCCGGGCGTCGAGCCTCGTTTCCTCACCGTGTTCTTTTCAGATCTTGAGAATTTTTCCAGCCACTCCGAAACCCTCGCGCCGGCCGACCTTCTGGCCCAGATCTCGACCTATCTCGAGGAAGTGTCGGACGCGATCGCCGAGGAGGGAGGAACCGTCGACAAGTTCATCGGCGACGGTGTGATGGCCTTCTGGAATGCCCCCGTCGAGCGCCCGGACCATGTCCTTCGTGCCTGTGCGGGCGCCGTGCGCGCCGCACGGCGCATGGAGCGTGTCAACAATATCTGGGAAGCGGAAGGCCGGCCGCGCATCCGCGTCCGGATCGGGCTTAATTGTGCGAACGTCCTGGTCGGCAATGTCGGCTCTGCGGCCCGACTGAGCTACACGGCGCTGGGGGATGGCGTGAACGTTGCCGCGCGGCTCGAGGACATCAACAAGGTATTTGGCTCCACGATTTGCATCAGCGACAGCATCTACGACCAGGTGCGGACCGAGATACTGGTGCGACCGCTGAAGCGCGTTCAGGTGAAGGGCCGCAAGACCGCCTTCATGATCTATGAATTGCTGGCCCTGCGCGCCAGCGACGATCCGGAGCTTGGCATTCGCGATCGGGATCAGCAGCTGTGCGAAATGACGGAGCATGCCTCGCGCCTGTTCGAGGCCGGCGATGTCGCGGCGGCCGAACAGGCATATCGTGCCGTCCTGCAAAGCTTTCCCGGCGATCCGGTCGCCCGGCTGATGCTCGGGGAATGCGAGAGGGGCCCTTCTCCTGGTCTGTCCAGTCCTGCGCAGGAAGCGGGCTGACCGGGACCAGATATCGACCCGGGATGGTTCGGCCCCCGCAATTCAGCACCGGCCTTCGTGGTCTTCACCAGCGATAACGGCGCCGAGACGTTTTCCTGGCCGGACGGCGGCAACTTCCGGTTCTGCGGCGAGACGGTCGGCGAACGGCCGCTTTGGTCTTGCCACGGCCCGGTTGATTTATATCAATACCTGCTCTCTGGAATTTGTGCGCCGTGCAAGGGGGCAGCAAACCAGGAGCCTGACATGGGTGAACATTCGGAATCGAAGCGGGTCTGTCGTCGAAATGCCCTTGCTCTTTTTGGATACGCGGCTGCGTTCGGACTTGTGGGCTCGTCTGCAATTCTGATGGGGTCACCTGCTGGAGCCCAGACCAGCACCACGCCCGCCACGCCGACCACCGAGACGCCGATGTCCGGTACGGAACGGCGTCAGGAACGACGTAGCGGGCGCACAGAACGACGTCAGGACCGCCGCACGGGGCGCCACGAGCGACGCGAAGAGCGGCAGACAGGGCGCGCAGAACGGCACGACGATACCACCGAGCAGAAAAAATAGCGCCGCGCACGGTTGTAAAAAGGGTACGGCCCCAGTCTGAGAGACTGAGGCCGTGGCCGGCTGGGGGCTCTGGATATGCCTGGAGGGGGGGAATCCAGCGGTTATCCAGCCCGTCCATCCAAGCCCAGGAACCAGGCCAGGGACAGTTGTCCCGAAGCACATTGACCCGAAGCACATTGTCCCGAGGTACAGCGTGTCCGAGTCCGCCGGCCATACCACAGTCAGGCGTGCGCCGACGCTGCGGGCGGCGAAGCGAGCTCGTGGAGTATGGCGACGAGCTCCTCGTGCACAGGCGATGCCCGGTCACTGAACGCCTCGATCGGGTTAGCTTCGGTAAGCCGGTTGAGACGCGTGAGCAGGCGCATGCGCTGACGACGGGTAAGTTTGGCTTCGGACGAGCGCCAGCGGAAGAACAGGCGATACAGTTCACCGTTTCCGAACAGTTCGTTAAGTTCGTGTATCGTGACGTAGACGAGGAACAGGACCATCAACCAGATCTGAATTGACAGAAAGCGCGCCAACGAAAAGTGATTGGCGAAGTGGTCCCCGAAATCGGCGATGGCGCCGCCTGCGGCAGCGAAGTGGAAGAACTCTTCGGCCAGGCGCACGATCAGCACGCACAGCCAGTAGATCGCGCTCTTGAACAGGATCGGCTGGATCAGTGGCGCGCCGTCGAAGCGGCGCATGAAGGGCAGATTGTCGGTTACCAGGACGGCCTTTCCGACCAGCAACGCAGCTACCAGCGCCGTGAAGAAGCCACTGAACTCGATACCATGCTCCTGCAGGATCAGGCGTTTGGTCCACAGGATCAGGTTGAAGCCCACGAAGAAGAAGATCGTCGGCGGAAGCGCGTGCTTCACCTGTGCGAGCCACCAATTGACGGCCCGCCGCAGGAATGCTGTCGGCGTCGAGGCGGCAATAGCGGGCTAACTCATGTAATGCTCCCCAGGGATTTCGCCGGGCTGCCGGGTGGTCGTGACCACCGGGACCCCCTCGAGCGTCTTTTGGTTCGGGCGCAGTTTGTTGACCTACATCAATCAGGTTGGGGAAACCTGCCTGGTCCGCTTCGGGTCTCGGACGTCCCCGTCTCGAAGGCGTTACGCTGCCAACAGCGGCAGACTGATGTGAAACACGGCGCCACCCCCGGCCCTGTTCTCCGCCCATATCCGGCCGTTGTGGGCTTCGACGATGGTTCGGGCAATGGACAATCCAATTCCCATGCCCTGGGCCTTTGTCGTGAAAAACGGCTCGAAAACTTCCTTGATGTTCTCTGACGGAATGCCTGGCCCGGTGTCAGATACCGAAACCTCGGCGAATTTGTCGGCACGCGCAGTCTGAACGGTAACGTTGCGTTCGGCCCTCGGCATCATCGACATCGCATCCATCGCGTTCACGATCAGGTTCACGATTGCCTGCTGGAGCTGAACCGAATCGGCCCCGATGGGCAGCGACATCGCAGCAGTGAAGCCGCTCAGCTTCACTTGCCGGGCAATTGACAACGGAGAAAGCAACTGGATGCTCTCGCCTGCGAGTTTATTCAGGTCGACCTCCGTGATTTTGGACGGCGCCTTTTTCAACAAGCTGCGCAGGCGCTGCAGCACATCGCCGGCGCGCTGATCGTCGCGCCGGATATCGCTGACAATCTCCCGGAGTTCATCCAGATCCGGGGATGGCGACTTCAGCAACAACTCCGCCGTTTCGGCGTTGAACAGAATGGCCCCGAGCGGCTGGTTGAGCTCGTGGGCTATTGAAGCGGTCAGTTCACCAGCCGTCGAAAAGCGATTGAAGTGAGCCAGTTCTGCCGAACGGCGGCTGGCCTGGACTTCGAAATAGCGACGACGACGGCGCTCATTCACCAGCAGGCCGATAAGCGCAGCCTGCAGGAGGACCACGGCCACAAACGCGACGATCCGCCAGCTATACCTGTCCCACAGTGTCGGTTCGCGGAAATGGATTTCGCTTCCTGGCGGCAGGCGGCTCTCGGCAATGCCCCAGCGCTGCAGCTGCCGCCAGTCGTACTTGGCAGGGCCGTATTGCAGAACGGGCGTTGTGATCGCGGCAGGCTTCTCGCCTGCCAGAATGCGAACCGCGACATCGGTCGTGGTTGCGGTGGTGACGGATACCGAAGTCATCGGGCCGCCGACGATCTCTCCGCTCAAGAAGGAGTCGTCATAGGAAAAAATCGGCGCGTTGGCGACTGCGGCGAGCTCCCTCAGGGCGCGATCCCCTTCGTTCACTGCGCCCAGCACGTCGACCTTTGGCTGCACCCAGAAGATGGCGCTGTTCGGCGGCAGAGATGCCGATTGCTTGAGAATTTCGTCGAAGGACAGCTCGTTGTAGAACAGAAACGTGACGCGGTTCTTCAGCGGCTCCACGGCTTTTTCGATTTGCAGCTTCCAGAACCGTTCAATGGGAGAGTCGCCGATCACCACGGCCACGGTTTTCGTGTCGGGCAGCAGTTGCAGGATATTGTCGAAAAGCACGGGGATGTTCTGTCGAATCGGGACTACGGTATCATTCGCCGTCAGAACCATTGACTGTACCCGACGCTCTTCAATCGCAGCTATTATCAGCGGGACACCGGGAAAAAGCTCCTGTCTGTGGGTTTGAGCGAAGGCGGCACCGGGGGCTCCGAACGCCACGACCAGATCGGGCGGGCGGTGGACGAAGAGGGCGCGGAGGTAATCCACGAACTGGTCTTCGGCCTTCTGCTCCTCGGCATGCGTCGTAATAACGGAAAAATCCTGAATGATCAGCCGCCCGGGCGAGCGCCGCTCCAATTCCTGCCGAAGCCCCCTGGTATATTCGCTCCAGGGCTTGAAGTTCTGTCCGTAGGACTGAAGGATCAGGACGGTTTTGGGCTCGTCGGCGGCGAAGCTGGTTCGCGTCGGGATGAGCATCGCCAGGGCCGTGCAGACCACAACCACACGTCGAGAGAAGCCGCCCATATGCCGGCCCTTTCCTTTGGCGAGAACATTATCATACCGGCTGTTCGGTCGAGCCGGAATGTTCGGTCAACTGCCCCCTCAGGTTGGGAGAAAACGGCAAACGAGAAATTGGAGCAACACACCGCCCGATGCGGCCGGCCAGGTCAGCAAGACGAGCGGGACACCATTAGCAACTTATGTCGTTGGGATCAGTAAGGGAAAATACCTGACAGGCTGGCAGGCTAGCATAGTCAGCTGGCATCGGGCACTGGTTTCTCGACAGACGCCGATGAGTGCCGCGGCTGCCTGGGGTTAATCGCGTCGTTCTGGCTGCCCGCCGGGCACTTCCGCGCCACCCCGACAACCGGGCATCGTCAGGCCGGCGCGGATGGTCCGTTTGGTGCCAGGAACGGAAGCCCCCCGTTGATTCAAATCAACGCGGCGCCCGAAAAACGGCATCCTCTCGCAGTTGAAAAAGGAGACGGACGTTTCATGCGCGAAAGGGGCCTGCGGCTTCCGGCACGTCAATAATCACCATGATTGCAACGGTTCGATAGCATCGATCCAGAAGCCGATCCGATTCCAGCGACACCGCGGGAACGGTGCAGGGTCCACGCATATGCCCAGGCTCGACGATTTCTATCGACTAAGCTGCGAGCCGGGCCGAGCTTGCGAGGCTCAACAATTTCAACGCCATCCATTTGTCGTGCACTGAGCGGATGGCGAACTGGGAGGGCGCTTCGTCGCAATGTACCGCGCTCATCCCATGCGGAATTCCGGCCCGCGCGCGGACGACCCGATCCGGTTTCGGTCCTTGAGGCGCAGAATGCTACCCGCATCAAAGAACTCGTGCCGGTGCGGATGGCGCGGATGCTGACTTCGCCGTTCGCGTTTTTGCGAGGAAGTGCCGCAATCATGGCGGGAGATCTCGTAAATTCCCCGCGCACCGATCTCGAGGTGATGGCCTGCGGCGATATGCATCTGATGAATTTCGGCCTGTTCGCATCGGCGGAGCGCAACCTCATTTTCGCAATCAACGATTTTGATGAGGTTCTTCCCGGGCCGTGGGAGTGGGACCTCAAGCGGCTGGCCGCGAGCGCTGCGGTTGCTGCGCTCTTTCTCGGCGGCGACCGGGCTGATGCCGAGCAGGCTGCGCGCGCGGTGGTCGAAGCCTATGTCAGGAGGATTCGCAGCTATGCCGAGATGGGATTTTTGGAGGTGTGGTACGACCTGATCGACGAGAAAACGATCCTCGCCGCGGCCCCGCAGCACCTGAGAAAGCTCGCCCAGGCCACTTTCGCCAAGGCCCGCGCCCGAGGCCATATTCGGGCGCTCGATCGGCTGACCGAGGAGGTCAACGGTGAGAATCGGATCGTGGAGGATGTGCCCCTGATCGTTCGCGCGAAGCATCTCCCGGACGGCACACCGATGACAGAAGCCCTGGAGACCATGTTGCGATCCTATCTCGCATCTCTGCCAGAGGACCGCAGGCGCCTGCTGTCGCGCTACCGGATCGTCGATGTCGCACGCAAGGTTGTCGGTGTGGGCAGCGTCGGCACCAGTTGCTGGGTTGTGTTGCTCGAGGAGCAGGGAGCCGATAGTCCCCTGTTCCTCCAGATCAAGGAAGCGCGTGAATCCGTGCTGGCGCGCTATTTCGACAGCAAGGGATCGATCAAGCAACAGGGGCGGCGCGTCGTGATCGGACAGCGAATGATCCAGGGCTCTCCGGACATCTTCCTTGGCTGGGGGCCGGTCAATCCGGTCAACGGCAGGCAGGCACTACTATGTCCGACAACTCGCCGACATGAAAGGCGGCCTGAGTTTGGACGAGGGCGATCGCGAGGCACTTGGCGGCCTCTCGAGGTATTGTGGCCTGTGCGGCTGGGCGCTCGCGCTTGCTCATGCGAAGTCGGGCGACGCGGCAATGATCTCAGGCTATTGCGGCACCGGAGATGTGCTTCCGGATGCCATCGGAAAATTTTCGTTGGCCTATCTTGAGCAAACCGAGCGTGACCATGGCGCGCTTGAGGCGGCGGCCCGGCGTGGCAGGATCCCGGTGGCCGAACAGGCTTGAACGGACCGGTCGGCGCTCTGCAGGTGCGCACCGCTTCCGGACAGGCGACACAGGAACATTCTGCCTTTGCTCGCGAGGACAGCGACCAATCATGTGGAGTTCGAATATTTTCAAACCCGGTCGCGAGGGCGCTTCTGACAGCTTGCCGTTGCCGATGCTGCTTTGGCTTGCCCAGGTTATCACCGGCCGCGCGCACCGGCACCCGGCCTGACTATCCCCGCACGGCTTCGACGGCGTTCGAGGGCTTCGCGTCGACCAGGCTGGGCCAATTCTTCGGTCCGGCGGCCGATGAGCATCCGGGCTTGTCCGGCTTCAGCCTGTTGAGCCACGGGCGCGAGGCCTTCATCGTCCGTCTTGCGCTGGCCGACTTGGCCGAGCGAAGCCTCGACATGCAGTATTACATGTGGGACGGCGATACAACCGGCCGGATCGTCGTCGACCACGTGATGAAGGCAGCCGATCGCGGGGTCAGGGTGCGGCTCCTCGTCGATGATCCCTTCTACAAGGCCAGCGATGTCGTCAAAGCTTGCCTCGATGCGCACCCCAATGTGGAGATCCGTCTGTTCAACCCGCTGACCAACCGGCGCTGGTCAATTCTCGACTTCATTTTCGATTTCGGCCGGGTCAATCGCCGCATGCACAACAAGTTGATGGTTGCTGACAATGCGGCGGCAATCGTCGGCGGCCGCAATATCGGTGACATCTATTACGGCGTGAACACCATCGCCAATTATCGCGATTTGGACGTGTTGGCGGTCGGGCCCGTCGTCCGCGATCTGTCGGGAGTATTCGACCGATACTGGAACAGCTCCTCGACCGTGCCGATCGCGTCCATCGTCGATCGCGCCCATGGCGCAGCCGATCTCGATGGCATCCTGGTTCGTTTGCGTGAGGCGATCGCCGCGGCTGACTACCCCTATCCGATCGCCCAGGACCTGGACGAGTTGGTGGCCCAGAGCGCCGAGCTTCGCGACAATCTCGTATGGGCAGACGGCCGTATCATCGCCGACGACCCGGAAACCGTCGCCCGCGGCAAGGACAGCGATGACGTCATTGAATTCATTCGCGGGCGGATTGCCAGGCTGAAACAGGAACTGCTCGTCGAATCGCCGTACTTCGTCCTGCCCGCCGGGGCGCAGGCAATCGTAAAAGCGCTGCACGAGCGAAATGTCCGTGTGCGCGTGCTGACCAATTCACTCGCTTCGAACGACATGCTGCCGGCGCATTCAGGCTATGCCAAGACCCGAAGGCGGCTGCTCGAGAACGGCATGGAGCTATACGAGTTGCGCCCGGATACCGACGCCTTCCGGCCGGGTTGGTCGCTGCTTTCCGGGCGGTCGCCAGCCGCCTTGCACACCAAGGCGATGGCGTTCGACGGCGAGGCCGTGTTCATCGGCAGCTTCAACCTCGACCCGCGCTCTGCCGTGATCAACACCGAAGCCGGACTCTATATCGAGAGCCCGGAGCTTGCCGAAAAGCTGACGGCCTACATGGCGACCGGCGTCGTGCCCGCCAACAGCTACCGCGTCCTGCTCGACCCGAACCGCGAGATCATCTGGGAGACGGTGAGGGACGGCAAAAGGGTGCGCTACCGGGACGAGCCCGAAACCGGCTTTCGACGGCGATTTGTCGCCAACCTGTTGAAGCTGCTTCCGATCAACTCGCAACTCTGACACTGATCGTTGGCGACCTGGGGCAAGCTAAATCCCGGAGGCGACGTAAATGAGAACGACTGAATGGCAGCCTGCTGCCAGGCACCTGAGGTCTTGGGCTCCGACCTTATTCGTCGCCATTCTCCTGTTCGGTTTTGCGTTGATAGCACAGGAAGTGACCGAAGGAGAGCCCATTGCGTTCGACCGCTGGTTAACGCTCGCCTTTCGCCAGGCGTCCGACTTGTCGCGACCAATTGGGCCGCCATGGTTGCTCGACGTTGTGCGAGACATCACCGCACTGGGCAGTACCGCGGTACTTGCACTGCTGGTCACAGTCGTAACCACGTTCCTTTTTACCGCTGGCAAACGTCGCGCCGGTTTATTCGTCGTGACGACGGTCCTTAGCGGCGCCCTTCTTAATACCCTTCTCAAGCTTGCCTTTGCACGAGCGCGTCCCGATATCGTCACTCCACTCACTCAGGTCTCTACGCTGAGCTTTCCGAGCGGGCACGCAGCGAGTTCGGCTGTCTGTTATCTGACGCTCGGCTTGATGCTCGCTCAGACGCAAGCTTCCCGCTCGGTTCGCATTCATCTCATAACGACCGCCGCGATCCTGGCCCTGTTGGTCGGTACCAGCCGCATATATCTCGGAGTTCATTATCCGAGCGATGTGCTGGCGGGCTGGTGCTTCGGCACGGCTTGGGCGCTCCTGTGCCAGATGCTCATGTCGTATTTTCAGCGCACCGGAAGGATCGAGCAGCCGAGCGACTAGTCTAGTCGTGGGCTATCGGGGCATAGCGGACCATGTCCGACTTGCTGCAGGCTCGATCAACCGCCTCGTCGATCGACGGGGCCAGAGGCTTGCCGTTCCTTCGCTTCATAGTATTCGGCTGAGAACTTGATTGACCATCGCGAGAAGAACGAACGCAATTTCTGCGAGGGCTTTTCGACGTGTAAGTGTTCGGCGACGTGCGTCTCGCGCAGCCAAATCACCGCCGACGCGATGCCGACGGTGCGCTCGAGTCTCCGCAACCGCCGCGATGCCGGCGATCTCTGCCTGCCGATAGCGAAATCCGGCCTTTTTGATCAGATACACGCGTTTGAGGGTTTCATAGCCCTTCAATGCGAGCTGAACGAACCGGGCTTTTTCGGCCTGTGGCCAGGCTGCCGGGTACACCGGCAGCACCAGAAGCTTGCTCTTGGCGATGACCGTTGCCAGCGGATGCAGGAGTTGCATCCAGGCTGGCCAGGACGTGATCCTGGCAAACAACACCGCGTGCATCGCCGTTGCAGCGCCGAAAGAGATCGGGAGCCAAAGTACCGTGCCCAGGATTACCAGCAATGCGGTATTCGGCGTGAGATGCCGGCATTTCGCGAACACCCATGCCATGCCGCCTTCGAAGGCGTCATGCACGGTTCGTTCGAACGCCCGATAGCCAATTTTCCGCCGGAGCCACGACCAGTTCCGCCGGAGCGACATACGCCACTGTCGACGTTTCGTCTCGGAAACGGGGAGGAAGCGCAACGCGCCGCTTGTGACGGTAACGATGATATTACCAACAACCCTGGCCACGAACAGCGGAAGCCTGACAATCTGCATTGCCAGGGGGAAGGCGTAGTCGAACAGCCGTATCAGGATCGAAAGGATGAAACGCAGGGTTTTGTTTGCGGCGAGCGCGACAACAACAAGCGGAATGATTATCACGTCGACAAGGGCACCGCGGAAGCGGCGTTGGTCGGTCCATGCCGGGTTATGATACTGGGTCACGGTGCAACGGTCCCGGGCCGAGGAGTGCGCCGGCTCAAACGAGCACAGTGCAAGGGCGAGCGGGCGGCCTCGGTTTACCGGCCGGTTCGTACGAGCCGCACGGCGAATGGTGTAGTTCGGAGAAAATTCCACGTTGACATGCCGGTCCGGAAGAACACGATCCAGTCATAGGACGTCCCGCTTGACGTGCTCGTCCAGTATTGAATCGATTCCGTTGCGGGAAACACGGTCTCGTCGATCGCAGGCCTCTTGCACCTGTGGTCGACGATACTTTGCAACTCGTCCCGCTCGGGAAGCCGCCAGGCGGGACCGCCTTGGGATTGCAGGCCCATCGCGCTGTCCCAGTCCAGCAGCTTGACCGGGCCGGAGCACCCGCTGCCTTCGATCCAACTGCTGTCCGTAACTGCAACGCATCCAAGTCAGGTCAGTACGCCTGTCATAGACAGTGTCGCCGTGGATTTCGAACCGTGATGCGGCGGGCTAGCCGGGATTGGCGAGATCGCATTCGCCCCGCACCCCATTGGCACGAGCGACGAGACAAGCCCCCACTATCGCACCTACGATAAGGCGAGCGCGCGATCTCATGCATCGCCTCCTTTTTGGCTGTCCAAACAGCTTCTCCAGGTTTCAGGATAGCATGGTTCGGCCCGGCAAGGCATCGGTAACGGTTATGACGCACCATCGAGCACATCTTGTTGACCGCGACGGGCATCCCATCCAGGCTGTGGATCTCGACTGCATGGACGACGACAGCGCGAAGAAAAGTTGAGGCCGGAGGTGATGAAATGATCGCCAGGACCCCCGCGCCGAAGGCCGAAGATTATTCCGTGGTTCCGGGCTCGCGGGGTCCCCGCCGGGATTTTCGCATCAGCGTGGGCCTGCGCGAGGGATGGGACGCCGACGGCCGCGTGTTCGACGTTTCGGAGGCCGTCCGCACCGCGCGGGCCTGGATGCAACGCCGCGTCGAAGCCGGCCTGCCGGCGCTGTCCGGCATGTTCACCCGCGCGGAAGTGACCTACGCGTGGCCCCGCCCGGACGGCAGCGTCGGCTCGGACCGCGAACCGGTGGCGCTGTTCACGGGGGAAGCGGTTCATGCCTATCTCGGCCATCTGTCCGACGAGGCCATCGAGGCCATGTTGAACGAGTTGTCGGTCGAGCTTGGCGTCGCGCTTGGACAGGAGCGGATTTACGTGGCCTTCGCCGACCGGACCTGGATTCTGGACGCCGGGGAACGTTAGCCGGGCGAGAGCGGTCGGTGGACGTCCGCCTCGGTGGACTCAAAGCCGGACATCGCGTGAGCAGACTCTTGGACCGCGGCAATTTAACAGCTTATTCGATCACCTCGTCGGTGCGCGGGCGCTAATGCTCGCCTAATCGCAAGCTGGCGTCTAAAGCATTGGGGCTGGCTGCGCCAAAGTTGCAAGACAAGATAAGTCACCTCCGGCTATCGAGTAACGGGCGATCAGGCGAATGCCCGCAGGGTGCTAGTCCTTGCGGGGTCTTCCGCGCTTCGCGAAAACCGGACCGCCACGGTCCGCGGCGTTTCGCAGCTTGCCTGTTAGCGCCCGAATGCGTTCGGGGCCATGAGGCATCGCGCGAGCCGCGTCCAGGGCATCTTGAGCCGCGGCTTCCAAATCAGGGTCCGTGGGATTCGCGCTTTTACCAACGGTCATCACAACAACTCGGTCAACACGGTCTGTTGCTTACTCCCATTCGATTCGAGGGTAGCGCAACTTGCGACGATCCATTTCTTCGCGAAGCTCCTCGGCATATTTCCTGACACCCTCGCCGCCAAAACGGTGGCGACTGCCGGCGAGCCGGTCGACATTGACTTGCTGTCGCACATTTTCATAGAACGCCAAAAGACGCTCGTCCTTTGATTGTGAAAAACTCATCAACGACCCCATTCGTTCCATCGCCGGTCTTAGATGGCAATGCGAGTGTGGTCTGCACGATATCGGACTCTGGAAACGCGATCCTGTCCGGGTAAAAGTGGCAATTGCCTGTTAACGCTATGGGGCACCCGGCGGTCCCTAACCTTCAAAAGATGGAACCAAAACGTCCGCGCTTTGAGCAATCGCACTGACGGGTGCGTATCCAAGAACCGGGAACTTTTGGCAATCCTCAGTTAACGGCCCTTTACGACGCCGATCGTATCCTGGAACATTCGCAGCCTCATGTGATTGTTTGCCCCGGGCGGCGATTTGCAAAACAGGAGGACGGAATGAAATATAAGGCGATGGCAACAGCGGCCGCCGGGGCTGCGTTTCTGGCATTGTCTGCAATGAGCGCGTCGGCCGCGATCGTATGTTCGGGCAACGTCTGCTGGCACACCCATGAAAGCTACAGTTATCCGCCCGAGGCAAGGTCGTGGTGCACGAAGACAACTGGAAGTGGGCTCCGGGCGAGAAGTTTACTTTCCGGGAACATGAAGGCCGCGGTTATTGGAGCGGAGAGAGCTGGACCGCTTGGTAACCCATCATAAGGATGGCCGTCGGGAGCCGCAACGATGTGCAGGGCATGATCTGCTTGATGGATACCAACTGCGGCCTGAGGGCGGTGATGGCTGAATACCGGCTTTATCATCTCGACAAATCGGGGAGGCGGGCCGGTCCACCGGATGGACTCACCTGTGACGACGACGAAGCCGCCGTTGAGCGGGCCCGGCGTCTACGCGAAGATCACGATCGAGCTTTGGCAACGTGACCGGCTTGTCATACGGCTGCACTCGAAAGGCGCTCCGGTTCGACTTGCTCGGCGGGATCATCCCGATCCTGCTGCGCCGCATTAACCGTTACTCCGGGAACTTTCGGCAACGGTCTTCATTGCTTCACGGGCAGAAGACAACCGCCTGAGGAGGCTTTCATGAAATATGTTTTGGCTTTCGCCGCGTTCGCGGCGCTTTCAACGCCGGTACTGGCAGACGAAGTCGGCGTGCGCGTAGGTCCGGTTGGGGCCGGTGTGACGGTCGGTGAACACCGCGACCATGATCGGGATCGCGACCGCACCACGGTGATCAAGGAGCGGGAGCCGACCGATCGCACCACGGTTATCAAGAAAGACCACGATGATGGGCCCCACACCAAGACTATCATTCACGATCGTGACTAGATAAGCCAAGGCCCCGAGTAAAAAGTCGGGGTCTTTCCTTCTCCCCGGCCGCACTCTTTTACAATGGCACCCGGGCACCCGGCACCATGCACTCATGCGTGGGACTGCGTGGCGCAATGGTGGCGCAGACATCGTTTGCGGTACGTTTTGATTGTTCAGCGGACGCGAAGCAACCGCGCGGGGAATTTTCTCGGGGGGAATTTTCTGGTGCAAGGACGACATGGAGACATCGGCGCTTCGATGGGCTTTGAGCGCCCCGCGAAGCTATCGGCGCCATTTGTCTCCGCGCACACGAAGTGCCGTCACCGCGATCACCACCAGTGACGTTCGGGAAGAAGCGGCAATCCATCGAGGAACATTCCCTCCAGTCCGGCATTGGCTTTGGCTCGTCGGGCTTCCGCTTCCGCTGATCGTTCCGATCATGCTGTTGCATCACTGACGCCGGCTGCGGGCTCGATAACGTCTACATCGTCTTACGTCCATGCAACAACAACGGAGGAAACCATGACCAAATTTCTCGCCGCCGCGCTCCTCACCACCGCTTTGGCTACCGGCATCGCATCGGCCCAAACCAGCGCCGCCAACAAGGCTGCGGCCGAAAACGCCGCTGCCGCGCATCGCGAGGGCGAATGGCGGGCTTCGAAACTCGTTGGTCTCAACGTCTACAATGAGGGGAACGAAAAGATCGGCGACATCAACGATATCATCCTGGACAAGAGCGGAAAGGCCGAGAACGTGATCCTGGGCGTGGGCGGGTTCCTTGGCATGGGCGAGCACTACGTTGCCGTCGCCTACGACAAGCTCCGGTGGTCGAACGAGCCGCCGCGGTCCACCACCGCGAGTACGGCGACATCGACCGGCGACCGTCCGGTCACCAACGTCGACAGCAATGCCCGCACCGCCGCCGACGGATCCGCACGGACCACGGGTACGGCGACCACGACCGCGGACGATCGCAAGGCCAACGGTTATTGGTATCCCGATCACGCCATCTACAGTGCCACCAAGGATCAGCTGAAGGCGATGCCGCAATTCAAATACTGAAACGCTAAATCAGCCGCCTCGGTACGCGTTGATCGAGGCGGCGGCATCGCGCCGCAAGCCTGCGCGCGCTGTAAAGTTGCCGAGGCGGCTCTATTTCCCGAAAGTTCGTTGGCGTTCGCTTACGAGTCCCATGATCATTTAAAATGGAGGTTTAATGAAAAGGTTTCTGTCGATCGGGCTTGCCGCCTCGGCCTTTGCGCTGGCTGCAACCCTGCCTGTGGCAGCAATGCCCGCCGCCACACCCGGCGCCATTGGCGTGTCCGGCGACGCCGTCATCCAGGTCAAGGGCGGTCACGGGCACGGCGGCGGCCACGGATGGGGCCATCACGGCGGACACGGGCATCATTACGGGTGGGGCCGAGGCCGCGGCCACCACTATGGTTGGCGGCATCATCACCATCACTGGTGATCTGACCCGAGTGCATTTTTGCAAGCGAAAGCCCCGGGCATGGCGCCCGGGGCTCTCGTGGCTTCTTCGTTGGCTTCGGTCAGAATTCGATAACCACAAAGACCGAATACGTCCCGATGCCGAATCTTTATTAAGCTAACCATACTAACAATTCATGCGTGCAAATTATTGTGAGCAAGGCTGTGCCGGTTGACAAGTTTCTCAAACAGCGGGCCGTCAATGTCGCCGTGGACGGACATTATACCCTCGCAAACTGGTATGATCCGGAGGGAAAGCTGCGCAGATTTTCCTGCCGTACCAACCGTATTTCGCCATACCGGATGATGGTCGACGTGCCCGTGGTCGGCAAGGTCGGCGATCCTCTCACATCCTATTTCCGGGATTTTGGCAAGCTTGATGGCCACATCAGCGATACTAGGCCTGGCTGCTTCCTGTTTGAACTCGATATGACTTTTCCCATGCGTGAGAAGCTCGCAAACAAGCTCACCTGGCTGGAAAAGAAGCTGAAAGATCCCGAAATTCCTGAATTGCGGGGAGATGCGCGCGTGGTCCCGGCAAGTCCGCATTCGACGGTGACCATGGCCGACGGCGCCATCCATGAATGCTTCGTCATCGACATGTCGCTTTCGGGTGCCGCGGTCTCCGCTCAAGTGCAGCCCGAGATTGGGACCCCACTTGCCGTCGGAGCCTGCATTGGCCGCGTCGTGCGGGTTTTTCGCGACGGTTTTGCAGTTGAATTCGTCGAAAAACAGAAGCGGCAGGACCTCGACCGGGTCGTCACCCGGCCCATGCTTCCTTCTTTCGCCAGCGGTGAAAGGGTTACGCAGTTCCTCGACGAAGCGGTCGTAGCGAAAGTTTGGGCCTGAGCGCCAGCCCCGCGGAATGCGCTATTTTCGGCGCAAGGTACCATCAAGAGGTCCTTGACCTTCGACTTCCGGTTCGCCGGTCGTTGCAACCGTGCCGCACGCGGCCATTCCGTCAGGTGGAGCGAGACCGGGCGTCATCGGGGCCGGATCGCTTTCAGCCCGAACGCTGCGAATTTTCCCGGCGCTGGAACCAGCACCGCCTGACCTGCTTGTTGTCGAACAGGCTGGAAAGGAACGATGGCGCGGTTGTGGATTATTGTCCGGGAAGCGGCGTCGAACTGGTCGCGGCACAAGGATTCCCGCCAGGGCGCGGCGCTGGCTTACTATTCGGTGTTTTCGATCGGCCCGGTTATCGTCATTGCCATCGCGGTGGCAGGCCTGGTGTTCGGCCGCGACGCCATCAACGGCGAGGTCGCCGGATCCATCAAGGGAATGCTCGGCGACACCGGCGCCCACGCGGTGCAGGCCATGCTGGCCGACGCCGGCCGGCCGCGCCAGGGCCTGCTGGCGACGGTACTGGGATTGGGCGCGCTGGTGTTTGCCGCGGTCGGCGTCGTGGTTCAGCTCAAGGACGCCTTGAATATCGTGTGGGAAGTTGAAGACGCGCAGGCGGAAGGAGTCTGGCCGTTTATCCGCGCCTACGTCGTCTCGGCGGCGGCGGTGCTGGCGCTGGGCTTTCTGCTCCTGGTGTCGATGGTGGTCACCGCCGCGCTGGCCGCGTTCTCGCACTACGTCTCGGCCTATGCGCAGGAATGGATGCTGCACCTGGTCAGCATGCTGGTCTCGCTTGCCGTGATCAGCCTGTTGTTCGCCATGATGTTCAAATGGCTGCCCGACGCTGATGTCGACTGGACCGACGTCTGGCTCGGCGCGGTGATCACCGCCGCGCTGTTCGAACTCGGCAAGTCGGCGATCGGATTTTACATCGGCAAGCAGGGACTTGAATCGACCTACGGCGCGGCCGCCTCGGTGGTGGTGGTGCTGATCTGGGTGTATTACTCGGCGCAGATCGTGCTGATGGGGGCTGAGATCACCCATTCGTTTGCGCGGCACCAGGGTTCAATCCGCAAGCGAACTGCCAGTGCAGTGACACTACCGGAAAACGCGTCGGACCCGCCACAGCACCAAGACAACGTGGAACAAGGCACACGCCACCGCAATCTCAATTCTGGGAAATCCGGATAGTTCCGACGCTGGCGATTGCCGATTTCACCTGAGCAAAATTTCCGCAACGTCGTTCCCTTCCTTGCATGGAATCGCCGGAACAACCCGCCCATCGGCACGTTTGGTGTCGGCATTGCTGCGGTCACGGTGATCGCACGGCAATTGGAGGGAGTTTGATCATGAGAAAAGGTTTGATGGTTTCGGTTGCCGCGGCGGCGTTGCTCGCGGCGACCGGTTTGGCGTCCGCGCAGGGCATGAAGGGCAACGAGAGCGGTGCGACGGCTTCGCCGCACGGCAACAGTGCCACGATGACAAAGCCGGATGCGGGCGCTGCGATGCAGAAGGACACCGCGGCGCCGTCGCGCAATGCGGCTGAATCCGACACCAAGGTCGGTTCCGAACCCAAGGCGGCAACGACCGCGCAGGAGAAGGGCGGATCCAAGGCCATGCCGCAGCATGCCGAGGAGAAGTCCGACAAGATGACGCAGGGCCAGCAGAAGTCGGACACCAAGGCTGCCCCCCAGCAGGCGCAGCAGAAATCCGATACCAAGGCTTCCGACACCATGGCCAACGACAGCAAGTCGAAGTCCATGAACAGCAAGTCGACTGACACCAAGGCGTCCGACTCCGGTACCGCCCGGCCGGCGACCGCCGACAGCAAGACCGGCACCGACACCAAGTCGTCGACCACCACCGGCAACGCGGCGACCTCGGCTACCGTGGCGCCGCCCGCTGAAAAGCGCACCCAGATCAGTGCCGCGATCAAGCAGGAGAAGGTGACCGAAGTCACTAACGTCAACTTCAGCCTTTCGATCGGCACCCGGGTACCCGCCTCGGTGCACTTCTATCCCGTTCCGGCGCGCGTAATTGAGATCTATCCGGAATGGCGTGGCTACGACTTCATCCTGGTCCGCGGCGAGTACATCATCCTCCGCCCGGGCACCCACGAGATCGTCTACATCCTCGAGGTCTGAGTCCGGTAGAACTTGACGGGGAGGGCGGCGCAGGCCGCCCTCTTTTTTGCCCGCTCGTTATCGCCACATCGTGGGCAGGTTGGAGAGAGCATGACGGCCGACCTGCTTGAGATGGTCCGGCGACATCTCGTTTCGGCTGGCGGCTTGCAGGATCTTCGAAGTCGCGCGGGTGCGGGCGCCGGTGTCTGTACGGCAAACGTTTTCACAGACCTCGTCGATGACGGCGCGCAAAAAGCGCCATAGTGGCAGGATCGACCATGGGACGCTCCAGAAGCACCCAGTATAATCCCCATGGTGCCGACGTCGGATTCACCTATGTTAAGACACGGTGAGTTGGCCGGCTCCTTGCCGGGCGGGGGCAGGGCCTCGGCTTTGGGGAGAGCAGTTTTTGCACAGCATTATCTCAAAACAGATGTAGCGCCGGCTGCCGGTCTGCTCTAGGTCAAGCAATGAAACGTAAGATGGATCCGGCTTCCTGATGCAGAGCAACCATATCGATCAAGTTGTAAGGTCGATTGATCCCATCGGTTGCGTGCTGAGCAGCGAAGGCATCATCCTCGAGGTCAGCGCGGGCTGGCGGAGGGTTGCCGATCAGAACGGACTGAAATTGCCGAACTATGCCGTCGGCGCCAATTATCTCAAGCACGCCATCAGCCAGGATGAGGCTTCGCTGGAGACCTATCGTGGTCTGTCCAAGGTACTCTCGGCTCAGGTCCCGTTCTTCGGCACCGTCTACCCCTGCCATGTCGGGGACCATGATCAGAAGTGGTTTTTCCTGGCTGCCTTTGGATCGGCACCTGCCGAGGCTCGAAGCACGGTCGTTCTGCATCTCGACATTTCGCAGGCCCTGAACCGCAGTCTGGCCGTCAATCGCCAGCCGACCGACATGTTGCTTCAGACTGTCCGCAGGGCCATTCGCGAAGAATTTGCGAGTTTCGCGCCGGTCATGGCTGCACCAACAGTCGACCATGAAGAACGCAAGCGTCTTGCGAAACTGACCAGCCGTCAGATCCAGCTGCTTCGCTTGCTCGCCAAAGGCGACAGCAATGCGCGCATTGCCGAGCAGCTTGGCGTCACCCTGAGCTCGGTCAAATCGCAAACGACCTTGCTGCTTCGCGCCCTGAATTGCGCCAACCGGACCCAGGCCGCCCTTTTTGCAGCAAAGCTCGGGCTCGACCTCGAGCGTGCAAAGCCGGATCACGCATTTTAGGTTGCGCGATCTCGGCGGGCACAACTCTGCGACAAAACTTCATCGGGGATTGAGCGCCGCCACGCGAGCCTGCTCCTGCGGCCCATCGAGAACTTTAGTTCCGGTTACGGCATACCTTGGTCGTGGCAACGTAAACCGAACCCTAAAGTTCCTTCGCGATAATGCGAACCCGTAGAAATACCTGGCCGCGACGATGCAAGGGCATCGGCAGAAGGGGCTCTTACGAGCTTTCAAATGCACCTTCCCGACTGCCAAAGCACTTAGCAAACGTTCAGCGACCCAAGACGCAATTCGGTCATGCGGACAGGCGGACGACGCGGGTGCGGAGTTTGAGAGCTTTCGACCGTCAGGACTTTGCTATCAACCGGCTCTGCAATGCGAAAGCAAAGACCAGGGCAAAACGTCATAAGGAATGCTTCCAATGTTCGGCCACAAGCTTCGCGAAGATTCCACAGCCCAGCTTGCCGCGATCCGTCGTTCGCACGCGGTGATCGAGTTTGGCATGGACGGCACCATCGTCACCGCCAACCAGCTCTTTCTCGATGCCCTCGGATATCGGCTCGAGGAGATCCAGGGTCGGCATCACTCCATGTTCGTGCCGGCCGAACAGCAGGATAGCACCGAGTACCGTGCGTTATGGGCCTCGTTGAACCGGGGTGAATTTTGCGCCGCCGAATTCAGGCGCGTCGCAAAGGGCGGGCGCGAAGTCTGGATCGAGGCATCGTACAATCCCATCCTCGGTGACGGCGGCAAGCCGGTCAAAGTCGTCAAGTTCGCGACCGACATCACGGCGAAGAAGCTTCGCGGCATGGCGGATGCGTCGAAGATCGCTGCCATCCATCGTGCCCAGGCGGTGATCGAATTCAGGCTCGACGGCACCATCGTCACTGCCAACGAAAACTTCCTGAATGTGCTGGGATACACCCTGCCCGAGATCGAGGGCAAACATCACAGCATGTTCGTCGCCCCTTCCGAACGCGACGGCGCAGCCTATCGCGAACTGTGGCTGGCGCTCAATCGCGGGGCGTACCAGGCGGCGGAATACAAAAGGATCGGCAAGGGCGGCAAGGAAGTCTGGATCCTGGCGTCCTACAACCCGATCCTGGACGGCAGCGGCAAACCGTGTGGCGTGGTCAAGTTCGCCACCGATGTCACGGCGCAGAAACTCCGCAACGCGGACCTCGCGGGCCAGGTCGAGGCGATCGGCAAGTCGCAGGCCGTGATCGAGTTCGACATGGACGGGACCATCATCACGGCAAACGACAACTTTCTGCAGGCGCTCGGGTATTCCTTTGGCGAAATCAAGGGCAAGCATCACGGCATGTTCGTCGAATACTTCCTGCGCGAAGCCGCGGCGTATCGCGAATTCTGGGCCGCGCTCGGCCGCGGAGAATACCAAGCCGGTGAATACAAGCGGATCGGCAAGGGCGGCAGGGAGGTCTACATCCAGGCTTCGTACAACCCGATCATGGGCCTCGATGGTAGGCCGTTCAAGATCGTGAAATATGCTGCCGATGTCACCCGGCAGGTGCTGGCGCGCATGGGCAACGAGCGCGTCCGCGCCATGATGAAATCGGTGGCCGCCGGCTCCGAGGAACTGAACGCATCGGTTCGGGAGATTTCTGAAGCCATGACAAAATCGCGGCAAACTGCTGTCGAGGCGGTGAAGCGCGTAGCCTCCGCCAACTCGCAGGCGCAACGTCTTTCCGATGCCGCACAGGCCATGAGCGGGATCGTCGAGCTGATCAACAATATCACCGGCCAGATCAATCTGCTCGCACTCAATGCCACTATCGAATCGGCGCGTGCCGGTGAAGCCGGACGCGGATTTGCGGTGGTCGCATCGGAGGTCAAGAGCCTCGCCAGCCAGGCCAAGCAGGCTACCGACAGGATCGGCCAGGAAATCGGCACCCTCAACGTCATATCGGGCGATGTCATCGGCGCCTTGAACTCGATAAAACAGGCTATCGAGAGCGTCAGCGAGTACGTCACCTCGACGGCGGCGGCGATCGAGGAGCAGAGCACGGTGACAAATGAAATGTCCACCAGCATGCAGCGCGCCGCCGCGGAGGCCGCCGCCATGGCCGCCTAGGGGTCCAGGACCGCCCCGCCATACTTGGCGGGCGCCCTGCGCAGGCCCGGCTAGGCGGGTGGGTCTCGTTCCCTCCTGATGGAACTTTTTCCTGCCGGTTCCAGTTAGCAGCGGATAGCCGGGTTTGGTGCAACCGGTCCGTGAGGCGGGGGAATGCGGTCACTTAGCTGCGACAGGGAGCCATGACGCTCCGCGAAACGTCTGGCAGATCGTTTCTGGCGGGCGGCGGCGAACTCGGCCGCCGGATCGAGGGATTCGACTGGAGCAACACCCCGCTCGGGCCGGTCGATCGCTGGCCCGGCGTGCTCAAGACCACCATCGGCCTGATCCTGCGTTCGCCTGTCCCCATCGTCACCCTGTGGGGCGAGCAGGGCATCATGATCTACAACGATGCCTATTCCGGCTTCGCCGGGATCGCGCCACCCCAGGCTTTTGGGCTCACCGGTCCGGGAAGGCTGGCCGGAGGTGGCCGACTTCAACGACAACGTCATGAAGACGGGTCTTGCCGGCAAGACGCTTTCTTACCAGAACCAGGAACTGACGCTGTCGCGATCCCGTGGCCCCGAGCAGGTCGCGATGAACCTGGACTATTCGCCGATCGTCGATGAAAGCGGCAGGCCGATCGGCGTGATGGCGATCGTCGTGGAGACCACGGAGGCGCTCAGGGCCGCAAGGCAATTGCGTGAGAACGAAGCGCGTCTGCAGTTTCTGGATGCGCTTGGCAAGGAAACCGCCAGGAGCACGGATGCGGATACGGTCCTGGCGACGACGACGCGGATGGTCGGCGAGCATCTCGGCGTGACCAGTTGCGCCTATGCCGACATGGATCCGGATCAGGACGGCTTCACGATCCGGGGCGACTGGGCCGCGCCGGGCGCCGTCCATATCGTGGGCCATTACAGCCTGGCCGATTTCGGCAAGCTTGCCGTCACCAATCTCGGCGCCGGCTTGCCCCTCATCATCAATGACAACCTCAATGAAATCGCGCCCGAGGAAGCGGCGACCTTCCAGAACATCGGCATCGGCGCGACCATCTGCCTGCCGCTGGTGAAACAGGGGCGCCTGACGGCGCTGATGGCGATCCATCACCGGACCGCGCATGCCTGGACCGGATACGAACTGGCCATGATCACCGAGGTGACCGAACGGTCGTGGGCGCATATCGAGCGCGTGCGCTCGGAAGCCGAAGCGCGCGAGGCCGAGCGCCGCTTCCGCGAGAGGCTGGAGCAGCAGGTGGCGGAGCGCACCGCCGCATACCAGCAAAGCGAAAAAACCATCAGGACCGTTTTCGAGACTTCCTACATGAACCAGGGCCTGCTGACGATCGAAGGCAAGGTGGTCTACGTCAATGCCACCACGTTGGCGAGCATCGGCGAGCCAGGCTCGAAGATGTGGTGGGACAGGATTTCTGGGATACGCCGTGGTTCACCGCCACACCGGGCATGCCCGAGAAGGTCAAGGAGGCGGTCGCGCGCGCGGCCGCCGGCGAAAGCGTGCAGCTCGCGATGCCCTTGCATATGCCTGTCGGCGATCGCCTCTATGAATTCTCGATGCGACCCGCGCTCGACGAAACCGGCAAGGTCGTGGCACTGGTGCCCGAAGCCATCGATGTGACCGCGCGGGCCCGTGCGGAACAGGCGCTGCAACATTCCCAGAAGATCGAAGCCATCGGCAACCTGACCGGCGGCATCGCGCACGACTTCAACAATCTGCTGATGGCCGTGCTGGGAAGCCTGGAAATCCTGCGCAAGCGCCTGCCGCAGGAGGAAAAGCTGCTCCGCCTGCTCGACAACGCACTGGAGGGCGCCAGGCGCGGCAAGGCCCTGACCGAACGCATGCTGGCCTTTGCGCGGCGCCAGGATCTGCAGCCGGAACGCGTCCTGCTGGCAAAGCTGGTCGACGGCATGGCCGAACTGCTGGAACGCTCGCTTGGTCCAACCATTACGGTCGACATCGACATCCCGGCCAATCTGCCGCCGGTGCAGGTCGATCCGAACCAGCTGGAATCGGCCCTGCTCAACCTTGCGGTGAATGCCCGGGACGCCATGGGCGGCGAAGGCCCGTTGCGGATATCGGCGCGGGAAGGATCCCCGCGGAAGGCGACCGGCTCGTCGGGCGCTTCGTTTGCCTCGCGGTTGAAGACAACGGCGAAGGCATGGACGACGGCACGCTCAAACGCGCAACCGAGCCCTTCTTCACCACCAAGGGCGTCGGCAAGGGAAGCGGCCTCGGTCTGTCCATGGTTCAGGGCATGGCCGAGCAGTCAGGCGGCAGGCTCGTGCTTTCGAGCAAGCCGGGTGCCGGGACCACCGCCGAGGTGTGGCTGCCTGCCGCCGATGCGCTCCGCGCCGCGCCGCAAACCGCGCCGGTCACCATCCCCGCCATGCAGCACCGGCTGGACAAGCCGCTGGATGTCCTGGTGGTCGACGACGATCCGCTGGTGCTGGCCAACACGGCGGCGATGCTCGAGGATCTCGGGCACCGCGTGGTCCCGGCAGGGTCCGGCGATGTCGCATTGGCAACGCTGCGGACACGAAGCTTCGACCTGCTGCTGACGGATCACGCGATGCCGCATATGACCGGCGCCCAATTGATCCGCGCCATCGGCACGTCGCATCCGCAGATGGCGATCATCATTGCAACCGGCTTTGCCGAATTGCCCGACGATGTCAGCGCCATCACCCGCCTGCGGAAGCCCTATTCGCAGAACGATCTTGTTGATGTGCTCGCCAGACTGCAGGCAACCGCGCCGGATCCGGAGTCGGCCGCCGTGAATGCCGACGCGCCGCGCGTGGCGCTGCAGGCGCTGCTGTCCGGCGTGTCACGTCACCGTCTGTGACCCGCTGCGCCGGGCGGACTGCCTGGCAGGTGGCGGAACCGGGAAGACAGCACTACAGGCGACATCGCGTGGGCCGCGATTGCGAGCCGTTGCTGGGCGGCGCGCGGAACCCGGCAATCCGTTGACCGGACGGCTTGCCGGCAATGTCTCGAGTCATGCCCGATACAAGTTGAAGATGACGTTCTTCGCAAGCATGCCGTCCAGGTAGGTATTTTTTGCGTTGACGGGGCAGACTGCCACTTTTTCCCGAGCTGAAGGAACATTGATTCAACCGCGCTGTTGTCGTCGGCGCCAACAACGCGATCGGCTGGCAACAAGAGAGCTTCATGCCCATTGGACGTTATTTCTTCGTGGTCGGCAGTGTCTTGCTGGCACTGTTATTTCTCGCCGACTGGTATTATTCAGCGGCGACGGCGACGCCGCCGGATACGCTTTCACCGAGCGGCGGCGGGATCGACCGCTCGATCCTGCAAATCAGGTCCGATCAAAGATGGCCCGAGCGCATCGTGATCGACACCAGCCAGCCGACCATCGTTCCGCCGGCCGCCGTTGCCGAGTTGCCCCGCCGCGCCGGCTTGCCCAGGGAGTCCTTTGCTGCGATGGATTCAGGCGCGGCGGCGCCGGCGCCTGCCGCCATGCGCGCCAGGCCTGACCGCCTGAAACGGCAAAGAATCGCGCGGCACCGCCAGGCCAACTCGTTTGCAGAGTCTCCAGCCGGTAAACGGCCGGGAACCATGGCCGACGGGATGGTAGCGGCCCGGATGCGAAGGGTGCTGCGGTTGGCCGTTCCCGCCGACCCGCCCGCGCGATGCGGAATTCAGCTGAGACCCATCTCGACGGCAATCCGGATGAGGTCGGAATGGTTTTTGGCGCCGAGCTTTTGCTTGAGCAGCGATGTCGTGTTGGCGACCGTCTTGTAGGAGATATCGAGTGCGTCGGCGACTTCCACGATCTTGTCGCCGCGGGCCAGCAGCCGCAGGATTTCGAGCTCTCTGGCCGTCACCTGGGAAGCGGGGTTGGCCCGGATTGCGGCGCCTGAGAAGGTTATGGTTTCCGCCAGATGCGGCGTCAGGAAGTTCTCTCCCGCAGCTACCTTGCGGACCGCCTTGACCAGCACGCGCGGATCGTCACTCTTGGACACGTAACCCTGCGCGCCCATTTCGACGGCCCGCAACGCGAACGCCGGATCGTCGTTCATGCTGAACATGATGATCTTGGCGCCAGGATCCTCCTTTCGAATCCGGCGCATCAGCTCGAACCCCGACAGATCGGGAAGGTTGATGTCGATGATCGTTATGTCCGGCCGCTTGCTCTGAAAACTCCGGTATCCGGATTTCTCGTCGACGGCTCCTTCGATCCGGATGGAGGGATCGGCCGCGAAAAGCGACCGGCAGCCGGAAACGACCACGGGATGATCGTCAACGATCAATATTTTCATCGGAACTTTTCATATACCTTCGGGGTCGAACTGATCCCGCAAGATAAGGCACCTGCGGGATTTGAAAAGGTGGTTTGGCGCCCTGCAATCAGAATCGCCGCAAAATGTGGAAATCATTGTCTCTTCGCGCTCGTCTTGGCCTGCTGCTGTGTTCGATATTTTCCGCCGCGTTGATCGCGGGGGCGATTTTGCTGCGGTCATTTGCCGTCGACCAGCTGCTGGAGGAAAACGAACCGGCGATGCATTCGGCAAGCCTGGTCGCGACCGCGCTCAACAGCACGCTGGCACGCTCGGCTGAGCCCTACCGAACGCTCGACGCGTTCGTGGAAGGGTTGGGCCCCCCCGGTTCAGAGGCACTGCAGTTCGTGAGGGCGGAGACGCCGGAAGCCGCGCCGCCGCCTGGCCGGACCCTTCGATCCGGCCCGGTGCCGGCCTGGTTCGTGGACCTGATCGGTGCGCCGCAGATCGGCAATCGATTTCCCGTCACCATCGAAAATCGCCGCGTCGGCGATTTGCTGTTCGAGCCGGACCGTTCGGCCGATCTCAAGGAAAAGTGGATCGGCTTCCTGGCGCTGACTTCCGCCGGCGTGGGTTTGACCGTCGCCACCATCATCGCCGCCTTTTTCGCGGTGGGGGTGTCGATGCGTTCCCTGGACGAGCTTGGGGCAGGTCTGGCCCGGCTTCGCCAGGGCAACTATGGCACCGACATCGCGGTCGCGGGGCCTCCCGAAATCCGCAAAAGCAGCGAACTGGCCAATGCGCTCGCGGTCACGCTGGCAGAACTCGAAACGGACAACCGCAACCTGTTGCGCAAGATCGTCTCCCTGCAGGACGACGAACGCCGGGATATCGCCCGTGAGCTCCATGATGAGCTGGGTCCCCTGCTGTTCGGCATTCGCGCCAACGCGGTGGCGCTGCTTGAAACGATCCCGTCCGACCAGCGATTGCAGCATCGCTCGGCGCGCCGTCTCATCGAATCGGCCGAGGCCTTGCAGCAGGCCAATCGACGGATCCTCGATCGGCTGCGGCCGCTGCACATCGAGGAACTGGGCCTGGAGGCCAGTGTGCAGACCCTGTTGCGGGGCGCGCGCGCACATTCGCCGGAACTCAGGATCACATCCGAACTTGCTCCCGATCTTGCGATCGACGGCGTGCTCGCGCAAACCATCTACCGGGTCATCCAGGAAGCGATGACGAATGTGCTTCGGCACGCCAACGCCGACGAAATGCATGTTGCCGTCGTCAATGAGGGGCAGAAGGTCAAGGTCGAAGTTTCCGACAACGGTATCGGGATGGCGCCCGACCTGGTGTTCGGCCGGGGCCTTACCGGAATGAGGGAGAGGGCACGTGCCCTTGGCGGAACGTTCGAGCTGAGACGCGAGGGTGGGCGAACCGTCGTTCGCTGTTGTTTGCCGTGCGCGAAAATAAGTTGAATGCGCCATTTTGAACGACCGGTTCACGGACCGTTCATGGTGATCCCACTATCTGCACGGCGGGGAGCGCTGGCATGTTAGGGACAACCATGACGACCCCCGGAACCGGCTTTGACCCGGTCGCGATTGTGATCGACTGGCTTGATGCCTGCAAAGGCGGCCGTCTCAACGACCTTCTTGATCTTTATGACGACGCGGCGATGGTCGAGTGCGTCTGTGCGGGACAGACCTGCCGGGGCCGGCATGAGATCGAACGATATTGGCAACCCCGGTTGGCAAGTTCCCGGCCGGGCGCCTTCCGCATTGACGACCTGGTTCCCGATGGCGCAGGCGTCGCGCTTGACTATCAGAGCTATGAGAGCCAGCCGGTACGGATGCACTTCCGGTTCGGCGAAACCGGCAAGATCGTGCACACCAGTTGCCACCCTCGAGGCGAGACTGACGCCGGCGATCGCTGAACCGGTCTATTTGGGCGGCGACAGTTCAGGCGACGCCAACCACTGGTTGATTTGCGACGCCGTCTGCAGCTGGCGGGCTTTCCTGAGCAACCTGTCGCGCTCTTTGCCGTACGGCAGCTTCTTTGCGTCCTCAAGCGTCTGCTCGGACATCTCGCGCCACTTCTGTTCGATCGAACGCTTTTCCTTCACCCGCGCCCTCCCTTGTTCGGGAAAAAGTGGCAACGTAGATTAGTTCGAAAAGGCAGAACTGTCGAGCGCTCCGGCCTTGAGTTCCGAGTCCGGAACAGGTCGCGCCAGGCCGCGTTCGGCCTCCGCAGTTTTCCGCTAACGGCTGGATGCCGACGCCAATCGAACCACGGGCTTCTTCGCCAATCCTGACGCCTGGTGGATCCGAGCCGCCAGGGCAAGTTTCGCAGTTCCGGACCTGGCTCCTGCGATCCTGGACGGCCCCCGCGCCCTTGCCGCCGTCAGCTGTTTCAAGGCGATCCGAGTGGCGCGCAATCTTGCTGCTTCATCCGCTTCCGCCTTGCGCAACATCTCGCTAACGAAAGAAGTGAGTGTGACGGGTACTTCGGCAACCTGATCGGGTTTGGACCTGGACAGACCGCCGGCTCCGTCGCACGGCGCTTGCCTTGGCAGGCCTGTAGGGACGAAAATTCTCTTTGATTCCGCGGTCCAGTCCTCCGCCTTGTTGCCCGTGATGATTTTGACATAGGCGCGTGTTTCGGGCGGTAGCGGTCCGCGGCGCGACAGCCACTTCTCGATTCTGCCGCCGCCTGCATTGTAAGCCGCCGCCGCCAGTCCAAGATTTCCGAACTGATCGTGAAGCTTGCGAAGAAACTTTGCCGATGCCGGGATCGCCTGAAGCGGGTCGAAGGGATCACTCAGTCCGACTTCGGCGGCGGTTTGCGGCATGAACTGCGCAATCCCGATCGCCCCCGCGGCACTGATTTCTTCCGTTCTGAATTTACTTTCCTGCCAAAGCAGCCGTGCGAAAAAGCCGAACGGAATGCGGTTCTGCTCGGCGGCGCTCCGTATGGCTTCACATACCTGTTTCGGCAGGAGGGGCGCCTCCGCGTATCCGAGGGGGGAGCCGGTGACAGCGTTGTCCTCGCTCGAAGTGCCATCATCGGCCGATACGGCGTAAGGCTCCGAATCACGTGCTGCTAGCGGCAAGACCCTCCGCCCGGCGATAATTTCTTTGTCTGGTTCCAGGTGCGCGTCGGAGAGCTTACCTTGAAGGTCGGCTAATCCGATAAATGCTTCTGCCTGCTCTGGCTGGTCGGAACGATCCTGCGCAATATCCACGGTGAAAATAATCAAGGCAACAGCAATCAAGGCGGCGAACAAATATCGCATCGAATCCATCCGTTGGGGGAGACGGCGTTCGGATAGGGGCGGGATGTGGAGATTTCTGGGGTGAACTGCGGCAATGCCGTGGCCGGGAATTATATTTGAAATTGGTTCCGTGCAATAGCGCATTTCTTTCGAGGGACTCAGGCCCGAGCCGAGACGGAAAACGTGGCAACCGGCCTTTCGTCGTTCCAAAAGCGAATCAAATACTGGCGTTTTTGCCGACACGTTAGATCGGAAGGAAGTGGCAACGGACGCTCTGGTTTTGGAACCATGCCCTGCACCGGACGTCAACGCGGCCGGCATGGATGTCCGCGACGATCCAGAGCAGTCGTCAGATCACGGGGCCGGATGTCGGCTGCTCCTGCGAGCTGGACGCGGGCTGGGTTTCGTAGGACATTCAAACTATTGTTGTGGGGAGCCCTTTCCATGCCGCCCTGTGTCGCTTGCCTGTTTGCCTTCCTGGTAACCATTGTTTTGGCGCCTGGCGCGACAGCTGCCGATGTCAAGGTGATGATCTCGGCCGGGTTCTTCAGCGTGTATGAGGAACTCGGTCCCTCGTTCGAGAAGTCGACGGGGCACAAGCTCGTCACCACGCGCGGCCCTTCGATTGGCGATTCACCGGAGGCGATTCCGGCGCGTCTGGCCCGTGGCGAGGAGGCGGACGTCGTGATCATGGACGGGGTCGGTCTCGATCTCCTGGACCAGCGCGACTTGGCTCGTCCCGGCAGCCGGATGCCGCTCGCGGAATTGTTCATCGGTATGGTGGTTCGAGCCGGTCAGCCCAAGCCCGACATCAGCACGATGGAGGCGCTGCGCAAGACACTGCTCGCAGCCAAATCCATTGCCTATTCGGACAGTTCGAGCGGCACCTATCTGTCGACAATCGGATTCAAGAAGCTCGGCGTCGCCGACGACATCGCTGGCAAGACGCGCAAGGTGCGGGGTCCCCCTTCGGGCGAGCCCGTGGCTGCAGTCGTCGCCCGCGGGGAAGCGGAAGTCGGTTTCCAGCAGGTCCCCGAGTTGATCCATGTCCCGGGCGTCGATTTCGTAGGCAGGGTGCCGTCTGACGTTCAACCGCCGACCCTTTTTGTCGGAGCCCTGCCCAAGAACTCACAACATTCAGACGCCGCGATTGCCTTGCTGCACTTCCTCTCCTCGGCGGATGCCGCGGCCGTCATTACGACAGCCGGATTGAGGCCATTGTCAGCGCGTTGAAGGTTGGACCGTCGCCCCAATTTTGCTCGCGCGCCGACGAGGTGATTTCCGTTTTTGGATGGTGGTCTCAACCGGTCGATGCAACACTTTATCTTGAAGGAGAGATGGAGTGTGGTTTGATGGCTCACAAGTTTCATAAAGGGTTTACTGCGGCAGAGAAAACGGAGTTATGGGATCGCTGGAAGCGTGGAGAGTCGCTAAAGGCGATCGGACGAGCTTTTGGTAAGCAGTCATCGTCGATCTATTTTCTGGTGGCTCCGCATGGTGGGATTCGTCCTGCCGAGCGGCGTCGCTCCAGGCTGGCATTGACGCTCGCGGAACGCGAGGTGATTTCCAGAGGCGTTACGGCCCATCAATCTGCACGATCGATCGCCAGGTTGCTTGGCCGCTCACCCTCGACGGTGAGCCGGGAAATGAGCCGCAATGGCGGCTGTGAGCGCTACCGAGCGACACTTGCAGACGAGAATGCCTGGGCGCGAGCTCGTCGTCCAAAACGTTGTAAATTGGCAAATAATCCACGGCTACGGCGAGCTGTGGCGGGGAAGCTCAGACTGGATTGGTCGCCCCAGCAGATAGCCGGCTGGCTGAAGAGAACGCATCCCGAAGACGAGTGTAATCAGGTGTCACACGAGACGATCTACCGCAGCTTGTTTGTACAGACACGTGGCGTGCTCAAGAAAGAGCTGTTGAGTCATCTTCGATTGAAGCCCTCGATGCGCCGTTCCAGGCCGGTTGACCCGGATGGCGATCGGCGGGGGCATATGAAGGATATCGTCTCAATCCGTCAGCGACCGGCGGCGGTTGAAGATCGGGCGGTGCCTGGTCATTGGGAGGGCGATCTGCTGTCCGGGCCGAACAACACCTACATCGCGACCCTGGTCGAGCGTCATACCCGTTACGTGATGTTGGCCAAGGTGGCAGGCAAGGACACCCGGACGGTTGTCACCGCGCTCATCAAGCAGGCCAGGAAGCTGCCAAAGGAGCTGTATAAATCCCTGACCTGGGACCGGGGCAAGGAACTTACGGATCATCGACGATTTACTCTGGCGACCAAAATCGACGTTTATTTCTGCGATCCGCAAAGCCCGTGGCAGCGCGGGTCGAACGAGAACACCAATGGCCTGCTGAGACAGTACTTTCCGAAGGGCACCGACTTGTCCGTGCATTCGCAAGCCCATCTGAACAAAGTGGCTCGTCAGCTCAACGAACGGCCACGTGAGACCTTGCAATTTGAAACCCCAGCAGAGAGATTTAACGCCTGTGTTGCGTCGACCGGTTGAGCCGGCAGATGCGAAACGGACATTGCGTCGCGGCGTCTGACGCGTCGCCGACGGCGCGATCGATCGGATACCCGCTCTTGCCTGAGGAACCGTGCTTGAATGGACCGGTGCTGCATCCTTGAGCAACCGCCCAGGCAGTTTGCGCTCTCCGTTCGATCGAACGCTGTTTCCTTTCATGGTCGGGAAAAAGTGGCATGCTGACGCGTTTTGCCGCCGCGACAGGGGCCGCGACAATTGCCTTCAAGACTCCGGTTCCTGGGCCGGAACTCTCTGCCGGATGCCGCGTTGCGCTACGTCATTTCTGAGTATCCGGAGGCGTTGTGAACCGCAGAGATTTCCTCGCCACCTCGGTGGCGTTGCCGTTGGTCTCGGCGGCCGGCCACTTGCTGGTTTCGCCGGCGCGGGCGGAAGCGTCAGCCTTTGATCCGTCGGTGGTCCGGCAGTTGGCGCGCGACGCGGCATCAAAGCCGTACAAGGCGCCCGACGATAAATTGCCGGATAATCTGAAGAACCTTGATTACGACCATTATCGCGCCATCCGCTTCCTGCCGGAGCGCGCGCTGTGGCGCGGCGAAAAGCTGCCGTTCGAAGTGCAGTTCTTTCACCGCGGCTTCTTCTACACCAACCGCGTGGATATCTTCGAGGTCGCGGGCGGTCAGGCCACCAGGATCGCCTACCAGCCCGAGAACTTCTCGTTTGGCGATACGCCGCCGACCAGGCCCGGTGTCGATCTCGGTTTCGCCGGCTTCCGGATTCACGCGCCGATCAACAAGCCTGATTATTATGACGAGGTCTGCGTCTTTCTTGGCGCCAGCTACTTTCGTGCTGTCGCCAGGGGCGAATTGTACGGCCTGTCGGCGCGCGGACTCTCGATCAACACCGGCGAGGCCAAGGGCGAGGAATTTCCCCAGTTCAAGAGCTTCTGGATCGAGAAGCCGGCCCAAAACGCCAACTCCATCGTCGTGCATGCCTTGCTGGACAGCGCCAGCGCCGCGGCGGCCTACCGCTTCACCATCCGGCCCGGCGAGACCACCGTGTTCGACGTGGAAATGGCGATCTACCCGCGCGCTGACCTCGATCACGCCGGCCTCGCGCCGATGACCAGCATGTTCTTCTTCGGGCCCAACGACCGCGCCAACGTCGACGATTTTCGCCCCTCGGTGCATGACTCCGATGGCCTTGCGGTGCTCAACGGCCGCGGCGAGGAGTTGTGGCGCCCGCTCAGCAATCCGCGCGACCTGCAGATCAGTTCGTTCTCGGATATCAACCCGCGCGGTTTCGGGCTGATGCAGCGCGAAAAGGATTTTCGCGCCTACCAGGACATCGAGTTCGGCTTCGAGCGGCGCCCCAGCCTGTGGGCCGAGCCGATCGGGGACTGGGGCGAAGGCTCGGTGCAGCTGATCGAAATCCCCACCGCCGAGGAAATCCACGACAACATCGCCCTGTTCTGGCACCCGAAGACGGCGCTGCAGGCCAAGGGCGAATACACCTACACCTATCGCCTGCACTGGGGCGGGGACGCGCCGAAGCCGGCGTCGCTGGCCCGCTTCGTCCGCACCGGCGTCGGCGCCAAAGGCGAGGACGTCAGGATCTTCGTGCTCGACCTCACCGGCGACAAGCTGAAATCGGTCGATCCGAAACGCATCCGCGGCGTGGTGACCGCCGACAAGTCCAAGGTTTTGAACATCGTCACCCAGCCCAATCCGGCGATCGGGGGCTGGCGATTGAGCTTCGAGGTCGGCGTCAAGGACAAGGTCCCGCTCGAGATCCGCGCCTCGCTGATGCAGGACAACGACGCCCTGTCGGAAGTCTGGGTCTACCGATGGACACCCTGACCGAAGCGCGGGAGGCGGGCGCGGCCGGCGGCGTTCGCGGCGATGAATTCCTGCCGGCGGAATCGCCGGCCGATATGTCGACGCAGGCGCTGCGGCAATTTCAGCACCGGGATGAGGTCGCCGCGCGGCGCAGCGCGCTTCGCGCGGTTTCCCCGGGATCGATCTGGCTGCGTCGCGCCTGCATCCTGCTCGGGACGGCCGCCATGACCGTGGCGGGCTGCTACGAAATGTACCAGGTGCTCAGCGTCGGCGGCGTCACGGCGCTGGAATATATCGTGCTGGTGCTGTTCGTGCTGCTGTTCGCCTGGGTTGCGTTCTCGTTCATGTCGGCGCTGGCCGGATTTCTTGTGCTGCTGCTGCGCGCCCCGGATCCGCTCGGCATCGATGCGACGGCGGCGCTGCCGCCAATCCACGAACGATGTGCCATGCTGCTGCCGACCTACAACGAGGATCCCGACCGGATCCTGGCCCGGCTGCGCGCGATATGGGAGTCGGTCGAGCAACTCGGCCGCGGGTCGCGGTTCGACTGGTTCGTGCTGAGCGACACCACCGATCCGGCGATCTGGGTCGGCGAGGAAAGGGCGTTCCTCGAACTGCGCAAGGCGATTGGTTGTAACAACATTTTCTACCGTCACCGTCCGGAAAATACCGCACGCAAGTCCGGCAATATCGAGGAGTGGGTCAGGCGGTTCGGCGCGTCCTACGACTGCATGATCATTCTGGATGCCGACAGCCTGATGGCCGGCGACACCATCGTGCGGCTGGTCGCGGCCATGGAAAGCCATCCCGAAGTGGCGCTGATCCAGACGCTGCCCATCGTCGTCAACGGCCGCACCCGCTTCGCGCGGCTGCAGCAGTTCGCCGGGCGGCTCTACGGCCCGCTGATCGCCGCCGGCATTGCCTGGTGGCACGGACCGGAAGGCAATTACTGGGGCCACAATGCCATCATCCGGGTCAAAGCCTTCGCGGAAGACGCGGGGCTACCCGAACTGCGCGGCCGCAAGCCGTTCGGTGGCCACATTCTCAGCCACGATTTCGTCGAAGCCGCGTTGATGCGGCGGGGCGGCTGGGCCATCCATATGGCGCCCGGCCTGCGCGGCTCTTTCGAGGAAGTTCCTCCGTCGCTGCTGGATTTCGCCGCCCGTGACCGGCGCTGGTGCCAGGGCAACCTGCAGCACCTGGCGGTGTTGCCGGCGCGCGGACTGCACTGGGTGTCGCGGCTGCATCTGCTCACCGGGATCGGGTCGTACCTCACAGCACCAATGTGGCTGCTGTTCCTGACCCTCGGCATCCTGATCTCGCTGCAGGCGCAGTTCGTCCGGCCGGAATATTTCCCGAAGGGATTTTCGCTGTTTCCGAAGTGGCCGGCGCAGGATCCGGTGCTCGCGGCCTGGGTGTTTGCGGGCACCATGGCATTGCTGATCGTGCCGAAACTGCTGGCCTTCGTGCTGCTCCTGACCCGAAGCGACGACCGCAAAAAATTCGGCGGCGGACTCAAGGTGCTGGCCGGCATCCTGGTCGAGACGCTGATCTCGGGCCTGACCGCGCCGGTCATGATGGTCTTTCAATCCGTCGCGGTGGCGGAAATCCTGCTCGGCCGCGACGCCGGCTGGCAGGTGCAACGCCGCGACGATGGCGCGATCCCGCGCCGGGAGGTCGTCCGCAAATATTCCGTGCCGACCCTGTTCGGCGTTGCCATGGCGGCCGGCGCCTATGCGGTGTCGCTGCCGTTGCTGCTATGGATGGCGCCGGTCATCCTCGGGCTGCTGCTCGCGGTTCCGATGGCGTTGCTGTCGTCGGGCCAGCGCGCCGGGCCGGCTTCGGCCTTGTTCGAAACGCCGGAGCAGACCGCGCCGCCGCAGGTCCTGATCCGCGCCAACGAACTCGCGGCGATGTCCCGTCCGGACCCGGCCGATCCTTTGCGCGAATTGCGCAACGATCCGGACCTGCTGGCTGCGCATCTGAGGAACTGCGGCGATCCGCGGCGCCGCAACCGGGGTGAGGTCGACCTGCAGCTGGCGATCGCTCGCGCCAGGATCGAGGATGCCGAGAGCTTCGCCGAAGCGGTGGGTTACCTCAGTCCGCGCGAGACCTTTGCGGTTCTGGCGGCGCCGGCTGTTCTTGAGAAGTTGCTTGCCTTGCCGCAGGCGTCGCCCCAACGGGAAACGGCGGGCTGATCGTACAGCTTTGCAGGCCGGCGCCCGGTCGCGGCGGGCAGAAAAAAGGCCGCGCGTTTTCGCGCGGCCTTCGGTACATTTTTCTCAAGCGACGTTACCAGCCGCGGCTGCCGAAGCTGAAGCTGATGCCGGGGCCGCCGTAGTATCCGTATCCGGGTCGCTCGTAATAGCCCGGCCCGTAGCTCCGACGCACGACATAGGCGTCGTCGTCACCATAGCTGCGCTGGATATAGCGTGGACCCCGGGACTGCCAGCAATGGCCGTCTTCATCGCACACCAACCGGACCTGATCGACGTTCGAACCGGGTTGCGCGCCGGCGGTTGCGGGAAGCAGCGGTGCGGCGCTCGCGGCCGACACCAGCAGTGTGGCGGCGGCAAAGGTCGTCAGAGCTATTGTCTTCATGGTCGTCTCCCTTGGTTTAGGCGCCTGCGCGACGGTCAAGGACATCATCGGCAGAAGATTATCCATCGTCGTTTTCTCATCATCCCCGCGATCCGGAATCAACTTCGGTCAACGGCGTCTGTTCCTGTGTGTCGGGAATATACGGCAACTGCGGGAACCGGGTATTCCGAACTAAAACGCCGGTTTCGGCGGCGAATGGCGGGGCAAATCTCCACAACGGGATAAAGTGGCAAGTCGCGGAACTTTCGCCATAAGCTGAAGTTACAGCGATGTTGCGCGAGGTCACGCGGATGAGAAATTTTCTGGTATCGAGCGCGCTGGCGACGTTGGTCGCGTCGACGCAGATCGCGTTAGCGGCGAGGCTCTCCGCGGTTTGGAGCGTAGCCGCACCGGTTTGCGGCCAGGGGGCGAAGCCGATGGCTGGCGCTGCGGCTGATCCACGTCTCGCCGTCATGGCTCACTGCGCCGACGACGCCGGTCAGATGCTGCCGTCCCGTCAACTACACCGGGTGTCGACCAGGGCGCGGTAGGCGTTCAGGCGGAGCGGAATGACGGCGTATCAGTGCGCCGCCGGCCTCAGCAGACTGGCCGCCAGGTGCCGGAACCAGATTGCAACCGAGGCCGGGTCGGTGTCGCCGCTCATCAGCGCCCGCGAGAACAGGCCATCGGCGATGTGCACGCCGAGTTCGCGATAGGCCTCGAACTGCTCTTCGTCGAAAAACTGGTCCAGCGTGGTCTGGTGTGGAAATTCCGGATGGCTGATGCGGTAGCGCTTGATCAGCTCCAATTCGTTGCCGGTCACCGACAGTTTTAAATACAGCAACAGTCCGGTCGCTTCCGGCTGCTTGTAGTGGACCTTGCACAGCACGGCATGGACCCGGCTCAGGCCGGTCTTCGGGTCCGGCTTCAGGTCGGCGAGATGAGACTCGATCTCGACGCCGAAGTCGATCTGCGCATGGCGCGCCAGCGTCATGAAGCCGTGAAAGGCGTAATTCGGGTCCGGCTCGCCGTCGACGCAGATGATGAACTTGCAGCGCCGGCGCAACAGTTCGTAGGCCGCCGTGTTTTCGATATGGCCGCCGTCGGACAGGTTCAGCCACGGCTCGGTCTCGGACATGGCGATGCCGAACATCTCCTGCACCAGGCAGTGATATCCGGGGGTCTCCCGCTTGGCGGATTTGGCGGGATTGCGGATCCAGAAGCCCAGCCGCACATTGAGGAATGTCATGAGCGATCGCAGACTGGTCTTCGAGCCCAGCCCCATGTTCGGCGCGACCGCGGCCCCGGAGATTGCCATCGCGGTGGCGAGATCGGCCGGCGCGGCGTTGGTCTGCCAGTCGGCGGTCGGCCGATAGCCCACGACAGGCGAACCGCACCAGTGCTTGGAGAACAGGAAGAAGTCGCATCTGCGGTCGCGCAATGCCGGCGCCGTGCTGGAGGGCAGGTTCAACGCCGTGTTGATCAGGTGGTAAGGCGCGCCGTGCTGCGGGTTGATGTCGGTCAGCGCCATGGTCAGCGGCGCGGTTTCGTCCTTCTGGATGAACGCGGCCGCGAGGCGGTCGCGGTACAGCCGGTGCGGCGCGGTGAGGTTGATGTTCAGACCGGCGGTCGCGATCGCCGACACCCCGATGATCGCGAGCAGCACGAGCATGCCGTCGACGTAATGGAACAGCGCATGGCCGTCGGCACCGGTGCTGATCGGGATGCCGGCCAGGTACCAGAGCGCGTAGAACAGCGCCAGCGTCCCGAGCGGCACCAGCAGCGCGGCGCTCCACAGCAATACCTGCAGCGCGATCTTGCGCACCATTGGCTTTTCGAATACCGGCAGGAACCGCATGATGTTCGGCCCGGCCACCGCAAGACCGCCGACCAGGCTGCCCTTGAACCAGTGCGCGGCGATCCAGTCGAGCACGACGACGTGGTGCCCGAAGGCGATCAGCCAGCCGGCTGCCAGCAGTACCGTGAGGGCGGCGAGCCGGCCGAGCCAGTCGCCGCCGCGCCGCGCGACGGCTTCCCGCTCGCGCATCAATCGGCCATAGACCACGAGCATGATCGCGGTGGCGAGACCGGAAACCGCCAGCGCCACCGGCCACCACCGGTTGCCATCGGGAATGTAGGAAATTAGCTCGGCGGCGAAGGCGGCCAGCGCGACCAGCCAAACCACCGCCGACCAGTTCAGGACCATGCCGGCCAGCGCCGCCGTCACCATGGTCCAGCGATCCCAGAGATCGACCGCCGTCAGGTATTTGGCATGGGTGCGCAGGTAGCGGATCGGTTCGGGGTCGGGGCCGTAGGGATGCGCGATGCCGTCTTCGCCGGCGCCGGGGGCGACCTCGCCCAGCCGTGCGGTCAGGAAGCTGCCGGTGTAACCGCCACCGGAAACCGTCGAGAGGAAATCGATATGTCGGAACAGGCTGCGGTCGGCCAGCACCTGGACGACGCCGAGACAGAAGGTCGCCGAGCGGATGCCGCCGCCGGAAAGCGCCAGCCCGACGGCGTTGACGGGTGGGGCCGGCGCCCCCGGCGTGCCAAGCCGTTTGAGCCGGATCGCTTCCCGCTCGGCATCATTGATGGCCCGGATGGTTGCGGCGGTAACGGCAGCGGATGCCGACGCCTCGTCAATGCCGAATGCAACGTCCGCCAGGCAGCGGTCGAGTTCGGCCTTCGGCATCACCGGCGGCGCTTTGATGTCGGCAAGCTTCTCGCCATAGGCCATCAGCTGCAATTGCGCGGCGAACTTGCGCAATTTGACCTGCACCGCCGCGAGGTCGCCGCGGAATTCGTCGGCGCCGTCGCGGGAATTCAGCAGGCCTTCGTTGAGCGCGCGGTGCCACTTGGCGGTCACCGGCCGCAGGTCCTCGTTCAGCATCCTGGTGACGGCGGCGGTGAACAGCCTGCAGCCCGGGTTATCCTTGATCGCGGTACGGGCATGGTCGAACACGTCGCGCAGGCTTTTGAGCGCGGTTTCCTCGACGCCGTATTGATACGGCAAGGGCTGGGTGGTGATGCGCGTGTTCAGCTCGGCGAGGAAGGCGTGGGCTGCCGCCTTGTCCGCAGGTTCGGGGGGAGGCGTTGGGCTTGCGCTCACTTTGGCTCGCTCGGAGTTCGCACCTGCCGTGCCGCCCAGCGCATCTCCCGGCGAAGTGGAATCCGGTTCGCCGTCAAGGACATGCGCCAACACGACAATCTACGGCGCTTTCCCGGTGATATTGGATCACCGAGTGACCCAATAACACTGGGAAGCGCTGTGGTCATGCGGAGGCAGGTCTTTCAGGAGGCCTTTGAGCAGCCACGGCAATGACTATGGTTTCAAATCGGGAGGGGATCTGTGGCCGCCTTCACCCCCGTGACGATTATTATGGTTTATCGGTTTTCTTCTTACAACCGGGATGATTTGATCGGGCAGCCTGCGTCTTCGCAACCGGTCGCCGCTCGGCAATCAGGATCACGCCATGGCCGAAAATGTTCCGATCCCTGAGGTTTTCGTGCTGTGGCACCCGCGCTGCGCGCTCGGCGACAGGCTGGCCAGGCGGATTCTGGAATGGCTTCGCCCGGGGAACGGTCTCGGCCCCGAGGTATTTTATCGCAGCCTGCCGGCGCCCACCGCTCCCGCGAACGGGCTGCCGCCGCCGTTGCCCGGAGAGACCCGCCTGCAAGCCGAAACCATGACCAGGACCCGGCCAAAAATCAGCAACCTGCAGATCGTGCTGCCGCTGATCGACGAGAACATGGTCGCCGACCAGACCTGGCGGCATTGGCTCAACGATCTGGCGCTGGCGAGCGTGCCGGCGTCGCGGGTGATCATGCCGGTCGCGCTCGACGCCACCGCCTACAACATGCCGCCGCCGCTTCGCGAATTGAATTACCTGCGGCCGGCGGGCCTGCCGCTGCCGGCCGGCGAGGCCATCGGCGGCCGCGCCTATGAGGCCGTCGCGCGATCGCTGTTGAAGCAGATCACGGAAGCGACCTGCCGGGTGCTGTTGCCGCGGCCGGCCACGCCGAGCCCGGCCGCACCGGCACCGGCGACCGGCACGGCGGCAGGCGAGAGCGTCGGACGATCCGTTGCCGAAGGTCAACATTTTCCTCAGCCACGCCAAGGTGGACGGCACCGTCCCGGCACGACGGTTGCGCGACTACATCTACAGCCAGACCCAGCTGGCCGCGTTCTATGACGAGAACGACATCGCCTTCGGTTCGGCGTTCAGCCGGGTGATCCAGAGCGGGCTCAGCTCGTCCGACACCGCGGCACTGATCGCGGTGCGCAGCGCCGGCTATGCCGGGCGGCCGTGGTGCCGGCGCGAAATCTCGCTGTTCCGGCAGCCGCGCCCGCAGGCGCCGTCGCTCGGCGGCGGCCAGCGCTGGTTTCTCTATCCGACCCTGGTGGTCGAGGCGATGGAGGCGGCCAGGCCTTCCGCCGGGGTGCCGGAATTCGGCAACAGCACCCTGATCCGCTGGACCGACGACGACCCCGGCCTTGAGGAACTGATCGTCACCACGGTGATCCGCGACGCCATGCTGGCGTCGTTCCATGCCGCCCAGGGCGCTTCCATCGTCACGCCCCGGCCGCAGCATGTCATCATCAACTGGCTGCCGGACCCGACCACGCTGCTGCACATTGGCGGCCTCGCTTCCAGGGGCGACTGCGACGTATTCTATCCCGGCCGCGGACTTTCCGGGCTCGAGCTCGACATCCTTGCGGAGTTCTTCCCGGCGCTGACATTTCGTTCGTTCGAGGAGGCGCTGTCATGACCCAGACGCCCAGCAAGTACCGCTCCCGCACCCTCGCCTCCAGCGTGATTGCCTTCTCGGTGTCCTACCAGCCGGACAACCTGCTGGCGCGGGGCATGGGTTTCGAGCATCTCAACGAACTCCTGATCCGGCTGGCCCGGCCGATCCTGCGCCAGGGCGCCGACCTCGCCTATGGCGGCAACTGGGAGGACCGTGAGGGAAACTTCACCTTTCCGCTGCTGCGCCTGATCAGCGCCGAGCAGGAGGACAACTCTATCGGCGGGCCGGATTCCAGTCGTCAGATCGGCAAGCTCTACAACCATTCGGCCTGGCCGCATTACCTCAGGATCACCCCGAAGATCGAGGCGCAGTGGATCAATTCCTGCCGCATCGTGCGCATCACCCAGGAGCTCGCCGGCATCGCCGCGGCCGACGTCGTGGCCGACGCCGACGCCGAGACCGACGCGCGGGCGCCCTTCAACGCGGCGGTGACGCTCAGCGCCATGCGCCGGCTGATGATGATGTCGATGTCGCTCGATATTCCCGACGTGGCGCAGGGGGAATTGATCCCGCCCGTGGTGGCCCGGATCCTGCTCGGCGGCAGGGCGGATGGCTATTCCGGCTTCCTGCCCGGCATTTTCGAGGAAGCCCTGGTCACGCTGCAGCACGGGCGCCCGACCTACCTGTTGGGCGGCTTCGGCGGCGCCACCGAAATCCTGGCCAACGCCATGCTGTCGGCGGCAGCCGGCCGGCCCGCCGAACTGACGCTCGATTGGCACCTCGCGCACAACCCGGATCTCGCCGGTCTGCTGCAGGATTGCCGGCAATACGCCCTGCCGGCCATGCTGGCCGGTGTCGAGAACTCGCTCAATTCGCTGTTCGGCTTTGTCCAGCAGGCGCGGGGCAATCTGGCCGCCACCCTCCATACCGGGTTGAACGAAACCGACACCCGCGAGCTGCTCGCCACCCAGAACGTCGCCAACGCCGTCCACCTGGTGCGCACCGGCCTCGCCAACACCAACAAGCTGCCGTTGCTGCCGGCGTGAGGCGGAATGCGCCAAACCTGCGGCGCCGCGGTGGCACAAGGTTAACGGAAGCCGAAAAGTGCCGGTAAATGTTGCCGAAAATCATCACCCGCGCGCGCAATGACGGGCGCCGGCGGATTCTCTTTGACTGTGCAGGGCCGTTTGCCGTTTCGTGGCCGCGCTGGATATTCAAGGACAATGGCGATGATCGAGGCGGTTACGGCATTCTTCGGCGTGGTGAGCGTCGGCATTTTTCTGGCGCACGCGGTCGAGGGCTACCGGTCGCGCGGTTAAGGCGGTCTCGCCGTTTGCCGGCCTGTTCGGCCGGTCCAACCCCAAACATCGCCCAGGGTTCGTAACAAGGCCGCGTCAATCGCGGCCGGATCCGGGCGCCGCGCCGCCGGCGCTGCCCGGCCGGACCACCCCCACATCCCATTCCCGTAGTTGTCCCAGGTCGGGACGTCCCGCCATGGCCCGCTCCTTGCGAGACCTTGCCGCGTCATGTGGCGGTGTAGGGAAATGGGTCAGATGCAAACCATCGGCAGCCGGCTCGACCGGCAAAAGGGCTTCGGTCAGGGCTTCGATTTCCTGCGCGTGACCCTGGCCATCAGTGTCGTCGCCTGGCACACCCGTTACGTGGTCGCGGGCAACCTGCCCGGCAGCGTCGATGCCGACCGGACCTGGCTGGTCTGGTTTCCCGGTTACGGCATCCTGGTGATGTTCTTCGCGCTCTCCGGCTTTCTGATCGCCGGCAGCGCGCTGCGGCTCAGCCTGAAGAATTTCCTGGTCAACCGCGGCATGCGGATCATCCCGGCGCTGGCGGTCGAGATCATGCTGTCGATGCTGATCCTCGGGCCGTTGCTCACCGCGTTGCCGCTGTCGGCTTACTTCGCCGATCTTCACACCTGGCGTTATCTCACCAACATCGCAGGGCTGATCAACTACTTCCTGCCCGGCGTGTTCACCCACAACCCGGCGCCCGAGGTCAACAGTTCGCTGTGGACCGTGCCGTTCGAATACGCCTGCTATGCCGTCATGGCGATGTTCATGGTGTTCGGCAGCCTGCGCAAACCGGCATGGATCGTCGCCGGTGCCGTGGCCCTGGTTGCAACCGGCCTTGCGATCCAGTTCACCGGCCACAGCGCGCCGGAGCAGTTTGTTGCCGGGGCGTCGGACAATCATGGAATCTTCGGCGCGATCGCCGGCAAGATCTTCAGCACCACCCCGTTCCTCGGCCGCGGCTCGCGTCTTTTGGTGGCCTTCATGCTCGGCATCGCGGCCTATCTCTACCGTGACCGGCTGCCCTACGACCGGCGCCTCTTCGCCGCCTGCATCGCGCTGTGCCTGGCCGCGGCGCTGGCGGGGCCGGCGCCGTGGATGACGCCGCCGCTGCTCAACGCCATGGTCTGCCCGGCGCTGGTCTACATCACGGCCTGGCTCGGGGTGTCGAACCTGCCGAAGCTGCCGCTGTTTTCCAGGGGCGACTATTCCTATGGAATCTATCTCTATGGATTTCCGGTGCAGCAGACGGTGTGGCTGTTGTTTCCGTACCTGCCCCCGCTGGCGCAGTTCATCGCCTCGGTGGCGCTGGTCACCGGCTTCGCCGCGTTCTCCTGGCACGCCATCGAGAAGCCGATCCTGAAATGGCGCCACAAGTTTTCGTTCGTGGCGCGGGAGCGGCTGGCGCCGGCGGAGGGGGCCGCGCCGGCTTCGGTTACCATCAATTCCAGCCTCGCGCGCCCGGCGTGAGGGCAGGGCTCAAACGGCGAAGATCCACACCGCCACGATCGTGCCCAGCATCGCCAGCCCGCTGATGGTCCAGCCGGCGAAATAAGTGGCTTCCTCTTCGGGGTCGTGGCGCCCGGCATAAAGGCCGATGGCGCTGTCTCGCAGATGCGGCATGACCGCCTCCTGACTTTGTATTTCAGGGACAAGCGCGCGCCGTGCCGGCGGGTTCCACCGTCTCGCAATTAATTCCTGACGCGTCGTCGTGCGCTCCCTGCGCGTGGGCGACGCGGCATTCGGGTGTTAGCGCATGATCCGGAAAAGTGGGCACCGGTTTTCCGAAAAGATCATGCGCAAACAAAAATCTAGGTCGTAGGCATGATGTTTACGACCCAGAGCGCTGTCGCGATTCAATTCAAAGCGATAGCGCTCTAGGATAGGGTCTTGATCCGGACCGGTGGGGATGGGGTTGAAATGCGCCTGACGCGACGTGCCGGGCCGGGCGATCTCGCCCGGCTGCTGGACCTGTACCGGCACCTGAACGCGGCGGCGCCGGAACTTGCCGCCGACCGCGCCACGCGGATTTTCGACGAAATCCTCGCCGACCGCAACGCCGCCCTGTTCGTCAGCCTCGTCGGCGACACCATGGTCGCGAGCTGTTTTCTCGCCACCGCGCCCAACCTGATGCGCGGCGGTGCGCCGCACGCGTTCCTCGAAAACGTGGTCACCCATGGCGAGCATCGCCGCCAGGGCCACGGCCAGGCCACCATCCGCGCGGCACTGCAGGAAGCCTGGCAGCGCGGCTGCCACCAGGTGCTGCTGGTCACCGGCCGCGGCCGCGCCAATCCGCATGTCCACGATTTTTACCGCAGCTGCGGCTTTGAAGAGCGCGGCAAGACCGGGTTTGTGGCGCTGCCGGATACGGCCGCATCGACGCTCTGACCATGTCGTGCCACCTTCGCCGCCACGATCGGCCGCATCACCTCAAACACTTGCGCGCCTCGGCGATTTTCGCCTCCGGCCAGCCGCACACCCTGGCGTGGGCGGCCGTGGCCGCCTCGCCATAGCGATTGACCACGAGGAGCACCTGCCAGCATGCGAGCCGCTTCGGCGGGCAGGGCGCCTCGGTGGCGTGCAGCGCCGGCGATGCGCAGCCAAGCGCCAGCGCGACCGCGACGGCTCGCCACATCACGGATATTCCCGGTCGATGCCGCCTTGGGCGCCGCGGATGAATCCGTGGCCGTGGCGCAGCTCGCGAAAATCCTCTTCGAGGTGCAGGATCCGCCGGTTCTGGTCGGCCTGGGTGATCAGCACGTCGCCGATCTTCTTGATCTCGACCTGGATCGCGCCGACTTCGGCCTTCATGTTGGCGACGTCGCCGCGCAGCGTGATCATCACCATGAGCCCGCCGCCGATGATGGCGGCGATCTCGACCAGGTTGCCGATCGTGATGGTGTAGTCGATGACCATTTTTACCGTCCTAGCCTGGGGTGCCGATGAATGGAGCTTCGGCCGTCATTGCGAGGAGCGAAGCGACGAAGCAATCCAGTCCTTCCTTGTTGCTTCTGGATTGCTTCGCTTCGCTCGCAATGACGGATCAGCGCTTGAGTATCCGCGCCACGTTCTCGAACCCGCGCCTGGCGAAGTAGAAACTCACCACCAGGTTCGCGGTGGTCGCGGCAAAGCCCTGCAGGCCATCGGTGGTGCCGAGGCCGAGCACCTTGTCCCAGACCAGCAGCTTGCCGAAGTAGAGTGCCACGAAATATCCCATCAGCTTGTCGGGCTCGAACGGGTGCCCGATCCCGGCGATGCGATATTGGGTGATCGCCTGCGTCTCCGCGGTCTGCGCCGCGATCTCGCTGGCGGCGAGATCGGCGGCGATCTTTTCGGAAGTGTTGCCGGCCTTGAGCCGCGCCTGGTAGGCGTCGATCAGCCCCTTGATGACGGGGCCGCCGAGAAAGCCGATGATGGTCATCCACATGGCCGGTCACCCTCCCTGGCGTCGCGCGAAACGTCGCCCTTGTGGCCGAGCGGCCCGGTGGTGAGGATGCGCAGGATCACGCCGAGCACCGCCATGCCGGCGACCGCGGCGGCGGCATATTTCGCCGGGATCAGCGGCGTGACATCGACGCCCTGGAACTGCTCGTAGACGAACAGCAGCGAGGCCGGCAGGCCGACGATGGCGTTGACCGCCACCGTCCTCCAGCCCTTCAGCGTTTGCCTGAAGTTTTTCAGCATCACAGCCCCCGCAGCTTGTTTTCGAGTGCTGTGGCGCGCTGGCGCAGCCGGGCGGCTTCCGCCGCGATCCCGATCGCATGGCTGCGCAGCAGCGGCCACGACCAGACCGAGGCGGCATAGCCGGCGGCGAAGAGCACGAGTGAAGCGACAATGTCGAACATGGTTCAGCCTTTCCTGTTGAAGATGGCAGCGAGAAGCGACGCGATCGCCGCGCCGATCGATCCCCTGGCGGGATGGGTGATGGACGGCCCGGCGCTCTGCGCCGGTGCCGACCGGCGCCTGCGCGGTTTCGGAATGTCCGGCGGCGGCGGATGCGGCGCCGCCGGCACGATGGTTGCCGCGGGCTTCGCGCCGAAGCCGATGCTGGGATCGAGTTGCATCATCGCCAGCAAAAGCCCGGCGCAGCCGAGCTGCCGGTCGACCACGCTGGGATCAAACACCCCGTCGCGCACATACTTGCCGCTGCGGTATTGATCGGTGCCGCTCCACACATAGGGCGACGGGATGCCCCTGGCGGCATAGCCGAGGCCGTTGTACTTCTCGCACGCGGTCAACAGCCCGCCGATCGACCAGTCCTTGTTGCGCGGCCGCGAACGGCGCGCAATGCACCAGCGCGTCGACCGCGGCGGCTTCCCACGAGGAAAACGGCCCGCGCCCGGCCGGCACATGCACCGACACCCGATTCCACGGGTCGCCCTGCGCCAGCGAGCCGGCCCAGCTCTGCGAGGCTTCGCGCTCGTGCACGATGGCGATGAAAGCCCAGGGCACGCCGGTCGTCTTTTCGACCGCCTGGTATCGGCTCTTTGCCGCCGGCGCCACCAGGCGCCGGGCGGCGGAGGTGAAATCCCGGGTCAGCCTGGCATTGGCCCAGCGGCGGGCATTCGCAACTTTCAGTGCGTTGAGGTCGGTCATGAGCATGTTCCATGAAAAAAGCCGCCCGGAGGCGGCTGGTTGGCTTTGCGGGGAGAGCTGGTAAGGTATCGGGATGGACTTGAAGTCGGTTATCCGGCCGTTGGTGCCACCGATGGCCTCTGCTACCGCCGGATCATTTCACCCTCCGGAGCAATCGATGAGCAATCTCCCGGAAGGACGTCGGGGTGGGGTTCTGAACGACGTTAGATCTTGAACTCACCGAGGTTAGGGGAACGCTGTGTTATTTAAACCCGATCGGTTGTTGGCCGATTGCCGCTGCGTTTCGTGTTTCTCCGACGAACTGGAATGGCGTGCGGCGGCGCGGTCCGAAGGTACCGCCGCAGAAGCGATTTACTGCGTGTCCTGCGGGACAACTTACGATGTCATCGATGGAATCCCATACCTTTTGCTTCTTGAACAGCGCGATTTCCTGGCACTTGTAGAAATTGCAGCTGAGTACGACAGGCCGGACTATTCGGCCGAAAATGCCGTCCCGCTCGATGGAACCTGGATTGAGCGGATTAGACTTATGACAAGTCGGCCGATCGCAGTGAAATCCTGGCGACCTTATCCCCTAGTGCCAGAAATGATCTCGTCGACCGGCACCAGCAATGGAGGGAAATACAACAGCTTTCCGGCCAACTCGATCTTACGGGTAAGAATGTTATGGTCCTTGGTGCCGGCCTTGGATTTGATGCACAGTTTCTGGCTGGCCGGGGCGCTCATGTCACAGCCGTCGATCTCAATCCGCAAACCAACTCGATCGGCAAAGCGCAATTGCCGATGGCGCGCTGGATTGGTGCCTTGGCCGCAGAACTCCCATTCGCCGATGGGACTTTCGACCATGTCTTTATCAGCGCTTCCCTGCACCATGTGCTTGATGTCTCGGCTACGATCGTGGAGATGCTGCGGGTCGTTAAGTGCGGAGGTGCCGTAATCACGAGCAATGATTCTTACATGTCGGATTTCGTTACCGATCGGGAGGATGCTTACTTCTGGAACGACCATCTTGCTGTATTGAAGGGAATAAATGAAAACCGCCCGAGATTAAAGTGCTTCATAGATCCCCTTCTGGCCCGAATTGATGTTCTTGATATCGAGTTTTGGACCAGTACCGCGTGGCGTGTGTGGTACCTGAATTTTCCTAAACCAAAGCGCTGGAACTTATTAAAATGGCATTCGGCATTGCGCCATTCGACCGGCGGTTTGTTCATGCGGATTACGCCGAAGTCTCAGGTCCGATCCGTATCTGAACCGGCGACCTCACCGATAGTTCGACCGGGGCAAGTCGCCTCATGGATTGGCAACAAGACCCTCGCCATGGCGCAGATCGCCCGCCTGGTTCCGGATCAATACATGATGCCTCGGTTTCCCGGTCCCCCAGGCAACACCAAGTTTCTGCTTCTAAACGGTTGGCGGTGGACTGAGCCAGGAGAGCTTGGGCGTGACGCTTATCATTCCGGTCGGTGGTATTTCGCAAGGGCTACTGGAGAGACGGTACTAGAAGCTGTCGTCGTCGCTCCGTTGCTCGACGGCTCCCCCGATCTGACCTTGGAAATCGTGGTTGATGGAGAAGTGAGGGTCCGGGAGCCCCTTTCTCGCGGTAATCGAGCCCTTTTTGAAGTCGATATTTCTCATTTGGAATTGAATAGAGCCTTCTGCGTTGAAATAAGGACGGTTGAAAAGGGTCTGAGTCTTGAGCATGGAAGCTTTCGAGTCGAAAAGCTTGAAATGAACAGGAAACTTGCGCCTGATCAGAAGATAAGTTTGATGTACCACGAACTGGCTAAGCTTCGCGTCGAAACCGCAAGGTTATCGGAGCGGCTGGCACCCCACGACAGTGCCATAATTCGCCTCAAACGCTCGGCATGGTTGCTAAGATTGCGCCCGATAGTTCGTGCGTTTTTGGACCAGGTCGCACGCGTCCTAGTGTCCTGAACCAGAAGTTCGCATCGGATCATGTGCTGGCCGACATGTTGTATCGGCAGAAGCGTTCGATAGAAGCGAGGATATCGTCTGCCGATTTGGTCCATCGGAACGGTTTGGGTCGGCATTGTGGTGGCTGATGAAGGAGCGATGTCGGCGCGCAAGGCATTGACGCTTCGATAGATGCCGCGCCTGATCTTTTTGTCGGTCAGCAGGGCGAAAAAGCGCTCGACCTGATTGAGCCATGATGAGCTGGTCGGCGTCAGATGCACGTGCCAGCGCGGCCTTTTGGCGAGCCAGTTGCGGATCAGCGGTGTCTTGTGGGTGGCGTAATTGTCCATGACGAGATGGACGTCGAGATCGCGCGGCACTGCAGCCTCGATCTCGTCGAGGAATTTGCGGAACTCGGCGGCACGATGGCGGCCGTAGCACTTGCCGATGATCTTGCCGGTGGCGATGTCGAGGGCGGCAAACAACGAGGTCGTGCCATGGCGGGTGTAGTCGTGGCTGCGCCGCGCCGCCTGGCCGGGGCGCATCGGCAACATCGGCTGGCTGCGGTCAAGCGCCTGGATTTGGGACTTCTCGTCCACGCATAACACGACGGCATGCTCCGGCGGCGAGACGTAAAGGCCCACGACATCGCGCACCTTGGCGACGAAGTCCGGGTCGGTCGAGAGCTTGAACGTCTCGATCCGGTGCGGCTGCAAGCCGAAAGCACGCCAGATGCGTTGCACGCTCGAAACCGACAAGCCGCTCGCCTGAGCCATACCGCGCGAACTCCAGTGCGTAGCGTCCTTGGGGAAACTCTCCAAGGTCGTCACGATCACGGCTTCGACGCGGGCATCGTCGATCGTGCGCGGCGCGCCCGAGCGCGGCTCGTCGCGCAGCCCGTCCACTCGATGCTGGACAAAACGTCGGCGCCATTTACCCACCGTCGATTGTCCAGGCCCAGCTTGGCGGCCACGTCCTTGTTCTGCGCGCCTTCCGCACAGGCCAACACGATCCGTGCCCTCAACGCGAGCGCCTGCGCTGTCTTGCGGCGGTTCGCCAATGACCCCAGTTCCAAACGTTCCTCATCGCTCAGCCTTAGGGGCGCTAACTGCCGGCCCGCCATCACAAGCTCCATCGTTGCTACCAACATACCCCTGGCACAACGATGCGAATCTACTGAGAACCTAGTGTTGCGAACTTGTAACTCGGGACACTAGGAGCAGCTGACCCAATTGCTCGGTAACGCGGGTCGGTCGATCGAGTGGGATTCACCCGGCGACACCATCGTTCTCGACGGGCAATTGCTTCAATCGCGGGCTTATCTGATCCTTCGATAGAACCCGTGTGGCGTTCGCCCAGCGGCGGGCGCTCGCTGCTTTGAGGATGGTCTGCTCGGCCGCCAGGGATTTCCATCAAAGAAGCGGCCCGGAGGCGGCTGGTTGGCTTTAGGCGGAGAGATGGTAAGGTCTCGGGATGGATCAGGAATTCGCGAAAACCAAAGAGATAGCCGACGGCATCGAAGGGATGCTGTCCCGTTTTTCGATGGCGGTCATGAACCGCTGTTGGCGTTCCAGCAGCGTCAAGGTATCTGCGGCGACGCGATGGAGATGGGTGTCTTTCGCGGCAAATCAGCCGCGGTCATCGGGCGGCGCATGGGCACGGGCGAGACGCTTCGCCTATTCGATATCGAGAACTATCTTGATCGCGATCGCGTCGCGCTATCTGGAGCAGCGATTGATTTTAAGGTGAAGAACACTTCGTGGCTGTTTTGGTGGGACCTTCGCAGGATCAGAAAATCTGTCAGGTTTTGCCACATCGACGCCAGTCACCGGTTCGATTCGACCGTGCATGAGACTGGCGTTGGCCGATTATGTCGTCACCGGGGATGGCATCGTTTCCCTCGATGATTATACCAACCTGAATTACTCGCAGATCCTGGCGGCAACGTTCAAATACCTCTTCACCCGGCATACCAACCTGTCGGTGTTTCTGGTTACGGCTGAGAAGGCATATCTTTGCCGGCGACGCTCTCTTCCGCTTTTCGAGTTGTTCGTTTTGAACGACTTGCAGAAAATGATGGCGGAACGAGGCGTCGCGGATACTTGCCTCGCGAGGACCGATATCGCCAGGGATTACCGCGCATTTTATCTGCGCGATCGATTGCCCGGCGAAACCGCCAGTCGATACGGCGAGGAAATTTATGGCGACTTTTACCGAGTCGATCAGCGAAGCTTTGCGACAAGGGTACTCCATTTTGCCGCCCGTAAAATCCGTCGAAAGAAGTACCAACCGGCAGTCAAATAATCCTAATAACCCGGCAACTCCGATACGCTTCGCACGAACCAAGATAGCTGAGGAGCATCGTGCATTCAATTTGCCGCGCAGGCTTCGAGACCACGTCAAGCTTTTTGTCCGCGGCTTCCGGAATCAAATAATCCGAATGATATAGTTGCAGACGATTGTCGGCTGCACGTTCGGATGAAGCTGCCCATTGGTATTGTTCGACGTAAGAGTATTGGTCCCGCTAAGAGTGCCGGCATTGTGCCATTCGGCTGCCGTGCTTTGGGGCACGACATTGGGTGAGCCGGTACTGCTCAGCAGGCCCGAGATGTTGCCGTTTGTTGCCGCTATGTTGCCTCCCCCCGACGGACTAACCGTAACGGTGCCCGCGACCGTGATTCCGGTCGGCAGCTGTGCAAGCGTCAACGTTTCGCTCTGACTGCCCGCGGCCGATCCCATCGTCGCGCCGTCGACGCCGCTTACGCCAGTCGTCAGCCTCGTCGCCGACGCCTCCTTCATCGCCGAAACCCGCCCCGTCTTGTCCGGCAAATTGAACGTCGTCGATCCGTCACCCACACCATAAGTCGTCCCCATGATCGAAAACAGCGCAGCATAGGTCGTGCGCGAGATCGCTTGCCCGATGGGAAACGCAAACGAATTGTTCGGCACCGTCGTGCCCCAGAAGTCCATGCCGCCGGCCAGCGGGATATTGTACGGATTGCCGAAAAATCCCTGCAGGTAGAACGCGCCGTCGGCATTGTTGTAGGTCGCGGTGTAGGGCGTGCCCTGGATGATCGTGCCGGCCAGGATCTCGACGCCGGGCGCGCTGCGCAGCGGCCTGGCGCCGAGTGCGTCCACGTTCAGCGTCACGGTCGCGCCGTTGGTGGTGTGCGGGCTGAACGCGATCATCTGCCCGTCGAGATGGGCTAATGTATCATAGCCGGAAAAGCTCGAAACGCTGTACGCCGTCGCGGTGCCCGAGGTCACGATCGCGCCGGCGATGTCGGCGCCCCACCGCGCCAGCGCCGCCATCTGGCCGCGGTTGCCGTCGTTCACCGCGCTCGGCGCCATGCCCTCCGGAAACGGACAGGTCGGATCGGCGGTGCCGTTGCTCGCAGGCGTCTTTGACCAGAGATAAAACGGCATTTCGTCTTCCTTTCGAAAGCAATATCTCGGCAGCGATGGTTATGGATTAGAGAGGGAACGGCCTGGGCACGAAGCTGCGCCCGTCCACCGGTTGACATAGATCAACAAGACCGACGGTCACGCCCGCAGTCTGGCGTCGGCCGCGCCGTTGATGGGCAGCACGGGCGGTCGGCGCACTTTCCAGGCCGCGGCAGCAGGACTGGTTTCCGAACGCTGGGAAGACAGTTTTGCAACGATTGAGGAAGTCAAAATGCGGAAATTGATTTGGGCCGGCGCGGCGCTGCTGATGCTCGGTGCGACCCCCGCCTTTGCCCGGTATCCCTGGTGCGCAACTTCGTCCGCCAATGGCGGCCATCCGCAGTGTAATTACTCGTCGTTTCACCAGTGCCAGGCCGCCATCAAGGGACTGGGTGGCGGCTGCCACCAGAACCCGGCTTTGGCGCATGGCCACGCAGCGCATCGCAGGCCTGCCTACTGACAATGGGAGTGGCGGGGGCTATCGCTGGTGAGCGGCAGGCCGGGCGGTTGCCCGACCAGGGTGCGCGACGGGCCGTGGTTAGTTCAGATCTTTCAGCCGATGTCGGCGGGCCCGCTGGTCCTTGGGACCACTCTTACTCGATGATCTGATCGGCGCGGCCGAGTAGCGCAAGCGGTAGGTTGATGCCGAGCGCCTTGGCGATCTTGAGGTTTATGATCAATTCCACCTTTGTGACTTGCTGGACCGGCAGGTTGGCCGGCTTCTCCCCCCTCAGAATGCGCCCTGTATAGGCGCCCGCCTGTTTGTAAGCCTCCGAGGCATTGCCAGCGTAGCTCATCAGGCCGCCAGCGGAGGGGTACAATTCGGCTGGATAGATCGAGGGCAGCCTGTTGCGAAGCGCCAGTGCAGCGATTTGCTCGAACTGCGAATTGAAGAACGGGTCGCCGCTGACGACGAGCCCACCTGCGCGGAGCTTGGCCAACTTCTCGAAGGCGGCGTTGAGCTCACCGGAATTGCTGGCCAGCATCACATGCAACTCGATCCCGAGCGTGCGAGCTGCAGCTTGCAAGACTGCTCGCTGAGGGTCGGCCGTGGGGTTGGTCGGATTGATGAGCAGAACCATCGACGTGGCCGTTGGAATAGCTTCGCGCATCAGTTCCAACAGTTTGGGACCGAGCTCCAGATTCAGATAGGTCGTGCCTGTGATGTTGCCATCAGGTCGGCTAAGACTCGTGACCAGGCCGGCCTGCACCGGATCGCTGATTGTGGTGAAGACAATCGGAGTTGTCGTCGTCGCGACTTTTGCGGCAAGCGCCGCAGGTGTGGTAAAGGCGACAAGCACCGAAACGGAATGCCCGACCAGGTCGTTCGCCATTTGGGCCAGATGCTCGTATTGCCCTCCGGCCCAGCGATACTCGACCGCGACGTTTTTGCCTTCGGTGTAGCCAGCTTCGCCCAGACCTTGATGGAACGCGTCCGTCAGCCCAGCCCATGCCTGAGCTGTCGCGGTTCCCAGCAATCCGATCATCGGCATCTGTTGCGCGTGAGCAATGACCGGCCACGTCATCGCAGTGCCGCCACAAAGTTTTATGAACTCGCGCCGCTTCATACACGTCCCAGGTTTCGAAAGGCATCCTAACCGCTGAAGCAGGAATACTGAAGGGCTCGACGTTTGCTTTCGGTCAAAAGCCGACCTGACGGCCCCGAAGTCGCACTTCCGCTTTACCCCTGAAAGCGAACTCTGAGCGGACATCGCACAATGTCCGTTTCATGCCAACTCCGAACTCATGCAGCGCAACAACTATGTCCTATTCTATCACATCATCGGCGCGCAGCAGCAGCGACGGCGGCACGGAGAGACCAAGGGTTTTCGCCGTCTTGAGATTGATGACGAGGTCGATCTTGGTCGGCTGCTCGACGGGCAAGTCCGCGGGCTTTGCGCCCTTGAGTATCTTATCAACGTAGCTGGCTGAGCGCCGCGTAAGGTCTGCGAAATTAGGCCCGTAGGAAACCAAGCCACCATCGTCGGGGAATTCGCGAAGACCATATATGGCGGGCAGATGGCTGCTGGCAGCAAGGGCCACGATCCGGGGTCGGTAGGCAATGGTGAGGCCATCATCGAAGGCGATGAGAGCCTGGGCGTTACCTCGTACGGCAGCAACGAACGCTGCTTCGAAATCGTCGGGTTCGCGAACGTCAAGCGCTTGAAGTACCACTCCCAATTTCCGAGAGGCCTCCTCCGTCGCTGCCCAGAAAGTGGCATGGGCCGCGACGGTGGGGTTCCTTAGCACGGCGACCCGAGCGAGCCCGGGCATGAACTCCACCAACATTTCCAGTCGCTTTGCTAGGATCGCTTCATTGAAATAGCTCAGTCCGGTCACGTTTCCGCCGGGCCGCGCCAAACTGGCAACGAGCCCAAGGCCGATGGGATCGGTCGCGATCATAACGATGGGAATGGTGCCCGTGGCCTTCTTGGCCGCCAACGCACCCGGGCTACTTGCCGCCACCAGAACATCCACTTTGAGATCAACAAGTTCGGAAACCAGCTCAGGTATCCGCTCACTGCGACCTTCGGCCGAGCGGAATTCGATAACAATCGTCTGCCCATCAATGTAGCCGAGGTCAGTGAGGCCCTGCCGGAGCGCCGCGGCCATGCGAGCAGGGCCATGGATCCGCCTCCGCCCGCAACGTATCCGATCCGCGCGATTTTTGGCCGCCCTTCTGCGCGGGCGTCCAGCGTCCAAGCCGCAGTAGCGCCACCCACAAGCCTGATAAACTCGCGCCGTTTCATGTCGGCCCCCAAAAGCTCAGGAGACGGCATCGTAGCGGTTTCGCCGGGCACATTGATAGGGGCTTGAAACCAACTTCGCTAACGCAAAATGAGAAGTGGCAGATGTCGCAGATGGGTCAAAATCGGTCCTGACGGCCCCAGAACGCCACTTCCGGTCTGCCCCGAACAACGGACATCGTCAGCCGGGTCCGGTTGGTCCGTTTCGTGCCAAAATGCGACATGGCGTGCTAAAGTGGAGGCCCGTGAGAGGAAAAGACATGAGACTGATTCAGTTTGATGCTAAGGGATGGAAATCCCAGCTTGATTTCATTCCATCTCTTACTCGCGCACTTGGCTCCTGCGAGAGACATGGAATGACCGGACGCCTTTGTGGACTCAATGATCTGGGGCGGCATGAACAGCGTTGAACCCCCTTTCACCGTCCAAATCATCAATTTGAATGCTGCGCCAGAGAGGTGGCTGATCTGTGTATCCCAGATGATTTCCGCAATTAGAGAGGGGCGCCAGCGTTTTCAGAGGCAAGGCGAGGATATTCAATTCAGTATCCTAGAAGCGCCAGCCGTGAGCTGGAGTGAATTCTGCACCTGTACTGAGAACAGGGCGAGGTCCGCATCGGTTCAAACTCGGAAGTCCGAACGCGCAACCTGGAGGTCCGCTTTGCCCTCAAGAACGGACTTTGTGAGGGCCATCGGCATGTTTCAAAAGTGCCAACAACGGTCCTCGTGGACCCGATGGACACTTCCGATCTACCGTTAAACAACGGACATCATCAGGCCGCCCAAAAAGGTACCACTTGCGGACGTCCCAAGTCGCGGCGCAGTGTTGATCAGGCCGCGGCGGTGCCATTTCGCTTAACGATACCTCGTTCGAAGAAATTTGCCGCTTCTTCGCGAACATGTTCTGACCGTAGACCCTCCGAACCACAGACCCCAATCGCTCGGCAAAAATGACGACCTGGACGTTGTCGCCGGTGACCTCCTGACGTGCCCATCTGTTCAGACGAGCGACTTCAGCGCGCTGCATTACGCGCTGAAACGCGGCGGTGGGACGAGAATTCGCCCACGGATGTGCCGGTTTCGACAACAATGGATCGCAAATCATTGTCAATGTAATCGGACAGGCTTTTCTTGAGTGCCGTAAGATCGACACTGCAGGCCTGCATTGCTCTTGACGCATTCGGATCATCTCTTAGCGCGAGCAGCTGATGCTCACATGTAGTGTACTGGTGCCATCTCACGTCAGCATGAGCGAAAGGGAGTTATACAGGTGCGCTCAAGCTCGCTCGGAGAAACGGGGCACTCGGGGCCTGATCCCTGCATCGAACTGGGCACGTAGCGTTGCCGCTGGGTGCGGGGCTCATTCACCTCGGCACCGAATTCTAGCCGCAAGCGTGTTCCAATCGGCAACGCCAAACGCCTTGGCGATCAGTTCGAGGCTTTCGCTGACGGTGATCTTGAGACCCTTGGCGTCGAGCGCCGCACGCAGTGTACCTGCCATAGCTTTGGCATCGCGGAAGTCGCGCATATCTTCATCCTTTGCTTGAACGAAACAGGGGTGCCAGGGCTTGCGTTGCTGACCCGTCGTTCGGGCAAAGGCTACGAAAAGCTACGATACGTTCACCATCCCCCGAAGGGCGCAAGCGGCAGGTCGTATCAACCTTTGTGAATAGAATTATCCTGACGCAACTTGCTGTCAAGGATCATGTCCGTTTGGGTCAAAATCGGTCCTGGCGGCTCCCGAAACGCCACTTCCGGTCTACTCCCGGAAGCGGACATCGTAGGGGTCTACCGGCCGGCATGTCTCAAAGGTGCCAACAGCCAACGTGGGGATCGCTTATGCGTTGCTTGACTGGACGTCCGAGGTTGAAAAACCGTGTCACGTGCCAAGAAGAACCGAAGTCGAGAAACTGTCCAGTTTGCTTCTGTCCACAATGCTGTCTCAAACCACGCTCAACTTCATTAGAGGAGGTTTAGCGCATGTACAGGGTTCTTCTCTCAGTCAGTGTCTTGGCTGTCACCGTTGATTTTTGCGATGCTCAGCCCGTCCAATTTGATCCTGTCGTTCAAATAGATTGTTCGGCGTATGAGCGGCACGCCAATGGGCGTTGGACCGTTCTCAGAACGAACAAGATCACGCGGAGCAACGGTGTCGCGAAGGAAGTGACTCCTGTTGATGATATCGAAGCTACGCGGCTTGCAGACGGCTCCCCGCTTCGGCGAAACCTCGACCTTTTGTGCACGCCCCACAAACGCTAGGTGCGACGCCAAGCCTTGGCGCAAAGTCCGCTATGGGTCAAAAGCGGCCCTGACGGCTCCGAAACGCGACTTCCGGTCTTCCCCCGGAAACGGACATCGTCAGACCGGCCCAGTTGGTCCGTTTCGTGCCACAAGCAGCCGTAGAGGACCTGTCACGATCAGTCGTTCCCAAATCTTGGCCAAAGCAGGCCAGCCGTCTTGCGATAGCTGCTATATTCCGCGACGTAGGGTGACCTCTCAAAGGCATGTTCCTCGCGGTACGCAGCCGTCAGGTTGAACGCGCTGAAGGCGACAAGAAAGATCAGCATGACGGGATGCAGCGTGGCAACAGTGCACGCGAGCCAGAACAAGATGTAGGACGCATAAAACGGATGTCGGATATACTTATAAGGTCCGGCTCGGGTGAAAAAGTCTGGCTGCTCGGGGTCGAAGGCGAGCTTTAGGCGCTGCGTTCGGGTCGTCCTCACCGCCCAGAGAAAGAGCGCGAGGCTGATTACAAAGATGGTGAGTGCAGACGCGAGTGGGGTTAAAGCATGGCGGTCCCGTAGCATCAGGTAAACAAACTCCATGATGCCCAGATAGGATACGACGACAGTGAGGCGTACTTCTCGCGGCACAGCTGCTGACGAGAAATGGGTCCTCACAACCGTCCCCATGGTCACATAGCCAAGCAGGCCGACAATCAATGTCAGAAGATCCATGGCACACGCAAAGCGATTGAGGTGGAAGCCTTGTATCTGATTTTTGCACCGTTGTCCGCTTCGGGTCTTGGCCGTGTAAAAACACCCTTCCAAGGAAGTCGGTGAGAAGCCAGGACCGGTTCGGTCTCAGGCCACGATCGCAGCCATCAGCGGCTTGGTCCCGACGATGTTCATGACCCGTGTCAGATTATAGGCCAGGACCGAGAGAGCCATCTCGGCGGCTACTTTTGGAAGCGTTTTGGTGAGGAAGTGTGTCGCTCCCATGCGGGCCTTCATCGTGCCGAACGGATGCTCGACCGTCTCGCGACGCAGGCGCATGGCTTGTGGGTTTGCATCAAGGCGCTGCTGCACAGCTTCGAGCAGATGCTCATGCTCCCATCGTGGAATCCGCCGCTCTGGCCCTGTCGTGCACTGCGATTTAAGCGAACAATCTTGACAGGCTGTGGTCCAGTAGCGCCGTAGCCGCTTGCCGTCTTCCTCGCTCGTAAAGCGATATGGCAGTTGCTCCCCGGCTGGACAGCGATAGGCGTCCTCCTCTGGCAAATAGACAAAGTCCTGCTTGCCGAAGCGGCCATCCGATTTGGCACCCGACGTCTGCGGCTTGGGCAGAGTTACCGTGATGCCGGCCTCGTGGCACGCGAGGATCTCCAGGCTGCTGAAGTAGCCGCGATCGGCAACGGCCTCGAGCGTCTCGGTCTCGAGAACAGCCTTGGCCTGCTTGGCCATATTGGCCAGTTGAGCCCGATCTGAGCCGCTGTTCGTTACCTCATGCGTCACAATCAGATGATGCTCGGTATCCACGGCGACCTGCACGTTGTAGCCGACGACGCCGGAACCACGCCCGCTCGTCGCCATCGAACGGCTGTCGGGATCGGTCAGTGAGATTTGCTGGTCAGGCGAAGCAAGCATCTGCTTCTCGTAGACGGCAAGCTTGCCCATCTCCTCCTTCAGCTTCGTCAGCTTCTCGGTAAGCCTCGTCACCTTCGCGGCCAGTGCCTCCGTCGGCTCCTGCCGGTCGGCCGTGTCAAGTTGGCTCAGATAGCGCGCGACGCTCTCCTCCAGCTGGGCACGCCGCCGTTCCACCTTCGCCCGCGTGAAGTTCTTGTCCCGATTGTTCACGGCCTTGAACTTGCTGCCATCGATGGCAACGCTCGCCGTCGCGAGGAGGCCCATCTCGCGGCAGAGTTCGACGAAGCGCGCACATACCTTGCGCAGCGCCAGGCCATTGTCTTTGCGGAAGTCCGCGATCGTCTTGTGATCAGGTGCGAGCCGACCCAGCAGCCACATGACCTCGACATTGCGTCCGGCTTCTCGTTCGAGCCGCCGGCTCGACTGCACCCGGTTCAGATAGCCGTAGATGTAAAGCTTGAGGAGAACCGAGGGGTGGTACGACGGCCGACCAGTCGCCGCCGGCTCCACCCCCTCAAAGCTCATCTCAGCCAAATCCAGCGCATCGACAAACACGTCGATCACGCGAACAGGGTTGCTCTCGTCAATGAAATCATCGAGGCATTCGGGCAATAGCGTCCATTGCCCACGATCCGCCTCTCAACGAAGCGCCTCATCGACTTCCTCCCGCAGAATCACCGAGAAAATCATAACAGCAGTACAGCGTTTTCACACAGCCAGGGTCAAAAGCGGCCCTGACGGCTCCGAAACGCCACTTCCGGTCTTCTCCCGGAAACGGACATCGTTGGGGTCGGCCGGCCGGCATGTCTCAAAAGTGCCAAAACCGGAAAGAGAGTTTCGCTTACCTTCAGCTATCGACGACGTTCACGAGGTTGCCCGCTGGATCACGAAAGAAGAACCGACGAAGTCCCCAGTTTTCCGAAACGGGACCATAAACCACTTCCGCACCGGCTGCTCGAACCGCGCGCTCGGTCGCGGCGAGATCGGTTACTCCGATGGAAATAACGGGTAGCTCTGTGCCACCGCCGCCTTCAGACGCGGTGTGCAGCTCGATTTGCTGGACAGTGCCTTTGCTCAGAAAAGTGATCCAACCCATGTCAAGTGGTAGATCGAGCTCGAAAACCTGCTGATAAAATTTTGCCAACGCCATGGGGTCACGGGTGGAGAGATTAGCGACAATTCTTGTCACGGCCATCTTCAGACTACTCCTTGCAACAGCGCCTCCGCACACGTCGTTCTATCAAAGTATAGCGAGCTCGCCTTGCGCAAGCAGATGTCAGACTGGATCAAAAGCCGACCTCAGGACCTAGCTTCGATTTGGTCCGCTGAGGGTCAAAAGCCGACCTGGGTAACGGTCGTGCCAGACATCCGCTATGGGCCAGAAGCTGACGACTGGCTTTGCGGAGAGCTTGGGCCGCGCAGGCCAGAAATTGCAATTTCAGCCAGTGTAGATGCAGCTCCTACCGCCGTAAAGACCACCCTTAGCTCAACGCCTATGCTTATCCCTCACTTGACGATCAACATCGCCAGAATGACCCTGCGTGCATTGAGGTTGCTAAAAGACGGAGTTGCCGGTGAAACAGTCATCCCTCACGAGTGCAGCGCTCGCTGGCAAAATTGAAATCGGCGACTTGAAGATTAACCGATTGGGCTTCGGTGCCATGCGTCTGTTGGGAGATTATGCCTGGGGAAGACCGAGGGATAGACAGCACGTCAATCGAGTTTTGCAACGAGCGGTCGAGCTTGGCATAAATCTTATTGACACCGCGGACAGTTATGGCCCCGAAGCGAATGAGTCATTGATATCGCAAGCGCTGCATCCTTACCCGCCCGATCTGATAATTGCCACGAAAGGGGGGTTGTTGAGACCGAACCGCGCATCTTGGATCCCAGACGGTCGCCCCGACCATTTGCGGCGGGCAGTTGAAGGTAGTTTGCACCGGTTACGGTTGGATCGGATCGATTTGTATCAATTCCATGCGCCTGACCCTAACGTCCCATTCACAGAGTCGGTTGGAGCGCTGGCGGATTTGCAGCGCGAGGGAAAAATTCGCCACATAGGCGTCTCGAATGTCACGGTGGCCCAGCTAGAGGTCGCGCGGTCCATCGCTCCAATCGTGTCGGTTCAGAACGAGTACAATCTGCGAAACAAAACAAGCGAAGATGTACTCGCTGCCTGCGAGCGTCTCGGAATTGCTTTTCTGCCTTGGTATCCCTTGGGCGGAAAGCGCGGCCTGAAAGCACAAAAGATAAAGAAAGTCGCCTCTCGCCGCGGTCTCTCGCACGCCGCCCTGTCGCTCGCGTGGTTACTCGCTAAATCACCTGTTATGTTGCCAATCCCGGGCACTCGATCCATCGATCATTTGGAAGATAATGTGCTTGCCGCCGCCCAAAAGCTTGAGCCGAAGGACCTCCACGATTTGAGATGAAGAGGCCGCGAAGTAAGTTGTTCTTTCCGACTGTTCGGGTCAGTAGACGCCCTGCGCTCTTCGTCAGCGATGTCCGCTTGGGGTCAAAATCGGAAGTCGCGGCGCTGCGGCGGGATGTCTGCTTTGCCCCGGTGAGCGGACATCGTCAGGCTGTGTCGGCATGTCCGAAAAGTGCCAACTAGCAGACATTGCGAGACGCGCACCGGCACTGCGGGACCGCGCCAGGCGCAATTAAAGCCCGCCGTTTGCTAGACCAAGGGGAAATTGCTGTTGGTCGGGACCAGCGATCCGGTCAGGCCGATCTCCATGTCGGGTGCCACCGTGTGCCCGTTCGTGTATACGTCGATGACGGTCTGGCCGCCGATCTGAGTTTGGTGTCAGTCCGTCACGTTGAGCCCGCGGAAGTCGAGCACGCCCTGCGTCACATCGAAGTTGTTGATCGTGTCGCGGCATCGCCTCCACGCGGGATGGGACGACATGCTTGATTTGCACTACCGCGTGCCGCCGCCCGTCAAAAAATAGCGAGGAGCAGACCGTCTCACATTCGCGAGCAGGCTTCAGCTGAAACCAAAGACCTTTTTCAGCGGATTGAGCGCGCCAGCGCCGCCGGGATTGATCGCCCCCGCCAGGCTGCCGATTCCCCCGGCGATCTGGCCGAACTGCTGCGCGCCGGATTCGGTGCTGGTCCCGTTGCTGCTGCCGCTCCGCGTCCCGAACATCTGCGCCACCGGCGAGATCGCGCCCAGCAGCGTCGTCAGTTGCGAAACCGGAATGCCCTGGCGCTGCGCTTCCGCGGCGAGGATGGCGTTGGCGCCATAGTTCTGCGCGTCCAGCGCCTGGGTGCCGACGCCGACTCCCGCCTGGGCGTTGGCGTTGGCCGCGGCCTGGTCCTGGTTCAGCAGGCCATAGCTGGTGTTGCCGGCGCCATAGAGGCTGTTTGCCGCGTTGAGCTGGTTGCCGATGTCGGTGTTGTATTGCGCTGATATCACCGGCGCCTCGGCTTGCGCAATGCCGCGGCCCAGCGCCTGCAGGTTGCCGGGCGAGCCGTCGCGGCCGGCGGCGGCGAATTGCGAATTGACCTGGTTGGTGACGTCGCTGCGCAGCGTATCGAGCTGCGACTGCAGCGCCGGGTTCTTGCCCACCATCGATCCAGCTGGCGAACGGCGCCAGCAGGCCCTGGTAATTGGCCAGGTTGCCGGAGATCGCGGCATCGTTGTTCTGGGCGCCGCCGCCGTTCAACAGACTGGTGGCGAGGCTTGCGGTCGGCGCGGCATAGGGATTGCCGGCGCCGGCGTTGGCCTCGATCGCGTTCAGCGCGCCGGCTTGTGCGCTGCTCAGGCTGCCGGCGCCGGGCACCTGCGAACTCAGCGCGCCGAGGATGCCGGTGAGGGCGCCGGATGCGGGCGCCCAGGGTGAGGTCGATGAGTTCTGTTGCTGCGTCGTGGTAGAAGTGCCGCCCATCACAGTTCCTTTCTCAAGATGACATGTTGCGCCCGGTAGCCGTCGAGCACGCGCGCCCAGCCCTTGCGGCCGTGGATGCGGACGCACGCGCAGCCTTCGTCCCTGGCGTAGCTTTCGATTCTCCGTAGCAGCGGCAGCCACAGCCGCATGTCGCCGCCGCCGCAGGCGGTCAGCACGCAGACCTTCTCGACGTCGGTCTTGATCAGCGCCGTGGTCGCCGCGGCCTTCACCGTCCGACCGTCCCAGGCCAGCCACAGCAGGCTTCGGCCGCACAGCACGTCGAGCTCGATATCGAGGGTGTGGCTGAGATTGGTGCGCTTCACCGCGCCGTGGATCAGGGGCGCGACATGCGGCCAGATGTCGTGGACCCGCTTCGGGTCGACGCAGACGAGTTCAACCGAGGCAGGCAAAGCCGAAGGTCCGGTCGATCTGCGCGTTGTTGGCATGCGTAATCGTGAACGCCCCGTTCGCCACCGCGCTGACATAGCTCGTCGCCAGTGCCGCCGCCGCGTTGGCGGTCTTCGCCGCCAAGAACACCTGGCTGCCGGCGCCGCAGTTGATCGCCGTCACCGTCGTCGCGGTGGCGCCGGGTGCCAGCGTGCAGGTGCCGTCACGTTCAGCCGTCCCTGCGCGAGCTGCTGGATGGCGCGGTTGATCTTGATGCGGTCGGTCTCGTTGGTGGAAATGCTCATTTGTTATGGGCTTCCTTTCGATGTTGATGCGCGCGCTGTTCCGCGCTCACCGTCTCGCGCGTCATTGCGAGCGGCAAGCGAAGCAATCCAGAAAGCAACAAAGAAAGACTGGATTGCTTCGTCGCAAGAGCTCCTCGCAATGATCGGTGCTAATGTTCATCGCTTCCCTTCCGTCGCGACATCCGGCTCGATGCCGGCAATAAAACTCCAGGCGGTGCCGGCCGGAATCCGGCAGCGGCCGCGGGCGTAGCGCGTCGATTTCAGCAGGTTGACGCGCCCGGTCATGGCGTTGATGAGGCTTTCGCCGGTCAAGCGCCGGCGCCGCCTGCTGGGTGTCGCGAAACGACACCGCGCCGTACAGCACCGCGCGCATCGGTGATCGGCCGGAAGCCGCGCAGCTTGATCCGTGCGCCGTCGGTGCCCTGTTCGGCCGAGTCCAGCGTCGCTTCGAGGTTCGGCCCGCGGAAGAAATCCAGCGCGGTGGCCGGTGTCGAACGCGCCAAGCTCGATCGGCGAGGAGGTGGCAAAATTGTCGAGCGACTGCGTCATGGCGTCGAGCGAGCCACCGGGCGCCAGCGCGTCGAGGCCTTCGAGCGTGATGCCGGGCTGCGACAGCGGCACGAGATACTCGCCGGAGATTTTTATCGGCGTGAAGCGGTCCAGCACCCAGTCGTAGCAGATCAGCTTGTCGAACTGGCTGGTGGCGCCGTTGACGCTCTTGTAGGTCCAGAAAATCCGCGAGCTGCGCGGGTCGGCGGCGCCGACGAACAGCTGCAGGTTCGAGGTGTCGAGGTCGGCCAGGAAGGTGCGGTCGACGCGCTCGCGGCCGATCGGCACCGCAAAGCCGCCGGGGTCGATGCGGTGAAAGCCCTGCGCCGAATAGAAGAAGATCCGCTCGCCGGCCCGCACCAGCGAATAGGGGCCGAACAGCCCCTTGTCCTGCGAGATCCGCTCGATGTTGAAAATGACCGGCGAGCCCGGCACGTAGGTCATGCGCCTTATTGCCGTGTCCTGCAGGATGATGCCGGCTTCGCCGCCGGCGACGCCGCGGACGAAGCCGCCGTCGGGCAGGTCCTGCAGATCCGACGAATTGATGCCGGGCGTCCAGCTCGAGGCGCCGTTGACGTCGTTGAGGCCGCTCCACTGCACCCGCTGCGGGTTGGACAACAGTCCCGACAGCACCACGAACCGCCCGACCACGTCGACATAGCGCGCCTGCGGCGGCGAACCGGCGAGATTCGCGAACGCCGTCGAGGTGCCCAATGTCCAGACCTGCGGCACCACGTTGGCCTGCACCGCGATCACCAGCCGGTTGAACTGCACGAACCGCCACTGGTCGGGCGCCGAGATCGCCGAATAAGGCCCGCCGCCCAAAGAAACCTTCGACCAGGTGAAGGCGGTGTTGTCGAGCCGGTAGAGATCGGTCGCGGTCGCCGCGAAGATCGTCACCGAACCGTCGGTGTTGAGTGCCACGAACGCGCCCCGGCATTGCCCGCCGAGCGAGGCCGACAGCGCGGTCAGTCCCGGAAACGGCCCATAGCCGTCGCCGCGCGGCAGCACGTTCTGCACGTTGACCGATGTCGACGCCTCATAGTCGGAGACGTCGGGACGCCATTCGCCGAAAGGGAGCAGGGGCATGAGGGGGTGTGTCCGTGTTGGGGCTGGGGAGGGTGAGGGGTGGTCTCTTTACAAAGCCAAGCTCGTCATGGCCGGGTTTATCCCCCAAGCCGGATGTTTCCGGCTTGGGTCTTTCCAAACAGGACGCAACTCGGCATGGCCGAGTTGCTACGCATCCACGCCTTCACTGACTCGCCGCAAGACAGACGTGGATGGCCGAGATAGGCGAGCGAAGCGACGCCGTCCTTCGGACGGCTATGGTCCGGCCATGACGAACTCTGATTCAGCCGTAGGATGGGTTGAGCTCTTGCGAAACCCATCAATCACGGATCCGCAGGCGATGGGTTTCGCTGCCGCTCAACCCATCCTACGAGCTGCGCAACCCATCCGGCAGCTGCAGACCGATCACGTGCGGTGTTTTGGCCGATTGCACGCGCTGTGGTTTGCATGGATCATTCAGCCGCGTCGCCTTTGCACGCGGATTCATGGGGTGAGGAATAATGCCGAAATTATTTCCCGAAGCGCCGCGCTGGCAGGCGCTGCCATTTTGCTGCTGGCGATCGATGCCGAAGCGGCGCCGCCGCAGGCCCTGAACAAGTCGATTACCGTAACCTATTCCATCTTCGTGCCCGGCCAGGGCGTGGACGGCATCACCAAATCGGCGCCACGCGCCGTCACGCATCAACTGTACGTCAGCTCGCTGGGCCGGGTTTTCGTCAAGAACAACGGGCGCGTCGGCAATGCGTCGAGAGGCAGCCAGCTCGCGCCCGAGAGCTCGAATTTCAGTTTCGCCGGCAACAGCATCGTCGGCATGGTCAGTAGCCAGGGTGCCAACGGCATGGGCCGGATGACGATCACGTTCGATCCGTCGTTTGCCAGTTGCACCGCCAGCATGATTGTGGGCGTGCAGGCCAACCAGAAACTGACCTGGACGGCGCTCAACGGCGTCCAGATGCACGCCACCGGCAAGCCGGAGGTTTCCGGAATCGGCTGCTCGGTCAGCGCCGGCAACGCGTTCGCCGGCTAGGTCGTAACATCATGCCTACGACCTAGGTCGTAACATCATGCCTACGACCTAGGTCGTAAACATCATGCCTACGACCTAGGTCGTAAGCATCATGCCTACGATTGGGATCGCATTGTCCATGGCCGAGGCAGGCGCCCGGCGACGGGCCGGGCGCGGGCAATGGCTCTAAAGCGCGATGATTTTAAGTTAGAGCACGACATCAACCCCGTCATTGCGAGCGAAGCGAAGCAATCCAGAAGCAACAAGGAAGACTGGATTGCTTCGTCGCAAGAGCTCCTCGCAATGACGGAGTTAGCGATCCCGATTCAACTTAAAGTCATCCCGCTCTAGAGGTCGCCGCCTCCCAGGAGCTTCCTGCCGCCTGCGATGGCGGACATCGCATCCTTGCAGGGATCGCTCAGCGCCGCGAGATGCGACTTGATGCAGGCCCTGAGACCGCCGGTGCCCGGCACCACGCCCTTGCACAGCGCCGCCAGATCGGTCTTGCAGGCCTTTCCGGTCACCGCCACGGTGAGCACGCGGTCACCGCACGCTGGCGACAGCTCGGTCAAATGCGATTTGATGCAGGCCTTGATGCGGCCTTCGCCGGGCTGAATGCCGGCGCACAGCGTCTTGATATCACCGGCGCAGGGATTGCCCGCTTGCCCGTACGCGGCGGAAGCCGATAGCAGCAGCGCCGTCAACATCGCAAGCCCGGATCGCATCGGTGTCATTCAAGGTTCCTCCATGTCAGATTCAAAACGGCGGACCGGCAAAATCCGAAAAGCCGCCAGCGACGCCGCAACGACGCCACCCGGAACGCTATAAGCGGTTTGTGAAGATGGCGCAAAGCGTGGCGATGAGGCCAATCCGCGCGGGCCAGCTCGATGGCCCTGGCGGTTTTGAACCCGCATCCGGGCTGCGTCTGGCTGCCGCGCTGTCCTTGGGGGAGTGCAACCCGATTCCGACCCGGGGCGTCGCGCCCTATCGTGCGCGGCAACGCTCAGTAGGCGCTGAGAAGATCGACCTTGGCATTCGCGGCGATCAGCCGCCGCGCCAGTAACGCCGAAAGATTGCGCATGATCTTCATCGCGATCTGCGGGTGAAGCCGGCGGTAGTCGGCAAATGCATCGAGCGGAAGCTCGAGGCATTTGACCGGCGTGTCGGCCCAGACATCGGCGCTGCGCCGTTGCTCGATGATGGCCATCTCGCCGAACTCCATGCCGGGTCCGAGCGAAGCCAGCCGCACGCCGCTGGGCAATTTGACGCTCACCATGCCGCTTTGCAGGAAGAACAGGGAATTGGCGCTTTCCCCGGCGCTGACGATGCGCTGGCCGGTTTCATAGCGGCGCTCGGTCGACAGTTCGGCCAGGGCAGCGATTTCGTCCGCGCCCAGTCCGGCGAGCAGGGCCTGCTCGCCAAGATGGGAGGTTTCCTTGACGCCGGTGAAGCCGCCAAACCGATAAATGATCTGATCCTCGGCCCATTCGATGGCTTCATCGAGCAATGCGAAGCGCCGCAGCCTGTGCGGCCCGGCCGTCCGCCCGCAAACCGCGGTCCAGACCGGCGAATCGGCCTCGACCCCGGTCAGGATCGAGGTGACGCCGATGTTGCCGAGGGTTGCGAGTTTTTCGCCGAGCAACTGGGCTCCCGCCGCCGTGATGTCGGGAACGCGCCGGAAATCGAGAATCAGAAGCGGCGCGTCCGGCGGTTCGCCGGCAAGCCGCCGCGTGAGGTAGTCGATCGCCGCAAAATTGAGTGCACCCACGAGTTCGATCACCCGAACGTCGCTGTGATGGTCGTCGAGAATCTGTTGCTCGTGGGGCTGGCGGCTGCGGCGCGAGGAAATGCCGAAGATGTCGTAGTCGGCGATGATGCAGGTGCGCACATCGGCGCTCCGGTTGAGCATATGCAGATCGAACCGGGCGGACAGCGCCTCGCATACCTTGAGGCCCCGCGCGCTGTTGCCATGGCTGTCGAGCAGCGGCGAGAAAGTGCCGAGGCCAAGTTGCGAAGGCAGTGCGGCGACGATACCGCCGCCGACGCCGCTCTTGGCAGGCATGCCGACGCGATAGATCCATTCGCCGGCGTAATCGTACATGCCCGAACTCGTCATCACCGAAAGCGTCCGGGCGACGACATGCGGCGTGATGACCTGGACGCCGGTGACCGGATTGATGCCGCGGTTGGCCAGGGTCGCCGCCATGACCGCGAGATCGCGCGCGGTGACCAGCACGGCGCATTGCCGGAAATACGTATCCAGCACGGCGTCGACGTCACCCTCCAGCACCGCGTAATTGCGCAACAGCCACGCGATCGCGCGATTGCGGTTGCCGGTGGCGGCTTCCGAAGCGTGCACGGCCTGGTCGACGTCGAGGTCGCGGCCGGCAAACTGGCCGAGCTTCTCCCGGATGCGCTCGAATGCGCCCTTGCCATCGACCCGGTGGATCAATCCCGAGCAGGCGATCGCGCCGGCATTGACCATGGGATTGAACGGGCGGTTGTCGTTGGTGAGGCGGATCGAGTTGAAAGCCTCGCCGCTGGGCTCGACACCTATCGTGGCCGCAACCCGCTCTTCCCCCACCATCTCCAGCGCGAGCGCAAACACGAAAGCCTTGGAGACCGATTGAATGGTGAATGGCACGCCGCTGTCGCCGACCTCGTAGACATGGCCATCGATGGTGACCAGAGCGACCCCGAAATGCGCCGGATCGGCTGTTCGCAGCTCAGGGATGTAGTCGGCGACCGCGCCGGACTGGTCTTGCCTGAACTCGGCATGACATCGCGCCAGGAACTGCTGCAGCGGTGGCTGGGTAGCGTATCCCCGAAGTCTTGCAGGGGAACCCTGGGCGACGAACTTAGCTGACATTTCCATTATTGCATCTTCGTTGGCTAGGGATTGGGCAATCGGCCCACGAATGCTGCGGCCCGGGCATCCGATTAAGGGGCGGTTGGTCGCGGTTTCAAAGTTACTTCGTGGGGCAATATACGATGGGTCCGAATACAAGCGTCGCGATGGTGAGGCGTACAATCAGGGGCTTTTGTGAAGCCGGGGTATCAGGCTGCGCCTGCGTGCAATGCAAAGCAATTTGCACGCCATTCGCGATGTCATTGCGTCGCAATGTCGCACGATGCTCGTTGGATCGATCGATGCAATTTTATCCGTTGTGACAAGGCTATCTGCAGGTTTGCATGACAAAGCTCGGCATGTCCTGGATCGTCGAACGCCCGCCGGGAGAACCGCGACAATGAAACTCACATGGCCAGCCATCGCCGTCGTCGCGATGATCATGCCGGCGCAGGCGCGCGCCGCAACGCTCACCGACGCCGAGGCTGTGTTCCTCGACCAGCTCGTCACCGCCGCCATGGTGCTCGCCAGCCAATGCGCCGGCTACGAGGTCGATGGTGCCGGCGGCGTCCAGCTCGGCGCCAGGCTGCTCGGCAGCAACGATGCCGCGATGGAAATGATCGGCGCGTTTGACGCCGCCATCAAGGCCCACGACGGCAACGCCTACGACCCGGCTAAATTCCGCGCTGAAGTGTTCGAGGCGGCGAGCAAAACCTCCAGCCGGGTGCTGGCGGCCCTGACGAAAAACCCCGACGCGGCCTGCGCCGGCTATGGCGAGACCGGCGTGGAGCGGGGCCTGCTGAGACGGCACTGAACTAAATTTGGGCGCAGGCGTCCTGGCCCGGCCACCTCATTCGATCACCTCGTCGGCGCGGGCCAGCAGCGCCGGCGGCATGCTGAGGCCAAGCGCCTTTGCGGTTTTCAAATTGATCACCAGCTCGAATTTGGTCGGTTGTTCGACCGGCAGGTCGGCAGGCTTCGCGCCCTTGAAGATCTTGTCGACAAAGCCGGCCAGCCGGCGATAGATATCCGGAATATCGGCCCCGTAGCTCAGAAGGAAGCCCGCCTCGACCAGCTCTCTCTGGATAGAGGCGGCCGGCAATCGGTTCCGTAACGCCATTTCTGCGATCTGGCCGCGATAGTTGAACAGCACACTGTCTCCCTGCATGACAAACGCCTGCGCACGTTCCCGCACCATCGTCGCGAATGCCGGTTCAAGTGCCTCCAGCCCACGCGCTTCGACCGGAATAGTCGTCAACCCGAGTGTTCGGGCGATCTCAGCCATCGACGTCTGGCGGTCGCGAACGAGCGCGACGTCCGGATTCCAGAGAATGCCCAGACGCGTGAGGTTTGGCAGCGTTTCCTTCAGCAATTCAAACCGCTTGCCCAAAATCTCGCCGCCGGCATCCACGGCGAGCCCGGTGACGTTGCCGCCGGGACGTGCCAGACTGGCGACCAGCCCGGCGCGGACCGGATCGAGACCCGTTATGACGATCGGGATGGTTGCGGTCGCCTGCATGGCCGCAACCGCGCTCGGATTGATCCCGGTGGCGACGATGACGTCGACGCCGAGCCGGACCAGGTCAGCGGCAAGGGCAGGCAACCGTTCCAGATGGCCGTCGGCGAAGCGGTACTCAATGACGACATTGTCGCCGACGCGCCAGCCAAGGCTGCGCAGGCCTCCCTCGAACGCTTTGACGAAATGGAGCGTTTGCTCCCGGGAAGCGATCGACTGGTATCCGATCCTGTAGGGCCGCCCCGGAGATTGCTGCGCGCGCGCAGCCAGCGGCCACGTCGCCGCCGTGCCGCCAAATAGCCTGATGAATTCGCGCCGTCGCATTGTTGCCCCGGGAAACGCCTGATCGAGGTCCGGAACCTAGCACGTTGCGGCGGGGCGGCGAGCTGGAAGGGACAGACAGTCGGACCGGCCGCCGCGACCAAATGTCCGGGGCGGGTCAAAAACGGAAGCACTCACCGCAAGCAGATCCTGGCCCTCAAAGCGCCTTTGCGCCGCAGGTTTACCGAAGCAGGCCACCTCATTCGATTACCTCGTCGGCGCGCAGCAGCAGTGCTGTCGGCACTTCGATGCCGAGCGCCCTGGCGGTCTTGAGGTTCACCACGAGTTCGAACCTGGTCGGTTGTTCAATCGGCAGATCGCCCGGCTTCGTGCCCTTGAAAATCTTGTCGATGATAGCAGCAGACCGACGAAATTGATCAGGTATGTTGGCGCCGTACGTCAGAAGCAAACCCGCCTGGGCATACTCTCGTGTCGTAGAGATTGCCGGTAGCCGGTCTCTGACGGCCAGGACCGCAATCTGGTCGCGAAAGTTCGCCAGCACCGGTTCCGACAACACGACAAATGCCTGCGCCCGCTCTCGCACCAATGTCGCGAACGCCGGTTCAAGTGTATCCAGTCCGCGTGCTTCGGCCGGGACAAGGGTCAATCCCAGCGTCCGGGCGGCCTCCTTCATCGAGGTCAGCCTGTCCCGATTGGGCGCAAAGTCCGGATACCAGAGGACGCCCACCCGTTTCAGGCCCGGCAGTGTTTCCTTCAGCAAATCAAGCCGCTTGTCATTTAGCTGGTCGCCGGTGTCCTGCGCGAACCCGGTGACGTTGCCGCCGGGGCGTGCCAGGCTAGCGACCAGTCCGGCACCAACCGGATCGACACTGTTGGTCATGACAATCGGGATGCGCGTGGTCGCCTTCATGACCGTAAGCGTGTTTGCATTGGACCCGGTAGTGATGACGTCCACGCCGAGACGGACCAGTTCTTCGGCCAGCGCAGGCACCCGATCCATCTCGCCATCGGCGAAGCGGTACTCGATGACAACATTCTCGCCAAGGCGGTAGCCCAGGCTCCGCAGGCCCTCTTCGAACGGCTTGATGACATGGATCGTTTGTTCCCGAGCGCCGATTGAGAGCCAGCCGATGCGGTAGATCCTCCCTGCCGGCTGCTGCGCACGTGCGGCGAGCGGCAAAACCGCCGTACTGCCAATGAGCATGATGAACGCGCGTCGCTGCATGGCCAATTCCGTCCCGATGGTTTCAGCGCAAGCCTAGGCGAATCCGGGCATGAGTTCAGAAAGGACCGGAGTTCGATCCGGGTGAATCGCCTATTCCACCACCGCGTCCGCAAGCGCGAGCAGTTTTGCCGAAATCTCCAGGCCCAGTTCCTTCGAGGTCTTGTACCCGACCATCCCGCTACCTCGGCCACTTGTGGCCATCGAGCGAGCATCGGGGTCAGTCAGGGATATCTGCTTGTCCTCGGTCTGCATCATCAGGGTGTTCAGACCGTTCAGGCGCTGAATCTCCTCACGCAGCGTCGCAATCTTCTCGTTGAGCCGGGTGATCTTGGCCTCCGGCACCGCTTCCCCCTGACGATCGGCGCTGTCAAGCTGCGAGAGATAACGGGCAATGCTCTCGTCAATCTGCGCCAGACGGCGCTGCATTTTGGCCTGGGTGAAGTTCCGGTCGCGCGTGTTGACCGCTTTGAACTTGCTGCCGTCGATCGCAACGCTCGCTTCGCTGAACAGTTCAAGGCGGCGGCACAACACCACGAACTCGCGGCAGACCTTGCGGATGGCCTCGCCATTGTCCTTGCGGAAGTCGGCTATGGTCTTGAAGTCCGGCATCAGCCGGCCGGTCAGCCAAACCAGTCTCGATGTTACGCTGGCACTCCCGCTCCAGGCGCCGGCTCGACTGCACACGATTGAGGTAGCCGTAGACATAAATCTTCAACAGCGTCGCCGGATGATAGGCTGGCCTTCCTGTCGCCTCTGGATCAATACCGCCAAAGCCCAGCCCTGCCAGATCAAGCTCATCGACAAAAACATCGATCGCCCGGACCGGATTATCCTCGGACAAATAGTCTTCCAGTCGCTCGGGAAACAACGTGCTCTGACTGCGGTCATCGCCAACGACAAAGCGCGTCATCGAATCCTCCCGTCAAATCACTGGAGAATCATATCATCGAGGGTCGTTTTCACACAGCCAGGGTCAAAAGCTGACCCCGCGGCCTTAAAATGCGACTTCCGCCACAGCCCCGATAGCGGACGTCGCCCGCCAGACCGGCCATGTCCGGAAGGCTGCCACAAGCGGTCATTTCTCAGCAGGTCACTTAACTAGGCGGCGGCATCCGATGACGGTGAAGCGGGCGATCGCGGCGACCGCCTGACGCATTGCTGACGTAAAAAAACTGGCCGCAGGGGCCGGGCTGAACCAAAGTCTGTTGCACGAGAGGAGAAAACTGCCCTTCGCGTGGCGGCGGCTAGACCACCTCGGCGAGCGATTTTCAATTGTAGAAGAACCAGGGCCGCCGCAGGATCGCGGACGGGGCGACGGCACCGCGGTTCGTCTGTCAGCCCCCGGGGCCGTCCGTCATGATGTAGCCCATCAGGTCGCCTACATTGTGCTCCAGATCCCGGATGATGTTCTTGACGACGTCTCCGATCGAGATCACTCCCACGACCTTGCCCGCGTCCAGCACTGGCAGATGGCGAAAACCGCGCGCAGCCATCATTGCCATACAGCCCTCCAGCGGATCGTCCGGCTTGACCGTCACCGGGTTGCCCGTCATCACCTGGCCCACCGGCGTCTGCTTCGCATCGAGCCCGGGCAGCAGCACTTTGATGGCGCAGTCACCCTGGGTCACGATACCGACCAGCACGTCGTCGTCGATTACCAGCACCGACCGGACCCGGTTTTCGCGCATCTGGCGCAGGGCTTCGACGACCATGTCGCCGGAACGAACATGGATCAGGGCGCCACTCTTCTGGGCCAGAGCGCTTTTTACTGTGCTCATCGATCTCTTCTCCTGGGCCCTGTCCTACCCCGTCTTGATGGCCCGCATTGAAGGTTAGTCAAAATATCTTGCCTTGTCAGCACTGCGCCGATGTCGCCGGCGAAGCCTGCCACCGATCCCGACAGCGGGATCTTCACCGCCTCGATATGGCGTAGCCCTGCTCAGGAGACTGCATCCTATCGGCTCAAACATCTGCTTGATAGGGGGCCGACCCAGGTCCGCTGATCCCCCATAGCGGACATGCAGCGATACTTCAGTAACGCCACCAACTATTTCAACGACGAGACGACCAGACCCGCTACCGCCCGTCGCCGACTTCCGAAGTGGGTCAGAAGCTGAAGTCGCAGCCTTGCGGCGAGGTGTCTGCTTCACCCCCCGAAAGCGGACATTGGATGGACATTCCCGGAGGTCCGTTTAGTGCCAACAGGGCGACATCGCGCGGTAGGTCTGATAAGAAAGAGGCCGCCAGCAGAGGCGGCCCTTTGAGAAAACCAAAATGAGTGGACCATCAACTTTTTAGGCGCCTGCATCGAGTCGTCGCGTTTATGGCGGCCTATCCTATTCTACAATTGTAGCCAGCTATTTCGATTCCGGGCGATTTTGACATCCAGCGCTGGATGGTCCCCATCGACGGATCGTAAGACTATGGCGGTTGAACGCGCTCCTGTTTGCTGACGAACTCTCCACGAAATTGGACAGGGATACAGGGCGCGCTATTTGTCGGCAGTGAAGGCGACCGCTATCGAGACTCAATAGCTGTTCTGGTGGTTTTAGCCATGACGCTCTAAGAACAATTTGGAAATCGGGCGAGACAGCCGTTTATTCCCGAACGACACGAGACGTGCTATCAAGCCGGACCGTCGAGGGCCGCTTTGGGTCAATCGCGTCGTTTTGACCTTCGGCCAGCCACTTCCGGTCTTCCCCCGGAAACGGACATCGTCGGGGTCGGTCGGCATGTCTCGAAACTGCCGGAAAGAGACTCATGCGCCGCAACACTTGCGGATTTCATTCGATCACCTGATCGGCGCGGGCGAGCAGCGCCGGGGATATGTCGATGCCGAGCGCCCTGGCGACCGGAATGTCGCCCGGCTTGGCTCCGCGCAGAATCTTGTCGACATCGTCGGCGGCGCGCCGGAACAGGTCCGGAACGTTGGCGCCATAAGACATCAGGCCGCCCGCTTCGACATTCTCCCGGAAATTGAAGATCGTCGGCAATCGCATGGCGGCCGCCAGGGTGTTGATGCGGATCGCGTTGGCATGTCCCGGCGAAGCGGCAGCCGGTTCGCCGACAAGGCGGGCAGATTCCGATGTGGGTCGATCGCATCCCTTCGACCGCACGCCGCTCACTTCTTCCCTCGAAACGGATATCATCGGAGCGGCCCGGTTGGTCCGGTTCGTGCCGACAAGAGCTGTCTGGTCTGCGGCCGCAACAAAAAGCCCCGGACGCTGCCGGGGCTTCCAGTTGTTTTGTCAGGCAGGGAAAAAGCGGGATCAGTACTTCGCGACTGGTTTATTTCTTTGGCGGCGGTGGCGTCTTCCCGGGAATCACGACCGGCGGCATGACGATAATTGTGACCGGCGGCATATCGATCTTCCTCGCACCGCCTGATGCGTCAGCCAGCTCCGTGTCCGTCAACTGAATCGATCCCTTCGACTTGTCACTTTCCGAATTCTTCGACATTGCATTCATGGTGCCGCTCCGTGTTGTGGCGACATTTGCGCCGCAGCTTCATCCAGGCAGGCCACCTCAATCGATCACCTCGTCGGCGCGCGCGAGCAGCGCGGCGGGAATCCGCAGCCCGAGCGATTTTGCCGCCCGCGGATTGATCACCAGCTCCGTCTTCGTGATGACCTGCACAGGCAAATCGACCGGCTTGTCGCCCTTCAGGATGCGCGCGGCCGCGACGCCCATCAGGTGGCCGCCATCCACATAGCGGGTGCCGAAGCTGACCAGACCGCCTGTTTCCACGGCCTCCCGGATGCCGTGGATGGCGGGAAACCCGTAACGCGCGGCGAGATAGGCGAGTGTCTCGTTCTCGAGAAGGAACGGAAAGCCTGTGCCGAACACCAGCACGGCGTTGCGGTCGCGCGGCAGTGCGGTGAGCTCGGGCTCGATGAGATGCTCACCCGTCCACGCAATGATCGATAGTTCAAGCCCAAGGGCGTTGGTTGCGGCTTGCGCCTCGCGGACTTCGGTGTCGTGCGCGCCCGGGTTGGTCGGATCGGTCACGAGAACGACAAGCTTTGTCGCCGGCACCAGCTGCTGGATGATGTCGATTTTCTTCGCGGTCAGACCTGCAACCGGACAGGCGACGCCGGTGAGATTGCCGCCGGGCCGCTCGAGGCTGTCCACCAGGCCTGCCGCCACCGGATCCTCGGCGAGAAAAACCACCGGAACGGTGCTCGCCACGGTTTTTGCCGCCAGCGCCGCCCTCGCCGAGAACGCCAGCATCACGGCGATCTGCCGCTTGACCAGGTCGGCGGCGGAGAGAGCCATCGCCTCCACCCGATAATCCCACTTCCTGCCGATAAATCTGCTGTGTTCAAAGTGGAAGCGTTCGATGCCGTTTTCCCCCAACCCGCCGCCTGCTGTCCCAATGAGGTGGCCCCATATGCCATCGAGAAGTCCGATCACCGGCCGGTCCTGCTGCTGGGCGCTGGCGGCGCCCGGCCATCCGGGCAGAAGGCCTGCGGATACCGATCCCGCGATAAAATCCCGACGGTTCATGCTGCGCGCTCCCGGGCTGACCTGAAGCGGGCATGCCTGCCACCTTTGTTGCGGCCGGGGTCCAGGCGGTTCACGCACTGCCGTAGGATGGGTTGAGCTCTTGCGAAACCCATCGATCACTGGTCTGCATGGATGGGTTTCGCTTCCGCTCAACCCATCCTGCGAACTGCCCCAATCGTCAAAAGTTATTTCCGTCCCGGCGCAAATTGCCGTCGGCGGGCACGATTATTGATCCGCCGGTCCCGGTTTGCCAGGCGCGACTTCGCGCCTCGGGACATCTCAACGGTCGGCGCTGAGGCAGAAGTTCATCTCGATCTTCGAAGCGGAGGTCGGGCTCGAAAGTCGCCAGGGCGAACAGCCGCGCATCGGATCCGGATCCGAGGCAAGATCGAGCTGCCAGCGCTGCTCGGCAACGCCGGGCAGCTCCAGGCTGACGACCCTTCGGCTCGTCTTCCTCGAAAGCGTCGCGCTGGCGAGGATCACCCGGCGATCGCCGTCGGTGCCGTGCCATGACCGGCCGAACAGCACGTCGGTAAATTGCGTTCCCTCCGCCACGGTGATGTGCGCGTCGGTTGCCTCGCCCGGCAACGCCATCCCGGCCGGCAGCCTGAATTGCAGTTCGAGTTTCATGTAGCCGTGCGTCAGATAAGGCGAGCGTATCAATTCATACCAGCCCCACCAGGCAAGCCCCGAAGTGATCGCCACAACCGCGACGGCGAAGACCGGCGACACCCGCGTGCGCGCGGCGGCCGGCGCAGGAGCGGCAGCGTCAGGCGTAGTGTCGGGCCGCGCTGTTCCGGATTGCTCCGCATCGGACGCCGCCGTGGCTTGGGAGACGATACCGAACTTGATGAACAGCAGCACGCCGGCGACGAAACCGGCGATCCCGCCGATCGGCCCGATGTTGAAGAACGCGCCCATGGCGACGCCGCCGTCGCGGTCCGGCCCCGCAAGGCCGATCACGAGGGCGGCAAGGCCGGACCAGCCGGCGAGCAGGCCAAGCACGCCGGACAGGAAGCCGAGGATGAAGCGCAAGATGGGAAGCACCCGCAACGCGTTCAGGCAAGAAGATGTCAGCCGCAATTAGACGCAACGGTCCCGCAACCGGTTCAGGGTTTAACCGGAGATCAGCGTCTGATCCATCGTTATCGTCAGGTAGTCGGTCTTCTTGTCCGTCGGCTTGGTCGGCGGTTTGGTGGTCGTGGTGGCCTTGTCGCCACCGGTGACGCTGTTGAGTTCGGCGTCGGTGAGTTCACCCGTCATCCCGGTTGCGGGCGGCGCGGGGTTCTGGTTCTCGATCGACATGTTCTGTCTCCCTGTGGGTTCAAACAGCCAGGCAGAGCCTGTTGTCGTTGCGCGCAGACTCGGAAATGACCGGTCCCAGGCAAGTCGGCGGCCTTTTCCAGCGCGGATGAAACAGTCGAGCAGGCCGAGAGGAGGCCATTTCGCTCCGTCTTCGTCAAGGGTAGGCGCACGCCGGCCATGCTGCTGTGACGCACCTCACACACGTAAATGTGGGACGCGGTGTGCCAAAACTGACAGCAGCATGAGGATACATCCGTTTCGGTCAGGGGCGAGGTGAGGTTCTGCCCGTCCTGGCTCAGTCAGTTCTTCGGATGGTCGTCGGGGTTCTCGCCCTCCTGCTCCAGTTTCTGCAGGCGAGCTTCGGATTTGGCGATAATACTGGCGACGCAACGGTCCACCTCGGCTCGGCCTTCGCTCTCGAAATCATATTTTCCCTCCCCGATGCGGGCCTGCGCATAAATCTGCTCGAGGAGGGAACTCTCGTCGCGAAACAGGTCGTACACCGCATCGTCGTCCAGCACCGCGGTGATTCCTTCGAGCACATAGATCAGGCGTTCAAGCGAGACGCGGCCACCCTGGTAATCTTTGGCGGCGCCCAACAGCAGATGAAACTGGCGTGCTCGAAACATGGCGTTTCACTTCTTGCGCTTTACTGTCTTGACGGTGACAACCTGGCCATCCGGTCCGGTGATGACCTCCACCCCGTTGTCGTCGTCGGTGTGAGCCACTGTCCCGGGATCGTTGCCGGGTGACTGCCTGCCATTTTGTATCACGTCCTCGACCGGCGTGGGAGGTACGCCTCGGCCTTGCATTCGGTCAAGGCCGTGACCGGTATAGGTGCGTCCGCCGATATCTGTTGGGGTATTGGTGCCCGGTGTCACTTCGATCGGTTCTCCCCTTCGGCCGATCGGCGTACTGGCGGGTTTGTCGGCCGGATTCTCGGAATCGTTGTGAAGGATTCCCCAGATTGCATCTCCGATCGCCTTGCCGGCGCGGATGTTGTCCTCGATGAATCCCTTGGTCCATTTCGCGTTGTCTGGCGTTCCAGGCCAGAACGGACCTGGAGGCAGCGGGAGGGCGGGCCTTACCGGAACGTATTGCACGCGCTGGGCGCGGGCGTCCGGCGCTCCGGTCGGAGCATAAAACCCAAAAGGTGTACGCGCGATGGGAGGCGATTGGGCCGGTAGATCCGGCCGATCGAAAGCAAACGGCGTATCATCATGGCGAACGCTGCCGTACCCGCCGGAATCGGGTAACACGAACCGGTTGTCGGCCAGATGCACCGGGTCTATCGGCGTATTGAGCAGTCCAACCCGCTGGCCAGCCAGGAAGCCGTCAAGCAAGCCCATAAGTTGATCTCCTTTTGGTGTGCGATCCCGCTCTCGGCCGACAAGCAAGAGCCGCTCAAGGCCGCAACAGGGGAAGCCTTTGCGTCCGGATACGCCCCTAAAACTCCGTCCCGCGTATCACCCCCGTCGCCATCCGCGCCGAAGTCTCGCTGCGCAGCCCGTCCAGCAGCACCGGGATCTTCGTCGCCATCCGCTGCGCGTTCGCATCGTCCTCCAGCACATCCATGTACAGCAGCATCTTGGCGTGGCTGCGCACCAGCTCCTCGGCGTCGTCGGTCCAGGCGTTGCTGTCCGCAAGATTCGGGTAGGGCAGCTTGTAGAAGCAGTGCAAGCGCATTGCGTAAACTGCGTTCGGGATCGGCCACAGCAGGATGCTCTGGTCCGAATAGGTGTAGCCCGTCGGCCGCGCCTCTCCGGTCATGCCGCTCGAGATCACCTCGAAATCATCCGGCTCGTAGCGGTCGAGCGGATAGATCGACTGGCTCTGCGGCAAATACAGCGCGTCGATCCGGATGATGTTGGGGATGATCGCGAGATCAACTGATGTGTAGACCTGCTGGCCGACCGCGGTGTTGAACGTCTGCGTGCGGGTCTGGTTGAACCAGAACCGTTCACGGGCGTAAAACCGGATGCTGTCGCCGACGGCGTTGGCGATCGGGCTTGTCAGGTAGTCGCCGGTCAGGTCGTCGCGCGTCAGGTCCGACGCGATCCGGTTTTGCAGGTCCTGCAGGGTTCGCGTCATCGGCCACCGCCTTGGCAAGAGGGAGCGCCGGCGCCGGCGATGGCCTTTCGACCACGCCGGCGCCGTAGTGCATCAGGAAAAACGCAGCATCCATTGGTTCGACACTCAATTCGGGTTGATGCGCCGGGGAGCGCCGGCGAGCCGGCGCCCCATGGATCAGAGATCGTTGTTCGGGACGTACGAGATCACGATCGTAGCCGCGCCCGTGGTCGCGGCCGTGCCGGTCTGGGTGTACATCACGAACACCTGGGTGTCGGCCGCGAGTGGCCCGAGCGCGGTGCCGGTCGGCTTGATGCCCTTGGTCAGCGCCACCGCGGTCTCGTCGACGTCGCCGGAGGCGACGATGTTGTTGAACGAGGTGGAGTTGGTGCCGACCGTCAGCACGTTGGTGGTGGCGGCATTGAACGCGGTTCCGATATAAACGTCGGCGCCGGTGATCAGCGCGCCGGCCGGCAGCCATTGCTTGCCGACGCCCGTTGCGATGCCGCTGTCGTTGAAGTTGACGCCGATGCGCAGGTAGTGAACGAGCTGCAGCGCGTTCCTGCGCGCCGTCGAGCCCGGGGTTCCGGTGGTCATGGTCGGGTTTCCTTGTGAATGAGAATGAAGCGGGACAGGCGCCGGCCATGTGCCGGCGCCCTAAGGTCAGTGCGCGACCGCGTAAGTCGTGGCGACCAGGGTGCCGAAGTCGACCGCGTTGAAGATGGTCTTCTTCAGGCCCCAGATGGTCTGGGTCGAGACGCCGAGTTCGCGTTCGTAGTCGAACAGTTCCTCGATCCACTTGTAGTGGTTGCCTTCGGAAAACTCCTTGCCCCAGGCGATCGCCCCGGCCTGGGCGCCGCAGAACACGGCGCGTCGGGTCGAGGTCTGCTGGGCGCCAGCGTTGGAGATGCCCATCGGGATCCGGAATGATTCATGCAGGATCACCCGGTTGTATTCGCCAAGCGCGCCGGTATAGACCGGGCTTTTGCTGCCGATGCCGCCGGCCAGCGCCGCCTTCTGGATGTCGAGCCACTGGCCGGAGTTGGTGTTGGTGCGCAGGTCCGTCACCTGGTAGTCGTGCAGGAACATCAGGTACTTGTCTTCGCCGTTGATGCGGATCGGGCGGATCAGCGGCGTCGCGGTCTTGGCCCGTTCCACCAGCGCGTCGATCACGCCGAGGGTCATGATTTTGGTGTTGTCGCCGTTGATGGTCAGGTCATCGGTGGCGCCGCCGCCGCGGTAGATGCGCGAGGCCGCCGGCGCCACGATGGCGTTGTTGCCGGCGTAGCGCATGTCGGTCACCATCGTGTTGCCGCCGAGGTGGTTGAACATGCAGGTGTCGAACCGGTTGGCGAACCAGTCCTTCAGCCCCATCTTGGCCTCGTCGCGCAGGTTGAACGGCACCCGCTGCGCGTCGATCGAGTTCTTGTTCTTGACCCGCACGGCGTGGGCCAGCTCGTTGATCACCACCTTGTCGGAATAGGTGGTGAGCGATTCCTCGTTGCCCTGCAGCGTCTGGCTCTCGGTGACGCCGTCGCCGGCCAACTGCATGCGAAGGCCAAAGGTCACGGCGTCGCCGGCGTTGGTGGACGTCTCGTTCTTGACATGGATCATGTTGTCCGATCCGGTGCCCATGAACCTGCCGAAGTAAGTCTCCTTCAGCGCCTCCGCCGCGAGCTTCTTCGCCCACAGCTTGTTGGAAAGGGTGTCGTTCACCCCATAGGTCGTCGTTGACATTAAAGTCTCCAAAGTTGTGAAAATGTGAAGGGGGGGCCTGTCCGCCGTAGCCTCTGGCGTAGGCGGATGCTCGCGTGACGCTGCGGGCTTTGCGCTTCACCGAATTCACGTCTTCGGTGCGGGACGATTGGCGTTTTACGTCCGCCGGACGAGCGTAGATGCATCGGAAAAAAGTTCGTCATGGCCGGACTTGATCCGGCCATCCACGTCTTCCTTGTGATGGGTCAGCAGGCGGGGCGAGAGTAATCCGCAATGCCAAGGCGCGTCAGCGCGGCAAAGCCGCCAGTCCGGCCCAGCCGAATGGAGGCGGGTTGTCCGGCGCGGCTGCGTTCGGCGCCGCTTCCTGATCCGGCCGGCCGGCGAAGCGGCCGCGGCCGGCCCCGTTGGCGAGATCACCGCTGTCACTGTTTGCAGCGGTCATCGGACCGCCGCCATAAAGCCGGTTCAGCAGGTCGCGCATCTGCGCCGGGTCGTTGATGGCAGCGGCGATACCCGACTCGGGCACGCCCTTCATCCGCAGCGCCTGCACGGTCAGGTTCTGCGCCATCCGAGCCGGTTGACCCGAAGCGGGCAAAAATTGCGATTGGGGAATGCTCTCCGGATCCTTCGGTTGAGGGGCCCACGGATTGGGTGAGTTGGGAGGAGGAGCTTGGTACTGGTCACGGTTCGGTATGGTCGGGGGTGCAGTTGGTGCAGGACCTGGCGGAAGATTTGACGGTGGGGCAGGGAACGGCATGGGATGTGAAGGAGGCGGAATCCAAGGGACCTCGGGTACAGGCCGAATTCTTGGATCAGAAACCGGGGGGTCGACAGATCGCGGCCTGAAGTCGGGAAGTTCGTCAGGATAACGCCGAGGGTCAATTAGAGGCGACGGCGCAGGTTGCAGCGGAATTTTTGAGTCACTTCTTGTGCTCATATTCAGTCTCCATCTCGTTTCGAATTGCCGGACCTCCGGCCCATGACTAAAGCCGCCGGGCGATCAACCCAGGATCATCGTCGGAAGCGTCGTCTCTTGAATTGAATCAAGGATCAAAGACCACCGGACGAAAGCCAAACCGGGCCACGATTTCATCAACCTCGGCCTGGCTTTCCGGGTAAGCTTCGTAAGTGATTTTGGTCTTCAGGACGTTTTTGTAGAAGCGTGGATTCCACATCCAGGCAACACCGGGAAACGCGCCCGTTCCGTCCATCATGTTCTTGAGCATTCTCCTTACGTGATTGCTTTGCGGCGGGTCGAGCCCATCCCCGAACATGTCTAAAGCGAGGGTCCTTTCCCGAAGAAAGTCTTCACTGAGGGCTTCGGCTTTCCGATAGTACTTCTGATACTCCCCTGGAACGGAATCGCACAGCGAAGTGCGCAAGGCCCTGGGCCCATCATCGCCGGCTGATTTCCACTCAAAGCAATCAGGCAAGCCGCTGGAGCGAGGATGCCACGTCACCAGGGTGTCTTTGCGGACCGCCGTCTGGTCCGTTGCGATAAAAAGGTAGACCGCGCAGGCTGAGACGCAATAATCGTAGACGACGACGATGGCGTTCCTGTCGCGAACCAGACGCGCAAGCGCAATTGCGTTTTCGATGTGGCCGCCCGGGCTTCGAACGACAAAAAGACCATTCTCTTTCAGCTTCTCGACCGGCGAAAAATCCTGGTCGAGGATGTCACCATCAAAGCACAGAATGCCCCGGTCGTCGCTGAGCGCGATGGGACGCGTGACGTTGCCCCGGCAATACTCGATCGCACTTTCGTAGGGGAACGTCCCGGCAGCGGCATCGACGCCTGTGATTTTGCAAAATAGCGAGCCGAAGACTATTCCAGCAAGACATGCGAACGTGCGCAGGCGGTGCCAGTGCTTTGCATATTGCATATGGAGCATCGGGCTCTCTCTGAGGTGGACTATGGATCGTGAATCACCCGGCCAAAACCGAGCTGCGCCGCGATTGCGTCAACCTCAGCCTGGTCTCCCGGGTAAGCCTCGTAAGAAACCATTGTCTTCAAGACGCTTTTGTAAAACCGCGGATTCCACATCCAGGCAACCGTCGGAATCTCCCCCGTTCCGTCGAGCATGCTTTTGAGCATTCTTGTGACGTGAGAACTTTGCGGCAGATCGAACCCTTGCCCAAACATCCCAGGAGCCAGGGTTCTCTCTTTGTAGAACTGAAGGCTCAGGGCTTCGGCTTTCCGATAAAGCGTCTGTTGCTCCCGCGGAACGAAAGGGCACGGCGATATCTGCAGGCGTTTGGGTCCGTCATCGCCATATGATTTCATCTCGGGGCACAGGGGCGCGTTACCGCGCGCGAAGTGCCATGCCACGATGGAGTTCTTGCGAACCACCGTCCGGTCCGTCGCGATAAAAAGGTAGCTCGCGCAAGCGGAGTTGCAATAGTCGTAGACAACGACGATGGCATTCCTGTCGCGAAGAAGACCAGCAAGGGCAATCGCCGTCGTCCTGCTGCCGCCAGAGCTTCGAACGATGAAGAGACCGTTCTCTTTCAGGTTCGCGACCGTCGATAAATCCTGATCATCGATGATCTCGCCGTCAAAACACACGATTGTCCTGTCGTCGTTGAGCGCGACGGGACGCGTGACATTGCCCCGGCAGTACTCAACCGCGCTTTCATAGGGAAACCTCTCGGAAGCGGCATTGGCACTTCCGATTTCGCAAATCAACGAGCCGAAAAACACTCCGATGAGACAAGACAACGTGCGCAGGCCGCGCGAGCGCTTTGCATTTCGCATCGGGAGCATCGGGCTCTCCACCAGGTAAACGATCCGCTACGTGGATACGAAAGCTTGCAGTCCTCGGAATCGCTCCCTCCTTCAATCGTATCAGGGATCGAAGATCACGCGGCCCAGATCGAGCGGGGCCGCGAGTTCGTCAACCTCGGCCTGGCTTTCAGGGTAAGCCTCGTAAAAGACATTCGTCCAGGATGTCCGTGAGGACCGGTTTTGGCAAACCCTCCGCCGCCGATCGATGCCTGGCCCGTCTCCGCGTCCCAGGTCATGACGACAGCGCCGCTGGAGTCCACGATATCGATTTTCCCGGTCAGGTTGGGCATGTTTCTCACCTCTCTCTGGCAGGCAATACAGCGTCGTCAACGTCGTGCGCGTTGAGCGGGCCCGCTTGTCGCGCGACCTCGCACCATTGCGCTACTCTAGCTGGCAATTCAGTCATTTTGCAATCCAACGTTCGAGTTGTTTTTCTCCCCGGGGCGACGCTGGACCGCAGCTATCGCGCGTGCTCGCCTGCGCTGCCGGGCCCCGGCTGGATGCCCGGCGCGAAAGGCGCGCGGGGCAAGCCAGGCAAGCGCGGCAAGAATGGCTTGAGCGTCCGCACGATGAGCCTCACCGGCTACACCGTGACGACCGGGTTGAGCGACGGATCGCGGCTGCACTGCAATTTGCCGCCGGCGCTGCAATCGTACGATCGCGCGCGCGGGTGAGAGAAGCAGGGCGATGGGCGTACAGGTGACAGGGCGACAACTGCATTTGTTTCGCGGCAGCGCGGCACCGCACCGCCGGCGCCGGGCGAATATCGCCGCTGTCCGTTCCTGGGGGCAAGGCTGACGTAGTCCGGTCGCCGGCCAATGTCGCCTTTTGACCCCGCAACGGACTTCGGTGCCGCCTTGGAAACCACACGCGCAGACCCTTAGGGCTTCCCTGAAGCTCAATTAGACCGGTAAGGTGCCGTTCGCGTAAACAGAGGGCGGACATGAGGCGGCGCGAGTTCATACAGCTGATCGCAGGCATGGCAGCCGGTTGGCCTGTCGCAGCTCACGCGCAGCAGCGGCCAAAATGGCGAGTAGGATTTCTTAGTCCAAGCAGCCCCAATCCATTTACCGCACAGGTTATGGCGGCGTTCAGCGATGCAATAGGTCAAGGCGGGTTGCGGGAGATTGCCGAGATCGAGATGGTGGCCCGCTTCGCCGACAACCAACTCGATAGATTACCCGCATTGGCGCAGGAACTGGTGGAGCAGGGCGTTCGAGCAATCAGCGCCGCTGCGCCTGCGGCAGTCGGCGCCGCGCGAGGAGCAACATCAGCCATTCCAATAGTTGCAATGGACCTGGAATCCGATCCAGTCGCGGACGGCTGGGCTACGAGCCTCGCCCATCCGGGCGGCAACGTCACCGGCGTCTTCCTCGACTTGCCCGGCTTCAGCGCCAAAACATTGCAGCTGTTGCGGGAAGCGGTGCCGAGCCTTTCAAGGGTCGCCGTGTTCTGGCTCCCGGCGAGCGGGCCTCGACAATTGGAGGCGGTACGCAGCGCGGCCGCGGCCCTGGAATTGACGCTGGAAGTGTTTGAGGTGGGGCATCCCTCCGAATTTGAAGAGGCCTTTCAGGCAGCGGCGAAGTCAAGAGCCTCGGGCGCATTGATGCTTTCCGCGCCTCTATTCGTCGGCAATCCACAGATTCTGGCCGATCTGGCGCTGGTTAATCGCCTTCCTGCGATCAGCATCTTTCCCAATTTTGCCCAAAAGGGTGGACTGATGGCCTATGGTCCTGATCTGCTTGAGCTGTATCCGCAAGCGGGGGTCATGACCCGCAAATTGTTGCAAGGTGCCTCAGCCGCAGATTTGCCCATCGAACGCCCGACGCGCTTCAAGCTCACGGCAAATCTCAAGACAGCGCGCGCGCTGGGTGTGACAATGCCGACATCCATTCTGCTCAGCGCCGACGAGGTGATCGAATAAGGCCGCGACTTCCGGGTTTGGCACTTAACGGACCAACCGGGCCGGTCGGATGATGTCCGTGTTTGAGGGGAGACCGGAAGGGGCCGGCCCACGGTCGAAACGGCGCTTTTGACCTGGACCGGACATTCGGGCGCTTGGAACGAGGTCTAAAATTGCCTACGCTCGGATCGACCTCATCGGGGGTGTGATCGGCAATGAGACGGCGTGATTTTATAAAGTTGGTAGTTGGCTCCGGAAGCGCATGGCCTCTTTCGGTTAGCGCACAACAGTCAAAGAGTTGGCGGATCGGCTTTCTCCATCCCGGACAATCGGCCCTTGTCAGCAATCGGATCGTTGCCTTTCGGGAGGGCCTCAGTGCGTCAGCTCCCAAAGATGCAGCTGATGCCGAAATCATTGTGCGGCTTGCCAACGAGCAGTTTGATAGATTGCCGGCAATGGCGATGGAACTGGTCCGGCAGAACGTACAGGCGATCTGTGCAGTCAGCCCACCAGCCGTTCGGGCCGCGCGGGAGGCCACCAGATCGATCCCGATCGTAGCGATGGATTTGGAATCGGACCCGGTCGCAAACGGCTGGGCTGCCAGCCTTGCGCACCCGGGAGGCAACGTAACGGGCATCTTCCTCGACATACCCGGGTTCAACGCGAAATCCTTGCAGTTACTCCGTGAAGCCGTACCTGCGCTCGCCAAGGTAGCTGTGTTTTGGCACCCGGTGAGCGGAAATCTGCAGTTGGAGGCTGTGCGCAAAGCTGCAGTCACGCTCGGTGTTACGATGGAAATGTTTGAAGTTAGTAGCCCCTCGGACTTCGAACCTGCCTTCCTGGCAGCAGCAAGGTCACAGTCTGGCGGTGTCCTGATGCTTTCTTCCCCACTGTTCGGAGGTAACCCGCAGCTACTTGCTGATCTGGCGCTTCAGAACCATCTTCCCGCGATAAACATCTACCCCGACTTCGCGCAGAAAGGTGGTCTCATCGGCTACGGACCCGAACTGCAAAATTTATTCATGCAATCGGGCGCACTGATACGAAAGGCACTGCAGGGCAATGCTATTGCCGATCTGCCCGTTGAGCGTCCAACTCGCTTCCGGCTTGTGGCCAATTCAGTAACGGCCCGCGCGCTCGGCCTGACCCTGCCGACATCCATTCTGCTCAGCGCCGACGAGGTGATCGAATAAAGCCGCGACTTCTGGGTTCGGCACTTGACGGACCAGCCGGGGCGGCCTGGCGATATCCGTTCATCGGGGTTGATCGGAAGTCGCATTTTAGCGCCGTCAGGTCGGCTTTGGGACCCGCAGCCGGCATAGGCGGGAAGATTTCGCTGCCACGCACAAGCTTGTAGGCGAGCGCCCCGGTTGGACCAGACGTCTTGTGATCCCCGTCACATACCGACAAGAGCGGTGATGCCAGATGTGGTCGCATCGGCGTGGATCATCGCGCCGGCTAATTCAACGGAGACATGTGATGACTGATGCAATCAATGCGAAGAGCGAAGCTCTGGAGCTGCACGAGTTGTCCTCCGGGGAGCTCGATGCGGTGTCTGGCGGCTCCCCTGTCAGCGAGCAAGCCAAGATCAACGCACAAGAGGCGGCGGACAACAAAAAACAGGCCGACGCGTTAAAGGGATTTCAACAGTTACTCCAGGGACTCTGAACCAAAGGAGAAACCCCTCCACAAGGACGGGTGGTACCTGCGTCGAAGCGGCGGCGGCTCGGGAGGCCGCTGAGGCAGGATAGTTCACTTCCGCTTTCGGCGGCATAGCGGTCATGGCTGGGCTGGCTGCTGGCTCGACCTTGGTCGAGAATGACCAGCGGATTTTCCGGCCAGCGGATCGCTTTATCCGGAGGTCCGAATGCCGTGTTGACATCGGGTAATGTTGATCCTCAAATTATCTCGTAATCGACTGAAAATCAGATTCAACAATCGAAGGCCGCGCGGGACCATTTGGCACGAGACCAACCCGCCAGTTCAGAACAAGATGGGCACCACTCAGAAGCCATTGCACGTCAGCTTCCGATGGATTTGGTTTGTCGTTCTCGTCGTATTGTTGGATCAGGGCATAAAACATCTTGTCGTCAATTCGTTGGAAGCCAATCGACCGATGGCCATCCTGCCATCGGTCGATTTCGTGTTGTCCTATAACAAAGGTATCTCGTTCAGCTTTCTCCAGTTCGCCGCCGACACCCAGCGCTGGCCGCTGGTCGGTCTATCCATCCTGGCGTCCGGGCTGTTGTGTTGGTGGCTCAGTAGCGTTCCGCGTGGCAAGCCGATCCTCACAATAGGGCTTTCCCTGATCCTTGGTGGAGCGCTTGGCAATATGTTCGACCGCGCCCGGATCGGTTCAGTCATCGACTTCGTACATGTGTATTACAAAGCTTGGTCATTCGCGGTGTTCAATTTCGCAGACGCGGCTATCACGGTGGGCGTCATCGCGACCATAGCGTCATCCTATTTGGAGACGTTTGGCGCGTTTCCGGACGGCCAAGGGTAAGCTGGTGGCTCATCGCGTCATTTCGCTGCGCGGGTGTAACTGCAACCTCGGATTTTCCGACAGCAGATATTCTCGATAGGTGCGGCCTTGGCGATGTCCGTTGTTCGGGCTGGACCGGAAGTCGCATTTTAGCGCCGTCAGGTCGGTGTTTTGACCCGGAACGGACATTCGGTCGCAGCGACAGAGCCGATTGTTTGCCCTTTCTCACGCGCACCCCGCCGCAAAGTGCTAGGCTCCTGACGTCGGTGAGGCGTTTCCTGGGGGATCAATGCGACGGCGCGAGTTCATCACGCTTCTTGGTGGCGCTGCGGCGGCATTGCCGCTGGCCGCGCGGGCTCAACAGGCGATGCCCGTGGTCGGGTTTCTTGGCGGCGGAGTCGGCCCAAGTCACTTTATAAAGGCGTTCCATGCCGGTCTGAGAGAGGTGGGTTTCATCGAAGGCCAGAACGTGGCAATCGAATACCGATATGCCGAAGACCGCGTTGAGCGGGTGCCGGAGCTTGTGGCCGATCTGATCCGCCGGCGGGTGAATGTAATCTGCACGAACAACAACGTCACTACGCTGGCGGTTAAGAAGGGGACGTCCGAAATCCCACACGTCTTCGTAATCGGTCTCGATCCGGTAAGTATGGGCCTTGTCTCGTCAATCAACCGGCCAGGCGGCAATGCTACCGGCGTGTATTTCCTTACGACCTTGCTGGCGCCGAAGCGGTTGGAGCTGATGCGGACGCTGCTGCCTCAAGTCGATGTAGTTGCCGCCCTTGTCAATCCTGACAATCCGAATGTCGAGAACCACATAAGCGATTTGCAGGCTGCGGCGCGGACATTTGGGCTGCAACTACTTGTTCTCAAGCTCCGGGAAGTAGCGGACTTCGAACCAGCGTTTGCAACTCTCGTGCAACAGAAGATCGGTGCTGTGCTCGTCATCAGCGATTCGTTCTTTGTCTCTAACGGCCGTCGGCTTGTCGACTTGGCCGCACGCAGCGCCATTCCCACCATGTACCCATGGCGCGATTTCGCAGACGCCGGCGGGTTGCTGAGCTACGGCGACAGCCTGAACGATGCCCACCGTCGCATCGGCCTCTATGCCGGCCGTATCCTCAAGGGCGACAAGGCCGGCGATCTGCCTGTTTGGGTGCCGACCAAGTTCGAGCTCGTGCTCAACCTCAAGACCGCCAGGACACTCGGCGTCGCAATACCCGCCAGCCTGCTCGCCTTTGCGGACGAGGTGATCGAATGAGCGAGTTCACTTCCGCGGTTGGGCACAAAGCAGACGTGCTCCTTTGAATTCAGCCCTGGCCCTGGGTCAATTGCTGCATGATCTGTTGAAACATTTGGGCCGGGTCGTTTTGACCACCACCCGAGCCAGACGTTCCTTCGTCTTTCCTGCACACTCCCTCAAGTGCCCCCTTGATGCTGCCGCCGCTCACGCGGTCGAGTTCGCCAATTTTCAGCTCACGGGTGTCATTCGGAATAGTGTTGGTCATTTGCACTTCTCCTGTTTTTTAGCGGCCCGGAAACGGCTTCACCGCTCGTGGTGGCTTTCCCGCAGACGCAGCATGTCTCGAACCGGCTCGTTGTCGCCGTGATCTGCCTCACACGGGAGTGAGGGCGGGCCTGACCGACCGCGACGACGTCTGCTCTGAGGCACTTTTGAGACATGCCAACCGCCCCGACGATGTCCGTTTCCGGGGGAAGCCCGCCCGCCCGTCGAGGCCGCGGCCGGCGACGTGGCGGCGCGGCTGGAGCGGGCCGGAGCCTGACCATTGCAGCTGTATGCAACTTCCGGTAGTCTCGCCGGCAAGTGTGAACGTCACGGCTTTCCGCCCCACCGGGAACAGGAGTTCGCGATGACGGACTATACGCTTGCAGTCACCACCCAGCATTACAGGTTTTCCTACGATGCCCTTTTGGAGATGCCGGGAGGCAACGCGCTTTGCCAGACGGTCGCTCTGAGCGCGGAAACCGACTACCTGACCCTGTCTTCCTGGTTCGCGAAAGCGAAATTCGATCCCATCGACGTCTTTGCCAATGTCGGAACCAACGGCGCCAGCAACACGCCGTCGCCCGACAGGGAAATCGAGTTCGACGCAGGACCCATTCCACCTTCGGGAGCGCTCCGGGCATCCGATTTCTGCAGAATGATGCTCAATTCGGAAGCCGACGAACTCCTGATGGACGACTTCGGCTTCTGGGATAAGGGCAACAGCACCGGCGAGGGCCTGTCGCGGGCCCTTGCGGAGACGATCTCCCCCAATTCCATCATGACATTGTTCAACCTCAGTCCCGCCACGGTGTGGCTGAACGGTCCACGGCTCAACTGGATCAACTCGTCGGACGGCACTGACGAGAACTACTCCTCGATCGGATGCGCAGCCCTGTTCCTCAATTTTTTGCGTTTCCAGCTCGGTCGGCGATGGGAGGAAATCATTCAAGGCGCGCAGGCGCTGCCGCTTCTTTTCCCGCTGAGCCTGGATTTCATTTTTCATTGGCTGACCCAGCCGAAGTCAGCCGTGGTTTGGCCCTACCGGGCTGCCCTGGCTGCAGTTCATCACCTTCATCAACGCGAAATTCCCTCCCGGGACCCTTGTTTCACTTCCGAACAACAACCCGTTTCCGATACTTGCCGCGGGCAGCTGGAAGCCGTGGCATTCGATCGGCGCGCCGCCACCGAAGCTGCTCAAGTTTGCAACGCCGGCCGTTTCGTCCTACCTCTCCGGCATCGTGGACGCTTTCGCGTTGGGCACCGACAGGGCGGTGTGGCACAATCAGTTCGACGGTGCGTCCTGGGGTGGCTGGACGAGTCTGGCCGGCAGTTTCACCAGCGGGGTCGCCGCCGTCGCGTTATCGCGATACGACGTGCTGATTTTCGCGATCGCCGCCGATGGCTCTCTGCAACGGAGCAGGCTGGTGAGTTTGACGCCGCCCGGATGGAAGGTCGTCAATTCCGGCACGGCAGCCGGGGTTCCGGCCGTCGTGTCGTGGGCACCTTACCGCGTCGACTGCTTCGCGCGCAGCCTGCAGGGCACGGTGCTGCACTGCTTTTCCGAGGACGAAGGCACCAGTTACACGGGCTGGCAGGACCTCGGCAATCCCGGCGGCGGCGTCAGTGTCGTGGGATCGCCCGTCGCCATTTCATTGCGTCCGGACTCGATCGATTGCTTCGTGCGATGCTCCGACCTGTCGCTCCACCAGCTCACCTGGAACGGCTTCGGCTGGAAATGGAGTCAATGGCCGTCGGCCGGTTCGCCCGTCAAGGTGGCCGCCGACCCGGCAGTCATTGCACGGCCACCCAACATGTTCGACGTATTCGTGGAAATGCCGACGCCTGCGAAGGACATCATCCAGTTTCAATTCGATCCCAGGCGCGGAAGCTGGCAGCAGATCGGTGTCGGGCATCCAGGCGACATGCAAAACGATGGCCCGCCCTGCGCTGTTTCGACGGCCCCCGATCGGATCGACCTCGTTGTCATTGCCTCGGACAACGCCCAGGCCAGCGTATGGACGCGGCTTTTTACCGTGCCATAGGATGGAGGCGCCCGGCCTATTCCACCAGGGCCAGCCTGATCCGGAACGAGGCGCCGCCGTGATCGCGGTTTTTTGCCCAGATCTGCCCGTGGTGCGCCTCGATGATGGTGCGCGAGATCGACAGTCCGAGGCCCATGCCGTCCGCCTTGCCGGTGGCAAACGGGTCGAAGATCGTTTTCAGCTTGTCTTCGGCGATGCCGTGCCCGCGGTCCGACACCGACAGCTCGGCAAGGTTTCCGTGGCGCGAGGTCCGGATCGTGATGGTGTGGTTTCCGGGCGGCGTGTCCTTCATCGCGTCGATGCCGTTGACGACGAGGTTGAGGATCACCTGTTGCAGCTGGATGCGGTCGCCGAGGATCGGAAGCGGTTCGGGCGCGAGAAAATCGACGAATTCGACGCTCCGTGCCATGGCCATCGAGGAAACAAAAGCGAGGGTTTCCCGGACCACCTCGTTGAGGTCGAGTTTCGTCAGCTCGAACGGCGCCTTTTTCAGCAGGGCGCGCATTCTTCGGATGACTTCGCTGGCGCGGCGGTCGTCGCGCAGGATGTCGCCGATGATCTCCCGCAGTTCGGCGAGGTCGGGTTTTTCGGATTTCAGCATCTCGTGGGCGGTTTCGGCGTTGGTCAGGATCGCGCCCAGCGGCTGGTTGATTTCATGGGAGATCGACGCGGTCAGTTCGCCCGCGGTGGCGAAGCGGTTGAGGTGGGCCAGTTCCGCCATCCGCTGCCGCGACTGCACCTCGGCGAGCCGGCGCCGGCGGTGTTCGTACAGCAGGATCGAGATCAGCGCGGTCTGGATCAGAAGCAGTCCGACCGTGAGCACGATTTGCCACATATAGCGTTGCCACAGCGTCGGCTCCCGGAAGTAGACGGTGCTGCCCGGCGGCAGCTGGCTGTCGCTGATGCCGAACCGCTGCATCTGGCGCCAGTCGAACCGCGGCAGTTCGAACTGGGTCGGGGCCATCCTGACATCCCCCGCCTTCTCGCCGTTCAGGATGCGGATCGCCCCCGCCGCCGCCTCTTCCATTCCTTTCTGCACCGAGTGCATCGAGCCGCCGACGATCGAGCCTTGGAAGAAGCCGTCGAGGTAGGAAAAGATCGGCGCGTTGGCCACGGCGGACAGCGTGTCGAGGGCGGCATTGCCCTCGTGCGGAACACCGGCCGCGTCGACGCTCATCAGGTGCCAGAAGATGGCGCTGTGCGGCGGCAGGTGGGCGGCGTCCTTCAGGATATCCTCGAAGGACATCCGGTTATACCACCTGAGCTGCACCCGCTTGCCCAGCGGCGCCAGTTCCCGCTCCAGGACCTTTTGCCAGTAGGCCTCGTTGGGCGAAGCGCCGTTGACCACCGCGATCAGCTGGGTGCCGGGCAGCACGTTCATGATCGTTTCAAAGGCGACGGGAAAGTCATGCGCCGCCGCCGCCACCGTGTCGTTGCCGGTCAGCTTGTCGTAGTCGACCCGGCGCGCCTCGACCGCGGTCAGCAGCATCGGCGTGTTCGGAAACAGCCGGGGCCGGTAGCGCTGCACGAACTCGGCGGCCGGCGCCCCCAGCGCGATGATGAGATCGGGCGGCCTGTCGGCATAGAGCGCCTGGAGATATTCGACGAACGGCAACACCGCCTTGTCGTCATCGACCCGCGCCGTCAGCAGCGAAAGGTCCTGGTAATCGATCGGCATCCTGGCCTGCCGGAACAATTCCGCCCGAAGGTACTCGGCAAAATCGGTCCACGGCTTGAAGCGAAGTCCGAACGATTGCAGCAGCACCACCCGCTTGGGCTCGGTGCCGGGCTGGGCGCCGGCCTGCGAAACCGGCAGCACGGCCGTCAGCGAAACAAGCCCGGCCCAGGCGGCAAAAAACCGCAACGCCAACCCGAGCCGCCGACACCGTATCGCGCACTGCTCCGGGCCGGGGCCGAATTGAATCATGAGGGCGGTTGGTCCGCAGCTTTGAAAGGCGGGAACGACACCTGTTGTGTCCCGGCAACTGTGACGAAAATGAGGGGCTGCCTCGCGCGCGGCCGTCGCATGCACGAGATCGTCATTCCGCGGGGATCGCGAGGGCGGCGGCGGCCGCGTTGAGGTACTATCTTCTTGCGGTCCGCTTCGGCCGCCGTGCCGGCCGGCGGAGATCGCCTGACCTGCGGCGCGCCGGTTTTGTTGCCATCGAATTGCGCGGCGCCGCCTGTTGCCGCTCGGCCGGCGCCGGCCGATGCTCGAGAAGCCGGGGCGCCTTCATCCCCCCATCAACCGCTTCGCCCTGGCCGGATTCTTCGTGCACCAGGCCTCGAATTCGTCCATCGGCATCTTCAGCAGCATGTCCGCGGTGACGTCGCCGTCGCCGGCGCCGCCGCCGGTGTTGGACAGGCTCTTGTTGGCGTTCTGGCCGCGCGTGATGGTGTCGAGTTTTTCCGCGCCCTTGCCGCCGCCGCCGGCCGGCCGATAGCCGCGCTGCTGCGCCAGGTGGTAGATCACTTCCGCCGCGCTCTTGCGGTTGGCCAGCGCCATCTGCGCGATCGACATTTCGTCGTTGGTCAGCGCCTGGTGCAGCTGCATCGGGTCGTCGTAGCCCATCGCCTTGAGCTCGGTGGCCCGGCTGTTCAGCAGGTGGGTGTAGGCCGCCTTGAAGTCCGGGTTGCGCGATTCGAATTGCGCGGCGTCCATCTTGTAGGCGGTGATCAGGTTGTGGCGATCGCCGTCGGCGCGGCGCGCCTCCTCGTCGGCCTTCAGCCGCCGCTGGATCTCGGCCACGGTCTGCGTGGTGTTTTTGACCACGCCGAAGATGTCGTTTTCCACCGATGGCGGTTCGAGCTGCTGCGGCGCATTCAGCCGTTCGATGATGGAAAACTTGCCGCGCAATTCGGCGATCTGGTTTTCCAGCGCGCGCTTCTCGTTTTCGGTCGCCTTGCGCCGGCCGCGCTCTTCGTGCAACGCCGACAGCGAGACCATCTTTTCGACTTTGGTCGGGCCGTCCTGAACCTGTCCGTCCTGGGCCTGGCCGCCGGTGTTGCCCTCCGTGCCGCCGCCTTCGGCGCTGTTGTCGCCGCCGGCCGAACCCGGGATTTCGGTAGTGCCGCCGGATTCGAAGAAGGCGTTTTCTTCCGGGGTCAGCGTGGCCCCGATGGTGTCGGTATCGCTCATGTTTCCACCTTGCCGTTTACTGACGGTGCAGAGGCGCGGAACGCCGCGCGCGAAACCCGGTCAGCCGGGAATTTCGAGGTTATTTCTGCTGGCTGAGCCAGATGCGTGCGGGAGAGTTTCGAGCCGCGCTAGTCGGTGCCATCCGATCAGAAAAGTCTCGTGGAACTTTAACCCCGATGAAGCCTTTATTTTCAGCTTTGTCCTTTGAGGGGCGCGATCCAACATGGCAACACCTCCTGCACGTCTGCACCGCCGGCCATCGCTGCGCCGCTTTATCGAGGGCTTGGGGCCTTACCAATCCCTGGTGCTCCTTGCCATTCCGACAAGTCTGGTTGAGCCGCTGAAGCTGGTCGCCGTGGCCATCGCAGGCGAAGGACACTGGGTCACCGGCACGGTCATGATCATCGCCGCCTACGCAGCCAGCCTGCTCCTGGTTGAACGACTGTTTGGCATCGTCAAACCAAAGCTGCTGACGCTGCCCTGGTTTGCGAGGATGTGGAGTTGGTTTACCGTCGTTCGCGCAAGAGTAATGAGCTTCTTCGGTTGACTTCCCCGGGCCTGTCGCCGAGCTGGTCGCGATACGGCAGGCGGTTCTGAAGCGCAGCATTCCGAACCGGAAAAGCAGTCGAAATAAACGTCAAGATGCCAGCAGGAGAATTTCGGCCTCCTGCCGTCGCCGTTTCGAAATCCTTATCCGTTCGGCCTGCCCGGCGGCGAGACGCTGCGCCGCGATCGCCTGCAGGCTGCTTGCCGGCGGCGCCGGCATCGGCCGCAACCGCGGGGCGGTCTCGTGCACGATCGGCGCCGGCGTTTTCCGCGTGATCCGGGCGAGCTGCCTGGCCCGCTCGAGCTCCTCGAGATAATGCCCGATGCCGCCATAGACCTGGTCGAAGTCGCCGCCGGTTCGCGTCAGCACAGTGGGCCCGGGCGTCAAGGCGTAGGACCCGGCAACCGCCGGCATCACGATCAGGTCGACCGACGCGTAGCCGGTGACGACGTAGGATCCCGACACCGGCGGCAGCGCGCCGGCGAAACTGGCGGCTTGACCCGCCAGCACGTAGGTGCCGGCCGCCGCCGGCTCCGCGCCGGCGAACGTGACGGCCTTGCCGCCGAGCGCATAGCTGCCGGCAACCGCCGCTTCGCGCGTGCCGAACGTGACCGCGACGCCGGTGAACGAATAGGCCCCGGCCGCGGCGAGCTGTTTGTCGAGAAACGTCGCGGCGATGCCGGTCAGCGAAAACACGCCGGTCGCAGGCGCGAGCGCGTCCTTGAACGCGACCGGCGTGCCGGTGAGCGCATAGCTGCCGGGCGCAGCGACCAGCACCAGCGTCGAGGCCGCGGTGCCGCCCTGGCCGAGCGCCAGGTGTCCTAATGCGTCAAAGCCGAGCATTTACGCCGCCGCCGCGTAGCGGATGACGCCGAGCATCGCCGCGTTGCGCGGGCGGGTTTCGGAGGCCATGCGCCCACTGCCGTCGGTCGTGGTCCACGGCGTCAGGCCGTACTGGGGAGAAAACACCGAGCCGGCGTTGGTTTCGTTGTAGAAGTTGGCAACGGAATAGGTGACGACGTTGTGCGTGTGGCTTTGCAGCGCGTCCAGCTGCACCCCACCCCCCATCGAACGATTGGTGTCGACGCCCGCGCCGTTGTCGATCCCGCGGATGAAATCGCCGCGAAGATCCGGCAGCGTGAACGTGGTGGACCCGTTGCCGATCGCCGTCCCCTCCCATGGCGCGTTGGTCGCGGTTTGGGTGCCGGAACCGGCCGAACTGGTATTGATCGCGGCGCCGCCCGGCGACGCCGCAAGGCGGAATTTATCGGTGCCGTCGACGCCGTTGCTGACCACGAAATATTTCGTCGCGGTCGCAAGCCCGGTCGGCAGCGCGCCCGTGGTGGTCAGCAGGATCGGATCGCCGTTGCGCAACTGGTTGCCGCTCCAGGTCACCACCGCCGGCGAGGCCTGGGTGATCGTCACCGTGTTCGACACCACCAGCGCGGCAAACAGCGCGGCATAGCTGGTGCGCGACACCTGCGCGCCGTCGCAGGCCAGATGCAGCGGCGGCACGCGGTTGAAGGCCACGAACTTGACCTCGCCGACCGTCACCAGGCTGGCAAAATCCTCGGCCCGCGCCGTGATGAACACCTGCGCGGTGCCGGAAAGGCTGATCGCGGCATTGCCGTTGGTCGAAAACGTCGGCGTCCGCGACAGCGTGGTGCCGGACGCCGCATAGACCCCGGTGCCGACCTCGCCGCCCGCGCCATCGGAAATGCCATAGCTTACCGTGTCGCCGTCGGCGACGCCGGCCAGGGCAAACGACAGGAAGCCCGAGACCGCGACGCCCAGCGTGATGGTGCCGGTGCCCGTGGTCGCGGTGGTCATCCGCGCCAGATTGTAGAGCTTTGCCATTACGCCGCGCCCGTCTGGCCGTTCAGCGCGATCGCGATCGCGGCGATTTCGCCCATCAGCGCCGGCAGCCCGGCTTCGACTGCCGTGATCTGCGCATTCAGCGGGTCGACCTGCGCGGCCAGCGCCGCTTCCGCGGCCGCGATCAACGCGTCGCGCTGCGCCCGCAACGGACCCGACTGCGCCAGCACCGCATCGCGCGCAGCACAGGCCTCGGCAAAATTCTGCCGCAGAAGATCGATGGTGGTTGCCATGGGATGTACCCTTCAAGCTAGCCGTGCGATTGCATGTGAAACGAGCCGTCGCTGCGACCGCTCTTTCTTGTCCCTCCCCCTTGTGGGGAGGGTGGCCAGCCGAAGGCTGGTCGGGTGGGGGTAGCCACAACGGAAGCCGTGCTTGTGGCTACCCCCACCCCGGCCTCCGCTTCGCTCGGCCGACCCTCCCCACAAGGGGGAGGGATTACTCTGAAGCCATCACACCCGGCAAAACGCGATCGAACTCCACATGCGACAGCCCTGCTTAAGCCAGCGTGAACACGCCGCCCGTCTGGTCCAGCGACACCGTAAAGCTGTTGCCGCTGGTCAGCGTGATCGCGGTGCCGTAATCCCACCAGCCGATCAGGTTGCCGCTGGCGGCGGTGGCATTGTACAGCACCGCATATTCGAACGGCCCGATCGAGCCGCCCGACGCCGTGAAGGTCACCGCCGACAGGATCAGCTTGTAGGTGCCCGAGGTGTCGGCGCCCGAGACGAACGCCGCGGCGCTGCCGCCGGCGGCATAGCCGTTGCCGGCCGAAATCTCGGTCAGGTTCGACTTGATGGTGTTGCCGGCGACTGGCGCGGTGTTGGTCAGAAGGATTTTCAGCGTGTCGGAGTTGAGGTTGTGGACCTTGGTGGCGAGGTCCTGCACGAAGCTGTTGAACTTGTTGTAGGAAGCCATTTCAGTTCACTCCGGTGCCGCCGGGCGGCATTTGCATGGGAACGACCGCCGTGATCTCGCCGGTCTGCGGGTCGCGGACGATCTGTTTCGGCGCATTGATCGAATTCGCCAGCGTCTGCATGTCGCGGCGCATCTCGCCGATCACCGACATCACCAGTGCGGCGGCATCGGCCCCGGCGTGCACGATCTCGCCGTCCGGCCCGAGCTGCGGCGGCGCGGTCAGCGCGTTGGTCATGCTTTCGTGCTGGGCCTTGTGCAGCTCGAGCTGGCGCCGCGCCTCGGCCTCGCGGGCCATGGCGGCAATCTTCGCGTCGGTCATCTTGCCGTGGTTGACGATCTCGGCCTGCGCCCTGGCGTTCATGGCCTCGAGCTCGGCCGCGGCCTTGGCCGCTTCCGGGTTCGGCGGCTGGTTCTGTTGCGAGCCCGCGATCGAGTCCGAAATGTCCTTCTGCGCCGAGGTCGGCAGCGGCGAGTATTTCAAGCAGCGCCAGCCAGGTCGCCGGCGGCAGCATCTTGCCGACCACGGGAAGGATCTGCTGCAGCATCGCCCAGGTGGCTTCCTTCTGGTTCGGCGAGGACGGGCTGTCGTCGACGATCACGTCATAGGTCGAGACGCCGGGCTGCCGCAGCAGCGGCACGTACTGCGCCTCATCGGAGCCCACGATCTTGATCAGCCGGCCGTCGGACAGATAGTTCTCGATCAGGTACAGCAGCAGCCGGCCCTGTTCCTTGCGGTAGCGCCGCAGCGAGTCGAACAGCGGCTGCAGGATCACCATCGCCGATTGCTTGCGCTGCAGGTCGAGTGCCGCGGCCTGTCCCGCGGCGGTCTGCTGGCCCAGGATCTCGACGTTGACGCCGGTGACGTCGCGCAGCGAGTTGATGGCGAATTCCATCAGCTGGAACGTCGACGACGGGAATTGCGCCTGCGGCTTTGCGGCGAATTTCGGATTGGCGCCACTCAGCGCGCCCGATTTCAGGTAGGTGACCTGGTCCTGACGGGCAAAACTTTCCTCGCCCTCCAGGTCGTTCTCGAAGAAGCCGCCGCGCTCGGCCATGATGCCGCCCTTGGCCGAGGTGTTCATGATGTGCAGGGTCTGCGACATCCACTTGTTCGACCACCGCGCCGGATCCTTCATCGCCCGCACCAGGCCGTAAAAGGTGTTCTTGTTGCGGTCGCGCTTGCCGGTCAGGCATTGGAACGAGAAGCGGTCCTGGCAGGGCGCTTCCCCGATCTCGAGCAGGATGGCGCCGAGATAGGCCTGCTTGAACACTTTTCGCGTTTGTTTGGCGAAGCGCAGCACGGCGCCGGCCAGTTTCGCCTTGCGGCTCAGGTCCTCGAACTCATCTTTTTCGAGCGTGAGGATATTGTCCGGGTTGGTGGGATCGGCGACGCGCCAGACCGCAACGCGCTCCCACCATTGCGCCCGCACCATGGTCACGGTCTTGTCGGCTTCCTCGCCGTCGGCGAGGCCGTCCTTGTTGTAGAAGTGGCTGTTGTTGTGGTGCGGCTCCTGCCGCATCCGTAGTGTCGACCCACGAGGCGTTGTAATCGGCGTCCTCGAAATCGTCGTTGGGGCACAGCGCGCGCGCCTCTTCGATCGGAATGTTGCGGCAGACGTGGAACAGCCGCCGCATGTCGACCAGGTTGCGTTTCCGGGCGGTGGAATCCCACACCATCTCCAGCGGATCGCGGCGCTCGACCCTGGGCGCGCCGTCCGGATCGTCCTCGTAGTCGAGGCGGGTTTCGGTCCAGCCCATGCCGCAGACCACCATCTCGCGGAAGGCGTCGCTTTCCTCGTCCTCGGCGTCGCACTGGTCGCGGAACCATTTCGCCGCCGACGTCAGCACTTCGTTGACCTCAACGTCGCCCTGCTTGCGCGGGATGAACTGCACCTGTTGCCGGTTGGCGACCTCGGAGCCGGACACGCTGTCGATGATCGGCTCGACCCGGTTCATGACGATGATCGGCCGGCTCATGTCGCGCAGCTTCTGCTTGTCGCTCTCAGACAGCTGGTCGCCCGAGGTGAAGGCAAAGTCCTCCCGCGCCGCCTCGCGCCATTCGGCCTGCTGGTCGTAGTCGGCCAGGAACCAGCCTTTCAGTTTCCTGAACAGCGCTTCCTGGTCGGGCGCGGCCTGATCGGCTTCTCGCGCCGTACCGTCCGTGTTCGATGGGGTCATCGCGATTACATCCAATCTTCCTGACAGCGGCGCGGAATCCGATCGGGACGATCCGGGTCCGCAGCGACATTTGGCGGCGTTGGCGTTGCTGGCGCGTCGCGACTGGTCGGGCTGTGTGGCCGTCAGAACCGGAACCACCATGGCTCAATCGCGACGCGCCTGGTCGTCGGCGCCTCGCCGTGCCGCACCTGGTTGTCGGCATCCTTGCCGGGCGCGTGGAATTGCGGGTTGCCGCCGAGGCGGCCGAGCTGCTCGTGCGTCACCGGCTCCGAAAGGCCGACGAGCTGCGCCAGGATTTCCGTTGCGAGCGTCATTTCGGACCCCTCCCGGCGGGATGGTGCAATGGATGCCGCCGGTGGCGCCGATGAACCGCGCGCCGTGACCGGTCGGATTGCCCTCGTTGAACTTGATCTTGTGGTTCTCTCATCAGCCCGAACACACGTCTCATGTTCGACGCCCCGGTTCGGGAGCTTGAATTACGCGTTGGTGTTCGCAACGCCGGGTGCCGCTCACGCGCGCCGCGCTACCCGGCCTTTACGCCCGGATGCGGTGTGATACGGTCTTTTGCCCGTCGGTCCTTTTGGCGCTGGTGCGCCTGACGACGCGCGTTGGATCCGGTGGATGACGCGGGGATCGGACCGGCAACACCTGACCGAACTGGTCGACGCCATCCTGGCTCGATTGCGCCGGAGCATTCCGGCAGGCTCGGTTCGGGCGTACGCGTTCGCCCTGGCGTGCTTCGCGGCGGCAACCGCCTTCGAATTCTGGATCCACTGGCTTGACCGGCAGGCGGCGCCGCTGATCGCGTATTATCCCACCGTGGCGTTATGCGCGCTGCTGGGGGAGTTGGACCGGGCGTGCTGGTGGCGCTGGCAGGGGGCATGACGGCCTGGTGGGCGTTCATGCTTCCCGGCTACAGCTTTTCGCTCGGAGCACTACGGAGAGCAGGGTCACCCTGGTCGCCTTCGGGTTCGTCTCGATATTGATCATTTTCGCTTCGGACTATTTCCGCCGCACGGCCAGGCGCCTGGAAGACGAGGAACACCTGCGCCAGCTCGCGGTGCAGGAACTGGCGCATCGCCTGAAAAACAAGATCGCGACCATTCAGGCGATCATCAGCGTGCAGTTGCGCGATCATCCCGAGATACGCAAGGATATCCTCGATCGCCTGCAGGCCCTGAGCGCGACCGACCGTTTGATAGAGGAAGCCAACGGGCAGGGCGCGTTCGTCCGCAATATCGCCGAAACCGAGCTCGGTCCCTACGTGGCGTCGCGCGTTTCCATTCAGGGAGCGGACGTGCTGTTGCCGCCGAAGCACGCCTTGACCGTGGCTCTCCTGATTTATGAGCTCGCCACCAACGCGGCAAAATATGGGTCGTTGTCCCGGCCGGAAGGTCTTGTTTCCCTGTCGTCGCGGCTTTCAGGCTCGCTTCTCCATCTCGAATGGCGGGAGACGGCCGGTCCGAGCGTTCGCCCGCCGGAGAAAACCGGGTTCGGGGTGCGTCTGCTTTCGCGCGCCCTGCAAAACTTCGGAGGGGGTAGCGAACTTTTCTTCGAACCATCGGGGCTGGTCTGTAAAATGAGCCTTGTGCTTCCTCCGGCTTCCAGTTCGGATTCCGCCGGAAACGACGAGGGACAGCCTCTCGCGGCAACGACCTGATTTCCCGCAAGGCGTTGCTTCCTGGCACTGAGCGGAGCGGTCGGGCTGGTCTGGCGATGTCCGTTGATCGGGGCGGAGCGGAAGAGGCTGGCGGGTGGCTAAGGCGACGCGATTGACCTACAGCGGACTTCCGGTCCAAGTTTTTGCCAAGCTCAAAAAGTTCCATTCCGGACGCATTTCTGACATTCCAGAACGGAACAAGCGTTCACTTTATAACTTAAATTGTTCGCGCGTGAGAAATGGCGCGTTGTCAGGGGGAAGCGTGTCTGAGTTACCAGTCGTTATGGTTGTAGAGGATGAATACGACCTCCAAGGTATCATTGAAGAAGCCTTGGTTGAGGGCGGTTTTGAAACCGACATACTATCATCCGGTGAAGAAGCACTGACGCTGTTTCGTGGCCGACTGAAGAACTACAAGGCGCTCGTGACTGACGTTGGCTTGAAGGGACGATTAAGCGGGTGGGAGTGACCTGCCCCGGGATTTTCGGACCGGTGATTACTTGAGAGACTGCCCTCCCAATCGGAGGAGCGGATGCGCAAGTCAAGGTTCACGGACGAGCAGATAGTGGCGATCGTGCGAGAAGCGGATCGAGAGCCGATCGGCGTGGTCGCCAGGAGGCATGGGATCAGCGAGCAGACGATCTACACGTGGAGGAAGCGTTTCGGAACGTTCCAGGCCGACGATGTACGCCGGCTTAAGCGGCTTGAGGCTGAGAACGCGCGGTTGAAGAAGCTGGTTGCCGAACGCGACCTCGAGATCGAGGTGATGAAGGAGATCGCTGCAAAAAAATGGTGAGCGTGCCGGCTCGCCGTGCCGGAGTAGCGTACGCGACGGGCAAGGGCCTGTCGCAACGGCGGGCTTGCACGCTGCTCGGTGTCGGGCGATCCGCGTTGCACTATTGCTCGACGAAGCTGGCGAAGGATGCGCCGGTGCTGGCGCGGATGGCGGAGTTGGCGGCACAATATCCGCGCTATGGCTACCGGCGGATCGCGATCTTTCTTGGCCGCGACGGTCATGTGATGAGCTTTGGACGTGTGCACCGTCTGTGGCGGCAAGCGCGTCTTCAGGTGCCACGCAAGCGCCCAAGAAAGCGCATCGCGACCGGCCGCCCCCGCCCGAACGCGCCGACGGGCGCCAACCAGGTGTGGTCGTACGACTTCGTGTTCGACTGGTGCGCCAACGGCCAGCAGCTCAAGTGTCTGACCGTCACCGACGAATGGACAAAAGAGGGCCTTGCGATCGAGGTGGATGGCCGCATCCGTTCCGGCCGCGTGATCGAAGTGTTGTCGCGGCTGGTGTCCGAGCGCGGCGCACCACTGTATTTGCGCTCGGACAACGGGCCGGAGTTTGTCTCCCGCGCCTTGCTGAAGTGGATCGTCGACCAAGGCATCGCCACCGCATTGATCGATCCGGGCAAACCCTGGCAGAATGGCGCGACGGAGAGCTTCAATGGCAAGTTCCGCGATGAGTGTCTGAGCCTCGAATGGTTCCGGTCACGGACCGAGGCGAAGGTGCTGATCGAAGCGTGGCGGAAGCACTTCAACACGGTGCGGCCGCATTCGAGTATCGGCTATCTCACGCCGGCCGCGTTCGCGGCGAAGCTCGAGAAGCAAGGCGCAACGGACGCCCAAGCGACGGGGCGGATCGCTGCGGTATATGGGGCCTCCGCGCCCCGCCCCGTCGCACAACCGTCCCGCAAGGGGCAAACGAAAGAAGCAATCGGGGTGGTCGTCTCAAGTTAAACGTGGTCCGAAGAAACAAGGCAGGTCAGGAGGTCGCCGCATATTTCAGGGAATCTGACCCAAGCTTTCCCATTGTCTACATGAGCGGCGCGCACGCCGACGAATGGGCGTCGAAGGGTGTGCCAAATAGCGTCATGCTTACCAAGCCTTTCGCTCCGGCGCAGCTTGTGACTGCCATTGCTCACCTATTAAACAGCACCCCGCCGACCTCTTAGTTCTCCAGTGTCGCCTGTTGGCACAGACATGCCGACCGACCGCGACGATGTCCGTTTCCGGGAGAAGACCGGAAGTGGCGTTTCGAGGCCGTCAGGACCGGTTTTGGCCCAGGCTGTGTGAAAACTCAGACGATGAACTTGCGCGTAGAAATCGCTTCTCGATGTCATGGCTGCGGAAACCAATCGCACTGGTAGGAGCTGCTGGCATAGCGAATAGAGAAAGCAATTCTGAGTGTCTGTAGCTCAGATGCGTTTTCACACAGCCTGGACCCAAACCGGACATCCGCCGTCGCGCTCGTAGAAGAATTTTTCTGGCAAAAAGCTGGTTTGTGCCAAGGATGGCACCAAGAGCTGGGAACTTTCGAACATTGTTTCTGCCTGATTATGTGCAGGCGGTAGGCTTGGATACAATGTCGTCGTGACACGGGCTGGACGCGCAGAGGATCAGGGATGAAACAGACTTGGTATGTCACGTTTGAAGTACCGAGGACTGGAACCTTGGTACGAAGACGAAATCCCCGCTTAACAAAAACGTTTGATACCGAGGCGGAAGCCAGGGAGTTCGCGCGAACGAAATTCGATGGGGGACGAATCGTCACCGCCGGCACCCTCAACCCCCAACTACCGAGAAAGGCAATCGCATCGCGAGGAATTTCGCTCTGGTTTGAATCCGGCGAAGGACCGGAACCGTTCGCGAGCGGGCCAACAACAAAGACAGACTTAGTCTAATCCCGTATTGCTCGCGCTTTTGCTAGAATGTCAGCCAACCGCCAGACTCTGAGTTCTACTGGATAAGAGCCGGCGGCAACGCATCCTGTTAAGAGCAAGCTCGTTCAAGGGGCTGTTGCGGAAGTAACTCACTTAGGCAGTGATCGGTTGCTTCGCGTGATACGGCCGGTAAGTTCCCCTTGCACTACTAACGGCGCCGCTCTTGGGGCAGACTGGTCACAACTTTCGCAACGATATGAGCGTGGACCATTGCGCTGCCCGAACGCAAAAATCATGGGAGTTCCACAACGAGCCGGACACGCTGTCGATGATCGGCTCGACCCGGTTCATGACGATGATCGGCCGGCTCATGTCGCGCAGCTTCTGCTTGTCGCTCTCCGACAGCTGGTCGCCCGAGGTGAAGGCAAAGTCCTCCCGCGCCGCCTCGCGCCATTCGGCCTGCTGCCTCGTAGTCGGCCAGGAACCAGCCCTTCAGTTTCTTGGACAGCGCCTCCTGGTCGGGCGCGGCTTGATCGACGTCTCGTGCCGTACCGTCCGTGTTCGATGGGGTCATTGCAATTACATCCAATCTTCATGACAGCGGCGCGGAAGCCGATCGGGACGATCCGGTCCCGCATCGACATTCGGCGGCGTTGGCGGTGCTGGCGCGTCGCGACTGGTCGGGCTGTGTGGCCGTCAAAACCGGAACCACCATGGCTCGATCGCGACGCGCCTGGTCGTCGGCGCCTCGCCGTGCCGCACCTGGTTGTCGGCATCCTTGCCGGGCGGGTGGAATTGCGGATTGCCGCCGAGGCGGCCGAGCTGCTCGTGCGTCACCGGCTCCGCAATGCCGACGAGCCGCGCCAGGATTTCCGTTGCGAGCGTCATTTCAGATCCCTCCCGGGGGATGGTGCAATCGATACCGCCGTCGGCGCCGATCAACGGCACGCCGTACCCGGTTGGATTGCCCGCGTTGAACTTGATCTTGTGGTTCGGAATGACGATCCGCTGGCCGGCGTCGCGACCGGCCGGGCTGGTCTGGCGATGTCCGTTATCGGGGCGGACCGGAAGAGGCTGGCGGGCGGCCAAGACGACGCGATTGACCCAAATGCGACATCGTAGGTCCTTCAGTATTCCTGCATCAGCCGCTAGGATACCTTTCACAAACCTGGGACGAGTATGAGGCGGCGAGAATTCATAAAGCTTTGTGGCAGCGCTGCAATGACGTGGCCGGTGATTGCGCATGCGCAACAGATGCCGATAATTGGATTGCTGGGACCTACGACAGCTGAGGGATGGGGCGGGCTGACGGCAGCGTTCCATAAAGGTCTGGGCGAGGCTGGCTACACCGAAGGCAGAAACGTCGCGGTCGAATATCGTTGGGCCGGAGGGCAATACGAGCGGCTGGCCCAAATGGCGGATGAACTGGTCCGGCATCCCGTGTCGGCGCTTGTCGCGTTCACCACGCCGGCGGCGCTTGCCGCAAAAGCCGCGACGACAACAATTCCGATCGTCTTCACCACCATCAGCGATCCGGTGCAAGCCGGCCTGGTCACAAGTCTGAGCCGGCCTGAGGGCAACCTGACGGGTACGACCTATCTGAATCTGGAGCTCGGACCCAAGCTGTTGGAGCTGATGCGCGAAGCAATTCCAGCGGCCACGTCGATGGCCCTGTTCATCAATCCCACCAACCCCACGGGCGAGCCTCAGCGAGCCGTCTTCCAGACTGCAGCTCGCAGGCTTGGAATCGAGTTGCATGTGATGCAGGCCAGCAACCCGGGTGAGATCAACATCGCATTCGAGAACTTGGCGAAACTTCGTACAGGTGGCCTCGTCATCAGCGGCGACCCATTCTTCAATTCGCAGATCCAGCAGATCGCCGCACTGGCACTTCGCAACAAGCTGCCCTCAATCTATCCAGCCGCATGGTACCCCGCCGCCGGCGGCCTGATGAGCTACGCTGGCAGCGCCTCGGAGGCCTACAAGCAGGCGGGCACTTATACAGGGCGGATTCTGAGGGGAGAGAAGCTGGGCAACTTGCCGGTCCAGCAAGTCACAAAAGTGGAGTTGATCATAAACCTCAAGACCGCCAAGGCGCTCGGGATCAGCCTGCCGCTTGCGCTGCTCGGCCGCGCCGATGAGATCATCGAGTAAGAGCATCGAGGTCCGCTCCTGGCCACAAACCGGACCCGTCGGATCGGTCGGTTGATGCCCGGTATTAGACGTAGACCGGAAGCGCCTGTCGGAGGAGAAAGCCGACGTTTCGAACCATGAGGCGTCGACGTCCGTCGGTGGCTCACCTGCGAGCGACACGCGCCGCTACCCCGCGAAGGCGGTGCCGCAAAGGCGCTAGCGCGGAGGCGCCAGATGGCGCGAACGGAAACCATATTGTGTTACCGCGTCGCGGGTTCCCGCGCGGCGCCGCCACGGCCGAGGTTAAATCCCTGTCATGAAACTGGCGGCCAGCCGGTTCCTACCTACATGGCGGGCACGGGAGGGTTGCCATGTTCAAAGCATTCGTCGTTGCCTTCGCACTCACCGTCTCGGGATTCATGCTCTGGGTCGCGCACCACGATGCGCGCTATGCCACCACGCACCAGGTGACATCCAGGCAGCCGGTTTGACGGCGTGGTCTAGGCCTTCTTGCCGAGAAGTGTAGGGTGGGCAGAGGCGCTCTTGCGCCGTGCCCACCGGCACAACCAACGGCCGAATGATGTTGAAACGTTTTGGTGAGGCACGCTTCGCTTTACCCACCAAAACTACGGCTCCGCTACGCCTTCTTGTCCAGTTCCGGTTCCGGCGGTTCCGGCTTGACGTCCTCGTGGCGATAGATCTTTTGCGCCACGAAACAATCCCTTCCGTTGAGCGGCATGCGTCCGTAGGGAAGCACGACCGGCTTCAACTCCATCGGTGGGGTGATGGTGATGAGGGCATGGGACATGGTAAATAAATGTCCCAGCGGCGAGTTGGTTCAACCAGACATTGCACCGGCGGTTAACGGGCGGTTAGCGGTATCCGTAGCCTTGTCGGTATCCCGGTCTCGCTCGCTTGCGCCTGCATCGCCGTTCACGCCGACTCCCATGTCTCGCGACCGCTCTGCCGGCTCCGGTATCTTCCGCGCGGCCGCACGATCTCCGGCTCCACAAACCCCTGCGCAAAATTGCGGAACGAATTCGGCGCCGTGCGAGGCCCAGTTGTGGAACGGCCTGTCGCGAAAGCTGGCGCGGTCCTCGTCCCATTCCTTGCGGTAGTTACGCAGGCATTTCAAGCCGCGCTCGCATCTTACAGGATCGATCAGCGACTGGCCCAGCATGCGCCGCACCGCATTGATGCCGTCGTTGATGTTTTGCACCCGCGGCACCGCGACGGGGGTGATGCCGAGGCCCACCAGGGTATCGAACCGGCTCTTGCCGTTGGAAATCTCGCCGTTGTTGACGTCGTGCGGAAAGTAATGGTCGCCGAAGCTGTAGCCATGCTGTTGGCGGCGCTGCGTCAGCTCCTGGACATAGTGCTCGAGGCCGAAGCCACAGTTTTCATAGTAGTCGACCCAGCGGATTTCGCGCCCCACCACCTGGACGAACCAGATCGCGGTGGCGTCGTTGAGCCCGAGGTCCCAGCTGGTCATGACCGGCAACCCGGTGTCGATCGGCAGCCGCGTCAGCCGCCGGTCCATCTCCATCCGCGCCAGCTGGTCCGAGTAATAGGCGCCCTCGATCGCCGCCTCGAACGCCTCGTCGGGCGTCGAGGGAAACTCCCGCTTCATGTCGCCTTGCTGCTGCTCGGCTTTCTTGACGTACCAGGCCTTCTGCTCCGCGGTCAGCGCGATGCCGATCCGCTCCAGCCGCGCGAAGTAGTCGAGATACGAGGCGGGAATCTCCACCGATCCGGCCGGCAGCACATAGGCCTCGTCCTCATGCCAGGGCGAGAAGTGAAACTTGAAGTCCATCGGCGTCAGCGCACAGCCGGTATTGCGCCGGCTGCGCGCGCTCTGGCACAGTTCGAAGAAGTGCCCGTCCTGGCCCTCGGCGGTGGATTCGACGAACACCAGGCCGTTCTTGTCGACGGTGTTGAGCGCGCCGGTGCGTACCTCGCGCGCCTTCTCGGGGAATTTCGCGCAGATCTTGCCGTATTCCGAGACGTGCAAATATTGCAGCGTGCCGGAGCGCAGCGACACCCCGACCCGGATCGAGGAATTGTTGGCGAGCAGCAGCTCGGTGGCGTTGTCGTTTTGCGCCGGCAATGCCGTCTTGAGCCCGTCGGGCAGGTTGTCGTAGGGAAACCGCACCTTGTCGCGAAAGATCACCTGGGCATCGGGCAGGGTGTGGGCGATGGTGCCGGCGCGGATGTCGTCGTTGAACAGGCAGGCATCCAGCATCAAAAGCTGGATGAAGGTGGTGAAGCCGCGCTGGCGTGCCTTGAGGATCACATTCTGGTTGTGCATGCCATGGAACAGGGCTTGCTGGGCCGAGTTCATGGTGAAGCGGACGCGCTGGCCATGCTTGTCGGTGATGGTGTAGAGGTTGTTCAGCCGCCACAAGGGAATAGCGGCATGATCGGTCAGTGTGGCCGGCAGGTTCATGCGTCGCCGTCTCCGTCATCATCCGGCAGCGGATATTGGTTCGGCAGTCCGCGCGACTTGTTGTTGACGGACTTCAGGAGTTCGGCCCAGCCCTCGCCGGCGTTGTGGGTTGCGTTGACGTTGACGCGGTTGCCGTAGGTATTCGGCAAGACCCTGGACAGCGTCCATTTCAGATTATCGCTAGTGCAGCCGGGCCCGGTTGATGTGGTCGTGGTCGACGACCTCTTCGATTTCACCATCCTTGCCGCGACGCTGGATCCGGTCCTTGCTGCGAGTCCCTGCCGATCTCGATGAGCTCGTCCGCCAGCAGCTGGTTGCCGATATCCCGCGCTTCATGATAGCGCGCCCTGAAACCCTCGCGATCGTGCTTGACCCAAAGCAGCACCGTGGACTCGGAGGGCATGCCCGGTTCCTTGCAGATGCCGACCAGCGTGCGGCCCGCCATCAATCCCGCCGAGGATCCGATCCGCGATGGCGGCCGAGTAGCGCACCTCGCGGCCGCTCATGGCGAGGCCGATTTCCTGGGCGGCCCGGTATCGCGTGGCAAAGTCGTCCCGGTTGATGCTGATCCATTGCCTTACCGTGCACAGCAGCGGCATGTCGGGATCGGTGCAGACGTCGGCCAGCGTGCGGCCGGAGGTCACCCTGGCGGCAATCTGGTCTCCGAGTTCCGGGGTGTAGTGCGTATGGCAGCCCATCGGGGCCCCGCCGGCCGCGCGGGCTTCCCGGCAGCGCGCCGCGAAACCTTCGTGATCGTTGGCGATCCATAGCATCACGCTGGAATAAGCCGGCATGCCGGGATCCTCGCAAATGTCGACCATGTAGCGGCCTTTGCCGAGTTCCTGCAGGATACGGTCGGCGAGTTCGGCGGTGTAGCGGGGAGCAAGTGCGGTCATGATGAATTCCTTGATGTGCTGATGGTGGATCGGGCTTCGGGCAGGCCTTGCCCGAGCGGTGACGGCTGAAAATGCAGCTACGTGCCAACGCAAAAACCCGCCGCGCATTTCTGCGGACGGGTCTTGAGCGCGACAATTCACTTTGGACAAAACACCATGGTTGACCGGACCGGTCAAGAATTTGATTTGCACAGGTGGAAAAGTTTTTCGCGACGCCTGTAGCCGGTCCGTAGGTCCGTAGGATGAGTTGAGCTCTTCGTGAAACCCGTCACGACGCGACCGCACCGATGATGGGTTTCGCTGCCGCTCGACCCATCCTGCGAACTACGAACCACGAACGGCAATCGGCGCTTCGGATTACTGGGAGCCCGTATCAAGGGGGCGGAGATCGCTCCATAGAGGCGCGGTCGAATTCGTCGGAGACGGACGGATCGTCCAGATGGTGCCGCCTGGCCCACCTCTCGGCGCGGCGCTCCTCTCTCAGCCGGTGCCGCTCCTGCCGCAATTCGCGCCGGGTCAGCGGGCGCTCCTCGGTCTGCTGCTGCTCGGGAATCCGGGCAAGGGGAGGCGCTGGCGGGGATGTGGCGCCGGCGGATTTTCCCTCGGAAACCGGTGCGGGCGAGCTAGCCGGCACGGCGGGCTCGGACGTTGCGGCCAGCACGACCCGCGCTGCGGGAGCCGAGGCCTGTCGCTCGACGCGTGTAGCGGGCTTGCCCGGCCCGGATGTGGCGGTCGCCAGCAGCGCGCCGCCGCCGAAAGCCACCGCCACGATGGCGGCGGTCGTCGCCGCGCCCGCGATAAAGTAGCGTAGCTTGACCTGCATGACGGCCTCCGGTGCCGCGTCCCTATGAAACGCACCAGGGAGTGCAAGGTTTCCCTCGGGAGTTTTCGGCAACAGCATTTGCGCGGCATCTGCTGCGTCGCAACAACCAAGTTGCCTTCAGAAGGCGGCAAAGTTCCCCCGCAGCAGGAGCGAACTGCCACCTTTTTCCGTTTGTGTCCGGCCCGAGGATGTACCGAGGGCCAAGGTGGCAGACATCATGGAAAAGAAGATCGCTGGATTTTTGGGAGCGGTGGCGGCGCTTGACCGGACCGGTCAACTAAAATTCGAATTTTGTTTTGCACAGGTGGAAAGATTCCGCCGGTCGATGTTCGGCAGGGTGGGTTGAGTTCTTCGCGAAACCCATCGCGAAGCGGCGATGCCGGTGATGGGTTTCGCTGAGTTTATCATCGGGCCGGCCGAAGGTTGACACCATCCATCCTACGAAGTCTTGCGCGCCCCAACGAAAAAACCCGCCGCGCATTTCTGCGGACGGGTTTCGAGCGAAGCAATTCACTTTGGACAAAACACCATGGTTGACCGGACCAGTCAAGATTTTGTTTTGCACAGGTGGAAAAGATCCAGCCGTCGGTAGCCGCTCGGCAGGATGGGTTGATCTGTTCGCGAACCCATCGCGACGCATCTCACTTCCTAGTGAAAAAAAATGATGAACTCCCGTGCCTCAACCTCCACTCTGCCTCCCGCCAGGGCGTCCATCTCAAAAGCAATGCCTTCGCCGTTGTTGCCGACAAGATGCGCCGACTTGACGCCGATGTCGCCGCCCTGCCGTTTCAACGCTTTCATTGAAACACGGGCAGGGGCCACGAACACCAGCTTGGCGTGGTTTGGGCCGCGTTCTGTCGCGCCGCGAACATTGATGAATTCGAGGACGAGCGTGTCCGTTAGCGACCAGGCGTCAAGCGACCAGAGGGCCAGTCTTTCCACGGAGCCATTGACGGATCCCGTCATCATCGCCGCCCCATCATCATGATCGCTTTCTTTTCCGTCACGAGGAAGCTGACTTCCCGGTACGCAAACGAAACGGATCCGCGGTCGAAAACCAGCCTTACCGAATATCGGGGTCCCTGCGCCGTCTCGGGCAAGGCCGTCTCGGGCAATTTCTCCTCAACGATGGCATCGAGGTTGGGAAAATGGGGTTCGCATGCAATATCGATCTCCAGAACGGATGCGCTGCGCAGGAACGCATAAATCTCCTCGATCAGCGCAGCCCCTTTGTCCACGCGAATGAAATTTATGATCGTAAAATTCGGCGCTTCGGAACTGACCCAGCCGAGACTCAGGTCGGCGGGAAAGTCTGCGAAATTGGCCGGAGTTTTTATCACGTTTATCCCCCGGACGGACGGCGAATAAGTCCCGGACAGTTGAACCCAAACGGATGTATCGTGCTCGTATCAAAGCGAGCGCCACCGTCACCAAAGCACGTATAATTGCAGGATGTAAAATCAAATCTATCGCTACTTTGTGGGCGACCATTGAGCGTACAAACCGGAATGATATAGGCTTGCTGAATCGGCGGGCGACCTGGCGAAGACGATGCCGGGATGCCGGAAGTCATTCTGGCGACGCCGTCAGGCAAGGCGGCGATGGGATTTGCGGATGCCGCCGGACCGGCGAGGCTCAATGGCGGTGATTGTGGATACCATTGCGGCGCCCGCGATGAAAAATGGGCGCCATCACCTGCGCCGGGATCGGCAAACGAGTTCGGCGACGTGTTTCGCATCAGTGTTAGCCAACCCTCGGGCAAATCACAGGTGGAAAAGAATCCACCGGTCGATGTCGGATAGGATGGGTTGAGCTCTTCGCGAAACCCATCGCGAAATAGCGACGCGCCGGTGATGGCTTTCGCTGCCGCTTAATCTTACTGCGTCATACGCGGGCTTGACCCGCGTATCCATCCATCTTCACGAGAGGATGGATCACCGGGTCAAGCCCGGTGATGACGCAGAAACTGGAGATCAACCCAACCTATGAATTCTTGCGAACCCCAACGCAAAAACCCGCCGCGCATTTCTGCGGACGGGTCTTGAGCGCGGCAATTCACTCTGGACAAAACACCATGGTTGACCGGACCAGTCAAGATTTTGTTTTGCACAGGTGGAAAAGAATCACCGGTCGATGTCGGATGGGATGGGTTGAGCTCTTCGCGAAACCCATCGCGAAATAGCGACGCGCCGGTGATGGCTTTCGCTGCCGCTTAATCTTACTGCGTCATACGCGGGCTTGAGCCGCGTATCCATCCATCTTCACGAGAGGATGGATCACCGGGTCAAGCCCGGTGATGACGCGGAAAATGGAGATCGACCCATCCTGCGAATTCTTGCGAACCCCAACGCAAAAACCCGCCGCGCATTTCTGCGGACGGGTTTTGAGCGCGGCAATTCACTTTGGACAAAACACCATGGTTGACCGGACCAGTCAATATTTTGTTTTGCACAGGTGGAAAAGTTTTCGCGAGGTTTCGCTACCGCTCGACCCATCCTAAGAACTACGAACCACGCGAACGGCAATCGGCGCTTCGGATTACTGAGAGGTGGTATCGAGCGCCCGGAGGTCGCTCCATTGAGGCGCGGCCGAATTGTCGGAGAGGGACGGAGTGTCCAGATGGTGCCGCCTGGCCCACCTCTCGGCGCGGCGCTCGTCTCTCAGTCGATGCCGCTCCTGCCGCAATTCGCGCCGCGTCAGCGGGCGCTCCTCGGTCTGCTGCTGCTCGGGAATCCGGGCAAGGGGCGGCGCTTGCGGGGATGTGGCGCCGGCGGAATTTCCGTCGGAAGCCGGTGCGGGCGAGCTAGCCGGCACGGCGGGCTCGGAGGTTGCGGCCAGCACGACCCGCGCTGCGGGAGCCGAGGCCTGTCGCTCGACGCGTATAGCGGGCTTGCCCGGCCCGGATGTGGCGGTCGCCAGCAGCGCGCCGCCGCCGAAAGCCACCGCCACGATGGCGGCGGTCGTCGCCGCGCCGGCGATAAAGTAGCGTAGGTTGACCTGCATGAGGGCCTCCGGGTGCCGCGTCCATACAAAACGCACCAGGGAGTGCAAGGTTTCCCTCGGGAACTTTCGGCAACAGCGCTTGCGGCGCATCCGTTGCGGCGCAACAACCAAATTGCCTTCAAGGCGGCGGAGTTCCCCCGCAAGATCGCTGGACTTTTGGGAGCGGTGGCGGCACTTGACCGGACCAGTCAACTAAAATTCGAATTTTGTTCTTGCACAGGTGAAAAGATTCCGTCGGTCGATGTTCGGCAGGATGGGTTGAGCTTTTCGCGAAACCCATCGCGACACATCGACAGCGGCGATGGATTTCGCTGCCGCTTAATCTTACTGCGTCATACGCGGGCTTGACCCGCGTATCCATCCATCTTCACGAGAGGATGGATCACCGGGTCAAGCCCGGTGATGACGCAGAAAATGGAGATCGACCCAACCTATGAATTCTTGCGAACCCCAACGCAAAAACCCGCCGCGCATTTCTGCGGACGGGTTCGAGCGCGGCAATTCACTTTGAACAAAACACCATGGTTGACCGGACCAGTCAAGAATTTGATTTGCACAGGTGGAAAAGTTTGCAGCATTTCGCCGCATTGCAGCGCTTGCGTCCGCGAGCCCCCCGGGTGTTCGCAGCGGCAACAACAGGCAAAAGCCGGTCTTCGCAGGTAGCTCAACAAACAGCCCCGGACGAGGCCGGGGCTGCCATTGTGCGGATGGGTCTATGAGCAGAGTCCCCGCCAGTCAGGCTCAAGCAGCGTTCTTGATTTAATTCCCTTTACCGGGACAGGGTCTTGCGTCGCAGTTTGTCGTTGCGGGATTGACGGCTTTCTTCTTGGGCCCGCCGTGGGAGCCTTGTGCCGTGCTGCTCTTTTGTGTTCCTCCCGCAGGCGCAATTTCCGTGTCTCGCGCGTTTGCGGACGAGACGATGATCAGGAGGCCGGCAGCTATTGCCACCCCGGCGAGCGCGAGATTGCGTCTGGTCGTCGATCCCTGAATCATGGCGAAACTCCTTGGTTCGGCAATCTGGCGCGTAGAAGTATGGCTGGCTTGATCAAGTTTCCGACCAGAGATGTTTGAACGAATAAATCTTCATCCGGTTACCAAAAGAGTCGCCCCGGCGTGGACCGTGGCGGTAATTTAGGCGTGGACTTTTTATCGTATTTGGGTCCCTTGCCATTCTTGTCTGAATCGACTGTCGCTGTTACGGGCCCTGCGGATTTGACCGATTCCGCCTTTGCCGGATTGCTCTCGGCGTACGCACCTGTTCCGAACGCAGAAACCGCCAGGATGACGAATGCCAATAGAGGTTTCCGGATCATGTCTGCTCTCCGTTATGCCGGCGTCCCCGCCAGCCAGGCTCAAGTAGCGTTCCTGATTTGATTTTGACCGCTCGACGGCAAGCCACGCAGCCGTGGTTGTGGCTTTCCTAATTCTTCCCGGGTTTCGTGTTCTTTCTGTAGACTGACTTGACGCCGCCGCCGCCGCTCACGGAGCCGCTGGGGCCCTCGGAGCCGCCCCCCGCCGCTGCCCCGGCAGAGGCCCCCGCGCCACCCTGAGGTTTTGGTTTGGCAATCGCGTTCCCCGTGAGGACAAAAATGAAAAGGGCGGCGACAAGGCTGACAAATCCAGCAGTCCCGGCACGCCGGCGCGGCTGATATGAGCGAGGCAGTTGATCGGTAGCCATGGTGAACCTCTCTGGTTCGCAAACGGGTGCGTCACCCCTTCAGTTTCCCTTGTCGTTTCCGCCGAAGGGATTGCGGGGCGGTGGCTTTCGGTCTCGGGGCGGCCTGGGTCCGCCGCCTTTCGTCGGCCCGCCCTGATCGGTTCCGCTGCCTTGCTGCTCTCTCGCGGCCGCAGGGCCGGCCAGGACAACAATTCCAACAGTGGCGCCTAGCATGCCGGCGGCGCCGGCAAGCCAGTGGCGACGTGTTACATTCTGTGCAGGCATCACTCACCAGCCGGTTCTGATCGTCACCGCAAAGGTCGGGCAACCCTAGAGCAGCCAGGTGGACGCCGGCTTGGATCAAAACGCACAAGCGATAGGACAAGAACGAAATTTATTGCGATTTTGAACGCCGCATCCTGAAGTCAGTCCCGCGAGGCGCCCATGGATAGCGGAACAACCGGGGCCCCGACCGCTCCATCGGCGCTCGGGTCGGCGTCCGGCAGGATGGGTTGAACCCTTGCGAAACCCATCGCGAAATATCGACAACGATAAGGATGGGTTTCGCTGAGTTTATCATCGGGCCGGCCGAAGGCCGGACCCGTTGACTCAACCCATCCTGCGAATTGTTGCGATGTCGACCGCTTCAACGCAAAAACCCGCCGCGCATTTCTGCGAGCGGGGTTCGGGCGAAGCAATTCACTTTGGACAAAACACCATGGTTGACCGGACCAGTCAAGAATTTGATTTGCACAGGTGGAAAAGTTTCCGCGACGTCGGTAGCCGTAGGATGGGTTGAGCTCTTCGCGAAACCCATCACGAGACAGCGGCACCGATGATGGGTTTCGCTGCCGCTCAACCCATCCTACGAATCCTTGCGAACCCCAGCGCAAAAACCCGCCGCGCATTTCTGCGGACGGGCCCTGAGCGCGGCAATTCACTTTGGACAAAACACCATGGTTGACCGGACCAGTCAAGATTTTGTTTTGCACAGGTGGAAAAGATCCAGCTCCAAAGTTGGCGGGGGACCGCCGGATGCGCGGCCCCCGCACGAGGCCTGCGTCAGCCGGCCTCCGCGATGATCGAGCTTCTCGCGCCCATTGCGGCGATGCTCGCCTCCGGCAGGCCGTAGTTGTTGGCGAGCAGATGGCGCGGCGCGTTGGCGAGCCAGTCCGACAGCGCGCTCTCGCTATAGACCCCGCTGTTGAGCACGCCGACCACGTCGGCTTGGTCGGTTCCGATATTGTGTACGGTGTGACCGCAGCCTTGCGGAATGTAGGCACATTCGCCGGCGCCGACCTCGCTTACCGCCATGCGCTTGTCGGGGCCGAACAGGCTCATGCGCACGCGCCCCTTCACGACGTAATGCAGCTCGCTCGCGTTCGCATGCCAGTGCGGCTTGTGCAGCGCGCCCGGCTTCAGCTGCAGGAACCAGCTGCTCATGGTCGATGACACCGGATATTCGGCAGCCGACGCCACATGCAAAGTGCCACCGGGCGAGCTTTCGCGCGGCTTTTGCTTCAGCAGGGAATAGCGGTGGCTGCGCGCAGGCTCGAGCACCTTGACGCTGCCGGCCTGCGCGCCGTCGAGCGCGATGACCTCACCCTGATTGATGTAGGTCTCGGCCTTGGGGATGCGGGCGATAAAGTCGGCGGGCAGCCCGTAGGCCTGCTGGAGCATTGTCGCATCGAAGCGGCTCATCCAGTCGCTGACGCCGAAGGTGCCGTGATCGGAGTAGAGCCCGTCGTCGAAGGCAAGGATTGCATGGCAAGGCTCCTTGCCGAGCGTCTGGATCGCATGCGCGTGGCCCTTGGGAAAGAACCACAGGTCACCTGGGCCGTAATTGGCGACTTCGGTCTCGCCTTGCGGGTCGACCACCGTCACCTGGCACTGGCCGCCCAGGATCAAGGCCCATTCGGCGGAATTGTGCCAATGCATCTCGCGCGCGCCGCCCGGATTGAGGAACAGATGGGCGCCGGCGATATCGGTCGCGATCGGGAAGCGCGCGCTGTTGAAGTCGCGCGCCCAACCGCCCGACGTTGCCTTGATCGGCCCGCTGTCGAGCGGGAAGCTGAACTTGAGCGGATCGCCGCTCTTGCGCGGCACCGTCTGCATGAAGTTCGAGGCCGGCGTGACGTCATAGCCGGCGGCGTGTCCGTCGTCCGCGAAGGAACGCGTGGCGGCCAGCCCGCCGGCGCCGAGTGCAAGTGCTCCGAGGAAAGCGCGCCGATTCGAGTCAATCATGATCCTGCTCCCTAATTGCCGTGTTGCCGTAAAAGTATAAAGTATCCGGACGTGACGAGGTGGGACCCGAAACGGACATTCGTCAATTCATGCGCCGATCTGTCGGTCTCGGGTTTTATTGGCATGCCTAGTTTCGGCTCGCCAAAGGCGTAGCGAGGACTCTGCGCCATCGAGGCACCTCGGTGGCGACCAGGTCCTGGAGGACCTGCGGCGCGCGCTGGGCAGCGTCCGGGATCACGAATCCGATGTCGGTCAAACGCTTGCGTACTGTCGCGTCGTCCAGTGCTGTGGCGAGCGCATGGTTGAGTTTGTCCTGCACTTCAGGAGCCAGATTCTTGGGCGCGAAGATCCCGTTCCAGGTCGACACGACAAACTGGGGCAGCCCGCCTTCGGCCGTCGTCGGGACATCCGGAATAACGTCCGCGCGCCGCGGGCTGGCGATCGCAATCGCTTTCAATGTGCCGCCCTGGATCTGCGAAATTGCCCCGCTCAGCGAAATACAGCTGAAGTCGACCTGACCGCCCATCAGGTCGTTCATCGCCTGCGCCCCGCCCCGATAGGCAACCCGCCCCGTGCTGATCCCGAGCATCGATTGGAGGAGCGTGCAGAAGACATGGGTCGGTGCCCCCGCGCCGACATGCGCCTCATTGACCTTGTCCTGGTTTGCCCGGACGTAGGCGATGAATTCGGAGAGATTATTGGCTGGAAAGTCTTTCCGCGTGACGATCACAGCGGGTACCTCGGCGGCAAGGCCGATAGGGGTGAAGTCATTGATCGGATCATATTTGAGGTCGGAGTATTGGGCCGGCGCTGCTCCGTGCGTTCCCATATTGCCCATGATGAGCACGTAGCCATCCGGTGCCGCGCGCGCGGCGCGCGTCGTCGCCGTCGTGCCCGCAGCTCCCGGCTCATTATCGATGATAACAGGACGTCCAAGCGTCCTCGCCATGTGTTCGGCCAGGATCCGCGACAAGGTATCGTTCGATCCGCCGGCGGCATACGGCACGATCAGCATGATCGGCTTTGACGGGTACTCGGCCAGGACCACTCCCGGAAGTAAAAGAGTGAAGCTTGTGACAAGGAGCGCGAGCAGGCGATTCATGACGATCCCCCCGGGTGCCGACTTCGACAAGCTACTCTGTGCCTGCTCGACCTGCTATGCTATGTAAAGTGTCAAATCCATACCCAATGAGGTATGCCATGGACTTGCGTCAGCTTCGTTACTTCATGACCGTTGCGGAGGAAGGGCATATCACCCGTGCCGCGGAAAGGCTCGGCATACAGCAACCGCCGCTCAGCCGTTTGATCAAGACCATCGAAAGAGAACTCGACGTACGGCTGTTCATACGCAGGCCGCGCGGCGTCCAATTGACGGAGGCGGGCAACGCCTTCTACCGCGAGGTCGCCCAGGTGCTCGCCGGCCTGGAGAACGCGGTCGAAACCACCAAAAGCACCGCCAGGGGCGAGCGCGGCCGGATTTGCGTGGGTGTCACGCCGACGGGACCGTTCGTGCCGCTCGTGTCGCGAGTCATGCACGAGTTTCGGCGGGCATTTCCCAACGTGAACATCACGCTCGAGGAGCGACTTAGCGGCGAGCTTATCGATCTCGTCCGCGGTGGGCGCGTCGATGTCGCCTTCTTGTGGACCCCGCTCGCCGAGGGCCTGGTCAGCATACCCTTGCTGCACGACCCGCTGGTGGTTGCCCTTCCCTCAGGACACCCTCTGGCTCGACCTGCAAACAGATCGATCCCGGTCAAGATACTGGCGAACGAGACCTTCATCGTCTACGGCCGCAAGGATGGGTTCGGACTGTATGCCTCCACCATCGTTGCCTGCCGTGCCGCCGGATTTAGCCCGAAATTTGGACAAGAGTCGCCGCGCCTGGCGACAGCCCTGAACCTTGCCGCTGCGGGCCTTGGGGTCTTCCTTGTTCCGTCCTCGATCCAGCGGATCAATATGCACGGCGTGACTTACAAGCCCCTGACGGGACCAAATCCCCCGAAGGCGACCTTGAGTCTCGTGTCGCGACGAAACGACTCCTCTGCAGTGGTCAGCAATTTTGTACGTGTCGTCAGAAACTCCGCGAAAGCGAACAAGCTGTTGGGGCACGAATGACCTCGCGCCTGGTTGCCGAACACCATGCTTGATGCCGCTCAACCCACCTTTGCGAGTTCTTACGAACTTAAATGCAAAAACCCGCCACGCATTTCTGCGGACGGGTCTTGAGCGCGGCAATTCACTTTGAACAAAACACCATGCTTGACCGGACCAGTCAAGAAGTTGCTTTGCACATGTGCAAAACCTTCAGGCCGGCGCGGCAAACACTTCTTCCGACAGCAACTTCACGCATGCGTCGCAGATGAAGCCTTTGGGCCCCGCTGCAAGGCGCACATCGGGCGGAGCGCGTCCGCAGAACGAGCACTCGGCCCGGTTGGCCGGATCATCCGCGGGCAACAGACCCTCGATGGCGCTCTTCATTCCCACCAGGAACGGATCTTGATCCTTCAGTTCGCGGGCGATGAGATAGTGCGCGTAAGCCAGGGCCAGCGCGTCATGGAAACGCTTTTCCTGCACTGCCGTGCCCCAGAGCGGTAGGAGCTGGTCGAGAACCCCGGAGAAATCGCGATCTTCCATCGAGCCCTCCACGCCGTCGTGCCGTTGTTCCGTCCTTCCCGCTCACGCCGCGCCGCGCCTCGCCGGCCCCATGGCCTGGCGCAGCTTGTCGCGCTGGGCGCACAGGTTCTCGATCCTGACCAGCATGCGCGCCAGCAGCGCTTCGGCCGGAAGCGTGTTGATTTTGGCTTTGGCGAGCTGGGCGATGTCCTTGCGCTGGCGGCTGACCTGGTAGCGCATGCGCTCGATTTCGACGCGCAGGTGATCAAGCCGCGCGTCGTGCACGGTCCTGCTCCGCAAAGCGTTCGAGAATCTGGATGCGGATTTCCTCGACGATCGGCCCATCGGCCTTTCGCATCCAATTCCACAGCCGGATCAGTTCCTTTTGCCGGTCTGCGTCGATGTGGGTGTCTGCGTTCATGTCTGCGGCCTCCGATTCAGCGTGGTGGCAGACTAGAACGAAGCAAGAACAAAAAGCAAGCCGCTACGGCTAGAGTGGTTGGCCTGGCATCAACCCAACTGGTTCGTTCAGCGATCCCCGCCGTCGATCTGGCGGCCCATCAGCGCGATCGCCTTTTCGTAAACCCCCGCCGCATTCCAGGCCTCGATGGCGGCGAAGTTGGCTTCGCCCGGCTGATAGCCGGCGCCGGCGCGCCAGCCATGGGCCTTGAGGAAGTTCGCCGTCGAGGCCAGCGCATTGGCGGCGACGTCGAGATTGCCGATGCCATAGGCCAGGATGTTCTTCGGCAGGAACTGGGTCTGGCCGACTTCGCCGTGCATCGAGCCGCGCGTACTGGCCGACAGCACGCCGCGATCGATCAGTTTCAGCGCGGCATAGAGCTGGTCGGTGAAATATTCGCTGCGGCGGCAGTCGTAGGCGAGGGTGGCGATGGAGGACAGCATGTTCTGGTTGCCGCGCTGGCTGCCGAAGCCGGTTTCCATTCCCCAGATCGCGATCAGCGGCCCGGGCGGCACGCCGTAGCGCTGCTCGATGGAGGCAAACAGCGCGGCCTGCGATTGCTTCAACGAGCGCCCGCGCGCCACGATGGTCGCGGCACCGCGCTTGGCCAGAAACGCCTCGAGCGACAGGCCGAAACTGCGCTGGCCGCGGTCGGCGGCGATGGTGGCGCTGGCATAGTTCGCCTGCATCAGCGCGGCGATGGCGGTGCCGCCGATTCCCTTGCCGCCGGCCTCGCCGGCGAACGCGTGCTTCCAGGTCTCGAAGCCGGCGGCCGAGCTGCCGCACTGCGCGGCGTCGGCGCTCGCGCTCGCCAGCGCCAGCAGGATCGAGGCGACGAACATGGAAGCCGCAGGCTTGTTGCGCGTGATCATGCAGCGGATCTCCTCTCGCCCTGCCCGGGACGGCTATCGGGACGTCCCCAGCTATAGACCAGGCTACGGCGTTTTTCGACGGGGATAAGGCGCACAAAAAACGCGACCGGCTTCGCCGGCCGCGCGCTTGTTCGATCCGGTCGGATCACGCGTTACGTCGCATATCTGAACTCCGGCATCGCCTGCAGTTCGTCCCTGGTGGCATTGAACACGGCATGGTCCGGATCGCCGGGACCGCGGCTTCGCCGTCGTCGCGGGCGCGGTGTTGGCGCCGGTGGTGGTGGCCGGCGGCGGCCGGTAGCCCTCGGCATTCGGCGAGCCGGATGCGGCGGCATAGGAAATCCGTTCGCTGACGAAGGTGACCTTGTCGAACGGCACCGCGACCAGGTGCGCGCCGACGCCGAGCAGGCCGCCGACACCGATGACCACGGCCTGGATGTTGCCCTTGCTGTCGGTCAACAGGTCGTTGATCGAGCCGAGGCTCTCGTCGTTGGTATTGTAGACGGCGAGGCCGAGCAGCTTCGTTGTGGTCCAGTCGTCCTGGAACGATGACGACGTCTGGGAGGCAGGGGCAGGGGAGGGCGTCACGATGGCGCGGTCCGAGGTGGTTGCCGTCGGCGTTTGCGCGAACGCGACGGTCGCCAGCAGCGCGGAGCCGGCCAGGCCGGCGATGGTCATGTTGGCTGACATATCGGATCTCCTCGGCTCGAAAGTCGATACCGGGCAAACCCGTGATGGCGGCGGGAGTTCCATGGTTCCGGGGTGGCAAACCGACTGGTGACGCCGAAGTGTCGCCTGCGTGGTCCGGCATTTCATGACGAAAGGGGGCACTATTCAGACATGCCGGCTGACCCGACGATGTCCGTTTCCGAGGGAAGACCGGAAGTGGCGTTTCGAGGCCGTCAGGACCGTTTTTGACCCGAAGCGGCCCCGCGTTGGCGTGGCGGGCCATTCGGAAATCGGGTGGACCGATACGTGTGAAGTCCTATCGTGACCTAACACGCGCAGGAGCACGACATGCACAAGTTTCATTCTATCGCCGCTCTTTGTGGAGACGGCCTCCGACCAGAACTGCGAGAGCTTTCGAGCGGCTGGCGATTGATCCTTGCTCCGGGCTGCGTATCCGTCACGACGGCATGATCCAGGCCGGCCCAGACCCCGTTTCCGAGACCCCGGATGTCGTTGAGGTAAAGCCTAAAAAGTCGCCTGACCGGTCTCTGCTCCTCGCGGAAGTGACGGGTCAGCTTTTGGCACCAAGCGGTTCTACTGCCGCTAGTCCGACATGTCCCCAGGAGGACGTCATGAATGCACGTCTCACGTTCATCCGGCCCAGCACTCTGCTCGGCGCCACCACGCTCGCAGCCTGGTCATCATGGGCATGTGCGGCAATGGCCGCTTCGGCAATTCTGACGCAGTCGATCGGTCGGGTTGCCGCCGACCCATTGTTGTCACTAAGCGGCGGCTTCTACGAGGTCACTTCGCGCCTTGAATTGCCGCATCTCGAACGCTGGGCAATCGACAAGAAAACAAGGGTCTGCCTTTTTAGCCGTGAAGAGAACGACGCGATTCCGTTGCCGGTACTTAGTGGCAACAACCCCTTCGCGAAATGCTCCGCAGCAAATCTCACGACTGATAACGGTACGTTCCAGTACGACATTGTCTGCCCCGGTCGCGATGCCGCCAAAGCTCATGCAATTTATGAAATCGGCCCGGACAGATTCGCAGGTCGAATAGCGATGGTCATGGGAGCAAAGAATATGACAATGACTGAAGTTCAGCACGCAAAACGCGTCGGAGGTTGTCAACCGGCGTTGGGAAGCCCGGCTACCCGATTCTGATCTTGCGCCGTCTGGCTACAGATATCCGCTCAATGGCGAAGGATATCGAGGGCGTAATCGCCGAAATCCCGGCAACTCCTCGCCCACGCCGACAACGTAGTTGAGTAGGCAGCGACTTCCGGTTATGGCGGATTGTGTTGCAAAAGTCGAAAGTTGCAGCGGCCTTAATTTTTGGAGAAAACCTGAAACGCGAAGAGATCGGTGATTCGTATGGCCTCAGTCGCGCTACCGAGTTCGCCTATTAATTTAGCGTGGGGCGATGAGGTCCCTCAGATTATTGCATCAACGACGCGCCAGCAGTCCTCGGAATTTTTGACGCCTTCCGCAAAACGACTTTTGCAACAAAATCGACCCCAGGCTGTGTGAGAACGTGCATGCGTGGAGAGCGAGCCTGACACCATCCAAAAACGACGACTGTGGCCTCAGTACTCGCTGAACATGCGCTGGATTTCCTTAACGTCCTCAGACTTTAGCAATGCTTCCTGCAGCAGCACCCGTGCTCTTCAATGCGTTGAGTCGGTTCGCCTGCGCCCGGCGCGTCGTCGTCATTCCGCGGTCAGGGCTGGTGAGCCAGATCACAATGGAACTCCCGTCGAGGTGGTATCGCTGAATGGGGTGGCTATTGTTGCGGAGGAAGAGATGCCCAAAAAAGCCAACCGATCAAAAAAAATCAGCGGGATCGTCGAGCGCACACGTCCGGACAGCAAACCCCTCGGCGCCGACGAGCAGTTTTCCGCAGACTATACGGTCACCAGCACGACCGATGGCGGCGGACGCGTCCTCACGGACGTCGAGGTGATCCTCGTGTTCTGGGGCAGCTTCTGGACCGCAACGCCCGCTCCGTCACCTTCCAGCGACGAGTACAAACAAGCGATCATAGGCATTCTCACCGGCCCGTACATGGGGGGCCTGCGCCAGTATCGCGGCGCCGCGCAGGGCACCCTGATCTTCACTGATCTCAACGACAACACCAGCCCGGCGGATCAGTACACGGACGACGACGTGAAGGCGATGCTCAAGGATCGGCTCGACAACACGAGCATGCCGCCTCCGACATCCGGCCACAACCGGTTCTACGCCGTGATCGTGCCGCCAGGCATCAACAACAAGCTCACGACGACGCAGAACTTCGTGGGCCAGCACCAGAGCTTCACCTACAAGGGCGTCACGGGTTACTACGCCTGGGTGGACAACACCGGCTCGCTGACGGGTCACAACTGCGTCACCAAGGTCTTTTCCCACGAACTGACCGAGGCATGCACCAACCCCGACGTCGATACCTTGAACAACAGCATCCTCGTCAACGGCACCAATCCCGACGGATCGACGGTCACGAACGACGAGATCGGCGACACCTGCAACAACCAGTTCGCCACGGTTGATGTCAATGGCGTCAGTTGCTCGGTACAAGCCTACTGGAGCAAGGCGGACAATGCCTGCATCCTTCCGACCGGGACGCTGACCTTCCTGGTCGACAAGGACACCTTCGGCAAGGATGAAGTGCAGGATGTGATCAACACCAGCGGCGGGACGTTCGGGCAGGCGTTCTGGCTCGTCGTTGACGGATTCAGCAAGAACACGTTCAGCTCTCTCAACGTCACGGTCCCGGCGCCCTTTGGAGCGTTTGCCAACCTCAGCGGGGTTTCGATCGCTCAAAACCCGAACATCGACTTCGAGAACGGTGCAGATCCCGGCGCGCAGCAGAGAATTCGAATTCCGTTCGACATCACGTTCACGAGTGCGGCGCTCGCGAACTTCCCGGCGTCCGGTAGCCAGACCCTTGAACTCGATGCCGTCCTTGCGACCGATGGCAACCCGGTGCCGGGCGGTACCGCTTCGACGCTGTTCGAACTGGTGGCGGGCGCGGACCCCTACTTCACCAATGTCGACCCGACCCAGAACAATGTCTTCTATCTCAGCCAGGATCTCAGGGTGTTCACCGCGACGCCCGGCCTGTCCCAGCATCCGGTTCCCGGTGCTCCGGCGTTTGCAACTGACAGCGTCAACGGCGCATTCACCTACATCCAGGACCTGCTCGCGTTCCTGAACAACAATTTCAGCGACCCGGGAGGGGCCGACCCCTTCAACTCGATCCTCCCGAGCCAGGGGGGAGCGCTGCAGGCCGATTCCTCCGTTACGCCATTCACGCTCCAGCTCGGTTCGGGCTTCCCGCCGACGTTCAATATCTTCAACAATTACAACTTCGCGGTGGCGAGAGTCCGGATGCGCGGGACTGCGGGACCGGCGGGCGAGGCCAACAATGCCCGGGTGTTCTTCAGGCTGTTCGTGACGCAGAGCCCCGATACGGACTATCAGACGGGCACGACCTACCCCTTCAATCCGGACGCAGCCGGCCTGCCCGGTTCGCCCCAGGTCGGCGCCGGTCACGTCACCTTACCGTTCTTCGCGACCGGAAATCTCAGCGGCAACACCGATTACGACAACGGCGGTGTCAACAACCGCGATATCGAGATCGCGAGCGGGAAAGACAGCATCTGGGCCTATTACGGCTGTTTCCTGAACCTCTATGATCCGGCCAATGTGATCGACGGGAAGCAGGCCCTGGCGTGGCTCGCCGGAACTCACCACTGTCTGGTGGCCCAGATCGCGTTCGACGATGCTCCGATCTTCACCGGGGCGCGTCCGGAGGCATCCGACAAGCTGGCCCAGCGCAATCTCCAGGTGACGGTCTCGGACAATCCCGGCCCCGCCTCGACGCACCGGGTCCCGCAAACATTCGATATCCGGCCGAGCGCCACGGCCAGCCGAAAGACACTCGTCGACGAACTGATGATCGACTGGGGCCGCGTTCCACACGGCAGTGTCGCCTCGATCTACTGGCCGCAGGTTCAGGCCTCGGATGTGCTTGCGCTTGCCTCGCAGCTCTATCCCGCACATTCCCTCACAGCAGGAGACACGAACACGATCCAATGCAAGATCACGGGCGGCGTCACCTATGTGCCCATACCGATGAATGCAGGCGAAAATTTCGCTGGTCTCCTCACCCTGGACCTGCCCCCGACTGTCGTCACCGGCGAGGAATTCAACGTTGTCGTGCGACGCGTGGGGCGGCAAGTCTCGAGACGCGACGTCTCGATTCAAAAGCCGGCCCCGACGAGAGAAACCCATCCATCCGCGATCATTCAACGGCGTCCGTTCACCTGGCGATATGTCATTGGATCGTTCCAGGTCAAGATTCCGGTCTCGACCTCTGCCGTGATGCTGCGCCCTGAGGAAGACACGCTGGCGATCATGAAATGGCGATTGCAGCAGACCGAGCCGTCAAACCGCTGGTTCGCTGTGCTGCAGCGGTATGTTGCCATCGTGGCGGACCGTGTCGCCGGGCTTGGCGGCGACCCCAATGCCATTCCGCCGTCGCCAAACGGCGCGCCGGTCAACGTCCCAAGTCCCTGCCTCGATGCCGTCGAATATACGGGGCGGGTTGCCGAAATCTTCTTCGATTGCTTCGGCGAGCTCGAGGGCTTTGCGCTGGCCGACTGCTGCACGGCGCATTCATTCAGGACACGCGAGCGGCAAGTTGGCGAACTGCTCATGAGGGCATTCAGGGACCGCCTGCCCCTGTCTGTATTCGCCTTGAAACATGACCGTTCGAGGATTCATCGATTGATCATTCGGGGGTGACGATGACGCAAACCGGTAGTCAATGACCGATCGAGGCTCGCCCGCCAGGATAGTCGGATGACGGCTTTTGCCGCCCGTAGTGGACGGGCAGAGCGTGTCCGCTCTGTCCGGGAAGTTCGGACGCCAACTTGCGTCATCTGCCTCAATTCCCAGATATCGAGAGCTGCACGCCTGAAGCTTCGTCCACATCCTTGGAGAGTGTCATGCGTTCCGAACTTTCTATCGGCACACATTGTCCATCGCCGGGCTCACCGCCACCATAGGCGCAATCGCGCAAGTAGGAACCGCGTTCGAGGGTCCAAAGTCCGGCCCGGGATAAGTATCCAAGCCTATCTCAGTCGGGGCATTCTCGACCGAATTGGGCGGTCTGCGCCACGTCCGGTCTTCCCCCGATAGCGACCGAATAGCGGACCTCGCTGGAGGTCCGTTTCGTGCCATAACCGGACTCACAGCAACCGATATCGCTACTCGATGACTTCGTCGGCGCGGGCCAAAAGCATCGCCGGAATTTCGAGGCCGAGGGTCTTGGCGGTCTTGAGGTTCACGACGAATTCAAACCTGATCGACTGCCAAATCGGAAGGTCGGCCGGTTTGGCTCCCTTGAGAATTTGACCGGCATAGGTGCCGACCTGCCGGTATCCATCCGTAAGGCTGATCCCATAACTCATCAGGCCGCCTGCAATCGCATATTGCCGAAACTGGTAGATCGCGGGCAGTCGGTTGTCGGCCGCAAACGCGATAATCCGATCGTATCTGGTGTCGAAAAAGGGGTCAGCGGCCACCAACAGGGTATCGGCTCGCTCGCCAACCAGCTCTTGGAAAGCCAGACCCAGCTCGCCGTCATTCCTTGCGTACGCAATATGAATGCGCTGATTGATCATACCAGCCGCATCCCGCAGCTCTCGTGCTTGGGCCTCGGCCTCCTGAAAATTCGGATCGATCAATATGCCAACGACCTTCGTGCCGGGCGCGAGTTCGCGAAGCAATCCAAGCCGCTTCGCTTCCGGCGTGGTCGTCAACAGGCTGATACCAGTAGCGTTTCCGCCCGGCCGATTGAGACTTTCGACCAGACCGATCTTCACCGGATCGCCACCGGTAGTGAATACGATCGGGATCGTCGATGTTGCCGCCTTGGCTGCAAGCGCCGAAGGTTCGCCTCCGGTCGTGACCAGCAAGGCAACTCGTCGCTGGACCAGTTCTGCCGCCAGCTTTGGCAGCCGATCATATTGGCCATCAGCCCAGCGGTATTCGATTGTTATATTCTGACCTTCGACAAAACCTGCTTCGCCCAGCCCTTTGCGAAACGCGGCCACAAGAGTTGAGGAGTCAGCCGCGGATCGGCTGGCCAGATAGCCAATCACCGGTAGGCTTGACGGCTGCTGCGCGTGAACGGCAATCGGCCACGAAGCTGCACCGCCTAGAAGCGTGATGAATTGTCGCCTTTTCATGCCACCGCCATGAAAGCCCGCTGCATGCAATAATTAAAGCCTAGCACTTTGTGACCGGCACGCGAGGAGCAAATGGCACCGATCCGGCCTCGGTGAGACCAGACGCAATGTCCGAAGCGGTAGGTCGCGATCGACGGCAGCAAGTTCAAGGCGGTGAACTCGCGCGACAACAACTTCACGAAGGGAAAGATGGAGCGGCGGCTGGCGCAGATCGAGGAGAGCGTTGCGCGCTATCTGAGCCAGCTCGACACCGCCGATCGCCAGACAGCTGCCGGTGAGGCGCCCTCGGAGGAGCTTGTGGCCAGGACCACGCGGCTCAAGGAGAAGCTGATCAAGCTCGAAGAGGAGGTGAAGCGCCTCAGAGCGATTGAGAAAGTGATGCTTGCCGCGCCCGATCAGCAGGTCTCCTTCACCGATCCTGATTCCCGCTCGATGGCGACCAGCGGGCGCGGCTCCGGCATGGTCGGCTACAATGTGCAAGCGGCCGTCGATACGACGAACCATCTGATCGTCGCGCATGAGGTGACCAACGTCGGCACCGACAAGTCGCATCTTGCGAACATGGCCAACCAGGCGAAGGCGGCATTGGAGGCAGAAAACCTCGAAGCCTTCGCCGATCGCGGCTACTTCAAAGGCGAGGAGATCCTCGCATGCGAAGAGGCTGGCATCACGGTCACGCTGCCAAAACCCCAGACATCGGAGGCGAAGTCGGAAGGCCGCTTCGGCAAGCAGGATTTCCGCTACGTGGCTGAGGAGGACATCTACATTTGTCCTACCGGTGAGAAGCTCACCAACCACTTCACGAACGAGGAAAATGGATTGGTCTTGCACCACTACTGGACCAACGCGTGCCGCACCTGCGCGCTGAAGGCTCAGTGCACGAAGGGACCGCAACGTCGCATCAAGCGGTGGGAGGACGAGTATGTTGTCGATGCTGTGCAGGCGCGCCTGGACAGAAATCCGGATGCAATGCGTACTCGTCGCGAGACGGTCGAGCATCCGTTTGGCACGCTGAAGATGCGGATGGGGGCGACGCACTTTCTGATGAAGACGCTGCCGAAAGTGGCGACCGAGATGGCGCTGCACGTGCTCGCCTACAACCTCACGCGCGTGATGAACATCGTCGGTATCAAACCGTTCCTCGCGGCGATCCGGGCTTGAGGAGCGCGTCATGGTGTCCGCCGTGAGACCGTTAGGGTCGCTCAGCATGGCCCGAGGCTGCGCCCGGATTGACTCCAGACCCGATACAGCAAAAATAGGCTCAGCCGATCGCGTCGAGGTCCATCACGCCCGGTTACTTGCAGTTATTGGGGTACGAAAAACGTTTCCACACGGCCTGGGTCAAAAGCGGTCCTGACGGCGCTAAATTGCGACTTCCGGTCTAGCCCGAACAACGGACATCGTCAGACCGTCCAGGCATGTCCGTTCGGTGCCCAACAGCGGACTCATGCACCGCAGCAAACAACGGCTCTATTCGATCACTTCGTCGGCCCGAGTGAGAAGACAGTTGAACAGCACCACCATCACTTAGAACGGTGAGCGCTTGCGCGCGCTCCCCTATCATCGTCGCGAACGCTTGTTCAAGTGCGTCCAGTCCGCGTGCTTCGGCCGGGACAAGCGTCAACCCCAGCGGCCCGGCGGCGTCTCGCGTCGACTTCAGACGCTCCAGATTGGGCGCAAAGTCCGGCGTTGCGCGACGATTGGGGGCAAAACCGCGCAGATCAGCCAAGGCAGACATAGGTTTGGCCGCGCGGACGGCAAGGGGTTAGGTCAGCACCCCTCACTTGATCTTTCTTAAGCCGCGCCCATTTTAAGAAAGGTTAGGTTTGATCGATAGGTTCTCGCACCGGCTAGCATCAACAAGAGACATAAGAGACCCATAGCGGCCACTGTCTAAGGCTAGAGCAAAGTCGAGCGCATCAACCCCAACTGTAAACGAAAGGACCGCCGGTCTCCGGCGGTCTTTTTGTTTGGGTGAGCCCGGGCGATCAAGGTCCTCGTGATATGCTTAAGCCAAAGCAAGGAGGGTTGGCATCATGCCCACCGGATTATTTAAGACACGAGATCAGTCGGCTCAGGTTGAATACGACGGCGTTTCCATCCCGATACCTAGGTCGACATACGAGAAGAACGGCTACAAGCCCGATTTCGACAAACTGCCCCTCGAAGACGAATATAAGGCGGCCCAGGAGAAGTTGCGCAATGCCCCGAGGCCCTAAAGGCAATTCACCCCCTCGGGCTGACGGCTATCTGCAGGATCACCCCTGAAATACTATTATCGAAGGTGCTGCGCTTTGGCGATGTGTTGACCAATTTCGTTCGCCTGATTGGCTTCGCCGGCATCAGTCAACAAATGCTGAAGCTGGGTAGCACCAGTCAAATCCAAGCCGACCAGTGGATTTCCCGTTGATCGAAACCACAGTCGCGGCACGCCCAATTCATCTTTGCGGGCTTCGATTTCGCATTCGGTGGGTGGTATTCCGAACATACTGAAGAACTCTGATTTCATCTCAGCCTCCGGTCCCCCCATCAAATAATGTGGGAACGAAAATGCGACTTTAAAGGCAAAGAAACCGAAAGCGGCCCCGACCGGGGATAGAGGAATTACCGAGGCCGCCCGGCCCGCCGCTACAGAGTTCCGATTTCTAACCGTCCTTCGACTTGGCAACCTCTCTCGCCAGTCGTCCAGCCTTCATGGTGTCTCCTGGCGGACAGGTCGCGAATTATGAGCGGATCGCGACATCGTTGGCAACGTCCGGATTGGGTCCAGAACCGGTCTGACGGCGCGGAAATGCCACTTCCGGTCTCCGCTGTGAACGGACATCGTTTGAGCGATGAGCGGCACCACGTGCCGCAGCGGCGGTGAGGCCCCGCTCGGCCCGCGGGTGCGGCAACGCCTGCCAACCGCTCAACGGAAATTTACTGGTTCGCCCGTTCGGTGGCTGCGGTGGCCGTGTATTTCGAATAGAAATCAGCAACCCGCTCGCGCCACATTCCGACGAACGCCTCTGATGTCAGCTTGTCCACCGATTTCCACGCGTGTTTGACGGCCGGAAGGGTATTCCCCCAGATCGCCCGTCTGCACCATCTTTCGCCTTTCTCCCTGCCTTCGCTGGTGGCACACATCGATTTCCAGGCGATGCGATCAGGTTGGCTGATGTGCTCGGCGGCGCCTTCCCAGCCCTGTTGATGGATCAGGTAAAGATCGCTCAAGGTCGGCTTCCTGTGTGTCACCCACTCGAACAGAATGCCTTCGGTAATGACCTTGTAGGCCGCCGCGACCGCATTGTCGCGCGGATCAAGAATCTTCCCGGAGCCGAATTTGCCGAACTCGTATTTGCTCAGTTGGAACAGGCCGATATACGACCCGGTGCGTTGCTTGGGGTCGAATCCGGACTCGATCTTGGCAACCGCTTTCATGAAATTGAAATCCAGACCGAAAGCGTCGGAAGCGCGCTTGATCTCCTCGACCGGCGTTCCGACCGGGATATCCTTGAGCGAACGCAAGACGATCGCCGCCGGCTTCTCGGCAGGCGGCAGTTCGGACCAGACGTAATAGATGAGATACCGAAAATCCTGCGTCACCGGCGCCGGGTTGGAGGGCGTTGTCGGCACCGGTTGGGCGACATCATGGTGGCCCAGGTCTGCCGATTTCAGGTCCGCCGATTCGTGCGCAGGCGGTATATCGGCCGACAGCGTCTGCGACGGATCGGGCAACGCGGCCACGACGATCGATTTCGGCTTATCCGAGGCCGCCGTCGTGTCGGTGGCCATTCCCGCCGCGGGTTCGGCGGCCGTCGTCACTTCGGCGCCAGCGACAGCGGCGTTCGCGACAACGGTGTTAGCGACAGCGGTGTTTGCGACAACGGTGTTCGCGACAGCGGTGTTCGCGACAGCGGCGTTCACAACGGTGTTCGCGACAGCGTCGCTAGCGACAACGGCGTTAGCGAAAACGGCGTTGCCCATTGCGAAAACGGCGTTGCCCATTGCGACAACGGCGTTGCCCATTGCGATTGCCTGCGGTTCATCCGCGAGCCTGGCGTTGGCGGCGAGAGATGCTGCGCGGTCCTCGATTGGCACTGCGCGGGTGTTCTCGGTGCCGGCCGAACCGAAGCCAGCCAGCCAGCCAACGATCCACCCCGCGAGAACGACCGTTCCGCAAAACGTCGGCGCCACTGTCGTAAATCGCCGCGGGTTCATGATCCCGTCGCCTCCAAAGACTCCACCTGAGCCACGCTGCACAGCCAGGTACGCGACGGGTTGATTTTCGGGTCAAGACATGGCCGCGCAATGGCGCAAGCCGCAGCTGATCATCTTTTCCACGAAGTGTTGCCCGAACGCAACGCGCCGCCGGCAAGCAATTGTTCTCCGACGCAAGCGTGTAGGGAAGTTTCGGACCCATGCGACGCCTGCGGCCGGTTCGGGACGAGCCCGCCATGGTTAATGTCGGACCAACAGCCGCGCCTGAGTGGCCGTAGTCGCGGATGCCGGCCCCTCGAGCGGCCTGTCGTTGACGATTTATGGGATCTTCCGAGCGAACCGAACCCATTGTCCACGACCAAAGCGTCCGTCGCAACGGCCCTCACACCGTACATTGATCGGCCCGGCGATCGGCGCGACGGCTATTGCCGATTGTCTTCTTCCAGCAAATTGGCCTCGTCATCGGAATTGGTCCAATTTTCGACCCACTGCGAGCAGATTTGAAGACGAGGCTATGGTCGGTAACGCCACGCTTTTGGTTGGACCTCGCATGCAACTTCACTGCATCAGGCACTCGATCAGGAAGCAGACTCCAATCATAGCTGTCGCCGCTTTCATGCTCTCTACAGGGATCGCACACGCCCAGTTTCTGTTTTGGCCGCAGTACAGGTTCTGGCCAGGCCATTACGCTCCGTTCAAACACGAGCACCACCACCGGCAGACAAACTCCGGATCTGCGAAGAACGCCCGGCCCGGGGACGCTGCGAAGGGCCCGCTCCAGATCATCATCTCGGTCGCTGACCAGCGGGTCTCGCTTTTTGACAACGGGGCCCTGATCGCACGCTCATCGGTGTCCACGGGAACCCAGGAGCATCCTACGCCGCTCGGCGTGTTCAGCGTGATCAGCAAACAACGATGGCACCGTTCAAATATTTATAGCGCTGCCCCCATGCCCTACATGCAGCGCATCACCTGGTCAGGGATCGCGTTGCATGCCGGTGTCGTGCCTGGGCATCCGGCGTCACACGGCTGCATCCGTTTGAAAAATGACTTTGCCATTCGGCTCTGGCATCTCACCAGGCGCGGGACGCGCGTGATCATTGCGCAGGACGATGTCCAGCCGGTCGAGATAACCAATCCGCACCTCTTTCAGCCGAAAGCCGGGTCCGGTTCGCCGGAATTTCAGGCTGCCACAGTCGCGGGCGATAGCATTGGCACAGCCGCGGCAACGCATGGATCACTGGTGTCCAGGGCCGAGACCCCGGAAGCCACTGGTCTCCAGGTCCCAGGCCCGGCTCCCGCTGAAGGCGCACCTCGAAAGCTGGTTCCGATCTCCGTCTTCGTCAGTCGCAAGTTGAGCAAGCTCTTCGTGCGTCAGGGCTTCTCGCCGTTGTTCGATGTCGCGGTCAAGATCGAAAATCCGGAGGAGCCGCTGGGAACGCACGTGTTTACCGCAATGGAATTCCAGGGCGAGGGAGCGGCTATTCGCTGGACCGTCGTGTCGATTCCGGACGACTTTCCGCGCATCGAGGGTGCCACGAAAGAGCGCGAAGCGCCCGTCAGGCAATCCGCCCGATCGGTACCGTCGCCCGATAAAGCCAACGCTGTCCTCAACCGCATCGAAATACCGCAGGATACCGTTGAGAGGATCTCCAAACTTCTGACGCCGGCCTCTTCATTGATTATTTCCGACGACGGATTTAGCCATGAGACGGGAAATGACACGGATTTCATCGTGGTAACGCATTGATGCGGCGGCGCTGCGCAACCCGCTGGAATTGCCCGACCGCAATTCCGGTGCAAAATTCCTGATGTCCGCACCTAAGCCAAAGCAAGATTGTATTCGGCATCATTGCGGTGGCGCTGTCCTTTGCATCGAAGGGAACTCGGACACGGAGCCCATCCAGGCGGCAAGCTGTGGGCGGCCGACAGTAACATCTCCAAAGCCGCGCTTTGCAGCGACGTCGAGAGCCACCGCGAGGGTCAAGTGCGCCATAGTCCGCTCCCCTTGCATCAGCGGATCGGCTACACATCCCTCAAATTTGTCCGCCATGCGCTGGGCGCGGGCTGACTCATGAGCCAAAACGGCGGGCGAACGCTCGTCTGGGGGTCGAGCCATCTCACGGACCCATACGCAGATGCCTTCGCACATGTTGCGCGCCGCGAACTCAAGCCGCTGATAAGCCCAATCCGTTTGGCGTCGAGGGTCGTGGAAGCGAGGCTTACCATCCAGGCTGTCGAGATAAGCGCAGATGAGTTGACTGTCCTCCATGCCGACGCCTGAATCATCGATGAGGTAAGGTACGCGCCCAGACGGATTGATCTGATAGTAAGGACTGTTAGTGGCGCGTGTTTTGGCCGCGATGACCTCTACGCGGTCCTCAAGTGCTTTTTCCAGTACGAGAATGCGTGCCAGCCGCGCATACGGAGAGGTGAACGTGACATACAGCTTCATCGAAAACTCCGACGCGGCCGTCTCGTGCTGCGAAGTCGAAGCGACTTTATTCGATCGGCCCGGCGACAACAGCCTATCACATCAAAGTGGGAGCGGTTGGTGCATCTAAGCAAGATCGGGCTGCCAGATGTCGCCGTTGGGTCAAAAAGCTGACCTGACGGCCTTGAAACGCCTTTTCCGGTCTGACCGAATAACGGACATCGTCAGGCTGCCCTGCGCTGATAAATCTCCTGACACGCCACAGGCCCCGACACCGTCAGGACCCGTGAGCCCGGTGTCCAGCGACGCCTACTTCAGCGAACTGTTGATCGAGGTGAACATGCCGTTGAGGGTGCCGCCCAGCGTATTGACGATTGCGATGATCGCCAGCGAGATGCCCGCCGCGATCAGGCCGTATTCGATTGCGGTTGCCGCCGACTCATCGGACCAGAATTCAGACAAACGACGCTTCATGTGAGTCTCCATGCCACAAAATGGATGCTGTACTCTCCACGGGGCGGACCATGAAGGAGGGGACCTAAGCTTGAGTGAACCGGGTTTCAGAAACAGCGGGGCAGTGAGTCGATCAAATTTTACCGACCGACAAAGCGGTCCCAAGGGTGCTTTGGCAATGATGCGGGCGCTGGATGGCACGCCGCGAAGGCGGCTCCAGTGCCGCGACGGGAAGCGCGCCAAGGCTTACCGGGTCATCCGGTGATCGAGGCAGATGGCCCCCGTCGTGCCTCGGACGGCCCGGCAGGTCGCGCCGTGTCGTCGCCTGTGCGCTGGCGGCCCCCCCGACGCGTTGTACGGCCTTCCTGCGGCTTCGACGCTGACGCCCTGGACGGCTTGTCAAGGGTGTCCTTTCGTCCAATGTCCTTCGGGACAACTGTCCTCAGCCTTGTGAGTTTGTATCGCTAGGTTGCTTCGCCGTTCCCCGATTCATCCAGCCCCCCTGATGAGGCGCCACGTCATGGCACGCGATCAGTTCTTGCGGATCAATCTCCTGCTCCGGGCGCTGGCTGCGGTTGGCATGGCGTCAATCCTGTCCGCGATCCGGTAAGCGCCTTCAGACCTCATGTTCATCCGCTGGCAGTCGCACCGATCAAAGGGTGGTTCGTATCGCAGCAAGACCACCCGCGTCCGCGCGGTCCTGACCGCGAGCGTTAGTGTCGATGGCAAGTCACGACAGAGATACGTCGCCGTCATTGGCAGCTTCATTGCCGAAAGGCTCGATGTCGAAGCCCGTCGCGGCTTCTGGATAACGGCGCATGAACGGCTCTCGATCTACGCCAACGATGACGAGCGCAGCAAGATCGAAGCTGCGCTGGCGCGGCGCGTGCCGCCGCCGACGGCAGCGGAGGAAGCCGCGTGGCAACGGCAGGCCGAACAAGCCTGATAGATGGGCGCGACGGTTGGCGACGACGGCGAGCCTGCCTTCGGTGACTGCCGCTCCAGCGCGTGCAAGGCCCCGTCGCGCTGCCTGGGCGGCTAACCGGGTGCGAGCGCGCGTCCGATAATTTCTAGAACGGCAGCGTTGCCTGGTCCTCTGACCAGTCGATGATCTCGAAAAGCATCCCGCGCTTGAGCATCTCCAGCTCGAGGCCGCCGGCGTGATCTTTCCAGTCGGAAGTCTGCCGAACGCGAAATCTGGGCCGCTCGCTTTGTGCCTTGAGCGCGTCGTCAGCTGCGAGGGCGCCACGAACACCCTCGTACATCATGGTCAGGCTATCGTTCGTGAAGGCTGGATAATTCATCAGGCGCCCCGTTGTGGTAAAAAGCCGCCGGTGGATTGTCCTTTCAGCCGACGGCTCTTTGCGCACACCTTACGAACTACGGCCACAAGGACAGGTTCAGCTAGATCGTGGAGCGGAAGGATTAATCCGCGGTTATCGGCGCCCGGAGCGGCGCCGGACGCGCGTGGTGCCTGCTGTCGGCAGCCCTTCTGGTCGCGGCAATCCCGCTGGTGTTCCGCGACGAGCTCCAGGCGCGCAACCCGCGGCACTTCAACCGACCGGCCGAACCGGTAACCCAGTGCGGATTTTGGGACGACATGTCGGCCGGAATGTCCTGCCGATGACCTGCCAACGGCATAAGTGGCGCTTTCCCGACAAGTTCCATTAATGTTGCAAATTTAGCGCTGATGGAGAGAAATCGGCGATGCGGCTTGTGGCAGCAGATGGACCCGACTTCACCCCGGTAATAGCTTCAGCGTTATGTTCGGTTGCGGTTCCGGTTGTTGCGGGGCGTCGCATGAGTTTTCAGTTCACAGTCTTGAAAGTTTTGGCGGGTCACCCTGAAGGGCGTGCATCACTTGCGGACCTGAAGCACTACGTTGCGATCCTGACTTGTAGCGGGGCAGACTGGTCTCAAAGAATGAAGCGGCTGGCTGCACGCGCGCCGGAATTGGACATTTTCTCCAGCGGCTACGTGCTGCGAGAGCCCAGCGGGTGGCGGATCACGACGAAAGGCCGCGAGTTTCTAATCCTGATCGAAGCGCCGTTGGCCGAACCAGCGCTCACGCCTGTCGCGCTCGCGACGCCGGTCGTTTCCGACCCGACCGACCTTCCGCCCAATGTCGTTCAACTGGCTGGTCATAAGGTTCAACGCCGGCGCCAGCGCGCCGCTGCCTGAAACCCGGGGCAATCAAGCCGCCGCGCCCGGTTTCGAAACGCGTAAGTCGGTTTTGGCCAATCGCATCGTTTTGGCCTTCGGCCAGCGAGACCTCCGCCCGGAAACGGACATCAGGGCTGGGCCCAGCCGGTACGAGGATTAATCCGTCTTTGCTGCGAATTTTTCCGCGCGGGTTCGTCCTGGCGGCGGCCGATCACGTTCAGCCGCGACCGCGCAGATAGGGTTTCGCCGTCACTGCGACGTGGTCTGAAAAGTGTTCGCCGGCTGCCAGGCTGTCGGAGTCATTTGCTCTCGGCCCGTGGCCGTTCTCACTCCCCGCTTGTTCGAACGACGCCCGCACGTCGCCGCGCATCTGCAAGCGATGACTGAACGCCTTTACGATGGTGGGGTGACATGGTTCGACGGAAGCGGCAACAACTTCCGTCGCTCCGATCAAATTTGCAAGCCAGACGACGCTGGGATCGGTACTCGGCAAAGCGGAGCGGTGCATCAGAGCGCCCTGTCCACGTCGAATCCGTGAGCCTGGAAACGATTCTCATGCTGAAAAATTCGGCCAATGCCGGCGAACTCGATCAAGCTTTGCTCCCTGGCTTAAAATATGCCGTCGGGGCAGAGTGCTGCCCTGATCAGCAGACCCCATAATTGAAATCAGGACAATTGTCCCTGAGGACACTGCGCTTCAGGGCAACTATCCTCAACCCGGGTTCTCGAGTTTGGAACCTCGCGTGATTTTTTTGCGGGACGGTCGTCAAGGCACCCACTGTACTTCAGGACAATGCGCTTCGGGACAATTGTCCGTGACCTGGTTTTCGAGCTTAGTTGGCGGCGTACCATTGCCCATCTGGTAAACCTCCCGGCTCCGGTACCCGCCTGGTCCACACGGCCCCGGTTTGAGAGACCGGGGCCGTACCCAACGGGGCCTGATGAAAGAGCTTGGGAATGCCCGAATCTAATGAATACATTCGCCTGCGGTTCCAGGCCGTCGTGATCGCAAGCCAACTGCCCGGCAATGCGGCCGAGGCGTTGCTTGTTCTCGACTATGCGCGGCACATGGTGGGATTCCTGGACGACTCGTCCGCGGCCTCCGATAACGTGCAACGCGTTTCCGGGCCGTATTGCGCGCAGATAATGGATTTCAACACGAGGTCATCGTGACAAGGGTCGGCCTCCGCGCGCCGACGGATCAGGCATGAATCGGACCTGGTATGTCACGTTTGAAGTACCCAGGAGTGGAACCCGGGTACAAAGACGAAATCCCCGCTTGACCAGGACGTTTGATACCGAAGCGGAAGCCAGGCAGTTCGCGCGATCGAAATTCGATGGCGGACTGATCCTCACCGCCGGCAACCTCAACCCCCAACTACCGAGAAAGGCAATCCCGTCGGTGGAGATTCCGGTCTGGCTTGAATCGGATCAAGCGCCGGAACCGTCCTCGCGCGGGCCAACGGCAATGACAGCCTAGTCCAATCCCGTATTGCTCGTGCTACGGCCGGATGCTCCTTCGTTGGGGTGGAGAATCGGCCCTAGTGGCGACGGTAGTGACGGTAGGGGCGCGGGGCGGGAGCCATGGCCATCGAGGATCCGAACATTCCCAACGGGCGCATGACGTCCTCCGTCGATGGGAAGAACTGCGGCATGGCCGCCACAGCGACGGGGCGTTGACGGCCTCGACTCGCGACGACGGTCGCGCCGGATCCCATTTGCACGACCGTCGCGGTCACGTTGCGATGGGTGCAGCGGCAGCCGAGCGCGCTCGAGGCCGCCGGCGACAGATCCAGGAACGCGCCGGTGAACGGACCACGATCGGTCACCGTGACCTGGATCGACCGGCCGCCTTTCTGGACCGTCAGTACCGTGCCGAAAGGCAGCGTCCGGTGTGCCGCCGTCATTGCGCCGCAGTTGAATCTCGCCCCGGAAGCCGTGCGGCTTCCGCACAGGTGGTCGCCCCCGCCGTAGTAGGTGGCGGTCCCGGAGAGACGATGCGCCTCGGCCACGGAAAGGAGCGAGAGAAGGGCGATGCCGGTCGCGACAATGCGTTTCATGCTGGATCCTCAGGGGTTGTGAAAGAGGCGACCGCGACGCGTCAGGCTGCCGCAAGGTCTGATCGGAGGCCCGGCGGACGGACCCGGCGCGAGGAAGGACGTCGAGAAAAGGTTGACGATCGCTCGAGCCCGCAAGCAGTTGGAGCTCTCGTCTGCGTCTCACCAGATGCGGTTGCCAAACCAGCCGAATTCTACTTGCCGCGCCGCCAGGAGCGCAGGCGGGGTGCCGCGTCTCCTTGCAATTTTGCGTTGGGGTTGCAGCTTCGGTTCTCGCTTCCTGGCGTCGGCTGGCTGGCTGGACGGTTGCAGTTGCGCAAATGCCTCCCGCGCCGGGGCAGGGGCGACTATTTCGGGGGCAGCGACATCAGCCTCGATGTTTGCGGTCTGCGCGAGAACGACGGTCGGGGGGCTGGTATCGTAAATAATGCGCTCCGGCCATTTCTGGTCGGAATGAATGTGAATGGTGGGCGAACCCGAATTTCCCCAGTATGCAGCCGGCAATTTCGGAAGGTACAAATCCGAAACAAAGAGCAGCGCGAGCAATGCTCCGCCAACGGATAGAAAATAGCGCGCCAGGGGCATTCCTCGCCTCCATTTGTCCCCCGCCTGCAACGTTGATCGATCCGCAGCAAACGGTGACGACTGCTCACGAACGGATTGCGCATCCGCCGGATTTCATGTGGTCGTTTGCCCTGAAGTGACGCCCCCCGAACGTGCTTGAAAGCTACCACCCGTCAAACTTACGACAGATGCCGTTCCCGGGACTATTGCCCTTACGGTCATTGTCCCGATGGGCATGGGACGTCGCTAGAGCAAGTGGCGCAATCGACCCTGAACGCTGCGACCAAAATTGTCCGTTGGGGGGGCATTTCCAGTTTGAGCCGTCTGCGCTACCCGGCGAGATGCGACCGCTAGATTGCGGCCTTCAACAAATCCCGCGTCAGCCAACGCTTGTCGGAGCGACGCTACAAACGGCCGGTGCGCCGACGGATCAGGCGATGAGCTGCCAAGCAGACGATCGCCGGCATCGCCGGCTGCTGCACACGTCCCTCAAGCGGCCATGTGATTGCCGCGCCACGGCGGGCGTCGCCCTGGCGAAGCTATGGTTTTACCCACAGGCCAAATTTGCCCTCGATACCCGACGAAAGGCACTTACAGCTGCCGACATCTCTCCAGGCGGACAACGTTGTGTCACCAACGGCGTTGAAGCAGCACTGGCACGGTCGAGCGGGCAGCGTCAGCCGCCGGAAATACCGGAAGCGCCAGCACCCCAAACAGCGCATTTCGCATGTGCAGTTTCATTCAGCAGTACGTAACACCTCATGTTAGCCTGAAACCCTGAAGAGCCGGTGTGAAGTAGCTCACAACATAAACTGCGTGCGCGGTACGGCCTTCCTGCGGCCTCGACGCTGACGGCTGTCGCGCTGCTGGCGGATGCGCGTCGAGGTCGCGGTGAAGCTTGCTGCCGCGCTGCCTGCCGTCGTCATCGTGGATGCTGTCCGATGTCCGCGTTGCGCCCAGACGCGGCCAACCGGGCTGGCCTTCAGCACGACTGCTTTGTGCCAAACTCGGAAGTGACGAGCATCACCCGCAGCGAAACCCGCAACCGGGACTGCGAACCCGGAGTAACGTTCGTTCGTTTCAGCAATGTTGGCATCCGAGGCGAACCCGGCAATCCGCCGCAACAGCGCTGGACGCGCCCGCTTTTGACACCGTGGTATCAATCGAAAACCGATAATTAATCCACTTCGATTACAACCTTTGATCGGCATTGCTCGGACGCGGCTCGCCAAGCGAGGCCTTCGGCTGAAACCTTGTTGAAAGAGATTAAATATGTCTTTCGGTAAGAGGGGCACTCGCCCTCCGGAACAAGATTCGTCACAGTCCCGCCATCAAAGTCCGGGGACGACCAATGTTCGTGAATTGCTGGCCGCCAAGTCGGAAGGGCCGGATTTTGTGCTGTATGGCGCTGCGTTATTCGCAATCGCGGCATGTGTTGTGATTTATTTCAAGATTGCGCCGGGCCAACCCTCGCGAGCAGACTCTGCCGCTGTGACGGCGCCAATCGTCACCTCTGAAGGGGAATCGTTGGTTACCATCCGGCAGAGTTTGGAGAGCGGCGAAGAAGGGCGAATGTTCGAATTCGCGATCATCGCCTCGCCGAATGCCCGGTGCTTTGACCGCCTCAACTCGGTTCGACCCTGGAGACACTCCGGCTGGACCAACCGTGCGCTTGATCAAGCGAAGGGGATTTTAAAATTCCAATATGAGATTGCAGGCCTGGCACTGAACTGTCTCATGACCGAAGATAAAAGTCGTTTTTGCAAGGCCGACGAACGTGCAACGATTGTGAAGGCTGTTTCGTTCTATCTCAAAAAGTATCGTAGGGAGCTTGCCTGGAAGAAGAGGGCGGCGAGCAACGCGCCTGAGACCGCGCAGGGACAGATGTACAAAGACCTCGCCGAGCGGGTGAAGCAGATGGACCCGGCTGGCGCTGATGACGATGATGTTGCCGACACCGCGCAGTTGTTCGCGGGGATCGAAAGCGTGACGGCCGCAGGCTATTTCAACTCAGCCGATTTTGATGGAAGTTCGGCGCCCGAACTCGCCGCCCACATTCGGTCGGCGGTATCAAGACCGTGCCGTTGAGGCCGTCGTTTCGCCGAAGGGTGATAAGCCTCCACTTCCGATTCGGGTCAAAAACCGGACCTGACCGCCCCGAAATCCGACTTCCGGTCTTCCCCGGTTGAGCCGGCACCCTGAAACATGACCGTTCGAGGATTCATCGATTGATCATTCGGGGGTGACGATGACGCAAACCGGTAGTCAATGACCGATCGAGGCTCGCCCGCCAACGCGGGCGATGGCTGCGCCGGACCCTTGAAGGCAAGCATGCGCTTGGTCCACGCTGCGCAGGCGAGCTTGTCGGCTTCCTTGCGTGCTTCCTTCGCCCGCGCCGCCGCCGCCCGGACCGATGCGCCGTAGATGGTCTCGCGTGATTTGGTCCCCATGGCGAGAGGATGCCTTCGTGCACGGTGACGGGCAAGCCATACCGGTTGCGGTGGATGGCGCGCCGCGTACCGGCTCTGGCAGATCAAGCAGCAGGTCAAGAAATCGCGCCAGCACAGACCGCTAACGGGCAAGGCCGAGGTGTTCCAAATCGGACCATCGCCGCCTCGCTTGACATGGATCAAGGCCCATCGTCCCGACTTCCCGCCCAACGATGGCGCGTTGCATTTGACCCGAGATTTCTACATCGAGGTGGCGTGCTTGCCCGAGCGGAACCTTGTTTTTGTCGTCGATGACGACCCCGCAATGCTGCAGAGTGTAGCGCGACTGCTACGGCAGTTCGGCTACGCCAGCTTGCTGTTTCCGTCTGCGGAGGCTTTCGCAAACCACAATGATTTCGACCGGGCACTGTGCGTCGTTCTCGACATCAATCTGGGCGATGTTTCGGGCATCGCGCTGAGGCACCGTCTCAAAGAAGCGAACATTTCTGTGCCGGTCATCTACATCACCGGGAACGACAGCCCAGCCGTTCGCGAGGCTGCGCATCAATCCGGGTGCCTCGCCTATCTGACAAAGCCATTTCCGGCGAAGTCGTTAATGGAGCCGCTGCATAAGGCGGCGACCGGGTTGGCGTAACGCTCCCACATATCCGACCGCTGGCACGGTTCGATGAAGCCGGAAGGACGCCGCCGCGCGGCGAGACCATGGTGGTTGCTACTGTGCGCTCGCTGCAGTCCGAGTGTGGCGGCGGCCTTAGACCCTTAGCTCAGGGCGGGGCTCAACCACTACTTCCTTGTCGTCTGGCCATACCAGCACGACCTTGCGACCGAAGTAATCCGCCAGCACATGCGCAAGATCGTCTATTCTGTCAGCCTTGTCCGGCAGATCGGCTGGTGTTTTTGATTTCGGCATTTCCACGCTCCCCAACTACGTCCCGGAACCGAAAATCGTAGGTCTGCGTGATCGCCCAACTATGGCAGTCTACCGAAAACAGAGGAACAACCTCACATTTTCGGCCCGTGTGACAAATCTGCACCGCTGGAACGTCCAGACGCTCCAATGGAGCGGCGCGCCGCTCCGCTGCCGGTCAATGATTAGGCCTGTAGCACTAACATCGCGACCGCGATGGCGATCGCCGCGACGAAGATCAGCGTCTGAGCATTCGAGGACCGCCACCATGGTGCGCGCCTGTGCGTCGATGGCCCCGCCGCCGGATTTGTTTCACCAGCTCCGCCGGTCGTCAACGATCAGGCCAGCAGCGCCGCCAGCCAGCGCGAGGATTGCGTTTTGGTCACGCCGATGTCGGAGAGCTTCGGAGGTGGTTGCTGCGCGCTTCTTCAGCATGCCACTGACATCCGCATGCGCGCCGAAGTCCGCGCCGGTGAGTTGCTGACGCCGGTCTACGGGTAGACGGAGCTTGTCCCAGAGTACAAGTGTCCCTCCGGTCGAGTATCTGGGATGATCGCGCCAAGCGTGAAGGAGGCGCGTACCATGAAGTCACCAGTCGTGAAGCGCTCGATCGTGGTCGGCGGCCACAAGACCAGTGTCAGCCTCGAAGCGGAGTTCTGGATTAGCATGAAGGAAATCTGCGCACTCCGCAGCATGACGCTGTCGGAGCTGGTTGGCGGGATCGACACCAATCGCCATCAGGGCAATCTCTCATCTGCGATCCGGCTGTTCGTGCTCGACCACTACAGGCGCTGCGCTGAAGGCTCGATCGGTGGCTCGCAGCCGCACCGTCACCCCGCCGAGCACGTGGCAGAAGCGACGCGTTGAAAGACGGTAGTTAGAAAAGTCGGTCCGTCAAATTTTGTACCGATCCGCAACGCAACCCGGAAAAACGCCGACCCAAATATGTTGACAGGGTGCCGTCGCGCGGTCCCCCCCAATTTTTTTCCTCCCTCAAAGGACCCCAGCCCCGACATCTCTTGAGAAGTCTCTCGGGCTCTCTGGGGCGTGTCTCGGCGTTGCGCGTCTCGTCCCTCGCCAGTTGTCGCGCATCGGAATGGAGCGGACCAACTGGGCCGCGAATGTCGGGCGAAACTTCGACCGCCATCAATATCACCACGTGTATCGCACACCCGCGGCTCCGCGGACGCCGTCGCGCCTGCCGCCGTCGGTGTTGGCGAGCGCGAACTGATAGTCGGCATTGGCGTAGAGGCTGACATTGGCGTTCACCCGCACGCTCAGGCCACCGCCCAGTTGCAGGCGCGTGGCCTGCTCCACTAACGGAACCAGATCGGCGCCGGAATATGTCGTCGTCGCCTGTGCCCCCCAGTCCCGCCACAGATTGGCGCGCACATAGGGCTGCCACACCTGCCCGTAGTCGCCGACGATGGTCCATCTGCCGCGCAGGCCGATCCGCCCGCTCGCCCCTGACGTCGTGCCGAGTGCGACTGCGCCCAGGCCGTCATTGGCGTCGTCGAACGACACCCGTTGCCAGACGATCTGGGCCTCCGGCTCCAGCACGAAGCCTGGTCCGAACCCCGGCAACCGGATCGGATAGCCCGTCTCCAGCGACGAGACGAACCCGAAGCCGGTCGTCGCAAGGCTCGCGAATTGCGTGTTCGCCGCGCCTTGATAGTGCGTCGCCTGCGCCACCGCGTCGAGGTACCAGTCGCCCGGGCCGTAATGCGTCCAATAGGCCGCGCCCGACCAGGCATCGAGATTGAGGCCGCCGGTCTTGCGCAGCACATAACCAGTCGCCGCGTCGTTGGTGACGAGACCGTTCACATCGACATTGGCGCTGGCATATCCGACATAAAGGCCCGCCGCATCGCGATGGCCCGGCATCCATTCGTCGCCACGCCACAGATCGATACCGCTCTGAAAGCCCAGCACCTGGCCGGAGGCGCGCGGATCGGCGAACGCCCTGTAATGGTTGTCGATCTGCTGGCCGAGAACCCGGCCCCAGACCGAGGGCCCCGCGCCGGCGTTCGGGCAATCGGTCGGCGCTTTCGCCGGCGCCTTGCGCGCGATCCCGTCCGGCGTGTCGCTGACGGCTGGGCATGGCGTGCCCGCAATTGCGTTTAGCGAAGTATCGCCGGTGCGCTCATGCAAGGTGCCGAGCGTCGTCATCCCCAATTGCCGGGCGATCGGCTGGATCACGCCGTAGGTCGCGATCTCCGGCCCGATGATCGGGAAGAAACCCGGTGGCGGATTGATTGGCAGCGCCGGCTCGAGCGGCACGAGCGGCACCGTCGGTCCGAATACCGAGCGGAGGAACCAGTCGCTGGTATTGCCGCCGACGGGGCCACCCTGGAAGAGACGATAGTCGAAGGCGCCGCCGCGCAGCTCGCTACCGGCGAACGTGAAGGCGCCGGCTGCCGAACGGCTGGGGTCGAGCACCTGCGCCACCAGGATGCCGTTGCCGACGGTCACCGCACCCGTGCCGCCGGCGTTGCGGATTGACATGCCTGTCGCGCCGCCCGGGCCAACCGACGTGCCGTCCACGACAAGGACGTCCGAGCGCGAGGCGGCGCCGCCTTCGTTCAACACCGTATCGATCAGGAGGCGGCCGCCGTTCGATATGAATGTGCCTCCGCCGTTCACTCCGGGCGTATGGCCGCCCGAAATCAGCAGCACGTCACCGGCAACGGGATTGGCCTGCAGGTCGATGGTTCCAGAATTGGTGAACGTCGTTGCGCCGAGAATTTGGCCTTGCACCGGCCCGCCGAGCGCCATGGCGTTGAAGGTTTGTCCGAACGGCAAATATTGGCCGGTGCTGTCGAGCGTGGTCGCGCCGGGATCGCCCGGCAGCGCCAGCGTCCCACTGTTCGTGAAGGTGCTGGGGCCGCTGCCAAGGTCGGAAGTCGCGACCCGCAATGTGTCGCGGATCCCGTCACCGTTGGTGTCCGCGAAGTGGCGCAGGTTGAAGATGCCGTTGTTGAAGACAGCGTTGGCGCCGGCGAACTGGACAAAGCCGGTGATGGTGCCGTTATTGATGATTGTCGGATCGCCGGCAACAGCGCGGTCGGACAATGCACCGATGCTGCCGTTATTGGTCAGGGTCGCGGTGCCACCGGTCGAGCCCAGGATGACGCCGGCGGCCGGCAGATTAAAAAGGTCCGAGCCGCCGGTAAGGTCGGCTTGCCAGCCGCCATTGACCGATGCGCCTGATGCGACGTTGACCATCACGTCAAGTGCCCCCTTTGCAACGATCCCGCTGCTGAACTGTCCGGTGGTCAATATATTGTTCCTCGCATTCACCTGCACCGTGCCGGTCGGCGTTCCATTGAATACCGGCGTCGTCGCCCGGAATTCGCTGGGGGATGATGCGACTAAATTGGTGCTGTCGGCGAAGATGCCGACAGCGCCGGTGCCGTGCGTCGTGATTGGCCCGGAGGAAGTCACGTCGACGCTACCACCGCCGGAAAGAGCGACGATACCCATGCCGTTTCCGCCAAAGGTCGTAATGCCCAGGCCGGTGTAAGTCACGGAGATTGGCGCATCCAAAAAGCTCATCGCCCGAATACCGTAACCGTTGTTGCGAAGACCGGGATCTGGGGCCGCGGGACCTAACATTTGGATTGTTGACGCCGAGTTCACTGTTAGCGCGTTACCGGCCGCCGCGGTCCCGAACGCATCGATAGCGATGCCCGGCTTCAAACGTTCTCCGGTCAGGCTCAAAACCGTGATGGTCGTGCCTGGAGCGGTGGTGACAGTGGACGAGTCGCCAGCCGCGTAGATGCCATTCGCAAAGTTTCCACGCACGGCGATCGTGCCACTAGTGTAGTTCACGGTCCCATTACTTCCCCCCTGGGCAAACAGACCGCTGATACCATTAGGGATGCCGGAGCCGACAACGTCGCCCGTGAGATTCCCTCGAGCGTCAATGAAAGCGTCGCCGGCCCCATTGTTTACAGCTTGGATCACAGTCGCACTAGATCCGCTCGAGGTTACACCCGGACCATCATAAGTGACGCTCGCGAGGTTGCCGCGGGCGATTGCTACTATTCCGTTGCCGACCACTTGAATTGGGCCCGATGCCGTGATTATCGCGTTACCCGAACCGTTGTCCGTAGTTGCAACCAGTCCGTTAACCCCGGGGACGTTGGCGGTAATAGCGGCGCCGTTCGCAGTCAGTTCAGCGTTACCCCCTCTATTGTCGACAATTACCGCCGCTGGTTGTGCCCCCGAAAAGGTGACGTTGACGTTTGAATCGAGGGTGACGTGCAGGTCGGTCGCGGGCGTGGTCTGGAGGTAGGAGATGCCTCCCGGATAATTGTTGCCAGCCGACGTGCAGGTAACGCTGCCGCCAACAAGCGGCCCGCACTCGTTCTGCGCCAGCGCCGGTTCCAATATGCCCAGCGACGAAGACGCCAGCGCAGAGGCGGCGAGAAGCCAGGATTTTCGACGCTTCAGGGTGATGCTGGACAGCGGCCAATGGCGAACCAGGTAAAATCGAACGAAACCATCCGGCCGCTCATGGCACGTGACAGCAGGTGGATATTTTTCTTCGCAAGTGTCGACGGCCTTGGATCCATGCTGCATCGCTGCCTCATCAGTCTGGAATCCCCCAAATGAAAAAAATCGGGCTGAGCCCGGCCGTTCAGGCGCACAAACGTGCTCATTGCGTCAGACCGATCTGGCGTGACGCGCAAAACTCAGCTAAGCGGCAACTTGGGATTTCGGCGGGCAACTCGTCGTAAAGAGCAACCGGCAATTCGTATTTTGACTATCTCGCCTGATGGTTAATGGCGGGTTAACCCACCTTTCGGTTTTCTGCTCTCGCAACAAACCGTCGCCATACAAGCTGGTGTCGAGTCTACGTTGGTGGGGCGGCAGCTTTGCGCCGAAGGAAATTCGGATCGAGTTTCGATGTGCGGGCAAGGTCCCGGTCTAGAGCAACTACCCAACCGGCCCGGCGAGTTTGTGCTTCTTCACCTTGCAAGGACGCGCGGCTTGCGCGCACCATTTCAACACCAACCGGGTCATCGGTGGACGCTGCCGTAGACGGATGCCCACCGAGGTCCTGGCTGCGATCGACGACGCAACTCCAAAAGCCCAGCCGAAATCGCCAAGCTATTTCCCGGGGGTTCAGGTTTCGGTCCTGCAGCGAAGTGAGGCACGCCACGGCGTGCGCGCTCCTTCCGGACAACGTCAGCGGTGCAATGATCCGCGTCGATGCCGGCCAAAACGATGCCGTGGGCGGCGTCGGCTCACCGCCCCGCAGCCGGTTCAGGCCGTCCCAAAATCCAGACAGGTCGATGGTCTGGCCGCGGCTTAGACCGCCCGTCTAAGGCCTTGTTTTGGTCACGTCCGGGGAGGAACATCACGGTTCTCGTAACGGGCCAAGCGCGCCAACGGCAGGGCGGCGGCAATGACGGATCGATCCCACGAGATCGCGCACGAGAACGACCTGCGGAACATCGTCCGCGTGGTCTCGGCTTGCACGTTGGGCCTGTGGGCATTCGCAGCCGGCTTGCTGATCGGCACTTTCCTGTTTTCGTGATCGAAGGCGCGCTGCCCGGTGCCGCCCGCACCGCGAACGGCCGCGGCGCTTCAGCCCCGGCTTCATCACGCGGCCGTGAGCCCGGCGCGCGGTGAGTCCTGTCGGCACACGCCGGGCCCGACCATCCCCTGGCCCGCCGGCATGGCAAAAATCGAACGTAAGAGCGATTGGTGGTGAAAACCGCCCCGCGGTCCGGGCGTCCCCGTGATGTTGCTTCGTCGCAATCTCTTCGACGAAACCGAAGGCGAGGCCGACGAAACCATTCTCCTGGCCTGACGAAGACACCCGGAAACGAAACGATGTTCTGGTCGTCCCAATCAACAACGGGATGCGATCATGTTGCGCCTCATTCTCAACGCGGTTTACCGCCAGTTCCTTCAGGCCGTGCTTCCCGGCATATCAAGCCAGCGGGCAACGCCATGACCGAGGTTGTCACGGCAGCGGCTATCTTTTTCAGCATGAGCATATTTCTGGCTCATGCTTTCGACGCGTACCGGACACGCTGATGGATCGCTCTGCCTTGCCGGGTAGCGATCGCGGCACCGTCTGGCTGGCGGATCTGATCGAGGCGACGGAAGTTGTCGCCGCCTCCGCCGCGCCATGCGCCCCCGCCATCGTAAGGGCGTTCAGCGATCGTTTGCGGATGCGCAGCAAGTGCGCCGGGACGGCCCAGCGCACTGGATGGCAAGATGGCCCCAGCCCTCAACGACGCGTGGGGGACGCCGCAAGCCGGGGCAAGATCGGTGACCCATTGCGCGCGGACCCGCGCGGGTGATCCGTTCTCCGCGCGGCGCTGCTGCGCTGTGAGCGCTGCCCACAAAAAACAAGGGGCGCGGGACCGAAGCCCCGCCCCGTGAACGAAACGCTTTGCCTGAGGTCGCGAAGCCTTCCCGAAACAAAGCCGTCTTAGCGTTTGGCTCAGTCTAACACCCATAAGGGAGTGCAGAATGCGTACTCTGATTTTCGGCGCCATATTGCTCGCAGTCGCCGCTGCAGGGTTTCACACCCTGATCTCGTCCTCACTTGCTGCAGCCCGGGACGCCAGACCAGCGACTTTTTCCGAACGATTTGCTCCAGTGCTCAAGCCGCAATGACCGTCAAGCAAGCCGAATGCCGCGAGCTATTGCCTTGTCCGTTTACGCGGATTTTATCCATGGTGGAGCGGACTGAGCTTGGGATATCGGGACCGATCATCGCCTGACTTGAGCCGCCGCTGCCTTCGGAAATAATCGGCAAGCCATCTACCAACATCTTCGGTGCGGCGATGTTGGGCGCTGCTCCAGATTGGGGCTAAATCACCTTGTTCGAAATCGCGATGGTCGTCCCGCATGCGGCAACTCCATAAAATCCCTGGAGAAACGCTGTCCACCCGGCAAACAACACCATCAAAACGTGATGCGAATCCGTGCCTAGAAAGGTCCACCGCTCAAATCCAGACCGAACGAGACAGAGAGAAGCGACACGAAAAGCCCGACGCCGCAAAATATGAAAATGTCCTTGAGGGTCTCGACGTCAACCGAGGTTCCCGATGTGCGGGAAAGTGCTCTTGCAATAACAGCCATTGCGGTCTCCGAGGATATAGCCAACGATGAGCGCGATTGTGACAATTCAGCGTGGCGGCCGTGACGGGCATATCAACCCGACCACACACTTACTCACCGGCCATGAAGCGATCCCTTCTGCGCACGCGCGGCGGCGAGGCAGTCCCGGCAAAGCCGGCGACAAACCAGGCTGATGACAGTGTTTGACGGAACCCCATTGTTTGATCGGATCCACCAATAGCAGGCGTCTGTTTCCGGCTGTTTTCGAGGATGGGGAAAATGACTTCGTCCCGGCCGGAGAATTGTTTCGCCGTCCTTGACGGATGAAACAGCTTTACGGGATCGTGAAAATGCTCCGGGCAATCCGCAATGGCTGCTCCGGGTCAAGAACGGTCCTGACGGCCTCGAAACGCCACTTCCGGACTTCCCCCGGAAACGAACATCCTCGGGGTCGGTTGGCATGTCTCAAATGTGCCAAAAGGCCAAATGTCGGGCTCGTCAAGTCTTGCATTGTGCGACCCGCCGCGATGCAATGCATGATTGCTCCGAAACGCATCAAGGCCCGCGCTTGATGTTGGCCGTGATGAAGTCGGCGATCCTGTCGACGGCCTCTGTCTCGATGCCGTAGTAACCGTGCGCCGCATAAGCATCGCACTCGTCAGACTTTGATGGATTGCCGCCGTTGAGCAGAGCGATCTCCATTTTGGTCGCCTGCGTCAAACGCTTTGCAAGCACCCGCGCGTCAAGGGCCGGCGTATACTCGCAGGCGTCATCGCTGTGCCACATCATAAGCGTGGGCACCCTGATCTCGGATAGCGCCATCGCGCTATCAGGGTAATTTCTGGCAAATTCCGGGAAAGCCCTTGCGATGGCCGAGCCTCGCGCAATGCGGGTCACAGTCGACGTCAGCACCAGGCCATCGATCGAGCCAGTCGCAATGCCGTCGCGGCCTGCAGCGATGGCTCCGGCGGCCGCCGACCAGCTGCCCGCGCTGGTGCCGACCAGCCACACCGGCACATCGGCTTGGCTTTTCAAGTAATCGGCGACTGCGCCGATGTCGATCGCATGGTCCTTGCTCACCCGGATAATCGGGGTCACCCCGTCCTGATGATCGGAAGCGACATCGATGACAGCGACCATGAAGCCGTGCTCGGCGAATTTCTCACGGCTGCGCACAAGGAAATTTCCGTTTACGAACGCGTCGGCCCCCACGGCCGGAGGCGGCACTTTGTTCAGTCCGAGAACGCCGTTGCCACCGGCAAATAAGATAACGGATGCGATCGCATGGTCCGGTTTGATGAGAATGAAAGGTTGTTGGACCCCGCGCGGGGTTGGGATGGATACGATCGAAACGTCTTCTGCGAGGGCCACGTTCAGGGTCGCGAGTGACGATATTCCGAGCAGGACAATCAAGCGAAGGACGCGATCCATGGTGGACTCCAGCTTTCCTTCGTCTTCTCAGTCGACCGCGTGGAGAGACGATCGTAACTTACAAGAATGTCTGATTTGGGTCAAAAAACGGTCCTGACGGCCCCGAAGCGCCGCTTCCGGTCTTCCCCCGGAAACGGACATCGTCGGGGTCGGTCGGCATGTTTCAAAAGTGCCAGAAAGAAAAAGGATAAGAAAGTGCGGCGGCGGTGCTCAGCTGGCTTGTGCGTTTTTCAGCCTGCGCCGCGTTTTCGCTACCCCTGTAATCATCTGCCTGAAGTGTTGCTCCTGCTCCGGCGGAAGCCGCGGGTACGATTTACCAGCCAGCATCGCGGCTGAAATCTCCTCCAAAACTTCCGCCGAAAAATAGTGGTCGGTGAGGACCAGCGAATAGGCCAGCTCGGTTTCGGATTCGGGGAACGAACCGCACGAGCCGCAGGCCCCGAAGGCGCCGTGCTTGATGAACCCGCAGTGCACGCACACGGCGATGGTCATGGCAAAACTCCGTCCGTTGGCGTGAAAGGAAATCGTCCGTCAAAAATCACTGACCGTCCGCGACGCACCGCGGCAAAAAGCTCAAGCAACTGATCGTTTCCGCGCGCTCGCCACGCGGCCGCGGATCAGGCAGGCCGTTCTGGAGAAATCAATCGGCGCGCAGCACGCGCGACATGGCCGCAATTATTCTTGCATCCTTCCCGGTCCCGCGGCGCCTCACCTCGCTGGCCCGTCCAGGCAAGGGTCATGGTCGATTTTGAGGCTCGGCTACCGGCCAGACCTTTGACATCAACATACTTACCAACAGACCCACAAGACAACCAAACATGACCTCTGCGACCTTGTGCATGCCATGTGCGATGCCGCTCAGCTTGGATTGGTCTGTCAGTCCTGCCGCGATAACGATCGCTGCCGTAATCGGCGCCTGACGCCACATCGTCTGGACTTGAACCCAATAAGACGACAAAAGGACAGTTACAGCCAATGCAATCGGCAGCTTCCACTCGTTCGCTCCACCGACAACCACAAAGATCAACCCTACCGCACAACCAAGCAGCACGTTTATGAGTCAACTCTTGAAGATCCGAACCGCTTCCTTCACATGGGGATCAGAGGCCGCGACCATTGAAGCGATGGCCCAGATTGGATTTTCATCGTCGGCAATGTGCGTCAATACGTACCAGGTGACGGTCGTTCCGATAAAAACATTGACGGCGAACCTCACCCCAATGATGTCTCGTTTGAGCGAGCTGAGCCATGTCATGGGTGCCCTCGTCATGCGTGCACTTCCGATCCTTGCCCAAACCAGTTCGGTTTTCCTCGATCAAGGGGGGCGCAGTCAAGTCGGCGATACGTAAGGTTCAGCGATGGCACAGGATCGGCTCATGCCATGCCAACCACGCGCTTGGCCGCTTTGAGGTAGTTGATGTTCGGCATCGAATCGATGCCCAGGGCCACGATCGCTTTGCGCATGCCCGGGTAGTTCTCACTCTCGCTGCACGCAAACTCAAGCAGCGCGCCATTGAACCATACCTGCGCGTACTCACAGATGATCCTGTGCCCGAACACGCGGAACTCGGCGCACGGAGCGATGTTCGCGGCTGCTTCGGAGGAAAGCACCGTGTTCTTCGCAAAAACGTCGGTCACAGCAGATCCTCCCTGTGCCGCGGTCGGCGCTCGTTCCAGGTCTTGAACTTGGAGCGCGGTGAGTTATGACCAGCGTGTGAACGGATTCTTGATAAGATTCGCGTTGTAGTAGCGCGGATCGCCAGTGACTTCTTCACCTGTCCAGGCGGGCAAATCGAACGCCTGGTCCTCGCTTGTGAGCTCTACTTCGGCGACGATCAATCCCGCGTTGTCACCGAGGAACTCGTCGATCTCCCAGGTAAGGCCGCCGACGGGAATCTTGTAACGCCTCTTCTCGATCACGGGTTTCTCGACGAGCGCGTCCAGCATTGCTTTGCCTTCGTCGAATGGAATCTCATACTCATATTCCGACCGGGTCGCTCCAACGGTGACACCTTTGACGGTGAGAAACGCCTTTGCATCCGCGGTCCGGATCCGGACGGTGCGCTCCTTGGCGCTGTTGAGGTAGCCTTGCCGGTAAGTGGTGCCTTTGGCGAGCGATCGCCACGCATCACCTTTCACCAGAAACTTGCGTTCAATTTCCTTGGCCATCGGCAATCACTCCCCATCGGTCACTCGTGAGCCGTCGGGGCATTGCCGAGGAGACGGTACACGACACCGGTCTTCGTGGCATTCAGCGCAATCCAGTCCTTGGCGGCATACTGGAGCGCCAGGAAGAAGCGCTCGGCCCTTTGCATCGCGTTTAGGCTCAATAACTTCCTGTCGCGGAACCGGATTTGGTAGGCGAACTCCCCGATCAGCGGCCTGTGTTCTCCGCGGGTACGCCAGATCGCTACGTTCGCCTTCGCCTTGAGCCCTGAACCGAAATCGAGCACCCCGATATCCTGAAGCACTTCCTCGATGATGGTATTGTTGACCATCGTGATCTCTTCCTGCGGCGATTGCTGCAAAACAGCCAGCGCCGGGAAAATCTTTGTGAGCGCCTTGAATTGGAATACGTCGTTGGTGCCAACATGGGCGCGCGGGAACTGCACGTTGTGCGAAAAGAGCAGGCGGATCCCGCCAAGCTGGTCCTTGAGAGGCAACGCCTGGCACTTGAACTTTACCCGATAGTCGCCAGCGATCTCCGGGCGCACATCGGTTTCGGCGGCTTTCTGTATGTCCGGATGTCTGAACTTGAACACTATTTCGGGCTCACCTGAAGGGAAGCCGTCTGTATAGGGGATGCGCCGGCGCAGAATGAACGCGTTGTTGTACAGCCGGAGGTCCTTGGCATCCACAAACAGGACTTCCCGGATCTTGAGCGGCGCGTTTTCGAAATTCTCCGTGGAGAATTTTACGCCGTGCTTTTCGGCAGGCGCCCGGAGCACCTTTGCGAAATCAAACAGGTTCTGGCGCGACCTGAACCTGTTGGGCTTGAGAATAAGCTTGCATGCCAGGTATTCCACCTCGTGAAGGGGCATGCCGTCGGCATATCTGCCTGGCTTCAGGTGCGGAACCCGACCTGCCCAGGTTGTCTTGATCTCGGATTTTCGTGGTGCTTCCTGGGCGAGCTTCGCTTTCGGCAATGAGACGATGCGAGCAGCTATTGCTGTGGCCATGATGTGCTCCACGCTTTGGACATTGCATCGTAACCGATCAGATTGACGTCCTGAAAGGGGCTGAAACAGATTGACATTCTGAAAAGGGCAACAGCGCCGCGAATTAATGCGCCGCGCGAGACGCACGGAGGCAAAGAGTTAAAGTGACCGGTCGCTTCTGCGCGCTACCCGCGCGGCCGCAGATCAGACGGGGCGTTCTCGCGAAATCAAGTATCGCGCAGCATCCGCGACAAGGGCGTCCATCCTTCCGGTCCCGCGGCGCTTCACCTTACCGCCGTGAACAGCGGAAAGTCCGGGATGGTCTGCGGCCGGCTCATGACCGGGCTTTGCGCCCCGCCGGTCAGTTCCTTGACCCGTTCGGCGAGCCACAGGTCGAGTGCGGCGGTGGTGATGAAGCCCTTGTTGGTGATGTCGGCCTTGCCCTTGCGGCCCGCCGCCGGCAGCCCCTCGATCAGCGCCTTGGTGAAGGCGCCGTTGTGCCAGTCGTCGTTCTCCTGCGACAGCTGCCGGCCGGTCGAGGAAGCGTAGGTGACGACGCCGTTCTCGGTGCTCGACAGTTCGCTGACCACGGCGTTGATGTCGCTGCCGCCGCGGGTCGCGGTCACCATGGCCTGGCCGGCGTGGCAGGTGTCGAGGAACACCAGCACCTTGCCGGCGATCGAGCGGGTTCGTTCCTTCAAGGTGAAGCCCTCGAGCGCGGTGTCTTCCGGCGCCTTGTAGTCGCTGTCTGCGGTCAGGTAGTAATAGCGGTTCTTGGTGTCGGTGATGCCGTGGCCGGCGAAGAAAACCAGGCCGACGTCGCGGCTGGTCACCGAACGCTCGAGCCAGGTCAGCGCCTTCTTGATCTCCGATGTGGTGGCATCGCCGTCGGTCAGGACCTTCAACTCCACGTCGCGGTACAGGCCGCCCCGCTGCGCCTTCAGCGCATCGGCGAAATCCCTGGCGTCCTTGGCCGCGTACTTCAGGCTGATGGCGGGATCCTTGTAGATAGAGACACCGACCAGCAATCCGTACAGCTTGGGCTTGAGCAGATCGTCGTCGCCGCGCGATGCGGTGGCACCGGCCCATTTCAGCTGCACGCTGGCGACGTCGCTGGCCAGCGCTCCCGAGCGCGCCACGAGACCGATCTGGACATCCTTCTGCGGGATGCTGATCACCTGGCGTTCGACCTTGGTGCCGGTCACGGTGGAATCCACCCGCTGGAATCCCCGGGTCGGGCGGCCGTCGATCTGCACCTCGATGCCGTCGACCGGCAGTCCCGACGGCGAGCGCAGCTCGTACTCGACGGTGACCTCGCTGCCGTTCACCGTGGTGCCGGTGGTGGGCGACAGGATCTTGACCACCGGCGGCAGCCGGCTTGCCGCCGACGAACTGTCGGTGCGGATATTGGCCTGGCGGTTGGACTGTTCGATCGCCTTGCCTTCATCCAGCGTGACCAGGATCTGCTGGACGATGTCGGGGCGGCTGAAGCGGTCGCGGAAGCGCGAGGCCGGAAAGAAGTCCGCGAGCTGGTCCCAGCCGCGGTTGATGTGCCAGCCGAACAGGTCCTCGCCGCCCGGCGAGGCCTGATAATATCCCGACGGCGTCCAGGCCACCCAGCGCCGGTCGCTCTTGTTGATGAACAGCGCCAGCAACTCCTGGCCGTCGCTCATCCGGTGCCAGCGGATGGTGCCGTCGCCATAGGCCGCGACCGCGACCCTGCCATCGCCGGTCACGTTGACACCCCAGGCGATGCCCGGTGCCGTCTTCTCCCACAACTGTTTGCCGGTGCGGTCGTACCCGCGCAGCGTCCAGTCCAAACCCAGCACGAACTTCGATGCATCCGGCGTGGCGGCCCAGGCCCGCGAGTTCTCGTACTGGATCAGCTTGAGCATGTTGCCGGCGACGTTCGGATGCATGTTGTTCTGCCAGTCGGCCAGCGCGATGCCGTCGGTCTTGGGCGCGGTCAGGCCGTTGCCTTGTGCGTCCGCGGTCAGGGTGCCGGTGGTCAGGTCGAACAGCGTCGGCTGGCCGCCGCCGATGGCCATGCCGAATCGGACCTGCAAGCCGTTGCGCGATACCGTGAATGCAGCGCCGAGCTTGCTTCGCATGTCGATGGTCCCGGCGACCTTGCCCTGGGTGATGCGTCCGGCGGCATCGAGCCAGGCCCATGACGGGTCGGCCGTGGTGGCGGCAATGGCGTCGCCGCACGGCGCCAGATACATCACGGTGCCCTGACCGATATCCGGTTCGCTGCGCTTGCCGCGCCCGCCGTCTTCCCAGATCACGATCGGCGTGCCTGAAACGCGGTTGTGGGTGCCCCCGGCAATCAGCCGGTTGCCGGTTTTCGACCAGGCCACGTGCGCGAGGTTTCCGATCGTCAGTCCGCTGGTGTCGGCGGTGTAGCTCAGGGCGAGATCGGAGGTGCGGTGGACCTCGACCCCCATCGAATCGCTGAAGCCGACCGCGAGCTTTTCGCCGGAACCGTCGATCGCGACGGTGGTCGGCTGCTTGCCGGCCTTGGTTGCGACCTTCGCCGTCAGCTTGAAGTTGCGGTCATAGGCGCGCAGGTAGCCGTCGAAAGAGCCGGTATATAGCCGTCCATCCGGGCCGAACGAGGCGCCGAAGGTGTCGGTGCCGTAGTCCGGGTCGGTGCCGACCAGGTTGCCGCTCTTGATGTCGAACGCCCGCATGCCGCGGCCGGTGGAAAGGGTCACGGCGACGGTGCGGCCGTCGGGTGAGATCGCCATGCGGTCGATGGAATCCTCGACGGCGCCGATCCGTGACATCAACGCGCCGGTCGCGGCGTCGTACACATAAATGCCGATGGTCTGCTTCAGCCCGTAATAGGCGTCATAGCCGCCGGCCGCGATGGTCTTGCCGTCAGGCGAAATCGCCACCGCGAACACCTTGCCGAGGTTGCCGACGCCGATCGGCGGCCGCATGATTTTCTGCAGGCTGCCGTCGGCGAGCGTCCACAGCCGCACGGTCTTGTCGTCGGATCCGGTCACCGCCAGGCGGCAGGTCTTATCGACACTGATCTGCCGGATCGCCGCGACATGCATCCCGGTTTCGATGGTCAGCACGGGTGCTGTGTCGGGACATCGCTTGGCGGCGTCGGTCAGCGACGGGTTCATCACCCCGTCGAGCGGGCCGGAATAGCAGCGGGCGTCGGTCAGCCGCTGCTGCAGCGACCGCACTTCCTGGGTGCCTTGCTGGGTTCCTTGGGCAGCCGCCGGTTGCGCGGCCGATGCCAGCACCATGAGCGGCAGCGCCAACAGGCCAGAACAGCGTCGAAGGCGCGATGCGATGGACATGGTGACCTCGAAAAAATTCTTGGCGGCCGCTGCCGGGAAATGGGCCGTCATGCCGAACCGGCACGCGGCGATTTCCGGGCTTCGCCCTCTCCAGAAAAAGTATCGCGGCATTCTGGCAGCACGGCTGGTGCCGGGCAAGCCGGTCTTTGGCCGTGCCCTCCAACCGGTTTGGAGGCGGTGCGTTGCCGACGCGGCGCGACCCCTCCGGCGATACCGTTGATGCGGCAGGCGGAGAAGAAGTCTAGGCGAACGCCGGCAGCACCACTTCGGTGAGGACGGTATCGATCACCATGGTCTGCGCGAAGCCCGACTTGCCGTAATTGCCGCAGGTGATCGCCACCACGAGGTCGAGATCGGGAAGCGCGAACAGCCGCTGGCCGCCCCAGCCGATGCCGCCGATCCAGCGATGCGGCCGCGGCGGCGTGCCGGCGACCACATCGCCCATGTACCAGTGATAGCCATAGAAGCGGCCGCGGGGGAGCGGGACCACCGGCGTCGTCGCCCGTTTCACCCAGTCGGCCGGTACGACCTGCTTGCCGTTCCACGCCCCGCCTGCCAGCGCGAGCTGGCCGATCTTGAGCATGTCGCGCGGGGTGAGGCGCAGGCCCGAGGCGGCATGCGGTTCGCCGTCGTCGCCCTTGCTCCATTCGGCCGCTCCGATACCCAGCGGATCGAGCAGCACGCGGCGGGCGTAGTCCAGCAGCGGCTCGCCGGCGCCCCTGGCGATGAGGCGGCCGAGCAGCGCGGTGGCGCCGCCGCAATAGGTCCACTTCACACCGGGCTCGCCCGCGATCGGCCGTTCCAGGATGAAGCGGAAGCGGTCGGGCGCCGCCTCCATCGCCATCTCGCTGTTGCGCGGATCGCCGTACGGAATCGTCAGTTCGTCCCATTCGAAGCCGAGCGTCATGCTGAGCACGTGGTGCAGGGTGAGCCGGTCGCGGCCGGCTTGCCGGGCGAGATCCGCATACTCCGGGAACTGGTCGTAGAGTTTCGCTTCGGGCGGCGGCACCTTGCGGTCGGCGAGCGCCACGCCATAGAGCAGGCCGACCACGCTCTTGGACACCGAGCGCAGGTCGTGCAGCACGTCCGGCGCGAAGGCGACGGTGCCGCGCGTGCCGTCCCAGGTCTCGTCCTCGTCCGTTGCATAATACTCGAACACAAGCTCGCGACCCTGACTGACCACGGCCGCGTGCAGGCCGTTCAATCGGCCCGCCTGGCGGGCCCGCGCCAGCCGCTCGCCGATATCGTTCGGCGACGGCGGCGGCGACGCCAAGGCGGGGCGCAGCGCCAGCAATCCGGATCCCATGGCGGCCAGCAGGCGACGGCGATCGAGATGGGTCATCGTGTCTTCTCCTTACGCATGAGGCGAGGACGCACTTCAGTTGCAGGGATGTTCGCCTGGCGCGCCCATAAAATCCTGTTCCGGCCTGAGCAGGCGATAATGCAGGCGCGCGTAGCGGCCGAGCATCCGGACCGCGCCGTTGAGCGCCAGCAGCAGCAGGAAGCCGCCGCCGGCGCTGGCGGCGATCAGTCCGGCGCCGGCCACCGCGCGCCGCACCAGGGTGGCGATCGAGGCGTAGGAGGCGATCTTGACGAGGCTCAGCAACGAAGCGATGCCGGCGATGCCGAGCGCGCAGATGATGAGGCCGATGATCAGCGTGGCCAGCATCACCGCGAACAGCAGCGGCAGCAGGAACAGGATGTCGAACGCCGCCAGTCCGCCGAACGCCATCAATGCAGCGGCGGAATTGCCGAAGCTGTGGTGATTTTCCCAGCGCCGCAGCCCGGTTTCGGCGCGCAGTTCCCGCGCCAGCCGCCGCGGATCGCCAAGCGCAGCGGCGACTTCCGCTTCGCTGCGCCCGGAAGCGCGCGCTTCATCGAAATGCGCCGCGTAGTCGGCGAGGATGTCGTCGATTTCATCGCCCGGCAGCCCGGCCAGCCCGTCGCGGAGCGCGCGCAGGAAAGCGATACGGTTCATGTCACGTGTCTCCGACCAGTTGGTTGACGGCGTCGGTAAACGCCCGCCACTCGCGTTTCTGCGCGGCGTAGGCCGCGCGGCCGTCCGGCGTCAGCCGGTAGTATTTTCGTGGCGGGCCGCTGCTCGATTCGACCAGGCGGGTCGTCACCAGCCCGTCATTCTGCATGCGCCGCATCAGCGGGTAGATCGTGCCTTCGCCCATGTCGACCGCGGCGGCCAGCGTCGCTGCGATGTCGTAGGCGTAGCTTTCCCGGCGGGCCAGCAGCGCCAGCACGCATAATTCGAGAGCTCCCTTCTTGAGCTGAACCTGGATCTGTTCGGTCATCTGCCTCGCGCGGTTGGTCGAGTAGCAAGATATAACAAGGTACCTGTTAATGCAAGGTACAACTTAATGCAAGGTACCCACAAGGCAAGCCGGCTCAAATCCCTCAAGCCAGCCGTGACCCGTGCCTTTGACGGGTCCGGGAAAGCAGTTCGAAACCATAAGCCGCCGCGTGCGCGGCCCGTTCACCGCTCCGAAAGCAGGCCGGTGCCTATTGGGCCAAAGCGGGAGCGGCTCACATGCTTGGTTTCATCTTCGGCTTCAACGCCCGCATGGGCCGGCTGAACTACGCGCTGTGCTCGGTGGTGGTAAGCGGCGCGAGTCAACTCGGCATGTTCCTTTTTGCCGGATTCATGATCCAGCAGATGATGACGACGGCGCAGCCGCCCACCGGGGCGGTGATGGCCGGACCGCTCTATGCCGTCGCGAGCATCACCGTGGCCATCCAGTTCATTCTGCGATCCATGCGCATTCGCGACATCGGATGGGATCCGGTTCTGGTCGTGCCTGCATGGATCGCCATCGTCATTGCCGACAAGGCCATCGCCGCCACATTTCCGGCATGGGCGATCGGCGAAAGTCACCTCGGTCACGGTTATCTCGGCTCCGGCACCGTGGTCGGAAGACTGATCGACATAGCGCTGTTCGCGTTGCTGATCTTCATGCCGAGCGCCCAACCCGGGGAGTCGACTCCGATGGACGATCGTCCGATCCCGGACCTGCCGCCACGCCACGAACCGCCGCGCTACGAGCCGCCGGCGCCGCCGCCGCGGAGCGCCGCGCCGGCCCGCCCGGAGTTCGGCCGCCGCCAGGCCGGCAGGATCTAGCCGCGCGGTTCGATCACGCCGCGCAGCCCGGCGCGGCGCGCGGCGCGCGTCAGCGTGCCATCGGCCTTCACGTCGTCGACGAATTTACAGAGATAATCCATCGCCTGGTCGCGGCCTTTGGGAATGGCGATGGCGATGTGCTCCTCGCCCCAGCGCCCGTCCAGCACCCGTGCCCCCGGCAGGCTGTCGGACATCTCGAACAGGATCGGCTTGTTGGTCGCGAAGGCGTCGAGTTCGCGCCGCGTCAACAGGTCGATGGCGTGCGGCAGGTCCGCCGCCGTCACGACGCGGGCGTGGCCGAGCCGCATTGGCAGCGTGCGCTCCGAGGTCGAGCCCTGCGCGACGCCGACCGCGACACCCGGCCGGTCGAGATCCGCGATGGCGTGAATCAAAGACGTTGCCGGCACCAGGTATCCCAGTTCGAGCGACAGCAGCGTCGGGCTGAAGGCGACGTCGGCGGCCCGCGCCGGCGTGGCATTGCTCAAGGTGAAATCGACATCGGCGGCCTTCATCGCCGCAAGCACCGCGGCGATGCGCGGATACCGGACCATCTCGAACGCAACGCCGAGCCGGTTGGCGAATTCCCGGCCGAGATCGACGCCGAGGCCGCGAACCTCTCCGGTCGCACGGTCCGCCAGCATGGACAACGGGCTTCCGGGATAGATCCCGACCCGCAATTTGCTGGTCGGGGCCAGCACGGCTGCTGCGTCAGCGGTTCGGTGCATCGGCCGTCTCGCGGCGCCTCATCTCGCCGCCGCGAACAGCGGAAAGTCCGGAATGGTCTGCGGCCGGCTCATGACCGGGCTTTGCGATCCGCCGGTCAGCTCCTTGACCCGCTCGGACAGCCAGAAATCGAGCGTCGCGGTGGTGATGACGCCCTTGTTAGTGATGTCGGCCTTGCCCTTGCGGCCGGCCGCGGGCAGTCCCTCGATCAGCGCCTTGGTGAAGGCGCCGTTGTGCCAGCTGTCGTTTTCCTGCGACAACTGCCGGCCGGTCGAGGAAGCGTAGGTGACGACGCCGTTCTCGGTGCTCGACAGCTCGCTGACCACGGCATTGATGTCGCTGGCGCCGCGGGTCGCCGTCACCATCGCCTGGCCGGCGTGGCAAGTGTCGAGAAACACCAGCACCTTGCCGGCGATCGAGCGGGTGCGGTCCTTCAGGATCACCCCTTCGAGCGCGCTGTCTTCCGGCGCCTTGTAGTCGCTGTCGGCGGTCAAATAATAATAGCGGTTTTTCGTATCGGTGACGCCGTGCCCGGCGAGGAACACCACGCCGACGTCGCGGCTGGTCACCGAACGCTCGAGCCAGGTCAGCGCCTTCTTGATCTCCGATGTGGTGGCTTCGCCATCGGTCAGCACCTTCAGCTCCACCTCGCGGTACAGGCCGCCTTGCTGCGCCCGGAGCGCATCGGCGAAATCTTTGGCGTCCTTGGCGGCGTACTTCAGGTTGATGGCGGGATCCTTGTAGGTCGAGATCCCGACCAGCAGCCCGTAGAGCTTCGGCTTGAGCAGATCGTCGCCACCCGCCGCTTTCGACCCGGCCCATTTCAGCTGCACGCTCGCCACGTCGCTGGCCAGCGCTCCGGAGCGCGCCACGAGGCCGATCTGAACGTCCTTCGGTGGAATGCTGACCACGCGGCGCTCGACCCGCGCGCCGTCCAGCGCAAAATCCACCCGCTGGAATCCCCGGGTCGGGCGGCCATCGATCTGGACTTCGATGGCGTCGATCGGCAGTCCCGAGGGCGAGCGCAGTTCGTACTCGATGGTGACCTCGTTGCCGTTCACCGTGCTACCGGTGACCGGTGACAGGATCCGTACCACCGGCGGCAAGCTTGCTTGCCACCGATGAGCTGTCGGTGCGGATATTGGCCTCCCGGTTGGTCTGTTCGATCGCCCTGGTTTCATCCAGCGTGACCAAAACCCGCTGGACGATGTCGGGTCGGCTGAAGCGGTCGCGGAAGCGCGAGGCCGGAAAGAAATCCGCGGCCTGGTCCCAGCCGCGGTTGACGTGCCAGCCGAACAGGTCTTCGCCGCCGGGCGAGGCCTGGTAATATCCCGACGGCGTCCACGCCACCCAGCGCTTGTCGTCCTTGTCGACGAACAGCGCCAGCAACTCCTGGCCGTCGCTGATCCGGTGCCAGCGAATGGTGCCGTCGCCGTAGGCCGCGACCACGAGCCGGCCGTCGCCCGTGACATTGACACCCCAGGCGGCGCCGGGTCCCGGCTTTTGCCATAGCTGTTTGCCGCTGCGGTCGAACGCCCGCAGATTCCATGCGGTACCCAGCACGAACCCCGAGGCATCCGGCGTGACCGCCAGGGAATGGGTTATTTCGTAGTCCAGAACGGTGAGCGATGTACCGCCGAGCTTCGGATGCAGGTTGTCCTCCCAATCGGTCACGGCGAGGCCGTCGACCTTTGGCGTCGTCAAGGCGCCGCCTTGCGGGTTGTCCGTCAGCGTGGCTTTCGCAAGGTCGAACAGCACCGGCTCGCCGAAGCCAGGTTCCATCCCAAACCGTACCTGCTCGCCATCGCGCGACACCCGGAGCCCTGCGCCACGCTTGCCACGCATGTCCACCGTCACGCCGGCTTTGCTCTGTACGACGCGCCCATTGGCATCGAGCCGCGCCCACACCGGGTCGTACGTCGCGGCGACAAACCCCTCGCCGCAGGACGCCAGGGCCATGACGGTGTTGTGAGCGAGTTCGGATTCGCTGCGCTTGCCACGCCCGCCGTTTTCCCAAACCACAATCGGATAGCTGGAGGGCCGGCCGTGCGTGCCCCCGGCAATCAGCCGGCCTCCGGTTCTCGACCAGGCCACGGACGAAAGGCTGCCACCGACGAGGCCGCCGCTGTCGGCCGCGTAAGCCAGCCCAAGATCGGAGGTGCGGTAAACCTCGACCGCCGCGGAATCATTGAAGCCGACCGCAATGTTTTCGCCGGCTTCGTCCACCGCGACGCCAAAGGGTTCCTTGCCCGCCGTGGTCCTGATCTTCCGCAAGAGCTTGAAGCTTCGATCATAGCTGCGCAGGTAGCCGTCAAAGGAGGTGGTAAACAGCCGTCCATCCGGGCCGAACGCGGCACCATAGCTGTAGTCGGCGAAGTCGCTGTCGGCGGCAATTTCGGCGCCGCTTTTGAGGTCCAGCACCCGCGGCCCATGGCCGCCGGAAATGGTCGCAGCGAGGGTGCGGCCGTCGGGTGAAAAGGCCAGATGATTGGGGAGGCCATCAAAGCCGCCCAGCCGTGCCGTCAACGCCCCGGTCGCCGCGTCGAACAGATAGACGCCGACGGTGTGCTTGCGCTGGTAATAGGCATCATAGCCGCCGGCCGCGATGGTCTTGCCGTCCGGCGACATCGCCACCGCGAAAACCTTGCCGTAATCGCCGCCGCCGATCGGTATCCGCAGCGTTCGTTGCAATTTGCCGTCCGGCAGCGACCATAGCCGCACGGTCTTGTCGTCGGATCCGGTCACCGCCAGGCGGCAGTTCCGGTCGACACCGATCCGCCTGATCGACGACAGATGCATCCCGGTTTCGATGGTCAGCGCCGGCGCGGTGTCGGGACATTGCCTGGTGGCGTCGGTCACCGCTGGGGTCATCACCCCGTCGAGCGGGCCGGCATAGCACTTCGCATCGGTCAGCCGGTGCTGCAGCGACCGCACCTCCTGCGTTGCCTGGGCGGCCGCCGGTTGCGGGATGGAGACCAGCACGACAAGCGGCAGCGCGAACGGGGGAAGACAGCGTCGAACCAGCCGTGCGATCGACATCATGACCTCGAAAAACCCCAGGGAGGCACTCAAGGGCTCGACGCGAAACGCCGAACCGGGAGGCCGCGATCTGTGAGCCCCGCCACTCGCCAGCCAACTTTGTCGCACCATACTGGCAGTACGGCTGGTCCCGGGCAAGCTGATCCCGGACCGTCCCCTCCAACCGGTTTGGAGACGTCGGTCGGGAGCGGCCGCTTCCGGTAATTGCTTATCAAGCGATAACTTGGCAAAATGCGATTTTTATCATCTTGAATGGTGCGTCATGAAATTGATCTTGGTTGTTTCCTTGTCTGCGATTTGCCTGCTGCGGATCGATGCCGTTCGTGCCGAGCGGCTGGTCGATCCGACCACCGTGGCGCCGGAGTTTCGCGCCGCCGCCGAAACCCGCCGCGCCGAGCAGCTCAAGCAGCAGGAGTGTGGCAAGAGAGCCCAGGAAGAGAAGGTCCTGCCCCGGGAAAGAACCGCGTTCCTGCTCAGATGCCTCGAAAACTGAGCGCGACGGCCGGCGGCGCAACGGCAAGACGCAACAGGACGTCTGAAAACCCGCCGATCGACGATTGACGCCCGGAACCCGGGTCCTGCAAATGGGTTGAAGCGGCATCGGGGCTTGCCGATGCCTGGTGCCGCAAATCCGGCTCCGACCGCACCGATCGGACCGCTTCCGATTGATCCGATGCTGCGGCAATCGAATGATATCAACGTCGTCGAAAGGAAATTTTCCATGCGCAAGATTTTGTTCGTCACCGCCGCGATTCTGGTTGCGGGCGCGGGCCCGAGCGAGGCCCGTGAGTATGCCTGGTGCGCCAGAACCGCCTTGAACGACTTCAATCCGCAATGCGATTTTTCGACCTTGGGGCAATGCCAAATGACCGTCAGCGGCCAGGGCGGCGATTGCATCCGCAACCCCGCCCTCGCTTACGGTCAGGTGCGAAACGGCCGTGCGCCGGGCTACGGCTGGCAGAGCGGCGGCTGGCAGAACAACGGCTGGGACAACCGTCGCTGGTAGCCATGGCGTCGGTTGATGGATGAAGCCGCGGAACGATCCGCGGCGCGATCATGCCTTGTGCGCCGGCAGCCGCGCCACCAGCCGTGACTGCTGCCAGAGTTCGAGGTCATGACCGTTGATCATCTGGCTGGCGGTTTTGATGGCGGTGGCATCATCAGCGGACGTGAAACCGTGCGGCGGCGCAGAGATGTGACCATCCCCGTCGATCCGATACAGGCGATATTCGCGATACTCGTTCATCCCCTGGCCCCGGCAGCGCCAGCAATCCAGCCTATCGGAAATCGGTTTGCGGCGTCTGTCCGCTGCCGGACTCTGGCTCAAAAACACTACGCAAGACGGCGTCATCCCGGCGACGGGGCGGGGTGCAGGCCGCAACCATCGCTGCGCCCAGCTACACTCCTTGGAATCGTAGTTGCGGGCGCAAGCGGCCGCGCGAGCCGGAAAGAGCCGCGCAACGGAGGCTGCGCAGCAGCTGCCGCGGGTGCCGGCCTGGCCCGCCACGGAATGTCTCGGCTGGCCGCAGCCGGCCTGTTTGATGCTATAGAGGCAGCAAACAGGAGAGTTTCATGTATCGACCGCCGGCGTTCCGCGAAGATCGCCTCGACGTTCTGCACGCGCTGATAGAGTCCCATCGCCTGGCCACCCTGGTCACCCAAGGCACCGATGGACTCAATGCCAATCTCATTCCGTTTACGCTTGATGCGAAGCGTGGCGACAGGGGCGTGCTGCGGGCGCACATGGCCAGGGCCAACGATCAACTCGCCGCCTTGCGCGAGGGCGGCGAGGCGCTGGTGATCTTCCAGGGTCCGGAAGCCTACATCACGCCGTCCTGGTACGCCTCGAAACGCGAGCACGGCAAGGTGGTGCCGACCTGGAATTATGTCGTGGTCCAGGCCTGGGGAACACCGCAGGTGATCGACGATGCCGAGTGGCTTCACGTCCAGATCAACGAGCTGACCCGCGCCCAGGAGCGCACGCGCACCGAGCCATGGCAGGTTGCCGACGCCCCGGCCGACTTTGTCGCAGCCCAGATCCGCGGCATCACCGGCATCGAGATTCCAATTGCGCGGATCGAAGGCAAATGGAAGGTCAGCCAGAACCGTCCCGAAGCCGATCGCCGGATGGTTGTTGCCGGCCTGCGCGAAGGCGGCGACATGGATGAAATGGCCGACGTGGTCGAAGAACGGGCGCCGCGGCCGTAGGATGGGTTGAGCGGACGCGAAACCCATCAATCATGGGTCCGCGAGTGATGGGTTTCGCGAAGGGCTCAACCTATCCTGCGGCTACTTTCGGCCGCGCCGCACACCGCCATCACCTCAAACTATCCAGCACCGCGCGGGCCTGGACCAGGTCCACGGTGTCGTGGCCGCTGGTGAACCAGCCGTAGAGCGGCGCCAGCAGCGCGCGCGCCTCGTCGACGCGTCCGGCATCGCGCCAGAGCTGCGCCAGGCTGGTCGCGGTGCGCAGTTCGAACAGCCGCGCACTCTGCCGTTGCGCCGTGGCCAGTCCGCGCTGGAACAGTGCTTCCACCTCGGCAAGCGGGGCGGATTGGGCCAGTCTGGCGCAGGCGCGGACGCGAAATCCTTCCGCCTCGCTGTAGTGCTGCCCGGTCGCGTCGGCCTCCGCCGCCGCCTGATCCAGCAGGACGATGGCCTCATCGCTTCGGTTGTTCAGCACCAGGATTTCGGCTTCGGCGATCCGGAAGAACGGACCCCAGATCCTGGTTTGCATTCTGTCGCGGATTTCCCAGCTGCGCTGCAGCCGTGCCAGGCCCTCTTCCACCGCCCCGGTTCTGGCCAAAGCCCAGCCCAGCAGTGCCTCGGTGAAGCATTCCCAGTAGAAGACGTGATGGTGGTTGACGATCTCGACCAGCTCTTCGGTAATTGAGAAGACCGTGGCGGAATCCTGCGCCACCATGGCTTCCATGGCGCAAACCGACATGGCAAAGCAGCTGGTCAGGTGATGCCCGCTCTCCCTTGTTTCGCGCATGCTGCGCGCGCACAGTTCCTCCGCCTCGCCCAGCAGGCCGAGTTGCTGCGCGGCAAACGCATATTGCGCCAGCGTCATCGGACGTGGAATTGTCAGATAGTCGCCGAGCACCGCCGCCGTGCCTTCGCGTTCGAAGGTCTCGATCACTTCCAGGAACCGGTCGCGCGCCACAGTGAGTTCACCGGTCGCGGTTGCGATCATGGCGGTGATCCGCACTCCCTGCGCCACCGATGTCGGGTCCCCGCTCTGTCGCGCCAGTTCGAGGAAGATGCCGAGATGCTCGTTGGCGCGCGGAAAATCGCAGCGCACCACCACGCCGCCGGCCCGGCCCCACAGGATGCGCAGCAACTGCCGGGTTTCGCCGAGGTCCTGGCCGAGTTCGAGCAGGCGGGCGTAGTTTCGTTCGACCTCGGTCCCCGAATAGCCGTGGGTGGCATACAGCGGCTCGATCAGGGCGATCCGCAGTTCGAATTCCCGCAGTTGAACCGATGCATCCGGCGTCATTTGCGCCAGCAGCGCCAGCGCCCGGTTGAACTGGCCCACCGCTTCGACGTTGTTGGAACGGGCCGCCGAACGCAAGGCGGCGCGCTCCCACCAGTCGAGCGCCTGCGCGGCGAGACCCGCTTCGGTGAAGTGATGCGCCAGCAATTCCGGCTGCACCTGCGCCATCTGGGCAAACTCGCTCTGCAGCGTCTCGGCGATGCGCTTGTGCAGCGTCTGGCGGCGGCTGATCAGGAGCGTCGAATAGGTCGCCTCCTGCACCAGGGCATGCCTGAACGTATAGGTCACCTGCGGCGGGCTGCCGCGTGCGGTGATCAGGTCGGCCGCCTCGAGCAGGTCCAGGGCGGCTTCGAGTTCCTTGGGCTTGGACTGCACCACCGCGGCCAGCAACTCGAACGAGAACTCCCGCCCGATGGCCGCCCCGATCTGGGCGACCACCTTGCTTTCGGTCAGCCGGTCGATACGCGCAAGCAGCGAATCCTGCAGCGTGACCGGGATGATCGCCTCGCCGGATCCGCGCCGGTCCTCGAAGGGCCTGCCGCTCGCCTCGAAAGGGCCGGTGTCGACGATGACCTTGGTCAGTTCCTCGATGAACAGCGGCATGCCGTCGGTCTTGGCAACGATCTGCTCGACCAGGGCTTCGGGCAGATTCTTTCGCGCCACCTGCCTGACCAGTTCGTAGGACTGCCGCCGGCTCAGCCGGTTGAGGCTGAGCGAGGCGACCTGGCTGCGGCCGGTCCACGGCGGGCTGAAGTCCGGCCGGTGCGTGATGATCGTCAGGATCCGGGCACTGCTGCGCCGGCCCAGGCTGCGGGTGATCGCCTCCACCGTGGTCGGATCGATCCAGTGCGCGTCCTCCAGGATCAACAACACCGGCTTCTGCCGTGACAGGTTCACGACCCAGTCGTCGAGGGCGTCGAGCGTCAGGTTCTTGATCTGCTCCGGCGGCACTTCGTGCCGCGGCAAGGCGTCGTCGATCGGTATCGACAGCAGCACGGCAAAGAGCGCAATGGTTTCGGGCGGCACATTACCGGATCTCTGGACCTCGGCGCTGATGCGCTGGAGTTTCTCTTCCGGGCTCATCGCCAGAGTGAGGCCGGCCTTGCGCTCGAAGCTGGTGATGATCGGATGCAGCGCGCTGTGGATATGAAACGGCGAGCACTGCAGACGGATGATGAAACGTTCCTCCGCCGCGATCCGGCTCGCCAGCGCCATGCACATCCGCGACTTGCCGATGCCGGCTTCGCCGGCCAGCAGCACCAGCTGCCACTCGCCCTCGCAGGCGGTTCGCCATCGGCTGAGCAACAGCGCAAGCTCGCTCTCGCGGCCGACCACTTCGGCAAGATCGTCCTGGTGGGTCGCATCGAAGCGGCTCTCGGATGCGGCCTCGCGCAGCACCTGCCACACCGGTCTTTCACCCGGCAGACCTTTCAGGTCGCACATGCCGAGGAATTCGAGCTCGAACATGCCCTCGATCAGCCGGCGTGTGCTGCCGGCGATCGCGACCCCGTCGGACGGCGCCAGCGCCTGCAGCCGTGACGCCAGCACCGGGGTTTCGCCGACGACGGATTCCTCCCGGGCCGCGCCTTCGCCCAGCAAGTCGCCGACGACGACAAGCCCGGTCGCGATCCCGGTTCGCACGTGCAACGTGACATCGGGCAGCAGGGCCAGATTGGGTACCGCCCGGCCGATTTCCAGGCCGGCGCGCACCGCGCGTTCGGCGGCGTCTTCCAGCGCGGCCGGATAGCCGAAATAGGCGACGATGCCGTCACCGGTGTATCGCGCAACGAAACCGCCAAGCGAGGTCACGGCATTGGCGCAGGCATCGAGGTAGACCCCCATGACCTTGCGGAGCTCTTCCGGGTCCAGCTTGGCGGCCAGCGCCGTCGACTCGACCATGTCGCAGATCAGCACGGTCAACTGCCGCCGCACCGCATCCGGCCGCGTTCGCACCAGCTGGATCGGCGCCTGCTCTTCGCTGCTGGTCCGGTCGCGATCGAGCAGTTCGTCGATGGCCCGCAGCAGCTTCTTGCGGTGCCCCAGCGGTAGCTTGAGCCGTACCAGATCTTCTTCGGTCAGTTCGGGCAGCACATCGCTGTCGATCGCCTGATCGGCGAACAGGGCCCGGTACTGGCCAAGCCCGAGTTCTTCAAGCCATGCGCCGACGTCGAGACCTTCCATGAGATTGCATGTCCCCAACCCGCACTCCGGCGCACCTGCCTGCCCGGGGTCCAGGAGTCTTTGTTTAGTTACTGCATCCACCGCTGTACAACAAAAAATCCGGCAAGATCGTGATGGCGAGGGTTAATGCCGGTTTTTGCATGAGCGTAAACTTACCTTCCCCTGGAGGGGGAGGGTCGGCTCGCGTCGCGCAAAGCGCGATTCGGGACGGGGTGGGGTGATTGTTTATCCGCGACCTAATCCATGCGGTCCTGCGCTGTTCGCCCCACCGCGGCGCTACACGCCGACCCACGATCGAGCAAGCCCGATCGGCCCCCTCCAGGGGAGGGTAGGAAAGGTCGCGGAGTTCCCGCTCGAAAAATAAGGAAGAATGGAAGATCAGATGATAATTCGACGCAAAAACTTCCCGCTCTAGTAGCGGCTCAGCTGCCGGGTCTTCTCGACCAGCGCGATCAGGGGCTCGGGGTTGAGGGCGAACGACCGCGCCTCGGTTCGGCCTTCTTCGGCAATCTTGTCGAGGTAGGCCTCGGCCTCCGGTAGCTGGGCGACGAAGTGCCGGCCGAGCTCGGCGAGATCGCCGCCCTCGGGATCGCAAAATATCCGGGCCGCCGCCGGATCGCGGATCGCCAGCGCCGCCGGCAGCGTAAGGATACCGTCGCGCAGGTCTTCCTCGCCGCCGCCGCCCAGCGCGGCCAGTCCCTTCACATCGCCGACGTCGTCGCACCCGTGGTAGAGCAGGCCCAGCCGGCCGCCGAAGGTGCGCAGCGTCCCCGAGCGATCGCCGAGACAGGCGCAGACCTCGAACATCGAGCCGGTGTCCTCGCCGGCGATCTTGCGCCAGTCCTCGACGCCGAGCGGCTGGCGACGCAGCCGCCACTGCAGGCACTCGGCCACCCCCAGCCGCTTCAGCAGTTCGGAAAACAGCGCGATGCCCGCCAGGTCGTCCTTCAGTTGCAGATAGCCTTCGGCGACGATGTAACCCGAAGCCATCAGCGCCGACAGCTCGCCGAATCTGGTGTGCATGGTCGCCCGGCCGCGCCGGGTCGGCGAACGGTCGACGATGTCGTCGATGATCAAGGAAACATTGTGAAACAGTTCGATCACCAGCGCGGATTGCATGATCTGCTCGGGGATCGGTCCGTCGCGCATCGCCCGGTAGCAGGAGAAGATCGTCAGCGGACGAAAGTATTTCGAGCCGGTCAGGAACTGCCATTCCAGCGCTTCGCGCAGTTCCGCGTCGCAGTGGTCGACCCAGCGCGCGATGCGCTCGCGCAACTGCGTCATCTCTTTCTCGAAGCCAAGTCCGGATATGACCGATTGCGTCGATTGATCCATGAACGCGCCGCCCTAGGTCTTGCCGCGCCAGCGGCGGCGGTAGTCGCCGGAAGGTTGCAAGGACTGCGCCAGGCTTTCGTCCAGCGCGGCCAATTCGTTCTGCAACAGGCGGGCCTCACGGCTGGCGAGATCCCCGACCTCGCGGAGCAGGGCGCGCAGTTCATCCGCCGCAACGAGACCTTCCGATCCTGCCGCAGCGGCGCCGGCCGGGTCCAGGCCGGCCACCCCAAAGCCAGCCACCTGGGCCAGCTTGGCCTGATGGCTTTCGAATATTTGCGCCAGCCCCAGCCAATAACTGAACGAACTGTTCGCCGCGATCATCATGGCATGGCCGATCGGCAGCAGCAGGTCGGCGGCGGCGGCTTCGTTCGGTCCGGGCGGCGACGGATGGGCCGCAGCGCCGGGGCCGGGCTGGTCAAAACGCTGGCGACTGGCGGCGGCGAAATCGGCCATCGCGCCAAGCACACCGATCATCGGTCCGAACAGAGCGGCCGCGGGAGATACCGCCCCCGGGTCGGCGCCGGGCAGGTGCGGCGCGGCGGGGTTTTCCCGGGCAGCCGCCAGCCACGCGTCACGCATGGCCAGGAAAAAGCCAGCAACCCGGTCTTGCCCGGGCCGGCCGGCTCCGGGACGAAACGTTGCTTCTGCGTCTGACATTGTCATCCAACCCGTGCGTCGCGCTGGTCAGTCAAGTTCTACTTCCGCGATTGGTGGCATGGGCGGCGGGCGAAGGCAACCGGCACTTCGGCCCTGCCGTTCTGCACCTTAGTTCGGTCCCGAACCGCGCGCGCGGCTGTCGCGCAATTGGTCACATTGCAAAAACAGCACTTCATGCGCGATAATTTGCCCGCCGCACCACGGGAATCCATTGCTTTGCCGGCACCGACGAGACACAATCTTAGGTGATATCAGGGGCAATGTTGATCAAGCGCAAGGTTGATCGGGCAAGAGGCGAGGGCAAGATGCCGGAAGTAACAACCCCTGAAGTGACGATCGTTGGCTCGGGTCTCGCCGGCATGTCCGCAGCCACCCGGCTGATGGAGCAGGGCTTCAACGTCACTTTATATGAGCAGAACGACTTTCTGGGCGGCAAGCTCGGCGCCCACCGCGAACAGGGCAAGGGCGATCCGCACGAACACTGCTACCATATGTACCTGAATTGGTACAATAATTTCTGGCAGCTGATGCGCGAGATCGATGCGCTCGGCAAGTTTGTGGCGAGCCCCGTGATCGGCTACCGCAACCCCGGCGACAAGCGGACGCGGGCCGGTCTCACCAACGCCGGATCGCCCGCGACCATCCTGACCAACATGTTCAGCGGCGTCGCGCCGCCGGCCGACCAGTTCATCTCGGCCTATGCGCTGCTGGACCTGATCGGCCCCCAGGCGATGTCGGGGCCGGTGCTGGAGCAGACGTCGGTCGCCAATTTCTTTCGCAGCCGGGCCTACTCTACCGAGGCCGCCATCGCCTCGGCATCGCGCACGCTGGCGGAAGCCTTCGCGTCGCCGAGCTATCTTTCGTCGGCGCGAAGCTATCAGAGCCTGATCAAATACGGCTATCGCCACCCGGTGCCGTCGTTGTGGCTTTTGAACCAGAATACCAACGACGCCATTTTCGAACCATGGGAGCGCCACCTCAAGGCGCGTGCCGAGAAGCTTGGCCGCACGTTCGTCCTGGAGAAGCGGACCCGGGTCGAACAGCTTCATCTCGCCGGTGGCGAGGTGCGGGAACTGACCATCGGCACCACGCCGTCCAACCCGACCACCGAGCGCGGTGTCGAGGTCAAGGCCACCAAACTGCACAAGGTCAAGGTTGCCGGCGATCTCCTGCTGACCGTGCCGCCGGGCGCGCTCGGCCGCCTGGTCAGCCCCGAGGTCGCCGCGCTGTCACCCAAGCTGGAAACCGTCCGGCTGTTGCGATCGGAGCCGATGATTTCGCTCGATCTCTATTTCAAGAAGGAAATCCCGGGGCTGAACGGCAGCATCACGGTGCTGAAGGATTCCAACTACACACTCAGCTTTCTCGATTACGCCCACGTCTGGAGCGACCGGCTCAAGGGCAACACGGTTCTCAACGTCATTTCTTCGAATGCCGACCTGATTGCCGATTATCCCAACGAGGTCATTCTGGATCTCGTGCTCAAGGAATTGCAGCGCTTCCTCGATTTCAGGATCGAGGACGTCGACAAGGACCGCTGCCATATCCAGACCAATGTCGGCGAGGAGTTGTTCGTCAACCAGGTCGGCAGCTGGGATTATCGGCCGACGGCGACCTGCGGCATTCCCAACCTGTTCCTGGCCGGCGATTTCTGCCAGACCTTCGTCGATGTCGTCACCGTCGAAGGCGCCGTGGTCAGCGGCCTCGTCGCCGCGGAGGCCTTGCGCTCCAAGCACGGGATCGGCACGCCGATCGAAATCGTCCGGCCGGACAGCTATCCGGCGATTGTGCCGGCGATGCTCGCCGCGGCGCTGCTGCCGGCGGCGCTGGCCGCAAAGGCGTTTTCGGTGGCCAGTTCGATGATGGGTGGGCAGTTCTTCGCGGATGTTTTCCAGGCGTTGATGCGCCTGGGCTGAAAACACAAAGCAGACGTCACCGGCTCAAACGCGCAATAGCGTCTCAATTGCTCCGTCCTGAAACGTGTAAAATCCGTTGGCGCGGTTGGAGCGGAAGTAAGTCGCGTCTTTTGCTTCGTTCCAGGCCCCCGCGATGATATTCACGGGTGCGAAGTCGCCTGTATCACCATATGGCGTTGGCTGCGTGGCCGTCACGAGAACAAGGTCAAAACCAGCAAGTGGCTGGCCTGTGTCGGCACGGTTCGGCCAATCGATCGCGAGGCCTCCGCGGTCGGTGATGGCGGAGACGCCCCGTATGCTGTAGCGCCGGTGATCGTAGCTGCGCCGGCCGGCATTGCCGAACCGCTCCTGCGAAACGCGGTCGGCCCATTGGTCGAGCAGGCCCTGTGGTACATTGCTCTGCCCGTTGGCCAGTACTGTAACGCATCCCCATCCGGCTGACAGCGTTTCCGTCGGCTGTCGCGCCGTCCCGTCGGGACTTTCGGCCAACCAAAGAGCCTGCGCCTCTCGAACAAGTTCCCCAATATCAGAGACAGTTGAGCTGGACTCGAAGATTCGTGCTCGTCCCATCTCGCAGCCGCGATCAAACACCATCGTGTAGCTGCGCCTGCTCGACGAGAACCTCCCGTAGCGTATCGGTGCCTTCACGGCTACGTCCGGGTCTTTCCGAAGGTGCCTGTCGCGCCATGAAGCGCGATGCGGCTCAGTGCTCCAATGCAACGAGCCGATGATCAGAATTCCAAGCGTGAGCTTCATGGTCCCTGACGCTCCGTTGCAGTTCGAATCTTGGGATTCTACGAGCGGTCGGGTCGCGATGCACGTCTCAAGTCCATGTTTTCTCCAACGGGAAACTCAGTCGGAAGATCGGGTTCTGGCGGCTGGGCAGGATCCTGGAAAAGCCTGCCCCGAGGCGTGATCCGGGTGATCCGATAGCGCCTTCGATCAGCTTGCCCGGGAACGATTCCATCGTTGATCGATTGGACCGTTGAAGCGCCCTTTCGAGGAGAACGATCATGAAAGACGAGACCATTGCTCCGCCGTTCTATGTGGGATCGGACGAGGCCGACCAACCGACCATCGGCGAGAAGGTGTCCGAGAGCGTCAGAAAGGCGACCGAAACGGCGGGAGCCGCCTATGACGAGGCGCGCAAACCGGGCATGCCACTCAGTATTCTGGCCAATGTTGTACGGGAAGCCCCGCTGGGCTCGCTGCTGGTCGCCTTTCTGCTCGGCGTGGCGGTCGCGCGCAGAAGGTAGTCATCTCGACCCGGCTAAGGACGGGCGACACAGCGGTTTGACAGAGTCCCGGCGTCGGCTTTCGCAAGCCGCTTTGTATTTCCGCGCAAAAAAACCATCGGCGGCCAGCTCGTCCACAGTACGTAGCATAACGATTTCATTCGCGTATGGCGCGCAAGCAAAAGCGGAATTATCCACACTCGCGGTGGTCAGGGTCCGCAACGGGGCAGCCAGGAGACTGGCGTTGCGGCGCCGAATGGTCGACGGGCTTTAAGCGCCGGCCAATGACCCATACCGTGTGGCGTACCTCACAAGGCCTGCGTGCGCTTGGGATTATAGATAGGGTCGCTTCGATTTCAGAGCAGTCTCGTAACGAGCAAGTCGAAGGAGCTTTGCGATGAAACGTCTTGCATTTCTAAGCTTTGCGATCGCTACGCTGGTTGCGCCGATCCAGGTTCAGGCCCAGCAATATGATCCCGGCAGGAACTGCGTCAGGTTCCCGCAGAAACCTGACCCGGAAGCAGAAATTCGGTATTTGAACTCTCATCCGAATACCCGTGTTTGTCCGTCACCGAATCCTGATCTGCGAGGACAGGCGGACACCTTGCGGGCGGGTTCGACGCAACGCGCAAACGATACAATCGGCCAAATGCGAGCCATGGGCGGGCAGCGGTAGTTCGGCACGCAACTAAATTGGCGGCGATCCGGGTGTCAGCTCGGGAAATGTCATCCAATCATTTTCGTTGTCGGGAGGTGACGATGGTAGCAGCCACCAAGACCCGCGAGAGTAAGGACGAAAGCACCGGTTCTTTTGAGGTCGTGACTCAGTGGGGGCTGGTCGTCCTCGCGGTGATCGCTTCAATAGGGGCTTTGCTTCGGATACTCAGTCCCGCCGCCATCAATGTCACGCAAGGGCTGAACCAGAAGACCCTGCTCTATCTGGCGGCGGCTGGAGGCCTCTTGTTGTTTAAACAGGTCAAGACTTTCAGCATGGGCCAGCTGAAACTCGAAATGATCGAGAAAATACGCGACAGGCAGGACAATCAAGAAGAGAGACTGGCCGATATGGCGCTGATCTTGCCGCTGTTGCTGCCGCAGAACGAAGTAAAGCACATCAGGAATCTGTTTGCACGGGCAACGGGCGGTTACAGCGGAAGTCATGCGGTGCGAACCGAACTCCGTCGACTCGCTTCGATCGGACTATCCGAAAGGCGGACCGGAGGATTGCCGAGATGAAGGACGATACGAAGTTCGATCTTGGAGGGTATGTGGAGCTTACAGATCTTGGACGGCAGTGGGCAGCAAGGATCCAGGTGATCGAAGGGACCACCGAGAGAAACGCGTGACGTCCAGGTGGAACGGTGAAGCTTCCTTCATGAGCATTGCCTCGCCGGAGCCACGACCGCTCACCCCGCCGGTGTAGTTGTCGCTCACCTTGTCACGATATTTTGGCGCAAAGCCCAGCCATCGGCGCAAGCGGGTATGCGCGCCCGCAAGCCCTATCCGTGGGGTCGAATCAGTATTCGACCACAATACGTAGCATACCGAGGAGATTTCGGCACGAACATTGCTTTAAGTAATCAGGCTGGGAAACTTTGGAGTGCGGAAATGAAGCGCATTGTCCTTGGTGTAGCAGTTGGTTGCTTGATTGGCGTAGCGAACGCCCGCGATCTCGGGCAGTGGGAGGCGACCGATCGGGAAATCGTAACGTGGTACCGGAACCTGATGATGCCGGACGCGCCGGCAGTTTCCTGTTGCGGCGAGGCCGATGCCTACTGGGCCGATTCATTCGAGGTCCAGGATGGCAAGTATGTCGCCATCATCACCGACGACCGCCCCGACGAGCCGCGGCATCGTCCGCATCGCGATGTCGGTCAGCGTGTGGTGATTCCCAATCACAAGATCAAGTTCAACGAGGGAAACCCGACCGGACATGGCGTCCTGTTCATCGGCGCCAATGGTGGAATCTATTGCTACATTCCGCCGGGCGGGGTGTGAACGGGGCAGTATCGAGTTACACCGGACTGGCGTTCAACGCGGCGTAAGGATCTTGATGGGCTGGCGCAGCCCGGGTGAGCCTTTTCGGCCAGGCCCTGGCGCCCACGCCGTTGCGCGCGCCGTTGCGGCGCGCGGCAACGCGTCGTCCGCAGGATCGATCGAGCCGTTGCGACACCCGTCAGGTGAGCACGGCAATCACCATGGCTTCGCCGGCGCAACCCAGGCCGCGCTGGCCTTCAAGGCATTACATTCCTCCTGAACCTCCGCCGCCGGAACCGCCGGTCAGGCCTTCGGTCGTGTTCGGATCGCCGGCAGGGCCGGGGGCGATTGTCGTCGGCCGCGGGCTTCGCGCCATGCCGGTGGTTACCCCGGGTGCGCGGTTGAGCTCGGTTCGGGGCAGGTCCGCGTGCCGGCGGGTGTGGGTGATGGTGCGTTCGCCCGGACCGGTCCCAGGATTGTTTCCGGGTGTTTCCTGGGCGAGGGCGCTGGTTGCAAACAAGAGGGCTGCTGCGCTTGCGAGGCAAATCTTCTTCATGGTTTTTTCCTCTCTGGTCGTGAAGCGAAGTGAGGTCGCAACGTCCCAACCCCGGGAGAAGATGGCTATTCCGGCAACACGGCCATTTGAGAAACCGCGGGCCGGTGCACACGAGCATGTGAATCGGAAGCGCGGTGACGTGTCCTTTCCGGTTCACGGATGGCTGATGCGTGACGACGCCTTTGAATCAAAGGCAGCTTGGGTCAAAGCCTGTTTCGCCTCATGATATCGCTCGACTTGAATAGATCATGTGCTAGCCACCCCTGGGTCTGATTTCCCCGTCCGAAATCAGCAGCACGGAAACCCTGGATGTCTTCAAGATGGCGGCGGCGACGCTGCCGAGGTTCAGGGTGTCGCCCTTGATCCGGTCCACGCCCATGACCACGAGATCGGCGCCGCTGCTGCGGATCTGCTGCAGGATCGCCTGTTCCGGAGCGGCATGGGCGCGCAACACCGTGGTGGCGTCGACCTGGTAACGCGCTGCCAGCAACGTCATGTCCTTCAGGATAGCCTCTTCCTGAACATGGGAAACGCTGGCGCCGCGGCGGCTGGCCTTGTCCCGCGTCGTCGAAACGTACACGACATGAAGCGACGCCGCGCCTGAGCGGGCCAGCGCCACCGCGACCTCGGCGCCGCGCCGCGACACCCCGCTGCCCGATACCGGGACCAGAATTTTGAAACCGTGGTGCTCCGGCGCCTTGAGGTGATTGCCCTTGGCGGCGACGATCGCCAGCGGTCCGGCAAAGCCCGCGGCTACATCCTCGATCTTCCTGTCGAAGCCGTCGCCTGAGCCCGTGACCTTGTCCATTCCGACCACCAGCAGATCGAAACCTTTTTTGGCCTCGTCGACGACGGCATCGCCGGGCCTGTCCTCCCGCACCCGCGTGGTCACCTCGACGTCGCGGGTGCCTTCGTCATCGGAGGAGGCAATCGCCTTCGACGCATTCCGGATGGCGGTTTCGTGGCTTTCGTCGTCCTCGCGTTTTCTCTCCTGGTGCTTGGCGCGCGCCCCGATATGCAGGACGGTAATCGGCGTTCCGCGCCCGCCCGCCAGCAGGCCGGCGATGCGGGCGGCAAATCTGGCGTTGGTGCTTTCGTCCACCGCGAGCAGCAGCCGTTCGAGATTGGCGACGAAGCCGTTCTCCTCGAACTCTTCGCGCTCCAGCCGGATTTTCTCCTCCTTGCCGAGCGGCAGCCGCTTTAGCGCCGCCCGCAACATCGGCGGCATCGCCATGGTGGTCAGGATCGCCATGGTCACGATCATCGAGAACAGGTTCTGGCTCAGCACGCCCATCGACAGGCCGATGGTGGCGACGATGACTTCGGTCGAGCCGCGCGCGTTCATGCCGCTCGCCAGCGCCAGCGACTCGCGCCGGCTCAGTCCGCCGATGCTGCCGCCGACGAAGGCGCCGCCGAATTTTCCGAGGCTGCCGATCAGGACCAGCGCGCCGGTCAACAGCAACAGCTTCGGATCTTTCAGCACCGTGAGGTCGGCGGTGAGACCGGCGAGGCCGAAGAACACCGGCATGAACAGGCTGGTGATCAGTCCGCGCAGCCGTTCGTCGATCTGCCGGGTCAGGATCGGGGATTCGCCGACCAGCACGCCGGCAACGAAGGCGCCGAGCACGGTATGCACGCCGATCAGATGGGTGATCAGCGCCATGCCGCTCATCAGGAGCAGGATCGCGGTAACCACCGCGCCGGAGGAGACCAGATGATCGTTGGCCCAGCGGATCAGCTGGAACACCGCCCGGCGCCCGATGGTGAAGCTGATCGCCAGGAACACCAGCGTGCCCAGCACCGCCTGCGCCACGGAGAACACATCGAGGCTGCCGTGCGACGCAAGGCCGAAGATCACCGCGATGATGATCCATCCGATGGTGTCGTCGATGATGGCGGAGGCCACGATGATCTGGCCGACGTTGCGCCGCATGAAGTCCATTTCGCGCACCACCACGGCGACGATCTTCACCGACGAGATCGACAGCGCGGTGCCTAAAAACAGCGCGGCGACCGGGCGCTGCTCCGGATGCGGCAGCAGGCTGTCCGGCAGGAACTCGCCCAGCGCGAAGCCGCACAGGAACGGCACCACGATTCCCGCGATCGAAATCGCGATCGCCGCCCGGCCGACTTTCCTGACCAGCTTCAGGTCGGTCTCCATTCCGGTCAGCAGCAGCAGCAGCAGGATGCCGATCTGGGCGATGCCGTCGATCAGGGCCTTCTGCTCGGCGGTCGCGGGAAAGATCGCGTCATGCGCCTGCGGCCAGACCCAGCCGAACAGCGACGGTCCGAGCAGCAGCCCGGCGAGCAGTTCGCCGATCACCGACGGCTGGCCGATCCGCTGCATGATTTCGCCCAAGCCGCGCCCGACCGCGATCAGGAGCGCGATCTGGACGATCAGCAGGAATTCGGAAGGCTGGCTGGACTTTGGGCCATCGGCCGCCGCAACAGTAGCCGTGAGCAGCACCAATGCGGCTGCCCAGAGCATCGATTGCCCTATACCCCGTCGCATGCCGGTCAGTCCCCGCCCTGGCGTCACCCCCAAACAGCAAGAGCGGGATGACGGTTCGCGGATCGCCCATCCCCGGTGACGCTCGCCCTGCAACCAGCAACTCGCTGGGATCGAACGGGTTCCCGTCGGCGCGCTGCGGCACCGTCAAAACTTCAGCGTCGTCCGTATCCCGAACACAGCCGCGTCCTTGAGCAGGCGACCGGGATTCGGGCCAAGCGGATTGGCGGCGCCGCCGCCTGGATGGATCACATATTGAAAGTTGGGCTGCAGCGTCCAGCCGCCGCGAATTTCATATTGATAGACCGCGGTCGCCAGCGCTTCGAAACGGCGCAACGGCCAGCTCGGATCGCTCAGGCGTTGAAAATCCATGTCGAGCGCGCGGGCGTCGGAGGACACACGGGCGTAGCCAAACGCGACGCCGAATTTGTCGTTGGGGCGCGAGTCCTTCAGGCCGATGAATTCGATGCCGCCATCGGCATAAAGATCGATCAGGTTGCGGTCCGCGGGGCTGCTTGAAAGGCGGGCAAAAACGCCGATGCCGCGGTCGTCGCTTTTCGGCACGCGATAGAGTTTTTGCTCGATCACCGCCCAGACCCCGAAGTCGCCGGCCAGTGTCGCGGGCGTTCCGCCGGCGGCGAGCGACGCCCCGTCCGTGGCGAAGCGCTGCTCAGCAAAGTCGCCAAAGTGCTTCCAGCCGCCGAGCTTGACGGTGCCGGCCAGGTTCGGGTCGCCCTTCTTGTTGTTCCAGGAATACTGAATCTGGCCCATCAGCAGCGGCGGATCGTTGATACGGAAATTGACGCCGTATCGGTCGCGCTGCTGGGGGTCGCCGCTGCCGGGACCCGCCGCATCGCCGTCGAACACCGCGCCCAGGATCGAGAGGCTGTCGCCGAGATTGACCTGCAGGCGCGTGCCAAGTGCCGCGAGCGGCGGCGAAGGTCCGCCACTCGGAAGATCGACCGAGGTGATCGCCGGCCACCCCAGCGAAGCGTTGGTAAAAACGTCGGTATATTTGCTGTTGAAAAATTCGGAGTTGGCGGCCAATTGACCAGCCTTCAGGGAGACCGCGTTGGCGCCCCACTTCTTCTCGAAATACATCTCGTAAAGGCGCGTGGACGGCAGCGCCTCGATACCGCTGACGACCAGGAAATTCTGCAGGTTGTCGCGCGACAGGCCGTCGCCATGGATCTGGAACATGTTGGCGTGGAAGGTAAGCTGCTCGAATCCAGCGAGCTTCTGCAGGTCGGCGTCGACCGCGAGATTGAGCCGGCCTTCCAGGATGGCGCCCTGTTTCAGGCCGCCCGATACATTGCCGATGGTCTCGCCGATGTAGGTGGCGGCGAATTTGATCCCGTACGTCTGCCACGGGTTCGGCAGCAGGCCGAGCGTGGTTTCCTCGACGGTGCTTTCGCCGGTGTCCGGATCGGCCGGCTTGTCGTCGTCGGTCTTTTTTTCCACCTGGGCGTAGGCGCCGCAGGCGAAAGCCGATAGCACGAGCGCGATGACGCACAGTTTGACGGACAACACGGGTCTCCAGCCGACCGGGTTGGCTGCAGCATGCAGGCTCGCTCGAGCCGCGACAAGAAGGAACCGGGTTATGTCTTTCTGGCACTGCGCGCGAGGGGGAACCATATCCGGCTCTGCCGCTTACCGGCTATGGCCGATAATCCAAATCCCTTCGCCGAACTCGATCTCGAACGGGCCATTGCTTTGCGCTGGGTACTTCGGGATATCAAGGCAAAGCGCTTTATGCTGTTGCCCGTTAGCGCAGTCGATCTGGCCGCGCTGACCGATCTCCGGCTTGTTGAGATCCGGGATGGCATGCCGGTGCTTACCGAAGCCGGTCACGACGCTCTGGATTGATGGACGATTTGCCTGCTTTGACATGCCGGTTCTGTTGCATTCTGGATCCGGCGGCCGATCCCGCCGAAAGGCAATTCGGGCTGCGACATTGCGCAGCGTGCGCCGGACTAGGCCGAATGACGCCTCGAAAATTCGGAAAGCGCCCGGCTCGCGATCGGCCGCAATCCCTCCAGCGTCACGTTTCCCTTTTTTGCGCTTTGCATCAGTTTTTTCGCGACATACTTGCGGCTTTCATGATCACCGCCGTGTGGCAGGTTTCGGCAGGCTTCCTCCAGCACGACGTCCAGGTTAGCGCTTGTCCGTTCATCGATCTTTGTCATTTTACCGCATCCGACTACCCAATGGATTCTATCAACGAGAGAGCAAGCGTCCAGCGTCAAATTTTTGTCGGGTACCGGACTCTGGAACCAATGCTTTCGTTTCCGAATTATCGGTTCGGAGACCAGTGCCATGCTTGTAAACTCCATTGAAGTTTGCGTCGTCGAAAGCGCTTACGAGATCGCCGCCGGCTATTTCAAGGCGACGGGCCGCATTCCGAATGAGGTCGATTTCCATCAGCCGTTATTTGATTCCATCCTGACGGACTTCCGGGCTGGACGCCGGAATAAACTGCTTCTCGCCAACCGGGCCATCGCGCGGATGGAAAATGCCGCCGACGTACTCGATTTGATGTAACGCGAAAACCCGCCACGCATTTCTGTGGGCGGGTTTCGAGCGAAGCAATTCACTCTTTGCATGAAAACTCCGCCGGACCGGTCAAATGGAAATTCGCGGAAATTTTGCACGGATGAAAAAAGCGTGACCGCCGGTCGGTCAGGCGAGGGCGATGAACAGTACTCCGATGACCACCGCCAGCAGGATCGTCGGGTCGAGCAAAAAGATCATGGGGGGATTACTGCGCGCGGCGGGAAAGGTTTCAGGGGCGGCAAGGACGTCGAACCGATGGTTAATCAGATCGTGCCTTCCGGAATAAAAGTTGGCTGAAAATCCGTTCCGGGACGATTGCGAAGAACTCTTGCGCCGCGGTCGCCGAAAAGGGCTACCCCGCCTGGGCCGCTCCGGTCGCGGTGTCGCTCGCCGGTACGGAGAGTTCTGACTTCGTGTCCCTGCCGCATAGCCAGAGACGCCGCCGCGACCGCCGCCTCGAATGCCGATTCCTTGGTCTGGTAAACGTTCTCGATCCGGCCGTCATGGCGAACGGCCCATTCCCCGCTACCGCCGACGATTTCGTAAGATGCCAGTCCCATCGCACAATTCTCCCGATTTGAACCTGAACGAAATGCGCGAACGTAAGTTCCTTTGCTCGAAAACGGGGTGGCGCCAACGATGCCTGATGGACGCCGTCCAAGCCTCGAAAAGACCCGATGAAGAATTTGCAAAGGACCCATCGCGCCACCCGAACTTTTTTCCCCGTCGTGCGTTTGCGGAGATATTTTGCAGCGTTTTTGGAGGCGGTACTTGAATTCGAACGCGATCCTTGCGTCCCTGTCGCCGACGGACGTCGCTTACCTTAGGCCGCATCTGAAACGGGTTCATGTCGCGGCGAGGCAGGTGCTGTACCGACCCGGCCAACCGATCGCGGTGGCGTACTTCCCGGTCGACTGCGTCGTCTCGCTCATGATCGGCCTCGCCACCGGCCAATTCGTTGAGACGGCCATGCTCGGGAACGACAGCGTTGTTGGGGGTGACGCAGTGCTTGGGAGCGAGGCGCCGGCGTGCCTGGCCATGGTCCAATTGGCGGGCAATACCCTCATCTGCGATATCACCGTGCTAAGACACGCCGCTGCGCGCAGTCCGGCCCTCGCGGCGACTATTGCCCGCCACGAACAGGCGCTGCTTTTCCAAACGCAGCAATCTGCGGCATGCAAGGCGGCGCACCGCGTCGAAGCCCAGCTGCTGCGGACCTTGTTGCGTGCGCGTGACCTGGCACAGGGCGACCGCTTGGGGTTTACCCACGAGGTTCTCGCTGAAATGCTGGGGGTCAGGCGCACCAGCGTCACCGAGGCGGCGCAGGCGTTGCAGAAGGCCGGTCTGATTCGGTACGCCCGCGGAAAAATAGAGATGGTCGATGTGGATCGCCTCCGCGAGGCTGCCTGCGCATGCAATGAGGCCGTCAAATCCCGTTATCGCTCCTTGCTGCGTTCACCTGTCGCGATTTATCGCGCCGCTGCGCCCGCTGAGGGCGTTGATGAAGCCGGGGCGCCCCCGTCCTATCTTGGACAGGTGGCCGGCAACGAAAGGCCAGCCAAGGCAAGTCCGTAAAATACGACGGGAAGCCGCCTTCCCATTCAAGCTTGATCGGCCGGGAGTTTCGTATTCTCTCATTACCTCCGCTCGTCGTCATCCGGGTGCGTCCAGACATAAGGCGCGATCGACTGCTCCTTCGTCAGCCTGATCATGTGCACCGGTGCCCGATAGCGTGGCGTGGCGCAGGACCGGCACCGGAACGCGCTTTCCAGTTGCCAGATCGGCGTATCGCGGGGGCGGCGGATGGCGTCGAGCGGAAGGCTGGCGCGGGTCTCGCAGCGTTTGCACATCACCTCGAGCCAGCCGTAACCGCCGTTGAGGCACTGCGCCAGTGTCGGCGAAGGTTGTGCGGGTCCGCCGAAACCTTCCATCTGTTCCGACCACAACAGGCATTCGGCGGCGTCTGCCTCCTGCGCCGCCCTGGTGGCCTGTTCGCGGGCGTGTCGCGCGCTTATTCGTGCGCCCATCAACCGATCGCCGAAGATTCGTCCTCTGGATTTTCCGCCCATCGGCGCATTTCAGCGCCCTTTGCCGGCCGCGGCAATCCCACTAGGATTTGAGGCCGGAACGGACCGGCGCGCTAAGCTTTGGTCAAGACGATTCAATCGCAATACGGTTCAGTGCAGGACGATTCAATAAATGTGCAATCTCTATTCCATCACCACCAACCAGGACGCCATCCGCCGGCTGTTCGGGGCACTCAACAGCCGCGTCGGTAACCTTGCACCGATGCCCGGCGTGTATCCGGATTACCCGGCGCCGATCGTGCGCAACGCCGCGGACGGCCGCGAACTGGTGATGGCGCGCTGGGGCATGCCGTCGTCGTCGGACGCGCTGTTCAAGGCCACCAGGACACGCGCGCAAAAACTCGAAGCCCAAAAACTTAAAACCTTGGGCAAGCCGGTCGATTTCAAGCAATTGCTGCGGATGGAGCCGGACAGCGGCACCACCAATATCCGCAACGTCAAAAGCAAGCACTGGCAACGCTGGCTCGGCCTGGAACACCGCTGCCTGGTGCCGTTCAATTCGTTTGCCGAGTACGACACCATCGACGGCAAGAAGGTGCCGGTCTGGTTCGCGATCGACGAAAGCCGGCCGCTGCTGTGCTTTGCCGGCCTGTGGACCAATTGGACCAGCGTGCGCAAGGTCAAGGAAGGCGAGATCACGGTGGACATTTTTGCCATGCTGACCACCGAGGCGAATGCAGAAGTATTCCGTGTGCATGAGAAGGCGATGCCGGTCATTCTGACCAGCGAGGAGGAGCGGGATGTCTGGATGCGGGCACCCTGGGACGAGGCCGGCAAGCTGCAGCGGCCGTTGCCGGACCGGGCGCTCAGGATCGTTGCGACGGGAGAGAAGGAGGATGTTGCGGCAGCTTGAGAAAGCGCGAACGAACGTCTTGTGATGACGCAAGATCGCAAAGCGAATGGCGCAAACCCCGATCCGGCGTGCGTTCCCCACACGGGCCAGTTTGCCGTAGTTTCCTTTGGCCTGTTTGGTGCTGTCCTAATTCGGACACTCGCGGCGCTCATCCGAACATGCAAGATTACTCTGTCGATGCTCGGATTAGTGTTCACTGCTTGGCGGTAGGCTTCGCAAGGGAGGGGTTGGAACATGACCGGCGAAAACATCGTGGCAACCGGAACTTGGTACTATGACGGCAGCGTCCCGCGCCGTATTGAGGTTTATAAAAAAGAAGCTCGTTTTGCATCGTCGCGATACCGATAACGAGCCCACGATTGATGAGAGCCGACCAATCCCTGTGACGATAGATGGATATTTGTACTACTGCTTGTTTGTCAGCTCGGGTGAACACCTGTCGGTTGACGAGGTAAAGGCATGGGCCGATGCCCAACCATGGGGTCCGGTGAAGTGGGATTAAATACCGGGACGTCACCTCAGAGGGCTTGCTGCGGGAAAGCTCCTTCAAGGGTCTGTATGACAAATCCCGACTGCAAAATCTGCCTCGGCATCGGCTGGGTTTGCGAGAACCACCCGAGCCCCGCCTGGGACCCAGGAAAAGGGCTGCCAGTGCGGCGCCGGAATGCCATGTGCGTGTAACGCCGCGGACGGCAACGATGAGCCGGATACCAGCGCTATAATTAAATCACAAAAACCGCGAAATCCAATAAGGCTCGCCAGGGCGATCGCGAGGGTAATAATGAGGAGCTTGCCCATCACTTCTCCCGTCTGACACCCTTGAACTTCCTGGCGGTCTTTTTGACGGCCATGAACCGGCCGCCATCCTTGTTGCGCTTGGTCGCGGTCTTGGTCAGGGGGTTTTTCAGCTGGGTCGCTTCTTCACCGCGCCCTTGCGGGCGTTGTCCCCGATCGGTTTGTTGACCGCCATTGTCGCCTCCACAATGCATTGCAGGAATGGTTGGTTCCTAGGAGGGACCGCGGGGGTGATGGGCCGCAGTCCGGCCGCCGACATGCTGCAAGATAAGCCGCTGCATCCGCGCCGGGTTGCCGATGGCCGCAGCAATATCGGCCTCGGGCAAACCCTTCATCCGCAGCACGCGCGCGGCGAGGTTGCGTCCGTCGCTCCGTCAAGCAGACCCACGGGTATCTCCGGCGCATGAAGCGCGGATCAATGCGCCGGAACCAGTTTGAGGCGCCCGGGTTATTGCCGTCGAGCGCAGGGAAATCAGATGACGCCTCGTGAACGCAAAGACATGAAATGGATTTTAGCGGCCTTCGCAGGGGTCATCCTTGTGATCGTCGCGGGGATAGTGGGAGGCTGGGATCGCCAGCGGGAGATTTCGGCGACGGTCGAAGCCCGTCCCTGAGGAGCCTGTCATCGAACTGCGCCTTGCGCGGACCGGTGGCTTCAACCCGCCCTGCGGGCTGGTAATCCTGATGTCCGATGCGCCGTGGCCGCCTGCCTGGTTGCGAACGCCCGGCTACCTCCGCTGGTCGTCATCCGGATGCGTCCAGACATAAGGCGCAATCGACCGCTCCCTCGTCAGCCTGATCATGTGCACCGGCGATCGATATACCGAAGTGCGAGAAGGCGGCCTGGCGAGCGGCGGAGCCGGATTGTAGCTGGCCTGGATAGTCACTTCCGTGAGCCCATGGTCGGAGTGCGCGGCGCCAGTCGCTGCGCGTTGGCTGCCACATGCATTCGATAAAAGCCGATGATTTCAGCCAAACCCTCGCCACGCAGCGCCATCGTCAGCACATCGAAGGCGGCATCGACCTTTTCGCTCACCATGAGACGCGTCTCCGTCAACGCGTCCACGCCCCCGGCTGCGATCTTTCGCAAGCGAATGTCGATAACATTGTTCGCTTCAGCCGCCAGCATCATCCCCGGATACCATGAGTAAAAAAGCATATTTCGCTCCTGACAGCGAAACGCTGCAGGTTCACAACAACCCCGGGGGGCCAGGGTTCCATTCCGGTCGGCAATCTCCGGCGCTCTCGCCGCTGATGGAAACGACCGGGCATTGGGATTGAAGTCTCTGGAGAGCGGGACGACGTCCCGCCAGGTTCATCAGGATAGCCTTCTGAAGGAGGCGGCCTGAGAGGCGGTGCCCTTGCGCTTTCTCAAGCTCGGCGGCGAACGACATAACCTCAGCGGAAGGCAGATCGAAATCAAAGGACGATGCCACGTCGCTTATGTACTTTTTGGCGGGTGCGCGTTTGTTGTGACATATTCCGTCCATAGCTCCCGCATTATTCTCTGAACTTCATCCAGCCGATATTCTTCTCCGTTCGCCACCGCGCGGCGGCCTCGGCGCGTTGTGCCTGAAAAAGGATCGCCGGGAAACGGCGTGAATGCTGCGTCAGTCGGCTTGTGAATGATGCCTTGCGGGGTGATGTTGAACTGGTCACGTCTGATGAGGTTGTACGCCATTTTCACTCGGCATCATGTTCATGCTATGACGGCACGTCAGTTTCATTCAGGTGAAAACCCGCGGGGCCCGGGTCGGGAGCAAATTCTTTTTGCTCCATTTTCCGACCACGGTGCCGCAAGGAAAGCTTCAGCTTATGAGCTTTGAGGGCGACCGCTGCCACAGTCCGATCGAGTTTTTCAGCGAGAACTGGCAGCGGACAGTGTTGAGCCAAAGTCGTTAGGTTTGCGATATCCTCTTCTGTCCAGCGCCTACTCATTTTCCGTACTCCGGCTCTCATCGGTAGAAATCTGTCGGTAGGCGACAGCTGCGTTCCGCCGTTGGCCTGCTTCCCTCAGGGCGTCCGTGCGCTCCTTGCCGGGCGGCAGGCTCCGCGCCTTTTCGAGTGCTTCAACTGACTTGGAGCCACGCTCCGGATCGGGAAACGCGGTGGGATTACTTTTGCTCATGGCCGCCTCGAATCTCCGAAAAATAATTCACGCCGCGTGGGTGAAAAAGTTCCACGGCGAGGCAAAATAAGCCATTGGTGCTGTCGCCCGCGCTCGTCGGGGCCAACAGCCGCGTCGGAAAATCGCCGGCTGGTGCCGTTCAATTCGTTTGCCGAGTACGACACCATCGACGGCAAGAAGGTGCCGGTCTGGTTCGCGATCGACGAAAGCCGGCCGCTGCTGTGCTTCGCAGGGCTCTGGACCAACTGGACCAGCGTGCGCAAGGTCAGGGAAGGCGAGATCACCGCGGACATTTTTGCCATGCTGACCACCGAGGCCAATGCCGAGGTCGGCCGTGTGCATCAGAAGGCGATGCCGGTCATTCTGACCAGCGAGGAGGAGCGCGATGTCTGGATGCGCGCACCGTGGGAGGAGGCCGGCAAGCTGCGGCGGCCGTTGCCGGACGGGGCGCTCAGGATCGTGGCCACGGGTGAGAAGGAGGATGCCGCGGCGGCGGCTTGACGAGAATAGGCGTATTGCCGTCGCCGCAACGATCCGCAAAGGACCATGCAAAAAACTCAAAGCCTATCGGACATCCTTGGAATTTTTCGATCTCGCTATCGCTGCGTCCTCCGTGAAGGCGGCGCCTTGACGCCGACGGCCGCCGGTGTTCGCCGTTGAAACGCCATACCCGAATCTCGTTATGCAACGCGGGATTCAGGCCTGCCGCCGCTGAATCGTTCCCGGCCCCGGAACCGGTTGATTTCAATCGCGTTGCCTGTTCGGTGTGCGCGGACGAGGAGCGAAAATGCCAAGGTATTACTTCGACGTCGCGGACGGCAAGCGCCTGCCTGATCAGTCTGGCCTGGATTGCAGAGACGATCAGGACGCCGAAGCGAAAGCCAGGATCATCGCCCGGCAGATCGCGCAGGACGCGCCGCCGGTTTTGGGGCCTCGAAATATCACCGTCCTCGATGAAGACGGCAACCAGGTGTCCATCGTTCCGGTCGCAACCGGCGCAGCAGGAGATTGAGAAATGGCCGTCAACAAGCCGGTGGGCGACAACGCGCGCAAGGGCGCGGTGAAGAAGCGCTCGCAGACCCGGACCAAAATGGCCGGCGCCAAGACCTGGACCAGGCGCGACGCCTCGACCGGCGAGTTCAAGGCGGTCAAGAAGAGCAGCAAGAAAAAGCCGGCGAAGAAGTTCAAGGGCGTTCGGCGCGAGAAGGTTTAGCGAGCGCCGAACGGTCGGAGCATTAATCGACGGGCGCCTCAGGTCGGTCGCGGTTCGATCTCGACATAGAATTCCGCCCCCGGGGCGAGCGGGGGCGGGTTTCTTTCGCTACTTTTCGGGGTGGCCCGTTCCGGGCTTGGTCGTCTTGGGCGCCTTGCCGTCTTCGACCCTGCCTTCGTTGCGCAGATCGCGGCCCTCCTGGGCTTTGCGCTGGCTTTCAGGAGATTTGCCGTGTTCGTTCATCTCCTCCTTGACGAAACCTGCGCCTTCCTTGAGTTCACCCTTCACGCTCATCTCGGTCTCCTTCTCGACGTTCCACGGTTGTCCGTGTCCGGTAGAATGAATGCGCCAGGAGCCAATTTGCTCCTCCCCGGCGGCCAATTTTTATGCGCTGCAAGCCCCGAATTGGCGCGCGACGTGCGGAACAATTTCCGTCTCACGACGCACCATGCCGATCACCAGGTCTCATGCGAGAGGTCGATCTCGGCTATATAAACTCCCCTGCAAAGCGAAAGGAGCGCTTGATTCGGGAATCCTATGGCATCACCGCCGGAACAGGACGGCCGCCGTCATCGCCCCCGTCAGCGCGCCCACGCCGATCACGATCGCAGCGAAGCAACGGTCGCGCACGACAATGGGGCCGAAATCAAATCGGTCACACCATGTCTTTGCCCTCAGGCTGCAAGTGCCCGCGCCACGGAACGCAGCCGCTTCGGCGTGCCGCCCGGCGGATGTTTCGGGCCGCCATCGAGCGCATGAAGCGCATCGAAGATTTCATCGATCGATACGGTCCCTTTCAATCCTTGGGGCGCCCGCAACGACGGGCAGGACGCGATGGCCGAAGCGTCCGATGCCCAGGACGCCAGGATGGCGCGCTTTTCCGCCAGGCTGAGCCCCGGGTGGGCCACGACATCGCGGGGATGTTCGAACGCGGTTCCGGGATGCAGGAGCGCGTTGATATCGAAAACGTTGTCAGGACAGGCGGTCGTCGGCCGCATGATTGCCTCCGTTCATGGACGAGTTGCGGGTGCCGCGCATCCATGGGGATGCGCGGCGGAGCTTGTCAGGCTGCGGTTGCGATTCGTGCGGCGCCGTTCGCCGGTCTGTCGCTGTTGATGGCGATCCGCCGCGGCTTCATGGCCTCGGGGATTTCGCGGACCAGTTCGATTTTCAGCAAGCCGTTATCGAAGCTGGCGCTGCGCACCTCGACATGATCGGCGAGGCTGAACTGCCGCTTGAAGGCGCGGGTCGAGATACCGCGGTAGAGGAACGCGCGGTCGGCCTTGTCCTGCCTGGCGCCTTCGACCGTCAGCACGTTCTGCTCGGCGGTGATGTTGATCTCGTCGGGTGCGAACCCGGCTACCGCGAGCGAGATCTGGTATTTAGCGTCGTCGAGGCGTTCGATGTTGTAGGGCGGATAGTTGTCCTCGCCCGTGTGCTGGGCGCTTTCGGCGAGGTCGAACAGGCGGTCGAAACCAATGGTCGAACGCCAGAGCGGTGAAAAGTCGTAACTGCGCATAGCCAGATCCTCCTCAGAGCAAAATGGTTACGAGCGGCACCGGACGCGACCGGTGCCCGTCTCAAGGCCCCTGGCCCAAAAGGCGCCCGGGGACCACCCCGCAGGTGGCGAAAATCCAAATTGGCGAAGGTCAATCCGGTTTCAAGGGGATGCAAAATTTTTTTTGGTGCCAGCCGCCGGGTGGCGCCCTCAATGCATCGCGGCTTTCTGCCCCTCAAGGTTTGCTACCAACTCCTTGATCCGGCTTTCGGTCAGCGGATCGAAGCGCTCCCGCAGAAATTTGCGGTAGCGATCGATTTTGTTTTGGAGTTCGTCGCATCGTTCGCACATGCTGCTTCCCGTGGGATCAGGCGGGAGCCGCGCGCTCTCAGTCACCGGTAAATGCCGAGGGCCACGCGGTGATGGGCAGGATCTTACACCCTTTGTCCGGTTCCCGACATAACAAATCAATTCCGCCGAAACTCCTTTTGGACTTCCCCTGCACCCGCCGCATCCATGCCCGGTGCGGCGGGTTCATTTTGACCGGGCCGCGGCCGGCCCTGGCGCGCTAGGCCGCTTCTGCGTTCACCGCTGTATCGGCCAGTTTGGTGAGCGCCTCGTCCGTCTTTTTTTCCTCACTCAGGGTCTGGTCTAGAATGCGTGCAGCTTCCCGGTTCGAGAGCTTGCCGGCCCAGGTCTTCAACGTGCCGTAGCGGGAAATCTCGTAATGCTCCACGGCTTGGGCAGCGGCGAGCAGGCCGGCATCGAGCGCCGACGTGCCGGCGTACTGTTCCATGATTTCCTTGCCTTCATCGAGGATGCCTTCGATGGCGTCGCATTTCTTGCCGCGGGCAGGCTTGCCCAGCAGTTCGAAGATTTGCTCGAGGCGCTCGATCTGTCCCTCGGTCTCATCGTGGTGCTTTTCGAAAGCGGCGCGGAGCTTGTCGGAGTTCGCGGCCTTGGCCATTTTTGGCAGCGATTTGTAAATCTGCTTTTCGGCGTAATAAATGTCCTTGAGGGTGTCGAGGAAGAGATCGTTGAGGTCCTTGTCGGACATGTGTCTGCTCCGGCGATAGAGTTAAATGGGATTCCAAAACCTGGCGGAATGACATTGGTTCCTTGGCGCGTCGCTTTGCCGGCGTCGCGACTGATGTCCGGTCCCGAACTTAGATAGGGCGCGAACATCTCGTCGCGTCGCTGAGGGGGAGGGGAGGTCCCGTCAAACGAAAGGGCCCCGGATATCTCCGCGGCCCTGACCGTTGCGATTCTGACCTCGTTACTTGCCAGTTCCACCGCCGCCGCCGGCGCCGCCGGACGTCCGGCCCTCGGCCGCGTTCAGGTCGCCGCTGGCCGCGCTGTTCGGACCCTTTATCGAGTTCGCGTTGTTGCCGGCTTCCGAGCCCGTCGTGCGCGGCGCCATCGAAGAGCCCGTCGTGGTCGGCTTGTCAACGGCGGTGCCGGTGCTCGTCACGGCCGGCTGTTCCACGCGCGTGCCGGTGGAATCGGGGTGCGGCGCACTCGGGTTGGTTCCCTGAGCGAGCGCGGTGCCGGCAGACAGTCCGATCAATGTTGCAGCAAGAAAGAGTTTTCGCATTTTCCTCTTCTGTTGAAGGCTGTGGTGCGAAGTTGAAGGCTGTGGTGCGAAGAAAATGCGTAGCCGTGCGCGACGTTCCGGCATCATAACTAAGTTTTCAGTGCGCACCGCGCCGGCCACGAGATGCAATGAACGATGGATCTGTCGACGAGCGGACTCATACTTGTGGGATAACGCACTTTTCCGTGCCGCCGGAACGGGAAGTGGCTTCAGGACATTGAGAGGACAATCTTTCAACGATGGAGATCCGAAATGCGAAAATTGATACTGACCGGCGCGGCGCTTTTCGTCGTCAGCACTACTCCCGGCTTTGCCCGCGACAATTCCTGGTGCGCAAAAACCTTCGTCAATGGCGGCAATCCGCAGTGCGATTTCTCGTCGTTCCGCCAGTGCCAGGCCACTGTCAGCGGGCAGGGCGGCGAATGCATCCGCAACCCGTCCCTGGCTTATGGCCGGATGGGCGGTCGGCAACCGAACAACAGCAGTTGGGGAGGCTGGAACAGCCGCTGGTAAACGGAATCAGTCTGCAACTCACGGTTCATCGAGGCCACGCTGCGTATCCTCCCTCCAGTTGCGGGGCCAGGTGATGCGGAGCGGCGGATCATTCCGCCGCTCCGTCGTTTCAGGGAAAACCAGGGGAGCCCGTAGGTCGTATTCAAGTCGTCGCCGGCCGCACTGCAGGAACCGGCCGGACGGTACGCCTGGGATCCGAACTGCCGCTCGTAGAGCAGTGTTCGATCCGGACGCGATCTGCGACCCGCTGCTTCAAAAGCAGTTCAGCCAAACCACTCGTGCAGCGTGCGATCGGCTGTCAGGACCATGACCTTGATGGCAATGATCAGGACGGCCAGCGCAACCAGACAGATCGCCATCTTTCGCAGCGTATACCATTTGGGACGCCGGCACCGCGGGCAAACGGCGTCGTCGGCCGGCACGATCGCGCCGCACTCCGTGCATGTCGTCATTCCCGCTCCATCCTGTCGACGCGGATCCTGCTCAGGTAAGTAGCCGCCGAGGTCCAGGTTCCCGACGGCGATCGCGGTCATCCGGCGGCTTGCCGGATCGTGCGCGGCGTTCGCCGATCCTCCCGCGACTTTGTTGCAGAGCGCCGGAACTTTGCGGAATTTGCCGGTTTATCCCGTGCCATTTATTCGGGAGAGAAACCATGAACGGTCTCATTTATCTGGTCGGTCTCGTTGTCGTCATCATGGCGATCCTGTCCTTCTTCGGCCTTCGCTGAGGCCGCCCGATGTCGATTGAAAGCCCGGTCATCGTGACGCCCGCGACCGTGTCGGGCGCGATCGCGCCTCGCATGCTGCAGTGGTCGCCTGTCGCGCTCGGCGCGCTGGCGGCAACGGCATTGTCCTTCATCATGGTGACCTTCGGCGCCACGGTCGGTCTCGGCGTGACGTCAAGCGCGCCGACCTGGCGGGATGCATCCGTGGCGTTGTGGATCCTGTCCGGCATTTATCTCATTCTTCAGGCGCTTCTCAGTTTCGGCTTCGGCGGCTATATCGCCGGCCGGCTTCGCACGGCATCCGGCGCGGCGCCGATCGATGAGGTCGAGGCAGCCGATGGCGTGCACGGTCTTGCGGTCTGGGCGCTGGCCGTGGTGTTCGGGGCGCTGCTCGCCGCTCTCGCCACCAGCGCGGTGCTGCAGCGCTCGTCCTCATCCACGCCGGCGGCGCGCAGCAGCGCGGCCGAGCCGCTGCTGAGCTACGAGCTCGACCGGCTGTTTCGCGCCGCCCGGCGGCCGCCGAATGTCGACATGAGTTCCGAGCGCGCCGAAGCCGGCCGCATCCTCCTCACCGCTTCCGGCCATGACGGCATGAGCGCCGACGATCGCGCCTATCTGGTGGCGCAGGTGGGCGCGACCACCGGTCTCGCCGCGGCGGATGCCGAGCGTCGCGTCGACGGCGTGATCGCCAATTCGAAGGCGGCGATTGCACGGTCGCGCCACAGCACGGTGATCCTGGCGTTTTCGATTGCGACGGCCATGCTGCTGGGCGCGGTAGCGGCCTGGGCCGCGGCCTGCGCCGGCGGCAGGCATCGCGACGGCGCCGCCCTTCCGGAATGGATGGCTCATGCCAACGCCTTCGAGCGGCGGCGCGCGTTCTGAAGCGCAAGGTCCCCCTGCTTGAAGCGCCTGCGGCCAATGGTGGATGGCGGCTGTCGAACGGGAGAGGCTGACCGTGGTGGTGCCGGCGGGTATGGCTTTGAGAAACATCGCGCTGGCCGCGCTGGTCGTTGCAATCCTCTACCTTGCCCGGGAAGTCATCGTCCCGGTCGTTCTCGCGCTGTTTCTGACCTTCGTGCTGGCTCCCCTTGTCGGATTGCTGCAACGCTGCCGTTTGCCGCGTTCGGTCGCCGTGCTTTGCTCGGTGACGGTTGCATTCCTGGTGGTGTTTGCGCTCAGCGTGATGGTGATGGCGCAGTTGCGGCAATTGACCAGCGATCTGCCGCGTTACCAGAACACGCTGGCCGAAAAGATCCGCGATCTTCGTGACACGGTCCGCGGCTCGGAACTGATCAAGGGGTCGGCGATCCTGCGCGACATCACCAGGGCGCTGCACGCGCCGGACCCCGGCAACGCCGCCGGCGCCGGCCAGGCCGATGAACCCGCCACCACCCGCAGGCCGCTGCCGGTCGAGGTGCATCAGCCCGATCCCGGCGCGACCGACACCCTGGTGTCCTTGCTGTCTCCGCTGGTGACGCCGATTACGACCGCCGGGATCATCGTCATTTTTGTCATTTTCTTCCTGCTGCAGCGTGAGGACTTGCGTAATCGCTTCATTCGGCTGGTCGGAACGCGCGATCTCGAGCGCACGACCACGGCGCTCGATGACGCGGGGGCGCGACTGGCGCGGTTTTTCCTGACCCAGCTGATCGTCAACAGCCTGTTCGGCGTCGTCATCGGCGCAGGCCTGGCCCTCGTCGGCGTGCCGAGTGCCCCGCTATGGGGATTGATGGCATCCGTACTGCGCTTTGTGCCTTATCTCGGAGCGCCGTTGTCAGCGATTTTGCCGCTGACCCTGGCCGCTGCGGTGGGACAGGATTGGGGCATGGTGCTGTGGACCGCGGCGTTGTTCGTCGTTGCCGAGTTGCTGACGGGTCAACTCGTCGAACCGCTCGTGTACGGACGTACCGCGGCGCTTTCGCCGGTGGCGATCATCCTGGCGGCGGCATTCTGGGCGTGGCTGTGGGGCCCGCTGGGACTTTTAATATCCACCCCGCTGACGCTTTGCCTGGTCGTGACCGCGCGCCATGTCGACGGGCTGCAGTTCATCGACATCATGCTCGGCGATCAGCCCGCCCTGACGCCGCAACAGGCCGCCTATCAGCGCATGCTGGCGGGCGACGCGATCGAAACCATCGAGAACGCCCATGCCCAGCTCAAGGACATGTCCACCGTGCAATACTATGAGGAGATCCTGCTGGGCGCGCTGGCGCTGGCCGAGGATGACGCGGAGCGTGGCAGACTCGACGACAAACGGCTGGACAATATCGTCGAGACGGTAAAGGCGGTCATCGAGGACTTCGGCGATCACGACGCGCCGACCGCGACAGCCGGGAAACCCGGGGCAACCGCCAGGGCTGCCGCAGCGGATGCCAACGAAAAGGACAACAGCGTCATCCGGCTTCTTCGTTCGAACCCCACCGCGGTGATTTGCCTGCCGGGAATGGGCAAGCTGGACGCCAGCGCCGCCGCCATTGTCGCCGATGCCTTGAAACTGCAGGGCGTCGACGCCCGTTTGGAAACTTCGGATACGCCGCGCGCCGGGGAAGCGGATGGCGCCGCGATCCGCTGCATGTGTTTCCTCGAAAGGCTTTCGGACGCGCGGATGCGCTACACCATGCGCCAGATTGTCAAAACCGGTTCGCCCAGGCCGACGATCTTTGCCCTGTTCGGAGCGAACTCGACAGAGTCAACGGGCAAGCAGGCGCAATCCGGGCAACCTTTAAAGGTCGCCCATTCCTTGCAGGCGACGCTCTCCGGGATCCTGACCATGCTGGGCCGCGATCCGAAACTGGCCGACGAGGGCACGCGGCAGCTGACCTTTCTGGCACCCGCCGCTTCGGTCGATTGATCTCATCCTTGAGGAGGCGGGCGGCGGCTTTCACTCCCAGCCCGTCTTACGCGACCATCGACAGCGCATCGGCGGTCGATGCGACTTCCCCGGTAACGACTTCGAATTTCACCAGTTGCGCCGTACCGAAGCTGGTCGAAATGGCAACATCCGCCGCATCCCGGCCACGGGCGATCACGATGCGGCCGATCCTCGGATGATTGTGCCGGGCGTCGAACGTGAACCATCGCCCGTCGAGCCAGACCTCGAACCACGCGCTGAAATCCATCGGTGCCGGATCCGCCGGCACGCCGATGTCGCCGAGATAGCCGGTGCAATAGCGCGCGGGAATGTTCATGCAGCGGCACAACGTTACCGCCAGATGCGCGAAGTCCCGACATACGCCCACCCGCTCCATGTGCCCCTCGGAGGCGGTGCGATCGGGGCGGGCAAAGTGATAGCCGAAGCAGAGCTGGTTGTGGGCGTAATCGCAGATGGCCCGGACCAGCCGCCCACCGCGAAGCCCCGCGAACATCGACCAGGCGAGATTGGAGAGCTTTTCCGTGTCGCAATACCGGCTCGGCAGCAGAAAGACGAGCGCATCGTCCGGCAGTTGGTTGACCGCGAACTGGCCGTCGTCGGGGGCCGGTGCGTCCGGTTCGCCGCTGTCCGCGATCAGAAAGTCGTTGGTGATTTCGAGCGCACCGGCCGGCGCAAGAATGCGGGTGCAGACATTGCCGAACAAATCGCGGAAGTCGCGCGCCGGCACCTCGGAGCTGAAGCGCAGCCGGTGATCGCTCAACAGATCGGCGGATCGCGACGGATGGACGCTCAACATCAGCGTCATCGGAGTCGGCTGAAAGCAGTGGAATGCGATGGTGTAGCCAGCTCTGATCTGCACGGGAGCCCCTCGTCCTGAAAAAGTTACGCAGATAAGCGCACCGGGCCGGCTTCGTTCCGCGGACGAGGCTGTTATTCATGTTTCCGTTCATCTGGATATTCCGCTATCCGCCCGGGTCCGCCGGCTCGCGGCGATGCGCGAGGCCGGCAAGGAACCTTGATGCCGGTACGGCATTGGTTTTTCGGGCCGCCAGTTGCGGTCTGCACGCCTCGCCCGATCCTTCGGGCCCCCCTCCCGGCGGGCGGGGTTGTGCATCTTTTACGGAGTGGCCCACCCATGCTTGCCAAGAAAACTCTGCCGGATCGCAGCAAGATCGACGTCGGCGATGCCGCGCAGGTCAAGTGCTGGACGCACGAACTCAAGGTTACGGCCGACTGCCTGCTGAAGGCCATTGAAAAGGTCGGTAACTCGGCAGCGGCGGTGAAAAAGCAACTTGCAATGGAGCGGAGCCTTCGCGATGGCGTTTCCAACGGATGACCAGATCAAAAACCGCGCCCACCGGCTTTGGGAGCAGGCCGGCAAGCCCGAGGGACGGGAGGACGAGTTCTGGCACCGCGCGGAAAGGGAATTGCAGGAAATGGATCGCGACCTTGCCGTCGAGCCGCCACCGGTCATCCTGCCGGGCTGATTTCCAGCAACAGCCGATTGCGGGCAGCGCAAAACCAGCCGCATACGCAGCATTGATTTCGATATGCTGCGAAAGGGCCAGCCGCGCGGGCCCGCGGAAAGACCGAAGAATTGCTTGATATCAGGCCGTCAGGTCCGCGCTTCGATGAGAGTCGGTAACGGTTCCCGCCGTGCAACATCGTTCTGACTTCTTCACGGCGAACCGGCAGCCGTCAGGCGTCCAACACCCTGCGGACGGTGCTGGCGAGAACATCGCTCGTCAGCGGCTTCTGCACCAGCTCCACGCCGGGATCGAGCCGGCCCTGGTGAACGATGGCGTTGCGCGAATAGCCGGTCATGAACAGCACCTTCAGCGCCGGATGCCGTTGTCGCGCCTGTTCGGCGAGCGCCCGGCCGTTCATGCCGGGCATCACGACGTCGGTCAGCAGCAGGTGAATGCCGCTGTATTGCGTCATCAGGCGCAAGGCGTCGTCGCCGTCTTTCGCTTCCAGCACGTCATAGCCAAGCGTACCCAGCGTATCCACCACGTAGGCACGCACGTCGGCGTCATCCTCCACCACCAGGATGCATTCGCCGGCATTGCCGCGGCGGGGCTCGGCTTTGGTCCTGGCTGGTGCCGCCGGCGCGCCATGAAACCGGCGCAGATAGATCCTGACCGTCGTGCCTTCGCCGGGCTCGGAATAGATTTTGACATGGCCGCCCGACTGCTTGACGAAACCATAGACCTGGCTCAGGCCGAGCCCGGTGCCCTGGCCCGCGGGTTTGGTGGTGTAGAACGGCTCGAAGGCGCGCTGGACCACCTCCGGCGTCATGCCCGCGCCGGTGTCGGTGACCGAGATCTGGACATACTGGCCCGGCTGAACCTCGGTATGGGTTTGGCAGTAGGCGTCATCGAGGTAGGAGTTAGCGGCCTCGATGGTCAGCTTGCCGCCGTTCGGCATGGCATCGCGGGCATTGACCGCGAGATTGACCAGGGCCGATTCGAGTTCGGCGGCGTCGACCTCGATTGGCCAGGCGCCGGCACCGCCGACCACCTCCAGCGAGATTTCTTCACCCAGCGCGCGGCGCAGGAAGTCACTCAATCCCCCCAGCAGGTGATTGATGTCGACCGGCGCCGGGCTGAGCGGTTGCTGACGTGAAAATGCCAGCAGGCGTTTGGTGAGGGTCGCGGCGCGCCCGGCGCCGTACATCGCCGCTTCGAGGCGGTGCAGGGTTTTTGCGTCGGTGCTGGTCAGCTGGCGTTGCAGCGCTTCGAGGTTGCCGATGATGATGGTCAGGAGATTGTTGAAGTCGTGGGCGATGCCGCCGGTGAGATGACCGACCGCCTCCAGCCGCTGGGATTGTCGCAGCGATTCCTCCGCAACCGAGCGCCGGTCGATTTCCGCATACAGCCGTCTGGTACGCTGCAGGATGGCCAACAGGGTAAAGAACAGCAGCAGCGTGGCCGGGACGCCGAAAATCAGATGCGCCCCCATATTGGTGATCCACTCATTGCGAATCGCGGCCGCCTCGATGCCGGCTGAGATGTACAGGGGTGTCGCGCCAAGGCGGCGGATGGCGTATTGCCGGTCGATCTGATCGACCGGGGAGGTTGACGAATAGAATCCGCCTTCCGGATGGGCCGCGACGGTGCGGCGGAAGCCGGTTCGTTCGTCCAGCCGGTTGGTCGCACCCGGTGCGACGGCCGGATAGCGCGCCAGGAATACGCCGTCGTTGCGCAGCAGCGCGTACTGCAGGCCCCCTCCGTAAGCGAGCGCCGAATAGAATTTGAGGAGACTGCTCGGCAGCACCGACACCTCGACGATGCCGATGAATTGCCCGTCGTGGAGCAGGCGCCGGCTTACCGTGAAGAACGGCTCGCCATCATAGGTGGAGTTGTAGACCTGCCCATAAAACGTGCCGACGTCGGCGTTAAGATGGGCCTGGACAAAATCCCGATCGAGAAAACTGGTCTCGGGGGCAGGGTGGACGCGCGACGAAACCAGGGTGCGTCCATCGGTGCCGTAAATCCAGATCGATTGCACCACCGCGACGGCGTCGGCGGTTTTCTCCAGTTGCAGATGCAGCCGGCCTTCGTTGTCGCGAATCTCGCTGGCGGTCATGCCGGCGACCGCCTCGGCCGCAGCGTTCATGGTCAACGCGACGAGTTCGAAGGTGTTCTGCGCTTCCTCCTGCTGGATGTCGAGCGACCTGACCAGCCGCTCCTCGGCCAGGGCATGCAGATTGCGATAGGCGGTCCATGACGCGAAAACGAACAGCAGGGAGGGAAGGATCAGCGAGGCGGCCATGGCGAGCCGGATCAACCGATAGTTCTGAAATCTCGCTTGCATGAAAACGTCGGTCCCGGTCCCGCAACAAGCATAGCGGATACCGCGATCCGAGGAAGCCGGGAAAACACAATTCGGCGCATCGATTCCAATCGGCTGGAGCTGATTTGCTGAAGGTTCCGCCGACCGGGTGGCCGCGCCCCGTCAGTGCGTGGCGGGCGGCGGCGTGGTGACGACCGGCGGATCCGCCCGCTTCGGGCCGGGCTCTGCCGGCCTGATCGGAGAGTCGGGCGGGGTCGGGGTCAGCGTCGCGCCGTCTTTCATGGCCTCGGCCAGGGTCTGGCCCCGCGGCGCCTCATCGGCTTTCTTGCGCAGCAGATCGGTGTGGTCGCCGATGACCAGCGCGCCCACCGACAGCGCGGCTACAACGCCGGCGATCGCGGCAGGATGTTTCCAGACGGATGTCTTCGAAGCCGGTTTTGTCATGAGGTGACAACGGACCAGACCGGACTACGTTCCGGTTCGACGATGCAACCGCGATCGGTCGCCGTCGGGTTCCCGACGCCACCGCGCCGGTGCTAGGGTGGCCCGCACCATGAAAACGGCGGGTGTCGCGCGAGGGCAGGGAAGCCGATGGGCGAGTGGCTGGGGGTGTCGATCGCGATCCTGTCGAGTTGTCTCGGCGGCACCGCCGCCGCGGTGACGCGCTATCTGGTGGGCGCTGCCGATCCGCTGACCCTGGCGATCCTGCGCTGGGGCATCGGCTTCCTCTGCGTGCTGCCGGTGGCGCTGTGGCTCGGTGTGAAATGGCCGCAGCGGCGCGACTGGTTCGGCATCGCCGCACTCGGGCTGTGTTTCTTCGGGCTGTTCTTTATTCTCTACAATATCGCGGTCAGCTACACCACCGCGGCCCGCGCCAGCCTCGCGCTGTCGACGCTGCCGCTGCAGACCATGATCGTCGCGGCGGTGCTGGGCGTCGAGCCGCTGACGGCGCGAAAGTCGCTTGGCGTCGGCGTCGCCATGCTCGGGGTGTTTGCCGCGCTGGCATCGGGTCTGGCGGCGGCCCCCGCCGGCGCCTGGCGCGGCGAGCTGATCATGGTCGGCGCGGTGCTCTGCATGTCGTTCTACAACGTCTGGTCGCGGCCCTTCATCCAGCGCTCGAGCGCGCTCGGGTTTCTCGCGGTCGGCATGGGATCCGGCGCCGCGGCGCTGGTGCTGGCGGGCGTCCTCACCGGCCGCATCGCGGTCATGAGCCACTTCGGCGCGGCGCAGTGGATTGCCGGAATCTATCTCGGCGTCGGCGGCGGCGCGCTGGCGTTCATGCTCTGGGTCATGGCCTTGCAGCGGGCGAGCCCGACCCGGGTCGCCAACACCATGACGGTCAACCCGGTGGCGGCGGCGCTATTGGCGACGCTTCTGGTCGACGAGCCGATCACGCTCAACCTGGTAGCGGGACTGGTCGCGGTGTTCGCCGGCATCTTTATCGCGACCACCGAGCGCGCAACGATGCCGCGCGCGATCGCGGGCGGGTGAAGCGGGGCGCCTACGGCTCCAGCACGGCGGTCGCCGGCGCATCGCCGGTTTCAAGCAATTCGCCTGACAGCGCTGAAGCCAGCACGGTGCGGTTTCGCCCGTACCGCTTGGCTTGGTACAGCGCAAGGTCGGCATCGCGCAGCACCTCGAGCGCATCGCTCTCGCGACCGGCCTTGTGGGCGATGCCGATGCTCAGCGTCACCCATTTGAATTGGCTGGCCGGATTGGCGATCGCAAGATTGCCGATCGAGCAATGGATCGCGCCCGCGGTCCGGATCGCCTGCGCTTCGCTGGTCTGCGGCAACACGATGGCAAACTCCTCGCCGCCATAGCGGGCCGCGAAGCCGTTGGCGTCGCGCACCAGCGCGCCGATCACGTCGGCCACCGTGCGCAGGCATTCGTCGCCCCGCAGATGACCGAAGCGGTCGTTGTACTGCTTGAAGTGATCGATATCGATCATCAACAGCGCGGTGTTCTCGTCGTCTTCAAGGTTGCGCAGGAACTGGTCGAATGCCCGGCGGTTGGCGAGACCGGTCAATCCATCTGTGGTCGCAAGCGAAGCAAGTTTCTTGTTGAGGGTGTGAAGCTCCTCTTCCATCGCCCGCCGCTCGGTGACATCGCGCAGCCCCGCCACGATCTCGAGTCCATCGGCCGAATCCGGCGTGGTGCGGCGAAAATGCGTCTCGACCCAGACGTGGCTGAGGTCGGCCCTGCGCATGCGATAGGTGATGGTTTTGGCCGCGGCGTGCTCGCGCAGTTCCGAGAATGCGTCATTGACCCCGGCCATGTCCTCCGGATGCACATACTCGACGCAGCGTTTTCCGATCAATGCCTGTTCGGTCCAGCCCAGCACCCGCTCGGCGGCCGGCGACACATAGGTAAAGTTGCCGCGGCGTTCGAATTGCATGACGACGTCACCGGCGTTCTCCGCCAGCACGCGGTAGCGCGCTTCGCGGTCGCGCAGCTGCTTCTCGATTTTGTGCCGATGCCTGAATTGCGCGCCCAGCGCCACCGCGAACAGCGCAACCACGGCCAGAAAGCCGACGGCAAACAGCGCGTCGGAGCGAACGTCCGCCCGCCACGGCGCCAGCACTTCGTCTTCGGATTCGGCGACGGTGATCAGCAGGAAATAGTTCTGGCATTGCTCGTAGGCCAGAAACCGCGGCACATGGTCGAGGGGTGAAACGGTCCGCATGGTGTCACGCGGAGCGAGCGCCAGGTTGGTCTTGAACAGCGTGGTGTTCGACAGATCGACCCCGGTGTCCGTCGAGCGGCTGTGCGCCAACAGCCTGCCGTCGGTTCGAAACAGCGCGATGCCGCCCTGCTTGCCGACGTCGAACGTCTTGTAATATTGCGTGAAGAAATTCAGGTCGATGGCGGCGAAGGCGACGCCGCCGAAGCCACCGTCTTCCTTGTTGATCCGGCGCGAGACGATCACGGTCCAGCGTTCCATGCCCCGCAGATGCAGCGGCACGCTGATCTGCACGGCCGAGTCCTCGATGTCCTGATGGATGGTGAACCAGGAGCTGTTGGCCTCGTTGGAGGTCGGCAACGCGTTCAGGGAGGAAGACTTCCAGTTGCCCTTCTCGTCAAGGATGCCGAACTCCGACACCTGCGGCAGCCCCTGCCGGCGGGTGCGAAGATACGTGTTGACGTGTTCCGGCGGCGGTGGCGGCGAGTAGAGCGTGCGTTCGGCGATGCTCGCCAGCACGAGGTCGACGTTCTGGAACGTCAGGAAGCCGTGTTCGGCAAGGGAGTGGGCGAGGTTCCTGAGGTCGGATTTCTCCTGCTCGAGCAGACGGCTGCGGGCATCATAGGCCAGCCAGGCCAGCGCGCCGACCACGGTCGCGACCAGCACGATGGCGAAGGTGGACAGCAGCGCCAGCGGCGGAAGCGGCCTGTTGTTGATTCTGAAGCTGACCATGGGTAGTGCAAGCTAGGATTTTTCCTGCCGGCATGCTCGCATTTTTGTTTCGTACCCGTATTAACGCGAGGTCGGGTCTCCCCCCGATGGTTACCAATCGGTGAACGCCATGGCGATGCCGGGCGGCGTTGGTGGCATCGCCGCCCGCTGGCCGGAGCGGCGCCGGCTGATGCCAAAACAGGCAAAGTCCTGCGCAAACGGCACAGACTTCGACCTTGCGCCGGCTGTCCAATTTCGCAACACTTTCGCCGGATCGGACAGGAGTTGGCGATGCAACCGTATTCTCGCTGGGCGCTGGCGCTGCTGGCGACCTTGGCCCTCATTTCACCTCTAAAGGCCCAGGAGACCCTGAAAACCGCGGTCGACGGCACCTTCGCCCCCCATGCGATGCCAAAACTGTCGGGCGGCATCGAGGGTTTCAATATCGACCTGTCGGATGCGATTGCAGGCAAGCTGAAAAAGAAGATTGCCGTCGACGCGGCGCAGTTCTCCGGTCTGATCCCGGCATTGCAGGCCGGCACCTATGACTTCATCGTCGCGCCGGTCACGGTAACCAAGGAGCGCGCCGACAACCTCTTGTTCACCGAGGGCTATCTCAACACCGATTTCCAGTTCCTGTTGAAGAAAGATGCGCCCGACATGACCGCGCTCGAGGGGCTGAAGGACAAGGTCATCTCCGTCAACAAGGGCTCGGCCTACGACGCCTGGGCGCGCGACCTCGCGCCCAAGATCGGCTGGACCGTGGAGTCGTTCGGTACCCAGACCGATGCGGTGCAGGCTGTCATGGCCGGGCGCGCCTACGCCAATGTCGCCGGCAACACCGCGATCGCCTGGGCCGTGAAGGGCAACCCGCAACTCAAGCTCGGCTATCTCTACTCGACCGGTCTGGTCTGGGCGATCGCGCTGCGCAAGGATTCCACCGCGCTGCGCGACACCCTCGACGAGACGCTGGAATGCCTCAAGACCGACGGCACCATCGCCAGGCTGCACCAAAAATGGTTCGGCATTGCGCCACCGCCCGGCTCCGCCGCGGTAACGCCGTTTCCGGGACATGGCGTGCCGGGCTTTGCCGGCTACGACGCGGCCAGCCACGAAGCGAAGTGTGGTTGACGCACGGACAATGACCGTTGCGCCACCGATCCTCGATGTCATCGGCCTGCGCAAGAGCTTTGGACCCAACGAGATCCTGAAGGGGATCGACCTTTCGGTTCATTCCCAGGAGACCGTGTTCATCATCGGACCCTCCGGTTCCGGCAAGAGCACGCTGTTGCGCTGCTGCAACCGGCTGGAGACGCCGGATTCCGGCACGGTGCGGGTGGACGGCGTCGACCTCGGCCATCCCACCACCGACATCAACGCCATGCGCCGGCGTATCGGCATGGTGTTCCAGTCCTTCAACCTCTATCCGCACATGAAGGCGATCGACAACGTCACCCTGGCGTTGCGGCGGGTCTCGAGGAAATCGCGCGGCGAGGCCGACGCGATCGCCATGGCGGCGCTGGAGCAGGTGGGACTCGCCGAAAAGCGCAACGCCTATCCGGCCGAGCTGTCGGGCGGCCAGCAGCAGCGCATCGCCATTGCCCGCGCGCTGGCGCTCGAGCCCAAGGTGATGCTGTTCGACGAGCCGACCTCGGCACTCGATCCGGAACTGGTCGGCTCGGTGCTGGCTGTCATGAGCGACATGCGCCGCGCCGGCATGACCATGGTGGTCGTCAGCCATGAAATGCGCTTCGCCCGTGATGCCGCCGACCGCGTGGTGTTCATGGACCACGGCCTGATCGTCGAACAGGGCAAGCCAGGCGAGCTGTTCGGCAATGCCCAGCATGGCCGGACCCGCGCGTTCGTCTCGCAACTGGAGCGGTGAGGCGCCATGGAGCGTTTCATCGAAACGTTCTTCAAGCCCGCAGTGATCGCGTCGACCTGGCCGAAGATCCTCGACGGCATGCTGATCACCGTCGAACTGGCCATCGTGGTCGTGGTGTCCGGCCTCGTATTCGGATTGCTGCTGGCGCTGATCCGGACCGCGCAGGTCGGGCTCGTCAATGCGATCATCGTGGTGTTTGTCGACGTGCTTCGCGCGCTGCCGCCACTGGTGATGGTATTGATCGCCTATTTTGGGCTGCCCAATGTCGGGCTCACCTTGTCCAGTTTCGCGGTGCTGTGGCTGGTGCTGGCCGGCGTGCTGGCGGCCTTCGCCGAGGAAATCTTCTGGGCCGGGATCCTGTCGGTGCGGCGCGGCCAATGGGACGCGGCGCGGTCCACCGGGCTGTCCTTTGCCGAGACCCTGGCCTTCGTGGTGCTGCCGCAGACCATCCGCATGGTGCTGCCGCCGCTGGTCAACCGCACCATTGCGATCACCAAGAACACCGCGCTCGGCACCGTGATCGGCGTGCCTGAACTGCTCAACGTGGCCACCACGCAGGTATCCTTCATCAGCAACGCCACGCCGCTGACCATGGCGGCGATCGGCTATCTGGTGATTTTCGTGCCGGTGGTGCTGTTCGGCAGCTGGCTCGAAGCGCGCTTTGCCTTCCGGAAGGCGTGATGAACGCGCTGGTCGATCAGTTCTTCAACCTCGAGGTCATGGCCAGGGCGTTTCCGCTGCTGTGGCGCGGGTTCGGCATGACGTTGCTGCTGTGCCTCGCGGTGATCCCGCTCGGCTTTGTCGGCGGGCTCCTGGTAGCGCTGGCACGGCTGTCGCGCTTTGCGGCGTTGCGGATCGGCATCCGCGTCCTGGTCGACTTGTTCCGGGCGCTGCCGCCGCTGGTGCTGCTGATTCTGGTCTATTCAGGATTGCCGTTTGCCGGCGTGCGCCTCAATCCGTTCGAGGCGGTTTGCATCGCCTTCTTTCTCAACACCTCGGCTTATTACGGCGAGGTGATGCGGGCGGGCATCGAAAGCATCGGCTTCGGGCAATGGGAGGCCGCGCGCTCGACCGGCCTCGGTGCCGGCAATACGTTCGCGTTCGTGATCCTGCCGCAGGCGCTGCGCAACGTGCTGCCGGACCTGGTGTCGAATACGGTGGAGGTGGTCAAGCTCACCTCGATCGCCAGCGTGGTGTCGATGACCGAACTGCTTTATTCCGCCGACATGGCGCGCTCGCTGACCTTCAACGCCTCCCCGGTGGTGCTGGCCGGGGCGTTCTATCTGGTGCTGCTGTGGCCGTTCGTGCGCCTTGCCAGCCGGCTGGAACATCGCGTCGGCAGCTGATCACAGCATGATCCGGAAAAGTGGAAACCGGTTTTCTGCGACGAACGAATTCGTTCGTCGCAGATCATGCTCAAAGAAAAGGATTAGATCATGATGCGATCCGTTTGATCGCGTCATGATCTAATACACGAGGCCGGTACCCGGCGGCTTTTCGAGCGCGGCGGCAAGCGACCGGTAGTGTTCACAGTCGGTGCCGCAAATCGCCGCGATCCGGCTCAGGTGATACAGCGCCTGATCGCGGTTGCCCTGTTCGATCTGCCAGAGGCCATAATACTGCCAGGTCAGCACATGGTTCGGATCGGCCTTCAGCGCACGCTCGTACCAGACCTGCGAGAGCTTGTAGTCGCCGAGCTTGCGATAGGAATAGCCGATCAGGTTGGCCACGTTGGGGCGGTCGTCCTGGCCAAGCGCCTTCAACTGCTCGATGGCGCTGGCATAATCGTGGCGGTCGTAGATCGTCGTATAGGCGGCGCGGTAGCCTTCGACGATTTTCTGTTCGTCGACGCTGGTCTGCTTCTGGTTCTTCTTGACCTTATGGGTGGATCTGGCGCGCGGCGTAGTTGGGCTCGGAGGTTGCTGTACCGACGGATTGGGCCCGGGATCTCCACCACCGCCACCGCCGCCGCCGGCCGCAAAAGCCGGAATCAGCGCGGGTGCCGCGATCAGCGTCACCCCGAATAGTGCCAGCGTTGTCAATCTGATTGCCCATTTGGTCATGCCTGCCTCCTGTTTTCCGGCGCGGGCGATCCCACGACCCATTCGCATCTGATAACTCCGCTTCGCCTGAAACATTCCCCGGGCTGTTCCGGTTTCGGCAAAATCTTGATCGGGCGTGGAACACGCATGCAAAAAGACCATGCGTTTGAAATCCGACAGTTATACTGTCCCATGACCCATGACCGAACGGTCATTGGAAGAAGCGCCAAACCCACCAACCGGAAATTTGCCATGCGTATCCTGAACGTCGCCGCCGCCCAGATGGGCCCGATCCAGAAGGCCGAGAGCCGCGAGGCGGTGGTAAAGCGGATGCTGGCGCTGCTCGATGAGGCGAAGGCGAAAGGTGCCGACCTCGTTGTCTATCCCGAACTGGCGCTGACCACGTTCTTTCCACGCTACTACATGACCGATCAGAGCGAGGTCGATCGCTGGTTCGAAAAAGAAATGCCCGGCCCGGTGACGCGGCCGCTGTTCGAGGCCGCGGCGAAGGCGAATATCGCGCTCTCGATCGGCTACGCCGAACTCACGCCCGACGGGCATCACTTCAATACCCAGATCCTGACCGATCGCGCCGGCAGGATCGTCGGCAAATACCGCAAGGTGCATCTGCCTGGCCATTCCGAGTTCGACCCGGAGCGCGCGTTCCAGCATCTGGAGAAACGCTACTTCGAACCGGGCGACCTCGGCTTTCCGGTATTTCGCGCGCTCGGCGGCATTTTCGGCATGATGGTCTGCAACGACCGGCGCTGGCCGGAATCCTATCGCGTGATGGGCCTGCAGGGCGTCGAGATGATCGTGCTTGGCTACAACACGCCTTCGGTCAATTCACAGCGGCCGGCGGAGGGTCCGGAGCAGCGGCTGTTTCACAACCGGCTGTCGGTGCAATCAGGTGCCTATCAGAACTCGACCTTCGTGGTCGCGGTCGCCAAGGGCGGCGACGAGGACGGCTTTCCGATGATCGGCGGCAGCCTGATCGTCAATCCGGACGGGGTGATCATGGCCGAGGCGAAAACCGAGCAGGATGAACTTTTGGTTTGCGCCTGCGACCTCGACGATACGAAATTCGGCAAACGCACGATCTTCGATTTCGCCCGGCACCGTCGCATCGAGCACTATGGCAGGATAACCGGGCAGACCGGCGTGGTGCTGCCGCCGGAGTGAGTGGCCGGCCGAGCGCGAGCTCAGCCAAACATCACCGTACCCATCGCCATCGTCACCGCGGCCTGGGTGGGATCGATCACGGGAATCCCCAACGCATCTTCCAGCGCCTTGCGATGCCGCGCCATGCCGGCGCAGCCCATGACCACCACGTTGGCGCCGTCCTGGTCCTTCAACTGGCGGCCGACCTCGATCATCCGCGCCAGTGTGCCGTCGCCGGACGCGGTTTCCGCCACACTCATTTCCAGCGGACGCTCGCCGGCGAGGCGGTCCATCAGGCACATCTGGCGCAGATAGCGCAGGTGCCGGCCGATCGATCGCTGCGCGATGGCAATGACGCCGAAGCGGTCGCCGCGCGCCAGCGCCGACAGCACGCCGGCTTCGGCAATGCCAAATACCGGGCGCCGTGTCGCCTCGCGGCAGACCTGCAGGCCCGGATCGGAATAGCAGGCAATAACGAAGGCATCGGCCGAATTGTCGCTGGACACCAGCGCCCGCAGCGGCATGGTGACGCTTTCGAGGTCGGCCTGGGTCTCGACGCCAAACGGGCCTTCCCTGAGCGTGATGCAGTCGATCTCGGGGCCGCCTTCGAAGTGCAGCGGGCGCAGGGCGTCGGCGAGGTTGCGCGTCACCTCTTCGTTCGAGTTCGGATTGATCACCAGAATCTTCTTAGGTACCGCCATTCGCTGCTCCTTGTCACGGCGCCATTATTGCTGGAAAGTGCAGTGCGTCAAAGCCTTTCCATGGCAGGAGTTCAGCGTTGCCCGATCAAGCCTACGACCTCGTGATCCGCGGCGGAACCGTCGGCACCGCCAGCGACGTGTTTGCAGCAGATGTCGGAATCACCGGCGAAACCGTGGTGGCGCTCGGCAGCAAGCTTGCGCCCGGCAAGACCGAGATTGACGCGCGGGGAAAGCTGGTGCTGCCGGGCGGCGTCGACGCCCATGCCCATATCGAGCAGTTGTCCGCCGCCGGCATCATGAACGCCGACACCTTCGAAACCGCGACACGATCGGCTGCCTTTGGCGGCACCACGAGCGTGATTTCCTTTGCCGCCCAGCATGTCGGCATGGATGCGCGGCAGGTGGTGACCGATTACACGGCGTTGGCCAAACGCGGCGCCATGATCGACTACGCCTTTCATGTCATCATCGCCGATGTCACCGAGAAGGTGACCACGCAGGACATCCCGGCGCTGGTCAGCCAGGGCTTTTCCTCGATCAAGATCTTCATGACCTATGACCGGCTGCGGGTCGAGGACGAGAAGCTGCTGGACATCCTGGCGGCGGCCCGCGCCGCGACAGCGCTGGTGTGCGTCCACGCCGAGAACCACGGCATCATCTCCTGGATGGGAAAGCGTCTGGTCGAAAAGGGTTATGTTGCGCCGAAATACCATTCCGTCAGCCATCCGCGGCTGTCGGAATCCGAGGCCTTTACCCGGCTGATCGCATTCAGCGAGTTGCTCGACCAGCCGGTGATGATTTTTCATGTCTCGACCCGCGAGGGGGCGGCGGTGATCCGCGAAGCCCGCGGTCGCGGGGTCAAGGTGTTCGCCGAGACCTGCCCGCAATACCTGTTTCTGACCGCCGCCGATCTCGACAGGGAGGGTATCGAAGGCGCCAAATGGATGTGCAGCCCGCCGACCCGCGCGGTCGAGGACCAGGACGCGCTGTGGCGCGCGCTGGAATTGGGCGATCTGCAACTGGTCTCGTCCGATCATGCGCCGTACCGGTTCGATGAAACCGGCAAGCTTCTCGCCGGGCCCCATCCCAACTTCAAGCAGATCGCCAATGGCATGCCGGGGCTGGAATCGAGGCTGCCGCTGTTGTTCGACGCGATGGTGTCGAAGGGACGGTTGGGCCTGTCGAAATTCGTCGAATTGACCGCGACAGCGCCGGCAAAAATCTACAACCTGCCGAAAAAGGGCGCGATTGCGGTCGGCAATGACGCCGATATCGCCATCTGGGATCCACAGCGCAGCGTCAAGCTGTCGGACACGACGATGCACGACCGGACCGGCTACACACCCTATGCCGGACGCACCATCGCCGGCTGGCCGGACACCGTGCTGCTGCGCGGGCGCGTGCTGATTGAAGCCGGGCAGTGCCGTGGCAGCGCCGGCGAGGGCCGGCTGATGCTGCGCCACGGCGGCGAGGCGGCGGCGCCAAGCGGACGGCTGGTGGCGGAGATGGACGAGGCGCGCAATTTCGGCGCCAGGCTCATTTGAGGGAGCGCCGCTACTTCTGCGAGGTTGCCATCACCAGCGAGCCGAGAAATCCGATCAACGCCATGGCCAGCAGTCCATATTGCAGGATGGCGACGGCCTGTCGCGGGACCTCGGTTGCTGTTGCCATGTCGTAAATCAGCCAGGCCGACGTCACGGCGCTCATCAGCATCACTCGGGGCCATCGGCTCACATTGCTCTCCTCGTTTGAAGGGGCGATACACGGGCTGCATCTTGGACGCGGGATCCAGGCTTTGGGTTCATGGATGCGACGCACGAATTGGCGGGGAGGATGCTTCTCCGGCCGCCCAACGCTCTTCCGCCAGCAATCCCAGTTCTCCGGCCGGCCATTTGCTGCTGACGACGACGGTGCGCTGATACTGCAACTGCGGACGATGAGACGGAGCAACTTTTCATGCCCGCCGCCAGTGCAGGTTGCAATGATGTCGCGTCAACCCGCGTTGCGGCGCCTTTCGCCGATTCGTGCCGAATCCGAATCGTACGCACCGTTAACGTTAGCAAAACATCTGAGGCCTAGAATTACGGGCATTGCGGCCCCCGAAACCCTTTAACATCGGATGAAAACAATGACGTTTTCGTTCTTCAATTTCCGGATCATGCCTCGCGTCCTGTGCGCGCTGCTGGTTCCCTCGCTCGGCCTGTTGCTTGCCTCCTCGATCATCGTCACCGAGAAAGCGACGACCGCGGGAGAGATGCAGAAGCTCTCCACGCTCGCCGGTCTCGCCACCCACGTCAGCGGGCTGGTCCACGAGATGCAGAAGGAGCGGGGCGCCTCGGCGGTTTTCCTCGGCAGCAAGGGTGAAGAGCTGAAGCGCGAACTTCCCGAGCAGCGGTTGCTGACGGACGCACAGCGCCAGACCATGAATTCCGCCCTCAAGGAGTTTGACGCCAAGGCGGCCGGGAACGAACTTGCGGCGATTCTCGACGACGCCATGGCCCGGCTTGCGCGGCTCGATGCGCTGCGGCAGGACATCGGCAACCTCAAGATCTCCGCCGCCGAATCGTCCGGCTATTACACCGCTACCATCGGCCGCCTGCTCGATGTCGGTCTGGAGATTTCAAAGCTTGTGACCAACGCCGATGTCGCGCGCTCCCTGTCATCCTACGCAAGTTTCATGCAGGCCAAGGAGCGCTCCGGGCAGGAGCGCGCCACCGGGGCTCTCGGGTTCTATGCCGGAAAATTCAGTCTCGCCTTGTACCGCTCGTTCGTCGGCATCGGTGCCAGCCAGGAGACCTATTTCAAGCTCTTCAGCTTCTACGCCACCAAAGACGACCAGGCCTTCCTCGCCGCCACCGTTGTCGGCGAGCCGGTAACCGAGGTCGATCGGATGCGAAAGCTGGCGCTCGAGACCGCGCCGGGCGAAGTCTTGAGTGGTGCCAACGGCGCGCACTGGTTTCAGATGGCGACGGCCCGCATCAACCTGATGAAGAAAGTCGAAGATCATCTTGCCGGCAATCTTCTCGCTCTCGCCGAGCAAACCCGGGCGAAGGCCATGTCGGCATTCTGGACGGCGCTCGGCGTCGCCGCGGCGATGATCGTCCTGACCGGTATCCTTGGGTTCGTCATTGTCCGCGGCATCACCCGGCCGATCACCGGCATGACCAATGCGATGCAGAAGCTCGCCGATGGCGACACGGCGACCGAGATTCCCGCACGTGAGCGCGGTGACGAGGTCGGCGTGATGGCCAGGGCGGTGGAGGTGTTCAGGGACAAAATGATCGAGGCGGAGCGCTCGCGGGCCGAACGCAACGAAGCCGAACAGCACGCGGTAGTGCAACGCAAGGCCGACATGAATCAACTGGCCGACCGGTTCGAGGATGCGGTGGGCGAAATCATTGAAACCGTATCGTCGGCTTCGGGCGAACTGGAAGCCTCCGCGGGTGCGTTGACGACGAACGCCGAGCGGGCGCAGGAGCTCTCCACGATGGTGGCGGCGGCCTCGGAAGAGGCCTCCACCAACGTGCAGTCGGTGGCGTCGGCGACCGAGGAAATGGCTTCCTCGGTCAACGAGATCAGCCGTCAGGTGCAGCAATCCGCCACCATCGCCAATGAGGCGGTGGACCAGGCCCGCAAGACCAACGATCGGGTCGGCGAACTGGCGAAAGCGGCGTCCCGGATCGGCGACGTGGTCGAGTTGATCAACACCATTGCCGGACAGACCAATCTGCTGGCGCTCAACGCCACCATCGAGGCGGCGCGGGCCGGCGAAGCCGGCCGCGGCTTTGCCGTGGTGGCATCGGAGGTCAAGGCGCTGGCCGAGCAGACCGCCAAGGCGACCGGCGAGATCAGCCAGCAGATCGTCGGGATCCAGACCGCCACCCATGAATCGGTAGGCGCGATCAGGGAAATCGGCGATACCATCGGCAGGATGTCGGAAATCGCATCGACCATCGCGGCGGCGATGGAGGAGCAGGGCGCGGCTACGCAGGAGATTTCCCGTAACGTCCAGCAGGCCGCCGCGGGCACCCAGCAGGTGAGCGCGCACATCACCGACGTGCAGGTCGGTGCGAGCAAGACCGGATCGGCTTCCTCGCAGCTGCTGTCGGCGGCACAGTTGCTGTCCCGCGACAGCAGCCGGCTCAAGACCGAAGTCGGCAGGTTCCTCGATACGGTGCGCGCCGCGTGATCCTGCTCGACGGCAAGAGCTGCTGCCGGTCGTGAAGGCGGTTGCGGGCGCGACTGCCCCGACGCCGGCAACCTGGCGATGACGGCTCGGTGGTCTGCCTAAGCCGCGCCTGCCATGCTGCGGCGTCTTGCCCGCAGCAACTGCGCGATCTCCGCGGCCGGGATGGCCGGGCTGAACAGATTGCCCTGCATTTCAGTGCAGCCGAACTTGTGCAGCACGTCCAGCTGCGCGTTGGTCTCGACGCCCTCGGCCGTCGTCGTCATGTGACGCGCGGCGGCGATGTTCACCACAGCCTGCACGATGGAGGACGATCCGTCGCTTGCGGCGATGTCCCTGATGAAACAGCGATCGATCTTGATCTTGTCGAACGGAAACCGATGCAGATAGCTCAGCGAGGAATAGCCGGTGCCGAAGTCGTCGAGCGCAATGCGCACGCCAAGCGCCCGCAACTGGTGCAGCGTGGCCAGTGCGCCTTCATCGTCCCGGATGAGAACCGCCTCGGTGATTTCCAGTTCGAGCCGGCGCGCCGGAAGACCGGAGGCGGCCAGCGCGGCGGCGACCTTCAATGCAAAGGTCCGGCCACGGAACTGAACCGGCGAAACGTTGACCGCGACCTTGATATCGCCCGGCCACGCGGCGGCCTCGGCACAGGCCGTGGTCAGTACCCATTCACCGAGCCCGTTGATCAGGCCGGTTTCTTCCGCGACCGGAATGAATTCGGACGGCGGGATAAACCCCCGGCTGGGGTGACGCCAGCGCAGCAGTGCCTCGCAGCCGATGACCGCCCGGTCCGAGAGCTGGACCAGCGGCTGGTAATGCAATTCAAGATCGCCTTCCGCGATGGCCTGGCGCAAGTCGCGCTCCAGCGAGCGCAGCGCCCGGGCGCGGGCATCCATGCCGGGCTCGAAGAAACGATGGGTCCGGCGCCCTTCGGCCTTGGCGGCATACATGGCCAGGTCGGCGTTCTTCAGCAATTCATCGAGATCGGCGCCATCCTGCGGTGCCAGTGCAATGCCGATGCTGGCGTCGGCGGCGAGGAGGTGACCGATGCAGTCCTGCGGTTCCCGGATCGCCTGGTAGATCCGCGCCACGAGGTCGGTGGTATCCTCTGCCCGGTCGATCGGATTCTGAATGATCGCAAACTCGTCGCCGCCCAGCCGCGCCACGATATCGGTCGCTCCGACGCATTCGCGCAGGCGATCGGACAAGGCCCTCAGCAACTCGTCGCCGACCGGGTGTCCCAGCGAGTCGTTGACGCTCTTGAATTCGTCGATGTCGATGTAGAGCACCGCCAACTGGGTTCCGTTCGCAAGCGCCTTGAGCGCACGGTCGAGCTGTTCGCGAAACAGCACCCGGTTCGGCAGGTCGGTCAGCGCATCGTAGTGCGCCATGTGTGCAATGCGCTCGTCAAACCGCTTGCGTTCGGTGTTGTCCTCCAGGGTGGCGATCCAGCCGCCGCTCGCGAGCGGCTGGTTCACCACCCTGATCGATCGCCCGTCCGGAGACAAGATGTCATAGCGTGTGACCTTCCCCAGCGATACATTACGCTCGACGATGGAACAGTACTCATCGGCGTCTCCCTCGAAAGATCCGGTCCGTTTGCGATAAGCAACGAGATCGCGAAAGCCGTAGCCCGGCTTCACCACCTCCGGCGACAAGCCATACATGTCGAGATAGCGCTGGTTGCGGACGATGATGCGTCCCGCCGCATCGAACATCAGCAGGCCCTGCGACATCTTGTTGATGGCGATGTCGAGCCGCTGCTTTTCCTGCGCCAGTCTCCGGCCGGACAACCGATGATCCCGCGACAACCGTCGAACGACGAGAGACAGGATGAGGACGATCACCACGACGATCAGACCGGCGACGCTGATCAGGAACTGGGTTTGCTCACGCCAGGCGGCGAGCGCGGCCGACACCGTATTGGCGGCGGCGACCACAACCGGGAAGTGGTTCAGGCTTCGGACCGAAACCAGCCGGTCCTGGTCATCGAACACGCTGTGCAGTCTTGTCGTGCCGTGCTCGGCCTCCGACAGCACGCCCTGAAACACCGGACTGGACTTGAAGTTGCGTCCGACCATGGAGTCGACATGGGGATGCCGCGCCAGCAGCGTCCCGTCGCGACGCAACAGGGTAATTGCCGCGCCTTCTTCCAGCGTCACCGACGACATGAAATTTTCGAACTGCACGAGTTCGATGCCCCCGATGACGGCACCGAGGAATTCCCCGTTCGCTCCGATCAGCTTTCGGGCCAGGATGGTAGCCCAGGTACCGGTAAGACGATTGAGCACCGGCTCGCTGAGGATCGTCGTCAGCTGCGGGTCGGCCTTGAGCGCCTTGAAATATTCCCGGTCGGCGATGGTAACCGGGGGAATTGGCCAGGAGTTCGCCGAATTGATCAGCTTGCCATCCGCGTCGATCAGATTGAGGTTGTTGACCTCGGGTAACGCGTAAATCCTGCTCTTGAGCATCAGATGCACGTCGTTACCGGACATCTGGCGTTCGAAGTCGTCGCGCGAGCCGATCGCGGCCGAGCGAATCTGCTCGACCATGCTTTTCTGGACCAGCTCGAACTGCTCAAGCTGCTGGTCGAAGTGCCGGGCAAGCAGCAGTACGGTATTTTCGAGCTCGCGCTCGCTGTTATCCAGCGCACGCGCGCGGAAATTGCTGATCGTCAGTGCGGTCCCGATCGCAATTGCCGCCACCAGGATCACGCCGCAAACGATCAGCCCGCGGACCGAAGGCGACCGCCGGGCCACAGATTTGATGTCGAGCGGCCCGATACCGCGATGATCTGCGAGTTTGCGGCCCTTGCCGCCCAGCAAAGCTGTTTTCATGACGCCCCTAACCCCACGCCGATGGTTGCACGTCGGAGTGGAAGCGGCGTTAGGAATTCCGGTTAGCGATTGCTTAATCCGGGCCTTGTGGCCTGCCGGTCATCGGGAAGTCACTCATTTCAAAGCACAATGGTGATCTGGCGATCCGACGCCGGTATTGCGGCAGGGGACACCAACATTTATATGTCGCTGCAACCAACATCTCGCTGCAACAGGTTGCTGCGCACGCATCCCTGGATGGAACCGAAGACATGGTCGCCAAGATTTTCATCGATGGTGAGGCCGGCACCACGGGCTTGCAGATCCGCGATCGCCTGGTTGGGCGGCGCGACTTCGAATTGCTCTCGATCGCCTCCGACAAGCGCAAGGACCAGGCGGAGCGCAAGCGTCTGCTCAACGCGGCCGACGTCGCCATCCTGTGTCTGCCCGACGACGCGGCGAAGGAAAGCGTCAGCCTGATCGAGAATGACACCACGCGGGTGATCGACGCCTCTTCCGCGCATCGGGTCGCCGAGGGCTGGACCTATGGCTTTGCCGAGATGGCGCCCGGCCAGTCGGAGCGGATTGCGCAGTCGAGGCGCGTCACCAATCCCGGATGCTGGCCGCAAGGCGGCATCGCGACGCTGCGGCCGCTGGTCGACGCCGGGCTTATTCCCGCCGATTTTGCCGTGACCGTTCACGGCGTCTCCGGCTACTCGGGCGGCGGCCGCACCATGATCGAGGACTATGAAGCCAGGGGCGAGGACGCCAACGAATACCAGCCCTACGGCCTGACCTTCCAGCACAAGCACCTGCCTGAACTGCGGACCAATACCGGACTCAGCCACACGCCGCTGTTTACGCCCGTGGTCGGCCATTTCCGCCAGGGCATGATCGTGACCGTGCCGCTCCCGCTGTGGACGCTCGCCAAAATCCCGACCGGCGCCGCCATGCATGCGTGCATCGCCGACCACTATGCCGCAATCGTGGGCGGCTTCGTCGAAGTCGCGCCGCTGGGCGACACCTCCGGACTCGATCCCGAAACCTACAACGACACCAACCGCATGCGCCTGCATGTCTTTGCCAACGACAGGACGGCACAGGCCGCGCTGATCGCGGTCTATGATAACCTCGGCAAGGGCGCCTCCGGTGCGGCGGTGCAGAACCTCAATCTGATGCTGGGTGTTGCGGCCAATACGTCACTCGCGGCTTAGGTTCTTTTCAATCGATCAGACGATTACAGCGACAGCCCGCGAACCTGCCTTCCGCCGCGGCGAGGTTTCGAATACAGTCGATCGCCTCAGCCGGTGCCGGAATGTCGCGATGCACGATCGGTCGCAAAAGCTGCGTTCGTTCTACGCCAGCCTGATCTGCGCCGCGGCCGGGATCCAGGATCCCAGGATCGAGCGGGCATTTGCCACCGTGAGGCGCGAGCCTTTTGTGGGACCGGGACCCTGGTTGGTGACGCTTGGCGGGCATGGCTACGTCGAAACCCCCGACGACGACGTTGCCTTCATCTACCAGAATTCGCTGGTGGCGCTGGTTCCACAGCGCAATATCAACATCGGCCAGCCCAGCGCGCATGCGTTCTGGCTTGATGCCATTGCGCTGAAACGGGGCGAGACCGTGCTTCAGGTCGGGGTGGGGACTGGATATTACGCCGCCATCATCGCTCACCTGGTCGGTGTCAAGGGCCTCGTCCACGCCTATGAAATCGATGCGGGCCTTGCGGCAAAGGCCAGGGAAAATTTGCAGGATTTGACCCAGGTCGATGTGCAATTGCGATCTGGCATTGCCGACAACCTGCCCAAGGTCGATGCGATCTATGTCTGCGCCGGCATTACCCAGCCGAGCTGGAGCTGGCTCGATGCGTTGCGTCCTGGCGGGCGGCTCTTGTTCCCGCTGCAGTCCACCGACGGCGTCGGCGGCATGTTGCTGCTGCGAAGGCCGGATCACGGGTTGAGCTGGCCGGCAAAGTTCGTGTCGCGCGCCAGCTTTGTCGGTTGCGTCGGGCAACAGGACGAAGATGCTGGGCGCCGCCTCAAGCAGGCGTTTTCGAGCCACTGGGACCAGGTACGCTCGTTCCGGATCGACGATGCCAGGGACGACACCTGCTGGTTTGCCGGCGATGGCTGGTGGCTGTCGACCGCGGAGACCGACGCCGAGGCGTTGTCGTCCTGACCGGTTGTCGAAGGTTTTCCAATTTGCGACAAGAAGGCGTGTTGTGGCGGGGCGATCTTGCCACCGGGAGATCAATCCATGCCGCCTGAATTGGGCAGAGCGCTGCTGTTCGACATCGACGGCACGCTGACCGATACCGATGCGCTGCATCTGGAAGCCTTCAACCGGGTCCTCAGCCCGCGCGGCCATGTCTTCGATCATGCGCGCTTCACCAGGGAGCTGCAGGGGTTTTCCAACGCTTCCATCGCCGAGCGGTTTCTGGGCGACGAGCCGCCCGAGCGCCAGGTCGCCATCATGCAGGACAAGGAGGCCACGTTCCGCGAACTGGCTGCCGCAAGTATCCAACCGTTGCCCGGGCTGATGCCGCTGCTGGATCTTGCCGATCGCGCCCGGGTGCCGATGGTCGCGGTCACCAACGCGCCACGACCGAATGCCGAAATGCTGCTTGCCGGAATGGGCATCACCCATCGCTTCAAGGCGCTGGTGATCGGCGACGAACTGGCGCATGGCAAGCCGCACCCGATGCCCTACCTGGAAGGTCTGCGCCTGACGGGCGCCGCGCCCGCCGCATCCATCGCGTTCGAGGATTTGCGCTCCGGCATCCGCTCCGCGACTGCCGCCGGCATTGCGACGGTTGGAATCCGCACCAGCCTCGCCCATGACGATCTGGTGGCGGCGGGTGCGGTCATGACGGCGGCGAACTTCGATGCGGCGGAACTGGCGGAGATGATGGCGGCGAAGATGCAATGGTGATGTGTTGACGGTTAACCCGGCCGACCAAATTCAATTTGCATTTTATCCAGCGTCGGCGCGGTTGCTTTATCTCGGTGTTCGATAATGCGGCAGACCAATCGCGGGAAACGCGAATGCGAAGACCGGAAAAACTGACCATCGTGCTCGGATTTATCACCGCCGCCATGGGCTTGTTCTATGTCGTCACCGCATCGGGCATCGTCGTGCTCGGCCCCGAAGGTCCCCACCAAGATCCGCGCTGGATCGGCGTTCTGGTCGGGCTGATATTCCTGCTCGGCGGCGCGGCGGTGGCGATGCGGGGGGTGTCGGCGGCAACGAACAGGATCCGGACGGACTTCCGGCCGAGACGCCGCGCTGGCTTCGCACCGTATCGCATCTGATGGTTCTCCTCATCGTGCTGTCATTCGGCGCCGTGTTCAGCTGGATCGGTTTCGGCCCGGGCGACCGCAGTTTCGGTGGCTCTGGCGCGGTGCTTGGCCCGACCGCGGGCCGCGTTGCGTTCGGCGTTGGCGCGTGTCTGATCTGGCTCGTGCTCGGCGTCATGGCGACAGCGCGGTTGCGACGCCTGTTCGGCCGCAGCTGATTTTTGGGGTTTCTCGGAACTGCGCGAGGTCTTTTGACGTTGCGTGTTCACGTCGTGAACAAGCCGATACAGGGGTGATTTCATCGCCTATTTTTCATCCCGTGCCAGCGGCACCAGCAGCAATCCCACCAGCGCCACAACCGCGAGCAGCGCCCAGGCCTCGTTGACGCTGAGCGCCAGCGCGGCCTTTTCAACCAGCGGGCGGACAAAGCCGATCGCCGCCGCGTCCGGCGGACCCGGCGTCCGGTTGGCAAACAGGTCCTGGCTGAGACCGATGGCCTGCGCCGCGCCGGCATCGCCGGCCAGGAGGCGAAGGCGAAAGGCGTCGGCGTGAACGGCCGTTCGCGTGTACAGGATGGTATCGATGACAGCGATGCCGATGGCGCCGCCGAGGTTGCGCATCAGGTTGAACAATCCGCTGGCATCGGGCACCTGCGGCTGCGGCAGCGACCCCAGTGCCAGCCGGGTCGGCGGCAGCAGACAGAACATGATGGCGACACCGCGCACCACCTGCGGCCAGAACATCGCGTCGAAATCGGCCGTGCGCGGCTGCACCGCGCTCAGGCCAAGCCCGATCGCGAACAGGGCAAAGCCGATCGCGGTCAGCCCGCGCGCGCCAAGCCGGCTTTCCAAAAAGGCTGCGAACGGCGCCGTCACCAATTGCGCGACGCCGGTGACCAGCATGACCGAGCCGATTTCGAAGGCGTCGTGGCCGCGCACGAACGCCAGGAACACCGGCATCAGGTAGACCGAGCCGAACAGGCCAACCCCGAGGCAGAAGCTCAAGGCGCAGCCGACCGCGAACGGTCGCCGTTGCAGCGTTCTCAGGTCCACCACCGGATCCTCTGCCCGCAGGGTCCTGCGAATGAACTGCGTGCCGCAGGCGGCGCTGACAACGAACAAGGCCACGCAATGCGCCGACAGCCAGCCTTCCTGCGGAGCGTCCTTCAGTCCGATCTCGAGACAGGCCAGCGCCGCTGCCGCCAGCACCAGGGACGGACCATCGAGTTTTGCAAGAGCGGCCCATCGCAGCGGCTGGCGCGGCAGCAGGAACGGCGTCGCCGAAGCTGCGATCAGGCCGGGGGCGACGTTGATCAGAAACAGCCAGTGCCATGACCAGGTCGCGGTAATCCAGCCGCCGACCACAGGGCCGATGGTCGGCGCCAGCACCGCGACCACGCCGCCGACCGTGGTCGCGGTGGGATGCAGGCGAGCGGGAAACAGCAAAAAGACCGCGGAAAACACCGCCGGAATCAGCGTTCCGCCGGCAAAGCCCTGCACGATGCGAAAGCCGATCAGGACGCCGAAACGGCCAGAGAAGGCGCAGCCGATCGAGGCCAGCGTGAACAGCGCGATGGCCATGACGAACAGCCAGCGCAGCGACAGTACCCGCGTGAACAGGCCGGTCAGCGGGATCGCGATCACTTCGGCGATCAGGTAGGCGGTCTGGATCCAGCTCATGGCATCGGCGGAGATGCCGAAGGCCTGGCGGATCGCCGGCAGCGAGGTCGCGACCACCTGGATGTCGAGGATGGCCATGAACATGCCGAGACACATCAAGAGGAAGCCGAGCCAGGTCGCGAGGTCCGGGTCGCCGGTTTCGGTTACGCGACTGTCGCTCATGGCGTTGGCCGCGCCGGCAGCGCGCGCAGTGCGGCCAGCGCATTCGCTTCGGCGCGAATGCGAATCCAGAGCACCGCCGCATTCAGCAGGGTGAAGATCAAAGCGATCAGCGGCAGATGAAGCGCCAGCGGGAGCACCGCGATTTCGCCGGCGACGATCGCGTAATTGGGATGAGACAGATAGCGATAGGGGCCGGAGGCGATCAACGGCTGGTTCGGCACCACGATGATGCGGGTGGTCCAGCGCCGGCCCAGCGTCGCAATCACCCAGACGCGCAGCCCCTGCAGGACAATGAAGACAACGAGGGCGAACGGATCGACTGCCTGGCCACGCCCCCACAGCCACAGGGCGATCAGCCACGCCGCGTGCGTGGCGACCAGCAGCGGATAATGTCCCGCCGCGACCTCGGCCGCGCCGCGCGCCTTGAGCCTGGTGGTATTGGCCTCGGCGAGCGCGAGTTCGCCGAGCCGCTGCAGCGTCACCAGCGCAAGGATGATGGCGGCCTCGCTCACGCGACGTGCTGCAGCGCGACGCAGCTGGCGGTGAAGCCCGGACCCAGCGCCGTCAACAGCGACCGCGACGGAAGGCCGGCGGCGCGGGCGCGTTCGAGCACGAACAGCACGGTCGGGCCCGACATGTTGCCGTAATCGGCCAGCACATCGCGCTCGTGATCGAGCGCGCCCTGATTGAGCGCTAACGCGGCCTCCAGCGCGCGCACCACCTTGGCGCCGCCGGGATGGCAGATGAAGCGGTCGATATCGCCGATCGCAAGCTCCATCCGGGCGAGAATGCTACTGATGGCGTCGTACATGTTGGCGGCGATGAAATCGGGAATGGTGCGCTGGAACACCACGCCAAAACCTTCCGGATCGACATTCCATCCCATGATGTCCAGCGTATCCGGCCACAGATGCTCACCGGTAGCCTGGATCCGCGTCGTGCCGCCGTCGCCGGCGCGCAGCACCGCGGCGGCGGCGCCGTCGCCGAACAGGCTGGCGGCGACCAGATTCACCTTGGTCAGTTCGTCGTGGCGGACCGCCAGCGTGCAGAGTTCGAGCGCGACCAGGAGCACGTTACTGCCGGGTCGCGCCTGCGCCAGCTGCGACGCCACCGCAAGGCCACTGACGCCGCCGGCGCAGCCGAGCCCGAACACCGGGACGCGGCAAACGTCGGCGCGCAGGCCGAGGTTTTTCGACGTGCGCGCCTCCAGGCTTGGTGTCGCGATCCCGGTGGAGCAGACCGTGACCACGGTATCGATGTCATGGGTCGCGAGACCGGCGCGTTCGATCGCCTTCCGCGCAACGTCGACGAACAAGGCCTCGGCGCCGTGCAGGAAGGCCTGCGTCCGCTCCGGCCAGCCGCGCCGTTCGAAATACCATTCGATCGGCTTGACGCCGTAACGGGTGATGACGCCGGTGTTGGCGAAGATGCTGGAGAAGGTCTCGAACTCCGGAAAGCGGCCGAAGATCCGGTGCGCCGCCGCCAGCACCTCATTCTGACGAAGGGCGTGGGGCGGGACCGATGTCGCCAGCGAAACCAGGGCCGCCGCGTGCTTCATGACATTGCTCCTGCCGCCTCAAGTCGCGGTCGGCTTATGAACAATGCGATCGCTGCAATATTTCAGCGGCTTGAGATGAATCAGGAGCGATCGGATCAAGAAAATGTGAGGGCGATGTGGCGCTGCCCGATACGCAGCACGCGATCGCTGTTTCCGCCCGAAACACCGGCAACGGCACCGCATCGCTCGCGACCTCGTAGAACTACGCGAGTTGAATATTAACGCTACTTTAGATTAATCGAACTTATGGTCGAGGCATTGCGTCGAAGCACATTTCAGGGGATTTGACCGATGGGTCTGCACCTTCGCCTTAGTCACAAGATCGTTTCCATCGGCATGCTCGGCGTCGTCGGGCTGCTCGCGCTCGGCGGACTTTACCTGATCGGCGAGGCCTCCCAGGAAGTGTTGCGCAAACAGGACGACAGCGCCCAATCGCTGCGGGAACTGCAGAACAAGGCGCTGGTGACGCTGTTGAAACTGCGCCGCGCCGAAAAGGACTTCCTGCTCCGCAAGGACGAGAAATATATTCGCCTCCACGAGGACATGAGCAAGGAAGTCGCCGCCGAGATCGGCGAGTTGCGCCGCCGCTCGGCGAACTCCGGCCAGAACGATCTCGACCGCAACCTGGCGGCCATCGAGACCGGCTACCAGACCTACCGCAGCCATTTCGCCGCACTGGCGGCGGCGCGCGTCAAGCTCGGCCTCACCGAGGATCTCGGCCTCGAAGGCAGCCTGCGCAAATCGGTCCATGACATCGAAGATGCGCTCAAGAAATTCGACAAGCCGGTCCTGACGGTGACGATGCTGATGATGCGCCGGCACGAGAAGGACTTCATGCTGCGCAGCGAGGAAAAGCCCCTCACCGAGATGAAAACACGCGCCACCGAATTTGCCGCGCAACTCGCCGGGTCCGACATCCCGTCCGACGCCAGGGCCGATCTTGCCAAGAAGCTCGAGGCCTACCAGCGCGATTTCGTCGAATGGGTGAGTACGGCCAAGGTCATTGCCGCCGAACAGAAGGTCGTCTCCGACAGCTTTGCGGCGATCGAACCCGCCATCGACGCGGTCGACCAGATGGTCGGGAAAACCAGCGCGCAGGCCAAGCTCGCCCAGACGGCGTCGCGCGACAGCACCCAACTGCGGATGGAAATCGCCATTGTCGGCATCGTCATCGGCGTCAGCCTGCTTGGGTTCCTGATCAGCCGCTCGATATCGCGGCCGCTGGCGGCGATGACCGCGGCGATGATCGAGCTCGCGAACGGAAACTTCGCGATCGTGCTCCCGGGCCTCGGCCGCAAGGATGAGGTCGGCGATATCGCCCAGGCCGTCGAAACCTTCAAGATCAAGGCCGAACAGAAAGCCCGCGACGAAGCGGCGGCCAAGATGGAGCTGGATCGGCTCGCCGCCGAGCAGCGCCGGCAGGACATGCACAGAATGGCCGACAACTTCGAGGGCGCGATCGGTGAAATCATCGAAACCGTGACGTCGGCCTCGACCGAGCTCGAAGCCTCGGCCCGCACCCTGACGGCGACCGCCGTACGGTCGCGGGAACTGGCGACTGTGGTCGCCGCGGCCTCGGAGGAAGCCTCCACCAACGTGCAATCGGTGGCGTCGGCGACGGAAGAGATGTCCTCGTCGGTAAACGAGATCAGCCGCCAGGTCCAGCAATCGGCCACCATCGCCGGCAGCGCGGTGGACCAGGCGCGCAAGACCAATGACAGCGTCGGCGAACTGGCCAAGGCGGCTGCGCGGATCGGCGACGTGGTCGAACTGATCAACACCATCGCCGGGCAGACCAACCTGCTGGCCTTGAATGCGACCATCGAGGCGGCGCGGGCCGGCGAGGCCGGCCGCGGCTTTGCCGTGGTGGCGTCCGAGGTCAAGGCGCTGGCGGAGCAGACCGCCAAGGCCACCGGCGAGATCAGCCAGCAGGTGTCGGGCATCCAGAGCGCCACCGAGAGTTCGGTCGGCGCTATCAGGGAGATCGGCGAGACCATCGGCAGGATGTCGGAGATTTCGTCGACCATCGCTTCGGCGGTCGAGGAGCAGGGTGCGGCGACGCAGGAAATTTCCCGCAACATCCAGGAAGCCGCCAAGGGCACCACGCAGGTGAGCACCAATATTTCCGACGTGCAGCGCGGCGCCACCGAGACCGGATCGGCCTCCGCGCAGGTGCTCTCGGCGGCGCAGTCGCTGTCCCGCGACAGCAACCGCCTCAAGATGGAAGTGGGAACGTTCCTGTCCACGGTGCGCGCGGCCTGACCAGGGCGCGGCCCGTAGACGGCTATTTCCGCCCGACACACGCGCAGCGGCAGCGAAGATAGACCGCGTCCGGATCGGTGCCCCACTGATCCCACGCGGCCAGCGCCTGGCGAATATTATCGTCCGTGGCGAGACCCTTGGCGTCCGGGATTGACAAAACCGGGACTTGTGGCGCAGATTTTGAACAGGTGGATACGACCTGCTGCTTGCGCCCCTGTCCGGGGTACGGCGAATGTATCGAGCCGCTTCAGGCTTCCCTTTGCCCGATCGAACGGGTCAGCAACGCAAGCCCCTGACGTTTTTCCGTTCGTTCATGCAAAGGTCGATCAAATGCGCGATTTCCGCGACGCCAAGGCTATGGCGCAAACGCTGCGCGACGTACTGAACGCCAGATCTGTTTTCCTCACCCATAGCGAAAGTCTGGAGCTGATTGCCAGGATCCTGGGCTTTCACGACTGGAACGTGTTGGCCGCCAGGATTCAGTCCGAGAGCAAGCTTGCCGTCGCCGGGTCCGATGGCCCGACGCCGGGCTTGGATTCCCACAACGGGCAGCCTCGTGACGATGTCGACGCCGCTGGCAAGCCCGAGCGCAAGGAAGTCGCTGTCGAAGCGGCCGTGCTCGACGCGTATGTCGGATTCTATCAACTGCATGAGAACGCCGTCTTCACGGTCACGCGCGACGAGACTCACCTGCGCACGCAACTGACCGGACAACAGTCAGTCCCAATTTACGCCGCGAGCAACACCGAGTTTTTCGGCAAAATCGCCGACTTCCAGATAAGCTTCATCACCGACGTGGACGGGCAGGCGACGTCACTGGTCCTGCATCAACGCGGCAACCACCTCCTGATGAAGCGCATTGATGCCGCCACGGCGCAAAAGATCAACAGCCGGATCGCCGAGAAGGTGCAGAGACAGTCTGCCAGCCCGGGAGCGGAGGCCGCGCTCCATCGTCTCATTGAAGGTTTGATCAGCGGAAAACCCAACTATCACGAAATGAGCCCTGCCCTGGCGGACGCGACCCGCGATCAATTGGCAAACCTGCATCGTGGGCATGACGAGCTTGGCGCGGTCCAGTCCGTCGAGTTTCTCGGCGTCGGCCGCCAAGGTGAGGACGTCTATACCGTCAGGCACGAAAAGGGTGCGTCGCATTGGCGAATTATGCTGGATCCGAATGGAACGATTGCGACCGCCTGGGTCACTCCGGGACCCTGATACGGGGTGCGTCCGGGCTCCGCCAAATAAATTCGGCAACCCAAAGAGTGATTGCATCCTGTCAGGTCCGTGCAACGTGCGGACCTGATAGCGGGCTCACTCTGCCGGCCGCCGATGACCAAGAGGCGATTCTGGCGGCGCTCGCCGCCGTGCCGGTGGCTTGAGGGTCTTTACTTCAGCCCGTCAAGAACGCGAGTCGACGCCGGCGACCCATTCGTTGTGCGGGGACGCGACGCCCTATTCGATCACCTCGTCAGCGCGGCCGAGAAAGTCAGGCGGCACCGTGAGCCCGAGCGCCTTGGCAGTTTTAAGATTGACGACAAGGTTGAACCGGGTCGGCTGTTCCACCGGCAGATCGGCCGGCTTTGCCCCGCGCAAGATCTTGTCGACATAATCGGCGGCGCGCCGGAACAGGTCCGGGTAGCTCGGTCCGTAGGACATCAGGCCACCCGCGGCGACATAGTCGCGATTGCCGTAAGTGGTCGGCAATCGCATGCCTATCGCCAACGCATTGATGCGAACACGATGGGCCACCACCAGCGGGTCGGTCGCGACGTAGAGCGCATCCGCCCGGTCGCGTCAGCCCCTCGATAGCGGGCGCGATGTCCTCAGGCTGCCTGATTTCGAGCGGGACGACCTCCAGGCCGAGGGTGCGGGCGGTGGCCTGGACCTCGTGTATTTCCAGCATCGCTCCCGCGGCACCGACATTGACCATGGTCGCCAGGCGGCGAAGTTCTGGGACAACCTCGCGCAACAGTTCGAGCCGCTTGGCGGCGGTGTCGGTCTGCTGGATCGATAGGCCAGTGACATTGCCGCCCGGGCGCGCCAGGCTCGCCACCACACCGGCACCGACCGGATCCATCTGGGCGGCGAATACGACGGGGACCACGGTGGTCGTCTGCTTGGCCGCCAGCACCGGCGCGGACGCCCAGGTCACGATGACATCGACCCTGGCGGCGACAAACTCCGCCGCGATCTGGCCGTATCGCTCGGGGCGCGACTCCGCCCAGCGGTAGTCGATGGTCACGGTACGGCCGTCGATCCAGCCCAACTCTTCCAGTCGCCTGGTGAAGGCGGCAACCCATTCGGTCGCGATCGCAGGTCCGGTTGCGCCGAGAAATCCGATGGTCGGCAATTTCTTTGCCGGCTGGGCATGCGAGGCCATCGGCCAAGCCACTACGCCACAGCCTGCAACGATGAACTCGCGCCGCCGCATTATCTGCCCCAGGACCCGGAACCACCGAACGGCTCAGGCTAGCACGCCTTGAGAGGCCGGTGTGCGGTCAGGTTCACATCCCGGACCCGGCCTCCGATCGCGCCTTGGCGAGGCGGGCAATCGCCGGCGGCGCCGTTTCAGGAAACGGAAACACCGAACTGACGTTGATTTCGCACAGCACGTAGCTGTCCTGGCCGCTGGCGTCGCGTGGCCCATAGAGAAAGTCGGCATCCCAGATGATCGGGAGCGATCCGGCATCGATGTCCAACAGCTGCATCATCTGGGGCGTCCACTCGGACTCCATTTTTGACCTGAGCGCCTGAAACGGCGCTGCCGAGGCCGGATGCATGATGCGCGGGCCGGGCTGTGCCGCTTCGGAGTCCGGGCCTTCGGGCGGCGGCGGGATCAGCGCCTTGATCAGCTGATGTCCGAAGCCGACGACCTTGTCGGCGCCCATGTAGCAGCGGATCATGCCGTCGGGCAGCCGGGCCTGGAACGGCTGATCGACGATGCAGCCGTTGTTGGCGAAATAGGGCTCGCACAGCTCCATGAAATCGCCGAGCGGCATCTGGCGCGGCACGCTGCCGCGCGGCGCGTGCAGCACCCGAACGGTTGTGCCGTCGCGGGTGGATCCGGAAGCAAGCTCGACCTTCCATACGCCTTCGCCGCCATTGCCGCGGTTCTGTTTGAGCACCCGCGGCCCTGCGGCGAACAGGCGCTGCGGAAACGCGTCGCGAAACGCGCCGGCGTTGCGATAGAGATGGGTGTCGGTGCCCCAGCCGAGATGCCGGGTGCGGTAAAGCACTTCCTTGACACCCATTTTGAGAATGACGTCGGGATGGGTGCTGACCCACACGCCGTTCGACGCCACGTCGCGCAGCATCGCGTCGAGTTTGAGCCGGTCGCGCCCCTGGGAAAGCGGATCGACCCAGACCAGCACCCCGTCGCAACGCAGCAGCTGCTCGCGCACCTGATCGGCCGCATCGTCGGCATAGAGCGCGGGCTCGGCCTCGATGCCGAGTGCGGCCATCGCGTTGAAAACGCGGCTGAGTCGGTAATCCCGCGGGTTTGCGGCATGCCATTTCTCGGCGTCCCTGGGCCACAGCAGCGCCAGCTTGCCGGTTCGATCTCCGCTCATGTGCAGTTCCTCTCCTGTCAGGTGCGTTACCCGGTGGCGCCATAGGTCACCCCGTCGAACAGGGTGACACTGTCGGCCTTGGTCCAGAGCCCAACCGTTCCCGCGTCACGGAGCGTCGAGTCCCGCACTTCGAACAGAGGTTCGCCGTTGAACGAAACCCGGAAACGGTCGGCCTCGAAATCGATCCGCAGGCGATGCCAGACATTGGCCGGCACCGCGGTCGAGACCCCGTAACCGCCCTTGCGGCCGACGATATCGAGCGGACTGCGGCGGCCGCCGACGGTCTTGTAGAGCACGACGTTGTCCTCGAGCGCGTTGGCCCGCACCACATAGTAGTTGTTGGCGTCGCGCGCCCGCCAGACCAGGCCGCCGGCGCGGTCCTGCGCGCCATCGATGGCCTTGAACCGAACCTGGGCAAAACCGTCCTTGATCTCGCAGTCGTTCTTCAGCAGCAGCGGGAAGGTGGCGCGGCCCGATTGCCGGATGACAAGCGACGACGGCGAGGTTGGCTCGCGCTCCACCGTCCATTTCGGATGGCCGGACCCGGTGAGGGTCGCCTCCCAGCCGCGAGGCACACTGCCGATTTCGGCACTGTCAAAATCCGGTGCGTGATGGGACATCGTTCACCTCCAACATGAAAAGCGCTGCCGCGCCGGCGAGCCGGCGCGCAGCAGCCGGGGATCAGGCCCTTGGGGATTTCGGGGATGTTTGACGCCATGCCCGGCATGGCAAAAACGCGCGCCGGCGGAGGCCTGGCGACGTCAATTCCGCGCGAGAAGATCGAAAGGAGTGGTACCGCCGTCCATTGCGCAAATCCGCTCGACAATTCGAGTGCTGCGCAGTCTTGGACCGAGGTCTCGAGGGGAGACCGCTTGTTCCCCTGCCATCCTGATAAGTCGTGTCGCGCCCAAAATCAAGAGCTGCGTCCGCACGGAGCGGTTCACAGACAACAGGCCGCACGCAATGCCATCGTGCGGCATCTCGACGACCCGTTGCCGTCGCTCACGGGCAAAAGCCCGTGAGCGCATCCGGAACAGACCCCGGTATTCCGCCTAGCTCCTGGTGCTCGCCGTCTTGTCGAGGGCGGCGCGCAAGCCTCGGGCGAGCTTCAAGGCGTCGTCATTGGCCCAGAAATGCAGGAAGAACAAACGCGGCTGCTCGTCCAGCATGTGGCTGTGAACCGCGGTCACGTCGATGCCGTTCGACCGCAAGGCCTTGATCACCGGGTTGACCTCGTCATTGGTGAGAACGAAATCGCCGGTAATCGCCGCCTTGCCGCTGCCGGTCGGCTGGAAGTTGATGCCGATGGCTGCGCCGAGCGGCGCCGCCGGGGTCATCTGCATTCCATTCTCGGTGACGGGGTCGCGGCGGGGCACGTTGAACTGGTAGACGCCGCCGTTGGCCTGGCCCTTGACCCCGATGATCTGGTCGAGTTGTCCGGTGTCGAGATCCATCGCGGGCGGAGCGGTGGCTGTTGTTGCCGGCGTCGCCAATGGCGTCTTGCTCGCGCCGAGCGCGTCATGAATGGCGGCCGCCATTTTAGCCGGGTCACCATGGCCTCCGACGTGCATATAGAAGGTCGCCGGGCTTGCGCGCAGCAGGTGATTGTGCACGGCGGTGATCTCGAGGCCGCCTTCAATCAGCTTGAGCATGACCGGATTGATTTCGCTTTCGAGCAACACCAGATCGCCCATCACCATGGCTTCCCCGTGTGTCGGCTTGAACGCGACCCAGCCGCCGAGCGCCAGTGCCGGCTTGATGGTGACGCCGTCGAGGGTCACGGTGAGATCGCTGCGCGGAAAGCCATAACGATGGACGTCGCCGGCCACGGCGGCAGGCTTTCGCCCCAACGCCTCGTCGACCTTTTGCCAGTCAACGTCCGCAGCATGAGCGGAAGTGACAAATGGTTCCGTGAAAATCCGCCAGTCGATTGACTGCGTAGTCGCGTTGGCGGCAAACGAAACCGCGAAAATCGAAGCCATGGTCCAGAGCATCTTGCGCATTGCTCGTCCTCCTTGGTTGGGTTGATTGCCCCGTTTTTGCTCCCGTCTGGGTGCAACTCGCAATCGCCACGGTGGTCGGCGGTTCATGACCGAACTTCGTCATAGGCGCGTCGCACCGCCGGCCAGTTGATCGCCGCCATGAAGACGCCGACGTAGTCGGCGGCTTTGGCTCCGTAGTCGATATGATAGGAATGCTCGTACATATCGAGGGCAAGGACAGGTGTGCCGCCGGCCAGCGTGTGACAGTGGTCGGATGCCCATTGATTGACGAGCTTGCGGTCACGCTGCGACCACGACAGCAGCACCCAGCCGGAGCCTCCGCCGAGCGCCTTGCCCATGGCGATGAACTCCGAGCGCCATCGCTCGAGCGAACCGAAATCACGGCCCAGCGCTTCCTGAAGCGTCGCGTCCGGTTCGCTGGCGTCACCGAGGCTATCGAAGAAATGCTCGTGAAGGATCATCGAGTTCATGGCGACGAGTTCCTCGCGCTTGAGACCGTTGATCAGGAAGCCGGGCGCGCTGGCATAGTCGAGCTCGGCGAGTTTCTCGCCGATCAGGTTGAGCCGCTTCACCGCGCCGCCATAGTTGTTTTCGTAGTGGCTGATGATCAGCCGCTCCGACATTCCCTTGATTCGCGCCGGATCGCAGCCGAGGGGTTTCATTTTGTAGGTCATCGGGATCTTTCCTCCGACGCCGGAAGCGGGGCAATCGGGATGCCGTACCGCGTGCGGCCGTCGCCTTCGGTCCAGGGCGCGACGCGACCCGCCCGGGACAAGGTTCTATCGAAGGCCATGAACACCTCCTGCGAGGAAGAATTCCGCCTCCATTCCCATCAGGCGCAATGCAGCGGCCATGCCCTGGCTGACCTCGCGTCCGTGAATGCAGTAACTGACCACCTGGCGTCCGTCCGGAAAATCGGTTCGCCGCTCTTCGACGTTGTCCGGAGAGCGGTGAAGCGCCTCGGCTATCAGCGTGGTGGCGGCGACAGAGTCGGTGTCGCGCCGCACGTCGACGATATCAGGTGCAGTTTCGGACGGCGCAGTTTCGGAACCGCGTCGCGGATGGAGGGAATCTGGCGGATTGGAATGACTTGGATTGGGATGACTTGGATTGGAATGACTTAGGTCGTCCATGCGCAAACCTCCTCGACGAGTTCGAGCGTTGCGCAGTGCTTGGACCGAAGTCTCGAGGGGAGACTGCATTTTCCCCTGCGCGTTTAATAATTTGGCGGCGACGCAAAAGCAAGAGGATGGACTACCCAACACCGCCGGAATTGGGCCGCTCCCATTCATGGTCGGAAATAACCTCGCGTACTCAAAGGCCTTCAGGCGAGACCATCACAAATTCGTGCGGATCGAGCCGGCGCCTTTCGAAAAAATATTTAGCAAGCGCTTTGGAACTTTTTCAGTGCGGGACGTTTTGGAACGGTTTGCTTTGCGCAACGTTTTTCATGTCGGGAAAACGTAATGCGCGCTGCGGCGCAAAACGGGACCGAGCCCTGAATACTTGTTGCAGGATTATTGCGGTACTGCGCGTTTGCGCGATGGCATCCGCGGCGGCAATGCTTGTCCTGTTCGCGGGACCCTCGCATGCGGGCGACGAGGCGATCAAGGAAAAGGCGGCGATGTGCGCGCCCTGTCACGGCGAAACGGGCATATCTCAAGCCGAGAACACCCCGTCGCTGGCGGCGCAACCCGACGCCTTCCTGCAATGGCAACTGGTTTTCTTCCGTGCCGGATCCCGGAAAAACGAGGTGATGCAGCCGATTGCCGATCAAATCAGCAATGAAGAGATCCGCGATCTCAGCGCCTATTTTGCCTCGTTGACGCCGACGAAAGCGTCCGCATCCGACGACAATCCGGATTTATCCAGGAAGGGTGCGGAGGCGGCCGCAGGACGGCGCTGCGGATCATGCCACGGCGATAGCTTCGCCGGAGCCAAAGCGGTTGCGCGCCTCGCCGGCCAACGCGAGGATTACCTCGTCAAAGCGCTGCATGACTACAAGTCGAACTTGCGTGTCGGTGGCGGCGTCGCGGCGATGGCGGAGGTCGCCCATCCGCTCAGCGAAGAGGAAATCACCGCGCTCGCGCATTATCTTGCGCACCTTTAGCCTGCTCTTGAGAGCAGGTTGCGGGCGGGCAATTCGGCTGCTGGCGTCAGTCGGCGCATCGACAGGCTGTAACATTTCCGATCCAATAGTCTTGAACCGCTTCGTCCCACCAGAAATCCAGCGATACCTCGGTTAGTCCCGCACTCCAGTTGAACCGCTCGCTGAACAGCAGGTCGGTTCCCATTTCCTTGACCCGGACGAACTTGATCTCGAAGTCGCCCGAGGTTGCCACGCAACGGCTGGCGTCGACGTCCAGAATGCCTTTCCATTGGCGCAGCTGATTGTGCGGCTCCGAAAACGTCACTCGCTTGAACGTCAGGACAGGCTTGCAGGCGATGGCGGCCATGGTTGGTGCCGGCGCGCAAAACACCGACGCCGCGACCAATGTTGCAACGATGCGCGACGAATGGCGACGATGGGCTTCAGTCATGTTTTCTCGGGGGGCATTAGAAATTTTGATGAAGTTCTGCCGGGTCGCGCCGGCAGGAGTCATTGCCCCGGACGCCGAAGCGGCGTGCCCGCGAGCCAATTCGCCTGTATGCCCTTTGCGTTCATCGCTGCCTCGGCCGCCGGGCTCCTCAGGAAGTCGATAAACCCGGTCACGGCCTCCGAGGGCCGGGCGCCGGTCGGTCGGCCAATGGCGAAAACCGTGTAGTTTTGTATCTGCTCGGGGAAAGGGCCGACGAACACCGCGCCGGGCTTGCCGACGATTTCGCTGATCTGGGTCATGCCGAATGCGCCGTCTCCCTGCGTGAGGGTCACTTCGGTGATGTCGCCGCCGGCCCCGAACTTGATTTTCGGCCTCAGCTGCTCGGCGATGCCCAGTTCCTGGATGACGCGTGCAATGTGGATGCCGGCGGCGCCGCCGCGGCTCGGGTCAGCATAGATGATGGTTTTCGCGGCAAGCAGGGCGCGCCGCAGATCCTCGACGGACGCAACGGTCGGGATTGACGTGCCGGACGGGACGACCATCCCGACGCCGACTTTGGCGATCGTGGCCTGGCTGCTCGCTTCGATCTTGCCCTCCTTGACGAGGGTGGAAATCGACTGCAGCGAGGAGATGACCAGGTCGGCTTCCTCGCCATCGCGCATCCAGTCGGTGATGGCGCCCATCGTGCCATAGTGAATGATGACCTTGTGGCCGGAGCGGCGTTCGAAGTCACCGATGGTCTGCTTGAATACTTCCTGGATCGACGCGGCCGACAGCAGTCGGATTTCGGCGGCGCGAAGCGGCGCGTTACTTCCGGCGATCGTCAGCATGCTGGTAGCGGCAATGAGCGCCAACATCCATTCCGGAAATTTGCTGCGAATGGAGGAGCGAGAAGCCGGACGGGTTTCGTCAAGCATCGGATCGCGCCAGACCGTCTTCCAAACCGGGTGTTCGCGGGAGAGTCCAACGTCGTCCAGCAATCGGTCGTCCAGCGAACCCACGTCCTGTCGCAGACGCCAGCGCCTGATGGAATTTCTCAGCATATGGATCAAGCCAAACAGCATGCCTTGACGGCGCTGCCGGACAGCAAGCGAGAGTGACATTGCCGATGCTCCACCTCATTGGCCCGGATCAGCGCACCGGGCACCCGATCGATAGCGCCGGGAAGGCCTTGTCAGCAAAGCATCAATTCTCTACCTTGCCCCAGATTTTCTCATGAAAGCAGGCGATGCCCCGCCAACTGCCGCCGCTCAACGCGCTGAAGGCTTTCGAGGCCGCGGCCCGCAGCGAAAGTTTTACGCGAGCGGCGGAAGAGCTCTGCGTCACGCAGGGCGCGGTCAGCCATCAGGTCAAATCGCTCGAGGCCACGCTCGGCATCAAGCTGTTCAGCCGGGAGCGCCAGCGGCTGATCCTGACCGACGCCGGCCGCGAATATCTCATCGTGGTGCGCGACGCGCTCGACCGGATCGCCGCCGGCACCGAGCGCGTCCTGCAGCGCCAGAACGCCGGCGCGCTCACCGTCAGCACGTCGCCGGATTTCGCCGCCAAATGGCTGGTCAACCGGTTGGGCCGGTTTGCCGAGGCGCATCCGGGGATCGATCTGCGGGTCTCGGCCACGATGCATCATGTCGATTTCGCCCGCGAGGATGTCGATGTTGCGGTCAGGCATGGCGACGGCACCTGGGCCGGACTCGACGCCATCCGCCTGTGCTCCGAGGAGCTGTTTCCGGTCTGCAGCCCGAAACTGCTGTCCGGGCGCAACCGTCTCGCCAAACCCGCGGACCTCCTGAAATTTCCGCTGCTGCATCTCGACGACTGGAAGGCGTGGTCGAAGTGGCTCGATGCCGCCGGCGTCTCCAATTTCAAGATGCCGCGCGGGCCGGCGCTCAATCGCGCCAGCATGCTGATCGACGCCGCCATCGACGGCCAGGGTGTTGCGCTTGCCCGCACGGCGCTGGCGGCCTCGGACCTCCTCAGCGGTCGTCTCGCCAGACCCTTCGGGCTGAGTTTGAAACTATCCAATACCTACTGGATCGTCTGTCCAAAGGCGACCGCGACGAAACCGAAGATCGTGACATTCCGCGACTGGCTGCTGGCCGAGGCGGCCGATGATGCGCGCCGCCTTCGCAAGCTGTTTGCCGCCAGGCAATAGGCCGCTGGATTTCTGGCGGGATGAAGCCGTTCTCGACTATTGGATCGGGCAGGTTCCACCGTGCGGGTGTCGCGAGTGACGGCAATTTGATCCGGTGCCAAAATAAGAAGCCGCCAGGGGAATGCGGTGTGCCATCGCTCAAGCTCCGATCAAATCGCGCGCGGACACCTCCCTGTCAATCCGTTTGCCGTCCACGGCCCGCGCCGAAGTCAGATCGAACGCGCTCTGCAGGTTGATCCAGAATTCCGGTGTGGTGCCGAAATAGCGCGCCAGCCGCAGCGCGGTGTCGGCGGTGACCGCGCGCTTGCCGGATAGAATAGCGCCGATCCGGTTGGAAGGAACGCGCAAGGCGAGAGCGAGTGCATTGGCAGACAAATTCATCGGCTTGAGAAATTCTTCGCGCAGAATTTCGCCGGGGTGGGTGGTGATACGATTGCGTGGCAGCATGGAATTCATCCCTTCAATGATAGTCACAAATTTCAACATGATCCGGTCCGCCTTCGCGCCAGATGAAACAGACCCGCCACTGGCGATTGATGCGGATCGAGTGCTGTCCCTTACGGTCGCCGCTCAAGGGCTCAAGCTGATTGCCCGGCGGCACCTTCAGGTCAGCCAGCACCGACGCGGTGTTGAGCATATCGAGCTTGCGGAACGCCTGCGCCGCGAATGGCTCAAACTGGCGAACCCGCTCGCCGTGCCAGAAGCGCTCCGTGGCCCGGTCGCGAAACCCTTGAATCATGCCGACAACGTAGTACGCTGAACGTAATATGTCAAGCGTACATGGTTTTGGGAAGCCGCCAAGCGGTCGAAAATCGATTGACGCGGCCTTTCATCCATCACCCCTTGCCAGGTGCGTGGCCGGTGACGATCTTGATGCCGTTCGGCCGGCCTCGCCTGCGCGGCAGAATGCGCAAGGTCAATCGGCCGGATCGTGGCCAGGTGAAGGGGCTCCCATGTACCAGATGTTATGCGTCCTGCTGGCGACGATGGTCTATGGAACGGCGGCCGGACACTGCCAGGAACTCCCAGGCCGGCTTGACCGCGGTCACGTTTCAATCTCCCGCCGCCATCGACATGCGCCAGATATTGATGCGGGAAGTTTCGACCGCGACCGTGACGGTCAAGGCGTGGCTCGGCTTTCCCGATCAAAACAAGGATCGCTACCCCGCCGTGATCGTCGTTCACGGCCTCGGCGGCTATCGCGACTCGAACGAAGGCTATGTCGCGGCCGAATTGCGCAAGGCGGGTTTTGCCACCTTGACCTATGACAGCTTTGCCGCGCGCGGCACCACGGGCGCCAGGCTGCAGGGATCGCCGGGCTATCTGCCGATCGGCGTTGCCGACGCCTTCGCGGCGCTGCGGCTGCTTGCGGCCGAGCCCAGGATCGACGCCGGCCATATTGCCATCATCGGCTTCTCGTACGGCGGTGAAATGGCGCATCTGACGTCCTTCGAGGCGCTGCGATCGGCGCTCAATCCCGGACCGGGCAGGTTTGCCGCCCACGTCGCGTTCTATCCCGGCGGGAGTTATGGCGTGGCCGCCGAAGCCGGCGCCTATACCGGCGCGCCGGTGCTGATGCTGCTCGGCGGCAAGGACGACAACCTGCCGGTGAACAAGATCGAGAATTACCTGGCCTACGCGCGCGCCGCGGGGACGCCGGCCCCGATCGAAACCGTGGTCTACCCGGCCGCCTACCATGCCTGGACGGAGCCCAACCTCCCCACCGTGCGCTTCTATCCGGAACTCGTCAGCACGAAAAAGTGCCCGCTGATCCTGCTCGACGGGAAGCGGCCGGCCTTGCTGGTCGACGGTGAGGCCAGGCCGTTCGACCCGGCCGCCTTGGGTGCGTGCCTGGCGGAAGCTCCCGGCTATTCGATGGGATTCGATGCGGGGGTTCGCGCCCAATCGCTCAGTGACACGGTGCGGTTTCTGCAGCGAAGCCTGCAGCCGTAGGAGCGTTCGCGCGGCAGGCGACGGCGACGCTGAAACGTGACGGCGGACGGCTTGCGGATCCGGCTTCCGGACGCCAGATAGCGCGGGCTGGGCAGCGACGGAGCGCGACGATGACAGCCAGCGCATGTTGTTTCTGCGGGCGAGGTGTCGATCAGGTAACGCACCTGATTCAGGGCCCGGAACTGCTGATCTGCGACATCTGCGTCGACGCCTGCGTCGATACGCTGGCGACCAGGGACCACGGCTGGCGCGAGCGCCAGATCGACTATCTGCTGCGGCTGCGAAACCGGCGCACACCCGCGGCGGGGAATTAGCCGGCGGAGCGCGGCGAACATCAGACCGATGCGCCTGGTTCAAGAACGCACTGCAGCGGATGCTGATGCCGTCGTGCGAACTCGAGCACTTCGGTCACTTTTGCCTGTGCGATATCGTAAGGATAGACGCCGCAGCTGGCGGCGCCCTTGTGATGAATCTCGAGCATCAACCGGACGGCGGGATCGTGCTCCATGTCGAAGATGTGCTCCAGCACATGAACGACGAACTCCATGGGCGTATAGCTGTCATTGAGGATCTGGACGCTGGCCGACAGACCCGGGCCCGACGACGTGCCGGGTTCCGCATCGGCATGGAGGGGTGACGCCGGATCCCTTCTGCGAATGCCGTGGCTGACGTAGCGGGTGGCGTCGTAACGGGTCGCGCCCTGCTGCAGCAGGAAGTGTCCGGCAGGTTGCGCAAACAGCCCGATGAGAATGTCGGCTCCGGTCGCGGCGTCGCGTCCGGCCGTATGGACCTCGGCGAAAACGCCCTCGAGAACCTGCTGCAATTCCGGCGTCAGGCGGGGGCCATCGGGCGGCGGTGCGACGGCGTCATCGATCTCGTCGGCCGCCGGTTGCATGTAGGCCTCGAGGTCGCGACGCAATCGTTCGGGATCGACAAGCAGCGCGCTCAGGATATCGGCGGCGTCCGGATCGTCGGTCAGCGCGGCCAGCAGGTCTTCGGGTGTGGCGTATTTCCGGTTTTTCTGCTCCGCCAGGCGCGTTGCGCGTTGCAAGGAATCCACGAGGTTTTGCGAGCAGGTAACAGGCATCGAGATTCTCCCGGCGGTTCGTGTCACCGGCAGATATAGGTCAGGTGGAAGACCGGGGAAGCCGGCGCCGGCAAAATCGCCGGGCGGCCGATTGCGCCGATCCGGGTCCTGAGCCGGCCGCCTTGGCAAAACTGCTCAAGTCGTCGGCAAGACTGGCCGCAATTTTGCGCACGCCAAGCGCCGTCCGATCCCGCATGCTCGCGCTCGCAATCGTGCATGCGGGCGGCGCGCCATGAAGACCTTCATCCGGGTCGTCGAATTATGGGTTCCCGACCGGACCCGGACCCGGCTCGAGTTCGGCGGCGGGCTTGGCGGCGATGGCTTCGCCGACTTCATCGCGCTCAGCGCCAACACCCGCTTTGGCTACGACGAAGGCCTGCCCGGCAAGGCCTGGGCCAGCGGCCATCCGGTGATCCTGACTGAGTTCTCCGGCAGCTATTTCAAGCGCACCGCGGCGGCGCAAGCCGCCGGGCTGACCTGCGGCGTCGCGCTGCCGGTATTTGCCGGCGAATTCCTGATGGCGGTGATGGTGCTGTTTTGCGGCGACGATGAAGCGCATGTCGGCGCCATCGAGCTGTGGCACAACGATCCCGAGGTGTCCTACGAGATGGGCCTGGTGGACGGCTACTACGGCACCGCCGACATGTTCGAATTCAATTCGCGACATACGAAGTTTCCGCGCGGGTTCGGGCTTCCCGGCCGCACCTGGAAGGCCGGCATGCCGATCATCATCAGGGACCTGCATAATTCCAGGCAGTTCCTGCGCTGGGAGGAGGCGACCGAAGTCGGCATCAATTGCGGCGTCGGCATTCCCTACCATACCGGCGCCGACCAGAACTGGGTGCTGACTTTCCTGTCGGCGCAGGCCACGCCGATCGCCGCGCGCTTCGAGATCTGGGTGCCGAACCAAGCGCGCGACGCATTGCTGTTTCAATCGGGCGATTGCAGCAAGGGAGGAGACCTCGATGCGCTGTATCGCGGCAAAACCATCGGCCGGGGCGACGGCTCGATCGGCGGCGCCTGGGCGACCGGCATGCCGGCGATCAGCGACGACCTCAAGCACGACGCCTCGGTCGCGGCGGCGGCGGCCCGCGATGGCGGCCTGAAGCAGGTCATCGTCCTGCCGGTGATCGAAAACGCGCTGCTGAAGGCCGTGCTTGCGTGGTACCTGTGATCCGCGAGATTATCGCAAAGCGGAATCGCAAGCGAAGGTACGGCAATGTTGAGAATTCCCAGAAAATACGGTCATTTCGTGTTCGGCATCGTCCAGTCCGGCCTGACCAGCGCCATCGCGGCGGCGGTCGCCAGCTATCCGTTCCTCGCGCAGGGTTCCTTCCTTGGCCACTGGCTGCGGTCCGGCGCCTTTGCCTGGCTGTTGATGCTGCCGGTGGTGGTGTTCGCGGCGCCCGGCATTCGCAGGCTGACCGACATGCTGACTTGCGAGGAAGCGGGCTGAAGCGCGCGCTGTTTCAGGCGGGAGGTCGCGATGGATGATCGAACCGTGCGGGCGGCGCTGCAGCGCCACTGGGAAGCTTCCGACGCCAGCGATTTCGCGGTCGAGCATGAAATCTACCACGAGGATGCCGTGCTCGATTATCCGCAATCGGGCGAGCGGATCCGCGGCCGGCACAACATCCAGGAGAGCCGCACCGTGCAGCCGAACAGGAAGCGCTTTACGGTCCGGCGCATGATCGGCAGCGGCGACCTGTGGGTCACCGAATTCGTGCTGAGCTATGACGGCATCCCGTCCTACACGGTGAGCATCATGGAAATCCGCGACGGACTCGTGGTCCACGAAACCCAGTATTTCGCCGATCGGTTCGAGCCCGGACCGTCACGGGCGCATCTTGTCGAGCGGATGGGTGACGTCACGTCATCCTGAACAACCGCGCGGATTTTCCAGCCCAGGCCAGATCGAGCGCCGCGCCAAAAGCGATTCCGCCGCCATAGGCCACCATGTTCCACGGCGAGAACACCCGGCCCAGCAGCAGCGCGCCTGCCGTGGTCAGGCGGAAATCGTCGAGCCACGGGGTATGAACCAGCCGGAACAGTTCGACGCCGACGACGAGGCAGAGCGCGCCAGCCGCGATTTGCGCGCGCGGCCGTCCGGTCAGCGGGATCGCCGCCAGGAAAAACACCATGGTTCCCCACAGCACCGAGCCGCCATATTTCACCACGGGCGCAGTCAATCCGAGACCGTGGCCAAGGCGGCGTAGCGCGAGACCGGCGGCGATGATGACAAGCCACAGGCAGAGGCGCGTGATCGCGACTGTAGCGCGGCTTCGCTCATGCCCGCGGCCTTGCGCCGAAACATCAAGCGGCATGGCCGTCCGATGCTATCGGTATCGTCACCTCGAACGCCGCGCCAAGCTCGCGGTCGAGCAGGCGGATGCTGCCGCCGTGGGCGCCGAGCATGGCGCGGACGATGGCGAGGCCCATGCCGGTGCCGCCGCTGTCGCGCCGGGTGGTGAAGAAGCTGTCGAAGATGCGGCCCCGGTTGTCCACCGAAACGCCTTCGCCGTTGTCGGCGATGTCGAGCCGCAACACCGCGCCGTTACGCTGTGCGGCAATGCCGAGCCGGGTGGCGCCGTGGCGCGCGGCGTTGTCGGCGAGGTTCGACAGGATGATGCGGATGTTTTCATCCGACATGCGCAGCGGCGTGTCGAGATCGCCCGCCGCCGCGATCTCGAGCGCGCCTGACATCGCCGAGGTGAGATCGGTGAGCGGCGGGCGCAGGCTCGAGGTGCCGACCGGCATCGGGTTCTCGGCGCGGGCGAAATCGCGCAGCCGGCCGGCCACCTTGGCGAGCCGGTCGGTGTCGGCGATGATGTTGTCGAGAAACTTGCGCCGGTTGAAGTCGGTCATGGCGGCAGGGCCGCTGCCGATGTCGTCGCGCAACAGTTCGGCGGCGCCCTGGATCGAGGTCAGGGGCGATTTTAATTCGTGCGACACATGGGCGGCAAAGGTCGAGATGAATTCGGAACGCCGGTTGAGGCTGCGCGCCATCTCGAAGAAGCTCTGGGACAGCCGGGCGAATTCGCGGGTGCCGTGGCGCCGCAGCGGACGTAGCGCGTCGCGGTCGCCCCGGCCGATGGCGTCGGTACGCGCGATCAGTTCGCGCATCGGCGCGGTAATGGTGCGATGAAGGACAAATCCGAGCAGCAGCGTCGGCAGGATCATGAACAGGGTGGCCAGCGCCGCCTTGTTGCGCTGTTCATAGAGGTGTTTCAGCACGCTGCGCGGGGTGCGCGACGCATAAACCACCCCGGCGACCTCGCCGCGCACAATCACCGGCATGGCGATGAAGATCCGCACCGCGGTGCCGCGGCTGACCGAGGTCAGCGGCGGCGCCTGGTGCCTTGAGATGCGCTGGCGCAGCACCGCACGAAAGTGTCCCTGCAGGGCGTCGGCGATTTCCTCGACATGGGCAAGCGACAGGCCGACCTCTTCGCGGCCGGCGATGACGTTGCCGTGGAAGTCGAGCAGCCGGAATCCGGCCAGCGTCACGGCCTGGGTGGCGGCGAGATCGGGCATCATCCGGTCGCCGATCGCCCTGTAAGCCGGATCGATCGCTGCAGTGGCGGGGCGGGCATCCGGCCGCGGGCCCAGCACCTCGTCGTTGGCAAGGTCGAGGGTCGGCGCGATCGGCGGATCGGTTTCGCCCGATGACGACGGCGAGGCGGGCGCGACCTTCGCGCCAAGCCCGCTGTCCCCGGGCAGGGCGGATTCGATCTCACGATGAAAAGTCGCGGCCAGCGCCGCGGTCTCCGCGATCAGCTCGGCCTCGGTGTGCTGGATCAGCTGATTCTGGTAGATCTTGAGAAAGTACAGGCTGAACAGCGGCAGCGACAGCACGCTGGCTAGCACCAGAAACACCACCAGGCTGAGCGTCGGCCGCCATTTGCGCCGCGGGGCGGCCTGCGGTGTGGCGGCGTCGGTCAACGCGTCGCCTCGCAGCGGCCGAGCCGGAAGCCGACGCCGTGGACGGTGTCGATCACGCTGTCGCTGCCCGCCGCCGCCATCTTCGCCCTGATGTTGCGGACATGGCTGTCGATGGTGCGGTCGGCGACATGGATGTTGCCGCCATAGGCGGCTTCGAGAATGAGCTCGCGCGAAAACACGAATTTGGGTCGTGCCATCAGCGTCCGCACGATGGCGAATTCGATCGACGTCAGCGCCACCGGCTGGCCGTCGAACACGACGGCGCGCTCGTCCGGGTCGAGAACGAGCGCGCCGCGGCGCATCGGCTCGGCGGCCGCGGGCGCGGCCGGCGCGTTTTGCGAGCGGCGCAGGATGGCGTTGACCCGCGCGACCAGTTCGCGCGGGCTGAACGGCTTGGTGACGTAATCGTCGCCGCCGATTTCGAGACCGAGGACGCGGTCGATCTCCTCGTCGCGGGCCGACAGGAACAGGATCGGGGTGTCGGCAGACTTGCGGATCTGCCGGCAGACCTCGAGGCCGTCCATCTCGGGCATGCCGATATCGAGCACCACGAGATCGTGGACCGCGCCATCGAAGGCGCGCAGCGCCTGCTTGCCGTCGTTGGCGATCGAGACTCGCATGCCGGCTTTTTCGAACGCGAAGCGGATGACGTCACGGATATGCGGGTCATCGTCGACGACGAGAACGGAATGCACCACGGTAGCGCCTAGCCTTTCTTGCCATCCGGGAGGTCCGGGCTGAAAGGGTGTTTAGCCAAATATTGGCCGAGGCGCCATGTGCGCCAGTTCCAGGCGCGCCAGTTCTTCTGGACGGCCGACCGTTGCCAGTAGCAATCCCGTTCGGATTCGGCTATCGCGCGCAGCGGTTCGACCTTGCTGAGATAGACTTCGATCACCGGCAAGGCCTGCGGTCCGAGCGAGCGGATGTAATTCACATCCAGTGCGGGCCCGGCGCCGCTGACTTCCCGGCTGTGGGCGAGGTTGTACGAGGCCACGAGCTGCGGCGCGTTGATGAAGCAGCAGCCATAGAGCACCACCGCCAGCGTGGCGACGTTGGTGGCGACCAGCCACGAATTCGGCTTGTGCAGCAGCATCTGCAGCAGCATCGCGATCAGCCCGGCCGCCACCAGCAGCATCCAGATAAAGGCCGCAAGGCGGAGGTAGGTCAGCGAGTAGGCCGCGACATAGAGCTCGAGCCGCAGCATCGACGAGATCACCAGCAGCAGGTTTTGGGCGGTCCAGAGCAGCACCAGGGGGCGGATCAGACGGGAATGCCGCGCCGGCCCGTTGGGACGCATGGCGATCAGCGCAAAACCGCCGGCCAGGAGCGCGGTCACGATCAGGGGATAGGCGCCGCGATGGGCGTATTCGGCGTGGCTCATGCCGTCGGGAAGCGTGATGCCGCCCCACAGATAGGCCAGATCGAGCCCGGTCTGCAGGGCGAACAGGGCATTGAACAGGATCAGCGACACCGAAATCGTACCCGCGCCGAACCACAAGTCGAGGTCGGAAGGGCGGATAATGGCGTCCTGCGCATGCCGCGGCGGCGCCGCGCGGCGGGCCCTGACGCGCCGCAGCACCAGCGGCCAGATCAGGCAGGCGATCAGGATCCAGAAGGCGATCCGCCACGGATCGAGCATCTGCAGCAGGAAGCGGACGTCGAACCACATCAGGCCATGTTCGATCAGCGGATTGGCCTGCGCGAACAGGAACAGGAATACCGCGAGCAGCACGACCGGCACGATCCAGGCCACCAGCGATTCGACCTTCAGCGACAGGAAATGATGCTGCCGCAGCCGCTGCGCCACGCTGAGCAGATCGACCACCAGACGAAACGGCCCGCGGAACGGCGCGGTGACGATTTCGAGCGGCAGGCGTTTCCAGCTCGCACGGTCGCCACTGGTCATCACCATGACGAACAGCGTGGTCGCCAGCACGGCCAGGGTCGTCGACAACAGGTCGACGTCCTCGATCAGCGCGACCAGGGCTGCGACGAACACGATGCCGGCGCCAATCTTTAGCGGGCGCGTCGCCCGGGTCCGGTTGATGGTGACGGCGACGATGCCGAGCACGGCGAGGAACAGCGCGAACGAGATCCCGACGGCGTCATTGTTGTAGAACAGCCAGTCGGCCAGGGCGACGCAGACCGCGGCGCCGCCGAGCGGCATGGCCAGCGGCAAGGCCAGCGGCGCGGCCAGCGGATCGGGGCGGGGAAGGTCGATGTCGGCGTCAGTCGCAATCGTCATGGTCCGGGTTTCCTTTGACGGGCTCGGTTGAGGATGGGCTGCTGGATTGGCGCCACGCGGGCGCGCGGCGCCGGGCGGGATCGGGCGGCGTTTCCAGCCACCAGCCATCGTTGAGCAGCCGCCGCGGCAACCTCGATCGGGGAAACTGCACCAGGATGATCTTCGCCATGCCGCCACGGTGCGCCGCCGCTTCGCAGGGCGTTTGTCGGTGGTGCCGGGATTTTGAGGAACCTGGTGCAGATTTTGTGCAGATTGGGGGGAGGAGCGAGGCCGAGTGACAGCCGAATGACGCGCTAATGTAAGGATTTCGGCCTTCGCTCACATAAGGCAGCGGCTAATGTTAGGGAGCATGCCAAAAGGCAACGGCAGGCAGCGCGCGTGGCTATTCGCGCTACAGTTGCCGGCGAAAGGGCCGGCGCAGCACAAGCGGGCCGACAGTTCCCTGTAAAGATTGCCGTGTTCCGATCCGGACCGCCGCGTTATATGCTGTCTGCGGGTGGAGAGATCGGCGATGATTTAACGGTTGGGTACTTTGCGGCATGAGTGAATTCGAATTGCCGGTGACGCGCTATGCACAGAGCAGCGATGTCAGCATTGCCTATCAGGTCATGGGGGAGGGGCCGATCGACCTCATCATCGTCCCCGGGTCGATCTCGCATATCGAGTTCCTCCATGAACTGCCGGGCTACACCGGCTTCCTGCGGCGGCTGGCGGCGTTCGCCCGCGTCATCACTTTCGACAAGCGAGGCCAGGGCCTTTCCGACCGGGTATTCGACGCCACCTCGCTGGAGGAACGCATGGATGACGTCCGCGCCGTGATGGACGAGGTCGGCTCGAAACGGGCGGTGCTGCTGGGCTTTTCCGAAGGCTCGCCGATGAGCGCGTTGTTCGCGGCCACCTATCCGGAGCGGGTTTCCCACCTCCTGCTGTTCGGCGGCTTCGTCCGGTTCAACGATCTGTTCGGCACCGCGGACCCCGAACAGGCGATCGCCGCGTCGATGAAAAGCTGGGGCACCGGTGTGCGCACCAGGCGCGCCGTCGCGAGCCAAACCGAAGACCCGGACGCGCTCGGCCTGTTCGGCAAGCTCGAGCGGCTCGCGGGCAGTCCCGGCGGGCAACGGGCATTTGCGCTGTTGAACACGCAGATCGATGTCGGGCCGATCCTCTCCGCGGTCCGGGTCCCGACGCTGGTCATGCACCGGCGCACCGACGCCATGATCCCGGCCGCATTCGGCCGCGACCTTGCCGCCCGGATACCGGATGCGAAATACATCGAATATCCGGCCGGAGACCACGTGTTCTGGACCGGCGACGTCGACACGCCGCTCGGCGATATCGAGGAATTCGTCACCGGGCATCGCGAAGGATCAGCCGACGATCTCGACCGGGTGCTGGCCACGGTGCTATTCACCGACATCGTGGATTCGACGCGCAGCGCCGCCGAGATGGGCGACAAGGCCTGGCGCCGGTTGCTGGACAGCCACGATCAACTGGCCAAACAAACCGTCGAGAAGCACCGCGGCATCCTGGTCAAGTCGACCGGCGACGGCATCCTCGCCACGTTCGACGGGCCGGCACGGGCGGTGCGCTGCGCGCTGGCATTCGGCACTGCCGCTCGCCAGATCGGGCTGCCGCTGCGCGCGGGACTGCATACCGGCGAAATCGAAATCAGGGGGCGGGACATCGGCGGCATCGCGGTCCACGCGGCGGCCAGGGTGATGGCGCAGTCCGGCGCCAGCGAGGTGCTGGTATCGCGGGTCGTCACCGATCTCGTGGCCGGCGCCGGCTTGCGGTTTTCCGAACGCGGCTCGCACGAATTGAAGGGGCTTCCCGGCAACTGGGAGCTGTTTGCCGCTTCGCTCTGAGCTTTAGAAAACGCCTCGATTTGCGGTATGATCGGGGAAGCGGCAGATTTCAACGGAGGTCACCGTGAGTTTCATCGGTATCGTCCTGATTGTCATCGGCGCCTACGTCCTCGCTTCGCTTCGCGTGCTCAAACAGTACGAGCGCGGCGTCGTGTTCCTGCTCGGCAAATTCGATGGCGTGCGTGGACCGGGGCTCACCCTGGTGTTCGTTCCGATCCAGCAGATGGTGCGAACCTCGCTGCGCACCGTCACCATGCTGATCCCGTCGCAAAAGATCATCACCAAGGACAATGTCTCGATCGACATCGCCGCGGTGGCCTATTATCACATCACCAATCCCGAAAGTTCGGTGATCGCGATCGAGAACGTCTACAGCGCCATCAGCCAGATCAGCCAGACCACCGTGCGCAACGTGGTCGGCCGGTTCAGCCTCGATCAGCTGTTGTCCGATACGGCCAGCATCAACGAGCAGATCAAGAACGTCATCGACCTGTCCGCTATGCCCCGGTGGCGGCCAAATTCTGCGCCGCAGTGAAGCGGCGCGATGTGCCAGCAGCGGAAGGCAACGCGGCTATCCGGTCACCGGTGCTTGCTCCTTGATGTGCATCAATCGGGGGCCGCGCGGTCCCGGTCACACTCTTGCAGCAATCTGGGAAATCGTTCGAATAATTTCCGACATTGAGGCAATTCCAATGCCGATGCCTGTGGCGGGGCTCACAGCCGCACCCGGAAGTCAACCTGAATGAGCGCAGCGAAGGGGCCGTCCGTCGTATCCACCGTGCTCATCGTCCTTGCGTGCGTCATCTTCGACGTGGTTCTGCACCGCTTCTCCGTGTGGCTGTTCGACTTCAACTATTTCAATAACGGCTTGCCGCAGAGTGTCCTGGTCAAGAATGGCACCTTCCCCATCGCGGCCTTGCTTGGCTTCAGCGTAATGTTCGGATTTCTCACGCTGAATTACTACCGCTCGCGCCCGGAGATTGGCGGGACGCCCCTCGGTGCCAGTCAGCGTTTCTTTGCCCCGTTTGCCTTCATAATGTTCTTTGGCGTATTCGAGTCCGCGTTCGTATTCCCCACTCCTTTCAAGGCCGAGATCATTACGGCCATTGCGGATGCTGTTCCCTATCTCCTGCTCGGTGTCTTGCTAGGCTACGCGTGCCGGTCGGGAACGGGTGAGGGAAGCGGCCCGGAAGGAGCGCCCGCCTCCTGGAAGTCCATGCTTTGGATCGCCCTCTTCTACGTTGCGGGCCGATACCTCGTCTCATACCCGGTCCTTGGTATTGTGTCCGGATACATCGAAAGACCGGCGGGCACGTTCGCCTGGACCGTTGGGTGCGGTCTCAGTATGGGCGCCTTCTATTGGCTGGCGGGATCGGCGTTTTCAGCCGCGACTCCCATGCGAAAGGCGCTTCGCGTCGGAGGCCTGACGCTCGGGATCTTCTGGCTGATGGTCCAGCTTTTCTTCGCGCTCATCTCCGAGGTCTCGGTATCCGACCTCGTCATCCGAGCAACCGCGGATACCGCCTATCTCGTCGTCGGCATCGCCACCTTTGAGAAGCTCTTTCGGGGCAAACAATGAGGTTGGCTACACCGTATCGCCTCGACGTCAGCGTGCCGTGTTTTGGCTCGCCGAGGGCGCGGCGGAGACCTGGAAGTCGAAGCCCTCGCGATCGAACGGCTCATTGATCAGTTCGAAGTGCCACCATTCCCGGCCATTGGGACGGAAGCCCGCGCGTTCCATGAGGGACTTCAGCATTTGACGGTTGCGTCGCGCGCCCGCGCCGACCAGTGCGTTCGACGTATTTGCCAGCACGTCGAGGCAGTCATAGCCGGTGCCAAGATCGATGGTGCCGTCCTCGAATCTTTCGCCTTTTGGCGATGTGCAGGCCTTGAAAGGCGGCGAGGGCGGCGGCGCCGACGCAACGGCTGATGGTACGATGCCGAGGTCCACCGTGCTGCCCCGCGAATGGGCCGATCGCCTGGAGAGATAGCCAAGCGGGAACAGCCTTGCCTTGTCGGTGCGCGGATAGAATTCGGCCTTGGCCTCAGTGTGGGCCGGGTCCTTGCTCCACTGCGCAAAATCATCGACCGCCCGCCTCGGCCGATAGCAATCCCAGACAATGAGCGAGAGCTTTCTGTCGGCGAGCACCCGCTGCGCGCTTCTAAGCGCGTCTGCGGCCGGTGCGCTGAGGATGCACTCGGCGGCGAGATAGCCCTGCACCGGCCGGCCGACGAAGTTATGCGATCCGGCGTAGCGAATGTCCTGAACGATGGTCGGATCGATGTCCCGCAGATAGACGAATCCCCTGGGCAAGGCTGAGCCCGCCAGAGCCGGAGCCGGCAACGTCAGGATGATCGAGGTGAGGCCGGCACGGATCAACCCGTTGGAACGGCCGCGCGGCGGTGCCGTCACCGCGCCGTCACGGCGCACCGGCGACGAGCGGTTCAGGATGACAGTATTCCTTCACGGCCGCCGCGACGGCGGTGCTGACGACATCCCGGCGTTCGCGCGAGTCCATCTTCAACTCTTCGTCCCGGTTGATGATGGAGCCCGCCTCGAGCAGGACGGCAGGCATCCGGGTGGTTCGCAGCACGACGAGCTTGTCGTAGCTGTAGACACCGGTTTCCTTGTCCAGAAGCGGGTGCTGGTTCCGGCCCATGATAGCTTCGGTATATTGCCTTGCATATTGCAGGCCCTGGGCCTTCATTTCCTTCCCCACCAGTTCGGCGAACGAGAAGCTGGCCCCGAAGTCCGGATTGTTGCGCGAGACGAACACCGAATAGCCGCTGAAGCGATCGCTGAAATGGCTTTTCTTGCCCTCGAATTCCCAGCTCTCGAGCATGGGGTCCGGCACCGAGTCATGGTGGATCGACAGGAAGAGGTCGGCGTGCAGGTTGTTGGCCTTTTCCACCCGCCGGGCGAGGCTGGGCCTGGCCTTGCCCGTGGTCAGCAGCAACCTCGTCGCGGCAAAGCCTTCCGCCTTCAACTTGTCCTCGATCGCCTGCGCCAGCCGCAGATTGAACAGGAATTCGGGGACGTTGCGGGCGCTGGTCGCGCCCTCCGATTCGGCGGTGTGTCCGACATCGAGAGCGATGCGGAATTTGGCAGGGTCGCACGCCGTTGCGGCCGATCGGGTGGCGGAAGGCAAGGCGATCGGCCCGAGCGCGGCAAGCTTCGCGGTGTGGGGCTTTGGCGCGGCGGCGTGTTTCGCCAGCGTGGCCGGCTTTCGCGCGGTGACGTGCGCGGGCGGTTTGGTGGGCTTCGAGGAGCCCTTGAAGATGTCCGACAGCCAGCCGGCATCGCTGGCCTCGATCGGCAGCAGCAGCAATGCAGCCAGCAATGCCGCTATCTTGGCGATGATGGTGTGGCGGCGCAATTCCGGCTTCCCCCCCGGCTCGTGAGAGCATGCGAGGCACCACCTTAACAGGGATTCCGAACCATCGCACCTGCGGACTTCAACCGGCTTTCCGTGCCTTGATCTCGTCAAATTTGGCAAGCGCCCGTTCAAATTTATCATTAAAGAGCCACATCGCATCGAGGATTTCGCGGAAACTTGCCGATGTTCTTGCCCTGTCGGCGTGCCCAAAGGCGAAGATGCTGTTGTTGCGCAGATATCCCATGATCCGTGGGTCGGAAATCCGGTAGGCGAGCAGGTTTCCGGACTTGAGCGCGGACCTGGTCGGCGCCGGAACGATCTGGATCAGTTCGAACAGCTTCATCTGATCGATCGGGTCCGGAAGCGTCTTCACGATCGCCGCGACCTGCGGGAAAACCTCGGCATGCGCGCTCATCAGCGCGTCGCGCACGGCGGTCCAGTGATTGTACCGATGATCCATGTTGCCGGCCCGCGCCTCTTCCCGGTCGTCGCGGAGATTCAGGGCTGGATCAAGCGCCGCTATCGAAGGCTTGATCGCGGCCCACTTGCTTCGACCGGTCTGGTCTTCGGACGGGCCGGTCTGGAAGCTTCCCTTGTATTTGTTCGAGCGGCCATTGCCGACGTTTTGCTTGCCGTTGGTCTCGGCAAAGAACAGCCCCAGGCTGATGCGGCCTGCTGCCTGCGCATTCGCCGCATCAAGTCCCTTGGCGCGTGCAATGGCCATGGCCAGATCGACGACGTCCTTGAACGGTGTCTCCGACATCTGCGCGTTGGCGGGCGGCGTCTCCAGCAGGTCGAACAGCGCCCTGTACTCATCGAGCAGCGCCGCCCTGTCGGCGTCAAAATAGGCCGGGGGGATGCCGAATTTGTTGGGCCTTCCGATTTGGGAGGGCAGGGCGTCGGTGAGGTCCTTGTAGGCGCTGATCATGTTGTTGCGCGCCAGGTAGATGGCCTGTCCCGGCAAATTCGGCAGCCCCTGATGCGAATCGAGCTGCGCGCGGCGCTGGGCCAGGATCGACTCGAAGTCCTTGAGCGCCTTGCTGTAGGCGTCGAGCGCATCCGCTTGTGTTCCAAAGAGTACACCAGCCATGGCGGCGGACATGAAGCCGAACTTGCCGATGGCGGGGGAGACGCGCGGCATGAACGACAGTCCGAGGGCTAGCGCCGCCGCAAGCGCGGCACTACGGCGTTTGATCCCCATGGCGGTTTCCCGATGTCCGAGTTTAATGACGGAGTTGATGTCGCGTCTTACCTCTTTACGTCATTATGCATAAGGCCCCGCTCTACGCCGCGGCGTTCTTGCTGATCCGGAAACCGAAGCGGGGAAAGTGTACATGCACGGTGCCGGCACGCGGGTCGACGCGCCGGATCACCGCCTCGGTGTCCGACAGGCCGACCAGGGTGCCCGCGACCGGATCGCAGCCATAGTCGGTGGCGGCCACAGTGACGGCTTCGCCCGGCTCGAAACCCTGGCCGGCGTTCACGGTGGCGGGCGCATGGCCTTTGGCCGCCGCAGCGTGGGTGATGGCCTCGGCGCTGCTCATCTTGACATGGGCGTGGTGACCGGTCGCCAGCACCCGATCGAGCCACGGACCGATCGCGCCATAGTCGTCGAGCAATCCGGCCACCGGCGGGGCCTGGCGGATGAACCAGAGGCAATGGGCGACCGAGAAATCGGCGATGCAGGGTTGTGCGCCGAACAGCCAAGGTCCGCCGTGGGCCAGTTGGGCGTTGATCGCCGACAGGTGAGCTTTCAGCTGCGCGGTGCCGTCGGGCAGCGTCGGGCGCGGTGCGTTGTTGCGCATTGCGGCGCGATCGGCGGGAAAGACCTTCAGTTGCTCCTCGGGTATGCCGGCCATGATGACCCGCATGCCCGCCGGCTGCATGGCCCAAATCACCGCCATCTGGAACAGATAGCTGTCGGCCCATTGCGCCAGCGGCACCGCCAGCGGTGCCGTGGCGGGATACAGCGTCGGTGCCGGTTGTTCCTCCTCCAGCACGCGTGCGATCAGCGCGGTGTCGCAATAGATGTCGGCACCGATCTGCAACTGCGGCGTTTTGCGGTAGCCGCCGGTCAGCGCGACCACGTCGGGCTTGGGCATCACAGGCGGAATCTTTGACCGAACGCCAGGCCAGTCGCTTGAAACCGAGGATCAGCCGGATTTTCTCGGAGAACGGCGACATCGGGTAGTGGTGCAGGATCAACTCGGACATGGATTCCTCGGAGGCTTGCGCGAAGGTGACGGGCGCCGGGCGGCAGGCTACTGCGAACCGGATCGCCGCGGAAGCTCTTCCTCAAGCTCTGTACCGCAGCGCTTCGACCAGCAGCGCGAATGCCGGCGGCGGTTGCCGGCGGCTCGGATAATACAGGTGATAGCCGGAAAACGGCGGACACCAGTCGGCGAGCACGCGGACCAGGCGGCCGCTCGCGATGTGCGCCTGCACCTGGTCCTCGGGAAGGTAGGCGAGACCGAACCCGGCGATCGCGGCCTTCAGGCGCAGCGCGATGTTGTTGAACACCAATTGGCCTTCGACCCGGACCTTGACGCCGCGGCCGCGCTTTTCGAATTCCCAGGGATAGATGCCGCCATGGGTCGGCAGGCGCAGATTGATGCAGGCGTGCGCGGTCAGTTCCTGCGGCTTCTTCGGCGTGTCGTGTTTGGCGAAATAGGACGGCGCGCCGACCACCGCCATTCGCAGGTCCGGGCCGATGCTGCGCCGCGATCATGTCCCTGGCCACCTGTTCGCCGAGGCGGACGCCGGCGTCGTAACCTTCGGCGACGATGTCGGTCAGCCCGTAATCGATGACGAGCTCGACCTTGATGTCGGGGTAGCGTGGCAGCAACTTCGCCAGCGCCGGCCACACGATGGTCTCGGCGGCATGCTCGCCGATGGTGATGCGGATGGTGCCGGCCGGCTTGTCGCGCAATTCGCTCAGGTCCGCCAGGGCGTGCTCGATTTCGTCGAGCCGCGGTCCGACCGCCTGCAGCAGGCGTTCGCCCGCCGCGGTCGGCGCGACGCTGCGCGTGGTGCGCGCCAGCAGCCGAAGTCCGAGGCGGGCTTCGAGGCCGCGGATGGTATGGCTGAGCGCCGACTGCGACACGCCGAGCCTGGCCGCCGCCCTGGTGAAGCTGCGCTGCTTCGCCACTGCCAGGAACGCGATCACGTCGTTCATGTTCTGCCGGGGCATTCATGAGCTCCATTCATGGATCCATGCGCGTTCTAGCATCTAATCCGGGGATGGCCACGGCTATAAATCAGCCCCGATACGAGCCCAGGAGAAACTCATGGACATCAAGCGCAGCGGATCGCGGCCCTCCGGAACCGGACCGTCGGACTATTTCACCGGTTCGGTGCGCATCGACCCGTTGTTCGAAGCGCCGGAACCGGCGCGGGTGCGCGGCGCCCACGTCACCTTCGAGCCCGGCGCGCGAACCGCCTGGCACACCCATCCGCTCGGCCAGACCCTGATCGTCACCTCGGGCCTCGGCTGGGTGCAGCGCTGGGGCGGCAGCATCGAGGAAATCCGGGCCGGCGACGTGGTCTGGTTCGAACCCGGCGAAAAACACTGGCATGGCGCCAGCCGCACCACGGCGATGACCCACATCGCGATCCAGGAAGCGCTGAACGGCAGTCCGGTCGACTGGATGGAGAAGGTCAGCGATCAGCAATATTCCCAGAAATCTTGAAATGGAGCACCGACATGAAGACACGCAAGCTCGGCAACAGCGGACTTGAAGTCTCCGCCCTCGGCCTCGGATGCATGGGGATCAGTTTTGGGTATGGCCAGGCGCTCGAGAAGCGGCAGGGGGTTGAGCTGATCCGCGCCGCGGTCAAGCGCGGCGTCACGTTGTTCGATACCGCCGAGGTCTATGGCGCGTTCACCAATGAAGAACTGGTCGGCGAAGCGTTGGCGCCGTTCCGCAACCAGGTGGTGATCGCGACCAAATTCGGCTTCAGCATCGATCCCTTGACCCGCAAGCAGACCGGCATGGACAGCCGGCCCGCGCACATTCGCGAAGTCGCCGACGCGTCGCTGAAGCGGCTGAAGATCGAGGTCATCGACCTGTTCTACCAGCACCGCGTCGACCCCGAGGTGCCGATCGAGGACGTCGCCGGCGCGGTGAAGGACCTGATCGCGGCCGGCAAGGTCAGGCACTTCGGTCTCTCCGAGCCCGGCGCCCACACCATCCGGCGCGCCCATGCGGTGCAGCCGATCACCGCGATCCAGAACGAATACTCGCTGTGGACGCGCGGGCCGGAAACCAACGGCGTGCTCAAGGCCTGCGAAGAACTCGGCATCGGCTTCGTGCCGTATAGTCCGCTCGGCAAGGGCTTTCTGACCGGGGCGATGAACGAGAACACAAAACTCGAAGCTGGCGATTTCCGCAGCATTCTGCCGCGCTTCACCGCGGACGCCATGAAGGCCAACCAGGCGCTGGTCGACCTGCTCGGCCGCATCGCCAGCAAGAAGGCGGCGACGCCGGCGCAGATCGCGCTGGCGTGGCTATTGGCGCAAAAGCCGTGGATCGTGCCGATTCCCGGCACCACCAAGCTGCACCGCCTCGAGGAAAATCTTGGCGCGGTCAATGTCGAGCTGACCGCAGCCGACCTCGCCGAAATCGAACGCGCCGCCTCAGGGATCACGGTGCAAGGCGCGCGCTATCCGGCACAGCTGGAGGCGACCACGGGAAGGTGAGGGAGGGTGAGCGCATTAAGTGTCGGGCACCAACTCCGTCATTGCGAGGAGCGAAGCGACGAAGCAATCCAGCTCTGCTCGTTGCTACTGGATTGCTTCCGCCTTCGCTCTTCGAGCTTTGGCGGACGCAATCGCTTCGCTCGCCATGACGGGGAAGGTTTGTTCGCGACATCAGTTCGCCGCTCACCGGAACGACAGCCGCCAGTCGTTACCCTCATCGCGCTCGAGGATCGTCGCGCGCATGCCGAAGGGCTCCGGGGTGACGCCGCGGATCCACAGCTCCATGCGCCTGACCGGAACCTCGACGAACACCGCGTTGGCGCGGTCGGCTTCGGTAGGGAAGTGGGCGGCAAAGGCATCCTTCCAATGCGCGCGAACTTCGGCCGCGCCGTCGAGCAGCCTGGCCTTGCCGAACAGCGTCATGTAGGCGTCGTCGCCGTCGTGCTGGAAGATCAGCGTGACGCGGTCGGTGCGGCGCATGTCGGCCACCTTGCGCGAACGGCCGTCGGCTACGAAGCGGATGGTCCAGGCGTCCTCGCCGTCGCCGTGCAATAGCCGGCCCATCGCCCGCGGATTGGCGCCGCCGTCCTCGGCCTGCGTCACCAGCCAGCAATAGCGCACGTTCTTGATGGTCCTGGCGGCGCCGGCCAATAGCCGGCCGATCTCGTAGGCATCGCGCCCGTGGTTTGTCTGTAGCATCGCCAACTCCTTTTTCACATCGCCCGCAACCCGTCCTGCCGCTGTTTCCGATCATGCCATATGTTGACTGAGAGGTCTAGACCGTATAGTCTACAACGATGGGACGCGCACAATTCGATCACGCGGGCTTCCTCGCGGCCGCCCGCGAGCTTGCCGCCGCGCGCGGGCCGGCAGCGGTCACCGTCGATTCGATCACCGAGCGTCTGAATGCGCCGAAGGGCTCGTTCTATTACCGCTTCGCATCGCGCGATGTGCTGCTGGGCGAGTTGTGGCTCGCCACCGTGCTGGCCTATCAGCAGGGTTTCGTCGCGGCGATCGAGGCCGGCGACGGCCTTGCCGCCGCCCTGCACACGCCGGCCTGGGCGCGGCTCCATCTCGACGATGCGCGGCTATTGTTGCTCTACAGCCGCCACGATTTCGTGCAGGGCGACTGGCCGGCACCGCTGAAGCGCGGCGTCGCCGCGCAGGCGCAACGCTACAAGAACTGCCTGAACATGTTCGCGCGCCAGGCGTTCGGCCGGGTCGGGACGGCGCAACTGCGTCGCGCCGTCTTCGTGCTGGCGGAAGTTCCGCTCGCCGCGGTCAAGCAGCATCTGCAGCAGGGCGAAGTTCCGCCGCTGCTGGTCGATGAGCTGATCACCCGCACCTATCGCGCCATCGTCGGCGGACGCTGATGGTTTGCGATCGGGCCGAGGGGCTCCCGCCTAGTTGTCGAAACCGACAAACACCGTAGCTTCGTCGACAGACCTGCGTTCGGACACGACCGCATTGGCCGGGAAGCTTTCATCCGGCCAGCCCAGCGCGATGCTTTTCATGATGACCTGATCGTCGGCTATTCCGGCATGCTCACGAACCACCGGTGATTGCATGATGCCCTGGCTGTTGATCACGGCGCCCAGCCCGCGAGACCAGGCGGCATTGACCAAAGCGGTCGCCACAGCGCCGCAATCGAACGGCGTGTCGTCGCTTCCGTCCAGCACGCGGTCATAGGTCACGATCACGCATACCGGCGCGTCGAACTGGCGGAAGCCGCGCAGGACCCAGTCCTGGCGCCCATCCTTGTCGTCGCGCGCGATCCCCATGGCGGAGAACAATTGCCTGGCGACGCCGACCTGCCTCTCACGGTGCCGGCCTGCGAAGGCCTGACCGGTGCGGAACTCGCGCGACTGCGGCACACCCGCCACCATCCGCTCGGTATTGCCGGCGCGGATCCGGTCCAGCGGTTCGCCGGTGACGATGTAGAAATTCCAGGGCTGGGTGTTCATCGACGACGGCGCCCGCATCGCCAAACCAATGATTTCCTTGATCAGCGCCCTGGGTACCGGATCGGGTTTGTAACCACGGATGCTTCGGCGACCGAGGATGACGTCATCAAACAGCATGTGTCTGGAATTCCCCGAATGACTGCTGAATTGGCTCCGATATTCGCGGCTTCCTGGCCCCCAAGCAAGATCGACGTGAGGTTCGGACAGCTATGGTCACCTCGCCTGGCCGGCGGCCGCTGAGAGGCGACCAATCGGTCAAAGCGAATCCCGCACCCGGCTCCACGTATTGAGCATGTGTTCGGTCAGCACACGCGCCAGAGCTTCGCCGTCGCGGGCTTCGAGGGCTGCGATCATGGCTTCATGGTCGGCAACGGCGGCGGCCCATTTTTCCGGGCTTTCATTGCCGACGTAGCGGATCCGGCGCAGCCGGGCCTGCAGCACGCCATGCACGTCGGCGAGCGGCTCGTTGCCGGAGGCGCGCAGGATCGCCGAGTGAATGCCCTGGTTCAGCTTGAAATAGGACAGCCGGTCACGCACCGCATAGCGCTGCATCATCTCGTCATGGATGCGGCGGATGTCCTGGATGGCCTCATCGGGGGCGTGGGTGCAGGCGAGCCGGCCGGCAGAGACTTCTCGAGGTTGGCCAGCACGATCAGGCTGTCGTGGACATCCTTGCTGGAAAAGCTGCGCACCACGGCGCCGCGGCCGGGCGCCAACTCCAGCAGACCTTCGCTGGCGAGATACTTCAACGCCTCCCGCAACGGCGTCCGTGAAACACCCAGTTCCTGGCCGAGATGCCCTTCATGGATGCGGGTGCCGGGCGCCAGCGAGCCCTCGATGATCATGTCGCGGACCCGCGATACGATGGCGTCGTGGAGATTGTGCCGGACGATCGGCTTGCGCTGGCCCAGTTCGTCCGCGCCGTCAATTCGGGATCCATCAAGGGCCTGAAGGTCCATTTATCAGCTCCCACCCGAGGAATCGGCATCACATAGAGGCAAAATCGGTCCACTTCAACTTAAAATATTGTATGCAGCATATTTACTGACGATATCCGACCTGTTATGCCGTCCGGACCAACGATCGGGAGGGCGCCATGGACGGCGAAAGGCCTAAAATCGCGATGGCCATGGGCGATCCGGCCGGGATCAGCCCCGAAATCGCAGCCAAACTGTTGGCGTCGACGGCGGTGCGCGAGGCTGCCGACCTGTTCGTATTCGGTGACCGGCGGGTGCTCGAAGCCGGTGCCGAGGTCGCCAAATCCAAACTCGACATCGAGGTACGTTCGGAGCCCGACGCGGCGCGGCCCTACGCCGGCAAGCCGGTGCTGTTCGACCTGAAAAACCTCGACCCCGCGACCATCGCGCTAGGCAAGGCAACAGAAGCCGGCGGCCGGTTCGCGCTGCAGAATTTTCGCGCCGCGCTGCACTACGCCGCGGCCGGCGACGCCGATGCGGTGTTCTTCACGCCGTTCAACAAGTTGGCGATGCGGCTGGCGCACCCGACCTATGACGACGAGATCATTTTCATTCGCGAGGTGCTCGACCATCGCGGCGCCGCCAGCGAGTTCAATGTGCTCGACAATCTGTGGAACGCCCGCGTCACCTCGCACATCCCGCTGGCAAAAGTAGCTGCGGCGATCTCGACCGAGGCGATCCTGCGCGGTCTGGCGCTGACCGATGCCTCGATGCGCGCCGCCGGATTTGAAAAGCCGCGGATTGCGGTGGCGGCGCTCAACCCGCACGCCGGCGACGGCGGCAATTTTGGTCGCGAAGAAATCGACATCATCGAGCCGGCGGTGCGCGCCGCCGCCGCCAAAAACCTCGCGGTCGAGGGACCGTTTCCGGCGGACACGGTTTTCCTGCGCGCCAAAGCCGGCCAGTTCGATGCGGTGCTGACCATGTATCACGACCAGGGCCAGATCGCGATGAAGCTGATGGGTTTTGATCGCGGCGCCACCCTGATCGGCGGCTTTCCGTTTCCGATCTGCACCCCGGCCCATGGCACGGCCTACGAGATCGCCGGCAAAGGTATCGCCAATCTCGGCGCCAGCGAACAGGCGTTCCTGCTCGCCGCGCGGATCGCGCGCCGCCAAGCGGCACCGCGCGCGGCGGCTGGCTGACACAATAAAAAGTGCGGCGACCTCAATGTCGCCGCGATGAAGAACGGCAGAGAGGGAGTTCGATGGCGACCGTTGGATTCATCGGCGTCGGCACGATGGGGCGCGAGATGGCGCTCAATCTCTTGAAGGGCGGTCACCGCGTGCGCCTGTTCGACGTCAGGCGCGACGCGGCTGAGAGCCTGCGTTCCGCGGGTGCCGAGGTCGCGGGTTCGGTGGCGGATGCCATGCAGGGCGCCGATGTGGCCATCACCATGCTGCCCGACACACCGCAGGTACAGGATGTCGCGCTGGGCGCGGACGGAATCCTGGCCAACCCGCCGCCCGGTGGCGTGCTGGTCGAGATGAGCACCGTCTCGCCGCAGGCAACCCGCGACATGAGCGCGGCGCTGGCCAGGGTCGGCGTCGCCATGCTCGATGCGCCGGTGTCCGGCGGCCCGCAAGGCGCCAAGAATGCCACGCTTTCGATCATGGTCGGCGGCGACGGCGCGGCGCTGGAAAAGGTCCGCCCGGTGCTGGCCGCGATGGGCACCACCGTGGTGCACATGGGCGCCTCCGGCGCCGGCCAGGTGACAAAACTCTGCAACCAGCTCGTGGTCGGCATCAACCTGCAGGGCGTGTGCGAGGCGATCGCGCTGGGACGAGCGGCCGGCGTCGACCTCGACAAGCTGCGCGATGCGCTGCTGGGCGGGTCGGCGGCTTCCTGGATGATGCAGCATCTGGCGCCGAAGATCCTGGCCAGGGACGCCGAGGCCGGATTTCGCATCGACCTGATGCTGAAGGACCTTCGCCTGACCGGCGAACTCGCCTTCGAGCTCGGCACGCCGCTGCCGGGCAATGCGCTGGTCACGAATTTATTTCTCGAAGCCCGCGCCCATGGCGAAGGCCATAACGGCAATCAGGCGCTGTATCGGGTCTACGATCGCCTCTGTGGCCAGGAACTCCCGATGAGCGGCCGGCCAACACTCGGATTCATCGGCCTCGGGCTGATGGGGACGGCGATGTCGCTGCGCCTGCTCGAGAAGGGCTGGACGGTCAATGTCTGGAATCTGGAGCCGGAACGCGTCGCCCGCCGTGGTCGCGGCGGGCGCGATCGCAAAATCGTCGCCGGCGGAAGTCACCGCGGACAGCGATATCGTCCTGATGTGCGTGCTGCACGGTGAGGCGGTGGGGCAATGCGTGTTCGGCGCGCAGGGCGTGGCGAAAGCTGCCAGAGCGGACAAGATCCTGGTCGATCACTCGACCATCGATCCCGGCAAGAGCCGTTTGTTGGCGCAGCGCCTGCGCACCGAGACCGGCATGGCCTTTGTCGATGCGCCGGTGTCGGGCGGTCCGCTCGCGGCGCGCCAGGGTACGCTGACGGTAATGGCCGGCGGCGATGCGCCAGCCATCGCCGCCGTGAAGGCCGTGATGTCCGATCTCAGTGCCAACTTTACCCATGTCGGGCCGTCCGGCGCGGGGCAGGCGGCAAAGGTGATCAACCAGGCCATCGTCGGCACCACCTATGTGCTGATGGCGGAAGCTTTGATGCTGGCGGAGGCTTCGGGCATCGATGCGGCTAAACTGCCGCAATGTCTGGCCGGTGGTCACGCCGACGGCAGCCTGCTGCAGCAGCTCTATCCGCGCATGCAGGCCCGCGCCTTCGATCCGCCGCTCGCCTATGCGCGCCAGCTGCTCAAGGACATGAATGCGGTGCAGTCGGAGATCCAGGGGTTTGGGCTCGACCTGCCGCTGATCGCGCGAGCCGCCGAACAGCACCGCGCCTACGTGGCGCGCGGCAATGAAATGGCCGACCCGGCGTCGATCGTGCGCCTGTACGAGGAAAAACCAGCCGTCAACAACAAAGGGAGGATGCAATGACCGGATCTCGAATGACACGTCTTGTGACCATGGCCGCACTCGCGGGCGCGGTGTTTCTCGCCGCAGGCGGCGTTTCGCGGGCCGACGGCCTCGACGACATCAAGGCCGCAAAAAAACTTCGCGTCGCCATCGATCTTGGCCTGCCGCCCTATGGCATGACCGACGACAAGATGCAGCCGACCGGCTCGGACGTCGAGACCGGGAAACTGCTGGCCGAGGATCTCGGCGCGCAATTCGAGCTGGTTCCGACGACAGGCGCCTCGCGCATCCCGTCCTTGCAAAGCGGCAAGGCCGATGTGGTGATCTCGACCCTGTCGGTGACGCCGGAGCGGGCCAAGGCGATCGACTTCTCGACCCCCTATGCCTCGCTGCGCACCGTCGTCGCCGGCATCAAGGGTATCGAGATCAAGAGCGTGGCCGATCTCGATGGCAAGACCATCGGCACCACGCGCGGCACCACCCACGACACCTGGCTCACCCAGAATGCCAAGAACGCCAAGATCGTGCGCTATGAGGACGACGCCACCGAGGCGCAGGCCTTCGTCAGCGGCCAGGTCGATCTGTTCTCCACCGCCGAGTTGTTGCTGGCGCCGATCGCCGCGCGAAATCCGAGCCGTCAGCCCGAACTGAAATTCGTCATCGACACATTCAAGCTGGCGATCGGGGTCAAGAAGGACGAGACGCGGCTGCTGCAGACGGTGTCGGATTGGGTCAAGACCAATCTCAAGAACGGCAAGCTGAACGCGATCTACAAGAAATACCATGGCACCGATCTGCCCAATGTCATCCTGAACGGCACCTGAGCGTGCCAGTCGCATCAACAGCAGCCGTAGGGAGAAGTCTTCATGGTCTGGTCTCGAATTGTTGCCGTCGCCGCTTTGACCGTGGTCGGGCTGGCTTTCACATCAGCCGCGCCGCGCGCCGATACGCTCAGCGACATCAAGCAGGCAAAGAAGATCCGGATTGCGATCGACCTCACCAATTCTCCCTACGGACGGACCGACGACAAGCTGCAGCCGTCGGGGTCCGACGTCGATATCGCCAAACTTCTCGCCAGGGACATGGGCGTGGAATTCGAGATCGTCCCGACTACCGGGGCGTCGCGGATCCCGATGCTGCAGAGCGGCAAGGCGGATCTGGTGATCTCGTCGCTGTCGATCACGCCCGACCGCGCCAAGGTCGTCGACTTTTCGGTGCCCTATGCCGACCTGCTGTCGGTGGTCGCCGGGCCGAAAAACCTCGATGTGAAAACGCTCGGGGATCTCGACGGCAAGAAGGTGGCGGTGACCCGCGGCACCACGCAGGACACCGATCTGACCCAGCGCGCCAAGAACACCCAGATCGTCCGGTATGAAGACGACGCCACCCTGGCGCTGGCGGTGGCGTCCGGACAGGCCGACCTGTTCGCCACCGGCCGCGCCCAGGTGGTGGTCATCAACGCCAAGAATCCGGCCCGCGAGCTGGAGCCGAAAATCACCTTGCAGACGTTCCTGCTCGCCATCGGCGTGCGCAAGACCGATCCGGAACTGCTGGCCTGGACCAACGCCTGGGTCAAGGCCAACCTGAAAAACGGCAAGCTCAACGCCATCAACAAGGCCTATCATGGCGTCGACCTGTCGGCCGACGTGCTCAAGGCCGGCAACGATTGATGGAGGAGAGCCCGGCGCCGCGATGAACCGTCCGCCCGCCATCGTCGACGCCCACCACCACGTCTGGGATCCGGACGCGAACTATCATCCGTGGCTGCGCGACAAACCGGTGCCGGGGTTCCGCTACGGCGACTACAGCGCTATCAATCGCCGCTATCTGGTGGCGGACTATCTGGCCGATACCCGCAACTGGCATGTCGCAGGATCGGTTTACGTCGAGGCGGAATGGGATCCGAGCGATTTGGCGGGCGAGATGGATTTCATCGCCGGACTTCGCCGCGACGGCGGCCTTCCGTCGGTCGCGGTGGGCCAGGCCTGGCTCGATGCGGATGACGTCGCGCGCACGTTCGAACGGCTGTCGGGTTACGATTTTGTCCGCAGCGTCCGCCACAAGCCGCGCGCCAATCCCGCGGCCGACTTCGGTCCGGCCGGCGGCATGACCGATCGCCGCTGGCGCGACGGTTTCGCGCTGCTGCGGCGCCATGGCCTTCGCTTCGATCTGCAGACACCATGGTGGCATCTTGGCGAAGCCGCCGAGCTCGCCCGCGACTTTCCCGATACGCAAATCATCCTCAATCACGCCGGCCTGCCGTCGGATCGCAGCGAGCAGGGACTGGCGGCCTGGCGCGCCGCGATGACGCGCGCCGCCGGCTGCCCCAACATCGCGACAAAAATTTCCGGCATTGGCCTGCCCGGGGTCGCGTGGACCGCGGACCGCAACCGGGAAGTCGTGCTGGCGGTGATTGACGCGTTCGGCGTCGAGCGCTGCATGTTCGGCAGCAATTTTCCCGTCGACAGCCTGTGCGCGAGCTTCGACAAGGTCTATGACGGCTTCGACACCATCACGGCGGACTTCTCAGTAGGTGACAGGCAGCGCCTGTTTCACGACAATGCGGTGCGGATCTATGCGATCCCGCCGGCCGCGCTGCGGATCGCGCGATCGGCTACCGCGGCAGGCGGGCCGGAGGGCAGCGCCCCATGAGCTACAAATTCGACTTCTCGTTCCTGGCCGATCGCTGGCCGGCGTTTCTGGAGGGCGCGTGGCTGACCATCCAGCTCACGGTGGTGGCGATCGTGCTCGGCTTCGTACTGGGCACGCTGTGTGCGGTGTTGCGCGTCTATGGCGGCCGCGTGGTGCGCCGGCTGGTCGGCATCTATGTCGAGATGATCCGCAACACGCCGCTGCTGGTGCAGATCTTCATCGTTTATTTCGGCATCGCCAGCCTGGGGCTGAAGCTGAGCGCGGAGTTGTCCGCCATCATCGCGCTGGTGATCAATGTCGGCGCCTACACCACCGAGATCATGCGCGCCGGCATCGAGTCGATCGGCAAGACCCAGTTAGAGGCCGCCGACTGCCTCGGCCTGACCCGACTGCAGACCATCCTGCATATCGTGCTGCTGCCTGCGATCGAGCGCGTGTTCCCGGCGCTGAGCAGCCAGTTCGTGCTGCTGATGCTGGCCTCCAGTGTGACGTCGCAGATTTCCGCCGAGGAGCTCACCGCCGTCGCCAATGTCATCCAGTCGGATACCTATCGCAGCTTCGAGGTCTACCTCGTGGTGGCGGTGATCTATGTGGCGCTGTCACTGCTGTATCGGGTGGGCTTCTGGCTGATCGGCCAGTTGCTGTTCGTCCGCCGCCGCCGGCTTGGCACCGCGATATGAGGACCGTGCCTTGAACCAGTTCACCTCGGTCCATGTCATCTACCTGCTCGAGGCGGCGCGCTGGACCTTGCTGCTGTCGCTGATGGCGCTGGCCGGCGGCGGCGTGCTCGGCCTTGGGCTGGCGCTCGGGCGCGTCTCGCGGTCGCGCTGGCTGCGCGGCATCGCCACGTTCTATATTCAATTGATCCAGGGTACGCCGCTGCTGGTGTTGCTGTTCCTGTCGTATTTCGGCCTCAGCATGGTCGGCTTCCGGCTCGATCCGCTGGTGGCGGCCGGGCTCTCGCTGACATTATATGTCGGTGCTTTCCTGGGCGAGATCTGGCGCGGCTGCATCGAGGCCGTTCCGCGCACCCAGTGGGAGGCATCCGATTGCCTCGGGCTGAGCCGTCTGCAGCAATATACCCATGTCATCCTGCCCCAGGCGGTTCGGATCGCCACCGCGCCGACCGTCGGCTTCATGGTCCAGGTGGTAAAAAATACCTCGCTGGCGTCGATCATCGGCTTTGTCGAACTGACCCGGGCCGGCCAGATCGTCAACAACTCGACGTTCCAGCCTTTCCTGGTGTTCCTGTTCGTCGCCGCCATCTATTTCGCGATCTGCTATCCGCTGTCGGTAGCCAGCCGGGTTCTCGAAAGGAGACTGCATGTCGCAAGATAGCATCGTTCCCGTCGCGCCCACGCGGCGGGGCGTCGAGCTGCAGGCCAATGCCGGCGACGTCATCGTCAGCGTGCGCGACGCCACCAAATATTTCGGGCCCCTGAAGGTTCTCGACGGCGTCTCGCTCGAGGTGCGCCAGGGCCAGCTGGTCGCCATCGTCGGGCGCAGCGGATCGGGCAAGAGCACGCTGTTGCGCTGCATGAACGGACTGGAAGCGATCCAGGGCGGCCGGATCGTGATCTGCGGTCATGATGTCAGCGCCATCAAGTCCAACCGCGCCGGGTTGCGCCGCGACGTCGGCATGGTGTTCCAGAGCTACAACCTGTTTCCGCACCTCACCGTCGAGCGCAACATCACGCTGGCGCTGACGCTGGTGAAGAAGAAGACGCGACCGGAGGCGCTGCGGATCGCGTCGGAGGCACTGGCGCAGGTCGGTCTCGCCGACAAGATCTCGGCCTATCCCGAACAGTTGTCGGGCGGCCAGCAGCAACGGGTCGCCATCGCGCGATCCTTGGCGCTGTCGCCGCAGGTCATGCTGTTCGACGAGGTGACCTCGGCGCTGGATCCCGAATTGACCATCGAGGTGCTCAAGGTGATGGAGGACCTTGCCGGGCGCGGCATGACGATGGTGTTCGTCACCCATGAAATGGCGTTCGCGCGGCGCGTCGCCGATCAGGTCGTGTTCATGCACCAGGGCAAGGTCTGGGAAGCCGGGCCGACCGCGCAGTTGTTTGCCCATCCCGCGACAGCCGAATTCGCCCAGTTCATCGGCACCGGTCTCTGATCGGCCAGGGCACGGATCCAAACGACACGATCCGGCGCGACGTCACTTCGCGCGCCGCCGCAGCGCTGGCGCCTCTTCGCCGATGAATTGCCAGAGTTTTTCCGCGATCGGGCCGTGCGGCGGGGCGCGCCGGCGCGCGGCGACCAGTTCGGCGCGCCCACCCTTGAAGTATTTGCCGGTGATCGGCAAGAGGCGTCCGGCGCGCAGATCCTGCGCGATCAGAAAATCCGGCATGTGGCCCCAGCCCATGCCCTGCAGAATCAGCTCGCGCTTCATCAACTGGTCCGACACCGTCCAGCTTCGCGCGCCTTCGATCAGGAAGTAGTCCCTCGGCGCCGCGCCGCGTGAAGTGTCGCGGATCACGCATTGCACATAGTCGCGCATCTGCTCCGGCGTGATCGCGCGCGAGCGCGGAAAGCGCAGGAAGTCCGGCGCCACCACCGGCACCACCCTGACGTCGAACAGATCGATGAATTCAAGACGACCGTCGGACTTGTCGATGTGGTGCAGGATCAGGTCGGCCTCGCCGTCGTGCAGCCGCTGCCACGGTCCGGCGATGGCTTCGAAATGCAAATGCAGGCGCGTGCCGGGGCAGCTGTCGAAAAACCGCCGCAACAGGCCGAGCATTTCCGGAAGCGGGCAAAGGTCGCCGATCACCACCGACAGCTCGCTCTCTTCCCCCATCGCAAGCTGGGTCGCGTGATTCCTCAGAGTTTGCAGGTCGTGCAGCAGCACCTGCGCGCGGGCGTGAAACGACCGGCCGGCGTCTGTCAGCGTGACGCGGTAGCCGCTGCGGTCCAAAAGATCGAGCTGCAACTGGATTTCCAGGTTGCGCACCGAGGTCGATACCGTGGGTTGCGAGCGCCGCAGCCTGTCGGCCGCGGCCTGGAAGCTGCCTTCGGTCACGACCGCGTCGAAGCATTGCAGCTGGTAAATCGTCAGCCCCTCGATCATTGAAATATCCTATGAAGTTTATCGATATTTCATTCTATCAATCTATGGGGAGGGCGCTAGGCTCAAGCCAGGAAATTCGCGGGATGTCCCGGCGGAAAAGATCGAAGAATCCTGGAGCCTGATCATGCGCGCCATCGTCATCAAGCAATATGGCGGCCCGGAAGTGCTGGCGATCGAGCCGCGCCCAGTACCCGAACCGAAGCCCGGCCATGTGGTGATCGAGGTCAAGGCGTTCGGGCTCAATCACGCCGAGATCTATTTTCGCAAGGGCGCCTGGGGCGACGTCGCCGAGATCAGCGGCATCGAGTGCGTGGGCGTCGTGCAGTCCGATCCGGACGGCCGCCTCATGCCGGGTGCGAAAGTCATGGCGCTGGTCGGCGGCATGGGCCGCAGCATCGACGGCAGCTACGCCGAACTGGTGCGGGTGCCGTCGTCCAATGTCGTGGCGATCAAGAGCGATCTGTCATGGGAGGATCTGGCGGCAATTCCGGAATCCTATGCCACCGCCTGGACCGCGCTCGACGGCAACCTGGCGCTGGCCACGGGACAAACCATCGTGATCCGCGGCGCCACCTCGGCGCTGGGCCTGGCCGCGGTCAATATCGCCGCGCACGCGGGGGCGCGCGTGATCGCCACCACGCGTAGCGCGGCGCGCGCGGCGATGCTGGAAAAGCTGGGCGCGCAAGCGGTCGAGATCGAATCGCCACAGCTTTCGGCGCGGATTCGCGAGCGCAGCCCGCAAGGCGTCGATGCGGTGCTCGACATCGTCGGCAACACCACGGTCGTGGATTCGCTGTCGATGCTGCGGCGGGGCGGGCGGGTCTGCCTGGTCGGATTCCTCGGCGGCGGCGGACCGCTGCAACTGGAGCCGGTGTTCCAGATCCCGAGCGGCCGGCATTTCAGCGTGCTGGCCACCGCCCTCGTCACCGGCAGTGCCGAATTCCCGCTCGCGGAAATTCCGTTCCAGGCCATGGTCGATCGCGCCGCATTCGGCTCCTATCAGGCGAAGCCGGCAAAGGTGTTTTGTTTCGAGGAAATTCAGGCCGCGCACCGGTTGATGGAATCGAACCAGGCCGGCGGCAAGATCGTGGTGCGGGTGAATTGACCCGGCGACCGGAACGCCGCCGGGCCTGTTAACCCCTTAACGCGCTGGCACTAAATCACCGCCGGCGTGAACCAACAGGGAAATATGACCCGTGAGACTTTATACATGTGTTTGTTTCCGCAACGGGGAGCCGGCCAGATTTGATGACGGAACTTTGAACCTTTCCCGGCCAGCCGCTTTTTCGTATTCTTGGGGCGCCGGGGAAGCGAGAGTGGACGATGTCAGGACACACTCAGTTAGCGATGACACCGCGCGATAATCTCATGAAGATGGCGCAACAGGAAATGTCCGCCTTCGAACGGCGGGAGGCCGAGTTCCGCAAGAAGGAACGCGAGCAAAGGGCTGCCGAGCTGCACATGCCTTCATTGAACGGTGAGGGTAAGAGCCACTAGGTCGTAGACTAATCCTGCCTACGACCCAGAGCTCAGCGCGCCGTTCTTGCGGAAGAATTCAACGATGCCGGCGTCGAAGTCGCGGTGAAGCCGGGCGCGCAATTGCGTGTGAAGCAAGCCATCGCTGCGGCTGTCTTCTTATCGCTGCCCCCTTGTGGTCCGATCGAGCGCAGCTCGATCGTGGGGTGGCCAGCCGAAGGCGGGTCGGGTGGAGGCGCAGCAGTGGGGCCGCCACAGCGGGTGCCCACCCGTGGATTGATCTCCAACTCGCCCCGACCTGACCCGCGCGATCCGATGGTCTCCCGTAACGTCACAGTAACCGAGATTGTTAATCCGACTTGCACAGGTGGCTGCTACCTTATTAGGCAATGCTCCGGCGCGTTTGCGCGCCGGGTTGCAAAATCGTGTCCCCAAGGAAGCAAGCATGGTTCGGCCCAAAGCCTTGGATGTCGCACAGGCCTATGCCGTCCGGCTGATGCACGACCTCGTGGTTCCGACCTTTGTGCTCGATCCAAAGCGGCGCGTGGTGGTCTGGAATCGGGCCTGCGAACGGCTGACGGGCGTGATGAGTTCCGAAGTCATGGGGACCAGCAACCATTGGCGCGGCTTTTATGAGCGCCGGCGCTATTGCCTTGCGGATCTGGTGGCGCTGGGGCGGCCCGACAAACTCGAGAAGCTGTATCCCGAGCACGCCATCGAGAGCGAGACAGGAAGATACAGCGCCGAAAACTGGTGCGTGATGCCGCGCCTCGGCAATCAGCTTTATCTCGCCATCGATGCCGGGCCGATTCACGACGTCGACGGCAACCTGATCGCCGTGGTGGAAACGCTGCGCGACATGACCGACCAGAAGCACGCGGAAACCGCGCTGCAAAATCTCGCCGCCCATGACGGGCTGACCGGCCTCGCCAACCGCCGTTCCTTCGACCATCGGCTCGACATGGAATGGGGGCGGGCGCAGCGGGTGTGCGCACCGATGACGCTGGTGCTGGCCGACGTCGATCATTTCAAGCTGTTCAACGACGTGCATGGCCATCAAAAGGGCGACGACTGCCTGCGCGCCGTCGCCGCGACCATGCGCAGCGGCATCCTGCGACCCGGCGACCTGGCGGCGCGATACGGCGGCGAGGAGTTCGCCATCATCATGCCGAACACCGATCTGAAAGGCGCCTGCAAGGTGGCGGAGCGGCTGCGGACCTCGGTGCTCGAGCTGCGGCTGAAACACGGCGCCACCGGCGCCGGGCGCTATGTCACCATGAGCATGGGCGTGGCGAGCATCGTTCCACAGGCCGGCGTCGAACCCGAATGGCTGCTCGCGCAGGCCGATCAGGCCTTGTACGCCGCCAAGGACGCCGGACGGAATTTCGTCGCTGCTGGCCGCGACGGTCTGGTCCGGCCCCCGCAACGCAAGGCGGGCGGACGTTCGCGCTGAGCCTGGCTTTTGAAGTCAGGCCTCGGCCACGCAATCGACCTCGAGATCGAACGGTCCGGGCCAGGAAGGCACCTGCAGGAAAATCCGCGCCGGCAACTCGGTCGGGAAGTAACGCTCATAGACCGCGTTGAAGCGGGCGAAGTGCGACGGGTGCGGCGTGCAATAGACATTGCACTTGATCACCCTGGCCAGCGACGACCCGGCCACTTCCAGGCACAGCTTCATCTGGTCGAGCACGATTTCAGCCTGGCGCTCGAACGCCAAGGGCTTGACCTCGCCGGTCTCGGGATCGAACGGCGGCAGGCCGGACAGGAACACCAGCCCGCCCGCGATCACGACCGGATAGATCGGCCCCTTGCGGCGAAGCTCGAGGTAGCTCGAAATTGGCTCGACGCGCAGCCGTTTCACGACGCGGCCTGCGCCGCGAACGGCAGATAAGGAATCCGCTCGCGCCGCGCAGCGCACGGCAACAGATGCTTGATGGCGGCGAGGAAATGTTCGGTGTTCTGGTGCGCGCCCCATCCGGCTTCATCGACGTACAATTCGTAGATGAAAAACAGCGCCCTGTTGGTCGGCGAACGATAGGGCAGGAACAGCTTGACGCCGGGCTCGGCCATGGTCGGGGCGATCAGTCCCTGCAGCAGGGCGGCGACCTTGTCTTCCTCGCCGGGTTTCGCTTCGATGGTGACGGCGACCACGAAGCCATGGTCGAAATCGTCTGACGTGAACGAGGTGGATTGCATGGCGGCGTCCTCCTGTCTCGGGAAGCACGACCATGACAGATCCTGCCCCGGGATGTTTCGGTGGCCGCCGAAGGATGCCGCCTAGACCACCGCCACGATCACGTGCGCCTGAATTTTGGCAGCAACCTCGCCGCTGCCATGTCTGTCTGCAATCGCGGATGCGGCGAAGTCGGTTGCGGCTTGCAGTTTACCCGTGTCTCTGGCCTCGATTTCGTTGCGAAGCACAGTTCCCTGACAATAGGCAACCGCCGGAAGGTGCGGCGAGGATGCACGGCTTTGCTCGGCTCTCGTCTCGATCACCACGCTGGAGAAACCCGCCTCCTCCAGTTCGCTGTGGATCAGCGCCGTATCGTGGTAGCCGTGCGGCGTGCGTGCCAGAAAGCGCGGCGGATCGTTCGGAAAAATCCTTGCGAGAGCATTCGTCACATCATCCGCAAATATATTCTCCTCGATGCGATCCCATACGTTGAACAAAAGACGTCCTCCGGGCTTCAGGACTCGCCTTGCTTCGCGGTAGGCAGATAAGCGGTCGGGAAAGAACATCGCGCCGAACTGGCAACAGACGAGATCGAAGGCCGCATTTTCAAACGGTAGCGCCAGGGCATCCGCTTGTCGCCATTTGATGCGACCGTCCGGAGCTTGTCGCGAAGCGGCGTAGTCGAGCATCGGCTGGTTGAGGTCAGTTACGATATAGCTTGCGCTGGGGGACAGTTTTGACGCCAATGCGCGGGTGACGACCCCGGTACCCGCGGCGATTTCCAAAACGGCGCTGGGCGAGAAGGACGCTGCTCGTTGTGCAAGATCTGCGGCGAACGGCTCGAAAATCAACGGCACCATATAGCGGTCGTAATTTTCGGGAATCGAGCCAGCGAACACCTTGTCCGTTTCCAACATTGCTGTCACCCGCCGTCCGTTTGATGGTCCGCGAGACTAGCATATGATTGTCCGCATGGGGTCGTTTTCGACCGAGAGGTGTCCTAGCCCCGCGCAAACGCCATCAGATCCCGTGTGAAACGGTCTCGGTGGGTGATGACGAGGCCGTGCGGCGCGTCGTCGTAGACCCGCAGTTCGCTGCCGGGGATCGCCGCTGCCGTCGACCTGCCGTCCTTGTTGACCTGGTCGGCGCTGCCGAGAATGACCAGCGTCGGCAACTTGATGGCGGCGAAATCGGCGCGAAGATCACTGGTGGCCACCGCGCGCATGCAGCCAAGCACGGCCCTTGGCGACGCCCGCATGAATTGCGCCAGCACCCATTGCGTCATCGCCGGCGAAATCGCGCTGTCGGCGCCGACGAACAGCGGCACGCCGGCGGCAAAGAACGCCGGGCGATCCTTTTTCAGGGCAGCGACGAATCCGTCGAACGGACCGCCGCCGGCGGGATCAATCCGGACCGGGCTCACCAGGAGGATGCGCGCGATGCGGCCCGTGCCGTGGCGCGCCAGATAGCGCGCGACTTCGCCGCCGCCCATCGAAAAGCCGACCAGCGTCACGTCATGAAGATCGAGTTCTTCGAGCAGCACGGCAAGATCATTGGACAACGTGTCGTAATCGTAGCCGCGTCCGGGATCGGGAGAGCGGCCATGGCCGCGGCGGTCATAGGCGACGCAGCGAAAACCCTGGTCGGCAAGCTCGGTGAGCTGGTATTCCCAGATGTCGGCGTTGAGGCCCCAGGCATGGCTGAACACGATCGGCTTGCCGCTGCCCCAGTCGTTGTAGAACAGGCTGGTGCCGTCGGCGGTCTCGATGAAAGGCAGCCGCGGCGCCGGGCCGGACATCGGTGCGGCGTGGCTGGATTGCGCGCCGGCGACCCTTTCGCCGGCAGCGGCAAGCATTGCGCCGGCGCCGGCCACCGCCGCCGATCGCACCATGGTTCGTCGGTCCATCGTCATCTCCTTCACGGCACCGCCGGCACGGGTGTTTTCCGTCGAGGCAATCAAGCTAGGGCGCGGCCGTGTGCGGGTCGATTACCTCCGAGGTAAAGCTGCAGCAGCTCGTCCAGCCTCGCGCAGCCCCATCTGGCGGCCGGTTGAACCGATAAGCGGTTCAGGCCACAAGAGTCGTGCCGGCGCCTCGCATCCGGAGGTTCACTGGTCCGGCGGTAGCTCGACGGCGCGCGTCAATGCAGCGCGCGCAAACTTCCTGGCGCTCATGGGCTTACCCAATAGAAATCCCTGGATCAGATCGAAACCCATCTCATGAACCGCGCGAAAGTCGGCACGTGTTTCCACCCCCTTGGCGACGGTGCGCAGTCCGTAGCCACGGGCGAAATCAATGATCCCGCCGCATACAATCCGCTTCAAACGATCGTCGGCGCAGCCGGCGATGAATTGCCGATCGACTTTCAGTTCGACGAACGGAGAGGTGTTGAGCGCCAGCAGCGAGGGCCATTCGGCCCCAAGATCGTCGATCGAGATTGCGATATTGTGAAACCGCAACTGCCTGCTGACATCAATCATCAAATCCAGATTTCCGATGACCTCATCACTGTTGATTTCAACCAGCAACCGGCTGAACGCCGGATGTGACGGCATCCGTGCGCAGAGTGCGTCGACCGCCTGACGATCCCTGAGAACGTGGACGGGCAGATTGATCGAGATTTCGACGGGACCTTGCTGTTCGACGAAGTAACGCCAGTCGTCCAACGCGCGGCCAACCACGAATTCCGAAAACCCGCGAAAGCCGGGGTCTGTGCTGTCGGGAATAAAATAGGCGGGCGGAACGAGTCCCCAGGCCGGGTGGCGCATACGGATCAGCGCCTCGGCGCCGCACGGGACCAGGGTGTGGGCATCGAATTTTTGCTGATACCACAGTTCGAGCCAGCCCAGCTTCAGCGCTTCGGCCACATCGACCGCAGGCGACGGCGCCGCTTCATGCGGAAGCAACGTCGATACGCATCGCCGCAGTGTCCCGGCGTTGAATGGCGTCGACAATGTGGGCAGCATCTTGAGGCCAAGCTCTCCGCCAAGTTGCTGGACAGCGGCTCCAAGAGGTGAATCCCCGGGGCCCATTGGAAGTATCCGACCGTCGAATTCGTTCTGAACAAGGACGTCAAGGATCTTGCAGATTTCGATGGCATCGGCTGATAGCCGGAGAACGATGAGATCCGGAGCAAAAGCGAGCAGGATGTCCAGTTCATCGGCATTCGCGCCCTCGGTCGCAATGAAACCAAGCTCTTCAAGGGCTTCAGCGAGGAATGTCCGGATGTGCTTCTCGGCGTCGACGATGCAGACCCGAGGTGCGAGTTTTCGGCGTCCAAATGGCGGGTGCCTGATTCCTGACCCCCGAAACAGGCTTTTCATGGCCACTGCCCCCCAATTCGAAATCCATCCTGCTTGCACCGCCGCAGGTTTTTTTATTGCAGCTAAAGGCAACTGACGTCTGCTTTAGCCGAATTGGCGTCGATCCAATTTGGGACGGGACTGCGAAACTCGTTTCGAGATCGCGTCACCAAACGAGGAGGACGTGCAACGTCGATCGTTCGATTACGTTCCGCGTGTCGATGGCGATCGGGAAACATATTCGAACACGATTGGGGTTTGATTGAGGTAACCCCTACTGCCGCCGCGTCATCCTTCACGACGCCAATGGAGAAGGGTGCGACGAGACTGGTGCGGCTGCAGCGGTATCGAACTTTCGGTATGCGAATACGCCGGAAGAAATCCTGCCGGCGCCGGACGCCGCCAAGCCTGCCGCGCCGGCGCCATCAACGTGTTCCAGCCCGGGCGAGATTCCGATCGAACAACCGAGCCGGTTCGAACTCGTCGTCAACCTCAAGACCGCCAGGGGAGATCGGCGTCGAACTCCCGGCAGGATTTGTTCTGCGCGCCGACAAGATGATCGAGCGAGCGTCGGCGCGTGGCTATTGCATCTTCCCGGTTTGAATATCCTTGGGCGCGCTGGGGCAATTCACCAGGACCGGCTGGGTGGCCGAAGTGGTCTGCGTGCCCAGGCACTGGCTGCCGCTGACATTGGCGAACTCAACCAGTTCTGGTCTTGAGCAGATTTTCGAGATCGGCGAGCTTCCTGTAATTTGAAACCCAGTCAAATGGACAAGGTGAGGCGCTTGAACTCGTTAAGAACAAAAAGAGAACATTCATTCCGGTCCGAGGAATCCCCCGATGTCGCAAACTCCTGCTCCCGCTCCGCCATCGGACGCCGATCAGCTGGAAATCGCCGTGGAGCAGGCGATTGCGGCCTGCGGCGGCGATATCAGGGCGGCGTTGAAAGCGATGATCGTCGCCAACGGATACCTCGAGACCGAGGTGAAGGCGCTGCAGGCCGCGGTTTCCAGCGGTTACGCGCGCGGTAAATACCTTGAGCGGGTGCCGCGCGACCGCAAGGATTGGTACGATTGAACTGCGCGGACCGCGCCGCGCGTTCCGGCTTCAGATCGACATTGCGGTTCAGGCGTAAATCACGGATCGTCCGCTCCTCGCAACTGGATCAGCCAACCTTTGCCTCAGGCCGCCGCCTATCTCGAGACGCTCAATCCGGAACAGCGGCAGGCCGTCGAGCATGGCGCGGCCGGGCCCGGGCCGTTTGCTCCATTGCTGGTGATCGCCGGGGCCGGCTCCGGCAAGACCAACACGCTGGCGCATCGGGTGGCGCATCTGATCGTTACGGGCGCCGATCCGCGGCGGATCCTTCTGATGACGTTCTCGCGCCGCGCGGCATCCGAGATGACGCGGCGGGTCGAGCGGATCGCGCGCAAGGTGATGGGCGAGGGCGCCCATGTCATGACCGAGGCGCTGAACTGGGCCGGCACCTTTCACGGCATCGGTGCGCGGCTGCTCCGCGAATATGCCGAACAAATCGGGCTCGATGGCGCCTTCACCATCCACGACCGCGAGGATTCCGCCGACCTGATCAATCTGGTCCGGCACCAGCTCGGCTTTTCGAAAACCGAGAGCCGTTTTCCCACCAAGGGCACGTGTCTGGCGATCTACTCGCGCTGCGTCAACGCCGAGTTGCCGATCGAACAGGTACTCGGCGCCTCCTTTCCGTGGTGCGCCGGATGGGCGGCGGAATTGAAGGAGTTGTTTGCGGGCTATGTCGAGGCCAAGCAGCGCCAGAACGTGCTCGATTACGACGACCTCTTGCTGTACTGGGCGCAGACCGTGTCGGATCCGGCGCTGGCCGACGACATCGGCGGCCGGTTCGATCATGTGCTGGTCGACGAATACCAGGACACCAACCGCCTGCAATCGTCGATTCTGCTGGCGCTGAAACCCACTGGCCACGGCCTCACCGTGGTCGGCGACGACGCGCAATCGATCTATTCGTTCCGTGCCGCCACCGTGCGCAACATCCTGGATTTTCCCGGCCAATTCTCGCCGCCGGCGCGCATCGTCACGCTGGAGCGCAACTACCGCTCGACGCAGACCATTTTGAGCGCCGCCAATGGCGTGATCGGCCTCGCCAAAGAGCGCTTCACCAAGAATCTGTGGACCGAGCGCAGCAGCGGCATCAAGCCGCAACTCGTTACCGTGCGCGACGAGGCCGACCAGGCGCGCCATATCGTCGAACGCATCCTGGAAAACCGCGAGTCCGGCGCGCGCTTGAAGGAGCAGGCGGTGCTGTTCCGCACCTCCAGCCATTCCGGCCCGCTGGAAGTAGAATTGACCCGGCGCAACATTCCCTTCGTCAAGTTCGGCGGCCTGAAATTCCTCGACGCCGCGCATGTCAAGGACATGCTGGCGCTGCTGCGCTTCGTCGAAAACCCGCGCGACCGCGTCGCCGGGTTCCGCCTGCTGCACCTGATCCCCGGCGTCGGCCCGAGCTCGGCGCAGCGCGTGCTCGACCAGATGGCCGAGGCCGCCGATCCGATCGCTGCACTGGCCGGCCTGGCCGCGCCGCCGCGGGCGGGCGACGACTGGAACGCCTTCGTCGCCGCCCTCGGCAACCTGCGCTATTCGGAATGGCCCGCCGATCTGGAACGCGCGCGCTTGTGGTATGAGCCGCATCTCGACCGCATCCATGAAGACGCCGAGACCCGGCGCGGCGACCTGATCCAGCTCGAGCAGATCGCCTCCGGTTATCCGTCACGGCAGCGTTTTCTCACCGAACTCACCCTCGATCCGCCCGATGCCACCAGCGACCAGGCCGGCGTGCCGCTGCTGGACGAGGACTATCTGATCCTGTCGACAATTCATTCGGCCAAGGGCCAGGAATGGAAGTCGGTGTTCGTGCTCAACGTGGTCGACGGCTGCATGCCGTCCGACCTCGGCGCCGGCACCTCGGCCGAACTCGAGGAGGAGCGCCGCCTGCTTTACGTCGCCATGACCCGCGCCAAAGACGAACTGCACCTGATGGTGCCGCAGCGCTTCTTCACCCACGGCCAGCACGCCAAGGGCGACCGCCACGTCTACGCGGCGCGGACGCGGTTCATCCCGGAGACGCTGCTGCCGCTGTTCGAGCGGACGATGTGGCCCGTCGTCACGGCCGCCGCAGCGCGCGCCGCAAGCCAGGGCCCGAGAATAGACATCGGCGCGCGGATGCGCGGGATGTGGCGGTAGGGCGGCTGCACTTTCGCAACCGTCTATTTCCTGTCTTGCGCCGGCGCCGATCCGATCAGCGCTTTCAGGAACGTCACGATGATCCGGCCGGTGCGGTTGGGCTCGACGTCCTTTGACAACAGCGCCATGCCGCGGCCGAGCGCGATGAAGCCGGTGGCGATCTCGGCCGGGTCGGCCGGCGGCTTCCTGCCGAGCATGTCGAACAGTCGGGTGACGATCAGGCCCAGCGCGCGGCGGTGCTTGCGGTTGAGCTCGTTGTAGGGGGCCGCGAACGACGGGCTGCGCAGCGCCTGCAGTTGCAGCTCGATCGCGAGAATCGCAAAGCCGGGATCGGAATTGACGGTCGCGGCCCATTTTTCAATTCCCGCCATCGCAGCCGCGGCGTTGCCTTGCGCCGAACTCAGCGCCGCCTCGATCCTCGTGCGCTCCTCGGTCTGGTGGCGCTGCACCAGTTCGAGCAGGATCGCCTCCTTGTCGGGAAAATTCGAATAGAACGCGCCTTGGGAAAATCCCGCGGCATCGGCGATGTCGCGCACCGAGGCCTGGGCAAAGCCGTTTTTGACGATTTCGTCGCGCGCGGCCTCGATCAACAAACTCCGGGTCCGGGCCTGGCTCTCCTCGCAATTCAACCTCGGCACGATGCGCCTCTCTGCATTCAAGATAACGATTGATTTTCAAATATCGTGTGATATCTGTAATCCGAACCGGCCGCCACAACGGCTGCGCCGCAACCGCAACAGTCGATGACCTATAGCATGGAGATGCGCCCCACAGCGCGCGTGCGCGCCGTGTTCGCGCCGTCAAGGCGCATAAACTTGAGGACTTGCCATGACCACATCCATCGTCACCATTCTCGGCCGCAGCCTGCTGGCGCTGCTGTTCATCCTGGCCGGCGCCGCCAAGATCGCCGGCCCGCAGCCGTTTCTCGATCACATGGCCGCGCACCACATTCCGGGGCTGCTGCTGCCGCTGGTGATCCTGCTCGAACTCGGTGCCGGCATGGCGCTGCTGCTGGGCTGGCAATTGCCTTACGCGGCCGGAGCGCTGGCGCTGTTCTGCGTGGCCACCGCGATCGGCTTTCACCTCGATCTCGCCGACAAGGCGGAGCGGACCTTGTTCGTCAAGGACCTGGCGCTGGCCGGCGCACTGATGTTCATCGCCGCCGGCGCCTGGTCCATCCGTGGCGGCGCGGTAGCCGGATGACGGCGCACCGGTTCCGCCGGTTCCGCGCCGATGGCGGACGATGAACGCGGACTGAAAGCCGATTTCAGCTCCGGTTCATGCTATCGGGTGCAAGCTTGCGGCATCGATCGATGAGGATTCGCCATGGGTGATCTGTTGTTTTTCCGCCGCTCCTGCGCCTATCGCCACGCCGCGCGCCAGGCGTTGCGCGCGGCGCGCGAATTGCCCGCCGGCGCCGGGCGCGATCAGGTGCGGCAGCGGGCGAGGGCGTTGCTCGACCTGGCGCGCGAGGAGGCTTGGCTGGAGGGACAGCTGCCGCGACAGGATGCGCGGCAAGGTTCGTGCATTCCGGTGTTGATTGCATCGTCTCGGTGACGAATCGCCGATGCTGCGACCATGGGCGTAGATAGAATTTCTCCCTGATTTTGCTGTCGCGCGCGCATCGGCCTGTTTCGGCGGCCGATGGTCCGGTTTTATTTTCGGGCGGCCGCCGCATTTGATTTTGTGCTGGGGAGTACCTTAATACATGGCTCAACCCGAGGGTGAGCCATGGCTGTTGCGATCGTTCCGAAGAGTCACGAGGCCGCGACGCGATCGCTGGCAAAGGCCGTCAGTTGGCGCATTACCGGCACCATCGATACCTTCATCATCAGTTCCATCATCACCGGCAGGCTCGCCGTCGCCGGCTCGATCGCCGCCACCGAACTGTTCACCAAGGTCATGCTGTATTATTTCCACGAGCGGATCTGGGCCGCGATCGGATGGGGCCACAAGCAGGCCGGCAATGCGGCAGCAAATGCCCCGACCGTCGACCCCGCCAGATGAAAATCCCCGTCCGCGGGGGCCACGGACGGGGCTGAGCAAGTTGGAAGAACCATGACGCGCGAACGCGCCACGGGCGGGAGGACTCTAGCTCCGGATTGTGTCATCCGAAAACATGGAACCGGTTTTTTCACGCAATCTTGTGATCGACCGAGCGGCCGCCTTGGCATTCCGCGGCTTTAGAAAAACCCCGCGCTGAGATCGATCCCGTAGCTCGCCAGGCATAGCGACACGAGCAATCCGGCGCCGCAAAATATGGCAATAACCTTGAAAATTTCGGCTTCGTTCGATGAGGCCGGGAACGCGAGCGAAATCACTTTGGCGATGGCGGTCATGGAACCCTCAAATTTTGTAGCCCCGATGGTTGGTTCGGCCCGCCGCCATTAGGTTCAAAAATCCGGTGGGCCGAAAGCGGAACAATTTGCTTCTAGTCCACCGGGCGCGCGTACAGTGTGATCCAGCACACAGTTGCGGAATTATTCGGATCCCCGTGCCGGGAGCGGCTCATGAAACGCCGGCCCGCGCAGCTACTGCGTCAGCTTCGCCAGCGCGCGGCTCAATTCGTGGATCTGGTAGGGTTTTCGTAAAATCGGAAAGTCCGCATGGGCCTTCTGCGCGGCTTCGCTGTAACCGGTGGCGAGCAGGATCGGCATCGCTGGATTCCTGGCCTTGATGGCACGGGCGAGGTCAAGCCCGTCGACGTTGCCCGGCATCACGATATCGCTGAGCACGATGTCGATGCCGTCGCGCTCGAGTTCGTGCAGCGCCGCGCTGGCATCGGAAACCCATCGCACCGCGTAGCCGAGCTGTTCGAGCAGGCCGGTGGAGGCATATGCCACTTCAGGATTGTCCTCGACCAGCAGCACTGTTCCGGTGCCGCCGCCGCCGACCGCCTCGCCGTCGGCGCGGTGCTCGCCCTTGCCGCGCGGCAGGCAGATCGTGAAGGCGGTGCCGTGGCCGAGCTCGCTCCTCAGGCTGACGGTTCCGCCGGCCTGGTGCGCGAAGCCGTGAACCTGCGACAGCCCGAGTCCGGTGCCCTTGCCGATCGGCTTGGTGGTGAAGAACGGATCGAACACCTTGCTGATCACGTCTGGCGGGATGCCGACGCCGTTGTCGGCCACGGTGATGGCGACGTGCTCGCCGCGATGCGGCTCTGCCTCGATGGTGATGTTTCTGGCCGTGATCGCGACCTCGCCACCGTTCGGCATGGCGTCGCGCGCATTGATGACCAGGTTGACCAGGGCGGTCTCGAGCTCGGTGACATCCACCATCACCTGCCACAGCTTCGGCTCCGCCTCGATCCGCAGCTTCACCGCGCCGCCAAGGCCGGTTTCCAGCACCTGCCGGATCGAATGCAGGCGCTCGTCGATGTTGATCGGCTCCGGATTGACCCGCTGCCGGCGGGCAAAGGTCAGCAACTGGTTGGTGAGGGAGGCGCCGCGCTGGGTGGCGGTTTCGATCAACTCGATCGCGCGCCGGCCGCGGGCGTCGTCGCCGATCAGCTTCTTCAGAGTATGGATGTTGCCGCCAACGATCATCAGGATGTTGTTGAAGTCGTGGGCGACGCCGCCGGTGAGCTGACCGAGCGCGTCCAGCTTCTGCAATTCGGCCAGTTGCTGCTGCACCTTCTCGAGCTGCTGCTGCGCTTCGCGGCGCTCGGTAATGTCGCGGGTGATCTTGGCGAAACCCAGCAATTCGCCGTTGTCGTTGCGGATCGGATCGATGACGACGCTGGCCCAGAAGAACGAGCCGTCCTTGCGGACGCGCCAGCCTTCCTCTTCGTAGCGGCCCTGGGTCGCGGCCAGCCGCAGCGCGCGGGCCGGGCGGCCGTTGGCGCGGTCGGCATCGGTATAGAATCGGGAAAAGTGTTGCCCGATGATCTCGTGCGGCGCGTAGCCCTTGATGCGCTGACCGCCGGCATTCCAGTTGGTCACGATGCCGCCCGGATCGAGCATGTAAAGCGCATAGTCGGTAACGCCCGCGACCAGCAGGCGAAAATTGCTTTCGCTGTCGCTCAGGGCGAATTCGGCCCGCTTGCGCGCGGTGACGTCGCGGGTGATCTTGGCAAAGCCGATCAGTTCGCCGTGTTCATAGATGGCGTCGATCACCACGGATGCCAGGAATTTCGACCCGTCCTTGCGCAGCCGCCAGCCTTCCGCTTCGAACTTGCCGTCACTGCGCGCGGTTTCGAGCGACTTCGCGGGCAGACCTGCTTCGCGATCTTCGGGCAGGTAGAACATGCCGAAGTGCCGGCCAATCACTTCCTTAGCGGAAAATCCCTTGATGCGCTCCGCACCGGCGTTCCAGCTCGCGATCACGCCGCTCGGATCCAGCATATAGATGGCGTAGTCTACCACGCTCTGGACGAGCAGGCGGAAGCCGCGCTCACTCTCGAGCAGGCCCCGCTTCAAAACTTCTTTTTTCGCCATGCTGGATTCCTGCCCGGCGCATAACTGACGGCGGGGGGTTTTGTTCCCCAATTGGGGGGCAAATGATGTGTCGGGGCGGGCGGAGGGCCAGTTCCCAACAGGTCGTCCCGGCATCGAACCCGGCTATTTTACCGACAGTCTCAGCGGCACCGGCTCCTGATTGGGACAGTTCATGGTGCCGGTATAGGAATCGGACAGTTGTCCCCGATAGCTGCAGGCGACGCCGGCCACGGTGAAGGTGGCATTGACCCGGGACGCCGATATGTGCAGCTGCATCTCGCCGGTCTTTTCCTCGGCACCGTCGTGGGTGCAAAGGCCGACGTGCTTCATGGTCAGCGGCCCGGCAAACTGCCCGGTGCGGCCGCTCTCCTTGGCCGTCACCGTCCCGGTCAATTCCCACTCGCCAAGGAATCCGGCGTTTCCCAGCACCTGGAGCGGCTGCGCGGCGGCGGGAGCCGCAACGGCAGCGAGCGCGACCGACAACAACCATGCTCTCAAAGCCGGGCTCCCCCTCGCTCGCCATCGGGATTCGCGATGTCCTTTGCATCATAGTCCGGCGCCATGTTCCTCTTCAACCGGGGTCGTGGCTGGATCGGGCCGAGCGCTGGCGAACGCGCGTCGTTGACGAGGCGCGAATTGTGCGATGCACAATGGTGGACTCGAGCCTGAAAAGATTCGAGTCTTAGCAAGGCATTTACCTAGAACGCAAAGCAAGTCATCGGCTTAAATCAAGTGCAAGCGGTCTCGCCCCATGAACAGGCGATGGGCACCGTTCAGTTGCATGATCGGCCGATGTCGCCGCCGTCGGATGCGGCTCGCCTTCGCTCGCCCGCAGCCCGGTCAGGTGGCCCGAACCGAACCGACCGCCCGGTCTCGAGCCGTTCCCGGCTGCTCAAGGTCATCGTCGCCGGTTCGCTGATCTGCGTGGCCATCGCCGTGACCCTGATCGGCCTCACGGTCTGGACGTTGCGGTCCGATGCCATCTCGGACGCCTCCGACGACGCCGGCAATATCGCCACCGTTCTCGCCGAACAGACCTCCCGTTCGCTGCAATCGGTTGACCTCGTGCTGTCTGAAATCCAGGACGATGTCCGCCAGCGCGGCATTGCGACGCCGGATCAGTTCAGATCCGATCTGAAGGGCCGGGCGACGTTCGACCTGCTCAGGGAGCGCCTCGCACGGCTACCCGAGGCGGAGGTGATCACGCTGGCGGACGACCGGGGGTTCGTTCTGAACCTGACGCGCGAATGGCCGGCACCGAAGGTCGATATCTCCGGCCGCGAGTACTACCGCTATTTCAAGGACATCTACGACAACAAGATGTACGTCGCGGCGCCGGTGGTCAGCAAGGTATCCGATCGCCCCGTGCTTTTCTTCAGCAAGCGCATCAGCGGTCCGGATGGCGACTTCCTCGGCCTGGCCTTGATCGGCCTGCCGCCGACCTATTTTCGCAACATCTATGAATCGATCACGGCGCTGCGCGAGCAGAGCTTCGAACTGGTGCGCGACGACGGCGCGGTCATGGTGCGCTACCCGCGCATCGAGTCGGTGGGAGACCGGTTGGCGGCGGATTCGCCGTGGCAGGCGGTCGCCGCGCAGGGTGGCGGAGCCTACAGCTTCGAGGACGCCGGCGGCATTCCGCAGATCGCGGCGAGCCGGCCGACCGGCAAATATCCGGTCTTCGTCAATGTCACGATTCCACAGGCCTCGGCATTGGCGAACTGGCAACGGCGCACCACGCTGATCGCGGCCGGTACCGCGCTCGTCATTATCTGCCCGGTGGTGCTGCTGCTGCTGCTGAGACGGCTGCTGCGATCCGTCAATCAGACCGAAACCCGCCTGGAGGAAAGCGCCCGCGAATTCGAAAAGCTGAATACCCGGCTCGACCTCGCGTTCAACAACATGTCCCAGGGACTCTGCTTCTTTGACGGCCAGCGCCGCCTGATCGTCTGCAACGAGCGTTTTGCCCGGATGTACAACCTGACGCTCGAGCAGATCAGACCGGGCATGAGTCTCGACGAGATCGTCGATCTTCGTTTCGCCGCCGGCACGTCGCCGAAGATGACGCGCGAGGAATATCTGAAGTGGCGGGAACTCGATCTCGGTTTCTGACAAGGTATCCGACACCGTCGTCGAACTCAACAACGGCAACTATTTTCGCATCAGTCACCGGCCGATGCCGGACGGCGGCTGGGTCGCCACCCATGAGGACGTCACCGCCTCCAAGCGCGACGAAGCGCGAATTTCCTACATGGCGCATCACGATGTGCTGACCGGCCTCGCCAGCCGATCCTACTTTACCGAGAAGATCGAACAGGCGAGGGCCAGCCTGGAGAGCAGCGGCCGGCCGTTCGGTCTCTTGATGCTGGACCTCGATCGCTTCAAGGCGGTCAACGATTCACGCGGCCACGCCGCCGGCGACGCCCTGTTGAAGGAAGTGGCGCGCCGGTTGCGCAGTGTCACCTCGGGCGACGACGTCGTGGCGCGCCTCGGCGGCGACGAGTTCGCGATCATCACGTTCGGCGCCGCGATGGCGAAGCAGCAGTTGCGCCACGCCGCGGTGACCGCCCTGGCACGCCAGATCATCGCGCTGATCAACGAGCCCTTCCTGATCGAAGGGCATTCCGCCTTCGTCGGCGGCAGCATCGGTATCGCGCTGGCGCCGGAAGACGGCAGCGAAACCGAGGAACTGATGAGGAAGGCGGACCTCGCGCTCTATAAATCGAAGTCCGAAGGCCGCAATGTCTTCACGCTGTTCGACGCCCGGATGACCGCGGAAACCAGCGAACTGCACAAGCTCGAGAACGAGATGCGGGCCGGGCTGTCGCGGTCCGAATTCGAGGTTCACTATCAGCCCATCGTCGATGCCCGCTCCGCCCGGGTGGTGGGGGCCGAAGCGCTGGTGCGCTGGCGCCACCCGGAACACGGCCTGGTGGCGCCCGCGCGGTTCATTCCGCTGGCCGAGTCGACTGGGCTGGTCGTCGCGATCGGAGAATTCGTGCTGCATCGCGCCTGCCGCGACGCGCTGGGCTGGCCGGCAGACATCAAGGTTGCCGTCAACCTGTCCGCCGTGCAGTTCCGCAAGACCAACCTGTTCGACGTGATCATGGGCGCCTTGAACGACTCCGGCCTGCCGGCAGCGCGGCTCGAGGTCGAGGTCACCGAGTCGGTCCTGCTGGAGAACGAATCCGACTGTGCGGCCCTGCTGCATCGGCTCAAGAAGATCGGCATATCGGTCGCGCTCGATGATTTCGGGACCGGTTATTCTTCCTTGAGCTACCTCAAGCAGTTCCCGTTCGACAAGATCAAGATCGATCGTTCGTTTACCGCCGACGTTGCCGACGACGCCGGAAGCATGGCCATCGTCAGTGCCATCATCGGGCTGTCGCGCGGCATGAACATGATCACCACCGCCGAAGGCATCGAGACCGAGCGCCAGTTCGAAATCATGCGCGCCGCCGGCGTGACGCTGGCGCAGGGCTACCTGTTCGGACGCCCCTGTCCGATCGGCGAGTTCACGCCGGTATTGCCACGGCCGGCGCTGCTGGAACCCGCCGCGGGCCGAATTGCCTCGTAGCTCTACCGGGTTAGATCATCAATCAAGCGTTGATGCCGAAGCCGTAATTTGAGCGGCAATTAGCCGCGTCCGAGCTGCGCTCCCCCGGTTCCATCAGGTCGTCCACCCGCAGCGAAGGTTGAAACGCAATGCCGTCTTTCCTCTTCAAGATCTCCGGTCGTCTTTATGCGGGTTTCGGCGCGCTGGTGCTGTTCGGCATTGGCCTTGCCACGTTTGCGGTGTTCCAGCTGTGGGCGATCCAGGGCCAGGTCGGGGTGATGGACCGCCAGGCCACCAACAACGTTCGGTCGGTCGAAATATCCAGCGAACTTCACGCCATCCGCCGCGCCATCCTGCGCTACAACTTCGATCATGACGAGTCCTCGTTCGCCGAGGCCGAAAAGCGTCTCGGCACTGTGAGCGGCCTGCTCGAAACGGCGATCAAGGAAACCGTCAGCGAAGAGCGTCGCACCGGTCTGAAGGCTATTGAAAAGGACGCTGCGGACATCAAGGTCAAGCGCGCCGCGCTCGGGGACGCCGTCAAGCAGATGATCGCGGGACGCGACCTGCTGTTCAGCGACGGCGACAAGATGGCGGCGGAAGTGCAGAAATTCGTCGATGCCACCGACAAGACGGCGTTCTCGACGCTGGCCGCGGCTCTGGAGGCCAAGGTTCTGCTGGTTCGGGTCGCGAACTGGCGCTTCCTGGCCACCCGCGATCCCAAGGGTCCGGCCACGTTCAAAGCCAATGTCGAGAAGGCCAAAAAACAGATCGCCGAACTCGAGACCGCGGATCTGCCGCCGAACATCGCGGCGATGCTGGCTTCGGTCAAGACCTATGTCGGGAAGTATGCCGATGCCTTTGAAAAGACATCCACCAACCTGCTGCTCGCGGATGAGACGTATTACAAGGGCGTCACCCCGCTCACGGTCAGCGCGATCGAAAAGACCAGTGCCATCAAGGCGTCGATCGGCGCGGCGAGCAAGAAGACCAATGCCGAGACCGAGGAGCGTATCAATGCCACGGTCTCCACCCAGGAAGTCGTCGCCGGCGGCGCCGCGCTGCTCGGCGTCCTGATCGCCTTCTTCATCGGCCGCAGCATTTCGAAGCCGCTGTCGGGGCTCACCTCCGGCATGCAGGAACTGGCCGGGGGCAATTTCGGCGTGGTGCTGCCGGGGCTCGGCCGCAAGGACGAAGTCGGCGACATGGCGCGGGCGGTCGAGACCTTCAAGGTCAAGGCCGGACAGAGGGCGCGCGAGGAAGCCGAAGCCAAGGCGCAGCAGGATCAGGCCGCCGCCGCCCAGCGCAAGCGCGACATGATCAAGCTTGCCGACGACTTCGAAGGCGCGGTCGGCGAGATCATCGAAACGGTTTCTTCGGCGTCCACCGAGCTCGAGGCTTCCGCCGGCACGCTGACGGCAACCGCCGAGCGGTCGCAGGCGCTGACCACCGTGGTGGCGTCGGCTTCCGAAGAAGCCTCCACCAACGTGCAATCGGTGGCGTCGGCGACCGAGGAGATGGCCTCGTCGGTCAACGAGATCAGCCGACAGGTGCAGACCTCGTCGAACATCGCCCATGAAGCGGTGGAGCAGGCGCGCAAGACCAACGACCGGGTCGCCGCGCTGGCGCAGGCGGCGAGCCGGATCGGCGACGTGGTCGAACTGATCAACACCATCGCCGGGCAGACCAACCTGCTGGCGCTCAACGCCACCATCGAGGCGGCGCGCGCCGGCGAGGCCGGCCGCGGCTTTGCCGTGGTCGCCTCCGAGGTCAAGGCGCTGGCCGAGCAGACTGCCAAGGCCACCGGCGAGATCAGCCAGCAGATCACCGGCATCCAGGCGGCGACGCAGGATTCGGTGGCGGCGATCAAGGAGATCGGCGACACGATCGGACGGATGTCGGAGATCGCCTCGACCATTGCCGCGGCGGTGGAAGAGCAGGGTGCCGCGACGCAGGAAATCTCCCGCAACGTGCAGCAGGCGGCGCAGGGCACCCAGCAGGTCACCTCCAACATCACCGACGTGCAGCGCGGCACTTCCGAGACCGGATCAGCCTCCGCGCAGGTGCTGTCTTCGGCACAGTCGCTGTCGCGCGACAGCAACCGGCTCAAGAACGAGGTCGGCAAGTTCCTCTCGACGGTGCGGGCGGCCTGATCGGTCGTGGCACGGATAGGGCACCCGCCGTCGGATCTTCACCAGGCAGGGAGGGCGCGCGCGGATTGAAGCGCGAGCCAAGGGCTCGGATGAAAAATCAAGAAATATCGCATCAAGGTATCCGGTTACGACAACGCTGGATTGCAACATTAACGCGCCGCTAAGCATGATGCGGTATTGTCCGAAGACACAGGCTGGCGTCCGGCACTGATCGGCCTGCGTTCCGCAGCGTCCATGCGTATCAATGCCTTTGCGAGATTGGAATGTCAGTGTCGCCGCAGCCGCCATCCGAAAAGCCCCCCCGGTTTCGTCGTCTGCGGAACTCTCAGGCTCATTCCGAGGATCATGATCCTTGCGGTCTCCGGTATCTTGCTGCTGGGCGTGTCCGTCACCCTCGTGGCCTGGTACGTGCTTGAGGCCGGTGCAACCAAGGCCGCGCTGGAACGCGTTGAGACCAACATGCGGGTTGCATGGGACGTGTTGCGCGCCAATGGAAAGAATTTCAGCAGCGTCGACGGCAAACTGCTCGCCGATGGTCACGTCCTGAATGACGACGTGGCGACCGTGGACAAGGTCAAGAGTCTCGTCGGCGGCACCTGCACCATTTTTCTGAATGATTTGAGAATCGCGACAAACGTCCAGAAGCCCGACGGATCAAGGGCGGTGGGAACACGCCTGGCGAAAAGCGCGGCTTATAAATCGGTGATCGATCGCAAGACGTCGTTTCGCGGTGAGGTCCAGATCCTCGGCACGCCGTATATGACGCAGTACGATCCGATTCTCGATTCGAACGGCCAACTGATCGGCATACTCTATGTCGGTATCAAGACCGCGGATTTTCTCCAATCCGCATATGCCACGCTCTGGACCATCATCTACGCGACGCTGGCCGTGACTTTGATTGTGATGGCGATCAGCTATTTTGCCGCGCGCGGCGTGGCACGGCCCCTGAAGGCCAGCATCGGCATCATGCAGCGCCTGACGCGCGGCGACCTTACGGTTGAAACACCGACGCCACGGCGCAGCGACGAAATCGGCGAGATCATGACCGCGCTGGCCATCTTCAAGGCCAGCGGACTTGAGATCGAACGGCTGAAAGTGGAGCAGCAGGCGATCGAACGGCAATCCATCGAGCAACGCCAGGCCGACATGAAGCGATTGGCCGACGATTTCGAAGTCGACGGTGGGCGAGATCATCGAAGCGGTATCCTCGGCATCGACCGAGCTCGAGGCTTCCGCCGGTACGCTGACGGCAACCGCCGAGCGGTCGCAGGAACTGACCACCCTGGTGGCGTCGGCTTCGGAAGAAGCCTCCACCAACGTGCAGTCGGTGGCGTCGGCCACCGAGGAGATGGCCTCGTCGGTCAACGAGATCAGCCGCCAGGTACAGACCTCGTCGAACATCGCCAACGAGGCGGTGGACCAGGCGCGCAAGACCAACGACCGGGTCGGCGAACTGGCGCAGGCGGCGAGCCGGATTGGCGACGTGGTCGAACTGATCAACACCATCGCCGGACAGACCAACCTGTTGGCGCTCAACGCCACCATCGAGGCGGCGCGCGCCGGCGAGGCCGGCCGCGGTTTTGCCGTGGTCGCCTCCGAGGTCAAGGCGCTGGCCGAGCAGACTGCCAAGGCCACCGGCGAGATCAGCCAGCAGATCACCGGCATCCAGGCGGCGACGCAGGATTCGGTGGCGGCCATCAAGGAGATCGGCGACACCATCGGACGGATGTCGGAGATCGCCTCGACCATCGCCGCGGCGATGGAAGAGCAGGGCGCCGCGACCCAGGAAATCTCCCGCAACGTGCAGCAGGCGGCGCAGGGCACCCAGCAGGTCTCCTCGAACATCACCGACGTGCAGCGTGGCACCTCCGAGACCGGATCTGCCTCCGCGCAGTTGCTGTCCTCGGCGCAATCGCTGTCGCGTGACAGCAACCGGCTCAAGACCGAGGTCGGCAAGTTCCTCTCGACGGTTCGGGCGGCCTGATCCTGGAGCCGACACGAGTTCCACCGCAACCCGCCGCGAGAGCGAGCGGAGCCGGCCGATCACTCCCGCAGTGCTGCGAGCAGTTCGTCGGGCCGCTCCTGCATCATCATGTGGCCGGCGCCGCGCAGCACTCTGGTGCGTGCATTCGGCAGCGCCGCGGCGAGCGCCTTGCCGGCGCGCGCCGGAGTCATCATGTCGCGCTCGCCGAGGATCACGGTCGCCGGCACGGTAATCCTGGCTGCCGCGGCCAAGGCATCCTGGTAGGCGTTGCACGCCGACAGATCGTTGAACAGCACGCCGGGCCGGCATTGTTCGAGCACGCGCCGGGCGCCGCTGTGCATCCACAACCCCGGCGCCAGGCTGCCGCCGAGTTCGGCCTGAAAACCCAGACCCCAGATCGAAACCATGTCGATGGCGGCGGGATCGTTGGCCTCGGCGGCCTTGAGCAGATCGGGGCCCACCGTCATGGTGGCCGCGGTCCCGATCAGGTCGAGCGCGGAAACTTTGGTCGGGTGCCGTGCCGCGGTTTCCAGCGCAATCAGCGATCCCATCGAATGACCGACCAGCCGCGCCTTGGCGGCGCCGGCGGCGCCGAGCAGGGCGGCGGTCCAGTCGGCCATCGCAGCGATGGTCGGCAGCGTCGCGCCACCTGACCGGCCGTGTCCCGGCAGGTCCGGCGCCAATACGCCGAAGCCATGATGGGCGAACCAGCGGCTGTGCAAGGCCCAGGTGGTGTGATCGAAGCCGGCGCCGTGCAGCAGCACCACGGTGGGCAGCGCCGCATCGAAGGCGCGGCCGCCGGTGGCGACGAAGGTATCCACACCGTTCACCGACAACTGCATGGGTCAGGCCTTCTGCGAGATGCGAAGTGCCGCGGCAAGGTCGTCGACGATGTCGGCGGCGGCTTCGATGCCGACCGACAGCCGCACCAGTTCCTCGCCGACGCCGGCAGCCTTGAGCTGGTCGGCATCCATCTGCTGGTGGGTGGTGGAGGCGGGATGGATGACCAGGGTCTTGGCATCGCCGACATTGGCGAGATGGCTGATCATCTTCAAGGCCTCGATGAATTTCCTGCCGGCGCCGCGGCCGCCCTTGATGCCGAAGCTGATGATCGATCCGGCGCCGCGCGGCAGCAATGTTTTTGCGAGCGCGTGATCGGGATGGGTTTCGAGCGAGGGATGCAACACCCAATCGACCGCCTTGTTGGCGGTGAGGGCTTCGAGCACCGCATGGGTATTGGCCATGTGGCGCTCCATGCGGATGCCGAGCGTCTCGACACCCTGCAGCAGCTGGAAGGCATTGGTCGGCGACAGGCAGGCGCCGAAATCGCGCAGCCCCTCGGTGCGCGCCCGCATGATGAAGGCGGCAGTGCCGAATTGTTCGTCGAACACGATGCCATGGTAGCCGGCATAGGGCTCGGTGAGCTGCGGAAATTTGCCGGACGCGCGCCAGTCGAACCGGCCGCCGTCGACAATCACGCCGCCGATGGCGATGCCGTGGCCGCCCAGCCATTTGGTGGCGGAATTCATCACGATGTCGGCGCCGAGCTCGATCGGGCGGCTGAGCCAGGGCGTCGCAAAGGTGTTGTCGATCAGGAGCGGGATTTTGGCGTCATGGGCGATCTCCGCCAAGCGCGGGATGTCCAGCACCTCGAGGCCGGGATTGCCGATGGTCTCGCCGATCACGAGCCGGGTGTCGGGCCGGATGGCGGCACGGAACTGGTCGAGCGCGCGCGGCTTGACGAAGGTCGTGGTGATGCCGAAACGCGGCAGCGTGTGGGCCAGGAGATTGATGGTGCCGCCATAGAGCGAGGCCGAGGCGACGATGTGGTCGCCGGCGTTGAGCAGGGTCGCGATCGCCAGATGCAGCGCGGCCATGCCGCTGGCGGTGCAGATGGCGCCGACGCCACCCTCGAGCGCCGCGAGCCGCTCTTCGAGCACGGCGGTGGTCGGGTTCGAGATCCGGGTATAGATATGCCCGGCGCGTTCCAGGTTGAACAGCGCCGCGGCGTGTTCGGAATCCTGGAACACGTAGGACGTGGTCTGGTAGATCGGCACCGCGCGCGCGCCGGTGACCGGATCGGGATGCTGGCCGGCATGGAGACTGAGGGTTTCGAAGGCAGGTGGCTTCGGTGCGGGCATGTCGAACTCGAAAACGATGCGGCGATACGGCTGCGGCAGGGTTTGCCACAAAAGGCCTTCGGTTGACAGGCCCCGGGAATGACGAGCTTGACGGTTTCCGCTCACCTCTCACCGTCGTTGCGCTCCTCGCAATGACGGACTCGAGTGCTGTCCTTTGACCCCACGTCTCACTTCTTCAGGTCGGCGATCGATCCCGGTCCAGGTCCCGGCGTCACCAGGGTCGGCCACTGGTGCGAGCCGAACGGCACCACCGGGGGCAGGTTCAGCGTCATGCCGCGCTTGGCGCTCTCGGCAATGATGGCGGCGCGGGCGTCGCCGCCCATCAGTTCATAGTCCATCAGATGATAATTGCCGAAGAACAGCGCGCCGACCGAGCGGTCGGCGACGATCCGCGTCAGCCCCTCCAGCATGTCGGCCTGGGTCGTGGTGAAGGAGACGGTCTCGATCAGGAGCAGGCGATCGTTGATCGCCTCCGGCGGAAAGAACTGCGCCAGCACGCTGAACAGCACGTTGTTCTGCCGCGCCACATAGATGGTGTTGCTTGCCGCATAGGTCTTGTCCCAGTCGGCGCCGAGCATCTTCTTCCAGTCGGTAAGCACGTCCATCCAGTGGTGGACCTGGGTCTGTGCCGCCCAGGAGACGTTGAGCGCAAGGAACGGCGCCTGCTTCTTGCCGAAACTTTCCAGCGCGGCAAAGGCGATGACACCCTTGGCCAGGCAATCGTCCATGAAGGCGAGGTTGTTGTTCAGGACGGTGTGGTTGTTATCGCGCCACTCGGCCGGCATCGGCGTCTTGTCGAAACCGTCGAGCGCCGACTGCATCCGGCTGCGATAGGCCGACATCGCGCCGCGCCAGGAAGTGTTGGAAGAATTATCCAGATACGGCCCGACCACTTCGGACAACGCCATGGTGGAATGGCCGACCGATTTGAGCAACTGATAGACGACCGGCACCGGCGGCGCCTCGAGCGGCGGCTGGCCCGGGCGATACAGCGTGAACCGGCCGCCGGCGCCGGTGAACAGCCCCAGGATGACCGGGTGCCTGGCCAGCATGTTGGCCTGGAAGATCTTGCCGGCATCGCCGTAGAGCTCGAACATGCCGGTGTTGAGCGCCAGCACATCCCTGGTCGCGACGTCACCCGGCGTCGTGGTGGTCACGCCGGAAATCGGCTCCATGTAGGACGGCAGGCCCTGCGCCTGGGCGACGGCGCTGCCGCCGAGCATTGCGACCAGAGCCAGTCCGGCTGTGCACTTCATGTCGGTCCCCCCATGGCGATGTTCGGAAAGCCGCCGATGGTTGCGCCACAATGAGGTGATTCGTCCAGCCTTCGCCTGGCGGCTTCGGCTCGGCGAGCCGTGCAAAACACGGAGGCCCGCGCTAGGGATGCGGTGGCTTGATCATGTTCTCGGCTTCGCCGCGCAATGCCTGGCGCGACGGGTCCTGACTGTAGAACATGTGGCCGCCGGGATAGACCACGAGCTTGACGCGATCCGGCGTGGCGTAGGCCGGCAATTGATCGAGCTGGATCCTGGAGCCGAAATACGGCGTGGCGAGATCGAACAGGCCGTGCGCCACCAGCACTTTCAGCTTTGGGTCGAGGGCCAGGATCTGTTTCAGCTGCGAAATCGACTGCGCCGGGTCGCGGCCGCCGAACCGCCAGGCCTTGCCGACCGCGCCGTTGAGCAGTTCGTAGGAGCCGTCCGGCCGCCAGTTCAGTTTGCGGGTGGTGAGATCGACCGCCGCGCTGGTCAATGGCGCGGTCAGCGTGTCGCCGGATGGATCGTCGAAATGATAAAAGCTCGAATCCGGTTCGGGATCGAGGCCCGACACCGATGCGTCGTATCGTCCGGCAACCCGGCCGTTGCGGCGGTCGAACTCGCGGCGAAACTCGCTCTGGTCGAATCGGCCGGCCAGCCTGCGGCTCACCGCCTGATCTATGCCGGTCAGCGCCGCCACCTTATCGGCGAGGCGCGTGGTGGCCGCGGTATCCGCCTCGCCCTTGACGAGATCGGCCAGGAAATCGCCGCGGGCGTAGCTTTCGACGTCGGCCATGTCGGCGCGGGTGACGGCGCCCTTGGCCTGCCGGGCCACCGCTGCCATGGTGGGCAGGCTCGAGACGTATTGCAGCAGGCTGGTGCCGGAATATTCGCGGAAGTCGAACACCGGCGAGACCAGGATCAGGCCTTTGATGCCGACGCCCTGTTCGGTCTGCAGGTTGCGCACCACCCGCGGTCCGCGAATGCCGCCATAGCTTTCACCGACGACGAATTTCGGCGACGGCAATCGGTTGAATTTTTCCAGCCAGCGGCGGATCACCAGCGCGATCGACGCGATGTCGCCGTCCACCGAATAAAACCGCCGGCGGACTTCGTCGCCGCTGGCGACCAGGCGGCTATAGCCGGTACCGACCGGATCGATGAACACCAGATCGGTAAAGTCGAGCCAGGTTTCGGCATTGGGGACCAGCTCCGGCGCCGCCGAGGGGACGGCAGCGTCGCCGCCGATCGGCAGGCGCCAGGGGCCGAGGTTGCCGAGTTGCAGATAGGCGGACGAGGCGCCCGGGCCGCCGTTGAACACGAAGGTCACGGGCCGGTTCAAGGCCTCGGCGCCGTCGAGCTGGTACGAGGTGTAGGCGACATCGGCCTGCGGCTCGCCCTTGTCGTCGAACAGCCGGATCGATCCCGCGGTCGCGGAGAACGCCAGGGTACGGCCGGGCAGCGCCAGGGACTGCCTGGTGGTGGAATCCGGTGGCAGCCGATGCGCTTCGGCCGCGGCCGGCGAAGCCGGCGCGCTGCCGCGTCCGCCCGGCCCGGCGCCGCGTGGGCCGCCAGGCGTCGTTCCCGATGGCGGAGCGGCGCCTTGCTGTTGCGCCGGCGCTTCGTCCTGCGCCAGCACCGGGCGGGGCGTTGCCAAGGCGAGCAACGATAGCGCGCCAATCGCAACGGCCAATCGGGCGGATCGCCGGGGCACTACGCGGACGGCCATGGATGTTTCTCCCTGAAATTCCTGCACTTCCGCGATCTGGGTCGCGCGCGCAATTACGCGACCTTGGTCGCGCGCACTATTCCGCGACCTTGGTCGCGCGTCCCGGCATTGTCCGGTAATTGCCGGCGGATTGCACCTCACAATTGCGACAGCTTGTAGCATTCAGGATGGTGCGCGACCAGGAGGGGTCCGGCTACATCGGCATGCGCGGGTCGAGCGGCGCGCTGGGCGGGAATTCGCCGGCGTAGGCGCGCCGGTGGATCTCGTCCGGCGAAGCACCGGCCTTGCGCGCCTCGACCAGGCGATCGGCGTCCACCGGCGCCCCGATCGGGTTGGCGGCGAACTCGGCCGAGGTCTTCATCCAGTGTGTCGACTGCTGCCAGTCGCCGAAAACGTCGCATTGCAGCTCGACGCTGTTGCCGTCCGGATCGACGTAATAGAACGACAGCGTCATGCCGTGATCCAGCGCCATGTGCGGCGCGATGCCCCTGGCCTTGAGGCGGACATGGCAATCGAGCAGTTCATCCATGTGGGCGAATTCGAAGGCGATGTGGTGAAGGCCGGTATGGGCAAGCTTGTCCGGGTGATCGTTGATCGATGGGCTCGTCAGCAGCGCCAGCCGATGGTTGGCAGCGTCATTGCTCAGCCACGCGCCGCCGGGGAAGGCGAAATTCGCGGTCAAGCCCGCGACTTCGCCATACCAGTCGATCATTTCCTGGATCCGCCGGGTTTTCAGGGTGACGTGGTGCAGCACGGGGCTGCGGGCGTTCGGCTTGGGCATCGCGTCCTCCTGGTGGCGCCCGCACGGTTCTCGTCGGTTCGGTGCGCCATGGTTCACCCGGTTGATCCGGCATGCGAATATCGCCGAAGCGCGCGGCGATTGCCATGGGCGGTCGCGCAGCGTCGCAGCGGTGTTCGAATTGCCGAATTCCTGCTAGGTGGTCGAAGGCGAAATCGCCAGGGACGGCTGGTGCAAAGCCTTCGCACCGGCGGATCAAGGAGCAAACCATGTCGCGCGGCAGACGCATGTTCGCAGCCATGATGATTTGCGCCATCGCCGCCGTGGCCGGCTCGCGCACCGATGAGGCTTTTGCCGCCGACCTGCCGATTGGCGGCGGGGTGAAAACCGTCCGCCCGTCACACCCGACCGCATCGATGCCGATCCGATTGGAGGATTTCGCAAGCAAGCCGCCGAACCAGAGCTGCACCGCCTGGACCGATGGGTGCCGCACCTGCGGCAAGAACGCGGACGGCGTTTCGTGTTCGAACGTTGGCGTCGCCTGTCTGCCGTCCGAGCCGCGCTGCACGCGGCCGTAGCTCCAGCGTAACTCCGCGCATTCGCCACAGCTCCGGCCATCAGTACTTCGTTAATGGTATGCCGGTAGTTTGTCGATACCGCGGAGAGGTATTGCGTACCGCGGATTTTTTCCGGCTGCGGCGCCAGGCAGTGGGAAAACAAATGTGAGAATGGGGAACGGGCGTAACCGGATTCCGGGCCTACGCCTCGATCTTGAACGGGCTTTCGGTTGTGGCGGCCACCGCCGCATCCGGTTCGAATGAAACGCCGACGCGGTTGTGCTGCGCCCAGGCGAAACGGCATTTGAACATGCGGCGGTCCTTCGCCATCATCAGCAGAAACCGGTCGGGCAAGACGCTCGGGTCGGCCACGTCGATGGCCGCACCTTCCGGAGCGAGGTTGACGACGGTGCAGCTCCAGCTCGCGCCGCTGCTTGAAATGTAGGCGGGTTCTTCAAGCTCGGCTCTCGGATGCTTGCGTCTGTCTTCCACTCTCAGCCGCTCCGTCTCAAAGAGCGCGGAGTTTGGCGACGCCACCTTAAGGAACGGTTCGGTCAAAGGGCGGTTCTCTAAACAATCTGTTAATGCGAAACTAGCGGCGATCTGTCACCACGCCCACCGGAGCGGCGATCGACGACAGCGGAAGATCGGCCAGCATGCAAGCCATTCGGATCGAGATTGAAGCCACCGCCGCGGTGAGCGGACTGTTGATGCGGCCGGCGGACGCGCAGGCCTGCTTTGTCTTTGCCCATGGGGCAGGAGCGGGGATGGCCCACCCGTTCATGGCGGCGGTCGCCACCGGACTGTCCGAGCGTGGCATCGCCAGCCTGCGCTATCAGTTTCCCTATATGGAGAAAGGCTCGAAGCGGCCGGATCCGCCGGCGGTCGCGCATGCCGCGGTGCGGGCGGCCGTCGCCGCGGCCGCGCAGCATTGCCCTTCGCTGAAGCTCGTCGCCGGCGGCAAGTCGTTCGGCGGCCGCATGACCTCGCAGGCCCAGGCCAAAACTCCGCTGGCCGGCGTGCGCGGCCTCGCCTTTCTCGGCTTTCCGTTGCATCCCGCCGGAAAGCCTTCCGCAGAGCGCGGCAAGCACCTCGCCGATATCCGCATCCCGATGCTGTTCCTGCAAGGCACCCGCGACGCACTCGCGGAGCTGCCGCTGATCGAAGGCGTGACCGCGGCGCTGCGATCAGGCGCCTCGCTGAAACTGTTTGAACAGGCCGATCATTCCTTTCACGTGCCGGTGCGGTCGGGCCGCAACGACGGCGAAATCATCGGCGAACTGCTCGATACGCTGGCGGCGTGGATCGGCGCGCTGGCCTGATGCCATGACGCGCGATGGAATCCGCGCAACACGGCTGACGCGGTGGTTCTGCCGCCAGGCGACGGCGAAGGGCTATTCGCTCCTGCCGAACTCGCAGCCGGGGCGGGAATAGCGCAGCCGGACGACACCCAGACTATCGGTGGTGCGGACCGGTTTGCAGAACGACTCCCATTTTGCGATCTGCTCGGCGCGGGCGTTTTCTTCTTCGGCTTCACGCGCGCGGTCGCGTGGCCGGTCCGGGATCACCGACGTCCGGCATACCGAATTGAACGATCCGTAGTACCAGGATCCATTGGCGGCGCAGGTGTGATAGACATCCCATGCCTGTGCCGAACCCGGTATCAGGGCGAGGGCCATGACGGCGTAAAGGACTTTCATTGTCGCGCTGCCTTGAAGGGTAATAATTGCGTTAACACTACGTTAACGCATCGGCAGCGGCGCGCAACGCAGATCGCCTGTTAATCTTGATGTCCGCGATCCGGGTTAAATCTGGAACCGGCTCCGGCAACGATCCGGGGGCACGCGGCGTTTGCAGCCGTTCCGGTCGCTATTTGAGGTAATAGCGCAGCCCGACATAGACCACGACCAGGCAGATGAAGATCAGGGCGACCGGAAGCTTCTGCGGGCCTGGCGTCCCGGCACGCTTGGGCTTGGGGGGCGCAACCTTGGGCCGCCGGAACACGGTGACATTGTCGGTGACCGGATCGTCCGGAAGCTCGTGGGAGCCCGCCGGAATCACCGGCGGCGTTCCGACACCACCCATTTCCGCATAGTAGCTCTTCGTAATCAGCGCGATGGTGGCGGCGGTGGCTTCGGCTTCGCTCATTTCACCGCGGAACGCCTTGTAGCGGGCGAGAAACCCTTGCGCTTCCGCCGACAGCGAGGAGGCGCCGTTGAGCTTGGCCATCATGTTCCAGGTCGCAAAATCCGCCCGCGCCCGGATGTCGGCGCGCCTGGCAATCATCTTGTCCGTTGCCTTGATCAACTTGCCCCAAATCCTTGTGCCCGAAGGCCTGCCCGGCTGCCCAGTCCTTGTTTAGCGCCGCCCAGCCGGTTTGCCTACAGATTGCCCGTCACGAGCAGGATCAAACCGATCACAAAGCTGGTCGCGGCGCGGACCGCAGCCGAAATAATATCAAGACTTAGGCCGAACTGCGTCCCGAGCATCGGAATCACGATCAGAAAGCCGATCAAAATCAGCATTCCAAACGGTTCGAGCCGGGACAGCGGCACCGCCAGCGCGTTCGGCAGCAGTCCGACCGCGATCCGTCCGCCATCCAGCGGCGGGATCGGGATCAGGTTGAAGATCGCCAGCACGACGTTGATGACAAGCGCGTTTTTGAGGTTGTCGAAAATCCATGGCGCGGCATCCGCGCCCGCCCAGCCGACCAGGTGAAACGCCGCCGCCGCCGCCGTGGCGAGCACGATGTTGGTCGCCGGCCCCGCGGCGGCAACGAAGACCATGTCGCGCCTGGGATGGCGCAGCGCCCTGAAATTGACCGGCACCGGTTTGGCGTAGCCGAACAGAAACGGCGAATGCGAGAACAGCAGCAGGGCCGGCAGCAGCAGGGTGCCGAACGGATCGATGTGTTTGAGCGGATTTAAAGTCACTCGCCCCAGCTTCGCGGCAGTTTCATCGCCGAAATGGCGGGCAACGAAGCCATGGGCGGCCTCATGGAAGGTGATGGCGATGACCAGCGGCAGGATCCAGGTCGAAGCGCCGTACAGCGAGATGTTGGAGAACAAGGGATGATCCGGTTGGAAGCAGGGAGTTCTCTACATGTAGCTGTCGATGACGCCGTTTGCGAGAGCGCTTGGCTTGGAAACCTCGGCCCTTTGCGTCTATCCTGCGGCATGATGCGAACATTGATATTTGCCGCGGCCATCTGCGCGATGTTTCCCGGATCGGCGCGGGCCGAGCCGCGTTCCGGCATCGATACTGCCGCGATCGACGCAGGTATGCCGCCGCAGCAGGATTTCTGGCGCTTCGCCAACGGCAAGTGGCTGGCGGCGACGCCGATCCCGACCGACCGCGCCGGCTGGAGCACCTTCACCGCGGTGTTCGACGCCACGCAGACCCAATTGCGCGCCCTGATCGAAGCCATCGACCCGCAGCAGCCGGGCCCGGCGGAGCGAACCAAAATTGCCGACTTCTATGCCTCGTTCATGGATGAGGCAGGGGTCGAGGCCAAAGGCCTTACCGGCCTGCGCGATGAACTGGCGCGCATCCGCGGCCTCTCCGACAAGGCCGATCTGCCGGCGTTGTTCGCCGACCTGGCGCGGCTCAAGGTCCGCGTCCCGTTCGACCTCGACGTCTCGCCGGACCAGCGTGACGCCACCCGCTTTGTGCTGCACCTGAGGCAGGCCCGCCTCGGGTTGCCGGACCGCGATTACTACCTCAGGGACGACGCCCACTTCCAAACCGTCCGCGCGTCCTACCGCGACCATATCGTCAAGCTGCTCACGCTGGCCGGCGAGCCGGCCGAGCCGGCCACCGCCGACGCCATTATCGCGCTCGAGACCCAACTGGCGCGGCTGCAATGGACGCGGGTGCAAAACCGCGATCCGCTCAAGACCTACAACAAGAAGGCGATCGCCGACCTCGAGCCGCTGCTCGCAGCCGGTGATTGGCCGGCCTATCTCGCCGCCGCCGGTGTCGGCCAGGACACCAAAACCCTGATCGTGGCGCAGCCGAGCTATGTCGCCGGCCTCGGCGGCATCCTGCGCGAGGTGCCGCTGTCGACCTGGCAGGCTTACCTCGCCTATGACCTCGTCGGCGCCTACGCGCCGTATCTTCCGGCGGCTTTCGTCGCCGAGGAGTTTGCCTTCGAGCAGCACACCTTGCGCGGCGTGCCGGAAATGCAGCCGCGCTGGAAGCGCGCGGTCGGCGCCACCGACCGCTCGCTCGGCTTTGCGCTCGGCCGGTTCTTTGTCGAGCGCCGGTTTCCGCCGAAGAGCAAGGACCGCGCCGAGGCGATGGTCGCGCATATTCTGGCGGCCTATCGCGAGAGCATCACGGCGCTGGACTGGATGGGCCCCGAGACCCGCCGCGAGGCGCTGGCCAAGCTCGAGCTGATCCGTCCGCAGATCGGCTATCCGGCCAAGGCGCGCGACTATGACGGCCTCGTGATCCGGCGCGACGACCTGGTCGGCAACATCATGCGCGCGCGCCGTTTTGATTATGATTACTGGATGGCCAGGCTCGGCCGCGAGGTCGATCGCGACGAGTGGTTCGCCACGCCGCAGACCGTCAATGCGTATTACAGCCCGAGCCGCAACGGGATCGTGTTTCCGGCCGGCATCCTGCAACCGCCGTTCTTCGACGCGCGCGCCGATGACGCCGCCAATTACGGCGCCATCGGCGCGGTGATCGGCCACGAGATCAGCCATGCCTTCGACGACCAGGGCAGCCGCTTCGATGGCACCGGCAACCTGCGTAACTGGTGGAGCGACGAGGACCGCGCCCGCTTCGATGCCAGGACCAGGGGCCTGGTGGCGCAGTACGACGCCTATAGCCCGCTCGAGGGCTATCACGTCAACGGCGCGCTGACCTTGGGCGAAAACGTCGCCGACAATGCCGGCCTCGCCATCGCGGCGCGGGCCTATCGGCTATCGCTGACGCAATGCCCGGCGCCCGAAATCGACGGCTATGGCGGCGAGCAGCGGCTGTTCATCGCTTACGCCCAGGTCTGGCGCGACAAGATGCGCGACGCGGCGCGGATCGAGCGCCTCAAGGTCGACCCGCATTCGCCGGGCCAGTTTCGCGCCAACGGCGCCTTGCGCAACCAGGCCGCCTTCGTCGACGCCTTCGCGGTGCAGCCCGGCGACGCCATGTACCTCAAGCCGGAGCAGCGCATCGCGTTGTGGCAGACCGGCGAGGTAGGGTGCGGGGAGAAGACGAAGTAGCGCGCGAGGGCGCTTGTCTGCCCGGTTACAACCCTGGAACAGTTCGTAACTCGTCGCCGATGTGCGAAACCCCGTAGGTTGCGCCGCCGCGCAACAACGGAACATATTCGTGACTGAACCATCCGAACCAGACCGCGATCAGGAGGCCTCGCTGCGCTATGCCGGCTGGCGCGTGGTATTGGCCTGTTTTCTGCTGGCGCTGTTCCTGTTCGGATTCTCGCTTTACGGCAACGGCATCTATCTCGCCGAGCTGCCGCGCCTGCGCGGCTGGCCGGCAGCGATGATTTCGGGCGCGGTGACGCTGAGCTTCCTGATCGGCAATATTTCGGTGATCTTTACCGATGAGCTGATCGCGCGGCTCGGCCTGCGGCGGCTGGTTCTGTTCGGCGTCGCGGGGCTTGCGGCATCGACGGCGTTGCTCGCGATCGTGCGCGAGCCCTGGCAGCTCTATTTCGCCTTCGTATTGATGTCGCTGGGCTGGACCGGCATGGGCACGGTGGCGATCGCAGCATTGGTCAGCCGCTGGTTCGTGCGACGTCGCGGCCTTGCCCTGAGCCTCGCCTACACCGGCGGCAGTTGCGGCGGCGTGATCGTGGCGCCGCTGTTGGTCTTGCTGGTCGAGGCCATCGGCTTCGCCGCCGCGATACTGGCGGCCACCGCCGTCATGCTGCTGGTGCTGGTGCCGGTGGTGCTGCTGTGGGTTGCTCCACATTCCGGCGGTGTCGAACCCGACATGCCGGGTTCGGCGCAAGCGCCGATGGCCGTAGCGCAGTCGCGTGCCGCAATCATCCGCCAGCCGGCGTTCTGGACCATCACGATTCCGTTCGCGTTGGCGTTTCTGGCCCAGGTCGGATTCATCGTGCACCAGATCGCGCTGCTTGAACCCGGGATCGGCCGCCCCGGCGCAGGGCTGGCGGTGGCGCTGACCACCGCCATGGCCCTGGTCGGCCGGCTCTGCCTGGGCAGCGTTGCCGACCGGTTCAATCCGCGATGGCTGACGACCTTGTCGTTCGTGACGCAGGCGCTGGCACTGCTCACCATCATCGAGGCCGGGCAGGCGCCGGTTCTGCTGGCAGCCTGCGCCGCGTTCGGCTTTTCGGTCGGCAACCTGATAACGCTGCCGCCGCTGATCATTCATCGCGAGTTCGACCAGGCGAGCTTCACCGTGGTGCTCGGATTGTCGACCGCGATCAGCGGCGTCATCTGCGCGTTCGGCCCCGGCCTGCTCGGGCTGGTTCGCAGCCTCAGCGGCGGCTATGGTGCGGCGCTCGCGGTTTGCATCGCGCTTGAACTGGTCGCCGCAGCAATCGTGCTGTGCGGCGGCAGCCGACGCGCGCAGGATGCCGTGGGTGACGGGCGTCTCGTCGAAGGGAGGATTCCCTGAAATCCTTTGATTGGCACGTTCGGCAATGAAGAAAGGGGGCCGAAGCCCCCTTACTGGTTACCAGCCGTGCCGGTAATGCCAGCCCCAGCCACCGTAATGGTGCGGGTGGTAGTAGCCGTTCCAGTGGCGCCAATGATGCCAGCGGTGCCAGCCCCAGCCGCCATAGCCGTAACCAAAGTCCGGTCGCGACCAGCAGTGGCCCCACGGATTACAGACATAGGCGTCCTGTTCGATGTTGGAAGCTTGCGCCGGAATGCCGATCGGCATTGCCGATGTGGTAGAAGCGGCGGATTACGCTTCGCTAATCCACCCTACGGATCACGTCTGTTCTGTCGGGATCAGGGCCTGTTCACAGCGCGGCTTGGTGGCGCTGGACGGTTCGAAGTTCCGTGCTGCGGCAAGCGCCAAGCGGATCATGGGACGGAGAGAGATCGCGGAGGAGGCTAGCCCGTCTGGACCGCCGGATCGCCGACTATCTGGCGGATCTAGATGAGAGCGATACCAGCGAACCGGATGAAGTGCCAAGTGCGACCGACAGCGGCGCTTCAGGCTCTCAGGATGCGGCGCGTCGAACTTGAACGCATGGCTGCCACGCTTGATGAGCGAGGCATCGCAAGACGCTGGTGGAAGGCGAGCCTGACGCCCGGCCGATGGGCGATCGGTAAAGGGCGCAAAGCCACCTTCCTACAACGTGCAAACGGTGGTCGACGCAGAGACTGGCTTCATCATCCATCATGAGATAACGAGCGAGCCGAACGACAATCGGCTGCTGTATCCGATGGCCAAAGCGACAAAGGACTATGCTCGGTGTCGAGAACCTGATGGTCGTGGCCGACGCTGGTTACTCGAACGGCACGGTAGCCGCGGCTTGTGAGGCTGATGGCATCACGGCCTGCGCTGCCGACCAACCGCGTCAGTGACACAATCAGGGCGATGGAATGATGTTTGATCGGTCGGCCTTCGTCTACCAGCCGGAGACAGATACATATGTGTGTCCGGCGGATCGCTGCTCTCGCACGCAAGCAGGTGATGCGGCACGATGCATCTCATCGTTTACGTGGCGCAGCGATTGCTCAGACTGTGCACTCAAGCCGCGCTGCACGACTGCAAAGCAACGCTTTGTCAGCCGTCATGTGCATGAGGATGCGCTCGAACGAATGAACGATCGCTTCCAGGGCGATCCGACTCTGAGCCAGAAGGCGTCGATGTGCCAGCGAGCACCCTTTCGGAACCATAAAGCGAATGACAGCAGGTGGCAGATTCCTCACTCGAGGCCTCGACAGAAGGTCGGCGGGGAAGCCGCGCTGAGCGTGCTGGCCTACAACATCATCCGGGCGATCAATCTCTCATTGCCAATTTGTAATTCGTCTCGTCGAACCTTCGCCGCGTGAAGCCGGACCGATATCTGGAGAGCCGCCGCCGATATCGAGGTGCCGCCATGACCCGCGTCAGGATAATTCCGGTGATGATGTTCGGCCATGCCGTCCGGACCCGGCCGTGCCGGCACGTGGCGTGCGATGCATCGTGCGCCACGCAGATGCTGCAATGGATCGAAGCGCGCTGGATACCGGTTCGCGTCAAGAAGATGTTACAAGCGAGCAACACGGCGCGCGATCGCGATTTGATGTCGATGCCATCGCCCGCCGTTCTGCAAGGCCGCCGATCGTTGTCCCGGATCGATTGAGGTAATCCTTGAGCAAGCTCGCGACCGCGCTGCCGATCTGGATCCGCGCCATCCTGCTCGCCGGAGCAGTCTGCCTTTTGTTCGGCGCCGGTCTCTTCACCTACCGCTACTACACCCGGCCGGCCACGTTGACGGTGGCGGTCGGATCGCTCGACGGCGATGCCCGGCAGGCCGCCGCGGTGGTGGCGGGCCGGCTCGGCGACCGGCAGTTCCTCGGTCCGTCTCAAGATCGACAACGTCGGCAACGTGCTCGATGCCGCGAAGGCGCTGGCGGCCGGCAACGCCGATCTCGCCGTGATCCGCGCCGACGTCGGCAATTTCTCGCAGGCACGGAGTGTGGCGCTGATGGGCCAGGGCGTGGCGATGCTGGTCGCGCCGCCGGGATCGAGCATCACCAGCATCGAGAAGCTGAAGGGCCACACCGTCGGCGTGGTCGGCGGCGAGATCAATCACCGCCTCGTCGACGACCTGAAGAAGGAATACGACCTTGGCTCCGCCAACGTCACCTTCAAGGATCTCGCGCCTGCCGATGTCCGGCGCGCGGTCCAGGCCAAAGAGGTCAGCGCGCTGCTGCTGGTGGCGCCGCTGACGGAACGATACCTGTCGCTGCTGCGCGGCCTGTTCCGCGAAAACCAGAACTCGTCGCCGGTGCTGATCCCGATCGATTCCGCCGGCGCCATCGCCGATGCCGATCATGCCTATGAGAGTTTTGATATTCCGAAAGGCACGCTGCGCGGCGCGCTGGCGGTCCCGGGCGATGACGTCACCACGCTGCGGGTCGGATATTATCTGGTCGCCAACCGGCATCTGGATTCGAACCGGATCGCGGAACTGGCCAAGCGGGTGATGAACGCGCGCCGCGACCTGCTCGCCGAGCAGCCGATCCTGGCCGGCATCGCGGCGCCGAATCTCGATCCCGATGCCTATATCGGCGTGCATCCCGGCGCCGCGGCCTACTACAACGGCACCGAGCAGAGTTTTATGGATAAATACGGCAACACCATCTACCTGACGCCGATGGTGCTCGGCGCGCTGGCGTCGATCTTCGCCGCCGCCTGGCGCTTTCTCGGCATCCGCCACTCCGATGACCGCGAAGCGACGTTCAACGCGCTGAGCGCGCTGCCGCGCCGGATCCGCAGCGCCGAAACCGAGGCCGACCTCGCCGGCCTCGAGGATGAAGGTCGACGATATCCTCAACCGGCAACTGGCCAAGGCGGCCAGCGGCGAAGACGCAGCGCTGGACATGGCGGCGCTGAACGCCACCGCGCACCGGCTGGAAACAGTTTGATTCATCATACGGCGGATGCTGCTGGCCAGAAAGGTCTGCGGAGGGCGTGAAGCGTAGGCGTAGCGAAACCCATCGAGACGCGGTTGATGGGTTCGGAGGTCTCAACCCGATCCTACGTTGCGGCTCCCGGCTCGCGTAACCGAACCGCACCGCCAGCGTGGCGAGGCATTCGCGGAATCGCTTGCCGATGTATTTGCGGTCGGCTTCCGAGGTCATGCCGCGGTTGCGCCCGGCTTCGGCGAGCGACAGGCCGCTTCCCAGTACGTCGCGGATCAGCGCATTTCCCTCGACGCCCAGCGCCCCGCGTGCGGCCTTGAGGTCCTGCAACGCGCGGCGCTGGGTATCGGTGAGAGGGTCGGGCAACGCGCCGCCATCGACGGCTTCGCGGGTCGGATCGAGTGCCCGCACGCCGCCGATCTCGGCGTTTTCCCAGGCCGCCTCCCAATGCCGTCCGGCGACATAGTCGCACTGGTCGATCAGGCCTTTCGCGTGCATGTCGGCCAGGGGATCGTGGCGGGTCGATCGCAGCACGACGATCTTCGCCCCCTCTTCATAGGGATCGTCGACCTCGACCGGCACCGCCTGCGCGTTGCGCAACAGGTCGCGCGCAGTCCGGTCGTGCGCGATGTTCTTCAGGTCGTTGGGCTTGCCGCGCCGTCGCTTCTTCGCCATCGGGCTTTTCCTTAGGTTTTTGCGGCTTGCCCGGCATCGCTGCCGGGCGGCGTCGGCGTGGGGACCCGGGCGCCGCGATAGGCGATGCCGTCGCGGACGATCGTCACAGGCACCAGCGGGGCAAGCGCATGCTGCTGGCGATACGCCTGATGGGCGCGCCACTCCGGCGTGTCGAAGATCACGAAATAAATATCGCTGGAAGACTCGCGCGCGGCGGCCAAGGAAGCGGGTAAGGATTTTGGATTCTGGCTAGCTTTGCCATTGCCGGGATTTTGCTGAAGGGTTTGCCGGTTCATTTGCTGCAGCCGCGCGCAAGCATTTGCTTGGCGTTTGTCTTGTTGCCCGCGGGCAATGGCTTTCGAAATTCCGGAACGTTGTCCGCCGGCGGCGCCGGCGATCGCCCGTTTCAGGCTGACCACCTCGGCCTTGGTGATCTCGGCGGTGGCACGCTTGTTGGTGCCGTCTTCGGCAAAGAAGCCGTCGATCGGCATGCTGATCTTGTTCCAGCGTAGCCAACGGCAGGCGGGCGATCGCGGCCCGGCTCGCGGGATCGAGCGGCACCCGGCCCTTCTGCCAGCACTCCATCAGCAGCAGCAGATAGGCGCCGTGCTGCTCGGTGGTGAGCGCCTGGGTGTCCTTCAGGTAGTCGCCGATGTAGAATGCGATCCAGGCCCGGCTCATGGCGTCACCGGTTCAGGTTGGGCGGGTGGCAGGAGACACATCGTTGCGAATCCGGAGCTGGTGTTGACCATCGGAAAGACCCTTGTGGAACTGACCGCGCTCGCCGACGCGGCGCTGCGCAGCCAGCCGGGATGCGAGACGGCGTCGGTGCCCGGCGTTGAGGCGCTGCCGAACGTGCGCGGCGGGCGGAACTGGGAAATCCCGGCCGTCGCTCTTGGCGACAGCCTGATCAGCGATGTCGACCGCGCCGTCATCACCGTGCATCACCAGCTTGGGCGCAGGTTCCATCTGTCGATCGAGGACTGATCGCCGCGCACGCCGCGGTGGCTCACGGCACCTGCGCCGCCAGCGCCCGGCTGATGGCATCGAGATCGTCAGCCACCTTTTGATCGTGGCTGCGCAGCGCTTCGATCCTGCGCACGGCGTGCAGCACGGTGGTGTGGTCGCGGTTGCCGAATTTGCGGCCAATCACCGGCAGCGAATGCAGCGTCAGGTGCCTCGACAGAAACATCGCGATCTGGCGTGGCCGTACGATAGCGGTGCTGCGGCGCGCCGAAATCAGTTCGGCACGCCTGACGTTGCAATGGCGCTCCACCGCGGTCTGGATCTCCTCGATGGAGAGCTTGAGCGGCAGCGGCGGCCCGACCTCGTCGACGATCCAGAACCAGGTCTTGATCGGCGCATGAATTCTGCTTCTGCCGCTCCGCCCAGGCCTTGACGGCTTCGGGCGGCGGTGATGCTGCCTGTGGGCGGGCAATCGCCGAATCGGGATGGGCGTGCGCCGCGATCTTGCGCTCGCGCTCGCGGCGTGCCGCCGCGGCCCGTTGCTGCGACGGCGTCGCGACCGCCGCATGAAGGGGGTTCTGCATGCTGGGCTCCTGTGCTGGGTGGGTCCGGAAACGAAGCGCGGGCTTACGGCGGCTTGCGGCCGTCGCCCGGCGTTGAATTCGTGACGGTCGCCACCGGTGGGCGAGGCCGTGGGTTCGGCGGCGACCGTCGATCCGCGGGGAGGGACGCGGATTCGGTAAAGGGGAATGGAATGGCGTGATCGTCGCGCGACCACAGGTCCGGGCGCAGCTCCGACGCGGCAACGGCGCCCAGCGTGAAGCGGTGGATCGCCAGCGCCATCTCGGCGCTCACCCGGCCGCGGCGCCTCGCCTTGTTGATGGCGGCCTGCGAGAACCCGGTGGCCTCGCCGAGCCGGGTCTGCGAACCGGCCAAGGCGATGGCGCGGTCGAGCACTGGGGTGGTTTCCGGCGGGGCGTTTTCCATCCCTTTATCATAATAAAAGTTATCGGTACGTCAAGCACAAATGTTATGGCGACAAATTATAACTGGAGTTATAATGTCCGGATCATGGAACCCCGTGAAATCATTCGCGAAGCCCGCGAGCGGCGCAACTGGTCGCAAAAGGACCTGGCCGACCGCGCCGGCGTCTCCCAGGTCGCGATCGTCAAGATCGAGAGCGGCGCCACCGTGCAGTCGAAATTCCTGCCGAAGATCGCCCAGATCCTCGGCCTCGACCTTGCCGATCTCGATCCTTCGCTCAAGGGCGTCACCTTGCCGGCCGAGGCGCGGCCGTTCGTCAGCGATATCAGGCCGGACTTCCGGGTCTATGCGTCGGCCGAAGGCGGCCCGGGCGAAATCATCCGCTCCTCCGAGCCGATCGACTTCATCCCGCGGCCGAGCCACCTGATCCACGTCAAGGATGCCTATGGCCTGCTGGTCACCGGCAACTCGATGGCCCCGGAATACAAGAACGGCGAGATGGCGATCGTCGAGCCGTCGCTGCCGGTGGTGCCCGACGAGGTCTATATCTTCTATGCCGAAAGGGACGGCGAGGCCCGCGCCACGATAAAACACCTGCGGCGCGCCACCGCGGAGCGCTGGCTGGTCCGCCAGCACAATCCGCCCGACGGGCAGACCGCGGATTTCATCCTGTCGCGCAAGGAGTGGGCGATCGCGCACCGGGTGACCGGGAAACGGGCGCGGCGGTAGGCCGAAACGCCGGCGTTTTCCACATCGATAACTTTTATTATTGATTTTGGTTATCATAACCGATCTTATCGTCGCTGGACCTGGCCCGCAGGGGGCCGATGGAGCGACCGATGCCCAAAACCCCGCTTGTCCGTTGTGCCGTCACCGTGGCGCAGGCGCTGTACGACGAGCCGCGCGATCTTGATCGCCACGAGCAGCAGTTTCTCGCCGACGTCCACCGCATCACCCACGAATGCGCCCGCACCAAGGGCGAGGCGGCGCGGGCCTGGGGCGATGGCTCCCGCGCCAGCACGGCGGTTGCGTTCCTGGCCGACAGCAAGTGTGCCGATCACCTGGCCCGCGCGCTCCAACGCTACGACGCCGCGACCGCGATAGCGGAGGCCGCGGAATAGCGATGCCGGACCCGACCCTCAAAACCCTTTCCGCCACCGAAACCCCGGCGTTGTGGGGGCTGTCGCCTTATGTGACGAGATGGATGCTGTACCGACGCTTCGCCGACGGCGTTGATCTCGAGAGTGACGAAAACCCCCGCATGGACTGGGGCAGGAAACTGCAGCCGCTGGTGATCGCGCAGGCGGCTGAGGATTTGCGGGTCGAGGTGCGGCCGAACCACCGCCACGTCTATCAGCGCCGCGGCCGGCTCGGCTGCACCCGCGACGCCACCATGTTCTGCCCGCGGCGCGGGCGAGGGGCGCTCGAGACCAAATGTGTGTTCGACTACGCCACCTGGATGCGCGAATGGGGCGGCGGCCGCAGCGTGCCGCCGATGCACGAAATCCAGCTGCAGCAGCAGATGAAAGTGGGCGACGACGACGGGTCTTACACCTGGGGCGTGATCGCGGCCTGGGTGGCCGGCGACCTGCATTATTTCGAGCGCCGGCCCAACGAGGAACTGTGGCGCCTGCTGGAGCAGGAAGCGGAAGCGTTCTTTGCCGCGGTCGCAGCCCGACGCGAACCCGATCCGCAGGGCGCGCGGGTGGAAGTGCCCTGGCTGGCGCGGCTGTTGCCGACGGTTGAGGGCAAGCGGCTCGACCTGTCGCGCGATCCCGCCGCGGGCGCGATCGCGGAAAAGGCCGCGCAGTACAAGATCCTCTCGGTCCACGAGAGCGGCGCTCGACGTGCCAAGGAGACCTTGCGCGCCGAACTGCTGGCGCTGGCGAAAGACCATGAAGAGATCGCGCTGCCGGGTGGCGTCAGGGTGCGGGTCTCGACGCGGGCCATCGCAGAACAGACCCGCAAGGCCTCGGTATCGAAAACGCTGACGGTGGTCGCACCTTAATATCGCGGATGTCGCAGCCCGGGTGAGCCAACGGGTCCGGCCTTCGGCCGGCCCGATGATAAACTCCGCGATACCCGGGAACCAGGGTCGCCGGAATCCCGGATGTCGCTTCGCTCATTCGGGCTACGACTTTCCTATGCCGTCAGATCGAGACTCAGCTTCGTCTCGTTGCCGAACAGCACTTCGATCCGTGCCGGCCGCGGCACGGCCACCACGCCGCACAGGCTTCCGGTGGTGACGATCTGTCCCGCCCGCAGCCCGCCCATGACGTCGTTGGGCGCGCGCGCGTAGGCCAGCACCGGCAGCAGCGGATCCCCGTTGGGGTGGACGGCGGCTGCGGAATAGATCTCCTCACCGTCGGCGCGGATCGTGATGATCAGCCCGTCGAGCTGATCGGCCAGTCGCTTCGAAATCTCAGGTCCGACGATATAGCCGCCATTGCCGATGGCGTCGGCCAGGAAGATCGGGAACGGCGCCTTGCCGCCCTCGATAAGCCGGCTGTCGATCACCTCGATGCCGGCATGCACCGAGGCAACGGCGCCCTTGATGTCTTCGCGCTGATAGGCGCGGTCGGCGCGTGCCGGAAGATCGACGGCGAGGCGGACCGCGACTTCCACCTCGAGCGCCATGCCGGGCCGCCACTGCAGCGCCGGCGGCTTGTCGTTCGAACTTTCGAGGATCGGAAACATCGGCCCCGACACCGCCAGCTGGTCGGGCCGCAGCCCGAGCTTCCAGCCTTTGACGTCACCCGTAATGGCACGAAAGATCCTGGCCTGCACGGCGATCGCCGCCTCGATATCGGCGGGCGGCACGAGATCCTGCGCCGACACCCGGGTGCCGGCGCGGCGCGCCGCGGTCAGGATGTCTTCGAGGGCGCTGTCGGGGCTGAGGGGCTTTTGCATCTACGTCCGATTCCTTATCGTGTCGCTGCGTGCATACTCCAGCCGATAGAGTCCGCGGTCAACGGTTCCGCTTATGCCATGAGAGACCAGATCGTGGCTGAGCAGCCGAGATCCATGAAGCAGTCGCCAGCCGGTATTGGCGCGGTGCTTCAGCGCGATTGCAATCTCGGCAAAGCATAGGCCACAATGGCGTCGCCGGCCCTGGTGCCGGTCGAGCCATGCCCGCCGGCCACGAACAGCACGAATTGACGTCCGCTCGCCTGCGACCAGTAGGTCATCGGCGTCGCCTGGCCGCCCGCGGGAAGCCGGCTTTCCCATAGTTGCCGGCCGCTGGTCACATCGTAGGCGCGGGCGAAATAATCCAGCGAGCCTGACAGGAAGGCGACGCCGCCCCTGGTCAGCATCGGACCGCCGATGCCGGGCACGCCCATCCTGAACGGCAGCGGCAGCGGCGACAGATCGCGCACCGTGCCGTTGACGTGCCGGTAGGCGATTTTGCCGGTGGTGAGGTCGGCACCGGCGACATATCCCCACGGCGGCGCCTGGCACGGCAGGCCAATCGGCGACAGGAACGCGCCCATCCTGGCGGCATACGGCGCGCCGAAATTCTCGTTGAAGGGGGGCTGGTCGGGTGTGGTCACCAGTCGCTCGGTGGCGTTGGCGCGCGGCTTCAAGGTCGAGGTGAAGGCGAGATAGACCGGCATGGCGAACACGACCTGGCGTTCCGGATCGATGGCGACGCCCCCCCAATTGAAAGTGCCGAAATTGCCGGGATAGATAATCGAACCCTGCTCGGAGGGCGGCGTGTAGCGCCCTTCGTAGTGCATCGAGCGGAACACGATCCGGCAGGCCAACTGGTCAAACGGCGTGATGCCCCACATCGAGACTTCGGTGAGCGGCACCGGATTGAACGACAGTGCGGAAACCGGCTGGGTCGGCGCCGAGGTATCGCCTCTGGCGGCACCTTCGGGAGCTGGCACTTCCTTGACCGGCAAGACCGGTTTGCCGGTGCGCCGGTCGAGCACGAACAACTCGCCCTGCTTGGTGGTCTCGACCAGCGCCGGGACGGTCTCGCCATTGATGGTGAGATCGACGAGCGACGGCTGCGCCGGCACATCCATATCCCACAGATCGTGATGGGTGCTCTGGAACGACCAGGCGACCGCGCCGGTCTCGGCATTCAAGGCCACCACCGAGGACGAATACTTCTCCACGTTGGCGCTGCGCTTGCCGCCGAACTGGTCCGGCGGCTGATTGCCGGTGGGAACAAAGATCAGCCCGAGTTTCGGATCGTAGCTCGAAATGCTCCAGCTGTTGGGTGAGTTCTGGGTGTAGGTGGCGCTGGCCGCGATCGGCGCGGTCGCGGTGGGATTGCCGCTGTCCCAGTTCCAGACCAGTTCGCCGGTATTGATATTGAAGGCGCGGACCACGCCCGATGCCTCGGTGGTGGAGACGTTGTCGTTCACCGCGCCGCCGACGATGATCAGATCGGTGGTCACGACCGGCGGCGAGGTCGAATAATACGAGCCGGGCTTCACGTTGGGCATGTTGCGCCACAAATTGACGGTGCCATCGGGACCACCGAAGCCGGGGCAGACCTTGCCGGTTTGCGTGCTCAGCGCGATCAGGCGGCCATCGACAGTGGGCAGGAACAGCCGCTTGACGCAGTCGGGCGAGGGCGCATTGGCGGCGGCCGCCGTGCCGTCGAAATAGGAGACGCCGCGACAGGTCAGGTGCTGGGTGCTTTGCCGCGGCGGCTGGTTGATCTTCGGATCGAACCGCCATTTCTCCGCGCCGGTCTCGGCGTCCAGCGCAAACACCAGATCGTGCGGCGTGCAAAGATAGACCGTGCCGTCGATCTTCAGCGGCGTCACTTCGTAGGTGGTTTCCTCAGGATCGCTGGCGGCGCGCACGTCGCCGGTGTGGAAGGTCCAGGCCACCGTGAGCTGGTTGGCGTTGTCAGGAGTGATCTGGTTGAGGGTCGAATAGCGCTGGCCGGCCTGGGTACCGCCGTAAGCGGTCCAGTCCTTGTCCCTGCCGGGAGGCGCTTCCAGCGACGTCGACGCGGCGGCGCTCCGAGCCGGCAGCGATCCCGCGAGTTCGTGCGTCGGCAGCAAGATCGCAGCAAGCGCAACAGCGCCGCAAGCGGTGATCGAAACGGTCAAGGCCACGAGACCGGATCGGGTCATGGCATTGTGGACGAACTGACGGCGCGACAGCGCGCCCCATAGCAACAGGATGATACCGAGCACGATGGTGAAGGCACCGCGCGGCATCAGCGGCCACCAGTCGAGCCCGACCTCGGAGACGGCCCAGATCAGCGTAGCCAGGGTCAGGGCCGCATAGGTCCACAGCGCCAGCGGGTTGCGGACCGCGATCAGGGCGGCGATGACGATGAAGCTCGTTCCCTGAATGAGGTAGAACGGCGAGCCCTCGAGCGCGATGAGCCAGACGCCGCCGGAGGCCAGAGCGAGCCCCGCCAGCGCGCATGTCGCCGCGAGCACATATCGAACGGCGCCCGTCGATTGTTTCGACATGTGAATTTTCCCGAGAAATCCGGGGAGCAACGCCCGGGTATCGGCCGGGTTCCCTCAGCAATTCGGCTAACCGCGCCCTGCCGGCTTCAGCGTGATCCACGCCGGGGCGTGGTCGCTGGCGCCTTCTTCGCCCCGGATGACCCGGTCGACGCCCGACGCTTGCAGCCGCGCGGCGAGCTCCGGGCTCAGCAGCAGATGGTCAAGTCGCAGCCCCGCGTCGCGCTCGAAGCGGTGGCGGATATAGTGCCAGAAAGTGTAGATGCGCTGGCCCGGATGCTGTTCGCGCAACGCGTCGGTCCAGCCCAGCTTGACCAGGCGCGCGAAGGCTGTGCGGCTTTGCGGCTGGATCAGCGCGTCATCGTCCCATGACTTCGTCGGGTAGACGTCGATTTCGGTCGGTGCGACGTTGAAGTCGCCGGCCAGCCGCCCCTTGCGCTCCGTGGTTTCGATGCCGCTGACCGGCGGCCGCCATCTCTATGACGGCAATGCCAATGCCAAGTAGGACCGTCCGCCGACGCCGTCGGCGTCGCGCCCCGCTTTAAACGCTCGAATCGCATCCAGACTGCTGCCCTCAACCGGTCTCCTAGCTGTCTGCAGAGTAATTAGAGCCTCAGCCTCGCAGTCTCCACGAATCGTTCTGCCGCTGGAGAAAGAACGAATCCTGCGCGGCTTACCAGTGACACGTGCCGAGTGATTGTTGGGCGTGACAATGGAACGGCGGCAAGCGTCGGGAACTGTAGTTTCGGAAGCATATGCGCCGGCAAAATGCTTATTCCCACGCCGTCCGCCGTCAACGCCAAGGCCGTTGTGATCAACGAAACTTCGAAGGTCGGCTTGAGCTGACGTCCCGTTCGGGACAATGCCTCGTCGATTTGACTTCTGATACGTGTCCCGCGGCGCATGGCGATCAGCTCGCCATTCGCGATGTCGTCCCATGTCAATCGGGAACGCTTCTCAAAGCGGCCATCCCTGATGCCAATCGCCGACAGGGAACTCTGCATGAGCGTTTCGATCTCGATCTCCGGTGTATCGGCGCGCTCGACGCTTCCGATACCCAATTCGGCATTGCCGCCCATCACAAACGGAAGCAGTTCGTCAGGGGCAATGTCGAACAGTTCGATCCTGACGTCCGGGTAGCTGTCTCGGTATTTTGCGAGCACACGGGGCAGCAGCGCCGATGCAACTCCCGCCGACACCGCGATCGTGATGCGACCCGTCTTGACCTCGACCAGGTCGCGCATGAGCCGGGTCAGTCCTTGGGCGCCCGCGAGTATTCGTTCTGCGATCGGCGCTGCGTCCTTGCAGGCGGGCGTCGGACGCAGCGCACGGGTCGTGCGGTCAAATAGTTTGAGCCGAAAGTTCTGCTCAATTTGCCGAATCAGGAGACTGATGGCCGATTGAGTTACCCGCAGCTCAGCTGCGGCCCTCGTAAGGCTGCCCAGGCGATAGACCATAACCAGCGCTTCGAGTTGACGCATCGTCGGGTTCATAAGGAAACCTCATGAGTTCATAAGCAGTTTGTGGCTAATCCAAAGAATGGGAACCTGCAATATTTTTTTGCCGAGGACATCACGGATCCAAGAAACGAGAAATCTCCGGGCCCTCGGCCAGCCGGATAGCAGTCCAGATTGGGAGGATGCGATGGTCTTTTCAGGAAAGCCCTCGTCAACAACTTCGCGCCGCCAGGTTCTCAAGGCGGCGGCCGCAGGGGCTGCGGCCTCGCTGATCGGGGTGCCGCGCGGTCACGCCGCGGCCAAGAGCCTGACCCTGATCCACGAAAGCTCCTTCATCAAGACATTCGACGCCTACTTCCAGAACACCCTCGCGCCGGCTTACGAGAAGCTCACCGGAGTCAAGGTCGGCTATGAGCTGGCAAGCGTCGGCAGCCTGCAGACGCGAGTCACCACGATCGCCGAGACCGGGAGCGGCGCCGACCTCACGCTCAACTTCTTCAACTGGCCTTTCCTGTACGACGAGAAGTATCTCGACGTGAGCGATATCGCCGAAGCCGTCGGCAGGGAGCAGGGCGGCTGGTACGAGCCGGCCAAGGAAGCCTGCGTCGTCAACGGCAAATGGAAGGCTATCCCCTTCGGCAATGTCGGGCAGCTGATGAACTGGCGCATGGACTGGTTCAAGGAAGTCGGCTTCGACAAGTTTCCGGATAGCTGGGATGAGCTGCTCGAGGCCGGCACCAAGCTCAAGGCCAAGGGTCACCCGTTCGGCTTCGAGCTCGGCCACGGCTTTGGTGACAATCACGGCTGGCTCTATCCGTTGCTGTGGTCGTATGGCGGCCATGAGGTCGAGCCCGACGGCAAGACCATCGTGCTCGATTCCGACGAGACCGCGCGCGCCGTCGACTTCGCCCGCAAGTTCTTTCAGCAGACCATGCTCGAGGATGTACTCGGCTGGACCGACGTCAACAACAACAAGGCCTGGCTCAGCGAGCAGATCTCCTGCACCAACAACGCCGAGAGCATCCTGTGGGTCGCCAAGCGCGATTTCCCCGACATTGCCAAAGTCACCGGGCAAGCACAGAACCCGCAAGGCCCGAAAGGGCGCTTCCACACGCTCAACTCCTGGAGCCATTCCATCTTCACCCACACGCCCGATCACGAGACGGCGAAAGCGTTCTTGCGCTGGCTTTGCGACAAGCCGCAGCTTGGAGCGTGGTATGCGGCGGCCGATACCTACTATCAGCCGTTCCTGCACGGTTACGACGACGCGCCGATGTGGAGCGTCGAGTCACGCAATCTGCCGTTCCGGGACGCGCTCGCGACGGCGCATTTGCCGGGATGGCCGGGGCCCGTCAGCCGCGCTCAATCCGAGGTGATCGCAAAATATGTGGTGATCGACATGTTCGCCAAAGCCTGCGCGGGCGCGTCGACAAAGGAAGTCATTGCCACCGCTGTGGCCCAGCTCAAGCAGATCTATAGCCGGACCTGATGGCAACGATCATATCGGAACCGGTCGCGCGCCCTCAGTCGCTGGCGCTCCGGGATGCGGTCGCGCAATGGCTCGACCGCGAAGCCGTGTTCAGCTGGCTCATGATGGCGCTGCCGCTGCTGTTCCTGTTCGCGCTGGTTGGCTACCCCTTCGTTTACGGCATCTGGCTGAGCCTGCAGAACCGGCCGGTGGCCCAGCCCGGCATCTTCGTCGGTCTCGGCAACTTTATCGAAGATGCCCGCGATCCGGTTTTCTGGCAGGTGGCGCGCAACACGTTCATCTACACCGGCGCTGCCACGCTGCTGAAAATGGTCGGCGGGCTGGCGCTCGCCCTGGTCATCAACCAGAGCTTCCGGATGAAGAACTTCGTCCGTGCCGCACTGCTGCTGCCGTTCATCGTGCCGACGGTCCTGAGCACGGTGGCATGGATGTGGATGCTCGATCCGGCGTTCAGCGCCGTCAATTGGGTGCTCGTGCATACGGGGATCGCCAATCCCGGTCCGTCCTGGCTCGGCAATCCGACGCTGGCGATGGTCTCAATCATCGTGATCAACACCTGGCGCGGACTGCCGTTCTACGGCATCACGCTTCTGGCAGGGCTGCAAACGATCCCGCAGGACCTCCATGAAGCCGCTGCCATCGATGGCGCCGGGAGCTGGACGCGCTTTCGATACATCACCCTGCCGCTCTTGAAGCCGGTGATCCTGATCGTCACCGTGTTTTCCGTCATCTTCACCTTCGCGGACTTTCAGCTGGTGTATGTCCTGACCCATGGGGGACCCGCGAATGCAACGCAGCTGTTTGCCACCTACGCGTTCGATATCGCCATGAGCGGCGGCCAGCTCGGCCGCGGCGCTTCGGTGGCGCTCGCCATGCTGCCGATCCTGGGACTCCTGATTATTGGGCTGACGGCTTACATGCGGAGCCACGAATGATCGAGCCGCGCGGTTGGCGGGCGCGTGCCTTGCGGCTGTGGCTGCCGCTCGGCTTCTTCCTCGTGACCGGGCTTGCGCCGTTCTACTGGATGGCGGTGACCTCGCTCAAGCCGAACGCCGAGCTCTACAACACGCACATCATGCCGCTGGTCGTGTATCATCCGACGCTCAAGCACTACGTCGATCTCTTGACCGAAACCAGCTTCCTCACCTGGACCTGGAATACGACCGTGGTCGCGGTCGCCTCGACCGCGATCTCGCTGGTGCTGGGGATCATGCTGGCCTATCCCCTGGCGCGGATGCGCTTTGCCGGCGCCGGTCTGATCGCCGCAACGGTCGCGGCGACCTATCTCGTGCCGCAGCCCTTCCTGTTCATCCCGCTCGCCGACATCATCAACGGCCTTGGTCTTTCCAACACGCTGACCTCGCTTATCCTCACCTACCCGACGATGCTGATCCCGTTCTGCGCCTGGCTGTTGATCGGCTACTTCAAGACGGTGCCGCGGGAGCTCGAGGAGGCTGCGAGGATCGACGGCGCGAACCGGTTTCAGACCATGACGCGGGTCATCCTGCCGCTCTGCATTCCCGGTTTCATCTCCGCCGGCATCTTTGCCTTCACCCTGTCGCAGAACGAATTTCTCTATGCCCTGATCTTTCTCACCAAGACCGACGTACGCACGGTGCCGGTGGGGGCGATCGCCGAGCTCATCCGTGGTGACGTGTTCTATTGGGGCCAGTTGATGGCGGCTGCGCTGCTCGGCTCGCTGCCGGTTGCCTTCATTTACTCGTTCTTCGTGGAACACTATGTCGCCGGTCTTACCGCTGGATCGGTAAAGGTCTGACCGCCAGCAAGTAGCGAACGGTGCCCGTCGATTGTTTCGACATGTGAAAATTTCCCGGGAAATCCCGGGAGCAACGGCCGGATATCGGCCGGGTTCCCTCAGCAATTCGGCTAACGGCGGCGCCGCGCTGAACTTAGCGTGATCCACGTTGGCGCGTGGTCGCTGGCGCCTTCTTCGCCGCGGACCGCGCGGTCGACACCCGACGCCTGCAGCCGCGCGGCGAGCTCCGGGCTCAGCAGCAGATGGTCAAGTCGCAGCCCCGCGTCGCGCTCGAAGCGGTGGCGGATATAGTGCCAGAAAGTGTAGATGCGCTGGCCCGGATGCTGTTCGCGCAACGCGTCGGTCCAGCCCAGCTTGACCAGGCGCGCGAAGGCTGTGCGGCTTTGCGGCTGGATCAGCGCGTCATCGTCCCATGACTTCGTCGGGTAGATGTCGATTTCGGTCGGTGCGACGTTGAAGTCGCCGGCCAGCACCACCGGCGCGCCCGACTTCAACAGACCGCGCGCATGCGCGGTGAGGCGCTTGAACCATTCCAGCTTGTAATCGAACTTCGGCCCCGGCTGCGGATTGCCGTTGGGCAGATAGAGGCAGGCGATCAGGATGCCGTCAATCGCCGCTTCGATGTAGCGCGCCTCGGTGTCGTCGTTATCGCCGGGCAGCGCGGTCCGCGTCACTACCGGTTCGCCGCCGCGCGACAAGATGGCGACGCCGTTCCAGCTCTTCTGGCCGCGCCAGACCGCGTGGTAGCCCGCCTTGTTTAGCGCCTTTGCCGGAAACTCGGCATCGCTGCATTTCAATTCCTGCAGGCAGACGATGTCGGGCTTCGCGGTCTTGAGCCATTGCAGCAGGTTGGGCAGGCGGCGGTTGATGTTGTTGATGTTGAAGGTGGCGATTTTCACGAGTCAGATGCTTCCGGCAAAAGCACCTCCAACGACGCGCGTCGCCTTCCATACCCAATGGTTGGCGTCATGGGCGGATTGAATGCTGAAAAAACGATGTCGCCATCGGGGATCGTGCGCGAACCTTATGTTCTCGATCACGAAGTCATCCTGCCGGGCCTTCCATTCGATCTGCCATGCAAGGTGGGCCTCCTCCAGGATCTGGCGGAGCCTGGAGTGCTCCATCCTGTAGCGCGATGGAAACAGGATTCCTAAGGAATACGTCCCGAATTGTCCCGACACGCCTGCCACTCGCCGCGATGACCACTGGCCGATCCTAGCACGGACCCGGGCGGCGCGCTGTAGGGCTATCGGATATGAAAACGACCGCGCTCTTGCTTACCCTCCCCTGGAGGGGGAGGGTCGGCTCGTCTCGCGCGAAGCGCGATGCGAGACGGGGTGGGGTGACTGTCCATCCGCAGCTTATCTATACGGTCTTGCCCGCTGCTCACCCCACCCCGATCGCTTCGCGATCGACCCTCCCCCTCCAGGGGAGGGTAAGCAAAAGCTGCTTCGCCTTCGCCAATTTCATCATATGCGATGGCCCTGCGGGGTGCTGTCACATAACTGGCAAACGGCAGACATGGGCGACGCCTGGCCAGGGTTCTGGAACCGGATCTCGTGCGCCGCATTGGGTCGTGGTATCAACCCTATGGATTGACAGGGGGCATCACGTGCCGGACAGAACGGTCGAAGAAGGCTTGCCGTATCCCCTGGGTGCCCATTGGGACGGCAATGGCACCAACTTTGCGCTGTTTTCCGCCAACGCCACCAAGGTCGAAGTCTGCCTGTTCGATGGCCTTGAGGAAATCAGGATCGAGCTGCCGGAATACACCGATGAGGTGTTTCACGGCTACATTCCCGGCGTCGGTCCCGGCACCTTCTATGGCTACCGGGTTCACGGGCCTTACGAGCCGGAGGCCGGCCACCGTTTCAATCCGAACAAGCTGCTGCTCGATCCCTATGCCCGCGCGCACGCCGGCCACCTCGAATGGAATCCGGCGGTGTTCGGCTACAAGATGGAGAGCGGCGACGACCTGACCTTCGACGACCGCGACAGCGCGCCGTTCATGCCGAAATGCGTCATCGTCGACCAGGGCTTCGACTGGACCGGCGAGGCCGGGCGCAAGAACGTGCCATGGGACCTGACCGTCATCTATGAGACCCACGTCAAGGGATTTACCCAAAAGCATCCCGACGTCCCGGAAAAGCTGCGCGGCAGCTATGCCGGCTTCGGCTCAAAGCCGGTGGTCGATTATCTCTGTGCACTCGGCATCACCTCGGTCGAGCTGCTGCCGATCCACACCTTCGTCAACGACGACTTCCTGCTGAAGCGCAAGCTGACCAATTACTGGGGCTACAACACCATCGGTTTCTTCGCGCCGGATCCGCGCTACGCTTCCGACGTGCCCAACTCCTTGCGCGAATTCAAGGAGATGGTGGCGGCGCTGCATGCCGGCGGGCTCGAGGTGATCCTCGACGTGGTCTACAACCACACCGCCGAGGGCAACGAAAAAGGTCCGACGCTGTCGTTCAAGGGCATCGACAACGCCAGCTACTACCGGCTCGTCCCCGACCAGAAGCGGCATTACATCAACGACACCGGAACCGGCAATACCGTCAATCTCTCCCACGCCCGCGTCATCCAGATGGTCAACGACAGCCTGCGCTACTGGGCCAACGAAATGCATATCGACGGCTTCCGGTTCGATCTCGGCACCATCCTTGCCCGCGAGGTCTACGGCTTCGACGAGCAGTCGGGCTTCCTCAAATCGGTCGATCAGGATCCGGTGCTCACCGCGGTGAAGCTGATCGCCGAGCCGTGGGACATCGGGCCCGGCGGCTACCAGGTCGGCGGCTTCCCGCCGGGCTGGGCCGAATGGAACGACAAGTTCCGCGACACCGTCCGCGATTTCTGGCGCGGCGAGGCGCCGGTGGCGGCGCTGGCGCCGCGGCTGAGCGCCTCCGCCGACCTGTTCAACCACCAGGGCCGCCGCGCCTGGGCCTGCATCAACTTCGTCACCGCCCATGACGGCTTCACCCTCAACGACTGGGCGAGCTACAACGACAAGCACAACGAGGCCAACGGCGAGAACAACACCGACGGCAATTCCAACAACCATTCCTGGAATTGCGGGGCGGAAGGGCCGACCGGCGACCGCGCCATCGTCGAACTGCGCAACCGGCAGAAGCGCAACATGCTGGCGACCCTGTTGTTCGCGCAAGGCACCGCGATGATGCTGGGCGGCGACGAATTCGGCCGCACCCAGAGGGGCAACAACAACGCCTATTGCCAGGACAGCGACATCTCGTGGTTCGACTGGAATCACGACGCCGACGCCAGGGATCTGCTGCAGTTCACCAGGCGCCTGCTCGGGCTGACGCGCAGTTGCGGCATCCTGCGCCGCAACCGCTTTCTGACCGGCGAGCATGACCCGCATCTCGATGTTCGCGACGTCACCTGGATCAATGCCAATGGCGGGCCGATGCAGGACGAGCACTGGAAGGACGCCTCGATCAAATGTTTCGGCATGCTGCTCGACGGCCGCGCCCAGCGCACCGGCATCCGCAAGCGTGGCGAAGACGATACGGTGCTGATCGTGTTCAACGGGTTCGAAGGCCTGGTGGATTTCACCCTGCCGGCGGCGGCGCTGGGTTCGGACTGGACGCTGCTGATCGACACCAACATCCCGGATGCGGAGCCGGGCCAGAAGTTCAGGTTCGGCGATGTCTACCAGGTGACGGGACGGTCGCTGTTGCTGCTTTCGCTCGAGCTTTCGAAACCTGCGGCGTGAGGGTAGAGCGTGAAGGCCATCGCACGTGGCAGGCTCACCTCTCCCCGCGCGCGGACCGCGCGCGGGGAGAGGTGAACGCTGGCGCGCTTCCTTATGGCGCTTGCTTTGGACGCTCCATTTGTGTCCTGCTGGCTACAGCGCTTTCCGGTCATATTGGATCACTCCAGTGATCCGATATGACCGGAAAGCGCCGTAGATTTTACTTTTGGCGCATGTCCTTGTCGGCGAACCGGATCCACTTCGCCGGGACATGCGCAGGGCGTTTGGAACCTGGAAGCCTGGGCACGGCATGAGCGATAACGCGGCGACGCGGCAGGCCTGGCAGGCCACCTTCCTGCTCGCGGGCTTCATGCTGATCAATTTCGTCGACAAGATCGTGCTCGGTCTGGTCGCGGTGCCGATGATGGATGAGCTCAAGCTGACGCCGGAGCAATTCGGCCGGATCGGCTCCAGCTTCTTCTGGCTGTTCGCCATCAGCGGCGTCGCCGGCGGGTTCCTCGCCAACCGGTTCGGTATAAGACTCCTGATCCTGAGCATGGTGCTGATCTGGTCGCTCTGTCAGTTGCCGATCGTCTATTCGGCGTCGATTTCGACCATCGTGCTGTGTCGCGCCGCACTCGGGGCCGGAGAAGGACCGGCATGGCCGGTAGCCGTCCACGCTTTGTGCAAATGGTTTCCCGACAACCGGCGTAACCTGCCGATCGCGGTGCTTGGGCAGGGCTCCAGCATCGGGCTGATCCTGTCGGGAATGCTGGTGCCGCTGGTGACCGCAACCTGGGGCTGGCGGGCGAACTTTGCGGTGCTTGCCGTCATCGGCGGCGCCTGGTCGCTGGCATGGCTCGCCATGGTCGACGAGGCAAAACTGGAGCGCCAGGTTCCCGGACCTGCAACCCCGGCGGCCGAGCCAAGGGTGAGTTACCTGCGCCTGTTGCTCGACCGCAGCGTGCTCGGCTGCATCCTCACCAACTTTGTCGGCTACTGGTCGCTGGCGCTCGGCCTGACCTGGCTGCCGGCCTATTTCCAGCGCGGCCTCGGCTACGACGGCATCGCGTCCGGATGGCTGTATTCCTTTGTCATCGTGGTGACCATTCCATTCGGACTTGGTCTGGCCTGGTGGTCGCAAGCCTTGCTGAACCGGGGGGTGTCGTCGCGCCTCGCCCGCGGGCGCTATCTGTCAATTTCGCTGACGCTCGCCGGCGTGCTGCTGGCGGTCATTCACCTCTGCCCGCCCGGCGACGCCTTGCGCGTCGGCCTGATCGCCGTCGCGCTCGGCTGCACGCCGATCGTCTACGCGCTGACGCCGGCCGTGCTGGCCGAGGTGGTGCCGCCTTCGCAGCGCGGCGCCATGCTCGCCATCAACAACTCGATCGCTTCGTTTGCCGGGGTGGCGTCGCCGGTGGCGACCGGCATGCTGATCCAGGGCATGCCCGGCGCATCCGGCTACGAGATCGGTTTTGCCGTCTGCGGCGCGATCATGATAGGCGGTGGGCTGCTCGGCTTCTGGCTGATCGATCCCGGACGCTCGGCGCGATCGGTGCGCGCAGGGCGCGTTGTTCCGGGTGCGCTGGCGGCGGATCGGTGACACTGCGGCCCCAGGGGAGCGCTACAGTGGTTGCTCGGCAAGCCGCTTCAGTCTGAATGCTGCATGGACGATGGCTTTAAGTTGTATCGGGATAGCTAACTCCGTCATTGCGAGGAGCTCTTGCGACGAAGCAATCCAGTTCTTCCTTGTTGCTTTCTGGATTGCTTCGCAGAGTTTATCATCGGGCCGGCCTTTGGCCGGACCCGTTGGCTCGCAATGACGGGGTTGATTTCGTGATCTAACTTAAAATCGCTATTTTTTCTCGGCCAGCCGCTCACACAGGTCGGAGATCAGGTTCTGGGTCCTGGCGTCCTCGATCTGCGAAAACGACTTCAAAAGCCGCATCGAGCGGACGTTGGTGATGAAGCTGTGGGCGTCGGCCTGATCGGGGGTCTTTTTCTTCGAAGGCTTGTGATCGGCAAACCAGGTTGCAATCGGAACCCCCAGGACGTCGGAGATCTCCTTCAGGCGCGAGGCGCTGACGCGATTGGCGCCCTTTTCGTATTTCTGGATCTGCTGGAACGAGATCCCGAGGCTCGCCGCAAGCTCCTCCTGCGACAGGTTGCGGGACAGCCGGTGGGCACGAAGACGGGTGCCGATGAGGACATCAAGACTTGTTGTTTTTCGCAAACCCAATCTCCTCACTGGATCATGATGCGAATCGCATCATGATCTCATCTTTCTGTTTGAGCATGATCTTCCCGGAAAACCGGTTTCCACTTTTCCGGATCATGCTCCAGGTTCTTTTCATTCCCCCAGCTCAGACCCTCGAACAGATTGACCAGCGGGGGGCCCTGATAGTGGCCGGGCAGATCGCGCGGATGGATGAACTCGTCGCGGAACCAGGGAAACACCTTGGGATCGAAGTTTTCGACGGTCCAGTCGATCAGCCGTCGAACCCGCGGGACGCGAGCGACGTCGGGATGGTAGGTCAGCCAGATATCGAACGGAAAGATCGCGTCGATATCGAGCGTCACCAGCTTCGGTCCCATGACGTGGATGTAGGTCGGCGACCAGCCGATGCCGGCGCCCTTGATGATCGCCCACAACAGCGCGGTTGAGTTGTTGGTGCTGAAACTTACAAGGTTGGCGAGCGGCACCGTCGGAAACAGCCCGGCCAGCAGTTCCTCGCTCTTGGTCTGATCGGCAAACTGCATGGCGAGGCGATGGTTGCGCAGGTCGTCGACGGTCCTGGGCGTGCCATAGATCTCGAGATAGGAGGGTGCGGCCGCCAGCATGGAATGGATGCGGCCGAGGCGGACCATCTTGACGTCCGGATTGGTCGGGCGCGTCAGCTGAATGGCGACGTCGGCCTCGAGGCGCAGCACGTCGGCGGAGCGCATCGCACAGGCCAGATCGACCTGCAGCCGCGGGTAGGCGCGCTGGAATTCAACCAGACGTGGGCCGAGCCAGAAGGTGCCGAACGCTTCGGTCACCCCGAGCCGGACCTTGCCGCTCATGGCGGGCACCGAGCGATCCCGCGCGCGCACCAGGCCAAAGGAAGCTTCTTCCATCTTCTTGGCGGCGAGGAGAATTTCCGACCCTTCCGCGGTGGGGCGGACGCCGTCGACGTGCCGCGTCAACAGAATCGTGCCGAGCGTATGCTCGAGCTCATCGATCTTGCGGCGCAATGCATTGGGAGAAGTGCCGAGGCGTTCGGCAGCGGAGCGAAAACTGCCAAAGCGGACCACCTGAAGCAGCGCACGAACCGCTTCCCAATCGGGCGCGGCGATGCTGGTTCCGGCGTCGACGTGTTCGTCTTGCGGACCACCCCTGTTCGCAATCGTCTCCATACGGTGCCCCTGACCTGTCATAAGCTTCGCAAAGATCGCGATGTTTGGCAACCGGAGCGTGAGATGACCGTCCATGATCGCTACACCACCCGCCAGGCCAAAGTGCTGGTCGACCCGCAAAAGCCCGCACGGCACCCGTTGGGAGCGCCCGGACCGAAGAACTTAGCACGGCGGCTGGTGGTATTCAGTGCTGGAGCGGCCGATATCGAGACGCTGCTGCCGCTCGCGCGCCAACAGATGGGCGGCGGGGCCTCGAACGCAGTGGTGCATCGGGTAGCGCGGCACAACCCGGACGCGATCTGGGGCATAGCCCGGCGCGATCGATTCGCGGAAGGCTGTGCGGCGGCGGAGGGCTACCTGGCGTTCCTGATGCTCAATGCCGAAGGCGTCGATCGCATGTTTGCCGGCCGGCTCGACATGACCGACCCGCCGCTGGAACTGCTGTGCCGCCAGCATGAGAAGCCGGCCGGCATCTATGTCTGGGGCGTCTATGCGAGGGGCGGCATTGCCGGGGGCGTTCCGCTGGCGTTCGAGAAGGTCTTCTCGCCGCTTTATCGCGGTGCGCCGCTGTATGCGCGCGCCGCCACCACCGAAGGTTTCCGCATGCTCGAAAGCCTGGGCTTTCGGCGCGGTGCGATCCACCAGGGCAGGAGCTTTCCGCAGTTTCACATGTATCCGCGCGGCAAGTCGATCAAGCAAACACGCGCGGTTTACGACAGCCATCTCGACGACGGCGAGGGCGACGACGAGGTCTCGATCACGGTGGTGCGTTCGATCGAAGACTTCATGCGGGTGGTGACCATCCGCAGTGCCACCTTCGTCGCCGAACAGGACTGTCCCTACGCGGAAGAGTTCGACGGCAACGACTTTTCCGCCAGTCATCTTCTCAGCTATGTCGGCAACGAGCCCGCGGGCTGCCTGCGGATTCGTTATTTCGCCGATTTCGCCAAGCTGGAGAGGCTGGCGGTTCGCCACGAATTCCGCAACCGCAGCATGGGCACCAAATTGATGCGGGCCGGCGTCGAGCTTTGCCGCATGAAGGGGTACCGGCGGATCTACGGCAGGGCGCAGAAGGACCTGCTGGGCTACTACGAGAACATGGGATGGCGACGGCTGGAAGGCAGCGCGGAGTTTTTCTTTTCGGATTACCCCTACATCGAAATCGTGCTCGACACCGAGCCCAGTCCGGATGCGATCAAGCTCGGCGTCGACCCCTACGTGCTGATGCGCGCCGAGGGCCGCTGGGACCGGCCCGGAATCCTGGACCGGTCGGCGGAGCGCAGCTCTTGCAAGTCCAGCTCTTGCAAGTCCAGCTCTTTCAAATCCAGCTCTGGCAAATCCGACACCAGGCAACACCCGTCATGAGAAACGTCATCAACTTTCCGTCCTATGCCAGCACGGTCACGGTTCCGACCTTGGTGCTGCTCGACCTGCAGCAGGAATATGTGGCATCGCCGCGGCTGTTCGCGATGCCGCACGCCACTTCCGCGATCGAGAATTGCCGCTCGGCGCTGGCGCATGCGCGGCGGCTCGGATTGCCGGTGGCATTTTTCCGCATGCTGGGCCGGACGCCGTATTTCAATCCGGCAATGGCCTATTCGAGATGGATCCCGGGCTTCGAACCGGTCAGTTCGGACATGGTGTTCGAGCGCAACAAGCCTTCCTGCTACGCCAACCGCGAATTTGCCTACGCCATGAGCGAGAGCGGCGGCCACTTCGTGCTGGCCGGGTTTTCCGGCGAGGCCGGATGCCTTGCAACCGCGGTCGAAGCGTTTCATCGCGACCACAAGGTGACGTTTCTGGCCGATGCATCTGCAAGTCATGGCCTGGAGCGGATCGCGGCACCGACGGTGCACGAAACCGTCACCGAGATGATCGGTCTTTATGGAACGGTGACCACGACACGGTCATGGATTGCCCAACAAACCCCAAACGCTGCCGCGCGGATTTGCTAGATGGATGACATGGTGGACAACAACAAGCTGCTTTCCATGGCGCGATCGCTCCAGGAACACGTCAGGACAGCCAAGGACCTGGAGCTGGATTTCGTCGCCCAGCTGATCGGGATGGCGGTGCTGGAACTCAACATGAAGCACCACAATATCTCGGAGCGGGAAGTCGAGATGCTGTGCCTGCAGCTCGAACAGAAAATCGAAGCCGAACGGCTCGGCGTCACCGCGCTGGAGCCGGGCCCGCAAAAACAGCGGCGGCGCCGGCCCCAGCGCCGCGGCTACCGCGCCACCCGGCACCTGTTCGGCAACAGCCGCAACCGGTCGGGCATTTCGTAAGGTGCGGCTATGACCGGCGGCCCGGCGACTGGCCGGGCGTGCTAATGCCGATACTCGACGCCGCTGCGATCCAACAGCCGCAGCAGCGCCTGCCAGTCGAGCAGACCGTACTCGTCGCTCAAGCGCAGCTCTTTCATGCGCACCGCGGCTCTTTTCACGATCTGATCCGCGATCATGACCGGTGGCTGGTCGAGGGTCCGGGCGATCAATTCGACTTCGCAGGCGCGCTCCAGCATGTAAAGCCGTTCGAACGCGCCATGGATGGTATGGCCGAATGTCAGCAATCCGTGATTCAGCAGGACGACATGGGAAGCGAGCTTGCAGCTTTCCCCGAGCGCATCGCATTCCTCCTGCGTCGCCGGGATGCCGTAGTCGTGGTAGGCGACATCGTCGATGACGTGCAGGGCGTCCTGGCTGATCGGGCGCAGGCAGTTGCGAATCAGCGAGACGCCGGCGCCGGCGCGGGTGTGGGTGTGCATCACGCAATTGGCATCGGGACGCGCCTTGTAGACGCCGCTGTGGATGGTGAAGCCGGCCCTGTTGAATCGCGCCGGATCGCCGATGACGTTGCCGTCGAGATCCATCTTGACCAGGTTCGACGCGCAGATTTCGTCGAACATGTCCCCCATCCGGTTGATCAGAAAAGTGTGCGGCTCACCGGGAATGCGCGCCGACATGTGGGTCTGCAACAGATCGGTCCATCCGAGGTGATGGGCGATGCGGTACAGCGCGGCGAGATCGCAACGCCTTTGCCACTCGGCATCGCTCATCGCATGGTGTGTGGAGGCGGCCTGCTTTGAAGCAGAAACTGCGGCGGGCATGGCATTTCCTCAATCTTCTTGCTGGACTGCGGCAACGAGGATAACCGCTGGGAATATTCCGGCAAGATGGATCGGGCGGACTTTTCAGTCCGCCCGGGTCGATCCGGCGCGGCTTTGGCTCAGCCGCCACCCGCGACCTGTTCGCCGATTTCGGCGTTGGTCATGGCGCGGCCGTTGAAATTCCAGGCGCCGTTGACGGTGTGGACCACGTTGATGAAGATGCGGTCCTTTGGCTGCCGCCCGCCGGACATTTCGTGGATGATGCTGGTGGCCTCTTCGAAATAGCCGAGCTGGATGTCGCGGCTGGCGAAGGCGAATGACGGCACCTTCCATTCGATCACCGCGATCGGCGCCTCGACCATGCCGCTGAAGGTCTGCTGCCGGGGCAACACCCGGAATTCGCCGATCACGTTCGGCGACATGACCTGGTGTCCGGCAAGACCGTGCCATTTGAGCATGGCCTCCGACAGGCGCGCGAACGCCACTTTCTCCTGGCCCTGCGGCAGGACGCCTTCGGTAAGCGTGAGCTGAAGCGGCATGATGTTCTCCCGATCGCGGTGGATTGGCCCGGGCGCGGTATTGCGCGTGGGGGTGGGATTATTATATAACGATCGTGATTTTAATAAGATAACGATCGCTATCCTGTCAAGGGATAAAATAGCGATCGTTATGGAAAAGAGGTCGGACGTGTCGCGATATGCACCGGGACATAAAGAGCAGGCCAAGGCGCGGATTCTGGCCGCGGTCGGCCGCGGCTTTCGCAAGCGCGGTTATGGCGGCATCGGCGTCGATGGCCTGGCGAAGGAAGCCGAGGTCACCTCGGGCGCTCTCTATGGACATTTTGCTTCCAAGGAGGCCGCGTTCAAGGAAGCCGTGGTGACCGGCATCGATGAATTGCGCGCCGGTGTCGAGGCCTTGCGTGCCGAGCACGGTGCCAGATGGGTCGAGGCGTTCGTCGACTTCTATCTCGGCCATCGTCGCGTCTGCGACCTCAGTGAAAGCTGCGCGCTGCAAAGCCTGACGCCCGAGGTGCAGCGAGCAGACACCGAGACCAGGGCCGCGTTCGAAGCCGAGATGACCAGGGTCGCGCGCGCTGTCGCCGACGGGCTTCCGGGAAGCAGCGACGCCGATCGATTGCAGCGGGCCTGGGCGCTGCTGGCGATCCTGTCGGGCGGCGTGACACTGGCGCGCGCGGTGGCCGATCCGGCGCTCTCCAACAGCATCGCCGCCTCGATTCGCAGCAGCGCGATCGCGGCGGCGGGAGGGTGACCATGCGGCTCTCCAGCACGATATTCTTCACCACGCAGTGCGAACCGGCACTGGCTTTCTACGAGCAATGCAGCCTTGGCCGCGCCACGATCCTCAAGCGCTGGGGACAAAACGGGATGCCGGTGCGAACCGAAGCGATGCGCGGCAAGGTCCTGCATGCGCGCTTCGAAGGCCCCGGCGTGCGGTTCTACGCGTCCGACAACGACGACGCCGAGCCGATGAAAGGATCGGCGCTGATGCTGGAGTTCGACGACCTGGCGGCGATGCGCGACCTGTTCGGTCGCATGCAGGCGGGCGGTATCGTGACCGTGCCGCTGGCCCGGCAATATTGGGGCAGCCATTTCGGCATGCTGGTCGATGCCTTCGGCGTGCAGTGGATGTTCAGTAGCGAGAGTGATGCACAACCATTCGTCGCCGAATGAGCCGCAACGCCGCATCATGCCGGCCAGCGCAAGCCCTGTTCAAGCAGATGTGAAGCCATTGCTACGGATGTAACGATCGAGGCGGTTTTTCGGCGAAATAACCTTAAGACCTTTCTGCTCTGAGTCACGGCATTGTCAGGCGCTACCGCGCGTCGAGGCTGCTAGATTGAACGGCCCGATTTCCACGACGTGAGTCGCGGCTTTCTTGAAAACCTCAGAATCTTGGAACTGAAGAAATTTTGATGACTATCCTCAACCTCTGGAATCCAACCGATACCGGTATCGCTGCGCGGCGCCGAGGCGCCGGCGTTTGCGCAGGCGCATGCCGTCGTCCTGCCGGAACAGCGTGACGTTCGCATCGACCTTTTGTGCGGCCTGACCAACTGGTTCATCTTCCTGGACCACATTCCCAACAACGCGGTGAACCTGATCACGCCGCGCAACTATGGCTTCAGCGGCGCCGCGGATCTGTTCGTGTTCGTTTCGGGTTATGTCGCGGCGATCGTCTTCACCAGGATGATTTTGCAGCGCGGCTTCATCGTCGGTGCGACGCGGGTGTTCCGGCGGGTGTGGCAGCTCTACGCCGCCTATCTGGTGCTGTTCACGATCTACGTCGTGACCATCGGCAACGTCGCCGCGAGCTACGGGATTCCCGACATCATCGGTGAATTCAACATCTCGAGCCTGATCGACCATCCGATCGGCACATTGATCCATGGCGCCATGCTGCAGTCGCGGGTGCTCAACCTCGACATCCTGCCGCTCCACATCGTGCTGATGGCAGCGCTGCCGCCGGTACTGTGGCTGTTGATGCGCCAGGGCGCCCTGACGCTGCTCGGATCGCTGACGCTTTACCTGGCGGCCCGCCAGTTCGGCTGGAATCTGCCGTCTTATCCGGACGGAGAGTGGTATTTCAATCCGTTCTGCTGGCAGTTGCTGTTTGTCTTCAGCGCCTGGCTTGCGCTCGGCGGCGCCAAAGCAATCCGCCCGATTTTCGAGCTACCTCTGCTGCCGTATCTCGCCGGCGCCTACCTGGTGTTTGCGTTCGCCATGACCATGGCCGGACGCTTCCCCGAATTCGGCGACATGCTGCCGGCCTGGCTGCTCGATGCGTTCATCCCCAACGACAAGGCCAATCTCGCGCCGTATCGCCTGCTGCACTTTGCCATCGTGGTATTCTTCCTGGCACGATGGGTGCCGAAGCACTGGCGCGGGCTCGAATGGCCGATCTTCAAGCCGGCCATCCAGTGCGGCCGGCAAACGCTCGCGGTGTTCTGTGTCGGCATCTTCCTGTCGTTCGCCGGCCACCTGACCCTGATCACCAGCTCCGACTCGATCCTGATGCAGGTTCTGGTCTCTGCCGGTGGCATCACGATCATGACGCTGGTGGCGTATTATCTGTCGTGGTCGAGACGGCAGGATGGTCTGGCGAGATCGGCGCGTTAACGCACGATCCGGAACAGCTGCCCTCGGACTTGATCCGAGGGATCATGATCCAGGTCGTAGGCATGATGTTTACGACCTAGGTCGCAGGCATGATGTTTACGACCTAGTTCGCGCCCGGTTCGCCCTTGCCGAGCGCGAAGCTCAGCACGATGTTGTCCGGCGCCTGCTTGAATTCCTTCTCGATCGCCGCCCGGGCCGTCCTGGCGAGTTCGCTTAAGGGCTTTGCGTCATAGAGGCGCGGAAAAGCCACGGTCACCGAGGTCAGCCGGCCGTTGTTGAAGCTGAAGCCGACGCCCGGCTTCAGCCCGGTGGCCTGCTCCAGGTCCGCTTCCACCGCCTTGGCGTATTTAAAACCGTCCGTGAGGTCGCTGACCACGCCGCAGGCACCAAGACCGAAGGCGAGAGCGGCAATGAAGATGACCTTGCGCATGCGCGTTCTCCGGTGGCGGTCGTCTGTTTTCCGATCTTATTCTTTTATCTGAGCATGATCCATGAACGAACGAATTCGTTCGTTCTGGAAAACCGGTTTCCACCCTCGAATCAAGTCCGAGGGCATGCTTTTCCGGATCATGCTCCAAAGCCTACGGCTGGTGCCGCCGCGTGATCGCGATCTGCGCGGCCTGGGCATAGAGGCTCGAGATCAGGTCGAACTGGGTGCTGGTGGCCTCGGATTTCGCGGCCCAGCCATCCAGCGCATCGATCATCGGCGGCAGGGTGGCGGCGCGCAGCGCGGCATAGGCTTCGGTGACGGCGTGGCCGGTGGCGGTGACGCGGTAGCGGGTTTCCTTGCGGGATGAATGGCCCTCGGTCTCGATCAGGCCGGCGCGGCCGAGCTTGCGGGTGGCGTATTGCAGATTCGGGACGTCGACCCGGTTGAGCAGTTGCCCGATCTCCGAAAGCCGCTTCGGCTCGTCGCCCATCCGCACGATGTTGAGCACGGCGACGTCGTCGCCGGTCAGCGGCACCGCGCATACCGCGGCAAGACAGGCGGCCTTCCAGCGATAATAGGCCTGCGCCAGCCGCTCCAGGCCGAATTCGAAATCCGACAGCTGCCGTTCGGTCTCGGTGCGCGCCAGATGCCACGATCCCGGCCGTTCCGGCGTGGCGAATGCTGCGGCGGGCCTGATGCCGACCGCGTTGTCATGAATGGGCTTCTTGCGAACAGGCGTTCTCTTCAAAGGCATCTTCTTCAAAGCTGTCTTCCTCAAAACCGTCTCCTGAATCGGCGTCGCATGGCGCGCCGTGCTCAACGCCTTGGGCTTAAGGTCTGGGCAAGGGCTGCACAATCAATCCTATTTACAATTATAAATCTTACATTAAAAATTCAATGAAGAAAGCAAGATGACCTGACGGGTGCGCCGGTCGCGCGCGCGCCGGGCGTCGCAATAACCGGAGGTGGCGTATGGGACAGTGGATCGACATCACGGCCGCGGATGGCGGCAAGTTCAAGGGATACCTGTCCGTTCCGGCGTCGGGATCCGGCCCCGGCATCCTGCTGCTGCAGGAGATTTTCGGCGTCAACGCCTCGATGCGCGAGGTCGCGGACTATTACGCCGAAGAAGGCTATGTGGTGCTGGCACCCGATCTGTTCTGGCGCATGGAGCCCGGCGTCAGCCTCGGCTACACCGAAGCCGATTTCGGCAAGGCGATGGGCTACTACCAGCGCTTCGACGCCAACCAGTCGATCAAGGATTCCGCCGACGCGCTGAAAGTGCTGCGGGCGCGACCGGAGTGCAAGGGCAAGGTCGGCGCGCTCGGCTTCTGCCTCGGCGGCAAGCTCGCCTACCTGGTCGCGGCGCGTACCGATGTCGATTGCGCGGTTTCCTATTACGGCGTCGGCATCGAGGCCGATCTCGGCGAAGCCGACAAGATCAAATGCCCGATGGTGTTCCACTTCGCCGAGCTCGATCGCTTCGCGCCGGCCGAAGCGCGCGAGAAGATCAAGCAGGCCTTCGCCAGGCGCCCCGAGATGGAAATGTATCTCTATCCCGGCTGCGACCATGCCTTTGCCGCGCATGAGCGCGCGAGCTTCAACAAGCCCGCCACCCTGATGGCGCATTCGCGCTCGATCGCGCTGTTCCGCAAGGTGATGGGGCCGCATTACGACCTCTCCGCGCTGTGGGACAAGCATACCGAACTCGAATTCGGCACGCGCTCGGCGGAGCAGACCATGGCGACCATGGTGGCCGAGCCCTACGTCAACCACATCCCGACCATGACCGGCGGCGTCGGCTACACCGAGCTGCTGCGCTTCTACAAGAACCACTTCATTCCGAAAACGCCGCAGGACACCAAGCTGATCCCGATTTCACGCACCATCGGCGCCGACCGCGTGGTCGACGAGATGCTGTTCTGTTTCACCCACGACATCGAGATCGACTGGATGCTGCCCGGCGTCAAGCCGACCGGCAAATACGTCGAAATTCCGCTGATCGCCATCGTCCGCTTCCGTGGCGACAAGCTCTATAACGAGCACATCTACTGGGACCAGGCCTCGGTGCTGGTGCAGGTCGGGCTGCTCGATCCGGCGCTGCTGCCGGTGGCGGGGATCGAGACCGCCAAGAAGGTCGTCGACGAGAGCCTGCCGTCGAACACCCTGATGAAGCGCTGGGCCGAAAGCGCCCCCGCTTGAAGTATCCCCTTCGATCGCCGTCGACCGCTCCCGGTCGCCGTTCCCGTTTTGTGGAAGTCATCACCATGGGTTCCCCGATCCTCTCCCGCCGCAGCGTCCTGCAACTGGCCGGTGCCGCGGCACTGCCTCTGTCCTCGCCGCTGACCACCGGCTCCGCGCACGCGGCGGCGCCGGGCACGCTGACCATCGCCTACAACGTCAACCTGCCGTCGTTCGATCCGACCGTCGGCCTGTCCGCGGTCAATCCGACCATCCAGTCGATCTACCAGTCGGTGTTCGACCCTTATGTCGCCCAGGCGCCCGACCTGTCGTTCAAGCCGGGCCTCTTGACCAAGTGGGGCTGGAACGCCGATCGCACCAAGATCACGATGGAAGTCCGCAAGGGCGCCACCTGGCATGATGGTTCCCCGGTGACGCCAGAGGATGTGGTGTGGTCGCTGACGCGCGCGGCCGATCCGAAAAGCGGCAACCCGATCCAGTTCGTCTGGGCCAAGATCGGCAACTACAAGATTGACGGCAACACCATCACCGGCGACGTGCTCGAATTCGAACCGGCGCTGTTCAAGTGGATGGCCTTCCTCACCGGCTATGTGCTGCCGAAGGCCTATTTCGAGAAAGTCGGCGCGGAGGGTTTCGAGAAGGCGCCGATCGGCTCCGGGCCCTACAAGGTCGACGCCTTCGAACGCAACGCCTTCCTGCGGCTGAAGGCGCATCCGGGTTATTGGGGCCCGAAGCCGGCCTTCGAGACCGTGGTGTTCAAGTTCGTCACCGATCCGACCAGCCGGGTCGCCGAAATCGAATCCGGCGGCTCGGATGTGACCTTCGAGATTCCCTACGAGGAATTCGACCGGCTGAAAGCCAAGCCGGGCCTCGCCGGGCAGACCAAGCCGGTCTCGGATATCGCGATGATCTTCATCACCGACATCGATCCGATGCTCGACCGCAACGTTCGTCTCGCCATGAACCATGCCATCGACAAGAAGGCGATCGTCGATCGCCTCTTGAAGGGCTATGGCGTGCCGATCGCGACGCTGGAGGCGCCGGGCTATGCCGCCTTCGATCCCTCGATCAAGGTCGCCTACGACCCGCAACTGGCCAAGAGTCTGCTCGCCAAGAGCGGCTATTCGCCGGAAAAGCCGGTGCAGTTCAAGATCCAGACCACCCGCGGCTTCAAGCCCAAGGACTACGAGATGATCCAGGCGATCGTCGGGATGTGGCGGAAAGTCGGCATCGAAGCCACCATCGAAGTCTACGAGATCGCCCAGCATTTCGAGCTGCGCGCCCGCCACGCGCTGGCGCCGGCGGCATTCTACAACTGGGGCAACGCCATCGGCGATCCCTCGACCTCGACCGGGTTCGCCATGTTCGGCCCGTCGCCGCACTGCGCCTGGAAGGCCAAGGACACCGTCGAGCGCATTGGCCCCTTGTGGGGCGAGAAGGACGAAGCCAAGCGCATCGCCGGCTGGAAGGCCGTCGACAAGTACATCGCCGAGGAGGGCGAGGTGGTCCCGCTGTTCCAGTACGTGCAGCCGATCATCCACAAAAAGGGACTGAAGGTGGTGGCCCAGGCCAACGGCATGGTGCTGCCCCAGCTGATATCGCCGGCGTAGCAACCAGCAAGGCAATCGGGTCATGCGGTGGGGCGAGATGGTCAGACGGCTCGTCCTGGTACCGCCCACGCTGTTCGGCGTGGCGCTGATCGTGTTCGTGCTGCTGCGCGTCGTGCCCGGCGATCCCATCGCCATGATGATTCCGCCGGGCGCCTCGGCCGCCGATGTCGACCGGCTGCGGGCGTTCTACGGTCTCGACCGTTCGATCCCCGAGCAGTTCGTGATCTGGCTCGGCCAGGCACTGCAGGGCGATTTCGGCCGCTCCATCAGCCTGCACCAGCGGGTGTTCGAGCTGGTGGCGGCGCGGCTGCCGGCGACCCTCGAACTCGCCCTCCTTGCCACGCTGATTGCGATCGCCATCGGCCTCGTGGTGGCGCTGGCCGGTGTCTACTTCCGCCGCCGCCGCACCGAATGGCTGGTCGATGGCGGCGTCGGCGTGGTGCTGGCGATTCCGGATTTCCTCTGGGCCCTGATCCTGCTCCTGGTGTTCGGCGTGCTGATCCCGCTGTTGCCGACCTCGGGACGGATCGATCCGCAATACGCGGGCGCCTTCACCACCAATTTCTACCTGATCGAAAGCATCGCCACCGGCCGCTTCGACGTTGCTGGCGAACTGCTGCAGCACATGCTGCTGCCCGCCACAGCACTTGCGCTGCCGTTCGCGGCGCTGGTGGCTCGGCTCCTGAAAACCTCGCTGGCGGAGGCGGAGGACCAGGACTATGCGCAGGTCGCCCGGGCCCGCGGCTTTTCGCGGCCGGCGATCCTGCTGCACGAGGCGTTTCCGAACGCGCTGATTCCGACGGTGGCACTCGGCGGCGTCCAACTGACGCTGCTGCTCGGCGGCACCGTGCTGGTGGAGCGGATCTTCTCCTATGAAGGCATCGGCAACATGGCGATCGACGCGGTGATCAACCGCGATTTCCCGCTGATCCAGGGACTGATCCTGACCTTCGCGGTGCTGTTCATCGCGCTCAACCTCGCCGTCGATGTGCTGGTGACGGCGCTGGATCCGAGGCTCCGCCATGGTTGATATCGGTCTCGACAGCACAGCCGAAAATCCGTCGCGCTGGATGGCGGCGCTGCGACGTGGCGGGCCGCGGCTGTGGGTCGGCGCCGCGCTGGTCGGCGTGCTGGTGCTATCGGCGCTGTTTGCGCCTGCCATCGCGCCGCACGATCCGATCGAGCAGGATCTGCTTGCGGCGCAGTTACCGCCGGTCTGGTCGGAGGGCGGCGATCCGGCTTACTGGCTCGGTACCGACAGCCTCGGGCGCTGCGTGCTGTCGCGGCTGATCTTTTCGGCGCGGACCGCCGTCGAGGTGGCTGTTATTGCCGCCTCGCTGGCCGCCCTGATCGGGATCACGCTCGGCCTGGTCGCGGCGAGTTTTGGCGGCTGGATCGACCAGTGCGTCTCGCGGCTGATCGATGTCTGGATGGCGTTTCCACCGGTGCTGCTGTCGATCGTGCTGGCGGCGCTGATCGGCGCCGGCCTGACTTCGGTTATCGCCGCCATCGTGCTGGTGGACTGGACCCGTTTTGCCCGGGTGTTCCGTGCCGAGACCATGGTGCAGCTCACGCGCGACTACGCCGCGGCGGCGCGCGCCATCGGGCTCAACGGCGGCGCGGTGCTGCGCCTCGAAATCCTGCCCAATCTGATTCCGCTGATCGTCACGCTCCTGGCCGTCGAGATGGGCATCGCCATCCTGGTCGAGGTGATCCTGTCGTTCGTCGGCATCTCGGTGGCCGGCGACACCGTGACCTGGGGCGGCATGATCGCCGAAGGCCGCCAGATCGTGCACCAGGCGCCGTGGATCATGGCGTTTCCCATTCTCTGCATCATTTTGAGCGTGATCGGCTTCAACCTGCTCGGTGACGGCTTGCGCACCGCGTTCGATCCGGTGCAGCGCCGATGACCGCCGTGCTCGCGATCCAGGACCTGCATGTTTCGATCGCGGCACCGCGCGAAACCAATATCCTGCGCGGCCTCAGCCTCGAGGTCGGGGCCGGCGAGGTGAGGGGGCTGGTCGGGGAGTCGGGCGCCGGCAAGTCGATGCTGGGACGCGCCGTGCTCGATCTGTTGCCGGACCGGGCGCGGATCGACGGCGGCAGCATTCGCTTCGAGGGCCGCGACCTCTTAGGCATGCCGGAGGCCGGGCGGCGCGCGCTGCTCGGCCGACGCATCGCGCTGATCCCGCAGGATCCGATGACCTCGCTCAACCCGGTCAGGCGGGTCGGGACGCAGATCGAAGCCGTGCTGCGCCACCATCTCGGCCTGTCGCGGCCAGCGGCGCGGCAACGCGGCGCCGAGCTGCTGGCCGAGGTCGCGATCCGCGAGCCGCAGCGGGTAATGGGGCTCTATCCGCACGAACTCTCCGGCGGCATGCGGCAGCGGGTGCTGATCGCCATGGCCTTTGCCTGCGATCCGTCGCTCGTGATCGCCGACGAGCCGACCACCGCGCTCGACGTCACCGTGCAGCGCCAGGTGCTGCAGCTGGTCGAGCGGCTGCGGCGGCGCCATGGCGCCGCGGTGCTGTTCATCACCCATGACCTCGGGGTTGTCGCCAAATTATGCGCCAGCATGACGGTGCTGCATGCCGGGCGTGTGCTGGAGGAGGGCGCGACCGCCGAGATCCTGGCGCGGCCGCGCCATCCCTATACCCGGGCGCTGCTGGCGGCGACGCCGCGCGCCGACCGGCCTGCGGACGCGCTGCGCCCGGTGCCGCCGGCGCTGGTCGCCGATCTGTGGGCCGAAGCCCACCGGCTCGACCGGCTGCGCCTGGTGCCGTCGCCCGCGGTGAGCGCGCCATGACGGACAACATCCTGCTCAGGACCGGACAGCTGAGCTTCGCCTATCCGGAGCGCGGCCCGTCGCCGTTCGCGCGCAGGACGATGCGCGAGGTGGTCAGGCGAGTCGATCTCGCGGTACCGCGCGGTTCGGTGCTGGGCCTCGTCGGCGAGTCCGGTTCGGGCAAGACCACGCTCGGCCGGCTGATGGTGCGGCTGTTGCGGCCGACCTCGGGCCGCATCCAGTTCGACGGCGAGGAGATCGGCAATCTCAGCGAAGCTGAACTGCGGCCGCTGCGCGCACGATTCCAGATGATTTTCCAGGATCCGCAATCCTCGCTCAATCCGCGGCTGCGGCTGGGGCTGACCCTGGTTCGACCGCTTCAGGCCTTTGGCCGGCTCAAGGGCCGCGGTGACGGCAGGGACCGTGCCGCCGCACTGCTCGATCTGGTCGGCCTGCCGGCGAATTTCGTCGACCGCTATCCCCATGAGCTGTCCGGCGGCCAGCGCCAGCGCGCCGGGATTGCCCGGGCGCTGGCGCTCGAACCCGAACTGATCGTGGCCGACGAGATCGTCTCCGGGCTTGATGTTTCCACCCAGGCGCACATCCTGCTGCTGCTGAAGGAGCTGAAGGCGACGCTCGGCCTCACCATGGTTTTCGTCAGCCACGACCTGTCGGTGATCCGGGTGTTGTGCGACGATGTCGCGATCCTCCAGCATGGCGCGGTGGTGGAGTGCGGACCGGTGGCGGAAATCTTCGCCCGCCCGCAACATGCCTACACCCGCGAACTGCTCGCCGCCATCCCGTTGCCGGATGTCGAGCCGGGGTGGCTGGAGGGGACGCGCGAGATGAATGGAAACCAGACACAAGGATCAGCGGCATGACGAAGACCATCAAGAACTCAACCGTCCTCATCACCGGCGCCACCGGCGCCATTGCGCAGGCCCTGGTTGCCGGGCTCACCGCGCGCGGCGCCAAAAAGATCTACCTCGCCGCCCGGGACATCTCGACGCTGAAAGCGTCCGATCACCTGGTGCCGCTGAAAATGGACGTCACCAGCGACGCCGACGTCGGCAAGGCCGCCGCCGCCGCGACCGATGTCACGCTGCTGATCAACAATGCCGGCGTCAACCACAATACCGCGTTCCTGCTGGCGCCGGATCTCGCCATCGCGCGCGAGGAGTTCGAGGTCAACTACCTGGCGCCGCTGCGCGTCACCCGCGCCTTTGCCCCGATCCTGATCGCCAACAAGGGCGCGGTGCTCAACATGCTGACCATCCTGTCACGCGTGAACCTGCCGCTGATGGGATCGTACTGCGCCTCGAAGGCCGCCGGCCTCAGCCTGACCCAGGGCCTGCGCGCCGAACTCGGCGCCAAGGGCGTGCACGTCGCGGCCGCCCTGCCGGGGGCGGTGGACACCCGGATGACCGCCGGGCTGCCGATACCGAAAATGAGTCCCGCCGACGCGGCCAAGGAGATTCTCGACGGTTTCGAGGCCGGCGAGGAGGAAATCTACGTCGGCGAGATGGCGCGCGGCCTTGCCGCCGGACTCGCCGCCGATCCCAAGGGTGTCGAGCGTCAGCTCGCCAATCCGGGATAGCATTGACCCCGTCATTGCGAGCCAACGGGTCGCGCGAATGCGCGCCCGATGACAGGCTCAGCGAAGCAATCCAGAAGCAACGAGCAAGAACTGGATTGTTTCGTCGCAAGAGCTCCTCGCAATGACGGCATCTAATTCCAAATCAGTGGCATTCAATGGAGAGTTGTCATGATCAAATCGGGATATCTGCTCGCCGCGTTGACCGCCGTCGCCATCGGGGTATCGACAGTTCCGGCGTCCGCCGATGCCATCCCCGGCCTGCGCGGTCACGACCACACCGGCATCACCGTGCCCGACGTCAAGGCCGCAACGGCGTTCTTCACCGACGTGATCGGCTGCGAACACGCCATGTCGTTCGGTCCGTTCTCCGACGACAAGGGCACGTTCATGCAGGACGTGGTCAACGTCAATCCGCGCGCGGTGATCGATGAAATCAGCATGGTGCGCTGTGGCTACGGCTCCAATATCGAGCTGTTCCAGTACCGCGCACCGGACCAGGCCAGGGAGATTCCCAGGAACAGCGATATCGGCGGCCATCACATCGCGCTCTATGTCGACGACATCGAAAAGGCCGCGGCCTATCTCAAGGCCAAGGGGGTGCGGACCCTGCAGGGACCGATCCCGATCAACGAAGGCCCGGCGGCCGGACAATCGATCCTGTATTTCTTCACGCCGTGGGGACTGCAGATGGAGTTGATCAGCTATCCGAACGGCATGGCCTATCAGAAGGATGCCAAGTCGGTGCTGTGGATGACGACAGAGCCGGGGAAATAATCGCAGTGAAGCGGAAACATTGCAGCCCCAGTCAGGGGCGACCCTGACTGGGGTGTGCAAGTGGATGAGAGACGGCGGACGGCCTGACGTCCGGTGGCCCCCCAAGGACCCTGCGCCGCGATAGGACGTCACGGCCATTGGTTGATCAAGCTGATTTTATGAGCAACCCACCGCCATTGTATTCAACGTGGATGAAAGCGTTTTCAGGCGGCACAGGTTCCGCCCCACTCAGTACGCGATCTGCGCCACGCTGCGCAGTTCATCCGGCGTCGCCGTGCGAAACCCGAAGAATTCGAGATAGGCCGGGATCTGTTCGAACAGCATGTCGGTGCCGACCTGGTAGTCGCAGCCCCGCGCCCGCGCCGCGGCCAGGAACGGCGTGATCTCTTCTTTCATCACCACTTCGCCGACGAAGGTCGACGGCTCAATGCGCGCGACGTCCATCGGCAGCGGATCGTCGCCCTTCATGCCGAGCGGCGTGGCGTTGACGACCATGTCGAAGCCGGCCGGATCGTTCGAGCCGGTACTGACCTTGAGGTCCGGATAATGCGTCCGCAGCCGTTCCGCGAGACCTTGCATCGTGGGGGCGTGGGCGTCGAACAGCGCCAGTTCGGCGACGCCCGCTCTGGCGAACGAGGCAGCGATGGCCGAGCCGACGCCGCCATTGCCGGTCACCAGGACGCGCGCACCCTTGACGGTGCGGCCCTTGCGCCGCACGCCGCGAACAAAACCCTCGCCGTCGAACATGTCGCCGACGAGCTTGCCGCCGTCGCCGAGGCGGATCGCGTTGCAGGCGCCGGCGACCTTGCCTGACACCGACACCTCATCCAAAAGCGCGACCGTGGTGACCTTGTGCGGCATGGTGACCAGCGCGCCGTGGATGTTGGACAGTCTGAACACCAGCTTGAGGAACGCCGCGTAATCGTCGGCCTTGCAGCCCATCGGCACCACCACGGCGTTGATGCCGTGCTTGATGAAATAGGGATTGTAGATCATCGGCGCCTTGAACGTTTCGGTGGGATAGCCGAGGTGGGCGATAAGCTTGGTCCTGCCGTCGATCATGGCTGCGATTCCGGAAATTCGTTGGTCTGGATATAGGCAATTCGCCGATGCGTGGGTGGACCGCCGGCCGAAGCGGTGATCGCGGCGATGTGGAACCGCGCCCGGCTTCAGGCGTCTTTCGCCAGCAGCGTGACGAGTTCCTTCCGTTTTTTGGCGTAGGACACCAGGGCTTCGGCTTGTTCGGCCTGCTGGAGCCAGGCCAGGAAGCGTTGCACCCCGTAGCGGGTCTCCGTCGCGTCCGAGCAATCGGCGATCAGCACTAGCTGGATCGCCTGGACTTTGTCGAGAACATAGATCCCGAACGGCGCGTTCACCACGGTGGCGTTTGGAAATCCGAGCATGCGCTGCGCCTGCGTGGCGGTAACTCCCTTGTGGCAGGCGATCACATGCACCGGGCCACCATCGACCTTGTTCAGCCATTCGGGCGAAACGTGATCGGTCAGATGCGGCTGACCGACCAGTTCGCGCGCCGCGGCGATGGACATCGAATCGGGTACGGCGCCAAGACGGAAAGAGATCGGGGTATTACCGATCTTCGCCGTGCAAACATTTGGCTGCCCGCCCGAACCGCGCGGCGGCGCCAACGCAACCCTCATCGCGGCAATCATGCTGGTTTGCCGTTGCGTATAATTCTGCCTGTTCCAGGCCAGCGCCGGGCCGAGGTAACCACGCCCCCGGTTGGCCTCCCGGGTCCCCAGTTGCGCCATCCTGGCCGTGGCGCGGACGATCGTGCGCGCGATCTCGTCCTGCAGCGTACCCGGATCAGAAATCATCTTTCCGAGATTTCCTTCGCGGTCGATGAGTACCTGGAATTCCTTGTCGATGGGTCCTGAGGGACCCTTGCGGTCGCCCTTTTCAAAGATGTTGACGATGAAGACCTTACCCGGCGCCTGCGAATAAGCGGTGTTGTATTCCGCGAGGCAAATTCCAACCGTCCCGGTTCCATCTCCGCCCGTCGATCCGGCGTTGCCATTGAAGAGCACTATGAAGATGTCGCAGTCGCGGGCCTGCTTCAGGCACTCGTCCCATGAATTGAGTGTGGCATTCTCGGCGGCCGTTTCGTGGATCCAGACATCGTAGAGCTGTTCGCCGAAAACACGCAAACCCTCGAACTGGTCACGCAGCTTGCGGCGAAGATCGGTCAGCTTCAGCCCATTCTTGTCGGCAACTGGAAACGTGTCCTTGCAACGACTCGAGATCATCACCTTGATTCTGGTGGACGCCGCCATCTGGAACGCTCCTTCACGGCCGGGCTCGACGGTTCAGGCCGCGCGGGTAAAATAGGATTTCTTCGCCGCCGACTGGGTCTCGTAGATCGATCCCTGGCGTCTCGCCGGGGGCAGCGGCAGCCGCACCGGGACCGCGGTCATGCGCGGTGCCACCACCGGATCGCCGCACAACAGCCGGCTGTTGAACTCGTCGAAATCCTTGACCCCCATCAGCGGCCAGGCGTCGCTGGCGGCGACCTCATACAGCAACAGGTTGCGCGGGCGGTCGGAGGTGTTCATGGCGGAGCCGTGCAGGGCGCGGACATGGTGAAATGACATGCTGCCGGCGCGGCCGATGCAGGGCACCGCGCGTTCGATCTCATCCTTGATGATGTCGGGATCGATCAGGCCGGCGAAACAGCCGTCCTCGCCGTGATGGTCGAACACCTCGCCGGTGTGGGTGCCCGGCGTCACCAGCATGGGACCGTTACTGAGATCGGTGTCGTCCAGCAGCACGCCGATGGCGAGAACGTCGTCATTGGTGTGCGGGTAGAACGCCCAGTCCTGGTGCCACTCCACCGGCGAGCCGTAGCGCGCCGATTTCATGTTGAGCTTGGAATTGTGCAGCCGCAGCCCGGGGCCGATCAGGGCTTTGAGGATGTCGAGCACGGCCGGGGCGCGCACGATCTCGTCGAACAGCGCGTCCACCTTGTGCGGCGCCTTGATCCGCCGCACCCGCGGGCTTTCCGCGGTATGGCCCGGCTCGAGATCGTAGACGTCGGTGTGTTCGAGCGTGTTCGCCGAGCCTGCCACCAGATCGGCGATCACCGCGCGTGCCCGCTTGAGCGTTGCGGTGTCCAGCACGTCCGGCACCACGATCACGCCATCGCGCCGGTACGCGCGCACGTCGGCCTCTGCAATCATGCCGTTTCCCCTCTCAGTTTCGACCGTTAGGCGAATTTTGAATAGGAGCTTACCCCGGCACGAACGGGTTGACGAGGCGCCAGTAGCCGACATAGCTGTCGCAGCCGCGGTGAGCCGATCACCGGTAACCGGAGATATCCCTGATGAACGCTGCCAATGCCGAGCCGGCGATCCGCCCTTTTTCGAGGTCGCTGCGCTGGCCGGGCGGCCGCCACGTGGCGGTGGTGTTTGGCGTTGCCTATGAGGCCTGGTCGGACGGCAAGGCGCCGGGCTTGAGCCCAATGGGCAATCCGCTGCCGCCGGGTGCGTTCGATTCCAACGCGCTGTCGTGGGGACGCTATGGCCAGCAGGACGGCATCGAGCGGCTGCTGCGGATCCTCGATCGCACCGGGCATAAGGCCTCGGTCATGGTCAGCGGCATCCTGGCCGAGCGGGCGCCGGCGCAGGTCAAGGCGATCGCCGCGGCGGGCCACGAGGTGGTGGCGCACTCCTATGCCCAGGACGTGGTGCCGGCGACGCTGTCGCCGCAGGACGACCGGGAGAACATCCGCAAGACCACGGCGATCCTCGAGCAGGTCACAGGGTTGAGGCCGACCGGCTGGATCAGCCCGCGCGGCACGCCGGGCCCCTCGACGGTGCGGCAACTGATCGAAGCCGGCTATCGCTATCACTCCGACGTGCTCGACGCCGACATGCCCTATACGCAGGTGTTCGACAACGGATCGATATTAGCCGTTCCCTTCACCATGGACATCAACGACCTGCCGCACGCCATGCGGTTCGGCCGCACGCCCCGTCAATTCGTCGAACTCTTCACCGATTACCTGGCGCATACGCTGAAGGCGCCCGACTGGCCCATCATCATCGACGTCACCGCGCATTGCCACTGTTACGGCCGGCCGGGCGGCGCCTGGGCCTATGAGGAAATCGCGCGGCAAATGACCGGACGCGACGACGTCTGGCTGACCACCCGCGGCGCCATCGCCGATTACGTGCGGACCGCCGGAAAATAACCTGCTCAGTCGCACAGCTTCTCGAACGCCGACGCCTTGAGGCGTTCGATGTCGCGCTCGCCGGCGGCGGCGCGGGCCAGGATGTGTTCGGCGAGTTCGATCGCCGAGCCTGACTTTCGCTCCCGGAAACGCCGGTCGGCGATCACCTCGTCCAGCGCGCGACGCAGCAGCGCGACCGGGAGCGGATCAGTCAATGCGGCAGAGCCTTGCATGGCAAGTTTTCCTGTTCTTCGAACCGTCCAGGATGCCGGACGGAAAATGGCGATGGGGCTGTCTCATGAACAGCATGCTGCCGGTCAGCGTGAACAGGCGAAGCGGCAGGAACGCGCCGTGTCGTTGGCCGCGAGGTTGTCCGCCGCCTTGAAGAAGTACTGGCTTCCGGTAATGGCCACGATCAGGACGATCCAGGCCGTGGCGTAGAGCAGCCATCCGCGGCGCTGCGATTTTTCGTAGCGCGCGCGTTCTTCGGGCGGCAACGCCATCAATTGACGATGGGAGGGGCGCATCGCTGAAACTCCTGCGCGGTTTATTCCCGATCCGGAGTTTCAGAACATCGCCATCAGCTCGAACGGGTCGAGCCCGGATGGCGTGACGTCATTGTGGGCGTAAATCCCCACCAGCAGCATCGCCACCGCCCATGCCAGCACGAAACAGGTCACCAGATTGATTTTCGGGGCAGGGGTCAGTGCAACGGGTCTGACAAGCGCAATCGTGGTCGGCATATCTGAAATCTCCATTCGTTCAAAATTACAACTTGATCGCGAGAAAAGGGCGATCGGTCGCGACTCTCGGCAATGATGCAAGCTAGGACAGAATCAGGTTCGGCCGTGTGACACAGTTCACATGCGCCCCAATATGCAAAACACCGGCCAGTTTTATTAAAAGGGAATCTCGTTGAACTTTATGTGATTTGATGGAGCGCAATGATTGGCCGGTTCGCCCATTAAATCATCCCCTGTTTGGGGGAGGCGCGGTCACTTGCCGGTGCCGGCCAGGTAATCCAGCACGATTTTCGCGATCTGGTCGGGGCGCTCCGGCAGCATGGCGTGTCCGGCGCCGTCGACCTCGCGCACCGTGACCCGGTTGCCGAACTCCGCAAGGATCAGTTTGGCGTTCTCGGGCGGCGCCACCACGTCCTGCAGTGCCTGCACCACCAGCATTGCGGCTCGGCCGGCGCCCCACCATTCCTCGGTCTTCTGCGCCTTCAGCGATTCCGATTGCATGGCGGCCACCTTGGGATACCAGCCGTCGCGCCACACGGTGGCGTCGTTGCCGGCGGCGAAGAACGCGAACCGCACCATCTCCATGTGCTTGTCGGGGGCAAGACTGGTATCGAACACCGCGGTCAAGGCTTCGCGGGCGCCGGGGCGCATCGGCGCCAGGCCGCCGTCCGCCAGCATCACCATGGTCCGGACCCGATCGGGATATTCGGTGGCCAGCATGCGGCCGACGCGCTGGCCGAAGGCATGGCCGATGACAATGATCGGACCCGAGTTCGGCGGGCACCGCGCTCAGCGCGTCGGCCGCGAGATCGCGCAGCGAGACGCCCTGCATCGGCCCGGAACTTGCGCCGATGCCGCGCGGCTGCGGCCGGATCGCGGTGTAGCCGGCCGCCACTAGCCTCGATGCCAGTCCGTCAAAGTCGCCGGCCGGCCGGCCCAGCGAGGGGATCATCAGCACCACGGGCCCGCTGCCGTCGATGGCGTATTCAATCGTGACGGCGCCGCGTGCGGCCTTGCGAACTTCCGCCATCGCGCCATTGCCCAATGCCGCAAAGATTGTCACTGTCAGGAGCGCGCCCAAAACTTTTCTGGTCGGTTGCAGAACCATGGTGCGCGCCTCCGGTTGATGTATTCGGGCTCGTTTTGCGGCATCGTTGTCACCCACCTCGGAAGTAGGCAAGCGGATTTGCGCGGGAGCACCCAGTGAGCAGTTTGCGTGTCATCGGGGATATCGGCGGAACCAACGCCCGTTTCGCGGTGGCGGAGAACGGCCAGTACGGGGAAGTGCGGCATGTCGAGGTCAAGAAGTATCCATCGCTGCACGACGCCCTGACCGACTACCTGAAGGCGCTGCCGGCGGCCAGGCGTCCGGTCGAGGCGGCGCTGGATGTGGCGGGGCCTGTCGTCGGCGACATCGTTGCGCTGACCAATTTGAACTGGCGGTTTTCGATTTCCGAACTCAAGCAAAGCCTCGGGCTCTCGACGCTGAAGGTGGTCAACGATTTTGCCGCGGCGGCGATGGCGGTGCCCTATCTGCCGGCCCAGGGTCTCTTTACCGTCGGCCCATCCTGGCCGCAGGCCAAAGGCGTCGTAGGTGTCATCGGCCCCGGCACCGGTCTCGGCGTCGGCGGTCTGGTGCCGGATGGCGATCGGTGGCTGCCATGGGCCGGCGAGGGCGGCCATGTCACGGTGCCGACCCTGACCGCGGAGGAAGACGCCATCGTTGCGGTGCTGCGCTCCCGGTTCGACCATGTCTCGGCCGAGCGGGTGCTGTCCGGCGCGGGCCTGGTCAATCTTTATGAAGCGCTGTGCGCGATAAAGGGCGTGACGCCGTCGCGGCTGTCGCCGGCCGATGTCACCGACCGTGCCATGGCGGCTACCGACCCGTTGTGCGTCAAGGCGTTCGACCACTTCTGCGCCATGCTCGGAACCGTGGCCGGCGACCTGGCGCTGACGCTCGGGGCGACCGGGGGAATCTACATCGCCGGCGGCATCCTGCTGCGCTTCAAGGAGGCGTTTGCCAGATCCGGCTTCCGCACGCGCTTCGAAAGCAAGGGACGGTTCAACAGCTACCTCGGCAAGATTCCGACGCTGCTGATCCTGGAGGACTCGCCGGCGCTGCTTGGCCTCGCCAACATGCCGCTGGAGTAGCGATCTGCATGTCCGCTTTGGGTCCCAAAACCGGAAATCGTTGTGTTTGTTTTGTGCCCCGCCGTCGATAAGCTGCTTTTGTGCAAAACGACAATATGAAAACCCGGGTTTCCCGGCTCCGCGAGATACCTCGGGCTATTTGGGCGCTCGGATTCGTTTCGTTGCTGATGGACACCTCTTCCGAGATCATTCACGCCCTGCTCCCGATCTACCTCGTCACGGTGTTGGGCGCGTCGATGCTCACCGTCGGGCTTATCGAGGGCGTAGCCGAAGCCACCGCGTCAATCACGAAGGTGTTTTCGGGCGCGCTCTCGGACTGGTGGGGGAGGCGCAAGGTGCTCACTCTCATCGGCTATGGATTAGCGGCATTCACCAAGCCGATATTCCCGCTTGCAGCGTCCGTAAGCTGGCTAGTGGCGGCGCGCTTCATTGATCGTGTCGGAAAAGGCATCCGAGGAGCTCCTCGGGATGCTTTGGTAGCGGACCTCGCACCTGCGCACCTGCGTGGCGCAAGCTTCGGATTACGGCAATCGCTTGATACCGTGGGAGCCTTCCTCGGCCCATTGCTTGCCATTGGGCTGATGTGGCTTACGGCCAATAGTTTTCAGACGGTGTTCTGGGCAGCCGTAGTTCCCGCTTTTTTGGCCGTCGGACTGCTACTCTTTGCCGTTGAGGAACCGGAACGCCCGGTCGGGATGCGGAAAGTTCGGTCGCCTTTCAGCCTCGCTGAACTGAAGCGCCTCGGCCCGGCTTACTGGTGGGTTGTTGGGATAGCGGTCATTTTCTCGATTGCTCGCTTTAGCGAAGCATTCCTCGTTCTTCGTGCGCAGGCCGTCGGCATGCCGGTGATGCTCGTGCCGATGGTTCTGGTGCTGATGAATGTAGCTTATGCGCTTGCAGCGTACCCCGCCGGAGCGCTGTCAGACCGCGCCAATCGCATTAGCATTCTCGGCGTGGGCTTCGGCCTCCTCGTTGCCGCAGACCTTGTCCTGGCATTCACGAAGGGGCTCTCGGGCGTTGCCATCGGTGTGGTGTTATGGGGATTGCACATGGGGTTCACGCAAGGATTGCTGGCTACCCTTGTCGCTGATACGGCACCGCCGGAACTACGCGGTACGGCCTACGGATTTTTCAATCTCTTCAGCGGACTGGCGCTGCTTGTCGCGAGCCTTCTCGCTGGAGCCCTTTGGGATACACTGGGGCCTCAAAGCACCTTCTTCGGTGGTGCGGCGTTTGCCGCGATTGCTCTCGCCGGTCTTACTGCTACGCGGCATGTTGCGCCCACTGTCGGCCATGCACCGAGGTCTGACTAAAGTCAAAACCGGAAAAGCTCAATGCCAGCAAATGTTTTCCGCTATTCCCCCGAAAGCGGGCATCGCATCAGCGTTTAACAATATACGCCCTGGCGAGATCCGGATTCAGTCCAGCTCGCGCAAGACCTTCGGCAATTCGGACAGCGCGGCGATGCGGTGGTCGGGCTGAAAGCCCAGTTCATCCATCTGGGTGCGGATCGCCTTGAACATGGTCAGCGGCGGCACCAGATCGCTGCTCTTGCACGCGCTGGCCATCGCCTCGGCGGTGACCCTCTCGATCCACGCCACCCGGAAGCCGAACGCCCTGGCGCCGCTGACGTCGAACGGGTTCGACGATACGAACAAAACTTCGCCCGGCTTGACGCCGAGACGGGCTTCGACCAGCGCATAGGCCTCCGGGCTCGGCTTGAACATCTTTGTCGCGTCGATGCTGATGGTGACGTCGAGCAACTTGTCGAGCCCGGTATTTTTCACCAGCGCCTGCAGCATGTCGGTGCTGCCGTTGGACAGGATCGCCAGCTTGCGGTCCTTGAGGGCCGCCAGCGTCGCCAATGCATCGGGATAGGGATCGAGATGGAGGTACTTGTCCATGATCCGCGCGAAGGCGGCCGGATCGTGCTTCAGCCCCAGGGTGCGCAGCGTATAGGCCAGCGACTCGCGGGTGATGACCGAAAAGTCCTCGTAGCGGCGCATCAGAGTGCGCAGCCAGGTGTATTCGAGCTGCTTGATCCGCCAGACCTGGGTGATGATGCCGCCATAGCCAGGATAGGCCTGCTCGGTGATGTCGGCCACCGACTGGATGTCGTAGAGCGTGCCATAGGCATCGAAGACGACGGCGGTGATGGTCACGTTGCCAAATCCTTCAGCGTTGCATGGCCCGGCGGCAGCATAGCGCGCCGGACGTTCGCCGTCTTGCCGCGTCAGGTCTTTTCCCGCCATCCGGAAATCCGCCCAAGGCGATGTCTGCAGATTCTTGCTGACGAAGCGATCGTGGACGTTCAAGATCGGCGAAACGGGGAAGGGGTTGCAATGCCGGGAGCCGCGGAAGCGACGTTCGAGACCGACTTCTGGAAACACGCCAATCTCCGCAAGGTGTGGGACGAGATCGTTCCCGGCGTGCCGCGCCCGACCTCGCCCTACATTCTGACGCAGGAGGCGATCGCGCTGTACTGCCGCGCGGTCGGCGAGACCAATCCGCTCTATCTCGATGAAGCCGCCGCCAAGGCCGGCCCGTTCGGCGGCCTGATCGCGCCGCCTTCCATCCACATTCTGCTGATGTTCGCCTGCACGCCGGCCGACGACTGGATGCGCAGCCCGGGGACCGTCAATGCCGGGCAGTCGTGGAGCTACAACATTCCGGCGCGCCCCGGCGACACCATCACGCTTGAGGCCCGCGCGCTCGACAAGTTCATCCGGCGCGAGCGGCTGTTCGTGGTCCACGACAACGTCTTCTTCAACCAGCATGGCGACGTGATCTGTTCGGGTCGCGGCCAGACCATTCGTCCGGCGTAGGAGGCCAGTGTCATGACGGTGACCTTCGATGCCCTGACCGCCGGCGACGTCATCGACGGGTCGGATTTTTTGGTATCGCGGGAATCGATCCGGCTGTTCTGCGACGCCTCGCTGGACTACAACCCGCTGCATCTCGACGACGACTACATGAAAGGCGATTTCGGCAAGACCAATTTCGGCGGCATCATCATGCATGGCATGAACAATTTCGGGCTGATCTCGCGCATGCTGACCGACTGGGCGATGCCGGCCGGCGCCATTCACCGCCGCCTCGAAACCCGCTGGCTCAAGCCGGTGCGGCCCGGCGACACCATCCGGCCCGGCGGCATCGTCAAGTCGAAGCAGGTCACGGCGAAATCGCGCTGGGTGCTGATCGACGTGCTGGTGCGCAACCAGAGCGACGAGAAGGTCGCCACCGGCGAGGCGATGGTGGAATTTCCCGTCGGGGAATAAAGACGATGATGACTGGTCGTCAAAACGAATACCGAACCCATACATTGGGCTCGACGTAAACCGCGCAATCCCGTTCGCGTGAGACCATGACCGGCGCGAGCGCGCCGGCCACCGCGACCTCACCCGACCGGTCGAACGACATTCCGGTCCAGCCCGACCAATCGGCGATGCTGCCGACAACGGTCATGGAACAGGGCGCGATCTTCACGATTTTTGCCCCGGCACCAAGGTGGGTTCGCAGCCAGGAGTCGGTCGGCAAGCCGTCGGCGCGCAGCGTCTTGACGTAATCGGCCATCGGCATGAACGGATGCAGATGCTTCTGGTTCGGCCGCACCGGCGCGACCAATTCAGCAAAGCCGCGGGCCTTGGCGCAGGCTTTCATGGCATCGAGAAACGCGCGCGAATTGCCGCCGCCGCGGACTTCGGGGAGCAGGCAGATTTCCAGCGCGCTGAGCGCATTCGGCGCGCGTCCCGCCAGCCGATCGTCGTGGGCCCAGCGGATCACCTCGTCCCAGCCGCCATCGGGGAGTTCGGTGCGGCCGCCGATGTTGAAGGCGAAGGGCACGCTGAACGCCCGGGCGACCACCTTGCCCCCGGCGACGCCGGCGAAGGCAAAGTCGAGGTAGGAATCGAAGATCGACGGCGCAAAGTAAAGCTCTGCCGTCGCGTCATGCATCATGAATTCCGGCCAGACCGATTGCAGCTCGGCAGCGAATACCTGCGGCCGAAGCTCGGGCCGCTCCCGCAGCGTGAAGATTTCCAGATCCATGATGGCTGCCCGCTAATCCCGCTATCCAGCCCGATGGCTGCTAGATCCAGACATCGTTCGCGCCATCGCGAAAATCGATCCGCAGCATGCCCTCCAGGACGATGAAGGTCTCGTCCGTGTCCTTGTGGTCGTGCCAGATGAAGTCGCCCTCGAGCTTGACCACCTTGAACTGGTAGTCGTTCATTTCGGCGATGACCTTCGGCTGCCACTGCTCGTCGAACAGGTTGAATTTTTTCGCAAAGTTGGTCGCTTCGTAGCCCATGGGCCGCTCCCGCGCTGTCCGATGACGAAGTTGAGTCCAACGCTTCGCTGGCGTGTTGTCAATCCGGGTGAACGGCGCCGCGTTTTGGGCCGTCGCGCTGCACCCGTCATTGCGAGCGCAGCGAAGCAATCCAGAGGCAACAAGCAAGAACTGGATTGCTTCGTCGCTTAGCTCCTCGCAATGACGGCGTTGGCGTCACCCCTTCCGCATCACATGATAACTCAGCTCCCCCGGATCGCTGAGGTCCGGCACTTTCCAGCCGTCGAGGTCGTATTCAGCCATGCACTCCTCGGCAAAGCCCTTGAAGCGGTCGGCATTGCCCGAGGCTTGCGCGCCGAACAGGCAGTAGCGGCGGATTTCTTCGGTCGAGCCGCCGTAGTTGATTTCGTAGAGTTCGTGCCGGCCGCCGAACTCGGTGGCGAGGCAGTCCCACAACAGTTTTAGCAGTTTGACCCGCTCTTCGGCCTTGTAGCCGTTGGAGCCGCGCAGGTACTGGTCGAGGTAGGGGCGGATTTCCGGATTCTTGAAATCGAGCGCATGGCTGTTGAGGTAGATCAGCCCCGAGGCCACGGTCTGCTCGATCAGGTGTTTCACCCGCGTATAGGCCATGGTGGCGATGATCTGGTAGGCGTTGCCGGGATCCATGTTGGGCAGCACATAGTCCCCGATCCAGGGTTTCGGGTCGCGCACCATGGCGTCCGACAGTCCCCAGAACAGGTTGCGCCAGGCGATCACCTCGCCGACATTGGCCTGCACGCCGCGATAGTCCTTGGTGCCGGCGGCCTCGGTGGCCTTGAGCAGCAATCCGGCGATGAAGTCGAGCTTCACCGCAAGGCGGGTGCAGCCGTGCACGACGAAGCGCGGTAGAAAGCCGGTGCGCGGAAAGAAGTTGTTGGCCTTCTCGATATCGCCATAGACGAACACGTTCTCCCAGGGCACCAGCACCTTGTCCATGATGAACACCGCGTCGTTCTCGTCGAGCCGGCTCGACAGCGGATAGTCGAACGGGCTGCCCATTGCCGTCGAGCTCATCTCGTAGGAGGTGCGGCAGATGAATTTCACGCCGGGCGAATTGGTCGGCAGCATGAACACCGCGGCGAACTTCTTGTCCTGCACCGGGATCAGGCCGTGGTGGGCGACGAAGGTGTAGTTGGTCAACACCGAGCCGGTCGCGACCACCTTGGCGCCGGAGATGACCAGACCGGCGTCGGTTTCCTTCTCGACGTGGCAGCAGACGTCGGAAACCTCGTTCGGCGGCCGGTCGCGATCGATCGGCGGGTGGATGATGGCGTGGTTGATGAACGGCACCCGCTCCTGGCTGAATTTGTACCAGCGCCGGGCATTGTCCTGGTAGGGATCGTAGAAATTGACGTTGGCGCCGAGCGTGGCGAGAAACGCCGCTTTGTAATCCGGCGAGCGGCCCATCCAGCCATAGGTCATGCGCGCCCATTCGGCGATGGCGTCGCGGCCGGCGAGAAGATCGGCGCCGCTCTTCGGCGCCTTGAAGAACGCATGCGTCATGCCGCCATTGCCGGTGTCGGTCGGCAGCAGCAGTTTGTGCTTGCGCTTCGGATCATGCAGGCCGTCGTAGAGCCGCGCCACCATCCGCGCGGTGTTGCGAAACGCCGGATGGGTGGTGACGTCGTCGACGCGTTCGCCATAGATGAAGACGACGCGGCCGTCGCGCAGCGACTCCAGGTACTCAGCGCCGTTCTGCGGCCGCTTGACGTCCATCTTGCCGATGTTTTCCGGCCGCCGCGCGAACGCCGCGCCGTCGCCGTTACTTTTCGTCGCGGTTGTCTTGGCGCCGGCGGGTTTTGCGCTGGCCTGCTTTGCCGTCGTCTTCTTTGCCATCCTGACCTCCCGTGAAATCCACCACATGGGGCGTCCGCACGGGTTTGTTCGATATGCGAACCTCTGTGCGGAAAGCGAACCGGAACGATAAAGTCTTCGGCTTGGGCTGGCAAGGCGGGGCTGTGTGCGGAGTGGATTGGAAGAACGTAAGTCCGTCATTGCGAGCGAAGCGAAGCAGTCCAGAAAGCAAGAGCAACAAGAAAGAACTGGATTGCTTCGTCGCTCCGCTCCTCGCAATGACGGCTGTTATGTCGCGGCTACACAGCCTGCGAGATCCGCTGCGCGATGCGCTTAAGCTCGGGCAAGAAACTTCTCTCGCATCTCGTTGCGGGTGGTGCGGGTGGCGTGGGCCGACAGATTAATGGCGCCGACCGCCTGGCCGGTGCGGTCCTGCACCGCCACCGCGATGGCGCGCAGGCCCTGTTCGAGCTCTTCGTCGACGATGGAAAATCCCTGGTCGCGGTCGGCGCGGACCCGGTCGAACAGGGCCTGCAGGTCGGTGATGGTGTAGGGCGTATAGGATTGCAGCGGTGTGGCGCGCAGCCGCCGCCAGATTTCGGCGTCATCGAGATAGCCGAGCTGGGCGCGGCCGAGCGCGGTGTGAAACGCCGGCAGCCGGCTGCCCACCGTCAGCGCCGTCGACATGATGCGCCGCGCCGGCAGCCGCGCCACATAGACGATCTCGGTACCCTGCAGGATTGCGCCGGAGCAGGACTCGCCGAGCTGTTCGCCCAGCTCCTTCATCATCGGCAGCGCACGGTCGATCCAGTCCTGCCCCGAGAGATAAGCGAAGCCGAGTTCGAGCACCCGCGGCGTCAGTGCGAAGGCGCGGCCGTCCTGCGCCACATAGCCCAGCGTGGCTAGGGTGCGCAGCACCCGCCGCGCGGTGGCGCGCGACAGGCCCGCGACCTGCGCGGCGTCCGACAGCGTCATCGCCGGGCGGTCCTTGCCGAAGGCGCCGAGCACGGCGAGGCCCTTGGCCAGCGTGGTCATGAACTCCTTGTCGTGACCGTCGCCGGGCGCCGGTGCCGGGGCCGTCATGGCCGCCGCCGCGGCACGCCGGCGGCTGACACCGCGCCGAGCAAGATTGCACGAGAGAGAAAATCGGACATCCGTTCGAATATCGAACAATTCCAGGGCCGTGGTCAAGGCGCCTGGCGGAGAGAGGCTGGCAGGGGCGGCCACGCAAGCGCGGCCGCCCGGGCTGAGGTTTACCCCATCCACGCATTAACGCGACCAGTGAAAGTTCCGCATCCCTTCGCGGTCAGAAATCACTGACCCCAGCGTGCTGTCGTCGGCCGGGCAAAGCCCTGATCAGCCTTTCGTGCGCGTGCGGATCATGAAGCTTTCATAGGAGTATTCCGCGACCTGCCACCAGAGATTCAGGTCGTTGCGGAATTCCGTCTGCGCCTCGAGGATCTTCTTGAAGTCGGCGTTGGATGCGGAGGTCTCGGCGTTGACCTCGTTCGACGCCTTCAGGCAGGCTTCCATGATCCCCTGGCTGAACGGACGCAGCTGGGTGCCGTTGGCAACGAGGCGCTTGAGTGCCTGTGGATTGCGCGCGTCATAGCGTGCCTGAACATCCAGGTTGGCATAGCCGCAGGCCACCGTGAGCAGGGCCTTGTAGGCCTTCGGCAATGCGTCCCACTTTTCCGAATTGATGAAGAAGTGCAGCGCCGTGCCGCCCTCCCACCAGCCGGGATAATAATAGTACTTGGCGATCTTGTAGAAACCGAGCTTCTCGTCATCGTAGGGGCCGACCCATTCGGTTGCGTCGATGGTGCCCTTTTCCAGCGCCGGATAGATGTCGCCACCGGCGATCTGCTGCGGGATGGTGCCAAGTTTGGCGAGGGTCTTGCCCGCCCATCCGCCGATCCGCATCTTCAGGCCGTTGAGGTCCTCGACGCCGTTGATCTCCTTGCGGAACCAGCCGCCCATCTGGGTCCCGGTGTTGCCGCCGGAGATGCCGTACAATTTGAACTTCTTGCCGAAATCATTGAGCATGTCCTGGCCGCCATGATCCTGGAACCAGGCGTTCTGCTGGCGCGAATTCAGCCCGAACGGAACCGAGCAATAGAGCGCGAAGGTCGGGTCCTTGCCGATGAAGTAATAGGCCGCGGTGTGACACATCTCGACGGTGGCGTTGCTCACCGCATCGAGCGCCTGCAGGGCAGGAACGATCTCGCCACCGGCGAAGGCCTGGATCTGGAATTTATTGTCGGTGGCTTCCGCCACGTATTTCGAAATCGTCTCGGAGGCACTGAACGGAACATCAAGCGACTTCGGCCAGCTTGTGGTGCAGCGCCATTTCAGTTCGGGCATCGACTGCGCGATGGCCGGTGCAGCAATAGCGGTTGACGCGGTTAGCCCCGCGCCCGCCGTTTTCAGGAATTCACGCCGTTTCATACCGTCCTCCCCTTGGTTTTTCTTTGTCGTAAATCGCTGATTTCGCGCAGCGCCGTAGAGTCTACTTTTGGCGCATGTCCTTGTCGGCGAACCGGATCCACCCTCGGATCAAGTCCGAGGGCATGCTTCGCCGGGACATGCGCCAGCGATAAAGCCCTTCGTTTCAGCCTAATCCCCCGGATGAACTTAGGAAAGTCGATAATGATACCGGACGCCGAGGCTTTAGGCGTAGCCGCCGGCCGGGGCCACGCCAACCGCTACACCGCCACACTCGGCGCCGTATTCGGCTCCAGCGCCTCCTCGGCCTCGGCGTCTTCCGGCAGCATCTCGTCGTGGATCGGCAGCGCCGTGCCGATCCAGAACGGATCGACGGTGTGGTCGCGCCGCGGGTTGGTGGTGTTGGGGTGGATCAGGATGCTCAAGCCCCGATGGTTGAGCATCAGCCACGGCACCAGCGTCGGAAAAACCTCTTTCGCGAACGCGACCTGGTACATCGAGCGATCGTGCGGGCCGACTTTGGCGTCGTGCCAGCGGCCGAGGCGCACCGAAAACCGCTCGCCGATCCATTCGCGCAGCCGCTCGGCGGCAGGGCGCGTCGCAGGCTCATAATAAATATGGGCGTGATAGCTCGCGATCTCGGCGATCGGGCGCGGCGAGGGGGATGCGGATTCGGCCATGATCTCTGTCTCGCGTAACGGGACGCCCTGGATGCTACTCCGGATCGACCGGCAGGCATAGCATGGGCGGTGGCCCAAATCCGGTCCGCGCTCCTGCCCGTGAAAGTCGATGTATCGCCGCTGCAAAATGCGCTAGAACGCCGCCGCGGCATCAAGAGCAGCAATCAACAGCCGTTTTGAGGAACATGCCATGACTCACGCTATTCGCTATCACAAGATCGGCGGCCCCGAGGTGCTGGTCTGGGAAGAGGTCCCGCTCGGCAAGCCCGGTCAGGGCGAGGCGCGGATCCGCCACACCGCGGTCGGACTGAACTTCGTCGACATCTACAACCGCTCCGGCCTGTATCCGCCGGCCTCCTTGCCGGCCTTTCTCGGCGGCGAGGCGGCGGGCGTGGTCGAGGAAGTCGGCCCCGGCGTCACCGATCTCAAGCCGGGCGACCGGGTCGCCTATGGCAACGCGCCGGCCGGCGCCTATTCCGAGGCGCGGCTGATCCCCGCCGACCGCCTGCTCAAGCTGCCCGACGGCATCGACGACAAGACCGCCGCGGCGATGATGCTCAAGGGCCTCACGGCGCAGTATTTGATCCGGCAGACCTACCGGGTCAAGTCGGGTGACACCATCCTGCTGCATGCCGCGGCCGGCGGCGTCGGCCTGATCCTCAGCCAGTGGGCCAAGCATCTCGGTGTCACCGTGATCGGCACCGTCGGCAATGAAGAGAAGGCCAAGCTCGCCAAGGCCCATGGTTGCGCCCACACCATCCTCTACGGAAAAGAGGATTTCGTGAAACGCGTCGACGAGATCACCGGCGGCAAGAAGGTGCCTGTGGTGTACGATTCGGTCGGCAAGGACACGTTCCTGAAATCGCTCGACTGCCTGGCGCCGCTGGGCTTCGCCGTGCTGTTCGGACAATCTTCCGGCAACGTCGAACCCTTCAATCTCGGCATGTTGTCCGCGAAGGGCTCGCTGTACGTCACCCGCCCGACGCTCTTTACCTATGCCGCCAAGCGCGAAGCGCTGGTTGCCATGGCCAAGGAGCTGTTCGACGTGGTGCTGTCGGGCGCGGTCAAGATCGAGATCCACCAGACCTATCCGCTGAAGGACGCGGCCAAAGCCCACGCCGATCTTGCCGCGCGAAAGACCACCGGATCGACGGTGTTTCTGGTGTAAGCGGGAGCGCGCAGCCTCAAGGCCGGCGCGTCGCCCGCGAGTGTGACGCGAAGGTCTTTACGCGACATTAGCTCCGTCATTGCGAGCGAAGCGAAGCAATCCAGTTCTTGCTTGTTGCTGCTGGATTGCTTCGCTTCGCTCGCAATGACGTTGAAAGGCCTGCAGCAAAAGCGCGAAGTCCGTTATGGCGACGCGTCCTTGCCTTCCGCCAGCGTCGCCTGCAACTCTGCCGCCACGCGCCGGTATTCGGCCGCATCGCTGCTTTTCAGTTCGGCGAGATCGGCCGCGAAGCGGTCGAGCCGCCGCGCCGCGGCGCGGGACTTGATCTTGTCGATCTTGTCGCGAAGCGTGAGCAACTCGTCGAATGCAGGCGCCTGCCGGCTGGTCTCGGGCAATTCCGCGATCAGCCCGGCGACGGCATCCATCAGGCGGCCGAGCTGGCGGCCGTAACTGTGCGCCGCCACGATGTCGCGCTCGGTGTCGGGCGCTTTCGAGTTCTGCTCGGTGACGCTGATCAGGTTGCCGAAGGTCCAGCCGGGATTGATCGGCTGGTCGAAGCGAAGCGAGGGCGCCGGTGCGTTGCGGTCGAGCAGTCCGAATGGCCATAACGGCCAGCCGTCCCATGCTGCTGTCGAACTGGTCGGGCTTGCTGAGGTATGGGTCATGCTGGCTCCTGGGTTGGATGGGCGACAACACGAAAATCAGGTTGTAGCATTTTTGCGCGCGCCAATCGAATTTGCGTGATCCACGGCGAACGACGAACATATCGGCGTCGAACCGGTTAAGCTCAGGCCGTCGCGGACATGAAAATTCCAAAAAAGATGAGGCAGTGATGGAACGACAGGGGCGGGCTAGTTTGGGATGGACGATCGCGATGGCTCTGCTGGGCCTCGCCCAGGCAGGGGCCTCGGCGCAGCAGGCGGCCTTGCAGGGACAGGATGCCTTCGGCGACTGGCGCACCAACAAGCCGGGCGTGGTGCGCGAGATCACGCCTAAGGATCTGCCCAGGCCCGGCGCCACGCCATCGGCGGGAAACCCGCCGCGGATCGCGCCGCGTCCGGCCGATGCGATGCCCCAGGTGCCGGACGGCTTTGCGGTGGCGCTGTTCGCCGAGGGGCTGTCGGGACCGCGCACGCTCCGCGTCGCGCCGAACGGCGACATTTTTGTTGCCGAAACCAGCGCCGGCCGGATCCGGGTGTTGCGGGCGGCGGACGGCGCGGCAAAACCTTCGGTCAACGAGGTGTTTGCCTCCGGCCTCAACAAGCCGTTCGGCATCGCCTTCTTCCCCGCGTCAGGCGAGCCGAAATGGGTCTATGTCGCCAATACCAATTCCGTGGTGCGCTTTGCCTATCGCCCGGGCGACAGCAAGGCCGCGGCGGCGCCGGAACCCATCGTCGCCAATATTCCCCACAGCTACGGCCATTCGACCCGCGACATCGGCTTTTCCCGGGACGACAAGCGGATGTTCGTCTCGGTCGGCTCGCAGAGCAACGTCGCCGAGGGCGAACGCCCGGGTGCGGCGGCGGCGATTGCGCAAGCTCCGCTCGGCGCCAGCTTCGGCGCCGAGACCGACCGCGCCGTTGTGCTGGCGTTCGATCCCGACGGCAGGAACAAGACCATTTTCGCCACCGGCATCCGCAATTGCGTCGGCCTGGCGGTGCATCCGTCGAGCGGCGACGTCTGGTGCTCGACCAACGAGCGCGATGGCCTCGGCGACAACCTGGTGCCCGACTATGTCACGCGGGTGCGCGAGGGCGCCTTCTACGGCTGGCCGTGGTACTACCTCGGCGACAACGAGGACCCGCGCCATGCCGGCGCGCGGCCCGACCTCAAGGGCAAGGTCACCGTTCCCGACGTGCTGATCCAGGCCCACTCGGCCTCGCTGGGGCTGACCTTCTACACCGGCAAGATGTTTCCTGCCGAGTACAGCGGCGACGGCTTTGCCGCCGAGCACGGCTCCTGGAATCGCTCCAGCCGCACCGGCTACAAGGTGATCCGGATCCGCCTGAAGGACGGCGTGCCGACCGGCGCCTACGAGGATTTCGTCACCGGCTTCGTCGTCGACGACAGGGGCGTGTGGGGCCGCCCGGTCGGCGTCGCGGTGGCGCACGACGGCGCGCTGCTGGTCTCGGAAGACGGCAGCGGCACGATCTGGCGGGTGAGCCGGAAGTGAGGTGGCGGCGATCGGATTTCAAGTTGGAGTGCGTTGTTGAATGTGAGACGGTGAGTGATCCCTCCCCCTTGTGGGGAGGGTCGGCCGAGCGAAGCGGAGGCCGGGGTGGGGGTAACCACAAGCACGGTTTCCGTTGTGGCTACCCCCACCCGACCAGCCTTCGGCTGGCCACCCTCCCCACAAGGGGGAGGGATAAGAAAGAGCAGCCACCGCCATCAGCCCCGAGCCAACAGAGGTGAACACGATGCGTCAGGCCTGGCGATGGTTTGGACCCGACGACCCGGTCAGTCTCGAAGACATCCGGCAGGCCGGCGCCACCGACGTGGTGCACGCGCTGCATCATGTCCCGCCGGGCGAGGCGTGGAGCGGCGCCGAGGTGGCGGCGCGCAAGGCGCTGATCGACACTGCGCCGGGCGGCCGCAGCGCGCTCACCTGGAGCGTGGTGGAAAGCATCCCGGTGCCTGACGACGTCAAGCGGCTCGGCGGCGGTGCCAAAAAATCCATCGAGGCCTGGATTGCCAGTCTCGAGGCGGTGGCAGGCAGCAGCATCAAGGTGGTCTGCTACAACTTCATGCCCATCGTCGACTGGACCCGGACCGATCTCGACTGGGCGCTGCCGACCGGCGCCACCGCGCTGCGCTTCGACCAGCATCGCTTTGCCGCCTTCGATCTCTACATTCTCAGGCGGCCGAATGCGCCGTCGGCGTATAGCGAGGCCGAGAAGACCAAGGCCCGGGCCGCGCTCGACGCCATGTCGGAGGCCGATATCGCAGCGCTGACGCGCACCATTGCCGCCGGCCTGCCCGGCGGCACTACCGATGCGCTCGATCTCGAAGCGTTCCGCGGCCGCCTCGCGGCCTACCGGGGCATCGATGCGACAAAGCTGCGCATGCATCTGGTGCAATTCCTTGAAGCCGTCGCGCCTCGGGCCGAAGCGCTCGGTGTCAGGCTGACGCTGCATCCGGACGATCCGCCGCGGCCGCTGTTCGGCCTGCCGCGCATCGCCTCCACCGCGGCGGATTACCAGGCGCTGTTCGACGCGGTGCCCTCGGCGGCGAACGGCATGTGCTATTGCACCGGCAGCCTCGGCGTCGCGCCGGCCAACGACCTGCCGGCGATGGCCAAAAAATTCGCGCCGCGCATTCACTTCGCGCATCTGCGCGCCACCCGCCGCGAAGCCGATGGATCGTTCCATGAGGCCGACCACCTCGACGGCGATGTCGACATGATCGCGGTCTTGGCCGCGCTGTTGGCCGAGGACAACACCCGCGAGCCGGATGCCAAAATCACCTTCCGCCCGGATCACGGTCATCGCATGCTCGACGACCTGAACAAGCGCACCAATCCCGGCTATTCGGCGATCGGGCGGCTGAAGGGCCTCGCCGAGCTGCGCGGCGCCATCAAGGCGCTGCAGTATCCGTCCCGATAGCGACCGCGGGGCATCTATCTAAGGTGGCAGGAATGCCGACGGCGGAACAATCCGCGGCCGGCGTCGCGATCTTGTCCTTGAAGCCCATGCAAGATAACCATGATGGCCGGGCCAGCACGACAAAACTCCAAAAGACCAATGAGGCAAGCCATGCGCGATTTCCACCTCGACCGCCGACAGCTCATGGTCGGAGCGCAGGCTCTGGCCTTGGGCCTCGCCATGCCAGGATTGACCGGCCCGGCGCGGGCGCAGGCGCTGGCCAAAATCACCTATCTGACGCCGTTCGGTTACCTGATCGCTTTCGTCGAGACCATGTACAGCCAGACCGGCGGCATTTTCGCCAGACACGGCCTCGACGTCACCATCGAAGGCGGCCGCGGCTCGTCGATGGCGGTGCAGCAGGTGACGGCCGGCAATGCCCTGATCTCACGCACCGGTGGCACCGACCTGATCAAGGCGTATGCAAAAGACCCCTCCATCGTCGCGGTGGCCGAAATCGTCCAGCGCGACCTGTTCTTCGCCATCTCTTCCGAACAGGCGCCGATCAAGGCGCCCGCCGATATGGCCGGCAAGACCATTGGCATCGTTTCGGCCTCCGGCGCCACCGAGAACATTCTGGACATGATGCTGACCGCCCGCGGCATGGCCAAGGCCGACGTCAAGCGCGAGGTGGTCGGCAATGCCCCGGCCGCGTTCGAGTTCATCAAGCAGGGCCGGATCGCCGGGTTCATCGCCACCCAGGACACCGCCCAACAGCTCAAGGTCGACAAGCAACCGATCGTGGCGTGGTCGACCGACGACGTCGCGCCGTGCCCGGGCCAAGTCTACATGACCTCACGGGCGGGTCTGGAAAAGAACCGCGAGCTGATCGCGAAATTCCTCGCCTCGGTGTACGAGTGCATCGGCGTTCTCAAGGCGACCACGGATTTCGCGCCGATCGCCGCCTCGATGGCCGCCAAATACGACATCTTCGAAGCCAAGCGTCCCGACAAGGGCCTGCAGGTGCTGCGCGACAGCGTCGCCTATTACGAGGCGTCCTATGCCGACAAACTGAAATCGGATCCGATGAAGTGGAAGGCGACGCGGGACCTGATGGTCAAGGCCGGCCTCATCGAGGGCACCGCGGATCTGAATTTCTACGACGATTCGGCCCGCGCGCTCGCCTTCGCATGAACCCGCCCGGCGCAGGTGCGCTGCTGCTGCTGATCGACCTGCAGAAATCGTTTTGCGACACGGATGGTTCGATGGCGCGGCAGGATCGCGACATCAGCCACATGGCGCGGGCGGCGGGCCGCTGCAACGATCTCGCTGTCAAGGCGCGGGCGATCGGCGCAAAGGTGGCATGGAGCCGCATGGTGTTTCGCCCTGATTATTCCGACGGCGGTGAATTGATCCGGACCATCCGGCCGAACCTCGCCCGCATCGGTGCGCTGCGCGGCGGCAGCGGCGATGAGGCGTTGTCGGCACTGGTTGAAACCGATCCGCGCGACATCGTCATCGACAAGCCACGCTATTCGGCGCTCTACGCCACCTCGCTCGAAGCCGTGTTGCGCGCCGGCGGATATCAGAGAGTGCTGGTGGCGGGCGTCACCACCTCGATGTGCGTCGAAAGTACGGTGCGCGACCTCGGCCAGCGCGACTATGAAACCTTTGTCGTCGAGGATGCCTGCGCCGATTTCGACGAGCCGCGGCATCGCGCCTCGATCGCGGCGATGGCGTTTGGCTTCGCCCGGCTGACCTCGTGCGATGCGGCCGGCGCGCTGCTGCAGGGAAAACCTTATGTCTGATCCGCAACGACAGGCGGATCCGTTGCCGCAGCCCGCCAAGATCCGGCTTGAGAACATCGAGCAGCGTTTTCGCACGCCCGATCAGGATGTGCTGGCGCTCACCAATGTCGACCTCGATATCGCCATGGGCGAATTCCTGGTGCTGCTCGGACCAAGCGGCTGCGGCAAGACCACGCTGCTGCGGATCATTGCCGGGCTGCAGAAGCCGACCGGCGGCAAGGTCGAGATCGGCGGCGTGCCGCTGTGGCATGGCGAGACGCGCAACGATGCGGTGATGCAGGAACTCGGCGTCGTGTTCCAGGACGCAAATCTGTTTCCGTGGATGAGCATCGAGGAAAACATCGCGCTGCCGCTCAAGCTGCGCGGCGTCGGCAAGGCCGAGCGGCTGGCACGCGCCCGCGAGCTGTGCGAGCTGGTCCGGATCAAGGGTTTCGAGACCCGCTGGCCGCGCGAACTGTCCGGCGGCATGCGCCAGCGCGCCGCCATCGCCCGGGCGCTCTGCTGCCGGCCGCAGATCCTGTTGATGGACGAGCCGTTCGGCGCGCTCGATGCCATGACCCGCGACCAGATGAACCTGGAGCTGCAACGGATCTGGCTGGAAAGCGGCTGCACCATCGTGCTGGTCACCCATTCGATCCGCGAGGCGGTGTATCTCGGCGACCGGGTGCTGCTGCTGTCGCCGCGTCCGGGCCGAATGGACACGCTGGTGCCGGTGCCGATGGCACGGCCCCGCGACATCTACGTGCAGTCGACCGAACCATTCCAGAAAATCGAGGTGGCGCTGCGGCACCGCCTCGACACGTTTGCGTAGAGAGTTACAATGCACAGACCCCTCAACGTCATTGCGAGCGAAGCGAAGCAATCCAGAGGCCACGAGGAAGAGCTGGATTGCTTCGTCGCATAAGAGCTCCTCGCAATGACGGGGAAAGGGCATTTCCGGAGCTCGTAGAATGAAGCGCTACGCAAGCTGGATTGCCACGCCCCTGCTGCTGGTCGCCATCGTGCTGGTCTGGGATGGCTATGTCAGTCTCTTCAAGGTGTCGCCGCTGATCCTGCCGGCGCCGGCAAAGGTCTGGAATTCGCTCGTGCAGCTGCTGCAGGAGCCGAAGACGTTGTGGCATATCTGGACCACGCTGTTCGAGACCGTGGCGGGTTTTGCCATCGCCGTCGTGGTCGGCATCGTGCTCGGCGGACTGCTGGGAAAGATCCGTTGGCTGGAGCAGACGCTCAATCCCTTGATCGTCGGCCTGCAGGTGATGCCCAAGGTGGCGCTGATCCCGCTGTTCATCGTCTGGTTCGGCTTCGGCATGACCTCGAAGGTGGTGCTGGCGGCGGTGATCGCCTTCTTCCCGATCATGACCAACACCATCCTCGGCATCAAATCGGTCGAGACCGGGCAGCGCGACGTCATGCTGGCGCTGAATGCGGGCGGCTGGAACACGTTCCGCGAGCTCGAGCTGCCAAGCGCGCTGCCGTTCATCCTCACCGGCATGGAGGTCGGCATCGTGCTGGCGACCATCGGCGCCATCGTCGGCGAATATCTCGGCGGCAGCCAGGGTCTCGGCTACATGGCCGTCGCCACGCTGAATGCCTTCGACGTCACCGGCATGTTCGCCGTGATCCTGCTTCTGACCGTGCTCGGCCTCGTGCTGTATTTCTTTGTCGTGCTGCTGCGCCGCTATGTCACCCCGTGGCACCAGTCGGTCGTTAAGGAGACCAAATCCGGATAATGACGGCAAGTTATCCCTCCCCCTTGTGGGGAGGGTCGCATAGGCGGCCTTCAGGCCGCCGCCCTTAGAAGGACGCCGATGCTTTGCATCGGCTATGGCGAAGCGGAGGCCGGGGTGGGGGTAGCCACAACGGAAACCTTTATTGTGGCTACCCCACCCGACCAGCCTTCGGCTGGCCACCCTCCCCACAAGGGGGAGGGAGAAGAAAGAACGGAGACCGGCCGATGGGACGCATCATCGATATCAGCGCCAACTTCAAGCCGCATACGCAGCTCAAGCTCTATGACGTGCTCGGCATCGACAAGGCCTCGGCGCGGGCGCTCGATCCGGAAGCCTGCATCGCCGAGATGGACAAGAACGGCGTGGCGATGACCGGGGTGATCGCCAACGTGGTGCAGAACGGCGTGCGCGGCGAACTGCTCGCCACCCATGTCGACGAGGTCTACCCGGTGCTGCAGAAATATCCCGGCCGGTTCTTCGGCTGGTGCGGCATCAATCCGCTCGGCGGCATGGATACGCTGCGCTACATCGAATACGCGGTGAAGAGCCTCGGCTTCAAGGGCGTGCACGTCTATCCGCACTGGTTCGGGGTGCCGATCAACGACCGCACCTACTGGCCGATCTACGCCAAGTGCTGCGAACTCGGCGTGCCGATCACGCTGCAGGTCGGGCGGCAGTCGCCGCGTTCCGGCGCCAAACTGTGCGCGCCGCCGGTCTGGCTCGAGGACGTGGCGTTCGACTTTCCCGAGCTGACCCTGATCGGCCTGCATATCGGCGTGCCGATGGACTACGAGATGACCTCGGCGGCGATCGGCTACGAGAATATCTACATCATTGCGGACGCCCATCCGCCCTCGACCTGGTCGAAGAATTTTGTCGACTTCATCGCCCAGCGCGGCTTCCTCAACATCGACGGCATGAAGAAGGTGATGTGGGGCACCGACTGGCCGGTGCAGACCATCACCCAGTCGCTGAAGGAAGTTCGCGAACTCGACCTGCCGGCGGAAGCGCTCGACGGCCTGCTCGGCGAGAACGCCATCCGCATTCTGGGACTCGACGCGCTGACCAATCGCTGACTCACTCCGTCATTGCGAGGAGCGAAGCGACGAAGCAATCCAGTCTTCCTTGTTGCTTTCTGGAGTGCTTCGCTTCGCTCGCAATGACGTTGAGGGTTTGTGCGCGACGAAATTCGGCTTCAATTCTATCTGAGCCTCGCCACCAGCTCGTTCTTCAGCACCTTGCCGGAACTGTTCTTCGGCAGTTCGTCGATGGCGAAAATTTCGCGCGGCACCTTGTAGGGGGCCAGTTGCGTCTTGCACCAGGCGATCAGTTCGCCTTCTCCGGCCGGCGACCGCAGCGTGACGAAGGCGGCGACTTCTTCGCCCATGGTGGGCGAGGGGCGGCCGACCGCGGCGGCCTCGATCACCGCGGGATGGCTGCGCAGGATCGCCTCCACCTCGGCCGGATAGATGTTGATGCCGCCGCGCAGGATCATGTCCTTGGCCCGGCCGCGCAGGAAGATGTAGCCCTGCGCGTTGATCTCGGCGAGATCGCCCGGATAGAACCAGCCGTCCTTGAACGCGGTCTCGGCTGAATCGTCGTCGATGAAATAGCCTGTCGCCACCGCCGGTCCGCGGTAGCGCAGCCGGCCGACCCGACCCGGCGGCAGCACGGCGTCGTTGTCATCGACGACCTCGACCTCGACGGCAAAAACAGGCCTCCCGACGGAGGAGTCGTGCAGCGCCTGGGTTTCGGCGTTGGAGATCGAGATGCCGCCGCCTTCTGTCGAGGCGTAATATTCGATGAAGTTGCCGCACAGCCGTTCGCGGATGGCGTGCCGCTCGGCCGGATCGAGCGGCGAGCCGCTGGACAGCAGCAGGCTCAACCGGCGCATCGGCGCGACTTGATGCACTGGCAATTCGAGCAGCTTGCGCAGTTGCGCCGGCACCAGGAACAGGCTGGTGGCTTTCGCGCGTTCGATCTCGGCGCAAAGCGCTTCGGGCTGGAACGGCGGCGGGAACAGCACCACCGTGCCGCCCGAGAACAATACCGACATGGCGAAGGTGCGGCCGGCGCCGAAGAACAGCGGCGTCGCCGAGAGGTAGCGATCGTTGGAGTTTAATCCAAGATTGATCCAGTGGGTCCAGAACCGCCGCAGCATCTGCTGGTGCGTGATGCGCGGCCCCTTCGGGCGGCCGGTGGTTCCCGACGACAGCGACAGCAGCAACGGCAGCTCGCTGCCGGTTGCGATGGCGCCAGCCGCCGCATCGCCGTCGCCGATCCGCAGCGTGCCGATGCGGCGCTGCGGGGCGTCGTCGAGCGCGGGCGCGTCGTCTTCCTCGAACAGGGCAGCGGGCTGGAAATGCTGCACCAGCCGGCGCTTTTCGCCATCGGTCCAGCGCCAGTCCATCGGCAGCATCACCGCCCCGATCCGCGCCAGCGCGTAGATCAAGACCAGATGCTGCGACGTGTCCTTGAGGCAGACGCCGACCAGCACGCCGGGCTCAAAACCTTCGGCGACGAGGGCTGCGGCCATCGTCCGCACTTGCGCGGCGAATTCGCCGTGGCTGATGCTGTGCCCGCCATGGATCACCGCGGCGCGATCCGGTGTCGCGCGTGCGTGAATCTCCAGCGCCTCGGCGAGGTTCATTTTGCGTCCAGGCCGTAGATGCGCAGCACGTTGTCGCGCAGCAGCTTGCGCTTCGGGATCGGCCGCAAATTGAGCGCATCGATCTGCTGCATGGTCTTGCCGAATTCGAGCACTGGAAAATCAGTGCCGAAGATCACTTTGTCCTGGCCGTAGCTGTTGATGTACTTGACGAAGGCCTCGGGCCAGTAGGCCGGCGCATGGGCGTCCGAGCCGATGAAGACATTCTGGTGCTTCCACGCCATGGCGATCATTTCCTCATGCCAGGGAATGCCGATATGGATGCCGATCAGTTTCAGCTCGGGAAAATCGCAGGCCACCGAATCCAGCGTGATCGGCCGGCCGACGCTGCGGCGCGGAAAGCTCTTGTCGTAGATCAGGGATTGTCCGACCTGGAGCTGGATCGGAATGTCGAGCTCGACGCACTTGGCATAGAACGGATAGTAGCGGGCGTGGTCCGGCGCCAGTTCGAACCAGTGCGGATAGAGATGGGCGCCGACAAAACCGTATTCGCGCACGGCGCGTTCCAGTTCGCGCACGCCGCGCATGCCTTCGGTCGGATCGATCCCGGCAAGGCCCATGAATCGATCAGGATATTTCTGCACGGCGTCATGAACCAGCCTGTACGGCACGTGGTAGCAGGCGCGGTGATCGGCCGGGCCGACCTTGGCCGCGACCAGCATGGCGCGCTCGATGCCCGCGGCGTCCATCCGTGCCAGCATGTCCTCCAGCGAAACCCCGGCGGCGAAGTCGGCCTGGTCCATCTTGACCTTGCCGGTGTAAAACTCCTTGCGATCCGGCCGCCCGGCCAGCGCTTCGGCGGTCCAGATATTCACCACCGCGTCGATTGCGCCGCAGGGGGCTAAGGTCGTCACGGCTTCGGTCATGGGCTCTCTCACTGAGGATTGCCGAGCCTATCGGCAATTCCGCTGCTTTTCCATGCCGCGCTGCACGGGTGGATCTGCACGGCGCACCCTTCATGCGCCGCCCGTGGCATGCTACTGCGCAAGGAACGTTTCCACCGTTTCCTTGTCCTTGTTCCCGGAGAACATTCATGCCTTTCGATCTGGTGCTGCGCGGCGGTCGGGTGATCGACCCGTCCCAGAAGCTCGATGCCGTGGCCGATGTCGCTTTTGCCGGCGGCAAGGTGGCCGCGGTCGGCAGCGCCCTCAAGGCCGATCCGTCAACCGAAGTGCGCGACGTGGCGGGATATATCGTCACCCCGGGGCTGATCGATCTGCATACCCATGTCTATTGGGGCGGCACCTCGCTCGGCATCGACGCCGAGGAATTCTGCCGCACCTCCGGCGTCACCACGGCGATCGACACCGGCAGCGCCGGCCCGGGCAATTTCGCCGGCTTCCGCAAGCATGTCATCGAGCCGAGCCAGGTCCGCATCCTGGCCTATCTGCACGTCTCGCATGCCGGCATCTTCGGCTTCTCGGACCGGGTGATGGTCGGCGAGAGCGAAGAGCTGCGCCTGATAAATCCGGTCGAGGCCGTCAGAGTGGCGGACGAGAACCGCGACCTCGTCGTCGGCATCAAGGTGCGGGTCGGCCGCAATTCCTCGGGCACCTCGGGGATCGTGCCGCTCGATATCGCGCTCGAGGTCGCCGAGCAGGTCGGCATGCCGCTGATGGCGCATATCGACCATCCGCCGCCGAGCTACGAGGAGGTGGTCGCGCGGCTGCGTCCGGGCGACGTGCTGACCCATGCGTTCCGGCCGTTTCCCAATACGGCCGCCACCGCCCAGGGCACGATAAAAAAGGTGGTGCTGGATGCACGCCAGCGCGGCGTGCTGTTCGACATCGGCCACGGCAAGGGCTCGTTCGCGTTCAAGACCGCGCGGCAGATGCTCGCCAACGGCTTCTACCCGGACACCATCTCGTCGGACGTGCATCTGTTGTGTATCAACGGCCCGGCCTTCGACCAGGTGACCACGCTGTCGAAATTCCTCTGCATGGGCATGCCGCTTGCCGACGTGATCGCGACCTCGACGGTCAATGCGGCGATGGCGCTGCGGCGCCCCGAGCTCGGCAGCCTCAAGCCGGGCAGCGTCGGCGACGCCACGTTGATTTCGGTCCAGCAGGGCCAGTTCGATTATGTCGACGTGGTCGGCGAGCACCTGATCGGCGATCGCAAGATCGTGTCCGAAGGCGTCGTGATTGGCGGCCGCTGGTGGCACCCGAAGGCGTCGCTGAAGTTCAAGCCGCTGGCGGCCTGAGCCTCCGGTTGAGGCGTTGTGATCTTTCGTAAGGCAGCCTGCGCGAAAACCCCGCCATCACGCGCACGCGCTCCGTGCGCGCGCCCGGGTTTCGGCGCGTCATCGAAGCGTGGTATCGTCCTCGCTCACCGTTGCACGTAAGTTCCCGCGCTTGCCGGAACCGGAGATTAGTTGATCGAATGAGGCGGCGCGCATTCATGGCGGGTTTCGGCGGCATGCTGGCGTGGCCGCTGGCCGCGCGTTCGCAGCCCTCGCCGATACCGGTGGTTGGATATGTCACCGCCGGTACACCGGAGGTTGGCGTCGCCGCCGTGCAGGCGTTCCGCGACGGGCTCGCCGAGAGCGGCTTTGTCGAGGGCCGCAACGTCACCATCGAGTATCGCTGGGCCCAGAACGAGCTGGCACGCCTGCACGATCTCGTCGCCGACCTGGTCAGCCGCCGCGTCGCCGTCATCGCCACGCCGGGCAGCGTGCCGGCGGCGGTCGACGCCAAGGCCGCGACCAAGACGATTCCGATCGTGTTCAGCACCGCGGGCGATCCGGTCCGGCTCGGCATCGTGTCGAGCTTCAGCCGGCCGGGCGGCAACGTCACCGGCGTCGCCTCGATGAACCACGAGCTGTTGGCCAAGCGGTTCGAGCTGCTGGTGGAGGCCGTGCCGGCGGCGATGCGCATTGCCGTGCTGATCAATCCGAACAGCGCGTTCGCGTCTTCCACCGTCGAGCAGGCGCAAAAGCTCGCCGGCGAAAGCGGTCGGCAGACCGTGGTGCTCTATGCCTCAACCGATGCCGAGATCGAAGCGGCGTTTGCCGGCGTTGCCGGCAAGCCCGCCGATGCGCTGCTGGTCACGCCCGCCACGCTGTTTCTCAATCGCCGGGCCGAGCTCGCCGCCCACGCCGCACGGCTTGGGATGCCCGCCATCTATTTCGAGCGTGCGAACGCGCTGGCCGGCGGCTTGATGAGCTACGGTCCGGACGAACTCGACCAGTATCGCCAGGTCGGCATCTATACCGGCCGTATTCTCAAGGGCGAGAATCCGGCCGAACTGCCGGTGTTGCGGCCGACCAAGTTCCGCTTCGTCATCAACCTGAAGACCGCCAAGTTGCTTGGCCTGACCCTGTCGCGCATCACGCTGTCGCGTGCCGACGAGGTGATCGAGTGAGCTGGTTGCGGCGCAGGGCCGCCGCCGGCAACCAGACAGGTGAGCGCCGGGTTCGCGGCCGGCTGTTCCTGAAATACGTCGCGTTCTTCGTCACCGTGGTCTGCCTCGCGCTTCTCTGCAACGATCTCTTTCAACTGCGGTTCTCGATCCGCGACTACACCGCGATGAGCATCCGGATCCAGCAGGGCCAGGCCGATGCGGCCGCCGCCAAGATCGGGCAGTTCGTCACCGGGATCGAAGGCCAGCTCGGCTGGATCGCCAACATGGCGTGGGACGACAGCGACCTCGACGACTGGCGCTTCGACGTGGCGCGGCTGCTGCACCAGGAGCCGCCGATCATGGAGTTCGCCAAGATCGACGGGTCGGGCCGCGAGCGGTTGCGGGTGTCGCGGTTTGCGCCTGAGGTCGCCGGCAGTCTCGCCGACCGGTCGAAGGACCCGGCCTTCGTCAAGGCGGTCTCCGACAAGGTCTATTACGGGCCGGTGGATTTCCGGGTCGGCTCCGAGCCTTACATGACGCTGTCGCTGGCCGGCGTGCGCCGCGAGGCCGGGGTCAGCGTCGTCTCGGTCAATCTGAAGTTCATCCAGGACGTGATGGCGCAGCTCAATCTCGGCCGTGCCGGCCGCGCCTATGTGGTCGATTCCAGCGGCCGGCTGATCGCCCATTCCGACATGACCATGGTGCTGAGCCGCGCCGATTTCTCGAAACTGCGCCAGGTGCGCGCCGCGCTGTCAGGCAAGCCGGCGGTGCCATCCGACGACCAGACCACGGATATCAACGGCGCGCCGGTGCTGGCCGGCTATGCCGTGATCGCGCCGCTCGGCTGGCGGGTGTTGGTCGAGACGCCGGTCGACGAGGCGTTGGCGCCGCTGCACGCGGCGCTGCTGCGCACCGGCTTCGTGCTGATCGCGGCATTGATCCTGGCGTCGCTGGCCGGCCTGTTGCTGGCGCGCCGGATGGTGGTGCCGATCCGGGCGCTGGTCGCAGGCTCCGCGCGGATCGGCAGCGGCGATCTCACCCAGCGGCTGTCGATCAAATCCGGCGACGAGTTCGAAATCCTCGGCGCCCAGTTCAACAGCATGGCGACGCAGCTTCAGGAGTCCTATGCCACGCTCGAAGGCAAGGTCGACGAGCGCACCCGCGAGCTCGAACTGGCAAATCTCGCCAAATCCCGCTTCATCGCGGTGGCGAGCCACGACCTTCGCCAGCCGCTGCATGCGCTGGGGCTGTTCGTCGGGCAGTTGCGTGGACATGTGCCGTCGAGCGAGGGCCGCCGGCTGGTCGAGCGCATCGACGGCGCCGTGGTCAACATGAACGAGCTGTTCGCGGCCCTTCTCGACATTTCCAAGCTCGACGCCGGGGTACTGGTCCCCGACGTGACGGAATTTCCGCTGCAGCACCTGCTGGCGCGGATGGACGCGACGTTTGCCGCCGCGGCGCGCGCGCGCGGCCTGTCGCTGCGCGTGGTGCCGTCGAGCCTGTTCGTGCGCAGCGACATCATCCTGCTGGAGCGGATCCTGCAAAACCTGGTGTCGAACGCGGTGCGCTTTGCCGCAGCAGGCGGCGTTGTCATCGGCGCGCGGCGGCGCGGCGGCGAATTGCGCATCGACGTCTGCGACTCCGGACCGGGGATACCGGAGGACCGGCAACGCGACGTCTTCGGCGAGTTCAGCCAGGTCGAGGGGCCGCACCAGGACCGCCAGCGCGGCCTCGGCCTCGGGCTCGCCATCGTCGACCGGCTCTGCCGCCTGCTCGGTCACCGGGTAGAGCTCGAGTCGACGCCGGGCAGGGGGTCGCGCTTTTCGATCTTCGTGCCGCTGGTGTCGCGCCCGGCCGAGCTGGCGCGGCCGCCCGCCGCGCCGGCGTCGAGCCTCGATCCAGTGGCAGGCAAGCGCGTGCTGATCATCGACGACGACGCCATGAATCTCGAGGGCCTGGGCGGCCTGCTGGCAAGCTGGGGCTGCCGCGTCGTCACCGCCAGCAGTTGCGAGCAGGCCCTCGATCGCCTCGCGGCGGAGCAGCTCGTCCCGGACATCGTCATCTCCGATTATCAACTGGCGGACGGCATCACCGGCGACCAGGCGATCGCGCGGCTGCGCGACCGCTTTGGCCAGTTGGTGCCCGCATTCCTAATGAGCGGCGACACCTCGTCGGCGCTGTTGCTCGCGGCGAAGGCCTCGGGCTTTCAACTGCTGCACAAGCCGGTGCCGCCGATGAAGCTGCGGTTGATGCTCAACCAGTTGCTGAAGAATCGGAACGTCGTCGGCGCCGATTTATAGCCGGCGGGTCGGCGCGGCATCGGTGGCGACCGGTGGCAGTTCCCAGCCGCGGCCCAGTACCGTCATCACGGCTTCGGTGCGGTTGGTCACGTTCAAGGCCTTGAGGATGGCCGTGACGTGGTATTTCACCGTCGGTTCGGCCAGCTTGAGCGCGCGGCAGATCGCCTTGTTGCTGTTGCCGCGCATCATCAGGCTCAGCACCTCGATCTGCCGTTCGCTCAAATGGAGATCGTCGGGAACGCGCGCGGGTTGCGGCGCGGCGACCGGTGCCACCGCATCTTTTGGCGCCAGCGCCTCCGGCGGAATGTACATGCCGCCGGCCATGACGATCTGCAGCGCATTCAGCATGATTTCGCGCCGGCCGTTCTTCGGGATGAAGCCAAGCGCGCCGAGATCGAGCGCCCGCATCACGCTGTCGCGATCGTTGAGCGCCGACAGCACCACGATCGGCAGCAGCGCATCACGCTGGCGCAGTTCGGCGAGCAGGCTGAAGCCGTCGCGGTCCGGCAGGCCGAGATCAATCACCACGAGATCGAGGTCGGCATTGTCGGCGGCCAACCGCAGCGCCTGCGCGCCGTCGGAGGCTTCCAGCACCGTCGCATCGGCCCGCAATTCCGCAAACACGCCGCGCAGGGCGTCGCGGATCAGCACGTGATCGTCGACTACCAGGATCTTCATGCGCGGCGTGCCCGCCGCGCTGTGAGCAGATGTTTCATTGGTTCGACTATACCTCAGTATCAGACCGGGACAGCAGCTTTGTTGCGTCGCGTCGTCCGACGCAACCCATTGTCCGGCCGAGTTTTTTCGGTCCGCGAGGGTCCGGTGCCCAGCGCTGCCCCTGATACCTGAGGATCGTTTACCCGCCACCGCGCGATGGCCAGACTGGCAGCCTCATGAGGACTGCGGAGATGAGCATCGGGCTTGGCGCGGGAGTGGCCTCGGCGGAGGTGGTCCCGTGCTGAGCGGCGTGCTGTTGGCGGAAGCGGATCAAAAGAATGTCGCGGGCCTGGCGCGCCATTCCGCCGACGAGATCCTGGCGCATCCGCGTTTCCCGCAGGCGCGCGCGGCGTTCGTCAACGCCAACGTCGCCATCTACGAACATAATCCGTTCCTGAGCCGGCTGTTGCTGGAGAGCGGACGCACGGCGCTGTTCATCGTCATCATGTGCCTTGACGCGCGCCACGACCGCAACGATCGCGCCACCTGGCCGACGCTGCGATTGGTCACCGAGTGGACGGTCAGGCTTGGCGTCGCCAGTCCGCGCCGGGTCTACGACCTGGTGCGGCGGCTGATCGCGACCGGCTATCTCGAGCAGCGCCCGGCGCCGCAGGACCGCCGAACCCGGATCCAGACCCCGACCGCGAAGATGATCGCCCATGACCAGGATTTCCTGGCTTCGCAATACCTGCCGCTGCAGATCCTGTTTTCGGAGCCGGGCTACGGGGCGATCATGCGACACGATCCGGATTTCCAGCTGGCGCAACGCCTCCAGACCGCCTGCCTGTTCGCGCGCGGCGCGCGCATCATGGCCGGCGATCCGGCCATCAGGACATTCCTGGGCCGCGATGCCGGCGCGACGATCCTGCTCAAGCTGATGCAGATGATCGGTTCGGGAGGCGACGCCGCGCCGCTCGAACTTTCCTTTGCCGAACTCGGCACCCGCTTCGGCGTCTCGCGCACCCATGTCCGCAGCCTGTTGCGGGAAGCGGAAGCCCAGGGACTGGTCCGCGTCACCAGCGGCGACAGCCCGTTCGTCGCGGCGACGCCGGCCCTGGTCGAGGCCTTCGACCGTTTCGTCGCCGAAAGCATGGCCGGCCACGATCTCATCTACGTCCGGGCGCTGGCGCGCCTCGCCGGCACCGCGCCCACCGGAAAAGCCGCGCGGCATGACCGCGAATGCCCGGAGCCGGCCCGCCGCGCCGAACACCGTCGTTTTGAATTGCTGCGCCGCGCCTAGGGCGCTATCGCTTTGAATTGAAACGCGACAGCGCTCTAGATTATTGTTTGCGCATGATCTTTTCGGAAAACCGGTATCCACTTTTCCGGATCATGCGCTAGGGCGCAAGAGCGCTATTTCTTTCGACCACGGCATTCGGCCGGTCGATGATTTATCCATTTCTGATATGCTGTCGCTGTTTCAGCACGGGCGAGCCGGGGGGCAGGATCATGCTTGGCAATTGGCAAAAAGCACGTTGGTATTTTTTCGTTTTGACGGCTGGCACGCTGCTTGGAGACGCTGCCCACGCCGAATGCACCAGTCCGGGATTCAACACGTCCGGAAGTTTCTGCAATAACTGCGTCTATGAAGGGTCCATGGTCGTTTCGCGCGACCAGGCCTGTGAGCGGCCGTACCGGCCCAATCCGAATATGCCGGTCATCGCCTTCCTGAGCAATCGCGTGGTGCAGCGGGCCAAGCACGGCATTGCCGGCGCCAACGGCACCACCTTTGCGTATATGCCCGGCAAGGGTTACGTCGGCCCGGATGATTTTGTGGTCGAGGTTTCCTACCGCCAGCAGGCGGTGGACGGCAAATTCCGCGTGCACTTCAGCGTTACGGTGCAGTAGAGCATGAGGCATTCGACCTCTCGGTGACGGACGCCGCCAAGCCTTGTAAAGAGGCCGCCGTGGCAGGAAGGCTGCCCTGCCAAAGCTCCGATGCGGTCTCGAAGACTTTCAGGACCTGGCGGCAGGCGTGAGCGCATCGCACGATTTCATGAAAAAAACTAGGGCAGGCAAGAGAAACGATGCTTTGCGGGCCGTCGCCCGCTGACGCTACTACGAAGCTCCAGTGCCGCATTTCATGCGATCCGGAGCCTCTCGATGTCAACCCTGATCCCTGACCCCGTCTCGTTGCCGGCAATTCCGGCGCATCACCCGCCCGCCCGACTTCATCAACCATATTACGGACTGGCCCACCCACAATGGCGCGGATGGTCGAGCCGGGCGGCTGGGCGCGGGCAGCGCAGGGCGCCCTGCGAGGCTGCCAAACCGTTGTGGCGATAGCGACGCAAACCGAGGAGAAACAAATGGCGGAACCTGTCGTCTACGGCTTTCCACGAAGCACGTTTGTCAACATCGTGCGGTTGATCCTGACGCACAAGGACGTGCCGTACGGCTTTCACGATCTTGAACCGGTGATGGGCCAGCGCGAGCATCTGGCGCTGCATCCGTTCAACCGCGTTCCGATCCTCAAGCACGACGACCTGATCATTTACGAGACCAGCGCGATCGCCGGCTATGTCGACGAGGCGTTTGGCGGGCCGCGGCTGACACCGCAGGATGTCCGCGCGCGGGCGCGCATGAACCAGTGGATCAGCGCGGTCAATTCCTACTACTACCCCTACATGATCTACCACGTGACCCATGAACGGCTGGTGTTTCCCGAACTCGGGATTGCGTCCGACGAAAAGGTCGTGGCGCACGCGCTGCCAAAGGTTGAAACGGGGCTTGCGGTCGTGGAGCGCGAGCTCGGTCACGGCCAGGATTATCTGCTTGGTTCGGAACTCACGATCGCGGATTTCTTCCTGTTGCCGACCACCTTTGCGTTCAGCTTGACCGAGGAAGGAAGGGCCATGTACCCGAAATATCCGGCCTTTTGCCGATGGCGCGAGCGGATGGAAATCCTCCCTGCGGTGCGAAAGCTGCGCGCGATCCTGCCGCCCCGCGAACCCATTCTGCATGCCCGCGAGTGGGCCCGTTCACACCGACCAAGATACTGACCTCGCAATCCGGCCTTGCCGGAGATTCCTGCAGGGATCAGGTTGACGAGACGGGGAAACACAGGCTCCGCGCCGGACGACCCCCGCCGGCCGCGATTGCCACTCCATGATCCAGGTGGCTTGCAGCCATCGCCGCCATGTCACGTTCCGTGGACAGGCTGGGTAAGGAAGCGATCCGCCGCTACCCGCAGTGTCGGCTCTTCGATGATTGCCGGAGTTTCCTGCTCCTGCTCGAGCAGGGGCCGCAGCGCTGCGATTTCGCCTGAAATCGTCTTCTCGAATTCGGCGCCGACATGCGCGAGAAATGCAATGTCCTTGGGTTTGGGCCGGGCAACGCGAATCTCGATGTGGGTGCCGCCGTCGGCAGTCTCGGTGAAGGCGTAGGTCATCAGCACCTTGGGGGCATCCGGCAGCGGCAGCAGGGTGGTGAGCGTCAGATAGTCGAACGGGCGCCAGTCGAGCACCTCCTCGATGATGGCGTGGGGACCATGCATGCAGTGGTTGGTGGTGCCGATCCCGCGGCGTCCGCCGGCGGAGGACTCGCGTACCTCGTCGGCGGCGCGCCATTTCGGCCGCTGGCCCGGCTGCGTGAAATATTCCCATACTTTCGGGCGCGGCGCGGCGATATCGAATTCGATTACCTGTGCGGACATGCTGCGCGTGACCAGGTTTCGCCGCCGGTCTTTCTCCTCGTTCCAGGCGCCTTCCAGGTCGCGCACCCAGCAGTTCACCGCGCCGATCACGTCGATGTTCTCCTGGTGGCCGATGAATTTCTGCGCCGCGATATCGATCCCGATGGCCTGGACGCAGGAATCGGAAAACAGCGCGTAGGCGCGGTCGCCAAGCCGGTCCTTCACGGTATTCTTCAGCAGGCGATGCACCAGAATGACATCGCTTCCTGCGAGTTCGTCGCGTCCACCCATCCTTTGCCTGATGAATTCGCCGTGGTGAGCGGCAAACTTGAGGTCGAGTTGCTGCATGCCGTGGCATGCCTTGCATTGGCACGAGGTGGCCTGTTCGATGTTGCGCAGCCGCTTGCGGAAGGTGAAGTAGGCCGATTCGATCGCATCCTGGATCATCGAGCCGTCGAATTTGTCGCCGGCCGCGCACAGGAAGGCCGCGTCCCCCTCGAATTTGGCGAGCCTGAACGGCGGTCGAAGGCACTTCACCACCGTGCCCATCAGGTCGGCGATGATGTCCTGGGCGTGGTCGAGTTCGACGCCTGCGAGGTAACTGGTGTAGCCCGAGATATCCGCAATCAGGAAAAGGGCGGGTTCGGATTTCGGTAGCATCGGTCGGTCCCTTCGCTCAGTCGTGTCGCACGCGGCGCTCGATCCGGAAGCTGATCCGGATCGCGCAAGTCGCCGCATTTGCGTTGCGGTTCAGATGGCGGCGACCTTGTCCGGCCGCGCCGCTCCCAGCACGCGCTCGTTGGGGTCGATTGCTCCCAGGCTTTTGACGATCCTGAAGCCGCCGTTGCAGGCCTGGCCGATGTACATGTTCATGCGAACGTGATGCTGGCCCGGCACCATTTCGGCGGGACCGCCCGGTCCCTCGGCGATCCGTGCGTGGTCGAGCGCCTGGACGACGTCGTCCTGCCTGAGCGTGCCCGCCTCCTTCACGGCCGCCTCCCACAGCCTGAAACCGCGGTACAGGCCCGAACAGGCGCTGCCGCCGGTGAATTGCTCGGCGCCCGGAAAGCGCGCGTTGTACTGCGCGAGTAGTTTTGTGCTGAAGGGATCGTCGACCGTCTGGTAATAGTCGAGGCAGCTGTAGAGGCCCTCGACGTGGGCGGCCGGCAGCAGCCGCAGCAGGTTTTCGTCGAAATACGTGCAGACCAGTTGTCCGCCCCGCTTCTGGAAGCCGGCGTCGCAGAGCTGTTCCAGGAACGGGACGACGCCCGGCGGCACCGTGGTGTTGAACACGACCTCGGCGCCGCTTGCCATGATCTTCTCGATGGTCTCGCCGTAGTCCATCTGATCGAGCGGAAAGTACTCTTCGCCGACGATCGAGCCGCCGTTAGCCGTGACCACCTCGCGGACTTTCCGGTTCAGGGTGTGCGGCCAGATGTAGTCTGCCGACGGCAGATAGAACTTTTTTGCGCCGGTGTGCTGCATCAACCACGGGATCAGGGGATCGACCTGCTGCGCCGGCACCGGGCCGGTGCAGAAGATCAGCGGGTCGGATTCCTGACCTTCATATTGCTCCGGATAGATGTAGAGTTTTCTGCCCTTGACTACCGCGGGACCCTTGATGGCCTGCCGCGTCGAACTGAAGATGCCGCCGAAGATCACGTCGACATTGTCGTGCTGGACCAGCTTGGTTGCCTTGGCTTCCGCGACGCTGTCGATGGTGGCGCCGTCCTCGAGATACAGCTCGAGCTTTCGGCCCAGCAAGCCGCCCCGGCCGTTGACGTCGTCGACCAGCATCCGGGCGACATTGGCATTGGCGACACCCATGGCCGACAGCGGACCGGTCTGGTCCGCGATGACTCCGACCCTGATGGACTGTTCCGTCATTGGCATTCTCCTCCGTCACCGCCGGCACCGAAAAGGCCCGGCTCATGGGAGGAGGATGCCGGCAGCGAGCCGGGCGCACATGGGGTGAATTCCCTATGACGTGAAGTTTTGCGCCAGGCCGCGCTCGAGGGCGTAGAGCGCAGCGGCGGCCCGCGTGGTGACGCCGATCTTGGAATACAGGCTCTGGATGTGGTTGTCGGCGGTCTTTGGCGAGATATTGAGTTTGAGGGCGGCTTCCTTGGCGGTATGACCGGCCGCAATCAGCCGCAGCACCTCGATTTCGCGCGGCGTCAGTCCCGACGGGCGTCCGGCGGTTTCCCGGCGCGCGCCCTGGCCGGCGCTGGCGAGCACGGCCTCGACCGCGTCGGGGCAGAGCTTTCCGTCCCGCACGGTGGCACGCAGTTTTGCAGCCGCGGCCGCATCGCTCATGGCGGGCCGGTAGGGCCGCGCCTCCCGTGCGGTCTGAAAGGTTTCGGCTGCGGCGAGAATGCGGGCGGGCGCCGAAAGGTCGGGCGCCTTGGCGTAGCGATGATAGCCGCTGCCGTCGAGCCGCTCGTGATGGCGCAGCACCAGAGCCGCAACCGCCTTGCCGTCGCCGCCGAGCGACGCCAGCGCGCGTTCGCCATGGTAGGGATGCAGCCGCGCGGCGTCGGTCTCGCGTTCGGTCAGGGCGCCGGGGCGCATCCAGGTCGAGACCGGAACGGCCAGCTCGCCGATGTCGTGGGTGTAGGCCGCCCGGCGCACGTCGCGAATTTCGGACGCCGGAAGTCCCATCCGCCTGGCGGCTGCTTCGGCAAGGGAGGCGACCGCGCGCGAATGACCGAACGTCAACGGCATCCGCATGTCGATCATGTCGGCGATGGCCAGATAAGCTTCGTCGCAGCCGCTCTCGTCGAGCAGCGCGTGCGGCAGCGGCTCCAGCGCCAGGATGGTCTCTCGATCGACCGGACCGTCGAGGCCCGCCATCAGCTGTTCGCCGTGCTTGAGGAACAGATCGGTCAGTTCGGGCTCATAGCCGCCGCCGGATCGCTTCGCGATCATGGCCATCATGGTATCAAAGCCATGGGCGTCGTTCAGCGCGATGGCATCCTGCGCCAGCGTCACCAGCCGGACCGGAAACTTCACCGCGTTGCCGGAAAGCCCGCGTGGCAATCCCTTGCCGTCCCAGCGCTCGTAGATCTGGCCGAGATTTTCGCGGATCTCCGCCGGCAGTCCGATGCGCTCGGCGATCCGTTGCGCGACCTCGCAGTGCCCGGCCAGGATCGGGACACTGACCTGCGGCGCCTCGGCAAGGCTGCGCGCCACCGCCTCCGCCAGTTGTTCGGGCGAGGCGTCGGGCAGTTTCCGGGTGATGGCCCGGACGAAGACCGCGACGAATTCCGCCCGGTTGCCCATGTCGATGTGATGCAGCTCGCGGCGAAAGGTGATCTCGTCGCCCAGCGCCGCGGCCAGCAGATGGGTGTCGGCGTTGCATCCGATATAGCGCAGCAGCGCCTGATGATAGACGCTGCGGCGCACGGGCTCGTCGAGGCGCGCAACGTCGGCGAACCGCATCGCCAGCACGCAGGACCGAAGCGCAAAATCCCGCGAATGACCGGTGGCGAGGTCGGTGGCATAGGCCAGCGCCATCAGGAAGTCGGCGCGTCGAACGGCCGTGGCAGTCATGTCGCTGGTTTTCCCCTGACGCGGTTAGGTGTTCGATCCATTCTTCACCACCAAGCCGGCCGGCGAGGTACCGGGCCCGGCTTGTCGATGAGCCATGACATCATCGTCAAACAACACGGCGGCAGTATCGATGTCGAGACGGCACTGGGCAGTTTACCGAGTTCAGGATCGTATTGCCGCGGGCCGGCCAGAAATGATTATTACATCCATCCCTCTATGGCCAGAGCGGCGCACATGGGCGACATGGCAGGCGTGGCCTGATATGAAAGAGGCGGCCAACTGGGTCGCATCGCACGCTTCCCCGGTCACATTTCTGGAGACTGTATATGGTACCTTTGGTTTTGATACCGGGGCTCGGCAGCGACTTTGCGGTGTGGCAACCGACGATGAGGGCTCTCGGTTCTTCGGCCGAGTGTGCGGTCGGCGACACCTTGTCGGATGATAGTTTGCCCGCCATGGCCGAGCGTATCTTGCGCCAGGCCCCTCGGCGCTTCTCGCTCGCGGGTGTGTCCATGGGCGGGATGGTGGCCCTTGAAATCATGCGATCTGATCCGGGACGCGTGGTGCGACTTGCGCTTCTGGATACCAACCCACGTCCTGACACGCCGGAGCAGACGTCTCAGCGGCGTAGTGCCAATGCCGCGGTATTGTCGAGCGATGATTTCGAGGCGCTGGCTATTGGAAGCCTGAAATACCTTGTTCACCCCGCCGCTTCTGTCGAAGTGCGCAACGCCTTGGTCGAAATGTCGGTGCGGGTAGGTGCCAAAGCCTACGCGCGTCAAAATGAAGCCGTCATGAAGAGAGCCGATCAACGCCAGATTCTGCCAACCATCGAGGCTCCCACCATCGTTATGGTCGGGGCGCAGGATGTGATGACGCCCCCGGCGCTGTCGGAGGCGATCAGGGACGGCATACGCGGTGCCCATCTCCACATTATTCCGGACTGTGGCCACCTGCCTCCCATCGAGAAACCGGATGCTGTCGCCAGCCTGCTGCGTGAGTGGATGGGATGGGGCGCGAGTTAGCCACCGCAAAAAGCGGATCAGCGAACCGATGCCACGGACCCTCGGGGTTTGAAAAGTCCATGGTGATCGAACATCCGGGGCAGCGTCGGAATGTCTTCCGATGCGTCCGGCGGTTTGGCCATTAACCTAACCTCTTAACAAACCGTGAATGAATCCCTGCAACGTTTAATCATGCAAGGAGGGAACCATGAGTACCATCGCCCCTACCTACCCGGCCCACATTGCGGTTAGTCACGCAGAAGTCCGGCTCGTCGCGGACGAAATTTCCAAAGCCAGCGCATCCACGATCAAGACCGACCAACAGAGCATTGAAGCTGCCGAACAGATTGAGCACGCCGAGGCGAAATCATCGGTCGATATTATTACGTGACTCTCGGCGGATTTGCACCACGCAACCCGTCTTGCTGGATCGCTCCGGCTTGCCTGCTTTGGGCGGAACAATCGCGCAGGCGATCCGTTTCGCGAACGAAATTCCGGTTGGGAACTCCGCTTTATCGACGCAGCCAAGTTGCTTCCTTGCAGCGTTGAGCCGGTCGCACCCGGACGGACCGGCGAGAGTTAAAAAATATGGCGCTGGAAACGAGTGGCGGTGGCTTGCCGAGCCGTAGCTTGCGGATGCGGGCTCGCCTTCGCCCTTTGGGCTTCGGCGCGACAACCTTCCTTCGCTTCACGAATACCGCGCCAGTCCGTCTACGCTTCGCTGCGCTCAGCTACGCCGGACACGCTTCGCCCTTGGGGCTGTGCGTGTGGCTTGCCGAGCCGTAGCTCGCGGCAACGCGGCCCGCCTTCGCCCTTTGGGCTACGGCGCGACAGCCTTCCCTCGCTTCGCGAGCGAAGGCTGGTGGGCCTGCCTGGACTCGAACCAGGAACCAGACCGTTATGAGCGGCCGGCTCTAACCATTGAGCTACAGGCCCCGCCGGGCCGCGCGGGCGGCGGTGCCGCCACCCCATACAATGATGCATCCGATGGGGCAATCGTTAAGTCCCTGGGCGGCGGTCAGTTTACGGTGGCGACCTTGCAGGATGGGTTGAACCCTTGTGAACCCCACCGTTGCTGAGCCTGCGAAAAGGTGATGGGTTTCGCGACGAGCTCAACCCATCCTACAGGCCGCAATGGTGAATTTCGGAGGAAGCCCCGGCCTAAAACCTTGCCCTTGCCGACACCCTGATCGTGCGCCCGGCGCCCGGCGAGATGTTGTTGTTGCCGTCGGCCGAGGCCCAGTAGCCGGTGTTGAAGAGGTTCTCGACATTGAGCTGCGCCGCTCCAGGTTTCGTTGACCTTGAGGTACACCGCGGTGTCGAAGCGGACGAAGCCGGGCAGGCGGACGCTGTCGTCGGAGGAGGCAAAGGAGTCGCCGAAATAGATGATGCCGAGTGCTGCGCCCCAGGTCGGGTTGATCTGGTATTTGTTCCACCACGAAAACGTATTGTAAGGTACGAGCTGGACCCGGTTGCCCGCCACGATGGTGGCCGATGTCGCGCTGGTGATGCGCGCGTCGGTGTAGGCATAGCCGAGCACCGATTGCCAGCTGTCAGTGACATAGCCGGTCAGCGCCGTTTCGAAGCCGCGCGTCAGCGTGCTGCCGGAGGAGAAGAAGAATCCTGGATTGTTGCCGTCGGCGATCGGCTGGTTGGTGCGGTTGAGATTGTAGAGTGCTGCGGTGAACGCCAGTTTCGGCTGGATGTTCCACTTGACGCCGACTTCGGTGTTCTCGAATTTCTGCGGCACCAGGATCGCGGTGCCGGCGCTCAGCGTGCTGAACTGGTCGCCGGATGCCGGCAGATAAGAGATGCTGTAGGCGCTGTAGAGCGACAGGTTGTCGATCGGCTTCAAGATGACGGCGGCCTGCGGCGATATCTTGCTGTCGACGCGGCTGCGCAGGATGCCGGTGTTCTGGTCGGTTGCGGAGATGTCGAAGCGGTCGAAGCGGGCACCGCCGATCAGCTGCAGCCAGCGGGTGATTTCGACGGTGTCGCGGGCATAGGCCGATTCGACGTAGAGGCGGTATTTGCTGTTCGAATCCGCCGCCGTCACACCGTCGCTATTGGTCGCGGTCGGATGATGGATGAAGCTGACGGGCCCGAAATAGGTCGGGCTGAACGGGTTGGCGGCGATGGTGTTGGTGCCGGTGGGGAAGATGCCGGTGTTGCGGGTGTCGATGCCGGTCTGCTGGCCGAATTCGGTGCCGAAGCCCACCGTGTGCAGCGCCGGACCGGTGGAGGTCTTGTAGACGAAGTCGGTCTGGTTGAAGGCGTTGTCGCGGTTGGTCCAGTGCTGGTAGGCGCCGAGATTGACCGCAGTATCGGCCGGGTTCACCGCGCCCGACAGCGCGCCGCCAGCCGGATAGACGTTCTGGTAGAATTTCTTGTAGTCGGCAAAGATGGTGCCGTTGTGCACCGTCAGTCCGTTGTCGAAATCGTGGTCGATGATGGCCATCGCGGTCTGCACGTCGGCGCGGGCGACGTTCAGGGTCGGGCTGCCGAAGAAGGTCGACAGATTGCCGTTCGGCGCAAACGGCGCGGCCGGATTGAACCGGGTCGAGGAGGGCGGGGTGGCGCTGGTCGCCTGCGAGGGATTGCCGCGGTCGGACGTGCGCGCGTCGTGAAAGTACTCATAGGAGAGTTTTATCTTGGTGTCGTCGTTCGGCTTCAGTGTCACGGTCGGATTGATGCCGTAGCGCTCGAGGTGGCCGAAATCGCGGAACGTGTCGCTGCCCTCGTAGAAGGCGTTGAGGCGCGCGGCGACGTTGTCGTTGACGGCCTGGCCGCCATCCAGCGTAAAGCGGCGGTCACCGAACGAGCCGGTCTGCGCCGTCGCGTCGTACACCCTCGTGCCGTCGGCCTCCTTGAGCGTGCGGTTGACCAGGCCGCCGCCGGCGCCGCGGCCGAACGTCAGCGCGCTTGGTCCCTTCAGCACCTCGACGCTCTGGGCGTTGTAGAGGTCGCGGAAATATTGCACGTCGTCGCGAAAGCCGTTGACGAAGAAGTTGGCGCTGGAATCGACGCCGCGGATCACCAGTTCGTCGCGGTTGCCTTCGCCCTGGTGCACGGCGACGCCGGGAACATAGCGGGTGACGTCGGTGAGGTTCAGCGGGGCCTGGTCCTTGATGAAATCCCTGGTGATGACGCTCAACGACTGCGGAATGTTGATCAATGGCGTATTGGTCTTGGTCGCGACCAAGGTGCTGTTGGCGTAAATGCCTGTCGTGCCGGTGCGCGCATCCTGCGAGCCGAAGCGGTCCTGATTCTCGACCGGCTTTTCCGGGTTGGCGCGCGCGGCCTGGCGTTGCGTGGTGTCCCGCGACGCGCTTTGTCGCACGGCAGCGTTCCGCGCCCGACGCGGCCGCGCGGTGTTTTGCTCGACCACCACCGGCGGCAGCGTTGTCGCACTGGGCGGGTTATCGCCGGCCTGCTGCGCGCTGGCGGCCGGCGTCCACTGCACGAGACCCAGCGCCAGAGCACTCACCGAAAAAAATAGCGCGAATGGCGCTGTCCGGCGCGCACCGCGCCGGTTTCGATGCTCGATCATGATCTCTGCCCCACTGAACGCACGCCGCGCCGTGCATGGCGTGCGTGGGCTTTTCTTGCGGGATCGAGCGCGACGCGTCCAGCATCTGCAGATTAGAAGAGCTCTGCGCAGGTGCGCGGAATGATATCCGACAATCGTTTAGAAGCGGTCTAATCAGCCGCACATGTGCAAAACGCCAGTAGTTTGGCGGGTTTCTCGCAACGTGCGGACCGCCCGCGAAATGAATAATGATCGCGGCGCGCTGCTTTTCTTTCGAGGGATTCTAAGTGGCGCGAGCCGCTGTCATGCGTCGCGGGGTCACCTCGCCCCGCACGCGGGGAAGAGGCAGGTAGCGCGCCGTCAGTGCTGGCAGGGATCGAGTCACGAACGCGATACTCTCAATCCACCGACACCCCGGCGAATTCCACCACCTTGCGCCACTTCTCGGTCTCGTCGGCGACCAGCTTGCCGAATTCCGCCGGCGTCATCGGCATCGGCTGGCCGCCGAGTTCGGCGAGCCGCGCCGCCAGCTTGGGATCCTTTAGCGCTTCGTTCACCGCCTGGTTGAGCAGGGCTACGATCTGCGGCGGCGTGCCCTTCGGTGCCGAGATGCCGTAGAAGCCGACCGACTCGAAGCCGGGCACGGTCTCGGCGATGGCCGGCACGTCCGGCACGCTGGGCCAGCGCTGCGGCGAGGTGACGCCGAGCGCCTTCAACGTGCCGGCGCGAACCTGCTCCAGCGCGCCGGGCAGGTTGTCGAAGATGGTCTGCACCTTGTTGGAGATCAGGTCGGGATAGGCCAGCGCCGAGCCGCGATACGGCACGTGGATCATGTCGACCTTAGTCATCACCTTGAACAGCTCCGCCGACATGTGCACCGAGGTGCCGTTGCCGGACGAGGCATACGATACCTTGCCGGGATTGGCCTTGCAGTAGTCGATGAACTCCTGGACGGTGTTCACCGGCATCGACTTCGGCACCACCATCATGTTGGTCAGCCGCATGATGCCCGCCACCGGCACGGTGTCGCGGATGAAATCGAACGGCAGCTTCTTGTACAGCGAGGTCGAGATGGCGTTGTTGGGCGCGACGAACAGCAGCGTGTAGCCGTCGGGCTCGGCATTGACCGCCGCGGCGGCGGCGAGGTTGCCGCCGCTTCCGGCGCGGTTCTCCACCACGAACTGCTGGCCCAAACGGTCCGACAGCCATTGGCTCAGGATCCGCGCCACGATATCCACCGGCCCGCCCGGCGCAAACCCGATCAGCCAGCGCACCGGCCGGGTGGGATATTCCGCGGCAGTGGCCCCCGTGGTGGCGAGACAGAACAGGCACAGCACCGCCGCCAGCGTCGCGCGCAGAAATTTCATGATTTTCTCTCCCCCGGAATGGTCGAGCTTGGACGCTCGTTGCCGCCATGGTTTCACAGAAAGAACCGGTTGCCTAGCGGAGGGCCGAACGCGCTGGCTTGACTTCTCCCCGCGGGCGGCGCGAACGTTCCCGACACCTTCTTGCTCCCGCTGCGCGCATGCAGGCCTTGGCGCTTCGCGGCGCGGGCCTGAAACCGCCCCAATGCCTCTTTCGAGCCCAACTCCGGCCGCTTTTGCGAGGCTCAGATCGCGCCGGGGACGCAGATGAAACAGCGGCAATCGATTGGTCGGGCAAACGGCGCGGAATTCTGGCCTGCGCTCGCGCGGCTCGCCGTTGCGCCGATTCTTGCGCTGATTCTTGCGCTGATTTTCCTGCCAGCGGTTTCCGGCGCGCTGCTTGCCGGCGAGACCGCGCGGCTTGAACCGGATATCGACATGTTCGCGTCGATGGCCGGCAAATGCAGCACGATGAAACTGAAGGACCGCACTTTCGGCTGCACCACCGTGGCCTTCTTCCACAGCCCCGGCGGCCGCTCCAGTTTCACCGTGCCGCTGAACGATCCGAACGACGATAGCCACATCATCAGCTTCTCCGGCGAAACGAGCAGCCGGGTGGACGATCGCTACGAACTCTCGATCGACAGGATGCTGTTGAATTCCAAGAACCGGCCCAGGGCCGATGGCCTGCCGGTGCCGGCGGTCGTGTCGTCGCGCGGAACGTGCAGGCAGATCGGAAGGTTGGCCGAGCACCAGGTTTCCAGCATTTCCTGTACCGCCACCGATGCCAACGGCGTGACCTATGAACTCCGCTTCGAGTCGGATGGCTCGCCGGCCAGGGTGATGAACATCAAGGTCGCGGATCTTGCCGACGAAGAGCAGCGTGCCCGGATCCGCGCCACCCATGTCGAGCAGCTCAAATGCCGGCAGATGGCCTATGCCCAGGGCGTACTGCCCCGCGACCGCACGGCGTTCATCCTGCGCTGCATGGAAGAATGACGGCGGAGCAAGCGCGCTGCCGCTCGCCTCATCACACCAAATCGCATTGCGCCCGCCGCGATAATTCTGCATGGATCACACCTCGCCGGCACCAAAACTGCAAGAGACCTCGCAATGAATTTCAGCGAGTCGTCCCGGCCTCGAGCCGGGACCCATACGCCGTGTCATCTCGTTTCGGCACTGAGGCTAGCGCCTTTCGTCACTTGCAACGCCAGGGGTCGCGCGACAAACGCATTCGCGTTTGCGCAGGGGTCCCGGCTCGAGGCCGGGACGACCCGTGGAGAGGTTGTACGGCTCGCGACGGGAAGAGCTTGAGGCTCTGTTAGGCCATATGCAATCGCCCTGCCGCGCGCGGGGAGAGGTAAGTCTGGCACATCCGATAGCCAGGGAACGGCGCGGTCTCGTGGTTGCCAAAACCACCGATGCATGGTCCACCATCCGCCCATGACCACGCCCCAACGCCTGCCGCCGTCGCTGACGCCGCTCGATACGGCGCTCGCCACGCTGCTCGATGGACTCGAACCGCTGGCGCCCAGCCACGTGGCGCTGACCGAAGCACTCGGCTGCATCGCCGCCGACAATCCGCCGCTGCCCACGCTTCCGGCGCACGACGTCGCTGCCGTCGACGGCTGGGCGTTCTGCGCCCGCGACCTGGTCGGGGCCTCGTCGTATTCGCCGCTGTTGTTGCGGCAGCCGCCGGTCTGGGTCGAGGCCGGTGACGCCATGCCGCGCGGCTGCGACTGCGTGGTCGACATCGATCTCGTCGAAATCTCCGGCGCGCTGGCGCAGGTTGTCGCGGAAGCTTCACCGGGGCAGGGCATCCGCCGCGCCGGCGACGATTTCCCCGCGGCGGGCGCGGTCATCGCATCCGGTCAACCGCTCCGCGCGCTGGATCTTTTGCTCGCGCGCGCCGCGGAGTTGCCGACCTTGGCGGTCCGCCGGCCACACCTGCATCTGGTCAATGTGCCGGCGGCGACGGCGAGCATCGACATCACGGCGCACCTCATCGTCGAGCAGGCGCGGGCGGCCGGCGTTGCAGTCAGCCGTTCCGACGCGGCGGCACGCGATGCCACGGCGATCGCCACCGCGCTCGCCGCGCAAGCTGGCGATCTCGTCATCACCATCGGCGGCACCGGCGTCGGTCGCCGCGATGCCGCGGTGGAAGCGCTGGCGGCGCACGGCACGCTGCTCGCCCACGCCATTGCGCTGGCGCCGGGGCGCACCACCGCCATCGGCAAAATCGCGAGCGTTCCCGTCGTCGCGCTGCCCGGCGCGCCCGACCAGGCGCTGGCGGCGTGGTGGACGCTGGCGTTGCCGGTGCTGGACCGGCTGTCGGCCCGGCTGCCGCGGCCACAGGTCAGCTTGCCGCTGGCGCGCAAGATCGCCTCCGGCATCGGCGTCACCGAGGTGGCGCTCTTGAAGAAGTTCGACCAGACCTGGATGCCGCTGGCCTCGGGCGAGCTGTCGCTTGCGGCGCTGGCCGGGGCCGATGCCTGGTTTGCGGTTCCCGCCGCCAGCGAGGGTTTTGCTGCGGGAACGGCGGTCAAAGCCTATATGTTACGGGATTGACCGTGAGTGTCTAAAACATGAATGCATCCACCCCCAGCATCGAACAGCAGCAGTTCCTCACCGTGCTCTCGCGCGAGGAGGCGCTGGCGCGGTTCGAGGCCGCGCTGTTTCCGCGCGAAATTCCGGGCGAGGCGTTGTCGCTGGCCGATGCGCTCGGCCATGCGCTGGCGCAGGATATCATCGCGCCGATCGACGTGCCGCCGTTCGACCGTTCCAATGTCGACGGCTTTGCGGTGCGATCGGCCGATCTCGCCGCCGCCGGTGAGGCTGTGCCGGTCCGCGTCGCGCTCAACAATGAAGTCATCGCCTGCGGCACCGCGCCGGCGCTGCCGGTGAAGCCGGGCACCGCGACCTCGATCGCGACCGGCGGCGCGGTGCCGCGCGGCGCCGATGCCATCGTCATGGTCGAGCACACCGAACCCGCGGGCGAGGGTGCCATCGCCGTTCGCCGCGCCGCCTCGCCCGGGCAGTTCATCGCCTCAGCCGGTTCCGATATCGCGCGCGGCGAGGCGCTGCTGCGCGCCGGCACGGTGATCGGCTCGCGCGAGATCGGCATGCTGGCGGCCTGCGGCATCGCCGAAGTCAGGGTGACGCGGCCGCCTCGCGTCGCGGTGATTTCGACCGGCGACGAACTGGTGCAGCCCGGCCTCGAGCTTGGGCCGGCGTCGATCTACGACTCCAACGGCGCCATCGTCACCGCGGCGATCAACGAGAACGGCGGCGACGCGGTGTTCCTCGGCGCCGTCGCCGACGACGAGGAGGCGCTGGAGGCGGTGCTGCGCAAGGCGTTGCAAAGCTGCGACATGGTGGTGGTGTCCGGCGGCACCTCCAAGGGGGCAGGCGACGTCTCCCACCGCATCATCGCGCGGCTCGGAAAACCCGGCATCATCGCCCACGGCGTCGCGCTGAAACCCGGCAAGCCGCTGTGCCTTGCGGTATGCGACGGCAAGCCGGTGGTGATCCTGCCGGGATTTCCGACCTCGGCGATGTTCACCTTTCACGACATGATCGTGCCGGTGCTGCGCCGCATGGCCGGCTTGCCGCCGCGCGCCGACGCACACGTGACCGCCAAAGTCCCGGTGCGGATCGCCTCCGAACTCGGCCGCACCGAATTCGTCATGGTGTCGCTGGTCGAAGGAGAGGGCGGCCTGATCGCCTATCCCACCGGCAAGGGAAGTGGCGCCATCACCTCGTTCGCCCAGGCCGACGGCTTCCTCAAGATCGACGCGCTGGCGGACCAGATGCCGGCCGGCACCGCGGCCGAGGTGACGCTGTTCACGCCGCATGTGCGGGTGCCGGACCTCGTCATCGTCGGCAGCCATTGCACCGGGCTCGACCTCGTCACCGCGCCGCTTTCGCGGGCCGGCCTGTCGGTGCGCTCCATCGCGGTCGGCAGCCTCGGCGGTCTCGCCGCCGCCAGGCGCGGCGAATGTGATCTCGCGCCGATCCACCTGTTCGACGAAAAGACCGAAAGCTACAACACCGCGTTTCTTAGCCAGGGCCTCGAACTGGTGCCGGGCTGGCGGCGCATGCAGGGCATCGTGTTCCGCCCCGGCGACAGACGCTTCGAAGGGCTCGATGCCCAGGGCGCGGTGCACGCCGCGCTCGACGATCCGGCCTGCATCATGGTCAACCGCAACCAGGGCGCCGGCACCCGGATCCTGATCGACCGCCTGCTCGGCGACGCGCGACCCGACGGCTACTGGAACCAGCCGAAATCCCACAACGCCGTGGCCGCCGCGGTGGCGCAAGGCCGCGCCGACTGGGGCATGACCATCGCGCCGGTGGCGCATGCCGCCGGCTTGGGGTTCATTCCGCTCGCCGAGGAGCATTACGATTTTGCGCTGGTCACGGCGCGCAAGGACCGCCCGGCCGTGCAGGCGTTCCTGCAATCGCTGGCGTCGGAAGAAGGCCGCACCGCGCTGACAAAGGCGGGTTTTCGGGTAGTGTGAGCAATCGCATGTGAAACGATTGCCGCCCGGAATTTCGTCTTCCGGCCCGGACAAACTTCCTCGGACAGGGGATTAGTAAAATGCAACGAAAGATTCTCATTATGGGTCTTCCAGGCGCAGGCAAGACGACGCTTGCCAGGGCGCTTGCACCGCTGCTGAATGCAGTTGTTTTCAATGCAGATGCCGTGCGCGCAAATCTCTCGCGTGATCTCGGCTTTAGTCACGAGGACCGTGTCGAGCATGCCCGCCGCATGGGTTGGATGTGCGATCGAGTTGTCGAAGCCGGTGGCACCGTCATTGCGGATTTCATTTGTCCCACGATGGAAACGCGGGCGGCCTTCGGTGATGCCTTTACGATCTGGGTTGATCGCATTGAGGCTGGTCGGTTCGATGATACCAACCGCATGTTTGTCGTCCCCGAGCATGTGGACCTGCACGTCAACGCGGAAGGCGCTCCTCAATATTGGACCGAGCAGGCGTTGGCGCGGCTCCGGCCGGCTTTCGATCCGAAGCGGCCGACCGCATTGTTTATCGGGCGCTATCAGCCTTTCCATAATGGTCACCAGCGCCTGATCGAAGAGGGGTTGCGGCGGGTCGGCCAGGTGTGCATTGCGGTACGCGATACAAACGGGATCGACGAAAAGAACCCCCTGCCGTTTTTTGCGGTCAAACAGCGTATCGAGGCTGTGCTCTCAGCCAATGCAGGGCGGTTCGTGGTGGTACCGCTGCCAAACATAACAAGCGTTTTTTACGGTCGTGACGTCGGCTACAGCGTCGAACGCATTGTGCTCGATGAGGCGACCGAGGCGATCTCAGCGACCAACCTGCGCGAGCTTTCCGCCGGCCCTTGATCGGGTCCATGTGCTCCACTGCAAGAAGCATTCGCGCATGACCCGCTCTATGGTTGTGAATTTCTTGCTGTGAAGCGCGCCAGAAAAGTTCTGCGCCAGGAATCCGAAATCGTGATTGAGCCGGACCGTCGAAGGGGCCACCCTGTTCGAATTTTTGATGACACAATCGCATGCTCTGTCATCAAAAGTTTGTGAACAGATTGCGGTAGGCTGATCCGCCTCGATCAAAAACACAATAGGGAGAGCATTATGCAGCTCGACTTGTTGAGCGGATTGAATTGAACACTTTGATTCCAATTTTTTGCGTCCCACATCTTTCGCTTTTCAAAACTTAGATTCGATCAGATAACCAATCCAAGTCCGAACAGATAATTATTTCGTCGCTCGTCCGTGCTTTCTGAAATTCTTCTATGCTTTTCGACTCGGGGCTGGATATGGCGAAGTCAGAACTACGTCGACGTCCCTCTCAGAAAAAAGCGCGGCGGTCGCGAGAGCGTGTCTTCCTATTGACCTAGGAGGTACGATCATGACGACGGCAACGATCGGCACCGACGTCCATGACGGCGTGTCGACGGCCGCAGGCGCGCAACAGGAATGAGCCACGCACACTGATGGAATGCGTGGATGCCGGCGACGCCGGCATCCACAACCACGGGCTTTGGGTGTGGCCAGCAGGATCCAAATGTAGCAGTTCAATTTTTCATCAATAACTCAGGGAGGCTGCGATGGCGTTGGTCCTCAAGAACAAGGACGGCTTCTGGTACTGGTCGGATGGCAACCCGTTTGACGCAACCTTTCCTGCCGCGCTCTACGGAACTGTGGACGCGGTCTTTCTTCCCACCGACCCGACCTCGCCACCCGCGGCTGACGTGGTATGCCCCCGCAGCATAACTTTCACGCTGGCCGGTTCACCGGGCGTGACAGTCAATGTCGTCGAAGACGGCGGTAATCTGGATTTCACCCTGACGGTCGATACCGCCGGCTCGAAGTCTGCCGACCTGTCGGGGCTGTTTTTCGATTTGACCAATAGCAAGCTGTCCACGCTCAGCGTGAGCGGCGATCCCCAGATCACGCAATTCGTGGCCCAGGCCGGCGGTGTCATCAATCTGAAGAATGGCGTGAACCTCAATGGGCTAGGCGTGCCCAACTTTGACGTTGGGTTGGAATTCGGGCTGGCCGGTATCGGCAGCAACCATCAGAATATCCAGTCCACCAGTTTCGTCTTGAGCGACAGCGCGCACGACCTGTCGATCAACGATCTGCATCCGGCGGGCGAAACCGGAACCGTCGGCGTCAGAACGCTGAGCGTTGGGCAGAAACTCGCAACGGTAGCGCCGTATGCGCCCACGGACACGCCCGATACGGTGACGACGCTAGAAGACGTGTCGGTCACCATTGCTGTGGGCAGTCTGGCGACCGACATGAACAGTGGTGCGATTCTGACAATCAGCGAGATTGGCTCGGGCGCCGAGGGACCGCAATACGGCACGGTGACCATTGCCCCCGACCGGAAGAGCCTGATCTACACCCCGACGAAACTCGACTACGAGGTCGACGGCATTCTGACCGGCAACCAGGACGCGTTCCAGGTCTGCGTTACCGACAATTTTGGCGGTCAGGTTACAAGCTTCGTCACCGTGAACGCCATACCCGTCGCCGACCCGCCGACGGTGGTGGATAGTATTGCCGCGCCGCACGCGGGAGACGCCGCCACGCTGGTCCGGTTTGATGTGACCGTTACGTCGGGCGATTTCGCCACGATCAATCAGATGTCGGATTATATCAAGAGCCTGGCGCTCTCACTGACCGGCACCAACACCAGTGGAATCACCATTTCCGACAGTGCGGGCTTGTTGTCCGGAAACCTGATTACCGCGCCTGCCAACCAGGGCCAGTTCACGGACGAAATTCTCGTTTCATTGCCCGCTGCATCGAAGTTCAGCGACACCCTGTCGATGACCGGCACCAATGCCGAGACCGAGAACACGGGCGCCCCGGCCACCGCCGCTACGACCATCAGCCAGACCATCACGGCGGATACCGAGACGACGCTTGAGGATACCCCGATCAACATCCCGATCGGCAACCTGGGCCTTGGCCCGAACATGGCCATTACCGCGGTCGCTCCGGGACCGCTCGGACCGCTTTATGGCAACGTGACCGTTGCTCCCGGTGGGCAGAGCCTGATTTACACGCCGACGGATCTTGATGATGTCGTCAACGGAACCCCGACCGGCAACCAGGATGTTTTCCAGGTCTATTCATCCGACGGGATGGGCAACAACGCCGTAACGCTGTTGACGGTGAAGGCGACACCCGTGGCGGACACGCCCACTGTGCATGTGCAGGTGCTGACACCGCACGCCGGTGACCCGATCAACGAGGTCCGTCTGCTGGTCACGTCCCACTCAGGCGACTTCGGCACGGTCAACCAGGGCTCGGATTTCATTCAGAGCATAGGGCTGAACCTGACCGGGGACCATACGGCCGGTACCACGATCACCGACACCATGGGGCTGCTGTCAGGCAACACGATCAACGCCTCCAGCAACCAGGGTTCTTTTCAGGACGAGGTCGACCTGTTGATGCCGGTGGACACCACCCTTGCCGACTTACTGGCGGTCACGGCGACGGCGGCCGAAACCGAAGGGACCGGATCGCCTGCGACGGCCTCGGCAACCACAAATCAATCGATCGCAATCGACAACGCCCAGTCCTCGACGAACCTGACGTTCCAGACCTCCAACCAGAGCATTTGGGACACCGGGGCAGCCTTCAGCAAGGACTTCAACACCGGATTCCTTGGCATCGACAAGAGTTACAGCACCTCGAAAAGTGTCAGCATCGGGACGCTTGGTGTGTCTACCACGATCGCAAGCGCCGGCGCCTCCGTGCACTTCCGGGCGGGGGTCCAGGCCGACCTGAAGATCACCGCGGGCGACATCAGCGCCACGCTGCCGTTCAATGTCGGACTGGATTCCAACTACAACAAGACGACCGACACCTTGCAAATCATGCCAACCGATATGCAACTGGGCGGTGGACACTTCACGGCGCATGGACCAGGCGGCTCGTTCACCTTCGGGCTGGATCTCGGTCTTTCGGCCAGCGCGCACGCCACCATTTTCGGCACCGGCCCCAGCACCAGTGTAAGTGTCGGGTCGTTCACCAAGCCGGTATTTGGCTTCAGCCTCAAGAGCAGCCAGCTAAGCACCACCATCAACCTGCCCGGCGGTTTCCAGCTGGGTCTGGCATTCCCCAATGTGAACACCAACGGCGCCAACTCAAACCCCGGCACGATTTCCGGCACGGGGGTCAGCAATGATATGGTGAACCTCTCGGCGGATCTCGTCGCGGTAGCCAGCAATATCATCTTCGGCACCGACGTAACCGACATCGACCTTGGTCCCTTGTCGATTGATGTCCTCGACCTGATCCTGGGCATTGGTCTGGATGTCGTACAGAAATTCGATCTGAACTCTTCCGGCCTGGTGCCGGCATTGATCCTGGAAGATGGAACGCCAAAGGCGCTGACGTTCGGCTCGCCACTGACAATTCCGAACGCATCGAGTTACGATTTAAACCATGACGGAAAGATCGACCTCAGCCTCGGTCTGGTGCCGGCAGCGACGTTGACAAACAACACGTCTCTTGGCGCCAGCATGAACGCCTCGATCACCGCGCTGGCCCTCTCGGTCAGCCACATCGGCTCTTTCACGGCGTTCAAAGCCGGCACCACCGTCCAGCTCGGCACGTTCCCGCCGATCTACGGCAAAACGTTCGCACTGAACGGGTTCGGACAGCAGACCGTGACACAGACGGTGTGAGCATGAACGTGTAAGGCCGTGGAAGACATCAGCGACGAGCAATCGGGGCCCGTCTCGGGCCCGCCCGGGGCTGACACGGGTCTCATCGTGCTGTGTCAGATCGCGCGACATCTGGGGGTGCCGGCGAACCCGGTGACCCTGGGCCGCCATCACCTGGTGGCGGGTACGGTCGCGAACAAGGAAGATCTGATCCGTATCGCAAGACGCCTTGGATTGCGCGCGCGAGTTGTCAAGACGAACTGGGGTCGGCTCGGGAACACACCGCTGCCGGCGATCTTTCTCGATAAGAGCGGGCAGTTCAGCATCGTCAGCCGTGTCATTGACGGCCGCGCCGCCGTGCACAGCGGCGGAGCGGCGCGCCCGAATTTGCTCGACCAATCGGACTTCGAGCAAGCCTGGACCGGCGAGTTGGTCCTGTTAAGCAGACGGCTGTCGCCAGCGACGCTGGCCAACCGTTTCGACGTCAGATGGTTCCTTTCGGCCGTGCATCGCTACCGCTACGTGCTTAGCGAGGTGCTGGTCGCATCCTTCTTCCTCCAGTTGCTCGGCCTTGTGTCGCCGTTGTTCTTTCAGGTCGTGGTCGACAAGGTGCTGGTGCATCGGGGGCTATCCACGCTCGACGTGCTGATGATCGGGCTGGCCATCGTGTCGGTATTCGAGGTGACGCTCGGCGCGCTGCGCACCTACGTCTTCAGCCACACCACGAACCGCATCGATGTCGAGTTGGGCGCGCGGCTGTTCGATCATCTTCTCGGCTTGCCGCTGGCGTACTTCGCCAGCCGTCGCGTCGGTGACTTTGTCGCGCGCGTGCGCGAACTGGAAAATATCCGCAATTTCATCACGGGCTCGGCACTGACGCTGACCATCGATCTGTTCTTCACGTTTATCTTCCTCGGGGTCATGTACCTCTACAGTCCGCTATTGACGTGGATCGTCATTGCCTCGCTGCCGGCCTATGTGATCATCAGTCTGATTTTGACCCCCGTGCTGCGTCGCCGCCTCGACGAGAAATTCGCCCGTGGCGCCGACAATCAGGCGTTCCTGGTCGAATCCGTCAGCGGCGCCGAAACCATCAAGGCGATGGCGGTCGAGCCGCAAATGCAGCGGCGATGGGAAGACCAGTTGGCCGGCTATGTTCGTGCCAGTTTCCGTGCCCAGACCCTGGGTAATATCGGCGGCCAGATCGTCCAGTTCATCAACAAGTTCACCATCGTGGCGACCCTCTATCTTGGCGCCAAAGGCGTGATGGCGGGCGAACTCACGGTGGGCGAGCTGGTCGCCTTCAATATGTTGGCGGGGCGGGTGGCCCAGCCGGTGTTGCGCATCGCGCAACTTTGGCAGGACTTCCAGCAGGCCAGACTCTCGATCGCCCGCCTGGGCGATATTCTCAATACCCAGCGCGAGCCAGCCCAGACAGGCGCGGCCTCGCTGCCATCGATCAAGGGCGAAATCCGGTTTGAACATGTCACGTTCCGCTACCTGTTGAACGGGCCGGCGGTGCTGTCCGATGTGTCGCTGCATGCGACGCCAGGCCAGGTGATCGGCATCGTCGGGCCATCGGGATCGGGCAAGTCCACCCTGGCCAAGCTGGTGCAGCGCCTCTATACGCCGGAATCCGGTCGCGTACTGGTCGACGGGGTCGATCTCAGCATGGTGGATACCGCCTGGTTACGTCACCAGATCGGCGTCGTTCTGCAAGACAATGTTCTGTTCAATCGCCCGGTGCGGGAGAATATCGCACTGGGCGATCCCGGCGCGCCGATCGAGCAGATTATCCGCGCCGCGACCCTGTCGGGGGCGCACGAGTTCATCGTGGAACTGCCGCAGGGCTACGACACGATGATCGGTGAACGCGGCGCATCGCTGTCCGGCGGTCAGCGCCAACGCATCGCGATCGCCCGCGCGCTGATGGCGAATCCACGCATCCTGATCTTCGATGAGGCAACCAGCGCGCTGGATTACGAAAGCGAACGCGTCATCCAGGAAAACATGCGCCGCATCGCGGCAGGCCGAACCGTGCTCGTCATCGCGCACCGGCTCTCCACGGTACGCGGCGCCGACAGCCTCATCACGCTCGACCGCGGGCGAAAGGTGGAAGAGGGCACGCACGAAGAACTGCTCCGGCGGTCAGGACGTTACGCGCAGCTTTACAAGCTACAATCCGGGATTTCCAATGTCGTCTGACGGCGTCTCCGCGGCCGGCCGCACGGCCGGCAAGCTGATCACCTTCCCGCGCCGTTCGCCGGCCCAGAGGCGAGCCGCCGAGCGCGAGTTCCTGCCCGGCGCGCTGGAGATCATCGACACCCCCGCGTCGCCCGCAGGTCGCCTGATGATTGGTGCCATCGTCCTGCTGGTGACGGTGGCCGTGACCTGGGCTTGTATTGGCAAGGTGGACATCATCGCGGTGGCGAACGGACGGCTGATCCCTGCCGGAGAGGTGAAACTGATCCAGCCATTGGAAATCGGCGTGGTGAAGCAGATCGCTGTTACCGAAGGCGATCGCGTCCGGCGCGGCGATGTCCTGATCGAACTCGATCCGACGACGACCGCGGCCGACGTCGACCGGATTGCGCGCGATCTGCTGCAGGCGAGGCTGGACGCGGCACGGCTATCGGCGCAACTCGCCGGAGACGCCAGCGCTTTCGTTGCCTCCCCCGACGCTGACCCTGCGCTGATCGACGCGGAACGGCGACAAATGCTGACCGAACTGGCGCAACACCGCGCAAAGCTCGACGGCATCGATCAGCAAATCCAGGCCAAGGCCGCCGAGCGGGATGAGTCGAAAGCGACCATAGGAAAAATTGACGCGACGCTACCCCTGCTCGACGAGAAGGTGCGGATGTATAAAGAACTCCTGGAAAAAAACCTGACCTCGAAGGTCAACCTGCTCGAGTCCCAGCGACAGCTGGTCGAATCGATACACACTCGCGTCGCGACGGAACACCACGTCGATATGACGGTTGCGCAGATCGCTGCATTGATCCAGCAACGGAAGCAGACGGAAGAGGAATTGCGGGACCAGGACATCAAAGATCTGGCCAAAGCGAACCAGACGGCGGCCCAACTGTCGCAGGACGGCGTCAAGGCGCGCCAGCGGACCGGGTTGCAGACACTGAGATCCCCGGTTGACGGAACCGTGGAACAGCTGTCGGTCCATACGGTTGGCGGCGTGGTAACGCCGGCACAGACGCTGATGGTTGTCGTGCCCGACGGCTCAAAGCTGGAGGTCGAGGCGATCCTTCCGAACCGTGAAGTGGGTTTCGTCGAGGTTGGTCAGCCGGCGGAAATCAAGGTCGAAACTTTCAATTATACACGTTACGGTCTCCTGCACGGCAACGTTCGCCTTGTTGGCCATGACGCCTTGCGCAACGCACGCCCGCCTTCTGAAACTTCTGACAAGGACCCATTCGCAGCCAAACAACAGTCCGCGGAAAAATCTTCCGAACACGAATCTTCCTACATGGTCCGCATTGCGCTGAAAGAGACGGCAATCGACACCGAACAGGGCCAAATGCAGCTGGGGCCCGGCATGGGGGTGACGGCGGAGATCAAGACCGGAAAGCGGCGCGTGATCGAGTATGTCCTGTCGCCGATCATGCGGTACCGGCACGATAGTCTGCATGAGCGATGAGTGAGCCATCACGGGCAACTGCCGTAAAGAGCGCCGCGCTCAATCCTGTTGAGGAATTCCGCGCGAGGCTGCTCCAATTGATCGAGGAGAACGAGGGCTTTCGCAGCCAGTTGACGGAACTGAGCGAAACGCTCTCGACTGCAGTTGCCACTCACAAATCGGGCGATCTGGCCGAAGCGGAGAGCGGGTATCGCAGGATCCTGAGCAAAATACCCAACCACCCCCAGGCGTTGCACATGCAGGGGGTCATCGAGTTGCAGCGCGGCAACGTTCAGCTTGCGATCGATCTGATACGGCGGGCGATCAATGTTCACCCCGGTCACCCCGAGCCGTGGGTCAATCTCGGAAGTGCGCTGCGGGCGGCCAACGAGAACGCCGAGGCAATCAGCGCGTTTCAGCGCGCTATCAGGCTCAAGCCGGACATGATCCTGGCGTACGGCGAACTCGCCAGGTCGTTGGTGGATCTCGGCCGTTATGAAGCGGCAATTTCCCACTGCGAGGCGGCGGTGGCGATCGACCCCCGCTCCATGCCGGCGCGCATCCAACTCGCTATCACGCTCAGATGCGCGGGGCGGTTACAGGACGCCACACGTCACTGGTCGGAAATCATCGCCCTGGCACCCAACAGGGCGGAATCATACTACGTGCTGGGAACGCAATTCAGGGATATGGGACAATTTCCGGAGTCACTGCGTTGCCATAACAGGGCGCTGGCCTTGAAGCCCGATATCCCCGAGTTCCTCTGCGCGAAGGGCGCTACGCTGATCTATCTGAACCATGCCGACGAGGCGCTGGAATGCTTTCGGCAGGCGGAGACCGTCGCACCGGGCATGCCGGATGCCTTCGCTGGAATCGGCTGGGCGCTGCGATCGCTGGGGCGATTCGAAGAGGCTGATCATTATTCCCAGAAGGTCCGAGCCCTCAACCCGGGGGATCTGCGATCGTACAGACATGTAGCCAGCGAGGGCAAAGCGCTGGAAGCCGAAGACGAGCAGCATCTCGCCGCGGTGCTGGAGCGGCATGACACAACTATTGATGATCGCATCACGGCGGGATTTGGCCTTGCAAGCCTGCTGGACAAGGCCGGGCGATATGACGAGGCGTTCGCCCGGTATGAAACCGCAAATGCCCTGGTTCGTGAGATCTGGCCCAAGGTGGCCGATGTGTTCGACGCAGACAGCTTTACGGCGCGGATCGAGGGGTTGATCGAACGTTATCGGGATCGGTCCAGCTTGGAGCCCGCGGACTTCAGCAACATGTCGGAATTGCCGGTGTTCATCGTTGGCATGCCAAGATCCGGCACGACGCTTGTGGAGCAGATTTGCGCCAGCCATTCGCGTGTGTTCGGCGCGGGGGAACTGGGTGACATCATCCGGCTGGACAACATATTGAATCAGCCGGACGTTGCCGGCTCAACAGAGAAGTTTCATGAGACCGCACAGCGGCTCGCGAAGGAACATATTGTCAAGTTGTATGGCGAGGCGAAAGGCGCGCATCGGGTCGTCGACAAAATGCCCGACAACATTCTGCACGTTGGTCTCGTTGCGCGGCTGTTTCCGCGAGCACGGATTATCTGGTGTAGCCGCGATAATCGCGACACGGCATTATCCTGCTACTTCCAGATGTTTGCGCCGGGATCCCAGCATTTTTCCTACGACCTCGCCGATTGCGGGCGCAGAGCGGGGCTGATTGGACGCCTGGCCCGGCACTGGATGACCCTGGCCCCTGATCGGATGATCGAGGTCAATTACGAGGCCTTGACCGACGATCTCGAAGGTCAGAGCCGGCGGCTGATCGAATTTCTCGGCCTGGAATGGCAACCGGCTTGCGTGGATTTCCATCTCACCGAACGAGCCGTCTCGACCGTAAGTTACTGGCAGGTCCGGCAACCGCTGTATCAAAGCTCCGTTGGGCGGTGGCGGAACTATGAAAAACACCTCGGTCCTCTGTTCGCAACGTTGAACCAGCATGAATGTTGACATGACCATCCCGATCGAGGGGACGTCGGCGACCGCTCGATCGTCCACGGATATCGCGACCCTGCTGCAGGACGCGATCGCAGCGTACACAGACGGCCGGGGCGATGATGCGGAGCGGCTAAGCCGCCAGGTATTGGCCCGACAGCCTGATCACGTTGCTGGTTTGCAGATCATGGCTGCCGTGGCCGGGCAAACCGGCCGGCTGCCGCTCGCGCTGCGGATCGCGCAGAAAGTCGTATCGCTGCAACCGAATCTGGTGTCAGCTCGTATACAAGTCGCCAATCTGCTTCGGCAGGACGGCGACTGCGCCGGCGCGACCAGGGAACTGAATGTCGCGTTGCGGATTCAGCCGGACAATCCCGAGGCCCATAATGATCTCGGACTCGTATATCTGGCAGAGAGCCAATTCCAGCGAGCGGCCGATTGCTTTGTCGAGGCCTTGCGGTTCGATCCTGCGTCCGGACTAACGCAATACAACATGGCACTTGCGCTTGAGGCCCTGGGTTCGCATGCCGCCGCCATGGAACGGTATGAAGAGGCCACGCGGCTTCGGCCAAGCCTGGCGGAGGCACACTACAGACTTGGCTTGTTACTGGAAGAAGAGGGCCGCCGTGGACGAGCCATCGAATGCCTCCGGGCTGCCTCAGCGCTTAGACCTGGCACTGCATTTGCCCTGTTGTGTCAAGCCAGAATACTCGGCGCAACCGGCGATGACGCGACGTCGGAGGAACTCGTCAGGCGCGCGATCGCGCTCGAACCCCGCAAAACTGACGCGCATGCGATGCTGGGTACTATTCTGATGCAGCGCGGGCGCTTCGCGGAAGCGGCTGCGTCATTCGATCTGGCGAGCGCGCTGAACAGCCAGGACATACTGGGACCTGTGGGCCTGGTTGAAGTGAAACGGCTCTCACAGACCGATCGTCCGTTGATCGGACAGCTAGAGCATAAGTTACGAAGTTCGGCGATAACCGGGCATGAGTCGGTTCTTGTCCATTTCGCATTAGGCAAGGCTTATGACGATCTTGGCGAATATGGTCGCGCGATCGAACATTTTGACCAGGCGAATTCGTTGAAAAGGCGGGTGAAGAACAAGCACTACGATCGCAATGCGCACGCTGGCCTGGTTGACCGGCTGATCTGGCGTTTCACACCGCAGTTCTTCGCCCGCAATCAGGACATGGCGCACGCGTGGGACGCTCCGGTGCTGATCGTCGGGATGCCGCGCTCCGGCACCACGTTGGCTGAACAAATCCTGTCAAGCCATCCCGACGTCGCAGCGGGCGGTGAGTTGACCTTCTGGTCCGATCATGCCCCCGATTTCGGAGTGGATCGCAACGGCAGAATCGACCCTGTCTGGATGCGCGACACCCAGGCAGCATATCGGGCGCGGATGAGTCAGATCTCCGGCACAGCGGGCAGGATCACCGACAAATTGCCACAGAACTTTCACAACGTTGGGCTGCTGCATGCCGCCTTTCCCAGGGCGCGCGTCATCCATTGTCTCCGCGATCCGATCGATACTTGTCTTTCGATCTATTTTAACAATTTTGCAAACGGCATGGATTTCTCGTTCGATCGGGAGTGGATCGTCGACTACTACCGACAGTACTCAAGACTGGCGGAACATTGGCGAAACGTGCTGCCTCCAGGCTTTTTGCTTGAAATCAGGTACGAGGAACTGGTCGCGGCACCGGAGGCGGTCATACCAAGGATGATCGCGTTCTGCGGCCTGAAATGGGACGACGCGTGTTTGCGGCCGGAACAGAATCAAAGAGTAATCAAGACGGCCAGCCTGTGGCAGGCGCGGCAACCAATTTTTGAAACCTCTGTTTCGCGGTGGCGACGCTACGAACCCTGGCTCGGAGTGTTCAATCGTTTACTGCCCGCACCTTCGGGCCAGAAATGATGGAACAATCAATAAGTCAGTAGGTGGCAGGGGAGCACTCACCCCCCATCCAGTTCTGCCAGCCTTTCCGCCTCCGCGATATCCTCCATCGTATTGGCATTGAAGAACGGATCCAGCGGCGTCGTCGGCCAGGTCACCGTCGCCAGCCTGTAGCGCGCGGTCCAGCGGTCGATCTTGCGCACGTCTTCCGCCACCAGCGCATGCCGCAGCTCGTCGCGGAGCGCGACGCTCCACAACCCGATCACCGGATGCGACTGGCCGGCGGAAGCTGCGACCGCGAGTTGCGCGACCTGGTCGGCGCGGGCCTGGTGCAGACGCGCCACCAGATCGCGCGGCAGGAACGGGCAGTCCGCGGCGGCGCTCAATACCCACGCCACATCCGGCCGGTTGGCCGCGGCCCAGTCGAGCGCGGCGAGAATGCCGGCCAGCGGTCCAGGAAAATCCGCAACGCCGTCGGCAATCACCGGCAGGCCGAACGCGGCAAAGCGCGCCGGATCGCCGTTGGCGTTGAGGATCAGGCCGTCGCATTGCGGCTTGAGCCGCGCGATGACGCGTTCGAGAATGGTGCGGCCCGCGATGGTGCGCATCGGCTTGTCGCCGCCGCCCATGCGGCGGGCGAGGCCGCCGGCCAGCAGCACGCCGGGCGTCATCGGGAAGTTAGTCGTCACCGTCGCCGCCCTTGCGTTTGTGGCGTGCGGATTCTTCCGCGACATAGTCGAGGTTCTGGTCGAACACGATCCGCTCCTGCCCCGACAGGGCGATGAAGCGCTTGCCGCGGGCGCGGCCGATCAGCGTCAGGCCGACCTGGCGGGCGAGGTCGACGCCCCACGCGGTAAAGCCCGAGCGCGACACCAGGATCGGAATCCCCATCCGTACCGTCTTGATCACCATCTCGGAGGTCAGCCGGCCGGTGGTGTAGAGGATCTTGTCGGCGGGATCGACGCCGTGGCGGAACATCCAGCCGGCGATCTTGTCGACGGCGTTATGGCGGCCGACGTCCTCGGTATAGCAAACCGGCGTGCCTTGCTGGCACAGCACGCAGCCGTGGATGGCGCCGGCCTCGAGATACAGCGACGGCATGGTGTTGATGGTGTGGGTCAGCTCATAGAGCCAGGAGGTGCGCAGCTCCGCGTTGGGCAGCGCCACGCTCTCCACCGCTTCCAGGAGGTCGCCGAACGCGGTGCCCTGGGCGCAGCCCGAGGTCTGGGTGCGCTTCTTCAATTTCTGTTCGAAATTGGTGTGGTGCTCGGTGCGCACCACCACCACCTCGAGGTCGTCGTCGTATTCGACCTCGGTGACCCGGTCGCCGTACTTCAGCATGTTCTGGTTCAACAGGTAGCCGAGCGCCAGGTATTCCGGATAGTCGCCGATCGTCATCATGGTGACGATCTCCTGGGCGTTGAGGTACAGCGTCAGCGGCCGCTCCACCGGGACGTTGATCTCGACCGCGGCGCCGGCCTGGTCGGTACCCGAGACGCGCTCGGTCAGCAGCGGATCCTGCGGATCCGGCACGATCAGGGGGGCGGTGGATTTGGTTAATGTCGTCATGCCTGCTCAATAGGACATTCCGGGCCAGCCGGATATAAGCATCCAAACCGGTTTGGGCAGGTCTGATCAGGGTAGACTTGATCAGGGTAGACTTGATCAGGGTAGACTTGATCAAGGTAGACTTGGAGTAACGGATGAAAGTGATTGGTCTCGCGGGATGGAGCGGCGCCGGCAAGACCACGTTGCTGGCGCGGCTGATCCCGCATTTCGTCGCGCAAGGCCTCAAGGTCTCGGCGATCAAGCATGCCCATCACGCTTTCGATGTCGATACCCCGGGCAAGGATTCCTGGGTGCTGCGCCAGTCCGGCGCCGCCGAGGTGCTGGTGTCCTCGGCCAACCGGTTCGCGCTGATGCACGAGCTGCGCGGCGCCGAGGAGCCGAAACTGCCGGAACTGCTGGCAAGGATGGCGCCGGTGGATCTGGTCATCATCGAGGGCTTCAAGACCGGGCCGCACCGCAAGATCGAGGTGCACCGCGCCGCCAACGGCAGGGATTTTCTGTTCCCCGGCGACCCGAGCATTGCCGGCATCGCCAGCGACATTACCCCTGACACCACTCTGCCGCTGGCCCATCTCGACGACATCCCCGCCATCGCCGCATTGATGCTAAACTCGGCGGCGGACGCGGCCGATATCATGGCACGACGGACCGCGTGACGAGGAACTGACGGGGAAGTCGCAGCACCCATGGCGCAACTGTCGGACGATTGCTTTGCCTTCGGCGGGCCGCTGCTGTCGGTGGATGACGCGGTCGCGATCATCGCCGCGCGGGTCGGCGCGGTTGGCGAGACCGAGACCGTCGGTCTCGACGCCGCCGATGGCCGGGTGCTGGCGCAGGCCATCACCGCACCGCTGCCGCTGCCGCCGTTCACCAATTCCGCGGTCGATGGCTACGCGGTGAATAGCCGCGACCTGTCCGGTGCTGCCGAGCAGTCGCTGCCGGTCAAGGGACGAATCCAGGCCGGCGCCGCCGGTGCGGCGGTCGCACCAGGGCACGCCGCGCGCATCTTCACCGGTGCGCCGATGCCCGATGGCGCCGACACCGTGTTCATGCAGGAGGACGTCCGCCTCGACGACGCCGGCCGGGTGGTGGTGCCGCCGGGGCTCCGGGCCGGCGCCAATGTCCGCCCCGCCGGCGAGGACATAGGCCCGGGCACCACGGCGCTGCCGGCCGGGCGGCGGCTGCGGCCGCAGGATGTCGCACTCGCCGCCGCCTTCGGGCTGACGCAGTTCAGCGTTCGCCGCCGGATTCGCGTCGCGGTGTTTTCCACTGGCGACGAACTGGCGTCGCCGGGGACGCCGCGCGGCGCGGCGCAGCTGTTCGACTCCAATCGCTTCATGCTGATGGCGATGCTGCGGCGGCTGACTTGCGAGGTCGGCGACCTCGGCATTTTGAAGGATGATCGCGCCGCATTGGCGGAGGCGTTGAAACAGGCCGCCGCCAATCATGATCTGATCCTGACCTCCGGCGGGGTTTCCACCGGCGAGGAAGACCACGTCAAGGCCGCGGTCGAGCGCGTCGGCACGCTGGTATTGTGGCGGATGGCGATCAAGCCGGGACGCCCGTTGGCGATGGGCATCATCGACGGCACCCCGCTGATCGGGCTGCCCGGCAATCCGGTGGCGAGTTTCGTCACCTTCGTCCATGTGGTGCGGCCCACGGTGCTGGCGCTGGCAGGCGCTGCCCCGCAACGGCTCGAACCGATGCCGGTGCGCGCGGCGTTTTCCTACAAGAAGAAAATCGCGCGCCGCGAATATGTCCGGGTGCATCTGCGCCGGGCCGGCGACGGCACGCTCGAGGCGGCAAAATTTCCGCGCGAGGGCGCGGGACTATTGTCGTCGCTGGTGGAAACCGACGGGCTGGTCGAGCTCGGCGAGACAGTCACACACGTCGAACCGGGGCAGGTGGTCGGATTCCTGTCCTATGCCAATCTGACCTGAGGCTTGCGAATTCCCGGAGAATCACGGTTAGCTCATGCCGAGCAACTTGAGGCTGGCCGTCACCCGATCACGCAACCCGTTCATCAAAGGCAGTCATGTCGGTTGAAGGCACCGCGCCCGCGAAGTCCGCCCGCATCATCGTTGTCGGCAACGAAAAGGGCGGATCGGGCAAATCGACTATTGCCATGCATATCGCCATCGCGCTCGCCAGGGCGGGCCAGCGCGTCGCCACCATCGATCTCGATTCACGGCAAAAGAGTTTCACCCACTATATCGAGAACCGGCGCGCCTGGGCGCGACAGGCCGGGCGCGACCTTGTGGTGCCGGATCACCTGTGTTTCGAGACCCTGAGCTATCCGACCGCGGCGGACGAGGTGGCGGGCAGCAAGGCCTTCGGCGATACGGTCGAAGCGCTGGCGCGCCGCTACGATTTTGTCGTGATCGACACCGCGGGGCATGACAGCTACCTGATGCGGCTGGCGCATTCGCTGGCCGACATCCTGGTGACGCCGCTCAACGACAGTTTCGTCGACTTCGACGTGCTGGCCAGCGTCGATCCGCAGACCTTCCATCTCACCGGCACCAGCCAATACGCCCACATGGTGGAAGAGGCGCGGGGCCGGCGCCGCCTGGCGGGCGCAGGCACCGCCGACTGGATCGTGCTGCGCAACCGGCTTTCGATGCTGAAATCGCGCAGCAAGCACATGCTGGGCGAGCGGCTGCGGGAATTGTCGCAGCGGCTGCATTTCCGCTGTGTCGAGGGCCTGGCCGAACGGGTGATTTTCCGCGAGTTCTATCCGCGCGGCCTGACCGCGATGGATGAGCTCGACGAGCTGACGCTCGGTACCCGTCCGACCCTGTCGCACCTCAGCGCCCGGCTCGAGATGGAACGGCTGCTCAGTGCCATGGGCCTTGGCGAAGTAATGGCCGGTGCCACCACGGGTTTGAAGCGCGACGCGGCGTGACGCGCCGCTGTTGACGCCCGCCGCCGCATCGTTACATCCATGATCCCATGACCACCACGACGAAGCTCGACCTGACCGGACTGAAATGTCCGCTGCCGGCGCTGAAGACGCGCAAGGCGCTGAAATCGGTCAAACCCGGCGACCGGCTCGAGGTGCACTGCACCGATCCGCTGTCAGTCATCGATATCCCGCACCTGATCCAGGAAACCGGCGACCGGCTCGAGGCTACCGAACGCGTCGAGCACAGGATCGTTTTCCTGATCGAGAAGGCCGGGGCGGTTTCGCCGGCCATTGCCGCGTCGCAGCATGGAACCCGGGACGGCTAGTACTTTTCCGAGCCGCTACCTTTTTCCTATCGACAGCCGGCCCCGGTTCTGCCCCAATTGGCTTCTCCGCAGGGCTGCGGGGTTCGAGTCGTGCCCGTGCCGCGGGAATGCGGCCAAGGTTGCGGACACTGGCGGGTGTCACGCCAGGCCGAAACCGAAAAAAAGCGGCGGCATAACCGCGCCGCATCGGGTGTTTAGAAATCTCGGGTGCGGCCTGCGATCCGGGCGCATCCGATGCGTGGGCGGGGCCAGGATCGCACCGATCGTAAAACGGACAGACACGCCACAAGGGCGGCTGATTTGGGGGACTGGAAATGGCTTCAATCGAACAAACGGGCACCATGCCGGGCGCCGGCGCGGGATTTCTCGACCGCGAGCACACCATCGCCAAGGCGGGTTTCAATCGCTGGCTGGTACCGCCGGCAGCGCTCTGCATTCACCTGTGCATCGGCATGGCCTACGGCTTCAGCGTGTTCTGGCTGCCGCTGTCGCGCGCCATCGGCCTGACCGCGGCAAAAGCCTGTCCGGACATGTCGCTGTTCCAGGAACTGTTCACCACCACCTGCGACTGGCGCGTCGCCAGCATGGGCTGGATGTACACCCTGTTCTTCGTGTTTCTCGGCGTTTCGGCCGCGATCTGGGGCGGCTGGCTCGAACGCTCCGGACCGCGCAAGGCCGGCTTCGTCGCCGCGCTGTGCTGGTCGGGTGGTCTCGTGCTTGGCGCCATCGGCATCATACCCATCAATTGTGGCTGATGTGGCTCGGCTCCGGTGTGATCGGCGGCGTCGGCCTCGGCCTCGGCTACATCTCGCCGGTGTCGACGCTGGTGAAATGGTTCCCGGACCGCCGCGGCATGGCCACCGGCATGGCCATCATGGGCTTCGGCGGCGGCGCCATGATCGGCGCGCCGCTGGCCAACCTGTTGATGAACTATTTCAAGACGCCGACCGATCGTCGGCGTCTGGCAGACCTTCCTGACCATGGGCGCGATCTACTTCGTGTTCATGATGATCGGCGCGTTCGCCTACCGCGTTCCGCCGGCCGGCTGGAGGCCGGAAGGCTGGACGCCGCCGCGAAAAAGCCAACGCGATGATCACGAGCAACAACGTTCACCTCGACGATGCGCACAAGACGCCGCAATTCTGGCTGATCTGGTGGGTGCCTGACCCTGAACGTGTCGGCGGGTATCGGCGTGATCGGCATGGCTTCGCCGATGCTGCAGGAAATCTTCGCCGGCAAGCTGATCGGCCTGCCCAACGTCGGCTTTAATGCGCTCGACGGCAGCCAGAAGGCGACGATCGCCGCGATCGCGGCCGGCTTCACCGGACTGCTTTCGCTGTTCAACATCGGCGGCCGTTTCTTCTGGGCCTCGCTGTCGGACAAGATCGGCCGCAAGAACACCTATTATACGTTCTTCCTGCTCGGCATCGCGCTGTACGCGCTGGCGCCGACCTTCGCGGCGATGGGCTCAAAACTGCTGTTCGTGCTCGGCTTCGGCATCATCCTGTCGATGTATGGCGGCGGCTTCGCCACCGTGCCGGCCTATCTCGCCGACATGTTCGGCACCCAGTTCGTGGGCGCCATCCATGGCCGGCTGCTGACCGCATGGTCGACGGCGGGCATCATCGGCCCCTTCGTGGTGAACTACATCCGCGAGTTCCAGCTGGCCGCCGGCGTGCCGCGCGACCAGCTCTACAACACCACCATGTACATCCTGTGCGCCATGCTGATCGCCGGCCTGATCTGCAACTACCTGGTCAAGCCGGTCGACCCGAAGTGGCACATGAGCGAGGCGGAGGTTGCCAAGCTGCAGGCGGCCAGCGCCAGCGCCAGTGCGTCGGGACCGTCGGGATCCTATGGCATCGGGTTCGGCGGACTGGATGCCAAGGCGGCAATGTTCTGGGCCTTCGTCGGCATTCCGCTGGCCTGGGGCGTCTGGATCACGCTGCAGAGCGCGGCCAAGATCTTCTGATCGGCGATCACAAAGCCGCGGGACGAGGTTTCGTCCCGCGGTCGCGCATTTCCTTTTCATTCCAAAAACCAGATCAGGGGAATTTTTCATGCTTCGCATCACCACCGGTCTCGCCGCTGCGCTTCTCGTCGCCGGCGCGCTGCACACCGCCTCGGCCCAGACCACCACGCCAGCGCCCGCCAAGGAGTCGCGCATGAAGCTGACGGGCGAAAAGCTGAAGGAAATGAAGGCCAAGTGGAGCGCCAACAAGGGCAAGCTCAAGGCCTGTCGCGCCGAGGTGAAGTCCAAGGGACTGGCCGGGGACGACCGCTGGTTCTACATTTCGGACTGCATGGACAAGACCTGAGGTTTTAGGCGGCCGGCCGGACGAGGGGCGTGATGGCGAGCCGTCATGCCCCTTAAATCATTGCGGGCGCGACACTTTCGCCCTTGGCATTTGGTATGCCAGCGATTAGAGTCGTTCCAGATCTGTTAATAGTCCGGGCGGCTGTGCTCGCGCAGTTCCGAAAACCTGCCGGCGAGCGATGAACGGGATGTTGCCATGAGTCATGACGTCCACGAGGTCCGCCCGTTCGAACATCCCGGCGAAGGCCGGCGGCGGGCCAAGTCGACGCCGAAGGGCCGCCAGGTCGATCCGGCAGCGGCGCAGGAGATCGAACTGCTGCTCGGCGACCGGCCGCGGCGGCGCGATCTGTTGATCGAGCATCTGCACCTGATCCAGGACAAATATCATCAGATCTCGGCGGCCCATCTCGCGGCGCTGGCCGACGAGATGGCGCTGTCGTTCGCCGAAGTGTTCGAGACCGCGACGTTCTACGCCCATTTCGACATGGTGAAGGAGGGCGAGGCGAACATCGCGCCGCTGACCATCCGGGTGTGCGATTCACTGACCTGCGCCATGCTGGGCGCCGAGAAACTGCTGGCCGAACTGCAGTCGCGACGCCGGGCCCGCGGTGCGCGTGGTGCGCGCGCCCTGCGTCGGGCTGTGCGACGTGGCCCCGGTGGCGGAGGTCGGGCATCGCTACGTGATGAAGGCGACCGCGTCCGAAGTGCTGGCGACAGCCGCGCGCGGCGAGACCCATCCCGATATCCCGCCCTATGTCGACTACGACGCCTATGTGAAGGACGGCGGCTACAAACTGCTGAACGATCTGCGCGCCGGACGCGTCAGCAAGGAAGACATCCTCAAGGCGCTCGACGATTCCAGCCTGCGCGGGCTCGGCGGCGCCGGCTTCCCCACGGGGCGCAAATGGCGTGCGGTGCTCGGCGAGCCCGGGCCGCGGCTGATGGCGGTCAATGGCGACGAGGGCGAACCCGGCACATTCAAGGACCGCTTCTACCTGTTGCGCGACCTGCATCGTTTCATCGAGGGCACGCTGATCGGCGCCCATATCGTCGATGCCACCGACGTCTACATCTATATCCGCGACGAATATCCGGCCGCCCTCCAGGAGCTTCCGCTGGAACTCGCCAAGCTGCCGAAGGGCGGTCCCACCCTGCACATCCGCCGCGGCGCCGGCGCCTATATCTGCGGCGAGGAATCGGCGCTCCTGGAAAGCATCGAGGGCAAGCGCGGCCTGCCGCGCCACAAGCCGCCGTATCCGTTCCAGGTCGGGCTGTTCGGCCTGCCGACGCTGATCAACAACATCGAGACGCTGTTCTGGGTGCGCGACATCGTGGAGAAGGGACCGGCGTGGTGGAATTCGCACGGCCGCAACGGGCACCACGGGCTTCGCAGCTACTCGGTATCCGGCCGCGTCAAAAATCCCGGCGTCAAGCTGGCGCCGGCCGGCATCACGGTGCGCGAACTGATCGACGAATATTGCGACGGCATGGCCGACGGGCATAAATTCCATGCCTACCTGCCGGGCGGCGCGTCCGGCGGCATCCTGCCGGCGAGCATGGATGATATCCCGCTGGATTTCGGCACCCTGGAAAAATACGGCTGCTTCATCGGTTCCGCCGCGGTCATCATCCTGTCCGACCAGGACAGCGTGAAAGATGCGGCGCTGAACCTGATGCGCTTTTTCGAGGACGAGAGCTGCGGCCAGTGTACGCCGTGCCGGGTCGGCACCGAGAAGGCGGCGCTCTTGATGCAAAGGCCGCTGTGGAACCAGGAATTGCTCGAAGAATTGGGCCAGGCCATGCGCGATGCGTCGATCTGCGGTCTCGGACAAGCGGCCTCGAATCCGCTCACAACCGTGATTAAATACTTCCCGGAAGAGTTCGCCAAAGGAGCATTTTAATGCTCCGTACTCTGGTTTTGCGCGTATTCTTTTCGCAAAACCGGTCACCACTTTTGCGGAATACGCGCTAAGAGGCTGCGGAATGAGCACGATCAAATTCGAACTCGACGGCAAGCAGGTCGAAGCCATCAATGGCGAGACCATCTGGCAGGTGGCCAAACGCCAGGGCCGCGAAATCCCGCATCTGTGCTACTCGCCGGAGCCGGATTACCGCCCCGACGGCAATTGCCGCGCCTGCATGGTGGAGGTCGAGGGCGAGCGGGTGCTGGCTGCATCCTGCAAGCGCACGCCGAGCGTCGGCATGAAAGTCAAGACGGCCAGCGACCGCGCGGTCAAGGCGCAGAAGATGGTGATGGAGCTTCTGGTCGCCGACCAGCCGGCGCGCGCCACCTCGCACGATCCGGATTCGAAATTCTGGCACTGGGCTGACAAGGTCGAGGTCACCGAAAGCCGCTTCCCCGCCGCCGAGCGCTGGACGGGCGATGCCAGCCATCCGGCGATGCGGGTCAATCTCGACGCCTGCATCCAGTGCGGGCTGTGCGTGCGCGCCTGCCGCGAGGTGCAGGTCAACGACGTCATCGGCATGGCCTACCGCAACCACGATTCCAAGATCGTGTTCGATTTCGACGACCCGATGGGCGAATCCACCTGCGTCGCCTGCGGCGAGTGTGTGCAGGCCTGCCCGACCGGCGCGCTGATGCCCGCCGCCCTGCTCGACGAGCACCAGACCCGCACGGTTTATGCGGACAAGAAGGTGGATTCGCTGTGCCCGTTCTGCGGCGTCGGCTGCCAGGTCACCTACCAGGTCAAGGACGAAAAGGTGATCTACGCCGAGGGCCGTGACGGCCCGGCCAATCACAACCGGCTCTGCGTCAAGGGACGCTTCGGGTTCGACTACATCCACCATCCGCACCGGCTGACCAAACCGCTGGTGCGGTTGCCGAATGCGAAGAAGGACGCCAACGACCAGGTCGATCCGGCCAATCCGTTCACCCATTTCCGCGAGGCATCGTGGGACGAGGCGCTCGACATCGCCGCCAAAGGGCTGGTCAAGATCCGCGACGAGAGGGGCGTCAAGGCGCTCGCCGGTTTCGGCTCGGCCAAGGGCTCGAACGAGGAAGCCTACCTGTTCCAGAAGCTGGTGCGCACCGGCTTCGGCTCCAACAATGTCGACCATTGCACCCGGCTGTGCCACGCCTCGTCGGTGGCGGCGCTGTTCGAATGCCTGAGCTCGGGCGCGGTGTCGGCGCCGTTCGCCGCCGCCATGGACGCCGAGGTCATCATCGTGATCGGCGCCAATCCGACGGTGAACCATCCGGTGGCGGCGACCTTTATCAAGAATGCGGCCAAGAAGGGCGCCAAGCTCATCGTGATCGATCCGCGCAGACAGTCGCTGTCGCGCCACGCCCACAAGCATCTCGCCTTCAAGCCCGGCAGCGACGTTGCGCTGCTGAACGCGATGATCAATACCATCATTACCGAGGGACTGACCGACGAACAATATATCGCCGGCTACACCGAAGGCTACGAAGACCTCAAGTCCCGCATCACCGAATTCACGCCGGAAAAGATGGAGCCGATCTGCGGCATCCCGGCCGAGACCGTGCGTGAAGTGGCGCGGATGTATGCGCGCTCGCGCGCCTCGATCATCTTCTGGGGCATGGGCATCAGCCAGCACGTCCACGGCACCGACAACGCCCGCTGCCTGATCGCGCTGGCGCTGATCACCGGCCAGGTCGGCCGTCCCGGCACCGGGCTGCATCCGCTGCGCGGCCAGAACAACGTCCAGGGCGCCTCCGACGCCGGCCTGATCCCGATGTTCCTGCCGGATTACCAGCCGGTCGGGCGCACCGACCTGCGCGCGCCGTTCGAGAAGCTGTGGCATCAGGACCTCGATCCGGTGCGCGGTCTCACCGTGGTCGAGATCATCCACGCCATTCACCGCGGCGAGATCAACGGCATGTTCATCGAGGGCGAGAACCCCGCGATGTCCGATCCCGACGTCCAGCACGCCCGCGAGGCGCTGGCCAAGCTCGACCATCTGGTGGTGCAGGACCTGTTCGTCACCGAGACCGCGTTTCATGCCGACGTGATCCTGCCGGCCTCGGCGTTCGCCGAGAAGGTCGGCACCTTCACCAACACCGACCGCCGGGTGCAGCTGGCGCGCGAGGTGATCAAGCCGCCGGGCGACGCCCGGCAGGACCTGTGGATCATCCAGGAAATCGGCAAACGCATGGGGCTCGACTGGAATTATTCCGGCCCGGCGGATGTGTTCGCGGAAATGGCGCAGGTGATGCCGTCCCTGAAGAACATCACCTGGGAACGGCTGGAACGCGAAGGGGCCGTGACCTATCCGGTCGACGATCCGCACAAACCCGGCAACGAGATCATCTTCACCACGGGTTTCCCGACCGCGAGCGGCCGCGGCAAGATCGTCCCGGCGCACGTGATCCCGCCCGATGAACTGCCCGACGATGAATATCCGATGGTGCTGTCCACCGGACGCGTGCTGGAACACTGGCACACCGGTTCGATGACGCGGCGCTCCCAGGTGCTCGACGAGATCGAGCCGGAAGCCGTGGCCTTCATGTCGCCCAAGGACATGCGGCGGATGAAGGTACGGCCCGGGGATTTCGTCCGGCTCGAGACCCGCCGCGGCGCAGTCGAGATCAAGATCCGGTCCGACCGCGACGTGCCGGAAAACATGGTGTTCATGCCGTTCTGCTACGCGGAGGCCGCCGCCAACCTCTTGACCAACCCGGCGCTGGATCCATTCGGCAAGATCCCCGAGTTCAAGTTCTGCGCGGTCAAGGCCGAGCGCGTCGAGATGCGGGACGCCGCGGAATAGGCTCGGCGTCGCCCCGGCGGGCGCCGGGACGATACAGCGTTTCCAGGCAGTCTGTAGCCTGGACGGCGCGAAATCGAAATTCAGGATCAAAACCCTCCCGCATGGCGTTGCGCTCCATGCGGGCCGCGGAGTTCTCGAAACGCTTTCGTCAGCGGGCTTGCCGCGCCCTAACCCGCCTGCGCGCGATGCGCTTCGGCGCGGCAGGCCGGGGCGAAGGCGGGAACCATCCCCGTGCGCGGAGCTTATTTTCCCAGATACCCAGGGAGAACAAGCCAATGGCTCGCAAATATTCCAAGAAAGCCTCGGCCGACGTCGAACGCGTCATGAAGAAGCGCAAGGCCGGCACCTTGAAGAGCGGACGGTCCGGCAAGAAGGTCACCAGCCGCAAGCAGGCGATCGCAATCGGGCTATCGGAGGCAAGGGCGGAGGGAAAGAAGGTGCCCAAGAAGGCTAAGAAGACGGCGAAGAAGAAGAAGGCGAAGAAGTCGAAGCGCTGATGGTGGTCATCGCCCGCTTTCGCCGGCGGTGACGGCTCTTCCTCAACCGGCCTTGCGCTGCCGCGCCGTCGAGCGGTGCGCTTTCCGCGCCGGCCGCGTGTTGCCTCTTTTGCGGGTCGTCGGCGCCGCCCGCTTCGCCGCTGCCCTGCCTCTGCCCTTCAGACTCTGCTTCAGCGCATCCATCAGGCTGATCACGTTGCTCGGCCTCTCCTCGCGCTCGGCGGCCTTGACCGGCTTGCCGGCGGCCTTGCGCCTGACCAGGGTTTTCAGCGCGGTCTCGTAGTCATCCTTGAATTTGCCAGGATCGAAATGCGACGCCTTGCTGTCGAGGATGTGCGAGGCGAGTTCGATCATGTCCCTGGAGATCTTCGGGCTTTTGATGCCGTCGAAATATGCGTCCTCGTCGCGCAATTCGTAAGGGTAGCGCAGCGTGGTGCCGAGCAGGCCCTTGCCGAGCGGTTCGATGGCGATGACGTGCTCGCGGTTGGTCAGCACGATGCGCGCCAGCGCGACGCGGTCCTTGTCCTTCATGGCGTCGCGGATCACCGCGAAGGCGTCGATGCCGGCCTTGCCGTCGGGGACGATGTAATACGGATTGTCGAGGTAGCGCTTGTCGATTTCGTCGCGCGGCACGAAACTGTCGATGTCGATGGTGTGGGTGCTCTCGACCTGGACCGCTTCGAGCTCCTCCTTGTCGATCTCGACATAGCTGCCCTTGCTGACCTCGTAGCCGCGGCCCTTCTGGTCGCTCTCGACCACGTCGCCGGTCTCCGAATCGACCATCTGCTGCTTCAGCCGGTTGCCGGTTTCTTTGTTGATCATGTGGAATTTGGTTTTTTCCACTGATGTCGAGGCCGGGTAGAGCGCCACCGGACAGGTCACCAGCGACAACTTCAGGGAGCCTTTCCAATAGGCGCGTGGCGCGGGCATCGGGTGTTCTCCTGTGGTACTATTGCGGGCCACGGCGCGGCATGCCGGGGCGAAGGCTGGAACTCCAACGGCATTTGCGGGTTTTGGTTCCGGGATTGTGTGGCGTGCTGCCTCTGCGAATTGGAATGTGCCGTGGTCGATCGAAACCTCAGTGTCTACCGCAAGAAGCGCGATTTCGAGAAGACCGCAGAGCCGAGCGGCGAGGCCGAGGTCGCGCCCTCGAAGCGTCGCCGCTTCGTGATCCAGAAGCATGACGCGACCAGGCTGCATTACGACCTGCGGCTGGAATTTGACGGCGTCTTCAAGTCCTGGGCGGTGACGCGCGGACCGTCGCTGGATCCGCACGACAAGCGTCTTGCGGTCGAGGTCGAGGACCATCCGCTGGACTACGGCGATTTCGAAGGCATCATTCCCGAAGATCAATATGGCGGCGGCACGGTCCAGCTGTGGGACCGCGGCTATTGGGAATCCGATGATCCGGAAAAAGGTTTCAGGAAGGGCGATCTGAAATTCACCCTGGAGGGTGAAAAACTGCACGGCAGCTGGGTGCTGGTGCGCATGCGCAAGGATCGCGACGGCGGCAAGCGCACCAACTGGCTCCTGATCAAGCATCGCGATGAATATGCCCGGGAAGGGGCTGAAAACGACATCCTCGACGAGGACACGTCGGTGGCGTCGGGCCGCGCCATGGCGCAGATCGCCGCTGGCAAGGGCCGTGCTCCCAGGCCGTTCATGACCGGCAAGGCCGGCCGCGGCAAGGCCGACGCGGTGTGGCATTCAAACCGCGGCGATGCCGCGGACGTCCGCGCTGCGAAATCGACCAAAGCGGCAAAGCCAGCCGCCAAATCGGCGAAATCCGGCAAAACCAAAAGCGACGCGTCGCCGCCGGACTTCGTGGCGCCGCAGCTTTGCATCTCGGTGGAGCGGCCGCCGGCCGCCACCGGCTGGGTACATGAAATCAAGCTCGACGGCTATCGCGTCCAGCTGCGCGTCGAAGGCGGCGAAGCCACGCTGAAAACCCGCAAGGGACTGGACTGGACGGAAAAATTCGCGGCCATCGCCAAAGAGGCCGGCAAGCTGCCGGATGTCCTGATCGATGGCGAGATCGTGGCGCTGGACCATGACGGCACGCCGGATTTTTCCGGTCTGCAGGCGGCGTTGTCGGACGGCAAGACCGATGAACTGATCTTTTTCGCCTTCGACCTGTTGTTCGCGGATGGCGAAGACCGGCGCCGCTCTCCGCTTGGCGAGCGCAAGGCAGCGTTGAAGGAATTGCTGGAAACCAGGGGTCGGCGCACCGACAGCCTGATCCGTTATGTCGAGCATTTCGACACCGGCGGCGACGCCATCCTGCAGTCGGCCTGCAAGCTGTCGCTGGAAGGCATCGTCTCCAAGAAGCTCAGCGCGCCCTATCATTCCGGCCGCTCCGAAAGCTGGACCAAGGCGAAATGCCGCGCCGGCCATGAGGTCGTGATCGGCGGCTGGAAGACCACGGCCGGAAAATTCCGCTCGCTGATGGTCGGCGTCATGAGGGGCGATCATCTCGCCTATGTCGGCATCGTCGGCACCGGTTTCGGCCAGGACAAGGTCCGGCGCATCATGCCGGCACTGAAGGCGGTGGCCGCCAAGCAGAACCCGTTTGGCGGCAAGAACGTGCCGCGCAAGACCGCCGACGTGCACTGGGTCAAGCCCACTTTGGTGGCCGAGATCGAATTCGCCGGCTGGACCGATGACGGCAATGTGCGCCAGGCCGCCTTCAAGGGGTTGCGCCAGGACAAGCCGGCCGGCGAGGTGGAGGCGGAAATGCCGGTCAAGACCGATATCGCCAGGCCGGCGGCGCGGGGCGAGGCAGCCAGGACCGGCGCATCGAAAGGCGCGTCATCGAAATCCGGCACGTCCGCCGAGGTCATGGGCGTGGTGATCTCGAAGCCCGACAAGGCGCTGTGGCCCGACGCCGGCGACGGCGAGGCCGTCACCAAGCGCGACCTCGCGGAATATTTCGCCGCGGTCGGCGGCTGGATGCTGCCGCACATCAAGGGCCGGCCGTGCTCCATCGTGCGCGCGCCGGACGGCATTGGCGGCCAGCAATTCTTCCAGCGCCACGCCATGACCGGCACCTCGAACCTGCTGGAACTGGTCAAGGTGTCGGGCGATCGCAAGCCTTATCTGCAGATCGACCGGGTCGAAGGTCTCGCCGCGGTGGCGCAGATCGGCGGGCTCGAGCTGCATCCGTGGAATTGCGCGCCCGATGCCCCCGACGTGCCGGGCCGGCTGGTGTTCGACCTCGACCCTGCGCCCGACGTGGCGTTGGCAGATGTCATCGAGGCGGCGCGCCACATGAAGCAGCGGCTGGATCGCCTTGGCCTCGAAAGCTTTTGCAAGACCACCGGCGGCAAGGGGCTGCATGTGGTGACGCCGCTGCTGCATGGTGCGAAGGAGAAGGTGAACTGGAAGGAGGCCAAGGCGTTCGCTCTGGGTGTGTGCCAGTCGATGGCCCAGGACAGTCCCGAGCGCTACCTGCTCAACATGTCGAAGAAGCTGCGCAAGGGAAAGATCTTCCTCGATTATCTGCGCAACGACCGGATGGCGACCGCGGTCGGGGTGCTGTCGCCGCGCGCCCGCCCCGGCGCCACGGTGTCGATGCCGCTGACCTGGCCGCAGCTGAAGGCCGATCTCGACCCCAAGCGGTTCACGGTCCGCACTGTGCCGGCGCTGCTGAAGAAGGGCAAGGCATGGGATGGCTATGACGACGCCGCGCGATCGATCAAGGACGCGATCAGGAAGCTCGGCAAGGCATAGCGGAATGCGATGAAGATGGGCGCTGCGCCGATCTGACGGGCATCAACACCTCACCACCGGTGACGAATCCATTCAAATCGGTCTTGAGGCGGCCCAACGCTGGACCGGGGCCATCGCCACCGCTATAAATCGCGTTCCTCCATCACAACGCGCTGGCCGGCCGGCGCGGACAGGCTTCATGGTTGGCGTGACAAGGTTGTTCGACGACGCGCCCGGTGGCCTCAAGGCCAAGACGATCGGCATCTATGTCATCCTGATCGTTGCCAATGGGCTGGCCTGGATCTGGGCATTTGCCGAGTTCGCGGGCTCACCGGTTCTGCTCGGTACCGCCTCGCTGGCCTATACCCTGGGCCTGCGCCACGCGGTCGATCCCGACCATATCGCGGCCATCGACAACGTGACGCGCAAGCTGATGCAGGAGGGCAGGCGGCCGCTCGGCGCCGGCTTCTTCTTCGCACTCGGGCATTCCAGCGTGGTCGTGATCACCTCGGTTCTGGTCGCGCTTTCGATGGCGGCGCTGCAGGCGCGGTTTGAAGGCTTCAGCGAAATCGGCGCCGTGGTCGGCACCGGCGTCTCGGCGCTGTTCCTGCTCGGCATCGGGCTCGCCAACACCGTGGTCCTGATCTCGGTGTTTCGGATGTTCGTCGCGGTCAGGCGCGGCGAGCCGATGGTCGAAGACGACCTCGCCCATCTGTTGTCCCAGCGCGGCCTGCTGGGACGGTGGCTGCGATCCCTGTTCGCCGTCATCGGCAGGAGCTGGCACATGTACCCGCTCGGCATTCTGTTCGGCCTCGGTTTCGACACCGCCAGCGAGATCGGATTGCTCGGTATTTCGGCGACCCAGGGTTCCGCGGGACTGTCGGTGGGGTCGATCCTGGTGTTTCCCGCGCTGTTCACCGCCGCCATGGCGCTGGTGGATACCAGCGACGGCGTGCTGATGATCAACGCCTATGGCTGGGCGTTCATCAAGCCGATCCGCAAGTTGTATTACAACCTGACCATCACGCTGGTGTCGGTGGTGGTGGCGCTGCTGATCGGCGGCATCGAGGCACTCGGCCTGCTTGGCAACAAGCTCGGCCTGGACGGTGCGTTCTGGCACTGGATCGGCACGCTGAACGAGAATTTCAGCGGGCTTGGCTATCTGATCGTCGGGGTTTTCGCCGGCAGCTGGCTGATCTCGGCCGCGGTCTATAATTTCAAGGGCTACGACGACATCAAGGTGCGGGCCCGCTAGCTGCACCGCGTGACGGGCAGGTCTGCGGCGCTGGTATGCAACTCCTCGCTTTGCCTGTCTGGACGGTTCAGTATAAGGCAGTACCAGTCTTCGATAAACACATCGATCATCACCCGGGAGGCATCATGAATGAAGCGGTCAGCAGCCGGCCGGCGGCGGTCGTCCCCAAAGACGACCACGAATTCGAGAACCTTCACGAGTTGGTCGCCAAGGCGCGGGCCAACCTCAATCAGAATTCCTGGGATTACATTGTCGGCGGCACCGAGACCGAAACCACGCTGCGCCGCAACAGGATGGCGCTGGATGAAATCGCGTTCCGGCCGCGGGTGCTGCGCGATATGAGCGGCGTCGATGCGTCGGTCGAAGTGTTCGGACGCAAGCTGCGCCTGCCGGTGGTGCTCGCGCCGGTCGGTGCGCTGGAGTCGTTCGAGCGCGGCGGGGCCGCGACCGTAGCGCGCGCCGCCGGCAAGTTCGGTGCCGCCCATATGCTGAGCTCGGTCTCCGACCCCGGCATGGAGGAGGTCGCGCAGGCGGGGCCCGACACGCTGCGGATTTACCAGCTCTATGTCCGCGGCGACGACGCCTTCGTCGAGGACCATGTCAGCCGGGCAATCGCCACCGGAAACAAGGCGTTCTGCCTGACCGTGGATTCCGCGCACTACAGCCGTCGCGAACGCGACCTCGCCAAGCGGTTTGTCACCGTCGGCCGGACCCGCGTCGCCCAGCGCGAATACCAGCAGGCGCTCGAATGGCGCACCGTCAAGCTGATCAAGGACAAGTTCAAGGACATCCCGCTGATCATCAAAGGCATCGCCACCTCGGAAGACACCAAGATCGCGATCGATCACGGCGTCGAGTGGATCTACGTCTCCAATCACGGAGGACGCCAGCTCGACCACGGCCGCGGCGCCATGCACGTGCTGCCAGAGATCGTCAGCGCCGCAGCGGGCCGCGCCAAAATCATGATCGACGGCGGCTTCTGCCGCGGCAGCGATGTGGTCAAGGCGATCGCCATGGGCGCCGACATGGTCGGCATGGGCCGCATGCAGTGCTGGGCGCTGGCGGCGGCGGGCGAGGCGGGTGTGGTTCGCATGCTGGAATTGCTCGAGGACGAAGTGCGGCGCAGTCTTGGGCTGCTCGGCGTCAACACGTTCGCCGAACTCGACAGGTCCTATCTGCATGCGGCGATGCCGACCAATCTGCCGAGCGTGTTCAGCGCCTTCCCGCTGCTGGAGATCGAGCCGTACCGGTATTGAAGCCGGCCATTACGCGCGCGCTGACGATGGCTTCGCGCGCGTGTGCCGTTTGGCCTTGTTGCCCTTCGCCGGCATGGCCGCCGTGACCAGGGCGTGGGCCGTGTCGCCCGCGGTCTCCATGTAGGAGGGATCGCGATGCAGCAGGCTGACGGCGAAACATCCGTCCAGTAGCAGCGTCATCTGGCGCGCCAGCAGCGCTGCGCCGCCGGGATTTTCGGCCTCGAAGCAGTCCTGCATCCAGCGCTCGAACTTCTTCTTGTGGGCCGCGCCGATCCTGATCGCCGGATGCCCGGCAAATTGGCGAGTTCGGCGGTGGTGCGGAGAAATCCGCAACCCTTCCATTTCGGATGACGAGCGGATTGCGCGAGGTGCCGGAAGATGCCGCGTATCTTGTCGGCGAGGTCGCCCTCGGTTTCGGCGAACCAGCGCTGGAACAACGCGATGTTCGGCTGGTCTCTGCCGGCAAGATAGGCGGCGACCAGATCGTCCTTGCTCTTGAAATGGTAATAGAGCGTCCGCTTGGTGACGCCGGCCTGTTCCGCCACGGCATCGACGCTCACGCTGCGGATGCCCTCGGCGTAGAACAGCTTGCTCGCCGCGGTGACGATCCGCTGGGCTGTCGTGTTTTCCATGGCCGGCCTCATGTATACCGACCAGTGAATATACAACACCGCCGTCATTGCCTAGCCTGATGACCAACATGATACGGCTTGCAGGTGCGCGATGAACGATGTGTTGACGGTGTGGATCGAGGACCGGGTAGCGCTGTTGACGCTCAACCGCCCGGACAGGCTGAACGCCATGAACGAGGCGATGCTCGTCGCGATCCCGGCCGCGCTCGATCGCATCGAACTCGATACGGCGGTCCGTGCCGTCGTCATCACCGGGGCGGGGCGGGCCTTCAGCGCCGGCGCGGACATTGCGGCGTTACGGCCGCATATCGAGGCCGGCCCTGTCGAAGCCGTCGCCCGCTTCATGCGCCCGGGACACCGCATGACACGGCGCGTCGAATCGTTCGGCAAGCCGGTCATCGCGGCGGTCAACGGGCTCGCCTATGGCGGCGGATGCGAACTGGTGGAATCGGCGCATCTGGCGCTGGCGGCCGAGACCGCCGATTTCTGCAAGGCGGAGATCAATATCGGGATCATCCCGACCTTCGGCGGTACCCAGCGGCTTCCCCGCAACATCGGGCGCAAGGCAGCGACCGAACTGATCCTCACCGGCCGGACCTTTGCTGCGGCCGAGGCGGCACGGCTGGGCCTGATCAATCGCGTCGTGCCGGCCGCCGACCTGATCGGCGCTGCCCTCGATCTGGCCAGGGAACTGGCCGGCAAGCCGCCGCTGACTCTGGCGGCAGCCCTGGCGGCGATCCACCGCGGCATGGACGCGGTGATCGACGACGGGCTGGCGATCGAGGAGGCGTTTTTTGCCGGGATCGTTCCGAGTTTTGACGCGAAAGAGGGCGTCGCCGCCTTTCTGGAAAAGCGCCGTCCGTCCTATCTCGGCCGATGACGTGCCGGCTGTATTGGATCGTCTTCGAAGCGCTGTTGATCCCTCGTGAGATGTCGGCGAAGATGATCTGGCGAGATGCCTGCCAGTGGCGCACGATCGGTTATACGACATATGTCGCAAGACGCATCGGTGATCCCGACAGGGCACGGGTTGAGGCTCGCGCTCGATGGAGGGCGCTATTTTGAGGGCCCGCGCTGGCACGCCGGCCGGCTCTGGTTCGTCGATTGCATGGCCCGGACGCTTCTGAGCCTGAGCTTGGCGGGCGATTGCGAACAACATGCCGCGTTTGTGGACGACACGCCATGTGGTCTGGGCATCTTGCCGGACGGGAGCCTGATCGTACTAACCATGTTCCGGAAGCGGCTGCTGAAATATGCGGACGGCCAACTTTCGCTCTATGCCGATCTCTCCCGGATTGCAGCCGGGACTATTGATGACATGATCATCGATGGGCTGGGACGGTGCTATGTCGGGGATCTTGGCTTCGATTTGCCGCCGCCGGCCGATCGTGGCGCGGTGGGCCGCATTATCCTGGTCATGCCCGATGGCGAGATGCAAGTAGTCGCGGACGAATTGCGCTTTCCCAATGGAATAGCGGTTTCGGCCGATCACAGCCGGCTCGTGGTGGCTGAAATGGATGGCGAATGCCTGTCCGACTTCAAGATCGAGGCCGATGGCAGTCTGAGCTCTCGTCGCAAGTTCGGGCGCATCAAGGACCCTGACGGAATTTGCCTGGACGGCGACGAGGCCGTTTGGGTCGCATCCTTCAGCGAGGACGCCTTCATCCGGCTGGACCGCGAGGGACGGGAGCGGCAGCGGATCGACGTGCCGGGGCGCCGCGCGATTGCCTGTGTTCTCGGTGGTCCTGAGCGGCGGACGTTGTTTTGCCTGAGTGCCGTGACCTCGCCGGAGGAAATGAGGCAGCGAAAGTCGTCCGCCCGCATCGAAACCATCGACGTCCGATATCCCGGCGCCGGCTATCCCTGAGCGCGGATGTGGCACAGCACGATAGATCGAGCCGTACCGGTATTGACGGTTATGGATGGGCGGAGCCGCGAAGCGAAGCCCTTCCTGCGCCAATTCCTCAGGGGTTCCCGGCTCCACGCTGATCGAGCAGCCGCAGAATCTCCTGCTGCTGCGCCCTGGCTTCGAGCGAGCCGCTGCCGCCGCGGCCGGTGGTCCGCGTCGCCAGCATGGGCGGCGTCGAGCCGTTGTTGTTCTTTGCCCGCACATCGGCGCCGCCGTCGAGCAACGCCTTGACCGCGGCGGCGCAACGGGTGCGCACCGCCCGGTGCAGCGGCGTCACGCCGTCCATGTTGAGGGTGTTTGGATCGGCGCCGGCTTCGATCAGGCAGGCAATGGTCTGCGCTTGCGCGTCCGGATTCCAGGAAGGCGAACCCGGCAAGCCGACGGCGGCCAGATGCAACGGCTCGGCGCCGCGGCGGTTTCGCGCCCGGACGTTGGCGCCGGCCGCGATCAGCTTGCGGGCGATGTCGGTTGCGTAGACGGAGGCGGCCAAATGCAGCGCGGTATCGCCGGCGTAGTAGCCCTTCGGCTGCTGGCGCGTTGCGCCAGTGGCGAAGGCGGCTTTCGCCAATTCCGGCGTGGCAGCGAGCATCTTCAGCGCCGCGGCCGTATCGTTCGCGCGAATGGCTGTCACCAGCGCCAGCAGCGGTCTATCGCTCATCTGCCTCTTCCCCGAGGAAACATAACCCGGTCCAGCGGCCCAACTCAATGCACGGCGATGCAAAGCCGGGCGTGTTCGGCAAACGTCAATACCGCGGGATTGGGCCGCGGCGTCTGATAAAGATTGATGCGAAACACCGGCAGGCGCGGCAGTCGTGCCCCCGGCGGCAGCACCGCGAGGCTTTCCGGAATCGAATGGCGCAGCATCGGCGCGATGGCGAGATCGGCCTCCAGGGTGGCGCGAACCGGCTCCATGTTGCTGACTTCGCAGGCCGCCTGCCAGCTTCGTTTGGCCTTGCGCAGGGCCGCAATCGCAATCGGGCGGAACACGCAGCTCTCCGCGCCAAGCGAGACCGGCAGCGGCGTGCGGCTGTGGGCGTTGCCGCCGCGCGCGCCGACCCAGACCAGTTGGTCGCGCCGCAGCGTCTCGCCGCCGGCCCCGCAGCCGAGCTCCGTGGTCAGCGCGAGATCGATGGCCCCTCGCTTCAGTTCGGAAAGCAGCAGCGCCAAATCCTGGCAGACCAGCGTGACGCGGATGGCGGGGAAGGCGCTGGAGAAACGACGCAGGATCGCCGGCGCGTAACTGCCGATGATGTCGTAGGGGGCGCCGAACCGCACCTCGCCATGGATCGCCGGCAGGTTGAGCGCCGCCCAGATCCGGTCGTTGGCCGAAATGAAATGGGTCGCGGCATCGACGAGGTTTTCACCCTCGGGCGTCAGCGCCATGCGCTGCCCGGCGCGGGTGAACAAGCGCTTGCCGGACAATTGCTCCAGGCGCTTGATCTGCTGGCTGATGGCGCCCTGCGAGCGGTTGAGGCGGCGTGCGGTATGGGTCACGCTGCCGGTCTCGGCCACCGTCAGAAATGCCCGGACAATGCCGGTGTCGACGTCGCGGTGCATGGATACGCCTATTAGATTATCAAAATATCGCTATTAGTAGAATTAGATATCCTAATTCAAGACCGTCCTGCAAGACTTCGTCCCGCGAAGGTCACAGGAGGACGGGTCATGTTGACAGGTGTCTGGGTTCCGCTGGTCACGCCGTTTCAGGACGGCCGCGTCGACCTCAAAAGCTACCGGCGGCTGGTCGAGCATTATGTTGCCCGGGGCGTGTCCGGCCTGTTTCCGCTCGGCACCACGGGCGAAGCGCCGACCCTGGATGAGGCCGAGACCGATGCGATCATCGCCGAGACCGTCGATGTGGCCGCCGGCCGGGTACCGGTTTTCATCGGCATCGGCGGCAACGCCACTGGCAAGGTGATCAAGACCATCCGTCGCCTCGAGCGCCATGGGTTTGACGGGATCGTTTCGGTTTGTCCTTATTACAACCGACCGTCCCAGGATGGACTGCGCGCGCATTTCACAGCACTTTCAGAATCCACCGACCGCGACATCCTGATCTACAACATTCCTTACCGGACCTCGGTCAATCTCGGCAACGAAACGCTGCTGCGCCTCGCCACACTCAAGAACATCGTCGGCATCAAGGACAGCGCCGGCAACATCGCCCAATCGCTGGAGTTATTGGCGAACCGGCCCTCGGGCTTTTCGGTTCTCACCGGCGAGGATCAGCTGTTCTTTCCGCTGGTGTGCAGCGGCGCCGACGGCGGCATCCTGGCCGCGAGCCACCTCGCCACCGATCGCTTCGTGGCGATCGCGCGGCTGGTGGCGGCCAACGATCACCAGGCCGCGCGCGCCATCTGGATGCCGCTGCAGCAGATGATTGCCAGGCTGTTCGAGGAGGCCAACCCGATGCCCCTGAAATATTGCCTCTGGCGCCAGGGTCTGATGGCGTCGGCGGAATGCCGGTTGCCGCTGACCTCGATTTCGGCGCGATTGCGGGATGAACTCGATCGATGGATATGCGACAGTGAACGGCCGCCCGATCGGATCGCTGCCGGGGCGCGGTGAACCGTTCGGCCCGACCGGGCGACCAATCAATCGGTGGCCTTCGGGGCTGGCAGGCATGGGATGCAGATGAAGCAGGGACCGCGCGCCGCGGCGGGCGCCTTGATGTTTTCGGCGCTGGTGATGCTGACGATGCCGGCTTTCCAGACGCCGGCCCTGGCCCAGACCCTGAAGGACATGAATTGCGTTAACAGTCCCGACATTCCGCGGGATCAGCAAATCTCCGGCTGCACCGGCGCCATCGATTCCGGCAAATTTTCCGGAACGGAGCTGGCGACGGCCTTCATCAACCGCGCCAGGGCGCTGCAGGGCAAGGGTGATATCGACCATACCCTGGCCGACCTCGACCAGGCCATCAAGGTCGATCCCGGCGCTGCCGTCGCCTATAACGGTCGTGGCAACATCTATTATGCGAAGAACGACCTCGATCGCGCCATCGCCGAATTTTCCAGGGCGGTCGCGCTCGATCCCGCCTACACCTCCGCCTACAACAACCGCGGCAATGCCTATGCCGCGCAAGGCGATCCCGATCGCGCCATTGCCGACTACGACCAGGCAATCCGGCTCGATCCCAAGGCCGGCTATCCGTTCAACGGCCGCGGCAACGCCTATAAGGCCAAGGGCGACCTCGAACACGCCTTCGCCGACTTCGAGCAGGCGGTCCGGCTCGACCCCAAGGATGCGGTGGCCTGGAATAATCGCGGCATCGCCTACCAGATCCAGGACGATCTTGATCACGCCATCGCCGATTACTCCGAGGCGATCCGGCTCGATCCGGCTTACGCCACGGCCTTCGGCAACCGCGCCAAGGCCTACCAGGCCAAGGGCGACTTTCCCCACGCCATTGCCGACTACTCCGAGGCGATCCGGCTCAATCCGAATTATGCCAACGCCTTCCTGAGCCGCGGCAGCGTCTACGGCAACACCGGCGACCAGGATCGCGCCATCGCCGACTATGGCGAGGCGATCCGGCTCGATCCGAAATCCGCGCACGCCTTTTACAACCGTGGCAGCGCCTACGTCGCCAAGATGGACATCGACCACGCCATCGCCGACTTCAACCAGTCGATCCGGCTGCGTCCCACCGACGCCGTGGTGTTCAACAGCCGCGGCCACACCTGGCAGGTCAAGGGCGACCTCGACCGCGCCATCGCCGACTACTCCGAGGCGATCCGGCTGGAGCCGAGTTATGTTTTCGCCTACGTCAACCGCGGCGTCGCCTACCAGGCCAGGAAGGATCCCGATCGTGCCATTGCCGATTTCAACGAGGCGATCCGCATCAATCCGGGTTTTGCGGTGGCCTACAACAACCGCGGCCGCGTCTACCAGGCCAAGGACGATCCAGACCGCGCCATCGCGGATTACGACCAGGCGATCAGACTGCAGCCACGCTATGGGCTGGCGATCGGCAACCGTGGCAAGGCCTATGGCCAGAAGAAGGATTACGACCACGCTATCGCCGATTTCACCGAAGCGATCCGCCTCTCACCCAACGATGCCGACGCGCTGTACTGGCGCGGTAAGGCCAGACAGCTCAAGGGCGACGATGCCGGCGGCGAAGCCGATATCGCCGCGGCGAAGAAGATCGATCCCCACGTGGGCGAATAGGCCGGCGTGATTTGACGTCGGACAGCCGGTATGACAACGGTCGGTATGATATGATGTGCCGACGGGATGGATGTTACTACGATGAGCCGAGACGACGCTATTGGCCGCGTACGCCAGCATTTTCAATCGGGCGGCTTTCTCGCCGATCTTGACCGAAGGGTGTCGTTTCCGACCGAGAGCCAGAGCGGCCAGCATGCGGCGGCGCTGCGCGCCTATCTCGAAGGCGAACTGGCGCCGGCGTTTTCACAGCTTGATTTCGCAACGCGCTTGATTGAATCACCGTCCGGCAAAGGGCCGTATCTATTGGCCTCAAATCTGGAGGATGCTTCCCTGCCGACCGTGCTGATGTACGGCCACGGCGACGTGGTTGCCGGCATGGCCGGGGAGTGGAGGGACAATCTCGACCCCTGGCGGGCGACCAAGGTCGGCAACCGGATCTACGGTCGCGGCACCGCCGACAACAAGGGCCAGCACACGATCCTGATGGCGGCGCTGCGGGCGGTGCATGAGGCGCGCGGCGGGCGTCTTGGCTTCAACGCCAAATTCCTTGTCGAGACCGGCGAGGAGATCGGCTCGCCGGATTTGCGCCAGGTCTGCGAGACGTTGAAGGACGAACTCCGCGCCGACCTGTTCCTGGCCTCCGACGGCCCGCGGCTGTCGGCGGACCGGCCGACCATCTTTCTCGGCTGTCGCGGCGGCTTGCGGATTCATCTGGACGTGGCGTTGCGCGAAGGTTCGCACCATTCCGGAAACTGGGGCGGCGTGCTCGCCAATCCCGCCACCATCCTGGCGAGCGCGATTGCCTCGCTGGTAGATGCGGAGGGCCGTCTGCTACTCGACGCCCTGAAGCCGCCGCCGATTTCCAACCGGGTCCGTGCCATGCTCGGCGATGTGACGGTGGAGCCGATGCCCGACGAGCCGGCGCTGTCGCCGAACTGGGGCGAAGCGGGTCTGACGGCGGCGGAGCGGCTCTATGCCTGGAACACGCTGGAAGTGCTGGCGATGACCGCCGGCAATATCACGCAGCCCGCCAATGCCATTCCGGGCGAAGCCCACGCGGTGCTGCAGTTGCGGTTTGTGGTCGGGACCAAAATCGACGCCGTCGTCAGTGCGATCCGGCGCCATTTGGACACCCTCGGATTGTCGATGGTGCAGGTGAAAGCCACGCAGAGCTTTGCCGCTTCGCGAACCGAGCCCGGCAATCCGTGGGTCGATTGGGTGGCAAATTCGATCCGGCGCACCACCGGAAAAGCCCCCGCCGTGCTGCCCAATTTCGGCGGCTCGCTGCCGAACGACGTGTTTTCCGAAACGCTGGGCCTGCCGACCATCTGGGTGCCGCACTCCTATCCCGGCTGCTCCCAGCACGCGCCCGACGAGCATATCCTGGAGTCGGTGACGGCGGAGGCGCTCGAGATCATGGCGGGGATGTTCTGGGACCTCGGCGAAGCGCCGCGCGACTAACTGGAAGCGATAAAGTTCGTCACGAAGCAATCCAGTCTTCCTTTCTTGCTTTCCGGATTGCTTCGCGGAGCCTGTCATCGGGCGCGCATTCGCGCGAACCGTTGGCTCGCAATGACGGGGAGAGACCTCGTTGCTTACTCCGCCACGAACGCCAGCAGCACGCCATTGGCCGCGGCTGGCGGCACGACGATGGCCTTGGCGCTCTTGACGCCGATGGCGCCAACGGCCGTCTCCGCGGCGGCGAGATCGGCAACCTTCAGCACCAGCGCGGCGCCGCCGCGCTCGGGCAGGCCGCTCAGTGAAACCCCCGGATATTTTCCGGCGAGCTGATCCCGGGTGACGAAGACAAAATCGGCGCGATCCGGTCCCGACGGCACGGCAAAGCCGCCGTCCGCGCCGTTACGCAACTCGCCGTCGATCATCTTCGCCAGATGCGCGGCATCGGCTTTCGGATCCGGCGAGACCGCCACGACGTGCGCGATGGCTTTGGCCGTGTTGGCGTGCTTCTGCAGCTCGGGGATCCACACCGTATGGCGGGTCTTGTGCTGGCAGGCGAAGATGCGCAGGCCAGCCGGCGCTTCATCCACCGGCCACTGGTAGGTCGAGAACTTTGCCGCGCTTTGCGTGCCGTCGGGCATGGTGACCGGCCGCTCGAAATCGGTAGGACCGATCGGCGCATAGCCGCGGGCGCGAATTTCGGCGGCGCCCGCCGCCGCATCTGACGTGGTGAAGGCGACGCGTTCGATGCCGCCGCCGGTGCGCTCGAGAAAGGCCCGGCTCGGCGCGTTGTGGTCGGTCGCGGCCAATACGCCGAGCAGCTCGATATAATCGGTGCCGAGCATGATGGTGTAATTGCCCGATCCCATCTTGGCGCTGTGGGTGCCGCGCGGCGAGACGGTGAAACCGAGCCGCTTCCAGTTTGCGGCGGCGCCGTCCAGGTCCTTGACCACCACCACGGCGTGGTCGATCCCGATAATGTTTTTCAGCGTCACGCTTTTGCTACCCCGCGATGTATCGGCGGTGTAAACAAGCAGATTGATCCTGTGCCCGCAAGCCGGCCGCGTTTGGTGCGGCCTCTCAATCCGATCGATCGGGAAAGGTGCGACGATGGATGCCACCGATGTCCGCTGGCCGGAATCGCTGTGGGCCGCGATGACGCCGGCGGGACCGCCATTGCCGCGCCTGACCGGTGCGCACCAGGCCGATGTCGTGGTGATCGGCGCCGGATTCACCGGGCTGTCGGCCGCGCTGCATCTGCGCGAGGCCGGCGTCGACGTCGCCGTGGTGGAAGCCGCGGAGCCGGGATGGGGCGCTTCCGGACGCAACAACGGCCAGGTAATACCGACGCTGTCGCGTCCCGATCCGGACGATATCGTCAAGCGATACGGCGCCGCCGGCGAGCGGTTCGTGGCGCTGTTGCGCGACAGCGCCTCCACTTTGTTCGACGTGGCGCGCCGCTACCAGATCCAGGCCGAGCAGGAACAGGCCGGCTGGGTCCAGCCGGTGCATTCGCCGGGCCGCATCAGGATCGCCGAGCGGCGGGCGCGGCAATGGTCGCGGTTCGGTGCGCCGATCGAACTGTTGTCACGCGACCAGGTCAGCCAGATGCTCGGCTCCGATGCCTGGCATGGCGGCTTCTGGAACAAGTCCGGCGGCCACATCAATCCGCTGGCGCTGTCGCGCGGCCTGGCGCGCGTGGTGCTGGAACAGGGCGGGCGGATTTTTGCACGCTCGCCGGCGACGAGCTTTATGCGGCACAATGGCCGCTGGGTGGTGAAGACCGCCGAGGGTGAGATCAGCGGCCGCGCGCTGATCATGGCCACCAATGCCTATAGCGGCGAGTTCGCGAAATCGCTGGTGCCTGACATTGCCCGGGAGGTGATGCCGGTAAGGTCCTGGCAGATGGCGACCCAGCCGCTGCCGGAAGCCGCGCGAAAAACCATCATTCCGGGCCGGCAGGCCATGTCCGATACCCATGGCGAGCTCTACTTCGCACGCTACGACGCCCGCCATCGGCTCGTCACCGGCGGCGCCATCGTCAGCCAGGCCAATGCCGCCGAGCGGCTGAAAGCGCGGGTCGGCGAACGGCTGCGCCGGCTGTGGCCGCAGATCGGCGAGGTCAAGTTCGATTATGTCTGGAACGGCTATGTCGGCATGACCACGGACTTCATGCCGCGCATCCACCGGCTCGGCCCCGATGCCTATGGCTGGACCGGCTGCAACGGCCGCGCCGTGGCGCTGTCGATTGCGCTCGGCAACGAATTGTCGAAAGCGGTGCGTGGCGTGCCGGACGGCGAACTGGCGCTGCCGTTCACCGAACCAAGGCCGATCGTCGGCCACGCCGTGCTGCGCCGCCTGGCGCCGTTGATGCTGCTGCTATACCGGCGCCGCGACGCCAGGGAAATCGCGCCATGAACCATAAAGCCTGAGCATGACCGGGAAGGAAGCATGAGCGTGACGGAAACATCACCATGAAGAGCTGCGACGTGGCGGTATTGGGCCTCGGGATCATGGGCAGCGCTGCGCTGTACAATCTCGTCCGCCATGGCGTGGATGCCTTGGGCTTCGATCCGCTGGCGCAGGGTGAGCAGCGCGGCTCCTCCCATGGTTCGTGCCGGATCTACCGGCGCTTCAACTTCGAAAGTCCCGCTTACACGCCGCTCAGCGATGCCGCGGCCCGCGCCTGGAACGAGCTTGAAGCCAAGGCCGGCGAACAAATCCTGCTGCCAAGCCGGCTGGTCGAAGCCGGCGTGCCCGGCTCAGCGCTGGTCAAGGCCTCCCGGGCGGCCGCCGTCCGCAGCGCCGATCGCACCAGCGGCGCCGACATCAATGCGATGTTTCCCGCCTTTCAGTTGCCGCGCGACTGGGACGCGATGGTTCAGGACTCGGGCGGCATCCTGCGTGCCGATCGCGCGCTGTATCATTTCCGGCGATTGGCGGGAGACCGGGTAGTCCATCAAGCCGCGTGCTTTGCGGCGACGCCGTCAGGGATTGCGATCACCGCGAAGGACGGCACGAGCTATCATGCGCGCAAGGTGATCGTCGCGGTGGGACCCTGGGTGGGTGAACAACTGCCGGCCCTGAAGGACCGTATCGTGCTGACGCGGCAGGTGGTCGGGTGGTTCGAACCAGCCGAGCCGGCCAAAGTCGGCCCGGACGCATTTCCGATTTTCATTCTCGATACCCCGTTTGGAAATATCTATGGCTTTCCCGATTTTGAAGGGAAGGGCGTCAAGGCGGCGGACCACACGCATGGCCGGATACTGGAGAACGCGGACGCAGCGAGCCAGGATGCGACCGATGCGGACCTGCGTCCGGTGGCAGCGGCTCTGGCGGACTACATCCCCGCGGCGGCCGGCCGCCTGATCCGCAAGGAGACCTGTGTTTACACCAACACGTGCGCTGGCGATGCCGACGGCTCCGCGGCGGACGAGTTCATTCTCGATTATCTGCCGCACGATCGCAGGGTGATTGTCGCGTCGCCGTGTTCCGGTCACGGCTTCAAGTTCGCCAGCGCGATCGGCCAGATTCTGGCCGACATGGCGATGACCGATGCCGATTGCGGCTATCCGGAATTCAGCCTGAAACGGTTCGGCACCTTCAGCCGTTCCCGACCATGACGCTTGCCGGAAAAACTGGTCCCAAAATGAAGCGTGAGATCCAAAGCTGAATCTCACGCTTTTAGTCGGGAGCAAAATAGCTGTCACCCGCGTCGAATCAGAGTCGCCCGAGCAGCAACAGGATCAGCAGGATGACGATCACGAGGCCGAGGCCGCCGCCGCCGTAATAACCGGTGCCGTAGAATGGTCCGCCGCCGATGCCGCTGAAGCCACCGAGCAGGGCGATAACAAGAATAATAAGAATGATCGTGCCGATAGACATGGTTCTCTCCTCAGCCCGGCATGGGCGCATAAGTTCTGCCTTCGGGAATGCAACGAACCGCAACTTCGAAAGTTCCGTTTTTTGAACCGTGGTTTTTCGCCGAAACCCCTGTTGTCGCCGGGATTGGGACTTACATCTTTAGAAAGCATCAGGAATCCAATATGTCCCAGCCCCTCGTCGTCACCATTCCGCATCGCCTCGGCCGGGAGGAGGCAGGCCGGCGGCTCCGGTCCGGCCTGACCCGCGCGGCGCAGAGCGTGCCGGTGCTGAAAGTCGATGAGGAGCGATGGGACGGCGATCGCATGGTGTTCCGGGTGCGGGCGCTGGGCCAGGCGGCATCGGGCCATCTCGACGTGGCGGAAGATCATGTACGGCTGGAAGTGACGTTGCCCTGGTTGCTGCAGCGCTTCGCCGAAGTGGCCCAGTCGGCGATCAAGAATCGCGGCAATCTCCTGCTGACCAAGCGTTGACGCAGCTGCGAAGTCGCACGCTCATATTGCTTTGCAGCAAACAAAAATCACAGCAAAGTATTATTGAAGCCATCACCGTCAACTTGCTGGCAATGAATTGCTGTAAACTTTGTTGGCGCGGAAGAAGGGAACCGATGCGCCATCGTCGGCACGACAACCGCCAGGCCGTCCGGCCGTAGATCCCGGGCGGCCTTTTTGTGCGCATTCGGCCGATGAACCGACGATTATTCGAGGTCCGTTCGATCTAAGCGCATGATCCGGAAAGGTGGGCACCGGCTTTCCGAAAAGATCATGCGCAAACAATAATCTAATGTTTGCGTGTCTTGGCCTTCCCTGACACTCCCACGACGCGCGCCCCGCGTACAACTACGGGCAAATGTTCGAACAGGCTTGCCAGCGGCAGGTCGGATGCGGCCTTGGTGCCTTCCACCTGATATCCCGGTGCGGCAACCGAGCCCTGCCAGGCCTCCGCCTTCGGCCAGTTTCTCCCACTTGCGGACAGCGGCGCCAGGGATCGTCCCACCGCGACGATGGCCGCATGGCGGCCGTGTCGCCGGGCAAAGGCGATGACATGGTCGCGCTGCGGCCCGGTGACTTCCAGCGGCTCGTAGTCGCCCTGGGTAAACACATCGGCAAGTTCGCCGCGCAGTTTCAACAGCTGCCGGGTCCAGGCCAGCTTGATGTGGCCGTCGGTCCAGTTTCGCACCAGCGCGCCCCAGTCCGGCCGCTCCACCGCCGCCAGCACTTGGGTGCGTGCCGAAAAATCCACCGGCCGCCGGTTGTCGGGATCGACCAGCGACAGGTCCCAGTACTCGGTGCCCTGGTAGAAGTCCGCAACGCCGGGCAGCGTCGCCTTCAGCGTAACCTGGGCCAGCGAATTCAGCGCGCCCAGCAAGGCGACGCGCTGCGCCAGGGTCTGCATCGAATCGAGAAATTCGGCCGACTGCGCCGGATCCAGGATACGTTCGATGAACGTCCGCAAACCCTCCTCATAGGCTGCCACCGGATTGAGCCAGCTGGTCTCCAGCTTGCCCTCGCGCGAGGCCTTCAGCGCGTAGGCCTGGATGCGCCCGGCAAAGGTTGGGTCGCGGCCGTCGAGCGGCCAGGCGCCGAGCAGGGTCTGGTACAGCATGTATTCGGCGGCCGCCGCCGGCGCGCGCATCTCGCCCTGCAGGACCAGATGCGGCGCATTGAGAACCTTCCATCGCGCCACCGCGCTGGCCCACTCGCCGGGAAGCTCCGCCAGGGCCAGCAGCCGGGCACGGGCATCCTCGCCGCGCTTGGTGTCGTGGGTGGCGGTTGCGGTCATGCCATGCGGCCATTGTTTGGCGCGCGTTCGCATCATCTGGTGAAAGGCCGCGACGGGAAGCGCGGTAGCGGCGGGATCACCGCCGACTTCGTTCAGCGCCAGCAAGCGGTGATAGCGGTAGAACGCGGTATCCTCCAGCGACTTCGCCATGGTCGGGCCGGTAAATTGCTGAACCTTGAGCGCGAAGCGCCGCACCCGCGGCTTCGAATGCATGGCGCGGCCGGGCGCGAGCAAATCCAGCGTCAGCGTGTCGCGCAGGAAATCGAACAGGCCGTCATCGGCGTCGAACCAGTCGGCGCGGGCCTGCTCGATGGTCTGTGAAATCAATTCGCGGTCGTGCGCGTTTGGTCCGGCGGCGGTGAGATAGGTCCGGTAGACCGGAAAATGCAGCACATAAAGCTCGAAGGCGCGGCGCAAATTGTCGGCGGAGAAATCCCTGCTCGAGTAGTGTCCGGCGGCGATCCGCGCCAACAGACGACTGAGCACAGTGAACTCGCTGAGCAGCAGCGTCTCGAGCACCCGGCGCTTGGCTTCCTTGAGCAAGGGAGCGAATTTCGGCGAGGTGTTGCTGACCTGCCGCCAGATTTCGTCCAGCGGCTCGAGGCCGTTTTGTTCGACCAGCACCTGGGTGATGACGTTGAGCCATTCATAGCCCGTGGTGCCGTGCACGCCGGCGAAATGCGGCAGCTTCTCGTGTTCGCCGAGGATCTTTTCGATCGCCATATAAAACGGCCGGGCGCGTCCCTGCGCCGCATAAATCAGGCGGCGCAGGCGCTGGAAGTACTGCACCGGGTCGCGCAGGCCATCGATGTGATCGAGCCGCAGGCCTTGCAGCTTGCCCTCGGCGATCAGCCGTTTCACCAGCGTGTGGATGGCGTTGAAGGTGTCGGCATTCTCGACCCGCAGGCCGGCCAAGGTGTTGACGTCGAAGAACCGCCGGTAGTTGATCTCGCTGGCGGCGAGCCGCCAGTGGCCGAGCTTGTAATGCTGCCGTTCCAGCAGATGATGCAGCGACAGGGTCTGCGCCGGACGGTCGTTGCCGGCGCGGTAGGCGTCGAGCCCCCTGGCAATGATCTTGGCGCCGCCGGCAACCTGCGCCAGTTCGGTCTTGAAGGCCGGCGCTTCGTCGCGGTCGGGGTGGCGCAGGCCGGTGTTGCGCGAGGCGAGGTCGAGCAGTGCGCGTCCGGCGGCGCTGTCGGCGGCCTCGGCATGCCTGACCACTGCGCGCAATATCTCGCTGTAGCGCACCGGCGCGATCGGCAGCCGGTGTTCGAAATACCAAGCCGAGAAACTTCCTTCGCCTTCGTCAAAGCGCAGTTCGATTTCGCCGCTCTCGAGCGCCTCACCATAAGAGGTGCCGATGATCGGCAACAGCACGCCGCCGCGGGCGCGGTGCGCCAGCATGTCCCAGTCGATGTCGAATAAATCGGCATGCGGCGACGCCGGACCCCATTCCAGCACATCGAGCCACCAGGGATTGTCGGCAAAATGCACGCCGACATGATTGGGCACGAAATCGAGGATCAGCCCGAGGTCATGCTGCTTCAGCGCGGCGCTCAGCCGCTCGAAGCCGGCCTCGCCGCCGAGTTCGGGATTGAGCCGGGTGTGATCGACGATGTCATAGCCATGGGTCGAGCCCTTGCGGGCCTTCATGAAGGGGGAGGCGTAGAGATGGGTGATGCCGAGGGATTTCAGGTACGGCACGATGGCGGCAGCGGCGTCGAAGCCGAAATCGGGAGTGAGCTGCACCCGGTAGGTGGCGAGCGGGATTCCGGGTGCCATCAGGTGTCTCCGATGTGCCAATGCACCGCCCACGGTGACAGCGTATCGGATAAGTTCCCGCCCCAGATGATGGTTCCGTCAGATGGAACCTGGCCGAAGCCGATCGCGCGAGCGGACAGGTTGGCCAACAGCGACAGCAACCGGCCGTCGCCCATGCGCCAGTGCGCCCGCAGCAGGCCTTCATCCGGCACGGAAGCATCGCCGAACCGCGCGCCGGTGAGCCGCGGAACGATGTGCTGGCGGCGAAGCGACAGCAGGTCCCGCACCAGCCTGAGGCGGTCACGTCCAGCCTTCGAATCCGTCCCCGTCCAATCCAGCACGGCCGACTGCAGGGTTGCCGGCGAAAGCGGATCGGGCACCTCGTCGCCGTATTTCTGGTAGGCTCCGGCGAATTCCCGGCGCCGGCCGCGGCGAACGGCGTCGGCGAGGTCGCCCTTGAAGTCGCAGAAGAACGGGAACGGCGTCTTGGCGCCCCACTCCTCGCCCATGAACAGCATCGGCACCATCGGCGCGAGCAGCGTGATCGCAAGCCCCGCTTCGATCGCCCTGGGATCGGCAATGCGCTCGAGCCGGTCGCCGAGCGCGCGATTTCCGATCTGGTCGTGGTTCTGCAGGAAATTGATGAAGGCGAGCGGCGACAGCTCGCCACTCGGTTCGCCACGCAGCGCGCCGCCGCGATGCCGCGACGCTTCGCCCTGGTAGGCGAAGCCGGAGCCCAGCACTCGCGCGATATGCGGCAGCGGCCTTGGCGAATAGTCGGAATAGTAGCCGTGGCTTTCGCCGGTCAACAGCACGTGCCAGGCGTGATGATAGTCATCGTTCCATTGCGCGCGGTAGTCGCCTTGCGGCGGCTCGCGCTCGGCGTCGAGGATGCCGGCGTTGTTGTCGTCGTTTTCCAGCACCAGGTGGATATGGCGCCCGGTCTGTTCGGCGAGTTGGCCGGCGGCGCGGCTGAGATCGTGCAGCATGGAGATTTCGCCGCGCTCGGCGATGGCATGCACCGCATCGAGCCGCAGGCCGTCGAAACGGTAGTCGGAAAGCCAGCTCAGCGCGTTCTCGATGGCAAAGGCGCGCACCTGCGGCACGCGGTAATCGATCGCGCTGCCCCACGGGGTGTGGGCGTCGGTGAAGAATTTCGGTGCGTAGAGGCCGAGATAATTTCCCTCCGGCCCGAAGTGGTTATAGACCACGTCGAGCATCACCATCAGCCCGCGCAGATGGGCTTCGTCGATCAGGGTTTTAAGATCCTCGGGGCGGCCATAGACGCTGTCGGGCGCATACCACAGCACGCCGTCGTAGCCCCAGTTGCGCTGTCCGGGAAAATCCGCCAGCGGCAGCAATTCCAGCGCGGTGATGCCGGTTTCGACCAGGTGATCGAGCTTCTCGATCATGGCGCGGTAGGTGCCCTCCCGCGTGAAGGCGCCGACATGGCTCTCGATCACCACGGCCTCCCGCCATGGCCGTCCGCGCCAGTCGGCGGCGCGCCACGCGTAACTGTCGTGGTCGATGATCTGCGACGGACCGAAGATGTCCTGCGGCTGAAACGCCGACGCCGGATCGGGCACATTGACCTTGTCGTCGATCCGGAACTGGTACCGCGTGCCGGCCCCCGCGCCGGCAACCTCGGCGGAGAACCAGCCGTCTTCACCGCGCTGCAGGGGATGGAGCCGGTCCAGCATCACGTCGACGCGCCGGGCCGCCGGCGCCCAGAGCCGGAACACCGCGCCATCAGCGTTCAGAAGCGGACCGAACGCGCGCTTCATGCTGAGCCCGCAAACGCCAGCACCGAACGCGGCGGCGCCTTCAGTTCGGCGCCCGAGGCAAACCGGGCCGCAGTCTGCCGGTCATCGGTGGTGTTGAGCGCCTGCCGCCAGGTCTTGTATTCGGGCAGTTTCGGCAGCACGAACCCGATTTCTTCGGGCGCGGCGTTGAGCACGACGAAGATCGGCGCCTGGCCGGGCTCCGCCGCACCTAGCACGTAGGCGAGAAAGCGGCCTTCGGGAAAATTCCAGTCCGGCTCCGTCATGTCCTCGGCGTTCGGCGTCAGCCACAGCACGCCGTAGGAGCCGTCGGCGCGCCGGCCGTCGAGCCAGCGCTGGGAACGCAGTTGCGGAAACTGTCGCCGCACCTCGGTGAGGTGGCCGATGAAATCGGTCAGGTCTTCGCCGGTCCGGCCCAGCCCCTCCCAGCCGACCCAGCCGATTTCGTTGTCCTGGCAATAGGCGTTGTTGTTGCCGTTCTGGCTGTTGCCGACTTCATCGCCGGCCAGCATCAGCGGCACGCCCTGGGCCAGCATCAGGCACGCCAGTTGATTCTTGCGCAGTTGCAGCCGCAGCGTCTGGATCGCTGCGTCGTCGGTCGGCCCCTCGACGCCGCAATTGTTGCTGAGGTTGTCGTTGGAGCCGTCGCGGTTGTCCTCGCCATTGGCCTCGTTGTGCTTCTCGTTGTAGCTGAACAGGTCCATCAGGGTGAAGCCGTCATGGACCGTGATGTGGTTGATGCTGGCGCGGGTGGCGCGGTTGTCGTGGTTGAACAGGTCGGAAGAGCCGGTCATGCGCGCCGACACTTCGCCGATCAGATTGCCTTCGCCGCTCCAGTAGCGCCGCATCGTCGACCGATAGCGGTCGTTCCACTCCGACCATTGTGACGGAAAGGCGCCGACCTGATAACCGCCGAGCCCGAGGTCCCACGGCTCCGCCACCAGCTTGACCGAGGCCAGCACCGGATCCTGGCGGATCGCGGCCAGGAACGCGCTGTTTCGCTCGTAGCCGTTGGCGCCGCGCGCCAGCGTGCTGGCGAGGTCGAACCGGAAACCGTCGACGTGGCAGACCTCGACCCAGTAGCGCAGCGAATCCAGCACCATCTGCAGCACCCGCGGATGGGTCAGGTTGACCGAATTGCCGCAGCCGGTGAAGTCGTCGTAGAAGCGCGGATTTTCCGGCTTCAGCCAATAATAGGACGCGTTGTCGATGCCGCGGAACGACAGCGTCGGGCCGAGCTGGTTGCCCTCGGCGGTGTGGTTGTAGACCACATCGAGCATCACCTCGATGCCGGCGTCGTGCAGCCGGGCTACCGTGGTGCGGAACGCGTCGAGCGGATTGTCGGCGCCATAACGCGCGTCCGGCGCGAAGAACGACAGCGAATTGTAGCCCCAGTAATTGACCAGCTTCTGTTCGACCAGGCGGCGGTCGTCGACCAGGGCGTGGATCGGCAGCAATTCGACGGTGGTGATGCCGAGGCGCTTGAGGTGTTCGATCATCGCCGGCGAGGACAGGCCGCGATAGGTGCCGCGCAACCCGGGCGCGACATCGTCGCGGCCCTGGGTCAGGCCCTTGACGTGGGCTTCGTAGATGATGGTGTCTTCCCAGGGAATGCTGGGCCGGGTCTCGCGGCGTCCCCAGTTGAAGGTTTCGTCGACCACCACCGCCTTGGGCATGCCGCGGGCATTGTCGCGGCGGTCGAACGACAGATCCTCGCGCGGGCTGCCGGTGCGGTAGCCGAAATGCGCGTCGCTCCACACCAGCCGCCCGGCGAGCCGCCGCGCATAGGGGTCGAGCAGCAGCTTGTGCGGATTGAAACGGTGGCCGTGATCGGGCTCGTAGGGGCCGTGCACGCGATAGCCGTAGAGTTGTCCGGGCGAAACGTCGTTGAGATAACCGTGCCAGACATCCTCGGTGCGCTCCGGCAGTTCGATGCGTTCACGCTCGCGGCGGCCCTGGCTGTCGAACAGGCAAATCTCGACCTTGTCGGCGTTCGCCGAGAACAGCGCGAAGTTGGTGCCTCGGCCGTCCCAGCTTGCGCCGAGCCGAGTGGATGTGCCGGCGGTCAGACGCATGCGTTCTCAGGTTTCCGGTACGAGAAATATGACGGCCAGCGGCGGCAGGGTAAGATTTCAGCTCGGGTACCAGGCCATGGGCGGTGACTTCGCCGCTGTTGCCGACATTGGTGCCGCCGTAAAGGGTGGCATCCGAATTGAGCACCTCGCGCCACTTGCCCTGGAATGGCACCCGGACGCGGTAATCGTAATAAACATTGGGGGAGAAATTGGCCACTACCAGGCACTGCGCGCGCGGCTCCTGGCCCTTGCGCAGCCAGGCAAACACGTTGTTGTTGCCGTCGTCGGTGATGATCCATTCGAATCCGGACGGATCGCAGTCCATCTGGTGCAGCGCCGGCAGCGACCGATAGAGCCAGTTGAGGTCGCGTACCAGCGAATGAATGCCGGCGTGGCTTCTCTGTTCGAGCAGATGCCAGTCGAGCGAGCGGTCGTGGCTCCATTCGCGCTCCTGGCCGAACTCGCATCCCATGAACATCAGCTTCTTGCCGGGATGGCCGAACATGAAAGCATAATAGGCGCGCAGATTGGCAAAGCGCTGCCAGGGGTCGCCAGGCATGCGGCCGAGGATGGAGCGTTTGCCGTGCACCACCTCGTCATGGGACAGCGGCAGGATGAAGTTCTCCGAGAACGCATATTGCAGGCCGAACAGGATATCGCCGTGATGGAATTTGCGGTGGATCGGATCCTTGCTGATGTATTGCAGCGTGTCGTGCATCCAGCCCATGTTCCACTTGTAGCCGAAGCCGAGACCGCCATATTCGACCGGGCGCGAGACCTGCGGCCACGCCGTCGATTCCTCGGCCGCGGTGGTGGCGTTCGGGAATCGCGCGAACACCTCGGTGTTGAAGCGCCGGATGAAGCTGATGGCCTCGAGATTCTCGCGGCCGCCATATTTGTTCGGGATCCAGCCCCCGGCGGGGCGGCTGTAGTCGAGATAGAGCATCGAGGCCACCGCATCGACGCGCAGGCCGTCGATGCCGTAACGCTCCAGCCAGAACAGCGCGTTCGACACCAGGAAATTGACGATTTCGGTGCGGCCGTAATTATAGATCAGCGTGCCCCAGTCGAGGTGCCGGCCTTGCAGCGGGTTGGCGTGCTCGTACAGCGCAGTGCCGTCGAAGTTGCCGAGGCCATGGGGATCGTCAGGAAAATGCCCGGGCACCCAGTCGAGCATCACCGCGAGGCCCTCGCGATGGCAGGCATCGACCAGGGCTGAGAAATCCTCCGGCGTGCCGAAGCGGCTGGTGGGTGCGAACAGCCCGGTGGGCTGGTAGCCCCAGGAGCCGTCGAACGGGTGCTCGCTGACCGGGAGAAGTTCCACATGGGTAAAGCCGAGATCGCGCGCATAGCGCGGCAGCTGCTCGGCGAGGTCGCGGTAGGTCAGCCATTCGTGGCCGTTCTTGCGCCGCCATGAGCCGAGGTGAACCTCGTAGATCGACATCGGGGCGCCCAACGCGTTGACGCCTGATGGCGCCGGGCGCGGGACCGGCAGCCGGGTTTCGTCGAAAACGATCGAGGCGGTGCTCGGGCGCATTTCGGTGGCAAAGGCCAGCGGATCCGCTTTCAGCGGCAGGTGCTGGCCGCGCGGCCCGATCAGGTCGAATTTGTAGTGGTCGCCGGGCGTGGCGCGCGGCACGAACAATTCCCAGTAGCCGTTGCCACGCACCCGCATCGGGTGACGCCGCGGATTCCAGTAATTGAAATCACCGACCACGCTGACCCGCCGGGCGTCGGGGGCAAGAACCACGAAACCGACGCCGGCGACGCCCTCCAGCGTCATCGGATGAGCGCCGAGCTTGTCATAAAGCCGCTGGTGGGTGCCTTCGCCGAGCAGATAGAGGTCGAAATCCGTCAGGATCGGCGGAAAGCGGTAGGGGTCTTCGAGTTCTACGACATTGTCGCCAAACCGCGCGCGCAGCTGGTAGCTTCTGGAGCCGTTGGGCAACGCGCCGACGAACAACCCGGCGTCATGGATGCGTTCGAGCTTCGCCGTTTCGCCATGATCGCCCACGGCATCCACGCCGCTCGCTTCCGGCAAGAACGCGCGGACCACCATTTTGTCGTCTTCCTGGTGCGGTCCGAGATAACGGAACGGATCGGAGTGACGGCCTTCCACGATCGCATAGGCCTCGGGCGAGAGCTTGGTCATGCGACTTCCTCAGATTGTTGCGACAGAACGCGCAAGGTGCCGGCCAGCGGCACCCGCAGCCATTCCGGCCGATACGCCAGTTCGTATTCGATCTCGTACAACGCCTTTTCCAGCAGGAAGAAATTCAACATCGCGCGTGCGGCGCCGGAATCGGCAGGCCACAGCCGGGGATCAGTCATGGTTTCGCGATAGGCCTCAAGGAAGGCCTCGGTGGCGCGGTCGCGCCACTCGTCGAGTGCGGCCGCGAGTTTGCCGCTTTCGTCTGGCGCAACCTTCAGGGCGCGTTCCAGCGCGGCGGTCGCCGAATAATCGATCGAGCGAACCAGCCCTGCGACGTCCCGCGCCGCGGGCGCCTTGCGCCGGCGCTCGTCGAGCGGCCGGCGGGGTTCGCCTTCGAAGTCGATGATGAAAATATCGTCCTTGGCGATCAGCATCTGCCCGAGATGCAAATCACCGTGCAGCCGGATCTTCAATCCGTCGGCACCTTCCGGCAGCAGCGTACCAAGAAGCTCCCGCAGGCCGGCGCGCCCCGCCAGCACCTGATCGATCAGCGCCCGGTCGGATTCTCTGGCCGACGCGCGGCGTTGGTTGAGTCCCTCGAAGGCATGCTCTGCCTGCGCGACGATTTCGTCTATCCACAGCCGGATGTCACGCAGCAACAGCGGTTGCGGTCTGAAATCCTCGACGTCGTTGCGGCTGGCGAGCGCCATCTGCATTTCGGCCACACGCCGGCCGGCTTGCGACATGTAGCGCAAATACGGAATCTGTTCTTCCCTCCCGGCGAGCCGATCGCTGGCCGCGAGCAGGCGTTGTTCCTCGACGAAGCGATCGAGATAGGCCGACGTTACCGTCCAGGCATCGCCCTGGTTTTCGACAAATTCATGAACCACGGCGATGGCGCTTCGTGCCTCCCCCTCGATCAATTCCACACTACCGAGCAGGGCCGGTGTATTGGTGAAGCCTGTCATCTCGGTAAGGAAGCGGCCGACCTCCAGCTCCGGGTTGGTTCCGGTCATAAGCTTCCGATAGAGCTTGACGACATAGTCGTTGCCGACCAGCGCGGTTGAGTTCGATTGTTCGGTCTCCACTGCGCGGATGTGCTCCAGCGGCTTCTCCGGCCTCTCCAGCAATCGCGTCGTCGGGCTGAATTCAAGGCGGTTGCCGGCCTCGTCGACGGTCAGGTGGTTGCGGAGATTGCGCAGCATCAGCGCAATGAAGATCTCGTCGGTAGCGACATCGAGCAACGTTCCCTCACGCGCGCCCTGACGCACCGCGGCGAAGGCGCGCGGATTATAGCGCTCGCGATCGAATCGAACCCATTCGATCCGCATCGGCAAGACGTATCGCGCGACGCTGCCGCGCTGCGGAGCTTCGAAGAACGCAAGCCAGGGCCGGTTGTCGCCGATGTCGCAGAACGGCACGGCCGAGGTCAGCTTCGGATGGATGGTCTTGGCTGAACGCTCCGGATACCAGCGGGTCCGCGCCAGATAGGTCGGCAACACATCGCGCTCGAATACGCCGCGGGTACGGGCCAGTGACACCCAGGTGGCGCCGACCGGCACCACCAGGGTTTCGAACTCGGGAACGATGTTTGGCGCGACATGCTCGGAAGATTCCCGCTCGCGAAGCTGGAACCAGTAAAAGCCGTAAGGCGCCAGCGTGATCATGTAGGGCAAGTCGCCGATCGCCGGGAATTTGGTGCGACCCAGCATCTCGAGCGGAATACGCTCTTTCCAGGCCGACAGGTCGAGCTCGGTTGCCTGTGCCGAGCGCGACAGGTTGGCGACGCACAGAATGGCCTCGTCGTTGTATTGCCGGACATAGGCCAGCACCGAACGGTTGATCGGACGGATGAAGGTCATGGTGCCGCGACCGAAAGCGAGGGTGGATTTGCGCACCGCGATCAGCCGTTTGGTGGCGCTCAGCAATGACGACAGGCTGCGCGACTGGGCCTCGACGTTGACCGCTTCATAGCCATAAACCGGGTCCATGATGGTCGGCGCATAGAGCCGGGCCGGATCGGCCCGGGAAAAGCCGCCATTGCGGTCCGGTGTCCACTGCATCGGGGTCCGCACCCCGTTGCGATCGCCGAGATAGATGTTGTCGCCCATGCCGATCTCGTCGCCGTAATAGATGATCGGCGTGCCAGGGAACGACAGCAGCAGCGAATTCATCAACTCGATCTTGCGCCGGTCGTTGTCCATCAGCGGCGCGAGGCGCCTGCGGATGCCGACATTGATGCGGGCGCGGGGATCGTTGGCGTAGGTCGACCACAGATAATCGCGCTCGACGTCGGTGACCATTTCCAGCGTCAGTTCGTCATGGTTGCGCAGGAACAGCGCCCACTGGCAATTGGCGGGGATATCGGGGGTCTGGCGCAGGATGTCGGTGATGGGAAACCGGTCCTCCTGGGCGATCGCCATGTAGATCCGCGGCATCAGCGGGAAGTGGTAGGCCATCTGGCATTCATCGCCCTGGCCGAAATATTCCTGCACGTCCTCCGGCCACTGGTTGGCTTCCGCCAGCAGCACCTTGCCCCGCGCGTAGTCGTCGAGCTCGGCGCGCAGCTTCCTGATGACGGCGTGGGTCTCGGGAAGGTTTTCGTTGTTGGTGCCGTCGCGTTCGCACAGATAGGGGATGGCGTCGAGGCGGAAGCCGTCGACGCCGGCGTCGAGCCAGCGCTTCATCACCTGCACCACGGCCGAGACCACGCGCGGGTTGTCGAAATTCAAGTCGGGCTGGTGCGAGAAGAAGCGGTGCCAGTAGAACTGGCCGGCTTCGGGATCCCAGGTCCAGTTCGACTTCTCGGTGTCGGTGAAGATGATCCGCGTGCCCTGGTATTTCTGGTCGGTATCGCTCCAGACATACCAGTTGCGCGCACTCGAATCCTTGTCGCTGCGCCGGGCCCGCTTGAACCAGTCGTGCTGGTCGGAGGTATGATTGATGACAAGCTCGGTGATCACCCGCAGGCCGCGCTTCTTGGCCTCGACGATGAAGCGGCGGAAATCCTTCATGGTGCCGAAATCTGGATTGATGGCGCCGTAATCGGCGATGTCGTAACCGTCGTCGCGGCCGGGCGACGGGTAGAACGGCAACAGCCACAGTGCCGTGACGCCGAGTTCCTGCAGATAGTCCAGCTTTTCGGTCAGGCCGGTGAAATCTCCCATGCCGTCATTGTTGCTGTCGGCGAACGCCTTGACGTGAAGCTGATAGATGATGGCGTCCTTGTACCATAGCTCGTCGTGCTCGGCGATGACATCCGGTTTCTTGTTGGCGTCGATCGACTGCATCACGTTCATGGCCATTGCTTTCAGGCCAGGCAACGCAACATCAGCGCCGGATCGCGTATCGGATCGATGCGCAGACGGATGCCGCCCCATTCCAGCGGATGGCGTTCGCCGGTGATGAGGTTCTCGACGGCCACGACGTTGCGGGGTTCGCCGTCGACCTCGATCCGGGTTTCGCCGATCGGAAACCAGAATTCACGCGGCTCGCGCGACAGCGCGATGGCGATGGCAACGGTATTGCTGCGGTCAACGGACTGCTTGATGAAGCCGATGACGTTGCCGTCATCGATGCCGACGAAGCGCAGATTGCTGGTCTGCTGCAGCGCCGCATTGGCCCGCCGCGCCCGGTTGATAGCGCTGATGTAGGGCTTGATGTTGCCCGCCTGATCCCAGTCCCGCACCTTGATCTCGTATTTCTCGGAATCGAGATATTCTTCCCTGCCCGCAAGCGGCACATGTTCGAGCAGTTCGAAACCGCTATAGACCCCGTAGACGCTGGACAGGGTTGCCGCCAGCGCCAGGCGGCACTTGAACATCCAGGGCTCGCCGCTTTGCAGGTGAAAGGGCAGGATGTCCGGCGTGTTGACGAAGAAGTTGGGCCGATAGTAATCGCGCTCGGGATAGCCGGTAAGCTCGACGAGGTATTGCTCGAACTCCCACTTCGCGGTGCGCCAGGTGAAATAGGTGTAGGACTGCGTGAAGCCGAGCTTGGCCAGGCCCTTCATCAGTTTCGGCCGGGTAAAGGCTTCCGCAAGGAAGATCACGTCGGGATGGCGCACCTGGACTTGATGGATCAGCCACTGCCAGAACTTCAGCGGCTTGGTGTGCGGGTTGTCGACGCGGAAGATCTTTACCCCCTGATCGATCCAGAACAGCACCACGTCGCGCAATGCATCCCACAGCGAGCCGGCATCGTTGCAGGCGAAGTCGGGGTTGACGATGTCCTGGTATTTCTTTGGCGGATTCTCGGCGTAGCGCATCGAGCCGTCGGGCCGTTTCCTGAACCAGCCGGGATGTTGCGTGAGCCAGGGATGGTCGGGTGCGCACTGCACGGCGAAATCGAGCGCCACCTCGATGTTGAACTCCTTGCACGCCGATACGAAGGCGCGAAAGTCCTCCAGCGTGCCCAATTCCGGGTGCACCGCGTCGTGGCCGCCCTCGGCGGCGCCGATGGCATAGGGACTGCCGGGATCGCCGGGCTCGGCGGTCAGGGCGTTGTTGCGGCCCTTGCGGTTGGTGCGGCCGATCGGATGGATTGGGGTGAAGTAGACCACGTCAAAGCCCATCGCGGCCACGTCCGGCAATCGCGCGATGCAGTCCCTGAAACTGCCGTGTCTGCCGGGGACCGTGCCCTGGCTGCGCGGAAACATTTCATACCAGGCGCCGTTGCGGGCCAGCGGGCGGTCGACCGTCAGCGGCAGCAACGGCGTGCGGGTCAGGTCGGATCGCCATTGGCCTTCCGCCATGGCATCCTTCAATTCAGGCACCAGCAACGGCGCAACTTCGCCGGTCTGCAGATATTCTTCGCATTGCCGGAGGATGACGGCGGCGGCGGCCGGGCCGGCGCCATGCGCCTTGGTCAGCATTCCGGCTCCCTCAAGGGCGTCGAGGCTGATGTCCTGGCCGGCCTTTTGCTTCAGCTCAAAGCCGTGCCGCCAGGTGGCGAACTCGTCGGTCCAGGCTTCGATGGCATAGACGTATCGGCCGATCGTTTCGGGGATGAACGAGCCGCGCCAGCGATCGTTGCCGTGGTGCTGCATCGGGGCGCGGCACCACTCGTGGTCCTGCTCGCGGCGCCAGATCAGCGCCGCCGCGATCACCTCGTGGCCATCGCGATAGATATCGGCCCAGACCTCGATCGGTTCGCCCACGATGCGCTTGACCGGAAACAGGCCGCCGTCGATCGTCGGGTAGATGTCTTCGATGTGGAAAGCCCCGCCGTTCGCGATGCTTTCGATCATTTGGGCTTGTTTATTCACGGGGATGCCGCCATGGTCATAGGAATTTCGTCCCATTTCAGGCTCTGAAAACGAGACGGTCCGGACATCGTACCAAGCCTTTCGCCAACCATTTGGTTCCCGCCGGAACAGGACCTACATTATCGCGTTGAAAACGGCTATCCTCTTCCCGAATTTGACATATTCGCGACGCCTTTAGCCGTTGCGTGCAAGCAGCGTGCCCAATGGACCTCTTTCGCAAAGCTGCCGAACTCGGCATCCAGACCGAATATTTCGATGGTCAGGGCCACCGCCAGGTCACCGATGCCACGGCGCTGAAAATTATCATCGACGCCATGCCGGTCCGGTCCGCGCACCGGTTTCTCGCCTCTACCGTCGTGGTGCGCCAGGGACGGCACAACCGGACCGCACTGACCGATGCTGCCACACTTCCCCTGCACTGGAAAATAACCCTTGCATCCACCGTCATCGCCGAAGGCACCACCGAGGGCCGCACCATCGACTGGCCGTCCGACCTCGCGGTCGGGATACATCGCCTGGATCTGACCGACGCGTCGCAGTTCAGCGAACAGGCGCCATTGATTGTCGCGCCGGAGCAGGCCTTCGGCGGCGATTTCGACCGTACCTGGATCCTTGCCGTCCAGCTCTATGGGGTCCGCTCGGCGCAAAACTGGGGCATGGGTGACTTCACCGACCTCGCACACCTGATCGAGCTTGCCGCAGGGTTCGGCGCCGGCGGCATCGGGCTCAATCCGCTGCATGCCCTGTTCGACGACCGCCCGACCGATTGCAGTCCCTATTCGCCCAACAGCCGGCTGTTTCTCAACGCGCTTTACATCGATGTCGAAAAGGTTGCGGAATTCTCAGCCCATATCCTAGCCGACGAGGGTGACACTTTGTTGCGGCTCCGCCGGGGCGAGACCATCGACTACCGAAGGGTTGCCGAACTGAAATGGCGGGCGCTGCGCGCCGCCTTCGCCGCCTTCAAGGCCAAACCGACACCGGCGCGCGCCGCGGCGTTCGGGCGCTTCCGCGCCGAGCAGGGCGCCATGCTGTCGCGCTTTGCGTGTTTCGAGGTGCTGCGGCATCGCTTCAAGCTGCCGTGGTGGGAATGGCCGGCGGAGTGGCGGCAGCCCGACGACGCCAAATGCGCGGCCCTGCATGCCGGTCCTGAGGCGCCGGAGATTGAGTACGTCAAGTACGTGCAATGGTGCGCCGACCAGCAATTGCAGTCCTGCCGGGATCTTGCGCGCAAGCTCGGCATGAAGGTCGGCCTCTATCTCGATGTCGCGGTCGGCGTGCAGTCCGACGGCTTCGACGCCTGGAACGAGCAGGTCGCGATTTCCCGTCATCTGGCGGTCGGCGCGCCGCCGGATCCGCTCAACACCGCCGGCCAGAACTGGGGCCTCGCCGGGTTCAACGCCGCCGGCCTCGAAGTGCGGAATTTCGCCCCGTTCCGTGACATGCTCAAGGCCGCGATGCGCCATGCCGGCGCGATCCGGCTCGATCACGTGCTTGGCCTGAAGCGGCTCTACCTGGTGCCGCACGGCTTTGCCGCCGACAACGGCGCCTACGTGCAGATGCCGTTCGAGGCGCTGCTGGCGGTGACCGCGCAGCAGAGCATGAAGCATCGCTGCGTCGTGATCGGCGAGGATCTCGGCACCGTGCCGGAGGGATTTCGCGAACAGCTTATGGACTGGGGAATCTGGTCGTATCTGGTGATGATGTTCGAGCGCGACGACCAGGGCTGGTTTCGCGGCATCGAGCACTACATGCCGAACGCGCTGGTGACCTTCAATACCCATGACCTTGCCACGTTCGCCGGCTGGAGCAGCCTGAGCGACCTCGCCCTGAAGCGATCGCTCGGCATTGATCCCGGCGAAACCGACAAATCGCGCGGCGACGCCATCGCCAGGCTGCACGACGCGCTGCGCTATCACGGCATCCACAGCGAGGGCCTCTATGCGGTGGCGCATTATCTGGCGCGAACCCGGTCGCGCCTGCTGGCGCTGTCGCTGGAAGACCTGCTCCAGGTGGCCGACCAGCCCAACATTCCCGGCACCGTCGATGAACATCCCAACTGGCGGCAGCGATTGCCGGTGGCGATCGAAGACATCGCCGTCGCCATCGATGTCGCGGCCTTGCGCCAGGCTACCGGCGAACGGCAGCTGAACAGCGTTTCGTGACCCGGGCAGGATGTATGCGAGGTGAGAGGTCTTGCCCAGCCGCATTGAAGACTACGCGCTGATCGGCGATTGCGAGACCGCGGCGCTGGTCGATCGCGACGGCTCGATCGACTGGCTGTGCTGGCCGAGCTTCGATTCCGAAGCCTGCTTCGCGGCGCTGCTGGGCAGCCGCGACAACGGCCGCTGGCGGGTCGCGCCCACAGCCGACATCACGCGGTGTTCCCGCCGCTACCGTGGCGATAGCCTGATTCTCGAGACCCTGCTCGAGACCGCGGACGGCGCCATTACCCTGGTCGATTTCATGCCCCCGCGCGGCGTGGCGTCGGATATCGTCCGGCTGGTGCGCGGCGAACGCGGCCGGGTCAAGCTCAAGATGGAGCTGATCATCCGCTTCGGCTTCGGCACCGATATTCCTTGGGTGAAGCGCAGCGAGGACGGCGCAGCGCTGCTGGCGATCTGCGGCCCCGACATGACGGTGCTGCGGTCGGACGTCGAGACCCGCGGCGAGGACATGACGACGGTGGCGGATTTCGAAGTCGGCGCCGGCGAGACCATTGCCTTGGTCCTGACCTACGGTCCTTCGCACTTGCCGATACCGGCGGCGATCGATCCGCAGCAGGCGTTGCGCGACACCGAGCAGTTCTGGTCCGAGTGGTCCAGCCGCTGCACCTACCAGGGCGTGGCGCGCGATCTTGTGATCCGCTCGCTGATCACGCTGAAGGCGCTGACCTTTGCGCCGACCGGCGGCATCGTTGCGGCGCCGACCACCTCGTTGCCGGAAAAGCTCGGTGGCGGCCGCAACTGGGACTACCGGTTCTGCTGGCTGCGCGACGCCACCTTCACGCTGCTGGCGCTGATGAACAGCGGCTACACCGAGGAAGCCTCGGCCTGGCACAACTGGCTGTTGCGCGCGGTAGCCGGCGCCCCCGGCAACATGCAGATCATGTACGGCATCATGGGCCAGCGACGTCTGCTGGAATGGGAGGTGCCCTGGCTCACCGGCTATGAAGATGCGCTGCCGGTCCGGATCGGCAACGCCGCCCACGCCCAGCTGCAGCTCGATGTCTACGGCGAACTGATCGACGCGTTTCATCAGTCGCGGATGGCCAAGCTCGAACTCGACAAGGAAACCTGGGCGGTGGAATGCGCGGTGCTCAAGCATCTGGCCGACGTCTGGGACCAGCCGGATCACGGCATCTGGGAGCGGCGGGGCGAGAGCAGGCATTACGTCTCGTCCAAGGTGCTGACGTGGGTGGCGTTCGACCGCGGCGTCAAGAGCGTGGAAACCTTCGGTTTCGAGGCGCCGGTGCAGAAGTGGCGCGCACTGCGCGATGCCATCCACCGCGACGTCTGCGACAAGGGTTTCGACCCGGCTCAGAACAGCTTCGTCGAATCCTACGGCTCGCCGTTGCTCGATGCCAGCATCCTGCTGCTGCCGTCGGTGGGATTCCTGCCGGCGTCGGATTCACGCGTGCGGGGGACGCTGGAGGCGATCGAAAAATTCATGATGCGCGACGGCTTTGTGCTGCGGCATGACCCGCGCGAAGAGTCGGACGAGAAGCAGCCGATCGAGGGCGCGTTCCTGGCCTGCAGCCTCTGGCTCGCCGACGCCTGGCTGCTGGCGGGCGAGATCGACAGGGCGCAGGCGCTGTTCGACCGGGTGGTCGGCGTCGCCAACGATCTCGGCCTGCTGGCCGAGGAATACGATCCCGGCGAAAAGCGCCAGACCGGGAATTTTCCGCAGGCGCTGACCCACATCGCGTTGATCAACACTGCGCACAACCTCAGCGATGCCAACAGGCCGGTCGACAAGCCGATGATGCAGCGGGCCAAATAGCGCCGACGAGAGCAGGGCGCGCTCATGGCGCATGATCCGGAAAAGTGCGAACCGGTTTTTGCGAGAAGATCATGCGCAAACAGGAATTAGAAGCGTTGGATGGAAGCGAGGATATCGTCAGCGGACTTTGTCCATCGGAAGGGTTTTGGGTTGACGTTGTGGCGGCTGATGAAGGAAGCGATGTCGGCGCGAGGCGTTGACGCTCGTAGATGCCGCGCCTGATCTTTTTATCGGTCAGAAGTGCGAAGAAGCGCTCGACCTGATTGAGCCATGATGAACTCGTCGGCGTCAGATGCACATGCCAGCGCGGCCTTTTGGCCAACCAGTTGCGGATCAGCGGTGTCTTGTGGGTGGCGTAGTTGTCCATGACCAGATGGACATCGAGATCGCCAGGCACAGCCGCCTCGATTTCGTCGAGGAACTTGCGGAACTCGGCAGCGCGATGACGCGCGTAGCATTTGCCGATGACATGACCGGTCGCAATATCGAGGGCCGCGAACAGCGAGGTCGTTCCATGGCGGGTGTAATCGTGGCTGCGTCGCGCGGGCTGGCCGGGCCGCATCGGCAACATTGGCTGGCTGCGGTCGAGCGCCTGGATCTGGGATTTCTCGTCGACACATAACACGATGGCGTGCTGCGGCGGCGAGATGTAGAGACCCACGACGTCGCGTACCTTGGCCACGAAGTCCGGGTCGGTCGAGAGCTTGAACGTCTCCATCCGGTGCGGCTGAGCCCGAAGGCGCGCCAGATGCGCTGCACGCTGGAGACCGATAGGCCGCTGGCCTCGGCCATGCCGCGCGAACTCCAATGCGTGGCGTTCGCGGGGCAACTCTCCAAGGTCTGGACGATAATGGCTTCGATGCGGGCATCGTCGATCGTGCGCGGCGCGCCGGAGCGCGGCTCGTCGTGCAGCCCGTCACGCGGTGCTCAACAAAACGGCGACGCCATTTGCCGACCGTCGACGGATCCAGCCCGAGCTCGGCGGCCACGTCCTTGTTCTGCCCGCCTTCCGCGCAGGCCAGCACGATCCGTGCCCGCAAGGCGAGCGCCTGCGCGGTCTTGCGCCGATTCGCCAACGACTTCAGTTCGACACGCTCATCATCGCTCAACATCAGGGGGGCAAGTTGCCGCCGCCATCACAAACTCCATCGCTGCTCCAGCATACCAACTGGCACAGCGATGCGAATCTACTGCGAATCTAGATGTAGAGCGCTATCGCGATTTAATTCAAAGCGGTAGCGCTCTAGCCCGCCGGCTTGGCCATTTTCGCCAGCATCGCCTCGAACGCCAGCTTGATGCGTTCGACGTAGGGCGCCTTGTAGGGAAATTTCTCGTTGTGCTGATGCACCAGCATCGAGGCATTGACCTCGAACACCACGAGGTTGCCCGCGGCGTCCAGTCCGCAATCGATGCCGAAATACTCGAGATCGATGGCCCGGCGGATCGCGCGCAGCGCCCGGAAGTGCTCCGGCGTGAAATATGCCGTCGGGTCCCTGAGGAAGTTCTCTTCCTCCTGCTGCATCCAGGCGTGATCGATCATGTCGGTGGAGTCGTGATGCAGCTTCCAGTTCAGCCCGATCGCCAGATGGTAGGGCAGGATCTCGTCGCCGAGGAAGATGAAGCGATACTTGCGGAAGTGACCGTCGGCCGAGCGGTAATCGAGATACTCGATCATGTAGTGATCGGCGCCGGCATGCTGGGCGACGAAGTTTGCCGCCTCGCTCAGATTGTCGAACTTCTCGAAATCGTCGCCGCCGTGGGTGCCGGCAGGCCGCACCAGCACCGGCATGGCAAATGTCGCCGCCGCTTCCAGCGCGGTGATGGAACTGACATCCGCGCCCAGCCGCAGCACCTTCGGTATCAAACAGCCGGGGATGCCGCCGAGCAGCCGAGCGACGATTTCCCGGCTGGTCTGCTGAATCTTTCGCGGTGGATTGATGGTCGGCAGGCCGATCCGGTCGACGAGGCCGGTGACCAGCGGAAACACCTCCTGCGCCTGGTCGGCGTCGGAGACCAGATTGAACACCACATCCGCGCTGTCGCGCAGCGCCGCGATATCGTAGTCACGGCCATCGAACACGGCCAGCGTATTGGCTTCATAGGACGAGCCGATCAGGAGGTATTCGGTCGGCGTATTGCCGGCGAACGGCGCAAACAGCGCCAGCACGCGAAACGCTGCCGATGTTCCGGCGGCGGGGCGTCGGATCAGCGGCTGCAATTTCGCGGCGCGGATGTAGGCCGCCTCGGCGCCGGCGCGGTCGCCCATTTTCTGCCGGACGTTGCCCAGGCAGTAAAGACTGTCGGCGTCATCGGGATCGATCGAAAGCGCGTATTCGAAACACTCCAGCGCGGCCTCCACGTCGCCGGCCTCGGTGTAGAATTTGCCGAGCTGGTTGCGCAGCTTGCCGTCCTGCGGCCGTTCGTCGACCAGTTCGATCAGGAGCACCTTGGCGAGCACATTCTGGTTGGTGGCGACCAGCGCCTGTACCAGGTTGGTCCGCGCCGCCCAGTGGCCGGGCTCGAGCTTGATCGCGTGCATGTAGAGTGCGATGGCGTCCTCGCCGCGATTCCATCGCAGATAGACGTTGCCGAGATTGCACCAGCCGGCGGTCATTTCCGGCGCCAGCCGCAACGCGTCGCTGTAGCTCTTGGCGGCCATATCGAGATCGCCGCGCGCCATGCCGGCATTGCCGAGTTTCAAGTGCAGTTCCGCGGCGTCGGCCAAGCTGGTTTGTCCGGATGCTTCCTGTTCGAGACCGGCAACGCCGCGCTGGAAGGTGGCGATCGCCTCGTCGATCCGGCCGGCATGGAGGTGGTCGTGCTCTCGCAGGGTCAATCGTCTGACAAGACCATTGCGCCGACCTTGATCGAAGGGCTCAAGCCGGATCGTGACCTCGTCGCTGACCGCGGCTACGACGCCCGAGCCATCATCGACCTGGTCGAGGCTCGTGGTGGCCGGGCGCACATCCCGACCTCCCGCGACCGCAAAGTCCAACGCTCGGTCGACCACTTCATCTATCGCCAACGCAACCTGATCGAGCGCTTCTTCAACAAACTGAAGCATTTTCGTCGCGTCGCAACGCGCTACGACAAAACCGCCCGAAACTTCCTCGCAGCTGTTCTGCTTGCTGCCACCCGCCTATGGGCTAGGTTTGAATCCACTACCTAGCCCCTGGCGTAGCGCGCTTGCGGCAGGCGATGGGGGAACGTCGGGACTGGCGGCGGCGAGGGGAGCGGGGGCTGTCATAAATGGGCGTGTCCGGCGGTTTGCACCCGTAAGCCTTACCGAAGGTTGTTAAACAAATTACACTTTTAGGCAGGTCTGCCCCCGCCGAGATTTGATTCTGAATATATTTCGAATCACCCGGCGGTACGTATCCGGCAACCGATTACAGGCTGTTTGGTGTCGAAATGCCAGCGAATCGGTCAGAAAGGCGGTTCGAAAGCCCAGATCGGAACTTGCCGTGACCGGATCGACAGCGAGGAACGCCATATCCCGCACTGCACCCGGCGAGCCGTCCGGCTGGGCGCCGCGGCTGGTCCAGGAGGCACGGGTCCAACAGCTCGACCGGCAACGTTTGGACGAGGGCAGCCTGGACACCGTTGCGGCGATCGAGCGCGCCCTGCTGCTCGGTGCGCTGGACCGGCGACCAGAGGCCCAGCAGGCGTTCGTCGATATCCTGCGCAAGGCTCCTGAGCATTTCGACGCCCTCAACGAATTCGGCGGGCTGCTGACCAGCATGGGTTCGATCGCCGCGGCCTGCCGGGTCTATTCCGAAGCGATCGAGCGTCATCCCGACAACCCCATCGGTCATGTCAACCTCGCCAATCTCCTGCTGCGCGCCAACGAACACGCCAAGGCGCGGCTGCATTACGAGACGGCGCTGCGGATCGATCCGGAACATCGCGGCGCGCATCAGGGACTGGGCGCGGTGCTGGCCGACATGGGCGAGCACGCCGCGGCGCGGCGGCATTTTGCGCTCGGCTTTCGCGACTGCGCGGTCACCACGCTGCCCTATCGCGGCACCGCGCCGCCGATTGCGCTGCTGCAACTGGTCTCGTCGGGTGGCGGCAATATTCCGACCACGTCGTTTCTCGACGACCGCAAGTTTCTGGTCACGGTGATCGTCGCTGATCATGCCGATCCCGGCACCGAGCTGCCGCCGCATCATCTGGTGTTCAACGCCATCGGCGACGCGGACCTGTGCCGGCCGGCACTCGAAGCCGCGGTGGCGCTCACCAGACGCACCCGCGCGCCGGTCCTCAACCCTCCGCGCACCATCTTCAAGACCGGGCGGATCGACAATGCGCGGCGGCTTGGCCGGTTGAGGGACGTGGTGGCGCCGCGCACCGCGCTGCGGCGGCGCGGCGAGCTCGAGGCGGCAGATGCCGCGGCCGCGCTGGCGCGCGCCGGTTTCGGTTTTCCGCTGCTGCTGCGTTCTCCCGGCTATCACACCGGGCGCAATTTCGTCCTGGTCGACAGACCGGACGATCTCGCCGCGGCGCTGGCCGGCCTACCCGGCGACGAGTTCCTGGTGATCGAATATCTCGACGCCCGCGGCCACGACGGCAACGCACGAAAATACCGCGTGATGTTCATCGACGGCGTAGCCTATCCGCTGCATCTGGCGATTTCGCGGCAATGGAAGGTGCATTACTTCACCTCCGACATGGCCGAGCGTCCCGATCACCGCGCCGAGGAGGCGGCCTTTCTTGACGACATGACCGCGGCACTTGGCAAGCGTGCGGTCGCGGCACTCGACCGGATCAGTGCCGCGCTTGGCCTCGACTACGGCGGCGTCGACTTCGGCATCGGCGCCTCCGGCGAGGTGCTGCTGTTCGAGGCCAACGCCACCATGGTGGTGATACCGCCGTCCGACGACGAACGCTGGGCCCACCGCCGCGCTGCGGTGACGCGGATCCTCGACGCAGTGGTGGCGATGATGCACAAGCGGGCGAGTGGCGCGACAAGGCGGCGGCTCCGCGGGAAATGAGAGCGCCTGGCGCTCTATCCCGCATTGCCCTTCAAAATCATCTCGACCGCGCCGGCAAATCCGTCGTCCTCGTTCGACGCCGTCACGTGCGTCGCCTGTCGTTTGACGTCGTCGGTAGCGTTGCCCATGGCGATGGAAATGCCGCTGACCTTGAACATCGCCAGATCGTTCTGCATGTCGCCGATGGTGGCGACGGCACTGCTCGAAATGCCGAGACGCCTGGCCATGGCCTCGACGAAGGTGCCTTTGTTCTGTCCCGGCGGCGTGATGTCGAGGTAATAAGTCTGCGAACGCACCGCCAGCGCGGTGTTGCCGAGGATTTTTTGCACCGCGGCTTCGCAGCGCGCCAGCAGTTCGGGATCGGCGCTGGCGCCGACGATTTTGCAGGCCTTGTCGATGAAGGGAGCGAAATCGGTGGCGTAGACCGGGTCGTGCTGAATGGTGTGCCGCTCATGCGGCACGTATTTGCCGTCGTCGCGCCGGATTACCCAGGCCTCGTTGGTGAACAGCCAGACGTCGACGCTGAATTGATCCAATACCTCGAGGCTCTTCCGAACCGCATCGACGGGAATCAGATGCTGCTCGATCGGTTTCAGATCGGTGTCGACGATCGAGCTGCCGTTGAACGGCCCGATCGGCAGCGTGATGCCGAGGGGCGCGACCAGGAACCGCATGCCGACCGGCGGCCGGCTCGAGGTGATGGTGAAACCGATGCCGGCATCGTGCAGCCGCCGCACGGCGCGTTGCGCGCCGTCGGTCAGGGTCTTGTCCTTGGTCACCAGGGTGCCGTCGACATCGGAGACGACCAATGCGATGCGGGTCATGCCGGACTTCCTTGCTGCGCCGGCTCGCCGGGACGGTCGAGCGCAAGTTGCGCGACGATACGGTCGACGATCGCCTCGACCGTGGCGTCGATGTCGACGACGACAGGATTTTCATCGGCGCCGGGCGGCTGCAGCGTGGCGAACTGGCTCTCCAGCAGGCTCGGCGGCATGAAATGGTTCTTGCGCAGGCGCAGCCGGCTGGCAATCAGCTCCTGCGTACCGTTGAGATAGACGATCCGGACGTCATCGCGGCCGTGCACCAGGATGTCGCGGTAGGCGCGTTTGAGGGCGGAGCAGGCGAATACGGCGTGTTCGTTGTCGTGGCAGACCCGGTCGATTTCGGCGGCAATGGCCTCAAGCCACGGCCGGCGGTCCTCGTCGGTGAGGGGATGCCCGGCGCTCATCTTGGCGACGTTGCTCCTAGGGTGAAACCTGTCGCCGTCCTCGCAGGTCCAGCGCAGCCGTTCGGCGAGGGCGCCGGCAATGGTGCTCTTGCCAGAGCCGGACACGCCCATGACGATCAGTGCGCAGGGCGGCTTACGAGGTCTGTCGCTCACCAAAATCCTCCGGCAGGGCGGCGCGATCCGCGAGCCAGATGGTCTCGCCATTGGAATGCGCCCGGCCCGCCGGCAGATCATCGCCCGCCAGCACGCGCGTGACAATTGCGCGTTTGCCCTCGCCTGAGACTTCAAACAGCATTTCGCGGCAGGAGGCCAGCGCCGGAAACGTCAGCGTCACCCGCGGCACGAATGGCTCGACATGGGCTTGCGGCACGCCGACCACCCAGCGTTCGGTCTCCTGCGTCGCGGGATAGCCGGGAAACAGCGAGGCGGTATGGCCGTCCGGCCCGACACCCATCAGCACGAGGTCGAATAACGGCTTGTTCGGATCGAGCCGGTCGGCGCCGTAAAATGCCTTCAGCTCGGCCTCGTAGTGCCGCGCCGCGGCATCGGGATCGGCGGCGTCTGTCGCCATGGGGTGAATGTTGTCCGCGGGCGCGAGCCGGTCGAGAAAGATCCGTCGCGCCACGGCCATGTTGTTGCGCCGATCGGACGTCGGGACAAAGCGCTCGTCGCCGATGAACCAGTGCACCCGATCCCATGGGATCCGGCCTGGGCTGGGATCGGTGGCGAGCCGTTCATAGAGCGCTGTCGGGCTCGAGCCGCCGGTCAGGCAAATCGCGATACGATCCCTGTTGGCGTCGATCCGGGCCATCACTCGCCCCACGGCGGCCTGCGCCAGCGCCGCCGCGTCGGCAACTGCCATGACGGTGCGTTGGCCCGGGGCGGTCATGGCGCTAGCCGAGCTTGCGCCAGCTGCGGCCGTCGCGCTTGAGCAGCTCGTCGGCCTCTTGCGGCCCCTCGCTGCCGGCCTTGTAGGGTTTGAGGCCGTCGGTGCCGGCTTTTTTCCAGGCATCGAGGAACGGCTGCACCGCCGCCCAGCCGGCCTCGACGCTGTCGGCGCGCTGGAACAGGATGTTGTCGCCGATCATGCAGTCGTAGATCAGGGTCTCGTAGCCGGTGGAAGGCTCGGCCTTGAAGTGATCCTTGTAGCGGAATTGCATCTCGACGCCGTCAATCCGCACCGAAGGCCCGGGAATCTTGGTGTTGAACTGCAGCGCGATGCTCTCGGTCGGCTCGACCCCGATCACCAGGTAATTCTGCGAGATATGATCCACCGAGGTGGTCTGGAACATCGAGAATGGCGCCTGCTTGAACTTGATGGCGACTTCGGTGCGCTTCAGTCCGAGCGCCTTGCCGGTGCGCAGGTAGAACGGCACGCCGGCCCAGCGCCAGTTGTCGATGCTGAGTTTCAGCGCGGCATAGGTTTCGGTGGTGCTGCCGGGCCTGACGTCTTCGGTCTTGCAATAGTCCTCGATGGTGGTATCGCCGATGGTGCCGCCGCGATATTGCCCGCGCACCGAATTTTTCAGCGCTTCCTTTTCGCTCTGCTGCTGGATGGCGGCGAGCACGTCGGCCTTTTCGGTGCGCACCGAGCGGGCGTCGAACCGGGTCGGCGGCTCCATGGCCACCAGCGACAGCAATTGAAACAGATGGTTCGGCACCATGTCGCGCAATGCGCCGGTGGCGTCATAGAAACTGCCGCGGTGGCCGACGCCGAGCTTTTCCTCCACGGTGATCTGGACGTGATCGATGTGGTTGCGGTTCCAGATCGGCTCGAACATGCCGTTGGCAAAGCGCAGCACCAGGATGTTCTGCACGGTTTCCTTGCCGAGATAATGGTCGATCCGGTAGATCTGGTTCTCGGCAGCGATCCCGAGCAGTTCGGCGTTCAGCTTCCTGGCCGAGGCGAGATCCGTACCAAAAGGTTTTTCGACCACCAGCCGCCGCCACGCGCCGTTCTCCTCGAGCATGCCGGTGCGGCCGAGTTGCCCGGCGATGGGGGCGAACGCATCGGGCGGCGTTGCCAGATAGAACAGCCGGTTGCCGCCGGTGCCGCGCCGGGTTTCGAGCCCGTCGAGCTGCTGGCGCATCCGGTCGAACGATTGCGGCACCCTCGGGTCGGCCACGAGGCTGGTGACGCACTCCAGAAGGCGCTCGGCGATCGCGTCGTCGACGGGCCGCGTCGCGAACTGCCGCAGGCCCTTCATCAGGCCGTCGCGCAGTTCGTCGTTCGAGGTTTCCTTGCGGGCAATGCCGACAACGCAGAATTTTTCGGGCAGCAGTCCGGTTGCGGCGAGATTATACAGCGCCGGCATCACCAGGCGGTGCGCCAGGTCGCCGGTGACGCCGAAGATGACGAACGAGCAGGGTTCAGGCTTTTGTTGCGCGCTGCCGTTCGACGTCATTTCTTGTCTCCGTGCGGCTCCTGATGGCCGCCGAACCCGGCCCGCATGGCGGAGAGAATCTTTTCGGCGAAGGTGTGCTCCTTGCGCGAGCGGAACCGGGCGAACAGCGCGGCGGTGAGCACCTCGGCGGGGACCGCCTCGTCGATGGCGGCGTTGACGGTCCAGCGGCCCTCACCGGAATCCTCGACAAACCCGGAATATTGCTCGAGCGCGGGACTCTTCGCCAGCGCCATGGCGGTGAGATCAAGCAGCCAGGACGGGATCACGCTGCCGCGCCGCCACACCTCGGCGATGTCGGCGATATCGAGATCGAAACGGTGCTCGGCCGGCAGCGCCGCGATGTTGGCGTTCTTGAGAATATCAAAGCCTTCGCCATAGGCCTGCATCAGGCCGTATTCGATGCCGTTGTGGACCATCTTGACGAAATGTCCTGATCCGACCGGTCCGGCATGGATGTAGCCCTGTTCGATGCGCGGATCGCGGCCGTCGCGTCCGGGTGTGCGCGGAATATCGCCGGCCCCGGGGGCCAGGGTCCTGAAGATCGGGTCGAGCCGGTCGACCACCGCCTTGTCGCCGCCGATCATCATGCAATAGCCGCGATCGATGCCCCAGACGCCGCCCGAGGTGCCGACGTCGACATAGTGGATGCCCTTGTCCTTCAGCGCCTTGCCGCGGCGGACGTCGTCCTGCCAGAAGGTGTTGCCGCCGTCGATGATGACGTCATCGGTCTGCATCAGTTTTGCCAGGGCATCGATGGTCGCCTCGGTGATCTTGCCGGCCGGCAGCATCACCCAGATGGTGCGCGGCTTTGCCAGCTTGGCGACGAAATCCTCCAACGCCGCCGCACCGACCGAGCCGTCGGCGGCGAGCGCCGCCACCGCCTTGGGGTCCTTGTCGTAGACGACGGTGGTGTGGCCCTGTTTCATCAGGCGGCGGACGATGTTGCCGCCCATCCGGCCGAGGCCGATCATGCCGAGTTGCATTGGGGATTCCTCAAATAACAGGTGCCGTCATTCCCCGTTGCGCCATTTGCGGATCGGGTATGACGGGTGTCGGGTTTGATCCATCGCTGTCAGATCTAGTTCAGCGCACGCTGGAGCGCGTCGTCCAGCATCTTCAGTCCTGAGGTAAGATCGCCCTTCAGGTGCACCCGGATGGCGCGGCGGCCGCGCTCCGTGAGCACGCCGAAATCACCGCGCGCCTGCGCCGCCTTGATGACGCCGAAACTGGCTTTCTGGCCGGGCACCGCGAGATCGTGGGCGTCGTCGGCGGTGATCTGCAGGAACACGCCACTGTCGGGGCCGCCCTTGTAGGCCTGCCCGGTGGAATGCAGGAAGCGCGGACCGAACTCGGCGCAGGTGGCGAGGTGGCGCTTGTCGCGTACCGCCAGCCGCATCGCCTGCAGCGTGTCGATATGGCCGTGATTGCGTTCGATGTAGGCCAATAGCGCGACATAGTCGCCGGCGTGCGAACCCGCCAGATGCGCCTTCAGCCATGAGGCGAGATCGCCGTTGGCGCCGGCCTTGCGCAGCGCCGTGGCATTGTGGTCGTCGGTGTAGATGTCGGCGGAGGGCGTCGACACCACCGGGTGCTCGGCCGGCAGCGCGCCGGTCTTCTCGAAGGCGGCGGTCAATTCCCTGGTCTTGATCTTGGCGGCCTCGACGTCGGGCTGGTTGAACGGGTTGATGCCGAGGATGGAGCCTGCCACCGCGGTGGCGATTTCGAAGCGGAAGAATTCCTGGCCAATATGGTCGATGGATTTCAGCGCGATGCGCACCACGGGATGGCCGGCGCGTTCCAGCGCCGCGAGCTTTTCGTCGTGCGCCGTATCGCTCTCGCCTTCGGTGCGCAGGTCGATGAAGAAGCGGTCGTTGCCGTAAGCCGCGACATCGCCCAGCGTCTCGCCGTCGATCGGGATCAGGCCCTTGCCGTCCTTGCCGGTGGATTCAGCGATCAGCTGCTCGGCCCAGGCGCCGAAATCGGCGATCTTGCGCGACGACAGGATCGTCACCTTGTCGCGGCCTTCAAGGCCGGCGGCGCCGATGGCAAGACCGAGCTGCACGCCGGGGTTTTCTTGCGGCGGCACGTCGGGTCCGCAGGAGCGCACCATCGCCAGGGTCAGCTCGATGAAGCGCGCCACATCGATGCCGGCGGTGGCGGCTGGCACGAGACCAAACGGCGACAGCACCGAGTAGCGCCCGCCGATCGACGGGTCGCCGTGGAAGATGCGGGCAAAGCCCTGCTTGGTCGCGACCTTCTCTAGCGACGAGCCGGGATCGGTGACGGCGAGGAAGCGATGGCCGGCTTTCTCGGCGCCGATCGCCTCGGAGACCCGCGCGAAAAAATAGTCCTTCATCACGTTCGGCTCGGTGGTGCCGCCGGACTTGCTGGAGACGATGAAAACCGTATTGGCAATATTGATCGACGCCTGCAGGTTCCGCACCTGGGCCGGATCGGTGGAATCCAGCACATGCAACTTGGGGAATCCGGGCTGCTTGCCGAAAGTCTCGGCCAGTACCTCGGGCCCGAGACTCGAGCCGCCCATGCCGAGCACCACGGCGTCGGAGAAGTTTTGTCCCTTCACCTTGTGCTGGTAGTCGACATAATCGGCGACATCGGCGGCAGCAGAGCTGGTCAGCCAGCCCAGCCATTTGTCCTCGTCGGTGCCGGTCCAGATCGATTTGTCCTTGTGCCAGAGCCGGCGGATTTTGGCGGACGCGCGCCAATCCTCGCTTGCCACCTCGACCGCGTGGCCGAGCCTGGTGCCGAGCGACAGGGTCTGGCGGTCGATGCCCCCAGCCAGCACCGCGGCGCGCTTGTGCGCCACCGCGCCGTAGAGCTGGTCGGCGGCGTCGGCAAACAGCTTGACGCCGTCCGTGACGAGGTCGGCGGTGATGGCGTCGAGCGAGATGCCGGATTGCTCGAGGCCGGCCAGCACGCCTTTGGCGTCGTCGATGTTTTCCTCGAGGCTGTCGCGCAGCTTGCCGTGGTCGCGGAACGCGTCCAGCGTGGCCGGCGGCACCGTGTTGACGGTGTTCTTGCCGATCAGCTCCTCGACATAGAGGACATCAGAGTATTCCTTGTTCTTGGTGCCGGTCGAGGCCCACAGCAGCCGCTGCGGCTTTGCGCCTTTGGCAGCGAGCTTGTCCCAGCGCGCCCCGGAAAACAGTTTTAGATATTCCTGGTATGCCATCTTGGCGTTGGCGATGGCGACCTTGCCCTTGAGGGCGGCGAGCCGCGCCTTTTCAGAGGGATCGTTGACCTTGGCGATCTTGTCGTCGAGCTGCTTGTCCACCGCGCTGTCGATGCGGCTGACGAAGAAGCTGGCGACACTCGCCACGTGAGATGGGTCGCCGCCGCCGGCGACGTATTTTTCCAGGCCCGCCAGATAAGCCTTCGCCACCTGGACATAGACCTTTTGCGAGAACAACAGCGTGATGTTGATGCTGATGCCGTTGCCGATCAGGTACTCGATCGCCGGCAGGCCTTCCGGCGTCGCCGGCACCTTGACCATCAGGTTCCTGCGGTCGACTTCCCGCCACAGCCGCTCGGCCTCGGTGATGGTGCCCTTGGTGTCCATGGCGAGATAAGGCGACACTTCAAGGCTGACAAAGCCGTCATGGCCGTTGAGTTCGTCGTAGACCGGGCGCAGCACATCCGCCGCGTGCTGGATGTCCTCGATCGCGAGATGCTCGAAAAGATCGGCAATCGGGCGGTCGCCACCCTTCAGGGCCTGACCGATCGGGGCGTCGTATTCGTCCGAGCTGCCGATCGCCTTCTCGAAGATCGATGGATTGGAGGTGACGCCCTTGACGCCGTCGGTATCGATCAACTGCTTGAGGTCGCCCTTGGCGACGAAGCCGCGGGCCAGGAAATCCAGCCAGACAGCCTGGCCGTGCGCTTCGAGTGCTTTGACAGGATTCATGTGCGTGTTCTCGATCTGATGCAGGGCGGCTTCTTTCACCTTGTCTGGCGGGGAGCCGAATGTTGTCAACAGGTCCTTCAGGGTCGCTGGGGCTTATCCTGTGCATGCCGATCACAGGGCCTGTTCGAACCGGACTCTGGCACGGATTTGCGGCAGGAGCACGGTGTCGCGATGGGTCTGGTCCCGTTTTTCGAACGCGTCAAAGGTCTGACGCAAAGCTGTAGTTTGCGGTGGTGCCGATCAAGCCGGTGCGGATCTGCTCCGCACGCCGGTCATGGACGTTTTCCGGGTAGAAGAACACCTGACGTGGATGACGTTTATAAGGCCAAACCGTTCCACCCGTACCGGTGCCTGGGCCCTCGCGAACGCCTGGAGTTGCGCAAAATATGGGCTGGTGTCGTGGCCAGGCGGCAGCGGCGTTCACGGCCGCAGGTAGAGGTATCCCTGCGATTGCAGCTCGGCGAGCCGCACCACGCCGCCCTTGTCGGCGCTGGCAAAGCCCGGCAGCAGGTCCTTCAGCGTGACGTTCTGGCCGCGCATGGTGTGGGCGCAGACGGCGGGCTCAAGGCCCGCCTTCACGAACTGGCCAAAGCGTCGCGTGATGTCCGGATTGGCGGAGGCGAGATGAAATCCGCGCAGCGCCGGGCCGTGGACCACGAGCGCGATGGTGACGTGATCGGGGCCGCCCATGCCGTCGTAATGGTTGGCGATATTGCCGAGCACAAAACCCACCTTGTCGAGGTCGGCAAGGTGATAGACCACCTTCTGCTTGACCGGCGAGGCTGGCGGTTGCTTTTCGTCAGGCGTGGCGACGGCGCGCGACGTCGCAAACATGGCCGCGACCGAGGTCAGCGTTGCCCGCAGGATATTGCGTCGGTTCATGGCCTTGCCCTATCGCTTCAGCGCCGCCAGTTCCTTGCGGTCGTTGGCCAGCGAGGCGCATTCGCGAACGTTGGCGCGGTCCAGCCGGAAGCTCTTGTCGTCGGCGCCGGCCACCAGGTCGTCACCGTCCTCCGGGTTCCCGCCGCGGTGTTTCCAGATTCTCCACCCGCTCCACATGCACGATGGCGGACTTGTCGTCGCCGGAGAGCGCCACGCCGATGCCGCCGCCATCGCAATCGACGCCGCAGCCGAGGCCCACTTCACCGCCCGATTCGGTGGCGAGCGCATGGTTGCAATATCCACTGGAATCGAAATCGCCGGCGCGCTGGCGGAATTTGACGCCGAGGCGGAACGCGTAGGCGCTGGTCCCGTCGTCCGGCGGGCGGGTGCCGCTGACCAGAAGCTTCATGGCGCCGACTTTCTGCCGCGGATGGTGCGCCAGATGGTCGGCATCGTAGCGGCGGACGAAGCAGGCATAGGTTGGCTTGTCGCCGAGCGGGGCTGTGGTGGCGAACATCCTGATATCGAAGGCCGAAGCCTGCGCCGGATCGATCGGCGGCGGGCCGTCCTCGGCGCGGGCGGCGGAAAGGGCAAACAGCATGGCCGCGCTCGCGAGCGCAGCGATCGGGAAGGCGTGTTTCATGACGTTTCCTGCAACGACGGATCGGCCGGCAACGCGGCCAGATATTGGTCGCGGCAGCGGGCCGAAGCGTTCAAGCCGGAAACGAGGCGGGGAAGCTGTCTTACCGCAGGCTGGCGTTGATCTTGTCCAGCGTTCCGGAGCCCGGGCATAGCGCCTTTTCGTCGAGCTGGTTGAGCGGGACGTCCACCGTATCGAGATGGGCGTGCAGGTCCTCCGCATCCGGGTCGACATACAACAGGCCGGTGACCACCTGGCCCTTGGCGGCGTGCTTCTGCAGAAAGGTCATGGCGGCAAGGCGGTCGCTGGCGTCGTAGTCGGCGTCGATCTTGCGCAGCGCCAGGCGGGTGCCGTCGTGCTGCTCGACCACCTGCACGGTGCCCGGCGCGTAATCGACGGTGATCGGGTCGCGGCCGGTGATGACGTCGAGCCGGTTCACCGCGTCGTTGTGCTCGCGGACATAGTCGAAGCTCTTGGTCGAGCCGGCGTGGTTGTTGAACGCGACGCAGGGGCTGATGACGTCGATGAAGGCGGCGCCCTTGTGGCGGATCGCGGCCGCGATCAGCGGCACCAGCTGGGTCTTGTCGCCGGAGAAGCTGCGCGCCACGAAGCTCGCGCCAAGCTGCAGCGCGATGGCGACGAGATCGATGGCGTTGTCGGTGTTGAGAAGGCCCTTCTTGGATTTCGAACCGCGGTCGGCGGTGGCCGAGAACTGGCCCTTGGTCAGGCCGTAGACGCCATTGTTCTCGACGATATAGGTCATGTTGACGCCGCGCCGGATCGAATGGGCGAACTGCCCGAAGCCGATCGAGGCCGAGTCGCCGTCGCCGGACACGCCGAGATAGATCAAATCGCGGTTGGCGAGGTTGGCCCCGGTCAAGACCGACGGCATGCGGCCGTGCACCGAGTTGAAGCCGTGGGAGTTGCCGAGGAAATAGTCCGGGGTTTTCGACGAGCAGCCGATGCCGGAGATTTTTGCCACGCGATGCGGCTCGATCGACAGCTCGTAGCAGGCCTCGATGATCGAGGCGGTGATCGAATCGTGGCCGCAGCCGGCGCACAGGGTCGAGATCTTGCCCTCGTAATCGCGGTGGGTATAGCCGAGTTCGTTCTTCGGCAGCCCCGGATGCTGGAATTTCGGCTTGGCGATATAGGTCATGGCAACACCTGCTGCGTCGTCATGGCCGGACTTGTTCCGGCCATCCACGTCTTTGCCGCACAAAAGGAAGACGTGGATGTCCGGCATAAAGCCGGGCATGACGCCTGAGAGATCGGATGGCGGGTCATGACTTCACCTTGCGGAGCGGGGTCACCTTGAGCTGGTCCTGATGGTCGCCGATGGCGCCGGCGATGAAGCGCGCGGTGATCGGCGTGCCGTCATAATGCAGGATCGGCACCAGGCGCACCGGATCGATGCCGTTCTCGTTGACGATCAGCGAGCGCAACTGGGCGTCGCGGTTCTGCTCGACCACATAAACAAAATCATGGTCGGCGATGAAGCTGGCGACGCTGGAATGGAACGGGAAGGCGCGGATCCGCAGGCGGTCGAGCTGGTGGCCGCGCGCTTCCAATAGCCCGATCGCCTCGTCCATGGCCGGGGCGGTCGAGCCGAAATAGATCACGCCGTATTTGGTCGGCTTGGCGGCGTTGGCCTGCAGCGGCCGCGGCACCATGTCCTGGGCGGTCTCGAACTTGCGCACCAGCCGCTGCATGTTGTCGGCGTAGACCGCGCCCTCTTCCGAATAGCGGGCGTAGCGGTCGCGCGAGGTGCCGCGGGTGAAAAACGAGCCTTTGGTGGGGTGGGTGCCGGGATAGGTGCGGAACGGAATGCCGTCGCCATCGACGTCGAGGTAGCGGCCGAAGTCGCGGCCGTCGTCGAGCATTTCGGCGGTCATCACCTTGCCGCGGTCGTATTGCCGGGCGTCGTCCCACTTCAGCGGCCGGCACAGCCGGTGGTTCATGCCGATGTCGAGATCGAGCATCACGAAGATGGTGGTCTGCAGCCGCTCGGCGAGATCGAACGCGACGGCGGCGAACTCAAACGCTTCGGCCGGATCTTCCGGCAGCAGCAGCACGTGCTTGGTATCGCCGTGGGAAGCATAGGCGCAGGCGATGATGTCGCATTGCTGGGTGCGGGTCGGCATCCCGGTGGAGGGGCCGGCGCGCTGCACGTTCATGATCACGGCGGGAATTTCCGCGAAATACGACAGGCCGATGAATTCCTGCATCAGCGAAATGCCGGGGCCGGAGGTGGCGGTGAAGGCGCGGGCGCCATTCCACGAGGCGCCGATCACGATGCCGATCGAGGCCAGTTCGTCCTCGCCCTGGACGATGGCGTATTTGGCCTTGCCGGTCTTGGGATCGTGCCGCAGCTTCTTGCAGTGGTTGGTGAAGGCGTCGGCCAGCGATGACGATGGCGTGATCGGGTACCAGGCGCACACGGTGGCGCCGCCATAGACCGCGCCGAGCGCCGCGGCGCTGTTGCCCTCGATGAAGATGCGGTCGCCGACCTTGTCGGCCTTCCTGACCCGCAGCCCGATCGGGCATTTCAGGTTCTGCAGCGCCCAGTCGCGGCCGAGATGCAGCGCGTGGACGTTGGAGGACAACAGCTTCTCCTTGCCCTTGTACTGCTCGCCGATCAGTTGCTCGATGATCTTCGGATCCATCTCGAGCAGGGCGCTCAGCGCGCCGAGATAGATGATGTTCTTGAACAGCTGGCGCTGCCGCGGGTCGGTATAGGTCGAGTTGGTGATGGCGGTCAGCGGCACGCCGATCACGGTGATGTCGGCGCGGAATTTCGAGGTCGGCATCGGCTTGGTCGAGTCGTAGAACAGGTAGCCGCCGGGCTCGATGGATGCGAGGTCCTTGTCCCAGGTCTGCGGGTTCATCGCCACCATCAGGTCGACGCCGCCGCGGGCGCCGAGATGGCCGGCCTCGGTGACCCGCACCTCATACCAGGTTGGCAGCCCCTGGATATTGGACGGGAACACGTTGCGCGGCGACACCGGCACGCCGTGGCGCAGGATCGAGCGCGCGAACATCTCGTTGGCGCTGGCCGAGCCGGAACCGTTGACGTTGGCGAAGCGGACGACGAAGTCGTTTACGCTGCTGATCGGGCTTTGGACGGACATGATGATCCCGCGTGAGTCATATCGATGAGGTATTTCTGCATGTCCCAGGCGCCGGTCGGACAGCGTTCGGCGCACAGCCCGCAATGCAGGCAGACATCTTCGTCCTTGACCATGACCCGCCCGGTCTTGAGGCCGTCGGCGACGTAGAGCGCCTGGTCGGGATGCGGCGACGGCGCCTTCAGCCTTTCGCGCAGATCGGTTTCCTCGCCGTTCTCCGTGAAGGTGATGCAGTCCATCGGGCAGATGTCGACGCAGGCGTCGCACTCGATGCAAAGAGGTGCGGCGAATACCGTCTGGATGTCGCAGTTGAGACAGCGCTGCGCCTCGCCGAGCGCCAGCTTGACGTCATAGCCGAGCTCGACTTCGGCGCGGATGTCCTTCAGCGCGATCACCTTGTCGCGGTGCGGAACCTTGTAGCGCTTGTCGTTGGAAACGTCGTTGTCGTAGCTCCACTCGTGGATGCCCATCTTCTGCGAGCTGATCTGGACGTCCGGCAGCGGACGCTCGGTGATGTCCTCGCCACTCAACAGCTTGTGGATCGACAACGCGGCGTCGTGACCGTGCGCCACCGCCCAGATGATGTTCTTCGGTCCGAACGCGGCGTCGCCGCCAAAGAACACCTTCGGATTGGTCGAGCCCATGGTTTTGGTATCGACCTTCGGCATGTTCCATTTGTCGAATTCGATGCCGATGTCGCGCTCGATCCAGGGGAAGGCGTTCTCCTGTCCGACCGCGACCAGCACGTCGTCGCAGTTGATGGTTTCATCCGGGTCGCCGGAGGGCACCAGGCTGCGCTTGCCTTTGGAATCGTATTCCGCCTTCACCCTCTCGAAGGTAACGCCGGTGAGCTTGCCGTTGATGTGAACGAAGGCCTTCGGCACCATGAAATTGAGGATCGGAATATCCTCGTGGATGGCGTCTTCCTTTTCCCACGGCGACGCCTTCATCTCCTCGAAGCCGGAACGCACGATCACCTTGACGTCCTCGCCGCCGAGCCGGCGGGCGGTGCGGCAGCAGTCCATCGCGGTGTTGCCGCCGCCGAGCACGATGACGCGCTTGCCGATCTTTTCGACGTGGCCGAACGACACGCTGGAGAGCCAGTCGATGCCGATATGGATATTGGCGGCGGCTTCCTTGCGGCCGGGAATCTCGAGCTCGCGGCCGCGCGGCGCGCCGGAGCCGACGAACACGGCGTCGTAATCTTCACCGAGCAGTTTTTTCAGGCTGTCGATGCGGTGACCGCCTTTGAACTCGATGCCGAGATCGAGAATGTAGTCGGTTTCCTCGTCGATCACCAAATCCGGCAGCCGGAATTTCGGAATTTGCGTCCGCATCATGCCGCCGGCCTTGGGGTCGGAATCGAACACGGTGCAGTGATAGCCGAGTGGCGCGAGATCGCGGGCCACGGTGAGCGAGGCAGGTCCGCCGCCGACGATGGCGATGCGCTTGCCGTTCTTCGCCGCCCGCGCCGGCATCCGCCCCTTGACGTCGTCCTTGAAGTCGGCGGCGACGCGCTTCAGCCGGCAGATCGCAACGGGGGTTTCCTCGACCCGGCCGCGGCGGCACGCCGGCTCGCAGGGGCGATCGCAGGTCCGCCCGAGAATTCCGGGGAACACATTCGACCGCCAGTTGATCATGTAGGCGTCGCTGTAGCGGCCCTCGGCGATCAGTCGGATGTATTCAGGAACCGGCGTATGTGCGGGACAGGCCCATTGGCAGTCGACAACTTTATGAAAGTAATCTGGCGCCGAAATATCAGTCGGTTTCATTCCCACCACGTCCGCGCGCCGTATCGCCGCGCAGCCTTTGAATTTTGCGAACGCTGAACGCGGCGTTCTTGTTGTTTTGCAGCCATATCATGGGCTTATCAATTCAACGCGCATTGAACATGATCAGTGCGGCGCTGGAAAGTCATATTTGTGTAAATGGCCTGTTCTTAATGTCGCGACCCCCGTCTTTATACGGGTTTGTTCATGCGGCAGTGCAATATATGCCACCGGATTCAGCGGCACTGCACCACGGTTCATCACGATCAGGCGATGACTGGATTTCGCTTAAATCTGGTCCCTGGCGAGATCCCACATCAGCCGGTAGGTGCCCTTCGAGATCAGCGCGGCGGAAGTCGCGGTGAAACGTTGATCGATCAAGCCGGCGACCGCTTCGACATCGGTGCCGTCGATCAGGACAAACCAGTCGCCGGCGCCGGGAGGCGCCGCATCGGGATTGCCGTACAGCGGTTTCGAAAGCTTCGCATCGCTTTCGATCAGATGCATCGAGATGATGCCGTCGAGCGCCGCAGGATCGAGCCGGTCGTTCAGTTCGGCGCGCAACGCCTCGTCGGCGCCGGCCGCGGGGCGGATGCGGACCAGGCCGAGCGCCGCGCCGCGGCCGGTGCCGCGGCTGATCGTGATCCGCGCCACGGCGCGGATCATGTTGCGAAAGCGGGCGATGTTCTGTTTCGACCACGCGGTCTGGTTGGCCAATGCCGTGCGATAGGGGGCGCTGTCCAGCACCTCGAAGGTCCGGGTCGAATAAAGGCTGAGATATTTCGGGCTGGCAGCGTGGGCGACGTAGCGTCGCGCCTCGACAAACCCGTCAATGGCGACGCGTTCCTCGAGATGTTCGCGGTCGTACCAGCGGTTGAATTCGGCCTCATCGATCGCATCGACATCCATCGATGTCAGCAGCATGCCTTTTCCGGCGAGTGGCATCGGTAGCTTTCCTTATGCGGTCAGTTTCGAAGCCAGATCGGCGATCGCCTTCATCACGGCGTCGCGGATGCCGGGATCATACAGCGAGTGACCGGCGCCCTCGACGATACGAATCTCGGCCCGCGGCCACACGCTGCCCAGCGCCTGCGAGGTCGAGGGCGGGCACAACAGGTCATAGCGGCCCTGCACGATGATGCCGGGAATGCCTTGCAACCGGTCCGCGTTGGCGAGCAATTGTCCCGGCGACATGAAGCAGTCGTTTACAAAATAATGCGACTCCATGAACGGCGTGGCGGGCAGGGCGCGGCCGGAGTGCAGCGAGTTGAGGTCGAGCCGGGTGCGGCCGGGCGCATGTTCGGAAAGAATGCCTTCGGTCCCTTGCCAGGCCCGCGCGGCAGGGCCGTGCACCGCCGGATCGGGATCGAGGATGCGGCGCCAATAGGCCTCGAGCGGCTGCTGCCGTTCGCTGTCGCTGAGCACGCTGAGGGAATCCGCATAGAGGCCAGGATAAAACCGCGGCAGGCAATCCAGGAACGCGCCGTCGAGTTCCGCTCGGGTGCCGAGAAAGGTCGCGCGCAGCACGATGCCCGAGACCCGTTCCGGATGGATCTCGGCATACGCCAGCGCCAGCGTCGCGCCCCATGAGCCGCCAACCACCAGCCAGCGCTCGAAACCGCATTTTTGGCGGATCATTTCCATGTCCGCGATCAGGTGCGGCAACGTATTGGCCTCGCGCGATCCCTTGGGACGGCTGCGTCCGGCGCCGCGCTGATCGAACAGCACGGCGTGGAACCGTTCGGGATCGAACAGCCGGCGATGGTCGGCCTGGCAGCCGGACCCGGGACCGCCATGCAGATAGACCGCGGCAATGCCATCGCTGCGGCCGACGGTCTCCACGTAGATCTCATGACCGTCCCCAACCGCAAGCCACCCCGTGGTCAGCGGCGCGAACGGATCGGAACGCTGGCCGGCGGGTTTGCCGGCACCGACGTCAGGCGCCATGATCGTCGCCTGCTTCCGGCGTGCCGCCGGCAAAATTGCGGTAGATGAAACGGCTGACGTCGCCGGCCGCTTCGGTTTCCGCCATCTTGAAGATCTTCTCGTGCATCGGCGACAGCGTGCAGGCCGGATCGGTATTGCCGGCGTCGCCGGTCAGCGCGAAGGCCTGGCAGCGGCAGCCGCCGAAATCGATCTCCTTGAATTCGCAGCTCCGGCACGGCTCGGGCATCCAGCCGGTGCCCCGATAGCGGTTGAAGGCCTCGGAGTTCTGCCAGATCCAGGCGATCGAATGATTGCTCCGCACCGACAGGAATTCCATGCCGGTGATGCTCTCGGCGGCATGGCAGGGCAGGATCTTGCCGGAGGGGGAAATATTGAAGAACTGCCGGCCCCAGCCGCCCATGCATTTCTTCGGCCGCAGCGCGTAATAATCCGGCACCACGTAGTCGATGGCCAGGATGCCCTTCAGCCGCGCCTCGGCCTCCTCGACGATGCGGCTGGTCTCCTCGATCTGCTCCAGCGTCGGCATCAGCGCGGCGCGGTTCTTCAGCGCCCAGCCGTAATATTGCACGTTGGCCACTTCGAGCCGGTCGGCATCGAGATCGACCGCCATCTGGATGATGTCGGAGAGCTGATGCAGGTTCTGCCGGTGCATCACCGCGTTGACGGTCAGCGGCAGATCGAGTTCGCGGGTCCAGCGCGCGACTTCGAGCTTTTTCTCATGGGCATTCTTCAGGCCGGCGACGCGGTTGGCGATCACAGGCTCGTTGCCCTGGAAGCTGATCTGCACGTGGCACAGCCCGGCATCGGCCAGCGCGCCCAGTTTCGCCTTGTCCAGCAGCACCGCCGAGGTGATCAGGTTGGAATAGAGCCCGACATCGCTGGCGTGCTGCACCAGCTCGACCAGGTCCTTGCGCGCGGTCGGCTCGCCGCCGGAAAAGTGAATCTGCAGCACGCCGATCTCGGCGAGTTCGCTCAGCACCTTTTTCCATTCCGCGGTGCTTAGTTCGGCGCCGGCGCGCTCGAGCTCGACCGGGTTGGAACAGTAAGGACACTGCAGCGGGCAGCGATGGGTGATCTCCGCCAGCACCGCCAAAGGAATCCCGAAGGTTTCCGCGGTGGAGCGTTTGGCTTCCATGATCGCGAGGCCGTCGGACGGATCGGCGGCCAGCGGGCTCGCATCGGTCAGCGTCGGGCTCATGAGGCACTCTCCGGCGACGTCCTGGCGCGCGCTTCGGTCAGAAAACCCTTGTCGGCGAGATCCTGCAGCATGGCGATGACGTCGGCGCCGATGGCGTCGCGTTCGGCGGCGTATTTCGCGGCCAGCAGATCGATCATGTCGGCGACGCTGCGCGCACCGTCACACAGCTGCAGGATTTCAACCGCGATGTCGTCGGGCGCCAGCACCCGCTCCGGCGCCAGGATCACCCAGACTTTTCGCGTCTCGTCGAACTTCAATTTGGCATGGCGCGGCAACACCGGCCTTGAAGCCTCGGCGACCGTGATGTTTCGGTTCCGCGCGGCCATGGCGTCGTCTCTCAGCTCGCCGCGGGCACGAACGCGCCCGGCGGGATGTGACCTTCCACGTAGGCATGGTACAGCGCGTCGAGCTGGACCCATAACACGTTGGTCTTGAAGATCAGCGCATTGCACACCGCCTCGCGCTCGGCGCGGGTCCTGGCGTGCTGCTTGACGTATTCGAGCGCGAAATTGGCGTCGCGCGGCGCCTGTTCCAGGCGGCGCTTGAAATAGCTCATGATGTTGGGATTGACGAAATCGTAATGCGCCAGCATGCCGGAGATGCGTTCCTCGTGCAGGTTGGGCGCGAACAGTTCCGTCAGCGACGAGGCGATCGCCTCCAGCGGGGACTTGTCGCGGACGAAATGCACATAGGCGTCGACCGCAAAGCGCGTCGCCGGCAGGATGCCTTCGGTGGATTCCACATAGGCGCTGTCGAGGCCCAATCCCTCGGTCAGCTTGAGCCAGCGTTCGATTCCGCCCTCGGTGCCGACCTCGCCGTCGTGGTCCTCGATGCGATGCCGCCATTCGAGGCGGATGTTGCGCTCGCGGAAGCGCGAGATCACCACCGCATCCTTGATCGGGATCGTGCTCTGGTAATAATAGCGGTTGAGCGCCCAGGCCTGCACCTGGCCCTTGTTCAATTTGCCGCCGTGCAAGAGGCCATGGAACGGATGCCGCGAGTGATAGCGTGCCGCGCCGATCTGGCGCAGCGTCGCTTCGAGGTCCTCGGCGCTGTCGAGCCGCACCGAACCTTTCAGGGAAAACGCGGTGGTGATGGCGTTCAAAGCACGATCTCCGTTCCATCGGCGGCAATCTGCCAGCCCGCGCCTTCGGCAATGATGCGCTCCTCGGAGGTGGGGAGCAGCACCGGATTGGAATTGTTGATATGCAGGAAAATCCGGCGCGCGATGCCGAGATCGGCCAGTGCGGCGATCGCTCCCTCATGTCCCGACATCGAGATGTGTCCCATGCTTTGTCCGGTCTTGGTGCCGAGGCCTGAAGCGACCATTTCGTCGTCGCGCCACACTGTACCATCGAAAAACACCAAAGGGGCGCCCGCGATCCGGCTTTTCAGTTCCGGCGTGACCCGGGCGCAGGCCGCGACGAAATAGAAATGTTTGCCGGTGGCGATCTCGCCGATCCGCAAACCCACCGTGTCGCCGGCGCCGTCGTTACCGGCGGGGTGGGCCTGGCCTTCCAGGTACCAGGCGCCCTTGCCGGCGACGGCGAAGGGAACAACCTCGATGCCTGAGCCCGATCCGTCGGGCAGGGCCGGCTCGAACTGCTGATCGATGGAAATCGGCTGGCGCCGCACGTTTTTCTCGCCCAGCACGTTGAAGATACTGTTGTCCTTCAGGATCGCAAGCACGCGCGCATGCGCATAGATGTTGAACGGCGAACCCTCGCGCAGCGACAACAGGCCGGCAACCGCATCGACTTCGCTGTTGGTCAGGATCACGCCGGCGATCGGGCTATGGCGCAGGCTTCCCGCGCGCGGGTGAAGCCTGGGCGTTGCGATCAATTGCTGGCGCAGGTCCGGCGAAGCGTTGATCAGGAACCAGTGCGTGTCGTCGGCGCTGACGGCGATGGAGGCCTGGGTGCTGCGCAGCTCTGGATGGTCGTTACGGGCCGAATTGCAAATCGCGCATCCGCAATTCCATTGCGGGATTCCACCGCCGGCCGCGGCTCCCAGAACGACGACGCGCAACATAACTCGTCTCCGGGGGAGTCTTCGTTATTATATTATTTTTCGCAAACGCGCCCACGACGCATTCGGGCGAGCGTCTATCGGTTCTTCACAAGCATTTCGGAGGTGGCCGCCGGTGCGATCCACCCCCGCTGAAAATGCTTCGGTCGCAAGCAGTTACTTGCGGGCCGCGCAGGCATACATGTTGATTTCCATGCCAACCGGCACTTCGACGATCTTCGGGGTCTTCCAGGCCATTGCAGGTCTCCTTCTTAAGTGGGACGACTTTCGCCCTCAGGCCTGAACTTAATGCAGTTCAGAAAGTTCGCCAGTGAATTATTTTGTAATCAAAGGTAGTGTTTTTGTGTTGCAATGCAAAAGACGGCTGTGATGCCGGTTTGGCCGGGAGCATATAATGAAGGCCGGTCAAGGGTTTCGATGAACCGCAGGGGAGGGCGCCGGCCTGGTTCCGGGCTCGGTCGACCCGGTCAGGTTCCGATCAGATCCCAATAAAGCACTTGTGAGATGCCGCCGGGCTCCCAGCGCGCCGTCCAACCCCTATAGATCGATGATGCCAAAATATTACTTCAACACCCGGATCGGCAAGGAACTGATCCTCGATCCCGAAGGCGAAGAACTGCGCGATCCCGACCATGCCTGGGAGGTGGCGCGGACCACGATCCGGCAATTGCTCAGGACCGAAGGCAGCCAGCCTGGCGTGCTCAACGCTATCCTCGAAGTGACCGACGACGACGGCGAGATCGTGCTCGAGTTTCCGTTCGCCGAGGCCATGCTCGACTCGCCCGATGAACCTGCGACGCGGCACTGAGGGGCCGACGCGCCAGCGTCGCCGCGCTGCGACACCACCGATCCGCAGCTATTCCGATCGTGGCGCAGGCGTGGCATGAACATCCCGCGATTGCGCCGAATCCGAATAAGTATCGGAGACTGCCGCAGGAAGCGGGCCGCGCTCGCTGCCGCGACCAGGTCTGCCGCACAGGGAGGACATCATGAATTACCCGTCCATGCGGCGCGGATTGCTCGCCGGCGCTTTTGCGAGTGCCTTCACCCTCGCCGCCGCAGCCCAGCAGGCATCCCCTCCATCCGCGCCGTCGGCGTTGCCGCCCGGCTCGCCTCTGATCGGGCAACCCGACAACGAGGCGGCGGCCAGGCTCAGGCCGGTCGCTACACCGCCGATCGCGGCGGCGCCGGACAAGCTGCCGCTGGCGAAACTGAAACTGCCGCCCGGCTTCAACATCGAGGTCTATGCGGCGGGGATGACCAATGCCCGCTCGATGCGCGAAGGCGACAAGGGAACCGTGTTCGTCGGCAGCCGCCAGGTCGACAAGGTCTATGGCATCGTCAACAAGGACGGCAAGCGCTCGGTCAAGATCGTCGCCTCCGGCCTGTACCGCCCGAACGGGCTCGCCTTCCACCACGGCACGCTCTACATCGCCGAGCTGTCGCGGATTTCCAAAATCGAGCAGGTCGAGGATAATCTCGACAACGAACCGAAGCCGACCACGGTCTACGACAATCTGCCCAAGGACGAAGACAACGGCTGGAAATTCATCGGCATCGGTCCCGACGACAAACTGTATGTTCCGGTCGGCCAGCCCGGCAACAACGTGCTGCATGACGATGCCCATGGCCAGATCCGCCGCATGAATCTCGACGGCAGCGGCGTCGAAATCGTGGCACTGGGCGTTCGCAACACCGTCGGGTTCGACTGGAATCCGGAAACCAAACAAATGTACTTCACCGACAACGGTCGCGACTGGCTGTCGGAAAGCGTGCCGGAGGACGAACTCAACCGCGTCACCAAAGTGGGCGAGGATTTCGGCGCGCCCTATTGCTACCAGGGCAACATCCTCGATCCCGATTTCGGCTGGGGCCACGCCTGCAGCGAATACACCGCCCCCGTCGGCCTGATGGGGCCGCATGCCGCGGCGCTGGGCATGCGGTTCTATACCGGCAACATGTTCCCGAAGGCCTACAAGAATGCGATTTTCGTGGCGCGTCACGGCTCCTGGAACAAGACGCAGAAATTCGGTGGCGATGTCGCCGTCGTCAGGCTGAACAGGGACGGCACGGTCAAATCCGTCGAGCCGTTCCTGACCGGCTTCATCGAGAACAACAACTATGTCGGCCGGCCGGTCGATGTGCTGCCGTTGAAAGACGGCTCGCTCTTGGTATCAGACGACTGGAACGGCGCGGTGTACCGCATCACCTACGGCAAGCCAAAGGTCGCCGTGCGGTGAGGCGCGAATCCCGTTGGCGTCGGCGCGCTGGCTAAGCTACTAACCAGACGACGAAAACGGAGCCCACCATGGACGATCTCTGGCGTCTGCCGGCCGCGGAACTTGCCGCACTCATTCGCGGCCGAAAGGTTTCGGCCCGTGAAGCCGCAGGCGCCGCGCTGGCGCGGCTCGATGCGGTGAACCCGGCCATCAATGCCGTGGTCGACCACCGCCCGGACGAGGTGCTGGCACAGGCCGATGCCGTCGACGCGGCGATCGGGCGCAACGAGCAGGTGGGCGCGCTGGCCGGCGTGCCGGTCACCGTCAAGGTCAATATCGACCAGGCCGGATTCGCCACCACCAACGGCGTCAAGCTACAGCGCGACGCGATCGCCAGGAGTAACAGCCCGGTGGTCGACAACCTGAAAAAGGCCGGCGCCGTCATTCTCGGCCGCACCAATACGCCGGCGTTTTCGTTCCGCTGGTTCACCACCAATCTCATTCATGGCGACACCAGGAACCCGCGCGATCCACAGGTCACTCCGGGCGGTTCGTCCGGCGGCGCGGCGGCGGCGCTGGCCGCCGGCATCGGCCACATCGCCCATGGCACCGACATTGCCGGATCGATCCGCTACCCGGCCTATGCCTGCGGCGTGCACGGGTTGCGGCCGACGCTGGGCCGGGTCGCCGCGTTCAACCCCGGCTTGCCGGAGCGTACCATCGGGCCGCAGATCACGGCGGTATCGGGCCCGCTGGCGCGCACCATCGGCGATCTGCGCATTGCGCTGGAGGCGATGTCGGCCAGGGACATCCGCGATCCCTGGTGGGTGCCGGCGCCGCTGGTCGGGCCGCCGATGCCGAAGCGCGCGGCGCTGTGCCTCGATCCCGACGGACTTGGAGACCGCCGCCGAGGTGAAGGCCGCCGTCACCGATGCCGGGCAGCGCCTGGAGCGGGCGGGATGGCGCGTCGAGCATGATCGAGAATACCCCGCCGCTGCGCGAGGCCGCGGAACTGCAGACCAAACTGTGGCTCGGCGACGGTTACGAGGCGATGCTCGACGCCGCCGAGCGGGAAGGCGATCCCGGCGCGCTGGCCTGCCTGCGCGGCAACCGCGACAAGGTTTTTCCGTTCGACGCTGCGGCGTTCTCCAAGGTGCTGACGCGGCGCGCGACATTGACGCGGGAATGGCAGGCGTTGTTCGAGACCTATGCGGTGCTGGTGATGCCGGTTTCCGGCGAACTGCCGTTTCCCGACGGCCTCGACCGGCGCGACGACGCCTCGTTCGCGCGGGTATGGCGGGCGCAGGTGCCGCAGATCGGTATCCCGTTCATGGGGCTGCCGGCGCTCACCGTCTCCACCGGGCTCGTGGGCCGGATTCCGGTCGGGGTGCAGGTCGTTTCCGGGCGCTACCGCGAGGATTTGTGCCTCGACGCCGGAGCGGCTATCGAGGCGGGGGGAACGCCGGCTGCGCCGGTCGATCCGGTCCATTAAGCGCGGTCCGCGAACAGGCAAAAATCCTAACAGGCAGGTCATGTCCAACATCTACGATTTTTCGGCGGTGACGCTGGCCGGCCAGGAATTGCCGTTGAAACAGTTCGAAGGCCAGGTGCTGCTGATCGTCAACACCGCCAGCGCCTGCGGGTTTACGCCGCAGTACAAGGGTCTCGAGGATCTGCAGCAGGCGCTCAAGCCGCGCGGATTTTCGGTGCTGGGATTTCCCTGCAACCAGTTCGGCGGCCAGGAGCCGGGCGACAGCAGGCAGATCGAAACGTTCTGCTCCAGCCAGTACAGCGTCAGCTTTCCGATTTTCGAGAAGATCGACGTCAACGGCGACCATGCACATCCGCTGTTCAAGTATTTGAAGAGCCAGAAGGCCGGCCTGTTGGGCGCGTCGATCAAATGGAATTTCACCAAATTCCTGGTGGATCGTCGCGGCCAGGTGGTGGCACGGCACGCACCGACCACCAAACCTGAATCATTGACCAGGGAAATCGAGGCGTTGCTATGAGCGAAAACGAAAACAAGGAAGCTACGGGCGAGCAGCTCCCCGACCGGCTGTCCTCCGATCCGCGCAGTCCGTATTACAACGCCGAGATTCTCGCGCGCGATGTCGGCATTCGTTTCAAGGGTGTCGAGAAGACCAATGTCGAGGAATACTGCGTCAGCGAAGGCTGGATTCGCGTGCCGGCGGGCAATGCCAAGGATCGCTATGGCAACCCCCTGCTGATCAAGGTCAGCGGCCCGGTCGAGCCGTATTTCCGCGACAAGACGCCCTCCTGAAGGAGCCGCCGCATGTCCGTCCGCATCGTCGACGTCCGCGAGGTGACAAAGCCGATCTCGTCGCCGATCCGCAACGCCTATATCGACTTCACCAAAATGACCACCAGCCTGGTCGCGGTGGTCACCGATGTGATGCGCGACGGCAAGCCGGTGGTCGGCTACGGCTTCAATTCCAACGGCCGCTACGGGCAGGGCGGCTTGATCCGCGAGCGCTTTGCGGCCCGCCTTACCGAGGCGGATCCGAAGACTTTGCTTGACGCGACCGGCGACAATCTCGATCCGGACAAGGTCTGGGCGGCGCTGATGTCGAACGAGAAGCCGGGCGGCCATGGCGAGCGCTCGGTCGCGGTCGGCACCATCGACATGGCGGTGTGGGACGCTGTGGCCAAGATCGCCGGCAAACCCTTGTTTCGGCTGTTGGCCGAGCGCCACGGCCGCAAGGCGAACCCCTGGGTCTTCGTCTACGCCGCCGGCGGCTATTATTATCCCGGCAAGGACCTGTCGATGCTGCGTGGCGAGATGCGCAGCTATCTCGATCGCGGCTACAACGTGGTCAAGATGAAGATCGGCGGCGCGTCGATCGGCGAGGATCGCCAGCGCATCGAATCCGTGCTGACCGAAATCGGCTCGCATGCACGGCTCGCCGTCGATGCCAACGGCCGGTTCGACCTGGAGACCGCCATCGCCTACGCCAGGATGCTGCGCGACTATCCGCTGTTCTGGTATGAGGAAGCCGGCGACCCGCTGGATTATCAGCTGCAGGCGGCGCTGGCCGAATTCTATCCCGGACCGATGGCGACCGGCGAAAATCTGTTCAGCCACCAGGATGCCCGCAACCTGTTGCGCTACGGCGGCATGCGCCCCGACCGCGACTGGCTGCAGTTCGATTGCGCGCTGTCCTACGGGCTGTGCGAATACCAGCGCACGCTGAAGGTGCTGGAAACCCAGGGCTGGTCGCCAAGCCGCTGCATCCCCCATGGCGGCCACCAGATGTCGCTGAACATCGCCGCCGGCCTTGGGCTCGGCGGCAACGAGAGCTATCCCGATCTGTTCCAGCCCTATGGCGGATTCCCCGACGGCGTGCGGGTCGAGAACGGCCATATTCACATGCCCGACCTGCCGGGCATCGGCTTTGAGGGCAAGTCCGACCTCTATGCCGAGATGAAGGCGCTGGCGGCGTGACCCATGCTGCAGCCAAAACGAGCGCAAGTCGCATAAACTTCAAGCTTAAAATAATTCGGGTTTTCGCTATGCTTGGGCTGCTGGCGGGTTAAGGTCAGCCACTATAGTGCGTCAGGGACAATACCGGGAAATGCGGGAATGAAGGTCGTGCCGTTGCGCCCCGAACTGGAGAAGGCATCCGACGCCGCTTCCCGGCGCGGACCGGCCACCGCCATGATCGAGATCGACCGGGTTTCGCAGACCTTCCAGACCTCGGGGCGGCAAAGCCATCTGGCGTTGTCGGACATCTCGCTCAGCGTCGACGACGGCGCCTTCGTGTCGATCCTGGGGCCGTCCGGCTGCGGCAAGTCGACCTTGCTCTATATCGTCGGTGGCTTCGTCAACCCGACCGAAGGCGTGGCCCGGGTCAAGGGCCAGGCGATCACCGGTCCCGGCCCCGATCGCGGCCCGGTGTTCCAGGAATTCGCGCTGTTTCCCTGGAAGAACGTGCTCGGCAACGTCATGTACGGCCTGCGCCAGCAGGGGGTATCGCGCGCCGAGGCAGAGGCGCAGAGCCGCCGCCTGATCGACATGGTCGGGCTGAAGGGCTTCGAGAATTTCTACCCGAAGGAACTGTCGGGCGGCATGAAGCAGCGCGTGGCGATCGCGCGCACGCTGGCCTACCACCCGGCCGTGCTGCTGATGGACGAGCCGTTCGGCGCGCTCGACGCCCACACCCGCACCCGGCTGCAGAACGACCTCCTCAACATCTGGGAACGCGACCGCAAGACCGTGCTGTTCGTCACCCATTCGGTCGACGAGGCGGTGTTTTTGTCGGACAAGGTGGTGGTGATGACCCGCGCGCCGGGCCGTATCAAAGAGATCGTCGACATCGATCTGCCGCGGCCGCGCCGCCGCGCTGACCTGTTGCTCGACCCGCGTTACCAGAAATACGTCGTCGATATCGAGCGGCTGATCGACGACACCGGCGAGGTCGAGGCCCACCCATGACCACGCCCCGCGCCATGATTTCCAAGGCGGCGCCGCTGTTCGCCTGCATCGGCCTGTTGGGCCTGTGGCAGGTCGCGTCGCTGGTGATGAACACCGACAGCTTCCCGACCGCATGGGAATCGATCCGTGCCATTCCCGCGATCCTCGGCGACGGCGAGTCGCTGGTCAACATCGGCGCCTCGCTGCGCCGCATGGCCATCGGGCTCAGCGTTGCCGTCGTTGTTTCGATCCCGCTTGGGCTGATGATGGGGCGAAGCCGGCTGGTGGCGTCGTTCTTCAATCCGCTCTTGATGGTGATCTATCCGGTGCCGAAGGCGGCGCTGATGCCTGTCATCATGCTATGGCTCGGCGTCGGCGACATTTCCAAAACCCTGGTGATCTTTCTCGGCGTCAGCCTGCCGATCATCTATCACTCCCTTCAGGGCGCCCGCGCCGTCGAGGAGAAGATGCTGTGGTCGGGCGCGGCGATGGGTATGAACGCGGCGTTGCGCCTGGTGCGGATCGTGCTGCCGGCGGCGCTGCCGGAGATCCTTACCGGTTGCCGCACCGGCCTCGTGCTGGCGCTGATCACCATGGTGACCAGCGAGATGATCGCGCGACAGTCCGGCGCCGGCAATATCCTGTTCAATTCGCTCGACATGGGGCAGTACGATACCGTGTTCGCCATGATCATCATCATCGGCGCCATGGGCATCGTTCTCGACGCGGCGTTCGAAAGGCTGCGCGGCACTCTGGTGAAATGGGCCGAACCGCGCTTCGACATTCCGTTGAGCTTCTCATGAACGCGCGCGCCATATCCACCGACGTCCTGCTGGGTCTTTTGCCGATCGCGTTTCTGCTCGCGATCTGGCAGGGGCTCGACAGCTTCGGCTATGCGCCGCTGACGCTGCTGCCGCCGCCCGGGCTGGTGCTGCTGCGGCTTTTGCGGCAGCTGACCAATGCCGGCTTCCTGCGCGAGATCGGTGCCACCCTGATCCGGCTGTTCGCCGGCTTCTCGATCGCGGTGATCCTGGGCGTCGGCATCGGCCTTGCCGCCGCGGTCAATCCCGCCGTCAACGCCGTGGTCAAGCCGGTGGTGCGGGTGCTGGCGCCGGTGCCGAAGGTGGCGCTGTATCCGGCGCTGCTGTTGATCCTGGGCTTCGACCACGCCTCCAAGATCACGCTGGTTGCCGCCGACGCGCTGTTCCCGATCCTGCTGTCGACCTATTACGGCGCCTCGATGGTCGAACAGAAGCTGATCTGGTCGGCGCTGGCGGCCGGCACGCCGCCGCGCCAGGTCCTGTTCAAGGTGGTGCTGCCGGCGGCGATGCCCTCGATCCTGACCGGCTGCCGCATCGGCCTGGTGATCTCCTGCATCGTGGTGTTCCTCGCCGAGATGATCACTTCGACCGACGGCCTCGGCCATCTCCTGGTCACCGCCGCCCGCACCTTCCAGACCGTCGACATGTTCGTGCCGCTGATCACGATCTCGCTGCTGGGACTGATCCTCAACGGCCTGCTGCACGGCCTGCGCAGCTATCTGCTGCGCGGCTTTCCGGAGGTGTGAGCAAGTTCCCCGTCATTGCGAGGAGCGAAGCGACGAAGCAATCCAGTCCGTCTTTGGCCCCTGGATTGCCGCGTCGCTTCGCTCCTCGCAATGACGAGGAAACGATCGCGACCTTATCCGAATTCGTCCTTCGCAGAGAGGCATCCGCCCGGATGTCGCTTCGCTGATCCGGGCTACGGATGTTGCCTACGACAGCCGCATGTCCAGCAGCCGGCGCCCCTCGTTCTTCAACAGCTTCTTCACCGCGCTGGAAGCGGCGATTTCGCCCTGGTTGACGTAGGCTTCGTGGTTCTTCTCGATATCGTCGAGGCGGTAGAGGTAGTTGACCATGATGCCGGCGGATTCGCGCAGGCCCTTTGGCGAGGTGTCGCCAAGCCAGTCGATCCGCTCCAGCCGCGCGCCGTTGCCGAGGTGGAACCGGGCCACCGAATCGATCATGCGGCCCTTCGGCGTGCGCGCTTTCAGGAAATAATACGCCGCCAGCGGTTCGATCACCGGCCGCAATTGTTCGGCGAGGTCCGGATCGTCGACCCAATGCGGATCGTCGAGATGCTTGAGCAGCGGCCGCTCCTCCTCTGACACCGGCAAATAGGGCGTCTGCTTCATCCATTGCATGAAGCCCGGCACCGGCGACAGCGTCACGAAATTGTCCAGCTTCGGCAGTTCGCGGCGCAGCTCTTCCACCACCTGCTTGATCAGGAAGTTGCCGAACGAGATGCCGCCGAGCCCGCGCTGGCAGTTGGAGATCGAATAGAACACCGCCGTGCGGGCCTTCTCGATCGGCACCGGCTGGCGGTCCTCGGCCAATAGCGGTGCAATGGCGCCGGGAATTTGTTCGGTCAGCGCCACCTCGACGAAAATCAGCGGCTCATCGACCAGCGCGGGATGAAAGAACGCGTAGCAGCGCCGGTCGACCGGGTCGATGCGGCGGCGCAGATCGTTCCAGTCGTGAATCTCGTGCACCGCTTCGTAGCGGATCACCTTTTCCAGAATGATGGCGGGGGTCGACCAGTCGATCCTGCGCAGCACCAGAAAGCCCCGGTTGAACCATGAGGACAGCAAATGTACGATGTCGCGATCGAGCGCGGCAAGATCCTTGTGGCCGTCCTTCACGTCGAGCAGGTCGGAGCGCATCTCCACCAGTTCGCTGGTCGCGCCCGGCGCCCGGTTCAATCGGCGAAACAGTTCCTGTCGCCGCGGCTCCGATGCGAAATGCAGGTCGCCGGCCGCTTCCTCGGTGGGGGCGGCGCGCCAGGCTTCGAGCGCCTGTGTCAGCTTTTCCTGATCCGGACCGTAGTTGCGCGCCAGGGTCTCGAAGAAGGCGAGGCGGCCGGCCTGGTCCAGATCGTGGTAGCGATCCAGCATCTCACGCGCCATCGCCGTGCCCGACGCCTCGCCGCGGCCGGACAACAGCGCCTCGCACAATTCGATCAGGCCCGACGCCGTCTGTTTGGCATCCGAGGCCGCGCCGCGGCGAAGCAGGGTACGGCCGCGCTCGGAGATCGACGTCAAAAGCTCGGAGAAGAAGGCATTGTTCATGCGTGATCCATTTGGTCCGGCGACCATCAATATAGCGTATCGAACCCGATTTGCGCCACCGGCGCGAAAGCATAAAAGAAATGCAGGGGCACGGCTGTGGGCGGCGGGCTACAATTCAATCCTTCGGCGCCCGGCTGTTGATCAGCAGATCCAGTGCCGATTTGATGGTGATGCGCTGCTCCTCGGTGAACTGCTTGAGCAGTTCGGCTTCATGGACCCTGGCGGCACGCTGTACCGGCTTGACCCTGGCGCGGCCGCTGGCGGTGAGGTGGATGGTGACGCGGCGCCGGTCGTCGGTGGTGCCGCGGCGCGCCACAAGGCCGTCGCGCTCCATCCGGTCCAGCACCTTGGTGAGGCCCGGCTGCTTCATCAGCGCCATCGCCGCGAGTTCGCCGACCGACAGTCCCTCGACGTCCATCAGGCAGGCCAGCACCCGCCATTCCGGCACCGACAGCTGCCAGTTCTTCAGCGTGGCGTGAAACTCGCCGGATACGATGAAGGACGCGCGCGCCAACAGGTAAGCCAGGTAATTTCGCGCAAAGCTGTTGCCGGCCAGCGGCGCATTCGCGGTCTTGCGGGGGGCCGTGCTGCTGCGCGCCACGTCGAATTGCCGGTTGTGCTTTAACGTTCAAAATATTCCTTTTCATATAACATGCCCGCTCCTATGCTCCAACGGGTTTCGGTTGAAGGCGGAGGCGCGGCATGCTGGCGGATCGCATCGAGGCGAAATGGATCGACGCGTTCTGTGAGATTTTCGCGCGCTGTGCGGTCAAGCCCGGCGACACCGCCGCTATACTCTCGGAAACCCAGTCGCGCGCGCTCAACGTCCATCTCGCCGAACTCGCACTTTTGCGGATGGGCGCCCGGCCGTTTCACCTCGTGGTGCCGACGCCGCGCAACAGGCAGGTGGTGCCGATCCGCTCCACTGGCGCCTCCGAGGCGATCGGTCGCCTCGCCCCGGTGGTCAGCGCGCTGCAGCAGGCCGGCTTCGTGGTCGACTGCACCATCGAGGGGTTGATGCATGCGGTGGAGACGCCGGAAATTCTGAAAGGCGGAGCCCGCATCCTGGTGATCTCCAATGAACACCCCGAAGCGCTGGAGCGCATGGTGCCGGATTCCCGGCTGGAAACCCGGGTCCGCGCCGCGGCGAAAATGCTGCGCGGAACAAAACGCATGCGCGTCACTTCGGCGGCGGGCAGCGATCTCGATGTCGATATGGCCGGCGCCTCCACCGTCGGCGTCTGGGGCTGGACCGACAAGCCGGGCACGCTGGCGCACTGGCCGGGCGGCATCGTGGTGAGCTTTCCAAAGAGCAAAACTGTCAACGGCACCCTGGTGATGGCGCCAGGCGACATCAATCTCACCTTCAAGCGCTATTTGACCTCGCCGATCCGGATGACCTTGAAGGACGACTACGTCACGGAGCTGGCCGGTGAGGGCGCCGACGCAGCGATGATGCGGGCCTATCTGGCCGCATGGGGCGACCGCGAGGCTTATGCGGTGTCCCATGTCGGCTGGGGCATGAATCCCGGCGCGCGGTACGAAGCGCTGACGATGTACGACCAGCGCGATACCAACGGCACGGAACTGCGCGCCGTCGCCGGCAATTTCCTGTTCTCCACCGGCGCCAACGAATTCGCCGGGCGCTATACCGCCGGGCATTTCGATTTGCCGATCATGGGCACGACGATCGAACTCGACGGCGTGGCGGTGGTGAAAGAAGGCGTGCTGCAGGATGTGTTCGGGTAGGGACCGGACCTTCTCAACCCGTCATGGCCGGGCTCGTCCCGGCCATCCACGTCTTTCTTGAGGCGATGCTGTAAAGACGTGGATGGCCGGGACAAGCCCGGGCATGACGAACGTTAAGGTGGTCGCCTGCATCGGGGTACTCAAAGAGGCATCCGTCACACCACCGGTGGCCGCGCCAGGCCGAAATGCTTCAGCAGATCCACGAACGCCGCTAGCCGCTGTTCGCGATACGCGTCTACGTCCAGCCCGGTATAGTCCAGAAAGCCCTGCCCGGTGCGGAGCCCGATCTTTCCTTCCGCCATGTTGCGGCCGATGATATCGGGCGCGGAATAGCGGTCGCTGTTGAGGGCGCCGGTGAGGTAGCGGCTGGCGTAATGCAGGATGTCGCCGCCGCCCCAGTCGATGAATTCCAGGAGCCCGAGCACCGCGAAGCGGAAGCCGAAGCCGTATTTGATCGCCTTGTCGATATCGTCGGCGCTGGCGACGCCCTGTTCCACCATCCGCGCCGCCTCGTTCATGGCCAGCGCCTGGATCCGCGGCACGATGTAACCTGGCGTCGCCGCGCACACCACCGGCACTTTGCCGATGGCTTCCAGCAGCGCCTTGACACGGCCGGTGACGGCGGGATCGGTGGCGGCGCCCGGCGACAGTTCCACCAGCGGCACCAGATAGGCCGGATTGAGCCAGTGCGCGTTGAGAAACCGCGCTGGGTGCTCGATCGCGCTGGAAAGATCGTCGACCAGGATGGTCGAGGTGGTGGAGGCGATGACAGGGTCGGGGCCGGCGAGGCGGGAAGCCCTGGCAAGCGCGTCGCGCTTGAGGTCGACGACCTCAGGCACACCTTCGAAGATGACGGCGGCGCAGCGCAGCGCCGCGGCCGCGTCGGCTTCCGGCACCAGCCGCACCCGGCCCATGATGGTATCGACGGCGCCAGCAGTCATCAGCCCGAAGCGAGACAGGCTCATCAGGGTGTTGCGAATCTCGCCTGCGGCCTCATCGGCGAGCTTTGTAAACGACGCCGCATCGCGCGGCTTGAAATCCACGATGGCGACATCATGACCGGCATAGGCGAACGCCACCGCAATGCCGCGTCCCATGCGACCGGCGCCGAGGCAGGCGATGGTGGTCATGACTTGAATCCCTCGCGCAACAGCATCAGCAGCCCGTCGCGATCGTAATCGCCAAGCCCCAGGCTCTCAAGCGTCCGACCGCCGTGCAAAAAGTCTTCGCCGCAGATAGCGCCGCCGATGCTTAAGAATGATTTCATCAGCGGTGTGGCGACGCCGGCCAATGCCGCGACGGAGACCATGAACGACAGCCCGACGCGCAGGTCCTCGCGCATGTAGCGATGTTCACGGAGCACGATCCGTTCGCGCCAGTCGCCGGAATCGGTCAAGCGGTCGTGCGAGCCGCGGCCATACATCCATTCCTCGCCTTCGCGGGCATAGTGATGCGCCAGCGGAAAATGCGGTGCGCCATAGCCAAAACCTTCGCGCACCGCGATGCGTTCGGCGTCGAGCGCGTCGGTGACGCGGCGGATCGCGGCTTGCGTCCCTTCCTTGTGGATATCCCAGCGCTCGAAATGCTCGATCGGCCCCGCATTCATCACGATCAGCGGCGGATGGATGATCGGGCCGGCGTTCATCAGCGCCCCCGACAATGCGTCGCCGCACGGTTCGATGACGCCTGGAAACGCCTGGCCGATCACCGCCAGCGCGCGGTCCGACGCCGGCAACGGAAACACCCCGGTCGGCAGCCGCCTGGCGCGAACGGTGATGGCCACCTCATACGTGCCGTGCTTGCGCGCCAGCCAGGGCAGGGTGCCAGTCTCGGCGAAACTCACGGCGGCGCGGTTGCCGGCGTCACGCGCCGCGCTGGCGAAGATCATCGAGCCGAAGGTTGCCGGCGGCAGGAACACCACCTGGCCGTCGCGTAGGTGCGGTGCCAGCCGCGCCGCGATGTCGGCCTGTGCGAAAGCCGGCGTCGGGCACAGGATCAGCCCGGCATCGCGGACCGCTTCGGCGATATCGGTGGTCACCAGATTGAGCGGCACCTCGTGCCGGCCCCTGGCGTCCCGGACGGCGATGCGCGAGCCGGCGGCGCGGTGCGCGTCGACCGCGGCGGCGTCACGCCGCCACAGCCGGACGTCGTGACCGGCCAGCGCAAAATCACCCGCCGCCGCAAACGAGCCATTGCCGCCGCCGAGCACCGCGATGCGCATCGGGGGATGCGTCATGGCTGCTGCGCCTCCGCCGTCTGCTTCAAGCGGAAATGCTGCACCTTGCCGAGTGCGGTGCGCGGCAGTTCGGTTACGAAAACGACATCGCGCGGCACCTTGAAGCGCGCCAGCTGGGTCAGCACGTGGGCCCTCAGTTCTTCGGCCTCGACGGCAGCGCCGGCGCGCAGCATCACGTAGGCCGCCGGCACTTCCTGCCATTTCGGATCGGGACGGCCGATGACGCCGACGTCGAGAACGGCGGGATGATCGAGCAGTACGCGCTCGATTTCCGCCGCGTAGATGTTCTCGCCGCCGGAGATGATCAGGTTCTTCTTGCGGTCGTGGACGAAGAAATAGCCGTCGGCATCGCGGCTGCCGATGTCGCCAGAACGGTACCAGCCGTCATGCAGTGCCTCGCGGGTAGCGGTCTCGTTGCCCCAGTATTCGAAAAACACGTTGGGGCCGCGGATGGCGATTTCGCCCGCCATATTGGCTGGGACTTCATTGCCGGCATCGTCGACCACTTTTGCCTCGCAGCACAGCCCCGGCAACCCGGTGGATCCCGTGCGGGCATGATCGCCGCCGAGCCGGGTGTAGACCGCGACCGGGCAGGTCTCGGTGGAGCCATAGACCTGCAGCACCGGCACGCCGCGGGCGGTGATGCGGTCGATCAGGGGCTGCGGCACGATGGTGGACCCGGTGGCGACCGCCTTCAGCGAGGAGATGTCGGTCGAGGCCCACGCGGGATGATCGGTCACCGCCTGGATGGTCGCCGGCACTAGTGTGGTCAGGGTTGGCCGGTCGCGGGTGATGGTTGCCAGCGCGGCATCCGGCATGAAGCGCGCAAGAATGGTGACGGTGGCGCCGTGATGCAGCGCGGGCGTGGTCTGGATGTTCAATCCGCCGACGTGAAAGAACGGCAGCACCGTCATCACGTGATCGTCCGAGGTCAGCGCATGCATGTGCTGGCTCATGACACCGTTCCACAGCAGCGCCTCCTGGCGCAGCACCGCGCCTTTGGGCCGGCCGGTGGTGCCGGAGGTGTAGACGATCAGCAGCGGACACGCGAGATCGGTATGGGGATTGCGGCCGTCGCCGGTCGCGTCGGCCAGCAGGGCATCGAATCCGAAGCCGTGCGGCGGCACGAAATCGAGGCCAACCGCGCGGGTTTCGGGCAGAGTTTTGGCCAACTCCGTGAGGATATCGGCAAAGGCTGCCTCGAGCACCAGCACCTTGACCGAGGCATCGGAGAGGATGAAGAGTTGCTCGGCCGCCGCCAGCCGCCAGTTCAGCGGCACCAGCATGGCGCCGAGGCGGGCGCAGGCATAGAGCAGCACCAGGTAGTCCGGCCGGTTGAGGCTGAGGATAGCGACGCGGTCGCCGCGGCCGATGCCGCATTCCGCTTTCAGCGCGCAGGCGGTGCGCTCGACCCGCGCCGCAAAGCCGAGATAGCTCAGCGTCTCACCCTCGAAGATGGTCGCCGTCTTGTGCGGGGTGAAGGCGGCGTTGCGCTCGATGAGGGCGGAGAGGTCCAAGGCGGTGGTCCTTAAAGCATGATCCGGAAAAGTGGAAACCGGTTTTCCGAAAAGATCATGCTCAAATAAAGAGATTAGACAATAATGCGATTGAATCGCATTATTGTCTAATCGTCGATCTCGCCGCTCTCGTAGAGCGTCTCGCGGCCAATGCGGTCGAGGCACAGTTCGGCGGTCCACGGCAGCATCAGCGAGCCGCAGCGGCTGTCGCGGTAGATCCGTTCCAGCGGCAGCGATTTCAGCATGGCCTGGCCGCCGCAGGTGCGGATCGCCAGGGTTGCAATCTCGTTGGCGCCTTCCATCACCGAATACTGCGCAGCATAGGCGCGCAGCACCTGCTCCTTGGTCGGGTTGGGACCGGCCTCGGTGATGGCCTGAAACCAGATCGCCTTGATCTGCTCGAGCTTGATGTGCATCTGCGCCACGGCGATCTGCTTGGTCGGATACATCCGCCGCTTCACCGGCGGCGTGCCCGGCATTTCGCCGCGCAGATATTTTATGGTGAAATCGTAGGCTGCCTGCGCCAGGCCCATGTAGGTCGGCGACAGGGTCAGGAACATGTGCGGCCAGCGCATCGCGGCCTGGAAGTAGACGCCGCGCGGCATCAGTGCGGCATCCTCACCCACGAACACATCCTTGAAGATCAGCGTGCGCGAGACGGTGCCGCGCATGCCGAGCGGATCCCAGTCCCCGACCACCGAAATGCCCTCGGCCTTGGCGGGTAGCGCCAGGTACAACGTGTTGCGCCGCGAGGCCGCCGCACCTTCCTCGATCTCGGTGCACAGCACGCCGTAATAATCGGCGTAGCCCGACAGCGACGCGAAAATCTTCTTGCCGTTGACGATCCAGCCGCCCTTGACCGGCCGGGCCTCGGTGCCGAACGCGACGCCGCCGGCCGCGGCAGCGCCGCCTTCCGAGAACGGCTGCGAATAGATCGCGCCGTCCTCGACGATGCGCCTGTAGTGAACCTCGCGGCGCATGTCGTGGTCGAGGCGGGTCTGGGCATCCATGTCGAGATCGTCGGCGAGCGGACCCGACCACAGCGTCGAGCAGACGTGCATGTTCCAGGTCAGCGCGGTAGCGCCGCAATAGCGGCCGATCTCGGCGGCGGCCAGCGCATAGGTCTGGTAGCCGGCGCCGAGTCCGCCGAGATGTTTCGGGATGGCGATGCCGAGCAGGCCGGTGCGGTGCAGGTCCCTGTAGTTCTGCATCGGGAAACTGGCGTCACGGTCCCATTGCGCCGCGCGTGGCGCGAACACGGTCTGACCGAGCCGGCGTGCCGTGGCGATGATCCCGGCCTGCTCCTCGCTCAGCAGGAATGCCCCCGGATCGAAGATCGGCGGGTCGAGGGCGATGCCGTCGGTATTTCCAGCCGGAGCTGTCATGGGGCGACTTTCGGTTTAACGCTCAAGAAGCTTTCCAGCGCGGCGTTGAAGGCGGCCGGACGCTCCAGATTGGCGAGATGGCCTGTGCCTTCGAGTTCGATATAGCGTGAGCCGGGAATATAGCTCGCCATCTTTGCCATCATCGGCGCCGGCGCATTGTTGTCCTTGGCTCCGGAGAGCACCAGGGTCGGCGCCGCGATGTGCTTCAGGGCGCCGCGCAGATCGAAGCCGAGCAGCGCCAGAATCATGGCGCGGTAGCTGGCCTCCGGTACCGCGGCCATGCAGTCGCGCGCCAGTTCGACGCCGGCCGGATCCGGATTGTCGCCGACCAGTTCCCCGACCAACGACGGCGCCAGCGAAGCCATGGTCTCGCCGCGATCGAGCGGGCCGAGCCGGGCCGCAATGAAGTTCTTCTGCCAGTCACCGTCGGAGCGGCCGAATGCCGGGCTGGTCTGGGCCAGCACCACCGTATCGGCGATGCGCGGCGCCCGGGCCAGCACCTGCTGCACGATCATGCCGCCGATCGAATGTCCGACCAGGCAGGTCCTGGTGGCGCCAACCTGTTGCAGGAAATCCTGCAAAGCGTCGGCCAGGGCGGCGATGCTGACGGTTTCGAGCGGCGCCGAACCGCCATAGCCCGGCATGTCCCAGGCGATGGCACGGTATCGATCGCCAAAAGCCTTGAGCTGGTTGCGCCATCCGCGCGCGGCACCGCCGATGCCGTGCAGGAACACCAGCGCCGGCGCATCCGGATCGCCTGCCGCCTCATAGCCGAAGCGGCCGTCCCTGGTCGTCATCGAAGCAAGATCGGGCACGCCGGCGTCTCCGTCTGATCGACCGATCCTAGCAGGGTCATTTTATATGAAAAGCGATAGTTTTAGATTTAAAGCAATTTTCCCTTGAGTTGGTCATGGCCGGACTTGTTCCGGCCATCCACGTCTTGGCGGCGGTAAAGACGTGGATGTCCGGGACGAGACCGGGCATGACGAACAGAACGGTGGTCGCGGGGCGCGCAATAACCCTCACTCGTTCGCTTCCGGCGGCAGGAAGTTCACTTCGTGCTCGCCGGAAATCCGCACGATCTCGGCGACGTCGCTGAGGTTGTGCAGGGCGTTGAACAGCGCTTCCAGCTTCTGGGTCGGCGACACCCAGAACAGTGCCCGCGCGGGTTTGTCCGACTTATTGAAATAGCCGTGCGGAATCCCGCGCGGCAGCCGCACCAGGTCGCCGGCCTTGGCCTGCACCCAGACGCCGTCGAGCTTGAGGTCGAGCATGCCGTCCTGCACCAGGATGAATTCGTCCTGGGTCGGATGAATGTGCACCGGGACGAACTGGCCGGGATCGCTGTTGGTCTCGAACGCAAAGGTCGAGTCGGTGACGGCCTTGGGGAAGTACACCTGGCCGAGGATGTTCCAGGTCTTGCCGCCAAAACCTTGTCCGTTGCGCGTAATGCCTTTTTCGAGCGCCGCCATGAGCCGATCCTTCCGTGTGCGAGGAATGGCGATGAGGCTAGCGGCGAGGCAGGATGCTGTCAAGGCGGCGAGCGACCGACGACAAGCCTGGCCATGACGGCCGCGAGGCTCGGTTGCAAAAATTTGAAGTCTAAAATATACGCAAGCGATGACTTGAAACGCTCAAATCGCGGGAAGGCCGCATGCCCGGATTGTCACGCTCCTCCCACGCGCTGGTGACCGGCGGCGGCCGCGGCATCGGGCGCGCCATCGCGGCGGAGTTGTCGCGCGCCGGGGCGACCGTGACCGTGCTGGGGCGCAACCGCGCTGCTCTCGATGAGGCCGTCACCGCCGGCGTCGCCCATTTCGCAGTCGTTGCCGATGTTGCCGACCAGGCCGCGGTCAATACCGCCATCGCCGAGGCCGCGGCGCGGCAGCCGATCGATATCCTGATTGCCAATGCGGGCGTGGCGGCGTCGGCGCCATTCGCAAAATCCGACGCGGCGCTTTTTCGCCAGATGATGGACGTTAACTTCATGGGGGTGGTTCATGCGGTGCAGGCGGTGCTGCCGGCGATGAAGCAACGCCGCAGCGGGCGCGTCGTCGCCATAGCCTCGACCGCGGGCCTCAAGGGCTATGCCTATGTCAGTGCCTACGCCGCCGCCAAGCACGCGGTGGTCGGCCTGGTGCGCTCGCTGGCGCTGGAACTCGCGACATCGGGGGTGACGGTCAATGCGGTGTGCCCCGGCTTTACCGATACCGAGCTGATTAGTGGCAGTATCGAAAACATCATGAGCAAGACCGGGCGCAGCCGCGAGCAGGCGCTGGCCGAACTTGCCAAGCACAATCCGCAGGGCCGGCTGGTGACGCCGGAAGAAGTCGCCGACACCGTGCTGTGGCTGTGCGGCGAGGGCGCCGGCGCCGTTACCGGCCAGGCCATCGCGGTCGCGGGCGGCGAAGTCTGAGCGGGCTAAAATTGATGTCAACGAATCCGAGGGAACGTCCATGAGCAAGCCCGCCAATCCCGTCACGCTGCCGCTGGCGGATTTTTCGCCGAAGCATTTCCTGCTGGCGGTGGTCGACGGCGTCGCCACGGTGACGCTGAACCGGCCCGAGCGCAAGAATCCCTTGACCTTCGAAAGCTACCGCGAACTGACGGATTTCTTCCGCGCCTGCGCCATGGACGACGAGGTCAAGACCGTGGTGGTGACCGGCGCAGGCGGCAATTTTTCCTCCGGCGGCGACGTGTTCGAAATCATCGGCCCGCTGGTCAAGATGGACACCAAGGGCCTGACCGCGTTCACGCGGATGACCGGCGACCTGGTCAAGGCGATGCGGGCCTGTCCGCAGCCGATCATAGCCGCGGTGGAGGGCATCTGCGCCGGCGCCGGCGCCATCATGGCGATGGCGTCCGACCTGCGGCTGGCGGCGACCGGCGCCAAGGTCGCGTTCCTGTTCAACAAGGTGGGGCTCGCCGGCTGCGACATGGGCGCCTGCGCCATGCTGCCGCGCATCATCGGCCAGTCGCGTGCCTCGGAACTGCTCTACACCGGCCGCTTCATGACCGCCGAGGAAGGCGAGCGCTGGGGCTTCTTCAGCCGCATCGTGGCGCCCGAGCATGTGCTGGCGCAGGCGCAGATTCTCGCCAAACAGATTGCCGAGGGCCCGACCTTCGCCAACACCATGACCAAGCGCATGCTGGCAATGGAATGGGCGATGTCGGTGGAAGAGGCCATCGAGGCCGAGGCGGTGGCGCAGGCGCTGTGCATGACGACCGAGGATTTCGCCCGCGCCTTCGAGGCGTTCGCCAACAAGGTGAAGCCGGTATTTCAGGGCAATTGAGCTTTCGTTCCGACTAACGACATCCAAGTTCGTCATGCCCGGGCTTGTCCCGGGCATCCACCCCTTTACAGCGGCGCCGCAAGAAAGGCGTGGATGGCCGGGACAAGCCCGGCCATGACGGATGAGAGGGTGGGGGGCGACCCTGAGGTTGTTATCCTGCCGCCCGCGTCACCCCCAATAGCTCCGCCATCTTCTCCGGCGCCTCCGCAAGCTCGCGGCTGCTGCCGCGGTACACGATCGCGCCGCGGTCGAGCACGATGGCGTCGTCGGCGAATTGCAGGGCCAGGTGGGCATGCTGCTCGACCAGCAGCAGCGCCATGTCCTCTTCGCGCTTCAGCCGTTCGAAGCCCGCCAGCAGTTGATCGACGATGACGGGTGCCAGGCCCTCCAGCGGTTCGTCCAGCAACAGGAAGCTTGGATTGCCCATCAGCGCCCGGCCGATCGCCAGCATCTGCTGCTCGCCGCCGGACAGCCGGTCGCCGCGGCTCAGGCGCCGCGCCGCCAGCGAAGGAAAGAAGTCGTAGACCCGCTCGAGCGTCCAGCGGCCGGGGCGCTGGCCGACAGTGAGATTTTCCTCGACGCTGAGCGAGCGGAAAATCTCCCGTTCCTGTGGCACCAGAGCCAGCCCCAGCGCCGCCCGCCGGTAGATCGGCGCAGCACCGATATCGCTTTCCAGGAAAGCGATCGAACCGCCGTGCAGTCGGGTGCGGCCCATGATGGTGGCCAGCAGCGTGGTCTTGCCGACGCCGTTGCGGCCGAGCACGGCCAGGGTCTCGCCGGGCTCGAGCGACAGCGAAACATGATTCAGCACCACGGTCTCGCCATACCCCGCGCTGACATCGGTCAATACCAGACCTGCGCTGTCTATGGCCTGCACCGTCATGGCCTTCGCTCACCGAGATAGACCTCACGCACTTTTGGGTCACGCGCGATCACATCGGGTGTCCCCTCGATCAGCACGCGGCCGCCGACCAGCACGGTAATATGCCTGGCAATCCGAAATACCAGGTCCATGTCGTGTTCGATCAGCAGCACCGCGATATCGGCGGGCAGGCGTTCGATCACCTCAACGATGGTGTGGACGTCGCCGGTCGGGACGCCTGCGGCCGGCTCGTCCAGCAATAGAACTTTCGGCTTGAGGCCGAGCGCCACCGCGATCTCGGTCATGCGCTGGCGGCCGTAGGCCAGATCGGTGACGGGCTTCAGCGCTTCGGGCGCCAGGCCCAGTTGCTCGAGCAGGGCATAGGCTTCATCGATGGCGGCGCGGTGGCGGCCGGCCGGCCGGATGAAATTCCCGGCAAAGCCTTCCCGTTCGGCGATGGCCAGCGTGACGTTTTCCAGTACGCTCAGGCGACGGAACAGCGCGTTGATCTGGAAAGTGCGCACCAGCCCGCGCTTGACGCGCTGGGATTGGCTGAGGGTGGTGATGTTGTCGCCGCCGAGCACGATGCCGCCGGAACTCGGCTGCAACACGCCGGTAACGAGGTTGACGAAGGTGGTCTTGCCGGCGCCGTTCGGCCCGATCAGCGCATGCCGCCCTCCCGCTTCCATGCGGAAGTCGATGGCGTCGGCCACGACGAGCCCGCCGAAATTCTTGCACAGTTTTTGGGTTTCGATGGCGCCGGTCATTTGCGCATCCGGTCCGGCTTGCGCCATCGCCCGATCACGCCGAGCACGCCGCCGCGGGCGAACAGCACCAACAACACCATGAACAGGCCGATCCAGAAATACCAGTAGACCGGATCGACGCTGGCGAAACGGTCCTGCGCGATCATGTAGAGCGGCACGCCGATGAAGGCGCCATAGAGCTGCCCGACGCCGCCGATGATCAGCATGATCAGGATGGTGCCGGAACGCTCCAGGCTCAGCGTGCCGAGCCCGACGAATTGCGTGGTCTGTGCGATCAGCGCGCCGGCAACCCCGGCCAGCGCCGCCGACAGCGTGTAGACGATGACCTTGCGCCGCTCGACCGGGGCGCCGATCGCATGCATGCGCAGCACGTTTTCGCGAATGCCGGTCAGCGAGCGGCCGAACGCGGAATGCACCACGGTGCGCACCACGAGCCAGCACAAGAACAGCACCGCGAGGCAATACAGGAACGCGGTCTTGCCGAACATGTCGAAGCGGAAGATGCCGAAGATCGGCCAGACCTGCATGCCTTGCAGCCCGTCGGCACCGCCGGTGATGCGGCCGGCCTTGTTGGCGAGTTCATAGAGCATGGCCGCCACCACCAGCGTCTGCATCAAGAGCGTCAGTCCGGAGGTGCGAAGGATGATCATGCCCGAGACAAAGCCGATGACGCCGGCGGCGCCTGCCGCGGCCACGAGGCCCGACAGCGGCTCGCCCCAGCCGTTGGCTGCCAGCAGGCCCGCGGTATAGGCGCCGACACCGAAGAACGCGGCGTGGCCTAATGTCACGATACCGGCGTAACCGAGCACCAGGTCGACCGAGAGCGCGAACACGATGGTGGCCAGGATCTGCGCCTGCAAGGCGAGGTAATCCGGAAAGGCGAAATAGGCGGCGATCGCCACCAGCCATGGCAGCGCCTCGCGCGGATCGAGCCGATGGCGCCGCGCGAAGCCCTCGAGCATCGGCGCGACATCGGTGCTGCGGTGATCCCCGGATACCGTCATGTTCGTCCGAAGATGCCGTGCGGGTACCACAGCAGGATCGCCATGGTCAGCGCATAGATGAAGAACGCCCCGAATTCGGGCACGTAATATTTCAGCGCGGTATCGGCGATGCCGACCACGAGTGCGGCGAGAAACGGCCCGCGAATGCTGCCCAGGCCGCCGACCGCGACCACGATCAGGAAGTAGACCAAATTGTCCAGCGCATAGCCGGGGGTGATCGCCAGCATGTCGGCGCCGAGCCCGCCGCCCAGCGCGGCGAGACCGCTGCCGAAGGCGAAAGCAAAAGCGAACAGCCGCGAGGTGTTGATGCCGACGGTTTCGGCCATGCGCAGATTGTCGACCGCGGCGCGGAGTTTGGCGCCGATCCGGGTGCGCTCCAGCGCCAGCCACAGCACCGTGACGATGATAGCCCCGCACAGGATCAGGAACGACCGGTAGGCCGGCAGCGGGTGGCCGAACGGATTGATCTGCCCGCGCAGCCATTGCGGCGGCTGCATCGGTTGCGCCAGCGGTCCCCAGATCCAGGTGGCGGCGCCGACCGACATGAAAATCAGCCCCATGGTCAGCAGCACCTGATCGAGCTCGTCGCCGCCATAGAGCCGCCGGTACAACAGCCGCTCCAGCACCAGGCTGCCGGCCATGACCGCGGCGACGGCGAGCAGCAGCGCCAGCGGAAAATCCAGCCCCCAGCGGCTCATCAGCGTCGTCATGACATAGCCGCCGGCCATGGCGAACGCGCCGTGGGCGAGGTTGACGAAGCCCATCAACCCCATGGTCACCGAGAGCCCGACCGAAATCAGGTAAAGCACCATGGCGAGCGTCAGGCCGTGAAACGCGACATTGACGGCGGCGGATGCGAGGTCAGCCATGAGGCACGGGTGTTGCCATTGGTGATGGTCGTTGCAGGCGAGTGGTAGGAGTGTGTCTCTTTCTTATCCCTCCCCCTTGTGGGGAGGGTGGCCAGCCGAAGGCTGGTCGGGTGGGGGTAAGCCACAACGGAAGCCGTGCTTGGAGCTACCCCCACCCCGGCCTCCGCTTCGCTCGGCTCGAACGGTCCGCGTCATCTCACTTCGGCGGATTGAGCTCCTTCCACGGGTCCTTGACGTTCGGAATGGTCTCGAACTCGGTATTCACCAGCTTGCCGTCCTTCATCTCGGTGCGGCGCATGTAGATGTTCTGGACGATTTCCCGGGTGTCGGGATCGATCGAGATCGGCCCGCGCGGGCTGTCGGGATTCTTCCAGCCCTTGAGCACCGCCATGGCCTCGTCGCCGGTGAACTTGCCCTTGCTTTGCTTGATGACGTCGAACACCGCGGCCATGCCGTCCCAGCCGCCCACGGCGAAGAAGTCGGGGGTCGATTTCGGGCCATACTCCTTGGCCCAGGCGGCGAGGAAGGCGGTGTTGGCGGGGCGGACGGCGGCGGTCGAGTAGTTGCCGGCGGTGACCAGGCCGACCGGGGCGTCGCCCATGTTGGGCAGTTCCTCGTCGGGGACGAGATCCTGGGTCGAGACCACGTTGATGCCAGCCTCGCGCAGCCCGAGATCCTTGATCGCCTTGATCATGGCGGTGGCCTGGGTGCCGCCTGGCACGAAGATGAACAGCACATCGGGCTTGGCGTCCTTGGCCTTCTGCACGAACGGCGCGAAGTCGGGATTGTTGGTCGGGAAGCGGATCGCGCTCTGCACCTGGCCGCCGGCGTCGATGTAACCCTTGTTGAAGGCAGCCTCGGCATCGTGACCGGGGATGAAATCGCTGACCATGGTGACCGCCTTCTTCCAGCCTTTCGCGGCCGCCCATTTGCCCAATGGCACCGCGGTCTGCCACTGGGTGAACGACACCCGGGCCACGTAGGGCGAGATCCGCGGTATCGAAACCCCGGCGGCGTTGGTGAGCACCAATGGAATCTTGGCCTCGGCGGTCAACGGCGCGATCGCTGCCGCGATCGGCGATCCCATCACGCCGAGCAGGATGTTGACCTTGTCACGCGTGATCAGTTCCTGGGCGACGCGCTTGCCGACTTCCGGATTGGTGGTGTCGTCGCGCTTGATCACCTCGATGGTGACGCCGGGCGGCAGGTCCTTCATGTGCTCCTTGGCGAACAGATCCATGCCCTTCTGCATCTCGTCGCCCGGCGCCGCCAGGAATCCCGAAAAACTGTTGATAATGCCGATCTTGACCACCGTCTGCGCGCTTGCGGCGGATGGAAATAACCCGGCAAACGCCGCGAAGCTCAGCAAAATTTTCCAGTTTATATGTTTCTGCACCATCGTCTCCCCCGTTTGTCGTTGCCCGCTAAACCAGTTGCGCGGCCGAGCTGGCTCAGATTTTATCCAGCGCGGATATGTCCGCGTTGTTGTGATAGGCCGGATCGGTCCAGCCGTCCTCGTCGTAATCCGCCATGCACTTGTCCACCAGCGCCTCCATCTCCTTGAGCGAGCCGGAGGCCTGGGCCTGCTGCAGCCCGAACAGGCGGATCAGTTCATGGCTGCCGGCGTAGTTCATTTCATAGAGTTCGTGGCGGGCGCCGAATTCGGTGCCGATCGCGTCCCACAACAGCTTCATGATCTTGATGCGCTGCTTGTAGTCGATGCCGTTCGAGCCGCGCACGTAGCGCTGCAGGTATTTGTCGATGTCCGGATTCTTGAAGTCGCGGGCGTGGCTCGGCAGGTAGATCAGTCCCGAGGCGATCACCTTCTCGACGATGGAACGCACCGCGGGATAGGCTTCGGTGGCGAACAGCCGGTAGGCCACCGAGGCGCGGATGTTGGGCAGCACCGCGTCGCCCACCCACTTGTCGGGATTGCAGCACATCGCGTCGGTCAGCGCCCAGAACAGGTTGCGCCAGCCGATCACCTCGCCGATCTGCGCCTGCACCCCGCGAAACGCCTCGACGCCGGTGGAGCGCGCCGCCTTGTACAAGAGCCCGGCGATGAAATCGAGTTTGACGGCAAGACGGGTGCAGCCCTGCATGGTAAAACCGTTGACGAAACCCGAGCGCGGATAAAACATCTTCAGCGTCTCGACGTCGCGGTGGATGAAGACGTTTTCCCAGGGGATGAAGGCGTTGTCGAACACGAAGATGGCGTCGTTCTCGTCGAACCGGCTGGTCAGGGGATAATCCCACGGCGATCCGGTGGCGCCCGCCGCCATTTCATAGGACGGCCGGCAGATCAGCTTGATGCCGGGCGTGTCCATCGACGCCATGAACATCACCACCATGCTGTCGTCGCTGATGTCCTGGCTCATGTTCTGGCCGAGAAAATTGTAGTGGGTCAGCGCCGAATTGGTCGCCACCACCTTGGCGCCCGAGACATAGATGCCGGCGTCGGTCTCCTTTTGAATCGAAATGTAGACGTCCTTGACCTGTTCGACCGGCTTGGAGCGGTCGATCGGCGGATTGACCAGCGCATGGTTGACGTACAGCACCGCCTCCTGGCCGCGGGTGTGCCAGGCGCGGGCGTTGCCGGCGAACTTGCCGTAGAATTCGGCATTGGCGCCCAGCGTGTTGAGAAACGCCGCCTTGTAATCCGGCGTGCGTCCCATCCAGCCGTAGGAAATCCGCGCCCAGGCCGCGATGGCGTCGCGCTGCTTGATCACGTCCTCGCGAGAGCGGGCAGCCTTGAAGAAGCGGTGGGTGTAGCCGCCCGAGCCGGTGTCGGTTTCGGCGGTGAGAACGTCTTTGCTCTTGTCATCGTGCAGGGCATCGTAGAGCTTGCTGACGGAAATCGCCGCATTGCGGAAGGCGGGGTGGGTGGTTACGTCCTTGACACGCTCGCCATAGATGTAGACTTCGCGGCCATCGCGCAGCGACTGGAGGAACTCGGCCCCGGTGAATGGACGCTTTTTTCCCTTCACCAGGGACTCGGGCGCCTCTTGCATCGGTATCTTCCTTCCGCACTGGACGTTGGCAAGGTTTTGGCCATTATAGCCACGGTTTCACCGTCGAGTTGAAAAAATGATCATAGAAAATCAGGCTCAGGTCACCGACGCCGTTCTGGAGGCATTCAGCCGCACCGAGGATCCGCGCCTGCGCGAGATATTGCTTTCGCTGGTGCGGCATTTGCACGGCTTTGTCCGCGACGTTCGCCTTACCGAGCGCGAGTTTCAGGAGGCGACCAGGCTGATCGCGGCGATGGGCCAGAAGACCACCGCTTCGCATAACGAGGTGGTGCTGATGGCCGGCTCGCTCGGCGTCTCGCCGCTGGTTTGCCTGCTCAACAACGGTGACAATGGCCAGGCCGAAACCCAGGCCAGCATGCTGGGGCCGTTCTGGCGCGACGACCAGCCGCTGAGCAAGAGTGGGGATTCGCTGTTGCGTTCGCCGACGCCGGGCCCGCAACTCGTCGTGCATACCACGGTCACCGATGGGGCAGGGCGCCCGGTCGCCGGCGCCGAGGTCGACATCTGGCACTCCTCGCCGGAGGGACTCTACGAGAACCAGGACCCCGGAGCAGGCCGAGATGAATCTGCGCGGGCGCTTCATCACGGATGCCGCCGGGCGTTTCCATTTCACCAGCGTCAAGCCGGCCGGTTATCCGATCCCGATCGACGGGCCGGTCGGCGATCTGGTGCGCGCCACCCGCCGCCACCACTACCGCCCCGCCCATCTGCATTTCCTGATCTACAAACCCGGCTTCAAGACCATGGTCTCGCAGATCTACAGCCCCGACGACCCGCAACATCGATTCCGATGTCCAGTTCGGCGTCACCCGCGCGCTGCTCGGCGACTATGTCCGCCATGACGAGGCGTCCGCCGAATGGGGTTTTGCGGCGCCGTGGTATTCGCTCGACCAGAAATTCGTCCTCGAGGCCGGCGAGGCCCGGCGCCCGATCCCGCCGATCCGCTCCAAGACGGCGCAGGCGGCGGAGTAGCGGAGCGACCACGCCCCTTGCCGAAAAATTGCTTTAGGATTAAAATATCTCCATCGGCGCGGCGGCTGCGGAGGCTCTCATGAAGATCGCGATCATCGGTGGCGGACCGGCCGGTCTCTACGCGGCGATCCTGCTCAAGAAGCAGCGGCCGCAGGCCGAGATCACGGTCTACGAGCGCAACCGGCACGACGACACCTTCGGCTTCGGCGTGGTGTTTTCCGACGCCACGCTGGACAATTTCGAGAAATACGATCCGCCGAGCTATCGCCGCATCACCCAGGAATTCGCCTATTGGGACGACATCGCGGTGCACTTCCGCGGCACCGTGCACCGGGTCGGCGGCAACGGCTTTTGCGGCTGCTCGCGGCGGATGCTGCTGCTGATCCTGCAGGAGCGCGCCCGCGAGCTCGGCGTCACGCTGCTGTTCGAGGCCGAGATCGACGACGAAAGCCGCTTCGCCGACGCCGACCTCGTGGTGCTGGCGGACGGCATCAACAGCCGCTTCCGCGACAAGTTCGCCGAACATTTCCAGCCCGAAGTCGACCTGCGCGCCAACAAGTTCACCTGGATGGGATCGACCCGGCCGCTCGATGCCTTCACCTTCATTTTCGAGGAGACCGAGTGGGGCCCGTTCATCGCCCACGCCTATCAATACGAAGCCGGCCGCTCGACCTGGGTGTTCGAGACCGATGCCGCCACCTTTGCCCGCGCCGGCCTCGACCGCATGAGCGAGCAGGAGGCCGCCGAACTGATGGAGCAGATCTTCGGCTGGTTCCTGAAGGACCACCGGATCCTGACCAACCGTTCGAGCTGGCGCAATTTTCCGATGATCCGCAGCAAGCGCTGGGTCAAGGACAATATGGTGTTGCTCGGCGACGCCAAGGCCACCGCGCATTTCTCGATCGGCTCCGGCACCAAGCTCGCCATGGAAGACGCCATCGCGCTGGCCGACGCCATGGCGCACGCACCGACGGTGGACGCAGCACTTGAAACCTATGAACACGGCCGGCGCGAGGAAGTGGAAAAGACCCAGCACGCCGCCGACGTCTCGCTGGTGTGGTTCGAGCATGTCGACCGGTTCTGGGATTTCGATCCCGTCCAGTTCGCCTTCGGGGTGATGACCCGTGCCAAGGCCATCACCTACGATAACCTTACCCTGCGCGCGCCGGACTTCGTCGCCGAGGTCGACAGGGCGTTCGCGACGCAGGTGCGCGCCAGGGGCTTTGACGTCGACGTGAAAAAGCCGCTGGCGCCGATGTTCCAGCCGCTCAAGCTGCGCGACATGGCGGTGGCCAACCGCGCCGTGGTGTCGCCGATGTGCATGTATTCGGCCAAGGAAGGCATGCCCGGCGATTTCCACCTCGTGCACTACGGTTCGCGCGCGCTCGGCGGCGCCGGGCTGATGTTCACCGAGATGACCTGCGTCGGCCGCGATGCGCGGATCACGCCGGGCTGCGCCGGGTTGTGGAACGACGAGCAGCAGGCGGCCTGGACCCGGATCGTCGATTTCGTCCATGCCAACTCGGCGACCAAAATCGCCCTGCAACTCGGCCATGCCGGCCGCAAGGGCGCCACCAAACTGATGTGGGACGGCATGGACCGGCCGCTGGAGCAGGGCGGCTGGGACGTTCTGTCGGCATCGCCTATTCCTTACTTCCCCGACAGTCAGATTCCGCGCGAGATGGACCGCGTCGCCATGGACCGGGTCAAGGCGGAGTTCGTCGCGGCCACCGGGCGTGGCGAGGCTTGCGGCTTCGACATGCTGGAGCTGCACTGCGCCCACGGCTATCTGCTGGCGAGTTTCATTTCGCCGCTGACCAACCGGCGCGGCGACGGTTACGGCGGCTCGCTCGAGAACCGGCTGCGCTACCCGCTGGAAATCTTCACGGCGATGCGCGCGGCCTGGCCGGCGCACAAGCCGATGTCGGTGCGCATCTCGGCCACCGACTGGGCCCAGGGCGGCATCACCGGCGACGACGCGGTGAAGATCGCCCGCGCCTTCGGCGAGGCCGGCGTCGACCTCGTCGACGTCTCCACCGGGCAGACCGTGCGCGACGCCCAGCCGATCTACGGCCGCATGTTCCAGACGCCGTTTTCCGAGCAGGTCCGCAACGAGGCCCGCGTCGCCACCATGTGCGTCGGCAACATCACCACGGCCGATCAGGTCAACACCATCCTCGCCGCCGGCCGCGCCGACCTCGTGGCGCTGGGCCGGCCGCATCTGGTCGACCCGGCGTTCACGATCAAGGCCGCGGCCTGGTATGGCGCCGCCGATATCGCCTGTCCGCCGCAATACCAGCCCGGCAAGGAGCAGATTTTCCGCAACAGCGTTCGCGACCGGCAGGATTTCGACGACCTCAAAATTAAGGCTAAGCCCAAGACCCGCGCCGAGCTGAAGGCCGAGGCGACAAAGCCGCTTGCGGCGGAATGACCGGGCATGCGACGCTAGGGGCCGAATTTCGCGTTCCTGGTTGAGTTGGAGTCGGGCGGATGAAGGCGATCATCGTCGGAGGCGGTATCGGGGGCCTCACCACTGCACTGATGCTGTGCGCACGGGGCATCGGCTGCGAACTGTTCGAGCAGTCGGACTCGATCCGCGAACTCGGCGTCGGCATCAACACGCTGCCGCATGCGATCCGCGAACTGGCCGGCCTCGGGCTGTTGCAGAAACTCGACGACATCGCGATCCGCACCGACGTGCTGTATTATCTCAACCGCCACGGCCAGGAGGTCTGGCGCGATCCCCGCGGCGTCGACGCCGGCCATGACGTGCCGCAATTCTCGATCCACCGCGGCCGGCTGCAGAATGTGATTCACCGCGCGGTCGAGGAACGCCTCGGCCATGACGCCATCCACACCGGCTGCCGGCTCGGCGCCTTCGCCCAGGACGAAGGCGGCGTCACCGCCTGGTTCTTCGATCGCACCGGCGTCCATGTCAAAACCGTGCGTGGCGACATCCTGATCGGCGCCGACGGCATCCATTCGCGGGTGCGCGAGGCGCTATTCCCAAGCGAGGGGCCGCCGTGCTGGAACGGGTTGATGCTGTGGCGCGGCGCCCGCGACTGGCCGCTGTTCCTGACCGGCCGCTCGATGATCGTTGCCGGCGGACTGCATGCCAAGGTCGTGGTCTATCCGATCGCGGAAGGCTCGAGCCCGGCCAGCCGGCTGACCAACTGGGCGGTGCTGGTGAAAGTCAGCGACGGCAACGCGCCGCCGGCGCGTCGCGAGGACTGGTCGCGGCCGGGCAAGCGCGAAGAGCTTATGCCGCACGTCGCACGGTTCGCGGTGCCTTATGTCGACGTGCCAAACCTGATCTCGGCGACGCCGGAATTTTACGAGTACCCGTGCTGCGATCGCGATCCGCTGCCCTATTGGTCGAGCGGCCGGGTCACGCTATTGGGTGATGCCGCGCATCCGATGTACCCGGTCGGCTCCAACGGCGCCTCGCAGGCCATCCTCGACGCCCGCGCCGCTGGCCGACGCCCTGGCGCGCTGCGAACACCCGCGCCAGGCCCTGGTTGCCTATGAACAAAAACGCCTGCCGATGACCGCCGAGGTCGTGCGCTCCAACCGCCGCGGCGGCCCCGAAGGCGTCATCGACGCCGTCGAGCAACTGGCGCCGGACGGTTTCGACAATATCGAAAACGTGCTCAGCTACGCCCAGCGCGAAGCCATCGTGCGTGGCTATGCCAGCAAGGCCGGATTTGCCGCAGTGCCGGGGCTGGCGGCGGTGCGGGCGTAGGTCGCCCTCTCCGCGGCAAATGACGTTGAGCGTTCGGCCAAAGCCTTAGAACCGTCATTGCGAGGAGCACTTGCGACGAAGCAATCCAGTTCTTGCTTGTTGCTTTCTGGATTGCTTCGCGGAGCCTGTCATCGGGCGCGCGTTCGCGCGACCCGTTGGCTCGCAATGACGGGGAAAGTTTGATCGAAACATTCACGCCCCCGGAGGCGGCGGCAGGAAGTGGATGTTGTGTTCGGCCGCCAGTGCGACGACGTCGGCCGGATTCTGTTCCTTCATGTTGTGGATGGCCCAGAACAGGTCGTAGAGCCGCCTGGTCGGCGACACCCAGAACAGCACCTTGGCGTTCTGGTCCGACTTGTTGAAGATGCCGTGCGGGATGCCCATGGCGAGGCGGACGAGGTCGCCCGGCGTGGCCTGGGTGTCGGCGCCGGCCAGCATGAAATCGAGCTTGCCTTCCAGGATGTAGAGATATTCGTCCTGGTCGGGATGGATGTGCGGCGGCACGAAGGTGCCGGGCGGGAAGGTGGCGTGCCAGGAGAACGAGTGCTCGGTGCAGTTCTTCGGCACATAGGTCTGGCCCAGAATATTCCAGGAAATGCCCTGCATGCCCTCGTTGGCCCGGGTGATCCCGGCGATTTCGGTTTTCATCGTGCTGTCCTTTCGTTGGATTGCGGCGGTCCGGCCTGGGCCGCTCTCATACGTGCAGAAACCGGTCCTTGACACTGGGATCGCTTTTAAGGTCGGCGCTGGTCCCGGTCCAGACCACGCGGCCTTTTTCGATGATGACGTGACGGTCGGCAAACCCGGCGAGCGCATCGACGTTCTTGTCGATTACCAGGATCGCGTGGCCCTGGGCCTTCAGCCGCATCAGGCAATGCCAGATCTGCTGCCGGATCAGTGGCGCCAGGCCCTCGGTGGCCTCGTCAAGGATCAACAGCTTTGGGTTGGTCATCAGCGCGCGGCCGACCGCCAGCATCTGCTGCTCGCCGCCGGACAATTGCGTGCCATAGTGGCCGCGCCGCGCCTTTAGATTCGGAAACAGCTCGTAGATGTCGTCCAGAGTCCAGCGCGCCGGCAGCTGGCGACAGGCCGCGGTGGCGACGAGGTTCTCCTGCACCGTCAGCGTCGGAAAAATCTGCCGTCCCTCCGGCACCAGACCAATGCCGCATTGCGCGATCCGGTACGGCGGCAGGCCGGTCAGGTCTTTGTCGCCGAACGCGACCGAGCCGCCGGAAGAGCGGATCAGGCCCATGATCGCGTTGACGGTGGTGGTCTTGCCCATGCCGTTGCGGCCGAGCAACGTGACGACCTCGCCGGCGGCAATCCGGAATGAGACGTCGAACAGCACCTGCGCCGCGCCATAAGCCGCCTGCAGGTTGGAGACGCGCAGCATCAGGCGACCTCCTCGCCGAGATAGGCAGCGCGCACTTCGGCGTTGTCGCGCACGCTCTGCGGCGACCCACTGGCGATGATGCGGCCGTAGACCAGCACCGACACCCGGTCGGCCAGCGCGAACACCGCGTCCATGTCGTGCTCGATCAGCACAATCGGCAGGTCGCGCCGCAGTTGCTGCAGCGTAGCGATGATCCGGCGCGATTCTTCGTGACTGGTGCCGGCGAGCGGCTCGTCGAGCAAAAGCAGCTTTGGTTTGGTCGCCAGCGCAATGGCGAGTTCGAGCTGGCGTTTTTCGCCGTGGGACATCTGCCCGGCCGGCGTAGCTGCGCGGGCAGCGAGGCCAAACCGCACCAGCAGCGCCATCGCCGCCTCGTTCAGCGGCCGCTCCGCCGCCGCATTGCCGAAGAAGCGGAAACTCGAACCGCTGTGGGCCTGCAGCGCCAGGGCGACATTCTCCAGCACCGAAAAGCGCGGCAGGATCGAGGTGATCTGGAACGAACGCACGAGGCCGCGCCGTGCCCGGGCGGGCATCGCGAGGTCCGTCACGTCCTCGCCGTGGAACAGGATGCTGCCGGCGTCGGGCGTCGACAGCCCCGAGATCTGGTGGATCAGCGTGGTCTTGCCGGCGCCGTTGGGACCGATGATGGCGTGCAGTTCGCCGGACTCGATGTCGAGCGAGACGTCGTCGGTGACAGTGAGCGCGCCGTAATTCTTTGTGAGATTTTTCAGCTGCAGCACGGGCGCGGTCATGGCGCCCTCCCGAACAGGCCACTGAGGCCGCCGCGCGCGAACAGCACCACCAGGATCAGGAGCGGTCCGAAGATCATGCCCCAGTGCTCGGTGAACCCCGACAGGATCTCGGCGAGCAGGACGAAAATGGCGGCGCCGATGACGGCGCCGTGCAGGGTGCCGAGGCCACCGAGCACGATGATGAAGATCAGGTCGCCGGAGCGCTGCCAGGTCGCGTAGGCCGGGCTGACGAATTCCGCCTGGTTGGCCAGCAGGCAGCCGGCGATGCCGGCGATCATGCCCGAAATCACGTAGGCCGTGAGCTGAAAGCGATAGGGCGCAAAGCCGATCGCCTGCATCCGGACCGGATTGTCGCTGATGCCGCGCAGCACCCGGCCGAAGCGCGAGGCGACCACCGCGCGCAGCAGCACGTAGGTTGCCGCCATCAAGCCGAACACGACGAAATACAGCGCCGTGTCGTTTTTCAGGACCGCCAAGCCGAACACAAAACTGCGCGAGGCCAGCGTCAGGCCGTCATCGCCGCCATAGGCCGCCAGCGACGTGGCGAGGAAGAACAGCATCTGGCCGAACGCCAGCGTGATCATGATGAAATAGACGCCTTTGGTGCGCAGCGAGATCGCGCCGGTCAGGAGCGCGAACAGGCCGCACACCAGAAGCGCCGTGGCGAGCTGGACCGGCAGATCGTTGATGCCGTGGCTGGCGAGAATCGCGACGCTGTAGGCGCCGATACCGATGAAGGCGGCGTGGCCGAACGAGATCATGGCGCCGTAGCCGATCAACAGATCCAGCGACATCGCGGCGATGCCGAGGATCATGATCCGCGTCACCAGCGCCAGGATGAAGGTTTTCGGTCCAAAGCTCGCGGCCAACGGCACGATGGCGAACAGCGCCAGCAACGCCAGCGGCAGCAGCAACGATTTACGGAAGCGTGCCGGCGTGGACAGGGCAGGGGCGGTGTCGGCGCCGGTCATGGTTTCGACGGAAACAGACCCGAGGGCCGGAAGAACAGCACCGCGGCCATCAGGATGTAGATCAGCATCGGCGCCAGCGCGCGGCCGGTCTGGCTCGCGGTGGCCGGATCGAGCAACAGCTTCAACAGCGCCGGCGCGAAGAACCGCCCGAGCGTATCGACGAGGCCGATCAGGAGCGCGGCAATGAAGGCGCCGCGGATCGAGCCGATGCCCCCGATCACGATCACCACGAAGGCCAATATCAGCACGTTGTCGCCCATGCCGGGTTCGACGGAGAGGATCGGCGCCACCATGGCGCCGGCAAACCCGGCCAGCATGGCGCCGACCCCGAACACGATGGTGAAGAGAAAGCGGATATTGACGCCGAGCGCCGACACCATCGATGCATGGGTGGCGCCGGCGCGCACCAGCATGCCGAGCCGCGTTCGGTTGATGATGAAGGCGAGTGCCGCGCCGACCGCAAGCCCGACGCCGATGATGGCCAGCCGATACACGGGATACAGCATGCCGTCGGCGATTTCGATGGTGCCGGACAGCGCGTCGGGGATCGGCACGCTGAGGGGTGCGGCGCCCCAGACAAATTTCACCGCCTGGTTGAGAAAGATGATGACACCGAAGGTGGCCAGCACCTGGTCGAGATGGCTGCGGTCATAGAGGTGGCGGAAGATCAGCACTTCCAGCAGCAACCCGAACAGCAGTGCCGCCGGCAGCGCCAGCGCGAGGCCGGCGGCAAAACTGCCGGTCATCGCGGTAAAGGCGGCGGCGAGATAGGCGCCGACCATGTACTGCACGCCGTGGGCAAGGTTGATGAAGTCCATCACCCCGAACACCAGCGTCAGCCCGGCGGCGATCAGGAACAGGATCAGCCCGAACTGCACCCCGTTGAGGATCTGCACCAAAGCGAGGGTGAGGGTCATGGGGGTAACGGAGTTGCCAGTGTATCGCTCGCACGTTCTCGCGGTTGAATCCGCGGTATCCCTCCCCCTTGTGGGGAGGGTCGGCCGAGCGAAGCGGAGGCCGGGGTGGGGGTAGCCACAAGTAAGGCTCCCGCTGTTGCACCCCCACCCGACCAGCCTTCGGCTGGCCACCCTCCCCACAAGGGAGAGGGATAAGAAAGAGATGCGGCAATCGCTCCGGTCATGCGCGATGGCCTCGCTAGATTTGTTCGCTACTTCCCCGCGCAATCCTTCGCATAGTGGTCGGCGCTGTTGGAAAACACCTTCTCGACGATCTCGGTCTGGAACTTGCCGTCCGGCCGCTTGGCGACCTTGGTCAGGTAAAAATCCTGAATCGGATAGCCGTTGGTGTTGAACTTGAAGCTTCCGCGCAGCGAGGTGAAGTCGGCTTTCTTCAGCGCCGCCGTCACCGCGTCCTTGTTGGAAAGGTCGCCCTTGACTGCCTTGACCGCGCTGTCGATCAGCATCGCCGTGTCGTAGGACTGGAACGCATAGGTGGCGGGCACGGCGTTGTAGGCGGCCTCGTATTCGGCGACGAACTTCTTGTTCTGCGGATTGTCGAGGTTGGGCGCCCAGTTGGCGCCGCCGAACATGCCGGTGGCGGCATCCTGCTGCGCCGGCAGGGTGGATTCGTCGACGGTGAAGGCACTCAGGAACGGAATGCGGTCGACCAGGCCGGCCTGCTTGTACTGCTTGACGAGGTTCACGCCCATGCCGCCGGGCATGAAGGTGAACACGGCATCGGGCTTCATCGAGGCGATCTTGGAAAGCTCGGCCTGGAAATCCAGCGTGTTGAGCGGGACGTAGGACTCCTCGACGATCTCGCCCTTGTAATCGAGCTTGAAGCCTGCCGCGGAATCCTTGCCGGCCTGATAGTTCGGCACCAGCACATAGACCTTCTTGTAGCCGCGGTCCTGCGCCACCTTGCCGAGGATCTCGTGGATCTGGTCGTTCTGGTACGAGGTGACGTAGAAGAACGGACTGCAGTCCTTGCCGGCAAAACTCGACGGGCCGGCGTTCGGGCTGATCAGGAAGGTTTTGGATTCCACCACCGGCTTGTGGATCGCGCCCAATACGTTGGAGAAGATTGGCCCGACCACGAAGTCGACCTTGTCGCGTTCCAGCAGGCCCTTGACCTTGGTGACGGCGACGTCGGGCTTGAGTTCGTCGTCGACGACCACGACCTCGACGTCCTTGCCGGCCATCTTGCCGCCGAGATCCTTGACCGCGAGCGCGAAGCCGTCCCTGGCCTGCTGGCCGAGCGCCGCCGCCGGGCCCGACAGCGTCACGATCACCCCGACCCTGATCTTGTCGTCGGCGCTGGCCTGGCCGGCCATCGCGCCGAGCAAAACCGCAAGTCCGGCCATCTTCAATTGCTGCTTCATGACTTCTCCTCTGATCGGCCGCCGGCCGAAATCACGCCACCCACATCCGAGCCTTTGAAGCCTAGCCTATGCGCATCGGCGATGCCGCCGCAAGCCGGACCAAAGATCGAAAAAGCGCGGTAAAAGCCATGCAAGCCGCGCGCCAATTTGTTTGAACCTTAAAGAAACTTGCCCGATGCTGCAAGTTGTGCGCCTTCCGGCGTTTTGACTTGCGGCAGGCCGTGAATTACTTGAAGGTCAAAGCATCGGATTCAACCCGACGCCCAGGGTACGCTTAAACGCCAGGCAAGATTGCATCATGACGCTCAATTCCGAGACCAAGGCCGTCGAACTCCCGGAAGACCACGGCGACGAGTTGCGGCTATGGCTGCGGCTCTTGACCTGCACCACCCTGATCGAGGGCGAGGTGCGCAGCCGGTTGCGCGAACGTTTCGACGTGACGCTGCCGCGCTTCGACCTGATGGCGCAGCTCGACAAGGTGCCGGACGGCATGACGCTGTCGGATGTCTCAAAGCGCATGATGGTTTCCAACGGCAATGTCACCGGCCTCGTCGAGCGGCTGGTGGAATCCGGCCATCTCGACCGCCGCACCTCCGACACCGACCGGCGGGTGCAGGTGATCCGGCTGACCAAGGCCGGCCGAGCCGAGTTTCGCAAGATGGCGGCGGAGCACGAAATCTGGATCGCCGAGATCTTTTCCGACCTGGCGCCGAAGGACGTGCGCGAACTGATGCGGCTACTGGCCAAGACCAAGGCCTCGGCCAAGGCGGCGAAAGACCGCGCGCTGTGACGGCGCCCGCCGGCATTGACTTTGAGGTCGAATACAACAACCGCGCCCGGGTGCCGGAACATCCCGTCCACATGGCCGAATGGCTGCGCGACGCCGCGGCCTGGCGCGAGGCGCGGCATGGCCGCTGGCGGGTGATCCGCTACGGGACGGGGCCGCGCCATACCATGGATTTCTTTTCGGGGGGTAATGAAGGCCCGATCGTGGTCTTCATCCATGGCGGCTACTGGCAGGCCTTCGATGCCTCCTCGTTCAGCCACCTCGCGGGCGGCCTCAATGCCCACGGCATCGACGTCGCGATCCCGAGCTACGACCTGTGTCCCAACGTGGCGGTTGCCGACATCATCGGGCAGATGCGCGCAGCGACGCGCGAACTGGCGCGGCTCGGTCGGCCGCTGGTCATGAGCGGCCATTCCGCCGGCGGCCATCTCGCCGCCTGCATGCTGGCCACCGACTGGCGCAGCCTCGATGCGGCGCTGCCGCAACGTCTGGTCACGGCGGCCTATACCATTTCCGGCCTGTTCGACCTGGTTCCGCTGGTGCAGACCTCGGTCAACAAGGCGCTGCACCTCGACGAAACGTCGGCCCGGACCGCGAGCCCGTTGTTCTGGCCGCCACCCGGCCACGGCAGTCTCGATGCCGTGGTCGGCGGCCGCGAGAGCGCGGAATATTTCCGGCAAAGCCGAACCATGGCCGAAGCCTGGGGCTCGGCCGGCCTCGCCACGCAATTCGGCGCCATTCCCGACACCAACCACTTCACGGTGATCGCGCCGCTCGCCGATCCGCAATCGGCGATGACGCTGAGGTTGAAGCAGCTGGCGAGTGATTGATCCCGGATATCGCGGATCGGGTGAGGGCTCCTGGACGGAGTTGTTGCATCGCCACCACGATTGTTGCGCGACAAGCCATTCGCCTGAACGACGCATCGCATCGGCTTCAGAACGGAGCATCGCGTCTGAAAAAGGCTCAAGTCGGCGAGCGGCCGGGCAAGTGCCCGAACCAACCTACTGCCCACCCTCATATTTGAACGAAACCTTGACCTTGGCCCGGTAGGCCTCGACCTTGCCGTCGTCCAGCTGCATGTCCAGTTGGACAACCTCGGCCACGCGAAGATCCCTCAAACTCTTGCCGGCGCGATCGACGGCGGCCTTGGCCGCGTCTTCCCAGGATTTGGGGCTCGTGCCCACCAGCTCAATAACCTTGTATACGCTGTCAACCATGGAGGCCTCCTCGCAACAGGTTTCTTTCCCGCGATCGGTTCGCTCATCGCTCGGCAAAGTTACGAGCATCGTGCGGCCACCGCAAACGGTAATTGCATCGCACAGCTGGAGCCTTTTTGCCGCCCGGCTGGGGAAACCACCCTCAACAAGGCGCTCTGCCTCGATAATGCGGCAGCCGGGCAAGCGAGCCCGCTGGGCAGGTTAGGTCGAACCCGGTTCATCATTGGGCGCGACCTTCCAGCAATGCCTGTCGGATCGCTATCTCCACCGGCGAATATTCGCCGTCGGCGCGATCGAGCTGAAACGGCTCGGCCGGATGCAGCGGAGGTTGCGCCATGAAACGCGGGGTCGCGCCGCGGTGTATTTGGGCGGCATGGACCAGGAAGGGATGACATAAATAGACCGTGCCGGCCTCGCCGGTGGCCAGGGCTTCCGGCCGATCGGCTCCCATCCTGTCGAGCACCAGATGCGACCTGCCGTCCTCGCCGGCCGGCGCGAGATATCTCGCCATATCGAGGTGCGATCCGACGCGGATTCTGGTCGGGGCGTCCAGCTCGCCGACGTCAGAGAACAGGAACAACATCAGCAAGGCGCGACCGCGTGAGGTAACGTTAACGCGCCATGCTGAAAAATCCTGCTGTTCGTTCGGATCACCGGAATCGCCGGGAAAGCTGACGTCGACGTGCCAGCCGGCGTCTCCCGGATCGCGTGGGTTCGGAAATCGCACCGGAAAGCTTCCGAGGTTCGGCCGCGGACGCCAACGCCCTCTTCCAACAAGCTGGTCGAAAGCCGCGTGAAGCAGGGCGGTGTTCGCCGCCTTCTTGAATGGCTCCTGGTCATAGTAGCCGAGCCGAATCACCGGCTTGGTCCAGGTTGCCGGATCACCGGGATCACATCCGGTGTCCCGCCACAGAATCGTTCGGCCCTCGTCGGCAAGCCGGCGAGGAAAGGCGCGGTCGATCCGGACAAATCCGCCTTGAATGAATTGCCTTATCTGTGCATCGCTGAGCGCGCGCATCGAGTCATGTTCGCTGGGCATGAAATTCCCTGTATCGCTATGCCAACCACCATCGCCTCGCCAAGCAAGGCGGGTGCGGCTCATCTGGTTCGGGAAGCGTGGGCAGCCGGGCAGCCGCGGCACGCTCATTCTTCCGCCCGCATGAAGCAGGCAACGCCGTCAGCGGCTGAGGAAGAAGACCGAAGCGATACTGGATGCGATCATCATCATGACGATCTCAGATTAACACGAACATGCTCGAAGGATCAACGACCTGCTCGAAGTCGGAGCCTTGCTGCACCCGGCGCGCCAGACATCGCGCCGGGTCCGCCGGCCGACCCGAATTGTGGATCGCCCAGATTTCGCTGTTGCGCCGATATGCTTTAAGTATAAAATGATATCCAGACAGCGCTGCCGGGCGCCCACGAGGTTAAAGGAGCGTGCCATGGCTCATGCAGCCAAAGCTCACGTCACCACCGCCAACTCCGCCCACGTCGACACTTTCGCCCGGGACCATCTGCCGCCGCCCGACCAGTGGCCGGAGTTCATCTTCACCCGGCCGGAGCTGCAGTATCCGGCGCGCCTGAACTGCGTCGGCCCTTTCCTCGACCGCTGGGTCGAGCAGGGCAGCGGCGACGAGCCCTGCATTTTCAGTCCGGAGGTGAACTACACCTACCGCGAATTGCAGCAGCTGGTGAACCGCATCGCCAACGTGCTGGTCGGCAAGCTCGGCCTCGTCACCGGTGGGCGGGTGCTGCTGCGCTCCGCCAACAACCCGATGATGGTCGCGACGTACCTCGCGGTGCTCAAGGCCGGCGGCATCGTGGTGGCGACCATGCCGCTGCTGCGCGCCAGGGAAGTGGCCTATCCGATCCAGAAGGCGAAGATCGCGCTGGCGCTGTGCGACGGCAAGCTCGCCGACGAAATGGAAAAGGCCAGGACCCTGGCCAATGAGCTGAAGCGCATCGTCTATTGGGGCAACGGTCAGCCCGGCTCGCTGGAGGAGCTGATCGCCGACGCAGAGTCCCGACTTCACGGCGGTCGATACCGCCGCCGACGACATCTGCCTGATCGCGTTCACCTCGGGCACCACGGGCGAGCCGAAAGGCACCATGCATTTTCACCGCGACATGCTCGCGGTCTGCGACGGCTATGCCAAAAACGTGCTGCGCGCCTCTCCGCACGACCGCTTCATCGGCTCGGCGCCGCTGGCGTTCACCTTCGGCTTCGGCGGCGTGCTGTTCCCGATGCACATCGGCGCCTCGTTCGTGGTGCTGGAGAAGGCCGGGCCGGACGACCTGCTCCCCGCGATCGCGCGCTACCAAGCCACGGTCTGCTTCACCGCGCCGACCTCCTACCGCGCCATGATCGGCAAGCTCGCCGGCCACGACATCTCGAGCCTGCGCAAATGCGTCTCCGCCGGCGAGACGCTGCCCAAGGGCACGTTCGACGCCTGGCTGAAGGCCACCGGCATCAGGCTGATGGACGGCATCGGTGCCACCGAGATGCTGCATATCTTCATCAGCGCTACCGAGGACGAGATCCGTCCCGGTGCCACCGGCAAGCCGGTGCCGGGCTACGAGGCCAAAATCGTCGACGACGAAGGCCGCGACGTGCCCGCGGGCACCATGGGGCGGCTTGCGGTGCGCGGCCCGACCGGCTGCCGCTATCTCGCCGACGAGCGGCAGCGCAAATACGTCCAGAACGGCTGGAACATCACCGGCGATACCTACGTTATGGATGACGATGGCTACTTCTGGTACCAGTCGCGCTCCGACGACATGATCGTTTCCGCCGGCTACAACATCGCAGGTCCCGACGTCGAGGCCGCGCTGCTGACCCACGCGGCCGTTGCCGAATGCGGCGTGGTCGGCGCGCCCGACGAGGCCCGCGGCATGATCGTCAAGGCCTATGTGGTGCTGGCGGCCGGGACCACTGGCGACGCCACGCTGGCCACCGAGCTGCAGGAGCACGTCAAGCGCGAGATCGCGCCCTATAAATATCCACGCGCCATCGAGTTTGTGGCGCAGCTGCCCAAGACCGAGACCGGCAAGCTGAAGCGGTTTGCGCTTCGCCAGATCGCCGCGGCCGGGTCGGCCGGCATGGCCGCCGAATGAACATGCTGAGGGAGGATTGCCGGTGACCGTTCCCAAGGGCCCCGCGTTGAGCGTGGTGACAAAGCCGAAAGGCGACGCTTCGCCGTCCGGCCCGCGGGTGCTGCAGCCGAGCGGCTGGCCGGCGCCGAAAGGCTATGCCAACGGCATGATCGCCGACGGCCGCATCGTGGTGACCGGCGGCGTGATCGGCTGGGACGTTCACGGCCATCTGGCCAGGGACTTTGTCGCCCAGGTTCGCCAGACCCTGAGCAACATCCTGGCCATCCTCGCCGAGGGTGGTGCTGGCCCCAAGCACCTCGTGCGCCTCACCTGGTACGTCGTCGACATGGAAGAATACCTCGCTAACCTGAAAGCGCTCGGCCAGGTCTACCGCGACATCTTCGGTTCGCATTATCCGGCCATGGCGCTGGTGCAGGTGGTGCGGCTGGTGGAGAAAGCGGCGCGGGTAGAGATTGAGGCGACGGCGGTGGTGCCAAGGTAGACGTGCCAACAGCAGTCCTCAACGCCCGCAATTGCTGCTGCTCGAGCGAGGCTCGTGCCGAAACAAGCCAACGTGCGTGTCGAACGCTTCTTGATGCAACGCGCGCCAGGTTGCCCTTGCGCTGGTTACAGGGCGAGCAGGCTGCGACCGACGCCTGCTTCGTTCCGGCCGCACGGCTGATACCCGGCCGGTGCTAGGCGGGGCCTGGCGAAGCTGATAACGATTTCACACTCACATTGGATCAGGGGCCGTTGGATGGACAACCGCAACGACATTTGGCGTGGCGTTGACGCGATCAAGGCGCGTTTTATCGCCCTCAGCGACAGGGTCTGGGCGATGCCCGAGGTGTGCTACACGGAGGCACGTTCCTCCGCCGAACATCTGGCCGAGCTGCGCCATCATGGTTTTCGGATCACAGAAAATGTCGCAGACATTCCCACGGCCCTGATGGGCGAATGGGGTGAGGGGGGCCCTGTCATCGCCTTCCTCGGCGAATATGACGCTTTGCCCGGTCTAAGTCAGGAGGCGGGCGTGGCGGAGTCTCGCCCGGTCGAGGCGGGAGGGCATGGCCATGGCTGCGGTCACAATCTGCTCGGCTCGGCCGCGCTGCTTGCCGCCACGGCCGTGAAGGATTGGCTTGCCGCCCACAAGGTGCCCGGGCGGGTGCGCTATTACGGCTGCCCCGCGGAGGAGGGCGGCGCAGCGAAAGCCTTCATGGTGCGCTCCGGGGCTTTCGATGACACCGACATCGCCCTTACCTGGCACCCTTCGAGCTTCTGGGAGGTGGTGGTAACGCCTTCGCTGGCAAACACGCGTGCCGATTTCATCTTCACCGGGCGCACCTCGCATGCCGCTGCCTCGCCCCATCTGGGCCGCAGCGCCCTGGATGCGGTAGAGCTGATGAATGTTGGCGTGAACTACATGCGCGAGCACATGCCCAGCGACGCCCGCGTTCATTATGCTTTGCTCGACGCAGGCGGCATTGCGCCCAATGTGGTGCAGGCCCATGCCCGCGTGCGTTATTCCATTCGCGCCCGCGACTTGCCCGGCATGAACGAACTGGTGGAACGGGTCCACAAGATCGCGCAGGGGGCGGCGCTGATGACCGAAACCAGGATGGAGATGCGGATCATTTCCGCCGTCTCCAATGTCTTGCCCAACACTCCTCTTGAGGAAACGCTGCACCGGATCATGGAGGAACTCGGCCCCCCGCAATTCGACGAGGCGGACAAGGATTTTGCCACGAAAATCCGCTCGACCCTGACCGACAAGGACATCGCCACCGTCTATCACACCATCGGCATGGATCCCACCGACCGCCCGTTGGGCGATTTCCTCGTGCCGCTCGACGCCAGGCGTAACCCTCTGATCGGTTCGACCGATGTGGGCGACGTGAGCTGGGTCGTCCCGACCGTTCAGGTCCATGCCCCGACAGTCGCGATCGGCACCCCGTTCCACACCTGGCAGGTGGTGGCGCAGGGCAAGAGCCCGGCAGCTCACAAGGCCATGGTGCAGGCCGCCAAAGCCATGGCGGGGCTTGGCGTCAAGGCGCTGACCGAACCGGATCTGATCGCCGCCGCCAGGGCCGATCTCAAAAAGCGCACTGCCCGCACGCCCTATGTCAGCCCGCTGCCCACCAGTATTGCGCCCCCGCTCGACATGTCCCTGACCTGATTTGACCGACTAATTCTTCGCAACGCACGTTTTTCAGCGGAAATGGCAGGCGACCCAATGTCCCGCTGAACTTTGTTTGAGCGTCGGCGCCTCGCTGTTGCATAACGGAAATTGTGCGATCGGGCATCGCGTGTGAAAGTGGCAGCCGCTTGGCGGGTGAGTGGGACTCGGGACCTCGCCAGCCAATCGGATGCGCCGCCGTTTCACTTTTGGATCCGGTATCGGGACCGCCGACAACAGGGCTTCGGTATAGGGGTGCAGCGGCGAGGTATAAAGCTCGCGGGCAGCTGCCGTCTCGACGATGCGGCCGAGATACATGACCGCAACGCGCTTGCTGATGTGCTCGACGACCGACAGATCATGGGCAATGAAGAGATAAGCGAGCCCGAGTTTCTGCTGCAGGTCCTCCAGGAGATTGATGACCTGAGCCTGGATCGACACATCCAGCGCCGAGACCGGCTCATCGCAGATGATCAGCTTCGGTTCGACGGCGAGGGCCCGCGCGATACCGATGCGCTGGCGTTGCCCGCCGGAAAATTCGTTCGGATAACGCCCCATATGATCCGCCTGCAGACCGACGGTCTCGAGCAGATTGACGACGCGCTCTTCAAATTGGCGCCTGGTTTTCGTCAACCGGTGAATGATCAGGGCTTCGCCGACGATCGCCCCGACATTCATGCGTGGATCGAGCGATGCGTAAGGATCCTGAAAGATGATCTGGATGTCGCGGCGCAGGGTGCGAAGCGCGCCGGCCTGCAGCGATCTGACGTTGGTGCCTTCAAAATGGATCTCGCCCGAGGTCGGTTCGATCAGGCGGAGCACGCAACGCCCGGTGGTCGATTTGCCACAGCCGGACTCGCCGACCAGCCCGAGGGTTTCGCCGCGGCCGATCTGAAAATCGACCCCGTCGACGGCATGAACGCTGCCGGCCTGCCGGCCGAACAAGCCGGCCTTGAGCGGAAATTCCTTGGTCAGGTTCCAGACTCTCAGTAACGGCTCACTCATGGAACAGCGGTCTCTTCCGCATGGATACACGCAACCTTGTGACCCGGTTCGAGCTCGCGCAAGGCCGGTTGCGCGCGCCTGCATTCATCCGTCGCAAAGCCGCATCGCGGTGCGAAGCGGCAGCCGACCGGCGGGTCGATCAGCCTGGGCACGGTGCCGGCGATGGTCTGGAGGCGGGTTTTGCCGGCGGTCGCCATATCGACGCGCGGGATCGAGCGGATCAGGCCCTGGGTATAGGGATGGCGCGGATCTGCAAACAACTGCTCGACCGACGCTTCCTCCACGACCTTGCCCGCATACATCACCACGACACGCTGCGCGACCTCCGCGACGACACCCATGGCATGGGTGATCAGCATGATCGACATGCCGAGGCGGGACTTCATGTCCTGCAGCAAATCCAGGATCTGCGCCTGGATCGTGACATCAAGTGCCGTCGTCGGTTCGTCGGCGATCAGGAGTTTTGGATGGCACGACAGCGCCATCGCGATCATCACGCGCTGCCGCATTCCCCCGGAAAATTGATGCGGGTAGTCACTGACGCGGCGCCTCGGATTGGGGATCTGCACCAGCGCCAGCATGTCGATGGTTCGTTCCAGCACGGCGCGACGGTTCAATCCTTCATGCAGCGCGATAACTTCGCCGATCTGATCGCCAATGGTGTAGACGGGATTGAGCGAGGTCATCGGCTCCTGGAATACGATGGCGATTTCCTTGGCCCGAAGCCGGTTCATCGCCTCCGGCGGCAGCGGAACGATGTCGCGGCCTTGCCACAGGATCTGTCCCTCCACGATGCGTCCGGGCGGCATCGCGATGAGCTTGAGGACGCTCAGCGCGGTGACCGTCTTACCGCAGCCGGATTCGCCGACGACGCAGACCGTCTCGCCGCGCTCCACGGTGAGATCGACGCCGTCTACCGCGTGCACGACGCCGTCATCGGTGGCGAAATGCGTCTTCAGCCCCCTGATATCCAGCAGCGCCGGCTCAACGCCTGGTCTCTCGTCGAGGTCCGTCGCCCGCTGCAACATCACATGACTTTCCTGGGATCGAGCGCGTCGCGCAATCCATCGCCGATGAAATTGATGGCGAGCACGGTCAGGAAAATCGCGGCGCCGGCGAACAGCGCCCAGTGCGGTGCGATGTCCAGATAGTCCTTGGCGTCGAACAACAGACGACCCCAGGTCGGAATGTCCGGCGGGAAGCCGAGGCCCAGAAACGAAAGCGTCGATTCCGCGATGATTGCGGCGGCGACGTCGATGGTTCCGGCGACGATGACCGGTCCGAGCGAATTCGGCAGGATATGCCTGAGCACCAGGCGCGGCGTCGTGGCGCCGAGCGCGCGGGCCGCTTCGACGAATTCCTTCTCGCGCAGCGACAGGAACTGGGCCCGCACCAGCCGCGCCACCGGCATCCAGCGAAAGGCACCGATCACCAGCACGATCAGAATGAAGACGCCGCCTTCCGGGCCGACCAGAGCTTTGAGAAAATCCCGGAACAGGTAGATCACCAGGAGAAGCAGCGGCAATTGCGGCAGCGACAGAAACAGGTCGGTGATCCACATCAGCACGGCGTCGACGCCGCCTCGGGAGATGCCCGATATCGCGCCGATCAGTGTGCCGGCGATGATGGCGACGGCCATGGCCGCGAAACCGACCGCAAGCGAGATGCGCCCGCCATACAGCATCCGCGCCAGCAGGTCCTGACCGAGATCGTCGGTGCCGAACGGGTGCTGCCATGACGGCGTGGCGAGTTGCGCGGTGAAATCGATTTCGTTGATCGGCACGCGCCAGACCAGCGGTCCGAACAGGACGGCCGACGTCAGCACCGCCAGGATCACCACGCTCGCAACGGCCATGCGATGTCGGCGGAATTTTCGCCACGTCTCGAAGCCGGGCGAAACGCGGCGCGGGCGCTCCTCGCCTGCGACGGCCATCTCAGCGGTAGGAGATGCGTGGGTCAAGCCAGCCATAGATGATATCGGCCAAGAGGTTGCAGATGACGACAAGACAGGCGAACACGAACGTCACCGCCATGATGACGGGGGTGTCATTGGCGAGAATCGCGGTGATCAGCAGCGAGCCGATGCCCGGGATGCGGAAGATCTGCTCGGTGATGATGGCGCCGCCGAACACCGCAGGCATCTGCAGCGCAACCAGCGTTACCACGGGAATCAGGGCGTTACGAACCACGTGCTTGATCACGACCCTGGCTTCATTGAGACCCTTCGAGCGCGCCGTCGTGACGTAGTCCAGGCGGATCACGTCAAGCACTGCCGAGCGCACGTAGCGGGTATAGGAGGCGGCCTGAAACAGGCCGAGGACCGTGACCGGCATGATGGCCTGCCTGAAATATTCCCAATACCAGTGCCAACCGGTGGCGGCGATATCGACGCGATAGACGAACGGCAGCCAGCCGAGATTGACGCTGAAGATCAGGATCAAGAGCAGCCCGGTGAAGAATGTCGGCAGCGAAAACCCGATAAAGGCAAAGGTGTTGGCGATCCGGTCGAAGATCGAATAGGGCCGCATCGCGGCATAGACGCCGACCGGGAGCGCGACCGCCAATGCCAGGATCTGCGACGATCCGACCACGAACAGCGTGGTCGGGACGCGCTGCAGGATCAACGTATCGACGTTGATCCTGCTTGCGAATGAAAAGCCCCAGTCGCCGTGCAGCATCGCGACCAGCCAGCGCAAATAGCGCACGAAAACCGGATCGTCGATGCCGAATTTCACCCGCAGCGCCGCCCGGACTTCGGGCGGGATGTTGGTGTTGCTGGCGAGTTCGCCGAACGGGTCTCCGGGCGCGAGCGCCAGCAGGACAAAGAGAATGAGGCTGATGCCGAGCAGGCTGGGAATAGCGATGACCAGGCGCCGGAGAATGTATTTTCCCATCGCTGTCGCGCCGTCGCCCGTTCAATCGGTTTGCAGCGCAAATCCCATGTCCGGCCTCATGCTTCCCGGTACCAGTCCGCGATCTGCCACAGATCGTTGTCCCAGCCGCTGAAGGGCGCGGTCACATTGCCGCTCACCGCCATGATCTTTGGCCGGTAGGCGACAGGGAGGATATAGTTGTCGCCGACCGCAAGGTCGTTGAGCCTGATGTACATGGCCGCCCGCTTCACCGCGTCGAGTTCGTGTTCGGCCTGTCTGAAGACCTCGTCATATTCCTTGCTTTGCCAGCGCGAGATATTGCGCCCCTGCCACTTGTTGTCCTTGGTCGCCACTTCCCATGACGTGCACTGGTTCATGAAGAACTGCGGATCGGGCTGCGTCATGGTGGTCTGGTACATCTGCGCGTCGCAATAAAAGTGCGAATAGGTATCGGGGTTGGCGGTGTCGGAGGAGAAAAATACCGATCCCACCACCGATTTGAGCTCGATGTCGATGCCCGCCTTCTGGCAAGCCTGCTTCACGATGGCCTGGGTCTTCTGCCGGGGCGCATTGATCGAAGTCTGGTATACGAACTTCAGCGATTTGCCGTCCTTGGCGCGAATGCCGTCCGTGCCCTTTTTCCAGCCGGCGGCTTCAAGAACCTGATTGGCCTTCTCGATGTTGAACTCGAACTTGTTATTTTTCGAGCGGAATCGCTCCGGGTTGTTGAGGAAGTTTGCGGTCGCGAAGGCCGTGCGGCCGTAGATGAATTTCTCGATCGAGCTGCGGTCGATCAACAGGTTGATGGCCTGGCGCACCGCCGGGTCGCTGAACAGCGGATGCCTGGTCTTGAGGCTTGAGCGTTCGCCGTCGATTTCGGTAGCCGGATCGGTCGCATTGAGCATGATGAATTCGATATTGCCGCCTGGAACAATGCTCACCTTGCCTTTGCCGCCGTTCTCGAGCTTGAGCAGGATTTCGTCTTCGACCTGCATATTCCAGGCAAAATCATATTCGCCGGTCTGCAGTACCGCCCGCGCCGCCGACACCGCGTCGCCGCCGCCCTTGAGTTCAACCGTATCGAAGTAGGGCCGGTTGGGGACGTGATAGCCGGGGTTGAGCCTGCCATGGACGACATCGCCCGGCTTGAAGTCGGCGAAAAGATAGGGCCCGGTGCCCACCGGTTTCAAATTGGTCGGGGCGTCGCGCGACTTGCCGCCGATGTAATCGGCGAACAGGTGTTTCGGGATGATCATGCCGTACGAGCCGACAAAGGCATCGGCCCAGTACGGCGTCGGCTTTGTAAAAATCACCCGAACGGTGAAATCGTCGATTTTTTCGACCTTGATGTCCTTGTAGCTGCCGATCGAGACCGCCGCGGTCTCGGGTGTTCGCGCATATTCCCAGTTGAATACCACGTCGTCGGCCGTGAACGGCATGCCGTCATGCCATTTGACGCCCCGCTTCAACTTCCAGATCACCGAGCGGCCGTCTTCAGCCAATCCATCGTTCTCCTTGCTCGGAATCTCGGCGGCCAGGAAGGGGACGAGATTGCCTTCATTGTCCCATCCCGCCAGCGGCTCGTAAAAGATCCGGGAGCCCTCCTGATCCTTGGTGCCGACGGCGAAATGCGGGTTGAGCAGGGTCACTGCCTGCCAAAACAGCAGCTTCAGCGGGCCGCCGCCACCGGCCTTGGTCGGCTTGTAGGGGATCGCGGTTGCGGCCATCGCCACTCCGGATTGGCTCAGCATCATGCCGGCCATCGGCGCGGTCAGGCCGACGGCGATCATCCGTTGGACAAAGCCCCGCCGCGACAATCGGCCGGTCTTTACATCAGCAATCAGGTCTCGAAGTTCGCGCTCTTTCATTGGATCGGCTCCTGGTCGGTGCTGAATGCCTGGTTGAGCTCTCGATGCCCCTGCGTCGCAGTCCTGGAGGACTGGAAATGGATCAGGTTACGATTGCTCTGTCAAAGCAGGATCCGGGCCAATTCAGGTCGGTTCCCGGTCCCATCGAATGTCCATTCGGGGATCAAACCGGGTAGTCAGGCCGCCCGGTTGCGGGGTCTGCTTGACCCCGCGAACGGGCGTCACCAGGCCGTCCGCCAGGCGTCCTTACCCGATCACCACTTCGGTTCGCCCGATCAGGGAGTATGGCATCACGGGGCCGATTTGCCGCCGAGTTCTCCCGGCGCCCAGCCGTTCGCCAAGCGGACCCTCGGCATCTGCCGTCGCACGATCGAGCCGATGGCAAAACCGGCGTCTACTCTTGCAGAACACCTTCATGTTCGACCCGGTACAGGCGCCACCGCTTCGGCACGCCTCTGAGTTGGTGGAAGCCGCGATCCTTGAAGCGGATTCCGGACTGCGACATCAAATCCCTGACCGCGCTCGAGACCAGCACTTCGCCGGTGCGCGCTTTGGCGGCGACGCGCGCGCCGATGTGAAACGCGAGACCGATCACGTCAGTCCCGCTCACTTCGTATTCGCCCGCATGCAGCCCCACCCTGATCTCCAGCCCCAGCGTGCGCACGGCCTCGCGGATTGCGGTTGCGCAATGGATCCCGGCCGCCGGCGCGTCGAACGTCGCGAGCACTCCGTCCCCCGTCGTCACGACTTCCTTTCCGCGCAACGTTTTCAGCTCCCTGCGGACGGCGGCGTAATAGTGATTCATCACCTGCGTCCAGCGCGCATCGCCCAGCCGCGCGGCTTTTTCGGTGGACCGGACGATATCGACAAACAGGATCGTCGCGAGCGCCCGTTCGAGTTCGGCGCCACGATGGGCGGGCCGGCGCCGGATCGCAATATTTCCAGCCAGCGGTTCATAGCGATGGCTGCGTCGGCGCGCGATGGCGGCTTTTGCATAGTCCTTGGCACGCTGCACCGTGCCGCAACGAATTGTTTTCGCCTGCGGTGTTAGCGCCCAGTAGACCTTTCGCCCATCTCCCACACCCTGGACCTCGACGGCGCCCCATTTCAGGAAAATCGTCGAACCAACCCGGCGAACCCACCATGCCTTTGAGGTGTATCCGGAAACGTTCGACTGAAGGACTCCGATACGAAGGAATTTCGGCATGTGCGTGGGACCGATCGAAAGGACCGTTGGGCCTACCAGGGGTAGAATGTGATCATGCATTGCTGCGTTGGCAACCGTACGCCCAACGAAAATTTGCATTTGGATTCCGCGAGCCCCCGGCATATCGCGCAAACGCATCAGCACATTTGCGTGCCGCGCCTGGAAGCACCGGTCTCCTCACTTCCGCTCCACGAACTCCGTCGGGGTCTTTCCTGTCACCTGCCGGAACGCATGCGAAAACGCCGACAGGCTGGCATAGCCCAGATCGGAAGCCATCTGCTTCATCGGCGCGTCCGGATCCACCGACAGCTTTTCGATCGCGGCGGCGATGCGGGCGCGCTGGCACCAGCTCTTGAAGCTCAGTTGGGTCTCGGCGGAAAACAACCGCGACAGCGTCCGGGCCGAGGTGCCCACTTCAAGCGCCAGCGCGTCGATCTCGTGCGTGCGCGCAGGGTTGGCCAGCACCCGTTCGGCGGCGCGGCGGCAGCGCGCTTCGCGGGGCAGCGGAATGAAGGTGGTCGGGTCTTCGGCCTGGTGCAATTCGAGCACAATCAGGCGAAACAGCAGTTGCCGCCGTTCACGATCCTCGCTCCGGCCATCGAAGAGCGCCAGGATCGCCTCGTGCAGCAGCGGCGAGACGTTAACGACGAACTCGGCCTTGAGGCCCTTGCCGCCGCCGTGCCGCGTCAGCCAGCCGAGATCGAAATACAGCGTCCGCATCTCGATGTCGGCGAGCACGTCAATGGCATGTTCGAGCCGCGCCGGCACCCACACCGCGCGGTCGGGCGGCACCAGCCAGCGGCCCTTCGGCGTCGTCACCTGCATGGTGCCGTGGGTGGCGAACACCAGTTGCAACTCGCGGTGCATGTGGGGGTCGAGCCGGGTGCCCTTTTTGTAGCGGCGGGCCAGCAGATGGACGGCGCCGCCCCGCGCCGGCCGGCCGCCGTGCGGCCGGGTGATTGGCGTCTTGGCGACAGTCATTGGCGGCACCTCGTCACGCCGGGATTGTAAGATCGCGCCGCCAACGCAGGACCTCGTTCATGAACCGCGCTTCCCGGGTGATCGGCTTCGTCAATGCCGCGCATTTCATCGACCACTATGCCATGCTCATCTTCGCCGCTGCGGTCATCGTGATGGGGCCGGCGCTGGGAATGGCATATTCCGAACTGTTGCCTTACGCCACCCCGGGCTTTGTCGCGTTCGGCGCTGGCTCCCTGCTCACCGGCTGGCTCGGCGACCGCTGGAGCCGGCGCCACATGATGGTGATCTATTTTCTCGGCATCGGGTTGTCGATGATCGCGGTCGGGCTGGTGCAGACGCCGCTGCAACTGGGCTCAGCACTGCTTGCGATCGGCCTGTTCGCCTCGATCTACCACCCGGTCGGCACCGCGATGATCGTGTCCTATGCCGACAAGCTCGGCCGCGAGATGGGCATCAACGGGGTCTGGGGCAATTTCGGCGTGGCGTCGTCGGCGCTGGTTACCGGCGTGGTCGGGCAATATCTCGGCTGGCGCTGGGCCTTCATCCTGCCCGGCATGGTCGCGCTTCTGATCGGTGCTGTGTTCATGCGCACGGTGGTCCACGAGGACCGCTCCGGCCACCGGCAGGCCGCGGCGCAGGCGCGGGTGGCCAGTGGCGACATGTGGCGGGTGTTCCTGTCGCTGCTGATCGTGGTGCTGGCGGCTTCCACCACCTTCAACGCGGTGACCGTGGCGCTGCCAAAGCTGTTCGCCGAGCGATTGAGCGATTTGACCGCAAGCCCAGCGCTATTGGGCGTCATCGCCGCCGCCGTCTACGTGTTCGGCGCCATGACGCAATACAATGTCGGCAAGCTGATCGACCGCTATTCGCTGAAGTCGGTGGCGCTGCCGCTGTCGTTCCTGCTGGCGCCGTTCCTCTATCTGGCGGCGACCCTGTCGAACCTGCCGCTGATCCTGGCCTCGATCGGCATCGTCATGGGCGCGTTCGGCCAGGTCACCGTCAACGACGCCATGGTCGGCAAATACACCAGCGACAAATGGCGCTCGCGCGCCTATGCGGTGCGCTATTTCATCGGCTTCACCGCCGCCGGCGCCTCGGTCGGCCTGGTGGCCTGGCTGTACGAGCAGGGCGGCTTCGTCACCATGCTGCACGCGTTCGGCGCGTTGTGCGTGCTGGTGATCGTCGCGGCGCTGATCCTGCCGCGCGAGATCGCGGTGCCGGCAGTTCCGGCCAGGCCGCATTAGCACGCCGGATGGCGGCGTACAAAATGGACCTTCGAATGCCAACAACATCCATGGACCGCTGCACCGGTCCGTACTGCGCAAATTCCAGTCAAGTTTGCGGCAAGTCGCGAGAGAAAGGTGCAATTCACTTCCGATTCCGCCGCGGTCTGTTTTTCTGCACGATAGCCACGACGATCAATACGAATGTTACAAGCCGGGACAAATATGCGACGGGATCGTTCTCGTTGGAAGTCTCAATAATACCGAGCGCCACACGACCGACTGCATCGATACCGAAGGCCGCGGCGAAAAGCAGAAAGAACGAGTCGCGGGTATGCCGCCAGAATTTCAGGAAGAACAGCATGGCAACAAAAGATGCCATGGCAACCGCGCCCATCAGCACTGAAGCTATGTAGTGATCCGTCATTCGCTGTCCCAAATCAATCCATAGAGAAGTACGGCCATCGCGATCAGCGCGATCGATATGCGCAGGATCGAAAGATCAACCGCGGGAAGAGCGACCTTGTCGACCCATAATGCGAGGTTGTTGAGTGTCAATCCCGCGAAGCAAATGGCGCTCCAAAGCAGGAGTCTGTACCGGGTTCGAAGGTAGGCGGCGGAGAGCAAGTAGGTGCATACCGCCGCAGTAATCGCGCAGAGAGAGTAGATGATTACGGCCATGCTCAATTGTCCGTCCTGAACTTGAATGCGTCGGAAAATTGACGAATATTGCGCGGCTTGGCATGAATGAGATTCGTAATGGGTATGAGGTGCCGGGAATATGCCTGCGCCAGGCGATCAATCCTTTTGCGCTGCTCGTCTGAGCATTCGTAACGATACATCTCCTTTTCGCGTCGAATAAAGCCGTCTGCAGACAACTGTACCAGCGCGTGCGTAATCTCCGCTTCTGGAGCATACAGTCTCTTTGCGACCGTCGCGGCGGTAAAGGCATCCGCGGGGCTGTTCCGCAGGAACAGCAGAGCCTCCAACTGCGCCACAGAATCGATGTGTCGTTGTATCAGGTCCCTTATGTCGTCTGGTATCGGCTCATAGGACATCAGGGGCCCGCGGAAAACCAGCCGTCGTGGATGTTCGATCCGGACGGCCGGATCAATCGGCATGGCGATGCTGCTACGTCGAGCATCGCCGCCAGGGTCTTGCCTCCATTTGCCAGGTTATTCAACGCCGTGAGCGCGCGTCAACGACGGGTTGTCGAATTGACCCGTATCTTTTTGCCGCTCATTATTGCATGCAAGGCAGATGGCTCGTGAAGTGAGCTGGCGATTCACGGCGATTCTTTCGTAAAGGTGAGGCGTTCTCGTCGAGCAGAAATTGCAGAAGGCCTCCGGGCGTTTACCGTCCCTGGCGTCCCTAGACATCGCGGGCGACCTGCGTGCGCTGACCGCACTCCGGGCAGGCGCCGCTCTGACGGCAGATGCCGGAGCTTGTTGTCTCAATCGCACCCTGCTGTACGTTATGGTTCGCCTCACCAGTCCCGACTTCGACGATTGAATCAGCCCATGTCATGATCGACATCGCAAATTGCCCCCAATTGGTGATGAATAACAACGACGCAAACAGTGCATAGATGCCGGTTCCGGACAATAAGGGAGCGATGTTTTTGTACGCTGCCGTACCTTCGCTTCGGGTCCGTCAATGTCCGACGGGACGTCTTGAACTTTGGTCGCACAGCCTTTGTCGGATCGATCGGCAACTGCTGCGACAAAATATACCGCATCAAGGGGTGTTCTCATCGACGTCGAATGCATAAGCTCGAAACTGCAATTGGCCTGTCAATCAGCGGGCTTATCCGTCTTGACGATCGAATCGCTTTATCTCCCCCCGGCACCAGGGCATTGCAAACGTGTCATACATCCGCGGCGATGATCGCGCTTTTGTTCGAAATCGAGTTCTCGCAAGTTTGCCTTGCGAGGATTTTCACGTGCTGAAGCCGCACCTGCAGCGCGTGGAAATCAAGGCGCGGTCGGTCCTGCAGGAGGTCGACAAGCAGGTAAAACACGTTCACTTCATCGAACATGGTCTGGTCTCGCGAATTTCCTGCGGTCGGACCTGTTCAATGGAGACAGCCATGGTCGGGCGGTTTGGATACACAGGGGTGTCAATCGTGCTGGGATCGGAGTTCTCATCCCAGTTTTCGGTCGTTTGCCTGCCAGGCACTGCATTGAGAATCCAGGCCGATAAGCTTTCTCGAATCCTGAATGACCGGCCGCAGATCCGTGCGGAAATGCTGCAATACGTCCAGTTTCTGATGACCCAGAATACCCAGGGCGTCTTGTGCGCCGCCAAGCACGGACTTGACCAGAGGCTGGCGCGTTGGCTGCTTCTCGCCGACGACCGGATGCAGGGCAGCGCATTGACGATAACCCATGATCTACTGGCCAGGATCATGGGTGTTCGGCGAGCTGGAATTACAAACACGCTGCTCGAGTTTGAAGCCGCCGGGATTTTGGAGAAGAGGCGGGGGTCCGTTCGGTTGACCGATCGGACCGCTCTGGAAGCGATCGCGTGTGATTGCTATCGCATCGTTCGGGATGCCTACGCCAGGACGAGCCGCGAAAACGCGACGAGGTCGCTGTCGGCGCGCGTACGGAGCCGGCCGAACTCGTGGATCCAATCCGGGTTCTGACAGTTGAGTGCCGGTTCGAAGAGCCCCGCCGCGGCTCAAGCCGCGGTGCGCCGTATGTCGGTGCTCGTTCAGGCTGGGCGGGGAAGTACGCAGACTTTTGCACGGAGACTATTACAATGCGTCTGAATTATGCGGCCGCCGCCATGCTGTTCATCGCCGTTGCATTTGACACCGCGAGTGCCAGCATGGGCGGGTTTGTCGGCGTCCCCAGGATTGTCGACGGCGACACCGTTCAGTTTGGCGGGGTCAAGGTGCAAATGGAGGGTATGGACGCCCCGCAAACCGACCAGCTTTGCCTTGACCGGGTGGGAGCCCGCTGGAAGTGCGGGGTGATGGCTCGCGAGCAGCTCAAGGCGCTGGCTGGCGGCAAGTCCTGGAAGTGCGACGTTGTCCGTAAGAGTTCCTTCGGTCGCCTGATGGGCAGTTGCCGTGTCGATGGTGAAGACGTTGCGCTGCAGATGATCCGGAACGGATGGGCGACGGTATCGGCGATGGCACCGCCGTCCTATCTGGCGAGCCAGCAGGTGGCGAGCAACGCGCAAGTCGGATTGTGGGCGGGCGCGTTCGTCGCGCCGCTCGATTGGCGTCAGCATAACTGGCACGCCAGGATATTCGGACATTATCCTGTCCAGCCGCCCGCTTCGGCCCAGTTGCTTTCGTCGGCCTTCGGTGCCGTCCCTCCGTCTGCGGATTGCGCAATCAAGGGGAACGTCAACACGAGTGGCGAATGCATCTATCACAGTCCGGGCGGCCATTGGTACAAGCGCATAACAATGGAGGCGAAATATGGAGACCGATGGTTCTGTTCGCCCGTTGAAGCAGTTGCCTCCGGATGTCGCGAGACTAGGCGCTAGCCAGGCCGGATCAGCGGGGCTGCTTCGTCTCGCTGATGTCGAATATGCGGCGTTGCCGGATCGCTGCCGCATCGATCAGCATGCGGCCGGCCCAACGATAAACGTTCCACTCGCGAACCTGCTGGCGCATCAGCCGCATTCGCTCCCGCTGTTCCTTGGCCGGCATGCGAAGGGCCGTATCGAGCGCCAGCGACATTTTCTTGGTATGATAGGGATTGACGATGAGCGCTTCGGACAGCTCGCGTGAAGCCCCGGTGAAGCTTGAAAGCACGAGGACACCGTTTTCGTCGTCCCGAGCCGCAACGAACTCCTTGGCAACCAGATTCATGCCGTCGTGCAGGCTGCTGACAATGCAGACATCCGCGGCCCTGAACAGCTTGAACACCTCGCCGGCCTCGTGATGTCGCACGAGCAGCCGTGTCGGCTGGTAGGAGGCGTTGCCATGTCGCGCATTTATGGCCTCCGCCAGGACTGTCGCCTCGGTTTCCAATGCACTGTAGCTTGCGAGCTTCGATCGCGTCGGTGCCGCCACCTGAAGGAACGTCAGCTGGCCCTTCCAGGCGGGGTCTCGACATAACAGGTTGTCGACGGCCCTCATTCGATCCAGAATGCCTTTGGTATAATCGAAACGCTCGATGCCGACGGCCAGCTTGGCGTCGGGTGCGAGGCCGAGCATCTGACGCACCTGCAGCCGGCTGTCGGCGATGCTCGGCTGACCTGCAAGTGCCTTCGGGGGCCACTCGATGGAAATCGGGTAAGCTCGAACCATCGTCTCACGGCCTTGCAACGTAACCGTCGAATGCTCCCGATCGATACGGCTTTCGACGAATCGGTCGACCGTTTCGAAGAAGTTGTTACAGTGAAACTGGGTATGAAACCCCAGGATCGTGCTGCCGAGCAGCCCGTCGACGATTCGTTCCTTCCAGGGGCAGATGCTGAAGGTTTCGGCGTTGGGCCAGGGAATATGCCAGAACGTGATGATCGTCGCCTTCGGGAGTCGCTTGCGGATCATCCGGGGCGCAAGCGCGAAGTGATAATCCTGAACCAGCACGATCGGATCTTCGGTTTTCGCCTCCTGAGCGACGGCGTCGGCAAATTTTTCGTTGATCGCTTCGTACTGTCGCCAGTCGGTTTCGCGAAATTGCGGCCGCACGAATGCGATGTGGCACAGTGGCCAGAGGCCTTCATTGGCAAGACCGTAGTAGTATCCGTCCAGCTCTTCCTCGGTGATCCAGATCCTTCGGAGCGTGTAGGACGGAGCCGCCGGAGGAACCCGGATTTTGTCCTCGCTGTCCACCGTTTCCCGGTCGGCCGTCCCGCTGCCGTGCGCGATCCAGGTGCCCCCGCACGTGCGAATGACCGGCTCGAGCGCGGATACCAGCCCGCTGGCGGGCGTCTGCAACGCGATCTCGCCATCCAACCGATTGTGGATATATGGCTCCCGATTGGACAGAATGAGCACCTCCACGCCCGGCAGTACCGTGCGCAACAGATCCTGCAACGTAGTCGGCGACCAATCGATCTGTCCAGACCCGATCGCCTCCCGGCCAGTTTCGATCTCTCCCAGCAGCTTCTTGATCCGAATGTCGATGGTGGATCTGTCGCGTGCCGGCGGCGAGGATGGCGCCCGGGACCGAATCTCCTCGACCGCGCGCCGCAACGAATTCATCCAGTCGCGCAGCATGACGACGACCAACATCGCGGCCACACCAGCAATCGTGACCGCCACACCGGCCAGCGTAGCGACGATGAATCCCTGCGCTTCGGTTGCGCGGGTATCGATGAAACTCAGGTCGTTGAGAACGACCAGGTAGGCCTTTTGATTGCGTTCCACGATCGGAAAGGCGGCAACGAGAATACGTCTGCCGTCATTGATGATGGCAGAGAAGCTTTTCAGCCTCCGACCGGGCAACCTTGTTGCAGGAGAACGTGGCCGGCATCAATTTGGTGGGGCTTGTCAGGCTGCCGCTCGGATCGCACAAGCCGACGGCGGGATGCGGTCGTCCAGGGCAACATTCTCGAAGATGAGCGACAGCCTCGATGCGTCGTTGTCGGCGATTGCGCGCATTACGGGATATTGAACGGCGTTGTAGACGAGCCGGGATCGGGCCTCCACATCGCTGCGGGACCACTGTTCGATCAGCCGTTTCGAAAATGGCGCGATCGCCAGCGCAAGCACGACGATAAACACCAGTCCCAGAATGGCATATTTTACGGGCTTGGCTGATCGATATCGCACCGCTCGTCCTCTTGACTGTGCGCCACGTCGCAGATGACGCCAACGGTTCGTCGGAGCAGATCGAAAGCCTAACGGACCCATTGTCAAGCCAACGATGGTCGATAGCGCGGTGCGTTTGGCCGATAAAGTGTTATGGTTCAAGAAACGAGAGGTCCGCTCGTTTCGAAGTCTGATTCCGGCGCGGCCCGGCTGTGTCCGTCATGACGATTACAGCGAAGTAGGTCCGCCGAGCCGGTTCCCTTTCACCGCCGCAGCTTGTCCAGCGTGATCGGCAGATCGCGCACCCGCTTGCCGGTGGCGTGGCAGACCGCGTTGGCGATCGCGGCGGCGACGCCGACGATGCCGATCTCGCCCAGGCCCTTGACGCCCAGTGGGTTGATGATGGCGTCCGGCTCGTCGACGAAGATCACCTGGATATCGTGCACATCGGCATTAACCGGCACATGGTATTCGGCGATGTTGGCGTTCATGACGCGGCCGAACCGGTGGTCGTAGAGCGTCTCCTCGTGCAGCGCCATGCCGATGCCCCATACCACGCTGCCCATGATCTGGCTGCGCGCGGTCTTGAGGTTGAGGATGCGCCCGGCCGCCACCGCGCTGACGACCCGGGTCACCCTGATGACGCCGAGCTGCTCGTCGATCTTCACCTCGGCGAAAACAGCCGAATGGGCGTTGCGGGCGTGGGCGTCGTCGTCCTTGAAGCTGTTGGTCTGTTCCTGCTCGATGCGATCGACCCCGCCCTGCCGCATCGCGTCGGCGATCGACACCGCGCGGCTTGGGTCCCGCTTGCTGACGATCTTGCCGTCCGATAGCACGACATCGTCGGCGCTCGCGCCGGCCAGCGGCGAACCGGGAATCCCGAGCGCCAGTTGCAGCAGTTGCCCGCGGACCGTGTTGGCGGTGTTGACGATCGCGTTCGACACCGAGGCTGCGATCCACGAGCCGCCCTCCACCGGGGCCTGCGGCAGACTGGAGTCGCCGAGCTTGATACTGATATTGTCGAGCGGCAGGCCGAGCACGTCGGCGGCGACCTGGGCCATGATGGTGGTGGTGCCGGTGCCGATATCGGAGGCTGCGGTGGCGACTTCGGCGTGGCCGTTGGCGGTCAGCACGATGCGGACGGCGGCCGGCATCTGCAGGGCGTCCCACACACCCGTTGCCATGCCCCATCCGACCAGTTCGCTGCCGTCGCGCATCGCGCGCGACTTCGGGTTGCGTTGGTCCCAGCCGAACGCTTCCGCGCCCTGGCGGTAGCATTCGCGCAGCTGCTTGCTGGTGTAGGGAACGTTGGCGTTCTGGTCGCGATCCGAATAGCAGCGCAGCCGCAGTTCCACCGGATCGACATTGAGTGCGATGGCGAGTTCGTCCATCGCGCATTCGAGCGCATAGACGCCGGTCGCCGCCCCCGGCGCACGCATGTCGGACGAGGTCGGGACGTCGAGCCGCGCCAACCGGTGGACGTAATGGGTGTTGGCGCAGGTGTAGAGCTGATCGGCCCAGGCGGTGTCGTTGCGCGAAAAATCCTCGAACTGCGAGGTCACGGCGATCGCCTCGTGGGTGATCGCCTGAAGCGTGCCGTCCGCATTGGCGCCGAGCTTGAGGTGCTCGATGGTCGCCGGACGATAGCCCAGCCCGTACATCTGCTGCCGGGACAATACGACGCGTACCGCGCGCTGCAGCGCCAGCGCACCAAGCACGGCCAGCACCACCTGGTATTGCGGACGCAGCCCGGAGCCGAAGCCACCGCCCATGAACGGCGATATCACCCGGATCTGGTCCGGTTTTCTGTCGAAGATCTTGGCCAGATAGCGCTGCACGTTCTGCACGCCCTGGGTCTTGTCGTGGACCGTCAGGCTGCCGTCGGCGTCCAGATTCACCGTGGAGGCATACAGCTCCATCGGATTGTGGTGCTCGGTCGGGATGAAGTATTCGGCCTCGTGACGCACATCGGCCGCGGCATAGGCTTTCCCGGCGTCGCCGCGCGGTTTCTCGGGCTTTTCGACGACAAACGCCTGGTCGCGCTGCGCATGGAGGTCGGTGACCGCGACCTGTTGCTCGTATTCGATCCGAACCTGCGAGGCCGCAAAGCGCGCGGTCTCCCAGTCCTCGGCCAGCACCAGGGCGATCGGCTGCCCGCTGAACAGGATCCTGTCGTCATAGAGCGGACGGAACGGCGATCCGGTGTCCGGCGCAACATCGTCCTTGTAGGCGTCGTCGGAGCCGGCCATCGGCGGCCGGTTGTGGTGACTGAGCACGTCGAGCACGCCGGCCACGCGTCGTGCAGCGCTGATGTCAATCAGCGCAATACGGCCTTTGGCAATGGCCGCTCCGATGACATAGCCGTAGGCAAGGCCGGGGACCCGAAACTCGCCGGCATACCTCGCTTTGCCCGTGACCTTGGCGCGGCCGTCGAGGCGGGAGGTGGCAGTGCCGATGTAGTGTTGCATGGTGCTGGCTCAGCGGATTTTCTTGGGCGATTGGGATTGCGGCGTGGCGTGCGCGGCCTGGGTCAGCGCGCGCACGATGGCGCGGCGCGCCAGATCGATCTTGAAGGCGTTGTGGGCGTAGCCCCGGGCATCGCGCAGCAACAGCTCCGCCGCCTGGTCGAAGGTCTTTTCCGTGGCGGCCTGGCCGTGCATCGCGGCTTCCGCGGCCGGATCGCGCCACGGTTTTGGCGCGACGCCGCCGAGCGCCAGGCGCGCCCGCGTGATCTTGCCGCCCTCGAGCTCCAGCGCGGCGGCGACCGACACCAGCGCGAAGGCATAGGACAGCCGGTCGCGGATCTTCAGATAGCTGTAATGCTTGGCAAAGCCCCGCTCCGGCAGCGTGACATGGGTGACGATTTCGTGCGGATGCAGGGTGGTGTCGAACTGCGGGGTGTCGCCGGGGAGCCGGTGAAAATCCGCAAATGCGATGCGGCGCTCGCCGGCCGGACCGGTCACATGCACGCTGGCGTCGAGCGCGGCCAGCGCCACGCACAGGTCGGAGGGATGCGTCGCGATGCAGGCGTCGCTGGTGCCGAGGATGGCATTGATGCGATTGACGCCACCGGTCGCCGAGCAGCCGGAGCCGGGCTGCCGCTTGTTGCAGGGCGTCGCGGTGTCATAGAAATAGAAGCAGCGGGTGCGTTGCAGGAGATTGCCGCCGGTCGTCGCCATGTTGCGCAGCTGCTGCGACGCGCCGGCCAGCAGCGCGCTCGCCACCAGCGGATAGCGCTGCTCGATCAAGGGATGCCAGGACAAATCCGCGTTCGCCACCAGCGCGCCGATCCTTAAGCCCCCGTCAGCCGTCTCCTCGACGGTCCTGAGCGGCAACCGCGAAATATCGATCAGGCGGGAAGGGGTCTCGACGTCGTCCTTCATCAAGTCGATCAGGTTGGTGCCGCCGGCGATGAATTTGGCAGCAGGGTCGGCGGCGATCCGGCGCACCGCGTCGGCGACGTCGCTGGCCCTGTCGTATGCGAACGGGATCATGACTGCTCCAGCACCTGGTGAATGGCGGCGACGATGTTGGGATAGGCGCCGCAGCGGCAGATGTTGCCGCTCATCGCTTCGCGAATCTCGTCGCGGCTCTGCGCCTTGCCCTCGGCGATCAGCCCCACCGCGGAGCATATCTGTCCGGGCGTGCAGTAGCCGCACTGAAACGCATCATGATCGACAAACGCCTGTTGCAGCGGATGCAGCGTGCCGTCCGCCTCCAGCCCCTCGATGGTCGTTACCTTGGCGCCGTCCTTCATCACCGCCAGCGTGAGGCAGGAATTGATGCGGCGGCCGTCGACCAGCACCGTGCAGGCGCCGCACTGGCCGTGGTCGCAGCCTTTTTTGCTGCCGGTGAGATCGAGATGGTCGCGCAGCGCGTCGAGCAGGGTGGTCCACGGCGCGACCTTGAGCGTCGCCGCGCCGCCGTTAACGGTCAGCGTTACGGCGATCTTGTCGGGCGCGGCGATGTCGGGCTGGAACGGGGGGCCGCCGGTTTGTGGCATCTGTTTCTCCGCGCCTCACACAAAGGTTCACACCAACTCCGGCGCCGTCAAATGGTGCCGCGGGCATTTTGAAATGTTACCGCCAGATCGGAATCCTGGCAAAACCCCACGACCGCGCTAAAAAAGCGCACGCAGTTTCGGCATGGCCTGCGGTGCCGGCATCTCCCGGGGACGAGAGCCCGGCAACGACGGTGGCGGGGCTTGCGCCTTTCCCAACCATGGGCTCTGTTGGCGCCGGTCGGGGCAAAGATCCGGCGGGGGGAGGTCATGCCATGACAAGAGCCATGCGTTCGTATTCGCGCCTGCCATTCTGGGAGCGTTGTTGATGTCAGCCACTTCAGCCCATGCCGACCCCTTGAAGGACGAACTCGCGCCCACCGGCAAGCTGCGGGTGGCGATTGCGATCAGCGCGGCCGGCGGCGCGTTCTGGTGCACCAAAGCCGAGGACGGCAATTATGCGGGTGTTCCGGTCGATCTCGGCAAGGAGGCGGCGCGGCAACTGGCGCTGCCGGTCGAATTCGTGGTCCACCAGAATTCCGGTCAGATCACCGACGCCGCATCCAAAGGCACTTAGGATATCAGCTTCCTGCCGCAGGATCCCGAGCGGATGACGAAGATGTCGTTCGGGCCGGCCTACGAGGTCGCCGACGCCACCTACATCGTCAAGCCGAATTCTCAGGTGACGAATTTCGCCAGCCTCGACCAGGGCGGCATCAAGGTCGCCGCGGTCAACAACACCACCACCATGCGCGGCGCCATCGCGCATCTGAAGAACGCCAGTGTCACGGGTTATCAGACCTTCGACGAGATCCTCGCTCTTCTGAAGAGCGGCGAGGTCGACGCCTTCGCGCTGTCGCGCGACCAGCTCAACGCCCTCGCCAAAAAAATCCCCGGCACCCGCGTGCTCGACGAGACCTTCAAGAAGACCATCACCGCGGTCGCGGTGCCGCTGAATCAGCCGCTGTCGCTGGCGTTCGGGACCCAATTCATGACCGAAGCCACCACCAGCGGCGTGCTGCGCAAGGCCTATGACGACAACGGGCTGAAGGACAATCCGATCCGGACGCAGTAGGGCGCGACGTTTGACTTAGGCCGTCATCGCCCGGCTTGACCGGGGCGACCCCGTATTCCAGAGCATGACCATTGGCGCTCTGGAATACTGGGCCACCCGCTTTCGCGGGTGGTGACGGTTGAATGTGTTGAGGCCTCGTAGGGTAGGGTAGGGTAGGGTAGGGTAGGTTAGGTGCAGCCGTAACCCACCACAACACGCACGACGCGGTGACGATGTGTGGTGGCGGATTGCGCTTGCGCTAATCCGCGCGACCGACCACCCTTGTTGCTCACGAATTCATGTGCACGAAATCGCGCAGCAGCGGATAGATCTCATTGTTCCAGCGCCGGCCGCTGAACACGCCGTAATGGCCGACGCCGGCCTGCATGTGGTGTACCTTGCGGTAGGCCCGCACGCCGGTGCAGAGGTCCTGTGCGGCCAGGGTCTGGCCGATCGAGCAGATGTCGTCCTTCTCGCCTTCCACCGTCATCAGGCCCATGCGCTTGATCGACGACGGCAGCACCGGCCGGCCGCGATAGGTCAGTTTGTTCTGCGGCAAGAGATGTTCCTGGAACACGTCGCGGATGGTCTCGATATAAAAATCCGCCGGCAGGTCCATCACCGCGAAATACTCGTCGTAGAAAGTCTTGATTACTTCCGCCTTAGCAGTCTCGCCCCTGGCGAGATGGTGGGCGAGCTCGACGTGGGACTTGATGTGGCGCTCGAGATTCATCGAGACGAACGCGGTGAGCTGCACGAAGCCCGGATAGACCTGGCGAAAAGCGCCCTTGCACTGGATCGGCACGTAATTGATCAGGTTGTCCTCGAACCACTTCAAGGGCTTGCTCTTGGCGAAGTCGTTGACCTTGGTCGGCTGTATCCGGGTGTCGATCGGGCCGGCCATCAGGGTCAGGCTGGCCGGGCGCGCCGGATGGTTGTCTTCCGACATGATGGCGCAGGCGGCGAGCGCCGAGACCGAAGGCTGGCAGATCGCCACCATGTGCGAGCGCGGGCCGAGTTCGTTCATGAAAGTGATCAGGTGCTCGGTATATTCGTCGAGGCCGAAGCGTCCCTGGTCGAGCGGAATGTCGCGCGGGTTGATCCAGTCGGTGATGTAGACGTCGTGATCCTGTAGCAGCGTCTGCACGGTGCCGCGCAACAGCGTGGCGAAGTGGCCCGACATCGGCGCCACCAGCAAAAGCTTCGGCTGCAGCGGCGCGTTGTCCTTCCTGAAATGCAGCAGCGAACCGAACGGCGTCGCGTAGACCACTTCCTCGATCACGTCGAGCTGGCGGTTGCCGACCAGCACCCGGTCGATGCCGTAGTCCGGGCGATGGTAGGTCAGCGAGGTCCGCGAGATCAGTTCCAGCGCCGCGGCGAGCCGCCCGAACAGCTTGTCGGAAATGCCCTGCGGTACCAGGTTGAGGTAGCGAAGTGCCGACGCGGCGCCGCTCCGCCATGGTGCCGTCAAATCCATATGGTTCTGATAGGCTTGGTACATCATCGACATCATCCGGCTCGTTCCCCAGCTATGTTGCTATGCAATATGGAAGCCAGCACGGAGTCAAATGGTCCTGCGGAACTGGCACATGGTTTGCTGCTTAGCCTGTGAAAATCGGCCTGTGAAAAGCTGGCTTCCGGACAGCGATGCAGGAAGCGTACCGGTTGGGCCGGCGCCGGACGCATGCGGCAAGAGCGTAGAAGGACGGGTTCATGACCAAGGCGACACTGACGATCAGCAGCAAGAACTACTCGTCCTGGTCGTTGCGGGGCTGGCTGCTGGCGAAGTTTTCCGGGCTCGAGTTCGACGAGATCGTCACCGCCCCGGACGACGCCTCGGCCAAGGCCGAAATCCTGCTGCTGTCGTCGTCGATCCTGGTGCCGTGCCTGCGCCACGAGGGCGCCACGGTGTGGGATACGCTGGCGATTGGCGAGTACCTCAACGAAATCATGCCGGAGGCCGGCCTGATGCCGGCCGATCGCATCCAGAGGGCGCATTGCCGCTCGATTTGCGGTGAAATCCACTCCGGCTTCACCACGCTGCGGGCGTCGCTGCCGGTCAACCTGCATGGGCATTTTCCCGGCTTCAAGATCTGGTCGCGGGCGCAAGCCGACATCGACCGGGTCTGCACCATCTGGCGCGAATGCCTCGACAAGTCGGGCGGCCCGTTCCTGTTCGGCGAACGCAGCATGGCGGACGCCATGTATGCGCCGGTGGTGACCCGCTTCATGACCTATGACGTGAAGCTCGACAGCCGGCTGGCGGCCTATGCCGCCACCGTGATGGGGCTGCCGGAAATGCAGGAATGGATCGCGGCCGCCAGGCTCGAGCCGACCGATATCGAAGAACTCGAGGTCGAATATTAGGCAGCGCTGCATCCCGAATGCCCGTTTGCCGGGCCCATGGATCGGTCACGTCTTGCTTACCGCCAAAGTAAGCCATCTCGCCGTCGCGCCAACCGACAAGGTGTCGCCGGTGCCTCCCTGGAAATAACCGCCCGGGGTCACCCCGCCGTTAACGATTGCCGTCGGACCGGCGAGCCGCCAGCCCGGCGGCGTCGCTCGATCTGGTGCGCCGGGGCTGGCCCGTCGCGACATCTAGGGCAGGGCAACGCCGATCACCGATTCGGGCGCGGTTCGTTCCGCGCCCGTTCCAAAGCTTAAGTTGCGGGCATTTTCCGTCGCATTGTGAGACAGTTAGGTCGTACACATCATGCCTACGACCGAGTTCCGGGTCAGCGTCGCGGCAGCCGCCACCCGACCACGGTAGCCTGCACCGTGCTGCCCGATTCGCTGTTGCGCCAGGCGCCATCGACCCAGCGGCAGGCGAACGGCAACTGGTAGGTGCCGCTGTGGTCCTCGCACAGCACCTGCACCGCCAGATCCGGCGGCGGATCGCCGCTGCCATCGAATTCAGCCAGCCGTCGCTCACGCGTCGCCATCGGTCTTTCCCCTTGTTACGGTTTCGAACGCCCGGTCGAATCTCAACGCGGGAATGAGGTTTCGGTGTGGCTTAGCGTATGATCCGGAAAGCATGCCCTCGGACTTGATCCGAGGGTGGGTACCGGTTTTCCGAAAAGATCATGCGCAAACAAATAGGAGTCCGTGTTCCGGAACCATGGCGGCGGCGATTGACAAAACCGGGCGCGCACCGCTTGGCTCGCTGGTTCAAACTTCTGCGAGGCCCTGGCGATGATCCGAACGATGGCGGCGGCAACGTTGTTGCTGGTGTGCGGCCAGGCGATGGCCCAGGACGTTCCCGGCATCGAGATCTGCACCGTCGAGAAGACCATGGAGCGCCGCACCTCCTGCCTGCAGAGCAACGTCAACTTCCTGCAGAAGAGCATCAACAAGCTCGTGGTCGACAATCAACAGAAGCTCGATGCCGCCAACAGGCAGATCGATGCCTTGAAAATCACCGTCGCCGGTCTGCAGAAAGCGCTCGACGAGATGCAGGCAGCGCAGAAGAAAAAGGATGCGCCGCCTCCGGCAGCGCCGGCGTCACCCCCGCCCAAAGACGGCGCGAAGTAGGCAAAACAGCTGCGGCCTCTTCTCTCCCGCTTTGTGGGAGAGGGCTGCCTGAAGCGACAGGCGCGCGGCGCCACTGCACCATCTTCGGCATGGCTTGCCGAAAAATTACCCAAAGCAACGCTCGTTATCGAACTGGCAAGGCTTCCGAAGCGGTCAAGGCGACGGCACGCGTCGGGCGATCTAACGTGCTGCAAGATATCGTTTTTTTGTCGGTCGGCGGCCCGCCGGGAGTCGATGTCATCGTCCGCACTTCAACTGGCCCAAAATTCGCTTGGCACCATCAGTCCTGAGGCCCGTGAGAACAGGCGGGCGATTTCCGGCGCGCCAAGCGGAGCGGCAAAATGAACGTGTCTCGGATCCCGTCGAAGTATTCCGATTGGAGGATGCCATGAATGTACATGCCGCGGCCGATCTCAAATGGCCTGGCCTCACTCGCCCGAACGGCAATCCTCTCCGCCTGAATACACAGGATTTCGTCGCCATCGATCGGGACCGGGATGCCTCATATGAGGCGACTTATCGCCCGCAGGCGCTCTACAACCGGGCGAACGAAGGTTTCCACGCCAACAACGAAACCTTCCTGCTGCATGAGGTGGCGACAAATCTGCCAATTTACCTTCCCGATACGGGGCCCACCGATTTCCACCTTCACCTTCCCCCGGGTGGCTTCCAGCTCGTGCTGGTCACGTCGGGCGTGTTCACCTTCGATTACGATGGGCGGTTTTATCATGTCGGGCCCGGCGCGGTGATGCTGCAAAGCGCGATCGTGCATCGCCAGCTGTTTTACACCTGGTCCGGTTTATCCACCGAGGAGAACCTGAAGACGCCGCAGACGGTGGTGCCGGATCCGATTTCCATGGGCTACTCCGGCAAGTTCCTCGAAGCCTTCGTGACCGATCCGACGACATTTCCGAATCCGACAATTGTCGGTCCGGATCAGATCAACGAAGACGAAACGCCGCGTGTGGCATGGAGCCACCCGCTGCATGATCGCCCGGCCGATGCAGGCTTCTGGCTTCAGGATCCGCTGGCGCTGGATGCGCTCTTCAAGCCTCTGGCTGACGGCGCGATCGCTTCGGCCATGCCCGTTTACGTGCGCGATATCGGAATTGAGGTTCCGAGCGGCCGTCTGGTGACGGGCCACATCATTGCGACGGATCCACGCGAGCACTCGCTGTTGCCGAAGAGCAGTTCGGCCACAGCGGATGCCGCCTGTTTCGCAAAAGGCGAGGTGGCGATTTATCGCGTCATTCGCGGCACGGCCGAATTCAGGGACAGCGCGGGCAAGACGTTCGAGCTTGCGACCGGCGACGTGGTGACAGCCGGCAAGAACTCCGCCCAGTTCGTCGGAATGGGCGAAAATACCCAGGTTCTCCGGCTCGGCCTTCTGAAGGGCATGGACAATCTTCGCAGCTGGACGCCGACGCAACGTGACGAGATCGACGGCCTGGCCGCAAAGATCATCACTCAAAAGGACGTTCGCCCGCTGCGGACCGAAGGCAAACCGGTCGGGTATTTGTACGCGTAAGTTGGCCAGGACGACTCACTGCAGCATGTAGGATGGGTTGAGCCCTTCGCGAAACCCATCACGACATCGCTTGTGAATGATGGGTTTCGCAAGAGGCTCAACCCATCCTAGGGCCCTCCGGCGATTTCCCGGAAGGAACATGTCATAATTCCTCATCGTTCGCCGGCTGGAACCGCAATGCCGGTCAAGCGCGCGCCGCGCGGAGCAGGCATTCTGGTCGCGCTTCGAACGAGGAGGCGTGATGAACCCCGCCCAGAAAGCACTCTGGTATATCGAAAGCCATCTGGCCCAACCGCTCACCCTCGATGAGGTGGCCGCGATCGGCGGCGTCTCGCGCTACCACATGGTGCGCGCCTTCGCCGCCGCGACCGGCCTGTCGGTGATGCGCTATGTCCGCGCCCGCCGTCTCAGCGAGGCGGCGAGGGCGCTGGCCAGCGGCGCCCCCGATATCCTCGGCGTCGCGCTGGACGCGGATTACGGCTCTCACGAAGCATTCACCCGCGCCTTCCGCGAGCATTTCGGCATCACGCCCGACGCGGTCCGCGCGCAACGGCGTCTCGACGCCCTCAACCTTCAAGGACCGATCACCATGGACTCCACCCTTCTCGATCATCTCGCGCCGCCGCGTTTCGAAACCGGCAAGGCGTTTCTCGTCGCCGGCCACAGCGAGCGCTGCAGCAGCGAAAACGGCGCCGCCATTCCGGGCCTGTGGCATCGCTTTCACCAGTATGTCGAGGAAATCCCCGACCGCGTTGGCGATGTGGCCTACGGCGTCTGCTGCAATGGCGATGATTCCGGCAATGTCGACTACATCGCCGGCGTCGAGGTATCCGACTTCTCGGACTTGCCGCGCGAGTTCAGCCGGGTCCGCATACCTGCGGCACGTTACGCGATCTTTACCCACCGCGAACATGTCTCCTCGGTTCGCCGCACCATCAACACGATCTGGAATCAGTGGCTGCCGTCGTCCGGCCACGTGGTGGCCGACGCGCCGAATTTCGAGCGTTACGATACGAGCTTCGATCCGCGCACCGGCAATGGCGGCTTCGAGATCTGGATCCCGGTGAAAGGGTAACGCGCGCCTTCCTTGGCAAGCGCACGCGTCTTTGTCATAACAGCGCGCAACGACGTCGTTGCGCGCGGGATCATCGATGCAATCCTCCCGCGACCAAATAGCCGGGAGGGTCCCATGACCAACATTCGCGTGCTTGCCACCGATCTTGCATTCCCCGAAGGACCGGTGGTGATGCCGGACGGCTCGGTGGTGCTGGTCGAAATTCGCGCCCAGCAACTGACCCGGGTGTGGCCGGATGGCCGAAAGGAAGTGGTGGCGAAAATTCCCGGCGGGCCCAATGGTGCCGCGATCGGGCCCGACGGCAAGTGCTACATCTGCAACAATGGCGGCTTCGGCTGGAGCAACATTCGCGGCGCCATGATGCCGGTCGCGCCGGACCCGCACGAATATATCGGCGGCTCGATCCAGCGCGTCGACCTTGCCACGGGCTCGGTGGAAACCCTGTTCGACAAGTGCGGCGAACATCCCTTGAAGGGGCCGAACGACCTCGTATTCGACAGGCATGGCGGGCTGTGGTTCACGGATTTGGGCAAGCGCCGCGCCCGCGACATGGATGTCGGCGCGTTCTACTACATGAAGCCCGGTGCCACGGAAGTGGTGGAGGGCTCCTTCGGCATGATGCCGGCCAACGGCATCGGGTTGTCGCCCGACGAGAACACGGTCTATGTCGCCGAGACGCCGACGGCGCGGCTGTGGGCGTTCGAGCTGTCAGCGCCCGGCGAGGTCAAGCCGCGCGAGGTGATCTACCGCGGCGAACGCGGCAAGCCGATCCATGGTCTCGGCGGCTACCAGATGTTCGACTCGATGGGTGTCGAAGCCTCGGGCAATGTCTGCGTCGCTACCTTGATCTCGGGCTGCATCTCGGTGATCACACCCGACGGCAAACTGGTCGAGCAGGTCCCGACCGGCGACCGCGCCACCACCAACGTCGCCTTCGGCGGCCCGGAGTTGAAGACCGCCTACATCACGCTGTCCGGCAAGGGCGAACTGGTGGCGATGGACTGGCCGCGTTCCGGCCTGCCGCTGAATTTTCTCAACAAGTAAACAAGGAAAAGCACTATGGCGTGGCTTGAACCGGTAACCCTGAGCGGAGCCCACGCCCGGCTCGAACCGCTGACGCCGGCGCATCGCGAGGATCTCGTCACCGCGGTCAGGGACGGCGAGTTGTGGCGGCTGTGGTACACCTCGATACCCGCGCCGGAAAAGATGCAGGCGGAGATCGAGCGGCGGCTGGCCCTGCAGGCGGCGGGCTCGATGCTGCCGTTCACCGTCAGGGATGGCGACGGCAAGGTCGCCGGCATGACCACCTACATGAATGTCGATGCCGGTAACCGTCGCGTCGAGATCGGATCGACATGGTACGCCAAACGGGTTCAGCGCAGCGCCCTCAACACCCAGTGCAAACTGTTGCTGTTGACCCATGCGTTCGAAAAGCTGAATTGCATCGCGGTGGAATTCCGCACGCATTTCTTCAATCACCAGTCGCGGCGCGGCATCGAACGGCTCGGCGCCAGGCAGGACGGCATCCTGCGCAGCCACCAGGTCGCCCCCAACGGCACGCTGCGCGACACCGTGGTCTACAGCATCATCGCCAGCGAATGGCCGACGGTGAAGGCGCACCTGACCTACCAGTTGGAGGAGAGGGTGAGGTAAGGAGTAACGGGCATCCTCTCCCCGCTATTGCGACTCCGTATCCTCTCCACGTCATGCCCGGGCTCGTCCCGGCCATCCACGTCTTTACTGAATTGCCGCAAGAAAGACGTGGATGGCCGGGACGAGCCCGGCCATGACGAACGCTGATAATGTGTTCGGGGTCTAACGCCTCACCCCGCATCCGGCCGATACAGCGTATCCACCGTCACCACGCCCTGCGCCCGGGACACGCACGGGCAGATCTTGGCGTTGCTGCGCTTCTGGTGGTCGCTGAAGAAAACATCGCGGTGGTCGATTTCGCCATCGATGCCAACCACGTCGATGGCGCAGACGCCGCATTCGCCGCGCTGGCAGTCGGACATCACCTCATAGCCGGCGTCGTTGAGGGCGGCGAGCATCGAGCGGTTTGGCGGCACCACGATTTCGGCGCCGGTGCTTTTCAGCCGCACCCGGAAGTCGGTGGTCGGCAGCAATCCGCTGGAGCCGAAGGTCTCGTAGCGCAGGTCCGCCGGGTCGCGCCCGGCGTCATTCCAGATCCGCCGCGCCGCCTCCAGCATTCGCATCGGGCCGCACAGGATGGCGATGGCGTTGTCGGGCAATCCGCGCAACGTGGCCTCGATATCCAGCCGCGCGCCTTCGTCGCCGGCGTGAATCGAGAGCCGGTGCTGCAGCGTTGCCTCGAGCTCATCGAGATAGGCCGCGTCGCTGCCGCGATTTGACCGCGTAATGCAGATGGACGTTGGCGTTGCGGCGCGCCAGGGCGCCGGCGATGCCGAGCATCGGGGTGATGCCGATGCCGCCGGCGATCAGGCAGTAGTTTTGTCTCGACCAGTCGATCGCGAACAGCGATGACGGATGCGAGATTTCGATCCGCGCGCCGCTCTGCAGCGCCCACATGGCGCGGGAGCCGCCGCGGCTGTCCGGCGCCAGCCGGACCGCGATCCGGTACGTATCGGCGTGGCGCTCGCCGACCAGCGAATAGGATCGCGTCTGCGGCTGGCCGTCGATCAGCAGGCTGACATTGATATGGCTGCCGGGCGGGCAGGGGGCGACACCGCCCGCGGGCCGCAGCGTGATCTCGCGGATCTGTGGCGCGACGTTGCGGATCGCCTCCACCGTGCACCAGGTCCATTGTTCGGCGAACCGCATGATCACTCCGCCGCGCTGGAGGTGACCAGCGCCAGCGCCGGCATCAGGTCGAGATGGCCGCGGTGGCGCAGCACCAGGCGCAGGTTGCGCGCGGCAAGCCGGGCATGTTCGCGCATCACCGCTTCGGCGCGGGTGCCTTCGCGGTTCTCGATGGCGTCGACCACGATGCGGTGATGGTCCTGGCCGACCAGCAGGATCTGGTGCGCTTCCGGCAGCGACGACTGCGCCATCACAAAGCCGCTCGGCGAGGCGAACGGCATGGCGCTGACGCGGTCGATCTGGCGGATCACCGGCGCCGAGCCCGAAAGCTCGGTCAAGCAGCGCATGAAACCGCGCGTTGAGCGTGACATAGGACGAGAACGCTTCCACCGACACCGGATCCTGCCGCACCAGGGCGTCGAGATCGGCGAGGCATTCCTTCAGCGGCTCGAGGCTGCGGGCGCTGGCGCCGCGCTCGGCGGCGAAGCGGGCGGCGAGGCCTTCCAGTGTGCCGCGCAATTCGATCGAGTCCAGGATGTCGCGCTCGGAAAACGCCTTCACCATGAAGCCGCCGGAGGGGATCGCCTGCAGCAGGCCTTCGTCCTCGAGCCGTACCAGCGCGAGGCGCACCGGCGTGCGCGACACGCCGGTGATCTCCACCGCCTGCAGCTCGGAAATGCGCTCGTTGGCGCGCAGCCGCCCGGACAGGATCATGTCGCGCAGCGCCAGCTGGGCGCGGACGGTCTGGGACACCGAACGGTCGGAGTCGCGCTCGCTCATCCGATCACTCCGCGGCCTGCGTGTTTTTGCGGCGAGGTTGGTTCTGAAGTTTCTTTTGCCACCATGCGGTCGATCAGCCGTCGCGCCCACATCGCGCCGGCGTCGATATTGAGGTTGTAGAATACCCGGTCCGGGTTCTCGTTCATGGCGCGCTGCTGCGCTTCGAGGATGATCTCGTCCTCGCGGAAAATGCCGGCGACGCCTTCGCGGATTTCCGTGGTCAGCTTTTGCGAGGTCAGGCGATGGTTGCGCACGAAAGCCCAGAAATAATGGCAGGTGGTCGCGGTCTCCGGCGTCATGGTGTTCAGGACAAAACCGTTGACGCCCTGCGAGCGGTCGCCTTCCGGCGCGCCGGTGCCGGCGGGCGCGACGCCGACGTCGATGTTGACGGTGGCCGGCGCCTCGAAGCGGATGATCTGCCAGCGGTCCACCGGGCCGGGCTTGCCGAGCTGCGCCCGCCAGAACGGCGGCGCATCGATGCCTTTCATCCAGCGCGTCACCGTCACGGTCCTGTCGCCGTGGCTGACATCGAACGGCGCTTCGGCGACGTCGTCATTGCCGATCGAGGAGCCGTGCACAAAAGTCTCGTGGGTGAGGTCCATCAGGTTGTCGACCACCAGGCGGTAGTCGCATTTAACGTGGATGGTCTTGCCGTCGCCGGCCCATTGCGGGTCGTCATTCCAGTGCATGTCCGGCACCAGCGCGGGATCGGCCAGCGCCGGATCGCCCATCCACAGCCAGATGAAGCGATGGCGTTCGACCACGGGATAGGAACGCACGCAGGCAGACGGGTTGATGGTTTCCTGCGAAGGCATGAAGGTGCAGCGGCCCTGCGAATTGTATTTCAGCCCGTGATAGCCGCAGACCACGGTGTCGCCGTCGAGCCGGCCTTTCGACAGCGGCACCAGCCGATGCCAGCAGGCGTCCTCCAGCGCGCTGACCCCGCCGTCGGCGCGGCGGTACATCACCACATGCTTGCCGCAGATGGTGCGCGCAAACAGCTCGCGGCGGATGTCGACATCCCAGGCGGCGGCGTACCAGGCATTGAGCGGGAACGAGGCGGGCATCGGGGAGCTCCGGCGAATCGATAGATGAATTCATATTGTATACATAAATTCGGATACGAGTGGCAAATATTCGTGAAATTCCGCAAAATTCCGGCGAATATCGGTATACCGATACTTATGATATATGTACGATTTGACAGTATCTGAATACCTCACCCGTCATGGCCGGGCTCTGTCCCGGCCATCCACGTCTTTCTCGAATCGAAGGACGCAAAGACGTGGATGCCCGGCGATAGGCCGAGCCGGAAGCGACGCCGTCCTTCGGGCGGCTATGGGCCGGGCATGACGAACTCTGATGACGTGTCTGGTCGGACGAAGGTCGGCGGCGCGGCTCGGCCGCCCCGTCTCACACTTCCCGGCGGCTCAGAAACGCCAGCCGCTCGAACAGGTGGACGTCCTGTTCGTTCTTCAACAGCGCGCCGTGCAGCGGCGGGATCAGCTTGCGCGGATCGCGCTCGCGCAGCGTCTCCGGCGTGATGTCCTCGTTGAGCAGCAGTTTCAGCCAGTCCAGCAGTTCGGACGTCGACGGCTTCTTCTTCAGGCCGGGCACTTCGCGCACCTCGAAGAAGATCCGCATCGCTTCCTGGACCAGGCGCTGCTTGATGCCGGGAAAATGCACGTCGACGATCCGGTTCATGGTCTCGACGTCGGGAAACTTGATGTAGTGGAAGAAGCAGCGGCGCAGGAACGCGTCCGGCAATTCCTTCTCGTTGTTGGAAGTGATCATCACGATCGGGCGCTTGGCGGCCTTGATGGTCTCGCCGGTCTCGTAGACATGGAATTCCATGCGGTCGAGTTCGAGCAACAGATCGTTGGGAAACTCGATGTCGGCCTTGTCGATTTCGTCGATCAGCAGCACCGGCCGCTTGTCGAGGGTGAAGGCGTCCCACAACTTGCCGCGCTTGATGTAATTGCTGATATCGGACACCCGCGCGTCGCCAAGCTGGCTGTCGCGCAGCCGCGACACCGCGTCGTACTCGTAGAGGCCCTGCTGCGCCTTGGTGGTGGACTTGATGTGCCAGGTCAGAAGCGGCGCGCCGATCGCCTTGGCGACTTCCTCGGCCAGCACGGTCTTGCCGGTGCCGGGTTCGCCCTTCACCAGCAGCGGACGCTCCAGCACGATGGCGGCATTGACGGCGATCTTGAGGTCATCGGTGGCGACGTAGTTTTTGGTGCCGGTAAATTTCATCGAAAATCTGCCCTGCGGTTTCTTTTCAGGCCATGGAGGCTTCTGCCTGCTTAAACAAGAAACTGCAGTGCGGCAATGGGTTGCATGCGCCAGACAGGCGCGGGCAGGATGCGATCGGCGGCCTCGCCGCGCAGGCCCTTGACGGGCGCCATCTACCGGGCAATCTGATCAAGCGGGTGGTGTCTCCACCATTCCGAGAGGACCGCCATGTTCCTGCAATTCTTCACCTCGCTGCGTGACGCCCAGGTGCCGGTAACGCTGCGCGAATACCTGACGTTGATCGAGGCGCTCGACGCCGATCTGGCGGAGCAGACCGTGGAGAATTTCTACTATCTGTCGCGCGCCTCGCTGGTGAAGGACGAGCGCAATCTCGACAAGTTCGACCGGGTGTTCGGAACCGTATTCAAGGGGCTGGAAAACCTGCTCGACGCCATGGAGAAGGCCGAGATCCCCGCCGAATGGCTGAAGAAGCTGGCCGAGAAATACCTCACCGACGAGGAGAAGAAACAGATCGAGGCGATGGGCTGGGACAAGCTGATGGAGACCCTGCGCCAGCGGCTGAAGGAGCAGAAGGGCCGCCACCAGGGCGGCAGCAAATGGATCGGCACCGCGGGCACCTCGCCGTTCGGCGCCCACGGCTACAACCCCGAAGGCGTGCGCATTGGCCAGGAGAAGAACCGCAACTTCAGCGCGGTGAAGGTCTGGGACCGGCGCGAATTCAAGGATCTCGACGGCAACGTCGAACTCGGTATCCGCAACATCAAGATAGCGCTGCGGCGGCTGCGCAAATTCGCCCGCACCGGCGCGCCGGACGAACTCGATCTCGACACCACCATCAAGGAGACCGCCAACCACGGCTATCTCGACGTTCACATGCGCCCGGAGCGGCGCAACGCGGTCAAGGTGCTGGTGTTCTTCGACATCGGCGGCTCGATGGACTCCCACATCCAGCAGGTCGAGGAGTTGTTCTCGGCGGCGAGGTCCGAGTTCAAGCACATGGAGTATTTCTACTTCCACAACTGCCTCTATGAGGGCGTCTGGAAGCAGAACCGCCGGCGCTTCACCGACCGCACGCCGACCTGGGACGTGCTGCACAAGTATCCCCACGACTACAAGGTGGTGTTCGTCGGCGACGCCTCGATGTCGCCCTATGAGATCATGGTCCCCGGCGGCTCGGTCGAACACGTCAACGAGGAGGCCGGCTCGGTCTGGCTTGAGCGCATCACCCGGACTTATCCCCATGCGGTGTGGATAAATCCGGTGGCGAAGCGGCACTGGGACTATTCGGAATCCACCACCCTCATCCGCCGGCTGTTTTCGGAGCGCATGTTCCCGATGACCATCGAGGGACTCGAGGGCGCGATGAAGGAACTGGTGCGCTAATCAAGACAGATACGCGAGAATTCCATGCCCCAGAAGATCACCCGCGGCATCAAGGCAATGGTCGACGAGGCCAACGCCCAGATCGAGACCATGAGCGCGGCCGACGCCATCCAGGCGGCGCAGCGCGACGACGTCGTCATCGTCGACATCCGCGATCCCCGCGAGATCGCGCGCGAGGGCCGGATTCCCGGGGCGTTTTCCTGCACCCGCGGCATGCTCGAATTCTGGATCGACCCGCAAAGCCCCTATGCCAAGCCGGTCTTTGCGCAGGACAAGAAGTTCATCTTCCACTGCGCCGGCGGGATGCGCTCGGCACTGGCGGCGAAAACCGCCCAGGACATGGGACTGAAGCCGGTGGCGCATCTCGGCGGCGGTTTTGCCGCCTGGCGCGACGCCGGTGGCCCGGTGGAAAAGGTCGAGCCGCGCAAACCCGAATCCTGATCGCGCAGTTCCGAAAATACTCTGTCGTCACGACGAAGTCGCAAAGGGCAATCATCATGGCATCGAATGACGATCCGCTTGTTTCCACCGACTGGCTCGCCGCCCGCATCGACGATCCCAAAATCCGCATCATCGACGCCTCGTTCAAATTGCCCGGCGTGCTGCCGCTGCCGGCGGACGATTATCTGAAGGCGCATCTTCCCAATGCGGTGTTCTTCGACGTCGACACGGTCTCCGATCCGCTCGATCCGCTGCCGCACATGTATCCGGACGCAAAACGCTTCGCCCGCGAGGTCGAGGCACTCGGGATTTCCTCATCCGACACGGTGGTCGCCTATGATGCCGGCGGCTGGGTCGCAGCGCCCCGGGCGTGGTGGATGTTTCTGTCGTTCGGCCACGACAAGGTGAAGGTGCTGGATGGCGGCCTGCAGAAATGGCTGCGCGAGGGACGCCCGACCCATTCCGGCAAGGTGACGCCGAAGCCCGGGCGCTTCGAGGCCAGGCTCGATGCGAATTTCGTTCGCAGCAAGCAGCAACTGGTCGACAACCTCGACAGTGGTGCCGAGCAGCTGGTCGACGCCCGTCCACGCCCGCGCTTCGAGGGCAGCGTGGCCGAGCCGCGGGCCGGTCTGCGCTCGGGTCATATTCCGGGCAGCCGCAACCTGCCCTATGCCGAGTTGTTCGATGCCTCGACCGGGGCGATGAAGCCGCTCGACCAATTGCGCCAGGCGTTCGAGCGCGCCGGCGTCGATCTGAAGCGGCCGACCGTGACCACCTGCGGCTCCGGGGTTTCGGCTGCCATGGTGACGCTGGCGCTGTACCGGCTGGGTGTGCGCGGCAGCGCGCTTTACGACGGGTCGTGGGCCGAATGGGGCCGTGCCGATGGTCCGTTGCTCGCAACCGGTCCGGCCTGAGCGTTCTTCCGCGACGGCGGCGTGGCCGCCGGCTGCGGCGGCGTGTCGAACAGGCCGAACGCCGGCTGCGGCGGCGGAACCACGACACGGTGACGCACCAGCCGGCGCCGTTTCAGGCGATGGTGGGCGCGCCGGCTTGCCGCCGCCGGCTTGGTCGCAACTGTGCGCGGCTCGATCACCACTTCGGGGCCGCCGAGCGTGGCGATCTTGCGCGCCGCGGCCCTGGCGCCCTCGTCCATCGGCGCAGCCGCCGGGACCGGTGCCGCCACGGTCGCTTCCGGCATGGTCGGGGCGGCCGGATCCGGATTGGGCGCGGCTGTTGTCTCGGGGCTCGGCTCGGGTTTACTGCTTTCCAGCTTTTCGGTCTCGGGTGGGGTCGGTAAGTCGGCCGCGGTCGCGACCCGCACGGGCGCTTGGTCGCTTCCGGCGGCTTGATCTGGCGCAGCCGCGTCGGTGAGCGCGGCGATCGGCTCGGGCTGGGCGGCCGGCTTGTCGGGTTCGGCCGAGGCGCCGGGCAAGGGTGGCTCGGGCGACGCCGCGACGCCTTGTGTATCCGCAACCGCCGACGGTTTGGCACCGCCTGGATCGGCGACGGAACTATCGATGCGCAGCATGGCCAGCGTGGCCGGTCCGGCCGGTTGCTGCGCGAACACCGTCTCCGGCTGGGCGCGCCGGGTCGGCAGGCTGGTGAATTCCTCGTGGGCAGAACGCAGCAGGGCTGCGGCGCCGAGGCCGAAAACCAGCATCGACAACGACAGCACGATGGCGACAAACAGGAAACGGAGGCCGGGCAGCATGTCGTCGGATTCCAGCCCTCGCTGGCGCGAAGGTCGTTGGGCCATCAGGAACGCGGTGACTTACCGAGGATCGTCTGCCTCGCGGCCCGGCGGAAGCCGCCAAGTCACTGCGAATCAGGCAGAATCCAGAATACCGCAGTTGAGGGAACTCGCCCGATAAATATTCGCACCGGGATACCGGGGGCGGGGGCATCGCCGCGACGACACGGAATTCGCAAGCAATTTCGCGGAATTGTCTTGAATGCGCCGCTATCCTGCGGCATCTGCCGTTAACGATCCGGTGTGGGGCTTGGACTTATACAAGGGCGATGATGTTCACACGTATTCTGACCGTTTGCGCAACCGTGGCTTTGGGCGCCGCGGCGATGCTTTTCGTTGCCGCCTCGCCGTCCCGGGCGCAGGGCTATTCCGCGCCACCCGGTTCCGTTCCGCCGCCGGGCTATCCCGCCGATTATGGCCGCCGCCCCGGCGCCATGGATGCGATGCCGGATTTCGACAACCTCGAGGACGAGGACAGCCCGCGTTCGCAAGCGTCCACCGCGCTGCCGCCGCCCGGTCCGATCATGTCGCCCGACGATCCGCGTTATAGCCGCGGCCGCCCGATGTATTCCGACCGCGCGCCGCTGGGGCCCGTGATGTCGCCGGACGATCCGCGCTACGGCCGCCCGATGGGTCCGCCGCCGGTGATCTATTCGGATCGGCCCAATGGACCGCAGCCTGCTTATTCCGATCGTGGCAATCCCGGCGCCGGCTTCATCGATCCCGATGATTCCGATCGTCCGCGTCCGCCCGGGGCCGTGCAGGGACCTGTGACCGGTTCGGTGCAGCAACCGCCGATGGGCGCCGACGGCAAGCCGATGGTGCTGTCTTCGCTGCCGGCGGATGAACAGCCGGAAGTCGGTCCCGCGCAATTGGCGCCCAACCTGCGCCGGCAGGAAGTGGCCTTCACCACCAAGGAGCCGGCCGGCACGCTGATCGTCGATACCCCGAACACCTATCTCTATTATGTGCTGGGCGGCGGCAAGGCGATCCGCTACGGCGTCCGCGTCGGCCGCGACGGCTTCACCTGGACCGGAACCCAGAAGATCACCCGCAAGGCGGAGTGGCCGGATTGGCATCCGCCGTCCGAGATGATCGAGCGCCAGCCCTATCTGCCGCGCTTCATGGCCGGCGGCCCCGGCAATCCGCTCGGCGCCCGCGCGATGTATCTGGGCTCGACCGTGTATCGCATCCACGGCACCAACCAGCCATCGACCATCGGCAAGTTCGTCTCCTCGGGCTGCATCGGCATGCTCAACGAGGACGTCTCCGACCTGTTCGACCGGGTCAAGGTCGGCACCCGTGTCGTGGTGATGCCCGGCGGTCCGCCGCCGGCGGCTACCACCACCGCCCAGGCGGGGCCGATCCCGGGACCGAACGCCGGACCGACGGCGCAGGTGTCGAACGTTCCCGGCACCCAGCCGACCAGCGTGCAGCCGCTGCCGCCGCCGGTGACGATCCGGTAAGACGCGTTCGCCGCGAGCGGGTCATTTCACACAATTGAGTTCGTCATGCCCGGCCTTGTGCCGGGCATCCACGTCTTTGCAGCCTCGCAATAGGCAAGACGTGGATGGCCGGGACGAGCCCGGCCATGACGAACTTGAAGCGCTGTCACTCACCCCAGTTGCCGCACCGCCGCACCGTCCAGCCACGCCGCGATGTCGTCGACCATTTCGCTGTAATAGCGTCGATAGTTCTCCGCGGTGACGTAGCCGAGGTGCGGGGTCAGCACCACGTTGTCGAGCTTGCGCAGCGGGTGATCGATCGGCAGCGGTTCGTGCGAATAGGTATCGAGCCCGGCGCCGGCGATCTTGCGTGCCTGCAGCGTCTCCAGCAGCGCGGCCTCGTCGACGATCGGTCCGCGCGCGGTGTTGATCAGGTAGCTGGTCGGCTTCATCCGCTTAAGATCCTCGCGCGACACGAGGCCGCGCGAGCGCGCGCTCAGCACCAGATGAATGGTGATGATGTCGGAGTTGGAAAACAGCTCTTCCTTGGTGGCATAGGCGGCGCCGGCTTTTTCGCAGGCCTCGCGGGTGAGGTTGGTACTCCACGCGATGGTCTTCATGCCCATGGCGCGGGCGATGGCGGCGACATGGCTGCCGAGCTTGCCGAGCCCGAGCACGCCCAACGTCTTGCCCTCGATGTCCTCGCCGAGCGTCACCTGCCACGGCGCGCCGGCTTTCATCCGCGCATTCTCGAAGCCGATCTTGCGAGTCAATTCCAGCATCAGGCCGATGGCGAGGCCGGCGGTCGGATTGCCGACGGCGCCGGTGCCGCAGACCACCACGCCCTGCGCCCTGGCGGCGTCGAGGTCGAACGAGGCGTTGCGCATGCCCGAGGTTAACAGCAGCTTCAGTTTCGGCAACGCCTTGAGCACATCGGCGCCAAACGGCGTGCGCTCGCGCATGGCGCAGACGATCTCGAAATCCTTGAGCGCCGCGATGGCGGCCGCGGCATTTTCGAACGGCGCAGTGAAGGTCTTGATCTCGACGCGATCGCCAAGCCGCGACCAGTCGGCCAGTTGCAGGGCGACATTCTGGTAGTCGTCGAGAATTGCACAGCGCAGCCGCGTCATGTCGGGTCCATCCGGTGAGAGGCGACGGCTTTGAGCCGCCGGGGATGGCCTTATGGTTGCGCGCAATTGGCACGCGCGCAAGCGCGCGCGGTTCGATCGAAGGGTGCGGTCAGGTCAGTCGACCGCCGAGGTGGCGCCATGCTTGGCGCGCCAGGCCGGGCCCGGTCCGCGCATGTAGTGCAGTTCCGGCCGGTAGGGATTGAACGCCGTGCGGGTAAACTGCTGCCAGAAGTTGCGCAACCTGTGAAACCGGCGGGTTCGCAGCTGACTGTCCGCCGCCTGGGACAGGGATGTGGCTGTGAGGGTGGTCATGACGGTGCCTGCCTTATTATTTCCCTGCAGCTTCTGCTGAAGAGGTCGCCTTGGGGCGCGAGGGGCAGTTTCGGGCCGCATTTATTAAAAGACTGTGTAATTTGTCACGCAGTGCCGCAGCGTGGTGTCGGCCCGGTAATGATCCGTGGTGAACGAACGGAAAACATCGGTCCGCGGTTGCCCTTTTCGGGCCGCGCCGCTACATCAGCGGCAGCAAATTCCAGAAAACAGCCTGCTTCGGCAGGCTCGAATCGGACCCACCCGCTTGCTTCCTATTTGAGCATGGCCTTTCCGGAACCGGTTGCCGCTCTTCCGGATCATTTCCCAACGGCCGGTTCACGCAGGAACGCCCAGAGAACGCGCTCAGGATCACCCCTTTCAAGGATCGCTATGGCCCGCCAGTTCGTCTACTTCATGAAGGGTCTGTCCAAGACCTATCCGCCCAATCGCAAGGTGCTCGATAACGTCCACCTGTCGTTCTACCCGGATGCCAAGATCGGCGTGCTCGGCGTCAACGGGTCCGGCAAGTCGACCCTGCTGCGGATCATGGCCGGCATCGACAAGGAGTATAATGGCGAGGCCTGGGTCGCCCAGGGCGCCCGGGTCGGGTACCTCGAGCAGGAGCCGCAGCTCGATGCGGCCCTGACGGTGCGCGAAAACGTCATGTTGGGCGTCGCCAAGCAGAAGGCGATCCTCGATCGCTACAACGAGCTGGCGATGAACTATTCCGAAGAAACCGCCGACGAGATGACCAAGCTGCAGGACCAGATCGAGGCCGCCGGGCTGTGGGATCTCGACAGCAAGGTCGACCAGGCCATGGACGCGCTGCGCTGTCCGCCCGACAACTCCGACGTGACAAAACTTTCCGGCGGCGAGCGTCGCCGCGTCGCGCTGTGCAAGCTTTTGCTCGATCAGCCCGATCTCTTGCTGCTTGACGAGCCGACCAACCATCTCGACGCCGAGTCGGTGTCATGGCTGGAAGGCCATCTGCGCAACTATCCCGGCGCGATTTTGATCGTGACCCATGACCGCTACTTCCTCGACAACGTCACCTCCTGGATTCTCGAGCTCGATCGCGGCAAGGGCATTCCCTATGAGGGCAACTACACCCAATGGCTGTCGCAGAAGCAGAAGCGCATCGCCCAGGAAGGCCGCGAGGAGGCCGCGCACCAGCGCACGCTGGCGCGCGAGCAGGAATGGATCGCGGCGTCGCCCAAGGCGCGCCAGGCCAAGTCCAAGGCGCGCTACCAGCGTTACGAAGACCTGTTGAAGCTCGCCAGCGAGAAGCAGACCCAGACCGCGCAGATCACCATTCCGGTGGCCGAACGGCTCGGCCAGAACGTGGTGGATTTCGAAGGCCTGACCAAGGGGTTTGGCGAAAAACTGCTGATCGACAACCTGACCTTCAAGCTACCGCCCGGCGGCATCGTCGGCGTGATCGGGCCGAACGGCGCCGGCAAGACCACCTTGTTCCGCATGATCACCGGCCAGGAAAAGCCCGACGCGGGCTCCATCACCGTCGGCGAATCCGTGCATCTCGGCTATGTCGACCAGTCGCGCGACTCGCTCGACGGGAACAAGAACGTGTGGGAGGAAATTTCCGGCGGCAACGAACTGATCTTGCTGGGCAAGCGCGAGGTCAACTCGCGCGGCTATTGCTCGTCGTTCAACTTCAAGGGCGCCGACCAGCAGAAGAAGGTAGGCGCCCTGTCGGGCGGTGAGCGCAACCGCGTGCATCTGGCAAAAATGCTCAAATCCGGCGCCAACGTGCTCCTGCTCGACGAGCCGACCAACGACCTCGACGTCGATACCTTGCGTGCGCTGGAAGAGGCGCTGGAGGATTTCGCCGGCTGCGCCGTCATCATCAGCCATGACCGCTGGTTTCTCGACCGCATCGCCACCCACATGCTGGCGTTCGAGGACGACAGCCACGTCGAATGGTTCGAAGGCAACTTCCAGGACTACGAACGCGACAAGATGCGCCGGCTCGGACAGGACTCGATCATTCCGCACCGCCTGAAGTACAAGAAACTGACCCGGTAACATCCACCGAGCACCCGAACATCGAGCGCAAGAAATGGCCGACTGGAGCGCACAGCAATACCTGAAATTCGAGGACGAACGCACCCGTCCGGCGCGCGATCTCTTGGCGCAGATCCCGCTGCAGGAGGCGCGCAAGGTGGTCGACATCGGCTGCGGGCCGGGCAATTCCACCGAGCTTCTGGTGCGGCGCTGGCCGCTGGCCTCGGTGATCGGCGTCGATACCTCGGCCGATATGCTCAAGCAGGCGCGCGAGCGGCTGCCGGCGCAGGCCTTCATCGAGGCCAACGTGGCGCACTGGGCGCCGCCGGCCAACACCGACGTGATCTTCGCCAACGCCGTGTTCCAGTGGGTGCCGGATCACCTCAGGCATCTCAAGCGGCTGGTCGGATCGCTGCCGCCGGGCGGCGTGGTCGCGGTGCAGATGCCCGACAATCTCGACGAGCCCTCGCACATCCTGATGCGCGAGGTGGCGTACCTGGAGCCGTGGCGCAAGCAGCTCTCCAAGGCCGCCGAGTTGCGCGACAGCCTGCCGAAGCCCGGCGTGTATTACGATGCGCTCAAGCCGCAGTGTTCGCGGCTCGAGATCTGGCACACCATCTACAACCACGTGCTCGACGATGCTGCCGCCATCGTGGAGTGGGTCAAGGGCACGGGGCTGCGCCCGTTCGTCGATCCGCTGGAGCCGCCGGAGCGCAAGGCCTTCCTCGCCGAATACACCGCGCGCATCGCCGCAAGCTACCTGCCGCAGCAGGACGGCAGGGTGCTGCTGCGGTTTCCGCGGGTTTTTATTGTCGCGGTGAAGTAGGGCGCAGAACGGGATGACTTTAGGCTAGATCAACGACATCAGCCCCGTCATTGCGAGGAGCTCTTGCGACGAAGCAATCCAGTTCTTGCTTGTTGCTTTCTGGATTGCTTCGCTTCGCTCGCAATGACGGAGTTAGCTATCCCGATCAGCCCGGGCATGACGAACTAGACTGCCGTGGCAGGACGAGGCGCCAATGCAACATCGATCGTCGATCCGGCACGTGATGCGCTTGTTCTGCGTCCTCGCCATCGCATCCGCCGCGCTGGCCGCGTCGCCGCCCGCCCGCGCCGCCGACGCCGCCTTCACCCAGTTCATCGCCTCGCTGTGGCCCGAAGCCAAGGAGGCCGGCGTGTCGCGCGCCACCTTCGACACCGAAACCCGCGGCCTCGAGCCGGACTATAAATTACCCGACCTGCTGCTGCCCGGCCGGCCGGCCACCGGCGCGCCGGCGCAGGCCGAGTTCGTGCAGGTGCCGGCCGATTACATCAAGGAAGCCTCGCTCGCGCGGCTCGCCGACCGAGGGCCAGCGGCTGATGGCGAAGCATCGCGCCACGCTCGATGCGATCGAACGGAAATTCGGCGTGCCGCCGACCGTGATCCTGGCGATCTGGGGCCGCGAGACCGATTTTGGGCGCTACACGCTGCCCTACGACGCGCTGCGCGTGCTGGCGACCCAGGCCTGGGTCGGCCGCCGCAAGGACACGTACCGCAACGAATTCATCCTGGCGCTGAAGATCCTGGGCGAGGGCGACGTGACGCGCAAGGACATGCGCGCGTCGTGGGCCGGCGCCACCGGGCTGACGCAATTTTTGCCGTCGGAGTTCTACAAGCACGGCGTCGACATGGACGGCGACGGCCATGTCAACATCTGGACCTCGGTGCCGGACGCGCTGGCCTCCGCCGCGCAGCAGCTGGTCAACAAGGGCTGGCAGCCGGGGCTGCGCTGGGCCTACGAGGTGACGGCGCCGGCCAATGTCGACTGCACGGAGGGCGTTGCCGAAGTGACAAAACCGATCGGCGACTGGCTGCGCGCCGGCTTCGTCCCGGTCCGCGGGCAAAAGCTCAGCGCCGCCGAGCAGGCGCAGCCGGCCTCGCTGCTGCAGCCGGAAGGCATCTACGGGCCGGCGTTCCTCACCACCAAGAACTACTTCGTCATCAAGGAATACAATTTCTCCGATCTCTATGTCCTGTTCGTCGGCCATCTCAGCGACCGCATGGTGATCGCCGCAGCCGTTCGCGACGCCGTGGTCGGCGTCGAAGCAGTTGCGCACCGCCGATGTCGAAACCATGCAGCGCGGCCTGACCCGGCTGCGCTTCTATGACGACAAGGTGGACGGCAAGGCCGGCATGAAGACCCGCGCCGCGCTCGGCGCCTACCAGAAATCGGCGGGGCTGAAGGTGGATTGCTGGCCGAGCGAAGCGGTGCTGCGGTCGATCGGCGCGGCGAAGTAGAAACTGAACCTCCCCCCGCGTGCGGCAGGGTGATTGCATATGGCTTTTTGACGGCTTGTGCGCAGGTCATTTCGGCACTGTGGCCGACGACTTTCGTCACCCGCAACGCCGGGGCCGCGCGGGGAGAGTCGACTACGCCGCAATAGCCACCGGACGACGCCATGCCTGCGCCAGCGAATAGAGCGCCACCACGATCAGGTTCGGAATCCATGAGGTGTAGGCGAGCCATACCGACATCGCCGAATAGTCCGGGAATCCCAGCGCCAGCCCGATCGGAATTTGCAGCCGCAAGGTCACCGCGCCGAACGTCATCGCGTAGCTGAAGCGCATCAGCAGGCGATGCAGCGCGAATTGACGCTGCACGGCGGCGCGCCAGGCGCCGAGCGTGGTGCCGGTCCACAGCACCGCCAATATCCCGAAACCGAGGCCGGCGACCGGGCCGCCGGATGCAAAGGGCGCGGTGGCCAGCGCCCCGGTTCCGGCGACCGCGCAGGCGGCGACATAGACCCGGCCCGACCAGCGATGCGCCTGCGGATATCGGGCGCGAAGGCCCGGTAGGAACTGCAACGGGCCGAGCGCAAGGGCGATGGGCGCGATCAGCATGTGCGTCAGCGCCTGCAGCGGCACCCCCTCGATGACGGCGCGGATTTTCGGGTCCACGGCGAGCCAATGGTGCGTCAGCGCGCCGTAATAGCGCAGCGAATAAAGCGCCACGCCGGCCGCCAGAACGGTCATGATCGCCAGGCCGATTCGAACCGGATACTTTCCACGCATGAGCTTTCACGCTATAATCTTAACACCGTTCAGTTGAGAATAGGATTGGATTTGAACAGTGTCAAGATGAAACCGCGAAGGCGCGCCGGAAAACGGCCGGCCAGGAAGACCTATCACCACGGAGACCTTCGCCGCGAACTGGTCGCCGCGGCGGAAGCGATCATCGCCGAGCGCGGCGTGGACGGCTTTACGCTGCGCGAAGCGGCGCGCCGCGTCGGGGTGTCGCCGGCTGCCCCGTCGCATCATTTCAATGACGCCAGGGGGTTGCTCACGGAAGTGGCGCTGCTCGGCTTTCGCGATTTTGCGGCGGCGCTGGCGGCCGCGGACAAGCGGGGAGGCAGCGATCCCGCGCAACGTCTCACCGAACAGGGTGCCGCTTACGTCCGGTTCGCGCTGAAATATCCGGCGCGTTTCCAGCTGATGTTCCGGGCCGACAAGCATGACCACGGCAATGCGGAGTTCGTCCGGGTCTCCCAGGCCTCCTTTCGCATCCTCGAAGACGCCATCCGCGCCGCTACCGGCACGGCATCGGATGGCGCGCTTGATCCTGATGCGCAGGGGTTGCTGATGGCGGTCTGGTCGATGGTCCACGGATACAGCCATCTGGCGTTGGGCGGCGAACTCGGCCATCCCGCGCGCGGCGGTGGCGGCAAGGACGTGATCCTGAAGTCGCTTTTGCCGCGAATGCTCAAATATCTGCCCTCGCCATCCGGCAAATGACTTTGCGCAGCAATCCGCCGGGCTGAAGAGCAATGGCTGGCCGGAGCGCGGCGGTGCTGCGATCGATCGGCGCGGCAAAAATAAACGGCTGTCGTTGCGGGTCCTCCACCCATCACGGGCCGAACGTGATGTGTGTCACGGTAATGCAGGCGGATCCGCGCAAAACTGGGCTTCGAAGGTTCCTCACACGCACATCCCAGGGAGCACGTGCTATGACCAAGCCCGTTGAACGCGACACGGCGAACCAGGCACGCGAGCTGCGCACGGACGAACTGGAAACGGTCTCGGGCGGCAAGCCTGCCTCGAACGCCTCGGGGGTTATGTTCCTTGCGTTTACCTTTAAACTGGTGGCGGTGAAGACAGTCTCTTGATGAGTCGGCAGTCGGTGAGATGGCGGAATCCATTGTTGCGGCGCCGGGACGGTTTTGCGGATCGTGCGCGCTGTGCTGCAAGGTATTGCGGATCGAAGAGCTCGATAAGCCGGCAGGCCGCTGGTGCTTTCATTGCACGGCTGGACGGGACGGCTGCACCATCTACGATACCCGCCCAGGCTCCTGCCGCTCGTTTCATTGCAACTGGTTGATCAATCCCGACCTTGGCGCCGAGTGGCACCCCACCACCGCGAAGATGGTGCTGGTTTACGATCATCCGGCAAGACGCCTTGCCGTGCATGTCGATCCCGCCTTTCCATCCGCCTGGCGAAGTGAACCCTATTATCGCCAGCTCAAGGCATGGACGCGTGCGGCGATTGATTGTGCGCGCAACCGCGCTTCCGATGCCTGGCTGATGGCTCCTGTGCTGGTCTACGTCGACGACAGGGCGACCGTGATGCTGCCGAACCGGGATATCGAGGTCGGCACGTTCACTCCCGGGGACGAACTCGTGGTCACCGAAAAAGCCACACCTTCCGGCTCCGACTTCGACGCCTGCATCATGCCGTCGGCCGATGTGCCGGCAGGTCAAGTCACAGCCCCGCCGGACCCAACCGAATAGCGCGCAGGATCGGCAGAGCCGACGGTCCCGGCGCGACCGGGCGGATGGCGGTCCCATCACCGCAGCGGTCCATGAGATGGCCGCCGATCTTGCGCTGCTGCGCCCTCAGCGCCCGTGCCGCAGGCTGGCGAGCAGCGCGTTGCGCTGAGCCGCCATCGACCGCCAGCCGATCGCGCCCATCTGCTCGGTCAGGCCGGCGCGACCGGCCGGCGCGATTTCACGATGGCCGATCGAGATGGCCTCGCCATGCCGGGTCGGCATGCCGCGCAAGGCGAACGGCTCGAATGGCCGCGCCGCATGACGCACCGCGGCCTCGATGGCGGCGAGTTCGGGTGACATCGTGGTCAGCGCCGCATGACGTTCGGCGCCATAAGGCCGCATGTTCCAGCCCTGCTTGCCGGCGGTATGGGTCCGCAGATCGATGGTGAAAGTGGTCACCGCGACATTGCCCCTGGAATCCCTCACCAGCACCTCGATGGTGATGGTCTGCGGTGCCGACAGCGGGTTGCCGTTCGGCCCGGTGCCGAGATCCGGATTCGGCGGCAGCGCGCCGGTGACGATGCTGCTGTCGGACTGGTCGGGCGCGATGCTCGCCACCGCGTTGTCGGGCGGCAGGCCGGCGAACTTGCCGGTGGCCGGATCGAACTTCAGCCAGTCCGGCAGCGGATCGCCATTGGCCTGGCGTGCCGTCACGTAGACGACATCGCCGCCGAGCGGTGCTTCCAGCGACGCCAGCGCCAGGTTGATCTGCACGGTGGCGTCCGAAGCGGTGGTCAGTACCGGATCGGTGTGCACCACATAGAAGCCGGAGCCGCCGGTGCCACCGACGACTGCGTCGTCGACCGCTGCCGGCGAAAACCAGCAAAGCGCTGGGCCGTCGTCCACCACCAGCGACGCCGGCGTTGTATTCGGCGTCGGGGTGACGGTTCCATGGTTGTCGCTGAACACGTGCACCGGGGTGACGACGGCGCGTCACGTTCAACGTCGACGCACCGCCGCGCTCTGTGCCCGACACGCGCGCTGCCGTCGTCGACGGTCCAGGCAATGGTGCGCGTGCCTGCTTGCAGCGTGTTCGTATTGAAGGTGACGCTGGCCAGCGCCGCCTGATAATCGGCGACCGATGCGACGCCGCTCATGCGTCAGCACCCCGGTGGCGCTGTCATACTGGCCGGTGATGCCGTGCTGGTTGACGAAACCAAGGCTGTCATGGGCGGACATCGAACCCGGTGCCGATCGCGACCGTGGCGCTCGCCAGCGTCAGGCTGTCGACGTCGTGCAGCACGGATTGCCGGATCGACCGCGGTTCCGCTGGCCGGTGTTGGCGTTGAAGTCCAGGGTATTGCCCGCGGTAACGACCGGCGCGTCGTTGATCGCCGTGATGGCGATGTGCGTGGTCGCCGTTGCGGTCGCATTGGTATGCGCCGGGCTGGTCTGGTCGAGGTCGGTGACCGACCAGGTGATGTCGCGCGTCGGCGCCGCGCCGAAATTGCTCGGGTTGTCGCTCGGCGTCGAGAAGGTGACCGAGGCCAGCACGTGCTGGTAATCGATCGCCGTATCGAGGCCGGTCAGGGTCAGCACGCCGGTGGTGCCGTCGTAGGTCGCCGTCACCGCGGTGCCGGTGGTGTCGACGTTGAGCGTATCGCCGGCGACAAAGCCACCGGTGATCGCCACTTTCGCGCCGGTGAGCAGCGTCGAGTCCACGTCGGTGTCGACGACGCCCGACGCGAGCGCGACCGCGCTGCCTTTTTCGGTGAAGCCGGGATTGGCGGCAAGCCCGGCGATGACCGGAGCGTCATCCACCGGGGTCGACCGACACGGTCGCGGTGGTGACGGAGCTCGGGGCTCCGCCGTCATCGACGGCCTGGAAGCTGATGGTCCTGGTCTGCGCCGAAGGATTGTCGCTGGAGTTGAAATAGGTGACGGATTTCGAGCGCGGCTTCGTAGTTGCCGATGCTCGACGCTCCGCTCAGGGTCAGCAGGCCGGTGGCGGCGTCGTAGCTGCCGGTAATGCCGTTCTGGCTGGTGAAGCCGAGCACATCCTCGCCGGCGTGGAAATTGCCGGTGATCTGCACCGTGGCGCTGTTGATGTTGGCGCTGTCCGGATCGGTGAGGGTGAACAGCGGATCGATCGCGGTCGGCGCGTCGTTTTCGGTATAGCTGAGCGAGCCGCCGTGCGCGTCGACCGTCGGTGGATCGTTCACGGGAATGAGCGATATCGTCACAACCGCCGCGTTGGTCTGGACGTGAAGGCTGTCGGTGACCACGACCGTGACGTTGCGGGGCGTGACATCAATGTTACTGCTCGTGCTGCTGTAAAGCACCTGCTGCAGCGCCGCCCGGTAGTCGGCCGTGGATGCGGACGAGCCGACCGGCGACAGGGTCACGATGATCTCGCCGGAATGGCTGGTATCGACCGTGCCGTGGATCGTCGACGGCAGCGTGCCCAGGGCGAGTTGATCGCCGGCCTGGGCATTGGTCAGGGTCACGATCGCCGAGGTCATCGAATTGCTGTCGGGATCCGCGATGGCGTCATTGTTGTTGACGATCGGCAGCGGCGAACCGTGCTCGGTGTAGGTCGTCGTTGAGTCGAAGCCGGCGGCGGTGGTGTCGAGATCCAGGGTGTGCAAGTGGATCACGGTTTCCGTGGCCGCGCTGACGGCGCTGAGATTGTTCGTGCTGGAGCCGTCGTTGACCTGCCACTCGATCGTCCGGGTCGCGCCAAGGCCGCCGTTGGTCGGCGTGGCGTTGTTCGAACTGAAGGTGACATGCTCAAGCACCTGCTCGTAATTCGCCAGCGTGTCCGCCCCTGTGAGGGTCAGTGTCGCATTGGCCGGATTGTAAGTCGCGGAAATGCTAGTCCCGACAAAGACGCCGCCTAACGTGGGGAGGTTCACGCCAAGCTGGTCGCCGAGGAAGGTGGTGGCGCTGCTGATCGTCACCGTGGCGCCGGAGAGAGTCGTGTTGTCGACATCGGAGATCGTCAGGCCCGGAGACAGAACTACCGGCAGGGAGCCCGGCGGGTAGGCCGCCGAGGCCGCCACGTTGGCGAGCACCGGCGCGTCGTTGCTGCCGGTAATGGTGACGATCTCGTCCTGGATCGTGGTGCCGCCGTGGTGGTCGTCGACGGTCACGGTCGACGTCAGCGTCATCGATTGCCCGGCGCCCAGAAAGTCCGGCGACGCCAGATTGAACGTCCAATGTCCCCCGGCGTCGATCGTGAACGCATTCTCGAGCGCCGTGGTCTCGGTGCCGGTCAGCGTGATCCCGCTGGAAGTGACGCTTTGCGTCGTCAGCGACAAGGCCGGCGTATCGCCGGTGTCCGCATCGCTGAAGCTGACCGTGCCGGACGCGGTGAGCGTGGCATCGGTCTCCGCGATCGTCTGGTTGACCGCGGCCGAGTTGATCGTCGGCGCGTCGTCGGTGCCGGTGATGGTGATGATCTCGTCCTGGGTCACCGTGCCGCCGTGGTGGTCGTTGACGGTCACCGTCGACGTCAGGGTCATCGATTGCCCGGCGGCCAGGAAGTCGGGCGACGCCAGGTTGAACGACCAATTGCCCGCGGTGTCGATCGTGAACGCATTCTCCAGCGCCGCGATCTGTGCACCCGTCAGCGTGATCCCGCTCGCCGTCACCGATTGCCCGGTTAGCGTAGCGGCCGGCGTGTCGCCGGTGTCCACATCGCTGAAGCTGACCGACCCGGACGCAGCGAGCGCCGCATCGGTCTCCGCAATGGTCTGGTTGACCGCGGCCGAGTTGATCATCGGAGCGTCGTCGGTGCCGGTGATGGTGATGATCTCGTCCTGGGTGGTGGTGCCGTTATGGTGATCGTCGACGGTCACCGTCGAGGTCAGGGTCATCGATTGCCCGGCACCCAGAAAGTCCGGCGATGCCAGATTGAAGGACCAGGTGCCTGCGGGGTCGATGGTGAAAGCGTTCTTCAGCGTGTCGATCTGTGCATTCGTCAGCGTGATCCCGCCGGAGGTGACGGTTTGCGCGGTGACCGTCGCGGACGGCGTGTCGCCGGTGTCGACATCGCTGAAGCTGACCGACCCGGACGCAGCGAGCGCCGCATCGGTCTCCGCAATGGTCTGATTGACCGCGGCCGAGTTGATCATCGGGGCGTCGTCGGTGCCGGTGATGGTGATGATCTCGTCCTGGGTGGTGGTGCCGTTATGGTGATCGTCGACGGTCACCGTCGAGGTCAGGGTCATCGACTGGCCGAAGGCCAGAAAGTCCGGCGATGCCAGATTGAAGGACCAATTCCCCGCGGTATCGATCGTGAATGCGTTCTTCAGCGCGTCGATCTGTGCACCCGTCAGCGTGATCCCGCCGCGGTGACGTTTGCCCGTTACCGTCGCGGACGGCGTGTCGCCGGTGTCCACATCGCTGAAGCTGACCGACCCGGACGCAGCGAGCGCCGCATCGCTCTCCGCAATGGTCTGGTTGACCGCGGCCGAGTTGATCATCGGGGCGTCGTCGGTGCCGGTGATGGTGATGATCTCGTCCTGGGTGGTGGTGCCGTTATGGTGATCGTCGACGGTCACCGTCGAGGTCAGGGTCATCGACTGGCCGAAGGCCAGAAAGTCCGGCGATGCCAGATTGAAGGACCAGGTGCCTGCGGGGTCGATGGTGAATGCGTTCTTCAGCGTGTCGATCTGTGCATTCGTCAGCGTGATCCCGCCGGAGGTGACGGTTTGCGCGGTGACCGTCGCGGACGGCGTGTCGCCGGTGTCCACATCGCTGAAGCCGACCGTGCCGGACGCGGTGAGCGCCGCATCGGTCTCCGCGATGGTCTGATTGACCGCGGCCGAGTTGATCATCGGGGCGTCGTCGGTGCCGGTGATGGTGATGATCTCGTCCTGGGTGGTGGTGCCGTTATGGTGATCGTCGACGGTCACCGTCGAGGTCAGGGTCATCGACTGGCCGAAGGCCAGGAAAGTCCGGCGATGCCAGATTGAAGGACCAGGTGCCTGCGGGGTCGATGGTGAATGCGTTCTTCAGCGCGTCGATCTGTGCATTCGTCAGCGTGATCCCGCCGGAGGTGACGGTTTGCGCGGTGACCGTCGCGGACGGCGTGTCGCCGGTGTCTACATCGCTGAAGCCGACCGTGCCGGACGTGGTGAGCGCCGCATCGGTCTCCGCGATGGTCTGGTTGACCGCGGCCGAATTGATCGCCGGGGCGTCGTCGCTTCCGGTGATGGTGATGATCTCGTCCTGGGTCGTCGTGCCGCCGTGGTGATCGTCGACCGTCACCGTCGACGTCAGGGTCATCGATTGCCCGGCTGCCAGGAAGTCCGGCGAAGCCACGTTGAAGGACCAATTGCCCGCGGCGTCGATGGTGAACGCATTCTCCAGCGCCGAGATCTGCCCGGCGGTCAGGGTGATGCCGCTGGTCGAAACCGTCTGGCCGGTAACCGTGGCGGAAGGCGTGTCGCCATTGTCCACATCGCTGAAGCCGACCGTGCCGGACGCAACCAGCGCCGCATCGGTCTCCGCCATCGTCTGATTGACCGCGGCCGTATTGATCGTCGGCGCTTCGTTGACCGACACGACGTGGATCGTCGCTACGGCCGTGTTGGTGAGCGCGCCGCTGCTGTCGGCCACCGCCACGGTGAAGTGGCGGTCGGTCGTATTGGGATTGAAGCTGTTGTCGCTGTAGCCGACCTGTTGCAGCGCCGCCTCGTAGTCCGCGACCGACGGCGATGATCCGGAATGCGTCGTGAACGTGACCGTGATCTTGTTGTCGACGCCGGAGGTGTCGGCAATGCTCCAGTCGATGCCGCTGGCGAGCGTACCGGTGTTGCCGCTCGCGCCGCCAACTGTCACGAAGTCCTGGCCGGTGACCGCATCCGTCAAGGTGACCGTTGCGGAGGCGACGCTGGCGCCGTCGGCGTCCGTGATGGTGATCCCCGAGATCGGCGTGGTGGCCGGATTGCCGATCCGGGCCGGGGACAGGTCAAGCTCGGTGAATGTCGCGGTATGGCCGGTGCCGGCGGCGGTCGAGTCGAGATCGAGGGTGTGGAAATAGACGGTGGTGACCGCGGTCAGGCTGATGCTGCTGGTGGCGTCGGTCACTGCGACGTCGATGGTGCGATTCAAAGTGTTCGGCGTGGCCGAGGTGTCGGCATAGGTCACCGCGTGGAGCGCATTCTGCCACTGCGTGTAGGTCGCGGTGGTCCCGGTCAGCGTCAGCACGCCTGCGGTGTTGCTCAACTCCGTAACGTCGCCGAACAGCGTCGGGTCACTGTTGGTGAAGGCCAGCACGTCCTCTGCGGACTGGTAGGTACCCGCTGTGATCGACACCGTCGCCGAAACGATCGGGCTGTTGGTCGCGCTGGTGATGGTGGTATCGATATCGGCAATGGCGACGGGAACGCCGGGCGCCGTCACCAGCGCCGCGTAATCGTTGCCGGAAGCGGTCGAATTGTCCCCGTCGAGGTCGAGGGTGAGCGGCTGCTGCACCGTGATGGCGACGGTCGCGACCACGTCTCCCGCGGGATTGACGCCGGAGTGGCCGTTGTCGTTGGCGGTGACGGTGAGCGTGTCGGGACCTATGGCGGATCCGGTGTAGCTCAGGCCAGCGAGGGCCGCGTTGATGGCGGTCAGGTTGCCCGAGAACGTCATCGTGGCATCGTTCAGGCCGTCGCCGGTTGTGAAGGTCAGCCCGGTGACGTCGGAGAGCGTCAGCGTGCCGTTGCTGCCGACAGCCAGCGTCACCGTGACATCGGCGCCATTGGCGTCGACGTCGGTGATGCTGATGGCGTTCGGGCCGCTGAAGACCAGCGTCTGGTTCTGGACCACGCTCTGTGGGCCCGGCACATGATCGACTGGCGCGTCGTCCACGGCGGTGACGCTCTCGCCGATGGTCACAGTGCCGGTAGAGTACCGGGTGATGCCGCCGCTGCCGGCGGTGGTCAGATCGGCGCTGTCGCCCGACGTGACCGGGCCTTGCGAGTTGTCGATCAGGTGCACGGTCAGCGAGCCCGGCGTGCCGTTGAAATCGGCGGCCGGATTGAAGCGCACGGCGGTGCCGGCTGCCAGGATCAAGGCGCTGGAATCGGAGACGCCGGTCGAGATGTCGGTCCATGTGGCGCCGTTCAGCCATTGCCAGGTGCCCTGCGCCGCGGTGGCGGCATCGCCGGTGACGGCGACGCCGGCCAGCGTGTTGGCCGATGAGCCGCCCGTCACCTGGTCGGTGGCATCGGAGAAGCTTGCGCCGACCAGCGCGGAGACCGCGCTCCCGGTCGCGCTCGGGGTATCCTCGCAAAATCGTCTCGATGGAGACCGACGTCGGCGGCACCACCACCGGGGCATCGTTCACCGCCGTGATGGTCTCGCTCAACGCCACCGTCGCGGACGAAATATCGGTCGCGCCGCCGGTCGCCCCGGTCAGGTTGAGCGTCGCGCCGCTGCTGATGGTCTGGCCGCTCTCGATCAGGTTGGCGCCGAGCGCCGTCGCGGCGCCATTGTAGTTCGCCGCCGGCAGGAAGCTCAGCATGTCCGCCGCGTTCAGCGTGATCGCCGATGCGGTCGTCGCGTTGCCCAGCGCCGTCCAGTGCGCGCCGCCGTCGGTCGAATATTGCCACAGCCCCCTGGCATCGGCCGTGTAGCTGCTGATCGCGATCCCGGCAAAGGTGCCGGCGCTCGAACCGCCCGACACCGCGTCCGCGGCATCGGAGAAATTGCCGCCGAACAACGCGCTCACCGTCGCGCCCGCCGGAGCCGGCGTGTCCTCGTCGATCGCCGCAAGCGAAGCGGTCCCGGTCGCCACCGGCGCGTCGTTCACGGCGGTGACGCTGTCACCGATGGTCACCGTACCGGTGCTGTACCGGGTGACGCCGCCGGTGCCGGCGCTGGTCAGATCGACGCTGCCGCCCGAGCTGACCGCGCCTTGCGAATTGTCGATCAGGTGGACAGTCAGCGAGCCCGGGGTGCCGTTGAAGTCGGCGGCCGGATTGAACCGCACCGCGGTGCCGGCCGCCAGGATCAAGGCGCTGGAATCGGAAACGCCGGTCGGGATGTCGGTCCAGGTCGCGCCGTTCAGCCACTGCCACTTGCCTTGAGCGGCGGTGGCGGCATCGCCGGTGACGGCGACGCCGGCGAGCGCGTTGGCCGACGAGCCGCCCGTCACCTGGTCAGCGGTGTCGGAGAAGCTGGCGCCGACCAGCGAGGAGATAGTGTCCCCGCTGGTGCTCGGGGTGTCTTCCAGAATCGTCGTGGCCGAGACCGACGTCGGAGGCACCACCACCGGGGCGTCGTTCACCGCCGTGATGGTCTCGCCCAGCGCCACCGTCGCGGACGAAATATGAGTCGCGCCGCCGGTCGTTCCGGCCACGCTCAGGTCGAGCGTCGCGCCGCTGCCGATGGCCTGGCCGCTCTCGATCAGGTTGGCGCCGAGCGCCGTCGCCGCGCCGTTGTAGTTCGCCGCCGGCACGAAGCGGAGCATGTCCGACCCGTTCAGCGTGATCGCCGTTGCCGCCGTCGCATTGGCCAGTGCGGTCCAGCTGGCGCCGCCGTCGGTCGAAACCTGCCACGCCCCCCTGGCGTCCGCCGTGTAGCTGCTGACGGCGATCCCCGCGAACGTGTTGGCGCTCGATCCGCCGGACACGGTGTCGGTGGTATCGGAGAAATTGCCGCTGAACAGCGACGTCACCGTCGCTCCGGTCGGAGACGTCGTATCCTCGTTGATCGCCGCCAATGTGGCGCTGCCCGACGCCACCGGCGCATCGTTCACCGGGTTGATGGTCTCGCTCAGCGCCACCGTCGCGGTCGAGATATGCGTCGTGCCGCCGGTCGCGCCGGTCAGGTTAAGCGTCGCGCCGCTGGTGATCGCCTGCCCGCTCTCGATCAGGTTGGCGCTCAGCGCCGTCGCCGCGCCGTTGTAGTTCGCCGCCGGCACGAAGCGCAGCAGGTCGGTCCCATTCAGCGTCAGCGCGGTGGTCGTCGTCGCGGCGCCGAGCGCCGTCCAGTTCGTGCCGCCGTTGGTCGAAACCTGCCAGGCGCCCTTGGTCGCATCGACCGTGTAGCTGCTGACGGCGATGCCGGCGAACGTGTTGGCGCTCGAGCCGCCGGACACCACGTCCGTGGAATCGGAGAAGTTGCCGCTGAACAGCGACGTCACCGTCGCTCCGGTCGGAGACGTCGTATCCTCGTTGATCGCCGCCAACGTGGCGCCACCCGACGCCACCGGCGCATCGTTCACCGGGTTGATGGTCTCGCTCAGCGCCACCGTCGCCGACGAGATATGCGTCGTGCCGCCGGTCGTGCCGGTCAGGTCGAGCGTCGCGCCGCTGGTGATCGCCTGCCCGCTCTCGATCAGGTTGGCGCTCAGCGCCGTCGCCACGCCGTTGTAGTTCGCCGCCGGTATGAACCGTAGCATGTCTGCCGAGTTCAGCGTGATTGCCGTGGCCGTCGTCGCCGCGCCCAGCGCCGTCCAGCTCGTGCCGCCGTTCGTCGAAACCTGCCAGGCGCCCTTGGTCGCATCGACCGTGTAGCTGCTGACGGCGATGCCGGCGAACGTGTTGGCGCTCGATCCGCCGGCCACCACGTCCGTGGAATCGGAGAAATTGCCGCTGAACAGCGACGTCACCGTCGCTCCGGTCGGGGACGTCGCGTCCTCGTTGACCGCCGCCAATGTGGCGCTGCCCGACGCCACCGGAGCATCGTTCACCGGGTTGATGGTCTCACTCAGCGCCACCGTCGCCGACGAGATATGCGTCGTGCCACCGGTCGCGCCGGTCAAATTGAGCGTCCCGCCGCTGCTGATCGCCTGCCCGCTCTCGATCAGGTTGGCGCTCAGCGCCGTCGCCGCGCCGTTGTAGTTTGCGGCCGGCACGAACCGTAGCATGTCCGCCGAGTTCAGCGTGATTGCCGTTGCGGTCGTCGCGCTGCTCAGCGCCGTCCAGCTTGTGCCGCCGTTGGTCGAAACCTGCCAGGCGCCCTTGGTCGCATCGACCGTGTAGCCGCTGATCGCGATCCCCGCGAACGTGTTGGCGCTCGATCCGCCAGGCACGGTGTCCGTGGTATCGGAGAAATTGCCGCTGAACAGCGACGTCACCGTCGCTCCGGTCGGAGACGTCGTGTCTTCGTTGATCGCCGCCAATGTGGCGGTGCCCGACGCCACCGGCGCATCGTTCACCGCATTCACCGTGACATTGAACGAACTCGTCACCTGCTGCGCGCCGCCCGTGCCGGCGTTGCCCTGATCGTTTGCGGTCACCGTGATGCTATCACTGCCGTTGAAGTTCGAATTCCCCTGATATTTGAGGGCAGCCAATGCGGCATTGATCGAGGCCTGGGTCCCGGTCAGCGTGACCGCCGACGTCCCGCTGCCCACGACGCTTCCGTCGGCAACGCTGCCGACCGTCATCGTCCCATGCGCAGCCACGAGCGCCACGATGAGATTTTGGTTGGTGGCTGTATTCCCGACGTGATCGACCGGATCCGCATCGGGGTCGCTGATCGTGAGACCGGTAATCGATTGCAGCGTATCCTCATTGATCGACTGGGTCGTCGGAACAGTGATGACAGGCGCATCGTTGACGGCGGCAACATTGAGCGTGGTCGACACGACATTGCTGGTCGACAGCGCCGTCGGTCACCGTGAAGCTGACGGTGCGCGACGTGTTGGCTCCATAATTGGTCGGGTTGTCGCTGGTGCTCGAGAACGCCACCTGCTCGAATGCCGCCTCATAGCTGGCGAGATTCGCCGTGCCCATGAGCACCAGCGACGTCGCCGTCGAATGAACGGCGTCGATCGTGATCCCCGTCGGCAGGGTGCCGCTGATCGAAAGCGCATCCCCGGACAATGAATTGCCAAGCGTGATCGTGGCTCCGGCCAGCGTAGTGCCATCGTCGGTCGCGGTAACATGCAGGCTGCCGGCCAGCGGCAGTGCCGCGGTGCCCTGCTCGGTATAAGTCGGCGTGCCGCTGCCGGTCAGCGCCAGCACCGGCGGCGCATTGGTCTTGAAATTCAGCGTGGTATTGTCGTTGATTCCGAAAAACACCGCGCCGTCGCTGTTGTGGAAGGTCCTGGCATCGATCCTGACGGCGTAGTCGGTGTTGCCAGCCAGGGTCGTGTTCGGGTTGATGGTCCAGGTGGTGCCGGAGCCGCTGATGCGCGCATCGCCGATCGGAATGGTTTCGACGATCGTATTGTCTGAAGTGCGCACGATATAGATGTTGCCGGTCGTGCCCTCGCTGACAGCTTCATCGAAGGTCAGCGTGATGTTGGTATTCGGCGACGCGCCGGTCGAATTATCGGCCGGCGACGACGAGGTGATATGCGGCGGGTGGCCGTTGACGTTGCCGGTGGCGCCCTGGGTGATGTACCGGTTTGTGGTGTTCTGCGAGTCGAGCAGATCCACGTCGCCGTCCTTGTCCCAGTCACCGACCAGTTCGGTCTGGTAGTTGATGGTGGTGAAATCGACGCCGTTCATCGGCCCCGAGGTAAAGGCCGCGCCGCTCGGCTTGGCGATGGCGGTGAACGCAATGCTGCCGGTGCCGTTGTTGAGGTAGAGCACGATGCCGCTGCCGGAAACCAGCGTGCCACCGCTGGTTGCGCCATTGCTGTCACTGCTCTGATTCAACACATCGATGTAACCATCGGAATTGAAGTCGCCGAAAACGAAATGCCCGGTGAAGGACTGTCCCTGAAACGGGCTGGCGATAGCAGTGAAGCCGGGTCCGTTGTTTTGATAGACCAGCGGCGCCAGCGGCGTACCGCCGCTGGCGCCCTGGGCGTCGATGATGTCGACCTTGCCATCACCATTGAGATCGGCCGCGTAGACCGCCGAGGAGACCACCTGGGTGAACGCGATGCCCGACAGCGGGCCGCTCGAAAACGCGGCGGCGGTCGGCTCGGCGATCGCGTTGAACCCGATGGTGCCGTCGGCCTTGTTGACGTAGAGCGTGATGTTGGTGCCGCTGACATTGCCGGTCTGATTCAACACATCGATGTAGCCATCGTTGTTGAAGTCGCCGAACACGAAGCGCCCGGTGAACTGCTGGCTCGGAAACGGACTCGTCACCGCGGTGAATCCCGAGCCGGTGTTCCGGTAGACGGTGGGAACGGTGTTGCCGCCCGGATTCAGGACGAGATCGGTCTTGCCGTCGCCATTGAGGTCGGCGGTGAAGACCGTCGCCAGATTGGTGACGCTGTTGAAGTCGACACCGTTCAGCGGGCCCGATATGAAGGCCGCTCCGTCCGGCTTGTCGATCGGCGTCTGGAACGTGCCGTTGCCGTTGCCCAGCGCGAGGTGAATGCCGGCATCGGCCACGTTGCTGGTCTGATAGAGGATGTCGAGCTTGCCGTCGTTGTTGAAATCGGCGCTGACGATGCGGGCGCCGAATTGCAGGGACGGAAATGGACTGGTGCCCTGCACGGTCCAGGCGGCGGACAGCAGTCCCTCATAATTCGCCAGCGCGGTGTCGGTGAATGGTGTCGTCGCCGTGATCGCCCCGGTCGAGGCCTCCAGCTTCCAGTCGCCGCCGAGATCGCTGCTGCCGGTTTCGTTGGTCGAGGCGGCGACGACGGCGCCGGTCAGGCGCGCGATGTCCTTGATCAACTGCTGGCCGTCGCTGCCGGCGGCGACATCGCAGCCATAGAACAGGAGATCGCCGCCTGATTTGAGCGCCTTGCCGATCGCGGCAAGGGCTTCGGCATGGTCGGCGAGATTGCCGTCGGTCAGGACCGTGGTGCCGAGCTTAACCTCCGCCTCCATGCCATGCGAGACGATGTGAATGGCGTCGAGGTCGTGGAGATCCTGCGCCGCCAGGATATCCGCGATCTGCTGCACGCCGTCCCTGCTGGGGTCGAGCACGAAGACGAGATCGCCGGGCTTGGCGCCGTCATAGAGGCCCATCAGGTCGCTGCTCTGCGGATCGATGAACACCACGTCGCGGGACGTGCCGCCGCTGGGCGGCGCAGTGGTGCTGCTGGCATCGAGCGACGAGGTGGTCTTGCTGCTGTCGACGCCCGCCGGTGGCGGCGATGTCTGCACGTTGGGCGATTGGGCCGGCGTCTTGGTGTCGGCCGCCGCAGCCTGCGAGTCGGCGCCGGTGTTGGTGGTGACGGCCACCGTCGGCTTGTCGGGAGCGGCAGCGCCGGCGTGATCGGCTGCGCCGTCGTGGGATACCTGCGCCGCCGTGGCGACCGTCGCCGCGGCCGCGCCGTCGTACATCATGCGCGGTTCGAGCGCCATGATGCCGATGCGACGAGGGCGCCTCGGCTTCTCCGCAGTTCGCGACGCGGTCGCAGGCTTGCGGCGAAACCAACCGGACCCAATGTCGGACATCAATATCTCCAGCCGGACGACCCGGAATGACGGCTCGCCGGTGCACAAATTGTTCAGAAAGTCGGAGGCAGAGCCCCAGGGCGACGCCGCCGAGCTCGAATGGTGATGACGGATGGCGCGATTCCGTCGGCGTGGCACGAATATTTAACCATTAATCGCTGTGAAGTACATGCAATGGTTAGCCGATGGTTAAGCGGAATTTGCAATCTAAAAGCGCCGTTTCCATCCACGCAACCGAGATGAATTTCGCAACGAGATCGTCAGCAATATGCGATCGCGATCGCCGCTGGACGCGGTGAACCCGATGCCGATCGGCGCCGACCAATTGACGGTTGGCAGCGCGGATCGAGAGTAGCCCGCCCCGGGGCTTGGAATCGCCGTCGCGTCGGTTAGGCTCAGCACCCAGATGATTCCCACATTCAAGCACGCCGTTGCCGCCGTCATCCTGATGGTGGGCCTTGCTGCGCCGGTGGCGGCGGGTTCGCTCGAGGATGCCGCGGCTGCCGAAGCGAGGCGCGACTATGCGACCGAGTTGCGCATTCTGCGTGAGCTGGCCGATCGCGGCAGTGCGCCGGCGCAGTCCCGGCTCGCCGACATGTACGCGGATGGCCGCGGCGTCGCGCAGGACGATGCCGAGGCGGTAAAGTGGGCGCGCAAGGCCGCCGAACAGGGCGATGCCGATGCCGAGTTCAATCTCGGCAGTGCTTACATCGAGGGCCGCGGCGTGGCGCAGGACGTCGCGCAGGCGGCGGGCTGGTTTCGCAAGGCCGCCGAACACGGCCATGCTGCCGCGCAATACAATCTCGGCGCGCTGTATTTCCAGGGCCGCGGCGTCGCCAGCAACGTGACCGAGGCGGCGGCCTGGTTTCGCAAGGCTGCGGAGCAGGGCGACGTCGACGCCCAGTATGATCTCGGCATCCTGTATTCGGATGGCACCGGCGTGGCGCCGAACGCCGCCGAGGCGCTGAACTGGTACGGCAAGGCCGCCGCGCAGGGCGACGCGCGGGCGCAGAACAATCTCGGTGACATGTACGCGAACGGCAAAGGCGTACCGCAGGATTTTGCCGCGGCGCTCGGCTGGTATCGCCAGGCGGTGGCGCAGGACTATGCGCTGGCGCAGCACAATCTCGCCGTGATGTATGCGCAGGGCCAGGGCGTGGCGCAGAGCGACGCCGAGGCGGTGCACTGGTATCTCAAGGCCGCCGAACAGGGCCTGCCCCAAGCCCAGAACACGGTGGGCAACCGCTACAACACCGGCAAGGGCCTGCCGCAGGACCATCTCAAGGCTGCGGACTGGCTGCGCAAGGCCGCCGTGCAGGGTAACGCCGAAGCCGAAAACAATCTCGGCGCCATGTACGCAAAGGGTGAGGGCGTCGCCAGGGACATGGTGCGCGCCTACACCCTGTTCGATCTAGCCGCGACGGCGGGCTATCCGGGGGCGGCGAACAACCGGGACATGTCGGCGAAGCAGATGACCGCGGCCGAACTTGCCGAAGCGCGAAAGCCGGCAAGCGGGGCGCAGCCGGACAAGCGGCATCGGTAGATCGTGGAGCGAGGCTGTCCCGAGAACCGGGAAAGCGGCGTGCTCTGCCCCAGATCATGATGCGATTGAATAGAATCGCATGATGATCTTATCTTTTTGTTTGAGCATGATCTTTTCGGAAAACCGGTTTCCACTTTTCCGGATCGTGCCCTACCGCCCGTATTCCGCCTTCAACGCACGCAAGGCATTGGCATAGTTGAAGGCAGCCAGCTGGCATTCGGCCAGGAACTGCTGCTTCACCACCGGCTGCTCCTCGTATTTCCTGCACGCATTCACGAGATTCCCGATGGTCTTGTCGCGCCTGTACTGGCTGGCGCAGACGCCGATCACCTCGTCCTTCTCGGCAAGACGCTCTTCGCCCTCGGCCGTCGATGCATCGAGCTTCTGCATCCTGGTCTCGCAATCCTGTTTGACGGATTTTGGCGGCGACGCGACTTTGGGTGGAACGCGCGTTTTCCCTGCGACCTGCGGGTCCGCGACATCAGGGGCGGCCGCGGTGACAAGCGCGATGATCGAGGCGCAGACAACGACGGATCTGGTCATTGACGGTTTTCCCGCAGTTCTGCTTCTCGGCCCGCCAAACCGCACCTGTGCTGCCATTGAAGTTTGCGGTCGTGCGACGGCTTCCATGATTTCCTTCGGACGCCGCTTGATCGCCAGCAGATAGGCTGCCGCGGGAGCATCCGGCATGCGCCGTCCTTGCTCCCAGTTCTTCAGGGTGGGAGGCGGAATCCGATACGCGCGGCGAAGTGATGTTGCGACATTCGCAGGGCGAGGCGGATGGCTTCGAGCGTCGCAACTCGACCTTGGACGTGCGCAGCACGCGTATTTTTTGCCAGCGGCACTCTCACATCGGCCACGGCCGGATGGCGAACCGGGCGTGCCCGACGTTGCCGGGGCAGGAACGCGCCTGTTACGCCGTCCGGTCCGTTTGCACGATGTAATCCGTTGCGCCGTCAGCGCTACGGATTACTTTCGCTCGGGCTGCCTGGCGGCCGGGCCGCTCTTGTTGCCGGGCAGGCCCTTGACGTTCGACGGATCCTGCTGCTGGACCGTCGAATTCGGGCTGTTCATCCCTGAGCCTACGGTCTCGCCCGATTTGGCGGCAGGGCCATTCTTGTTGCCGGGCGCGCCGGCGATGCCGGCGCCGGAATTCTGGGAACTCGGAGCCGCCGAAACATCCGGCTTGGCAGTCTGCGCCATCGCGGTGCTGAGGGAGAATGTCAGCGCCAATGCGGCCGTCGTTACAATCCACTTCATGGCATTTTCCTCCGGTTGTTTCTTGAGGCGCAAATCGCGGCCTCTGCAACTTGTGAACGTTCGGTGCTGGCGCACGTTCCTGCGGAGACGGAATTTATGCTCACCGGTTTGTCCGGTATCTCCGGGAACCGCCGCCGGTTGCGCGCTGCTTCGCCAACGCTCATCCTCCCTCCACCTTCTTCCCCGGCCGCCTCCGCTCCTCGTCCTCACGCTTCCGCTGTTCGATCTCCTCGCGCGCTTTGAGCCGCCCCAAGAGGTTCGGCCGGTCACCGTAATTGCGCGGCAGGGTTTTCGACATCAGCAACCGCCCCTGGGTGCAGCGCAGCCGGTCATGCTCGACGTTCGTGCGCCTGGTCGTGCCGTCCGGTCCGGGCGGCGCGATGCAGTCGTTGCTGCCGTGGTCGCCGATCGTGTTGATCTCGTCTATCATGCTGAAGTAGCCGACCTGGCGCGCCACGCAGTAACGCGCGGCAAAACCGTCGCGGTCCTGGTCCGCCCAGTCGCGCACCGTGCTTGGGGAGGGCATGCCGGGATCGCGACATACATCGGCCAGGCTGCGGCCACCGAGCAGTTCGTCGAGGATGCGGTCGGCGATGGCAGCGCTATAGACCGTCGGGCCGCCACCCTTGGCGCCGGCCGCCTTGCGGCATGCCCGAAAGCGCGCGGCAAAACCCTCGCGGTCGTCGTGCAGCCATTGGTGCACGGTCCGCGCGGGCGGCATGCCGGGATCGCGGCAGATGGCCCTCAAGGTGCGGTCGTTGCTCAATTCGGCAAGGATGCGTGCGGCGATTTCAGCGGTGTAGCGGCTGGGTCGTCCGGTCATGGCCGCGACAACACCCCGATGGTGCGGACCAGTCAATCGCTGTTGAAAACTATTTGTTCGCAGATGGAAGGTTGTTCGCAGATCGAAGGCCGCGGGATTCGACGCGCAGCGCCTTCGCGGTGCCACGCGTCGCGGCATCCGCTCGAGTTCACCTTCGCGCCACGCGCAGCCGCGAGCCCGGCCGGTAGGCAAGCCGGGTGTGGCCCGGGCAATAGGGCAGGCCTGCCACCGGCGGGTTGCCGCAGAAACCGAAATCGGCGGCACCCGGCGAGCTGATCGGCCAGCGGCATCGCGCTTCGCTGAGCTCGAACAGCGAGCAGCGGCGTCCGTCGTCGATCGGCGCCTCGCCGGCCATCGGTGGCGGCGCGGCGTAAAGCTGCTGCAGCATCTGCTGCTGCTGTTTCGGCACCGGCTTTCGCGCCGGCCGCCGCGCCTCGCCGGTCGTCTCGCGGGTCAGATGCAGGCGGGAGAGCTTGCCGATCACGGCGTTGCGGCTGACGCCGATGTCGGCGGCGATTTCGCGGCACGACAGCCCGGCTGCAAAGCGGCTCTTCAACAGTTCGATGCGTTCGGCGGTCCAGGTGGGTTGGTTGGCGCGCATGTTCTTGGTCCCGGGCACCGGGTTGGTTTCGCCGAATTCCGTTGCAGCTGCGCGCGCCGCCGCCATGCGGCAGAAGCCCGCTTCATGGTGTCTTGCCGTTGTCGCGGATCGCCAGCAGCCCGTCCTTGATGGCGAGCCGGATGCCTTCCTCGATCAGGGTTCTGGCGACGCCGGGAACGCTGGTGCCATGGGTGCCCTGTCTCACCAGCTTTTCGAGATAGGCGATGGTCGAGAGCGCGAGCGTAATCGGAACACGGTCGGTTTCGGCTTTTTCGGTGGCCATGGCCGAAAGCTAGCCGGTATCCGGTGTACTGAAAAGTATCTTTTTAGAGTCTATTTGGAATCGCAGAACGGATTGCGCGACATCGGCGAAGAGATCGGGGCGCAACGCGCACGTTCCCCGCGCCCGGCTCAGCTGCGATGCGGCGGCGTCGCGATCGGTCCATCGGCGCGTGGCGATCGTTCGCCATTGCCCCATGAAAAAACCCGGCCGATCGTCCGGCCGGGTTTCGAAGTCAAATCGCGCGGCGTTTCGCCGTGCGGCTCGATGCGCTCAGTCGCACATCTGGACGCGGCGGAAGCGCCAGTCGTAGCCGTCCCAATAGCGCTCGCGAACCAGGCGGCAGGCGGGCTCTTCGACATAGACCGGAGCCGGGGCGCCGTAGACCGGACCCGGGCGGCTTGCGGCAACCGCGCCGCCGATCAGGGCGCCACCGATCAGGCCGGCAGCGACACCGGCGGCCACGTTGCCATTGCCGGCCTGGGCCGGGGCAACCGACACCAGCGAACCGGCCACCGTGGCGGCAGCGAGCAGGGCGGAAATCGTCTTCTTCATTGCAAGGTCTCTCCTGGCGAAGGCGCCGTGGTCCGGCGCGGGTTTGGTTCGAAGGCAACTCTCACGTGGTCTTTCAGGCCGGCGCTCGAACCTCGAAGCGTTCCCGCACCGGATTCGCTTTCACTTCAGGGCACCGAGCTGTCGGCCTGACGTAAACGTTTGCCACGGATGGAGTGAAAAAACGGTTTTTTGAGGCCGGATTTTACCGGCCGCAACGAAAACGTCCCGGAAAATGCCACGTCGGGCATCGCCGGAACGTTGATGTTTGTTAAGAAAACGAGTGTCGGCTCAGCCGCACACCCGCACGCTGCGCATCTGCCAGCCATAGCCATCCCAGAACCGCTGGCGCTGCCAGTAGCAGCCGGGGGCGGCGACATAGGCCGGGCCGCCGTAATAGGGGCCGGGTCCGTAGTAGCCCGGGCCATAGCCATAGCCGGGGCTGCTGGCGATGGCGCCGCCGACGATGGCGCCGCCGATCAGGCCGGCCGCGACACCCGCGGCCACGCCGCGCTGGGCTTGCGCCGGAGCGGGCACTGCCAAAGCCGAAACAGCCAACGCGGCAGCAGCGGCAAGGGCCATCATGGTTTTCTTCATGGCTTCACCTCTTTCTTGAAAAATTCCGACTCGGTCGAGCCCAAGACAGGAGATAGCGACAGCAGACTAGCGGTCTGTCCGGCCGAAAGTTCCACAATTGACTTGAATGATCAATGAACACCGCGGCCCGATCCCGCCATCAATGCGGGAACATGTTGGCAACAACGGGGCACCGACGGGTGTTGCGGTGCGTTATTGCCACCCAAGGCGCATGCTTGCGCCCTCGGACGCCCCCAATCCGATTCGAAGGGCGAGCCGGCGCTGCCGCGGCGAGGGTGTTCGGCCCCGGCATCCTGTGAAGCCGGCGCCCGCCGCGGCTGCCGCGATTAACGTTGACGCCGGCCAGTTTGGAATTGCTTGAAAAGCCGGCTTTTCCTTTTGCATCCAGCCAGCCGCTTCAATATCTGTCACGCCAGAAGCGAAAGCGGGCTGGCCTTGTTTCCATGATCGTTTGTTCCTGCAACGTGTTGAGCGACCACGATGTCCGCTCCGCCGTCACGGCGGCCGATGCCTTGCCGCGCACCGCCCGCCAGGTCTATGGCTGCCTCGGCTGCAGCGCCGAATGCGGCCGCTGCGCCCGCACCATCAAGAAGATCATCGACGAGGCGCTCGGCGCCTGCGCCAAGGCGTGCTGCTCGGGCTGTCCGCACAGCCAGTCCCGGATCGAAGACCAGGGCCGGACCGAGGCCCATCCCCACAGCCATCCGGCGCCCGCGGTCGAAACCGCCGCCTGATTCTTCAACTCGTCCCAGCGCGCATTCGCCTGCTGCCGGCAGGGGGTTGTTGCCGCCTGTAATCTGACTTAGAAGCGTTCTAAATAATGCGGCCGATCCTGATCGGCCCGGAGACTGGAGTGCATCATGAAGGGCGACCCCAAGGTTATCGATTTCCTCAACAAGGCGCTCCGCCACGAACTGACCGCGGTCAACCAGTACTGGCTGCACTACCGCCTGCTCGACAATTGGGGCCTCAAGGATCTCGCCAAGAAATGGCGCAAGGAATCCATCGAGGAGATGGAGCACGCCGACAAGCTGATCGACCGCATCATCTTCCTCGACGGCTTTCCCAACATGCAGGTGCTCGATCCCTTGCACATCGGCCAGAACGTCAAGGAAGTGCTCGACTGCGACCTCAAGGCGGAATACTCCGCCCGCGCGCTGTACGAAAAGGCCGCCACCCACTGCCACGCCGCCAAGGACTACGTCAGCCGCGACATCTTCGAGAGCCTGATGAAGGACGAGGAGAGCCACATCGACTTCCTCGAAACCCAGATCGACCTGGTCAAGAAGATCGGCGTCGAACTCTATTCGCAGAAGCACATCGGCGAACTGGATCACGAATAGGGCGCGGGTGACGGCTCGCGGAGCCGTCACCAAGAAATCGTCAGGGCTTGTCGACGATGTTGGTGATCGGGCGGTCGCTGCCCTGCGCGGTCTCTTCGTGCCACTGGCCCTGCTCATCCTCGTACTGGATCACTTCGGTGCGGCCGGGCACCTTCTGTTCGGCGGCGGCGCGCCTGGCGGCGGCGGTGGCCTTGGCGTGGGTCGCGAAAGTTTCGGAAAACACCGCGCCGACCTTGTAGGCCCAGCCGCCGTCGTGCTCGACGATGGTGTAAATGACTTCAGTCATGGCGTGCTCGTTCTGCTGGCAGGCTGTTCGGCCGGGACCGGTGCGCGAGAGGAACTCGCGGCGCAACTATATCACCTTTCGCGGCCTTCGGGCGAGGCGGATGGCCTCACGCCGCATCGGCGGGCACGAAGCAGCTGATGACGATGCTGCCGCGGTGGTGCACGTACCACACTACGGCTTCGCCGACCGGATTGCCGCCGTCGCGAATCACCGCGCGCGCCGGCACCTCCCACCACAGGCCCTCGATCGGCACCCAGTAGGCGCCGTGACGCACGTCGTATTCGGTGCGATGGCCGTCGGCGATGTCGCAGCAGGGCACGCCGGAGGGACTGATCTGCGCCTTGAACCAGGAGCGAACACTGTCGGGCACGTTGTCGAACTGCCCGCGATCGACCGCCTGCGCCGCGGTGGTGAGCGCGGCCCACACCACCATCATGACGATCGGCGCGGCGTTTCGCATCGGATCCTCGCATCAGCGCGGCATTCGCTGCCGGACGAATCGAGCTTGGGTGCCCATTTAGGCACGAGCGCGGCAATGGATGCATGCTCAAATTATGAGCCCGCGCCGCGGCGCAGATTGATGCGGTGCGGAATCTGCGGCGCCGAGGTGCGACGGCGCCGCCTGCGGGAATTTGCAGCGTGTTGCCCGCATGAGCGCAGCGATATGCGGGGAGACACGGCAGCAAGGTCCCGGATATCGCTTCGCTCATCCGGACTACACGGCTACCTGGCCTCACATCGTCTTTTGCGGCGCCGTCTGCAGCAGCTCCTGGATCTGCTGCTTGTACATGGGCGCGGTGCCGGTGGTGCCATGGCCGCGGGTCGCGGTAGAGGCCGGGATCAAAAACATCCTGGCATTCTTGATCCGCTTCATCGCGGTGTCGGTGACGCCGGTTTCCGGCGGATTGCGTTCGTCGTCAGCCGCATTGATCGCCAGCACCGTGGCCTCGATCTTTTCGAGATTCGGCGCCGGATCGTAGTCGTGCGACGACTCCCACTGCCAGATGTAGTCGTTGGCGTCCGCGGTGATCGGCGCCTTCAGCCGGTCGTCGACCATCTTGTCGGCCTTTTCCGCGGTCGGCGCCTGCATCTGGTAGGCCAGGGTGCCGCCGATCGAGGCGATGCCATAGGCCAGCAGGGCGTATTTCATCATGCGCGGCTGACTGGTGTAGTTGCCGCCGTTGTAGTCCGGATCGTTCTTGATGGTCTCGAGCATGGCGCGGCGCATCATCCAGTTGCGCGCCGCCATCGCGGTCGGCTGCGAGGCCATCGGCACCAGCGCGTCCATGTAGGACGGATATTTCTCGCCCCACAGCCAGGTGTGCATGCCGCCCATCGAGTTGCCGGTCACCAGCCGCAGATGCTTGATGCCGAGGCCTTCCTTGAGCAGGCGGTACTGCGCGTCGACCATGTCGGCGTAGTCGTACTTCGGGAACGCGGTCTTCATGCCGTCGGACGGTTTCGACGACTGGCCATGGCCGACGCTGTCGGGAATGATGATGTAATATTTGGCCGCGTCGAGCGCCTGGCCGGCGCCGAACAGTTCGCCGGCATAGCCCGGCGTCAGCATGCTGGCGGCCGAGCCGCCGGTGCCATGCAGCACCAGCACCGGCACCCCGGAAGGATCGCCGACGGTGGTGTAGTGCAGCTTGAGGGCCGGCATCACCTCGCCGGTGTGGAATTTGAAATCCTTGGCGATCCATTCGCCCTGCTTGGGCGCCGGATAGTCGGCGGCAAGCGCCGCAAACGAGATCAAGGTAAAGGCGGCCGATAGCGTCGCGCGCAAGATTTTCACGAAAGTCCTCCCCGGTATGTCGCGGTTACGCGATGTTGCTTGGGAGGAGTTTAACATGCGCGGAGGCGCCTGCCGAGGGTGTCGGGGCCTCGAAACCCTCATTTGTCCGTGTCCCGCGCGGTTGCGCCGGCTCCGATCCGGGTTACTTTAGGTGGCAAGTGGCGGCCCTGCCGCACGCGAGACCGAGCAACCGACCGAGCAACTGAAAAGCCGAGAGACCTGCCATGTGCCGCAACATCAAGACCCTGTTCAATTTCGAGCCGCCCGCCACCGAGGACGAAATCCACGCCTCCGCGGTGCAGTTCGTGCGCAAACTCTCCGGCTTCAACACGCCGTCCAAGGCCAATATCGCGGCGTTCGATTGCGCCGTCGCCGAGGTTTCCGCCGCGGCGCGAAAACTGCTGTCGTCGCTGCACACCCACGCCCCCGCGCGCGACCGCGCCATCGAGGCGGAAAAGGCGAGGGAGCGTTCACGGGCGAGGTTTGCGTAAGGGGCCACTACTTCCTGTGCTTGTGCTTCTTCTTTTTCTTCTTGCCGTCTTCGCCGTCCTCGTCGTCCGGATCGTCTTCGAAGTCGGACGGCTCGGCGTCGCGCAGCGCCTCGGCCACGGCGGCTTGCTCCTGCGCGCGCTCCATCGCCTCGCGCTCTCTGGCTTGCCGGTAATCTTCCCACGCGTCGAACACCAGGTGCAGCCACGGCATGATCTGGTCGATCGACGGCAGTTGTCCCGGCGGACCGGGTTCGCCGCGCGGGCCGGCGGCGCCTTGTGGACCCGGCTTGCCCTGAACACCAGGTTCGCCCCGCGAACCAGATTCGCCACGCGAACCAGGTTTGCCACGCGAACCCACGTCGCCGCGCTTGCCTTGCGGACCCGGCTTGCCGGGCTTGCCTTGCGGGCCGGCCTTGCCGCGCGGACCGTCGGGGCCCGGGCGTCCCGGATGGCCTTGCGGACCGGGACGGCCCGGTTCGCCCGGGCGTCCGCGCGGACCTTGCGGTCCGGGCCGGCCCTGCCGGGTGGTTGCGTCGTCAGCCACTGCGACTACTCCTCTTGATTCTGCGGGCCTGACTGTAACAGGGCCTGCCCCGCCGGTTCAATTCCGCGCGCGCCGCCGGCGTGCGATGAACGAAATGTCGCGCGCGTGTCACTGCTGCCTGCGACGGTGACCGTCGCATCTTCGACTGCGCTTGTATTCAAGGACTTACATGCGAGAGCAAAGCCACGCCGACAGTGGTGCTGCGGGTCCGGGCGGCGGCTTCAAACTTGTCATGCATCGATGGCTGTGGATGACGCTGCTGATGTGGACGCTCAGTGCCGCCGCGGCGCCTGCCGGCGCCGAGGTTGCCGGCGATGCAGCGGTTGCCGCGGTGAGGCAGGCATTCGAACAGATCCGCGCCGACTATGTCGATCCTGTCGATGACGCCCGTGTGCTTCGCGCCGCGATCGCGGCAGTGCCGGACAATCCGAAATCCGACCGGCGCCGGATCGAGGACGCCGCGCTGCGGCAATTGGCGGCGCCGGCGCCCGGCGAGGCGACGAAGCCGCCGCAGGACCCGTAGTTAATGGCCGCGGTGAATTATCTGCGCCAGGGGAGGCGGTAGGGGGATGGCGAGCCGCACGCTCGCTTTCAGAAAGTTCGTCATGCCGCCACCTCACACCGTCCGGTAGCCGCCATCCGCCATCAGGATCGATCCCGTCACATAACCCGACAGATCCGAAGCCAGGAAGATCGCCGGGCCGACGATGTCTTCCGGCGTGCCGGCGCGGCCCAGCGGGGTGTGATCGACGAAGTACTTCACGACTTCCGGATTGTTGGCGCGGGAACTGGCGTTGAGCGGGGTGGCGATGAAACCGGGGCCGATGGCGTTGACGCGCACGCCCTCCTTGCCGAGTTCGGCGGCGAGCGCCTTGGTGAAGCCGAGCACGCCGTGTTTGGAGGCGGTGTAGGCCGGCGAGCTTGGCGTGCGGACATGCACGAACGACTGGATCGAGCCGATGTTGACGATGCGCCCCTTGCTGGCGCGGAGCGGTTCGAGAAAGGCATGGGTCGTGTTGAACACACCGTCGAGATTGACCGCAATGATGTCCTCCCAATCCTTGATCACCGCTTCCGCCGCGCCGGTCATGCCGTTGCGCCGCACGATACCGGCGTTGTTCACCAGCACAGAAACCCGGCCCATCTGGCCGGCGACTTCCGCGGCGACGGCGCGGCAGGCGGCGCGGTCGGTAACATCGAGGGTGAAATGTCTGGCCTTGCCGCCGGCGGCGGTGATCTCGGCGGCGGTGTTCGCCACGCCGTCGGCATTGACGTCGAGCACGGCGACCTGCGCGCCCTCGCGCGCATAGCCCAATGCAATGGCGCGGCCGATGCCGGAGCCGGCGCCGGTGACGACGGCGATGTGATTGTGCAGCAGGCCGGGCATGTCGGGTTTCCTCTCGGTTTGAATTTGCCGGAGGATAGCAACGCCATGCACGCGTACAAGCGCCGTGCGCGTCAACGCAGGCATGCCGCAAGGCGGGCCCGGCGCGAAACGCCTCGATGACCAGGTCAGACAGTCCAGGTCCAGTCGATCGGGTAGTTGAAAATCGGGGTGAACGTCACGCCGACCGCCTCCATATCCCTGCGCCCGTCGACGACCATCTCCTTCAGCCGGTCCAGCTGTGCCGCATGCTCGTCGGTGTCCCAGACACTAACTTGCACGATCGAGCCCTTCGGCGAGACGCCCGCATAAAAGTGCAGGAGTCCCGGCAGCCGTCTGATGGCCGGGATGATGTACTCCGAGGTCTTCTTGCTCGCGGCGTCGACCTCGGCGAACCGGTTCGGGTCGTAGCTGGCGCGCGAGACGCGGACCACGGCGGTTGTCGGTAATGACTCGGCCACGGTGATTCTTTCTGTCATGGGGATCCCAGGGTCAGAACTCATTTTCCTGCCACGCTACGCCACCTCTCGCGGACGCCCGAAGAACAGCACGTAACCGTCGGGGTCGGTGATCTCGAAGCCGCGCAGGCCGTCGGTGGTGTCCTTGAGCGGCTTGCTGAAGGGGGCGCCGCGTCCGGCAAGTTCGGCAGCCAGCGCGTCGGGATCGGGCGTGTAACAATACGCATCCCATCGCATCGCCGGGTCGCGTTCGGGATTGGGGAGCGGCGAGGCTTCGCCGGCCTTGACAAAAAGCGAAGCTCCGTCGCGGCCGACAATGGCGAAGAACGGCTCTTGTTCCGGTTCCTTATAACGCGTTTCGAAGCCGAGCTTGTCGGTGTAGAAAGCGATGGTTCCATCGACGCGGCGGACGATGAAGAAGGGACACATCGATTCGATCATCGCGCGCACCATGGGCGTTGTTCCTTTCGCCTGATGGGTGGAGCGCCCCGCCGACTTTCCAGGCGCGGACTATACGGTCCCGTTTCGGCTCTGGAAGCGGTTGGGATCATGCGCAAGAATCAAATTTTCCTGAACGATAAGCAGCGGGAGCGGATCAGACCTGATCTGGCCTCGGTCTGTTGCGCTGCAGCTCTCCCATTTCATGAGTCCGGATCCCGATTGGCTTACTTCCCCGCCAGCGACGCCACGCATTCGATTTCGATCAGCATCCGCGGATCGGGCAGCGCCTGCACCACGCAGGTGGTGCGGGCCGGGTAGGGCTTTGGGCCGAACGCCTCCGCATAGAGGCTGTTCATGGGCGCGACGTCGGCGGCGCGGGTCAAGAGCACGTTGACCTTGACGAGATCGCGGACGGTGGCGCCGGCCTCGTCGAGCACGCGCTTGAGGGTGCGCTCGACCAAACCGAACTGGCCCTCGAAATCGTCCGGGATGCCGCCGCTGTCGTCAAAGCCGGGAATGCCTGACACGAACAGCAGATCGCCGGTCCGCGCGGCGTAGGACAAGGGCGGCGCCTTCAATCCGGCCGGTGGCGGAAAGTGTTTTGGCGGGGCCATCGGGCATCTCCTTTTGCACGGCGCGGTTGCGCGTCCTGCATCGTCCCATCGAACCGGGTCGCGCATCAAGCCGAAAGGCGGCGGGCACCGGCCTTGAGGTGCTTTGCCGATCCGGCGCAACGGCTATACTGCGTCAACCGCGACTCGATCCGCGCCGCGATGCCTGCCCACAACAACGCTTGAGGAAACCTGCCCATGAAGATGCCATCTGCCCTTGCTGCCGTGCTGTTCGTGCTGATGGTTGCAGCCTTCGCCGCACCGGCTTCCACAGCCCTGGCCGACGAAGGCTTCGTATCGCTGACCATCTACAAGGCGGGATGGGTGATCGGCGGCTCGGGCGGCGGCGGTGTGCTCAACTTCCACGGCAGGAGCTATGGCCTGTCCGCCGGCGGGCTCGATTACGGGCTGGTGTTCGGCGGCTCCAAGACGGTGCTGCGCGGCCGGGTCAGCAACATCTACCGGCCATCGGATGTCGCCGGCGTCTATGGCGCCGCAGGCGCGGGCCTCGCGGTCGGCGGCGGCGCCCGCGCCATCGTGCTGACCAACCAGAAGGGCGCGGTGCTGGAACTGGCCGGCCAGCAGGTCGGCCTGATGGCCAACATGGATCTCAGTGGCCTTGCGATCACGCTGAAGTAGATGGCCATGAAGATTGCAAGAATGGTCCGCCCGGCGCTGGCCGCGCTGGCGGTCGTGCTGGCGCAAACCGGCACGGCTTTCGCCGAATATCCGGAACGCCCGATCCGCGTGCTGGTGCCGTTTCCGGCCGGCGGCGCCGTCGACATCGTCGCCCGCGTCATGACCGCGAAGATGGCCGAACAACTCGGCAGGAATTTCGTGATCGAGAACAAGTCCGGCGCCGGCGGCATCGTCGCCACCGATGCCGTGGCCAAGGCCGAACCCGACGGCTACACGCTGCTGGTGGCAACGCCCAATCTCACCATCAACGCCGCGCTGCAGGCCTCGCTGCCCTACGATACCGAAAAGGACCTGGTGCCGATTTCGGTGCTGGCCGAGGTTGCCGAGGTGCTGGTGAGCCATCCGGCGGCGCCGTTCAAGAGCTTTGCCGAGTTCGTCGCCTATGCCAAGGCGAATCCGGGCAAGCTCAACTATGCTTCGGCCGGCATCGGCACGCTGCCGCACGTCACCATGGAATTGCTGTTGCGGCGCGTCGGGGTCGAGGTGACGCATGTGGCCTATCGCGGCGCCGCGCCGGCCATGACCGATCTCTTGTCCGGCGTGGTGCAGCTCAAGCTCGACACCTATGCCACGTCCAATGCGCAGGTCGCCGCCGGCGGCTTGCGCATGCTCGGCATCGCCAGCAGCCATCGTTCCAAACTGATGCCCGACACGCCGACCCTGGCCGAACTGGGGCTGCCCGGCTACGAGGGCATTTTGTGGATCGGACTGATGGCGCCGGCGGGCACACCGCAAGCGATCATCAACCGGCTTGCGGCCGCCAGCGACAAGGCAGCGCGCGCGCCCGATATCGTCGCGCGATTTGTCGGCGACGGCATCGATCCGGTCGGCGGCACGCCGGCGCAATTCGGCGCGCTGATCGCGCGCGAACTGCCGCAGTGGCGCGACCTCGCCAGGGCCGCCCATATCACCCTGCAATAGGTCGGCCGCGCAAAAAGCGCCGAAGGAAACCTTGATGTCGAGCCTGACCCAGCCGCCCGATCCGCATCCCAGAAAACCGAAGCTGAAACCGCCGCCCGGCGCCTGCGACGCCCACGTCCACCTGATCGGCCCCGCCGGCAAATACCGCTTCGCCGCCGACAGTCCCTACACCTCGGCCGATGCGCTGCCGCAGACGCTGTTCGCGCTGCAGGACACGTTGGGGCTCTCGACCGCCGTGGTGGTCAGCCCCGGCGGCTATGGCCGCGATCCCACCATGCTGGCCGACGTGCTGGCGCAATATCCGGGTCGCCTGCGCGGCATCGCGCTGCTGCCCGACGATACGCCGTCCGCGGAATTCGCCCGGCTCGGCCAACTCGGCGTGCGCGGGCTGCGCTTCATCAGCGCCAGGCGCGGCGGACACCTGCCGCATTTCAACCGCGAGGTCGCGCTGCGCGCCCACCAGCACGGCTGGCACGTCCAGTTCTATCCGCATGGTACCGACGTCATCGACTACGCCGACAAGCTGTTGGCGCTGCCCAACGATATCGTGCTCGACCACTTCGCCAGCATCCCGGCGGCCGGCGGCCCCGATCAGCCGGCGATGAAGACCGCGCTGCGCATGCTCGAGACCGGGCGGGTGTGGCTGAAACTGTCCGGGCCGATGCGCTGCACGCAGGACGACCTGCCTTACGCGGCGGTGACGCCGCTGGCGCGGGCCTTCGTCAAGCATGCGCCGGAGCGGCTGGTGTGGGGTTCGGACTGGCCGCATGTCAATCTCAACGACCGCGCCATGCCCAACGACGGCGACCTGCTCGATCTTTTGGCCGAATGGGTGCCCGACGACGCCGTGCGCCGGCGCATTCTCGCCGACAATGCCAAGGCGTTGTACGGGTTCGGATAAGCGACGCAGCCAGCCCCGTCATTGCGAGGAGCTCTCTTGTCCGCCGAAGCCCGCCTTCGGGCGAAGGCGGATGCGACGAAGCAATCCAGTTCTTTCTCTTTGCTTTCTGGATTGCTTCGGCCTTCGCTAAAGCTTCGGCGGACGCAGTCGCTTCGCTCGCAATGACGTGGAAAGGCCGTCGACTACTTCGCGAACGCCGGGAACACCGGCAATTTTCCGATGTCGCGCTCATCGTGCTGGATGACCACCGTCGCCTTCAGGTTCGCCGCGATCTTCTTCAGCCGCTCGATCGACGCCACGGTCTCGGCGCGGTCGTAGTTGAACCACGGCACGCCGTCGGAATCCCAGTTCTCGCGGAAGTGCACCGCGTCGCCGGTGATGATGATGGGGCCCATCCCCGCCAGCTTGACCAGCAGGCTGGAGTGGCCGGGGGTGTGGCCCGGCGTGCGCAGCATGATCACCGATCCGTCGCCGAACACGTCCTTGTCCGTGGGCACCGGTTCGACCTTGCTGTCGCCCTTGATCCAGCTCTCGAACGGCTTGACGTTGGCGCCTTCGGGCGGCTTGGGGCTGGTGATGGCATCCCATTCCCGGGCGCCGATCAACAGCGTCGCTTTCGGAAACGAGACGATCTGGCCGGTGTGGTCGGCGTGAAAGTGGCTGATGCCGACATACTTGATCTGGTCGGGTTTGACATCGATCTTGGCCAGCAGATCGACCAGGCTGACCTTCGGCGCGACGTTGGGCGTGGTCATGGCGTGACCGGTGTCCCACAGCAGATACTCGTTGTCGTGCTTGATCAGGTAGCAGCTGTAGACGAACTGGATCTTGAGGTCGCCATAGGCGAACGTATCCGAGAAGCGCTGGTTGACCGGCGTCGGCGCCTGCGGCGTGCCGCACTCGAAGCGCGCCAGCGACAGTTCCGGCGCCGCTTGCGCAGGCGCGGCAAGTCCGGCGTAAAGGCTGGCGCCGACGGCGAGGGTGGTCAGGTATCGATGCATGGTTTCTTCCCTTTAATTGTTTGTTGAAGCGGCGGTCCCTTTTGCCGGGTGCGGCTGCCCGGCGGCAGGGCAGCCCGACACTATAACGCTGCAGTTGCCCGCCTATTCCAGGAAAATTTGTTCAGGAAAACATTTTCAGCTCAGGCCTCCGGCACCGTGAAGACGGCGCAGGGCGATGCGATACCGCGCAGTTCATGCGTGCCAAGCGGTATCAGCGGTGTTTCGGTCTCGGCGGCGAGGGCACCCGAGATCAGGACGGTCTTGTCGAGCGGTCGGCACAACCCTTCCAGCCGGCTGACCAGGTTGACGGCCGGACCGATCGCCGTGAAATCCAGCCGGTCGGCGGCGCCGATATTTCCCCATAGAATCTCGCCGAGGTGCAGGGCGACCCCGAACGGCAGCGGCGGCAACCCCTGCTGGCGCCGCGTCGCATCGAGATGCGCCATTCCGACCCGCGCGGCGGCGACCGCGCGCAACGCAGACTCGCAGGCGCCGCGCGGCGCCCCGCCATGGACGGGAAAGATCGCCAGCACGCCATCGCCGATGAATTTCAGCACCTCGCCGCCGAAGGCGTGAACCGCACCGGCAACGCGGTCGAACCAGGCATCGAGCGCCGAGATCACCGCTGCGGGGTCGGAGCTTTCGGACAACGCCGTGAAGCCGCGCAGGTCGGCAAACAGCAACGCGGCCTGGATGGTCTCGCCGATATCCCGCCGCAACGGTCCCGCCAGAACTTTTGCGGCGCTGCGCCGGCCGAGATACGCCTCGAGCGCCGCGGTCAGCGTGGCGCGGGTTGCAAGGGCTGCGAGCGGCGCCGCGGCGAAGCGCGCGGCCTGCCGCAGTTCGCTGGTTTCAGCCGGCGTGAACGGCCGCGGCCCGATCCAGCCGAGCAGGGGACCGTCCGGCCGCGGCCCGACCACGTCCTCATGGACGACGCCGGGTGCGAGATCGGCGAGCCAGCGCCGCGACGCCTCGGCGGGCTGGCTCGCCGCTGCCGGCGCGAGCCCTCCGGCGACGAAGCCCAGGGCCTCGATCACTGCGCCGCTGTCGGCCCGCCACAGCCAGGTGCGCCGGGCGATGATCGGGTGCGGCACCGCCATGGTCAGCGCGCCGCCCGCAACCGCCACGCCATCGGCCACAAGGTGCGCGCCAAGTTCGGCCAGCAGCCGGTCGGCGCCGGTCGTCTCGACGGCCGCGTCGACGAGCCAGGCGAGCGTCGAAGACAGATGCATGGGTCCGATCACGGAATTGACACATCACTTCTATCACAACTTATGTTTCGCCGGACCGGTTGGCAGGTTATTATCCGCGCCACCGCAATTTGAGGAAACTGCCAAGGAAACTGCCAAGGAAACTGCGATGACCGAGCCGTTCGTCGTCAGGCGCGAGACCCAGATCGCGGCACCGCCCGCCACCGTGTTCGCCTTCCTGACCGATCCCGAAAAGATCTTGAGCTGGATGGGCACCGAAGCGGAGACGCAGCTGCATTCGGGCGGGCTCTATCTTGTCAAGCTTGTCAGCGGCCGCGTCGCGCGCGGCGCGTTCCGCGAAGTCGTGCCGGTGCATCGGCTTGCCTACAGCTTCGGCTGGGATGGCGACGCGGAGGTGCCGCCCGGATCGGGCCTGGTCGAGATCGATCTGGTCGACCGCGACGGCGGCACCTTGCTGCGCATGGCCCATAGCGGTCTTCCCAGCGAGGCGCAGTGCGCCAACCACACCAAGGGTTGGGTGCATTACCTGGGCCGGCTCGCCGTGACGGCCGCCGGGCGGGATCCTGGCGCCGATCCCGGTGTCCATAATCTTAACGCATAGCTTACAGCCGCAGCATGGGTTGAGCGCACCCGCGACGTTCGAGGAAACGACCAAGGAAACTGCAATGACCGAGCCGTTCGTCGTCAGGCGCGAAACCCAGATCGCGGCACCGCCCGCCACCGTGTTCGCCTTCCTGACCGATCCCGAAAAGATCCTGAGCTGGATGGGCACCGAAGCGGAGACGCAGGTTCATCCGGGCGGACTCTATCTTCTCAAGGGTGTCCAGGGCCGCGTCGCGCGCGGCGCGTTCCGCGAAGTCGTGCCGGTGCACCGGCTTGCCTACAGCTTCGGCTGGGACGGCGACGCGGAGGTGCCGCCCGGATCCGGCCTGATCGAAATCGACCTGATCGACCGCGACGGTGGCACCCTGTTGCGCATGGCCCATAGCGGCCTTCCCAACGAAGCGCAGTGCGCCGGCCACGACAAGGGTTGGGCGCATTACCTGGGCCGGCTCACCATGGCCGCCGCCGGGCAGAATCCCGGCGCCGATGCCCGGCCATGTGACGCCTGACGCGGCAGCCGCCCCAGGCGCGCCGGCCGCGCACCGAAATCCTCCGCCCATCGATGCGGCTGTCGTTCCACACGGGGTGCCGTGCCGCGATCGGTAAGGGCGTCACTGCTCACCTGCCGCTCAGAAGGCCCAGTCCGTTCCGAGGGTGAAGATGCCGCTGGGCTTCAGCTGCAGGCCGACGGTGTCCAGAACGATATCGATCCAGGCGGCGAGATTGGGTGCGTCGGGCCGCACCGCAATGGCGATCTGGTCCTTCTGCGCGCCCACCAGGCAAAGCTTGAGCTTGATACGCGCCGCCGGGTGGCGGGCGAACAACTCGCGCAGTTCGATCTCGCCGCCCAGTCCGGCGAGCAGTCTGTCGGTTTCCAGGGCGTCGTGGAGTTCGCTTGCGGTGTTGAAGACCACCGGATTGATCTTTTGGTCCTGGTTGTGCAGCGCCTGTTCGTAGGCGCCGCCGCGCGTGACGCCGAGCCCACCCGGCCGCGCCGCCAGTTTCACCGCATCGGCCGGCGTCTCCGGACAGGCAACGTTCTCCTGCAACGCACGCACCCGGTTCAATGCAACAGCCACCGACTGCGTCAGGTACGGGCGCGAAAAGCGCACCGCCTGGGCGCGCTCGACGGTCCGCGTAATCGAAGACACCGCCACGTCCACTTCGCCGGCAGCGACCTGGGCCACCAGTTCATCGTGGGTCGCGGCCGTGCGCACGAACTCAAGCTTGACCCCGAGACGCCTCGCCAGGCCGTTGGCCATGGCAACCTCGATGCCGGCAGGCTGGCCGTCGCTGCCGGTAAGGAGCAGCGGCGGAATGTCCTTGGTGACCAGCCCGACGCGGAGCGTGCCGCGTTCCTGCACCTGGCGGATATCGGCAAAGCTCGAAGGCGCAGCCGCAGCGGATGGCGCCGGCGGCGGTATCGCCAATACAAGCAATGCACCCATCAGCCATGTCCGCCACGGTCCCGCACTCATGTGCTTTTCCCCGGTTTCCCTGTGATGACGGTCAGCGCGGCCGTACCCAGCACGGTGAGCAGCGAGACCAGCGGCGCCACCGCGGGCTGCGTGGTCGCCAGCACCACGACCGCCAGTGCGTCGGGGATCTGCGCATTCAACAGGATCGGCGCGAGGATCGGCGCCAGCGCCGGGCCTCCTCCGACTGCCGCCGCGCCCGAGATCAGGCACGAAACTGCAATGATGACGATCGCCGCCGTTCCGAGCGAAACGCCGTAGACCTGTGAAAGAAATATGACGGTAAAGGTCAACAGCAGTACCTGGCCGTGCTGGTTGGCGAGGACACCAAACGGCGTGACCGTGTCGACGACGCGGCGGTCTACGCCGAACCGCTCCTGCAGTGCTTCGATCGCGGAATACAGTGCGGCCAGCGGGTTGTCGGTGGCAAAGGCGATGACAAGCGGCTGGCCGAGATCGGACAGTACCCGCCACGGCGTCTTGCGGCATACGACCGACAGAACCGCCGTCAGCCCGACGACCGCCACCAGTCCCGCCAGGTAGAAATAGCCGACGTAGCGTACCAGCGACACCAGCAAGTCCCGATCGGCCTCCGCCACGTGAGCCGCGCCGAGCACGAACAGGCCGAGCGGCAACGGGATCAGCACCCAGTGGAAGATGGTCGCAAATGCCTCGTAGAGGGCATTCAGCATCCGCAACGTATCGTCGGCACCGGGGGACTTGACCACCCCGAGCGCCAGTCCGAGCAGAACGCAGAAAAAAACGATGCTGATGAACTGCGCCCCCGACAGCGCGGCGAAGATATTGGGCGGCACCATGCCCTGCAGGAACGCCATGATCGGACCGCCGGGTTCGACCGCCGGCTCGCTGGCGAGCTGCTGGCCGAGCGCCGCCGCAGCGCTCTCGCCGAGGCTTTCGCCCGGGCCGAGAACGACGCACACCAGCACCGCCGCGGCGGCTGGAATCAGCAGCAGCAACACGTAGGACAAGGCCATGCGCGAGAACAGCGCGCGGGTCGTCTCGTTGCGCAACATCTGTCCGATGCCCCAGGTGAGCGCGGTCACGAGGATGGGCAACATGCTCATCGACAGCAGGGCGACGTAAAGTTTCGCGAACGGCACCAGCGCGTGGGCCGGTTTGGGAAAAAAGAATCCGAACAGCAGCCCGCAGACCACCCCTGCGATGATGGTCGCCGGATGCGTGACGATCTTCATGACCTGACGCAGCAATCGATGGCCTTTGGCGATCGCGGTCGCGGCGGCGCGAGCCCGCTGGTTGGACAGCCGAGACCTTAACGCCGCGGGTGTGGCGGCACGAAGGCCCGCAATCAGCGGGCCGGGACAGGCCGGAGAGAACGATGCGGTATTGATCTGGATCAAGACTGGCCCACCGGCCTTGCTTCCTCAATACCCGGTCATTGGTGAGGGAGTTGACCATGAAGAAATCCCTGTTCTGCCTGATGCTCGCCGGCGCGACCTGGCCGTCAACAACCCAGGCCCAGGCGAACATCGATATGGCCCGTGTGACCTGTGCCGACTATCTGGCGCTGTCAGCGGCAAACTCTGCCGTCGTCTCGGCGTGGATGAGCGGCTGGTTCAATCAAAAGACCGGCTACGTATTCATCGACCTGAATGCCTATGCCCGAAACGTCGCGAACGTGAAGTCATGGTGCGCTTCGAACCCGGCACAAACCGTCATGGCAGGCCTTCAGCGCGCCACCGCCCGGTAGCGATCACAGGCGAGAAACGGAGGCCATCATGAAACGGAACATCGTTGCCAGCGTCTGCGTGCTGCTCTTTTTGTCCATTGCGCCAGCCGGCGCGCAGGTGATCGATCTTTCGCTGATCACCTGCAGGCAGCTTTTGGATTCGGACGCGGAACGGCAGGTGCTGATAAGCACGTGGATGAGCGGCTATTTCAGCGCGACAAAGAACCTCAACGAGCTCGACTTCCGTTACGTGAAGAGGAACGCGAAGGTGGTTGGCGGCTATTGCAAGACCCACAAGTCGGATACCGTCATGAACGCCATGCAAAAGAATTGGCACTAGGGTGATGGCGGCGCGCCGCTGCCGGCATTTTCCGCAGCGTTGCGTCACCTTCGACAGTCGCCTTCGACAAGGGAAAAAGCAATGGCCAGTCGCCGTGGCGACTGGCCTGAAACCTTATTCGACGATTTCGACGATCCGGTGGGTGCGCGGATCGACCAGGACCGTCCGGCCGTTGACCACCGTATAGCGATAGTCGCGGACGCCGTATTCCGGCGGCACGTCGTAGTAGGTCACGCCGTCGCCGGGCAGGTCTGCACCCACTCGTACTTCGCCGTTATAGCTGTAGGACGGATAGTGCCGCTCGACGACGTAGCTGTGAAAGCGCGGCCGCTGATCGATGCCGAGCACGCCAGTGACGCCGCCGACAACGCCGCCGATGGTCCCGCCGACGATGGCGCCGATCGGTCCCGCCGCACGTTCGCCATCACGCGATCCGCGCTCAATGCCGCTGGGCACGCCCTGCGCAACCGCCGCGGCGGGAATCAGCAGGGTCGTGGCAAGCATCGCCGCCAGGAAAGTTCGTTTCATCATATCCTCATGTGTTGGAGACTGCAGCGACAAGCTGCCCGCGCGTGATTGGTTCCCTCAATCGGCGCGCGCAGGCCAATCGGTCGGCGGCGCGATGCCAGGCCGAGGGAGCGATGCTCACCGACGGGGCGTCGGCAAGGTGTTGAAAGGCCGCCGGAGCGCGGCGGCCTTTCTCTTCAGCGGTCAGGACTTTTCTTGTTCCATCGTTACCGCAACGGCGCCCGTCGCGGACAAACGGACCTTGTTGCCCTCGATATCGGCGACCAGGCTACGGTCAATGTAGTGGTGATGACCCCTGTGGGATCCTTCGCCACTGTCCTTCCTGGTCAGCTTTATCCGGCTGCCCTCGACCTTGTCGACCGTGCCGACGTGAACGCCATCGGCGCCGATGACTTCCATGTGCTCCTTGATATCGATCATGATGTCCTCCGCCTTTGGAATGAGCAGTCTGGCCGTAACAGCCGTTTCAGGCTGCCAGCTTCTGTTCTGCTTCGATGTTGACGAGAGATTCGGCGAGTTTGGTGAGGGCGGTGTCGGTTGCCTGCTCTTCGTCGAGGGTCGCCTGGAGCAGTTTTGCCGCGTCGGGCATGCCAAGTTCTTCAGCCCAGGTGCGCAGCGTGCCGTAGCGCGACATCTCGTAATGTTCCACCGCCTGGGCCGCCGCCAGAAGGCCCGCGTCCAGCGCTGGCATTCCCTTGAAGTCCTTCATGATCTCCGCACCCTCTTCGGTGATGCCATTGATGGCCGCACAGGTTTTTCCGCGCGGTGGCTTGCCGATGATCTTGAAGACCTGATTGAGACGCCTGACCTGTCCCTCCGTTTCGCGGAGATGCTTAGTAAAGGCCTTCTGCAGGTCTTTCGATTGCGCAGCCTTCGCCATCTTGGGCAGCGTCTTGAGAATCTTGTTCTCGGCGAAATAAATATCCTTGAGCGTCTCGTGAAAAAGGTCGCTCAGCAGCATCGTCTTTTTGGCCATGTTCGTATCCAGTTCGGGTCGGTTGAATGGGAAGAGGTGTTGGGGTCAGCGCACAGCAGGATGAGGATGATGAGGGGGACGCTCTATTCCCATGCTGCGGTGTCTGTTCGTTGTGCCGCACCAATAGGCGGGGAGATCAATGGTTCCATCGGCATTGCGTCGCTGCGCAGAAGGCGCCGAACCAATTTGATCGCTCCGGCGTTGATCGATTGTCATTCCAGCCCGTCCTGAGCCGGGACACGCGTGCTGTCTTCCTGCGTAATTTCACGCTCGGCTTGCCGCCGCGAAGACGTCGCCCATCTCACGCGCCGAGCGCGCGGCTATCGCCGCCTCGCGATGGCAACACCCAGCAGGAACGCAACCAGCAGCGATCCGAGCGGCGCTTCGCGGGCGATGTTGCTCAATACGCTCAGCGGCATGCCGGGTTTCCGGCCGGCGTCGACCGCGTCGCTGATCCGATGCGCCGTATTCTTGACAGCCTCCGATACCTCGTCGATGGCCGATTTGGGCTCCGGCACGGGATCGAGACCCTCATAGGTGAACGGAGGCGGGGGCGCGTCGTCTCTCATGATCTTGTCCTTGCGCATTATCGAAATTGCATGTGCCGACGCGAAGCGCGAACGCTTCGCCATACGAGGCAATGTCACCGGTTCCGTTTGGTTCCCGCGGCAAAAGCGCAGCCGGCCGTTCAACCGGGACCATGCCGCCGGCGGCACTTGCGTTCGGACGACCAGGGAAAATTGATGAAGTTCTGCCGGGTATCGAAGCAGATGCTGCCGTACATGCGCGGGTACTTCTGTCGGCGGGACGGGTCGTTGTAGACTGCCGCGGGATCGGTAAAGTCCGCTTCATAGCTCGCAATATTTTCGAGGGTGAGCGCCATCGGCAGGATATCCATCCATCCATCTACCGGCGTGGCAGGCCATCCCGAGGTGGCACGCACCCGTGCGGTCGGGGGAGGGGGTCGGCAGCCATACCGCGGTTGTATTTCGCGGCTGCCTGGCTTGATAGTGATCTGTTTTGATCATGATGGCGGCGAAAGCACATGCCATATTGTTCGCATCACCGCTCCGCAACCGGCAACCATCGGTGACCGAGAGCCCTGTGCTCTCGCCCGACCGGGAGACCTGCATGAGCGCGGCCCGCGAGTTTGTGGATTTCTGGATTACGAACAGTGTTCACGCCGACGAACAGATGGTCAGCCGCAGAGGCCGCGAAGCTGTCCTGAAGCTGGCTGATCGACTGCTGGTCGCGGCGAATTACCAGGGCTTCGACAAGCAACAGGTGGAAGCCGAGATCGGCGACATCTACGCCTACATCCGCGCGCGCATCGACAGCCAGAACGTCGGCGAGACCGCCCGCCTGCGGCTGGACGGACAATAACCGCCGCGCTGTGCGGCCTGATTTCAAGAATGGAACTCTGCGGGCGCCGGAGACTTGCATCCTTGCCGCGATAACGCGCGCCAGGCAGAAAACATGAAACGTCTTTTGCTCATCGGATGTGCCGCCTGCGCTTTTGTATCGGCGTCGATCCCGTCCGCGTCCGCCATGCCCGCCGCAACGCCCGACACCCTCGCTGGCTCGGACAGCTCCGTCATCCAGGCGGGGTGGGGCCACGGCCATGGCCATGGCCATGGTTGGGGCCATCATGGCGGGCTTGGTCATCACTATGGGTGGGGCGGCGGTCACCATCATCGTCACTGGTAAGCCACGGCAGCGGAATCGGAGGCCGCCTCGGTTGGCGGCCTCTTTCGTTGTGGTTGCCCCGTCCTGGGTGGGCGTCACGCATCGCTTAGGTTGATGGGCGGGTCCTTTTCTTAGGGGGTCGATAGCGCCCGGCAACAGTCGCGTCCCCCGTGGTTTTGGTTTTGGAGAATTCGCACTTCGGGCATTGGAAAGTGTGCTTCTCCGCACCGTTTGCGCCGGGTTCCCTGCCTGTCAGCTCCATCCGCGTTCGGCACCTGGCGCAGCGAGGCGGCTTGACGGTTTCCGGGGACGCGGGTGCATCGGACGTTGCCATGGGATTCAGGTTTCCTCGCCCTGCCTATCGCATCCTCCCACAAATAAAAGTTGTGGTGAAGGAACCGTCGATCCCATCGGCTGTTGATACCGCGCTCCCCCAGCGGGCGCAGTCCAGCACAGTCAGCAGCACACATGATCAAGTCTCTCGCGGCTTTCGCGATCCTCGCCCTGTTGGGAACCTCGGTGGTTGCCTTGCCGCGGTTTGCTCCCGACGCAGAGGCGAACGAGGGCCTTGCGCTGGCAAAGGCAGACCGGCTCGAAGTCCGGTTACTTCCAGCAAACTGCGCGAAACAGGTTTGGCCGGATCTCGCCGCCGCATGTCTGCGCGGCGGCAGTCCGGAGGCAAGGATTGTCGAAGCGCGTCTGGTTACAGCTCGTCGCTAGGAAATGATCGATGATGGATGTTCATTTCGACCACCTGCACAACCGCGCCATGTGCAGGGAAATCGGCGAGCGGCTTGCGGCGGCGCTGGGCCCGCCACCGCAAGAGCTGCCTCCGCGTTTGCGGGTGCTGCTCGAACAGTTGGCCAAGGTCGAAGCTGACAGTCCACCCCCGCAATCCTACAGGAGCTGAAGCCGATGAAGGATTTCTCACACGCGGCTTTCCCGCCCGACACCATCGAACTCATGACGCTGGCAATGGATGGCGCAGTCTCGTCGCTGCCGCATCCGGTCAGTTCAGGCAACGTTCAATCGATCGCCGAAACAATCCTGCGCACAGCCAGGGATGGTGAACGAGATCCCGCCATCCTGGAGCGCATGGCACTGCTCGAACTTCAGATATCGCCTCGACGTTGATTCTTACCGGAGCAAAACCCATGGCCCTGCGCTCGGCGCCGGCCACCGTGTACTTTGCGACGTAGTAGCGGACCACCGTGCAGGACGCGCCAGCCACGGGAAGCGGTGTTGCCGCTGCCTCACCAGCTGGCATAGAACGTGGTGGTGGCGGGCCAGTCGGAGAACAGGCCGCGCAGCCCGACCTGTTGCGCCAGCACGTCCAGCACCGTCATTGTATCGCCGTCGCGGTCGATGGCCTTTTTGACCGAGCTGTGAAAGAAGCCGCCGCCGCGGCTGAGCGGGCCGTCCTTCATCTTGTCGACGAGGTAGAAAGGACGCGGACCGAGTTGCGCCTCCCGCGGCAGGCTGGGTGTCTGCGCATGGGCCGATGTCATCAGGGCAAGGCCGTACAGCGCGCAGGAAAGCAGCATCCGAAGCAAAGTCGACATCGTCAGGGCCTCCCGTTTTGGCGAACCGGAGCGGAGTTTGCCAGTGCAATGTGACAGTTGCCTGCGTGGCAGATGCGCCGCAAGTCCGATCAGGTTCGGCTGTCTAGGGACTCATCACGGCCATCCGCGCGCCGCCCGGCTGGCGCAGGGCGATGCCCAGGCAATCGGTCATTTCCGGCGCTTCCTCGTCCTTGAGGATGCCGGCGGCGACCAGGATGGCGCGATCGTTCGGGCAGAACTCGGACGATTTTCGATCGAGTTCGTCGAGGCTGCGCGGAAACGCCAGGATGCAAGCTTCCGGACTCTTCAGGCCGGCGACCCGCGCGATCGATTTCAGGATCAGCTTGTAGGCGCGCAGTGCGGTGATCTCGAAGCCCTGATGGTGCCATCGCCTTGGATCGTCGGGATCGAGTCGCGCGGTGGACACGACGCCGGCATGAAACGGCGTCTTTTCATTGCCGAAGCTGGTCGAGAACACATAACGCCACGGGGTGTCCTTCAGGTCGTAAGGCAGCAGAAGATACTGGAACGACGGCGGGATGCCGCCAGCGGTGGACCGGATGAACCGGTCGGCGACCTTGCCGACATCGAACTGGGTCGGCGTCGCACGCAACTCCGGCCCCAGCGGCAGGGTCGATATCTGCGTCGAGACCGGAGCCACCAGCACCCGCTGCAGGGCGCAGACCAGCGGTTGGACGAAGTCCGTGCTCTTCAAGTCCGAATGGATGTAAAGCACCACTTCGGCCGGGGCGACGAGCCGGCCTTGTTGCGCCGGCGCGGTGGATACGCCGGCGACAAGCCACGCGGCGGCGAACAACAGCCGGCGCAATCGGCGGCGCCATTCGCTGCTTTGCACGGCCGTTGCGGCGGGCTCCGCATTGCGCATGTTGCCGTTCCAGTCGTTCGCACCAGGCGGCCCGCTACGGGTTCTTGTTCTGCGCGACACTTGCCTCGAGCCGCGCCAGGTTTTCCAGCAGGCGCTGGCTGGTCAGGACCAGGAAGTAATAGCCGAACTGCGGGTTCTGGAAGTAGATCTCGAGCAGTTTGTCGTAATTGATCGACAGCACGTGGCCGTCCTCGATGCATTCGATGGTTGCGGTGCGGCGGTTGTCGGGGGTCAGGAAACCGAGTTCGCCCATCAGCCGGCCCGGCGGCAGCTCGACGCCGATTTCCTTGACCAGGAATTTTCCGGTCACCGTCAGCAGCATGTCGTGGGCCGCATCGTCCTTTTTGAACAGCACATCGCCCTTGCGGTATTTGCGGTCGGTCATGAACGGCTTCAGCCATTCCATCGAGGTGTCGCCCTGGGTGGCGCTGCGCGCCTTCTTGATCAGGTTGAGCATCTGGCGCAGCCGGACCGCATTGATCGGCAGCATCAGGAAATACAGCAGGAAAGTCTTGATGTCGTGGGCGAGCAGGCCGAAGCCGGCGAAAAAGGCGCAGCCGAGCATGTTGGCGATGCGCAGCGGCACCATGGTGTGCGTCAGGAGCGTCGCGACAAAGAAGACGGCGCCGACCAGGGCGAACATGTTGGCCAGCGTGGTGTTGGCCACGACGATTTCGAGCAGGCGGTTGAAGATGGCGTCATAGCTGATGTTGTTGGGGTCGAGACCCAGTTGAACCAGGATCTTGGCCACCTTGAGGTTGTCGGCCGCGGCGTCGAGAATGCGGTCTAGGGCGTTGGACATGTCTGCATTGTCAGGCATTTTTCCGGGATCCGCCACCAGGGCCGGCAATAAATTCGCGTGCCGGCAAAAGGGGATATTGAAGATGAGAGGCCGAAGAGCCACGGCTTAAACGAAACATCCGGTCAGCGCCAGATATAGCTCTGATTGGTCCTGCCCGATCGGCGGGGTGAAAACGCAAGGGGTCAGAATCACTTGCGCCAATTGCGAATAACATGTGACGGCGACGGCAGGTGGCCGGCTCATCCGTGGTGTTCCCTGCCCAAGAAATGACCGCCAAAACGCCGCATGTAAGTCAGCAACCTTCGCCAGGCCCTCGCAACGGAACCGGCGTCGTCCGGCAGGCGTTTGCTGTCGTTGGCCGTAATCGGGAGACCACGACGATGGGCGAACCGATCAGTGCACAGGACCACCATCCCCGCCGGCGTATCCCGGTGCTCGACACCGAGATCAGTTATGTCGATGTCGGCGATGGCCCGCCGATGGTTTTCCTGCATGGCAATCCGACGTCGTCCTATTTGTGGCGTAACATCATCCCGCACGCGGTGCCGCTCGGGCGCTGCCTCGCGCCCGATCTCGTCGGCATGGGGCGCTCGGGCAGGTCGCCTGATAACGCCTATCGCTTCAGGGATCACGCACGTTATCTCGATGCGTGGTTCGCCGGTCTCAAACTCGACCGCGGCGTCACCCTGGTCCTGCACGACTGGGGCTCGGCGCTTGGCTTTCATTGGGCGCACCGGCACCCGGACGCGGTGCGCGCCATCGTCTACATGGAATCGATCGTGCTGCCGCGCGTCTGGCAGGATTTTCCCGCCGGCCGTGACGCCATGTTCCGCGCGTTTCGTTCCGAGCTCGGCGAGCGGCTGATCCTGGACGAAAACGCCTTCATCGAAACGGTGATACCCAGGAGCACCCTGCGCCGCCTGAGCGAGGAGGAGATGGAGGCCTACCGCGCGCCGTTCCGCGATCGCGAGGCCCGCCTGCCGATGCTAGTGTGGCCGCGCGAACTGCCGATCGAGGGCGAGCCCGCGGATGTGGTGGCGACCGTCAACGACTACGGCGCCTGGCTCGCCAGAAGCGGCATTCCCAAACTCTTCATCGCCGGCGATCCCGGCGCGATGCTGGTCGGGCGCGCCCGCGCCTTTTGCGAAACCTGGCCCAACCAGCAGACCGCGACCGTCGCCGGGATCCATTATCTGCAGGAAGACTCGCCGAACGAAATCGGACGCGCGATGGCGCGGTTCGTCAGCGGGCTGGACAGGTGAGGCTGCGTTCCCGCTGGCTGCCGGTTAAATCAGCCCGGTTTGCGGCTGCGTTTGGCGGCAGGAGTCTTTGCGGCTTTCTGCGCCGGCTCCGGCCGGTTGACGGGCTTGCTTGTCTCGTCCTTCAGGCGTTTTTGCTCGGCTTCGAACCTCGCTTCGCGCATTTGACGCAATGCGTCGGCGCGCGGTGTGGGCTGGGCCATCGGGTTCTCTTCTCGTTGGGAATCGCTGGTTCCGAAGTTTAGCATGCCGGGTCGGCCACCGTCTCATCTGGACAGCGACAGATTCCTGGCAGTCCGAAAGCCGATTGACTTTAGCCGGAATCGTTGCACAAACGGATCATGGGCGAAACATCGAGTTCCGACACACCGCTGAAGGCGACGTTCCGGTTCAAACTGAACGGCGAGTCGGTTGCGATCGAAACGGTCGGCCAGGCCTATCGATTCATCAACAGTGTCAGCGCGATCGAGTGGATGGAATTCAGGTCGCTGCACGATGATGCCAGGGCCGCGCTCGAGGCGGCGGCCGAAAATGCCATTATGAGCGTGCAGGCGACAAACGCGCTGCGGGCTCTCTTCGTTCGCGCCAAACTTCTCTGAACCAGGGCCTTCGCATACCGGCGAGAACGGCCTGGCCGGCGGCGAGGTCCGCCTGCACGGCGCTGTCCGCTTCGATTGCCGCGGCGTCGCCTCGATCCTGGCGCGGGTTGGCGACAAATGGAGCGTGTTGGTGATCATGCTGCCCGGCGGCGGGCCGCGGCGTTTCAACGAGATCAAGCGAACTGGGTCGAATCGAAACCCACCAGGGGAATCTCGGTAGGGTGATGGGTTTCGCAAGGGCTCAACCCATCCTGCGCGCTGGTTCTCGAATAGGCAGGAAGCGCATGGTGGGTTAGGCGAAGCCATAACCTATCGCCGCGAGTAAAGCAGCCATCATTGTCTAAAAACGCAGAGCTTGCTGCCCGCACCTTCAGATCGGCACAAATTGACTAGATTGGTTTGCGCCATAATTGCTCTAACGTATTGCTTGAGTGTGTCGGTGCGGATGCCCTTGTTTGCAAGAGCGTCGGTCAGCCCCTCGGGCGTCACTCCAAGCCGGGAACATATTTTGAAATAGGAGCCATCGACATCGGCAGCCGCCGGTCCGACGCCGTACTTCTCGGCTTGTTGGATCCTTTTCCGTTCCTTGAGAAGCGCATCAATTACGTCCTCGCGCTCCCAGTGCTTGCGTGTGATTAAATCGCTCAGTTTTGAGCGCTGGTCGATATCGTCTTCTGAAATCGAGGCGGCGTCGAAGCTGGTTGTGGCGGACTGAGCCCGTGCTGTCGCAACGACCTCAGGGATCGGCATCATGAAAAAACTCAAAAGCAAAAAATGCGCTATCCGATGCAAGGCATAGTCCATGACATACACTCGGAGCCCGTCACGCCTTATCGAAGAGGCTAAACTAGGAGGCGCGGAACACGAGTTGGATTATGAGGAAATCTTGACCGGAGTGGGACAAAAAAACCGGGCTTTCGCCCGGTTCTTTTGCTTGATGGATAGCGGGTGCAAGCCCGGGCTAACGCCGAGACCCGCTACAACACCCGATTACTCTCCTTCACCTTCTCCGCATCCAGGTACACCTGCCCACCCATCTCCCTGAACTTTTGCGACATCGCCGCCATCCCATCCTCGATGGTGCCCGACACCGACATCCCGACGCCGGTCGGATCGTTCAGCGTCGCCGCATAATCCCGCACATCCTGCGTGATCTTCATCGAGCAGAATTTCGGCCCGCACATCGAACAGAAGTGCGCGACCTTGTGGGCTTCCTTGGGCAGCGTCTCGTCGTGATAGGCGCGCGCGGTTTCGGGGTCGAGGCCGAGGTTGAACTGGTCTTCCCAGCGGAAGTCGAAGCGGGCGCGGGAGAGCGCGTCGTCGCGCAGTTGGGCGGCGGGGTGGCCCTTGCCGAGATCGGCGGCGTGGGCGGCGATCTTGTAGGTGATGACGCCGACCTTGACGTCGTCGCGGTTGGGCAGGCCGAGATGCTCTTTCGGCGTCACGTAGCACAGCATGGCGCAGCCGAACCAGCCGATCATGGCGGCGCCGATGCCCGAGGTGATGTGGTCGTAGCCTGGTGCTATGTCAGTCGTCAGCGGCCCCAGCGTGTAGAACGGCGCCTCGCCGCATTCCTTGAGCTGCTTGTCCATGTTGATCTTGATCTTGTGCAGCGGAACATGGCCGGGGCCCTCGATCATGACCTGGCAGCCTTTCTTCCAGGCGATCTGCGTCAGTTCGCCCAGCGTCTCCAGTTCGGCGAACTGGGCGCGGTCGTTGGCGTCCGCGATCGAGCCGGGACGCAGGCCGTCGCCGAGCGAGAACGACACGTCGTACTGGCGCATCAGGTCGCAGATGTCCTCGAAGTGGGTGTAGAGGAAACTTTCCTTGTGGTGGGCCAGGCACCACTTCGCCATGATCGAGCCGCCGCGCGAGACGATGCCGGTGACGCGGTTGGCGGTTAAGTGGATGTAGGGCAGCCGCACCCCGGCGTGGATGGTGAAATAGTCGACGCCCTGTTCGCACTGCTCGACCAGGGTGTCCCGATAAAGCTCCCAGGTCAGCTTGACCGGGTCGCCTTCGCACTTCTCCAGCGCCTGGTAAATCGGCACGGTGCCGATCGGGATCGGCGCGTTGCGCAAAATCCATTCCCTCGTCGTGTGGATGTTGCGGCCGGTGGAAAGGTCCATCACGGTGTCGGCGCCCCAGCGGATCGCCCACACCATCTTGTCGACCTCTTCCTCCACCGACGAGGTGACGGCGGAGTTGCCGATATTGGCGTTGATCTTGGTGAGGAAATTGCGGCCGATGATCATCGGCTCGAGTTCGCCGTGGTTGATGTTGCAGGGGATGATCGCGCGGCCCCGCGCAATCTCGCTGCGGACGAATTCCGGGGTGACGAAGGCCGGCACCGCAGCGCCAAAGCTTTCGCCGTCGGCCAGTGCCGCCTCGGCGCGCTCGAGCTTAAGCTTGCGCCCGAGATTTTCGCGGGTGGCGACGTAGATCATCTCCTTGGTGATGATGCCGGCGCGGGCAAACTCCAGTTGCGTGATCTTGTGGCCGTCCTTGCCGCGCAGCGGCCTGTGATAGGCGGTAAAGGATTTTGCCGCGTGCGAGGCGCCGACATTGCCGTTGTCTTCCGGCTTGATGGTGCGGCCTTCATATTCTTCCACGCCGCCGCGCTCCCTGACCCATTCGATGCGCGGGCGGGCGAGGCCGGCATTGACGTCGATGACGATGTCCGGATCGGTGTAGGGGCCCGAGGTGTCGTAGACCGGCAGGTTGGGCTCGCCGGCGCCCTCGCTCAGGATGATCTCGCGCAGCGGCACCCGCACGCCGGGCGCCTCATCCGCGGCGACGAAGATCTTGCGCGACGCCGGCAACGGACCGGTGGTGACGGCGGGCAGGGTGGTGTCGGGATTGGAGCGGATGTTCATGGGATCCTCCTGTGAATTCTGTCGTTCGCTGTTTTTGGGATTGCGCCAGTTCCGTCATTGCGAGGAGCTCTTGCGACGAAGCAATCCAGTCTTCCTGCGTGGCCTCTGGATTGCTTCGCTTCGCTCGCAATGACGGTGGATAGGGTGTCTTTCATTCTCACGCCGCCTTCGCATCGCTGCCGAGCCATTGCCGCACCCGGGCGTTGGGGTCGGCGTTCTGCGTCACGTCGCTGACCACCGCGATGGAATCGGCGCCGGCGGCGAAAATCTCGGCGGCCTGCTCGAACTTGATGCCGCCGATCGCCACCAGCGGAATGGCGCCGACGCGCTGCTTCCACTCGGTGATCTTGGCAATGCCCTGCGGCGCGAAGCGCATGGATTTCAGCGTGGTCGGGAAGATCGGCCCCAGCGCGATGTAGTCGGGATCGGCGCGCAGCGCGGTTTCCAGTTCGTCGTCGTCATGGGTGGAAAGCCCGAGCGTCAGGCCGGCATCGCGGATCGCCTTGACGTCGGCGGTCGCGAGATCCTCCTGGCCGAGATGCAGATGTTTGGCCCCGGCGACGATGGCGGCGCGCCAGTAGTCGTTGACCACGAGCTTCGTCGGCGTGTTGTTGGTGATCTCCAGCGCGTCGCTGACGATCTGCAGCGCGCCGGAATCGTCGAGATCCTTGGCGCGCAACTGGATGGTGCCGACGCCAAGCTCCGTCAGGCGCCTGACCCACGCCAGGCTGTCGACCACGGGATAGAAGCGATCAGGATACGGCATGCCAGAACGGGGTCCCGATGACTGGGGTGGACGGGGAAGCAAAATCGCGGGCTTCCATCAGCCCGGACTCGTAGGCGGTGCGGCCGGCCTCGACGCCGAGCCGGAACGCATTGGCCATGGCCACCGGATCGGCGGCTTTGGCAATGGCGGTGTTGAGCAGCACGGCGTCGTAGCCGAGCTCCAGCGCCTGCGCCGCATGAGAAGGCGCGCCGAGCCCAGCGTCGACCACGAGCGTGATGTCGGGCAGGCGGTCGCGCAGCAGTTTCAATGCCTCGCGGTTGGTGATGCCCCTGGCGCTGCCGATCGGCGCCGCCCACGGCATCACCACCTTGCAGCCGGCATCGACCAGGCGCATCGCCACACTCAAATCCTCGGTGCAATAGGGAAACACCTCAAAACCGTCCTTGATCAGGATGGCGGCGGCTTCCACCAGGCCGACCACGTCGGGCTGCAGCGTGTCGTTGTCGGCGATCACCTCGAGCTTGATCCACGAGGTGCCGAACAATTCGCGCGCCAGCTTGGCGGTGGTGACCGCCTCGCGCACGGTCCTGCAGCCGGCGGTGTTCGGCAGCACGGTCACATCAAGCTCGCGGATCAGCGACCAGAACGCGTCGCCGGTCTTGCCGCCCGCCGCCTCGCGCCGCAGCGACACCGTGACGATGCCGGCGCCCGAGGCCCGGATCGCCGCTTGCATGATCGCCGGCGACGGATACAGCGCGCTGCCGATCAAAAGGCGGGAGGGGAAGGTCTTGCCGTAGAAGTTCAGCATGGGCAGCTCCGCGTGCGCGGCGTGCTCCCTCCCCCCTTGCGGGGGCGAGACGAGCGAAGCTCGCTCTTAAGGCTCGGGGAGGGGGGTAAGCCACAAGCGCTGCCTTCGCGGTACCCCCACCCCCGACCCCTCCCCGCAAGGGGGAGGGGAGCAGAATGCGCAGGCCCTCGCGTCGAAGTTCCGAACACTAACATCATCACCTCACCCTCCCTGCCGCGGCGTGATGATCTCGATCTCGTCGCCGTGCTTGAGCTCTGTCCGCGCCCACTGGCTGCGCGGCAACACGTCGAAATTCAGCGCGATGGCAAAATGGCTGCCCTCGTAGTCGAGTTCGCAGAGCAGCGCGTCGACGCGTTGTGAGGCGATCTCGCGCTCCTCGCCGTTGACGGTCACGCGCATTGCATCACCTCGTTGTCGAGCACGCCGCGTTCGACATAGCCCAGCGTCAATTCCGCCAGCGCCGGCGCCAGCAGGAAGCCGTGGCGGTAGAGGCCGTTGACGGCGATGCGTTGATTGTCGATGGCGATGCGCGGCAGGTTGTCGGGGAAGGCCGGTCGCAGTCCGGAGCCGGTCTCGACAATGCGCGCCTCGGCAAAGGCCGGATGTACCGCGTACGCAGCGCTGAGCAGTTCCAGCGCCGAGCGGACGCTGATGCCGCCGTCCTCGCGCTCCACGGTGGTGGCGCCGATCATGAACTGGTGGTCGGCGCGGGGGATAATGTAGAGCGGCCAGCGCGGATGGATCAGCCGCACCGGGCGCGACAGCTCGATTTCGGCGGTTTCGACGATGATCAACTCGCCCTTGACCCCGCGCAGCTCCGGAAACCGGTCGCGCGCGCCAAGCCCGCGGCAGTCGACCACGATGCCGTCCAGCTCCGCCGGCTGGCGTTCGCTGTCGTATCGGATGCTGCCGCCGGCGGCTTCGATCCGCGCATGCAGCTGCGGCAGGATTTTGCGCGGCTCGACATGGCCCTCGTCGGCGAAAAACAGCGCGTCGCGAAAGCGGTTGTCGAGTGAGGGTTCGAGCGCGGTCACCGCCTCGCCGTCGAGACGGCGGTGGCCGGCGGTCATCTTGGCAAAGCGCTCGAAGTCGGCGCGGTCGCGGCTGTGCGCCACCACCAGCGAGCCGTTGAACGGCGTGTCGGGGAATTGCTGGCGCCACAGCTCGAGCGAGCGGATGCCGAGCCGGGTCACCACGGGTTCGGTGGCTTCGCGCTCGCAATACGGCGCCAGCATGCCGCCGGCCCAGTGGCTGGTGGCCTGCGTCATGGCGGCGTCACCGCGCTCGTATAGCGTCACCTCGCGTTTGGCGCTGGCAAACAGCAACGCCTGCCAGGCGCCGGCAACGCCTGCGCCGATGATGGATACGGGGGAATCCCCCCTCAAAGCCTGAGAACTCTGGTACATCCCTGTCCCTTCGCCGGCATGACCCGGATCAGGTTCAAAGGGTCACCGCGGTCTCGCGATCCTTCCAGATCAGATGCGAGCGTGCGGTATCTCAGCTCCTCGTCAGAGCTCCCCTCGGAACAGGGCTAATGTAGGCCGATGGCGGCCGGTGTCAACGCACACGCGGGCGTCATGCCCTGCCGTGACGGCTATTTGGCGGGAACCTGCTCTGCATCGGCGTCGATGGGGGCGGTTGCCGGTTCCTTGACAGCTTCCCTGACGGATGGCTTGGCGGATTCCTGAGCGACTCCCGGCGCCTGATGTCCTTCGTGCCGCTGCCGCTTGGCGATGTAATAATAGCCGCTGGCATAATAGGACATGGTTCGGTTGTGATCGCCGCCGGCGGCGCGGTAGGCGCCGGCGAGATATTTCACCGCATAGGTCAGGTTGGTGTTGGGGTCGCGCAGTCCTTCGGCGGTGCCGGTGTAGCCGAGGCCGCGCGCGGTCGCGAGCTTGATCTGCATCAGCCCGATGGTGCCGCCGCGGCCGAGCAGGTTCGGCTGATAGCGGCTCTCGTGGACGATGACGCGATGCACAAGCGCTTCCGGCACCAGGTTGGCCTTGGCGTGGGCGGCAACCAGCGCGTCATATTCGGCGTGCTGCGCCCACGCGGCCGGCGCCGACGCCAGCACGATCGCCGCCGCCAGCACCGCCGTTAACTTCCCGCGCTTCATCGATGGGCCTTTGCCAGTTCGGTCGAGACGTGAATGTTTTGCGCAAATTGCATGGCTCAATCGGACCCGAATAACGATTTTTCTATGGCGCCGGTTTTGCGCGCGCAGCAACGCTTGACAGCCAAACCGCGCGGCAGTCTATTCGCCGCCAAGCAGCCGAGGGAGACGCGTCATGATCGCTGTCGAGTCGGATCGTTTACCCCACCAAAATCCCTGCGCCCAATGCGGCGAGCCGATCGCTTCGCCGGAATGGTTCGAAAGCGGGCCGCACCGCATCTCCTATCTGTGGCGCTGCCAGGCCTGCGGCTACCGGTTCGAGGCGGTGGCGTTTTTCAGCGATCCGGAACCGGAAGCGCTGGCGGCCTGAGAAGCAGCAAACAGGGAGCGGCGATTAGCGAATAGAAATTTCTTTTCGCCGTTCGCTATTCGCCAATCTCGCCAACCCTCCATTAACCACCCGCGCAAAGCCTGTGGCGGCGCGGCGAACGCAAGGAACGCGCACCGCATCGAACCGTTGTAGGCTTCGACAGATCGGGAGCGCGACATGGACGTTTCGCACACCACTCCGCAGATGGATCGCAGCAGCTTGCCGCGGCTGCAGGAGCCGGCGCGCAGCCGCATTCCGTATTCCGACGCCGAAATCGTCGATCACCTCGTGCGCCTCGGTTACGGCGCAAGCTACGACCAATTGGTCTTCACCACCGAAACGGTGGCCGATTTTGCCGAGGCCCGGCTGTCGAACTGGTACCGGCCGGGCAACCTCGTCACCTCGGAAGAGGGCCTGTTGATCGTGGCGCGCGCCCAGCCGCAGCCGCTGCAGCGCTCCCGCGATATCGTCGTGGTCAGCCTCGGCGGCGCCCGCGTCGTGATGGGCGCGCTCAATCCCCCCGATTGCCACATCGGTGTCGCAAGGTACGCGCGGACGATGTGAGGAGTTTTTTCTCGGCGGCTGCTCTTTCTTATCCCTCCCCGCAAGGGGGGAGGGAGTGCTCACGCCGACTCACGCCGCTTCGCGCTGCTCGGCCTGCGCCGGCAATTCGATCCGCACGATCAGGCCGTGGGGCAGCCGGTCGTTGAGCGTCAGTTCGCCGCCGTGGGCCTCGACGATGGCGCGGGCGATGGAAAGCCCAAGCCCGAAGCCCGAGGCCTCGTCCATGTTGCGGGCGTCGTCGCCGCGCACGAACGGCTCCAGCATCACCCCCTTGCGCGCGTCGGAAATGCCGGGACCATCGTCTTCGACCTCGATGGTCGCGGCGTGCGGCGAAATTCTCAGGCGCAGCGTGGTGGCGCCGCCGAACTTGACGGCGTTTTCCACGAGGTTGGTGACGGCGCGGTGCAGGTCGTCGGGCCGCGCCATCACCATGGCATGCTCCGGCCCGTCATAGTCGACCTTGCAGCCCATGTCGGCGAACTGGTCGGTGACGAGCTGCAGCGTCGAGGCGATGTCCACCAGGGTCATCAATTCCAGCTTGCGGTCGTTGCGCAGGAACGAGAGCACCGATTCCAGCATCGAGCGCATCTGGTCGAGGTCGTGCAGCATCTGGCCGCGGTGCAGTTCGTCCTCGATGAATTCGGAGCGCAGCCGCAGCCGCGTGATCGGGGTGCGCAGGTCGTGGCTGATCGCCGCCAGCATGCGGGTGCGGTCGTCGATCAAGACGGTGATGCGCTCGCGCATCCGGTTGAGGGCGCGGGCCAGGAAGCGGATCTCCTCCGGTCCCCGCTCGGGCAACGGCGCCGCGGCGCCGTTCAGGCTGAAACTTTCGGCGGCGCTGGCGAACGCCGACAGCGGCGCGGTCAGGGCACGGGCGGCCCACAGCCCAAGCAGCGTCAGGCTGACGATGACGAACAGCAGCGTCGTCATCCACGGCCCGCCCCAGAACGGACGCTGCCGCTGGTCGGGCAGGATTCGCGCCGACAGCATCGCGCCGTCCGGCAGCGCGATACCGATCCTGCGGGCTGCGTGCGGTTGCGGCGGATCCTGTCCAAGCGAGAAGATCCGGTAATTGCCGCCGAGGCGCCGGTGCAGGCCGCGCAGGCCGGGGCTGTCCGGATCGGCTGCAGCGGGCAGGGGGCCCGGCGGCAGGACCTGGAGGTCGAGTTGCGGAAACGCCCGCGCGATGTCCGCCATCAGCCGCGGCCGCTCCGCCGCCGGTGCCGCGCCGAGCAGCTGAACGTTCGCGGCGAGCTGGCTGTGGCCGCGGTCGACCGAAGGGTCGGGCTGGTCCGGCCGGTGCACGAAGAAGGTCGCGGTGATGATCAGGTGGATGGCGATGATGGAGGCGACCACCAGCGCCGCGATCTGCCCGCTGATGCGCTTGAGATTGAGAAAACCGATGAGTTTCATGATCGGGCGCCCCTGGCGATACACGCAACTGGCCGGGTCCGGCCGCGAATTCCGGCTTCAGGCCGTCAGACCGGCTCTACCGTCGGCGTGAACATATACCCGCCGGAGCGCACCGTCTTGATCATGGTGGCCTCCTGCGGATCGGGTTCGATCTTGCGCCTGATGCGGCTGACCAGGACGTCGATGGAGCGTTCGAACGAGCCGGCGTTGCGGCCCTGGGTGAGGTCGAGCAGGCTGTCGCGCGACAGCACCCGGCCGGGGCGCTCGCAAAAGGTGCGCAGCAGATCGAATTCGGCGCTGGTCATGGCGACGCGCGCACCGGCCGGATTGCGCAGTTCGCGCAAGCGCAGGTCGATGCGCCAGCCGAGAAAGCCGAGCGCGGTGGCGCCGTTGTTGGCGCTGACGGTCTGCGCCGCGGCCTGGCGGCGCAGCACCGCATTGATGCGGGCCAAGAGCTCGCGCGGATTGAACGGCTTGGCCAGGTAGTCGTCGGCACCCATTTCGAGCCCGAGGATGCGATCGACATCCTCGCCGCGTGCCGTGAGCATGATGATCGGCAACTGCGACTCGGCGCGAACCTTGCGGCACAGGCTCAAGCCGTCCTCGCCGGGCAGCATCACATCAAGGATCAACAGGTCGACCCGGTGGTCGGCCATGGCCCGGGCCATTTCGCGGCCGTCGGCGGCGGTGGTGACGTTGCACGAGTTGGTACGAAGGTACTTGGCGATCAGCGCCCGCGTCTCGCGATCGTCCTCGACGACCAGAATGTTCGGTGACGGCGTAGCCATAGGATCCCTTGCCTCCGATTCCCAATGCCCCAGATTCGGCGCAGCGCCTTGTGGATTTTTGTTTCGCAATATTTCTGAGCTGTCCCTTGCAACAAGGGGCAATAGCCTCGTGGGAGAACAAAAAGGCCTTGTTAAGATCATTAACCATACGGTCGAAGTCTCCAGCAATAACTTACGGAGTCCTCATGACCTCAATTTCCGCCACCTCCAGCCAGAACTACCAGACGCCGCTGCAGAAGCTGCAGGCCGAACTGCAGTCGGAAATTACTTCCGGCGCCATCGGCGCAAGCGACCAGACCGCGCTGTCGTCGGCCCTCACCGATATCGACACATTGTTGAAGTCCGATCAGACCGCGTCGTCGACCACGACGCCGCAGTCGCCTCCCACCGATCTGAAGTCGAAGGTCGACACCCTGATCGCCGGCGAGGTATCGAGCGGCAAGCTGACCGCGAGCCAGGCCGCCGAACTGCAGAACGTGTTCAAGAACGCGTTTGCCGGCGGTCCCGGCGGACCCGGTCACACCCATGGCCATCATCATGGCGGCGGCGGGTCGGCCGCCGACGCTTCGGCCTCGACCGATGGCACTGACGGCACGGACAGTGCCGCCGGTTCGTCGGGTTCGACCTCCACCGACGACGTGCTGCAGCAGTTCCTGCAGACCCTGCAGCAGTCGCTGGCGAGTTCGTCGACGGCGCTTTATGGCGCCACCGGCGCCACCTCCATCACCGGTAGCAACAGCACATCGCTGGCGTCGTTGCTGCTCGACTACCAGACCTGATCCGCGCCCACCCCGTAAACGCTTCACAGGCGGTTGCTGCATTCATCCTTCCCAGAACGGGAACGGATGATTTTTTTTGCCAGCCAGAGCAACTGGCCTGCCGGGCCGAAGCCCGCCAGGGCGAAGGCTGGTCAAAATTGCACAGACTGGGCCCTTATTCAGCGTGGAACCCGGGCCGGTGTCGCCGCGTTATCACGCTCTACCAGCATCATTTCCGGAGGCGATAATGACTGTCGACCAGGTCATGACCAAGCCACACAGCCTGATTGCAAGCGACCGCATCGAGGGGACGGCGGTGCGGCGGCCGAACGGCGACCGGATCGGCCATATCGAGCGGCTCATGATCGACAAGCTCACCGGCAAGGTTTCCTATGCCGTGCTCTCGTTCGGCGGCTTTCTCGGCATCGGCGCCAACCTGGTGCCGCTGCCGTGGGCGCGCATGACGTTCAGTCGCAAGCTCGATGCCTATCAGCTCGACATCACCGACGAAGAACTGCGCGCAGCGCCGTCCTTCCTCGACAACGAAGAGTTCGATTGGGGCGACCGTACCCTGGAAGAAGACGTGCACCGTTACTATGGCGTGCCGCCATATTGGGGCGGGTTCTGACCCGGGATCGGTATCCAATGGTTCCGGGAACTCGCGAATAAGATTTCGGCGAAATCCTGTTCGGGAACCGGAACAGCCGACGTTCCCGCGGGTTTTCTCCCCGTCAGTTTCTTAGGAAGGGAGAAAACAAATGTTCGCGAAATATGTGACGGCCGGCCTGATCGGTTCGGCCATGCTGGCGAGTGCGGCGTTTGCCGCCGACGACCAGATGTCGAAGACGACCACCACCGCGGCTCCGGCGCCGGTCACGGCTTCGGATTCGTCGTTCACCGGCGACTGGCGCGCGTCCAAGGTGGTCGGCCTCAACGTCTATAACGACAAGGATGAAAGCATCGGCTCGATCAACGACCTGCTGACCGACAAGAGCGGCAGCATCAAGGGCGTCGTCATCAGCGTCGGCGGCTTCCTGGGTGTCGGCGCGCATCTGGTCGCCGTGCCCTACGACAAGGTCAAGTTCGTCAACGAGCCGATCGTGAGCAACTCGGCTTCGACGGCGCCCCCGGCAGGCGGCACCAGCGGCATGACGCCCGCTCGCCCCGCGACCGGCATGACCACCGGTTCGTCTCCCGCGGCGCCGGCCGTGAAGGCCAATCCCTGGTATCCGGATCACGCGGTGTTCAACGCGACCAAGGATGAGCTTAAGGCAATGCCGGAGTTCAAGTATTCGACGTAAGCCTGATTCGATCCGCAACAACAGCAGCGCGCCCGGTTTTGCCGGGCGCGCTTTTTTGTCCAGATTTGCAGCAAGCCCGAAGCCGGGCGATAACGCTTCATCCTCTGCCCGCACCCAGCTGCGAGGGGTGTAACGTGATAGCTCACAATCCCGGCAGCGCCGTCACCGATACGTTGATCGAGCCTTCGGCTTCCGCGATCACGCGCAGCGTGTTGGAGTCGAAGGCGATGCCGGCGAGCCGCAGGCTGGTGATTTCGGCGGCGACGCGGACGCCGTCCTCGTTCTTCTGGTAGTCGGCGATCACGGCGCCGATACGCCTTTGCACATTGGCCGCGAACGGTTTGAGGTCGACCGCGGTCTTGTCGGCCAGTGCCTTCTGCAGATAGGGCATGGCGGCGCGGGCCGCGGTGCCGAGCAGGCCGAACGCTGCCTCCAACTCCACCGCAAGCTGGATGTCGGTGAGCCGCAGGGTCTGCTGGGCCTGATCGAGGAACGGCCGGCCCCAGATGTGCACGGTGGCCTGGCCGCCGAAGCCGAACAGGCTGGTCTTTTCCTGGGCATTGACGAGGAGCGAAATCAGCAGCCGGTCGCCGGTTGCGGCGATCGAGGCATGCTTGACCGTGACCCCGAGCGATCCCTTGCCGTCCTCCGGGAAGGTCTTTTCGGCGAACTGCGTGTCCAGGATCTTGCTGAGTTCGGTGAACGGCATGTCCATCGGCACGCCAATGGAGAGCTTGCCGGGGCCGGGCGGCACGATCGCCAGCGTTTGCGGGAACGGACAGTTCGGCTTGGTCTCCGACGAGGTGATGCGGGTCTCGGCCTCGATGCCCATGGTCAGCGTCACCGCGCTGGTGTCGACGCGCGGCTGCGCCGCCACTGCCCGGGTCGGCTTGATTTCCAGCCACAGTCCCTGCAGCGAGGAGGCCGCGCCCTGCAGCGGGATCGACCGGCAGATCGTGTTCCATTGCCGCCGCGCATTCGCTTCCAGCGCGGGATCGTTGCGAATCCGCGCCTGGACGGTGGCGATCTGCTCGTTGACCGCCTTGTCGAGCAGTGGCTTGACCTGGGCCGGAACGTTGACCTTGACGCCGGCCACCGAGACCGCGGTGTCGCCGAGCGTGACTTGCGCGGTGAGCTGAGGCTCGATGTGCCAGTTCGCGGTCAATTGCGGCCGCGCCGTCATGGTGACGTTGCCGCGGATCTCGGCATTGGCGTTCAAAGCCTTGATGTTGACGCTGCCGATCTGCTTGGCGACGTTGCCGCCGAGCAGGCCGCCCAGCGCATCGCCGATGGCGCCCTTGGCGCCGGCGGCGAGCGAGCCGGTGATGTTGAGGGTCCCGGTCAGCGGGGTCGACAGCGACAGCACGTTCTGGGCGCCGGTCGCGGCGATCGGCCCGCGCGCCGCGGTCCAGTTGATGTCGGCGTTCTGCAGGATCTGGCCCACCGGATTGTCGGCCTGGCCGGCGAAGTTGCGCGGCGCGCCGCGGTCGGCCGCGTCCCGGATCGCGGTCAGGCTGATGGCGACCGGGGCGATGATCGTGGAGGTGCGCGGTACCGGCGGCAGCGGCGGCAATTCGACCAGCGCCGGCCCGCCGGTGCGCGGCGACAGCCAGTCCATGACCTTCAGGCTGACAAAGAACGAGGCCGCGATCACGCCAATCGCGAGCAGGATCATCTTGAGACGCATCGTCCCCCCGGACCGCATGAGACTGGGAGTTTACAGGCGGGCGGTGGCGGGCGCCAGAGCAGGGTCCAAGGTCAATTCGTGGCGGTCGTACATGTTTTGAAACGGTAAGGTTCCGGGGAAACGGATCCAACCCCGCAAAACGCAAAATGGCCGGGAAGGAGCCCGGCCATGACGCATGGATGTCCGTTGAAGCATGAGGTCAGCCGCGCTTGCCGGTCTCGTTGTCGGCGCGGCGGTCCATCGGCAGCACGACCACCTTGGTGCCGACGTTGACGCGGGAATACAGGTCCGCGACGTCCTCGTTGGTGAGGCGGATGCAGCCCGAGGAGACGTGGGTGCCGATGCTCATCGGCGCGTTGGTGCCATGAATGCGGTACACGGTGCCGCCGAGATACATGGCGCGGGCGCCGAGCGGGTTGCCGGGGCCGCCGGCCATGAAGCGCGGCAGATAGGGCTGGCGCGCGATCATTTCCGCGGGCGGGGTCCAGTTCGGCCACTCGGCCTTCTTGGTGATGGACTGTACGCCGGACCAGGTGAAACCGTCGCGGCCGACGCCGATGCCATAGCGGATCGCCTGACCGTTACCGAGCACATAGTAGAGATAGGTGTTCGGCGTATCGATGATCACGGTGCCGGGGGCTTCGCGGGTGGCGTAGTTGACAATCTGCCGCTTGAAGCGCGCCGGCAATTCGGTAGCGACACCTTCGTCGTCGCTCTGCGGCGCCTGCTGCACCTGCGGCGGCATGCTCTCGACCGGCGGCGACATCATGAACGGAAACAGCTGCAGCGGCGCTGAGCTTGCCGAGCCGGAAAAGGCCAAGGTGCCGATCGCCAGCGCGCCCAGAGCAATGGCGGCGCGGCGTGAATTGTTCCTGAAACCATCCAGATTGAACATGTGTCGTCCCCTGCTTCTTGCGCCCGTGAGCGCCGGTTCGGCGCTTCGTTAGGCTGATACGTACCTCGCCAAGGGTTTCAGGACTTTTGCTTCGAACGCCTAAAATGGTTTCATCGGCGACGAGAATTGTTTCGTCACGGTGTCGTGGCCGGACAGGGCTGACGGAGTCTTGCCCCGGAAGTGAGGGTTTGAGGAGACGCGTTAAGGGTCGGTTGAGCCGCCGTTGCAACGACCGCACGCCGCCTCTCCCGGCGCGCAAACAGAGAGGTCGCCGCGGCGTCAGCGTTTCTGTTTCGGTGGCGGCTTTTGCTTCGGCAGCACAGGTAGCCGCACGGCGGGCCTGATCGGTCCGGCCGGAGGCTGCAGCGCCGGCGCGCCCTGCCTCTGCAGGCCCGGCCGCGCGGGCTGACCTGGCGGTAGCGCCGGCGTGGGAGCGGGAGGCAAGCCGTTCTGTTTCGGCAGCCCGTTTTGTTTCGGCAGCCCGTTCTGCTTCGGCAGGTCGTTCTGCTTCGGCACGCCGTTCTGCTTCGGCAAGCCGGGCTGCCGTGCCGGAGGATTGTTGCGCAAACGGTTGTTGCGGATCTCGTTGCGGCGCTGGGTGACGACCTGGCGTCCCACCGCCTGCGCCGCATGAACCTGGCGCACGATGCCCTGGTCGCGCGCCGCCTGTTGCGGCGAAATCGCCAGCGGCACTGCGGCGAAGCGTCCGCCGGCGCCGGGCCGCAGCGCGAATCCGGTTGCGCCCTGCGACAGCGTCCCGAGCCGGGTGCCGTCGCGGCCGTTGACCTCGATGTGGCCGACCCGGCCGTCCGGATCGGGATACAGCTTGATGGCGACGTTGTTCTGGTCCGCGGCGGCCGCGCCCTCGGGCACCTCGACGAGGCCGGTGGTGCCGCGGATGACGAGCGACGCCGACGGCGTCGAAATGGTCATGTCGCCGGTCCTGGCGACGGCGTTGGCGACAAAGGCGACGGTGCCCTTGGCGATATTGTATAAGGCCGCGTTCTTCGCGCCGCCTTCCTCATAGATGAAGTCGTCGACGCTGACGCTGGCATTGGCGGTGAGATTGAAGGTGGTCTCGTCGTTGAAGGTCACGCCGAGCGTGGAATTCGCCGCGGTCTGCAGCACGTCGTTCTTGAATATGTCGTCCTTGAGTTTGAGCGGCGTCGCAATGTTATTGCGCCTGACCGTGGCCGTGCCGGTTAGCGTAGCGACATTGCCGATCGGATCGGCGGCCGGCGTGGCCGGGGCGGGTGGGTTGGTGCTGCCGGGCGTTGCCGGCGGCGCGGCCGGCTGGGTGGGAGCCGCCTGGGCGAGCCGGATCGAACCGGCGCCGGCCGTTACGGTCACCGCGGCGTGGCCGACTTCGGGCGGTGACGGCGCGGCGCCGGCGTCGGGCACCCCGATCAGTCCGCCCACCAGCAACGCCGCGATGAAAACCTGCTGCCTCGTCATCGGCCACCGATCTGATCCGCACGTGTGTCCATACCACGGCTGCGACGCCGGGTGGATTGAGGACTGGCACAGCTGAACGGTGGCTGAATGTCAGGATTGCGGTATCTTGCCGGCTCCGGCGCCCGGTGCCTCGTCGGCGTAATCGCGCAACCAGTTGCCGGTCTTGCGCAGGCCACCGAATGGAAACAGGTGGAAGCCGCGCACCGCGGCGGTGGCTGAGGCCGGCGCGGCGCGCAGGCCGCGCACCACCTCGTCAGGTCCGGTATCAGTCAACAGCCGGCCGAAGCGGCCGATCTGGTTGCGCACCGCCCGCATCGAATTGCCGATCCCGCAGCGGAGCGCGAACTTCATCAACGTCGCTGGCGTCGCCGGACCGGCAAGCCCGATATGCACGGGAAGATCGATGCCGTGCGCGCCGAGCTGGCCGATCCAGGCGAGAATCGGCGCGCTTTCGAAGCAGAACTGCGACACCACGTTGACCGCGACGCCGCTGGCCCGTCCCCAGTCGCGCCAGCCTGCGAGGCTGTCCAGCGCCGGCGCAGGGTCCAGGTAGGGATGGCCCTCCGGATGCCCGGCGACGCTGACCGAACCGATGCCGTGGGCCTCGATCAGGCCGCTGGAACGGACATCGAGACTGGATTTGAACGGGCCGCGAGCCCGTGCCACGTCGCCGGCAATGACCAGGATGCGGTCGACACCGGCCTCATGGTGGGCGCGGGCGAGAAAATCGTCGAGCGCCTGGTGCGATGCCATCTCGCGCGCGGCGATGTGCGGCACCGGATTGAAGCCGGCGCGGCGCAGTGCGGTGGCGGTCTCGATGGTGTGGCGATAATTGTCGCCGGGCAGGAAGGTAATGGTGACGTCGATGCCCGGATCGAAATTGTCGCGCAACTGCGCGAGCTGGTGGCCGTGCGAGGAGATCTCGACCGACGCTGAGGGCAACAGTGCCGCGAGGTCACAGGTCGCGTCACGGGGCAAGGCGTCGGCGGGGATCACGCGGGACATGCTGGCATGGCTCATGAACGGCGACGGGAGATCACGTAGGTTTCGTCGTTGAACCACAAGCCGCCGTGCTTTTTCAGCACCCGGTCGGTGGCCTCGAGATAGCGGCTGTCGCGCACCGCCTCACTCAGCCGCTGGTCCTCGATCTGGGCGACGTAAATGGCGGCGTTCCATGCCGCGAACAGCGTCGAGGTGCCGATCGGGCCGCTCACCTCGTCCGGCAGCGTGTGCATGTGGTAGCGGAAGATCGAGCGCGCATCCGACGATGCATTGAAATTGTAGTGCCGTGACGCCGCGCCGAGCTCGTGCTTGACCTGTCGCAGTATGGCATGGCGGTCGGAGGTGAAGGGATTGTCGCCGGGCCAGACGCCGTCGATGATTTCGATGCCGGGGTCGTGGCCATAGGAATGGATGCCGACCAGGCGGCCGCCGGGCCGCAACGCCCGCGCCAGCGGCGCCAGCACTTTCGACGCCTTGAATTCGACGCTGGCCCGGGCGCGATAAGGCTGCGAGGCAATGACAAGGTCATAATCCGCCATCACCCGGCCGGGCCGCGGCATGATCGGATCGAGCAGGAAGGAATGATCCTCGCGCCGCAGCGTCAGGATCACCGGCCGCTGATAGACCGGGTTGCCGGTCTTGGCGCTGATGCCGGCGCGCCAGTTTTCGGCCAAAAAACCTTCGAGTTCGCCGATCTGCTCGGCAAAACCGTGCGAGGTATTGCCGGACAGCGCGACGTCTTTCCAGATCAGGCTTTGCGCCGATATCGGCGAGCGCGGCGTCAGCCACGGCGCCTCGGCGTAATAAAGATTGGTCAGCACCAGCACCGTCGCCGGATGCTCGAACAGCCGGTCCGCCATCTTCTCAAGCGTGAGACGGATGTCCTCGTAGCTGATCTCCTTGCCGACCACGTAGAGCGGCATGGTGGGGAAACGCGCATGCAGCGCCCGCATCACCCGCGACAAGACCGTGCCGTCGCCGACGCCGGCATCGAACAGCCGCAGCGCCGGCGGCGTCGGCTGCAGGGTGCCGAGTTCCAGCGAGATCCGGTTCGCGACCTCGGTCTTCTCGCTGCAGGTCGAAACGAACAGCAGGTATTTCTGCCGGTTGTCGAAAAACCGGAAGCCGGCGGGCTGGATGCCGGCAGCCGGATCCCGGATGCCGCTGGCCGGATCCGGGCTGGCGCCGTTGCTGCGCGCGCGCGCCGGCTGCGGCGCGACCGGCGTTGCCGCCGACGCGGCGCCGGCTTCCGACAGGTAGGCGCGGACCTTGTCGAGGGTGCCGGTGGTGATGCGGGCGCCGTCGCGCAGCCGCGACACCAGCTTGCCGTCGTTGACCACGAGGCGGCCGAACGTCGACTCGGCGGTCTGGGTCTTGCGGCAATAGTCCCGGATTTCGCCGAGGATCTGATCGGTGGTGCTTGCCTGGCGCTGACGTTCCTCGGTCCGCATGTCTATCCCGTCGAGCGGTATGTTGAACCTGAAAACAATCGAGCGAGCGCCTACTGGCGTCAACCACAATCCAAGTGGGCAGAAATTATGGGCACATGCCCACAACGGGTGGGACCGCAGGGGGCCACCGGCCCGCCGCGCGCCGCTCGGTTGACTCCCTTCTCCGGACAATTAAACCTAGCTGAAACAGCCGCTTCCTTGCGGGCAAAACGCGCAAGTCGCGTCCCATGGCGGGATTTCAAGGGTCGCGCGGATTCTGCACCGCAATGAGAACGGGTATGGGCGGACAGTGACCGACGTAAAGCTCACCGGGGGGCGCATTCCCGGCGTTACGGAGCAGCATCTGCCGTGGCGCAAGGCGATGCGATGGGCCGAACGCTTCGAGTCCTGGGATATCGCCACCGCCGTGCTGATGGCGGCGCTCGTGGTGGTCGCGCTGTTCACCCACGGCGACTATGCGATCTCCAACGATGAAGGCGTGCAGCATCACTACGCCGAGCTGATCATCGCCTACTACAACAGCGGCTTTGCCGACCAGAGCGTCTTCCACTTCCAGAATCTCTATCTCTATGGCGGCCTGTTCGACATCGTCGCCGTGGCGCTGAGCCATGTGGTCCCGATCAATCCGTATGACCTGCGCCACATCCTGTGTGCGCTGACCGGTATCGGCGGGATCGCCGCCGCCGCTGCGATCGCGCGACTGATCGCCGGGCCGCGCGCCGGCCTGATCGCCGCGATCAGCCTGACCTTATGCGGCGCCTGGTATGGCGCCATGTTCAACCATACCAAGGACATTCCGTTTGCCGCCGCGATGACCGCCGCGACGCTGTTCCTGATCCGGATCGCGCGCCGGCTGCCGTCGCCGCGCCTGGGCGACGTCGCCGCATTCGGACTGGTGGCAGGTGCCGCGCTCGGCGTGCGGGTACTCGGTCTGCTGCTGCCGATCTATGTCGGCTTTGCGATCGCCCTGTATCTGCCCCGGCTCGGGCCGGACCAGCGCCGCGCGCAGTTGCGCTTTGCCGTCGATTCGCTGGCGCGGATTCTGCCGGCGCTGGCGCTCGCCTATGTCATCATGATCATCGGCTGGCCGTGGGCGGCACTGGCGCCGCTGAATCCGATCCGCGGCCTGATCGCGTTCTCGGAATACAATTACTCGATCCGCACGGTCCTCGGCGGCCAGGTCTACGAGATGGCGGACGTGCCGCGGTTTTATGTGCCGATCTACATTTTAATTCGCGTGCCGTTGCTGACGCTGTTCGGCGCGGCGCTGGCAATGGTCGTAGCGCTTTGGCCCGGTCGGCTGGCCGGCTCCAAACGGCCACAGCGCCGGGACCTTGTCCTGGTTGCGCTGACGGTTGTGTTTCCGCTGGCCTGCCAGGTGATCCTGCATGGTCCGGCGTTCACGGGATTGCGTCATTTCCTGTTCGTGCTGCCCGGCCTTGCGGTGCTGGCGGGTATTGGCCTCGACAAGACCCTGCTGTGGCTGAGGGCGCGCGGCCGCATGGCCGCCTCCGCGGCGCTTGCGGCCATGACCGCATGCCTGGTGTGGGACGCCGTCACCCTGATCAGGCTGCACCCTTATGAGTCGCTGTTCTACAATCCTGTGGTCGGCGGTCTTGCCGGCGCTTCGCGGCGCTACGACCTCGATTACTGGTTCAACAGCATGCCGGAGGCGATCCACCAACTCGAGGCTAATCTGCGCCGCACCGCGCCCGCGGACGCCAACTGGCCGACGCGGGCCTATTCCGTCGCGGTGTGCGGCGAACGGCTGCCGTTCGAGAAGGCGGTCACGCTGCCGCAGCTGCGCTTCGATTTCAAGCCGGAGTGGAACGAGTCCGAATTCTTCATCGCGCCGACCCAGCTGAATTGCGACCGCGATCTCGACGGCAAGATCATCGGCACCGTCGAACGGCTCGGCGTTCCGATCGCCTACATCAAGGACCGTCGCGCCCTGGTCCAGCCGGTGACGGCGGCGCGGTAAGCGCCGCCTGTCTCCGGCGCATCATCACGCCGGCCGCAGTTTTTCGGTCGCCGGATCCAGCTCGGTGGTCTCCACGAACAGGGTCGGTACATTCTTGGCCCGGTCCAGCATCCAGGACAACGCAGTCATGATCGCCATGCCGGCGATGCTCAGCGCGATCTGCCGCCAGACACCTCCGGGATGCTGCACCAGCAGGTAATGCACGCCGAACGACAGGAAGACGCCGATGCAGAAATTCGGCAGCGAATGCTGGCCGCACAGCACGAGCGGGCGCAACCAGTTGGAGGTGAGGGGTCCCCAGTTGCGCGGCATGTAGCGCGAGACCAGCAGGGCCAAAGCCAGGAAGTGGGTGAACCGCAGCATATCGAGATCGGTCTTGTCGATCGGATAGATCGCCTTGAGCATCCATTTCGGAACCAGCGATTCCAGGAAGCTGCTGTGCCAGGTCATCACGATCAGGAATGCGAACAGGATCCAGGCGATGGATATCACCAGCATGATACGGGACTGGATCAGAGGCCAGATCCGGGCCGCGCCGCCGGAGCCGCACCAGGCGGCGAACACGAACATCAGCTGCCAGGCAAATGGATTGAAATACCAGGTGGTGCCGGGCGGATAGGAAGCCAGATTCCAGTTGAACCAGCGTGCCAGCACGTACAGGACCACCGAACCGGCCAAGGTCAGGTTGGGGCGGCGCACCAGGGCCCACAGCACCAGCGGCGCGGTGCCGACCAGCGCGATATAGAGCGGCAGCACGTCGAGATCGACCGGCTTGTAGCGCAGCGTCAGCGCCTGCCAGATCAACTCGTCGGGATGGGCGAGAAAGTTGGCGACATTGAACTCGTCCTTGTACATCGGGTTGTCGAATTTCCTGGCGGCGCGGGCGATCTGCGCGGTGAACGTCAGGAACAAGAGAATGTGGGCGACGTACATCTGCCAGGCGCGCAGGATCAGCCGTTTGGCGGCCGCGAACAGGTTGCCGGCCTTGACGATCGGGCCGTAGATATAGCCGGCGAGATAGCCGGAGATGAACACGAAGAATTCGGCGGCGTCGCTGAAGCCGTAATTGCGCAGCGTCAGCCAGGAGACGACGTCGTCCGGAATGTGATCGAGGAAGATCATCCACAGACCGAGGCCGCGGAAGAAATCCAGCCGCAGGTCGCGCTCGACCGCTTGCGAGAGAGAATTCTGATTTTTCGCCATATTATGTGCTCACCTGGATCGAATGAACGTTGGTCTAATTCCGCCGGGATCGCCTGGCATCAGCCGCTTCAAGCAAAGTATCCGCCCAACCGCCCGCACGGCTTCGCCGGCGGCGAGGCCTGGTCGATGCTCTGAATAAAGTACGAAATTCCCCGCCTCCCGTTTCACATCATAGCGAACCTGTTCGACAATGGGAATTCAACTGTCGGGTCCGGACAAGCCGGGTTGCGGGCTTCCGGCGTCTCGATGGTCCTTCCACGTCGTCCCGGCCATGAACTTGCTAAAGGCGACGATGCTCCTCCTACGTCGTCCCGGCGAACGCCGGGACCCATAACCCCTGGCGTTAGAGGTGACGAAAGGCGTCGGCCACCGGGCTGAAACGCGACGACACGGCGCGACGAGTGCGTCGCACTCGCGCGTGGGTCCCGGCGTTCGCCGGGACGACCCGGAGATTGATTGCAGAAAATTCCACCTTTCCCGCCTTCTTCAACGCACCCGCTTGTACCAGGTCAGCAGCCACGCCACGGCGGACAGGACCGCGATGCCGAGCAGGCCGACCAGGATATGCAGGCCGAGGCCGGCGGAAAGCTCGGTCAGCACGAAATACCCGCTGAATGCCAGGAACACGCCGAGCGCGAAAATCTCCAGGGAATTCTGTCCGCACAGCACCATGGGCCGCAGCCAGGGCGATTTCAGCCCGGGCCATCCGGCGGGGACGAATCGAACGGTGATGGCGGCGAGCGCCAGAAAGTGCGCGAATCGCAGCACGTCCAGATCGGTCTTGCTGATCGGATACATCCATTGCTCAAGCCAGTGCGGGATCAGGAAGCTCAACTGCGGGAAGGTCCAGGTCAGGGTCACGCCGAACGACGCCACGATATAGGCGAGCGCCACCCACATCGTGACCGGCGAGGACAGAACTCGCGACATTTGCCTGGTGCCACCCAGCGCGCACCAGGCGCCGAACACGAACAGCATCTGCCAGGCAAAGGGATTGAAGCCCCAGAAGCCGCTGGGATAGGCGGTAAGGTGCAGGTCGTAGCGCCAGGACGCCACGTACAGCGCGACCGACATCGCCAGCGCGACATTGGCCCGCCACCTGATCAGCACCAGGATCAGCGGCAGGAACAGCATCAGCACGACATAGAGCGGCAGCACGTCCATGTTCAGCGGGCGGTATCGCAACAGCAGCGCCCGGCCCATGGTGAGGCCGGGCTGGCTCAGGAAATCCGTGATCTCCATCTCGGTGGCGTAGAACGGCTTGTCGAGGCCGACGGCGATATAGGAGACTTCCGCGACCACCACCGTGAACAGCAGGACGTGCATGGCATAGATCTGCCAGACCCGGCGCAGGATCCGCGCCGCCGCCTTCACGAAGCCCGACTGCGCCATTGCGCGGCCATAGACGAACGCTGCGGTATAGCCGGAGATGAAAATGAAGATCTCGGCGGCGTCGCTGAAGCCGTAGCTGCGGATGGTGAACCAGGAGAGCAGGTCGGGCGATACGTGATCGATGAAGATCAGCCACAGCGCCAGGCCGCGGAACAGATCCAGCCGTAATTCACGTTCGCCGGCGGCCGGAACCGAAGCCGCCCTGGTGGCGGAGGGTTGTGCCGGCACCGAGGCTTGCGCGATCGCTATCCCTGCAACTGCGGGGGGACCGGCCACTCGATCGGCAATCGACATCATCCAGCCTGTCTTGAGAGTGTTCGCCTTGGATACGTGCTTTCCCGAAAGACATTAGCGGCCCGCATCACATTTCAGAAGGTCAATTTTCGATCGATGCAGCAAGTTTTCAAGGCGCGATAGCGCGCCTGGCACGGGGCGGAGCGCGCGGCAGCTTCGATGGCGAGAGGCGCGAGCGCGCCAACCGGATAAGTTCGGTGAGGACGCCAAAGCGTTGCTGGCGCATGTCCCGACCAAGCATGCCCTCGGACTTGATCCGAGGGTGGATACGGTTCGCCGACAAGGAGATGCGCCAACACGAGAATCGGCCTGTGCCAATTCGGGCACAGCCTTGCGGATTCCGACCAGGCGCGGTCGAGGACTTGCCCGAAGGGGGTTGTTGGATTTAGGCCGGCAAAATACCGTTGCCGGTGCTGACCATGGTTCAGGTCGGGAGTGTTCAGTTGTCCTATCGTGCGTACCGCCGCGGTTCGACTGCAGCTCAATGGCTGGCGTGTGGTGAAGAGCGACGACGCAGTGGGTCGCGATGGTTCTAATGCTTGGTCTTGCTGCTCGTCAGGAACGGGCCTCTCGCGGTTTCGTGCTTCTCGTACAACTCGAGCCAGCGCCGCTCCTGCGGCCGGTACCATTCGTCCACGGTGATGTGCTGCAGCGGCCCGCTCTCGCTGATCATGGCATCGAGGCGAAGGTACTCCTCGGTTTCTTCAGCGGTCAGCCCGATCAGAACCCGGTTACCACGTGCGTCGATCTCGTAGCGGTCATCGTCGTCAGCCATGACGCCAGTTGAAACGCGCCACGCCATCCGTCAACGCAATCCTCAATTTAACCTAACCCGTCAACCCTAACTGCAACCGGCGGGCGCCGTCACAAGGCCGATCCGGAAAATAATGAAGCCCCGCGTCGGTCGCGACGCGAGGCTTCATCCCTGAAAAATATCGCGCCGACTGACGGGCTAGATCGTAGGAGGACCAGCTACGATCCAGGTCGTAAACATCATGCCTACGACCTAGATCATGCCCAGCACGATGGCGCCGACAAAGGCGATTGCAACATACGCAGCCACAACACTCAACCGACCGACGAGTGGACCAATCAAGGTCATTGGGGAATTCTCCCTGCTTAGCGTCGCTGGCGTAGTAACGACGAAGCTAGTCAGACGTTCCGCGCGGAAAAAGTCAGCCTTGCTGATCCATTATCGTTGGGCGATTGCGCGACGCCGCGGCAAACGTGGTTAAAGAAGCGTGAAATCAACACGTTGAAGAGTCCTTAAATAAATTCGTCGAACCTGCGCGCATGACGCGTGGAGTTCGTTTGTATCTCGTCGGCTCCTTCGTCCTTGTTTCGTTAGCGGGTTGCGGTCGTGGACTGTTTCAGTCGGCGGAGCGGGAACCGTGGCGGTCCGAGGCCGAGATCGCATGCCTGAAGTCCGGCGCGGTGAAAGAGAGCCCTGATCTGGTCCGGATCAACCCGATTTCGGGTCCGGGCGTCTGTGGCGCCGAGTTTCCGCTCAAGGTCGCCGCGCTCGGCGAAAGCAACAGCAGTTTTGGCTTTGCCGACGAATTGCGGCCGCCGGCCTCGATCGGTGGCGATCAACCGCGCTGGCCCGGAGCCCAGCCGGCCGCGCCCCGTCCTGCGCCGATGGGGAGTTATGCGGCGTATCCCGAGAACGCGGTGCGCCAGTCCGGCTATGGCGCGCCAGGCAATGGTCCGATTTCGTTGACGGCGCCGGGCGTGCCGCCCGACCAGGACGAGATCGAATTGCCACCGGAAGGTTCATACCCGGCGCGCGGTGCCGCGCCGCAGAGTTACCCGCAAAATTATCCGCAGAATTATCCGCAAGCCTATCCGCCGCGCGAGCGCGCAGCGCCGGTCTATTCCGATCGGCCGAACTATTCGCCGGCGCCTGCCTCGGGCGCGCCGCTGCCGCGGCTCGGACCCGGGCCGGGCAATGTCACCGGCGCGGTCGGCCCGGTGGCGATGAAGCCGGAGGCGACGCTGGCCTGTCCGCTGGTCTCGGCGCTTGACCGCTGGCTGGCCGAAGCCGTGCAACCGGCGGCGATCCGCTGGTTCGGCGCGCGGGTGGTCGAGATCAAGCAGATTTCCGCCTATTCCTGCCGCGGCATGAACGGCAATTCGAACGCGCATATCTCCGAACATGCGTTCGGCAATGCACTGGATATTGCGGCGTTTACGCTGGCCGACGGACGGCGCATCTCGGTGGAGCAGGGCTGGCGGGGAATGCCGGAAGAGCAGGGCTTCCTGCGCGACGTGCAGGCGGCGGCGTGCCAGCATTTCTCTACCGTGCTGGCGCCGGGCTCGAACTCCTATCACTACAATCACATCCACGTCGATCTGATGCGCCGGGTCAACCGTCCGGTGATCTGCCAGCCGGGTGCGGTGTCGGGCGAGGAAGTCGCCGCCCGCGCGGCGCAGCGCAATCCCTTCGCCGCCATGCGCGAGCCCGGGGTGACCGGATCGCTCGGCGGCAGAAAAGCGCTGTCGTACCGTCACAACGCGCGTGACGACGAATATGAGGATGATTAGTCGGGAGGCGGCGAACAGGGGTTGGCAAACAACGAACCATCGCTACTTCACGCCGTACGCCGTCAGGAAAATCCGCGTCGCGCTGTCCACCACATTGGCGATCTGCTCGCCCGAGGGCGCTGGTGCGGCCTGGAAGATGAAGGGCTGAAACAGCGTCGACTGGCACATCTGCATGAACTGCGATGCTGCGAGATGGCTGTCGTCAATGGCGAGTTCGCCGCTCGCAATGTGGACGTCGAGATAATCCTTGAACCGGTTGATGGTCATCTCGATCACCTGCTCGTAGAAACGGCGCCCGACATCGGGCATCCGCTCGGCGATCGCCATCACGGTGCGGATCGCCGATCCGCCGCCCGGCCGGCACAGCAACTGGATGTAGGCGGTGCCGAAATCCTTCAAGGTGGTTTCGACGTCGCGCGCCGGGTCGAAGTTGAAGGCGAGCCTGCCCTGCTCGAGGTTTTCCCGCTCGACGATGGCTTCGAACAGCCGGCTCTTGTCGGCGAAATAGACGTACAGCGTCCCCTTGGATACGCCCGCGGCGCGGGCGATCTCGCCCATGCTGGCGCCATCGAACCCGAGATCGAGAAATACCGCGCGGGCGCCGTCGAGAATCTGGCGTCGCTTGGCGCTGTCTTCTTCGCCGATCACGGAAAGCGTCGCAGCGCGGGGTGCAACCATTGGTTTAGCCTGTTCCTGGAAATCAACCCGATCCGAAACGGTTCGGAAGAGCCTCGGGGCTTATGACGAGAATGTTAACAGTTTCGCGGATAGAATATACCTTGACCGAACCGTTCGGTCAATGGTAATTGATCGATCAGGAGCGGGGAAACTGCCGGATTCCATCGGCATGCGGTCTGCTCGACATTTTTCAGGAGGCCGTAATGGCCGGACCACGCGACCAAGCCGCCCGCATCCTGCGCCCCGGGCAGGATGACACCGAAGCCGGGCCGGCTCCGTCGACTGCCGCATCACCCCCGTCGGTCGCACCGGCGGAGGGATTTCGCCCGCGCGGCACCGAAGAAGGAGCGGCGCGTCGCACCGCTGAGGCCCCGGCAACCGACAAGCCGGCGGTTGCGCCGGTCGCGGCGCCGGCACCGGCCACGCCTGTGGCTCCGGCCAAATCCGCCAAGCGCAAACGTGTCCTGATCGGGGTAGGCGTGGTGCTGGCACTCGCGGCGGCGGCGTGGGGTGTGAACTATGTGCTGGTCGGCCGCTTCATGGTCGGCACCGACGACGCCTATGTGCGCGCCAACAACACCACGCTCGGCGCCCGGGTATCCGGCCATCTCGCCGCGATCCTGCCCGGCGACAACATCGCGGTTCGTGCCGGCGACGTGGTTTTCAGGATCGACGACGGTGACTATCGCATCGCGGTGGAAGCCGCCCGCACCAAGATCGCCACCCAGGAAGCGACCATCGATCGCATCGGCCGCCAGGTCACCGCGCAGGAGAGCGCGGCCGAGCAGGCCAGGGCACAAGTGGTGTCGGCCGAAGCCGGCTTCACCCGGGCGCAACTCGACTACGACCGCCAGCAGGCGCTGAGCAGCAAGGGCTACGCGTCGCGCGCCACCTTCGAGCAGTCGCAGGCCGGCCGCGACCAGGGCACCGCCGGCGTCAAGGCCGCGGAGGCCGCCTATAACGCCGCCCGCGACAACGTCGAGGTGACCAAGGCGCAGCAGAGCGAGGCCAGGGCCCAGCTCGCCGAACTGAAGACCACGCTTGCCAAGGCCGAGCGCGACCTCGATTTCACCTCGGTACGCGCGCCGGTCGACGGCATCTTCTCCAACCGCCTGGTCTCCACCGGCGACTACATCCAGGCCGGGCAGCGGCTCGGCAACGTGGTGCCGCTCGACGACGTCTTCATCGACGCCAACTTCAAGGAGACGCAGCTGCGCCGCCTCAAGCCCGGTCAGAAGGTCTTGATCTCCGTCGATGCCGACTCGAGCCGGGCGATCGAAGGCACCGTCGCGAGCCTGTCGCCCGCCGCCGGCCAGGTATTCACCCTGCTGCCGCCGGACAACGCCACCGGCAATTTCACCAAGATCGTGCAGCGTGTCCCGGTCCGGATCCGTGTTCCGGCCGAGGTCGCCAGGGAAAACATGTTGCGGGCCGGCATGTCGGTCTATGTCCGCGTCGACACCCGGCCGGCCGCCGACGCCGCGCATTAAGCAAGTCAGGACGAGCCGATGTCCGCCTCGACCACCGCATCGCCAGGCATGCCGCCCGGTGCCGCGCCGTCGGAGCGGATCGCCCCGCGGCGGCTGTTCGCGTTCCTGATCATGGTGTTCGGGATGTTCATGGCGATCCTGGACATCCAGATCGTCTCGGCATCGCTGTCGGAAATCCAGGCCGGCCTGTCGGCCTCCTCGACCGAGGTGTCGTGGGTCCAGACCGCCTACCTGATCGCCGAGGTGATCGCTATACCGCTGTCCGGATTCCTGTCGCGGGCGCTGGGGACGCGGCTGTTGTTCGCGATCTCGGCGGGCGGCTTCACGCTGGCGAGCCTGGTCTGCGGCTTCACCTCGTCGATCGAGCAGATGATCCTGTGGCGGGTGATCCAGGGTTTCCTCGGCGCCGGCATGATCCCGACGGTGTTCGCGTCGGCCTACACGGTGTTCCCGCGTTCCAAGTTTCACATCGTCGGCCCGATCATCGGTCTCGTCGCCACGCTGGCTCCGACCATCGGCCCGACGGTGGGCGGCATCATCACCGACGCGCTGTCATGGAACTGGCTGTTCTTCATCAACGTGTTTCCCGGCATCGGCATCACCATCGGCGTGCTGGTGCTGGTCGATTTCGATGAGCCGCATTTCGAGCTGCTCGATCATTTCGACTGGTGGGGCCTCGGCTTCATGGCCGGATTTCTCGGCTCGCTGGAATACGTGCTGGAGGAAGGGCCGCTCAACGACTGGTTCGAGGATACCTCGATCACGGTCTGCACGGTGATCTCCGCCGTATCCGCGGTGGCGTTCTTCGCCCGCGTGCTCACCGCGCGCGAGCCGATCGTCGATATCAGGGCCTTCACCAACCGCAACTTCGCGCTCGGCTGCACCTTTTCGTTCTGCGTCGGCATCGGGCTTTACGGCCTGACTTATCTTTATCCGCGTTATCTCGCCGAGGTGCGCGGCTACAGCGCATTGATGATCGGCGAGACCGTGTTCGTGTCGGGTGTCGCCATGTTCATGACGGCGCCGCTGGTCGGCCGGCTGATGACCAAGGTCGACATGCGCTATCTGGTGTTCACGGGGCTGTTGCTGTTCGCCATCGGCACCTGGCAGATGACCTGGATCACCCGTGACTTCGACTTCTATGAATTGCTGCTGCCGCAGATCCTGCGCGGCGTCGGCATGATGATGTCGATGGTGCCGGTCAACAACATCGCGCTCGGCACGCTGGCGCCGGAGCTGGTGAAGAACGCCTCCGGCCTGTTCAACCTGACCCGAAACCTCGGCGGTGCGCTCGGCCTCGCCATGCTCAACACCATGCTCAACAGCCGCACCGACTTCCACATATCGCGGCTGCACGACAAGGTGACCTGGGGCAACGCCATGGCGGTGGAAACCCTGAACAACTTCACCCAGAAATTCCAGGGGCTCGGCGATGCCCCGGCGATGGCGATGAAGCAACTCACGCAAGTCGTGCATCGCCAGGCCGTGGTGATGGGCTTTGGCGATTCATTTCTGCTGCTGACTTTTTTCTATGTCGGCCTCAGCACCATGGTCGTGTTCCTGGCCAAGCCGGCCAACCCGGCGGCGGCGGCCGGCGGGCATTAGGCCGTGAACCCATAAATCTGGAGGGCGGGCGGCTCGCCAGAGCGCCCGCCGGTCGGTCACCTCTCAGCGCAGAGCCCGCGTCCCTTCGCCATCATTGCAGGACGTCCGAAATGGTCAGCGGTCGTTCCGGCTCTACGTCGAACCGGTTCCACCAGCCGCCGCCGAGCGCCTGGAACAGCGCAACCGTGTCGGCATAGCGCGCCGCCCGCGCCTGGGCCACGCTCAGCACTGCCTGCTGATAAGTCTGTTGGGCGTTGAACAGCAGGACGTAATTGATGTCGCCGAGCTCAAGACGATGCCGGGTGATGTCAAGAACTCCTGGCCGCTGCCCGTTCGGATGCCGCTGCTTTTTGCAGGGCAATTGCGTCGGCTTGAATCGCGCGCAGCGAATCGGCGACGTTCTGGAACGCCGTGATCACAGTACTGCGATACTGCGCGGCCGCCTGGTCGTAGGCCGCCTTCGCGGCGAGCTCGCGATGCAGCAGCGTGCCGCCGTGAAAGATCGGCTGTGCAGCGGCGCCCGCGACGCCCCAGAACCCCGTCCCCGGCGTGAACAGCTGGTCCACGGCAAGCGCCGTGCTGCCCGCGGTCGCGGCCAACGTAATGTTCGGCAGCCGATTGGCGATCGCGACGCCGATCTGCGCGCTGGCGGCCTGGAGATTGGCTTCTGCCGCGCGGATGTCGGGCCGCTGCTCGACCAATTGCGACGGCAGGCTGACCGGCAAGTCGCGCGGCAGCCGCAGCTCAGAGAGCACGAATTGCTGCGGCAGCTGCTGGCTTGGAAAACCGCCGGTGAGCGCAGCGATCAGGTTGCGCTGTTGCGCCAGCTGCTTGCGCAGCGGCGGCAGCGTCTGCTCGGCCTGCGCCAATGCCGCTTCCTGTGCCACCACGTCGGCGTCGGCGACGGCGCCAAGCCCGCGCTGACGCCGCAACAGGTCGAGTATGTCGCGCTCGATCTTGATGATGCTCTGCGTCGCCGCGATCTGTCCGCGCAGCGAGGCTTCCTGGACTGCCGCGCCGGCGAGATTGGAGGTGAGCGTCAAGTAAGTCGCTTCCAGCGCGAAGCGCTGCGAGTCGGCCTGTGCCGCCAGGGCCTCAATCGAGCGGCGGGTGCCCCCGAACACGTCGGGCGAGTAAGAAATGTTGAGCTGCGTCGTGAAGAGATTGAAGGCCGGCATGTCGGACCCGACATCAGACGGGCCGCCGATCGCAGGCAACTGCCGAATGCCGCTGACATTGGCATCGACCGCCGGCAGCAACGCACCCTGTTGCGCGTAAACGTTCTCCCGCGCGACGCGAAGCGCCGCCTGCGCCGCTTGCAGATCAGGATTGGCGGCGAGCGCCTTGTCGACCAGCGCATTCAGTGCCCGCGAGTGAAACAGCGCCCACCATTGGCCCGGCAGGTCGCGCGCCGGCTCGAACCGTTGGGCGGCGCCCGAGCGCGTGTTGGCCGCAGCAGTCGCGCGCCCGAGCGGCTCCGGCGTGTAGCCGGTTACATCAGGCGGAGGCGGTGTCACGAAATCCGGACCGACCGCGCAGCCGGCAAGGGCCAGCGCAAGCGCAATGCCAACCGCGGCTCTGCTCGAATGTCGCGTCCCGTGCGTGCAGCCGCTGCCGATCATGCACCCGTCCTCAACCATCAGTTCTCGCTGATCGCGGCGCCGCGCGGAACAGCGGCGCGCCGCTCGGCGCGCCGCTCAATCACGAAGTACAGCGTCGGAATGATAAAGAGGGTTAGTAATGTCGCCGGGATCAGGCCCCCGGCGACAACGGTCGCGAGGCTGCGCTGCACGTCGCTGCCGACGCCGGTGGCGAGCGCCGCCGGCAGCATGCCGGCGGTCGCGACCGCTGCCGTCATCAGCACCGGGCGCAGCCGCTCGCTCGCGCCCGTCAGCACCGCGTCAGCAAGCGGCACCCCTTGCTCGCGGACGCGGTTGAGGTTCGCTACCATGATAACGCCGTTCATGACGGCGACCCCGAACAACGCAATGAAGCCGATGCCGGAGGCGACGTTCAGCGTGGCGCCCGTGAGATGCAGCGCCAGCAGTCCGCCAAGCGTCGCCAAGGGCACGACACCGATTACCAGCAGCACCTGTCGCAATACCCCGAATTCGGCATAGAGCAGCACAATCATCGCACCAAGTACCATGCCGAGGATCAGGCGGAAGTGCGCCTCGGCACGCTGCTCACCTTCGAACTGGCCGCCCCATGCGATGCGATATTTTTCCTTGTCGAACGCGACCTTTTGCGCGACGGCGCGGCTCAGCTCCTCGACCAGCGCCACCGGATCGCGGTCATTGTAATTGAACTTTACGAGCAAATAGCGGTGGTCCATCTCGCGATTGATCATGCTCTCGCCGGTTTGGAATGCGATGTCTGCGACCTGCGACAACGGTATCAGCGCGCCGTCGCTGGAGGTAAGCACGAGGCTCCGGATCGCCTCCGGGCTGCTCCGCGCGTCGGGCGAGAAGCGCACCGTAACGTCGTAGTGGCGTTCGCCAATGAACACCTGACTGACCGCGCTGCCGCCGATTCCGGTGCTGATGAGGTTGGCGACGTCGCCGACATTGATGCCGAAGCGCGCCACGGCCTGCCGATTGACCCGGATCGATATCTGGGGGAGCGGTGTGTACTGATCGATCGCCGCATCGCTGACGCCGGGCGTATGGTTCAGGATGCCGATGATATCCCCGCCGATCCGCCGCAGCTCGCCGAAATCATCGCCGAACACCTTGACCGCAAGCGAAGAGTGCGGGTCGAACACTTTGTCGAGCACGCTGTCGATGATCGGCTGGCTGACCGCGATCTCGAAGCCCGGCTCCTGGTCGAGTCGCGCCTTGACGCGGCGGGTCAGTTCCTGCTTGGTCTCGCCGGGGGGCCACGCCTTATAGTCGTGCAACCCAATCGCCGCTTCCATGTGCGAGGGCGTCCACGGATCGGTGCCGTCGTCGTTGCGGCCGGTATGGCTGACCACATACGACACCTCGGGGAATTCGTTCACGACGCGCCTCATGTCGGCGACCATGTCGGTCGCCTTCCGCAGCGAAATTCCGGGCGGCAGCTCGGCATGCAGCCAGAGCGCGCCCTCGTCGAGTTCGGGCAGGAATTCCCGCCACACCGTCGCACCAAGGATCCCGATCGCAATCGCCGCGGTTGCGCTCAGGGCGTAGACAATCCGCGGACGACCCAGCGAACCTTGCAACGTCACGAGGTAGCGCCGCTCGATGCGGTGCAGCACGGTGTTATGAAATGGCCGCCGCGGCCGGCGATAGGCGAGATAGGCGAGGCCAGGGACGACCAGCAGAGCGAATGCCAACGCACCGAACTGGGCGTAACCGACCGCGTAGGCCAATGGATAGAACAGCTTGGCCTCGATCCGCTGCAAGGCAAACAGCGGCAGATAAGTTGTGATGATGACCGCGGTAGCAAAGAAGATCGGCCGCGCCACCTGCCGCGCCGCATCGCGCACGTCGGCTTCGGCAAGCGGCTGGTCCGGCCTTGCCTCGCGGCGCCGCAGGATCGCCTCGACCATCACGATCGAACCGTCAACGATGATGCCGAAGTCGATTGCGCCCAGCGACAGCAGGTTCGCCGAGACGTTGGTGTGGCGCATCAGGATGAAGGCGACGAGCATCGCGAACGGGATCGTGACCCCGACGATGACGGCGCTGCGCAGGCTGCCGAGAAACAGGATCAGGATCACCAGCACCAGCGAGACGCCGCCGAGGACTGTGGTCGCGACTTTCTGGACTGTGGCATCGACCAGCTCCGAGCGGTCGAGATAAGGCACGATCTGCACGTCGTCGGCCTTCAGCCGCGCGTTGAGGTCGTCGATCCTGGCGTGTACTCCCTTGAGCACGCGCGACGGATTTTCGCCGCGCAGCAGCAACACGGTACCCTCGACAACGTCATTCATGTCGTCCTTGCCGACGATGCCGTGGCGTTCCTGGTTGGCGAGCTTCAGCTTGCCGAGATCGCGCACGAAGATCGGCGTGCCATTGTGCTGGGCGACGACGATGTTGCCGAGGTCGTCGAGGCTTTGGACCAGGCCGATGCCGCGGATGACGTAGCCGAGCTCTCCACGGTTGAGCACACTGCCACCAGCGCTGGCACTGTTGGCCGAAATCGCGTCGGTGACGTTTTTCAGCGACAGGTTGAAGCGGACCAGCTGTTGTGGGTCGAGTTCGAGCTGGAACTGGGTGGTGACGCCGCCGAAGCTGGAGACGTCGGCGACCCCTGGCACCTGCTTGATGGCGGGGATCACGGTCCACTGCTCGATCTCGGAAAGTTCGCGCAGGTTTTTGGTATCGGATTGGAGGATGTAGTAGAGGATTTGCCCGGTCGGCGACGACAGCGGGTCGAGGCCGGGCGTAAGCCCTGGCGGCAGGGTCACGCCCTCGATCCGCTCCATGATCCGTTGCCGCGACCAGTAGTCTTCGATGCCGTCGCGAAACACCAGCGAGATCAGCGACAGGCCGAACGTGCTGCGCGAGCGCATCATCGCCAGCCCAGGCGTGCCATTGAGCTCGCGCTCGAGCGGAATGGTGACTTGCTGCTCGACCTCCTCGGCGGCGAGGCCCGGCGCTTGCGTCACAAGCTGCGAGGCCGTGTCGGCGACATCCGGGTAGGCCTCGACTGGCAACCGGGTCCAGCAATAGGCGCCGTAGATCGCGGAGATAATGCAGATCATCGCCACGACGAGGCGCTTCTCAAGAGCCAGCACAACGAGGCGATCAATCACCGAACAGCACTCCGCCCTTGACCACGATGCGATCGCCGGCCTTGATGCCGCTTGCGATGAACGCCTGCTCGCCTTGCTGGAATGCGATGTCGACCGTGCGCGCCTCGAAGCGCCACGGCGCCGTCTCGACATAGACCTGCGTCGCGTCGTCTTTCAGCACCAGCGCGCTGGTCGGCGCGATTGCGAATCTCCGTGTCTCGGCGTGAAAGGTCGTGGTCGCGAACATTCCCGGCCGCAATCGGCCGTCCGGGTTGTCGAACGCGATGCGGACCTTGGTGCGGCGCGTGTCGGTGTCGAGCACGTCGCTGACGAACAGCACCGTGCCGTGCAACACCATGTCAGGGTAGGCGACAAGGCTGACATCGACCGGCTGTCCCTTCGCAACCAGCGCGATGTCCTTCTCGGGAACGCTCGCGGTGACCCAGACACTCGACAGGTCGGCGATCGTCAGCAGGGCTTGCGTCGAGTCGTTCCAGTATTGGCCGGGCGCGACGCCGAGATCGATGACGCTGCCATCCATCGGCGCGACCGCGGTCACGGTGCGCGACTTGTTGGGCGCTTCGAAATCGATGCCGATCTGCTTCAGGCGCGCGGTGGCGCGCTGGTCCTCGGCCTCGGCGGTCACGTAGTCGGTCTCGGCCTGCTGCAGGTCCTTCTCGGCGGCGCCGCCGATCTTCGATAGGCCGCGCTGGCGGTCCCGGTTCTTCAGCGCCAGCGCCAGCAGCGCCTTGGCGCGATCGTAGTCCGAGTAAGCCGCGGCAAGATCGGGCGAGTCGATCACGAACAGTGGCTGGCCGGCCTTGACCTGTTCACCAAGCGTGACCTTCAGCTGCGTCACGCGGCCGGCGAGCGGCGGCGCCACCTTGATCAAGTGGGCCGGATCGGCTTCGACGACCGCCGGCAGCGCCAGGTCGCGCGGAACCTCGCGTGCGATCACCGGTGCGACGACAAGCTTGCCGCGCAGTGGCGATCCCTCGGGCACCGCGAGGGTGTTGTCCGAACGAACCAGCGGCATCGCTTTCACCGGCATCTCGGGATGTCCGGCGGGGCCGCCGAGGAAACGATAGACTGCGACCGCCGCGAGCAGCACCGCCACGAGCGAGGCCAGGCCCTTCGCTCGCGGTGATCGCGTGCCCGCGCGATCGCGATCGGTGTGTTCCGTCCCGCGTGGAAGGGGCGGATCGCCCGGATCAGCAGTCTTGGTAGCGGAATCGACGAGCATGTGACTTCTCGTCCCAATGGATTTGGGAAGCACACGCAAACGAGATCGTTTGACGCGATGCCTGGCTCGACAGTCTTGGGAAGGGCCTTGGGGCAGCGAACGCCGCAAGGCGCGGCCCGCCTTAGGCGGCGGGTGGCCCGCGGGCCTGGAACGACGCCCGCGACGCGGTCGCAAGGGTCATTTCTGTGTACGGCTGCAGCGTGACGAAGTCGATCGCCGCCGGCAACGGCAGCTCCGGCGCGGCTGACGGCGTTGATATCGCGCTCAACTGGATCAGCGCGCAGGTCGGGCAATCAGAACCGGCGAGCCCGTTGTGGTGGGGATCTTGCGGCGCCGGGACGTTCGACTGTGATGTTTGAACGACGGAGGTAAGCGCGACCGACGGCGCATGCACGTGGCCGAACGTCAGCACCAGCTGCAGCGCCACCGCGATCAACGCAAGGCGTGCACCAAACTGCCTGTTTGTTCGGAACCAGCGCATCAACCGCGTGCAATCCGTTGTGAGCGACGCCCCCGGCGCGAGCGTGTCTAACTTGGACAGGCTTTGCGCGTCCTGTCAATGTCCACCACCCCGGCCGCTCATTGGCGTCCGCGGCACTCCTCGTTCGGGTCGCCTTTGGGGCCTTCGGATAACAGCTATGACGGAGAATGTGGATGTCTCTCAATACGTCGGTATTGGGTCATGCGCGATCGGGTCGAGCCAGTAGCAAGGGCGGCCATGGCCGACCGGGCTCGACAGCCGCACCGACTTCCACATCTCGCGGCTGCGCCGCGCGCGGGGAGAGGTTAGGTAATCGACGTGCCGGGACGCACGCCCTCTCTCAACTCGCATCAACAGGTGCGCGCCCTGCAGCCGCGCTGTACCACACGGAAATCCTGCGATATCATTTCGCTCATGGCGAAAGATCCCCTGAAAGAGGTTCTCGATCGCGTTCAGACCTGGCCTCCGCAGCGGCAGGAAGAGGCGGTGCGGATGCTCCTTGCGCTGGAAGCGCGCGAGGATGAGGTTTATCTGCCAGGGGATGACGATTGGACCGCTGTCGCAGAAGGCTTGGCTCAAGCAAAGCGGGACGAGACAGTGTCGGACGATGAGATCGCCGCCTTGTTCAAGCCGCCCGGTGCATGACGCGAGCAGGATGAGTATGACCCGGCGCGTCGATGTCTTCTTCTATGGCCTGTTCATGGATGCGGATGCGCTGCGCGAGAAGGGACTCGATCCGGTCGATATCCGCCAGGCCAGCGTGCAGGGGATGGCGCTGCGGCTCGGCGATCGCGCGACGCTCGTTCCCGATTCCGCCGGATGCGTTCACGGCATGCTGATGGCGCTGAGCCACGCCGAGCTGGACCGGCTGTATGCCGAACCCAGCGTCGCCGCGTATCGCCCCGAGCCGGTTCAGGCAAACCTCGCCGATGGGACACAGGTCGCGGCGCTGTGCTTCAACCTGCCCGAGGCCCCGCCGGCCGATCAACGCAATCCGGACTATGCGGCCAGACTGCAAGCGGTGGCGCGGGGGCTGGCGTTGCCGGAAAGCTACATTGCGAACATTCGTTGAAGCGAAACGGCAGGGCAGCTTGCGGATCAGCCGCGGTGCGCGTATGAAGCCGCCTCCATTGCGCGAACCGGGGAGGATTTCGATGATTTCAATCAATTCGCAGTCCGTAACCTGGCGTTCGAAGCTCATGCAGGGCACCCGCCTCCATCATCGAGGCTGATTTCCGTCCGCACCGACCGGGTCTGACGCCCCGGCCATTCTGACCTCCACCTTCGCAACGATTTTTTTCACGACAGGCGCGCCCGGCGATGCCGGGGCTTGTCACTCAGATGGAGCCGGACTGCGTCGCTGCGCAGCCGGATCACGCCATGACCGACCAGGACACAGTGAGGCCAACGATGAAGGACCTCACGCAAGGCTCCATCGTGAGCCACATCTCGACCATGGCGCCGCAGATCTTTGCCGGCATGATCATGATCATGCTGTGCCAGCTGGTCGATCTGTACTTCGTGTCCGGCCTCGGCGACGCCGCGGTCGCGGGCGTGGCAGCGGCCGGCAACACCGGCTTTCTCATCAACGCGTTTACCCAGGTGCTCGGCGTCGGCACCACGGCGCTGATCGCCCACGCCGTGGGGCGCAAGGATCGCACCGGCGCCAATCTGGTGTTCAATCAGTCGCTCGGCCTGTCGGCGCTGTGCGGGGTCGTGGCGCTGGTCGCCGGCTCCATGCTGGCACGCAGCTACATGCGCTCGGTTGCCAGCGACGAGGCGGTCATCGAGGCCGGCACGACCTATCTGGTTTGGGTGATGCCGGCGCTGGCGCTGCAGTTCGCCCTGCTGGTGATGGCATCCGCGTTGCGCGGCACCGGCATCGTGCGGCCCACCACCATCGTCCAGGCGGTCACGGTGCTCGCCAATATCGTGCTGGCGCCGGTTCTCGTCAGCGGCTGGGGCACCGGCCGGGCTTTGGGTGTCGCCGGGGCCGGGCTCGCGACCTCGATTTCGATAGTGCTCGGCGTGGTGATGATGGCGGTCTATTTCCACCGCTTCGAACACTACGTTGCGATCGACCGGAAACAGTGGCGCCCGCAGCTTGCGCAATGGCAGCGGATAGCGAATATCGGCCTGCCGGCCGGCGGCGAGTTCGCCATCATCTTCGCCAACATGGCCGTGATCTATTATGCGCTTGAACATTTCGGCGCCGCCGCCCAGGCGGGTTTTGGCATCGGGTCGCGCCTGCTGGGCGTCATCCACATGCCGGCGCTGTCCATCGCATTGGCAGCCGGGGCCATCGCCGGTCAGAACTTCGGCGCTGGCAACCGCGCACGCGTGCAACAGACCTTCAGGAGTGTCTTGCTGCTGGCCACCGCGCTGATGGTCGCCTTCACGCTGTTGGCGCGATGGCGGCCCGAGTTCTTGCTCGGCGGCTTCAGCACCGATCCGCAGACGATCGCCATCGGTGCGATGTTCCTGCGGCTGATCTCGCTCAACCTCGTCGCGCAAGGACTGATCTTCGTGTGTTCGAGCATGTTCCAGGGGTTGGGCAACACCAGGCCGGCGGTGCTGAGCTCCGGTGCGCGGATGATGACCTATGCGCTGCCGCTGCTCTGGCTGTCCGCCACATCAGGTTTTCGCATCGAACAGATCTGGTATCTGTCGATCGCAACCACCTGGGTCCAGGCGGTGTTCAGCCTGTGGCTGCTGCGGCTGGAATTCAGGAAGCGGCTGATGCCGCTGTTGCCATGAAACGGCCGACGCACATCGTTCATCGCCGGCGGCGACTGGAGTTGCCGGAAAGCTACATCCGCGGCATTTGCTGAAATGTTACACGCTGTAACTTGCGCAATTGCCGCGACGCGGCTATAGTTCTGGTCTTCATTGCTCGAACCGAGGGAGGATTTCGATGGTTTCCATTCATTCGCAGTCCGCGACCTCGCGTCCGAAGTTCATGCTGGACGCCTGCTGGGCCGATTGACGGCCGCCTTCGTCAGCATCGATCGGGCCTGACTGTCCCGGTCCTTCCAACCTCCAAGCCAGACTACTTTTTTCAACGAGGCGTGCGTTCGGCCAGGCCGGGGCGCGTCAACCAGATGGAGCCGGTCTGCGTCCATGCGCAGCCGGATGATGCCATGACCGACCTCACCAGCAAGCGACCCGCGGCCATTCGCGTGGTGTTGCCCTTCGTATTCCGCCACTGGCTCGCGCAGCCGGGGCGGGTGGCGATCGTCATGGCCAGCCTGATCGGCGCCACCGTGGCGGATCTCTTGATGCCACTCTTTTCCGGGCACCTGGTCGACGCGGTCTCCTCCAGCGCGGCCGATCCGGTGGCGCGGCGCGCCGGCATCATAGCCTTTGGCGCCATCGTGACCCTGGGCCTTGTCGGCATGATCCTGCGCCTGGTCGGACTGCAGTTCGTCGTGCCGTTCACGCTGCAGACCATGTCCGATGTATCGCGCCAGGCGTTCGCGCGGGTGCAGCGGTTTTCCAGCGAGTGGCACGCCAACAGCTTTGCCGGCTCGACGGTGCGCAAGATCACGCGCGGCATGTGGGCGCTCGATCTGCTCAACGACACCCTGCTGCTGGCGCTATTGCCGTCGCTGGCGGTGCTGTTGGGCTCGATGGTCCTGCTCGGGCTGCACTGGCCTTCGCTCGGCCTCGTGATCGCGGCCGGCTCGCTGATCTATATCCCGATGACGGTGGTGTTTTCGACGCGCTACATCGCGCCGGCCGCCCGCATCTCCAATGCCTGGGACACCCGGGTCGGCGGCACGCTGGCCGATGCCCTGACCTGCAACGCGGTGGTGAAGTCGTTCGGCGCCGAGGCGCGCGAGGATATCAGGCTGGCGAAAGTGATCAGCCGCTGGCGCGCGCGGGTGCGGCGCACCTGGCTGCGCTACAACTACACCCTGATGGCGCAGCTTGCGGTGCTGCTGTGCCTGCGCGCGTCGGTGATCGGCGGCTCGCTGCTGCTGTGGATCGCGGGGCGTGCCTCGCCCGGCGACGTCACCTATGTGCTGACCAGCTACTACATCATCCACGCCTATCTGCGCGACGTCGGCATGCACATCAACAACCTGCAGCGCTCGGTCAACGACATGGAAGAACTGGTCGCGATCCACGACGTCGCCATCGGCATCGCCGACGCCGCAGACGCGCGGCCGATCGACATCGTCGGCGGCCGCATCACCTTCGAGGACGTCACCTTCCACTATGGCGGCCACCGCGCGCCACTGTACGAGGGATTGAGCGTGGACATCCGCGCCGGCGAACGCGTCGGCCTGGTCGGCCGCTCCGGCTCCGGCAAAACCACCTTCGTCAAGCTGGTGCAGCGGCTCTACGACGTAAGCTCCGGACGCATCCTGATCGACGGCCAGGACATCGCGCAGGCGACCCAGCAATCGCTGCGCGCCCAGATCGCCATCGTGCAGCAGGACCCGATCCTGTTTCACCGTTCGCTGGCCGAGAACATCGCCTATGGCCGGCCCGGCGCCGACATGGCGGCGATCGAGCAGGCGGCGCGGCTGGCCAACGCCCATGACTTCATCCTGCGGCTGCCGAACGGTTACGGCACCCTGGTCGGCGAGCGCGGCGTCAAGCTGTCGGGCGGCGAGCGGCAGCGCGTGGCGCTGGCGCGCGCGTTCCTGGCCGACGCCCCGGTGCTGATCCTGGACGAGGCGACCTCGAGTCTGGATTCGGAATCCGAGGCGCTGATCCAGCAAGCGATGGTGCGGCTGATGAAGGGGCGCACCTCGATCGTGATCGCGCACCGGCTCTCCACGGTGCGCAGCCTCGATCGCATCCTGGTGTTCGACCACGGCGACATCGCCGAGCAGGGCACCCACGCGGCACTGGCGCGCCGCGACGGCGGCATCTACCGCGCGCTGTTCGAGAGGCAGGTGCTGGAGTTCGATCGGGTCGACGCGGCGGAGTAGGGCGTCCGTCATCCCCGCGAACGCGGGGATCCAGTATTCCAGAGATCGGTGAGTTATATCGATGCTCTGGGATACTGGGTCGCCGATCAAGTCGGCGATGACGACCGCAAAACTGGCGAGGGGCCCGGCGTGTTGCGCCGGGCCCCTCGTTGTTCAGCATCAGCCGGCCTGTAAGCCGGGTTCTGTAGGGCACCGCCGGCTTGCACCGGCGATACGTGACGGCCATTCCTCTGGGACAACGTTCGCACGTTGCCTCGAGCAACCTACCCGGACGGCGAGCCTGACATCGCCCTGCGGTGTTATCGCTTTCGCGAACCTCCGCGCTGCCGTCCCTATTCGGTTTTGCTCCCGGTGTGGTTTGCCATGCCGTTGCCGTTGCCGGCAACGCGGTGCGCTCTTACCGCACCTTTTCACCCTTGCTTCGTCCGAGGACGGAGCGGTTCGTTCTCTGTGGCACTTTCCCTGGGGTCGCCCCCGCCGGACGTTATCCGGCACCGCATGTCGATGGAGCCCGGACTTTCCTCTCCCGCAGCCTTTCGACCGTAGCGGAAGCGGCCGTCCGGCCGACTGACGGAACAGGCATGGGGGCTTAAGGGCTTGGCGTCAAGCCGCCAAACCGGGCAAAATAAATTATCCTGAAGATGTCGTTCCACGGCCGGCCTGTTCGACCGGATGTCGGCAAATCCGCCGATCCTTAAGGAGTAGAGCCATGCAGTATCTGTTGATGATTTACCGGAGCGAAGCCGAGCTTGGCAAAATGGACGCCGCCGCGCGCAAGGCAATGACGGCGGAATACGGCACCTTCACCCAGTCCATTATCCAGAGCGGCCATTTCAAGGCCGGCGACGGCCTGCAGCCGACCACCACGGCAACCACGGTGCGGGTCCGCGACGGCAAGGTGCTGACCACGGACGGCCCGTTCGCGGAAACGCGCGAGCAGCTCGGCGGCTACTACCTGGTCGAGGCCAAGGATCTCGACACGGCGCTGGCCATCGCCGCGCGGATTCCCGGCGCCAAGAGCGGATCGATCGAGGTCAGGCCGGTCATGATCTATGATAACTGACAGCGATCCCGTCATCCCCGATGCGCACTTGCGCACCGCCGATGCGCAAGAGGGCATCGTGGATGGCGTATCGTCGTGGCGCAAACAGATGACTCCGACAGACATCGAGAAAATATTTCGCGACGAGGCGGGCAGGGCGCTGGCGACCCTGATCCGCCTCGTCGGCGATTTCGACCTCGCGCAGGATTCGCTGCAGGACGCCTTTGCAGTGGCGCTGGAGCGTTGGCCAGCGGGGCCCGCGCCGTCCAATCCGCGGGCGTGGCTGGTCAATGTCGGCCGCAACAAGGCGATCGACCGGGTCCGTCGCCGGATCGCGTTTCGTGGCAAGCAGCAGGAACTGGCCCATGAAATGCTGCTGGCGGCGTCAGGCGCCGATGACGCCAGCGACACCGCCACCCTCGACGACGACATGCTGCGGCTGATCTTCACCTGCTGCCACCCCGCGTTCGCCATCGAGGTGCAGGTGGCGCTGACGCTGCGCACGGTCTGCGGGCTCACCACCGCGCAGGTCGCGCGCGCGTTCCTGGTCGGCGAGGACGCCATGGCGCAGCGCCTGGTTCGCGCCCGGCAGAAAATCCGGCTCGCCGGAATTCCCTATGAGGTGCCGGACCGCGACGCGCTGGCGCCGCGATTGCGCGGCGTGCTGGCGGTGATCTACCTGGTGTTCACCGAAGGCTATGCCGCGACATCCGGCGAAGACCTGATGCGTCCGGATCTCGCCCGCGAGGCGATCCGGCTGTGCCGGTTGCTGGATGCCCTGATGCCACAGCGCGGCGAGATCAAGGGATTGCTGGCGTTGATGCTGCTGCACGATGCACGGCGCGCCGGCCGCGCCACCGCGGGCGGCGACATCGTGCTGCTGGAGCAGCAGGATCGTTCGCTGTGGGATCAGCGCCAGATCGCGGAAGGCCTGCAACTGGTCGAGCAGGCCCTGAGCCTGCCCGGCCGGCCGCAATCCCATGCCGTGCAGGCCGCGATTGCGGCGCTGCATGCCCGCGCGCCGAGCTTTGGGGACACCGACTGGCCGCAGATCGCGGGTCTCTACGAAGTGCTGCTGCGGATCGATCCGTCGCCGGTGATCGAGCTCAACCATGCCGCGGCAGTGTCGATGGTCGACGGGCCGGCGCGCGCGCTGGACCTGATCGATGCGCTCGCCGCGCGCGGCAGTCTCAACGGTTACGACCAGCTGCCGGCGGTTCGCGCCGATCTGCTGCGCCGGCTGGGACGCCACGCGGCGGCCCGCGACGCCTATCTGGCGGCGATGGCGGCGACGGCGCTAGAGCCGCTGCGGCGGCTTTACGCGCGGCGCATCGCCGAGCTGGATGAGCAAGCGTAGCGGCGCAACATTGTCATGGCGCGGGCTTTCGACGGCCTGACGCCGGCGCGAACTCCTGGCGCAGGCACGCTGCCAGTTGCTTCTCGGCCGCGTCCGGCGACACCTGCAGGTCGGCGAATTCGCCCTCCGCGCAGGCGTCGGCAACCCGCTCGATGACGAAAAGGCTGCGGGCGAGCCGAGCCCGCGGCATCTCCCGGGTGTGCGGGAGCAGCTTTCTCAGGCGTTCGATCTGGGCGAGGCGGCTCTGCGCCCGCGCGGCCCGCACCCGCGCATCGGTCACCGACAGCACCCGCAACGCGCGCCGCAGTTTCAGCGAAGCGCGGTGATGACCAAGCAAGGCTCGCGCCGCCGCGCCCATCCCTTTGGCGGCATCAAGCGCTTCGTGCTCCTCGGCGACCCAGCGCGCATAGACCGCAAGCAGTATCTCCACCTTGTCGGCGAAATGCCGATAGAAAGTCTGCGGCGCGTAGCCGGCCCGCTCGGCAATCTTGTTCGATTGCGTCGAAATCGAAGCCGGCCTCTTCGAATTCCAGCCGTGCCGCCTCGATCAAGGCGGCACGCGTGGCGTCCGGGTTGCGCTGAGTCCTGAAAGTCCTGGTCACGTCGCCGCATTTGTCCAACTTGCGATCCGCTCGGGGACCCGGGACGCCAGCAGACAGTACTTGACGCGTGACGGTCAAGATGTGATATGCGTATCACAAGCACCGCGAGGCGACGGCATGAGCAGCAGTGTCGAGGTCGAACAGGGTTCCGGGCGTTTCGTTGCCGCCGTTGCCGGCGAGAGCATCGCCGTCACCCGCGCCGGTGCCGGTCCGGCTGTGATCTGCCTCCACGCCATCGGCCATTCTGCGCGGGACTTCGTCCGGCTCGGCGCGCAACTCGGGTCAGGATACGAGATCATCACCCTCGACTGGCCGGGCCACGGACACAGCCGTCGCGGTTCCGGGCCGGTGACCGCACGCCACTATGCCGAGTTGCTGGCCGCGGTGATCGACGCGCTGCAAATATCGTCCGCCTACATCCTCGGCAATTCCATCGGCGGAGCCGCGGCGATGCTGTATGCAGCGTCGCATCCCGACCGGGTCCGCGGCCTCGTTCTGTGCAACCCCGCCGGCCTGCAACGGGTTGGAGTCATCGGCTGGCTGGTGTGTCGCCGGATGGCAGGTTTCTTTGCCGGCGGCATCGCGGGTGGCGCGCGGTTTCAAGCGCAGTATCGCCGCTACTATGAGCGCGACGTGCTGCCGTCACCCGCTGCAAGCTGGCGGCGGGAAGAGATCATTGCAGCGGCGCAGCAATCCGCTCCCCTGCTCACGGAGGCGTGGAAGGGTTTTGCATTGCCCCCGTCGGATCTGCGGCACCTTGCCCCGACGATCGCCTGCCGCGTCCTGCTGGCCTGGGCCAGACATGATAAATACATCGCGTGGAGCAGATCAAAACGCGCAGCGCTGGGCTTTCCCGACCAGACGGTTCGATTCTTCGAAGGCGGACACTCGGCATTCCTGGAGCAGCCCGCGGCATTCGCCGATGCATTCAGGGAATTCGTCGGCGGCACGGCGGCATCCACCACTGGCTCGCAATCCAGCGGCAGCACAGGTGCGGCAGGGTGCGATTGAGATGCGACCCAGCTCGAACCGTTGCGGCGGTTTTTTTACGCGGCGCATCGCGGAGTTGGAGACGCAGATCAAGAAGCAGGATGGGTTGAGCTCTTGCTAAACCCATCAACGCTCAAGCGGGATCTCGATGGGTTTCGCGAAGAGCTCAACCCATCCTACGAGGCTGGCGTCGCTGAGAGATAGCCTGCGCACATCTCCCGGCGGACGGGACGGCGCCGTTGTCCCGATCCGTCGTGCCAGAAGGCTGGATCAATCGCCGGCGTGCTCGTCGGGAACGGTGACGCGATAGATGCGGATGCCGTTGCGTTCGCAATGGCCGGAGACGCCTGGTGCCGCACGGGCGAATTCCCGGGCGAGACCGGCGAGCGCCGCGGCAACGCCCTGGTTGACAAGGCGATGAAAGCGACGCGACAGCCGGACTGCGCGAGCGCAAAATTGCGCAAGCCAGTCCGATCCGGTCGACTGGAACGTTTCCGGGGCAAAAACCAGCGGCGGAACGGAAGCGGCAATGATCACGGTAATGGCAGTCATCAAATACGTCAGTGTCATAATCAACTCCTTCAATGACGACCGCAGGCGGGCCTGCGGTCGTGATGCGGGAGCTAATGGTGCGACGGCGAGCGGTCTTGGCTGAAAACGACATCCATCCGGACTGGACGGAACGTTGTCGCATTCGTGATCGCCTGCCTTCTGACGCCGATCGTCAGTGCCCGTCGCCCCTGACGTCGCGCGGCGTCAGGCCATACAGGCGCCGGAAGCGGCGGTTGAAATAGGACAGGTCGCCGAAGCCGGCATCGTAGGCGATGGTGCTGATGGCGGTGCGGCCGAATTTCGGTTCGCAAAGCAGCCGGTGCGCACGCGCCAGACGCTGCACCACCAGGAACTCGGAAAACGTGGTGCCGTCGGCTTCGAACATCCGCTGCACATAGCGCGGCGTCACGCACAGATGCACGGCAACGGCGCCGACCGTTAGGTCGCGCTGGTGGCTGTGCTCGATGATATAGGCCTTCGCCACTTTCAGGCGGGCTGCCCGCAGCCCACGGGTCCTGGCGGTTTCCTGGAAATCCGCGGCCGGGCCGATGGTCAGCGCCAGCAGGTCGTGAACATGGGTGACCGAAAGGTTCATGAGCCGGGAGTCCATCGCGACCCCGCCGTCGAACAGGAGGTGGGTATATTCCGTCAGCAGGCGGAGCGCGCCGCGGTGTCCGGGGATCACCCGCATCACCGCATCGTCGGCGTCGATCATGGTCGTTGCCAGCATGGCTCGCGGCATCCGCAGTGTATAGGACCGTCCATTGCTGGTGCGGTGAAACAAAAACGGCTCGTTGCCGGTCAAAAGGATGGCCTCGTTCTCCTGCAGGCTTTGCTCGCGTCCGCTCGAGGAGACCACCACCGACCCGGCCCGGTTGATGGCGAGCATGACATCGTCGTTGCCGTCGGCGAGGTAGGCGCCGGTGCGCGAGATTTTCGCCGGCGACGACGAGGCTGCGATGACCTGCAGTCCGGGGAGCGCCCGCGACGTCATGCAGGCACGGAACGAAGCATCCCTGGCGGCTTCGAGGTCGACGCGGAGCATGATCTGCCCGTAATGCTCGCGCCAATAGGCAATCCGATCCCGCTCCGGCAGGGACTCGGTCGAGTATTCAACGATTTGGGCTCCAGTGTCGGTCGTGGTCACGGTGATGCTCCGAAAGATGGTCAGCCCCCGGTGCCGACCCCTCCAGTTTACGCCTAGCCCGCCGGTTGCGATCTGGCGTCCTCCGACAGGAGGACGGAGCAGGGCGGTTTGCGACCGGCAGGCCTGCTGTCGTTGCATGCCTGCTCTCGGTCGCGTCAGTCCAAGACGCGCCGTCGTCGAAGTGATCCATAGGCGACCTAACTGATCTGTCGATAAATTAAACAAATTGTCATTGCCTGAGGAAAATCAAATGAACTTGATCGGAAAGTGTTTTTGCGGCGCGGTTGAAATTGAAGTCGAAGGCGACCCGGAAGCGATGGGCTATTGCCATTGCGCTTCGTGCCGTTCGTGGTCCGGCGGCCCCGTCAACGCCTTCAGTCTGTGGAAGCCGGAGGCGGTGCGGATCAAGTCCGGCGGCGACCATGTCGGCATGTTCCAGAAAACGCCGCTCAGCCAGCGGCAATACTGCACGAAATGCGGCGGCCACCTGATGACCAGTCATCCGCCGATCGGCCTCGTCGACGTCTTCGCGGCGACGCTGCCCGATCTCGACTTCGCACCGGGCGTGCACGTCAATTATGCCGAGACCGTGCTGCCGATGCGGGACGGCCTGCCGAAGCTCAAGGATTTTCCGAGCGAACTCGGCGGATCCGGCCAGATGGTCGCGGACTAGAACGCAGCGAATCTGTCATTGACTCGTATCGCGCAAAATCGGGTCGCGGGTTTGAACCAAATCGATCGATGTCCGACTAACGATTGGGGAATTCCGCGCCGTCGTCGTTGTTTTCCTTTTGCCGAGCGGTTCGCTGACCCGTGAGCTTTGCGTAACGTCAGCCACCGGCTCGCTTTTTTGGAGCAACGATGTCGAAGCATGAATTGTTCGTTGAGGCCGTCGAGGCCATCTATGTCAGTGGCGTCGAGGACGACCGGCTGTCGGGCGCGCTTGAAGCGGTCAGCCGGCTGCTCGGCGCCTGCGGGGCCACCCTGGAAATTTTCGACAAGACGGTGCAGCGGCACGTCGAGTTCTGCTCTGCCGGCCTGCCGCCGATTCCCTGCGCGCAATACGTCGCTCATTTCGCCGCCCTCAATCCGCGCGTCGCGCCGGTCCTTCGTCAGCGTGCCGGCGACGTCGGCTGGGATCACCAGTTCCTGGACGAATCGGCGATGGCGCGGGATCCGTTCTATTCGGAGTTCCTGGCCGGTCTCGGCCTGCGCTACTTCGTCTCCGCCGTGCTCGAGCAGACCGCGGATACCATGGCGGTGGTCGCAGTGCAGCGGACGCCGGCGCAAGGCCACGTCGGCGGCGACGATATCGCGTGGATGCAACGGCTGTGCCCGCATTTGCAGCGCGCCCATGACATGAGGACGCGCCTGAAGGCCGCCGGCGATCGCAGCACGTCGCTGGAAAATGCCCTTGATCTTTTGTCCGACGGCGTCGCGCTGCTCGGCGCCGGCGGCAATATCGTTTATGCCAACGAGACGCTGCATCGATTGGCCAAACGCGGCCGCGAATTCCGCATCACGCGCGACGGCATCGAGTTTGCCGATCCCGACGCGCGCGGCCGTTTTGGGGCGGCGCTCGGCGCCGTGGCGCGGATTCGTAAATCGGTCGCCGCATGGGGCGCGGCCGATTTCGCGGTGCCGCGCGACTTCGACCTGCCGGCCTATATCGTTTCGGTGCGACCGCTGGTGCGCGGTCAGGCCGGGACGACCGACTACCATCCCGATGCAGTAGCGATGCTGCTGGTGCACGACCCGCTCGAGCGCACGCTCGCTGCGAGCGAGATGCTGCGACAGCTGTTCGGCCTCACCAACGCGGAGGCGCATCTGGTCCATGCGCTCGGCACCGGCATGACCCCCGGCGCCTACGCGCACAGCCGTCGCGTCAGCATCACCACGGTCTACACCCATCTTCGCCGGACCCGGGAGAAGACCGGCTGGCGGAGCGTCGCCGAACTGACCCGCCGGTTCAACGAATTGAACGTGTCGCTGCGGGTAGACTAGGTTTGCAATTCCATGAAACTTGTCATATCGACGGGGATTACCTCTCCCCGCGCGGGGAGAGGTAAGAAAGAGGCTGCGCCGCGCGGATATCTTTCCCGGGACACGCCTGCCGCGCGCGGGGAGAGGTTAGGCACCTCGGCTGGGCATATGACAACTTTCATGAAATCGCTGAACTAGGTTGCGCGATAACGGCTACGAACGAATGCGGCGTCAGCAGGCCGGGCGCCTTTGCGACCAGCCGCCGGCGTGCTCGATCGCCCGGGCGATGTCGATCAGCCTCTGCTCGTCATGCCAGGCGCCGACCAGTTGCAGCCCAACGGGCAGGCCACCCGTCGTGAAGCCGCAGGGTACCGATAGCGCCGGATTGCCGGTCAGGTTGAACGGGTAAAGATAACCGGCCCATTCGGCATACATTTGGCTTTCGATCGAGCCGCCGGCATCGAGATCCACCGGCGGCGCGTTCATGGTCGGCGTGATCAGGACGTCATAATTTTCGAACAGCCGCTGCACCGCGCGGAACAGCACGCTGCGGCTGTCGCTGGCGCGCTGCCACTGCGCGGCGGAATAGTGCAGGCCCCGCGCGATGCTCTGGCGCAGCGAGGCGGTGATCTTGTCGCCCCATTGTTTGTCCACCGCTTCCAGCCGCGCGGCATGCGCGGTGGTGGCGATCACCACATAGGTCTCGAAGACGTTGTCGAAGATCGGCGAAGCGAGCGCCTCGACCTGCGCGCCTTGCGCGGCCAACAGCTCGACGGCGCGTCTGGTCAGCGCGCCGACTTCGGCCTCGGGGCGGACGCTGCCAAAATTCTCGATCCAGGCGACGCGCAGCCCACGCATCGGCGTTGGCGTTGATTGCGGGATGAATTTCTCCACCGCATAGGAATAGGGATCGTCGACCTGCGGGCCCGACATCACCGAGAGCAGCAGCGGAATATCCTCGACCACGCGGGCCATCGGGCCGACGAAGGCATAATTGACAAAACTGTCGGGGAATTGCTCGAACGGGATGCGGCCGAGCGTCGCCTTCAGACCTGCGACGCCGGTGCAGGACGCCGGACAGCGGATCGAGCCGCCGCCGTCGGTGCCGATCGCAATCGGCGCGACCCCGGCGGCCAATGCCGCGCTGGCGCCGCCGCTGGAACCGCCCGGTGTCCGCGTGAGATCCCAGGGGTTGCGGGTGACGCCGTAGAGGGGGCTGTCGGTCAGCACCTTGTGGGCAAATTCCGGCAGCGTCGTGGTGCCGATCAGGACAGCGCCCGCCGCCTTGACGCGCGCCGTGACGGTGGCGTCGTGCTCCGGCACGAAATCCACCGACGACAGCGAGCCGTTGCGCATCGGCACGCCGCCGATCGCCACGTTGTCCTTGATGGTGATCGGCACGCCGTGCAGCGGTCCGAGCGCGTCGCCGCGCATCACCGCCGCCTCGGCGGCGCGGGCGGCGTCGATGGCCCGCTCCGCCTGCAGCATGGCGAAGATGTTGAGCACCGGCTGCAGGCGCTCGGCGCGTTCCAGCACCGCCGCCACCACCTCAACCGGCGAGACCTCGCGGCGCGCGATCATGCCGGCGAGCCGCGTCGCCGAGGTGAAGCAGAGGTCGCCGTCAGCCATGGGTGACCCGTCCTATCATGCGACCGCGCCGCCGGTGATCTTGCCCTTTTCGTCGAGGTCGAAGCCTTTTTCGCGCACGGCATTCATGACGTTGTCGACCCAGGCCACCCGGCCGGGATCGGTGCCCTCGAGCACGACCAGCAGATGGCCCGTCTCCTTGCCGACATTGCGGAAACCGCGATTGACGCCGGGCGGCACCGAGACCACGTCCCACTCCTTCAGCACCAGTTCGTTCTCGCCTTCGCTGCCCCAGATGATCGCCCAGCTGCCCTGCAGTGGCATGAATACTTCCACGGTGGTGTGGTCGTGCAGTCCGGTGCCCTTCTGCGGCTCGGCCTTGACGATCGACATGTGGAAGCCGCTAACGTCGCGGATCGGGATATGCATGGTCGGATCTTCGGTGACGCCGCCGCCGATGATGTTGAAGATCTGCCGGTGGAACTGCGGCAGCACCGCATCGACCAGGGGCATGGAACTCGGCTGCAGCTTGTCGAAGAAGGCGGTGCGCTTGAGCATCTCCTCGCGGCTGACGGGTTTGCGGTCCATCGTGTGGTTTCCTTTCGCGGTTCAGCGTCGATGCGCCTGTGGGGGAAATTGCCTGACCGAGGCGCCGCCCGGCGCCGCGGCCGAAGTCAGCGACTCGCCGGTATTGCGGTCGAATACATGCATCAGCGCCTGATCGACGCCGAGACGCAGCGTGTCGCCGGGAGCGACTTTCTGGTGATTGTCGAGGCGGAGCATGATTTCGACGCCGCCGATGCGGGTGTTGACGTATTGCTCGGCGCCCTGGGGTGAAACCAGTTCGACCACCGCGGCAAGATCGCCGCCCGGCGACAGGCGGAGATCCTCCGGCCGTATCCCCAGGACCACCGCGCGCCCGTCATGTCCGGCAAGGCCAAGCTGATCCAGCGCGATCTCCATGTCGCCCCGCGAGAACCTCGCAGCGCCGGCGCCGTCCTTGAGTTCGCCTTCGATCAGGTTGATTTGCGGGCTGCCAAGGAACGAGGCCACGAAGACGTTGCGGGGCCTGTTGTAGATCTCGTTCGGGGTGCCGATCTGCTGGATGGCGCCGTCGCGCATCACCACGATGCGGTCGGCCAGGCTCATGGCCTCGCCCTGGTCATGGGTGACGTAGACGAAGGTCGTCGCCATCAACTGATGCAGCCGCTTGATCAGCACGCGCATGCTGAGCCGAAGCGAAGCGTCGAGATTGCTGAGCGGTTCGTCCATCAGGAACGCGGTGGGCCGGCGGACGATGGCCCGGCCGAGTGCGACCCGCTGGCGCTGGCCGCCGCTGAGCTCGGATGGGCGGCGCTGCAGCAGATGGGTGATCTCGAGTCGCTCGGCGGCATCTGCGACCAGCCGGCGCACTTCGGCGTCGGGCGTGCGGCGCAGCCGCAGGCCGAACGCGATGTTCTCGAAGATGGTCTTTTGCGGATACAGCGCATAGCTCTGGAACACCATCGCGATCTCGCGCTTGTGCGGTGGGACGTCGTTCATCAGCCGGTCGTCGAACCAGATCTCGCCGCCGCTGAGCTCTTCCAGGCCGGCGATGATATTGAGCGTCGTGGTCTTGCCGCAGCCGGAAGGACCGAGCAGCACCAGGAATTCGGTGTCGCGAATCTCGAGATCGAGCCTGTCGAGCACAGTCACCGCATCGTAGCGCTTGGTGAGCTGCTTGCAGACGATCCGGGCCATGCGTCAGCCTTTCACGGCGCCGGCGGTGAGGCCGGATACGATGTATCGTTCGAAAAGAATGGCCAGCACGACCGGCGGCACGATCGCCAGCACGCCGGCGGCGTTGACGAAGGAAAAGTTGATGGTGAAATCCAGCACGAAGCTCGAGATCACGATGGGAAGCACCTGCGACTGGATGGTCTTGGTCAGGATCAGGGCGAACAGGAATTCGTTCCAGCTGGTCAGGAACGCAAACATCAGCGAGGCGACCACCGCGGGCATGGCGAGCGGCAGGTAGACATGGCGCAGCACGCCGAGATGGGAGCAGCCGTCGACCCGTGCGGCCTTGTAGAGATCCACCGGAACCGAGCGAAAATAGTTGATCAGGATGAAGGTGGTGAACGGCACCGTCACCGCCAGATACGTCACCACCAGCCCGCTCTTGGTATCGAGGAAGCCGAGGCTGCGCATCAGCAGGAACAGCGGCACGATCAGCGCGATATCGGGAATCACCCGGCTGACCAGGATCGAATACAGCGCCACGTTGCGGCCGCGAAACTTGATCATGGCGATGGCGTAGGCGGCACTCGCGCTCAGCACGATGTTGAGGAAGGCGACGGAGAGCCCGACGACGACGCTGTTCCACAGCGACGGCAGCAGGTTGCGGGCGTTCGAGGGCACGAAATTGCTGGTCGCCACGTCGGAGGTCCGGCGGTTGGCGTAGGTGACTTCGTCGCTGGCATGGAAGATCGATTCGAAATTGGCGAGCGACGGGCTCTGCGGCAGCAGCGTCGGCGGGATCGCCGTGACGAGAACCTCGGGCTCGAGCGAGGTCTTGACCAGCCAGTACACCGGTCCCGCCACGTAGAATGCGAACACCGCGCTGATCAGCGCCAGCATCAGGGAGCGTCCGCGCAGCCGCGGGATGGCGGTTGCGGCGGCCATCAGAGGGTGCCCCGCCGCCAGCCGAAGCGGATCATCAAGGCGCCGAGGATCAGCGTGACGAAAGCGAGAATATAGGCCAGCGCCGATCCGGTACCGAAATGCAGGCTGCGGAAGGTCTCGATATAGATCTGCCAGGACAGCACAGACGACGCGTTGCCCGGGCCGCCCTGGGTCAGCAGCATGAACAGATCGAAATGGCGGACCGAGATCATGGTCTCGTAGACCACGACCAGCATCAGGCCGGGCCGCAGCGCCGGCAGCGTCACATGCAGGAAGCGCTGCAATACATTGGCGCCGTCGACCCGGGCGGCCTTGTAGAGATCCTCGGGGATGCTCTTCATGGTCACGAGCAGCAGGATCGCGGATAACGGCATCTGCTTCCAGATCGCGGCGTTGGCGATCAGATAGAGCGTCTTGTCCGGATCGGCGAGCCAGATCTTGTAGCGCTCGATCAGGCCGAGCGCATGGAGCAGGCCGTTGAGCACGCCGTAGTTGGAATCGTAGATCCACTTCCACATCAATCCATTGACGACGCTGGGCGTCGCCCATGGCACCAGCAGCAGGATGGCCAGGATGCGCCGGCCGCGAAACGCCTCGTTCAGGAACAGCGCCGCCGCCAGTGCCGCCAGCGTGGTGCCGGTCACGGTGACCAGCGTGTAGACCGTGGTGCGCCACAGCGCGACCTGGATGCGCGGCTCGCCGAGCATCTGGATGTAATTATCGAGGCCGACGAATGGGCGCCGCAGCGGACGTGCCAGGTTGACGTCGTACAGGCTGGTCACGAACGAATAGACGATCGGAAACACCGCCACCACCACCAGGACCACCAGCAGCGGGGCGAGCAGGGCGAGCGCGCTGCGTTCGTCGTAGCTCGGTGCACGCAGTACCGACCGCGGCCGCATCGCGGCGGTGCCATCCTGCGCGGAAGAACTGGTCGAGGTTGCGGTCATGGCGACGCTTCCAACGCGCCGGCGGCGGTGACTGCCATGCGGCGCCGTCCGGTCAGCCGAACGCCTTCTTCAACTGGTCCCACTTGTCGGCACTGGCGGCAAGGCCCGCGGCGGGCGTGGCCTGGCCGAGGAAGATGGATTGCCAGGCCTGGTTGTTGGTTTCGTTCCATTCGCCGAACCAGGGCGATATGACGTCCTTGGTGATCGCCATGCTGGCCTGCTTGACGATGGTTCCCTCGCCGCCGGCCCACTTGTCGTAGAAGGCCTGGATCTCAGCATCCTGCATCAGCGACTGGGTGCAGAACGGAACCCCGACATCGAGCAGCAGCATCTTCTGGAAGACGTATTTGTCGTCGACCTTGCCGCCGAACCATTCCATCAGCTTCATCACCGCGGCCTGGCGCTCCTTGTCGGCGCGGGCATGCGGCGTAACGCCGTAATAACGCACCCAGCCGCAGGTATAAGTGCCGGCCTTGTCGCCGGTGCCCGCCGGCATCAGGCCGATACGCACGTTGCCGGCGATCTTGGCCTGGGCCGGATCGTTCAGAACGCGGATGCGGTACGACGGCAGAATGGCGAAGGCGCTCTTGCCGGCCCCGAAGGCCTTGAGCGCATCGATTTCGCTGGTGGTCACCGCACCCGGCGAGACGATCTTGTGCTTGTCGATGGCGTCGCGCATCCAGGTCGCGGCCGCGAGCGCGCCGTTCTTCGGATCGCGCAAGGTCGCCTTGCCTGACGCGTCGGTATAGGTGCCGCCGAACGAATAGACGAAAGGACCGATCATCTCGATCAGCCACGCGTCTGCGGTGAGCGCCAGCATCAGGGGAAATTCGGCGAGCCCCATCTGCTTGAGCTTGAGGCTCTGCTGCACCACTTCGTCCCAGCTGGCGGGGGGCTTTTCGAATCCCGCCTTGGCCAGCATGTCCTTGTTGTACATGAAGGACATGTGGTCGGTGTAGTAGACGAGGCCGTATTGCCGGCCCTTGTAGCGCATGGCGTCGAGGCAGTATTTGCGGACGTCGCCATTGTATTTCATCAGTTCCGGAACATCATCGATCGGCGCGATCCAGCCGGCTTCGACGAATTCCGGCGTCCACGCGTCATTCATCCAGACCAGGTCGAGCGGCTCGTTGCTGGTGAACTTCGTCACCAGCGTGGAGCGAAACTGGGCTCCGGGGAAGTTCGAGTAGTTGACCTTTATGCCGGTCGCCTTCTGGAACGCGTTGATGTGGCTCTCGACCTGGTCGACCGCCGCCGACCATGCGGTGTAGTTGATGGCCTCGGCGGCCGCCGCCGGGGTCGGGATCAAAGCTGATCCGAGCAGGGGCAACGAAGCGGATGCGCCGATGCCTGCCAGAAGCGTGCGCCGATCAACTGAAACCTTCATCGAGATTCCCCCTGTGTTGGCTATGGACCAGACTGCAGGGCACGGGCACGCGCCGATCGATCACCGGCACGAACGCGGCACCAGCAGGCCAGCGATCTGAGCTCAGATCAATTCATGAGTCAATCAATCGGTTGGTTGATTTGTGGGCGCGCCCGGCATTATTGTTGAGCAGGTTGCGAGAAGGCCTGCCGGCGTGTCGGGCGCGATGCGCGGCGGTCGTCATCGTGCAGGGGCTTCTGCGGCAGTCCGCGAACGATGGGAGCAATGGATTTGACGACGAGAGCGCAGCGGCAGACCGCGGATGTCCACGTCATCTCGCCGACCCGCAAACGCAAGCCTTCCAATGGCGTCCGCGATCCGGAGCGGACCCGGGGCAATCTGCTGGACTCCGCGTACCGGGAATTTTCCGAACTGGGCTTCCACGGCGCCAGCATCGACGGCATCTGCAAGCGGGCCGGCGTCAGCAAGCAGGTGCTGTTCCACCACTTCGGATCCAAGGAAAAGCTCTATCTCGAGGTGCTGGAAAAGGCCTATGCGGCATCGCGATCCCACGATCCCGAATTCGACATCGAGCGGCTCGATCCGGTCGCGGCGATGCGCTACCTGGTCGGCGTCTCCTTCGATCACCTGCGCGACAACCGCGCCTTCGTACGGCTGCTCTCGGACGAGAACACCAACAAGGGGCGGCATATCAGGCAGTCGCGCAAGCTGCGGGCGATCTATGCGCCGCTGATCGAGCGCATCGCCCAGACGCTGCGGCGCGGCGAGGAAGTCGGACTGTTTCGCGCCGGCATCGATCCGAACAATTTTTACATTTCGATCAGCGCGCTGTCGTTTTTCTACTTCTCAAATATCTATACGCTGCATGCCGCGCTCGATATCGACATGGAAAGCGAGGCGGCGCTCGATGCGCGGCGCGCCCATGTGATGGATTTTGCGATGAACGCCATCACCAGGCCGACCGGCGCCGCAACCCCTGTGTCCAGACGAAAACGCGATCCAACCGCATCGTGAGCTTGCGGGCGAAGTCTAGCGTGCCGCCGCCGCGGCGCCGGGGTGGCTGGCGAGCAGCGACTGCAGGGTAGCCAGGGTCGAATGGTCGGCGACGCCGTCGACCCGTTGCGGGCGGAAGTGGCGCTGGAATGCCGACACCACTTCCATGGTCGGACCGTCATATTTTCCGTTCTGGGCGATGCCGTAGCCGTAGCGGGCCAGCGCCTGCTGCAATCCGAGCACCTCGCCGCCTTCGGCGCCGAGTTTCAGCGATTCGCCGCGCACGATCGGCGCGGCCTGGACCCAGTGGCCGACGCCGGAATTGGCCAGCGAATGCCAGGGAAATTTCTCGCCGGGGTCCTTCTTGCGCGCCGGCGCCACGTCCGAATGGGCCAGTACGCGATGCGCCGGCAGATTGTGCCGCAGCATGATGCCGCGGCACAGCGCGATCACAGCGGCGATCTGCCGGAGCGGAAAATCCGGATAGCCCCAGTCATGGCCGCGGTTGACGATTTCGACGCCGATCGAGCAGGAATTGATGTCTTCCTCGCCGGCCCAGGACGACGCGCCGGCATGCCAGGCGCGCCTGGCTTCGGGAACGCATTGCACGATGCGGCCGTCTTCCAGCACGACGTAATGCGCCGAAACCTCGGTGCCGGCGCTGCACAGCCGCGCCAGCGCGCCCTCGACGTCGGGCATGCCGGTATAGTGCAAGAGGATCATGTCCGGCAGGCGGCCCTTGGCCCGGTCGCCGAAATTGGCCGACGGGATGACGTCCGAAACCACCGATGAATCCGGGACAAATGTCTTCATATTCGCGCTGCCCTTGGGTGTCGGAAGGGCGCGTAGACGCTTTACGTCGGATCCAGCAGCCGCGAACGAACCTGAAACCATCGGACAACTCAAACCGGGCGGGACAACGGCAAGGTGGCGCTTTCAACACAGCGTTGCGAAAAGGTTAACAGGCCTTCCCGGGCCCACTATCCCGGCATCCCGCCCCCCGTGCAATCTTGGCCTTGCCACGATCTGGTCTTTTTTGCCCACTGTGTGCCCGCTGCATCACATGGCTAAGAGAGTAGCGAGACCGTCAACGTTTTCTTAACGCTAAGCGACGTTACTGAGGTGTGAAGAGCCGAACCGTGGGGGCGGCCGGAAGCCTGTTTGACGCTCGAAATCCGATGGCAACCCATCAAATCCCATGCGGAAACCAGGGTTTGCCGGCAGATTTAGCGGGCCATGCGGCCTTGTCGGCCGTGTCCGCCGCCGATAGCACGTGCCGGTGGCCTTTCGACCGGCAGGACCGGGCAAAATGCAGGTATTTGAGGCGCAATGGCCCCGTCGGCGTCCAGCTTTATCTCCAGTTCGGCCTCCTGTTCCGGAGTGCGTTGATGACGTCATCGGGGCCGGCGCATGTTGCCGTGCTGGGTCGCGAGGCGACCTCGCTGCTGGCGCCCCATGACGGCGGGATTTACCTCGACGCCACCTTCGGCGCCGGCGGCTACTCCCGGGCCATTCTGGACGCCGCCAATACCCGCGTCATCGGCATCGACCGCGACCGCACCGCCATCGTCGGCGGGGTCGACCTGGTCGAAAAATCCCGTGGACGGCTGACCCTGGTCGAGGATCGTTTCTCCAACCTGGCCGAAGTCTGCGCGGACCAGGGCGTCGAGACCGTCGACGGCGTGGTGATGGACGTCGGGGTGTCCTCGATGCAACTCGACCGGGCCGACCGCGGCTTTTCGTTCCGCCACGACGGCCCACTCGACATGCGCATGGGCCATGACGGCGTGACCGCCGCGGATGTGGTGGCCAGGGCCTCCGAGGCGGATCTGGCCAAGATCATCTACATCTTCGGCGAGGAGCGGCATTCCCGCGCCGTCGCCCGCGCCATCGTGGCCGCACGCAAGGAAACGCCAATCACGACCACGCGGCAGCTTGCCGAAATCATAGGCGAGGTGGTGTGGGCCAAGCCCAACGAGATTCATCCGGCGACGCGCACCTTCCAGGCGCTACGCATTTTCGTCAACGCCGAACTCGACGAATTGCACCTGGCGCTGTCGGCGGCCGAGCGCGTGCTCAAGCCCGGCGGCCGCCTCGTGGTGGTCTCGTTCCATTCGCTGGAAGACCGCATCGTCAAGAATTTCCTCAGCGCGCGGGGCAAGTCGGGCGGCGGCTCGCGGCATCTGCCCGAGTTGGCAACGGCCGAGCCGAGCTTTGGCATCCTGACCAAGCGTCCCTTGACCGCCGGCGACGACGAGGTCCGCGACAATCCGCGCTCGCGTTCGGCGAAATTGCGCGCGGCAGAGCGCACCGCGGCACCGGCGCACGAGATGGCCTCGCTGCCCGAATGGCCGACGCTGCACAGCGTCATGAGGGGGGGCTGAGCGTTGCGGATCATCCATCTCCTCGTCATCGGCGTGCTGGTGTTCGCTGCCGCCTATGTCTACCGCATCAAGATGGAATCCACCGCCCGCACCGAGCGGGTGTTGCGGCTGCGCGCCGACGTCCGCGAACAGCGCGACGCCATCGCGGCGCTGCGCGCGGAATGGTCGCGGCTCGACGCGCCGGTGCGGCTGCAGGGCCTGGCGGAGCGGCACCTGGATCTGAAGCCGCTTGGCGCCAACCAGTATGACCAGTTGAAGAACCTGCCTGAACGCCCGCCCAACTATGCGAGGCCCGGCGGTCCCGATCCGATCGGCGCCATGATCCAGACCATCGATCCCGACGTGGCGACCGGCTCGATCCCGGCAGCGGAGGCCAAGCCGTGACCGATCAAGCCCTCGCCATCGTGCCGGCGCGAAAGCCGATCGTCGAGCGATCGACAAGCGAGCCTTGGCGGCGACGCCTGATCCGCAGCCTGCTGTACGGGCGCAACGTCGATCGCGCCGCCAAGGCGCGCGCCCGCGTCGGCTTCGTGATGCTGGCGTTCGCGCTGGTCTATGGCGTGATCGCGGTGCGGCTGGTGATGTTCGCCGTGATCGGCGACTACCATGGCAAGCAGCGCACCGCGTCGCAGGACGCCATCGCCACCGCGCGCCCCGATATCGTCGACCGCAACGGCGAGATCCTCGCCACCGACGTCAAGGCGCCGTCGCTGTTCGGTGAGCCGCGCCGGATCATCGACAAGGACGAAGCGATTGAACTTTTGACCGCGACGCTGCCGGATCTCGACACCGGCGAAGTTCGCGACCGGCTGTCCGGGAGAAAAGGCTTCGTCTGGCTGAAGCGCGAAATCACGCCGCTGCAGCAGCAGGAGATTCACAAGCTCGGTATCCCCGGCATCGGCTTCCTGCGCGAGAACAAGCGGGTCTACCCGTCCGGCGCCGAAGTCGCGCATCTGATCGGCCTCGTCAACATCGACAACCAGGGCATCGCCGGGATGGAGAAGTGGCTAGACAGCAACGGTCTTGCAGACCTGCACCGGGCCGGCTTCGCCACCGACCGGCTGCAGCGCCCGGTCGAATTGTCGGTCGACCTGCGGGTCGAGCACGCGCTGCGCGACGAACTGCTCAAGGCCAAGGAGAAATTCCACGCCAAGGCCGCCTCGGGGCTGGTGTCCAACGTCAGGACCGGCGAAATCGTCGCCATGGTGTCGGTGCCGGATTTCGATCCGAACAATCCGCGCGAGGCGCACGATCCCGACCGCATCAACCGCCTCACCACCGGCGTCTACGAGATGGGATCGACCTTCAAGGCCTTCACCCTGGCGATGGCGCTGGATTCCGGCAAGTCCGACCTCAATTCGATGTGGGACGCGCGCGGTCCGCTGCATTACGGCAAGTTCGCCATCCATGACGACGAACCGAAGGGCCGCTTCCTCAACATGAAGGAGGTGTTCACGTTCTCCTCCAACGTCGGCGCGGCGCGCATCGCGCTTTCGCAAGGCGTCGAAGCGCACAAGGCGTTCCTGCGCAAGCTCGGCCAGATGGACCGGCTGCGCACCGAACTGCCGGAGAGCGCTTCGCCGCTGGTGCCGAAGCGCTGGGGCGAACTCAACACCGTGACCATCGCTTTCGGCCACGGCATCGCGGTGGCGCCGTTGCAGGCGGTGATGGGGATCGATGCGCTGGTGAATGGCGGCTACCTGATTCCGCCGACCTTCCTCAAGCGCACCGAAGCGGAAGCCATGGCGGTGGCCAGGCGGGTCATCAAACCCGAGACCAGCGAAAAGATGCGGTTCCTGATGCGCCTCAACGCCGAGATCGGCACCGCGCGAAAGGCCGATGTCAAAGGCTACTATATCGGCGGCAAGACCGGCACCGCGGAAAAGGTCGTCAACGGCCGCTACGCCAAAAAGCGGGTGCTCACCGCCTTTACCGCGATCCTGCCGGCCGACAACCCCCGCTATCAGATCCTGGTCATGCTGGATGAGCCGCAATCCCTGAAGGAAACCTACGGTTTCATGACCTCGGGCTGGAATGCGGTGCCGACCGGCGGCAGGGTGATCGAGCGCATCGCGCCGTTGCTCGGCATCGAGCCGCGTTTCGACCTGCCGCCCGCCGATCGCCTTATTCTTGCGGCATCGAGGGCCACTCAATAGGCCGACTGAAACGGGCCTTTGGGGCCGGCACTTTACAGCCGGCGAAAAATGCGATTTCCGTGGTGTTGCGTCATCACCGAATGCAGGCAAGCGGCCGCGAACCCGCGCGGTCGAACTGGTATACCATGAGACTTCGCGAACTTTTCAGCGATGACGCCAGCATCGCCGCGCCGACAGGCGAGGTCGATGCCACCGGTCTGGCCGTGGACAGCCGCGCCGTGAAACCGGGCGACGTGTTCTTCGCGCTCGCCGGCACCAGGACCGACGGCGCGCGTTTCATCGACCAGGCGATCGCGTCGGGCGCGGTCGCCATCGCCGCCGATCACGCGCCTTCGGGCGATCCGCGCCTGCCATTCGTGAAATTGCAAAATCCGCGCCGCGCGCTGGCGCGGGCGGCGGCAAGATTTTATTCGCGCCAGCCCGCCACCATCGCCGCCGTCACCGGCACCAGCGGCAAGACCTCGGTCGCGGCCTTTACCCGGCAGATCTGGCAGCGGCAGGGCTTTGCCGCCGCGAGCATCGGCACCATCGGGCTGGTGTCGCCGCAACGCACCGTCTACGGATCCCTGACGACGCCGGACCCTGTCGCCCTGCACCGTCAGCTCGACGAAATCGCCGGCGAGGGCGTCACGCACCTCGCTTTTGAGGCCTCGTCGCACGGGCTCGACCAGTTTCGCCTCGACGGCGTGCGGATCGCCGCCGGTGGCTTCACCAACCTTTCGCGCGACCACATGGATTATCATCCGGATGTGGCGCACTACCTCAACGCCAAGCTGCGGCTGTTTCGCGACCTGGTGATGACCGATGGCGCGGCGGTGATTTCCGCCGATCATGACTGCTCGTCGCAGGTGATCGATGCGGCGCGCGCGCGCGACCTGCGGATCGTCACGGTCGGCCGCAACGGCGACGGCGCCGAGGAGGGCATCCGCCTGTGCGACGTCACCATCGACGGGTTTGCCCAGCACCTGACCCTCGAACATCGCGGCAAACGGCGCGCGCTGAGATTGCCGCTGGTGGGCGAATTCCAGATCGAGAACGCGCTGGTCTCGGCCGGCCTCGCCATCGGCACCGGCAGCGAAGCGGAGGCGGTGTTTGCCGCGATCGAGCATCTCGAAGGCGCCAAGGGCCGGCTGGAACTGGTCGGCGCCCGAAACGGCGCCCCGGTATTCGTCGACTATGCCCACAAACCCGACGCGCTGGCCAAGGCGCTGCAGGCGCTGCGGCCGTACGCCAGACGAAAGCTGGTGGTGGTGCTCGGCGCCGGCGGCGACCGCGACGCCGGCAAGCGTCCCCTGATGGGCGCGATCGCCAGCGACAACGCCGATGAGGTCATCGTCACCGACGACAACCCGCGCAGCGAAACGCCGCAAGCCATCCGCGCCGCCATCCTGGCCGGTGCCAGACATGCCCGGGAGATCGGCGACCGCGCCGAAGCCATCCACGCCGCCATCGCCGGGCTCGAGGCGGGCGATGCGCTGCTGATCGCCGGCAAGGGCCACGAGACCGGCCAGATCGTCGGCGACAAGGTACTGCCATTCAGCGATCACGAAGCCGCCGTCGCGGCGCTGGCATTGGAGGGAAAATGACGAGCGAGCCGCTGTGGACGCCCGAGGCGATGGCGGTGGCGATGCATGCTACGGCCAGCGGCGCATTGCCGGCGTCGATATCCGGGATTTCCATCGACAGCCGCACCATCGCGCCGGGCGAAGCCTACTTCGCCATCAAGGGCGACGTGCATGACGGTCATGATTTCGTCGCCGCGGCGCTGAAGCGCGGCGCCGCGCTGGCGGTGGTGGCGGCAAGCCAGCGCGAAAAATTCGCCTCCGACGCGCCGCTATTGGTGGTGGACGACGTGCTCGCCGGCCTGATCGAGCTGGCGCGCGCCGCGCGCGCGCGGCTTGGCGCCCGGGTCATTGCGGTCACGGGCTCGGTCGGCAAGACCTCGACCAAGGAAGCGCTGCTACGGGTATTTTTCGCCCAGGGCCGAACCCACGCCTCGGTGGCCTCGTTCAACAACCACTGGGGTGTGCCGCTGTCGCTGGCGCGCGCGCCGGCTTCGAGCGATTTTGCAATTTTCGAGATCGGCATGAACCATGCCGGCGAGATCGAGCCGCTGGTCAGGCTGGTGCGACCGCACATCGCCATCATCACCACGGTCGAGCCGGTGCATCTGGAATTTTTCTCCGGCATCGAGGCGATCGCCGACGCCAAGGCGGAAATCTTCTCAGGTCTGGAGCCGAACGGGGCGGCGGTGCTCAACCGCGACAATGCGCAGTTCGAGCGGTTGCGCCGGCGGGCTGAACAACTCGGCGTCTCGCGCATCGTCTCGTTTGGCGCCGATGCGAAGGCCGACGCGCGGCTGATCGACGTGTCGCTGCATCCGGCCTGCTCGGCGGTGCACGCCGATATTCTGGGCCACGACGTCACCTACAAGCTCGGCATGCCGGGCCGACACATGGCGATGAATTCGCTCGCGGTACTGGCCGCGGCCGAACTCGCCGGCGCCGACCTTGCGATGGCCGGCCTGACGCTGTCGCAGGTGCAGCCCGCCGCCGGGCGCGGCGTCCGCCGCACGCTGGAAGTCAAGAACGGCGAAGCCACGCTGATCGACGAGAGCTACAATGCCAATCCGGCATCGATGACCGCGGCACTCAACGTGCTCGGCCAGGCGGCGGTCGGTCGCCAGGGACGGCGCATCGCGGTGCTCGGCGACATGCTGGAACTCGGCCCCGCCGGCGCCGATCTGCATCGCGGCCTTGATGAGGCCGTCAAGGCCAACGGCATCGACCTGGTTTATTGCTGCGGACCGATGATGCGCAATCTGTGGGACGCCCTTTCCTCGGGCAAGCGGGGCGGCTATGCCGGGAGCTCGGCCGAACTCGAATCACAGGTGGTCGCGGCGATTCGGCCGGGCGATGTCATCATGGTCAAGGGTTCGCTTGGCTCGCGCATGAAAAAGATTGTCAACGCGCTCGAAAAGCGCTTTCCCGACCGGGCAGCGCTCGACGATGCGGCGACGTAAGGCGGTTTGAATGTTTTATTGGCTTGCAGAAATCCACACCACGATTCCGGTGCTCAACGTGTTCCGCTACATCACCTTCCGCACCGGCGGGGCGATGGCGACGGCGGCCCTGTTCGTATTCCTGTTCGGGCCCTGGATCATCGACCATCTGCGGCTGCGCCAGGGCAAGGGGCAGCCGATCCGCACCGACGGGCCGAAGTCGCATCTCGTCACCAAGATCGGCACCCCGACCATGGGTGGGCTGATGATCCTGTCGGGGCTCGTGGTGTCCACCCTGCTGTGGGCCAACCTGCTCAATCCCTATGTCTGGATCGTGCTGGCGGTGACGCTCGGCTTCGGCTTCATCGGGTTTTACGACGACTACCTGAAAGTGACCAAGCAGACCCATGCCGGCTTCGCCGGCCGTACCCGGCTCTTGATCGAGAGCGTGATCGCGGCGGCGGCCTGCTACGCCCTGGTCCGGCTCGGCCGCGGTCAGCTGTCGAGCGCGCTGGTGATTCCGTTCTTCAAGGACGTGATGCTGAATTTCGGCTGGTTCTTCGTGGCGTTCGGCGCTTTCATCGTGGTCGGCGCCGGCAACGCGGTCAACCTCACCGACGGTCTCGACGGCCTCGCCATCGTCCCGGTCATGATCGCCTCGGCGAGTTTCGGTCTGATCTGCTACCTGGCCGGCAACGCGGTGTTCTCGGATTATCTGCAGATCAGCTATGTCCCCGGCACCGGCGAACTGGCGGTGCTGTGCGGCGCCGTGCTCGGCGCCGGCCTCGGCTTCCTCTGGTTCAACGCGCCGCCGGCCTCGATCTTCATGGGCGACACCGGATCGCTGGCGCTCGGCGCCATGCTCGGCTCGATCGCGGTGGCGGTGAAGCACGAAATCGTGCTGGCGGTGATCGGCGGCCTGTTCGTGCTGGAGGCGGTCTCGGTGATCGTGCAGGTGGCCTCGTTCAAGCTCACCGGCAAGCGCATCTTCCGGATGGCGCCGATCCACCACCATTTCGAACAGCTCGGCTGGACCGAGGCGCAGATCGTGATCCGGTTCTGGATCATCTCGGTGATGCTGGCACTGCTCGGCCTCTCCACGCTGAAGCTGAGGTGAGCGCGTGATTCCCGTCACCAGCTTCGCCGGCAAGACCGTTGCGGTGTTCGGGCTGGGCGGTTCGGGGCTGGCGAGCTGCCATGCCCTGAAGGCGGGCGGCGCCGACGTCGTTGCCAGCGATGACTTTACCGACAAGCTGGCCGAGGCGGCGCGGGCCGGGTTCATCACCGCGGACTTGCGCAAGGTATCGTGGCAGAATTTCGCAGCGCTGGTGCTGACGCCCGGCGTGCCGCTGACCCATCCGGCGCCGCACTGGACCGTGCTGGCGGCGCGGGCGGCCGGCGTCGAGGTGATCGGCGATATCGAACTGTTCTGCCGGGAGCGCCGCCGTCACGTGCCCGATGCGCCGTTCGTCGCCATCACCGGCACCAACGGCAAGTCGACCACCACCGCACTGGTCGGGCATTTGATGCGCGAGGCCGGCCATGACGTGCAGGTCGGCGGCAACATCGGCACCGCGATCCTGTCGCTGCAGCCGCCGCGCATGGGGCGCGTCCACGTGATCGAAATGTCGTCGTACCAGATCGACCTGGCGCCGTCGCTCGACCCAATGGTAGGCATCCTGCTCAACGTCACCGAGGACCATATCGATCGCCACGGCACCATGGCGCTCTACGCGGCGGTGAAGGAACGTCTCGTCGCCAGCGTGCAGCGCGGCGGCACCGCTATCATCGGCGTCGACGACGGCTGGTGCCGTGCGAGCGCCGACCGCATCGAGCAGGCCGGCAAGCGGGTGGTGCGGATCTCGGTCAAGCGGCCGCTGGCGGACGGCATTACGGTGGATCGCGAGACCATCATCCGCTCGGCCGGCGGCGCCCGCAGCGAGATTGCAAAAATCGGCGGCATCGGCTCGCTGCGCGGGCTGCACAACGCGCAGAACGCCGCCTGCGCCGCCGCTGCGGCGCTGGCGCTCGGCGTCAGTCCCGAGGTGCTGCAGCGCGGCCTGCGCAGCTTTCCGGGTCTGGCGCATCGCATGGAGCAGGTCGGACGCGCCGGCGCCACGCTGTTCGTCAACGATTCGAAAGGCACCAATGCCGACGCCGCGGCGAAAGCGCTGGCGTCGTTCGGCGAGATCTTCTGGATCGCCGGCGGCAAGCCGAAGACCGGCGGCATCACCAGCCTCGCCGAATTTTTCCCGCGGATCCGCAAGGCCTATCTGATCGGCGAGGCGGCGAAGGAGTTCGCCGCCACGCTGGAGGGCAGGGTAAGTTACGAGATCAGCGAGACGCTGGAACAGGCGGTGCCGCATGCCGCCGCCGACGCCGCGGCATCGGGGCTGGCCGAGCCGGTGGTGCTATTGTCGCCGGCCTGCGCCTCGTTCGACCAGTACCGTAATTTCGAGATCCGCGGCGCCCGGTTCCGCGACCTGGTTACGGCGCTGCCCGGTGTCGAGCCGGTGGTGTAAACTGACAGAGCGAGGCTTTGCGTGATCCCTCCCCCTTGCGGGGAGGGTCGGCCGAGCGAAGCGGAGGCCGGCGTGGGGGTAGCTCCAAGCACGGCTTCCGTTGTGGCTTACCCCCACCCGACCAGCCTTCGGCTGGCCACCCTCCCCACAAGGGGGAGGGATAAGAAAGAGCCGAAACGCACCCCTCAAATCTTCCACGTTCCATTAACTTTCTGGCAACCATCATGGGGGACCAATGGGAGCGGACCCCGGCCGCAGGAACACTTGATGCTCTCCCGTGAACAACGCACCCCGATCAGCGAATGGTGGTGGACCGTGGACCGGGTGCAGCTCGCGGCCCTGATCGCGCTGATGCTCGCCGGTATCATCCTTTCGCTGGCGGCGTCGCCGCCGGTGGCGACGCGGATCGGGCTCGATCCGTTCCATTTCTTCAACCGCCACGTGCTGTTCCTGCTGCCGTCCTTCATGGTGCTGATCGGCGTGTCGTTCCTGTCGCCGCGGCAGATCCGCCGCACCGCGCTGATCGTTTTTGCGGTCAGTGTGGTGCTGATCGTGGCGACGCTCCTGGTCGGGCCCGAGGTCAAAGGCTCGCGGCGCTGGATCACCCTGATCGGCGTCAACATCCAGGCCTCGGAGTCCGCCAAGCCCGCCTTCGTGGTGCTGGCGGCGTGGCTGTTCGCGGAAAGTGCCCGCAAGCCGGAAATGCCGGCGACCTCGCTGGCGCTGATGATCCTGCTGACGCTGGTGTCGCTGTTGGTGATGGAGCCGGATTTCGGCCAGACCATGCTGATCCTGATGGTGTGGGGCACGCTGTTCTTCATCGCCGGCATGCGGATGATCTGGGTGTTCGGCCTCGCCGGCGCCGCCGGCACCGGGTTGTTCGCGGCCTATCTCCTGGTGCCGCACGTCGCCGGGCGCATCAAGCGATTCATGGATCCGGCCTCGGGTGACACCTTCCAGGTCGATACCGCCATGGAAGCCTTCGGCAACGGCGGCTGGTTCGGGCTCGGCCCCGGCGAGGGCATCGCCAAGCGCAGCCTGCCGGACAGCCACACCGATTTCGTATTCGCGGTGGGCGCGGAAGAGTTCGGCATCATCCTGTGCCTGGTGCTGCTGGCGCTGTTCGCCGTGGTCGTGATCCGTGCCTTGCTGCGGGCCTTTGCCACCGAGGACATGTTCTCGCGGTTCGCGGCCTCGGGCCTCGCCATCCTGTTCGGGGTGCAGGCCGCCATCAACATGTCGGTCAACCTGCATCTGATTCCGGCCAAGGGCATGACGCTGCCGTTCATTTCCTACGGCGGTTCGTCGATGGTCTCGCTGGCCTACGGCGTCGGCATGATGCTGGCGCTGACCCGGCAGCGGCCGCGCACCGAGATGGACTCGATCGGCGACGCCAACGCGGTGCGCAGCTACGCCTGATCTCGCGTTTTGCGGCTAATTCTGGCAGTTTAGGACCCCATGACCATCGCGCCCCTCATCATGCTGGCCGCCGGCGGCACCGGCGGCCATCTGTTTCCCGCCGAGGCGCTCGGCGTGGAATTGATCCGGCGCGGCCTGCGGGTGCGGCTGGTGACCGACGCGCGCGCGCTGCGCTACAGCGGATTGTTCTCGCCCGATACCATCGACGTGGTGCCGAGCGAGACGGTGCGCGGCCGCACGCCGTGGTCGCTGGCGCGCACCGCGATCATGCTCGTCGCCGGCACCGGCGTCGCGTTCAACCTGATGCGGCGCCGCAAGCCCAGCGCCGTCATCGGTTTCGGCGGCTATCCGACGGTGCCGCCGCTGGTGGCGGCGCGGCTGCTGCGCGTTCCCACGTTGGTTCACGACTCCAATGCGGTGCTGGGCCGCGCCAATCGCTTTTTGTCGACGCGCGTCAGTGCCATCGCCACCTCGCTGCCCGGCGTGCTCGACCGAGATCCGAAGCTGGCCGGCAAGACAACCACGACCGGCACGCCGATGCGGCCAGCGATCCTGGCCGCCGCCGCGGTGCCGTACGCGCCACCGGATCCGGCCGGTCCGCTGCGGCTGTTGGTGGTCGGTGGCAGCCAGGGCGCGCGGGTGATGGCCGACATCGTGCCCGGCGCCATCGAACGGCTGGAGCCGGCGCTGTGGCGCCGCCTGGTGCTGGTGCAGCAGGTGCGCGAAGAGGACATGGCGCGGGTCCGCGCGGTGTATGACCGGCTCAAGATCGATGCCGAACTGGCGCCGTTCTTCGCCGACCTGCCGGCGCGGCTGGCGTCATCTCATCTCATCATCTCGCGCTCCGGTGCCGGCACCGTGGCCGAACTCGGCGCCATCGGCCGCCCCTCGATCCTGGTGCCGCTACCCGGCGCCATCGACCAGGACCAGTTCGCCAATGCCGGCGTGCTGGCGCAGGCGGGCGGTGCGCTGCGCATCGTGCAGGCCGATTTCACCAATGATCGTCTCGCCGCCGAAATCTCCGCACTCGCCGCCGAGCCGGCGCGGCTGGCGTCGATGGCCCATGCCGCCCGCAGCGTCGGCCGGCTCGACGCCGCCGAACGGTTGGCCGATCTGGTGATGAAAGTGGCGGGAATTTAGCCAAAAAGGCGCGAATCTCAGTACTTTAGCGGCATAGTTGGGAATTTTAGCGTCACGGCCGGGCTTGTCACCAGAAGTCGGATATATCCGACTTCTGCCTTTGAGTTCGACGGCACTCGGTATACCGAGTGCCGACGCTAGCCACGTCTGTAAGACCTGACGGCATGACGAGAAACATAGAGACGCACCCATGAGACTGCCGCGTGAAATCGGACCCATCCACTTCGTCGGGATCGGCGGCATCGGCATGAGCGGCATCGCCGAGGTGCTGTGCAATCTCGGCTATACGGTGCAGGGCTCGGATGCCTCCGAGAGCGCCAATGTCAGCCGGCTGCGCGACAAGGGCATCACCATCAGCGTCGGCCACAAGGCCGAGAACGTCGCCGGCGCCGACGTGGTGGTGGTGTCGACCGCGATCAAGCGCGACAATCCGGAACTGCTGGCGGCGCGGGCGGGGCGGATTCCGGTGGTGCGCCGTGCCGAGATGCTGGCCGAACTGATGCGGCTGAAAAGCTGCGTCGCCATCGCCGGCACCCATGGCAAGACCACCACCACCTCGATGGTCGCGGCATTGCTCGATGCCGGCGATCTCGATCCCACCGTGATCAACGGCGGCATCATCAATGCCTACGGCACCAATGCGCGGTTGGGGGCCGGCGAATGGATGGTGGTGGAGGCGGATGAGAGCGATGGCACCTTCCTGAAATTGCCCGCCGACGTCGCCATCGTCACCAATGTCGATCCCGAGCATCTCGATCATTTCAAGACCTTCGAGGCGGTGCAGGACGCGTTCCGCGCCTTCGTCGAGAACGTGCCATTCTACGGTTTCGCCGTGATGTGCATCGACCATCCGGTGGTGCAGGCCCTGGTCGGCAAGATCGAGGATCGCCGCATCATCACCTATGGCGAGAATCCGCAGGCCGACGTGCGGCTGGTCGATCTCGATCCGAGGGGCGGCGGCTCCGCCTTCAAGGTGGCGTTTCGCGACCGCAAGACCGACGCGGCGCACCAGATCGCCGATCTGGTGCTGCCGATGCCGGGACGGCATAACGCGCTCAACGCCACCGCGGCGATCGCGGTCGCCCATGAGCTCGGCCTCGACGACGCCACCATTCGCAAGGCGCTGGCCGGCTTCGGCGGCGTGCGCCGCCGCTTCACCAGGACCGGCGAATGGAACGGCGTCACCATCATCGATGATTACGGCCATCACCCGGTGGAAATCGCCGCGGTGCTGAAGGCGGCGCGCGAGTCGACCGACGGCAAGATCGTCGCCGTGGTGCAGCCACACCGGTTCACGCGGCTGCAGTCGCTGTTCGAGGAATTCTGCACCTGTTTCAACGATGCCGATGCAGTGGTGGTGGCGGAAGTCTATCCGGCCGGCGAGGCGCCGATTCCCGGCATCGACCGCGATCATTTCGTGCTCGGCCTGCGCGCCCATGGCCATCGCGAGGCAATCCCGCTGCCGGACTCCACAGCCCTCGCCGGCGTGATCAAAGGCATCGCCAGGGCCGGTGACTACGTGGTCTGCCTCGGCGCCGGCAACATCACCCAGTGGGCCTACGCGCTGCCGGGCGAACTGAAGGCGCTGGGGTGAGGCGATTTTGGATGTTTAGCATCGAACTAGCAACGCGCCGCAGTCTGCTCTCTCCCCCCTTGCGGGGGAGAGGCGGAGAGGTCGAGACGAGCGAAGCTCGCTCTCTGGGTAGCTCCGATTCAGGCGCAAGCGGCTCACCCCCCTCCCTGACCCTCCCCCGCAAGGGGGGAGGGAACGGAAGGCGCGCATGACCTTTCCCGACATCACGTCCGACCTCAAGGCGGCGATGCCGGAGTTGCGCGGACGGCTGCTCGGCAACGAGCCGCTGGCGCCGCTGACGTGGTTTCGGGTCGGCGGACCGGCGCAGGCGTTGTTCACGCCGTCGGATGAAGACGACCTCGCTTACTTTCTCTCGAAGCTGCCCGGCGAGCTTGCCGTCACCGTCGTCGGCGTCGGCTCCAATCTGATCGTGCGCGACGGCGGCATGCCCGGCGTGGTCATCCGCCTTGGCGCACGCGGCTTCGGCGCGACCGCTGCCGACGGTGAACTCGTCAGCGCCGGCGCTGCCGCGCTCGACAAGCGCGTCGCGGAAGCGGCGGCGGCAGCGAATATCGGCGGGCTCGAATTCTATTTCGGCATTCCGGGTATCGGTCGGCGGCGCGCTGCGCATGAACGCCGGCGCCAATGGCGACGAGACCAAGGACGTGCTGCTCGAGGCCATCGGGATCGGCCGAGACGGTACCCGGCACAGCTTCGGCAATGCCGACATGAAGTTCGTCTACCGCAACAGCGGCGTCGATCCACAGGTCATTTTCACCGCGGCGCGGTTTCGCGGGCGCGTCGCCGATCCATCCGCGATTCGCGCGCGGATGGAGCAAGTGCAGAACCATCGCGAGACCGCGCAGCCGATCCGCGAAAAAACCGGCGGCTCGACCTTCAAGAATCCGCCCGGGCACAGCGCCTGGAAGCTGGTCGATGCCGCCGGCTGCCGCGGCCTCCGGGTCGGCGGTGCCCAGGTCTCGGAAATGCACTGCAATTTTCTGATCAACACCGGCGACGCCACCGCGCATGATATAGAAGCACTCGGCGAAACCGTCCGCGAGCGCGTCAGGCAAAATTCCGGAATTGAGCTACATTGGGAAATCAAGCGGATTGGAATTGAGCGGAAATAATGCGCAGCACCATTCTCTTCGGCGGCACCAATAAAGAGCGACTGGTTTCATCCGCGAGCGCCCAGGCGTTGTGCGAGGCCTTGCCCGAAGCCGATCTCTGGTTCTGGGCCGCGGATGACAGCGTGCGCGAGACCGACGCGAAGACGCTGGCCGGGCATTCGCGGCCGTTCGAGCAGGATTTCGTACCCGGTGGCCGCCGCGTCGGCCGCAGCATCGAAGAGGCGCTGGATCAGGCCGCGACGGACAACCGCGTGCTGGTGCTCGCCTTGCACGGCGGCCGCGCCGAGAATGGCGAATTGCAGGCCGCCTGCGAACTGCGCGGCATTCCCTATACCGGGTCGGACTCGGCTTCCTCGCATCTTGCCTTCGACAAGGTTTCCGCGAAACGCTTCGTCGCGATCGCGGGCGTGAAAACCACAGCCGGAATTCAACTTGAGAATATCGACGCCGCGCTCGCCGAACATGGCCGGCTGATCGCAAAACCCACGCATGACGGCTCGAGCTATGGCCTCATCTTCGTCAACGCCAAACAGGATCTCGTCGCCGTCCGCAACGCCGCGAGGACCGAGGCCTACCTGATCGAGCCCTACATCTCGGGCGTGGAAGCCACCTGCGGCGTGCTCGAGCAATCCAGCGGCGAGGTGTTCGCGCTGCCGCCGGTCGAGATCGTGCCGGACGATGGCAATTTCGATTACACCGCAAAGTATCTCCTGAAATCCACTCAGGAGATCTGTCCGGGGCGCTTTTCGCCTGAAGTCACCGCTGCCATCACGGAGGCGGCGCTGCGCGCGCACAAGGCGCTTTCCTGCTCCGGCTATTCGCGCACCGATTTCATCATCTCCGACAAGGGCCCGGTTTTTCTGGAGACCAACACCTTGCCGGGTCTGACCAAGGCTTCGCTCTATCCGAAGGCGCTCAAGGCGCAGGGCATCGCCTTCGCCGACTTCCTGCGGGACCAGATCGCGCTCGCGGCCAGGCGCGCGCAAAAGTAGTCCCGCGGCCGGCTGCGCGCACAGGAAGATATTCCCGCTCGCTCCGGAACCGCGCCGCCGGCCCGTGCAGAAATGCGACGGTGGCCGGTAAAGTATTCTTCCAGCGCATCAAATCGCACCCTGTCCGCACCTATTTTACCTTTTGTTTACCAGGAAGTCCGAAGGTTAACGCTGGCGGCGCATGTTGCGCTCGGCTGCCGGGGCGTAAGCCGGGCGGATTTCCGCTTCGACGACCGCATCGAGGGAACGGTCGGCCTCATCTGTCATGAGGTCAAACCCCAAATCCGGCAACACCGAGATGTCACCTGGGCCAGAGTCCGCAGGTATTGCGGGCATCACATGTGACGAGCTCGTGCAATGGATGGTGGAGCAAGCCTCGTTCGGTCGTTGGGATCGCCGAGGCTCCATTCTGAACTGAAATGGGCCGCCATCGGCGTGGCCGTGCTGCTGCGTGAGCGGCTCGCCCCCCTGTTTCGTCCGCGCGTCGGGCAGCCAAAGCCCGAGCGGCATCCGGTCGAGCGCGAGCAGGAGCTGCCGCGCGCTATCGCCATGCTGGAGCGCTATCTGCCGCATCGCATAGGTACCACCGCGACCGTGCTGCTGCTGCTCGGGAGTGCCGGCCTTGGTGTCGTCGACGGCGGTCACGCCGATGAGTTTGCCGCCGCGTTGAGCGATACCCGCAACGCGGCCGCCAACAGGTTTGGATTTCGCATCGCAAGTGTTGCCATCAACGGCCGCAAGCAACTGAGCCAGGATGAGATCCTGGCGGTCGGCGGCGTCAACGGCCGCTCCTCGCTGTTGTTTCTCGATGCCGCCGCCGTGCGCGACAAGTTGAAGGCCAATCCGTGGATCGCCGACGCCACCGTGTTGAAGCTCTACCCCGACAAGCTCCAGATCGACATCACCGAGCGCTCGCCGTTCGCGCTGTGGCAGCAGGACGGCCGGCTGTCAGTGATCGCGGAAGACGGCGCAGTGCTGGAATCCTACGTGACCCGGCACTTCACCTCGCTGCCGCTGGTGGTGGGCAAGGGCGCCGAGACCCGCGCCAGGGAATTTCTGGCGCTGCTCGACCGCTATCCGCAGGTCCGCGGCGTCACCAGGGCCGCCATTCTGGTCGGCGAGCGGCGCTGGAACCTGCGCCTCAATGACGGGCTCGACGTCCGCCTGCCGGAAAACGACGTCGGCAACGCGCTGGCGACGCTGACCCGGCTCGACCGTGAAGAGCGGCTGTTCTCGCGCGACATCACCGCCATCGACCTGCGGCTGCCCGACCGGCTGACCGTGCGCTTGTCCGACGACGCCGCCAAGGCGCGTGAAGACCTGCTCAAGGACAAGAAGCCGAAGAAGAAGGCCGGCGAAGCATGAGCGGCCTCGAGCGCAACCAGACCCCGAAGACCCGGCCGGTGTCGCACAAGCGCACCGCGCTGGTGGCCTCGCTCGACATCGGCACCAGCAAGATCGCCTGCCTGATCGCGCGGCTGAAACCGTGCCCGCCCAGCGACGCGCTGCGTGGCCGGACCCACGCCGCCGAACTGATCGGCTACAGCCAGATCCAGTCGCGCGGCGTCAAGGCCGGCTCCGTGGTCGACCTCGTCGAATGCGAGCAGGCGGTGCGCCAGGCGGTGGCGCTGGCCGAGCGGATGGCCAAGGTGCGGGTCGAATCCGTGCTGCTGTCGGTGTCCGGCGGCCGGCTGCAGGGACAGTTGATCGAGGCCTGCGCCGACATCAGGGGCGGCGCGGTCACCCAGGCCGACGTCACCCGCATCACCTCGACCGGGATGCACCACGCCACGCCGCCCGGCCGCACCGTGCTGCACGCGCTGCCGGTCGGCTACGCGCTCGATGGGGTCAAGGGCATTCGCGATCCGCGCGGCATGGTGGCGCAGCAGTTCGGCGTCGACATGAACGTGGTGACGTCGGAGGCGACCGTCGCCAAGAACCTGATGCTGGTGGTCGAGCGCTGCCACCTCAATGTCGAAGCCATGGCGGCAAGCCCCTATGTGGCGGGCCTGAGCGTGCTCACCGACGACGAAGCCGACATCGGCGCCGCGGTGGTCGAGATGGGCGCGGGGACCACCACCATCGCGACCTATTCGGCGGGCCGGTTCGTGCATGCCTCCGGCTTTGCGGTCGGCGGGCAACACATCACCATGGATCTTGCGCGCGGCCTGGGGGCCTGCATTGCGGATGCCGAGCGAATCAAGACGTTATATGGCACCGTGCTGACAGGGGGGTCCGACACGCGCGAATTGATGTCGGTGCCGACCGCCGGCGACGACGAGCGCGATGTTCCGCAGCTGGTGTCGCGCGCCACGATCGCCAACATCGTCCGTCAGCGCGCCGAGGAGATTTTTGAGATGGTCAGGGACCGGCTCGCGGATTCCCCCTTTGCGGCCGAGCCACGGGCGGGGGTTGTCTTGAGCGGCGGCGCCTCCCAGCTCACCGGCCTGGTCGAACTGGGCAGCCAGATTCTCGGCCGCCCGGTACGGATCGGCCGCCCGCTCGGCTTCGGCCGGCTGCCCAACGAGGCCAAGAGCGCGTCGTTCGCGGTGCCCACCGGGCTCCTGGTTTACCCGCAATACGCTCATCTCGAACACGTCGAACCGCGGCATACGCGGCAATTGAAGACAGGGACTGACGGCTACTTCGGAAAGGTCGGGCGATGGCTTCGCGAAGGCTTCTGATGAAACGACCGGTTCGAATTCCCCATCAACCCCTTCGGTCATTGACCCATAGGGCTTTGCAGAACAACGCGCGCTTAGAGAGGCAACCATGACCATCAATCTCAACGTCCCTGATATCCGCGAGTTGCGGCCGCGGATCACCGTATTCGGCGTCGGCGGCGCAGGCGGCAACGCCGTCAACAACATGATCACCGCTGGGCTGCAGGGGGTGGATTTTGTCGTCGCCAACACCGACGCGCAGGCGCTGACCATGTCGAAGGCGCAGCGCATCGTGCAGATGGGCACGCAGGTCACCCAGGGGCTGGGTGCCGGATCGCAGCCGGACGTCGGCGCCGCCGCGGCGCAGGAGGTGATTGACGAGATCCGCGACCATCTGTCGGGTGCCAACATGGTGTTCGTCACCGCCGGCATGGGGGGCGGCACCGGCACCGGTGCGGCGCCCGTGATCGCCAAGACCGCGCGTGACATGGGCATCCTCACCGTCGGCGTCGTCACCAAGCCGTTCCATTTCGAAGGCCAGCGCCGCATGCGCACCGCCGAGACCGGCATCGCGGAACTGCACAAGGTGGTCGATACGCTGCTGATCATTCCGAACCAGAACCTGTTCCGGGTCGCCAACGAGAAGACCACCTTCGCCGACGCCTTCGCGATGGCCGACCAGGTGCTGTATTCGGGCGTCGCCTGCATTACCGACCTGATGGTCAAGGAAGGCCTGATCAATCTCGACTTCGCCGACGTTCGCGCCGTGATGCGCGAAATGGGCAAGGCGATGATGGGCACCGGCGAGGCCTCCGGCGAGAAGCGGGCGCTGACCGCGGCCGAAGCCGCCATCGCCAACCCCTTGATCGACGACTCTTCGATGAAGGGCGCCCGCGGCCTTCTGATCTCGATCACCGGCGGCAAGGACCTGACGCTGTTCGAGGTCGACGAGGCCGCGACCCGGATCCGCGAGGAGGTCGACCAGGACGCCAACATCATCGTCGGCGCCACCTTCGACGAAACCCTCGACGGCGTGATCCGCGTCTCGGTGGTCGCCACCGGCATCGAACAGGCCATGCTGGCGCGCGCCGCCGCGGCGCCTGCCGAGACCGTTACCGCTGCGGTAGCGACGCCCGGCGCGCCGGACAGCCGGCTTGCGGAACTCACCGCCAAGCTGCGCGCCGACAACCAGCGCCTGGCGGCCGTGACCGCGCAGAAGCTCGAGGCGCCGCGTCCGGTTGCGACGGCGCCCGCAGCACCGGCCACCCCGGCCGCGCCGCGCGCACCCGCCAGCAGCATCGAACGGGCGGCCCTGGCGGCCATCGCCGCGGCGGTGGCCCCGGAATCCATGCAGCTCGCCGCCCAGGCGGCGGTACAGCCGGCTTCCTATGGCGACGTCACGGTGCGCCCGATCGCGCAAAAACCGTCATTGTTCCCGGACCATGATGCCCTGCGCGTCGAGGCTCAGGAACCCGCGCTGCAGGAGACCTTCATCCCGCAGGCCGCGGAAAAGCCGCCGCTGCGCGCTCCCAGGATGCCGAAATTCGAGGAGCTGCCGATGCCGGCGCAGAACGAGATTCGCCAGGCCCGTGGCGAATCCCGCGCCGAGGTCGAGGAAGAGCACCCGCAGAAGACGCGGATGTCGCTGCTGCAGCGCCTCGCCAATGTCGGTCTCGGCCGCCGCGACGAGGAAACCGAGCCGCCGATCGCCGCCCGCGCTTCCGGTCCGGCCATGGAGCCGATGCCGCCACTGCCGGAACGCAAGCCACAGCGTAGCGTGGCCCAGCAGATCGCATCGACCGAACCGGTATCGGAGTATGCGCGGCGTCCCGCGCCGCAAGGCCTGGACATCCACGGCCGCCCGGCGCCTGTGGCGCCAACGCCACAGGGCGACGACCATCTCGATATCCCGGCGTTCCTGCGCCGCCAGGCAACCTGACGGATTGTTACAATCCGGCCGTGCTATCGGGCCCCGGCGACGCCGCCGGGGCCCTTTATTTTGCCCGAATTAAGTTCTCGTTCATTTTACCAAGTAAATGATTTTAAACGATAAATCGCGATATTGAAGGGCGGGCCCGCTTGTGCGGTGCAACCGACCGTGGCGCAATTGCGCTCGGCGGCGGCGCCAATGCGGCAGAGATAGGGTAATAATTGGTAAAAAACCGTGAGTTGGCGCTCTTTGAGGCGATGGCTATGGTCTGTGCTGACTCGGGGACACTTAGGACGCACCGCCGAAGCGCGGATTGGTGCATCGCAAAGTGGGTCAGTAGTGGGCAGTTTGGAATGAAGTTCAGCCGTCAAACAACGCTTGCAGCGGAAGCCACCGTGACAGGCGTCGGCGTACATTCCAACATGACGGTCAATCTTACCGTTGGACCGGCACCTGTCGATGCCGGTTTTATTTTTGTCCGCACCGGTCTCGATGGATCCGACCGCGAACTGCAGGCCGATGCCAACTCGGTCATCGCCACCGAATTCGCCACCGTGCTCGGCGACCGCGACGGTCCGCTGGTCTCGACCGCGGAGCACGTGCTTGCCGCGCTGCGCGGCATGGGCGTCGATAACGCCACCATCGAACTCGACGGTCCCGAAGTTCCGATCATGGACGGCAGCGCCGCGGCGTTCGTCGCCGCCATCGACCAGGCCGGCATCGTCGAGCAGCCGGCGCGCCGCCGCTTCATCAAGGTTCTCAAGCCGGTTCAGGTCGCGATGGGCGACTCGTTCGGCGAATTGCGGCCCCATGCGGGCGGTTTCCGCGCCGAAGTCGAGATCGATTTCGCCAATCCGGTGATCGGCCGCCAGAATTTCGTGCTCGATCTCAATCCCGAAAGCTTCCGCCGCGACGTCTGCCGCGCCCGGACCTTCGGCTGCATGAACGACGTGGCGCGGTTGTGGAGCGCCGGTTTCGCGCTCGGCGCCTCGTTCGAGAATTCCGTGGTGTTCGACGACACCAGGCTGTTGAACACCGAGGGCCTGCGTTACGTCGACGAATGCGCGCGCCACAAGGTGCTCGACGTGGTCGGCGATCTCGCGCTGGCCGGCCTGCCGCTGGTTGGCGCCTACCGCTCGGTGCGCGGCGGCCACAAGCTCAACCACGCGGTGCTGACCGCGCTATTGGCCGACCGCAATGCCTTCGCGGTGGTCGAGGCCGAACCGGCGCGGCGCCGCTCCCGCTCCCGTGCCGAAGTCGCAACCGGAATGGTCGGCGGCATGGTGGCCCCGGCCTACGGCCCCGACGTTTCTTAAGGCGCGCGACACGGCCTTTCCGTCCGGTCTTCAAGCGATCCTGGCGTTAAGCGATCCAGAACCAGAACCCGCTACCATGGCCAAGTCTGTTCGCCGCCTTAATCCGGGCGAAATGCCTGCGTATTCGATTGGTTACGGGACTTTTTCGGTTGGACGGGCTCGCGGTCGGCTGGCAGGCGTCACGGGCGCGTCGATGGTTGCGTTTCCATGACCGGTTTCATGGTAGGCGTGGGGCACCGCATCGCGTGGGCATTTCATCTTGTGGGCATCGCATCAGGGACGTCAGGTTTGAATCCATGTCGGCACAGCGTTTGACGCTCGAAACGCGCATCTCGCCAGCCTTCCGTTCGCTGCGCGGCTACAGTTCGCTGCGCGGGCTGGGCCGCCGGTTGCGGCTGGTGATGGGCCTCGTCGTGCTGGCGACGCCGCTGGCCGGCTGCGGCACCGGGGCGCTGTGGGACAAGTTTTTCGCCAAGGACGATACCTTCAACGAGGAGCCCGCCGACAAGCTCTACAACGAGGGCTTGTTCCTGATGAACAACAACGGCGACCCGAAAGCGGCGTCGAAGAAGTTCGAGGAAGTCGACCGCCAGCATCCCTATTCGGACTGGGCGCGCAAGTCGCTGTTGATGTCGGCCTACGCCTTCTACCAGGCCGGCGACTACGACAGCTGCATCGGCGCCGCCACCCGCTACGTCACCCTGCATCCCGGCAGTCCCGATGCGGCCTACGCCCAGTACCTGATCGCGGCCTCGCATTACGACCAGATTCCGGACGTCTCGCGCGACCAGGCCCGCACCGAAAAGGCGATGGCGGCGCTCGAGGAAGTGATTCGCAAATATCCGACCTCGGAATACGCCACCAGCGCCAAGAAGAAGCTGGAAGGCGCGCGCGACCAGCTCGCCGGCAAGGAAATGGAAATCGGCCGCTACAATCTGGAGAAGCGTAATTACACCGGCGCCATCAACCGCTTCAAGACCGTGGTGACGCGGTACCAGACCACGCGCCACGTCGAGGAGGCGCTGGCCCGGCTGGCCGAGGCCTATATGGCAATCGGGGTCATTGGCGAGGCGCAAACCGCCGCGGCGGTGCTTGGCCACAACTTTCCTGACAGCCGCTGGTACAAAGACGCCTATAATCTTGTAAAGTCCGGCGGAGTTCGAGCCGAGCGAGAACACCAGTTCTTACATCAGCAAGGCTTTCAAGAAACTGGGTCTCGGGTAGGACTGTTCTTCCATGCTGGCGCGCCTTTCGATCCGCGACATCGTCCTGATCGAGCGGCTCGACATCGAGTTTGCCCGCGGCCTCGCGGTGCTGACCGGCGAGACCGGCGCCGGCAAATCCATCCTGCTCGATGCTTTTGCCCTGGCTTTGGGCGGCCGCGGCGACGCTGGCCTGGTGCGCCACGGCGCCGAGCAGGGCCAGGTCACCGCGGTGTTCGACATCCCGAAGGCCCATCCGGCCTCCGCCATCCTGCGCGACAACGGCCTCGACGACAATTGCATCGAGGACTCCTGCGAGATGATCCTGCGCCGGGTCCAGCTCGCCGACGGCCGCACCCGCGCCTTCATCAACGACCAGGCCATCAGCGTGCAGACCCTGAAAGCGGTCGGCACCGCGCTGGTGGAAATCCACGGCCAGCATGACGAACGCGCGCTGGTCGACGCCGCGACCCATCGCCAGCTGCTCGACGCCTTCGCGGGCCTGGAAAAGGATGTGGCTGTGCTCGGCACGCTGTGGGATCTGCGGCGCGCCGCGCTGGCCGTGCTCGAGGAGCACCGCGCCGGCATGGAACGCGCCGCCCGCGAGGCCGACTACCTGCGCCATGCCGCCGACGAACTGAAGAAGCTCAATCCGAAGCACGGCGAGGAAGCAGCACTCGCCGAACGCCGCACCACGATGATGCAGGGCGAGAAGATCGCCGGCGACCTGCGCGAGGCGCAGGAGGTGGTGGGCGGCAACCATTCCCCGGTGGCGGCCCTGTCGGCGGCGGTGCGCCGGCTGGAACGCCGCGCGGCAAGTTCGCCGGCGCTGGTCGAACCGGCGGTGAAGGCCATCGATGTCGCCATCAATGCCCTGGAAGAGGCCGACCAGCATCTGACCGCGGCGCTGGTCGCGGCGGATTTCGATCCCGCCGAACTCGAGCGCATCGAGGAGCGCCTGTTCGCGCTGCGCGCGGCGGCGCGGAAATACTCCACGCCGGTGGATGGCCTCGCCGCGCTGGCGGCGAAACATGCAGCCGACGTCGCCCTGATCGACGCCGGCGCCGACCAGTTGAAGAAGCTGGAAGCGGCGGCGGCCGAAGCCGACAAGCGTTACGGCGCCGCCGCGGCCAAGCTCTCGGTGGCGCGGATCAAATCCGCCGAAAAGCTCAACAAGGCCGTGATCGCCGAACTGGCGCCGCTGAAACTCGAGCGGGCGAAATTCATGACCCAGGTGGATTCCGATCCGGAAACGCCGGGCCCGACCGGCTTCGACCGGGTCGAATTCTGGGTGCAGACCAATCCCGGCACCCGGCCGGGACCGCTGATGAAGGTCGCCTCCGGCGGCGAGCTGTCGCGGTTCCTGCTGGCGCTCAAGGTGGTGCTGTCGGATCGCGGCTCGGCGCCGACCCTGGTGTTCGACGAAATCGACACCGGTGTCGGCGGTGCAGTGGCCGACGCCATCGGCGCCCGGCTGGCACGGCTCGCCGGCAAGGTCCAGGTGATGGCGGTGACCCATGCGCCGCAGGTGGCGGCGCGGGCCGACCAGCATCTGTTGATTTCCAAGGACGCCCGCGACAAGGGCAAGCGCGTCGCCACCCGCGTCGATGCGCTGGCGGCCGACCACCGCCGCGAGGAAATCGCCCGCATGCTGGCGGGAGCCGAAATCACCGCCGAAGCGCGCGCGGCGGCGGACCGGCTGCTCAAGGCGGCAACGGCCTAATCTGCCATGGCCAAAGCCGCAAAAGCCAAAAAGCTCCCCGATGTCGCCGACCTCACCAGGGCGCAGGCCAAAGTCGAGCACATGCGGCTCGCGCTTGAGCTCGAAGGTCATGACAAGCGCTATTACCAGGACGATGCGCCCAGCGTCACCGATGCCGAATACGACGCGCTGCGCCAGCGCTTCAACGCCATCGAAAAACGCTTTCCGGATCTCGTCTCCGCGGACTTGCCGTCGCAGAAAATCGGCGCGGCGCCGTCCGGCCGCTTCCGGAAAGTCCGTCATGCGCTGCCGATGCTGTCGCTCGACAACGCCTTTGCGGAACAGGACGTGATCGACTTTGCCGGCGCGTATCGAGCGCTTCCTGAAGCTTCCCGACGACAAGATCGACTTCTCCGCCGAGCCGAAGATCGACGGGCTGTCGATGTCGCTGCGCTACGAGGGCGGCGAGCTCGTCACGGCCGCGACCCGCGGCGATGGCGCCGAGGGCGAGGACGTTACTGCCAATATCCGCACCCTGAAGGACGTGCCGCACGCGCTCAAGGGCCGCAACATTCCGGATGTCTGCGAGGTGCGCGGCGAGGTCTACATGACCAAGAAGGCCTTCCTGGCGCTGAACGAGCGGCAGAAGGCGGCCGGCGATACCATCTTCGCCAATCCGCGCAATTCGGCTGCCGGCTCGTTGCGGCAGAAAGACCCCGGCATCACCGCATCGCGGCCGCTCGGCTTCTTCGCCTATGCCTGGGGCGCGATGAGCGCGATGCCGGAAGCGACGCAGACCGGCATGATCCACTGGTTCGAGCGTTGCGGCTTCAAGACCAACCCGCTGACAAAACTCTGTCGTTCGGTCGAGCAGCTCATTGCATTTCACCGCAAGATCGAGGAGCAGCGCGGCGAACTCGACTACGACATCGACGGCGTGGTCTACAAGGTCGACCGCATCGACTGGCAGGAGCGGCTCGGTTTTGTCTCGCGCACGCCACGCTGGGCGATCGCGCACAAGTTTCCGGCGGAGCGTGCCGTGACCGTGCTGCGCGATATCGAAATCCAGGTCGGCCGCACCGGCTCGTTCACGCCGGTCGGCAAGCTCGAGCCGGTCGGCGTCGGCGGCGTCATCGTGCAGAACGTCACGCTGCACAACGAGGATTACATCAAGGGCATCGGCGGCGATGGCGAGCAGCTGCGCGAGGGCCGCGATATCCGGATTGGCGATACCGTCATCGTCCAGCGCGCCGGCGACGTGATACCGCAGGTCGTCGATGTCGTGATCGAGAAGCGGCCGAAGGGCGCCAAGGAGTTTCACCTTCCGAAGAAATGTCCGTGTCCGCTGCACACCGATGTGGTGCGCGAGGAGACGGCGACGGGCGAGGAGGGTTCGCGCGCCCGCTGCAGCGGCGAGTTCGCCTGTCCCTACCAGAAGATCGAGCACCTGAAACTGTTCGTGTCGCGCCGTGCCTTCGACATCGACGGGCTCGGCGAAAAGCAGCTGCAATATTTCTTCGACGAAGGCTGGGTGAAGGAACCCGCCGATATCTTCACGCTGCCCAAGCGCAACGCCAAACTGAAGCTGGAAGAGATCGAGGGCTACGGCGCGACCTCGGTGCGCAACCTGTTTGCCTCGATCGACAGCCGCCGCAAGATTTCGCTCGAGCGTTTCATCTTTGGGCTCGGCATGCGCCATGTCGGCGAGACCACGGCGCTGGCGCTGGCGCGCGGCTATGGTTCGTGGCAGGCATTCCATGACGCCGGACTTAAGGTCGCCAGGGGCGACGAAGAGGCGATTGCCGAAATGGATGCGCTGGACCAGATCGGCGACACCGTGATCCGGAGCGTCGGCGCCTATTTCGGCGAGAGCCACAACCGCGGCATTGTCGAGCGGCTGACAAAAGAGCTCGACGAGATTTTGGATGCCGAGAAGCCGAAGAGCAATTCGGCGGTTGCCGGCAAGACCGTGGTGTTCACGGGCTCGCTGGAGAAGATGACCCGTGACGAGGCCAAGGCCATGGCCGAGCGTCTCGGCGCCAAGGTATCGGGTTCGGTGTCGAAGAATACCGACTACGTCGTCGCCGGAGCGGAGGCGGGCTCGAAGCTCACCAAGGCCCGCGAGCTTGGCGTCAACGTGCTCAGCGAGGACGACTGGCTGGCGTTGGTGAAGGGGTAGGGCTCCTTTTCGCTTTGCGCAGTACGCGCTCGTGAAGACACGCACCCTCTCCACGTCGTGGCCGGGCTTGTCCCGGCCATCCACGTCTTTCTTGCTGCTCGTCAGTAAAGACGTGGATGCCCGGGACGGAGCCCGGGCATGACGAACTCTGATGCAATGCGCGAGCTGCAACGAACTACAGCATCCCCGATTCTTCTTCCTCCGCCTGCTCCATCAGTTCCTCGCTGACCACGACCTGTCGCCGCGGCACCAGGAAGATCATGGAGGACGCGCAGGCGACCGACACCACGAAAATGCCGGCCGTGAGCGGCAGCGTGGTGGTGAAATGGCCGCCGAGATAAGCGCCGAACTGTGATACCAGCGAGCCGATCCCCATTTGCAGGAATCCCATCGCGCCCGACGCGGTGCCGGCGGCTTGCGGGCGGACGCTGATGGCGCCGGCCGCGGAGTTCGACATCACGAAGGCGTTGGCGACCATCACGATCATCTGGGTGCCGAACAGCCAGGACGGCATCTGGTTGGTGCCGAAAATGCTCCAGATCAGGTTCAGCGAGGTGCCGAGCAGTTGCAGCGCCAGCCCGAACCAGATCAGTTTCTCCAAGGAATGGCGCGGCGCGTAGCGCACGCAAAACAGATTGCCGACGAGATAGGCGAACCCCGTGGTCGCAAACCACGCGCCGTATTCGGCGCTGGTTCGGCCCATCTGCATCACCACGATGTAAGGTCCGCCGCCGGCGAAGGCGAAGATGATCTGCGAGGCCAACACCTGGCACAGCATATAGCCGATGAAAGCGCGGCTGGTGAACAGGCTGCCGACATCGCCGCGGAAGCCGCCGGCTTCGGTGCGCTCGCGGCGGGTCTCCGGAAGCGCCAGCGCGATGGCGATGGCGACGGTGAACGAGGCTGCGGTAATGACGTAGAAGATCGCGCGCCAGCCGAATGCGGTCTCCAGAAGACCGCCGGTCAACGGACTCAGCATCTGCGCGATCATCATCACCGCGATCACCAGGCTGATCATCGAGCTCATGCGCTCGCGGCTGTAGAGGTCGCGAATGATGGCGCGGCTCACCACCATGCCGCTGGCGCCGCCCAGCGCCTGGAAGAAGCGCGCGGCGATCAGCTGCGGCAGGGTTTCGGCGAAGATGCAGCCGACGCTGGCCACGACCATCAGGCCGAGGCCCGCTAACAGCACCGGGCGGCGGCCAAAACGGTCCGACAGCGGCCCCATGGTGATCTGCGAGCAGGCAAGGCCGACCATGTAGAGCGACACGGTCATCTGCGCGATCGAGATATCGCGGCCGAAGGTGGTGGCCAGCACCGGCAGCGCCGGCACCAGGAGATACAGCGAGATCGGCGCCACGCCGGTCATCACCACCAGCAGCAACAGCATGGTGCGGGAAGACACGTTGCCGATCGCGGCCTTGGGCGGGCTGCCCATCACTCCGTGCATGAGGTTCCGGTGCCGGTTCGGCGCTGATTTAATAGGTGTCCGACCGACTTTAGTCTTATCCCGCGGCCGCAACAGCGCCGTTTCGGCATGCGGCCATGCCGTTTTCGGGACGCGGTGTTGGGACGGGTTAAAAACGCGCCAGCGGTGCCGTTGCGGCATCGAGCCAGACCTTGGTGGCCTCGTCCACCAGCGGCCGCACCTCTTGCCGGACCCGGGCGTGGTAGTCGTTCAGCCAGGTCAGCTCCTTGTCGCTCAGCATGGCAAGGTCGATCAGCCGGCGGTCGATCGGCGCCAGCGTCAAGGTCTCGAAGCCGTTCATCGGTCTGGCGGCGCCGTCGATGTCGACCGCGGTCACCAGTTCGAGGTTCTCGATCCGGATCCCAAAGCCGTCGGTCTTGTAGTAGCCGGGCTCGTTGGACAGGATCATGCCGCGCTTCAGCGCCGCGGTGCCGAGCTTGGAAATCCGTGCCGGGCCTTCGTGCACCGACAGGTAGCTGCCGACGCCGTGGCCGGTGCCGTGATCGAAATCGAGCCCGGCCTGCCAGAGGAATTGCCGCGCCAGGCTGTCGAGCTGGGCGCCGGTGGTGCCCTCGGGAAACACCGCGCGTCGCGATCGCGATATGGCCGCGCAGCACCCGGGTGAAGCGGTCGCGCATTTCCGCGGTCGGCTCGCCGATGGCGATGGTGCGGGTGACGTCGGTGGTGCCGTCCTGGTATTGCGCGCCGGAATTGATCAGCAGGAGGTCGCCGGAGATGATCCGGCGGTTGCTCTTGCGGGTCACCCGGTAATGCACGATGGCGCCGTTGGGGCCGGTGCCGGCGATGGTGGGAAACGAGACGTCCTTCAGCGCGCCGGTATCGCGGCGAAAGCTTTCCAGCGCCTCGACGGCGTCGATTTCGGTCAGCGCGCCGCCCGATGCCTCGCGGTCGATCCAGGCCAGGAAACGCGCCAGCGCCACCGCGTCGCGGCGATGCGCGGTCCGGGTGCCGTTGATCTCGGTCGGGTTCTTGACGGCTTTCAGCAGCGCCACCGGATCGGCACCGCGCACCGCCTTGCCGCCGCCCGCCGTAATCAGCCGGCTCAGCGCATCGGCGGCGGTCGCCGTGTCGAGGGCGATCGAGGTCTTTTTGGGCGGCGAGCTCCGTCAGCGCCGCGGTCAGCGCCTCGGGCTCGCGGACCTCGGCATTCTGTTCGAGATGATCCCGGGCAGCATTGGAGAGTTTTCGATGATCGATGAAGACGATGGCGCGGCCGTCCTTCGGCACCAGCGCGTAGGACAACGGCAGGGGTGTGTGCGAAACGTCGGCGCCGCGGATGTTGAAGGTCCATGCCACCGCGTGGGAATCCGACAGCACCAGCGCTTCGACGCCGAGCCGGGCGATTTCGGCGCGGATGCGCCCGAGCTTGTCGGCCTCGGTTTCGCCGGCGAAGGACAGGCCGTGGACGCTGACCGGCCCGAGCGGCGGCGCCGGGCGCTCGCTCCAGACCGAATCCAGGGGATTGGTCTCGACCGCGATCAGCTCCGCTCCCGTTTTGGCACAGGCCGCGGCCAGCCGTTCGGCTGCCGCCGAAGTGTGCAGCCACGGATCAAATCCTAGGCGATCGCCGGGCTTCAGGTGCTCGCCGAGCCATTGTTCGGGGGGCGGATCGACCAGGGGCGCGATGGTCCAGGCCGGGGTCACGACCTGCTTGGCCGCCTGCAGGGTGTAGCGGCCGTCGACAAAAATCGCGGCCTCCTGGCGCAGTACGATCGCCAGTCCGGCCGACCCGGTGAACCCGGTCAGCCACGCCAGCCGTTCTTCCGACGGCGCGACATATTCATTTTGCTGCGCATCGGCGCGGGGAATCACGAACCCGGCCAGTCCCCGTCGCAGCAATTCCTCGCGAAAAGCCTGCAGCCGTGCCGTCAGCGCGACGCCGCTCTCGGGCTCCTCGAAGGTCTGGAACAGGGCTTCGAACATGATCCGATCATCCTAGAGCATGATCCCGAAAAGGGGATACCGGTTTTCGAATCGGCACCCAATGCTGGCCGGCGATCGAAGGGCTGGGTTGCGCGCCTATGGCACAAAGTATGCTTGCTTTTTTTACGTGGATAAGACGAGATGGAACCTTCGGTGACACAAGCCGTTCATCAAAGATATCCGGGGGAAATTCCAGGAGTGTTTCAACTCAACGACGAGGGGATACACCATGCCTGCGTTTACGTTTGAGAAGATATCCCCGCCAAATCCCCACAACAACGGCACCCCTGGTTCGACCCAATCTTCCGCCAACATGCCCCCCGCGAACAAGCCGCCCGGCGTCATGGTGCAGATCTTCAGTCGCCTGGTCGAAACCCGCGTCGACCGTACCCAGCGCGTCGACCAAGCCATCGCCGCCCGCCGCGAGCGCGATCCGAAGTAAAGTCAAGAGTGGTCAGCTCTTACCCGGCCCGCCGCAGCAACAGGCTGCTCCAGCCGTCGATCCGCAGCTGCCGTGCCAGCACCAGCCCGCGGGCCCGATAGGCCGCGATCACGCCGCCCGCCTGATGCGGCAACAGCCCCGAGAGAATCACCATTCCCCGCGGCGCCAGATGCGCCGTCAGCGGCGTCGCCAGTTGCCGCAGCGGATTGGCGAGAATATTGGCCAGCACCAGGTCGAACGGCGCGCGGTGCCTGATCAGCGGCGCGGCAAGGCCGATGGCGCAGACCGCCTCCACGAGGTTGCCGACGCCGTTGAGCCGCGCATTGCCGCGCGCCACCGCCACCGAGAGCGGATCGATATCGCCGGCCAGGATGCGACGGTGCAGTGCCTTGGCCGCGGCGATCGCGAGTACGCCGGTACCGGTTCCGAGATCCAGCACGCGCCGCGGCGAAACCGACCGCAGTACCTCGTCGAGCAGCAGCAGGCAGCCGCGCGTGGTGCCGTGATGGCCGGTGCCGAACGCCAGCGCCGCCTCGATTTCGATGCCAAGCTTGTTGGGCGGCACGCGGTTGCGGTCGTGCTGGCCGTGCACGACAAAGCGCCCCGCCGGCACCGGCACCAGCCCTTCGAGGCTTTCCCTGACCCAGTCCTTGGCTTCGACCTCATCGAAAACGATCGCCGCCGCCACCTCGTCACCGGCGGCCAATCCCACCAGGTGGCGAATTGAAGCTTCGTCCGGCGGCTCGGCGAAATACGCCATGACCTCCCAGCGCCCGTCCTTGCCGGCAGAGGCGGCGATGGCGGCCTGGCCCTCGAAAAAGCTCTCGGTCAGAAGGTCGACCACGCGCCGCGCGGTCGTCTCGTCGCCGATGGCGAACCGGGCGCGGCTGGTGGCAGGGGTGAGGGGTGACATGGAGGGTCCGGATGGGAGCGGGGCGGGCGCCGCGCCGCAGGTTATGGTAACGCTTAGCGCAAAGCAGGAACCCTATGCAGCTGGAATCTATTCTCACTTGCCCGCAGTGCGGTCATCAGGCCGCCGAAACAATGCCGACCGACGCCTGCCAGTTCTTCTATGACTGCAAGGGTTGCGGCACCCGGCTCAAGCCGAAGCCGGGCGATTGTTGCGTGTTCTGCTCCTATGGGTCGGTTCCCTGTCCGCCGATCCAGGCCGGTTCGTGCTGCTCATCGGAGGCGGCGCGATAAGAACTAGCTGCCGACGAAACCAAGACACATCCGCGCGCCCACCGCTCATCAACGCTGCATACCGCGGTTAGCGGTGTTTCATACCGGGCTTTTCCCGGACTACTGCACCGGCTCGACGGGGCGTTGCGCACCGCTCGCCAACAGCGGAAACCGGCGCTTCCGCACAGCCTCTCCACCGCGTTATCCACCGCCGGCGGACAGACTTATCCCCTGCCGGACCGGTTGGTTCTCCACAGCAGGTCCACAGAGTTTTCCACAGCCCGCAGGGTCTGCTCCATCTGCATCGCGGCGTTTCTTATCGCCGCGACCAGCGCCGCGCGCTCCCGCTCGCGCGGTGAGGGATTGCCGGCATCGCTCGCGCGCTTCGGTTCCAACGCCCTGAATCCACTCTGAAATCTAGAAGTCGCTGATATAGCGGCGCGACGGGCGCCGCGACGGCACCAGGCCGATCAGGCACAGCACGACCAGCGCCATGCCCAGAATATCCACAATCAGATTATCGAAAACGAACACGGTATCTCCCCCATGCACCCTGATCGCTAAAATGCGCGGCAAGCGATTGAGCATCTGTTAACGGATCGCACCTGCCGTCCCCCTGCGCCGGTAAACCGGACTCAAGGTTAATCGGCGGTAGCTCCTGTGTTCAAATGCGAGCGAAATCGCGACCGGGATTTTAGAAGTCTGCGGCTATGACGGTTCCCAACAAAAAACGCGGGGGCGTCATGAACACTCAAAGCATCGAGCCAATCGATCGAACCATCGTGCCGGAATATAGCTTCGGCTTCTGTGCCCGGGACCTGTTGTGGGTCGTGGGGATTTGCGCCTTCAGCCTCAGCCTGACGCCGGCCGTGGCGTTTTATATGCTGCTGGTGGCGTAGGCGGCATCTTCCGAAAACTTAGCAACGTCATGTATGGACGGCCCCCTCTCGGCAAGGGTTTTTTGGCATTCCGGCGAACGGATCGGGGAGCGGTCATGTATACGGCCTCTAGATGCGGCCAGTGACCGCGGGCCCTGATGGAGATCGCTGATCGAATTCCAATCATTGCGGCGCGCTATGACGCGCGATGACGTGACGGAGTGTTTCGATCCCGGTTTCCTGACCATTTGCCATCACACCATAGTTGCCCTCTCCGATTGGTTGAGCGCGAGCGCGGCGGCTGTCGCCCTTCAGCTAGGCAGCAGCCGACGCGGTCGCGCGGTCGCGGTAGTGTTCTCCCTTGACCAGCATGGCCCAGATGATGCGCGCCGTTTTGGCGGCGAGCGCCACCATGGCGACTTTATAGGGCCGCCGCGCGAGCAGATCGCGCAGCCACGGATCGCTGACACCGCGTGCTTTCTGGTGACGCAAATAGGCGCTTGCTCCGCTGATCAGCAGCGCCCGCAGCACGCGGTCTCCCTGCTTGGAGATGCGTCCTGGGTGATGCTTACCCCCGGTACCGTGATCACGACCGGTCAACCCGATCCAGGCTGCGAAGTCACGGCCGGAGCGGAACACCTTTGCGTCGGGAACTTTGGCCAAAATCGTGCTGGCGATGATCGGGCCGACGCCTGGGACTTCCATCAGCCGCCGGGCGTTCCCGTTGCAACGGGCGGACTTCGCGATCTGTCGCTCCAACTCACGTTCGTCAGCATCGAGCGCCTGCCAGTGCTTGGCGAGCACCAACAGCGTGCATCGCATCTCCTCAGGGATCTCTTCGCTCGGCGCTTCGAGCCCGGCCATCAGCTCACGCAGTCCCTCATATCCCTGTGCCGCCACGATCCCAAGTTCGCTCAGCATCGCCCGCAACGCGTTTGCCGCCATCGTTCGCTGACGAACCAGCAAAGCGCGCGTGCCATGAACGGCTAGCGTCGCCTGTTGCTCGACGCTCTTCACCGGCACAAACCGCATCGTCGGCCGGCTCACCGCCTCGCAAACCCCCTCCGCATCCCGACCATCGTTCTTGTTGCGCTTGACGTAAGGCTTCACGTAGGCCGGCGGCATCAGCCGGACCTGGTGGCCATAGCCGCCGATCACCCGACCCCAGTGATGGGCGCTGCCACAAGCTTCCATCCCCACCAGGCACGGTGGCAGTTTTGCAAAAAACCTCTCCACAGCCGCGCGCCGAAGCTGGCGCCTCAGCACCACCGCTCCCGACGCATCAACCCCGTGGACCTGAAACACGTTCTTCGCCAAATCCAAACCGATTATGCTAATCTCACCCATGGGCGGCTCCCTTGTCTGGTCGAATCAACATCACCAGTCTGGCACATCGATGCCGTCGGGGGCCGTCCACCCCATCATTGCGAGGAGCGAAGCGACGCGGCAATCCAGATCTTGCTTGTTGGTTCTGGATTGCTTCGCGGAGCCTGTCATCGGGCGCGCATTCGCGCGACCCGTTGGCTCGCAATGACGGACTAACGAAACAACGCGCGGTGATCGCGCAGGATGGCGCGCGCGGCGTTGTGGCCGGGAGCGCCGGTGACGCCGCCGCCGGGATGGGCACCGGCGCCGCAATGGTACAGTCCCTTGAGCGGTCCGCGGTAATCGGCGTGGCCCAGCATCGGCCGCGCCGAGAATAACTGGTTGAGCGTCAGCGCGCCGTGAAAGATATCGCCGCCCAACAGGCCGAAATCGCGCTCGAGATCGAGCGGCGACAGCGCCTGGCGGCCGATCACGCTGGCGGCAAAGCCGGGGGCGTAGCGATCCACCGTTGATATCATCAGGTCGGCGACCTCGTCGCGATGGTCGTCCCAGGACGCGCCGCCGGGCAATTGCGGCGCGACATGCTGGCAGAACAGGCTGGCGACGTGCTGGCCCGTCGGGCTCAGGCTGTCGTCCAGCGTCGAGGGGATCAGCACCTCCACCACGGGCTCGCGGCTCCAGCCATGGTCGCGCGCGTCCTGCCAGGCGCGCTCCATGTAGGCGAGGCCGGGCGCGAGGATGATGCCGGCGCTGAGATGATCGCCGGCTCCGGGTAACGCCGTGAACGAGGGCAGGGCGCTCAGCGCCACGTTCATCCGGAAGGTGCCGGAGCCGTTGCGCCAATGGTTGATACGGGTGAGGAACGGCGCCGGCAGCGCGTCCGGCGGCACCAGACGGGTGTACAGCAGTTTCGGATTGACGTTGGAGACGACGTATCTGGCGCGAACCGTCTCGCCGTTGTCGAGGATGACGCCAACGGCGCGGTCGCGCTCGACGATCACCTCGCGCACCCCGCTGCCGGTCTCGATGGCGACGCCATGGGCGTGCCCCGCGCTCGCCATCGCCTGGGTGATGGCGCCCATGCCGCCGATGGCGTGGCCCCAGACGCCCTTCTTGCCGTTCACCTCGCCAAAGGCATGGTGCAGCATCACATAGGCGGACCCCGCCGCATAAGGGCTGGCGTAATTGCCGACGATGGCGTCGAAGCCGAACAGCGCCTTGACCAGGTCGCTCTCGAACGTCTCGTCCAGGATTTCGCCGGCGGAGCGGGTGAACAGGTCGAGCAGCGTGCGCTGCTGTTCCAGGGTGAGGCCGCGAAAGATATTGGCGGTGCCGAGCGCGTTCAGCGCCTCGCCGAGGCTGTTGGTGTTGAATCCCTCGACCAGGTTCGGCGGCGCGCGCAGCACCAGTTGCCGCAGCACGTCGGCGATGGTTTCGAGTTCACCCGTGAACGCGTCGAAGCGGGCGGCATCGCGCGCGCTCAGCCGCGTGATCGAAGCCTGGGTACGGCCTTCGCCGGTTAGCAGATAACGGCCGTCGGGGGCGGGCAGGAAATTCTGCGCCCGGCGCTCGACGATTTTCAGGCCGTGATCGTGCAGGCGCAGATCCGCGATGATTTTCGGATTAAGCAGGCTCACGGTGTAGGCCGCCACCGAATTGCGGAACCCGGGATGAAATTCTTGCGTCACCGCGGCGCCGCCGACCACCGTGCGGCGCTCGACCACCTTCACCCGCAGGCCATTCATGGCGAGGTAGGCCGCGCAGGTGAGGCCGTTATGTCCGGCGCCGATGATCAGAACGTCGAGGTCTGACATGAATGTTTCAAAATGTGGAAGCTCGAGAAGTGTTGATGGCGGCGCCGCGGGCGGGTCTCCACGACGTCGTGCGTAAAACTCTGCTTAGCGAAGATGCGGCGGCAAGGCCACAGCGGATGCGGGCGCGCGGTCCGCATTGCCCACGACAGCGGCCTATGCTCCACTCCGCCGCCGCCGGCGCCCTGCCGGCATTCGCGGCCCATGCCGGTCTCCCGCCGGAGACCCGCGGTTTCAAGCTGGAGATTTCATGACTTCGCCGCCGCCTTCCGAAGCCACGGAGCAGTCCCTCGCTGCCCGAAACCGGCTGATCCTGGTGGTCTATACCGCCGCCATCTTCACCAGCGCGTTATTGCTGTTTTCGGTGCAGCCCTTGTTCACCAAGATGGTGCTGCCGCGGCTCGGCGGCTCGCCGGCGGTGTGGTCGGTGGCGATGGTGTTCTTCCAGTCGCTGCTGTTGGGCGGCTACGCCTATGCCCACTTCCTGATGCGGATCCGCAGCCGCGTCGTCGTGGTGGCGGTGCACGTGGTGCTGCTGGCGATCGCGCTGTTGACGCTGCCGCTGTCGATTGCCGCCGGCTGGGGCACGCCGCCGCAAAGCGCGGCTATGCATTCTGGCTGCTGGGTTTGTTCGCGGTCTCGATCGGGCTGCCGTTTTTCGCGCTGGCCGCCAACAATCCGTTGCTGCAGGCGTGGTTCGTCCGCACCGGACACCCGAGCGGCCCCGATCCGTATTTCCTTTACGCGTCGTCCAACATCGGCAGCTTTCTGGCGCTGTTGTCCTATCCGGTGCTGCTGGAGCCGATGTTCACGCTGCGCACCCAGAACCTGATCTGGACCGGCGGCTATGGCCTCCTGATCCTGCTGATCGCCGGCTGCGGCGTGTTGTTGCTGCGCGCGCCGGCCAACGCGGCCGTCGAAGCCGCGGCCGATGACGGCGATGCGCCGGCGCCGCCGTGGATGCTGCGGCTGCGCTGGGTGTTCCTCGCCGCGGTGCCGTCGGGCCTGTTGATCGCGGTGACCGCGCATATCTCCACCGACGTCGCCGCGGCGCCGCTGCTGTGGGTGCTGCCGCTGTCGCTGTATCTGTTGACCTGGGTGCTGGTGTTCCAGTCGCGCCCGCTGCTGCCGCACAAATGGATGCTGATGCTGCAGCCGTTTGCGATCGCCGGCGTGATCGTGCTGCTCGCGGTCGGCGGCGAACAGAATCTGCTGCTGACGCTGGGCGGCCATCAGCTGTGCTTCTTCGTCATCGCCATGGCCTGCCATGGCGAACTGGCGCGCACCCGCCCGGGCGCGCGCCATCTCACCGGGTTCTATGTGGCGCTGTCGTTCGGCGGCATGGTCGGCGGCCTGTTCGCCGGGTTGATCGCGCCCTACGCGTTCTCGTGGATCGCCGAATATCCGATCCTGCTGGCGCTGGCGGTATTGTGCCGACCGCCCGGCGCCGACATGCCGCAGCGCCTCCGCCGCTGGTTCTGGCCGCTGCTGGCCATCGTCGCGGTGGCGCTGATCGCGCCCTCCTATTCGAGCGGCAAGCTGTTCGACTGGATCGAGGACCAGCGGGTCTACGTGGTCGGCGCCGTTGCCGTTGCCGGCCTGCTGCTGGCGCTGGTGCTGCGCACCGACCGCACCAAGCTGGCCGCCGTGGCGGTGCTGGCGCTGCTGCTGATCCGCCTCTATCCGTCCGATGACGGCCGGGTCGAAACCGTGCGCAGCTTCTTCGGCGTCCACAAGATCGTGGTGACGCCGCACGGGCAATACCATGTGCTGATGCATGGCACCACGATCCATGGCGCCGAGCGGCTGCAGAACGACGACGGCACGCCGATCACCGGACGGCCGGAACCGATCTCGTACTATCACAAGGACGGCGGCATCGGGCAGGCCATCACGGCGATCCGCGAGCGCAAGGGCGGCCCGATCAAGGTCGCGGTGATCGGGCTCGGAGCCGGCACGCTGACCTGCGCGTCGCAGCCGGGCGAGGACTGGAAATTCTTCGAGATCGACCAGTCGATGGTCGATACCGCGCGCGATCCGAAATACTTCACCTACATCCAGAATTGCGAGCCCGATCTCAAGCCGGTCATGGGCGACGCCCGGCTGACTTTCGCGAAAGAGCCAAGCGGCAGCTACGACCTGATCATCGTCGACGCCTATTCGTCGGACGCGATCCCGATCCATCTGGCGACCGAGGAGGCGATGGCGATCTACAAGGACAAGCTGGCGCCGCAGGGCGCGGTGGTGATGCACGTCTCCAACCGCCACCTCGAACTCGCCAGCGTCATCGTCGGCATCGCCGACGCCAACGATCTCAAGAGCTGGGTCTACTCCGAGGATTCCGGCCGCGACAACGAATACATCTTCGCCACCTCGGTGGTGGTCTCGGCGCGCGAGGAGGCCGATGTCGGCAGCCTTGCCTCGTCCGACGTCTGGGCGCTGACCGAAGCCGACGACAACCAGCGGGTCTGGACCGACGACTACTCCAACGTGCTCGGCGCGGTGTATCGCCGTTTGCGCGACGGCGAGCAGTAGCGGGAGGGCGCCGGGAGGTGAGCTGGCTCGCGTCTGGACGCCTGCGCATTCGGCATACGAGCCCCTCGTCCGGAAGCGCCCGATCGCGCCGAAGGTTGTTTCGCGCCACCAGGGAACACGGTATATTTCCCATCATATAAGCAACTCGACTTAACAATTTTGCAGGGAGAGCTGATCATGGGTCTGATCGAAACCATTGCCGCGTCCCGTCATCCCTATGCGGACGGCTCCTACAAGCAGATGCTGATCGACGGCAAATGGGTCGACGCCGCATCCGGCAAGCGCTTTCAGACCCACAACCCGGCCACCGGCGAACTCTTGGCCACCGTGGCCGAAGGCGACGCCGAGGATATCAACCGCGCCGTCGCCGCGGCCCGGCGCGCCTTCGAGGGTCCCTGGAGCAAGGTCAAGCCGTATGACCGCCAGGCGCTGCTGCTCAAGCTCGCCGATCTGGTCGAACAAAATTTCGACGAACTCAGCATGCTCGACACCCTGGACATGGGCGCGCCGATCAGCCGCACGCTCGGCAACCGGCGCCGCGTGCTCGGCATGCTGCGCTACTATGCCGGCCAGGCCACCGCGCTGCATGGCGAGACCATCGAGAACTCGCTGCCGGGCGACATCTTCTCCTACACCCTGAAGGAGCCGATCGGCGTGGTCGGCGCCATCATTCCCTGGAACGGTCCGCTCGGCGCCAGCGTCTGGAAGATCGGCCCGGCACTGGCCACCGGCTGCACGGTCATTCTCAAGCCGGCCGAAGAGGCGCCGCTGACCTCGCTGCGGCTGGCGGAACTGGTGATGGAAGCCGGCATCCCGGCCGGCGTCGTCAACGTCGTGCCCGGCTATGGCGAGACCGCCGGTGCCGCGCTGGCGTCGCATCACGGCGTCGACAAGGTTGCCTTTACCGGTTCGCACGTCACCGGCCAGTCCATCATCAAGGCCTCCGCCGGCAACCTGAAGCGGGTATCGCTGGAGCTCGGTGGCAAGTCGCCGGACATCGTGTTCGCCGACGCCGACATCGATCAGGCGGTGCCAGGCGCGGCGATGGCGGTGTTCGCCAATTCCGGCCAGATCTGCAGCGCCGGCACGCGCTTGTTCGTCGAGCAGAAGATCTATGACGAGTTCGTCGAAAAGGTCGCCGATTACGGCAGGAAGCTGCAGGTCGGCAACGGCGCCGATCCCAACACCCAGATCGGGCCGCTGGTGTCCGAGCAACAGCTCGAGCGCGTCACCGGCTATCTTGCGGTCGGCGCCAGGGAAGGCGCCAAGGCGCTGGCCGGCGGCGCGCGGCTGACCGAAGGCGCGCTCGCCAAGGGCTACTTCGTGCCGCCGACGGTGTTCGCCAATGTCCGCGACGACATGCGGATCGCCCAGGAGGAAATCTTCGGGCCGGTGATTTCGGCGATTCCGTTCAAGGACACCGACGAACTGATCAAGCGCGCCAACGCCACCACCTTCGGCCTCGGCAGCGGGGTGTGGACCCGCGACGTCAGCAAGGCGCACAGCCTCGCCAAGGCGATCCGCGCCGGTTCGGTGTGGGTCAACTGCTACCAGGCGATGGACCCGGCGGTGCCGTTCGGCGGCTACAAGATGAGCGGCTACGGCCGCGAGTCCGGCAAGCAGCACCTCGAAGAGTATCTCAACGTCAAGGCGGTGTGGATCAAGACCGGTTAGGTGGGAGCCGCCCACGCCCGGCCTCTTTCAGCGGCGTCGCTTCGCCGCTAAGCTGCACCATCGATCGGGGATGGCGGCATGCGGCGACGGCAGTTTCTCGGCTTGGCGGGTGGCTCAATGCTCGCATGGCCACGGGCGGCGCGGGCGTAGCAGGCGGCGCTGCCGGTGATCGGGTTTCTGCATTCCAGTTCGCCGCAACAGAACCAGCGCCGCCTCGATGCCTTTCTCAAGGGCCTGCGCGAGGCCGGCTTCGTCGACGGCCACAACGTCACCATCGACTATCGCTGGGCCGACGGCCACAACGAGAAGCTGACGGACCTCGCCACCGACCTCGTCCGCAGCAAGGTGACGCTGATCGCCACCTCGGGCAGCACCGCCGCCGCGGTGGCGGCCAAAAATGCCACCACTGCCATTCCGGTGGTGTTCTCCTCCGGCAGCGATCCGGTCGAACTTGGGCTTGTCGCCAGCCTCAACCGGCCCGGTGGCAACGTCACCGGCGTCACCTCGGTCAACGCCGATATTTCCGCCAAGCGGCTCGGGGTGCTGCGCGAACTCGTGCCGCGCGCCACGCGCTATTTCACGTTGCTCAATCCGACTTCGCCGTTGGCCGCGCCGTTCAACCGCGACCTGCAGGCCGCCGCCCTGAGCCTCGGCCTTCACATCGATGTCCTGAACGGATCCAGCGACGCCGCGATCGAGGCCGCCTTTGCCGGCTTGCCGCCACAGCCGGGCCTGGCACTGATATCGAGCCCCGACGCCTTTCTCTACAGCCGGCGGGCGCGCCTCGCCGAACTGGCCGCCAGCCACGCCATGCCGGCGATCTTCGACGTGCGGGATTATGTCGACGCCGGCGCGCTGGTGAGTTACGGGGCGGACTACCTCGACGTGATGCGGCTGGTCGGCAGTTATACCGGCCGCGTCCTCAAGGGCGAAAAACCGGCCGACCTGCCGGTGGTCCAGCCGCAAAAATTCGAGCTGGTGATCAACCTCAAGACCGCCCGGGTGCTCGGCCTCGCGGTGCCGCCGACGCTGCTCGCCACCGCCGACGAGGTGATCGAGTAGATGCTGCTCGGTCTATTATTTGCAGCTTGAAATCTGCCAGCTCGGCCCGCTGTGCAAGGACCCGGCGACATGGGCAACCAGGCCATCAAACGCCTGCTTCTGCGCCGCCGGATACTCGATCTCCAGGTGATTGAGGATCTGGTCCTTGCACGAGATGATCAGCTTTCGATAGAAGATCATGTCGCCGCGGGTTCCTGAAATCACCGCCTGCCGCGCGCTCTTGCTGCGGTAGGTGACGGTTTCGCCGTCGCGGCCCTTCTGCTCGTCGGCGATCGCCTGCGCCGCGCTGCTGTCGACATTGAGGATTCCGGAGACGGTGATGGTGGCGGCTCCCTCGGGCGACGTGAAAACCAGTCCATCGTTGATTTCGGGTTCCGGCCCCGCCTTCCAGCCGGACGGGATATCGGCGCTGACGCCGAACCGCGCATTGTAATAGACGTGATAGGCGCCTTCCGCCGCGGCGGCCGTGGCACTTCCCGCAAGCAGCAGCGCGATGACGATGGATCGCATGATCGGCGAAGCCGTCAGTAAATGCCGCGCGGCTGATAAACCGGCCGGGGCGCATAGACCTGCGGTTGATACACCTGCGGCTGGTAGACTTGGGGCTGATAAACCTGGCTTCCATCGGCCTGGTACTGCTGCTGCGCCTGCGCGTCATACTGGCGGCGGAAGCCGCGCGGCGCAGGATAGCGACCGCCGCTGCCGTCGGCCGGATAGATGTAGCCGTCGTCGGCCTGCTGCGTAATGATCCGCCGCGGTTGCGGTGCGTATTGCGGCTGCGGGACAGACGGCTGCTGCGGTGCGTATTGCGGCTGCTGCGCATACATCGGCTGCCCCGTATAGGGATCCACCGGCACGTACTGCTGCTGGGCTTGGTAAGGTTGTTGTGGCGCGTATTGCTGCTGCGGGTATTGCGTCTGCGGCGTCAGATCCACCGGATTGCCGGAAGCATCATAGGACGGCGCCTGCGGCGTGACGTCGCGGCGGGCGACGGCGGTGGCCCGCGGGCGCGGATTGCGCGCCAGCGCGACCTGTGCCGAACCGGTCAGGGTCACGGTGGTGTTGAGCACGCCTTCGCTTTCGACCAGCGCATAGAGTGTCGCGGCATTGGCCTTCGACAGCCGCACGCAGCCGTGCGAGGCCGGCGTGCCGAGGCGGCTTTCCGAATCGGTGCCGTGAATGGCGTGGCCGATCTTGGTGAAGAAGATCGAATGCGGCATCGGCGCGTCGTCGAATTCTTTGGAGTAGTGCTCCTCTTCCATGCGGAAGGCGCGGAAGTTGCCGGCCGGCGTCTCGCGGGAAGGAATGCCGGTCGACACCGGCCAGCGATAGCGCGCGACCCCGTCGACCGCGACGGTCATCTGCTGGTTGTCCTTGTCGACGGTGATGGCGACCTTGGCCTCCGCGCCGCCGCCGGCGACCAGAAACATCAGGCAAAGCGCGGAGAGCAGAAGCGAACGCATGTTACTTGGCCTCATTCAGTTGGCCGCGACTGGCCTTTGCCATCGCCTGAAGCCTCAACCAGGACCTCAAGCCGTGCCCGGATATGCCACCTTGCCGTTCCCCTGACCGATAATGCACGGACGAAGCCTGGGTTTCCAGTAGCAGTTTCGTGCATCCTTAACTTGGGTAAGCCGGGAGACAATTTGGTTCAGGCAAATTGCAACTATTCCGTGACATCGGCGTTGGCAATGCGCAGGGCCGTGCGCCCGACTCCACCAGAGGAAGTCCCAAAGGAAAATTTGCGCCATGAAGATGAACAGACCGAACACCGCGGCCGTGCCGGCCGGCGCTTCCATCAGAACCAGGCTCGCGCTGGCGGCCGGGGTGCTGGCGCTGCTCGCCATTCCGGAGCTGGCGCACGCCCAGGGCATCGTTCGCGGCGCCCAGGAAGGCGCCTATGAAGGCCGCCGCGCGGCGGGACCGGTGGGCGAGGTCGTCGGCACCGCCGTGGGTGCCGGCGTCGGCGGGGCGATCGGCGCCGTCGACGGCGTGCTCGGTATTCCCTATCGCGGCCACTACCGCTGCCACGGCTATTACGACCGCTACGACCATTTTCACTGCTACCGGTAGCTCAATTCTGCGAGACCGAAACGCGAAACGGCCCGGATCGATCCGGGCCGTTGTGCTTTGTCCGGCCGAAGCTGGGTCAATTCTTGATTCGATACCCGGTCCTGAAAATCCACGCCACCAGCGCCATGCAGATGGCGAGGAAGCCGAGCGTGATGCCGACGCTGAGGCTGACGCTGACGTCGGAGATTTCATAAAAGCTCCAGCGGAAGCCCGAGATCAGGTAGACCACCGGATTGAGCAGGGTGATGGTGCGCCAGCCCGACGGCAGCATGTTGACCGAATAGAAGCTGCCGCCCAGGAAGGTCAGCGGCGTCACCACCAGCATCGGGATCATCTGCAGTTTCTCGAAGCCGTCGGCCCAGATGCCGATGATGAAGCCGAACAGGCTGAAGGTCACCGCGGTCAGCACCAGGAACGTCAGCATCCAGAACGGATGGTGGATGTGCAGCGGCACGAACAGGCCGGCGGTGGCGAGGATGATCAGGCCCAATATGACCGACTTGGTGGCGGCGGCGCCGACATAGCCGAGCACGATCTCGAAATAGGACACCGGCGCCGAGAGGATTTCATAGATGGTGCCGACGAATTTCGGAAAATAGATGCCGAACGAGGCGTTGGAGATGCTCTGGGTCAGCACGCTCAGCATCACCAGCCCGGGCACGATGAAGGTGCCGTAGCTGACGCCCTCGATCTGGGTAATGCGCGAGCCGATCGCCGCGCCGAACACCACGAAATACAGCGACGTCGACACCACAGGCGAAATGATGCTCTGCAGCAGCGTGCGCCAGGTCCGCGCCATTTCGAATTTGTAGATCGCACCGACCGCGAGCAGAATTCATCTCAGGCCCTCACCAGGCTGACGAAGATCTCTTCCAGCGAACTCTGCGTGGTGTCGAGGTCGTAGAACCGGATGCCGGCATGGCGCAGGTCCCCCAACAGACTGGTGATGCCGGTGCGTTCGCCCTTGGTGTCGTAGGTGTAGATCAATTGCCTGTGGTCGTCGCTGAGCTCGAGCTTGTAGGCGTTGAGCGCCTCGGGAATGGCCTCGACCTTGCCCTGCAGGTACACTTTCAGCCGCTTCTGGCCGAGCTTCTGCATCAATGCGACCTTGTCCTCGACCAGGATGATCTCGCCCTTGTTGATGACGCCGATCCGGTCGGCCATTTCCTCGGCCTCTTCGAGATAGTGTGTGGTCAGGATGATGGTGACGCCGGACGCCTGCAGGGTCCGCACCACCTCCCACATCCCCTTGCGCAGTTCGACGTCGACGCCGGCGGTCGGCTCGTCGAGGAACAGGATCTGCGGCTCGTGCGACAGCGCTTTCGCGATCATCACCCTCCGCTTCATGCCGCCGGACAGGGTGACGATCTTGCTGTCCTTCTTGTCCCACAGCGAAAGATCCTTGAGAACCTTTTCGATATGGGCCGGGTTGGCCGGCTTGCCGAACAGGCCGCGGCTGAACGACACCGTGCCCCATACCGATTCGAACGCATCGGTGTGCAGTTCCTGCGGCACGAGGCCGATCCGCGACCGCGCGGCGCGGTACGAGGAAATGATGTCGTGGCCGTCCACCGTCACCTTGCCGAGGGTCGGATTGACGATGCCGCAGATGACGCTGATTAGCGTGGTCTTGCCGGCGCCGTTCGGCCCCAGCAGCGCAAAGATCTCGCCGCGGTTGATGTCGAGGTTGATGTTGTCGAGCGCCTTGAAACCGGAGGCGTAGCTCTTGGAGAGATTGGAAACGGAAATGATGGGGGACATGCGGGGCGTGTTGAGTTCAATCGGGATGTCGTCGACGCGTCGGCAGCGGGCGCGGAACCAGCAGATAGGGACGCCGCGGCCGTTGCGCAATCGTTCAACGGCAGATTAAACCCGCTCGACAAAACTATCGACCACCTTCTTCTCACCGGCCTTCTCGAACGCGATGGTGAGCTTGTTGCCGTCGATCTTGGTGACCTGGCCATAGCCGAACTTCTGGTGAAACACCCGGTCGTCCAGGGTGAATTCGGAGGTGGTGCCGGTGGATTTCGCGATCAGCTCGCCCTCGATGGTCATCGGCGCGCGCTTCGGGCGGGAGAAACCGCTCGCCGCATCGCCGCGCGAAGTGGCATCGCTTCGCGAGCCATAGAACGGCGACTGGCTCTCGTTGAAACCGCCGCCGGCCTGTCCACCGCCGCCGCGGTTGCCGCGGTTGCGGTTGGCCTGGGCGCGTTGCCAGCCCGGTGTCGAATAGGACGAGCCGAACAACTCCACATTGTCGAAACGCGACGGACCATAACCGCCGCTGCCGCCCCAGCCGGAGCCGCCCTTGGATTCGGTGATCTCGACATTGGCGGCCGGCAGTTCGTCGAGAAAGCGCGACGGGATGGTGGTCGACCAGGTGCCGCGAATCCGCCGGTTGGTGGCGAAATACAGTTTGGCGCGGCGGCGCGCCCGGGTCAGGCCGACATGGGCAAGCCGGCGCTCTTCCTCGAGGCCGGCGCGGCCCTGTTCGTCCAGCGCGCGCTGGTGCGGAAACAGGCCTTCCTCCCAGCCGGGCAGGAACACGTTGTCGAATTCCAGCCCCTTGGCCGAGTGCAGCGTCATCAGCGACACCGCGTCTTCGTCGGCGCCACCGTCGCGGTCCATCACCAGCGAGATGTGTTCGAGGAAGCCGCCGAGGTTCTCGAACTCCTCCATCGAGCGCACCAGTTCCTTCAGGTTCTCCAGCCGGCCCGCGGCGTCGGCGGAGCGGTCCTTCTGCCACATGTCGGTATAGCCGCTCTCGTCCAGCACGATTTCGGCCAACTCGGTATGCGAGACGGTATCGCGGCGGCCGCGCCAGCGCTCGAAGCTCGCGATCAGGTCGCGCAGCGCGCCGCGCGCCTTCGGCTTCAACTCGTCGGTCTCGACCACGGCGCGGGCGGCCTCGAACAGCGGGATGCGGCGCTTGCGGCCGTGGTCGTGCAGCATCTGCACGGTGGCGTCGCCGAGGCCGCGCTTCGGCACGTTGACGATGCGCTCGAAGGCGAGATCGTCGGCCGGCGAATTGATCACCCGCAGATAGGCCAGCGCGTCGCGGATCTCGGCGCGCTCGTAGAACCGCGGGCCGCCGATGACGCGATAGGGCAGGCCCAACGTGACGAAGCGGTCTTCGAACTCGCGCATCTGGAACGAGGCGCGCACCAGGATCGCGACCTCGTTGAGCTTGGCGCCGTCGCGCTGCAGCTGCTCGATCTCCTCGCCGATGGCGCGGGCTTCCTCCTCGGAATCCCACGAGCCGGTCACGGTGACCTTCTCGCCGTCGACGTCCTCGGTGCGCAGCGTCTTGCCAAGCCGGCCTTCGTTGTGCGCGATCAGGTGCGAGGCGGCGGCGAGGATGTGGCCGGTGGAGCGGTAGTTGCGCTCCAATCGAATGACCTTGGCGCCGGGAAAATCGTGGTCGAAGCGCAGGATATTGTCGACCTCGGCGCCGCGCCAGCCATAGATCGACTGGTCGTCGTCGCCGACGCAGCAGATGTTCTTCGGCGGCGGGGGCGGGGAGGCACTTTCTTTCCCCTCTCCCCTTGTGGGAGAGGGTGGCGCCACGCGCAGCGTGGCGTCCGGTGAGGGGGGCTCCACGCTCAGCGCCTGCGGTTCCCCCTCACCCGCTTCGCCCGGGAGCGCAATTGCGCTCCCTCGCTCAGCACCCTCTCCCGCGAGGGGAGAGGGAAGAGGGGCGCGGGGAGAGGTTGTTGATGAACTCGGCGCCTGCGCCAATAGCCGCAGCCAGAGATACTGCGCGACGTTGGTGTCCTGATACTCGTCCACCAGAATGAATTTGAAGCGCTGCTGATATTGCCGCAGCACGTCCGGATGCTCGCGAAACAGCCGGATGTTTTCCAGCAGCAGATCGCCGAAATCGGCGGCGTTGAGGATCTTCAGCCGTTCCTGGTAGGCCGCATAGAGCTTGCCGCCCTTGCCGTTGCCGAACACCGCGGCCTCGCCCGTGGGCACCTGCGACGGCGTCAGGCCGCGGTTCTTCCAGCCGTCGATCAGCCCGGCCAGCATCCGCGCCGGCCAGCGCTTGTCGTCGATGTTCTCGGCCTGCAGCAACTGCTTCAAGAGCCGCACCTGGTCGTCGACGTCGAGCACGGTGAAGTTGGATTTGAGCTGCACGAGTTCGGCGTGGATGCGCAGGATCCGCCCGCCGATGGCGTGGAAGGTGCCGAGCCACGGCATGCCCTCGACCGCCTGCCCGAGCATGTGGCCCAGCCGCAGCTTCATCTCGCGCGCCGCCTTGTTGGTGAAGGTGACGGAGAGGATCTCGCCGGGGCGGGCGCGGCCGGTGGAGAGGATGTGGGCGATCCGCGTGGTCAGGACGCGGGTCTTGCCGGTGCCGGCGCCGGCCAGCACCAGCACCGGGCCATCCAGGGTTTCTACCGCCTCGCGCTGCTCGGGGTTCAGGCCGGCGAGATATTGCGGTGCCGCCGCAGCCCGTGCCCGCGCGGCAATGCCGCCGGCCACCGGCTGGTGGTCGGGCACGTCACGATGCGGCAGCTTGTTCGGCTCGGTCATGCAAATCGTCTTCCGCCCACGATGGCACCGCGGGGCCGTGAAGGGGAGCCTTCATAGCAGGATCGACAGCCATATAGGACCTCGGGCATGCAATTGACAGGAGTTATCCCGCAGCATTGGCGGGGCCGAAATCCGGGCAGGGCTGCGAATTTCGTTCCATGGCGGCGGCGATTTTTCATGATGTGCAGCGCCGCGGACGGCGGGAACCTTCGTTCCAATTCCGGATTGTTTTCACAGTCGAGGCGATGCGCCTGGTCGTCCTCAAATTGGAATCGAAAACAGAGGTTGTGTCATGCTGAGCTGGGTTGTCACGTTTCTGGTCATCGCCCTGATTGCGGGTATCCTGGGGTTCGGCGGCATCGCCGGCGTCTCCATCGAAATCGCCAAGGTCATCTTCTTCATCGCCGTGGTGCTGTTCCTGGTCTCGGCGGTGGTCGGCCTCGCGCGCGGCAGCACCCGCGTTTAGGCGGTTGCGCGCCATTTCGAGAGCCAGGTTACTTCGAGGGCATCGTGATCTTGCGCCCGATGCCCTCGGGGCGCGCGATGGCGCGATGGGCATCGGCCACGGCGTCGATGCGCGCGCGGATATCGGGCGGAAACGGCGCGGTCTTTCGCGCCTTGATGTCGACATGCAGCGTGATGTTCTCGGAGGTCGCCGACAGCCAGCCCGCGGTGGCGTGGCGCAACTCCTCGAAGGTATGCAGCCGCTTCTCGTCGGCGGCCACCAGCAGCACCGAGACCCGCACCGGGTCGTCAACACCGATCTCGCGCAGATAGCGGACATGGCATTCGGCGGTAAAGGTCGAGCCGTGGCGCTCCTTCATGTAGGCCGGACCGATCCCGAGTTCGAGCCATAGTTGATCGATCGCCCGGTCGAACAGCACGTTGTAATAGGCCATGTTGAGATGGCCGTTATAGTCGATCCATGCCGGCTCGACCTGCATGACCGAGGACTGGAACGGCTGCGCCGCGGTGTCATGCGTGTCGCTCATCGGGGGTTCCCGCGGGCGCTGCCGGCTGTTCGACCCATCATCCCTTGACCCCCCATACATCCTTTGCCACGGTCCGCCGCGCCGGGGAGGACTGACGTGGTAATTAAAGACTTGGGAATCGCTGCAGACAACCTGAAACGGCCGGATCCGAAGGCTCTGGCTTCCGCCATTGAAGCGCTCGCGGCGCGGTTCGGCAACCGCCTCGTGACATCGCAGGCGGTGCGCGAACAGCACGGCCATACCACCACCTGGCTGCCGACCCAGCCGCCCGACGCGGTGGTGATGGCGCAGGAGACCGCCGACATCCAGGACGTGGTGCGGATCTGCGCGCCGCGCGGCGTGCCGGTGATCGCCTTCGGTACCGGCACCTCGCTGGAAGGCCAGGTCAACGCGCCGGCCGGCGGCGTGTGCATCGACCTGCGCGACATGAACAACGTCATCGAGGTCCATGCCGAGGATCTCGACTGCGTGATCCAGCCCGGCATCACCCGCAAGACCCTGAACGAGCACCTGCGCGACCAGGGGCTGTTCTTTCCGATCGATCCCGGCGCCGACGCCTCGATCGGCGGCATGGCGTCGACCCGGGCGTCGGGCACCAACGCGGTGCGCTACGGCACCATGCGCGACAACGTGCTGGCGTTGAAGGTGGTGCGCGGCGACGGCGAAATCATCACCACGGGCACGCGCGCGAAAAAATCTGCCGCCGGCTACGACCTCACCCACCTGTTCGTCGGCGCCGAAGGCACGCTCGGCATCATCACCGAGCTCACCATCAAGCTGCGCGGCATTCCGGAAACCATCGCCGCGGCGGCATGTTCGTTCGCCACCGTGGAGGGTGCCTGCCGGGCCACCATCCTGGCGATCCAGACCGGCATTCCGGTGGCCCGCATCGAACTTCTCAACGCCGCGCAGGTGCGGGCCTGCAACGCCTATTCGAAACTGTCGCTGCCGGAAACGCCGCTGCTGCTGCTGGAATTTCACGGCAGCGAGGCCGACGTCGCCGAGCAGTCGAAGAATTTTCGCGACATCGCCGCCGAATGCGGCGGCGGCGACTTCAGCTGGACCACGCGGCCGGAAGACCGCACCAAACTCTGGCAGGCGCGGCACGACGCTTACTGGGCGGTGAAGAACCTGCGCCCCGGCGCCGGCGTGGTCGCGACCGATGTCTGTGTACCGATTTCACGATTGGCCGATTGCGTGATGGAAACCGAAGCCGATCTGGAGCGCCTCAAGCTGCAGTCGCCGATCGTCGGTCATGTCGGGGACGGCAATTTCCACTGTTCACTGCTCTGCGACGTCGACGACGCCGACGAGATGGCGCGCGGGGAGGACTTCATGCACCGCCTGGTGGAACGGGCGCAGGCGATGGGCGGCACCTGCACCGGCGAGCACGGCGTCGGCCAGGGCAAGCAGAAATACCTGATGGCCGAACTCGGCCCCGAAGCCCTCGACGCCATGCGCGCGCTCAAGCGGGCGCTCGATCCGCAGAATATCTTCAATCCTGGCAAGATCGTGCCGGCGGTATAACAGGACTGGCCAGCCGGAAACGTCGAGGGATGGCGTTTTCCCGACGGATCGAAGCGTGCAAATCCGCCGCCTTAATAATTTGGAAGCGATAACGGTTTTGTACTCTGGTATTTGCTGCCATAAGTTGTAAGAAGCGTGCCGGTCCCGCCGTTGTCGATATCGCCGCCGTGGCCCCCTCCGGGCAACCCAACAAGAACAAGGCCCCTCATGCGCGTTTCGGTGTTCTACGGTTGGGTCATCGTCGCCGTCACCTTCGTCACCATGGCCATCGGGGTTAATGCCCGCACCTCGTTTTCCCTGTTCTTTCCGCAGATCATCGATGAATTCGGCTGGGAGCACGGGCTAACCGCCGGGGCGTTTTCGTTCGGTTTCCTGGTTTCCGCCATCATGAGCCCGCTGCTCGGCCGCCTGATGGATCGCGCCGGCCCGCGCGCCGTCATGGAGCTCGGCGTCGCCCTGATGGCGGGCGGGCTGTTGCTGGCGCCGCTGACCACGCAGCCCTGGCATCTGTACCTGACCATCGGCGTCTTGGTCGGTGCCGGCAGCATCTGCCTCGGCTATTCCGGGCAATCGCTGTTTCTGCCCAACTGGTTCGTCCGCCAGCGCGGCCTCGCCACCGGCATCGCGTTTGCCGGCGTCGGCATCGGTTCGGTGACCATGCTGCCCTGGGTGCAGCGGATCATCGAGCAGGCCGGCTGGCGCACCGCCTGCTGGACATTAGGCCTGCTGGTGCTGGTGGTGCTGGCGCCGGTCAACCTGTTGCTGCGCAAGCGGCCGCAGGACATGGGACTTGAGCCCGATGGCGATGCCGCGCCGAGCGCAACGTTTCGCCCGGTCTCCAACGTGCTCGATCCGGCCTGGGTGGCGACCGACTGGACGCTGGCCCGCGCCATGCGCACCGCGCGCTTCTGGTGGCTGTCGCTCGGCTTCTTTTGCGGATTGTATGTCTGGTACGCGGTGCAGGTTCACCAGACCCGATATCTCCTGGAGATCGGCTTCAGCCCGAGCGTCGCGGCGTGGGCGCTGGGTCTCGTCAGCCTGCTCGGCATCCCGGGCCAGATCGTGCTCGGCCACATGTCCGACCGGATCGGCCGCGAATGGGCCTGGACCGCCTCGGGTCTCGGCTTTGCGATTTGCCTCGGTGCGCTGATTGGCCTCGCCTACACCCCGAGCCTGACCCTGGTCTATGTCATGGTCGCGGCCCAGGGCCTGCTGGGCTATGGCGTCACCCCGATCATGGGTGCGGTGGTGCTGGAGATATTCCAGGGCGAGCACTATGGCAGCATCTTCGGCACCATCCTCCTGGCATCGCTGGCCGGCGGCGCCGCCGGCCCTTACGTGACCGGGCTCCTGCATGACATCTATGGCACCTATACCGTCGCCTTCGTGGTGGCGATCGGCGTCAGCGTCGTCACCACCATGACCATCTGGTTTGCCTCGCCGGGCAAGGTGCGCGCCGTCGCCGGCCGGTTGCACCGGGTGCCATCCGCCGTTCCCGATCCACAAAGCCTGGCGTCCTAGCAAAGCGCTGGCTTCCTGGCCGCACCTCGCATCCGCAAGCCCATGTCCGGGTCTGGCAGGCTTGGCACGCGCCATTGCGCCGCGCCGCGGGCGCTGTGACTTCGCCACAGTTATCCTTATATATGACAGGCTTGGATGCCGGGCGAAGCGGGCTCCAAGACGCCGGGACATGTTCACAGGGAGTTGCCGTGCAGACCACCCTGCTCGGATTGGCGATTGCCTTCATCATCGCGCTGGTCGCCGCGCTGGTCGGGCCGCATTTCATCGACTGGAACCAGTTCCGGCCGCAATTCGAGGCCGAAGCCTCGCGGGTGATCGGGGCGCCGGTGCGGGTCGGCGGCGCGCTCGACGCCCGGCTGCTGCCGACGCCGTCGCTGCGGCTGCGGTCGGTGGTGGTCGGTGGCGCCAACGACCTTGGCAAGGTGCGGGCCGACAAACTCGACGTCGAATTCAGTCTCGGCGAACTGATGCGCGGCGAATGGCGCGCCACCGAACTCACCATCGACGGCGCCGCGCTCGATCTCGGTCTCGATGCGCAGGGACGGGTCGATTTGCCGCAAACCTCGGGCCCGTTCAATCTGCGTTCGCTCGCCATTGACCGGCTCAACCTGACCGGCCGCGTCGCCCTGCACGATGCGCTGAGCCACGGCACCCTCGAATTGACCGACATCGTGTTTCGCGGCGACGTCCGCTCGCTGGCGGGATCGCTGCGCGGCGATGGAAATTTCACGGTGTCGGGAACGCGCTATCCTTACCGGGTGTCGTCGGGGCAGACCGCCGACGGCAACGGCACCCGCGTGCACCTCATGATCGATCCCGGTCAGCAGCCGCTGTCGATCGATCTCGATGGTGTGCTGGCCTTTGACGCCCGCGCGCCACGCTTCGAGGGCGCCATCGCGCTGGCCCGTCCCGCCGCGGTCAAGGTCAAGGGCGAGACGCCGCTGCCGCCATGGCGGATCGCCGCGAGGCTCAAGGCCGACCACGCCTCGGCAAGGCTCGAGGCGCTCGAGGCGAGCTATGGCGCCGAGGACAACGCGCTGAAGCTGGCCGGGCTCGCCGACATCCGCCTCGGCGTATCGCCGCTGTTTCACGCCGTGCTTTCGGCGCGCCAGCTCGACGCCGACCGGTTGCTCGCCACCGAATTCGGCAAGGACAACGGCGCCGCCGAGCCGACCCGGTTGCTGCCGGCGCTTCGGGCAATGATTGCGACCAATCCGCGTCCGCCGCTGCGAACCCAGATCGAGATCAGTACCGACCAGATCATGCTTGGCGGGCGTCCGGTGCAGAACGTCGCCGCCGATCTACGCTCTGACATGCGGTCCTGGACCATCGACACGCTGGAGTTTCGCGCGCCGGGCACCACCCAGGTGGTCGTCAGCGGCGAAGCCACCCCGGACGGACCGTCCGGCGCCTTCAAGGGCGCGCTCAGCGTTAACTCCAGCGATCCGGATGCGTTCGCGGCCTGGCTGCAGGGTCGCAACGAAATCTCCTTTCACGGGCAGAAGGCGCTGCGCGTGCGCGGCAATCTCAGCGTATCCAGTGACCGCGTCGCGCTCGACGCCATGAAGGCCGAACTCGATGGCGGCGCCGTGGAGGGCCGTCTCGCCTACGGCCCGGGGAGCGCCGGTGGCGGCTCGCGCTTCGAGGCGGCGCTGAAGGCCGACCGGCTCGATCTCGATGCCGCCACGGCGCTGGTGCGTTCGCTGGCCGGACCGCAAGCCGAATGGCCCGACGAGGGGCAATTGTCCCTCGACATCGCCCGCGCCGCCTCGGCCGGCCAGGAGCTGCGCCCGTTGCAGGCGCGGCTCGGCTTTGGACCAAAGACGGTTTCGCTTGATCAGCTGAAAATCGGCTCTGCCGGCGGCGTGGCGATGGAGGGCGCCGGTTCCTACGATCGCGCCGAGACCACCGGCAAGCTGACGCTCCGTGCCTCCGCGGCGGCGCCGCGGCAGATCACCGACCTGATCGCGCCGTTTGCCCCGGCGGTCGCGACGCGGCTCAATGCCACGGTGGGCGGCACCGGAGCGGTGCGCCTCAAGCTCGCGCTCGATCTCGCCAGGGATTCCGCCCATGCCGATCGCGCCAGCGCGCTCGCCATTCTCGATGTCGAGGCGCCGCAGGTCAGCGGCGTCACCACCATCACGGCGACCCCGACGCTTGCCGCCATGCGCGCGCTCGATCTCGATGCGCTGGCGCACGGCCAGATCTCGGTAGCGGCCAAACTGTCCTCGGGGCAGGGCGCAGCGCTGCTGGCATTGCTGGGGCTCGAAGGCGCCGTCGCGGCGGGCGACGGCCCGGCTCGATTCGAGGGCTCGGTGACCGGGGTGTGGCGCGCGCCGGTGCATGTGAAGGCAAGGTTGTCCGGCACCGACCTCGAGGCCGGCATCGAGGGCGACGCCGAGCCGTGGGCCAGCGAGCCGAAGGCCGCCGTCGATCTCGCGGTGCGCCGCGTCAATCTGGCGCCGTTGTTCGACCTCAAGCCATCCGATGCGTTTGCCCAGAACGTCAGTCTCACCTCGCGCCTGGCCTGGGCCGGCGGCAAGCTGACCTTGGATGACATGGACGGCACCATCGCGGGTTCGCGTATCCGCGGCCACGTCGCGCTGGGCGTCGGTGACGCGAAAGCCGGCGGACCAAGGACCATCGACGGCGAGCTCGGCATGGACACGCTCAACCTGGCGCCGGCGTTCGGCGTCGCCATCGGCACCGCCGGTCATGACTCCGCCGACCCGCTCGGCGGCGGGCTGCTCGGCGGCTGGCGCGGTCAATTGGCGTTCCAGGCGCTGCGTGGAACGCTGCCGGGCGGCGCCGAACTGCGGCCGGTCAGCGGCGTGATCCGCGGCGATGGTCAGTCGCTGCGGTTCGACGCCATCAAGGGCGCCATCGGCGGTGGCGAGGCGAGCGCGGATCTCGAGGCCAAGCCGACCGTGTCGGGTGTGGCGCTGAATGCGCGGATCGCCCTGTCCGGCGTCGACGGCGCGGCGCTGCGCTATCGTGCGTTGGCGCTGCCGCCGTCGCGCGCCTCGATGCGGATGACGCTGGCGAGCCAGGGCCGCAGCGGCTCGGCGCTGGCAGGCGCGCTGGCCGGCAACGGATTGCTGACGCTCGAGTCCGCCCGCATCGCCGGGCTGGACCCGCGGGCATTCGACGCCGCCATCCGTGCCAGCGACGGCGGACAGGCCACCGATGACGCAAAGCTTCGGCAGATCGTCGAGCCGGTGCTGTCGGGCGGTTCGCTGACCGTCAAGTCGGCGCAGATTCCGTTCACCGTCGAGGCCGGCCGGCTCAGGGTCGGCGCAACGACGCTCGATGCCGACGGCGCGCGTGCCATCGTGGCCGGTGGCTATGATATCGCCGCCGATCAGGCCGACCTGCGCGCAACCCTGGTACCGACGGCCGTCGGATCGCCGACCAGCCGTCCGGAGATTCAATTGTTCGCGACAGGCACGCCCGACGCGCTCGGTCGCACCATTGACGTCGCGTCGCTGTCGTCATGGCTGGCGGTGCGGGCGATCGACCGGGAAACCCGCCGGCTCAATTCGATCGAACGTGGCGAGACGCCGCTCACGACGATGCCGGCCTCGCTTCCGCCGCCGGCGCTGGCGCCGTCTCAGCCGGCGGACACGCCGGCCACGTCGTCGACCGCCCCGTCATCCGACCAGCCGCCCGCGGAAGTGCCGATGCCGGGTCCGCGCCGGTTCGAGCCAAAGCCGAAAGCCGTCGTTGCGCCGCGCCAGGCGCCGCCGCCGACCGCCTCGCCGCCGACCGCCTCGCCGCCGCCCGTCGTCAGCCAGCAGGTGGCGCCGCTGCCGCCGCCGATCGACGTCCGCCCGTTGCCCGGCGCGGTGCGACCGCCGCCGCCGAAACCGCGTCCACCTCTGGTGCTGACGCCGCCGGCGGCGAACTGAGCGGGAAGGAAGAGAGCGGATAGCGAATAGCGAATGGGGAATAGCGAAGCGCGAGCGAGAGAATCCTCGTACTCGCTACTCCCTATTCGCTCCTTCGCTACTTGTTTTCCGGCGGAGCCGCCCGCGATTTGAAGTAATCCAGCACGAACAGGCGAATCGCCGAGGACAGATTGCCCTGCTGGCGATTGGTGTCGATCTCGCCCACCAGCTCCGACAGCGTCATGTCGCGGAGCACCGAGATTTCCTTCATGCCGTTCCAGAACGCCTCTTCGAGACTGACGCTGGTCTTGTGGCCCGCCACCACGATCGACCGTTTCACGACAGGTGATTTCATGACACGTCCTCGCTGTCGATGAGATGCTGATCCAGCAAGTCGTTGGCGCGGCCGGCGCGTTTCTTCTCGAGCGTACGCTCGGCCTTGTCGCGGCCGAATTTGGCGCGGTTCGCCTCGGCCTGTTTGGCGGCCTGATCCCGTGCGGCGCGCTTCTTGAAGCGCTTCAAATTAATTAAGTCCCCCATGATGGTTCCCATCCGATGCAATAAACTGGCCGCGAAACTGGCCGCGGTATGTTGCGATATGGTGCGAAGCGACGCGAAATAATCAATGGTATCTTGGTGCTGTATCACACCGCATGGCAATCACGGTACTCGTAATAAACCTAGGTCTTTAGCCGATATGTTTGATAACTATTTCGATAAACTGTTATTTCTGAATATTAGTCGCCAATACCCCTTAAATACATAGTCTATTTCCGGCTTTTCATCCTGGGCGGGTCATCTTCGCCGGTTGCACCAGCCGGTCGAATTCCGCGGCTGAGACGAGGCCCGACCGAACCGCTTCCTCCTTCAAGGTTGTGCCGCCTGCATGCGCGGCTTTTGCGACCTTGGCCGCATTATCATAGCCGATTTTCGGCGCCAGCGCAGTGACCAGCATCAGCGAGCGCTGCATCAATTCGGCAATTCGCTTCTCGTCGGCACGGATGCCGATCACGCAATGTTCGGTGAACGAACGCGTCACGTCGGCGAGTAATTCAATCGAACCCATCATGGCGGACGCCATGACCGGCTTGTAGACGTTGAGCTCGAAGTGTCCCTGGCTGCCGGCGACCGTGATCGCGGTGTGGTTGCCGAATACCTCGCAGCAGACCATGGTCAGGGCTTCGCACTGCGTCGGATTGACCTTGCCCGGCATGATCGAGGAGCCCGGTTCGTTTTCGGGCAAGATCAATTCGCCGAGGCCGGAGCGCGGCCCCGAGCCCAACAGGCGAATATCGTTGGCGATCTTGAACAGCCCGGTGGCAACCGAATTGATCGCGCCATGGACGAACACGTAGGCGTCGTTGCTGGCCAGCGCCTCGAACTTGTTGGCCGCGCTGGTGAACGGCAGTTTGGTGATCGCGGCGACGTGTTTGGCGAACAACCTCGCAAATTGCGGTTTCGAGTTGAGGCCGGTGCCGACGGCGGTACCGCCCTGCGCCAGCGCGAACAGATCCTTTACCGCGACATCGAGCCGGGCAACGCCGCTCTCGACCTGCGCGGCGTAGCCGGAAAACTCCTGGCCCAGTGTCAGCGGCGTCGCGTCCTGGGTATGGGTGCGCCCGATCTTGACGATATGCGCGAACGCCGTCTCCTTCTTGCGCAGCGCGCCGTGCAGCGCGCGCAGCGCCGGCACCAGGTCGTGAACGATGCGCTCGGCGGCGGCAATGTGCATCGCGGTAGGGAACGAGTCGTTGGAGGACTGGCTCATGTTGACGTGATCGTTGGGATGGACCGGCTTCTTGCTGCCGAGTTCGCCGCCCATGAGCTCGATGGCGCGATTGGCGATCACCTCGTTCAGGTTCATGTTGGTCTGGGTGCCCGATCCGGTCTGCCACACCACCAGCGGAAAATGTTCGTCGAGGCTGCCCGCAATGACCTCGCGCGCGGCCCGGGCAATGGCGCCGGCGCGGCGGGCGTCGAGCAGTCCGAGTTCGCGGTTGGTTTGCGCGGCGGCAAGCTTGACGATGCCGAGCGCGCGGATGATCGGCGTCGGCATCCGGTCATGACCGATGCGGAAATTCTGTCTGGAACGTTCGGTCTGCGCGCCCCAGTAACGATCCGCGGCGACCTCAATCGGACCGAAGCTGTCGGTTTCGGTGCGGGTGGATTTTTTTGCCGGTCGAACCATGAATACTTCCCCTCAAATCCTGTCCGTGGCACCAGCCGCGATCAATCTCGGGAGCATTTCATGTGTCGGCAACGCCGCGGCCACCGCAATCCGGTTGGCCATCGACGTGCCGAATCGATCACTCGCACGAATTCGCCCAGTCTAACGCAGGCGCGCTTCCGGTCCCGGGCAATACGATAGCACTTTTAGGCAAATCTCGGACGCGCCGGTCGATCCCGGCGCGCTGTGCCGATCACTTCTTGCGGAAGCGGTCCAGCCGCACCACTTCGGCGCCTTCGCTGGGCTTTGCCGGCGGGTCCGGATTTTCGACAGCTATGGGACCGGGGACCGGGGCGCGGCCGGCGCCGCGGTCGCCGGCAGGTTGGCGGTTGCCGGCGGGCTCGCCGGCAGCGGCGCCTCGCCGGTGTCCGCGGCCTCGAACGACAAGCCGAATTGCACCGATGGATCGAAGAAGCTCTTGATCGAGTTGAACGGAATCACCAGCCGTTCCGGAATGCCGCCGAACGACAGGCCGACCTCGAAACGGTCCTCGCTGACAGTCAGATCCCAGAACTGATGCTGCAGGATCACTGTCATTTCTTCCGGGTATTGCGCCAAAAGCCGCGGCGACAGCTTGACCCCTTCGGCGGTGGACAGGAACGTGATGAAGAAATGATGTTCGCCGGGCAGGCCATGCTCGGCAGCGTCGCTCAGCACGCGGCGCAGCACGCCACGCAGCGCGTCGCGGGCCAGTACGTCGTATCGGATATGATCGGTCGCCATCAGCAAATCCAGTCGAATTTCGCGCGTCGCGTTCTTGGCCCATCGGATCGGCGGCGAAAGGGGTGGCCCGACTCGCAGCGCTCCATGCTACCCCGGCCCCGGCTCAAGGTCAGCAGCCGCCGGGCGAAGTTTGCGGAAATTCCGAGCCGGACACTGTCCGGGGTACAGCTGGCCGGGTGCAGCAGGAAAGTGGAGGCTTCTGTTGCCAGGTGCCTCCGGACCCCGCCTGACGGAGCTTAACCCGTCAGGACTTCAGAAGTGGTCTTTCAAACAGCGTTACGCTGCCTGAGCAACCGGAGCATAGTTGTCGTTTGCAACTATTGCATGGCCCGATATCGGCGGAACCATACCGAACAAAAGCTCGCCCTTTACGCCCTCGTCGATCCTGTTTCGCCCCCGCCGAAACCCGCCCCGACCAGATCTGGCGGGTCCCCGACCAAGTGTGGCGGGTCGGGCTTGGGTGGAGGCGCCGGGTGCTGCCCCCGGGTCCGAATGGTTTATTGCGACGGCAATTTATTGTCATAGCCGGCGAACCGGCACCCCCAATATAGGTGGCAAAGGTTGCTGAAAAAGCCTCGTTTGGGCGGATTTTGCCGGTGGAACGCGCCGGGGGCCAAGTCCGTAACCCACCGAAAAATCGGTTGGCCGGACGCCACAGCCGTTCTAAGTCTCGGCCAATGCCGCCGGATTCCCCCTCAGTTCAGCCATCCGCCCCTGCCGAGACCGCGGCTGCCCCCGGGGTTCTCCAGCTGTTCATGGCCTTTGCCAAGATATCGCTGGCCGGATTTGGCGGCGTGCTGATCTGGACCCGGCGCGCCATTGTCGACCAGCATCGCTGGATGACGGCCGAGGAGTTCAACGAAACCTTCGCGCTGTGCCACTTCCTGCCCGGGCCCAATGTGGTCAACCTGTCGGTGGTGTTCGGGTCGCGGTTTCGCGGCATCGCTGGCGGCCTCGCCGCCTTTGCCGGCCTTCTGGGGCCGCCGGTGGTGATCGTGACCATCCTGGCGGCGCTTTATGCCCGCTTTGGCGAGATTGACGCGCTGCGGCGCATCCTGGCCGGGGTGTCCTGCGCCGCGGTCGGGCTGTTGCTGTCGGTGATCTGCCGGATGATCCTGCCGCTGATCCGCAAGCGCGACCTGGTTGCGCTGGCGCTGCTGGCGCTGGTTTTCACCGCCGTCGGTGTGCTGCGCCTGCCGTTGCCGACGGTGCTGCTGGTGGCGACCCCGCTCAGCATCGCCATCACCTTTGCGCTGCGGCGCAGGGCCCGCCCATGAGCGAAAACGGCATGGGCTCCCTCTTCACCCTGGCGTGGACCTTCGGGCTGATGTCGCTGTTCGCGGTGGGCGGCGCCAATGCCGCGATACCCGAGATCCACCGCGTCGCGGTCGAGGTCCAGCACTGGATGACCGACACCCAATTCGCCGACGTGTTCGCGATATCGCAATTGTCGCCGGGTCCGAATGTGCTGATCGTGACGCTGATCGGCTATCATGTCGGGGGCCTTGCCGGCGCGCTGGTGGCCACCCTGGCGATGTGCGGCCCCACCACCGTGCTGGCCTATTACGTCAGCCGCTTCATGACCCGCTCCACCCAGGCGACCTGGCCGGCGCTGCTCCAGGCGGCGCTGGTTCCGCTGTCGATCGGGCTGATGAGCGCCAGCGGCCTGGTCCTGGTCGAGACCTCCGACCGGTCCTGGGCCGCCTTCGCCGTGACGGCAGTTGCAGCGGTGCTGGCGTTCGCGACACGGCTGAATCCGTTCTGGCTCTTGGTGGCCGGCGGGGTTCTGGGTTTCGCTGGCATTATCTGACGAAAATCGTTACCAAAAACGGCCGGCAAAACCGGCCAAGTACGGGGGGAGAGATCAATGAGTGACGCGCCGAGCACCGCGCCGGGCAAATTCATCATGCCAAAGTGGGTCCGCGGTCCGCAGGATTTTGTCGGCGGCATCGCATTGATGGCGATTGCGCTGTTCGCGCTGTGGGCCTCGAGCGACCTGCAGGGCATGCACGGGTTTTCGTTCGGTGCCGGAACCGCGCCGCGGATGTTCGCGGTGCTGCTGCTGGCGCTGGGCGCCGCAGTGGCGCTGGTCGGCCTCACCACCGAAGGCCCGCACCTCGCAACCTATGCCTGGCGCGGTCCGCTGTTCGTCTCGCTGTCGATCCTTTCGTTTGCCATCACCATCCGCCCGCTGGGTCTGGTTTTGTCGGCGTTCATCACTTTTATGGTCGCCGCGCTGGGAACACACGAGACCCGTTGGAGGGAAACCACCATCGTCGGCGTCGTCCTGACCGCATTCTGCAGTTTTCTTTTTCCTTACGCGCTGGGACTGCCGATGCAGCTCTGGCCCCGCTTTCTGGTTCAGTGAGGGACGATGACCGATCTCTTTTCCAATCTGGCGCTCGGCTTCCATGTCGTATTCCAGTTCGTGCCATGGTCGCCGGCGTGGCTCGGCGGCGTCTCGATCCCGATTCCGGCCAACATATTGCTGTGTCTGATCGGTGCGCTGGTCGGCACCCTGGTCGGCGTGCTTCCCGGCATCGGCACCATCGCCACCGTGGCCATGCTGCTGCCGATCACCTTCGGCCTGCCGCCGGTCGGCGCCCTGATCATGCTCGCCGGCATCTATTACGGCGCGCAATACGGCGGCTCGACCACCTCGATCCTGGTCAATATCCCTGGTGAAGCGACCTCGGTGGTCACCACCCTCGACGGCTTCCAGATGGCGAAGCAGGGCCGCGCCGGTCCGGCGCTCGCGATCGCAGCGATCGGATCGTTTTTCGCCGGCTGCGTCTCGACGGTGCTGATCGCCGTTTTGGGCGCGCCGCTGACCAAGCTGGCGCTGGCGTTCGGACCGGCGGAGTATTTCTCGCTGATGGTGCTCGGGCTGATCTTCGCCACGGTGCTCGCCAAGGGCTCGATCCTCAAGGCGATCGCGATGATCATATTCGGGCTGTTGCTGTCGATGGTCGGATCCGACATCGAGACCGGCGCGTCGCGCATGGCCTTCAATATTCCGGAACTGGCCGACGGCCTCGGCTTTGCCACGGTGGCGATGGGCGTGTTCGGTTTCGCCGAAATCATCCGCAACCTCGACGCCGGCGCCGAGATGGACCGCGATCTGGTGCAGCAGAAGATCACCGGGCTGATGCCGACCAAAAAGGACATGATCGACTCGGCGCCGGCCATCCTCCGCGGCACCATCCTGGGATCCATCCTCGGCATTCTGCCGGGCGGCGGCGCGGTGATCGCGTCGTTCGCGGCCTATACGTTCGAGAAGAAAATCGCGAGGGATCCGTCGCGGTTCGGCCGCGGCGCCATCGAAGGCGTCGCCGCGCCGGAAAGCGCCAACAACGCCGCGGCGCAGACCTCGTTCATCCCGCTGTTGACGCTCGGCATTCCACCCAATGCCGTGATGGCGCTGATGGTCGGCGCCATGACCATTCACGGCATCGTGCCGGGACCGCAGGTGATGCAGAAGCAGCCCGACCTGGTCTGGGGCATGATCGCCTCGATGTGGGTCGGCAACCTGATGCTGATCATCATCAACCTGCCGCTGGTCGGAATCTGGGTGCGGCTGCTGCGGGTGCCGTACCGGCTGATGTTTCCCTCGATCGTGATCTTCTGCGCCATCGGCATCTACTCCATCAACAATGCGCCCGTCGACGTGATCCTGGCCGGCGCATTCGGACTGCTCGGCTACTGGCTGATCAAGCACGATTTCGAGCCCGCCCCGCTGCTGCTCGGCATGGTGCTCGGCCCGCTGATGGAAGAGAACCTGCGCCGCGCGCTGCTGATCTCGCGCGGCGACTGGACGGTGTTCCTGACCCGTCCGCTCTCGGCCTCCCTGATGGCGGTCGCGGCCTTCCTGCTGGTGCTGGCGGTGCTGCCGTCGTTGCGCAAGAAGCGCGACGAGGTGTTCGTGGAGTTGGAAAGCTAGGTCGTAAACATCATGCCTACGACCTAAGGCCCTGTCGGGCCTTAATGCGTGATTGGGTACCGGCCGAGGTCAGTATCCTGATCGGGGCCGAGGCCTGGAACCGGACGGGGAGGGCGGGCATACAGCCTTGCCGTTTGCCGGCCGGATGCTCATTTTTCGGGGTATAACCGCGGCAGGGCGCCGAATCGCCGCTGCCGATCGGTGGTCGGGGCGATAGGTTCACCCGCTTTGGAGCCGGCAAGACCACACCATGAACCAATATCACGACCTGCTTGAGCGAATTCTCAGCGACGGCGCGCAAAAGCACGACCGCACCGGCACCGGCACGCTGTCGGTGTTCGGGCACCAGATGCGCTTCAATCTCGGCGCCGGCTTCCCGATGCTGACCACCAAGAAGCTGCCGCTCAAATCCATCGTGCACGAGTTGCTGTGGTTTCTCGCCGGCGACACCAACATCAAGTATCTCAAGGACCACGGCGTTTCGATCTGGGACGAGTGGGCCGACGCCAACGGCGATCTCGGTCCGGTCTATGGCTCGCAGTGGCGCAGCTGGCCGGCGCCGGACGGCCGCAGCATCGACCAGATCTCCAACGTCATCGACATGATCCGGCGCAATCCGGATTCCCGCCGCCTGATCGTCAGCGCGTGGAATCCTGCCGACGTCGACAAGATGGCGCTGCCGCCGTGCCATTGTCTGTTTCAATTCTACGTCGCCAACGGCAAGCTGTCCTGCCAGCTCTACCAGCGCTCCGCCGACGTGTTTCTCGGCGTGCCCTTCAACATCGCATCCTATGCGCTGCTGACTATGATGGTGGCGCAGGTCACTGGGCTGAAGCCCGGCGACTTCATCCACACCCTGGGCGACGCCCACCTTTATTCGAATCATCTCGAGCAGGCGCGGCTGCAACTGACCCGTCCGACCCGGCCGCTGCCGACCATCCAGATCAACCCCGCCGTGAAGGGTATCTTCGCGTTCCGCTACGAAGACTTCACGCTGCAGAACTACGACCCGCATCCGCACATCAAGGCCGAGGTCGCGGTGTGAGCGTTTGAATGTCCCTCAGCATCCGCCGCGCCCGTCCCGGTGAAGCGGGACTTGTTCTTTCCCTGGTTCGCGAACTCGCCGAGTACGAGAAGCTGCTGCACGAAGTCGAAGCCACCGAAACCATGCTGGATGCCGCGCTGTTCGGTGGCAATCCCCGGCTGTTCTGTGAGATCGCCGAGTGGAATAACGAGCCGGCCGGCTTCGCGGTCTGGTTTGTCAATTTTTCGACCTTCAGCGGCCGCTCCGGTATCTATCTGGAAGATCTGTTTGTCCGCCCGGCGCAGCGCGACAAGGGCATCGGCAAGGCGCTGCTGGCGCATCTCGCGACGCACTGCGTGGCGAACGGCTGGTCGCGGTTGCAATGGTCGGTGCTGGACTGGAATACGCCGTCGATCGAATTCTACACGTCGCTTGGCGCGGTCCTGATGGATGAGTGGACGGTATGCCGGGTCGGCGGCCCGGCGTTGACGGCGCTGGCGCAGGAAGCGAGCTGATGGAGATCGTCCTCATTGTCGCGGTGGCCGAGAACGGCGTGATCGGTCAGGGTAATGCCATCCCGTGGCGGCTGAAATCCGACATGCAGCGTCTCAAGGCGCTGACGATCGGCAAGCCGGTCGTGATGGGGCGCAAGACCTTTGCCTCGTTGCGCAGGCCGCTCGTCGGCCGGACCAACATCGTGATCACCCGCGACCCTGGTTTCACGGCCGCCGGCGCCGTCGTCACCACCTCGAACGCCAGCGCCCGCGCCGTGGCGCTGGGCGACGCGCTGCGGCGCTCGGTCGACGAGATCGCCGTGATCGGCGGCGCGGAAATCTACGCCCAGTGGATCGGCATCGCCGACCGGCTCGAAGTTACCGAGGTTCATGCCGCCCCGGAGGGCGACACCCGCCTTGCCGCCATCGATCCGTCGGATTGGGAAGTCGCAGCGCGGCAGCGCCACTCGGCCACTTCCGACGACAGCGCCGACTTTTCCTATGTGACATATCGTCGGAAAGGCCCGCGTTAACGACGTTCGTTATTGTTTGCATTGACAATTATCGGTTCGATCATAGCTCCTGCAGCCTATGGTCTGCGTTGTAACGGCCTCTGCCGTCCCCTATAACGCCGTCCAGATATGGTGCGGCCGGGCGTTTCGATCCCTGTGTTTCGATCCTTGTGGTTCGACCCCAGTGTTTCGACCCGAAGCCCGCGCGGAGGAGACTGTCGATGCCGTGGAAGAATCAAGGCGGTGGCCCCTGGAGTTCGGGTCCGAAGGGCCCCTGGGGCTCCGGCCCGCAATCGGTCGGACCGAGGCCGCCTGATCTGGAAGACCTGCTGCGCCGTGGCCAGGATCGGCTGCAGCAGTTGCTGCCGGGCGGCTATTTCAGCGGCATGGGCATCGCGCTGGTCGTGATCGGCGCGCTGGCGATCTGGGGCTTGTCCGGATTCTTCCGGGTGCAGTCCGAAGAGCTCGGCGTGGTGCTGCGCTTCGGCAAGCATGTGCGTACGGTGCAGCCGGGTCTGAACTATCACATCCCGTATCCGATCGAGACCGTGTTGCTGCCGAAGGCGCTGCGCGTTTCCACCATTTCGATCGGCATGACCTTGATCGACGATCCCGCCCGCCGCGGCCGCACCATGCGCGACGTGCCGGAAGAGAGCCTGATGCTCACCGGCGACGAGAACATCGTCGATGTCGATTTCACGGTACTGTGGCGGATCAAGCCGGACGGCGTCGGCAATTTCCTGTTCAACATCCAGAACCCCGAAGGCACCGTCAAAGCCGTGGCCGAGAGCGCGATGCGCGAGGTGGTCGGCCGGGCCAACATCCAGCCAATCCTGACCGGCGCGCGCACCACCACCGAGGCCGGGGTGCAGGACCTGATGCAGCGGACGCTGGACAATTACGGCTCCGGCGTTCTGGTGCAGCAGGTGCAGATGCAGAAGGTCGATCCGCCGGCGCAGGTGATCGACTCGTTCCGCGACGTTCAGGCGGCGCGCGCCGACCTCGAGCGGCTGCAGAACGAAGCCCAGACCTACGCCAACCGTGTCGTTCCCGACGCGAAGGGACGCGCCGCGCAGATCCTCCAGGTTGCCGAAGGCTACGCCCAGCAGGCGGTCGCCGAGGCCAAGGGCCAGAGCGCACGCTTCCTGAAAGTCTATGACGAATACAAGAAGGCGCCGGATGTCACCCGGCAGCGCATCTATCTCGAAACCATGGAGCGGGTACTCGGCAACTCCGAGAAGCTGATCTACGACAGCGGACCCAATTCATCCGGGGTGGTGCCCTATCTGCCGTTGAACGATCTTACCACCGTGCGCCGTCAGCCCGCGACCTCGGGCCAGCCGCAAGCGCAGAGCGGGAGCACGCGATGAGATCCGGAATTGCAGGCATTGTTACGCTGTTCGTGCTGTTTGCCGTCATCATCATCGGCTACAGCGCGGTGTTTACCGTCACCCAGACCGAACAGGCGCTGGTGGTGCGGCTCGGCGAACCGGTGCGCGTCGTCACCGATCCCGGGCTCAACTTCAAGGCGCCGTTCGTCGATACCGTGATCTCGATCGACAAGCGGATTCTCGATCTCGAGAACCCGTCGCAGGAAGTGATCGCGTCGGACCAGAAGCGGCTGGTGGTCGATGCGTTCGCGCGCTATCGCATCAAGAACGCGCTGCGGTTCTACCAGAGCATCGGCTCGATCCAGGCCGCCAACGTCCAGCTCACCACGCTCTTGAACGCATCGCTGCGCCGCGTGCTCGGCGAGGTGACCTTCATCCAGGTGGTGCGGGACGAGCGCGAAGCGCTGATGGCGCGGATCCGCGACCAGCTCGACAAGGAGGCCGACGGCTACGGCATCCAGGTGGTCGACGTCCGGATCCGGCGCGCCGATCTGCCCGAACAGAACAGCCAGGCGGTCTACCAGCGGATGCAGACCGAGCGGCAGCGTGAAGCGGCCGAGTTCCGTGCCCAGGGCGGCCAGAAGGCGCAGGAGATCCGTTCCAAGGCCGATCGCGAGGCGACCGTTATCGTCGCCGAGGCGAATTCGCAGGCCGAGCAGATTCGCGGCGCCGGCGACGGCGAGCGCAACCGGCTGTTCGCCGAAGCCTACGGCAAGGATCCGGACTTCTTCGCCTTCTACCGTTCGATGACGGCCTATGAAAACGGTCTGAAAAGCAACGATACCCGGTTCCTGCTGAAGCCCGACTCGGACTTCTTCAAGTACTTCGGCAACCAGACCGGCAAGCCGCCGGCCCCGGCGCCGGCCCCGCCCGAGGCGAATGCCGCCCCGAAGCCGTGAGCGAATGCCGGTTTTGCGTTCGCGACCGCTCTCATCTATGACAGGTTCGTGAAGGGAACGGATTTCCCCTCGCGTGAAAAGAAAAACACCAGGGTGCGAACGGTCGGGGGTTGAAGTCGGATGAGGTCCATAGCGTTCGCCGACTTCCTCATCGGTGTGGGTGTTCTGTTCGTGCTGGAAGGCCTGCTGTTCGCGGCGATCCCGAATTTCATGCGCCGCGCCATGAAAAGCGCGCTGGCGACGCCGGACAACCTGTTGCGGGTGGTCGGGATCGGCTCGGCGGTGGCCGGCCTGATTCTGATCTGGCTGGTGCGGCGCTAAAAATACAGCCGGATCAACGGCATCGTGAGCGGCGGCGCCGGCTTTTTGCCGTAATCTCGACCGTTGATGGATAGCGGCCATCGATCGGCCCAAAAGCTTGCGCCAATGGCTGCTTCAGGCGCACTCTGTGGCTCAGCCCGGATCCGTGTGAGACATCCGGGCTAGATCGCCGACCTTTCCAGGAGACTGTCCGACCATGTCCGTTGCGACCCCAACGTTGACCTATCGCCTGCGTCCATTGCTGCTGGCTGCCTGTCTCGGCGCCGCAACCGCCCTGCTTTCCGCGCCGGCCTTCGCGCGAGGTCCCGATGGCATTGCCGACGTTGCCGAGAAGGTGATCGACGCGGTGGTCAATATTTCGACCACCCAGACCGTGGAGGCCAAGGGCGGCGGCGGCGGTGGCGACCGCAACACCATGCCGCAATTGCCGCCGGGCTCGCCGTTCGAGGAATTCTTCGACGACTTCTTCAAGAACCGCCGCGGTCCCGGCGGTGACAAGAACGGCGGCATGCAGCCGCACAAGACCAACTCGCTGGGCTCCGGCTTCATCATCGATACCGCGGGCATCGTGGTCACCAACAACCACGTCATCGCCGACGCCGACGAGATCAACGTCATCCTCAACGACGGCACCAAGATCAAGGCCGAACTGGTCGGCGTCGACAAGAAGACCGATCTGGCGGTTTTGAAGTTCGCGCCGCCGAAGCCGCTGATCGCGGTGAAGTTCGGCGATTCCGACAAGCTGCGTCTCGGCGAATGGGTGATCGCGATCGGCAATCCGTTCAGCCTCGGCGGCACCGTCACCGCCGGCATCGTCTCGGCGCGCAACCGCGACATCAACTCCGGACCCTATGACAGCTACATCCAGACCGACGCCGCCATCAATCGCGGCAATTCCGGCGGCCCGCTGTTCAACCTCGACGGCGAGGTGATCGGCGTCAACACCCTGATCATCTCGCCCTCGGGCGGATCGATCGGCATCGGCTTTGCCGTGCCCTCCAAGACCGTTGCCGGCGTGGTCGACCAGTTGCGCCAGTTCGGCGAACTGCGCCGCGGCTGGCTCGGCGTCCGCATCCAGCAGGTCACCGACGAAATCGCCGAAAGCCTCAACATCAAGCCGGCGCGCGGCGCGCTGATCGCCGGCGTCGACGACAAGGGACCGGCGAAGCCCGCCGGCATCGAGCCCGGCGACGTGGTGATCAAGTTCGACGGCAAGGACATCAGGGAGCCGAAGGACCTGTCGCGGGTCGTCGCCGACACCGCGGTGGGCAAGGCGGTCGACGTGGTCGTGATCCGCAAGGGCGAGGAGCAGACCAAGCAGGTCACGCTCGGCCGGCTCGACGACGGCGACAAGGCGGTGCAGGCCTCGGTCAAGAGCCAGCCCGAACCTGCCGAGAAGCCGGTGACCCAGAAGGCGCTCGGTCTCGATCTGACCGGGCTCAGCAAGGACCTGCGCACCCGCTACAAGATCAAGGATAGCGTCAAGGGCGTGGTTGTCACCGGCGTCGATGCCGGCTCCGACGCCGCCGAGAAGCGGCTCAGCGCCGGCGACGTCATCGTCGAGGTGGCGCAGGAAGCAGTGAGCAACGCCGGCGACGTGAAAAAGCGCGTCGACCAGCTCAAGAAGGACGGCAAGAAATCCGTCCTGCTGCTGGTCTCGAACGCCGACGGCGAACTGCGGTTCGTGGCGCTGGGCGTGCAGTAGCGGGCGCGGCTGTCGCGGCGTTGGCTTTTTTGACTTCTCCGCAAAACGGTGGGAGCGGGTCGGCGCGCGGCGCGGCGACGCGCCGTAGCACGTCGACGTCGGATGGTTCCATCCGTCGCCGAATTTTTACGCCGGTTCCAGTGAAACCTTCGTCGGGCTCGCGTCTTGGTTCCTCACAGGAAGGGCCGACGTGAAGCGCATTCTGAAACCCCTGATTTGGTTGCTGGCCGCGGTCTACTTCCTGGTGGACGCGGTTCTGCTGCCGGTCGCTCGGGTCATTTCAAGCTGGATGGCCGAACACTGGATGTTCTGCTCGCTGCGCCGGTGGCTGCTGTCGCTGCGCCCCTATCCCACGCTGCTGTTGTTTGCCGTTCCGGTGATCGCCCTCGAGCCGGTCAAGCCGGTGGCGCTGTACTGGATCGCCACCAGCCATGTTCTTCTCGGCTGCACCGCCATCGTCGTTGCCGAGATCTTGAAGCTCGTGTTCATCGAGCGGTTGTTCTGCATCAGCCGCGACAAGCTGATGTCGATTCCGGCATTCGCCTGGGGCTATGCCAGGTACCGCGTCGCCAGGGACTGGGCCAACTCCATCGAGGCTTGGCAGACCGTGCGCCGCTTCAGCCGCATGGCGCAAACCGGCATCCGCCGCCACCTTCGGGAATGGCGGGCGTCTCAAAATCCGCGCAGCCTTTCCTCGCCATCGCGGTAACGCGGGCGCGACACGTGGATCGCGACACGTGGTTGGCGATCACGCTCGGGCGGCGCGGTCCTTGTCGTTTTGCGCCTTGATGGCGTCGCGCGCCGCGGTCCAGTCGGCGTCGGACCAGTCGCGCAACTGGTAGAAGTTGCCGCCCATGGCCAGCGCCTGGGCGCCGTCCATCGCGATGGTCTCGCCGTTGATCCAGTCGCAGCCGCCCGAGATCAGGAATACCGCCAGATTCTGCAATTCCTCCATCTTGCCGACCCGGCCCATCGGATTTTGTGCCCGGGTGCGGGCGCCGGCCTCGTCGCCCGGCTTGATGCGCTTGCTCATGCCTTCGGTCGGGATTTCGCCTGGCGCGATGGTGTTGAGGCGGATGCCGTGCCGTCCCCATTCCGTCGCCAGCGACATCGTCATGGCATGGATAGCGGACTTGCTCATGGCGGAGGGCACCACATAGGGGCTGCCGTTGCGCACCCAGGTCACGGTGATCGAGACCACGTTGCCGCGATGGTGGCCGGCGATCCAGCGTTTGCCCACGGCGTGGGTGACGTAGAAGGTGCCATGCATGACGATATTGGCGACCGCGTCGAAGCCGCGCGGCGACAGGTCCTCGGTGCGCGAGATGAAATTGCCGGCGGCGTTGTTGATCAGGTCGGTGAGGGGGCCGTCGGCGAAGATCGCCCCGATCATGGCGTCGACGGCGGCGGCATCGCGGATGTCGACGCCATGGCTCATCACCTTGCCGCCATAGCTGTCCATCAATTCGGTGGCGGTCTCGTCGCAGACGCTTTTGCGACGGCCGCAGATATGCACCTCGGCGCCGAGTTCGAGGAAGCGCGCCGCCATCGACTTGCCGAGCCCGGTGCCGCCGCCGGTAACGAGAATGCGCCGGCCCGCGAGAAGTTCTGGATTGAACATGTTTCCGTCCCCGCGAAATGTCTGTTAATTGGTTGATTGACTAAACCGGGACAACGCTTTTCTGTAAAGCCGGAAACCGCAAAAATCGCCCAAGGAGAATGGCCTGATGAACGATCGCGTTGCGGTGTCGATCTCCAACGGCGTCGCCGATGTCCGAATGGTGCGGGCGGACAAGATGAATGCGCTCGACGCCGCGATGTTCGAGGCGCTGGTTGCCACTTCCGACCGGCTCAGCCGCGAAAACGGCCTGCGGGCGGTGGTGCTGTCCGGCGAGGGCCGCGCGTTCTGCGCCGGCCTCGACATGGGCCGCTTCGCCGCCATGAACGACAATGGCGGCAACGGCATCGCCGGTGGCGAAAAGCGCGATCTGGCCGAGCGCACGCATGGCCTGGCGAATTTCCCGCAACAGGCGGTATGGGGCTGGCGGCAATTGCCGGTGCCGGTGATCGCCGCGATCCAGGGCGTGGCGTTCGGCGGCGGCTTCCAGCTGGCGCTCGGGGCCGACATGCGCTTGCTGGCGCCGGATGCGCGGATGTCGGTCATGGAAATCAAATGGGGCCTGGTGCCGGACATGGCGGGAACCCCGATCCTGGCGTCGCTGGTGCGCGACGATATCCTGCGCGAGTTGTGTTTTACCGGGCGGATTTTCTCGGCCCAGGAGGCGCTGGGCTACGGCCTCGCGACCCGGATCTGCGACGATCCGCGCGGCGCCGCGCTGGAAATGGCGGGCGAGATCGCCGGCAAGAGCCCCGATGCGATCCGCGCCATCAAGCGGATGCTGAACAAATTGTCGGTCGATCCCGGCCCGGCGCTGCTGGCCGAATCGGTCGAGCAGATGAAGCTGATGGGCTCGCCCAACCAGCGCGAGGCGGTCCGTGCCAATCTCGAAAAACGCGCGCCGCGTTTTTCCGACGCGTGACTGCACCGCCGGATGCCCACTTCATCGCTCTTCAACGGCATCGTCTGCGGCGAACGCCGCAGAAGCCACGACGAGGTGGCTGATCGTTCGGGCCGGATCGCCGGCGGTCTGCAGCAGCTCGGGGTCAAGCAGGGCGACAGCGTCTGCGTGCTGATGCGCAACGACATCGCCTTCATCGAGGCGGCCTACGCGGTGATGCAGCTCGGCGGCTACGCGGTGCCGGTGAACTGGCATTTCAAGCCGGACGAAATCGGCTATGTCCTCAAGGACTCCGCAAGCCGGGTGCTGATCGGCCATTCCGATCTGCTGCATCGGCTCAAGGGCGCGATCCCCGGCGACGTCACCGTGTTCGGTGTGACGCCGCCGCCGGAAATCGTCGCGAGCCATGGCATCGATCCGGATCATCTGGTGCTGCCCGATGGTGCGCTCGATCTCGAATCCTGGCTGGTCCGGCAGGCGCCCTATGATGGGCCGGTGCTGCCGCAACCGCAGAACATGATCTATACTTCCGGCACCACGGGCCATCCCAAGGGCGTGCGGCGCCAGGCGCCGACGCCGGAGCAGGCGGCCGCGGCGGAGCGGATGCGCGTCATCGTCTACGGTCTTGGGCCAGGCGCGCGCGCGTTGGTGCCGGGGCCGCTGTACCATTCGGCGCCGAACGCGTTCGGCTTGCGCGCCGGCCGTCTCGGCGGCGCGCTGGTGCTGATGCCGCGCTTCGAGCCGGAGCAATTTCTGGCGTTGATCGAACTGCAGCGGATCGACACCATCTTCATGGTGCCGACCATGTTCATCCGCCTGATGAAACTGCCCGAGGCGGTGCGCAGGAAATATGACGTGTCGTCGCTGCGCCATGTCATGCATGCAGCCGCACCCTGTCCCCCCGAGGTGAAGCGGGCGATGATCGAATGGTGGGGACCCGTCATCCACGAGTTCTACGGCTCGACCGAATCCGGCGCGGTCACCCTGGCCAATTCGCAGGATGCGCTGGACAAGCCCGGCACGGTGGGCAAGGTCGCGCCCTGGGCCGAACTGCGCTTCGTCGGTGACGATGGCGAGGTGCTTCCGCCAGGCGCGGTCGGCGAGATCTATTCGCGGATCGCCGCGAGCGCAGGTTTCACCTATCACAACAAGCCGGAAAAACGCGCCGAGATCGAGCGCGACGGTTTCATCACCTCCGGCGACATCGGTTATATCGACGCCGACGGCTATGTCTTCATCTGCGACCGCAAGCGCGACATGGTGATATCGGGCGGCGTCAACATCTATCCGGCCGAAATCGAGGCGGCGCTGCACGGCCTTCCGGGCCTCTACGACTGCGCGGTGTTCGGCATCCCGGACGACGAGTTCGGCGAGGCCCTGATGGCGGTGCTGGAGCCGCAGCCCGGCGTCACCCTCGACCTCGCCGCGATCCGCGCCGAACTGAGGCGGAGGCTCGCCGATTACAAGGTGCCGAGGTACATCGAAATCGGCACCGATTTGCCCCGCGAGGATTCCGGCAAGATCTTCAAGCGCCGGCTGCGCGATCCCTATTGGGCAAAGGTGGGGCGGAGCATCTAGGTCGCAGGTGGTGTCAATATGCGACCTGGGTCGCAGGTAGTGTCAATCTGCGACCTGGGTCCCAGGTAGTGTCAATCTGCACCTGGGTTGTTTGAGCCCACACCCGACGGCGACGTGTCATCGAATTGTCATCCCTGGGGCGCGGCGCCGGCGGCGGCCGGACGGCGGCGATGAAAGTGGGGCATTTCGGCCTCCAAACCGGGGCCGCCTAAGCCACGAAACGCCTGTCGGTTTCCGCCCGTCGGGCGGTAACCCCCCTTGCAGGTTAACCTTTTGTTAAGTTTAACTCCAACCGGCGCTTAATCTCTGGTAGAACAACACCATTACTCGACTTTCCGACGATGGAGAATGCGTCCTAACAACCTGATTAGCGGGGGCTGTAATGAGTGAGTTCTGAACGGATGGCGGCCGGCAATATCGGCGAGCCAAGTTGCGCGTATTTCGGCGAAGGCGTGGTGTTCAAGGGTTCGATTACGGCGCCTGAAAAGGTGGTTGTTCACGGCTCGGTGGAAGGCGAAATCGTCGCGCGCGATTTGCTGGTCGGACCCACCGGCATGATCACCGGCAAGGTCAGCGTCGACCAGGCCGATATCCAGGGCAAGGTTTTCGAGCGTATCGAAGCCAAGGTATTGCTCTCGCTGCGCAAGACCGGTCGGGTCGAGGGCGCCGCCACGTACGGCGAGATCGAAATCGAAAAGGGCGGCGTGCTTTCCGGCGAAGTCTCGACCATGAAGGGCAGTGAAGGCCACCACACGCCGATTCCAAAAGTCCAGACCAACCTGCCGTTGCCGCCACACGTCGTGTCGAGTTCCGCCGGCCCTTCCAATTCCGATCAGAAGACCAATGGCGAGAGCAACAGGCTGAAGGCCGCCGGCGGCCAGAAGCCGCAGTTGTTCGACGCCAAGCCCAAGGAATAGCGACCAGCAGGATCGAGCGGGATGGCGATGCGAGAGCAAGTCATCCCGCTCGGGCGTTTGCGCTGATGTCTGCCTTGGGCCCGGCCCTGTCTCTGGCCAGCGCCGGAGCGGTGTCCAGCGCGGCGCGGACCATGCGGGCCAGATCGGACTTGCGGTAGGGCTTGACCAGGAGCAGCACGCCGGCATCGAGCCGGCCGTGATGCACGATGGCGTTTTCGGTGTATCCGGAGGTGTAAAGCACCTTCACCGACGGCCGGCGCGCCACGACGGTATCGGCGAGCTGCCTGCCGTTGACGCCGCCGGGCATGATCACGTCGGTAAGCAGCAGATCGAATGGGGTGCCGTCGTCGAGGTACTTCAGCGCGGCATTGCCGTTGGCACCGACCAGTGTCCGGTAGCCCAGGCTGCGCAGCTGGGTGACGACGAAATTGCACACCAGCGCATCGTCCTCCACCACCAGGATGGTCTCGCTGCCGCCCACCAGCGCCGGCGAGGCCGTGGACGGCATGGCGGCCGGCGCGCCGGAGCGCGGCAGGTAGAGCTTGACCGTGGTACCGTAGCCTTCCTCGCTGTAGATCTTGATGTGTCCACCGGACTGTTTGACGAAGCCGTACACCATGCTGAGCCCGAGGCCCGTCCCCTTGCCGGGCGTCTTGGTGGTGAAGAACGGCTCGAAAACCCGGTCGCGCAATTTCGCCGGAATGCCGCATCCGGTATCGCTGACGGCGATCATGACATAGCTGCCGGGCGCAACCCCCGGATTGTCCTTGGCGTAGGCTTCGTCGAGCACGACGTTGCCGGTCTCCAGCGTCAGCTTGCCGCCGTTTGGCATGGCATCGCGCGCATTGACCGCGAGATTGACCAGCGCGGTCGAAAGCTGCGACGGGTCGATCTGCGCAGGGTCCGCGTCCGGCTCCAGCATGGCGTCGAGTTCGATGTGTTCGCCCAGCGTCGGCCGCAGCAGCTGCACGGTGTCGAGCACCAGCGTGTTGATATCAACGCTCTTCGGCTCGAGCGGCTGCTTGCGGGCGAATGCCAAGAGGTGCCGGGTCAACTCGGCGCCGCGATCGGCGGCCTGGTCGATCATCCGGGCAATCGCCAGCAGGTCGGGACGGTCGGACAGGCCCTCGGCCAGGATCTCCGCCGTGCCGGTGATGACCGTCAGCATGTTGTTGAAGTCGTGCGCCACGCCGCCGGTGAGCTGGCCGATGGCGTCGAGCTTTTGCGACTGGTGCAGCTGCCGCTCGGTCTCCTTGGCGTGGGTGACGTCGCGGAACACCACCACGGCTCCGGTCTGGGTGCCCCGCACGTCGCGGATCGCCCGCACGCTGCCGATCACGTGGATCATTTTTTCGACGCCGCGCAGGCGGATGAACAGCTCGAATTCATCGACCAGCTCGCCGCGCAGGCTGCGCATGCCCGGCCGCTCCTGCGGCGGCATCGGTGTCACGCCGTCGGCATAGAAGGTCTCGAACGGCGGCTCGTTCGTCTCGGGCTTGCCGACGGCGGCCGGCGGCGTTCGCATCGCCCGGGAGGCACGATTCTCGAAAATCAGTTTGTTCTGTTCGACCAGCAGCACCGCTTCGGCCATTTCGAACATGATGGTCTCGAAAACTTCGGCGTTGCGGCGGAGTGCGGTGGTTTTTTCCCGCACATCGTACGCCATCTTGTGGAACGCGCGCGCCAGCACCCCGATTTCGCCGCCCGCCGTCAGCGGCAGCTCGAGCGGCGCATCCCGGGTAAAGCCTGAGACCGCTTTGGTCATCTGGCTCAGCGGCCGCGTCAGGGTCTGCGCCAGCACAAATGCCGCCAGGATGGCGCAAAGCACGGCGATGCCGCCGCCGAGCAGACTGGAGTTTCGCACCGCGGTGGTGGCGGAGATGGTGATCTTTTCTTCCGGTATCGTTTCCACCACCGAGATGCGCGGACCGCCGCCGAGCCGCTCCGAGGCGAAGGCGACGCCGATGTCCCGGCCGTCGCGGTCGGTGATCATCTCGGGCTGCTTCTGGCCGGTGACGACGGCCTGCGCCAGCGCCGGATAATCGTCCTGGATCCGAAACGGCGTGCCGAACTCGAAGCCGAAGCTGCGGTGGACATCGGGATGCCAGAGGTAATGCCCGCCGTCGTTCACCAAATAGACGGTACTGTCGAAATTGGCGGTTTCGGCGAGGCGCCCGAAGGCCGATCGCAGATCGACGTTGATGACCATGATGCCGAATAGCGTGCCGTCCGGCGCGAACACCGGCGTGGAAACCCGCACCACCGGCACGTAGGGCTCTTCTATCTTGCCGCCTTCCTGGTTGAGTTCGACCGGCGATATTTCGATTGTACCCTCGCGCGCGGCGACGGTCCGCAGGAAGTAGGGCCGATCGCCCTTGCGCTGCAAGGCGTCGTCGGGAACCACGCGGATGCTACCCGCCGCGTCGCGCTCGACCCTGATGATTTCGCGACCGCCGTCGGCGATCCCGATCAGGCGCAGTTGCGCGAAGTCCGGTTTGGCCTCCATCTCCGCGGCGAGGCGCCGTCCGAGCCGCGCCCGCCACTGCGCCAGCGTCAGGCCGCCAGCGCGTTCCGTCGCCGGATCGCGGCTCAGGGCGACGATTTCGTCGAGCCCGAGAACGTAGCGAAATCCCTTCAGGTCGGAACGTGCATTGGCCACCAGACCCGCCAGATCCACCGCGAGCGCCCGGGCGTGGGCGTCGAGGCGGACCAGGGTGCGGGGGATCGCCACGGCTGCGACATTGCGATAGCTGAGGTAGCCGACGGTTCCCGCGGTGGCGACCACGAGCGCGACAATGGCGATGGTCAGCCGCGTCGAAAGGCTCATTCCTTGCGGCATCCGAACTCCTTGCAACCGCGGGTTTACGCCAGATCGCAACTGCGCCGCAACGCCATGGGGCTCGGATCCGCTGGATAACCCGGTCGAATGCCGTCGATATTACCTTTCGTGAACGAGACGTCGCGGCTGACTTCGAACAGCGATTGCTGCCCGGGCGCGCGAAGCGCGATGGTTTCGGTTGCGTGCCAGCGCGGCTCAGGTCAGGCGTCGCCTCTATCTTGATCTTGCACCGCAGCCCAAAAATTGCGACTGGAGGAATGCCGGCAAACTCTGGAGGATTTTCATGTCATCCAAGGCCATGCCATCCGATCATGAGGTCCAGACCGTCCGCAACGAAGATATCGCCGCCCTTGAAGAGGATGCGCGGCTGCGCAACGACATCCGGCTGCTCGGCCGCATTCTCGGTGATACGGTGCGCGACCAGGAGGGGGAGGCGGTGTTCGGCCTGGTCGAGCGCATCCGCACCACTTCGGTCCGCTTCCACCGTGACGACGACAAGCCGGCGCGGCGGGAACTCGAAGCCATCCTCGACGGCATGTCGACCGCCGATACCGTGCGGATCGTCCGCGCCTTCAGCTATTTCTCCCACCTCGCCAACATCGCCGAGGACCAGAACAACATCCGGCAGATCCGGGCCCAGAACAACTCTGGCCCCGTGGCAGGGATCCTGGCGCGCACCCTGGCCCATGCCCGCAGCGCCGGGATCGGCGCGGCCGAGCTCCGGCGCTTTTTTGGGCAGGCGCTGGTCAGTCCGGTGCTCACCGCGCATCCGACCGAGGTGCGCCGCAAGTCGACCATCGATCGCGAGATGGAGATCGCCGGTCTGCTGGACCGGCGGGAACGGGTCCAGCTCACGTCGCAAGAGGCCGAGGCCAGCGACGAGCAGTTGCGCCGCGAAGTGCTGACCCTGTGGCAGACCAACCTGCTTCGGCGCACCAAATTGACCGTGCTCGACGAGGTCGCCAACGGGCTGTCATTTTACGATTACACGTTTCTGCGCGAGGTGCCGCGGCTGCATTGTGCGCTCGAGGACCGCCTCGACGCCGAGGATGCACCGAACGCGACCGATGCCGGTCGCGAACTGGCGTCCTTTCTGCGGATGGGAAGCTGGATCGGCGGCGACCGCGACGGCAATCCCTTCGTTACCGCCGACGTGATGCGCGGCACGCTGCGAATGCAATCGACCCAGGTGGTGCGGTATTATCTCGACGAGCTGCACGCGCTGGGCGCCGAATTGTCGCTGGCCGCGCATCTTGCCGACGTCTCTGAGGAGTTGCGCGGACTGGCCGAACGCTCGCCGGATACGTCGCCGCACCGGAGCGGCGAGCCGTATCGACTGGCGGTTTCCGGTATCTATGCGCGGCTGGCCGCGACCGCGCTGAAGCTCGGGGTGGAAACCAGCCGGCCGCCGGTCGGCGAGGCCGCTCCCTATGCCGACGCACGGGAATTCAAGCGCGATCTCGACGTTCTCGACCGCTCCCTGATATCCAACAATTCGCGCGTCATCGCCCGCGGGCGGCTGCGGCTGCTGCGGCGCGCCGCCGGTTGTTTCGGCTTCCACCTTGCCAGCCTCGACATCCGGCAGAATTCCGCCGTCCACGAGCGGACCGTCGCCGAGCTGATGGACGCGGCGGCGCCCGGCACTTCCTATCTGGCGCTCGACGAAGAGGCCCGGATTGCGCTGCTGTTGAACGAACTGCGCAGCACGCGACCGCTGGCTTCGCGGTTCGTGAAATACAGCGATGAGACAATCGGCGAACTTGAAGTCCTGCGCGCGGCCGCGCAGGCCCATGCCACCTTCGGCGCCGACGTCATTCCGCAGTGCATTATTTCGATGTGCCAGGGCGTCTCGGATATGCTGGAAGTCGCGGTGCTCCTCAAGGAGGTCGGCCTGGTCGACCCCTCCGGCCGCAGCGCGCTCAACATCGTGCCGCTGTTCGAGACCATCGAGGACCTGCAGGCCTGTGCGGCGATCATGGACCGGCTGTTCTCGCTTCACGAGTATCGCCGCCTGGTTGACAGCCGCGGTTCGGTGCAGGAGGTGATGCTCGGCTATTCGGACAGCAACAAGGACGGCGGCTTCGTCACCTCGGGCTGGGAGCTCTACAAGGCCGAGATCGGCCTGATCGAAGTCTTTGAACGCCATCACGTGCGGCTGCGGCTGTTTCACGGCCGCGGCGGCTCGGTGGGCCGCGGCGGCGGGCCGAGCTATGACGCCATCATCGCGCAGCCCGGCGGGGCGGTGAACGGCCAGATCCGGATTACCGAGCAGGGCGAGATCATCTTCAGCAAATATTCCAACGCCGAGGTCGGCCGCATCAACCTGGAAATCCTCGCCGCCGCCACGCTGGAGGCGAGCCTGCTGCAACCCAAGCACAGCGCGCCGCGCGCCGAATATCTCAAGGCCATGGAGCAGCTATCCGTGCTGGCCTTCAAGGCTTACCGCGGGCTGGTCTACGAGACCGAGGGTTTTGTGGAGTATTTCTGGGCCTCCACGGTGATCACCGAAATCTCGACGCTGAACATCGGCAGCCGGCCGGCGTCGCGTAAGAAGACCCGGGCGATCGAGGACCTGCGCGCCATTCCCTGGGTGTTCAGCTGGGCGCAATGCCGGCTGATGCTGCCGGGCTGGTACGGCTTCGGCAGCGCGGTGGACGCATGGCTGAAGGAAAATCCCGACAAGGGCATGCCGTTCCTGCAGGATATGCACCGCGAATGGCCGTTCTTCCGGACGCTGCTGTCGAACATGGACATGGTGCTCGCCAAGAGTTCGATCGCCATCGCTTCGCGCTATGCCGAACTGGTGCCCGACGAGGCGCTGCGCGAAAAGATCTTCGGACGGATCCGCGCCGAGTGGCACACATGTATCGAAACACTGCTGGATATCATGGGCCAGGACCGGCTGTTGCAAGGCAACCCCTTGCTGGAACGCTCGATCCGCAACCGCTTTCCCTATCTCGATCCGTTGAACCACGTGCAGGTCGAACTGTTGAAGGAACACCGGGCGCAAAATCCCGACGAGCAGGTGCTGCGCGGCATCCAGCTCACCATCAACGGCATCTCGGCAGGACTGCGCAACAGCGGGTGAGCTGGAGCGGATCGCGGCTACTCGCCGCCCTCCATCGCCATGCTGCTTGCTTCGCCGAGACATTCCTCCACTACGGCCAACAGCTCGGCGGGTTTGAACGGCTTGCGCAGGCAGCGTGTCGCGCCAAGCTCAAGGGTCATGCGCAGGAAATCCGGCGTCGGGGTGTGGGTGGAAGCGAACGCGTAACCGGATATCGCCACCAGCGGTATCGCCGGTGCGCGCTGATGAAAGGTCCTGACCAACTCGAAGCCCCGCATCCCCGGCATGAAGATGTCGACGATCATCAGGTCGAACGGCGATTGCTCGAGCGCCGTGAGCCCGGAGTCCGCGCCGTCGGCGATCGTCACGTCGAAGCCGCGCTGCTTCAGCCACAGGCGGATCACCATGCAGACGGACGGATCGTCGTCGATTACCAGGATGCGCGGCATGTTGCGTCTCTCGGTCGGGCGTTACCAACGGACTGACGCAACTTGTCTCCAGTACAGAGGGGTATTTTTCAACGCTACAACCGGTCAGGTGATTCTCGCAATCGGGTGCGACATTTTATCCTTGTGTTGCAATGCGTTAGCCGGGGAGGTAGGGGGATGCAGCGGGCTGTGCCGGAATACCGGCGCGGGCGCGAATGGGGCGCGAAAAGCGAAACCCGCTTTTCGCTATCCGCAACTCCCGGTCCATCTCTCAAATCGCATCCCAGTTGAAAATATCGCCCGAGCGATCGAGCTTGTAGAACGATGACTTCAGCGCCGGCATGCCGTGCTCGGCGATGCTCTGCGCGGTCCAACCGCCGTCGCGGTGGATAGAGCGCAGCGGGCGCGACTGGCCCATCAGGAAAATCTCGTTCATGCGGACCGCGAAGATCTGCCCGGTGACATCCTTGGCGGCGTCGCCGAGCAGGAACGCGCAGAGCGGCGCGATCTTTTCCGGACCCATCTGCTGCATGCGCGCCACCCGGGCCTTTTCCGCCTCGGTCTCGGTCGGGATGGTGCCGATCAGCCGGCTCCAGGCAAACGGCGACACGCAGTTGGAGCGCACGTTGAAACGTTCCATGTCGAGCGCGATCGACTTCGACAGCCCGACGATGCCGAGCTTGGCCGCGGCATAATTGGCCTGGCCGTAATTGCCGATCAGGCCGGATGTCGAGGTGAAGTGCACGAAGGCGCCGCGCTCCTGCTCGCGGAAAATCCGCGCCGCCGCGTGGGAGACGTAGAACGAACCCATCAGGTGCACCTTGATGACCGATTCGAAGGCGTCGATGCTCATCTTGTGGAAGATCGCGTCGCGCAGGATGCCGGCATTGTTGACCACGCCGTCGAGCCGCCCAAAGCTGTCGATCGCCGCCTTGACGATCCTGCTGGCCGGAACGGCCTCCGCCACGGTCTCGAAATTGGCCACCGCCGTCCCGCCGCGCTGCTTGATCTCGCTCACCACTTCTTCCGCCGGCGCGGCGTTGGCGCCGGAGCCGTCGGCGGCGACGCCGGGATCGTTGACCACCACTTTGGCGCCTTCGGCCGCGGCCAACAGCGCGATCTCCCGCCCGATGCCGCGTCCCGCGCCGGTCACGATGACGACCTTTCCTTCGAGTGATTTTGCCTGCGCCATGATGTTCCAGTCCTCTGTTACTCGCATCGATCCGCTTTTCACGAGACGATAGATGGCGCGCTCAGGCCGGGCAATGAGGGAACGGCTAACGGGCATGCGTCCGGCGCGCGTTGACGGCATCGGCACCGTACCGCTATGAAGGCTATTCGCGGCAGTGAGCTGGCTGGATTTCTCCGGGCGGCTGAGGCGCAACCGGGGTTGTAGCCTCCCATGTCCGTCTCCACTCCCGACATCCGCCCATCACCGACGACGGACGCCGCATCCAGTCCGTGGCAGGTCGGCCGTTTTCGCACCTTCGCCACCATGCGCCTGTTCTGGGTTGCCGCGCAGGAGATCCTGACCGTGGCGCTGGCGTGGCAGATCTTCCAGCGCACCCACAGCACCCTGGCGCTGGGTCTCGTCGGTCTCGCAAGCTTCCTGCCGTCCATCGTGCTGTCGCTGCTCACCGGCATCGTGGCCGATCGCCTCGACCGCCGGCACATCATGTTGGCTGCCGCCGCCACCATGGCCGGCTGCGCCGCGACACTCGGCGTGCTGAGTTTTGGTACGTTGATCTGGCCGATCTACGCTGTCGTGGCGATCCAGGGCATCGCCCGGGCTTTCGCCCAGCCGGCCAGCAAGGCCATGGTGCCGAACCTGGCGTCGCCTGCGATGTTAAGCAGCGTGATCGCGGCGGCCAGTCTGGTGCAGGGGACGGCGGCCATTGCCGCCCCTGCCATCGGCGGCCTGCTGCTTCCGCTGGGGTATGGAATACCATTTGCGGCGAGCGGCGCCTGCGCCTGCCTGGCGCTGGCGGCGGCGGCGCGGCTGGGACCGCAGCGCGCCAGGGGGATCACGCGTGCCCGGCCGGATCTGGCGATGGTGCTGGGCGGCTTCGGCTTCATCTGGTCGCGGCCCAGGATCATGGCCGCCATGGGTCTCGATTTCGTCGCCGTGGTGTTCGGCAGCGCCACCGCGTTACTGCCATTCTATGTCACCGAGGTTTTCCACGCCGGGGCCTGGGCCATGGGCGCGCTGCGCACGGCGGACGCCGCCGGCGCGCTCGTGATGGCGGCCATTCTCACGCGCTACCCGATCCGGCGCCATGTCGGCCCGCGGCTGTTGGCGGCGGTGGCGATCTACGGGCTGACCACGGTGGCGTTCGGCCTGAACGGCGACATCACCATCGGCCTCGCGCTGATGGTGGTGTTGGGCGCCAGCGACGCCGTCAGCATGGTGACGCGCAACGCCATGATTTAAACCAGCACGCCCGACGGCATGCAGGGACGGGTGGCGGCCGTGCATTCGGTGACGACAGGCGCATCCAACGACCTCGGCGAATTCGAGTCCGGCCTGCTGGCCTACGCGATCGGCGGCGTGCCCGCCGTCGTGGTCGGCGGCTGCGTCGCTATAATGGCCGCGCTCGGCTGCTGGGTGCTGGTCCCGACGGTGCGCCGTACCGACCGTTTGGACGAGATGCGGCCGGAACGCTGAAGTCAGCGCTCGTTGGTGAAGATGATGGTGCCGCTGGCTGCGAACATGCCGCCGACGCCATGGCACACCGAGATTTTGGCGCCGCTGACCTGCGCCGGCGCGGTGCCGCGCATCTGCCGCACGCTCTCCTGCAGCGCGTACATGCCGTACATGCCCGAATGCATGTAGCTCAAGCCGCCGCCATTGGTGTTGAGCGGCAACTTGCCGCCGGGACGGGTGTTGCCGTCGGCGATGAACTTTCCGGTCTCTTCATGCGGCATGAAGCCGAGGTCACCCAGGCCATAGAGCGGCAGATGGGCGAAGGCGTCGTAGATCATCAGGTGATCGACATCCTTGTGGGCGATGCCGGCTTCCTTGAAGGCGAGGGGACCTGCGACCTTGAAGGCGCGCGAGGAGTTAAAAGTCTGCATCTGGCTGACCATCGGCGTCTCGACGCTTTCGCCGGTGCCGAGGATGTAGACCGGCTTGCGCGGAAAGTCTTTTGCGCGGTCGGCGCTGGTGAGGATCAGCGCGCCGCCGCCGTCGGTGACGAGGCAGCATTGCAGGATCCGGAACGGATAGGCGATCATCCGCGAGTTGAGCACGTCTTCGACCGTGATCGGCGCCTTCATGGTGGCGCGCGGATTTTTTGCTGCCCATTCGCGCTGCACCACCGCCACCATGGCGATCTGCTCGTGGGTGATGCCGTGGGTCTTCATGTAGCGCAGCACCGGAATCGGAAACATGCTGGCCGGGGTCGACACGCCATAGGGCAGTTCGAACTGGCCGTTGAGGCTGTCGGGGCCGATCAGGCGCGGGGTGCGGCCGATATTCGACTTGCCGCTTTCGGCGTGGGTGATCAGCACGGTCTTGCATAGCCCGGCCTCGATGGCGGCGGCGGCGTGGCGGACGTGCAGCATGAACGAGCAGCCGCCCACCGAGGTGCCGTCGACCCAGGTCGGCGTAATGCCGAGGTAGTGCGCGATCTGCTGCGGGGCTTCCACTGCGGTGGCAAAGCCGTCGATGTCGGAAAGTTTCAGCCCGGCGTCGGCGATGGCGTTCAGCGCCGCGTCGGCATGCAGTTGGATCTGCGACACGTTGGGGATGACGCCGAGTTCGGTGGTTTCGGCGGCGCCGACCACGGCAACCTGGTTCCTGCGCATGGGTTCAGCCCCTCGCTGGACGGAACAAGGGAAGGGTGATCGCGTCGTCGAGCTTCTCGAACTTGACCTCGAGCTTCATGTCGAGTTCGAGCGCCTCCGGCGTCTGCGGACAATCGACAATGTTGCTCATCATCCGCGGGCCTTCCTCCAGTTCGACCACGGCGATGGCGTAGGGCGGCGTGAAACCCGGCACCGGGCGGTGGTGGATCACGTAACTGTAGAGCGTCGCCTTGCCGCTGGCCTTGAACATGCTGACCGCGCGCGAGGCGCACGCCGGACAGAACGGCCGCGGCGGGAAGTAGACATTGGCGCAGGCGTCGCAGCGCTGCAGACGCAGTTCATGGGCTTTGGTGCCATCCCAGAAATGCTGGGTTTCGGGTGTCGGCTTTGGTCGTGCGCGCACGGGTTCGGCCATGGTGGACGCTGTCTCCCTGAAGGCCCCGAAGGCGCCGGCTGGTTATGGTCTTGATGCGACATTGAACTGGCCGGCGTCAACGGTCCAGCGAATCCGCGCAGCGCAGCAATGCGCTTGGCTTGGCGGCGATTTTCCGGCACCGTCGGCGCAAATACCGCGAACCGGAATTGGCCGCCATGAAAGACAAATCCACCCTCGCCACGCTGGCCGAAGACCTCGCCGCCGGCCGCACCACTGCGCGCAAGCTGGTCGATGGCTGTCTGGAGCGCATCGCCGATCCGGACGGCGAAGGCGCGCGCAGCTTCATCCATGTCGACGCGAAAGCCGCTATCGCAGCGGCCGAGGCGATGGACGCCCTGCGCGCGGCCAGGGCGGCGCCGTCGCCCTATGCGGGCATTCCGGTTTCGATCAAGGATCTGTTCGACATCGCCGGCCAGGTCACCCGCGCCGGTTCGCGCGCGCTGGAGGATTCAGCCGCAGCGACGGCCGACGCCACCGTGGTGGCGCGGCTGCGCCGCGCCGGCTTCGTGGTGATCGGCCGCACCAACATGACCGAGTTCGCCTATTCCGGCATCGGCATCAATCCGCATTTCGGCACGCCGAAGGGCGCCTGGCAGCGCAGCGTCGGCCACGTGCCGGGCGGCTCGTCGTCGGGTGCGGCGGTGTCGGTGGCCGACGGCATGGCCTACGGCGCCTTGGGTACCGACACCGGCGGCTCGTGCCGGATCCCGGCGGCGTTCAACGGCATCGTCGGCTACAAGCCGACCCAGCGCCGGGTGCCGCTCGACGGCGGCGTGCCGTTGTCGTTCTCGCTGGACAGCTTTGGACCGCTGGCGCGCAGCGTCGGCTGCTGCGCCGTGCTCGATGCGGTGCTGGCCGGTGAGCCGATCCGGCCGCTGCAGCCGCGTTCGATCAAGGGCATGCGGCTTGTGGTGCCGACAACAGTGGCGCTCGACGAACTCGACGACGCGGTCGCCATGACATTCGAACGCGCGCTGCAAACCCTGGCGAAGCAGGGTGCCGTGATCGAGCGGATGGCGGTTCCCGAGTTCCTCGACGTCGCCCCGATGAGCGCCAAGGGCGGCTTCGCCGCGGCGGAAAGTTACGCCTGGCATCGCTACCTGTTGACCGCCAAGGGCGACGTCTACGATCCGCGCGTCTCGTCGCGGATCCTGCGCGGCGAGGGCCAGAGCGCCGCCGACTACATCGATCTCGTCAAGGCGCGCAAATCGCTGATCGAGCGCACCGATGCGCGGCTTGCGCCCTATGACGCGCTGGTGCTGCCGACCGCGGCGATCACGCCGCCGAAAATCGCCGACATGGCCGACGACAAGGCCTTTGCCAGATCCAACATCCTGGCGCTGCGCAACTGCACCCTGATCAACATGATCGACGGCTGCGCGATCTCGCTGCCGGCGCACCGCGAGGGCGAGGCGCCGGTCGGCCTGATGCTGGCGGCATCCGGCGGATCGGACCGCCGGATCTTTGAGCTGGCGGCCGGCATGGAAACCGTGATCCGCGTGCTGACCGCCAGCGTTTTGGGTGTCGGAAATCGGGTGGTTCTGACGATCCCGAATTTGCAATTTTGAGCCGGACTTACCGAAAGGACGGCATCATGATTACGCACGCTGAAACATCTGAACGGCGGGCCGCGCCTGCCACAGCCGACGAGACGCGGTGGGCGGCGGTGGTGGCGCGCGACGCCAACGCCGACGGGCAGTTCTATTATTCGGTGCGGACCAGTGGGGTCTATTGCCGGCCATCCTGCAAGGCGCGCCCGGCGCTGCGCAAGAACGTCGCCTTTCACGCCTCCTGCGCCGAGGCCGAGCAGGCCGGTTTCCGCGCCTGCAAGCGCTGCAAGCCGGATTTGCCGGCAGTCTCCCGCCCGATCGATGCGACGCCGCGCTTTGCGCTGGGCAAATGCTCGCTCGGATCGGTGCTGGTGGCGACATCGGCCAGGGGCATTTGCGCCATCCTGCTCGGCGACGATCCGGAGGCGCTTACCGACGATCTGCACGGCCGGTTTCCGCGCCATGCGATCGCCGCTGGCGGCAGCGAGATGGCGTCGCTGGTCGCCAGGGTAATCGAATTTGTCGACGCGCCGGCTTCGGGACTCGACTGGCCGCTGGACATTTTCGGCACCGCGTTTCAACGCCGGGTCTGGCGGGCGTTACGCGAAATCCCGCTGGGTTCGACCGCAAGCTACGCCGCGGTGGCGGCGCGGATCGGTTCGCCGAGGGCGGTTCGCGCGGTGGCGCAGGCCTGCGCCGGCAACCGCATCGCGGTGGCGATACCCTGCCACCGCGTGGTCCGCAGCGACGGCGCGCTGTCCGGCTATCGCTGGGGTGTCGCACGCAAACGGGCGCTGCTGGCGCGGGAGGCGGCGCGATGACTGCGGTGAAACAAAAGCGAGACCATGGCGCCACGCCGTCCGCGGTCGCCGTTCGCCTCGACGCCATCGATTGGGACGGCGTCGGCAACGAACTGGACACGCAGGGCTGCGCCGTCATCGAAGGTTTGCTGACGCCGCAACACTGTCAGGCGCTGGCGGCGCTCTATGGCGACGACAGCCGCTTCCGCAGCCGCGTGGTGATGGGCCGACATGGGTTCGGCCGCGGCGAGTACAAATACTTTGCTCATCCGCTCCCCGAACCGTTGGCCGAGTTGCGCACCGCGCTGTACCCGCCGCTGCGCGATGTCGCGAACCGCTGGAACGCGACCATGGGCATCGACATCCGCTATCCCGAACGCCACCAAGCGTTTCTCGAGCGCTGCCACGCCGCCGGCCAGACCAAACCGACGCCGCTGCTGCTGCAATACGGCGCCGGCGACTACAATTGCCTGCACCAGGATCTCTATGGTGAGCACGTGTTTCCGCTGCAGGTGGCGATCCTGCTGTCGGAGCCGGGGGTGGATTTCACCGGCGGCGAATTCGTCCTGACCGAACAGCGGCCCCGCATGCAGTCACGCCCCGAGGTGGTGCCGCTGCGCCAGGGCGACGCGGTGGCGTTTGCCGTGCACCACCGCCCGGTGCAGGGCACGCGCGGATTCTATCGGGTCAACCTGCGCCACGGCGTCAGCCGTATCCGGTCCGGCCACCGCCACACCCTGGGCGTGATCTTCCACGACGCCAGATGAACACCGGTAAGCGCACGAAAGTTCGATCGCCGATTTATGCCTTGGCTTTGGCTCACCCTCACGCAAAGATGTCTGGATATTTCATCCGTCAGCAAACGCGAATTGAGGAAACAAATGATTGCTTCGGGCCAGCGCCATTGACGCCCGCAGGTGAGTGCGACCGCCTTGACCGCTGATCTGTTTGCCGATGTTCACGACCTCCGTCCGCCGCGGGAAATAATTGCGGAAGGCGCCATGCTGCTGCGCGGCTTCGCGAGGCCGATCGAAGCCGAACTGATGGCCGCGCTGCGCGAAATCGTGGCGCAGGCGCCGTTTCGCCACATGGTGACGCCGGGCGGACACACGATGTCGGTGGCCATGACCAACTGCGGCGGCAAAGGCTGGGTCACCGACCGCAGCGGTTACCGCTACGATGCCATCGATCCCGAAACCGGAAAGTCCTGGCCGGCGATGCCGGCGTGCTTCCGCGATCTGGCGCAACGCGCGGCGGAAGAGGGCGGCTTCGATGGTTTTGCGCCGGATGCCTGCCTCATCAACCGCTATCAGCCGGGTGCGAAAATGTCGTTGCACCAGGACAGGGACGAGCAGGATTTTGCGGCACCCATCGTCTCGGTGTCGCTGGGCCTGGTCGCGACCTTCCTGTTCGGCGGGCTCAAGCGCAGCGACAAGCCGCAGCGCCACCGGCTGGAGCACGGCGACATCGTGGTGTGGGGCGGCCCGGCGCGGTTGGCGTTTCACGGCGTCGCGCCACTCGCCGACGGCGAGCATCCGGTGCTGGGCCGGCAGCGGATCAATCTGACATTTCGCAAAGCGACATAGGGCCAGCCCGAGTTCATACCTCAAATGGGGTATGAACCCGGGTATGACGCGGCAGATGCGGCGACTGCTTCAGCTACTGAAGCCTGAGGCCATCGTCGTTTTTCCCGGCGGCGTCTTCCCGGCCGATTTGCCGGTTGCTATGATCGCGCCGGGCCGCAAGCCCGCTTTGACATCAAATCTATTTCCAATTCCGCGAGGAGGATCGACAATGAATCGTTGGCTGGTTCTGGCGCAATCGTCGGCCGTAATCTTACTTGCTGGCATGTTCGGCACCGCGGTCCAGGCCGCGCCGCCGCAACTCCTGAACAAGACCATCCATGTCGAGATGAGTGTCAGCGTTCCGGCCAGATGGCCCGATGGAACCGAGAGGGTACAGTCACGACGGATCGATCGAAACATTTACGTCAGCAGCCAGGGCAGGCTGTTTCAAAAGGTCTCCCGGCAGGCCAAAGGCGGCGCGGACCAGAAGGAATTCAGCCCCGACAGCGGCGGCGGCGTTCACTTCGCGGGCAACAAACTGGTCGGTGTGGTCAAGGTGATCAGCGGCGCCAACATGCTGACCATCTCGTTCGACCCCTCGTTTCAGAGTTGCACGGCGGACATGATCGTCGGATCCGAGAGCGGAAAGGCGCGGGTCTGGAAAGGCCTCAATGGCGTGACCTTCACCGCGACCGGCAAGCCCCAGGTTTCGGGGGTCAGCTGTTCGATTCGCGAAGGCAACGCCTTCGCATCCTGAGGTGTTTCCCGACGCTTGATCGCAACCTCGAACCCGGCGCCGCGGTTGCGGTCCGGAACCCGTGTTTCCCGCCGGCCGATGGCCAGAACACAGCCCGCGTTTCCGCCTCAACCGGCCGCCCACAAAATTGGAGGCCGGCCGTTAGCCTTGCGGCATGAACCTTGTTGCGAACCGGGTATCCCGTTGCTATCAATCGGGTCTTGAGCATATTTGGGCCTTTTCTGTGCGCTACGCACTGCTATTGCTTTTTGCGGTTTTCCTGTGCTCCGCCGCCGAGCCCGCCTCCGCGGCCAAGCGCGTTGCGCTCGTCATTGGCGTGTCGAAATACCAGCAGGTAGCCCGACTGCCCAATCCCGCGCGCGACGCCGACGCGATGTCGGCGCTGTTCAAGAAGGCGGGGTTCGATGTGGTCACCAACCAGCGCGACCCCGGGATCACCGAGCTGCGGCGCGCGCTGCGCGACTTTTCCGATCTCTCCAGCGACGCCGACGTCGCCGTGGTCTACTACGCCGGTCATGGCATCGAAGTGGATGGTACCAATTATCTGGTACCCGCGGATGCGAGACTGCTGAGCGATTTCGACATCGAGGACGAGACGATTTCGCTCGACCGCGTCCTCAAGGCGCTCGAGCCGGCGAAGCGGCTGAGGCTTGTCATTCTCGATGCCTGCCGGGAAAATCCATTCACCAGGACCATGAAACGCTCGACCGCCACCCGCTCGATCGGGCGCGGCCTGGCGCGGGTCGAACCCGCGATGTCGGATACGGTGATTGCGTTCGCGGCCAAGGCCGGCGCGGTGGCGAGTGACGGCAACGGCGACAACAGTCCGTTTGCCACCGCCCTGATCAAGTATATCGCGGAGCCGGGCCTCGATCTTCGGCTCGCCTTCGGCCGGGTGCGCGACGACGTGCTGAAGATAACCAACAACCGCCAGGAGCCGTATGTCTACGCATCGCTGGGCGGCGACACCATGGCCCTGGTTCCGCAGGTGGCGAAACCCGTCGACCCGGACGCCGACGCGCGGGTCGACTACGAACTCGCCGCCCAGATCGGCACCAAGGAAGCCTGGGAATCGTTCCTTTCGGCCCACGGCAGCGGGTTCTACGCCAATCTGGCCCGGGCCCAGACCAGCAAGCTGACGGCCGCCGAGCAGAGCAAGGCCAAGGCCGACGACGCCCGGCGCGAGGCCGAGCAACAGGCGGCGCAGAAGGCCGACGAACTGCGCAAGCAGCTCGAGGAACAGAACGCCCGCCAGGCGCTCGAGACCAAGCAGAAATTGTCGGAGCAGGCCAAGAAGGATCTTGAGGAAGCCCGGCGCCAGGTTGCCGAGCAGACCCAGAAGGAACTGGAAGCGGCGAAACATGCGGCCGCAGTCGCCCAGCAGCAGGCGGAAGACGCGCGGCGCCAAGTCGAAGATGCCAAGCGCCAGGCCGTCGCCGAGGCGCAGGTCCAGGTCGAGCAAGCCAAGCGGGACGCGAAACCCAAGGCCGAGCAGCAGGCCTCGCTGACCCCCGCCACGGAGCCGGCTCCGGCAACTCCGGCGCCTCCCGCGCCGCCGCAAATGGATCCGGCCGACATCGCGCGGCTGTTGCAGGCACATCTGAAGCGGGTCGGCTGCAACAGCGGCAATGTCGACGGCAACTGGAATTCCGATTCGAAACATGCGCTGGAGCTGTTCAACAAGAATGCCCACACCGAGCTCAATGTCCAGTTGGCCAGCCTCGATGCGCTCGACGCCGTCCGCACCAGGACCGACCGTGTATGTCCGCTGATCTGCGCCAAGGGACAGCGCGTCGAGGGCGACCGCTGCGTCGCGATCAGCTGCGGCAGCGGTTCGTTCCTCAATTCAAGCGGCGAGTGCGAGAAGCGGCGCGAGCGCGAAGTCGGCGCCGAAGCCGCGTGAAGCGCGTCAGGAAGCGCCGGCAGCCGCGCCGCGCCGGCGGCGGTGCCGGCAAATGTTTTTCGTTCGGCGGCAAGACCTATTGCGAATAGACGCGGCCGGGATTTTCCGGCCGACGGGGACAACAGGGGCGACCGGCATGTCGACGTCGATTGACGCGCGCGAACACGATCATTCCAGCGTTGCTGTATTTGGCTTTGCTGATCGGCGCCATCCTGTCGCCCGATCCCGCCGCGGCCGCAGGCGCGCTGGCGGTCGGAGTACCAAAAAATGTCGCCAAACAGGGCTTTGCCTACGCCTATTCGACCGGCAAGGCCACCATGGAGGAGGCCAGCGCCGACGCGTTGAAAACCTGCAAGGAGCCGGCCAGCAACAAGTCGTCGCAGGCGCGGGCGATCTGCGCCGTCATCGGCACCTTCCACGACCAGTGTGTCGCGGTGTCGGAAGATCCGCAGGCCGGAACGCCGGGGGTGGGATGGGCGATCGCCGACGATTTGCACAGCGCGGAAGCCCAGGCCCTGGCACAGTGTGAAAAGACCGCGGGAAAGGGACGGCGCGCCGCTTGCGTCGTCGATCACTCGGGCTGCGACGGAACCGCGAAATAGCCGCGCAAACTCGCCTTTCGGACACCCCCGGTTCGGCTTCGTGCGGATCGGAGACCTGATGCCGAGCTGACGGGTTGCGGTTGCTTTGCAACGACGCCGGCTCCGGCCTATCCTGGTCGTGACCGACAACAGGAGCTCCGACATGCCGGCGGCGGAAGCGGCGACGACGGGCGGCAGCAGGGCCGGCGTCTATCTCGGCATCGTGCAACTCGCGCTGACGCTCGGCTGGACCGTCTACCTGATCTACCTGCCGCGGCTGGCCGCGGAAGTCGGGATGGCGCCGTTCACGGTGATCCTGATCCTGATGATGGATCAACTGATCTTCACCGTCACCGATACCGCCATGGGCGTCGCCGCCGACCGTATCGCTCCCGTGGTCGGCCGGCTCGGGGTCGTGGTCGCGGCGCTCACCGCGATCTCCTGCGCGGCGTTCGTGGCCATGCCGTTTGTCGGCGGCGCCGGACCGAACGGCTGGATCCTCCTGCTTGCGCTGATCGTGATCTGGACCGCGACGTCCTCGGCGCTGCGCGCGCCGCCGCTGACGCTGCTGGGCAGGTACGCGGCGAAACCGTCGGTGCCGTATCTGGCAGCGCTGGTGATGCTCGGCTACGGCATCGCCGGCGCGCTGTCGCCCTATCTCGGCGCGATGCTGCGCGACCGCAATCCGCGGCTGCCGTTCCTGATTTCCAGCGCGGTGTTATTGGTCACCGCGCTGGCCCTGTCGGCGGTGGAGCGCGGGCTGATCTCGCGCGCACCGCCGGCGCCGTCAAAACCGGCCGGCGGCGCCAAGCCGTTCGGCCGGGTGCCGGTGCTGTTCATCGCCTCGATGGTGGTGCTGGCGCTCGGCTATCAACTGCATTTCAGCGTCAACAGCATGCCGATGTTCCTGCGCTTCGTCAGCCCCGCCGATCTCACGTGGCTGATGCCGGTGTTCTGGATCGGCTTCAACATCGCCCTGTTCCCGGCCAGCGTCGTCACCAAGCACCGTGGCGGCCTGGTGGTGATGGGGGTGGCGGGGCTGCTCGGCGCGGGAGCGGTGCTCGGCGCCGAACTGGCCGGAAACCTCAACACGCTGATTGCCACCCAGTTCATCGCCGGTGCGGCGTGGGGCTGCATGCTGATGAGCGCGGTCTCCGCGGCGCTGGCGATCGGCGAGGCCGGCGCGCAGGGCAAGGTGGTGGGCCTGGTGTTCTCCGCGCTGGCGCTGGCCACCTTCGCGCGGCTGGCCGCCGTCGCCGGCGGACTGCAGCGGCTGCCGGACTATGCCCCGCTGCTGCACTGGGCGCCGGTGGCGTGCTGGTCGGTGGCCGGCGCCGGCCTGCTGGTGCTGACCGCGTCGCGGCTGCGACAACGCGTGCAAGAAAACGAGCAACACGCACCGGAGACATCTGGCGCGGAGTGATCCACGGCCCGCGGTTGTCCTGTAGGCTGTCCCGCCATGGCATCGAACAACGGACGATTTAAAACCCTCGCAGTTCCGGCGTTGCTGCTGGCGGCCTCGACCGCGTTTGCCGACGCCCCGGTGAACCTGGCGCGATTGCCGCTGATCGGCAGCGTGGATGCGCGCTTTCAATCCTACAATATCGAAATGGTCGAAGTCACCGGCGGACGGTTCTGGCGGCCTTACGGCCGCGAGCCGGCTGCCGCGCCCGCCGCCGCCAGGCCGGACCTGTTCGCCTACCGGCCGCCGATCGATCTCGGCAACCCACGCTTGCGCAAGCTCGCCGCGGCGCTGGCGCCGGCCTATCTGCGGGTCAGCGGCACCTGGGCCAACACCACCTGGTTTGCCGACACCGATCATCCGCCGGCGGCGCCGCCGGCCGGCTTCAAAGGTGTGCTGACCCGCGCGCAGTGGCGCGGCGTGGTGGAGTTTGCGCACGCGGTCGACGCCCGGCTCGTGACTTCCTTTGCTATCAGCGCAGGCACGCGCGATGCGGCCGGCGGCTGGACGCCGGACCAGGCGCGCCGCCTGCTCGGCTACACCCGCGCGGTCGGCGGCCGGATCGCCGCTGCCGAGTTCATCAACGAACCGGATCTCGTCGACATCAGCGGCGCACCGCCGGGGTATGATGCCGCCGCCTATGGCCGCGACTTCATCCGGTTCCATGCTTTGGCGCGGCGGGCCGCCCCCGGCATGAAGATCCTCGGCCCCGGTACGGCCGGCGATACCGCCATGGTATCGGCGTTGATCGCCGCGTCCCGCTCCGGCCTCGATGCGATCTCCTACCATCACTACGGCGCGCTGTCGGAACGCTGCACCGGCGCGAGTTCGCCCGAGGCCGCGCTTTCCGAACAGTGGCTGGCGCGAACCGACAAGACGCTGGCGTTCTACCAGGCGCTTCGCGACCGGTTCGAACCCGGCAAGCCGATCTGGTTGACCGAAACCGCGCAGGCGGCTTGCGGCGGCGACCGCAGGGCCGCGACTTTTCTCGACACCTTCCGCTATCTCGATCAGCTCGGCCGGCTCGCCAGGTCGGATGTGCAGGTGATGATGCACAATACCCTGGCGGCGAGCGACTACGGCCTGCTCGACGAGAACACGTTTGCACCGCGGCCGAATTACTGGGGCGCGCTGCTGTGGCGGCAGCTGATGGGAAGCCGCGTGCTCGATTCCGGCGTGCCGGCGGCCGGGGGTCTGCATGTCTATGCCCATTGCCAGCGTGGGTTCTCCGGCGGCGTCGCGCTGCTCGTCATCAACACCGATCGCGACGCGTCCCATGACCTCGCCCTGGCGAACGCGACGCGGCGTTACACGCTGGAGGCGGTGAATCTCGAGGACGGCAGCGTCCGGCTCAACGGCACCGCGCTGGCGCTCGACGACACTGGCGATCTGCCGCCGCTGAAAGGCGTTGCAACGCCGGCCGGGACGGTGATGTTCGCGCCTGCCACCATCACGTTCCTCGCGGTCCCCACCGCGGCCAACCGGGCCTGCGCCAACTGACGGGTTGTGGAAAGGCGGGATGCCTTGGCATCGACCCGCCGCCATGGCATCCTGCCATCTAAGCAAAATGATAATGAAAATCCGGGAGAAAGCACGTGCACCGACAATTGGCCTTTTGCGGTTCTCTGCTGTTTGCCGTGGCGGGTGCGACGTTGCCGGCGCGTGCTGAACCGGCTTCCTGCCTCGACATCGTCAGGCGCTATGAAGACATCAAGCCGCGCATCTCGGCCATCGAGGTGTCGCTGACGCTGTTTTCGGCGGTGGATGCCAACTGCACTGGCCTCGTGACGGATCTCATCGACCACGGCGCATCGGTCGATGCGCGCGACCGTTTCGGCGCCAGGCCGCTCAGCCATGCGGCGCGGTTCGGCCATCTGCCGACCGTCGACCTGCTGCTCGGGCGCGGTGCGCCGATCGATGCCCGCAACCTTGCCGGCGCCACCGCGCTGTACCTGGCGGTGGAAAACAACCGCACGCCGGTGGCGTTGCGGCTGATCGAACGCGGCGCGGACGTCAACCTGCCCGGGCGCAGCGGGGTCACCCCGGTGTCCGCGGCGGCATTCCGCGGCAATGACGATCTCGTCGAAGCGCTGCTTGGGCGCGGCGCCGGCGACCGCGAACCCGACCAGACCGGCAAGACGCCGATCGTCTACGCGGCGGCGGCGGCGCGCTTCGACGTGGTGAAGCGGTTGCTGGCGCGCCATATCGACGTCAACGCCCGCTACGCCAACGACCTCACTCTCTTGATGTGGGCCAGCGGCCCCGACGAGGCGGCGCCGGAAGCCGAGTCGATCCGGATCGTCCAGTTGCTGCTGGACAGCGGCGCCCATGTCGACGACCGCGACAACCGCGGCCGCACCGCGCTGATGACCGCCGCCGAAGGCGGCCGCGCCGGCATCGTCGATGTGCTGCTCGCCCGCGGCGCCGATCGATCGCTCAAGGACAAGGCCGGCAAGCGCGCCGGCGACCTGACGGTGCTGACCGCGCTGCGCGAGAAGCTCGCGGCGCAGTGACGACGGCTGCGGCTGAGAATTTCGGCGCAGGTCCTGGAACTTTTTGCGTGGGTTTCCCGGAAATTTTTGCATGCAATTTTTGCGGCTTTTCGAGATGCCGCGTCACGGACAGCAACACTTTGCATGCAAATAAGTACCCTCCGATGGAACTTTAGTTATCGCGGCCAGCGCTCGAAACATGAAGGTATTTTCAGAAACAATTCGTGAGAACAATACAAATATGTACAAATAATATTCCTTTGGTTCCAATATTAATAGTTGAGTTCCGTATGAATTACTTATCTAAGAAAGTATATAACCATCGATATGTACCATTATTAGCGGTCGCGCGATTTCTAGATTTACCTAGTGTGTCAAAATATTGGAAAATTCAGTGGCGAACACCACACGGCGTCTTTTAATAATGTTTTAACCCTCGCAGGACGGCTCCAGTGAGGCCGTCACGAGCGCGAGGTTTTCGGCGATGAACGCACCTGTGTTGCTGGCTCAACTGTCCGGATCGTCCGAGACCAATGCGCTGCAGGCGATCGTCACGCCGAAAAATCTGAAGCTGGAAAAACCACAGAACGGCCAGGCCGCCACGGTTCATCTCGACGGCCAGACCCAACTCGATTTCAGCGATGTCGGCAGCGAGAAGCTGACCTTCGTGCGCGTCGGCGACAAGCTGATCGTGCTGTTCGACAATCAGTCGACCGTCACCGTCGATCCGGTGTTCGACGCCTCCGGTCATCCGCTGCCTGACGTGACGCTTCGAGATGGCGCCGGACCGGATGTTGACCGGCGACGAGTTCGCTTCGCTGTTTCCCATCACCACCGATCAGTCGGTGCTGCCGGCCGCCGGTGGCACCGGCCCGACCGCGGGCGCGCATTTCGGCGATCCCACCGTCGATGCGCTGTCGACATTCACCGCGCTGGATCTGCTGGGCGCCGAGACCGCCGGATCGTCCTTCACCGCGTCGAACCAGCAGACGCCCAACAACAATCCAGTCGTTGGCGTGGTGGACGTTGCCAATATCGCCGAAGACAGCCTTGCCGGCGGCAATCCGGGCGCGCCTGGCCATGCCGCGGGTCCGGTGATCGTCACCGGTTCGCTGCACGTCAATTTCGGCCCCACCGCCACCGGTCGCAGCTTTTCATTCGCGGCCGATCAATCGAGCCTGACCAGCCTGACCTCGGATGCGCTGCCGGTTCACCTGTTCGTCACCACCGCCGGCGGCCTGCCGCTGATGATCGGCTATGTCGGCAACGATCCGGCCATTGCTGCCAACCAGGTGTTCACGATCTCGCTCGATGCCAACTCTACCGTCGAAGGCACCTACACCTTCACGCTGCTGCGGCCGCTGGACCATCCGATCCCGGGCACTGACGACACGCTGAACCTCAGCGTCAGCGTCATCGCCAGCGACAGCACCGGCGTTCCGGCGACCGCCACCATCCATGTCAACGTCAGCGACGACACCCCGGTGATCGTTGCCGCCAACGAGACCCATTCGGCGCTGACCGATCCGTTGCCGCACAGCTTTTCGTTCCTGAGCCAGACCGGTTCGCTCGGGATTTCCTGGGGCGCCGACCGCTTCAACGATCACGTTGACGGCGGCGTGTCGGCGACCACGGCGGCCACACCGGCGACCGCTCGGTGGTGTTTGCCGATGCGCTGGTCTCGGCGACCGGCCATGCCGGCGACACCACCGGCACCATCGCGACCCTGACCTCGTTCGGCGAGGTCGTGCACTACGCCCTGCTGGACAACGGCACGGTGCTGCTGGCCTACACCGGCACCGTGGTGCCGCCCTGCCGGGCACTGGCGGGCAGCGGCGACGAGGGCCCGCACGTCTCGCCCAGCGTCGTCTTCGTCGTGTCGCTGTCGGATTCGAGCGACAGCGGCAGCTACGTCATCACCCAGTACCAGCCGCTCGATCACGACAGCGGCGCGCAGGCCTTCGAATCCATCGATCTTTCGTTCCACTTCACCGCCACCGACAGCGACGGCGACCCGGTCACGGGCACGCTTACCGCAACCGTCCACGATACCGTGCCGGTGGTCAGCGGCCCGATCGGCGATCGAGACCGTGGTCGAGAGCACGCTGTCCGGCTTCCCCGATCTGCCTCCGTCTGAAGGCCCCTTCCTGGTGTTCGCGCTCAAGCCGGTCAGCGACGCCAACAGTTTCATCACCGCGACCGCCGGGGCGTCGCTGAACATCGACTGGAGCTCGGACGACAGCAACCCGACGCCGGGAGCCGGGCCGCACGATCGCTCCGTCGCCTTCACCACGGATACGCTGACGACGCTGGCCGCGCTCGGGCTGACCTCCAACGGCGTCACCATCAGCTATGATCTTTCGGCCGACGGCCAGATCCTGACGGCATCGGCCGGCGAGGGCGACGCCACGCGGACCATCTTCATGGTGCAATTGTCCGACGCCGGCAACGGCAGCTACAGCTTCACACTTCTGGACAATCTCGACCACCCAACGGGCGCCGGCGCCAACGACCAGCCGCTGAGCTTCTCCTTCATCGCGACCGACAGCGACGGCGACACCACGGCGCCGGCAAGCTTCACGGTGCATGTCACCGATGACGTCCCGACCGTCGGCACCGTCGGTACGGCGACGGTTCCGGAGACTGTGGCCGAGATCCCCGGCGAGGCGGCTATCGCGACGACGGGTTCGCTGAACATCGACTGGAACTCGGACGACAACAACCCAACGCCGGGCGCGGGGCCGCACGACCGCTCGGTGGCCTTCGCCGCGGATATGACGACGGCGCTGGCCGACCTCGGCCTGACTTCGAACGGCATTGCCATCACCTATGGTCTGTCGACCGACGGCCAGCTCTTGACCGCGACCGCAGGCGTGGGCGGTGCCGCCGTGTTCACGGTGCAATTGTCCGACGCCGACAACGGCAGCTTCAGCTTCACGCTGTTCGGCAATCTCGACAACATCGGCGCCGGCAGCGACAGCAGCATCGCGCTGACGTTTACCGCACGCGCGACCGACAGCGACGGCGACACCGTCGACCAGACCTTCAGCGTCAATGTCCTGGATTCGACCCTCACCGCCGGTGGGCCGGCGCTGCAGGGCCTGGAAGAAGCCGCCGCCACCCACACCCTGACCGATATCGCGCTCGGCATCGCCTGGGGCGCCGACGCGGCCAACGGCGGCCCCAACGGCATCGACCGTTCGGTTCAGTTCGCGCCGGTCGACGGCGTTCATACCATCGTCGGACATGACCCAGGCGGCGCAACGACCGCGCTGTTCTCCAACGGCGTTGCGATCCAGTTCACCACCATCGACGGCGCGCTGGCCGGCTATACCGGCACCACGCCGACGCTGCTGACCGACCCGGATATCGTGTTCACGGTGTCGCTGTCGGATCTCGGAACCGGCAGCTACAGCTTCGACCTGCGCGGCCCGCTCGACCAGTCGGCGCCGGTCAATGGCGCGGACTTCGTTGATCTTGAGATCGGCTATACCGCCACCGATTCCGATCACGACGTCAGCTCGATCGGCTCGTTCACGGTGCGGATCGATGCCGCCGGCAGCATCACCGGCGTCGCCCACGACACCATCGACTATTCGAGCCTCAGTCACGACGTGGCGGTCGATCTCGGCGCCCATACCGCAATCGGTGCGGACCTCGGCCATGACGTGCTCGGCATGGCCATCGTCAACGCCATCGGAGGCAGCGGCAACGACAGCTTCGTCAGCGGCCCGGGCAACGAAACGCTGTCGGGCAACGCCGGCAACGATGCCTTCACCTACACCGTCGGCAACGGCCAGGACATCGTCGATGGCGGCGCCGATACCGATACGCTCAACGTCAACGGCAGCGGTGCCGACGAGGCCTACAACATCAACGCCATCACGCTGAACGCCCAGACCTGGCTCGGCGTCAACATCGAGTCCGGCGCCAACAACAACATTGCTGCAACGCCAACCAATTACGAGATTGCCACCACGGCGGTCGAGGAGATCGTCATCTCCACCGGCGGCGGCGCCGATACCTTCAACATCACCGGCGATCTCGGCGGCACCGGGGTGGCGTCGTCGACCTTCCATATCGATCTCGGCGCCGGCAACGACACGCTCGATCTGTCGGGACGCCTTTCCGCGCAACGCGTCGTCGCCGACGGCGGCGCCGACAGCGACACCGTAAAACTCGATTTCAACCGCGCCGACGTCGCCGGCGGCAACGCCGTGAAGATCTTTGCCGCCGACGGCACCACCCTGATCGGCGCCAGCCTTACCCACATCGTCGCCGGACAGAGCGTCACCGACGAGTTCCGCGATTTTGAAACCTTCACCTTCAGGGACGGCACCACGGTCGACCTGTCCGGGGTATTCAACGCGCCGCCGGTGATCACCTCGGGCGCGAGCGCGAGCGAAGCCGAGAATACGGCGATTTCCAATATCGTCTACCAGATCACCGCTACCGACGCGGACCATGATCCGCTGACGTATTCGATCAGCGGCACCGATGCCGGCCAGTTCAGCATTTCACCGGGCGGCGCCATCACCTTCAAGGCGTCGCCGGATTTCGAGACGCCGACCGACAACGGCGGCGACAACGTCTACGACATCGTCGTTCATGCCAATGACGGGTTTAACGACACGACCCAGGCGGTGACGATCACGGTGACGAACGTCAACGAAGCGCCGGTCATCACGTCCGGCGGGTCGGCCAGCGAGGCCGAGAATAGCGCGATCTCCAACATCGTCTATCAGATCGCCGCGACCGATCCGGAAGGGACGGCGCTGACCTATTCCATCGATGGCGCCGATGCCGGCAAGTTCAACCTTTCGACGGCCGGCGCCGTGACATTCAAGGCGTCGCCGGATTTCGAGGTGCCGACCGACAGCGGCGCCAACAACGTCTATGACATCGTCGTTCATGCCAGGGACGGCATCAACGACACCACCCGGGCGGTGGCGATCAGGGTGACGGACGTGTTTGAAAACATCGCGCCGGTGCTCACCCCGCATCTCGCAAACGTCGCCGATACCTTCGCGTCGGCGAACTACACCCTCAACAGCGGCAGCGCGAACTGGGTCGGCGGCTGGACCGAGGTGAGCGAAAAGTCCGGTGGCGCCGGCGCCAGCGCCGGCGACATCACCGTGGCCAGCGACACCGCCGGAGGCACCGGCAATTTCAGCCTGAAACTCACGGACTCCGACGACGTCAACACCTTCGTTCAGCGCACCGTCGATCTGACCGGCGCCGATTCGGCCACGCTGACGTTCGACTACCGCCGCAGCGGGCTGGACGCCGCTACGGACCAGATCATGGTGCTGGTCTCGACTGACGGCACCAATTTCACCCAGGTCGGCGCGATCCAGGGAACAACCAACGACAGCGTCTACCAGCACTTCAGCGTGGACCTCTCGGGCTTCATCTCGCCGGCGACCATCGTGCGTTTCGAAGCGCCGCTGGCTCTGAGCAATAGCGGTACGCCCGACATCGTTTTCGTCGACAACGTCCAGGTCGCCTACGCGCCCGGGCAAACCCTTGCCACCGTCGCCGAGGACCCCGGCGCGCCGAGCGGCCAGGTGGGCACGCTGGTCTCCAGCCTGGTCGATCTGCCCGGCAATGGCGGCCACGACAACGTTACCGACGCCAATCCCGGCTCGCTGACCGGCATCGCGCTGACCGGGGTGGATACCGCTCACGGCAGCTTGTTCTATTCGCTCGACAACGGGGCGACCTGGTCAGCGGCGGGCGCGGTGTCCAGCAGCCAGGCGCTGCTGCTCGCGGCGGACGGGAGCACGCGGCTCTATTATCAGCCGGCCGCCGACTACAACGGCACCGTTGCCGACGCCATCACCTTCCGTGCCTGGGACCACACCAGCGGCAGCGCCGGAAACAAGGCCGACACCACGGTCAATGGCGGCATCACGCCATTCTCGATCGCAACCGACCATGCCGCAATCACCGTCACGCCGGTCAACGATCCGCCGGTGGCGCATACCGACACGCTGACCGTCAGCGACGTCGCGCCGGGCGCCGGCTGGAGCGCGTTCGGCGGACATTATTATAAAGTCGTCGGCGGCGATCTCGGCTGGACCCAGGCCAATGCTGCGGCCCAGGCCGCCGGCGGTTATCTCGCCACCGTGACCACCGACAACGAAAATATCTTTATCGGGGGGCTGGTCACCGCAGCCGGATTACAGGCCGCCTGGCTCGGCGGTTCGGACGCCGCCGTCGAGGGCGTCTGGCGATGGGTCGGCGGGCCCGAGGCCGGCCTGCAATTCTCCAATATCGATGGAACCTCCTTCGGTGGCGCCTACATCCATTGGAACGCCGGCGAGCCGAACAATGCGAATGGGGGCGAAAATAATCTCCAGATGTTTGCCAACGGGACCTGGAACGACGCCACCAACACCGGTGGCGGCGCCCTCGGCACGCTCGGCTATGCCGTCGAATGGAGCGGCCCGGTCGCCTTCAACGAGGACCTGGTCAGCGCCTTCACCGCGGCGCAGCTGCTGACCAACGACACCGACATCGATGGCGACGCCCTGACCATCACCGGCGTCTCGGCCACCAGCGCCAACGGCGCCCTGGTGAATTTAAGCAACGGCGTCATCACCTACGATCCGACCCACGCGGCGCTGGTCCAGGCCACCGCGGCCGGCGCCACGCTGACGGACTCGTTCACCTACACCATCAGCGATGGACACGGCGGCACCGGCACCGGTACCGTGAACGTGGTCGTCAACGGCATGGCCGAAGCGCCGGTCGGCGTCGATGATGTCGCCTCGGCCACCGAAAAGAGCGGCACCGCGAACGGCATCGCCGGCGTCAGCCCGAGCGGCAATGTGCTCGCCAACGACACCGACCCCGACACGTTGAACAGCGCGCTGTCGGTTTATGCGGTGCGCACCGGGACCGAAGCCGGGACGGGTGTCGCCGGGACCGTCGGCACGGCGCTGGCCGGCGCCCACGGCACGCTGACGCTGAATGCCATTGGCGGTTACAGCTACGCCGTCAACGAGACCGACGCGGCCGTGCAGGCCCTCAACAGCGGCGGCACGCTGACCGATACCTTCACCTACACGGTGAAGGACGATACCGGCCTGACCGACACCGCGCAGCTGGTGGTCACCATTAACGGCGCCAACGATGCGCCGGTGAACACGGTCGGCAGCGGCGGCTTCTTTGTCGATCCCACCACCGGCGCCGGTTTTACCGGTGCCAGCGCCATCTCGGTCGCGGATCCCGACAATGCCAGCCTGACCGTGACGCTGACCGTGACCAACGGCACGCTGACGCTCGGCAGCACCACGGGCCTCAGCTTCGGTCCGGGCGCGGGCGACGGCACCGCGGACGCAACGATGACCTTCTCGGGCAGCAAGAGCGACATCAATACCGCGCTGGCCGGAATGCATTACAATCCAAATGCCGGCTATACCGGCGCCGACACGCTGCAGATCACCAGCAGCGACGGCACCCTGACCGACAGCGACAATTTTGCCATCACGGTGGCCGCGGGCCATGCGCCGGTCGTTACTTCGGCCGCGCCGACCGTCAGCGTGACCGAAGACGGCTATCTTGCGCTGCCCGGCGGCGAACGGCTGGCCAATCCCGGATTCGAAACTTTCTTCCCGACCGGATGGAGCTTCACCGGCAATACTTCGATCTCCGGGATCTGGCCCCGAACCGGGAGCCAGGATTTGTTTACCGGCACCACCGGTTCATCGGTCGGTACGGCGAGCCAGTCCTTTGCGACGGTTGCAGGCGCCACCTACACCGTCTCGTTCTATGTGGCGCATGATTATGTGTTCACCAGCAATTCGATCGCGGCAAACTGGAACGGCGTCACCCAGTTGTCGGTGGTCAACGTCGTCGACAGCTTCGACCTCCCTTCATTCTACAACCAATACACTTTCACGGCGCTGGCAACCGGCGCGACCTCGAACCTCAGCTTGCTGTTCCAGCTGACCAGCGGCGACTTCTTCATCGATGACGTGTCGGTCACCTTGACCCCCAATCTGGAAGGCAAGGTCGGCACCATCAGCTTTACCGACGTCGATGCTACCGACATCCACAGTGTTTCCTATGTGGCGCACGGCACCGGCTATCTCGGCAACTTCACGGCGGTGCTGGCTAATGATTCCACGGGCGGCACGACCGGCCATGTCAACTGGACCTTCCAGGCCGACGACGGCCAGCTCAACTCGCTTTATGCCGGACAGATCCTGACGCAGACCTACACCGTCAGCATCGACGACGGCCACGGTGGCCTGACGTCGCAGGACGTCACCGTCACCATCACCGGCACCAATGACGCGCCGACCCCGGTCGCCGACACCATCGCGGTCAGCGAGGATTCGACGGCGTCGGTGACGGGGCGCGCCGCAGGCGTGCTCGGCAACGACACCGATCCGGACACCGGCGACACTGCAGGTCTGGTGGTGAGTGCGATTCGCGTCGGCGCCGCCGGAGCGGACTCCGCCATCTCCGGCGGCGGCCAGGCCAGCGTCAGCGGCACCTATGGCACGCTGACCATGAATTCGGACGGCAGCTACAGCTATACGCCGAACCTGGCCGCCGCCGAAGCGCTGGCCGCCGGCGTGCATGGCAGCGATGTATTCACCTATACGGCCAAGGACACCCACGGCGCCACGGCAACGGCGACGCTGACTTTCGATGTCACGGGGATCAACGATCCCGCCTCGTTCAGCGGCACGGTATCGGGAACGGTTGCCGAAGACGCAACCCTGAACGGCACGCTCACGGTCAGCGATGCCGACACCGGCCAGTCCGGCACCACGGCCGCATCGGGCATTTCGACCTATGGTTCCTGGTCGATCGATACGGCGGGTCATTGGAACTATACGCCCAACAACGCCAATCCATTGGTCGACGGGCTGAACAGCGGCGGCAGCCTGGCCGACAGCTTCTCCGTCACTTCGGCGGACGGCCTCACTGCACGAACCATCAACGTCACGATCAACGGCGTCAATGATGCGCCGGTGAATGTGCTTCCGGCGGCACAGGCGACCGCCCCGAATACCAATCTGGTGCTCTCCGGCGCAAATGCGGTGTCGGTGTCCGACGCGGACAGCGCCAATCTGACCGTGACGCTGAGCGTCGCGCACGGTACCATCAGCCTCAATGGCATCGCGAATCTTACCTTCACGTCGGGTGACGGTAACACCGACCAGACGATGACCTTCAGCGGCACCAAGGGCGCCATCAACACCGCGCTCAGCGGGCTCACCTATGCGCCGACCAATGGTTACATCGGCGCCGACACGCTGCATATCGTGACCAGCGATGGCAGCCTGAGCGACACCGACGACCTGGCAATCAACGTCGCTGTGCTGAACGCCAATACCTACAGCATTGGACAGTCGGGCGCTGGAAACACCACGGCAACTGCCTACGACCTCAACGGCGCCGGCCTCGTCTACCTCAAATCGATCGATCCCGACATCACCAATGCCGCGACCAGTCCCTCGGTCACCATCAGCGCTCAGGCCACCAGTGGTCAAATCGATTACTACAAGTTCGTCATTACCCAACCGAACACGACGGTCACATTCGACATCGATCACACCACCATTGATACCTGGATTCGCATTCGTAATTCGGCCAACAACGCGACGCTGTTCGAGAATGATGACAATCCCAACGGCGTCGATCCCGGCAGCAGCCTACCAAACGAGTTCTTCCTGACCGCGACGCTGAACGCCGGAACATACTATTTACAGGTCGGGCGCTGGAATAACGGTGTGTTTGGCAACTTCAACAATACTTCCACCTATGAATTGCAAGCCTCGATCATCAAACCCGGCGGCGACCCGATCATGCTCGATCTCGGCAACGACGGCATCGGCTTCTCCTCGCTCGAGAACGGCGTCCAGTTCGACATCAATGGCGACGGCGTCAAGGACCACGTGGCCTGGACCACGGGCAACGAGGGCATTCTCGCCATCGACCTCGACGGTTCGGGCAAGATCGAGAACGGCAGCGAAATCTTCTCGCCCAATTTCGCCGGCGGACATTTCGCCGACGGCCTCGCCGCGCTCGCCACGCTGGACAGCAACCACGACGGCAAGATCGATAGCTCCGATGCGGCCTTCGGTACGCTGCTGGTCTGGCAGGACCTCAACCATAACGGCGTCAGCGACCCCGGGGAGCTCAAGACCCTCACCGAGGCCGACGTCGCCAGCATCCTGCTGAACGCCACGTCCGGCGGCGAGCCGATCAACGGCCAGTCGATTGCCGCCACCGGCACGTTTACCCATGCCGACGGTTCGGCCGGCTCGTTCGTCGAGGCCGCGCTCGACGTCCTGGTCGAGCCGTCGCACGGCGTGCTGCACGTCGACGGCGCCGCAAACCTGAGCGATGCGGATTTCGCCGGCCACAGCGGCATCACGTCGCTGCAGCTCGGCGATTTCGCCAACAGTGTCACGCTCGGAGACCAGGCCAGCGCCGCCATCGGCACCGGCACGCTGACCATCGACGGCACCGCCGCGATATCCGCGACCAGCTCGCTCACCGTCGACGGTTCGGGCCTCGGCGCCTCCACCCACCTCAACATTCTCGGTGGCGCCGGCAACGACAACCTCAGCGGCGGCGCCGGCGACGACACCATTGCCGGGGGCAAGGGCAACGACACGCTCAAGGGCGGCGGCGGGGCGGACACCTTCGTGTTCACCGACAGTGGCGCCGGCCATGTCGATACCATCCTCGACTACAGTGCGGGGCAGGGTGACAAGATCGATCTCTCCGCGCTGCTTGACGGCCATTTCGGGGCGGGTTCGAACCAGAGCGATTTCGTGCGCCTGACCAATTCCGGTTCGGACGTGAAGGTTCAGGTCGATACCGACGGCGCCGCCAATGGCGCCAACTGGACGGATGTGGCCGTCCTGCAGGCCTATCACGCCGCCGGAAACCAGGTGCTGACCCAGTTCGACCATCAGGTCCATCAGCTGACGGTTGCGGCCTGAGCCGGTTACGCTGCTTCGGGGTACCGACGGAATACGCCCCACGCCAACTCTCACCCGAGAGCTTTGGCGCGGCCCGCTCGCTCACAGCCCCGCCAGATACTGCTCCAGCGCGGCGAGGTCGTCGGGCGACGTCGCCCGCATCAGGTCGGTCATGCCGGGATTGTTGCCGCGCGCGCGGCTGCGGAAATCGTCGATGGTCTTGGTCATGTAGTCGCGGCCCATGCCGGCCAGCCGTGGCACCGTGCCGTCGCCCTGGAAGTGATCGAGGTGGCATCCGGTGCAGCCAACCGAGCGGTTGGCGCTCAGCGCGCGTTCGGCGACGTCCTTGGGTGCCCGCGGCTGGCCGAGGTCGGGCCACGGCTTCTGGGAAAAATAGGCGGCGATGGCCAGCATGTCGTCGCGTTCCATGGTGGCGGCGATCGGCTGCATGATCTCGTTCTTGCGGTCGCCGCGCTTGAAATCGCGCAACTGGATGTAAAGGTAGCCCTGCTGCTGGCCCCAGATGGTGGGGATGGATTTGTCGACCGGTTTGCCGTTTTCGCCGTGGCATCCGGCGCAGACCTGGACTTTTTCTTCGATGCTGTCGGCGCGCGCCGCTCCGGTTGAGACCAGGAGGGCGACGGCAACGAACACCGGTCTCAAATTCCTGCGCATCGATTCCATTCCGGCATCCAAGCAAAAAAAGGCGGGACCGTCACCGGTCCCGCTTCGACGTTCTTGGCGACCGCCCAGGCTCAGTTGAGCGTGAACGCGATGATGTTGTTGCCGCGGTGGAAGTCGATCTGCGTATTGCCGCCGGCACCCACCACGATGTACTGCTTGCCGCCCACCATGTAGGTGGAGGGCGGTGCGTTGACGCCGGCGCCGGCGCGGAACGCCCACAGTTCCTTGCCGGTGGACGAATTGTAGGCCGCGAACTTGCCGTTGCCTTCGCCGGTGAATACCAGGCCGCCGGCGGTGGCGAGAATGCCGCCGATCATCGGCTCCGGCGTCTTCACCTGCCACTTGATCTTGCCGGTATTGTAGTCGACCGCGGTGATGTTGCCGGACTGTTTTTCGGACGGGATGGTCTTGAAGGCGCCGCCCAGCCACAGCTTGCCGTTCGGATAGGGCGAGTTCTCGACCTGGTAGGTCATCGGCTGGTGCAGGTTGATGGCGTAAGCCATCGACTGGCCGGGATCGGTCGCGATCGGCGACCACTCGACGCCGCCGTTGGCGCCCGGCAGCATCCGCGCGCCTTCCTTGGTCGGCAGCACCCACATGTTCTCCTGCGGCACCATCGCCTCGGAGAAGCGGATCAGGCTGCAGTCCTTGCGGTCGTTGACATAGATGTGTCCGGTCTTGCCGGCGTGCAGCACGCCGCCGACCGTCTTGCCGTCCTTGCCCTTGACGTCCACCAGCACGGTCGGCGAGACCGCGTCGAGATCCCAGACGTCGTGGGCGATGTACTGGAAGTGGCAGACGTACTTGCCGGTGTCGAGATCGAGCGAGACCAGCGAGTCGGTATAGAGGTTGTCGCCCGGGCGCACCGCGCCGTCGAGGTCGGGGGAGGGATTGCCGACTACGAAGTAGATCCGGTTGGTGGCGAGGTCGATCGACGGATTCTGCCAGACGCCGCCGCCGAGCAGCTTGTAGGGATCGCCCGACTTCGCCAGCTGGTCCTTTTCGGCCTGGATGTTGCGATGCATGTCGCGGCCGGTGGCGTCCTTGGTGGCCCACACGCCGACCGAATTCTCCGGGATGGTGTTGAAGGTCCAGATCAGCTTGCCGGTCTTGGCGTCATAGGCCTTGACGAAGCCGCGGATGCCGTATTCGCCGCCATTGGTCCCGATCAGCACCTTGTCCTTGATCACGGTCGGCGCCATGGTCTCGCTGTAGCCGAGTTCGGGATCGGCGATGTCGGTCTGCCACGCCACTTCGCCGGTCTTGGCCTTGAGCGCCACCAGCTTGGCGTCCAGCGTCGCGACGTAGACCAGATCGCCCAGCACCTGGACGCCGCGATTGTTGGGACCGCAGCAATAGGTGGTGACCGGTCCCATCTTGTGGCCGTAGTGCCAGATCTGGGCGCCGGTCTTGGCGTCGAGCGCGTAGACGTGGCTGAACGACGTCGTCACATACATCACGCCGTCGACGACGATGGGCGAGGTCTCCAGCGACTCCTTGACGTCGGTCTGGAAAATCCAGGCGACATGCAGGTTCTTGACGTTGTCGCGGCCGATCTGCTTGGCCGGGTGGAAGCGGGTCTGGGCGTAATCGCCGTTGGTCAAAAGGAAATTGCTGGTGCTCTTGCCCGCGGCGTTCAATTGCTCCTGCGTCACCGGCGTGACGTTAGCCATTCCGGACGAGGACTTTGCGTCCTGCTTGATCTCCTGCGCGCCGGCGGCGCCGGACAGAAAAGCGGCAGCGCCAAACAGAGCGACGCCGACGACAGCGAGTTTACCCATCTGTTCCCCCCAAATGTTTTATGGCTGGTCCGAACCGGGATTCCCGGTTGCCTGCCAGCCTGCCTGCAATCTGACGCTCCCGATGGATTTTTACAAGGCGGAATTGCCGAGCATGGCGGCCATGTCGGACTGTCGGTACATCGCTGCGTCGCAACAGATCGTCAATCTTACGTCGAGACCTTAGAATCGGTTCGCGATACAGGCGGTTTGCTTTATAGGCTGCTGCCCACAGTCTCCTCAGCCCCGGGCCGTTCATGAATTCGAACAACATTTTCAACATCTGCGTTCTGCCCGGCGACGGTATCGGCATCGAGGTGATGGCGCCCTGCATCGCCATACTGCAGCGCGCCGCCGAGCGTGCCGGCGGCTTTGCCCTGCGGTTCGAGGAGTATCCGGCCGGCGCGTTTACGTTCCGCGATACCGGCACGGCACTTCCCGACGCGACCATGGAAGCGGCGCGCAAGGCCGATGCGATCCTGCTCGGCGCCATGGGCTGGCCCGATATCCGTTATCCCGACGGCACCGAGATCGCGCCGCAGCTCGATCTGCGCTTCGCGCTCGAGCTCTACGCCGGCGTGCGCCCGATCCGCGCCTTGCCGAACGTGCCCAACGCGCTGGCCGATCCGCGGGCCGGCGCGATCGATTTCGTGCTGATCCGCGAATCCACCGAGGGGCTGTTCGCGTCGCGCGGCAAGGGCGTCGTGATCGACGACCGCGAGGCGCGCGATACCCTGGTCATTACCCGTGAAGTCAGCGAGCGGCTGTTCGATTTCAGTTTTGCGCTGGCAAGGTCGAGGCGGGGGCAGGGCCGGCCGGGCCTCGTGACCTGCGTCGACAAGGCCAATGTGTTCACGAGCTTTGCGTTCTTTCGCAAGATCTTCGATGAATGCGCCGCGCGCCATCCCGATATCGCCACCGAGCGCGCCTATGTCGACGCCACTGCGCTCTACATGCTGAAGCGGCCATGGACGTTCGACGTGCTGGTCACCGAAAACATGTTCGGCGACATCCTCTCCGATCTCGCCGCCGGGCTGTGCGGCGGCATGGGCTTTGCGCCGTCGGCCGATGTCGGCGACCGCCACGCCGTGTTCCAGCCCTGCCACGGCACCGCGCCCGATATCGCCGGCCAGGGCAAGGCCAACCCGATCGCGGCAATCCTGTCCGGGGCGATGATGGTCGAGTGGCTGGGCCGGCGCCACAATTGCGTTGAGGCCGTTCAGGCCGGCAAACTGGTGCGCGATGCGGTCGATGCGGCCTTGAGCGGCGGCATTCGCCCGTTCGAGGTCGGCGGCGCCGATGGTACCGGTGCCGTCGCCCGGGCCGTGCTCGACAATCTCTAGCACGCGCGAGGAAACCAGAACCCAGTTGCGGCATTGTCTTCCTGCGGCAAACGGGCGATCCTGCCGTCAACCGGTTCCAAGGCGAACCGCAGCAACAGCAACACAGCAGCAAGACAATGCCGGAACAACCCCTGGACCCGCGGGTGGAAAAACCCCGCGCCGAGCCGGAAATCATCCCGCCCGGCGAGCCGTTACGGCGAACGCGCTTCGATCCGTTCACGGAAGCGCCCTTCGGCCAGCGGATCTATGTCGCGAAGTTCGGCAGCTTCGGCTTCGTCATGGTGGCGCTGGCGGTCATCGCCATCGTGACCCTGGTGCTGATCGTGCTGTTGGGCGCGTTGCTGCTGTGGATCCCACTGATCGGCCTGATCATGGCTGCGGCCATCCTGTCGCGGATCTGGCGGCCGCGTTCGCGGCAATGACGGCTTTGATGCCTCAATGCACCAGGCCCTCGGCCGCCGGCGCGCTACGGCCGCGGATCATGTCCGACGCCTTGTCGGCGATCATCATGGTCGAGGCGTTGAGGTTGGCCGAGATCATCCGCGGCATGATCGAGGCGTCGATCACGCGCAGATTTTGCAATCCGTGCACGCGCAGCTGGTCGTCGACCACCGCCCACGAACTGTCCGCCGGCCCCATCCGGCAGGTGCAGCCGGGGTGGAAGGTGGTGGTGCCGCGCTCGGTGGCGGCGGCGAGGAATTCGTCGTCGCTCTGCACCTTGGGTCCGGGGAAATCTTCATAGGCGTAATAGGGCTTGAGCGGCGCCGAGGCGAGCAGCCGTCGCGCCAGCTTCATGCCGGCGACGACGGTGCGGCGGTCGAGTTCTTCGGCGAGATAATTGGTCTGGATGATTGGCGGCGCGAACGGATCGGCCGAGCGGGCCCGGACATAGCCGCGGCTTTCCGGGCGCTGCTGCCACGACGCGACCGTCATGCCGGGCTCGTCCTCGAGCTGGCCCTGGACGCCTTCCTTGTAGCTTGCCGGCGTGAACGTCAGTTGCAGGTCACTGCTTTCGGCCATCTCGCCGGAGCGCCAGAAGCAATACACCATGGTCGGCGACAGCGACAAGAGGCCGCGCCGCGTCGCCGCCCATTTGATCGCCTCCCACATGAGGCCAAGGCCCTTCCGGCGTTCGTTGATGGTCTTGATGTTCTTGACCCGCGCCACCGAACGCGGCGCGTAGTGGTCCTGCAGGCCTTCGCCGACGCCCGGCAGCGCGTGGCGCACTTCGATGCCGAGCGACCGCAACAGGTCCGGCGAGCCGACGCCGGACAGCTGCAGCAGCTGCGGAGAGTTGTAGGTGCCGCCCGCCAGGATGACCTCCCTGGCCGCGCGCACCTCGACGATGGCGCCACCCTTGCCGCCGCGGGCGTAACGCACGCCGGTGGCACGCTTGCCGTCGAACAGGATCGCGGTGGCGTGGGCGTGGGTACGGACGTGGACGTTGGGCCGTTTCATCGCCGGGCGCAGGAACGCGGTCGCCGCACTGACGCGCAGGCCGTTCTGGATGGTGCGCTGGGCGTAGGACACGCCTTCCTGGATGGCGCCGTTGTAATCCGGGTTGCGCGGGATGCCGAGGCTTTCGGCACCGGCCATGAACGCCTCGCACAGGGGATCGCGCCACTCCATGGTGGTGACGGTCAGGTTGCCGTCGCGGCCGCGAAAGGTTTCGTCGCCGTCGCCGACGCGACGTTCCAGCCGCTTGAAATAGGGCAGCACATCCGGATAGCCCCAGCCGCGGTTGCCGAGCTGCGCCCAGGTGTCGAAATCGCCGCGCTGGCCGCGGTTGTAGATATGGCCGTTGATCGAGGAGGAACCGCCGAGCGTCTTGCCGCGCGGCGCATAGATGCTGCGGCCTCCGGTCCACGGTCCCGGCTCCTGATGGTAGGCCCAATTGATGCCCTTCATGTGGAAGGTCTTGATGAAGCCGGCCGGCAGGTGGATGTAGGGATGCCAGTCGCGCGGACCGGCCTCGAGCACGCAGACGCTGGTGTCCGGATCTTCGCTGAGCCGGCTCGCCAGCACGCAGCCGGCCGAGCCGGCGCCGACGATCACATAATCGAATGTGTCCATGATATTCCCAGGGTGAAGCGCATCCACGCACCTTTGTTGCAAGGTTTTTACAGACGTGGATGGCCGCGACAAGCCCGGCCATGACGTCGCGAGGGGTTAGGTGACCTGCATTTTCGCTGCGCTGCGTTGCGAAGCGCGGCGCCGCCCTTACCAGCTCGCCGGAAACTCCTTGAGCCCGCGCAGCACGAAGGTCGGGCGCCATTTCGGGTTCTCGAGGTCGTCGGGCCTGATGTTCGGCAGGCGCCGCAGCAGCGTGGCGATGGCGACTTCGGCTTCGATGCGGGCAAGTTGCGCCCCGAGGCAGAAATGGATGCCGCCGCCGAACGACAGCGGGCGGACGTTGGGGCGGGTAATGTCGAGCCGATCGGGACGGTCGGGATAGACCGCCGCATCGCGGTTGGCCGAGCCGAGCAGGCACAGCACCGACTCGCCCTTCGGAACCCGCTTGCCTGACAGGTCTTCGATGTCCTCGAGCGCCACCCGGCCGGTCATCTGCACCGACGAATTGTAGCGCAAGAATTCCTCGACCGCGTTGGTGATCAGTTCCGGTCTCGCCTTGAGCAGCGCCAGCTGGTCCGGATTGCGAAACAGCGCCAACAGGCCATTGCCGATCAGGTTGACGGTGGTCTCGTGCCCGGCGCCGAACAGCAGGATGATATTGGCGGTCAATTCGTCGTTGGAAAGTTTGGTGCCGTCTTCCTCGGCCTGCACCAGCTGGGTGGTGAGATCATCGCCGGGCTGCCGGCGGCGCAGGTCGAACAATTGCTGGAAATAGCCGCGCGCCATCAGGTTGCCGGCATTGGCGGCGTCGATTTCGGCGCGCGTCATCGGCACCGGATCGAGCAGGCGGCCGCCGTCGCGCGAGGATTTGTAGAACAGCTCGCGGTGCTCGGCAGGGATGCCGAGCATGTCGCAGATCACCGTGACCGGCAGGCGAAAGGCGAAATCCTCGATCAGGTCCATGTGACCGCGGCCTTCGATACGGTCCAGGCTGTCGTCGACGATGGCCTGGATGCGCGCTCGCATGTCCTCGACCCGCCGCGCCGTGAAGGCCTTGACGACGAGGCCGCGCAGCCTCGTGTGGTCGGGCGGATCCTGCTGCAGCATCCAGTGCCCCATGGTCTGGAACACCGGTTCGTTCATGATCTGCGCGCCATAGCGCCGCGCACTGCGGTCGGCGAAATCCTTGCCGAAGCGCTTGTCGCGGATGACGAGACTGACCTCGGCATGACGGCTGACGAGAAAGTTGCCGAACGGCGTCATGTGCACCGGATCGAGGGTGCGCAGCCGCTCATAGGAGGGATAGGGATCGCGGATGTAGTCGGGCGACAGCGGGTTGAACAGCGGTTGGGCTCCGTCCGGCACCGCGGCCCCCTGCAACTGTTCGTTCATGGTCACCTCCCGAAACGGCGCGATTTTGGGTCGTAGGCTCAATTTACGACCTGGGTCGTAGAATCATCCTGCGACCTGGTCGTCCAGACCCATTATCCTACGACCTGGGTCGTAGACCCATTATCCTACGACCTGGGTCGTAGACCCATTATCCTACGACCTAATTCGCATGCGCGAGGTTATCTGTCCAACCCTGCCGGGGTACTTCCGTCAGCCGGAATTTCAGTTGCTCTGCGCCAGGCTTTCGCGCAACCGCGCGATCTGCGGGCGCAGCCGCTCGCAGCCGAGTTCGCGCTCGAACGTGACCAGCGCGTCGCGCGAGGGATTGGCGCGCAGCTTGGCAAGGCGGCTCTCATCCTGCTTGCACGCCTGGTCCTGGTCGGATGCGGCGGGCTTCTTCAATTCCACCACGCGGTCCGCCGGCGGTGGCGCGGCCGGCGGTGCCGAAGCCACCACCGTCGACTTTTCCGGCACGGTCTTCTCAGGCACGGTCTTGGCCGGGGCGGGGGCGGGCGGCGGCGCTGCCGCGACAATGGGCGCACCGCCGGAAGGCGACAGGCTTTCCCTTAACCGCTCGACTTGCGGACGCAGCCTTTCGCAGACGAGATCATGTTCGAATTGCACCACCTGATCGAGCGACGGGCTGCTGCGCAGCCGCGCCAGCCGGAGCCGGTCCTGTTCGCAGGGCTCGGCGATGGGCTTCGGTTCGATGCTGGCGAGTTTCTGGATCCGGAGCTCCTCGGCAGCCTTGCGCTGCTCCTCGGCGACCCGGGCGCGGGCTTCTTCTGCAAGCTTCGCGCGCTGCACTTCGTCGGCCGCGCGCTGCGCGGCTTCCTGTTCCTTGCGTTCGCGCTCGGCGGCGAGCCGTCGCTGCTCTTCCTGCTTGCGCGTGGCGGCTTCCTGGTCGGCGCGGCGCTGCTCGTCGGCGGCGCGCTGGCGCGCCTCCTCCAGCAGTCTGGCGCGTTGCGCCTCGTCGGCGACGCGCTGGGCGGCCTCGCGCTCCTTGCGTTCACGTTCGGCGGCCAGCCTGACGCGCGCTTCTTCCTGCTTGCGCAGGGCGGCTTCCTGGTCGGCGCGGCGCTGCTCTTCGGCCTGCCGCGCGGCTTCCTGGGCGCGGTCCTGCGCCAACTGCCGTTCGCGCGCCGCCAGATCGAGGCGCTGGATCCGCATCTGCGCCTCGGACACATAGGTCGACGACGGGAACTTGATAATGAAATCCTGCAGCACCGCCGTTTCGGCCGTATCCTTGATCTTGTCGAAGGCGATGCGGTCGGTCTGGTTCAGGTAGTAGTCGGTCAACAGCGACACGTAGGTTTCGGGCCGCTGCCGGCCGCCGGTTTGCGTATTGACGTCGGCGGCGACGCGGCGGAACAATTGCTCGATTTCGAGGCCGGGCTCCTCGCAATCGCTTCAGGAAGGCGCTGGTGAACGGGCTGTTGCGGCCTTCGCCGTCGGCGGCGACTTCATCGGCCGCGGTGGAATAGGCGACCACCATGCCCTGGGCCTTGTCGACCCTGGCCAGCCCGCCGCGCACGCCGCCGATGCTGCGGGATTTCGCCGGTCGCCTTGCGCCGCAGCGAGTTGACCACCGGATTGTTGCGGCAGGCATCCAGGACGATGATCTTGACGCCGTCGCTGCGGTCGAGCGCGGCGCGAACGTCGTCGAGCGGCGTCATCTGGTAGCGAAGGCGATCTCGTCCTCGACTTCGGCATCGGTCGGCATCAGGTAGTTGCGGCCCTGATACTGCAGCGCGTGGCCGGCGTAGTAGAACAGCGCGGCGTCGGAGTCGGTCGCCAGCCGGGCGAACTTCGCCATGCTCAGTCGATATCGCGCTTGTCGGTGTCGATGGCCTGCACCACCTCGAAACCGAGCCGCGCGAAGGGCTGCGGCGACGTCCTCCGCATCGTTTTTCGGATTGGACAGGACGAGGCTCGGATTGCCGTAATTCGAGTTGCCGATCACCAGCGCAATCCGGCGGTCGGCCTGCGCGGGGCCGGCCGAGCAGGTCAGCAGCAGGCATCCGCATAACAGCGGCAACCAGGATCGAAAGATGCTTGCTCATGCCAACCTCCGGATGCTCCGGACGCTCCGAAGTTTTACCGGTATTCGTCGTCTTCGATGATCCGATAGCGATATCTCCGATGGCGTTTAGCCCTTGCCACCCTGGCCCTGGACCGGCTTCGGCAGGCGGCTTGCCGGAGGCCGTCACCGTCACCTGGATAGGCTCCGAAAAAATCGGCGGATCGTGCGGGACGTGGTTCTCGTCCCCCAGCAGCAACTGCAGTTTATGCTTGACCGGGCGTCAGCGTGATCTTGGCTTCGGTCTGACCGGCGCCGAAATGCAGATGATTGAAGTCGTTCGGGATCGGCTGGTCGAACGGCGGCAGATCGGTGTCGATCAAGAGATGGTGATGGCCGGTGTTGATTTTTTCGAAGCCGGCGGGCGCCACGCCCATGCCGATCAGGCCGAAGCGGATCACCGGTGTCGGCGTAACATAAGCGTGATCGGTCGGATAAACGAAATAGACCTTGGCGCCCGGCGGCGAGGGATGGCGGCCGGCATGGTCATGCGGGCTGCCATCGTCATTGCGGGTGCCGGCGCCGTGCCTTAGCGCCTTCGACAACGTGCACGTGGATGCGCTCGGACATCAGCGGCACCGTGTTGGGGACATGGTTCTTGTCGCCGAGCAAAAGCTGCAAGGTGTGATCGCCCGGCGTCAGCGTCACTTCGGCTTCGGTCTGGCCGGCGCCAAAATGCAGATGATTGAAGTCGCTCGGGATCGGCTGATCCAGCGGCGGCAATTCGGTATCGATCAGGAGGTGATGGTGGCCGGAATTTTCCTTGTCCGAACCGGCGGGCGCGACGCCCATGCCCTTGAGGCCGAAATGCACGGTGAATTTCGGCGGAACGGTCTGCGCCGTCCTTGAGGTCGACGAAATAGACCGTGGCGCCGGGCGCGGAGGGCGATCGGCCCGGCCCTGGCCTGGCCGTGGGCCAATCCGATCGATCCTGCCACGACCAGAAATGAAGCGAGACCGGCAGCCAAGGGCTGAAAAATCAATGTTTTCGTAAACACGAGATTCTCCTAACATTGGGTCGATTCCGGCGGCTAAAGCACCGATCTCAAATCACCTCAAGGACAGCATGGCCGATAGACCCATGACATGGCAACATGATACACCGTAATCGATCTGGTGAATATGACCTGTGGCTGGAACCACACACTACCTGAGGAAGGGGAAACGACCGTAATCGCGAGCGGACGCGCGTTCCCGGCTCTAGTCAGAGGTATAAATGAAACCGTAAGCTTTTCCCGCTTCCGACAACGCATCGATCCCGTCAAGCAAGGCTTGTCTGTGACTTTACGCGGATTGCGTTCCAATATCCGATGGGCGGCATCTTGATCTAACAAGGTTGCAAGCGGCGTAGATACTGATTTGAAGCAGGTGACCGCGGAATTTCCCGGGAGAGACATGATGGTCAGACTATTGGCATTCTTGCTCGGTTTTCCGCCACCGGCGTGGCGGCTGCGCCACGTTGCTGCGATCCGCCCCTCGGTGTCCGGTCATTGGTCGCGCCCAAAATCCAGCCCCGTTCAAAGCCTCGACGGGCGCAGCGCAACGATCTCATCCCGGTTGCCGTGCAATCGGCCGGTTCCGGAGCCGGGCGAAACATTCCGGGATTGTCCGGACTGTACCGGAGATGGTGGTGGTGCCGCCGGGCGAGTTCGACATGGGAGGCAGCGAAAATGCCGTTCGAGTCGCCGCCGCACAAGGTCACGCATCGCCGTCCTATGCCATTGCGCGGCGCGAGACGAATTTGCCGAGTGGGATGCCTGCGTCGCGGACGGCGGCTGCGACTACCGGCCGGACGATCACGGCTGGGGACGCGGCAATCAGCCGGTGATCGATGTCAGCTGGCAGGACGCCAAGGCCTTCGTGGCCTGGCTCGGCAAGAAAACCGGCAGAAACTACCGGCTGCCGAGCGAAGCCGAATGGGAATACGCGGCGCGGGCCGGCACCATTTCGAAATTCTGGTGGGGCAAGGACATCGGCAAATCCAACGCGAATTGCGAAGGTTGCGGCGACGTTGCCCTGCGCAAGACGACGCCGGTCGGATCGTTCCGGCCGAACGGTTTCGGGCTCTACGACACGTCCGGCAACGCCTATGAGTGGGTCGAGGATTGCTGGAACGATAACTACGCCAAGGCGCCTGCCAACGGCTCGGCCTGGACATCCGGCCAATGCTCCCAGCGAGTGTTGCGCGGCGGCTCGTTCGCCAACAACTCCAATGCCGCGACCTCCGCCGCGCGCTTCCGGTACGATCTCGACGTCCGCTATTACGCCAATGGTTTTCGCGTCGTGCGCGATCTGCAGTAGGGCGCACCTGGGTCAGGCGTATTACTTGGCGGCGACCTTGTTGCCTTGAGCCGCCAGATCGCGGTCCATGACGGTGCGGCAGCCGGCGCTCAGGCTGGCGCGCTTCTTGAACATGCAGGCCGTGATCGCCGGGATGTTCGGGATTTCCGAGCTGCAGAGCCGGAAGGCGTCGCCAGTGCACATCTGCTGCGCCTCGGCGCTGAAGGCGAAGCTCGAGGTCGACGCCGCCGACATCGAAACCGCGAAGGCGAGGGCGAAACCGAGGCTGCGGATGGTACGGGTATGAGAGACGGTCATGGCAATTCCCCTGTTAAATGACTGGTTGAAACGGTGTTGACGCTGGCAATGTGCCCCAGCGCCAGAGCCGTGACTGTGATGTCCATCACGATGGGAAAAGGCGCGCGCGCGAATCGGGCGGTGTTTTAAAGTGGTGGGTTCCGAGGATTTCAGGCGGTTGCGGCGGCGCTGCCGCGGCAGCGCGCCGCCGCATCAGTTCCTGCTCGCGCCGGTTGGCGGCGAGGGCGGCGGCGGCTTCGAAGGCGGCGCGGGCTTCGTCAAAGCGGCCGAGCTTTTGCAGCAGGTCGCCGCGCACGCTGGGCAGAAGGTGATAGGTTTTCAGCGCCGGCTCGTCCATCAGGCGGTCGACGATGACGAGCCCGGCCTGCGGTCCTTCCGCCATGCCGACCGCGACGGCGCGGTTGAGTTCGACGATGGGCGAGGGCATCAGCGCGGCCAGATGGGCATAGAGCGCGGCGATGCGCGGCCAGTCGGTTCGTCGGCTGTTGCCGCCTCGGCATGGCAGGCGACGATGGCGGCCTGCAGCACATAGGAGCCGACGCCGCCGCCGAGTTCTTGCGCACGCATCAGCGCCTGCAGGCCGCGGCGGATCTGGCAGCTGGTCCCAGCGTGTGCGGTCCTGGTCCAGCAGCAGGATCGGATCGCCCGCCGCGTCGGTGCGCGCCGCGGCGCGGGAGGCGTTCAGCTCCATCAACGCCAAAAGGCCATGGACTTCCGGCTCCTGCGGCGCGAGGCGGTCAGGACGCGGCCGAGGCGCAGGGCCTCATCGCAAAGCTGCGGACGCAGCCAGTCGTCGCCGCGCGCCGCGGTATAGCCTTCGTTGAAGATCAGGTAGACCACCTCCAGCACCGAAGCCAGGCGCTGCGACAGTTCTTCGCCGCGCGGCGTTTCATAGGCGAGGCCCGACTCCGACAGGGTCCGCTTGGCGCGCACGATGCGCTGGGCGATGGTCGGCTCCGGCAGCAGGAAGGCGCGGGCGATCTCGTCCGTGGTCAGGCCGCAGATCATGCGCAGGGCCAGCGCGGCGCGGGCCTCGCGCGACAGGGCGGATGACAGGCGGTGAAGATCAGCCGCAGCAATTCGTCGCCAATGTCATCGTCCAACGCGCTGTCCAGATCGGGCATGGCCTGCTGCTCCTGCTCCAGGTCCGAGCGCGACCATGGCGTGCTTGCGCGCCAGCATGGACGGCGGCGCAGGTGATCCAGCGCCCGGCGCTTGGCGGTCGCCATCAGCCAGGCGCCGGGCTTTTCCGGCACGCCGGTCGCGGGCCAGTGCTCGAGCGCGGCGAGCAGGGCTTCCTGGGTCAATTCCTCGGCCAGCGTGACGTCGCGCAGCATCCGCGACAGGCCGGTGATCAGCCGCGGCTGTTCGATCCGCCAGGCGGCGAGGATGGCGCGATGGGCGTCGGCGCCGTCACGGCCACCGACGCGATTGTGGGCCTGCTTCAAGCGTCGCCTCAAGACCGAAGCAAACGCGCGCACTTCGCAGGTGCCGTTCCAGCCGGGCATCAGGTCCTTGTGCAGCTGCATGAACTCGACCGCCATGGCGACCGCCTCCTCCTTGTCGCGCAGTTCGAAGATGGCGTAGCCGCCGATCATCTCCTTGGCTTCCACGAACGGGCCGTCGACGACGCTGAGCTTGCCGTCGGCGATCCGCACCTGGGCGCCGGTGGAAAGCGGCATCAGCCCGCCATTGTCGATCATGCGGCCCGCCTTGATTTCACGGTCGGCGAGCTTGCCCATGGCCTCCAGCAGCGCCGGCGTCGGGGCCGAAGGTTGCGGGGAGGTGACGATATACATGAAGCGCATGGTGAGATCCTCTTGCTGCGGCCGCCGGCGCCTGTCGCCTGCGAAACTGTCCCGCATATCAGGTCGACGAACCAGTCCCCGGTGGATCGACGGCGGCTTGAGAAAAAAATTGCCGCTGCCGGGGCCGGCCGCGGGTTGGCCATAATATCACAGCCGCCGCAATGGGTTGCTTTCCCTCTGTTGCACCGCATAATAACGCCGTGGGAGAGTGCTTCGGCCGCACCGGCCGCCGGGCGGAATTGAAACCGATACGAGGTAGCAGCATGACAGACTGGATCCACGCACGCGCGCTGGCCGGCAACACCTTTCAGGTGTCCGGGGCGCGCATCCCGCAAGGTCTGGTCCGATTGTCCGGCGAAATCCCCGAGGTCGACGCCGAGGGGCTGGTGACGGTCAATCTGCGCGTTGTCGACGGCGTCGTGGCCGAGGTCACGCAGCGCGACCTGCCGCACAACTTGCCGGTGCTGGATCTCGACGGCGGGCAGCTCTGGCCGGCGCTGGTCGACGTTCACACCCATCTCGACAAGGGACATATCTGGCCGCGCGCGGAAAATCCCGACGGCACCCATGCGGCGGCGTCCGCGGCGGTCGGCGCCGATCGCAAGGCGAACTGGAATCCCGACGACGTCCGGCAGCGCTTCGATTTCGCCTTGCGTTGCGCCTTTGCCCACGGCACCGGCGCGATCCGCACCCACATCGACAGTCACGAACCGCAGCAGGTCGGCATCTCCTGGCAGGTGTTTCGCGAACTGCGCGACACCTGGCAAAGCCGCATCGACCTGCAGGCCGTGCTGATGCTGATGCTGGAAGGCTACGCCCGGCCCAATATCGAACAGACGGTGCGGATGGTCGCGGACAGCGGCGGTCTGCTTGGCGGCATTACCCGGATTTGCGACCCGCTCGGATTGCAGGTCGACGAGGTGACGTATTGCCTTGACCGGCTGTTCACGCTGGCGAGGGATCACGGCCTCGATATCGACCTTCACGTCGACGAAACGCTGGATCCTTTGGCCATGACCCTGCGCCAGGTCGCAGAGGCGGCGATCCGCAACCGTTTTGCCGGCAAGGTGACCTGCGGACATTGCTGCAGTCTTTCGACCCAGTCGGAGCAGGTGTTTCGCGAGACCACGGCGCTGTGCCGCGAGGCCGGCGTCGCCATCGTCACGCTGCCGATGTGCAACCTCTATCTGCAGGACCGCGCCGCGGCGTGCACACCGAGGCGGCGCGGCGTCGCCCCGGTTCATGAGCTCGACGCCGCCGGCATCACCGTGGCCGCGGCCAGCGACAATTGCCGCGATCCGTTCTATGCGTTCGGCGATCACGACCTGATCGAGGTCTACCGCGAATTCGTGCGCATCGCGCATCTCGACCGGCCGTACGGCGACTGGGCCCGCAGCGTGACCGCCACCCCGGCCGCGATCATGGGTCTCGACGCCGGCGTCATCCGCAAGGCTGCGCCCGCGGACCTCGTGCTGTTCCGCGCCCGCAGCATGAACGAGCTGTTGTCGCGGCCGCAGGCCGACCGGGTGGTGATCCGCGCCGGACGCGCCATCGACACCACCTTGCCCGACTATCGCGAGCTCGACGACCTGTTCGCCGCGCGGCGCAGTGCGGCGTAGCGGCGTGAAACTTGATCGATGCCAGGAGCCTCAGGCCATGTACATCGCCGGATTTGTGATTCCCGTGCCCGAGGAAAACATGGAGGCCTATCGAAAATGGGCCGAGAACGGCGCGGCCATCTTCAGGGAATACGGCTGCATCGAGATCGTCGAATCCTGGGAGGACAATGTGCCCGGCGGCAAATACACCGACTTCCGCCGCGCCGTCGACGCCAGGCAGGGCGAGAAGATCGTGTTCACGTGGCAGGTGTGGCCCGACAAGGCGCCCCTCGAATTCCGCCGAAGCAAAAATGCACGAGGACCGGCGCCTGGAGGTTTCCGGAGAAATTCCGTTCGACGCCAAACGCCTGATCCTTGGTTGCTTCAAGCGATCCACACCATGGGCCGCGACTGAACGGCGGGACCGGGAGAGCGGCGGCCCGCCCCGGCCGCGCGGCAGTTCATGCCGCCGTTCGTTCCTCGCTGGATTGACCAACGATCTCGGAGAATCCCGCGCGCCATGACGGATGGGCCGGCTGCCAACCCAGTTGCGTCCGGGCCTTGCGGTTCGAGCCCGCGCGGACCTGCGTCATCATCGCCACCAGATGCTCGCCGGCGACGATGCGTCCGATCCAGGCCGGCAGATGAAACGGCCGCCTGGCGCCGGCGATGTCGGCAAGCGCAGGAAGCCATTCCCTGACCTGGGCGGGGTCATCGTCCACGATATTATAGATGCTGCCGGCCTTGCCGTGTTCGAGCGCCTTGACCGTCGCCGCCGCGGCGTCCTCGACATGGACGAACGACCACCAACCCGCGCCGTCCCCGATCACCGGCATTCGGCGATGGCGGATTTCGGCGAGCATGGCGCGATCGAGCATGCCGGTGCCGGGGCCGTAAAACGCGCCGTAACGCAACACGATGCCTTCCGGATCTGCCGAGCCGGTGACGGCTTTCTCCATGTACTCGATCGCCGTCAGGGTGGCGCGCAGCTGCGCAGGGGGATCGGGATCCAGCGCATCCGCTTCGGTCTTGATGGCGCCACCGACGCGGGCGTAGGGCCAGCCACAATAGCTCTGGACGATGATGCGCTTGACGCCGGTCTGGCGCGCCGATGCGAGCAGGATGTCGGTGCCGGTGGTGCGCAGCTGATTGCTGGCTGCGAACGTCCGGTCGAAATGCCGCAGATCCGTCGAGCCGGCGAGGTCGGTCATCTCATGAATGACGGCGTCCGGCCTGGTCGAATTTAGCACCGCGGTGATCGCGGCGGCATCGAGGCCGTCGGCGATGGCGGGTTCCGCACCCATGCTGCGGATGATTTCGGCCCTCGCGGGGGTGCGGGTCAGGCCGACCACCGAATGGCCTGCCTTGAGCATTGCGGCTACGAGTGGACGGCCTACGGCGCCGGTGGCGCCTGCAATGAAAATTTTCACGGCGGGTTCCTCCAATTTCGCTACAATACCTACCCGTGGGTAGGTTAATTCGAATTGGGAAGGGTCCGCCGTGAAATCAAGACCCCCTCGAAAGCGGCTGACGCTGGAACAGCGGCGGAACCGGATTCTCGCCGCCGCGACCCGCATCTTTGCCCGCAAGGGTTATGACGGCGCATCGATGAACGGGATCGCGACCGCGGCCGGAATCACCAAGCCGGTGCTCTACGATCACTTCGCATCGAAGGCCGCGCTGTTCGAGGCGCTGCTTCGTTCGATCCGCGACGGCTTGCTGGCGAAGGGACGCGCGATCGGACAGTCGTCAGCCGGCGATGAAGTCAGGTTTCGCTCGTCGGTCGATGCGTTTTTTGCGTTCGTCGAGGCGCAGCCGGACGCGGCGAAGATCCTCCTGATCGTTCCGCAAGACAATCCGGTCACCGTCAGGCTGTCGCGCGACGTGCAACAGGGAGCCACGGCCGCGATCTCGCGGCTTTTGAAATCCTATCTTCCGGCCGGGCCGGGCTGGCAACACGAAGCCGCCGGCGAGTTTCTCAAGGAAGGACTTCACGCGCTGGCGAAATGGTGGCTGAGCCACCCGGGCCCGGCCCGCGACGACATTGTCGACATCGTCATGAAGGCTTGCTGGACCGGATTTCGGGGAGCCAAAGCCAGATCGGGGCGGTTCAGTTGAGACGGCCTATTCAATCACCTCGTCGGCGGTGCCAAGCAGCGACGGCGGGACGGTAATCCCCAATGCCCTGGCGGTCCTGAGGTTGATTACCAGTTCGAACTTGGTCGGCTGCTGCACTGGAAGATCGGCCGGCTTGGCGCCCTGCAAGATGCGGACGATATATTGGGCCGTCTGATAAGCCATTTCATCGAAGCCTGGTCCGTAGCTTATTAAGCCGCCGGCATCGGGAAAGTCCCGGACATAATACATTGTCGGGATGCGATAACGGACCGCGGCTTCGACCAACTGGTCGCTGCTTGAATAGAAGAAAGGATCGTCACCCAGCAGGACCGCACCAAGATTTTCTTTGCGGGCCAGCGCAAACGCCTGCTCGATTTCTGCCGAGCTCGACGCCGTCAGCGTCGTCAAATGCAGCTTCAACGCCCGCGCTGCTGTCTCGGCCTGTTCTCGATGCGAGTTCACGTTGGGGTTTTTCGGATTGACCAGGAAACCGAATGAGGTTTCCTTGACCAGTTCCGAGAGCAGTTGCAGCTTCTTCGGGGTCAGCGGATCGAACAACATGGTGACGCCGGTAAGATTGCCTCCGGGACGATCGAAGCTGCGCACCATCTGGTAGGCGACCGGGTCGACCGCGAAGCGGAAGACGATGGGAATGGTCGAGGTCGCCGCTTTGGCCGCGAGCGTCGCCGGCAATCCCGAGGCGACGATCACGTCGACCTTTCGCGCAACCAGCCGGGCAGCCTGACTGGATAGCTGTTCATAGCCGCCCTCGCTCCAGAGAAACTCGATCTCGAGATTCTTGCCTTCGATAAATCCTTTTTCGGACAGGCCCCGTCGCAGCTGGCTGATGAGTTTTGCATCGGAGCCTTTTGCATTGCTGCTGAGGTAGCCGACCAGCCGGACCGCGGTTTCGGCACGCGCGGCCGTGCGCCATGCAATTGCGCCGGTTACCACCGCCAGGAAGTCACGCCGTCTCATTGAGCCCCGCAACGCCACGTCGATCCCGCAAGCGTAGCACGTTGCGCCGGGCGGCGAGCGGTAAAGCGTGGTCGATCCGGTTCGAAGCTGCGCCCCGGTGACCGTCCCGGGGCAGACGCCGCAGGCCGGCTTCCGGCGCCGAAAGCCAAATGATTGGCGCCTCATCACAAGACGTCGCCTCAAGCTTTGACTAAAGACCGATGCGCTGCGCCGACGATCCCGAATGGATCGCAAAGCGCCTCCGCCAGCAATGCTTAAGGCGATCCGCGGCCATCCTGTCGGCCCGCGCGACCGCGACGACCTCGAATGGTCGCCGAGCGAGAAGCCGCGGAGGCGAGCCGTCTCAAAATGCGGCGTCGTGCACGCAATTCGCAACAACATATGAGGTTACAGGGTGAAGATTAGACACGTCACGGCTTTTGGTTTGGCAATTGTAATCGCAGCTATTGCGTTTTCCCCGTCGTTTGCGGCGGACGCCGAAAGCGGAATTGCATCGGTCTACAGCGGCGAGAAGACCGCCAACGGCGAGTATGCCCATGCCTCCGCGCTTACCGCGGCGCATCGCTCGCTGCCGTTTGGCACCATGGTCAAGGTCACCAACACCGAGACCGACCGCTCGGTCGTCGTCCGCATCAACGATCGCGGCCCGTATATCCGCGGGCGGGTCATCGACCTGACGCCGGCTGGCGCCAAGGCAATCGGATCCTCCGGCCTCGCTCCGGTCAGCTTGACGGTGCTGTCGGTCGGAACGCGCGCTAGCCGTTCGGTCCGCTCCACCGAGGGCTGAGCCGGCGATCAGAATACGGCCGCAGGGAAACCTGCGGCCGTTCCGGATCATTCGCGCTGGTTTGAGCCTCAGGCTCGCGGGGCGATGACCAGCGCGCTGTAGCCGGTCCACAAGACCTGGATGCCGATGCACAGGAGAATGAAGGCGGACAGGCGGATAACGACATTGACGCCGTTCTCGCCCAGCAGGGCGACAGTCCGCTTGGCGAAGCGGTAACAAATATAGACCGTCAGCGTGAGCGCGACGATCGCAATAGCCGATCCGCCGAGCAGTTCCAACTGCGCCAATATGAGCGGTCCTTCGGGCCGCTGGCTCCCGAGGCCAATGGCGACCGCGATCGACCCCGGGCCGACCGTGAGCGGCATGGTCAGCGGATAGAAAGCATCAATCGCCGTCGGCTGGCTTCCGACCTCGGAACGCTTGTCCTCGAGCCCGACGCCGTCGTGCAACAGCTTCCAGCCGAACGCCATCAGGACCAGGCCGCCGGCAATGCGGACAACCGGGAGCGTGATGCCGAAGAACACCAGCAAACGCGAACCGATCAACATCGAGCCTCCAAGCAGCAGAACGCTGTTGATCGCAACACGACGGGCGAGCACGCTACGCTCCCGTTCCGTGCACGCGGACGTGAGCGCAAGGAAGATCGGCGCGGCCCCGATCGGGTTCAGGATCGGAAACAATCCGGCATAGACCAGCAGGAAGGCGTTGGTGAAAGCTGTCATGGCGGAAAATCATACACGAAGACGTGCGATCCGCTTGGGCAATTTGCACGGAGCATCGCCGGCCCGTGTCTTGCCCGGGCCGGCCGGCATCGTTTGCCACGCGTTCAATTCGCCGGCGGCAGACCCTGGATCGCGATGATCCGGAACTTTGCACCGCTCTGCCGCACCCTGGAAGCCTGCTGGTTTTCTGCTGAGTTCATACCAGCGTCTCACGGCGTCCATGTTCGGAAATTGCAGGACGGCCATGCAGCAGGGCGCAACCCCGTCGCCTTCCAGCAGCGTGTTGTCCTGGCTGCGCGCCAGGTAGCGGGCGGCATATTTGGGAAGAATTTCGCGTGCTAGCCTGCCGTAGTCCTGCTGAATGGTCTCGGGTCCCGAGGTTGCAGTCCGCTCCACGATAACGAACGCGGGGCGCTCTTCTTCCGCCGCTGTTGACACGGCGCTGCAAAGCACGAGACAGAGGGCCGCAGCTGCGGCGAGGCCAAATCGTTTGCCCATGGCTAACTCCTGTTTAAGAGTGATCGGGTCCAGCCACGCCCGGGAAAATAGTGAGTTGAAACCAATCCGCCAGGGAGCAAGCCGCCGAGGTTTCGCCGTATGGACCAACGCACGAAAAGGCGGAACCGATGATGCGGGAGAAGGATCGATGAGCGTCGGACTGATCGCCCTGCTTGACGATGTCGCGGCGATCGCCAAGGTGGCGGCGACCTATCTCGACGATGTCGCCGGCCAGGCCGCGAAGGCGGGGGCGAAGGCGGCCGGCGTCATCATCGACGATGCCGCGGTGACGCCCGCTTACGTGGTCGGATTTGCCGCCAGCCGTGAACTGCCGATCGTGGGCAGGATCGCGGCGGGATCGCTTCGCAACAAGCTCCTGATCCTGTTGCCGGTTGCGCTGGCCCTCAGCACCTTGCTGCCCTGGGCGATCACGCCGCTTCTGATGATTGGCGGCGCCTATCTCTGCTACGAAGGCGCGGAAAAACTGCTCGAAGCCATCCTCCCGCATCGCGCCCATCGGCATGAAGCACAACTCGGCACGGTCGCGTTGAATGCGCAGACGCTGGAGGACGAGAAGGTCGCCAGCGCCATCAAGACCGACTTCATCCTTTCGGCCGAGATCATGGCGATCGCGCTGGCGGCGGTTCCCGCGGCAGGCTTCCTGACGCAGGCCCTGGTGCTGGCGCTGGTCGGGATCGGGATCACCGTCGCCGTGTATGGCGCCGTCGCGCTGATCGTGAAAGCGGACGATTTCGGCATGGCCCTTGCCGGCAACGACCGCGCCTCGGTCCTTGCCGGCATCGGCCGCGCGTTCGGACGCGGCCTTGTTCGCGCCATGCCGCCGTTCCTGACCATTCTCGGCGCCGTCGGCACCGCCGCCATGATCTGGGTTGGCGGTGGCATCGTCCTGCATGGCCTGGAACGATACGGCCCGCCCTCGATCGGCGCGGCGGTCCACGCCGCCGCTGCAACCGCGGCGCATGCCGTGCCATTGGCCGCCGGGGCGCTCGAATGGATCGTCGAGGCGGCCATCTCGGGTGGCTTGGGACTATTGACCGGCGCGGTCACGATCCCGATCGTCGGATTTGCCGTTGCCCCTGCCTGGAGGGGGTTGAAGCGTCTCCTGCCGCGCGTCCGGAAATGACTGCCCGGGCATCCGCCCGGTTATTCAATGACCTCGTCGGCGCTGAGCAGCAGCGACTGCGGTACTGTCAGGCCAAGCGCCTTGGCGGTTTTGAGATTGACCGCCAGCTCGAACTTGGTGGGCTGCTGCACCGGAAGATCGGCCGGACTTGCGCCCTTCAGGATGCGGTCCGCGTAGTCCGCGGCGCGGCGGAACAGATCGACGCGATCGACGCCGTAGGCCAGCAGCGCACCGTTCGTCGCGCCAATCAGGATCGGAAAGATCAGCGGAAGGCGAAGCCGGTCGACCAGAGCAATCAGGGCTGAACGCTGGCTGAACATGAAGCTGTCGGGAAGCGCGATGACGGCGCCGGCTGGCCTTGCTGCCGTTTCGGTCAGCGCCTGTTCGATTTCGGCGAGGCTGCGGACGAGGTGAGGGAGCAGCGTGACCTGCATGCGCGGCGCCGCCGCCTGCATCGCGGGCAGGAACATCGGCGCATAGGGGGCCGTGTCCGGGTTGTACAGCAGCGCGACATTGGCGGTCGCGGGCGCCACTTCCTTGAGGTAATCGAGCCACTTTCCGCCGAGGCTGGCTTCTTCCGCGCTGAAACCGGTGATGTTTCCGCCCGGATGCGACAGGCTCGGTACGAAACCCTGGCCGACGGGATCGGCAACCGACACGAACACCACTGGAATTGTCGCCGTTGCCTGATGCAACGCGATCAGCGATGGCGTGGCGTTTGCGATCAGGATATCGGGTTTCAGCGCCACCAGTTCGCGGGCGAACGCCAGCGCCCGTGCGGGGTCGCCGACAACCCAGCGCGTTTCGATCACGACCGATTGACCGATTTTCCAATCCAGATCACGCAGGCCCTGGCGAAACGCCGCGATCTGCTTTTGCGCCTCGGGGTCGCTTTCAAGCCGCGCCATCAGGATGCCGATGCGGCGAACCGGGGCGGCTTGCTGGGCCCATGCCATCGGCCGTGCAACCACGGCGCCACCGATCAGGCCTAGGAATGCTCGCCGCTTCATGCGTCCCCCACGGTTACGGGGTTAACATTGCGACAGATTTATATAAAGGGACTGCCGCCCGTCCGGATGTCCGAATCGGGGTCAAAGCGCCGCCTCGGCGTCGCCCCATCGCCTCCGCGACGCTGGCGACCAGCCCCGTATTGCCCGCAATGCTCGCACCAGCTAACGGCCTCTAACAACACATAACGGGCAATTTTCCGGCTCCTGCGCGAACCTGCTCTGGTCGGAATGTTCAACCAGGCCACGGGAGATTCACGATGCGCACGCAACAAGGCTCGGAAGTGATCGATCAGGACCGGCGCCGCCTGTTAGGCACCGCCGCGATGGGGCTGGCAGCCGCGGGCGCCGCGAGCCTGCTGCCGGCAAATGCCATGCTGGCGGCGGCGAGCGATGAAATTCGTCCCTTCCGCATCGAGGTTCCGGAAGAGGCGCTCCATGATCTGCGCCGGCGCCTGGCAGCCACCCGGTGGCCGGACAAGGAGACCGTCGCGGATGATTCCCAGGGCGTGCCGCAGGCGAGGCTGCGCGAGCTCGTGCGCTATTGGCAGTCCGATTACGACTGGCGCAAGATCGAAGCGCGGCTCAATGCCCTGCCACAGTTCATCACCGGGATCGACGGGCTGGATATTCATTTCATCCACGTTCGCTCCAGGCATGAAAATGCGCTGCCGCTCATCGTCACGCACGGCTGGCCCGGCTCGGTGATCGAGCAGCTGAAGATCATCGGTCCGTTGACCGATCCCACGACTTATGGCGGCAGCGCCTCGGACGCGTTCCATCTGGTGATCCCGTCGATGCCGGGCTACGGATTCTCGGGCAAGCCGGCCTCAACCGGCTGGGATCCCACCCGCATCGCCCACGCCTGGATCGAGCTGATGCAGCGGCTCGGCTACACGCGCTTTGTCGCGCAGGGTGGCGACTGGGGCTCGCCGGTCACCAACGAAATGGGCAAAGCGGCGCCGCCCGAATTGCTCGGCATTCACGTCAACCTGCCCGGTGTCGTGCCGCCGGAGATCATAAAGGCGCTGCAGTCCGGCGATCCGGCGCCATCGGACCTTGCCGCCGACGAGAAACACGCCTTCGACCAGCTCAAGCTGCAATTTTCCAGGCGTCGCGCGTACGCCCAGATCATGGGGACGCGCCCGCAGACATTGTCCGGATTGGCGGATTTGCCTGCCGGCCTCGCGGCCTGGCTGCTCGACCATGGTGACGGCTATGCCCAGCCGGCCGCTGCGATCACCTCGGCGGTGGCCGGCCGCACCATCGACGGACACGACGCCGGTGACCTCACCCGCGACGACGTTCTCGACAACATCACCCTGTACTGGCTGACCAATACGGCGATTTCCTCCGCGCGGCTCTATTGGGAAAACAAGATCAACCTTTACCTGCCGGCCAACGTTTCCATTCCGGCGGCCATCACCGTCTTCCCCGGCGAGAGTTTCCAGGCGCCGCGGAGCTGGACGGAGCGGGCCTATCACAAGCTGATCTACTTTCATCAGGCCGACAAAGGCGGCCACTTCGCCGCATGGGAGCAGCCGCAACTGTTCGCTGAGGAGGTCCGGGCGGCCTTCAGGCCACTGCGCAAATCGGCCTGAGCGCCAGCAGCCGGGTTACACCGCCGCCTGGCCCATCATGGTCTTGAGCATTTCGGCGAGCACGCTGGCGATGGCGCTGGTGCCGCGCTCGTGGCCGATCAGCACCAGGGTCTGGGTCTCGTGCGACAGTTCGCGGACCGGAACGTAGACCAGGCGTCCGGCGCGGCGCTCGAATTCGATGTCGAACGGGGTCAGGAAGGTGATGCCGTTCTCGAGGATCGCGGCATGGCGCATGATCTCGATGGCATTGGTCTCGATGATCGGCTGCGGATCGAGCGACACGCGGGTAAACGCCGCGTTGAGATAAGGCCGGATCGCGGAGCTATGGTCGGCGATGACCAGCGGATAGTCGATGCAGTCGCTCAGCCGAATGCTGACGCGCCTGGCCAGCGGATGGCTCGGCGCCATCACCGCGCCGAGCTTGCCCGGCGTGCGCGCCAGCACCTTCAGGTTGCTGTCCTTGGTGAAGTCGAAGCCGATGCCGAGATCAGCCTCGCCGGTCGCTACCGCCGACTGGATTTCTTCGCCGGTGTTGAACAGCGTCAGGATCAGTTTCACCCGCGGGTTGGCCTGGCGGAACTGCTTGACGGTCCCGGGCACGAGGTTCGACGCCAGCCCGCTCATCAGCGCCACGGTGATCTCGCCGCGGCGCAATCCCTTCAGTTCCTCGATCTTGGCCTGGGCCCGGGTCAGTTCCTTCAGGGTCTGGCGGATATGGCCGATCAGCACTTCGCCGGCCGCGGTCAGGATCAGCTTTTTCGGCAGCCGCTGGAACAGCGGGGTCCCCAGCTGCGTCTCCAGCGCCAGGATCTGCCGGCTGATGGCGGAGGCGGCGACGTTGAGGTGGCTGGCGGCTTTGCGGATCGATCCGGTGCGCGCCACCTCGTCCACATAGGAAAGCAGTCGGCTGTGCAGCATCCACGTGCTCCGGGCAAATTGGGTCAAATAACGATGACTTCGCGTTGCCCAAAAGGCAACAGCCTTGCCTAAACAAAGCGCTTTCAAGGAGACGGTTCAGCGTGTCCAATTACGGGTGAGAAATCCGAGGTACACCGGCATGAAGATGAAGTCGCACTGGTGGTGGGATCTGGCGTCGCCGGATTTCGCCGCGCTGGATCCCGAGCGCACGGTGGCGATCCTGCCGGTCGGCGCGGTGGAGCAGCACGGGCCGCATCTGCCGGTCCGGGTCGATTCCGCCATCAACGCCGGGATCATTGCCCGCGCGGTCGACCTGATGCCCGCCGATTGTCCGGCGCTGGTGCTGCCGATGATGCCGGTCGGCAAGTCCGACGAACACATCGCGTTTCCCGGCACCCTGACGCTGTCCTACGAAACCCTGGCGCGGGTCTGGTACGAGATCGGCGAGAGCGTGCATCGCGCCGGTTTGCGAAAAATCCTGTTCTTCAATTCCCATGGCGGCCAGCCCAACGTGCTCAGCATCGTCTGCCGCGAGTTGCGGGTGAAGCTCGACATGTTCGCGGTGTCGGCGATGTGGTCGCGCACCATCGACAAGAGCGATCTGTACGACGCGCGCGAGAACAAGCACGGCATCCATGCCGGCACCAGCGAGACCAGCGTGATGCTGCACCTGCATCCCGACCTCGTCGACATGACCAGGGCCGACAATTTCGTGCCGCTGTCGGTGCGGATCGAACAGGAGTCGAAACTGCTGACGCCGGAGGGCGCGGTCAGTTTCGGCTGGGCGGCGCAGGACCTGCACCCGTCCGGCGCCTGCGGCGACGCCAGCCGCGCCACGCCCGAACTCGGCAAGGAGACGGTGGAGCGCGCCGCGCAGCGCCTGATCGAACTGGTCAACGAAATCAGCGCCTATCCGCTGGAGCGCATTGTCACGCGCGGCGGCGGCAAGACCTGACCGAGACGGAGTCCCCACATGGCATTCAGCGTTGCCGATATCGCCAGGGCCCAGGTGTTCCGGATCTCGCCCACCGACACCAATTATTTCGTCATGCTGTTCGACAAGGACAGTGACCAGATCGACAACATCTTCGTCATCGAGATCTTCAAGCATGGCGGCGCCACGCCGCCCAACGAGCATTCCGCAGCTCACGAATTCTTCCACGTGCTGCACGGCGAGGGCATCGCCCGCTGCGACGGCAAGGCCTTGCCGATCAAGAAGGGCGATTCGCTGCTGCTGCATCCGGGCTCCGAACACGTGGTCGAGAACACCGGCCCCGACAAGCTCTATACGCTGACCGTGATGACGCCCAACCAGGGCTTTGCCGAACTGATCCGCGGCGGCGAGCGCGTCGCCCTCGACGCCGACGACATCCGCATCTTGCAGGGCCTCTGAACCATGATGGACGCGCAGACACCTGCCGGTCAGGAAGGGGAGGCATTACGGCCGCTCGGCTCCAGCGCCGGCAACCGCTGGCAGGTCTCCGAAACCCGCGCCGACCTGGTGCGGCCGCAGGTCGCCGCGCGGCCGATCCGCGTCGAGGCCGATGGCAAGTCGCTGACCATTGATCTGGCGCGTACCGCCATCATCGTGGTCGACATGCAGAACGACTTCTGCCATCCGGGCGGCTGGCTCGCCCATATCGGCGTTGATGTTGCGCCGGCCCGCGCGCCCATCGCGCCACTGGCGCGGCTGTTGCCGGCATTGCGGGCGCACCAAGTCCCGGTGATCTGGCTCAACTGGGGCAACCGGCCGGACCGGCTCAACCTCAGCCCGGCGCTGCTGCACGTCTATAATCCGACCGGTGCCGGGGTCGGGCTCGGCGATCCGCTGCCGGGTTCGGGCGCCAAAGTACTCGAACGCGGCAGCTGGTCGGCGGCCATCGTCGACGAACTCGAGGCGGACCCGGCCGACATTCACGTGGCGAAGTACCGCATGTCCGGCTTTCAGGACACCGAACTCGACAGCATCCTGCGCAACCTCGGCGTCACCACGGTGCTGTTCGCCGGCGTCAACGCCGACCAGTGCGTGCTGTGCACGCTGCAGGACGCCAATTTTCACGGCTATGACTGCCTGCTGCTGCAGGATTGCACCGCCACCACGTCGCCGGATTACTGCATGGCGGCAACCGTCTATAACACCCGGCAATGCTTCGGCTTCGTCGCCGGCTCGGCCGCCATCATCGCCGGGCTCGCCGCGGCAGGGGAACAGCAGCCGTGAATGACATGTCGATGAACGCCGTCACCGCGCTGATTGCCGAGCTCGGCGACATCCCGGTTGTTACCGAATCGAAGGTGGTGCGGCGGAAATCGCGCGATTTCTTCTGGTACAGCCCGATTCTGAACGAGCAGCTCGACGGCAAGTCCGCGGACCTGATCGTGACGCCGCGCAACGAGGCCGACGTAGTGCGCACCGCCGCGCTATGCGCCCGTCACCGCGTGCCGCTGACGGTGCGCGCCGGCGGTACCGGCAATTACGGTCAGGCGGTGCCGCTCAAGGGCGGCGTGCTGCTCGATATCACCAAGCTCGATGCCATCGAGTGGGCGAAGCCCGGCCAGGTCCGGGTCGGCGCCGGCGCCAAAATGAACGCCATGGACGCCGAGCTGGCGCCGACCGGATGGGAAATCCGCATGCATCCCTCCACCAAGCGCACTGCGACCATCGGCGGCTTTGTCGCCGGCGGCTCCGGCGGCGTCGGCTCGGTCAACTACGGGGGCCTGCGCGAACCCGGCAACATCCTCGCCGCCCGCGTCGTGACCATGGAGGAGGAGCCGCGGATCATCGAACTGCGCGGCGATGCCGCGCAGAAGATCAACCGCGCCTATGGCACCACCGGCATCATCACCGCGCTGGAGATGCCGCTGTCGCCGGCCTGGAACTGGATCGACGTAGTGGTGGTGTTCGACGATTTCCTCGAGGCGGCGGCGGTCGGCTATGAAGCGGCGCTGGCCGACGGTATCGTCAAGAAGCTGCTGACGCCCATCACCGCGCCAATCCCCGAATATTTCGGCGCGCTGAAGCCGTATTGCCCGGACGGCAAGAGCCTCCTGATCGCGATGATCGCCGAGCCGTCGCTGGAAACCTTCAAGACCCTGCTCGGCGGCCGCGGCACCATCACCCTCGAGATGCCGACCGACGACGGCCCAACCGTGGTCCCGCTCTACGAATACACCTGGAACCACACCACGCTGCAGGTGCTGAAATCCGACCGCAGCGTCACCTACCTGCAATGCCTGTATCCGCACGACGCCGTGCTGGAAAAGATCGCGCAGATGCGCGCGATGTTTCCCGGCGAGGTGCTGCAGCACCTCGAATTCATCCGCTTCAACGGCCGCGTTACCTGCAGCGCGCTGCCGGTGGTGCGCTACACCACGGCGGAGCGGTTGAACGAGATCATCCGCCTGCATGAGGACAACGGCGTCTATATCGCCAATCCCCACGTCTACACGGTGGAGGACGGCAGCCGCTACAAGCGCGTCGATGTCGACCAGCTCGGCTTCAAGCACGAGGTCGATCCCTACGGCCTGCTCAATCCCGGCAAGATGCGCAGCTTCGTGCCGGCGCGGTAGCCGCATGCGCCTGCTGTATGTCTACTGCCATCCGCTCGACGACAGTTTTCATGCCGCCATCCGCAACGAAGCGCTGGCCGGGCTCGAACGGGCCGGGCACGCGGTCGACCTGCTCGATCTCTACGCCGAGGGTTTTGATCCGGTGCTGTCGGCGAGGCTTCGGCGCGACTACCACGATCCGGCGAAGAACCGCGCCAACAACCAGGCTTATGTCGACCGGCTGATGGCCGCGGAAGCGCTGGTGATCCAGTTTCCGACCTGGTCGTTCGGCCCGCCGGCGATGCTGAAAGGCTGGTTCGATCGCCTGTTCGGCCCGGGCATCGCGATGGATCTGTCCGATCCGGCGCGGGCAAAGCCGCTGCTGCTCCACATCCGCCGTATCACCGGCATCTCGACCTACGGCCGCCCGCGCCTGAAGGCGATCCTGATGGCCGATCCACCGCGCAAGATCATCACGCGTTACCTGCCGTGGTTCACCGGCCTTAGGGCGAAGGTGCGCTACTTGGCGCTGTACCACATGAACACCGCGACTGCGGAAAGGCGCGGGCGGTTCATCGCCAGGGTGCGGCGAGAGATGGAGAGGTTTTAACAGCCGGCTTCGATGCTGCTTTCTGGATTGCTTCGCTCCGCTCGTTGGTCGGGGCATTGAAGCCGTCATTGCGGCGACTGGGGTCCGCCGCCGCCGGAATCCTGGCTAACCCAGGCGATGGCGTTCCAGGGTGTTCCGGTCGGATAAACCGCGCGGCAGTCGCAGCAGCCGGTTGCAGTCGCCGCAATCTTGTGAACCGTGTAGGGCGGGAAACACTTGCAGCGGAGGAGGCTCAAAAATGACGTTTTCGCTCTACGACGCAACCGTCACCAACTATCTCCAGATACTCGGTGCCGTCAGCGGCTTCGTTGAGAAGAGCCGCGCACATTTTCACGAGAAAGGCGTTGATCTCGCCGAAATCGCCGAGACCAGATTGACGGCCGACATGATGCCGTTCTGGTTCCAGATTGTCTCGGTCGTGCAACATTCACGCGGCGCGATGGAAGCGGCGCGGAATGGGGAATTCCTGCCACCGTCGGGCAGATCGGACCGCGACTTTGCCGGGCTGCAGGCCTTGGTGGTGGAGGCTCGCAACGAACTGGCGGAACTAGCGCCGGAGGCCGTCAACGCGCTCGCCGGCCGGGATGTCATATTCAAGATCGGCGGCAACGTGTTGCCGTTTACGGCGGAAGGCTTCCTGATGTCGTTCTCGCTGCCCAACTTCTTTTTTCACGCCACCACCGCCTATGACATTCTCAGGCACAAGGGCGTGCCGCTCGGCAAGCGCGATTTCATGGGAAGGCTGACCCTGAAACGCTAGAGCATGATCCGGAAAAGTGGAAACCGGTTTTCCGAAAAGATCATGCTCAGACAAAGAGATGAGATCATGATGCGATTCTATCTAATCGCATCATGATCTAAGGCAGCGGCTAATCACTTCGCCGCCACCACCTCGATCTCCACCACAAACTCCGGCCGGGCGAAGCCCGACACGATCATCAGCGTCGAGGCCGGCGGCGTGCCCGGAAACTGCTTGTCGCGGGACTTCATGTAGCCGGGCAGGTGTTCGCGGCCGGTCACCCAGGCGTTGACCCGCACCACGTCAGCCAAAGTCATGCCGTCCTCGGCCAGGATCGCCGCGATGTTGGCAAAGCAGCGGTCGGCCTGGGCCTCGCAATCCGCCGCAACCGTCCCGTCGGGGCCGATGCCGAGCTGGCCGGAGGCAAACACCAGCCGGCAGCCGGCCGGTACCGCGATGCCGTGGCTGTAACGGGCGAACGGCGGCTGGATCGATGAAGGGGTGAGCGCGCGCACGGCTGATTACCTCACAGCGGGAAGGGGACCATTCCAGGCGGCATAAGAGCGTTGTTTTCGGCCGCCGTCATCCGGCTTCGCAAGCCCCTCGGCGCGGGCGCCGCCGCGGTCTTGCTGTTGCCGAAAAGGCAACGCATGCCTCGAATCAAAATGCTTCCAGACAACAGCCGCGCTGTGCATCGTGCTTCCCGAGAGCTGTGGACGGAGCCGCTGCGTTTCACCTTTCTGGCATGCATCTCGCATGCAAACGAGGGGTGGTTCCTGGAACAGGGGGCGGGCCGCCCGCCCGCCCGAAACGAGGATGTCGAGATGGCAACGAAATATCTGCCGCGCATGATCGCAATCGCGCTTGTCGCCGCCGCGACCTGGCTGGGCTCGCCGGCGCCGACGCTGGCCGCCGACAAGGTGTCCTTTCTGACCAGCTGGTTCGCCCAGGCCGAACACGGCGGCTTCTACCAGGCCAAGGCGACCGGGCTCTACGAGAAGGCCGGCCTCGACGTCACCATCAAGATGGGCGGCCCGCAGGTCAACAGCATGCAGCTGCTGCTGGCCGGCGAGACCGACTTCATGATGGGTTACGATCTCCAGGTGATGAAGGCCCGCGAGCAGAACGTGCCGATGGTGACGGTGGCGTCATCGTTCCAGTTCGACCTGCAGGGTCTGATGGCGCACGACGACATCAAGAACGTCGCTGATCTCAAGGGCCGGCCGATCCTGATCTCAGGCTCCTCGCGCACGACATTCTGGCCGTGGCTGCGCGCCAAATACGGTTTCACCGACGACCAGATCCGGCCCTACACCTTCAACCTGCAGCCGTTCTTCGCCGACAAGACCATGGCGCAGCAGGGCTATCTGTCGTCGGAGCCGTTCCAGGCCCAGCAGCAGAACGAGAAGGTCAACTTCTTCCTGCTCGCCGACGGCGGCTATCCGCCCTATGGATCCACCATCGTCACCACCGAGAAGATGATCGCGGACAAACCCGACGTGGTGGCACGCTTCGTCAAGGCATCGCTGGAAGGCTGGCGCGACTACTTCAAGAACCCGGCGCCGGGCAATGCCCTGATCCAGGCCGACAACCCGAAAATGAGTGACGCGCAGATCGCCTACGCGCTGATCAGGCTCAAGGAGACCCATGCGCTCGACAAGGGCGAGGCCGCCACCCGGGGGATCGGCATCGTCACCCTTGAACGCTACCAGCAGATCTACGAATTCATGGTCGCGGCCGGCCTGCTCGACCCGAAGACCGAGTGGAAAAAGGCCATCAATGACCGCTTCGTCAAGGACCTCAAGGTCGGCGTCAGCGGCGTCAACTAGCGCATGTCCCGGCGAAGTGGGATCCGGTTCGCCGACAAGGACATGCGCCAACACAAGAATCTACGGCGCTTTCCGGTGATATTGGATCACCGGGTGATCCAATATCACCGGAAAGCGCTGTAGGTCGTAAACATCGTGCCTACGACCTGGGATCCGCCATGAACGCGCTGTTGCCCGGCGAGCCGGATAGGGAAAGCACACTCCGCATGGCAGCGAACGGCGACCGGCCACCGGCGGTGGAGGTGCTTTCCGCCGAGAAGGTGTTCGCCAACGGCACGAGGGGCCTCGCGCCGATCGATCTTTCGATTGGCGACGGCGAATTCCTCACGTTGATCGGCCCGTCCGGCTGCGGCAAGAGCACGCTGCTCAAGCTGATCGCCAACCTGCTCGAGCCGTCCGATGGCCGGCTCGTCTGGTGGCGTGGCGGCTTCGATCAGGTCGGGCAGGAGGGCCGGCGCTTCGCCTTCGTGTTCCAGGAACCGACATTGATGCCGTGGGCGCGGGTCGACGCCAATGTGCGGCTGCCGCTCGAACTCGCCGACGTGCCCAACGCGAAATCGAGCCCGGCTGTCGCCGAGGCCATCGACCGCGTCGGGCTGTCGGCGTTTGCGCGGAATTTTCCGCGGCAACTCTCCGGTGGTATGAAGATGCGGGTCTCGATCGCCCGGGCGCTGGTCACCAACCCCAACCTGCTCTTGATGGACGAGCCGTTCGGCGCGCTCGACGAGTTCACCCGCAACAAGCTCGACGACGACCTGATCAAGCTGTGGTGGGAACGCAAGCTGACCACCGTGTTCGTCACCCACTCGATCTACGAGGCGGTGTTTTTGTCGACCCGCATTATCGTCATGGCCGCCAATCCCGGCCGCATCTTCCGCACCATGACCATCGACGAGCCGCAGCCGCGCGACGCCAGTTTTCGCGATAGCGCCCGGTTTGCCGCCTACTGCCGCGAATTGTCGACCTGGCTCGCCGAAGCCTCGCTGCCGATGGCATCATCGGGAGCCACCCAATGAAGCCGCTGCTGCAATCGGAAAATTTCGTGCGGATCGCGGCGCCGGTCGCGGTCGGCGTGGTGCTGCTGGCGGTCTGGGAAATCGGCTGCCGGCTCTGGTCGGTGCCGATCTATCTGTTTCCGAAGCCGAGTGATATTTTTGCCAGCCTGGTCAGCCACTTTCCGTCGCTGCTGCGCGCCTTGATGGTGACCTTGCGGATCACGCTGCAGGCGTTCGTCGCCGCCGTCATCGTCGGAACTTTGGTGGCCTTCATGTTCGTACAGAGCAGGGCGATCGAGATCAGCCTGTTTCCCTATGCGGTGCTGCTGCAGGTCACCCCGGTGGTGGCGATCGCGCCCTTGATCATCATCCTGGTGAAAAACACCCAGATCTCGCTGACCATCTGCGCCGGGCTGGTGGCGCTGTTTCCAATCATCTCCAACACCACGCTGGGCTTGCGCAGCGTCGATCCGGGGCTGGCCAACTATTTCCGCATGAACCGCGCCGGGCGGCTGAAAACCCTGGTCAAGCTGCGGATTCCCGGCGCGCTGCCGTATTTTTTCGGCGGTTTGCGGATTTCGTCGGGGCTGGCCCTGATCGGCGCCGTGGTCGCCGAGTTCGTTGCCGGCACTGGCGGCCGCTCGTCGGGGCTCGCCTACGAGATATTGGACGCCGGCTTCACCCTCGATATTCCGCGGATGTTCGCGGCGCTGTTCCTGATCACCCTGACCGGCGTCGCGCTGTTCGGCACCATGGTGGTGCTGACCCGGCTGGCGCTGTCGAACTGGCACGAAAGCGAGATCGGGGTCGAGACGTGACCACGCTCCTGATCGAGAATGCCATCGGCATCTTCACCGGGCAGGCCGGGGCGGCGATGCGAACGCGCGGTTCGATCCGGGTCCGCGACGGCGTGATCGAGGCGATCGGCGAACTCGAAGCCGGGCCTGGCGAGATCAGGCTCGATGCCACGGGCTGCGTGATCTATCCCGGGCTGATATCGACCCATCACCATCTGTTTCAGAGCATGCTGAAGGGAATCAAATCCGGCATCAACCTGTCGCTGGCCGGCTGGCTGCGCGCGGTGCCGTATGCGTTCTGGTCGAAGATCGACGAGGAGGCGCTCGCCGTCGCCGCGCGTGTCGCGCTTACCGAAATGCTGCTGTCGGGAACCACGACGGTGGCCGATCACCACTATCTTTTCAGCGACAGCTTCCGCTTCGACCCGGCCCAGGTCATCTTCGAGGTCGCGCGCAGTCTCGGCATCCGGCTGGTGTTCTGTCGTGGCGGCGCCACGAAGGCGCGTCACTTCGACGAAGACAAGACCGTTCCGATGCCGATCGAGACACTGGACCGGATGCTGCAGTCGGTGGAGGCCTGCGCGCAGCGCTTTCACGACACTTCGCGGGGCAGCCTGTGCCAGGTTGCGCTGGCGCCGACCACCCCGACCTGGTCGCTCGATCCCGGCGAACTGCGAGAGGTGATCGCGGCGTCGCGGCTGATGAAGCTGCGGCTGCACAGCCATCTGTCGGAATCCCATGACTATGTCGAATTCTGCCTCTCAGTGCACGGCAAGCGGCCGGTGCACTGGCTGGCCGAGCACGACTGGCTCGGCCCCGACGTTTGGTTCGCGCATCTGGTGCATCTCGACGCCGACGAGGTGGCGGTTCTCGCCAGCACCGGCACCGGCATGTCGCATTGCCCGCAGTCGAACTGCCGGCTCGGCTCGGGCATCGCCCCGGCCGACGCCATGGCGCGGCTCGGCGGCGCGGTTTCACTGGGCGTCGACGGCGCCGCCTCCAATGAATCCGCCGACATGGTCAGCGAGATGCATAGCTGCTGGCACACCCATCGTGCCGCCAAGGGCGCACACGCGGTGACGGCGGAAGATGTGGTGCACTGGGCCACCGCCGGTGGCGCGCGCGTGCTCGGTCTGCCGCAGATCGGAACCTTGGCGCCCGGACAGCAGGCGGATATCGCCATCTTCAACCTCGACCAGCCGCGTCATTTCGGCTTGCATGATCCGATGATCGCGCCGGTGACCTGCGGCGGTTCGGCCAACTTGCGCGCGCTTCTGATCGGCGGACGCATGGTGGTGGAACACGGCGCCATTCCCGGCGCGGATATTCAAAAACTGAGGTCCGACGCCGCGCGTGTCGTCACGCGGCTGGCCGCATGAAGAGTGGGAGAACGCCATGCTGAATACCAAGCAACCCGTGCTGCGCCGCTTCTGGTACGCAACCATGCCGATCGAAGCTCTCAACGACGGCCCAAAACCGTTCACGCTGCTGGGCGAGCCGATCGTGCTGTTCCTCGATGCCAAGGGCGAGCCGGCCGCGCTCGAGGACCGCTGCTGCCATCGCACCGCCAAGCTTTCAAAGGGCTGGTGCAAGGACGGCAACATCGTCTGCGGCTACCACGGCTGGGAATACGATCGCGACGGCAAGCTGGTGATGATTCCGCAATTTCCGTTCGAGCAGCCGGTGCCTGACGCCAAGGCGCGGTCGTTCCGCGCGCAGACGCGCTACGGTTATGTCTGGGTCGCGCTCGACGAGCCGCTCGCCGGTATTCCCGACGTGCCGGAGGACACCGAACCCGGCTATCGCCGCATCAACCAGGCCTACCAGACCTGGAAGATCGGCGCGCTGCGGCTGATGGAGAATTCGTTCGACGCCGCCCACATCGCCTTCGTCCACAAGGCGACTTTCGGCGACATCAACCGGCCGAAGCCGGAGAAATACGAGATCACCGAGACCGATTACGGCTTCGATGCCGAGACCATCAGCCTGGTGCGCAATCCGCCGAGCGGCGCCCGCATCACCGGCACCACCGAGCCGCAGACCCGGCGGATCATGCTCAACAAGTGGTACATGCCGTTCTGCCGCCGGCTCGACATCCGCTATCCCTCGGGCATCCGCCACATCATCTTCAATTGCGCCACCCCGGTCGGCGACGCCGAGACCCAGGTGGTGCAGCTGTTGTTCCGCAACGACACCGAGGCGGACTGCTCGGCGCAGGAGTTGATCGACTGGGATGCCGCCATCATCGCCGAGGACCGCGAGATGCTGGAATCCACCGATCCCGACGCCATCATCGACATGAGCCGCAAGATCGAAATGCACATGCCGTCGGACCGGCCCGGCATGATCATGCGCGAGCGGCTGCTCAAGCTGTTGCGCGAGCACAACGAGGAAGAACTGCCGCGGCTGAAATCCGCCTGATCGATCAACCGACCAACCTTCGGACCCCGTCATGCTGAACACCAAGCAACCCGTGCTGCGCCGTTTCTGGTACGCCATCATGCCGCTCGCCGACCTTAAGGAGGGCCCGAAGCCGTTCACGCTTTTGGGCGAGCCAATCGTGCTGTTCCTCGACGGCAAGGGCGAGCCCGCCGCGCTCGAGGACCGCTGCTGTCACCGCACCGCCAAACTGTCGAAAGGCTGGTGCAAGGACGGCAACATCGTCTGCGGCTACCACGGCTGGGAATACGACCGCGACGGCAAGCTGGTGATGATCCCGCAGTTTCCGTTCGAGCAGCCGATCCCTGAAGCCCGTGCCCGCGCGTTCCGCACCCAGACCCGCTACGGCTATGTCTGGGTCGCGCTCGATGAACCGCTCGGCGACATTCCCGACGTGCCGGAGGATCGCGATTCCGGCTACCGGCGGATCGACCAGTTCTACAGCAAGTGGAACACCGCCGCGCTGCGGCTGATGGAGAATTCGTTCGACAACGCGCATTTCGCCTTCGTCCACAAGAACACCTTTGGCGATATCGCCCAGCCGCGGCCGGAGAAATACGAGATCGTCGAGACCGACTATGGCTTCGAGGCCGAGACCATCGTCACGGTGCGCAACCCGCCCAACGCCGCCCGCATCACCGGCACCACCGAGCCGACCACCAAACGCCACATGCGCAACAAGTGGTTCATGCCGTTCTGCCGCCGTCTCGACATGGAATACCCGTCGGGCATCCGCCACATCATCTTCAACTGCGCCACGCCGATTTCCGACGGCGAGATCCAGGTGGTGCAGATCCTGTTCCGCAACGACACCGAGGCTGATTGTCCGGCCGCCGAACTGATCGAGTGGGATCGGGTGATCATCGCCGAGGACCAGGAGATTCTGGAATCTACCGATCCCGACGCCATCGTCGACATGGGCCGCAAGATCGAGAAGCACATGCCGTCGGACCGTCCCGGCATGATCATGCGCAAGCGGCTATTGGAGCTGCTGCACGCCCATAACGAAGACGAGCGGCCGAAGGAGGAGGTGGCGTAGGGGAGGCGGCCTGATCGCAGACCGCGACTTACAACGCCGGCTCAAGCCGGTGGTCGTTTTCCATGATGATCTCGCACGCCGGTTTGGTGCGCTGGCAGTACTCTAACGTATCCCGGCGGGCCTGCTCCGGGGTAGGCGTGCCGAATCCACTGTCCATGTGGTCGCCGCCCTTCTCCCGCGCGATGGCCTTTTCGCGCGGGGCGGCGAGATAGCGTTCGATGAAGCTGCGGGAGGTTTCGCGGGCGCCAAGCTTGTAGATCAGCGTGTTCACGTCGACGTCGGTCCAGGTCGGAAGCTTGAGCGCACGCAGCAGGCTGTCCATCTCGAATAGCCACTTGCTGCGGCCGGTGGCGCTCCAGAATATGGCATGGCCCTCATTGCCCTCCGGTTCCAGCATGACCAGCCTGGCGTCGCCGCCACCCTCGAGGAAGGCCCGGCGCATGTGGTCGACCAGGTCGGGTCCGAAGAAGCTGTCATTTTTGGCGTAGATCCACAGGCTGGCAACGCGGCTCCTGGCGCCGTAGCCACGAAACGCCGAAACCAGGAAATCCTCCATGGGACATTGTGGGGAGTGGAATCCGCCGGAAATGTTGATGACGGCGAGAAGGCCGGTCGGGTTGCGCGCCGACAGCGCCGTCGCCGCCGCGCCGCCTGACGACTCGCCGATGGCGATGACATGTGTGGGATCCGCGTCGGGTCGTTGCCCGATGGTGTCGAGCGCCGCCGCAAGGTCGTCGGCGTCGGCGTCGAACCACGCGGCCAGGGATTTGGCGGTGCATGACAGCGCGACCGGCGATGGGCCGTCAGACCGGCCGAAGCCGCGCCGCATCACCACGACGGCCAGCCAGCCGCGGCTGGCGAGATCGCGCGCCTGCCCGGCATAGTCCCGGGCGTGTTGCTCGCTCGTATGTCCTTGGCGGGTCCACTTGCCGTGGGCGATCAGAGCGATCGGCAGTCGGCCGGTCGCCGTGCTGCTTTTGATAGTCAGGGCTTCCAACCGAACCAGCCGGCCGCCGATTGTGGTCTGCAGATTACCAGCATCCTCGACAAAATCGCCCTGCGCCAACGCCAACGCCTGGTGGCTAACGAGAAGCGACAGGAGCGTCACCAGAGCTGCAATGATGCGCATGATGGTGGATGACCGGCTCTATATACTTTCTCGAGGCTGAAACCGAGAGTTGCATATCGGTCGGGCTCAAACAAGCCGCGGCGCGGTCCGCGTCGTCGAATTGCCGCTACGCCCTTCCCGGATGAATGAACTCCCACGGGTTGCTCTCGGAATCGCGCGGCACCTCGATGGCGATGAGGTAAGGCCGGCCATCGGCCAGGGCCTTCTCCAGCGCCGGGCGGAATGTCTCGGGCGAACGTCACCCGCGCCGCACCGGCGCCGAACGATTCGGCGAGCTTGACGAAATCGGGATTGACCAGGTCGGCCGCCACCACGCGGCCGTCGAACACCTTGATCTGGTCGCGCCGGACGTTGCCGTAGGCATTGTTGTTGAACACCAGCGTCACCACGCCGATGTTGTATTGAACCGCGGTCGCAAGTTCCTGCACGGCGAACATGAAGCCGCCGTCGCCTGAAATGGCGACCACCGGGCGGTCCGGATTGGCCACCTTGGCGCCGAGCGCGGTGGGGAAGCCGGCGCCCAGCGTGCCTTGATACCCCGAAGAAATGAAGGTGCGCGGCTGATAGACCGGAAAGCCGTACCAGGAGGCGAAGCCGACCTGCGACAGTTCGTCGGTGACGATGGCGTTGTCAGGCAGCACCTCGCGCAGCACATTGAGATAAGCCATCTGCGGCTGGATCTTCTGGATGTCCTGCCACGCCGCGGCCGAGGCCTCGCGGATCGCGGCGCGGCGGCCGCTTTGCTTGCTGTATCCGGCGCGGCTGACTGCCGCCACGAGGTCGCGCGTTGCGGCCTTGGCGTCGGCGACCACGGCGACGTCGGGCGGCAGGCGGCGCATTTCGGCCGGATCGATGTCGATGCGGATGGATTTCTGCCCGGCCGGGCGGGCCGAGGCCCAGCGCCACGACGGCAGTTCGAGCCGGGTGCCGATGCCGATCATCAGATCGATCTCTGGCCACAGCCGGTACGCCGCCGCCATGTTCAGCCCGAGCTCATGGGCGTTGCTGACGATGCCGCGGCCGCTGCGGAACGCCACGACAGGCGCGTCGATCGCTTCGGCGAGTTCAAGGATTTCTTCGCCGGCGTGGATGGCACCGGGGCCGACAAAGATCATCGGATGCCTGCTGGCCTTGATCGCCGCCGCCGCGGCCTTGATCCGGTCGGGATCGGGACGCGGCGTCGGGAACGGCTCGAACGGTTTTGCGGCGCCGACCTCGACGCGCTGGGTAAAAATATCCCACGGCATTTCCAGCGCCGCCGGGCCGCGCCGGCCCGACAGCATTTCCTGGAACGCGCGCGACACCAGGGTCGGTGCCAGATCCGGATATTCGACCCGCTCGGCCCATTTGACGAAACTGCGCAGCGTCGCCAATTGATTTGGCATTTCGTGCAGATGACCGCGGCCCTTGTCGAGGAACGCGGTCGGCACCTGGCCGGTCAGGCACAGCACCGGTTCGTTGCCGCCGAACGCGGTGAGCAGTGCCGCGCCGGCGTTCAGCACGCCCGGTCCCGGCACCACGCTGAACACGCCGGGCTTGCCGCTGGAGCGGGCATAGCCGAATGCCATGTAGCCGCAGGCCTGCTCGTGGCGCGCGCCGACCACGCGCAGCTGCGCTTGCTGGAACGCGTCGAACAGGCCGTAGACCTGCGCGCCCGGCAGGCCGAACACCGTGTCGACGCCGTGGGCGACGAGACCATTGACGATCGCTTCGCCGCCTGAAGTCAAAGCCATTACGCCATCCAATCCTGTTCGAACGATTTCATGCCGCTTCGTCGACAACGCCGTTGCGCAGCACGCCGATGTTTTCCGCTTCCACTTCCACCACGTCGCCGGGCTTGAGATAGCGCGGCGGCTCGAACCGCGCGCCGGCGCCGGTCGGGGTTCCGGTCACAATAACGTCGCCGGGCACCAGCGTGGTGAAGGTCGAGATGTAGTGGATCAGGAAGCGGAAACCGAAAACCAATCGCGAAGTGCGGTCGTCCTGGCGCAGTTCGCCATTGACGCGGGTGGTCAGCCTGATGTCGGCGATATCGGCCTCGGTGTACGGCACCAGCCACGGCCCGAGGCTGCCGGTCGAATCGAAGTTCTTGCCTTGCGTGACGTTGAACTTGGCGTGGCGGACCCAGTCGCGCAGCGTGCCTTCGTTGCACAGCGTGGCAGCCGCGATGTGGTCCAACGCCGCGCTTTCCGCGATGTGGCGGCCGGCTTTGCCGATCACCAGCGCCACCTCGCCCTCATAGTCCAATTGCGAAGACGCGCGCGGCCGCACCAGCGGCGTTTCATGGCCGACAAAGGAGCGCGGCGTGCGCATGAACATCGAGGGGAATTTCGGCGCGGCCTGGCCGTCCTTGTATTCCTCGTTGCGGTCCGGGTAGTTGACGCCGATGCAGATGATCTTTTCCGGCGCCGGGATCGGCGGCAGCCAGGTGATGGCGTTCAACGCAACATCCGGCGCGAGTTTTGCCGAGTCTTCGCCAAGCCGTCGCAACGCGCCGGCGGCGATCACTTCGCGCAGGGTCGGGAAAACCTTGCCGTAGCGCGCCGACAGGTCGACGATGCCGCCATCGACGATGGCGCCGTATCTGATCGTTCCGTTGACGGAAAGGGTGGCGAGGCGGGGCATGGGCATGAGGCCTCTCAATCGGCAATGGTGACGTCGGCGACGAAGGCCGGTTCGCGCACCGGCTCGCCGGTGAACGGCGAGCCCTCTTCGAACCAGGAGCGCGGCGCCGGCGCGCCCCACAAAGTCTGCCGGCGCGGATCCTTCAGCGACCAGCGCATCGGCTCATGGTCGTGGTCCATGGTGTTGTAGTCGCTGGTATAGAGCTCCAGGCGATGGCCGTCGGGGTCGCGGACATAGAGAAAGAACGCGTTGGCGATGCCGTGCCGGCCGGGGCCGCGTTCGAGATTTTTCAGGTATCCGCTCGATGCCATCACGTCGCACAGATGCAGGATGTTCATCGCGGTCGGCACCCAGTAGGCGAAGTGGTGCAGGCGCGGGCCACGGCCGTTGGTGATGGCGAAATCGTGCACGTTGCCCTTGCGGTGCAGCCATGCCGCGGCGATGCGGCCGTTGGGGCCGTCTTCCTCGCCGTATTCGGTGAGGCGGAAACCGAGCCGGACGTAGAAGTCCATGGTGTCCTGCACCTCGGCGGCGAACACATTGAAGTGGTCGAGACGCTGCGGATGGCAACCCTTGTAAAGGTCGTAGCGCCGCAGCAGGTGCGGGCGCTTTTCCATGCCGGCATAGAGCTCGATCCGAAAGCCGAACGGATCGGTGAAATGCAGGGTGCGGCCCTGGAACGGCCGCTCGACGAACGCATAGAGGATGCCGTTCTCGGCAAAGAACGCCGCCGCCTTGTCGAGGTCGTTCTCGTTGCCGACCTTGAAGCCGAGCCGGCCGCAAGCCGCGGTTGCCGCCTTGCGCAGCACCAGCGAGTGATGCTGGTGCTCCTCGCTGCCGCGCAGATAGACCGTGTCGGCGTCGCTGTCCTCGACATGCAACCCGATGGTGGTCTCGTAGAAATCGCGGCTGGCCTTGAGGTCCACCACGTCGAGCACCACGTGGCTGGCGCGGATGATGTTGAACGGCGGATCGAAGATGTGCTTGGGCACCGGCATGGGTGTTTCCTTGAAGGGATTATATTGCGAGGGATGGCCTCATGGTGAGGAGGTGCTCCTTGGCGCCGTCGCGAACCGTGAAGCCTCAAAAACGATACGGACCTGATCCTTCGAGACGCGCGGATCGGCAACGCGAGCGCGTCGCCGATCCGCGCTCCTCAGGATGAGGTAAACCTCGTGGATAGTTCGGGAAACGAGCTTCACGCTAGACCCCCAGCCGCTGGATCTTGTGGGTGCCGCGCGCGAGCGAGACGTGCTTGGTTTCCATGTAGAAGTCGAACGAATAATCGCCGCCGTCGCGGCCGATGCCCGAGGCTTTCATGCCGCCGAACGGCGTCGGCAGATGGCGGACGTTTTCCGAGTTGAGCCAGATCATGCCGGCCTCGAGCGCATCGGCAACGCGCAGCGCCCGGCCCATGTCGCCGGTCCAGACGTAGCCGGTCAGGCCATAGCGGATGTTGTTGGCGATCTCGATCGCCTCGTCCTCGTCGCGGAACGGGATCACGGTGAGGAACGGGCCGAACACCTCGTCCTGCGCCACCCGCATGTCGGCGCGGGCGCCGGTCACCAGCGTCGGCGCCACATAGTGGCCGCCGCCGGGGCCGTCGCAGGTCTTGCCGCCGACCGCGATGGTGGCGCCGTCGCGCCGCGCCACCTCGAAATAGGAGCAGACCTTTTCCAGGTGGCGGGCGTGGATCAAGCGGCCCGATCTCGGTCATCGGATCGAGCGGGTGGCCGATTTTCAGCGCCTTGACCCGCGCCGTGAGCTTTTCGATGAACGGTTCGGCGATGCTGTCTTGTACCAGCAGCCGGCTCGACGAGGTGCAGCGCTCGCCATTGAGCGAGTAGATCATGAACACCACGGCATCGAGCGCGCGGTCGAGATCCGCATCGTCGAACACGATCACCGGATTCTTGCCGCCGAGTTCGAAATGCACGCGTTTCAGGGTCGGCGCGCCCTGCGCCATGATGGCGGCGCCGGTGGAAGTCTCGCCGACAAAGGCGATGGCCTTGATGGCGGGATGCTCGGTCAACGCCCTGCCGGCTTCGTCGCCAAAACCGTGCACGGTGTTGAGCACGCCGTCGGGCACGCCGGCCTGTTTCACCAGCTGCGACAGCAGATCGGCGGTGACCGGCGACCACTCCGCCGGCTTGTGCACCACGGTGCAGCCGGCGGCCAGCGCCGGGGCGATCTTCCAGGTCGAGAGCATGAACGGCGTGTTCCACGGCGTGATGACGCCGACCGGGCCGATCGGTACCCGGGTCGAAACGTTCCAGTGCTCCTCGCTCGGCGTGTTCAGGCCGTCGCGGGCATCGGCGCATTTGTCGGCGAAGAAGCGGAAGTTTTCCGCAGCGCGAATTGCCGCCTTGGCCATGAAGCGATGGGCCTGGCCGGTATCGATGCATTCCAGCACCGCGATGTCGTCGGCGCGGGCCTCGATGGCGTCGGCCACCTGGTGCAGCAGCTTTTTGCGCGCGGCGCCCGGCATGTCGCGCCACTCCCTGAAGGCGCGCGCCGCCGCCTGCGCGGCGCGATCGATATCATGGGCGTTGCCGCGGGCGACGGCGGCGAGCGGGGTGCCGTCGATCGGCGAAGTGGTATCGAACACCTCGCCGGAACTCGAGGGCTCGACCACACCGTCGATCAGGTGGCCGATGCCGTCGGCCTTCAGCTGCTTGAGCAGCGGCGCGGCGCGGTCGCGGTTGGCCTGGAACACGGCGGCGGAATCCATTGTGGGCTTAGCCATGCCTGGCCTCGCTGCTCAGCAGATCGTGGATGCCGTTGCGTCGCCAGTTCATTTCCTTGTCGTTGATCTGCATGTCGAACGACAGCGCGAATTTCTTATCGGCAAACAGCGGTTCGAGAAACTCCGACAGCGCCTTGAAGATATGCTCGCCGGCCTTCTTGCGCGCCGTCAGCTCGCGGCCTTCGCCAAGCCGCAGCAGCATGGCAAGGAAACTCAGGCCCGGCCGGCCATCGGCGATGGCGTAATGCGCGCAGCAAATGGCGCGCACCCGGATGCCGCCAAGCGGAAACATGCCGGTCTCGACGGCGGCCTTGCGCACCACTTCGCAGGCCGCGCCGATGTCGACCCGGCCATCGAGATTGGCGGAATATTCCAGGGTGAAATGCGGCATGGCAATTCCTCTCGAAGGATCAGGCGAAGTAGCAGCTCACGGTGCCGTAAGGCCCAAAGTCGGCCTGGATAGTGTCGCCCTTGCGGGTTTCGATCGGGCGGATGAAGGAACCCGCCAGCACCACCTGGCCCGGCTCGAGCGCGAGGCCGTGCGGGGCGATCTTGTTGGCGAGCCAGGCCACCGCGGTGGCCGGGTGGTTGAGCACGCCCGCGGCAAGGCCGGTTTCCTCCAACTGGCCGTTGCGATAGCACAACGCGCCGATCCAGCGCAGATCCGCATCCAGCGGGCGCAACGGACGGCCGCCCAGCACGATGCCGGCATTGGCGGCGTTGTCGGCGATGGTGTCGAAGATCTTGCGGGTCGATTTGGTCTTTTGATCGACCCGCTCGATCCGGGTGTCGAGAATTTCCAGCGCCGGCACCACGAAGTCGGTGGCGTTGAGCACGTCGAACCGCGTGCAGTTCGGACCGGCCAGCCGGTGTTTCAGGATGAAGGCGAGTTCGGCCTCGATCCGGGTGGCGATGAAGCGGTCGGCCGGCACCAGACCGCCATCGGCGAAGAACATGTCGTCGAGCAGCACGCCGGAATCCGGCTCATCGATATTCAGCGAACTCTGCATCGCTTTCGAGGTCAGGCCGATCTTGTGGCCCTTGACCGTGCGGCCCTCGGCCACCTTGATCTCGATCCAGGCCTTCTGGATGGCGTAGGCGTCATCGATGGTGATCGCCGGATGATCCAGCGAGAGCTGCCGGATCTGCACCCGGGTCTTCTCGGCCTGATGCAGCCGCTGCGCCGCGAGGCGGATGTCGTCGGGCGTCAGTGCCATGGATGAGCCGAACCAGCGAAGGGTCTGTTCCGGATATGATTAACATGTTAAATGAAAATCGCAATCCGGATTCCGTGTCGTGCTGCATCGCAGCGGCGGGAACCGGTGTTGCGCGGAAAGGATGGACGAGAGCAGCGATGGCGGGGAAAAAGCCGGTCAACGGCCGCGGTTCAGGCGCGCAGAAGCGCAAGGTGCCAATGCGCGACTTCTCGCGCTCGCTGCCGATGGCGCTGTTGCGCGCCCGGGAATCGGTGATGCGGCATTTCCGCCCGTCGCTGCGCAGCCACGGCCTTACCGAACAGCAATGGCGCATCCTGCGCGCGCTGGCCTCGACCGGCGATATCGAGGTGACCGAACTGGCGCGGCTGGCCTATCTCCTGGGGCCGAGCCTGTCGCGGATCTTGCGCGATCTGGAAACCCGCCGCCTGATCGAACGCCGCGTGGTCAAGGCCGATCTGCGCCGCAGTATTGTTTCCATCACGCGCGAGGGACTGCGGCTGATCGAGGCGGTGGCGCCGTCCTCGGAAGCCATTTATGCGGAGATGACCAGGCGTTACGGTGCCGGCAGGCTCGGCGAGTTGCAGGAGATGCTGCATCGGCTGGAAAGCAGCCTGCAGGCGATGCCGGTCCTGGACGGTGAGGGCGCGATGGAAGATGAAGAGTAGAGCATGATCCCGAAAAGTGGATACCGGTTTTCGGATAGGATCATGCTCAAGCAAGAAGATCTGGCCGGCAATCGATGGGCAGCGCGCGGTCCTGCTCATTGTTTAGGCAACGCCACCACGTCAGTGAATTCAGGCTCGGCGCTGGAATAATGCCGCGCACAAGGCGTTGATCGTGCATTCGCGGGCCTCACGGCGTGGCATGCAAAATTGACGCGGTGTCAATCGGATCTGCGGCGATCACGCCGTAGACATCCGAACGGTTTTTCGCTCAACTCAAACACTTACAGGAGGCCGGCGAGAAGCCTGGCCCCGACGGGAGGAATGGATGAAGCTTACGCGACGTGATTTCAGTGCTGGATTGGCTGCAGGTATCGCGGCACCTTATGTTTTGGGCAGCGCACAGGCGCAGGGCGCCACCATGAAAATCGGCATGTGCGTGCCGGTCACCGGACCCGCGGCCGAGCAGGGCCTGTGGGCGCAGAACGGCGCCAAGCTGGCGGTTGCGGCGGTGAACAAGGCCGGCGGCGTGCTGGGCAAGCAGATCGAACTCGTCATCGAGGACGACCAGACCACCAATCCCGGCATCGTGCTGGCATTTTCCAAGCTCGCCGCGCAGTCCGACATCGTCGCGTTCCTCGGTTCGATCCGCTCGACCCAGGTGCAGGCGATGGCGCCCGACGTGCTCAAGCTCGGCAAACCTGTGATGATCGGCGGTACCAATCCGGACCTGACCCATTCGGGCAATCCGTGGCTGTTCAGGTTCCGGCCCAACGACAGCTATTCCGGCCGCGTCATCGCCGACTTCGGCGTCAATACGCTCGGCAAGAAGAAATGGGCGATCGTGCATTCCACTGACGCGTTCGGCACCGCGGGCGGCAAGGCGCTGGCCGACGCGCTCGGCAAGCTCGGCGCGCCGCCGGTGCTCGACCAGGGCTACGCCAACCAGAGCCAGGATTTCACGCCCGTGGTGCTGGCGGTGAAGCAGTCCGGCGCCGACGTGCTCGGGACCTATTTCACCTTCGAGAACGACCTCGGCATTTTTGCCCGGCAATTGCGCCAGCTCGGCGTCACCATTCCGTGGGTCGGCTCGCCCTCGGTGGTGGCGGTGTCGTCCACAAAACTCGCCGGACCGGCGCTGTTCGGCACCTATGGCGTGGCCGATTACGCCGAGGATTCCAACGAGGCCTCGAAATCCTTCGGCAAGCTGTACCGCGACGCCTACAAGACCGCGCCGGACAACCAGAGCGCCTGGCCCTACGACGCCATCACCATCCTGTCGGCGGCGATCAACAAGGCCGGCTCGACCGATCCCGGCAAGATCCGCGACGCCATCCTGGCGGTGAAGAAATACGCCGGCGCCGAAGGCGAATACAACTTCGACCAGAACGGCGACGGTCTGCACGGCTACAACGTGGTGCGGAACGAGAAGGGCAACATCGTCTACGACAAGCATATCGACTTCAACGATTGATGCTGCGGCTGCCGCTCCTTCTTATCCCTCCCCCAGCGATCGAGCTCTTGCTCGATCGTAGTGGGGAGGGTGGCCAGCCGAAGGCTGGTCGGGTGGGGGTAGCCACAAGCAGTGAGTCAATGCCCGTGGCTACCCCCACCCCGGCCTCCGCTTCGCTCGGCCGACCCTCCCCACAAGGGGGAGGGATTGGCGCAAGCGCCGCGGCTACATTTCATATGCGATAGCCCCCAGAGCCCCCTCCATGGACATTGCCCTGCAACTGCTCTTCACCGGAATCGGCATCGGCGCCGTCTATGCGCTGGTGGCGCTCGGCTTCGTGCTGATCTTCCGCGCCACCAATGTGGTGAATTTCGCCCAAGGCGAATTCTCCATGGTCGCGGCCTATCTGATGGTGGTGTTTTCCGTCAATCTCGGCTGGCCGTACTGGCTGTCGTTTCTGTGCGCGCTGGCCGGCATGGCGCTGCTCGGCGCCATCTTCAATCTCGGGGTTTATTACCCGCTGCGGCACCGCACCTTTCTGCCGGTCATCATCGCCACCATCGGCGCCTCGATCCTGCTGGCCAATTCGGTGCTGGCCATTTATGGCCCGCAGCCGCAGGTGCTGGAAGGCTGGTTCGAGACCCCCGGCATCCAGCTCGGCCCGGTCTATCTCGACAGCCAGTATCTGTTGATCATCGCCGTCACCGTCGTGCTGGTGATCTTCAACTTCTGGTTCTTCGAACACACCATGCTGGGCAAGAAACTGCAGGCCACCTCGCAGGACAAGGAAATGGCCTCGCTGCTCGGCATCTCGGTGTCGACCATGATCATGATCACCTTCATCTATTCGGCGGTGCTCGGCGGCCTGGCCGGCATCCTGGTGGCGCCGGTGCTGTTCGTCTCGATCCAGATGGGCTCGACCATCGCGCTGAAGGCGTTTGCCGCCACCATCATCGGCGGCTTCGGCGACGTCGCCGGCGCCATCATCGGCGGGCTTGCGCTCGGCATCATCGAGACCTTCGGCGCCGCCTACATCTCGGTGCCGTACAAGGACGGCTTTGCCTTCCTGGTGCTGGTGGCGTTCCTGGTATTCCGGCCGCAGGGCATCTTCGGCGAACGCGTCGCGGAGAAGGCATGAGCGCGCCCACCGACAACATGCCGGCGGCGGCCGCCGTACCGCGTTCGACGCCGCTGCTGCTGCGCCATCTGCCGTATTTCATCGCTGCCGCCATCGCCGTGGCGCTGACCGCCACCCTGCAGTTCGACGGCTACGTCCACAACATCCTGATGCAGGCGACGACGTTCGCCATCGCGGTGTTCGGCCTGTCGGTGGTGCTCGGCCTGTGCGGCCAGATCAACCTGGCGCAGGCGGCGTTCTTCGGCTTTGGCGCCTACGCGGTCGGGATCGGCACCGCCGATTATCACCTCAGCTACTGGCTGTGTCTTGTGGCCGGCTGCGTCATCACGCTGCTGGCCGGCGCCTTGCTCGGCATGTCGACGCTGCGCCTCGGCGGGCATTACCTGGCCATGGTGACGATCTCGTTCCAGCAGATCGTCACCCTGGTGATGATCAACGCGATCTGGCTGACCCATGGGCCGGACGGTGTCTCGCATATCGGCCGCCCGGTGCTGTTCCAGTCCGCGCAGTCGTATCTAGCCTTCTGCGTCGCCATGCTGGCGCTGGTCGGCTATGTGGTCTGGCATCTGCCCGACACCCGGCTCGGCCGCGCCATGCGCGCGGTGCGCGACAACGAACTCGCCGCCGGCGTGGTCGGCGTCGACGTGTTCCGCACCAAGGTCTCTGCCTTCGCGCTCTCCGCGGTACTGGGTGGGCTGGCCGGCGGGCTGTTCGCCGGCGGCTTTGCCTATGTCAGCCCGGATCAGTTCTCGTTCGCCGAATCCATCGTGTTCCTCACCATGTCGCTGTTGGGTGGCGTGGCGTCGCCGATCGGTTCGGCCATCGGCACCGGATTGCTGATCCTGATTCCGGAATGGCTGCGGTTTTTGAAAAGCGTGCCGGGGCTTTACCTCGCGATCTACGGCCTCTCCGTCATTTTGATTATCCGCTACATGCCGGACGGCATCTGGGGCTTCTTCAACGTCGTCACCGCGCGCTGGCGCGCCAAGGCCAGGGTGCACGACGCCGGCGCGCCGCTCGTGCTCAAGCCCGCGACGGTGGGCGGCGACACGGTGCTGGATGTCACCGGCCTCGCCAAATATTTCGGCGGCCTCAAGGCGGTCGACAATGTCGACATCGCGGTGAGGCGCGGCGCGGTGCATGCGTTGATCGGGCCCAACGGCTCCGGCAAGACCACCACGCTGAACGTGCTGTCTGGCCTCTACCGGGCCACCGCCGGCAAGGTGGTGCTGGATGGCACCGACGTCACCACCATGCCGCCGCACCAGCGCGCCGCGGCGGGCCTCGGCCGCACCTTCCAGAACATCCGGCTATTTCGTTCGATGACGGCCCTGGAAAACGTCATTATCGGCGCCGAGCGTCCCGGCAATGCGCTGATCGGCGAGGGCGGTGACGCCGCGCTCACCGCGCGGGCGATCGCGGCGCTGAACTTCGTCGGGCTTGGCCCGCGCGCCAACGAGCTGATCTCGAGCTTCTCCTACGGCCATCAGCGGCTGATCGAAATCGCCCGCGCACTCGCCGCCAATCCGACGTTGCTGTTGCTCGACGAGCCGGCGGCGGGATTGAATTCCAGCGAGAAGCTCGCGCTGCATGAACTGCTCGAGCGCATCGCCGCCCAGGGCCTCACCATATTGATCATCGACCACGACATGACGCTGGTGTCGGAGGCGGCCCAGCACATCACCGTGCTCAATTTCGGACGCCGCATCGCGGACGGCGAATCGATGGCGGTGCTGCGCCATCCCGACGTGGTCTCCGCCTATCTCGGGACCGACTGATGGCGCTCTTGGAAATCCGCGACTTGATCGTCCGTTACGGCGAAATCGAAGCGCTGCGCGGCGTCACCATCAGCGTCGAGGCGGGCCAGGTCGTGACATTGCTGGGCGCCAACGGCGCCGGCAAGTCGACCACGCTGCGTGCCATCTCGGGCCTGGCCAAGCCCGCCGCCGGCGACATCCTGTTCGACGGCCAATCGATCGCGGGGCTGGGGCCGGAGGCCATCGTCCGCCTCGGCATCTCGCATGTGCCCGAGGGGCGGCGGGTGTTTCCGGGACTGACGGTCAAGGAAAACATCATGCTCGGCGGTTCCAACCGTCGCGCCGCCAAGGCCGAGCTCGCGCGCGAGGCCGACGCCATGTTCGACCTGTTCCCGGATATCAGGGCGTTTGCCGATGCCTTGGGCTGGACCCTGTCCGGCGGCCAGTTGCAGATGGTGGCGGTGGCGCGCGGTTTGATGGCCAAACCGCGGCTGCTATTGCTGGACGAGCCGTCACTCGGGCTGGCGCCGGTGATCGTGCAGGCGGTATTTCGCATCATTTCCGAGATCCGGCGCACCACCACGGTCTTGCTTGTGGAGCAAAACGCGCGCATGGGACTTTCGGTGGCCGACCACGGCTATGTGCTGGAAACCGGCCGCATCGTGCTCGGCGGCAAGCCGGACGAGTTGTGGGGCAACGAAGCCATCCGCGCCGCCTATCTCGGCGGTCACGCCAAAGCCAGCGCATGAGAGGCCGAAGATCTCGCAATGGTCACCGTACAAGTTGAGAAGCTGATCGATTTCGTCACTGAGGTGTTTGCCCATGCCGGCTCGTCCGCCGAGGAAGCCCGCCGCATCGCCACCTATCTCACCACCGCCAACCTGACCGGGCACGACAGCCACGGCGTGATCCGGGTGCCGGTCTATATCCGCTGGCGCAACAACGGCAGCATCATTCCCAACCAGACCGTGGAGATTCCGGTCGACACGCCGTCGCTGGCGGTGGTCGACGGCCGCTTCGGCTATGGCCAGACCGTGGGGCCGCAGGCGGTCAGGATCGGCATCGACAAGTGCAAGGCATCGGGCTTGGCCGCGGTGGCGCTGCGCAATGCCGGCCATATCGGCCGGATCGGCGACTGGGCCGAAATGGCCGCCGCCGAAGGCCTCGTCTCGATCCATTTCGTCAACGCCGCGGGTTCGGTGCTGGTGGCGCCCTATGGCGGCGTCGAGCGGCGGCTCTCCACCGCACCTTATTGCGTCGGCATTCCGCGCCCGGGCGAGGCCCCGATCGTGCTCGATTTCGCCACGTCGATTGTCGCCGAAGGCAAGGTGCTGGTGGCAAGCCGCGGCGGCAAGAAATTGCCGCAGGGCGCGCTGATCGATCTCGACGGCACACTCAGCGAAGACCCGGCGGTGCTGTACGGACCGCACGAGAAGACCGGACCGCGCGACCACTCCAAGGGCAAGGGCGCGATCCGGGCGTTCGGCGAGCACAAGGGTTCGGGTCTCGCGCTGATGTGCGAACTGCTCGGCGGCGCGCTCACCGGCAACGGCGCCACCGGGCCGAACCGGCCGTTCGCCAACGGCATGTTCGCGATCTATGTCGATCCACGGCGGATCGACACCAATAATTTCTTCGACGGCGAAGTCGCGCGCTACGTAAAATATTTCAAGGACACCAAACCGGCGGCCGGCGTCGAGCGCGTGCTGGTTCCCGGCGATCCCGAAGCCAGGACCCGAACTGAGCGCACCAAAAACGGCGTGCCGCTGCCGGACGAGACCTGGAGCGCCATCGTCGCCACCGCGCGGGAGGTCGGCGTCAGCGAGGCAGCCGTCAGCAAGGCTATCGGATAGCGCCCAAATCGATTAAAGCCAACACCAGCCAACGCAACATAAAAAGGAAAAGCGACCAATGGCCAACAAAGTCAAACAGATCTGGGCCGAGGGCAAATGCGCGGTCAACGCCTGGCTGGCGATCCCCTCGGGCTTTTCCGCCGAGGTGATGGCGCAGTGCGGTTTCGACAGCGTCACCGTGGACATCCAGCACGGCGTGCAGGACTACCAGTCGATGGTGCAGTGTTTCCAGGCCATGCAGGCCCATCCGGTGACGCCGATGGTGCGGGTGCCGTGGAACGAGCCCGGCATCATCGGCAAGGTGCTGGACGGCGGCGCCTATGGCGTGATCTGCCCGATGATCAACACCAGGGAGGAAGCGGAAAACTTCGTGAACTATTGCAAGTATCCGCCGCGCGGTACCCGCAGCAACGGCCCGATCCGCGCCGGCATGTACGGTTCGTCCGGCGGCTATCAGGACACCGCCAACGCCGAGACGCTGTGCATCCCGATGATGGAAACCAAAACCGCCGTCGAGAACATGGAATCCATCCTCGACGTCGAGGGCATCGCCGGCGTCTATGTCGGCCCCAGCGACCTCGGCTTTTCCTACGGCCTCGTGCCCAAGCTCGACCGCGACGAGCCCGAGATCCTGAAAATCTACGAAAAGCTGGTCAAGGAATGCGGCAAGCGCAACATCTCACCCGGCATCCACTGCAGCGGCCCGGCCGGCGCCACCCGCGCCATCAACATGGGCTTTCGGCTGGTGACGTTGCTCAACGACATCGGCTGCATGTCGACCACCGCCCGGGCCTGGACGGCGCAGACCCGCAAGGATTCCGGCGGCAAGGCGTAGGAACAGAGTAGGATGTCGTAGACTTGACTCCGTCATTGCGAGCGAAGCGAAGCAATCCAGAGCAGCGGCTCAACAAGCAAAAGATGGATTGCTTCGTCGCAAGAGCTCCTCGCAATGACGGGGCACCAAATCAAGGAGAACCCCATGGCCCCAGCCCCCGTGATCCGACTGCACCCCGACGACGGCGTGCTGATCGCGCGCCTGAGCCTGATGCCCGGCACCGAAGTCGCCGAGGGGGTGACGACGCGGGAGCGCATCCCCGCCGGCCATAAGGTCGCGATCCGCCCGATTGCGGTGGGCGAGGCGATCAGGCGATACGGCCAGATCATCGGCTTTGCCACCGCAGCAATCGAGCCCGGCCAGCACGTCCACACCCAGAACTGCGGCATGGGCGATTTCGCCAAAGATTATGCTTACGGCGTCGACGTCACGCCGACACCGAATTTCGATCTGCCGGCGACCTTCGAGGGCATCCGCCGTCCGGACGGCCGGGTCGCCACCCGCAACTACATCGGCATCCTCACCTCGGTGAACTGCAGCGCCCATGTCGCCGGCATGGTGGCGGACATCTTCAAGAAGAATCCGTTCACCGGCGACAATCCGCTGGCCGATTTTCCCAATGTCGACGGCGTGGTGGCGCTGACCCACAAGACCGGCTGCGGCATGACCCAGGACGAGCCGCTGGCGCTGCTGCGCCGGACCCTCGGCGGCTATGCCCGGCACGTCAATTTTTCCAACGTGGTGGTGATGGGGCTCGGCTGCGAGGTCAACCAGATCGGCGGCCTGATGAAGGAACAGAAGCTTGCCGGACGTCTGCGTGAACTGGAGATCCAGGAGATCGGCGGCACCCGCAAGACCGTGGAAGCCGGCGTCGCCTTCGTGCGCGAGGCCTTGACCGACGCCAACAAAGTCAAGCGCGAACCGGTCTCCGCCAGCGAACTGACGGTGGCGCTGCAATGCGGCGGCTCCGACGGCTATTCCGGCGTCTCGGCCAATCCGGCGCTCGGCGCCGCCAGCGATCTCCTGGTGCGCCACGGTGGCACCGTGATCCTGTCGGAGACGCCGGAGACCTACGGCGCCGAACATCTGCTCACGCGCCGCGCCGTCAGCCGCGAGGTCGGCGAAAAGCTCGTGGCGCTGATGCGCTGGTGGGAGGAATACACCGAGCGCGAAGGGGCGGAGATGAATGCCAACCCGAGCCCCGGCAACAAGGCCGGCGGCCTGACGACGATCCTGGAAAAATCCCTCGGCGCGATGGCCAAAGCCGGCTCGACCAACCTGGTCGACGTCGTCAACTACGCCGAAGCCGTCACCAAGAAGGGCTTCGTGTTCATGGACACGCCCGGCTACGACCCGGTGGCCGCCACCGGCCAGGTCGCCGGCGGCGCCAACCTCGTCTGCTTCACCACCGGCCGCGGCAGTGTGTTCGGCTGCAAGCCCGCGCCCTCGATCAAGCTCGCCACCAACTCGCCGATGTACAAGCGGATGGAAGACGACATGGACGTCAACTGCGGCACCATTCTGGACGGCGACGAAACCGTGCAGCAGTGCGGCGCGCGGATTTTCGATTTGATGCTGAAGGTGGCGTCCGGTCAGCCGACCAAGAGCGAGAGTTTTGACTTCGGCGGCGCGGAGTTTGCGCCGTGGGTGCTCGGCGCGACGATGTAGTCTATTTCACCCACAGCTTCAGCGGAACAGCTCCGGTCAGGACAGGTCATCATCCCGTCATAGGGGGCAGACGAGCTTTGCGCTGTAGCTGCATTCGATGCCCTCGACCAGCAATGTCGCATCGAGCTGGGACGAGATGGCGGAAATCTGCAGACAGAATCTCTCCGTTCCTCTCCTCCGGTCCATCCTGCGTGCAGATACCGACGTGTTTTTCATCGACAACAGTCCGGAGAATTTCTTGCGCCACCAATGCGTTTCCTCGTTGACGGTCGCCGTCAGCTCCAGCTCGCCGAGCAGGCCGGCGTAGCCGAGGATCTGCCGGGAGGCGGCCTGTGCCGGAACCGGGACCGCACCCACGACGAGCAGGAGCGAGAAACGCTCCTGCAATCTTCGCTCGCAACGATGGGCGTTGACACCTCACGACTTCTTCGCGAGGTACGCGCGGGCGTCGCTGACCTCGGTCCGGCTCTGGTCGGCACCGCCGGCGATGGCGACGACCTTCTGGTAGTATTCCTGAGCCTTGGCGGCATCGCCGGCCTTTTCGGCGGCCTTTGCCGCGGCCGACGTAGGCGCCGAGCCGGTTGGGCTCCTTTTTCAGCGTCGCCTCAAAGGCGGCGAGTGCTTCGGGGGCCATGCCGCGCTCCAGCAACATGACGCCGTACAGTTCGCGCGCCGGCTTGGCGACGCCGGGGGTGACCGGATGCTTTCTCGGTCATATCCTCGGCATCGGCGGCTGCGCTCATGGCCTTGAGAGCGTCGTCGCGCTTGCCTTGCGCATCAGCACGAACGCTGCAGCGATCTGGAGCTTCAATATCGACCTGCTGCGACCAATAGGCGTCCTTGGCTTGACGCAATTTGTCCCGTAGTTCTGCCGAGCTTGGCGATATCGGCCTGGGCCGCCCTCAGGCTTGCCGAGGCGAGCCGCCCCGAGTGCGCGTGCAAAATAGCGTGATCGCCTGTACCTGAGGCCAGCGGGCTTGGACGGACCGGGAAGTTCCGACGCGGGCTTGCCAGTCGCCGCGTTCGATCGCATAGCGTGCCGGCGGGAGCTGCCAGCGCGTACGGTCCGACAGGTATGTCTCGGTGGGGGGAACCGTGATCCCCGGTCATCTCGTCAAGGAGCGCCTTGGCCTTGTGCGTCCCGTCCAAGCTGCAGATTGGCATAGATCTTGGTAGTCCATGGAGTGCAGCTGATCGTCGAAAATCCCCGGGGCTCGATTTCGCGGCCCGCGCCGCTTCGATGTTCGATGCGATCAAATCATCCCAATAGCCGACGCGGGTGAAGATGTGTGACGGCATGTGCTGGGCATGGGGCGGCCGCGGGCGGCAATTTTGGCGTAGCGCCTGGCCGCATCGAGGCCTTTCTCGAGCAATCGAGGGATAATCATACAGATGGATCAGGTAATGCGCGATGCCGGGATGTTGCGGCTGGCGCTTTGGAGATCGGCTCGCAGGATCGCCGCCCCCTTGATCTGGTTGGCATAGGTCTTGTCGGCGGGCGAGGCCGAGGTATTGAGCGCAAGGGCGTAATGAATCTGCGCCTCGTCGTCGTTCGGGATAGCGCTGCGCCAGTTGCTCCATGGCGTTGCGCATAGGCGACGACGCGGGTGCGATGGTCGACCTTGTCGAAGTCGGCGTACATGACGCGCCGAACGCATCCAGATAGTCGCGTTCGCGCTGGGTCCCGGCGCCGACGCTCTTGCCCTTGGCGATCATGGCCGCGCCGTCGGCGAGATTCTTCGCAGGCGTGGGGACGTGGGGGGATTCCCACAGCAGGCTGAGCGCGATACCCCAATAGGCGATGCCGCATTGCGGATCGGCCTTCAGCCGTCCTCGAACGACGCGTTGCGACGCGCGGTACCAGAACGAGTGCTGATACAGCATTCCCTGGTTGAAGAGCTGCTGCGCCTGCGGTTTGCAGGAGGTTTCAAAATTGACGGTGCCGAGCTGTCGCGTCGCCGGCAAATGCCGGCTGGGCCAGCGCAACGCCGGCCGAAACCGTCATCGCAATTGCAAGGGTTGTTCTCATCGCGCCTCTCCCTGTTGGCCGCTTCCAATCAAGCGGCGCGTTTCGAACTGCCCGATCGCGTGAAGGGCAGAATCCGAATGTGAAGTGCAAGGCTAGGAGCGAACCGGAGCGCAAGTCATAAGCGAGAAACGGGATTTCTATGGGCGGATTTATGCTACCTTCGGAGCCGGAGAAATGCATGCCGGAACAGACACTTAAGTTCGGACGCCATCGGCTTGACCCCCAGGGCGGATTGATGTCGGGGGGCCGGCGATGTGCATCTCACGCCCAAGGCCCTTGCCTTGCTGAGCTATATCGCCGAGCGCCCCGGCGAGGTGGTCACCAAGGATCAGCTGTTCGGCGCGATATGGCCGGAGGTCAACGTCGGCGATGCCGCGCTGGTGACCTGTATCCAGGAGCTCCGGCAGAGCGCTGAAGGATGATGCGAGACGTCCCCGCTATATCGAGACCCTGCATCGCCGCGGTTACCGGTTTGTCGGAAAACTGGCGGCGGTCTCGCCCAAGGTTGCCAACGAGGCTTCCGACGACGGCCACGCGCGCGCGCTGCCGCTGCCCGACCGTCCTTCGATCGCGGTCTTGCCATTCGCCAACATGAGCGACGATCCGGATCAGGAATACTTCGCCGACGGCATCTCGGAAGACCTGATCACCGGCCTGTCCCGCATCCACTGGCTGTTCGTCATCGCGCGCAACTCGACATTTGTCTACAAGAACCGCGCGGTCGATGTGAAGCAGGTCGCGCGCGAGCTCGGCGTGCGCTACGTGCTGGAAGGCAGCGTGCGCCGCGCCGGCAAGCGAATGCGCATCAGCGCCCAGCTGATCGACGCGATCACCGGCGGCCATCACTGGGCCGAACGATACGACCGCGAACTCGGCGATATCTTCGCCGTGCAGGACGAAATCACCCGCAGCGTCGCCGCGGCGATCGAACCCCGCCTGCTGGCGGCGGAGGGGGTTCGCGCGCTGTCGCGATCACCAGACGACCTCGGCGCCTGGGAGCTGGTGGCCGCGCTCAAACCCATGTCTGGCGCCTGACGCGGGCCGGATTACGCGACGGCGATCGGCCTCGAACGGGCCGTCGAGGTCTATCCGGATTATGCGCCGGCGCGCAGCCGGCTGGGTTTCGTCTGGCGTTTTCCGCGCATATGGGCTGGATCGATCGCGATCTGGGTTGCGCGCCGGCCGGCCGCACGCCATTCGCGCCATCGCGCTCGATGATCGCGATCCATGGGGGCAGATGGCGCTGGGCTATTGGGCGATGATGGAGCGGCACACCGAGGAATCGATCGCGGCGTTCCGCCGTGCGGTCGAACTCAATCCGAATTCCGCGGCGGCGCACGGCGATCTCGGCCGGGGGCTGGCTTTTGCCGGGCAGGACCGCGAGGCGATCGCGCAGGGCGGAAGATGCCATCAGGCTCAGCCCGCTTGGATCCGGAGACCGCGCTGTTCCTCGGCGCCATGGCGGTCGCGCACTATCGCGCCGGGCGATACGCGGAATCGCTGCGCACTTCGCGAGGAAGCGGTGCGGTTGCGGCCGGGGTTTCAGGGCGCGCAACGGATGCGCTGTGCGAGCCTGGCCCAGACCGGGCGCATCGATGAAGCGCGATCATTTCTCGCCATGCTCCGACGCGAGCACCCGCAGCTCTCGATCGAGTGGATCAAGAGCCAGCGTGCCCTACCAGACGCCGGCGTTGATGGAGCGATTCCTGGAGGGCATGCGGAAAGCGGGGTTGAACGAAACGTGATGTTTGGAAGTGAACCTATCAACGTCATTACGAGCGAAGCGAAGCAATCCAGTAACAACAAGCAAGAACTGGATTGCTTCGTCGCATCCGCCTTCGCCCGAAGGCGAGCTTCGGCGGACAAGAGAGCTCCTATGAAGAAAGTACCGGCTAAGTTACTGATTTTATTGGCGCCGAAAAAACGTCCGGCGCGCTACGCGGTTCGGTATTTTCATCCACAAGGGTCGGCCAAAGGCCGGTACCCAATCGCTGACGGTTATCCTACTGCAACGAGTCCCCAGCGCGCGGAAATAATTCCCCGGCACGTGATCGCGCACCATGCGCGGCAACAGGGCGGCCAGCCGGTCCAGCGGCCGCGGGCCAATGCGCCGGATCGGCCGAAACACCGACCAGGCGCGGACGTCGGCAAGGCCGCTTTGCAGCGCGCTGGCGGCGAAATCCGGCTGGTCCTGGTCGGGCGCGAGCAGGGGCTGTGCCTGCACATTGAAGCTTCCGTCGCTCGGGCACTGCATCGAGCGGCCGACGTGGCGAAACTCGCCGCCCAGCGACGGCGGCACGGTGGCCACGATGTCGGTGCCGTCGACCAGGCGGAACGTGGCATTGCCGAGCGGTGGCGTGTAACGGCTGAAGAAGGCCTGGCCGCCGTTGCGCGGGCTGCCAAAGGTGTAGACCGCGGTGGCGTTGACGCCCAATCGGCTCATGGCGAAATCCGCCGCGATGATCGCCAGCGCGCCGCCGAGGCTGTGCCCGGTGAAGAACACTGCCGCCTCGGTTGGCGGGCGGTTTCGGATCGCCAATTCGATCATCGGCCACACCGTGTTCACGGCATTCTCGAAGCCGCTGTGCAGGTCATCGGCCGAAACCTGGGCGTGGAAATCCGTGATCCAGTCCTCGACCTTGAGCGGATCGCTGCCGGCGAATGTAACGATGGTGGCGCCGCGCCCGCCGCCGATCACCACGCAGGCGCTCTTCGGCGGCAGGCCCGTGAAGGGATCGTTGCGGACAAAGCCGCGCAGCTGCATCTGCCAGGCGTCGAGGATGCTCGTGACCTTGGCCCTGGCTGCGGGCTCGTCGGGACCGCTCGGCGTTTCATAGGCCAGTTGCGCCATCCACATCATGACCCGGGCATTGTCCAGGCTGAACGGGGCTATGGCAGCGAAACCATCGAGTGCGTGATCCGGATAGGCACTGCGATCGAGCTCGACCAGGAAACTCATCTAAGAAATTCCGTTCGCAATGTGAGCGCGCTGCGTTCTTGCGGCGCGAGGCAATGCACAACTCAATCATAGGTAGATCGCTGTAGCAAGTGCGTTGCCGATCAGGGCGTGGACTTGTTTGAGCGCCCCGGCGTGTTTATTTCGCTTTAGGTTGCGAGGAGTTTCCCCATGCCGGAATCGAGCCGAGCAGATGCATGAACGACTTCGCGGCGTCATCGCGGCTGCGCGGTTTGACGCGCTGGTCGAGCCCTACGCCTGGGCCAAGCTCGGCAAATCACCGCAACTGCCCGCCGATGCGCTGGCCGCCGTCCGCGATGGCGCGGCCTGGTACGCGCTGACGCCGGTCGCACCGGATGCCGCCGGCGCGTATCGCGTCCTGGCGTTTCATTTCGCCGAAGGGTCGAATGCGTCGGGGTTCGTCGCCTGGCTCGCGGCACGCATGAAGCAGGAGGCAGGAACCGGCGCCATGGTGGTGTGCGGCTTCGATGCCCGCGCCACGCCCGCCCTGTGGCAGACCTCGCTCGGCCTGTTCGACTACTGGGGATGTCCCTGGGATCGCGGCGACGATGTCGTAGCACTGGTGCAGCGGCTGCGCCGCGAAGGATCGCAGGCCTAGGCCATCGTCACCGCAACATGCCGGAGGCGCAGCTGAATTCCACCGGGTGGAACGCGGCGGAATAACGGTGGTCCGCCGGCGTTCTCCCTGCCATGGTTTTCGCCAGGTGCCACGGCGGAGCCCGTCTTGGGAGGCGGCCCGTGCAGATGGCGAGGGAGGAGAGCCATGTCCGCAGCTGCCGCCAGGTCGCGTGTCGCGTCGTTCCGGAATGGTCTCTGCGCGCGGCGAATTCAGCCGTTTGCCGCGGCGTTATTACTGGCCGGACTGAGCCAGACGGCCTTGGCGCAGGACGCTCGCCAACCGGCGAAGCCGCCGATCATCCTGGAATCGACGGGCGCCTATGAAGTGGGCGGCAAGGTCATCAGCAAGCCCGGCGACCCCGCCCAACTCTGTCCTGCGACCACGGTTACGTCGAATACTTCATCCCGGTGAAAAGGCGCAGCGTCGGCCTGATCATGTGGCACAGTTCCAGCACCAAGGTGTGGGAAAACCGCTGGGACGGCGGTGAAGGTTACAAGAGCATTTTCCTGCGCAAGGGGTATCCGGTTTATTTGTGGGACGGCCCGCGCGTCGGTCGCGCCAACTGGAGCTGCGAGCCGATCACCTACACGCCGGAATATTTCGATCAGCGTAACTTTGCCGCCTGGCGTTTCGGCGTGGCTTGGCCGAACTGGAATCCGGGCCTGCAGTTTCCAACCGCCGATCAGGAAGCGTGGAACCAGGCGACGCGCGCCCGTTACGACGAGTTCGATACGCTCGAGAATGCCTTGTTGCAGGCGGATGCCGGCGGCAAGGCCATCGACAGGATCGGGCCGGTGGTGGCCGTCACCAATTCCGCGGGCGGCTGGCGTGCGCTGTTGTCGGCACTCAAGGCCACAACCGACCACTTGAAGGGCATCGTTGCCTACGAAACCCCGGGCTTCGTCTTCCCGGAGGGCGAGGGACCGGAGCCGAAGCCGAACGCGCCGTTCGGTCCCAATGCGGTGCCGCTGGCCGAGTTCATCAAGCTGACGAAGTTTCCGATCCAGATGGTGTTCGGCGACTACACCGAGACACGTCCGATCTGGAAAACCTCGGTCGAGGTGGCGAAGACCTTCTGCGACATCATCAATCGTCACGGCGGAGATTGCGAGGTCCTGCTACTCCCCGATGCGGGTCTGCACGGCAACAGCCACATCGCCTTTGCCGATCTCAACAATGAAGCCGTTGCCGACGAACTGTCCAAATGGTTGAACCGCAAAGGCCTGGACACGTTTAAGGACTAGGCGGTGGTGCTGACGCAAGAGCGCGCAATGACGGGGCTGATGTTACCGATTCAGCCTGACGCCTCACGCGCTGGCTTTTACCGAGCGGGTCACCTGCGCGCCGACAGTGCCGGGCGATTTGACAAGGGTGGCGGCCGGCGGGTCATCCTTCGTGCCCGCCGTTCGGAGGTCAACCCCGCGCGTCTCCGGTCCGCAGGCTGTCGCCACCACGACGAGCATGCCGCCGAACGCCATGATGGCGCCTGCGGTGTAGACGAACGGCATGAACTGGCTGAGCCAGATCATGTAGTACGGGAAGAACGACGGGATGATCACGGCGGCGCTGTAGGCAACGCCCCACCCGGACGAGCGAACCGCGGTGGCGAAACGCTCGTTGATGTAGGCCGGCAGCACGCCCAGCGCGCCGACGAACAGCATCTGGGTGGCGGCGGCCAGCAGCGTCAGGTTGAGCCATCCATGCACCGTTCCGCCGCCGATCAGGGTCATGGTCACCGGCGTCAGCAGGATGGTCTGCAAGCCGGCAATGTACAGGGCCGGCTTGCGGCCGATGTGATCGCTGAGCCAGCCGAAGAAAATATAGGATGTCATCCCCGAAAGCTGCACCACGAGCTGGGAGCGGGCCAGGTCGGATGCGGTGTATCCGGCGTTGTTGTGCAGCAGGAACTGGCTCATCACGCTGCTGCCGATGTTGATGAGGAAGAAAACGCCGGTCATGATCACCCACGACTGGATGAACGCCCGGCCGGAAGCGCCTTTCAGCATCTCCTTCAGCGGCGAGCTCTTCTTGCTCGAGGCGTTTACGCTCTTCCAGACCGCGGAGTCCTCGACATTGCGCCGCAGGAACCAGGCCACCGCGAAAGCCAGGAAGAAGCCGAGGATGAACGGTATTCGCCAACCCCACTGCACGTAAGGCGAATGCAGCCCGTCATTGACGAACACCATCAGCACGATGGTGTTGAGGACGCCGACGACAAAGGATCCGCCGCTGGCCGCGCACTGGATCATGCCACCGACCAGTCCCCGGCGCGACGGCGGGGCATATTCGAGCGCCATCGGCGTGGCTGCGGTATATTCGCCGCCCAGAAATATTCCTTCGATGAACCGCAGGCCGATCAGCAGCGACGTGGCCAGCGTAGCGCCGACCTGCTCGGCGCCCGGCAGGCAGCCGATCAAGAGCGAAATGGTGCCGAAGCCGAAGATGGTGATGGCGCCGATCCGTTGCCGGCCGAGCAGGTCGGCGAAGTGGCCGAAGATCAGCGCGCCCAGCGGGCGGCCGAGCAGCGTCACGGCCAGGGTCATACCGGCGAAGATCGACCTCTCTTGCGGCGACATGTCGCCCTGGAAGTAGACCAGCGCCGGCAACAGCGTCCCGACCACGATGAAGATGGAATAGGAATCGATGGCGAATCCGGCCCAGGCGCTCAGGATCGCGCGCTTTCTTTTCTGGCGGAATTCCGCATCGCCGGCGGGGTCAAGGGCTCGGATGCTCTCGGTCATGCACGCTTCCTCAGGCAGCAGCTCGCGCGGTTTTCCCGCGCGGGAACAGGCTTCTGGTGAGCCCGGCTGCCATTGGCTTGACGCTGAACCCAAATCCCTGCGCTGACGACGGTTATCGATGGCGGTTTCAGGGAATGAAATTGCGGTGCATGCGACCTCGCGCGCCGCGACCGCTGCAGGCGTTACGTCCGCCCGGCCGCGGCCAGTAACTTGAACACACCTTGCGCGCTGGCAACCGCTCTTTCGCCAGCCTTGAGCAACCCCGAAACGAACACCATGCGTTTGGTTTGGTGCCGGATCTGGCATTCGGTGGTAACGAACTCGCCGAGTTCGACCCCTTGCAGGAAGGCGACGTCGAGTTGAACGGTGGCGCACTGGACATCGTCGCCGGTGGCGCGAACCGCCGCGCCCATGCCGAGGTCGGCCAGCGTCATCAACAGGCCGCCGTGCATGTTGCCCCGGCCGTTGTCGTGGCGCGCGTCGCACACTATTCCGATCTCAATGCCGCCGTCGACGCGCCGCTCCCAGAACGGCCCGACCAGCGTTGAGATGGGTGATGGCCGTATCGTCCACCCCTGCAATGCAGGGTCGGAATGTTTGTTGCTGCTCGTCATTGCGAGGAGCTCTCTTGTCCGCCGAAGCCCGCCTTCGGGCGAAGGCGAATGCGACGAAGCAATCCAGTCTTCCTTTGTGGCCCTGGATTGCTTCGCTTCAGAGCTCCTCGCAATGACGGGGCTGGCATCACCATCTACTTCGCGGCCAGGGACAACAGTTCCCGGGCTTCCTTCGGCGTGGCCACCGAACACCCCAGCGAATGGACGATGGTGCAGGCGCGCTCCACCAGCGGTGCGTTGCCCGGCGAAAGTTCGCCCTCTTTCAGGAACAGGTTGTCCTCGAGGCCGACGCGAACGTGGCCGCCGAGAATGACCGATTGTGCCGCCATCGGAAATTGCGCCCGTGAGATGCCGAACGCCGACCAGGTCGCGCCGGCGTCGACCAGGCTTCGCATCATCAGCATGGCTTCGGTACTGGCCGGTGCGCCGCCGAGAATTCCGAGGCAGAACTGGAACAACGGCGGTTTTGGCAGGTCGCCATCCTTCAGCATCTGCAGCGCGAGGCCGAGCTGACCGAGGTCGAAAACTTCCAGTTCGGGCTTGACGCCGGCCGCCACCATTCGCTTCGCCATGAACTTCAGATGGGCTGGCGTATTGACGATGGCCCGCGTGCCGAAATTCATCGTCGCGATATCGAGGCTGCAGATTTCGGGCCGCAATTGCACGATGTGCTCGATCCGTTTGGCGGGTGAAACCACGCCCACGGTTTCGCCGCCTTCCTCCATCGGCGGCTCGTACCCCGCGCCCATGCCGCCGGTCAGATTGAGAATGATGTCGACGGCCGAGGATCTGACCCGCTCCACGGTCTCGGCGTAAAGCTTGAGGTCCATCGAAGGCGCGCCGGTTTCGGGATCGCGAACATGGATATGGGCAATGGTGGCGCCGGCCTTGGCGGCGTTGACGACTTCGTCGGCAATTTGCCTGGGCGTGATCGGCACATATTTGCTGTTGGGGGTCATCGCGCCCCCGCCGGTTACCGCACAGGTGATCATGACCTTGCGTGCCATGGAATTGTCTCCGGATTTTAGATTTCAGTTGGACAGGCGTGCAATCGCGCGATGTCCTTTTCGATCCTGTCCGCCGCTTCGCGGGTCGGAACGTAAACGTCGGACGCGATGTGATCGGCCACCGGTGCGCTGGAGTAGAATCCGACGCCGAGACACGCCACGCACGCGCCCTCGTTGAAAACCGGCACGCCGATGAACTCGAACCGCCGGGCGCCGCGCATTCCGTCCTGCACGGCGAAGCCGTCCCGGCGCGCGGTCTTGAGCGCGTAGTCGAGGATGGCGGGATCGAATTTATCTTCGTCTTTTCCGAGGACGGACAGCAGATATTCGCGCTCGCCCGGGGAGCAGAAGGCCAGATAGCAGCGTCCCAGCGCAGTGTTGGCGAGACTCAATTGGCGGTGCAGGGTGGTGAATGGAAACGCCCACGGACTGATGGCCGCAGTGGTGAAATCCACGCTGAGCTTGCCATGGTCGACCGTGGCCACGCTGACCGGCCACTTGATCTGTTTGGTGAGTTTCACCGCCCACGGCCGCGCCGCCTCGATGACCAGCGGAAGACCGCGGAATCCGTTGCTGAGGTGCTGCGATTTGGAGGTGACGCGATAACCCGAGACGAAATTGTCGCGCACGACATAGCCCTCATGGATCAGCGTCTCGAGCATCCGCACGATGGTCGACTTCGAAAGCCCGGTGATGGCGTGAAGCTCGGCAACCGTCGCCGAGCGCAGGGTGTTCATGGCGCGCAGCACGCGCAACACCCGCTGCGCGGCTTCGACCGGCCGATAGGAGCACTCGGCCGGCAGCGTATCGCCGCGTTTCGAGTTGGCCCGGCAGCGGCGAATTTGTTCCTTGGCGCGTCCGCGCGGTGCGCGGACCGGGCCTTCGGCAGCGATACCCGGACCGGACATGGCTATTCCTGGCTGCCCGTCGGGGGCGATACGCCGCGGGAATCAAGCAGCGCAAAGCGATCGATCTGGATCGTTGAATTGATGTTCATTTCAAGGACCTCCCTGTACCGCGCGATACCGGCCCATTGAACGGACCTTGTTTTGTTTCCGCTTCCGCTGAAACGGCTGCCATCCGGCGCATTGCCGAGCCGGCCAGCTCGCCTCCCAAGCTGGGACACGAAATTCCCCCCGCCAATGCAATTCGAGGAATGTTTCATGGTGTGAAATATTCGCCGCTGATGCAAGGCCGGATTTCACCAGGTGAAATGGGCGTCAAAAGCGTTGCGGGATCAACGTTCGGCGTCTTACGGTCGGCGCCCCAGCGCGATACGAGCGTTCTTGCAAAAGGAAGAAAAACATGGCCGGCACGCGTCCACCCGCCGCGGAGTTTCGCTCCAGGCTCAAAAAAGGCGAGCACGTCCTCGGGACATTCATCAAGACACCGACCAGTCACACCACCGAGATCATCGGCGACGTCGGCTACGACTTCGTCATCATCGACCAGGAGCATGCGCCGTTCGACCGCTTCACCATCGATCTGGCCTGTCTTGGCGCCAGGGCCAGCGGCACGGCCGCGCTGGTGCGGATTTCGGAGCCGACCGCCGCCAGCATCCTGTCGGTGCTGGATTTGGGCGCCAGCGGCGTTCTCGTTCCGCATTGCGATTTATTGGCCAAGGCCAAAGCGATCGCCCAGGCCTGCCGCTATCGCGGCGGCAGCCGCGGCTTTTCCAACACCACCCGCGCCGGCCGGTTCGGCGGCGCCACGATGCCCGAACACATGGAGGAGCAGGACGCCCGGGTCGCCTGCGTGGCGATGATCGAGGACGAAGCCGCGCTCGACGAGATCGACGCCATCGCCTCGCAAAGCGGCGTCGACGCCTTCTTCATCGGACGCGGCGATCTGACCGCGGCGCTGGGCGCCGAGGCCATGAAAAAGGCCGTCGTCAGGATCACCGCGGCGGCCAAGGCCGCCAGGATGCCGGTCATGGTGCTGGTATCGAGCAAGGAAGACGCCGCCGCCATGCGCGACCTCGGCGCCACCGCCTACGTGGTCTCCAACGACCAGAATTTTCTCAAGGCCGCCGCCAAGACGTGCGCTCGACGCCTATAGCGATCCGAAGAAGTGGTAGCGGCAACTGCGGCAGCGCCGTAGGGCGGATTGCAGCCGACCGGTCCGCGCATCGCGCGGCCCCGGCGTGCGTCATCCGCCGACTTCGCAACAGGCAAGACGAATCTGCAGTTCTGCGCCGCAGGCCGACCCCGCAACCCATCCCGCGCAGTTGCATTCTTCGCGGTCAGTCTGCTGGAGCGGCGGATTACGCCCATTGGTGCGCGCATTGCGCGCACCAAATGGCTCCGATCCCGCCCTGCGAGCAACGAGCTGCCGACCCAGTGGTCGGCGAATTCGACAGATTGGTCGGCTGGCATGCGTCCTGCATAAACTTTCCCCGGGCGACGCGGTCATGATAATGGTTGCCGGGAGCGACATCCATCAGTGCCATTATACTCGAGTTTCAAAGGCTATGGCCGAACGACCGCGGTGCGGCAGGGACGTGAATTGTGGGCCATGACGGTCTAGCCAATACCGAACCGGTTCCCGGGACGCAGGCTAAAGTGGATGCGTCTGGCGCACGCGGCCGATCTGCCGCGATCTCGATCCAAGGCGGCGGATCCGCCGCTATCTCGATCAAAGGCGTCGGCTGTCGCTTCGGATCGACGCATGCGTTGGACATCGTCGATCTCGACATCGAAGCAGGCAGTTTCGTGGCGCTTGTCGGTCCGTCGGGCTGCGGAAAGACCACCTTGCTCCGAATCGTGGCGGACCTGGTCAGCCCGACCATGGGCGCCGTCCATATCGGCAAGGCACCCGCCGCCGCGGCGCGACGCGAACGCCGGCTTGGCCTCGTCTCACAGCGACCCGCGGTTCTCCCCTGGAAGCGGGCGATCGAGGATGTCCTGTTCACCCAGCGCGTGACCGGCCGATCGAGCCTCCCGGCGCAGCGCATGCTGCGGGACTTCGGTCTTGCCGGCCACGAAGACAAGATGGCGCATCAATTGAGTGGCGGCATGCTGCAGCGGGTGAATTTCGCCAGCGCCATCGCCCACGATCCGGACGTGCTGCTGATGGACGAACCGTTTTCCGCGCTCGACGAAATGACGCGGGAAGACCTCGGCATCTGGCTCGGCGAAACGCTGGCGCAGCGGCCGAAGACGGTTCTGTTCGTCACCCATCACATCGATGAAGCGGTCATCCTTGCCGACCGGGTGATCGTGATGTCGCCGGCACCGGGGCGCGTGCTGGCGGACATCGCGATCGAGGCCCCACGACCCCGGCACCGCGAATTCCGCACCGATCCGTTGTTCGTGGCGGTGACGGCCCGCATCCGGGATCTGCTGTTCGATCGCGCCAGAGCGTTTTCAAGCGAAGTGGATACCGGTTCGCGTGAAGAAAACGCGTCAGAATATGGAGATAGAGCCCCGTTCCGATTCGATCGGAACGGAAAAGGCTCTATGGGTGCATGAACGAGATGGCGGCCCACAAGACCTCCGCTGTCGCGCCGCGCCCCGGCGTCATCGCCGGGCGTATCTTCCGCGCCTCGGTCGCTTTCGCGACGCCGATCCTCTCGATCCTGGCGCTGTGGTACGCGGCCATCGCCGTCTCGGGCCTGCCGGAATTCGTGATTCCCCGTCCGACCCAGGTGCTGGCGGCGCTGGTCGAGGACCGCGCCTTCATCGCGACGCACCTCGTCGAAACCCTGAAATCGGCCGGCCTCGGGTTCCTGCTGGCCAATGCGATCGGCATTGCGCTGGCCATGCTGTTCGTCGCGGCGCCGCTGTGCCAGCGCATCGTCATGCCGGCCGCGATCACGATGCGCAATATTCCCTATGTCGCGCTCGCCTCCGTGCTGGTGCTGGCGTTCGGCGACGGGCTGCGGTCGAAAGTCCTGATCGTGGCGCTGGCGGGGTTCTTCCCGGTTCTGGTCAACACCTACCGGGGCCTGTTGTCGGTCGATCCGATCATCATCGACCGCATGCGCATTCTCGATGCCAGGCCGTGGGACGTTTTTCTTAAAGTGCGCCTGCCGTTTTCGCTGCCGTTCATCCTGGCGGCCCAGGAGATCGTCGGCAGCGGCAGCATCGTGGTCTCGATCGCCGCCGAATGGCTGACGTCGACGACGGGCCTCGGCTATGTGATCAACCGGGCGATGTCGCAATATCGCGGCGATCAGGTTTACGCGGTGGCGCTGTTGGCAGCGCTATTGTCCTATGCCGCCTATTCGCTGATTCAGGTGCTGGGCGCGCGGCTCGACTGGAGCGCGCGCAAGCCCGGCGGCGCCAAAGCGGGAGCAACGTGAAATGAGGCAACGCAAATGAGATGGACGTTCGGTAAATTCAGCGCCGCGACGCTGGTCGCACTCACTTTGGCCGGCAATGCCCCGGCGCAGGCACAGGCAACCAAGCTCACCGATATCAAGATCGCGCTGTCCTGGCTGCGCAACGGTCAATACGCCGCGCTGCTGGTGGCCGAGGCGAAGGGATTTTTCGCCGAGGAAGGCTTGCACGCCAGCTTCATCGACGGCGGCCCCGGCAAGAATCCGATACCGACGGTGGGCGTCGGGCAGGCCGATTTCGGCGTGACATCCGGAGCGCAATTGTTCCAGGCCCGCGCGGCGCCGAGCCCCGTCGATATCGTCGGCATCGGCGCCATGGCCCAGACGCTGCCCTATGCCTTCATCAAGCTCGCCGATCCTGCCGATCCCGATCCTATCCCTAAGGACCTCGAAGGCAAAACCGTCGGGCTGCAGAGCGACGCCGGGATTTTCCTCGAGGCGCTGGGCAAGCGCAACGGCGTCGATCTGAGCAAGGTCAAGGTCGAGATCGTGCTGGCGAATGCCGAACCGCTGATGGTCGGCAAGGTGGATTATTTCTCGGGCTACATCAACAACCAGACCTACCAGATCGAGGTCGAGGCGGCCAAGCCGAACGCGCCGGCCAATCTCAAGGGCAAGGTCTGGAAAGCGATCCTGTTTTCGAAATACGGCGTCGAGGGCTATGGCGACGTGCTGTTTGCCACCAGCAAGACGATCCGGGACAACCCGGAACTGGTGCGCAAGTTCATGCGCGCGGCGGTGCGCGGCCTGAAATTCGTGATCGAAAATCCCGACGAGGCGGTCAAGGTGGTCGACGCCTTTCCCGATCAGGTCGAACGCCCCGACAAGCTCACCTGGCGCTTCAAGATTTAAAACCAGCTGTCGGTCAGCGCCGACACCAAAACCAGCGGGCTGATGTGGATGCAGCCTCGGATCTGGGAAGCGACGATGAAGTTCTACTTCGACTACAAGCAGGTCACCCGCGTGCTGCCGGTCGACGAGATCATGACCAATGCCTTCAACCCCGGAGTTGTGGTGAACTAGACGATGCCATGGGACCGATCACTGTAGGATGGGTAGAGCGGACAGATCGGACAGTCGTCCGATCTGATAGCGAAACCCATCGCCACGACCGTTGAGTTGATGGGTTTCGCAAGGGCTCATCCCATCCTACAGTCTTCGCCTCTTATCATCAGAATTTCGGAATAACTGGACCAGGGAGACACCCATGAGCCTCGCAGCGACGACATCGGCCGGCCTTCACCGGATTCCGACCCTCGATGTTCAGGATCCGCAATTTTCCAGCAAGATGGGAGCGGCCGCCGAGGACTATGGCTTCGCCAAGCTCAGGGGCCACGGCATTCCGCCCGTGGTGGTCGCGGAAACGCTGCGGGCCGCCGCCGAATTTTTCGCAGCCCCCGAGGACGAAAAACGCCTGGTCCAGGACAAGCGCAACAACCGCGGCTTCATCCCGATGTTCGACGGTGTTTCCGCCGACGGCACGCCGAACGGACACGAGGCCTTCAGCATGGGGCATCCGGTGCGCCCGAGCGATCCCGCGCTGCTCGACCTGCCGTTCTATGCCGAGACGCCGTGGCCGGACCGGCCCGGCTTCCGTCCGGCGCTGGAGGACTGTTACGCCAGCCTGTTCAGCCTCGGCCAGAAAGTCCTGGAAGCCTTGGCCGTGCGGCTGTCCGCCGCGCCGGATTTTTTCGAACGGTTGTCGCAGAACACCTATTCGAATATGCGCGTCATTCATTACCCTCCGAGCGAGGCCGTTGCCAATGTCACCGATGTCGGCGTTCGGCCGCATGAGGACCAGGGGCTCATCACGTTGCTGATCCAGGATATGAATGGCGGCCTCGAAGTTCGCGGGCCGGACGGCGAATGGCTGCCTGTCGTCCCTGAACCCGACACCGTCGTGATCAACGTCGGCAAGCTCCTGACCCGATGGACCAACGGGCGTTTCAAGTCGGCCCTGCATCGCGTCATCAACCGTTCGGGCAACGAGCGCTATTCGATCCCGCTGTTCGTTCATCCGAATTTCCACCAGACGATCGACCCACGCGATTTCGCGCCGGCCGGCGCGCCGCTCAAATTCGAGCCGATCGTGGCCGGCGAGCAGGTCTATGCGAATTTCGCCAAACAACGGGCCTCGTGGATGAAGCCCGCGGGATGAAAAAGCAGCACCTGGAATTGCCGAATAAATCTCGCGGCTGGGGGAGCACCACAACTCGAAGAGCGAAGACGGAAGGCGTCATCCGCAATCCCACTCTCGACGTCATGCCCGGGCTAAAGCGCGAAGCGCGACTTCGCGTACGTCCGGGGCATCCACGCCTTCAAAGGCTCGCGGCAAGGAAGACGTGGATGGCCGGGACAAGCCCGGCCAAGAGGCGGGGAGAGACCGCGCCCACCCGGCGCCGCCCCAAAACCGCTTCCCTCATAGGCACCCGCTGCCCGTTGTTAGTGCTTGATCCGTATCGCCCCCAGTGTTCTGCTTAAAAAAGCTGCTGGAGTTGCTTAACCCGTGTCGATCTTCATCGCACTACACCACGTTACCCGTTACACCTACGACCGCCCGATCGACATCGGCCCGCAAACCGTCCGGCTGCGGCCTGCGCCGCATACCCGCACCCCGATCCTGAGCTATTCGCTCAAGGTCACGCCGACCAACCACTTCGTCAACTGGCAGCAGGATCCGCAGGGCAACTGGCTGGCGCGGTTCGTGTTTCCGGAGAAGGCGAGCGAGCTCAAGATCGAGGTCGACTTCACGGCCGAGATGACCGTGATCAATCCGTTCGATTTCTTCGTCGAACCCTATGCCGAACAATATCCGTTCGCCTACACCGACGACCTCAAGTCCGACCTCGCGCCTTACCTCGTGACCGAGCCGCCGGGTCCGCTGCTTTCAGCCTACATCGCCGAAATTCCGCGCGACACCGTCGGCACCGTGAATTTCCTGGTCGATCTGAATGCAAAACTGCGCGAAAAAATCCGCTACATCATCCGCATGGAGCCGGGCATCCAGACCCCCGAGGAGACGCTGGCTTCGGGCGCGGGCTCCTGCCGCGACTCAGCCTGGCTGTTGATCCAGGCGCTGCGCCATCTCGGGCTCGCCGCGCGCTTCGTCTCGGGTTACCTCGTGCAATTGCGGCCCGACATCGATCCGATCGAGGGACCGCGCGAGGTCGAGAACGACTTCACCGACCTGCACGCCTGGGCCGAAGTCTATCTTCCCGGCGCCGGCTGGGTCGGCTTCGACGTCACCTCGGGCATGCTGACCGGGGAGGGCCACATCCCGGTGGCCGCCACGCCGCATTACCGCTCGGCGGCCCCGATCTCGGGCGCGGTCGGCTTCGGCAATGTCGAATTCGGCTTCGAGATGAACGTCAAGCGGATCCGCGAGGCGCCGCGCATCACCATGCCGTTTTCCGATGTCTCCTGGGCGCGGCTCGATCAGCTCGGCGAGCAGGTCGACAAGGATCTCGTCGCGCAGGACGTCCGCCTCACCATGGGCGGCGAGCCGACCTTCGTCTCCGTCGACGACCTCGAAGCGCCGGAATGGAACATCGCCGCGGTCGGCCCGACCAAGCGCGGTTTCGGCGACGATCTCATTCGCCGGCTGCGGACGCGCTTCGCGCCGGGCGGGCTTTTGCATTTCGGCCAGGGCAAATGGTATCCGGGCGAAAGCCTGCCGCGCTGGGCGTTCGGCCTCTACTGGCGCAAGGACGGCGTGCCGATCTGGAAGAATCCGGATCTGATCGCGCGGGTCGAGGGACCGCGCACCGCCGACATCGCCGCCGCCGAACGCTTCGCCGAGTCCACTGCCGCCAAGCTCGGCGTCGATGCCGAATTCATCCTGCCCGCCTACGAGGACCCGTCGCACTGGCTGCAGAAGGAAGCCTCGCTGCCGCCCAATGTCGATCCCAGCGATTCCAAACTGTCGGATCCCGAAGAGCGCGCCCGCATGGCGCGGGTGTTCGACCAGGGCCTCGATCAGCCGAAAGGCTTCGTGCTGCCGATCCAGCGCTGGAACGCCGCCGACGCGCGCTGGCGCTCGGAGCGCTGGAAGCTGCGCCGCGGCAATTTGTTCCTGACGCCCGGCGATTCGCCGCTCGGCTTGCGGCTGCCGATCGCCTCGCTGCCGCATATCCCCGCCGAGGATTACCCTTACATCGTCGAGCAGGATCCGATGGAGCCGCGCGAGGCGTTGCCGGTTTACGATGATGGCGCCTCGCCCGAGGGTGCGCCGGCCCAGCAGGTTCAGGAACAGCACATCCGATCCGGCGGGGTGCGCACCGCGATGTCGATCGAAATCCGCGACGGCATTTTATGCGCGTTCATGCCGCCGGTGGAGAAGCTCGAGGATTATCTCGAACTGGTCACGGCAGTCGAAGCCACCGCCGAAGAGATGCAGCTGCAGGTCCATGTCGAGGGCTATCCGCCGCCGTTCGATCCGCGCGTCGAGGTCATCAAGGTGACGCCGGACCCCGGCGTGATCGAGATCAACATTCATCCGGCTGCGAGCTGGCGCGAGGCGGTCGACACCACCACGCATCTTTATGCGGAAGCCGCGAAAGTCCGCCTTGGCGCCAACCGCTTCCTGGTCGACGGCCGCCACACCGGCACCGGCGGCGGCAACCACATCGTGGTCGGTGGCGGCACGCCGGCGGATTCGCCGTTCCTGCGCCGGCCGGACCTGTTGAAGAGCCTCGTGCTGTACTGGCAGCGCCATCCGTCGCTGTCGTATCTGTTCTCCGGCATGTTCATCGGCCCGACCAGCCAGGCGCCGCGCATCGACGAGGCGCGGCATGACGGCCTCTATGAACTGGAGATCGCGCTGGCGCAGGTGCCGCCGCCCGATGTCAAGGCGCCGCTGTGGCTGGTGGACCGGCTGTTCCGTCACATCCTGGTCGACATCACCGGCAATACCCACCGCGCCGAGATCTGCATCGACAAGCTGTATTCCCCCGATGGGCCGACCGGCCGGCTCGGCCTGGTCGAATTCCGGGCGCTGGAGATGCCGCCCGATCCGCGGATGTCGCTGGCGCAGCAGCTGCTGATCCGGGCCCTGATCGCCAAACTGTGGCGCGAGCCGCAGGGCGGCCAGTTCGTGCGCTGGGGCACCACGCTGCATGACAGATTCATGTTGCCGCATTTCCTGTGGGCGGATTTTTGCGGCGTGCTCTCCGAACTGGGCCAGTCCGGTTACGAATTCTCGCCCGAATGGTTCGAGGCCCAGCTCGAATTTCGCTTCCCGGTGTTCGGCCATGTCACCCATGGCGGCGTCACCCTGGAAGTGCGCCAGGCGCTGGAGCCGTGGCATGTGCTGGGCGAGGAGGGCTCGGCCGGCGGCACCGTGCGCTATGTCGATTCCTCGGTGGAGCGGCTGCAGCTCAAGGCCAATGGCTTTGTCCCCAGCCGCCACCGCATCACCTGCAACGGCCGCGCGCTGCCGATGACCGAAACCGGCCGCTCCGGCGAAGCGGTCGCCGCGGTCCGCTTCAAGGCCTGGCAGCCGGCGTCGGGGCTGCATCCGACCATCCCGGTCCATGCGCCCCTGGTATTCGACATCGTCGACAGCTGGAACGCCCGCTCGCTCGGCGGCTGCGTCTACCACGTCGCCCACCCCGGCGGCCGCAGCTACGAGACCAAGCCGGTCAACTCCTACGAGGCCGAAGCCCGCCGGCTGGCCCGATTCGAGGATCACGGCCACACGGGAGGGAAGATCGAGCCGGTGCGGGAGGAACGCAGCCTCGAGTTTCCGCTGACTCTCGATTTGCGGACGCCGCTGCCACATTGAACTTTTTCTTATCCCTCCCCCTTGCGGGGAGGGTGGCCAGCCGAAGGCTGGTCGGGTGGGGGTCCACAACGGAAGCTGTGCGCGTGGCTACCCCCACCCCGGCCTCCGCTTCGCTCGGCCGACCCTCCCCGCAAGGGGGAGGGATCACTCTCACGTCATCACATTGAAGAAAACGCGCTCCAACTTCACGTGCGATGGCGACCGCGATGTTGATGGGTTTCGCAAGCGCTCAACCCATCCTACAGTCCGACCCGGGTGGCGCAGGAGAATCGGTATGGCGGGGCAGTCCGGCCAGGGGACCCAGGCAGCGAATCAGGCCAACAAGGCCCGGCCGGGCAGTCGCCGGGTGGCACAGTGGACCCGCGACTATGTCCGGCTGCCTGGAATCCCTGACGAATTCATCGGCGCCGACGGCGCGCCACGTCCGGTCTGGAGCCGGTTTTTCGACGCCTTTGCGGCGCTCGCCCCCGACGATATCGAACGCCGCTTCGCCTCGGCCGACCGCCATCTGCGCGAAGCCGGCGTCACCTACCGCGCGCCGGGCGAGACCGCCGACAGCGCCTGGTCGCTCAGCCACGTCCCGCTGCTGATCGGCGACACCGAATGGCAACAGATTTCGGCGGCGATTTCCCAGCGCGCCGAACTGCTCGAACTGGTGCTGCGCGATCTCTACGGCGAGGGGCGGCTGGTGGCGGAAAGCGAGCTGCCGGCCGCGGCCATCGCCGGCAGCGCCGAATATCTCCGCGCGGTGTGCGGCGTGCCGCCGCCCGGCGGCCGCTATCTCAATCTCTACGCCGCCGACATCGGCCGCGGTCCCGACGGCCGCTGGTGGGTGCTGGGCGACCGCACCCAGGCGCCCTCCGGCGCCGGCTACGCGCTGGAAAACCGCCTGGTGCTGTCGCGCGCCTTTACCGCGCTCTACAAGTCGATGAATGTCGAGCGGGTGGCGCCGTTCTTCGAGGCGTTTCGCGACAGCCTGCGCGCCAGTGCCGACCGCGACGAACCGCGCATTGGCCTGTTGACGCCCGGCAACTTCAGCGAAACCTATTTCGAGCATGCCACGCTGGCGCGCTATCTCGGCTTCCTGCTGGTCGAGGGCGACGACCTCGCGGTCTCGGGCGACCGCGTCCATATCCGCACCGTGGCCGGCCTCAAGCGGCTCGACGTGCTGCTGCGCCGGGTCGATTCCAATTTCCTCGATCCGCTCGAACTCGACGCCTCGTCGCATCTCGGCGTGCCCGGCCTGATCGACGTGCTGCGCAAGGGCGGCGTCGTGGTCGCCAACATGCCGGGCACCGGCGTCCTGGAATCCCGCGCGCTGCTGGGCTTCCTGCCGAATTTGAGCCAGCGCCTGCTCGGCGAGGACCTCAAGATGCCGCACATCGCCACCTGGTGGTGCGGCCAGCCGTCGGCGCGCGAGGAGGTGCTGTCGCGACTCGACGACTTCGCCATCGAAGGCGCCTATGGCCACGGCGTTCCCGGCTTCGCGGGCAGGGGGCCGCTACTGCCGGCCGGGCTCAGCGCGCCCGAGCGCGAAAAACTTGAAGTCGCGATCGGCAACCGCGGCATCGACTATGTCGGCCAGGAGCTGGTGCGGCTGTCGACCACGCCGGTGTGGGACAACGGCCGCCTCGCGCCGCGCCCGTTCGTGCTGCGGGTGTTTGCCGCCGCGACGCCCACCGGCTGGACCGTGATGCCCGGCGGCTTCTGCCGCATCGCCGAGCGGCTCGACGCCCGCGCCGTCTCGATGGGCGACGGCGCCCGCGCCGCGGATGTCTGGGTGGTCGCCGACAAGACCGTTTCGGTCTCGAGCCTGTTGCCGACCGTGGATACGGTGCGGATCCGGCGCATCGCCGGCTGGGTGCCGAGCCGCGCCGCCGACAATTTGTTCTGGCTCGGCCGCTATCTCGAACGCGCCGAGGCCACGCTGCGGCTGGTGCGCGCGCTCGGCGTGCCGCTGCGCGATCATGGCAAGGGACCGGCGGCGCAGAATCACCAGGTCGAGCGTATCCAGAGACTATTGGTCACCTGGGGCGCCACCGCGCTGAAGACGCGGACGCAGCCGGCGAAGATCGCCGCCGAGGCGCTGCAGGGCGAGGACAATTTCGGCTCGGCGCTGTCGCTGTTGCGCAACGCCCAGCGCACCGCGACCTCGCTGCGCGAGCGGCTGTCGCCGGACGCCTGGCAGGTCATCACCGAAATGGTCGAGCACCTGGCGCGGCCGGTCGATGACGACGACGGCGTCATCAGCGCCGCCGAAGTGACGCTGCACGAGCTGTCGAGTTTTGCAGGGCTCGCGCAGGAGAACATGAACCGCGCCGCCGGCTGGCGCTTTCTCGAAATGGGACGCCGGGTCGAGCGCGCCATCAACACCGCGCGCTTTGCCCGCCAGTTCGCCTGCGAGGACGTCGGCAACGAGGACCTCGACATCCTGCTGACGCTGGTGGATTGCCAGATCACCTATCACTCGCGCTACCTGGTCGGGCCGCTGCCGGCGCCGGTGCGCGACCTCGTGGTGCTCGACCCTTATAACCCGCGCTCGGTGGCATTTCAGGTCGCGGCGCTGAACGATCACATCGCCAGCCTGCCGGCGCTGAAGGAGGGCGGGCTGATCGAACGTCCGCAGCGCCTGGCGGTAGCGCTGCAGGCCACCATGACCACGGCCGAGGCCTCGAGCCTCGACAGCAAATCGCTGTTTGCGCTCGAGCAGGAACTGTTGACGCTGGCCGACGCCATCGGCTCGCATTATTTCCCGCACGGCACCAACGCGGCGCGGCCGGAGAAGCTGACGGGGCTGGCGTGATCTACGACATCCGCCATGTCACCACCTACAGCTATGAGTCGTCGGTCAGTTTCGCCCGCTGCACCCTGCGCCTCGTGCCCCGCCGCGGCGACGGGCAAGAGGTGCTGACCCACGGCGTCGACATCAGGCCGCGCCCGGCCGACCGCACGCGGCGAATCGATTTTTTCGGCACCGAAACCGAAAGCGTGCTGATCGAGACCGCGCACCGCAATCTCCGCATCGACAGCCGTTCGCGTGTGGTGATATTGCGCACGGCACCCGGGCGCGACACCGGTAGCGCGCCGTGGGAAAGCGTGCGCGAAGCGGCGTTCGCCACCACCAGCCTCGGCGCGGCCGCGCCGATCGGCTACGTGTTCGCCTCGCCCTTGGTGCCGATCCAAACCGCCATCACCGCCTACGCGGCAACAAGCTTTTCGCCGGCGCGCGGCATTTTTGCCGGCGCCGTCGACTTGATGCACCGCATCCGCAGCGAATTCAAATACGATCCCAAGGCCACGGTGATTTCCACACCGCTGATGGAAGCCTTCGAAAAACGCCACGGCGTCTGTCAGGACTTTGCCCATGTCATGATCGCAGGCCTGCGCGGCCTCGGCCTGCCGGCCGCCTATGTCTCTGGCTATCTGCGCACCTATCCGCCCAAGGGCCAGCCGCGCCTGCAGGGCGCCGACGCCACCCACGCCTGGGTCTCGGTGTGGTGCGGCAATGAGCTCGGCTGGATCGGGTTCGATCCGACCAATGACCTCCTGATCGCCACCGACCACATCATCCTGGCCGTCGGCCGCGACTTCTCCGATGTCTCCCCCGTCGACGGCGTCATCGTCGGCTCGCGCCGCCAGAAGCTCGCGGTGGCGGTGGATGTGGTGCCGGTGGAATGAGGCGGGCGGCGAGGTGAGCGGAAACGCCGACTCCGTCATTGCGAGGAGCGCAGCGACGAAGCAATCCAGTCTTCCTCGTTGCTTTCTGGATTGCTTCGCTTCGCTCGCAATGACGGTGAGAGGTTGTCCGCCTTGACCCATCACGACGTCATCATTCTCGGCGCCGGCGCCGCGGGCCTGATGTGCGCCGCCGTGGCCGGCCGGCGCGGCCGTTCGGTGCTGCTGCTCGAACAGGCCCGCCATCCCGGCGAAAAGATCCGGATTTCCGGCGGCGGACGCTGCAACTTCACCAACCTGCACACGACGCCTGCGAATTTTCTCTCCGCCAATCCGCGGTTCTGCCGCTCCGCGCTCGACGGCTATACCCAGCACGATTTCATCGCGCTGGTCGAAAAATACCGCATCGCCTGGCACGAGAAGACGCGCGGGCAATTGTTCTGCGACGGCTCGTCGCGCCAGATCATCGACATGCTGCTGGCCGAATTGCCCGGAGGCCAGGCGCAGCTGCGTCTCGGCGTGCGCATTTCATCCGTTGCAAAAGCCGAAGGCGGCTTTGTGGTCACCACCGACCAGGGCGAGTTCCGCTCGGCATCGCTGGTGATCGCCACCGGCGGGCCGTCGATCCCGAAAATGGGCGCCAGCGGTTTCGGCTACAGGGTGGCGCAGCAGTTCGGCCTCAAGGTCATCCCGCCGCGCCCGGCGCTGGTGCCGCTGACTTTCGATGCGGCGCTGCTGGCGCAGTTCGGCGATCTCGCCGGCGTCGCGGTCGATGCCGTGGCGAGTTGCGGCAAGACCAGTTTCGACGAGGCGCTGCTGTTCACCCACCGCGGCTTGAGCGGGCCGGTGATCCTGCAGATTTCGTCGTACTGGCGCGAAGGCGATGACATCGTCATCGACATGGCGCCGGGCAGGGACGTTCTCGCTGAACTGAAACAGGCGCGCCGCGATCGCCCGCGACAACAGCTTGCCACCGCGCTCGGCGCATGGCTGCCGAACCGGCTGGCGCAACGCATCGCCGAACGCTGTGCCGGTCCGGACCGGCTGGCGGATTTTTCCGACCAGCGATTGGCAGACGTCACTGACGCCGTGAAGCAGTGGCGCGTCCGGCCCAACGGCACCGAAGGCTACCGCACCGCCGAGGTGACGCTGGGCGGCGTCGACACCACCGAACTGTCCTCGAAGACCTTCGAGGCGAAGACTGTGCCCGGCCTTTATTTCATCGGCGAAGTCGTCGACGTGACCGGCCATCTCGGCGGCTTCAATTTCCAGTGGGCCTGGTCGTCGGGCCACGCCGCGGGAAAGCATGTGTAGGCCGGAGAACTCGTAGGATGGGTAGAGCGCAGCGAAACCCATCACGCGCAGGCCCGTGATTGATGGGTTTCGCAAGGGCTCAACCCATCCTACGGTCTTCCACCTGTGCTAACCTCCACTACGATCGGACCTCCTCCGGAGCCCCCATGATCTATCGCCACGCCATCGGCGCACAAAGCTATGTGTTCGACAGCCTGCGCGAGCTCCTGGCCAAAGCCACGCCGCCGCGCTCCGGCGACCGGCTGGCCGGGCTCGCGGCGGAGAGCGCCGAACAGATGATCGCGGCGCGGATGGCGCTGGCCGAGGTGCCGCTGCGCCAGTTCCTGCACGAGGCGGTGGTGCCCTATGAGGACGACGAGGTCACCCGCCTGATCGTCGACAGCCACGACGCCGCGGCGTTTGCTCCGATCGCCGCGCTCACCGTCGGCGGCTTTCGCGACTGGCTGTTGTCGGACGCCGCGACACCCGATGTGCTCAACAAGCTCGCGCACGGCGTCACCCCGGAAATGGCGGCGGCCGTCTCGAAGCTGATGCGCAACCAGGACCTGATCCTGGTGGCGAAAAAATGCCAGGTGGTGACGCGGTTTCGCTCGACCATTGGGCTCCGCGGCCGCATGAGCGTGCGGCTGCAGCCCAACCATCCGACCGACGACATCAAGGGCATCAGCGCCTCGATCCTCGACGGCCTGCTGCTCGGATCGGGCGACGCCTGCATCGGCATCAATCCGGCCAGCGACGATCCGGCGGTATTGGGCGAACTGGTGCGGCTGACCGACGGCATCATCGCCCGCCTCGAAATTCCGACCCAGAGCTGCGTGCTGGCCCATGTCACCACCACGCTTGGGCTGATCGAGCGCGCGCTGCCGGTCGATCTGGTGTTTCAATCCATCGCCGGCACCGAGGCCGCCAACCGCAGTTTTGGCGTCGATCTTGCGCTCTTGAAGCAGGCGCACCAGGCCGGGGTGTCGCTGCAGCGGGGCACCGTCGGCCACAACGTGATGTATTTCGAGACCGGGCAGGGTTCGGCGCTGTCGGCCTCAGCCCATCACGGCGTCGACCAGCAGACCTGCGAGGCGCGCGCCTATGCGGTGGCGCGCGCGTTCGATCCGCTGCTCGTGAACAGCGTGGTCGGCTTCATCGGCCCGGAATATCTCTACGACGGCAAGGAGATCATCCGCGCCGGCCTCGAGGATCATTTCTGCGGCAAGCTGCTCGGTCTGCCGCTCGGCGTCGACGTCTGCTACACCAACCACGCCGAGGCCGACCAGGACGACATGGACAATCTGCTGACCCTGCTCGCCGCCGCCGGCGTCAACTTCATCATGGGCGTGCCCGGCGCCGACGACGTCATGCTGAACTACCAGTCGACCTCGTTCCACGACGCCCTCTACATCCGCGACCTGTTCGGGCTGAAGCGCGCGCCGGAATTCGACGAGTGGCTGGTGAGCGTGGGGTTGGCGGGGGCGGATTTCAGGTTGGGGAACAACGAGGGGCTGGTGGGGGAGCTGGCGCAGCGGTTGATCGGGTGAGGGGGTGAGTGGGGAGTTTAGTGCGCTCCAGCACCGTCACCGCAATTCAAATTACGAATTCTAAGGTCGCAGTTGCATCTGAAGCGGCCAGAAACCTCGTTGGGAGGAGCTTTGCGGCGATTGGCGTTGTCATCTCAATCCTCGAAGCTTTTCACGAGGGGACACAGAATGGCCATCCGATTGAAGGTGCATCAATAGAGTAGGCAAAGGCCCCGCCGCTGCACTCTAGGCGGCCCGCCAAGATAAGCAATCAACACACCGAGACCTCCAATGATGGACAATGACGACAGGTTCGATCTAACGTCCTTTGAGCCTTCCAGGCGTTCATGGCGCTCGGATAGTTTGATTGTTAAGTCGTCTTTTGGCTTGATCCTGCGCATCGCCGGCGTCGGCAGCCTCTGTGCGCTATTGCTGGTCGTCTTATGCCTGGGAACCGGGCGTTGCGAAGAGTCAGATGTCGATTGGGCCGCCTACGCACGCGCCGTGGAGTTTTGCCGAGGCGGAGTGGCGCGACCGATGTCGCTCAGCTCCGACAAGAAAATCTTATGTTTTGATGGCCGGATCAATTCCGGCCAGGATGTTTCGTTAGCTAACGATCTCGCGGATGAAGGTCTTTTCGTGGTACGGAGCTTTGGAGGACACGTCGCGACCGCCATTGCGCTTGCCAATTTGCTTCGCGATCGACGCGCTATCGTCGTCATCTACGATTATTGCACATCCGCCTGTGCCGGGTACCTGTTCATTGCATCCGCCAGAACCTTTGTGATGAAGGGGTCGCTCGTTGCATGGCACCATTGGGCAACGGCCATACAATTCGATTGTCCCCGGGTCGCGGTGGCGAAAGACGGTGGTCCAAAAAGAGTAGAAAGGTCGATATGTCCCGGGCTAAATCCTGACCCTCTGGGAGGATACGGGCAAGCGTTGGCTCTGAGCAACAGATTTTATTTTGAAAGAGTTACGGACAAAACTTTTGAATTTCCCCCGGAAAGCTTCACCGTTCGAAGAATTCTCAAAAATATGTTCGAAGGAACGGGTACTTATCCGGACGTCGCGTGGACTTGGAATCCGAGATATTACGAGACCAAAATTCGAACGAAGGTTGTTTACGAGGCCTATCCGGAAAGTCAGGATGACGTCGATGAGATGGTGAATCGGCTTCCCCTTCGCCACGTGATCTATGATCCGTGACAGCACCCTCAATTGACCCCGAGCCGCGCTTTCGCGCACCATGCATCATATTGCGTGGCCCGTGTCGTCATCCCTTGTCACCCGCACCATTTTGCGCAGTGCGGCGGCGGCCGCGTGTGAACCTTCTCTGATGACGGTGACTTGTGCGTTGTGTCTGTCACCGTAATGGAAAGATCGGCCGCGACGAGCGCTGTCCCTGCGCCGTGCGAAACCGGAAAATTGCCGTGTTGCAAAAAGATAACACCGGCACCAGAAACTAGCTGGTCCGGCCGGGAGGCCGATTCAGGCCGTCGCATTTCCAAGCTAAAGTTCGCCGATACGAAATGATTCTCTGGGGAAGACATGAACTGGATGATGAAATCTGCGCTCGGCGCGCTGTCGCTGGCCGCATTCCTGACGCAGGCGAACGCCGCCGATCTGGCGGCCCGGCCCTACACCAAGGCGCCGCCGATGATCGCCGCCATCTATGACTGGAGCGGCTTCTACATCGGCGGCAACGCCGGTTACGGCTCGTCGCACAAGTGCTGGAGCCAGACGACCGGCTTCGCGCCCGGCGTGTTCGAAGGTTGCCATGATGCGACCGGCGCCGTCGCCGGCGGACAGATCGGCTATCGCTGGCAGACCGCCGGCTGGGTGTTCGGCCTGGAAGCCCAGGGCGACTGGGCCAACCTGAGCGGCAGCAACGCCAGCACCGTGTTCGGCGTCATCAACCGCTCCCGCGTCGATGCCTTCGGCCTGTTCACCGGCCAGATCGGCTACGCCTGGAACAACGCACTGCTTTACGTGAAGGGCGGCGCCGCCGTCACCGGCGATCGTTACAGCGGCTTCGGTACCGGGATCGGCGCCGAGTTCGATCGCGCCACCGAGACCCGCTGGGGCGGCACGGCTGGCGTCGGCCTGGAATACGGCTTCACCCCGAACTGGTCGGTCGGTGTCGAATACGACCATCTGTTCATGGGCGGACGTGACGTCATCCTGACGGCCACCGGGGTGCTGGCGGCGCCCGCCGGCACTCCGGTGCGCACCGACCACATCGGCCAGGACGTCGACACGGTCATGGCGCGTATCAACTACAGGTGGGGCGGACCGGTCATCGCCAAGTACTGAGAAAGTACTGAGCAAGTACAAAGCGGCCAGCGGGCTTGAACAAGCCGCCGGCGTCCCCTCGGGGATGCCGGCGCTTTTTGTGTCTCAACCGCCCTGGTCGCGTGACCAGCGGCGCGATCCGAGCCATCCCGACGGGGCATGCCGGCGAACGGTATCGGCGCGGCCGCCCGCAAGTCTGCCGACGACGGACCGGTTGCGCGGTCCCCGATATGCGCTGACGGCGTCCCGCCGTTATGATAGGCTGACGCTCTTCGGGGAAGAATGGGGAAGACATCCCTCCGGTTGCGGAGGCGAGAGACATGGGGGCGGCCAGGCCACACGGTCGGAGGACGCTATGACCATCGAAAGCATTCTGAGGCGCAAAGGCACCGACGTCACCACAATCGCTCCAGACGCCAGCATCAAGCGGGCGGCGGACTGGCTCCGCGCCAAGAATATCGGCGCGCTGGTGGTGATGAAAGAGGACGCGGTTCTCGGCCTGATTTCCGAACGTGAGATCGTTCATGCCTTTTCCCGCCATGGCCAGGAAGCCGGCTCGATGCTGGTGAAGGAAGTCATGCACTACGGCGCGGTCACCGTGTCCCCGGACGAGAGCATCAACCGCGTGATGAACCTGATGACGCATCATCGCGTGCGCCACATGCCGGTGCTGCGCGACGGCAGGCTCGCCGGCATCATCAGCATCGGCGACGTCGTCAGGCATCGACTGGAGGACCTGGAGCTCGAGACGAACGTGCTCCGCGATGTCTACCACGCCGCGCGGTGAGCGCCGGGGCGTCGGCTCATATCGGCGCTCGTATGTTTGCCTGATCTTGTTCCGATTGACGCGAGCTCGCCCGGGCCCGCGCTCCATGCCGCGCGCTTCGCGGGTTTAATGCGCTGAGGGGCTGCATGGCAGCGCTACCACCCGACGCCTTCGATGACCTGCACCTGGCGTCCCGGTTCAGCCGCTTCTAACTTAAGTTAAGAAAAGTTTCTAAGTTGAGACAAAGCTTCTGTTCTGGCTTGATTGGGTGAATCGCCCAGGAACAATCTTATTTTTGCCTGATATTAGTTCGTCTCTGCATTGGGGCAGGCTTCACACGACCGGAGCGCTGCAATGCGTAATGTTTTAATGAGTGCTGTATCTTTCCTGGTTGCAATTTCATCGAGTGCCTCTGACGCGCGTCCCGTCCGACATTCTGTCAACGTGCCCGAATGCAACGTGACCATGCCCTGCGACTTTTCGGGATCGCAAATCGGCGGCGGCAGCACCGCATCGGGCTGGCGACAATTTGCGCGGCGTGCATTTTCACATCGCACCGAAATGGCGGCAGCGAATGGCGATCCCGGCCAGGTCGTTGGCGGTCGCCCGGCCGGTTGCCCGCATTCTTTCTGTGGTTGCGGTGCGTCGATACGCGTGTTCGGTCATATCGTGCCGGGATTAAATCTGGCGGCCAACTGGCTGCGCTTCCCACGAGCCTCGCCAGCACCGGGAATGGTTGCCGCGCGGCGGGGCCACGTCTTCGTTCTGGAGCAACACCTGCAGGGCGATACCTGGATGGCTTACGATGCCAACTCAGGTGGGCGCGCAACAAGAATTCACGCGCGCTCACTGCGAGGCTACATCGTGGTCAATCCACGCGCCGCGTGACAACAAGGACATCGTTCGTCAAGAACGGCTTGACATGGGCGACAGGAGTTGCGGTGACAGTGCCGGAGTGCACTTGATTATCCGCGCCATCATCCCCGGTTCGCGGGCGGATTAGCCTATCCCCCCGCGCACCCGTTACCGCGCCCCGATGGTCGGCAGCATGCGCCGCATCACGCCGTCGCGATAGATGAAGATGTGCGCCAGCGCCGCGGCGACATGGATGCCGATGGCGACCAGCAGCGTCCATTCGGCGATCTGGTGCCAGCCGTCGATGGTATGGATCCCGGCCGGGTTCTTTGCCGCCAGCATCGGCAGCGGCACGAGTTGGAAATACCACACCTGCCAGCCGCGGAACGAGGCAAACAGCCAGCCGGAGAGGGTGGTGGCCAGCACCAGCACATAGAGCAGCCAGTGCACCGCCTCGGAGGTGACGCGCTGCCAGGGCGGCAGCGAACTTTCCGGCGCCACCGGATGGGTGATCCGCCAGACCAGCCGCACCGAGATCAACGCCAGGATGGTGATGCCGAACGAGATGTGCAGCGCCATGGCCTGGCCGGGCGGCCCGGCATGCACGTCCGGCATCAGCCAGCCGAGGCCGTATTGAACGGCGAGCAGCATCACCACCAGCCAGTGCAGGATCTTGGCCGGGGCGCCGTAGTGCAGGCGGTGGGTCATCGGTATCCGGTAAACTGTGGCGTGACGCCAGCGAAATTCAGCCGCCCGCTGCCAGCGAGTGACTGATCCGCGTCACCACGTCGTCCCAGTCGCGCTTCTCCGCCGCGGGATAGTTGATCAGCACGCAATTCATGTAGGCGGCGGCGCGATTGCAGCGGTTATACCAGATCTTCTGGTCCTTAAAGCTGGAAACGACGAAGAAGTCCGGCGTGATCCGCTGGTAGACGATATCCCGCGGCGGGTTTTGCCGGGCCAGGAATGCCGCCGGCGTTGCGTGCGCGGGGTTGGGTATCGACTGCACGGTGAGGTCGGCGCGGTGATCGGCCCGCTGGAAGCGCCGGCCCGGCCCGCCCGGCGCCACGCCGGCATCTTCGCTGAAGATCGTCACCGGAATGTCGACCGACGCGCCGGTCGACGCGATCACAAAGCGTTGCCATTGCATCGGCTCCGCCATCGCAGCGAGCCGGCGCGCCGCCAAGCACGGCGGCGAGGCCAAGGCCGAGGCAGATGGCGGACCAGCGCGCGTCCATGAAAAGTCTCCCGGATCGACCGGACATCAATCGGCGGCGGGAAAATTCGTTCCCGCGCCCACCCGAACCCTGCCGCGAGCGGGAACTTTCGCCACCGCGGCCATTTATCTTCAGGGTCAAAATGGAGAATGGCCATGAGGTATGCCCTGACCATCGCCGCCGCGGTGGCGATCGCAACCCCGGCGCTGGCCGACGACGTCGGCATTCATGCCGCGCCGCCCGGCGCCGGCGTGACCACGGGTTCAGGTCATGGCGGTTACGATCGCGATCGGGACGACCGCGTCACCGTGGTCCGGCAAGACGCGCCGGGCGACCGTGCCACCGTCATCACCAGGGAAATTGCCGACGGCGTCGAGAGCAGGACCGTCATTCACAACGACCGCGATTAGCCGGCCGCGATGGCCTGACGCCTGCGTCATCGGCGGACCCGTGGGCGGCAGGCGTGGCTAGCTCAGGCAGGCCAGATAGACGACGGCCAGGCTGAGCACGGTGGCAATCGACCAGAGCGCCGGGTCAAAGGTCGGTTCGGGCAAGGCCCGGGCTTTTGCTGTTGTTCGCATGGCATGACCCTCCGATTATCGAATGAGCTTGAGATCCGCACTGCTGGTGGCGATCGGCTTGCCGGCGTGGACCACAGCTGCGGACGAGACGGACGCGCTGTCGGACGGGACATGGGATGCCGTGACAAGACCGAGCACGGCGATCGCGGCGACCAATGCTACGGCCACGATCTTGAGATGGGTGGTGCGGTCTGCGCTGTAGATCGAGTGGTTCATCGAAGCCTCCGCGGAGTTCCTCGTTAACCCCTCGTAAGGCAAATCCGGTCGGCGCGAAATTTCGCGACTTATCTTAGGGGGACATCCCTAGGTAGTCTTACGGAATACTGCCGGCCGGCGTTCGCCTTGCGTTGTATCAATGGGTCGAGGCACACTCCCCGAATAGGGTGGTCGCATCCTGCACAGGGAGATTGAGGGATGAAAATAATTGCCATGGTCCTCGCATTGGGGGCGTTTTCAGGCCCTGCCTTGGCGCAGACCAACGAATGCCAGTCGATTCCGAAGGCAACCGACCGGCTCGCCTGTTACGACAGGATGACGCCGCCGACGGGCCGGTCGAGGCCGGCCGCCAATTCGCAGACGCCGCCGTCGCGGCAGGATCAACCCGCGGATGCTCTGGCTGCCGAAAACGCCCGTCTGGACGCCAGGATCAACAACATCTGCCGGGGCTGCTGAGCCGGTCAGCGGGCAGGTGCCGGCGCAGGGCGGCAAGCAGCATCCAGGGGGCGATTCGTGGCGTTCGGCGTTTTCATTCACCGGTCCGATTCGATCTACCAAGACAGTCCCGCTGAGCGCTACCAGTTTCCCGGTCAGTATCTTGCTCGCGTCGAGGCATGCATCGGCGACTGGATCATCTATTACGAGCCGACGAAAGCGCAGGAATCGCGCGGCTACTTTGCAATTGCCAAAGTCCAGCAGGTCATCCCCGACCCGGGCACGCCGGGCATGTATATCGCCGTCATCGAGGCCGGCAGCTATCTGGATTTCGCTAGTCCGGTGCCGTTCCGTGACGCTGACGGACTGATCGAGCGGGGCCTGCTGAACGAACAGGGCAGGATTTCCGGACGCGCCCAGTCCGCCGTGCGCCCGATTTCTCCGGCGGATTTCAACCGGATCACCGAACTCGGATTGGCCGAGGACACCGCCTTGCTGCCGCGCGTCGATGCGCCTTCTGCTATCCCCGGCCTGCAGGAGCAGCCGTCGGTCTTCCAGCACGAGCAGGAACGCGGCCGCGTCGCCTATCTGACTTCGCGCATCGTCCGGGACCGCATTTTTCGCCGCGTCGTCCTGCGGGCCTACGACGCCCGCTGTGCGATTACCGCCTTGAAGCTGATCAATGGCCTCGGGCGGGCCGAGGTCGAAGCCGCGCACATAAAACCGGTCGAGGCCAATGGGCCGGACATCGTCAGCAACGGACTTGCCCTCTCGGGGACCGCGCACTGGATGTTCGACCGCGGCCTGATCAGCATCGCGGACGATCGCGAGATCCTGATCTCACGTCAGGTCAACGATGTCGCCGGCGTGCGCGCCATCGTCAACAAGACCGGACGCATTCTGACGCCTGACCGCGCCGTCGATCGGCCTCACCCGCATTTCCTGCGGTGGCATCGCGAGAATTGTTTCAAGGCGTGAACGTTGGTTCGGGTCGTATTAGCTCATAGGTCACCACCGTCGAATTCATCGTCTCTCATCCTGCGTTGGCCGGAAATCGGGGCGAAAGAGGTCGCGACCAGCCGTTTATGCTCGCGCAGTTCCGGAAACACCCCAACGGAGAGGCCGCGACCCGGTGCCGCAAACCGGCGGGCGGGGCGACCGCCGGTCGCGCCGTCCAGCGTCCGAATTTCATCACGCAAATTTCGCCACACCGTTGAACCCAACCCGCCCTCGCGTCGTCAACCGATGGCCACCATCGCCACAATCTTGAGGGATTTGTGGAGAAGAATTTGTAGATCGGCCGCATCGGCCATGATTAAATTGCCGGCATGAGACCGGCAGAAAGGGAACGACGTCGCGCGGGAGCGGTTGGATCGATCTTCGGGCAGGACCAGCGCCGGTTCTGCCGCAAATGGCATGGCAGATCTGCAGTGCCGCTTCCGATGAGGGGCGGACCGGGCGATCCGCAAGGGAAGTGTAATGAGAGCTGAGGGCAAAGAGACCGTACGGCGCATCCTGTGCGTGTTTCCGCGCTATACGTCGTCGTTCGGCACGTTCGAACATTCCTATCCGCTAACCGACGGCGTCCAGGCCTTCATGCCGCCCCAGGGGCTGCTCCTGATCGCCGCTTATTTGCCGCCCGAATGGCAGGTCCGTTTCATCGACGAGAACATCGCCGCTGCCAGCAACGACGACTTCCGCTGGGCCGAAGCGGTGTTCGTCAGCGGCATGCACATCCAGCGCCACCAGATGAACGACATCTGCCGCCGCGCCCATGCCTTCGACCTGGCGGTGGCGATCGGCGGCCCCTCGGTCTCGGCCTGCCCGGACTACTACCCGTCGTTCGACTACCTGCATATCGGTGAGCTCGGCGACGCCACCAACGAATTGATCGCACGGCTCGCACTCGATCCGTCGCGGCCGCAAAGCCAGGTGGTGCTGAAGACCGCCGACCGGCTCGACATGAGCCAGTTTCCTATACCGGCCTATGAGCTGGTCGAGCTGCAGCGTTACTTCCTCGGCAGCATCCAGTATTCCAGCGGCTGCCCCTACCAATGCGAATTCTGCGACATCCCCGGGCTCTACGGCCGCAATCCGCGGCTGAAGACCCCGCAGCAGATCACCGCCGAACTCGACCGGCTGCTCGAATGCGGGCTGATGGGATCGGTGTACTTTGTCGACGACAATTTCATTGGCAACCGCAAGGCCGCGCTCGATCTGTTGCCGCACCTGATCGAGTGGCAGAAGAAAACCGGCTACGCCATCCGGCTGTCCTGCGAGGCCACGCTCAACATCGCCAAGCGGCCGGAAATCCTGCAAAAGATGCGCGAGGCCTATTTCGTCACGGTGTTCTGCGGCATCGAGACCCCGGACCCGGTGGCGCTCAAGGCCATGCAAAAGGACCACAACATGATGGTCCCGATCCTGGAAGGGGTCAAAACGCTAAACGATTACGGCCTGGAGGTGGTGTCGGGGATCATCCTCGGGCTCGACACCGACAAGCCCGAGACCGGCCAGCATCTGCTGCATTTCATCGATGAATTGAAAATCCCGCTGTTGACCATCAACCTGTTGCAGGCGCTGCCGAAGACGCCGCTGTGGGACCGGCTGGAGCGCGAGAACCGCCTGATCGCCGACGAGAGCCGCGAATCCAACGTGGATTTCCATCTGCCTTACGACGACGTGGTGGCGACCTGGCGGCAATGCATGGGCAGCGCCTATGAGCCGGACAAGCTGATCGAACGCTTCGAATACCAGATCGAAAACACCTATCGGAACCGGCTCAAGCTCCCCGCGACGCCGGAACGGACGGCGTGGAAGAATGTCCGGCTCGGCCTGATCCTGCTGCGCAACATCGTCTGGCAGATCGGCGTGCTCGGCGACTACAAACGGGTGTTCTGGAAATTCGCGCTGCGCCGCCTGGTGCGAGGCGAGATCGAGCATCTGATCGCCGTCATGCTGGTGGCACATCATCTGATCATCTACGCCCGCGCCGCCTCGGTCGGCCGCGCCAATGCGTCGAACTATTCGCTGCGCATGCAGGGAGCATCGGTTCCTGCCGAATAGACCATGAAAACCCCCGCGCCATCGCCGCGATCGTTGCGGGACCTGCGCCTTTTGACCCCGGCGCGGGTCGGGCTCGGCCGCGCCGGCTCGAGCCTGCCGACCGACGCGCTGCTCGCCTTCACCCTCGATCATGCCCGCGCCCGCGATGCGGTTCATGCCCGGTTCGACGTTGACACCGTGATCCGCGGCCTCGATGCGCTGGGCCTGAAGACGCTGGCGGTGTCCAGCCGCGCCGTCGACCGCATCGATTATCTGCGGCGTCCGGACTGGGGGCGACAGCTTTCGCCGGCGTCGCGGGAGGTGCTCGCGGCCCGCGACGCCCAGGCCTGCGATGTCGCGATCGTGGTCGGTGACGGTCTGTCGCCGCTGGCGGTCAACCGCCATGCCGTCGAACTGGTCGGAAAGCTGCTGCCGCGATTGGCCGACGCCGGCCTTTCGGTCGGCCCGGTGGCGGTGGCCGAGGGCGCCCGGGTCGCGCTGGGCGACGAGATCGGCGCGTTGCTGCGCGCGGGCATGCTGGTGATGCTGATCGGCGAGCGGCCCGGCCTGTCGGCGCCCGACAGTCTCGGCGCCTACCTGACGTATGCGCCAAAGCCGGGCCTGACCGACGCCGACCGCAACTGCGTCTCCAATATCCAGGCCGCCGGGCTCGGCTATGACGAGGCGGCGTTCAAGATCGTATGGCTGCTACGCGAAGGCCTCGCGCGCGGGATCTCGGGCGTGGCGCTGAAGGATGAAAGCGCCGTTCAGCCGGACCTGCGTCTGACCGCCGGCCATACCCGCGAATGACCGCGCTGTGACAAAATGTGAACCGGAAAAACCACAATCAGGCGAATTCCACCTGGCCGCGCCGATTTGGCGCTGCCGGCTGCCTTGCGGGTCGGACGGCAGACCTGCTACACCTCGCCGACGCAAATTTACTGCATGTTTTCAAGGGTTAGTGCCGGATGAGTCGGTCGGTTTGGCCTCATTCGTGCCGGCCAATCCTACTATATGATTTCAGCCGATGTGAGAACTGGACAGGGTATGCTCGAAAAGAACACCGAAAGTCGGATCCACGTCGAGGAGATCGAGGAGCCGCCGGCGGGACCTAGCATCGCGTTCGGGATCGAGCGCCTCGGTCTCATCGCGGTCAAGGCGCCGCTGTTGTCCGTCATCATCCTGGTCGGGCTGATGATCGCGGCGATCTTCGGCATCGAGCGCATCAAGATCGACGATTCGCTGAGCCAGTTGTTCCGTTCGGATTCCAAGGACTACAAACAGTACGAGGCCGTCACCAAGCGCTTCCCGGCGACCGAATTCGACGTGCTGGTCGTGGTCGAGGGCCAAACGCTGCTGGCGCGTCCCAACCTCGAGAAGATCCGCGACATGGTCACCGACCTGCAGCTGGTCGACGGCACCCGTGGCCTGATCTCGCTGTTTTCGGCGCGCCAGGCCCCGGCACCGGGCAAGCTGCCGGCGGCGCTGTTTCCCTCGGAACTGCCGCAGGGAGCGGCCTACGACAAGTTCATCGAGACGGTGAAGACCAACGAGATCATTCGCGGCAAGCTGCTTGTCCGAGGACGGCACGCTGGCGTTGATGGTGATGTCGCTCGAACCCTCGATCGTCGCCAGCGCGAATCTCGGCAAGGTGATCGGCGAAATCCGCAAGATCATGGCCGACGATCTCAAGGGCAGCGGGCTCAATGCGCAGCTCTCCGGCGTTCCCGTCATGCAGCTCGAGATCCGCAACGCGGTCAAGCGGGACGGTCTGACCTACAACATTCTCGGCATTCTTGCCGGCTGCATCATCGCGATCGTGTTCTTCCGCAAGATATCGTTCATGGTCATTGCGGCCTTCCCGCCGATCATTGCGATCCTGCTCGCGCTCGGTGGTCTCGGCTGGGCCGGCTTCAGCCTCAACATGTTCCTCAACGTGATGACGCCGCTCATCATGGTGATCAGTTTCTCGGACTCGATGCAGCTGACATTCGCCGCGCGCGACCGCCTGATCGCGGGCCAGGACAAATACACCGCCTTCAAGAACGCCGTGCTGGTGGTAGGGCCGGCCTGCGTGCTGACCCACGGCACCGCCGGCATCTCGTTCATTGCCCTGCAATTCTCCAATTCCGAGTTGATCCGGAAATTCGGCGAGGCCGGGCTCGCCGCCACCATCATCGCGCTGATCGCCGTGCTGTCGCTGGTGCCCGCCTTCGGCGTGCTTCTGGTGCGCAACGAAAAGATCATGGCGGTGAAATTCCAGGGCGCCGACGCCGGCGTGCAGACGCTGCGCAATTTCTGCTACTGGATCGCCGTCCGTATGGTCGGGCGTCCCGGGCTGTTCAGCCTGATCGCCGTGGTCCTCGTTGCCGGCCTCGGCTACATCTACGCGACGCTGGAGCCGCGCTATCGGCTCGCCGACCAGGTGCCCGACAAACGCCAGGCGGTGGCGGCGTCGAGCCGGCTCGATGCCAAGCTCACCGGCGCCAATCCGATCGACGTGTTGATCGAATTCCCCAAGGGCGCCTCGCTCTACGCGCCCGAAACCTTGAAGACGATCGCCGATGTCCATTCGATGGTGGAAACCGCCGCCGGCGTCGGCAACGTCTGGTCGTTGGAAACACTGCGCCGCTGGCTGGCCGAAAAGGCCGGCAGTTCCGACGTTGCGACACTCAAGGAATATGTCAGCGTCATTCCGGAACATCTGGTGCGGCGTTTCATCTCGGCCGATCAGGACGCCGTGGTGGTGTCTGGCCGCGTTCCCGATCTCGATTCGAGCGAGATCCTTCCCGTGGTCGACAAACTGGATGCGGCGCTCGACAAGGTCAGGGCCGAACATCCGGGCTATGAGATCGCGGTGACCGGTCTGTCGGCTATCGCTGCGCGTAACAGCGCCAGCATGATCGAGAAGCTGAACCGCGGCCTGACGGTCGAATTCCTGCTGGTGGCCGTCTTCATCGGTCTCGCGTTCCGCTCGGTTGTGGTGATGTTCTCGTGCATTCTGCCTGGCATCTTCCCGGTGGTGGCATCGGGCACCGTGCTGTGGTTGCTCGGGGAGGGGTTGCAATTCGCCAGCGTGGTGGCACTGACGGTGTCGTTCGGCCTCGGTCTCAGCGCGACGATCCACTTCCTGAACCGGCTGAGGCTGGAGTCGAAGCCGGGCGTCAGTTCTGAAGTCGCGGTCGAGCGTGCAACAGTGCTGGTCGGTCCGGCCTTGATCCTTACCACCGTCGTACTGGCATGCGGTCTGGTGGTGACGGTGTTCTCGGATTTGCCGTCGCTGCGGCTGTTCGGCTGGCTGAGCGCCTTCGCGATGGTCGCGGCGTTGGTCGCCGACCTGTTCATTCTGCGGCCGACGGCAATGTTCCTGATCAACTTGTCGGAGCGGATTCGCCGCACCCATGCCCAGCCGAAGCCGGCGGAATAGCCTGCCGGCCCGATTGCCTTGGTCGTGTTTATTTTGGAACCGGCGAGCCGTGGTGCTGGGCGACCAGCCACTGGCCGTCAACCTTGACGATGGCGAACGTCAACCGGAACGGCACCACCGTGCCATTGGGAAACGTGAAATCCGCGAATCCCGAACTCAGCAGGACATTCGGCCCGACCGCGATGGCCTGTTGATCGCCCATCCTGGTCTTGATGCCCGCGGGCAGCTTGGTGAAGTAGCTGCGGATACCGTCAGGGCCGGAAAACAGCTGGGCGGTTGATCCGAACAGCATCGCGTCCTTGGTGTAGAGAGCCACGAACTTGTCGGCATCCCCGGAATTGTAGACCTGCTCCCACTGCGCCCGAACGGCGGCCGCGTCCTCGTTTGGCCCGGCACGGGCGGGTTCGATCGCCGACAGTGCCGCGACCAGTGCAATCAGCGCAAACAGTCTCTGCATCACGTTCTCCCCCATCGGTTGAACCCCGGCGCCAAATGATTGCGCGATGGGCCGGCCTGTCAAGCGTTCCCTGAAAACCATCGGGGCGGTGGCGTATTCAATAAAAAAGCCCCCGGAGTCCGGGGGCTTGTTGTCGGCAAGGGGAGCCGCGTCAGCCGCGGACCATGCTGATCGAAACGCCGCGAATTTCGCCCTTCGAACTGATCGACACCGATTGCTGGTTGCCTTTGGTCATCAAGACCAGCGTCGCGGCGAAGCCGGCGGCCTCGACAAAGACGTCGATCCGGCCACCGCCCGCGGTGCCCTGCAGGTTGCCGTTGACGTTGCGGCTGGCTTCGCTCCAGGTCCCGAAAATACGATCGCCCTGGGTTCGCACGTCGCTGGTGAGATCGAACTTGTAGCTGTCACTGGCGCAGCGCAGGGTTTGCTGCAGGTTGTTTCCAGTGCCATCGACCTTGTAGGTGGCGCGACAGCGAATGCTCTCCGTGGAGCCGTCGGAGAGCGAAACCTTGCCGTTGCCCGACCACTTCCCGTCAAATCCGGCAAACGGGCTCGCCGACTGGGCACTGGCGGCGGATACCGAAAACATCAGCGCCGCGGCGACGCTTGCAGCCTTGATCGACTGCCAAAAAAACCTGGAACCAGACAGTTTCATATTGAGCTTCCCATCAAAAATAACGTTATCAGCCAAGATCTGCTGAACTAGGACCTGTTCGACCGAGACACGCCGCGCCGCATCGAACCTTAGTGCTGCCATGTTTGGCTTCGGTTCAAACAACATATTACAGCAGATATGGTCAGGCTGTGCGTGTTCTAGCCGCGGTTCTTGAAACTTTTGCAATTCGCAGGGACCTCGGGCCAGCCGCGTTCCGAACGAGTATCGGAAACCGCCGTGCCGCTGCGACGGATTTCGGCCGTTCGCCGCGTTTTTAGCCCGCGTGTTGCTTGCAGGACACGAATTCCGCGGCCGAATGGTTGAATTAAATTACCAATATCAATAAGTTATGGCGCCGGACGGCTGTCGTCGCGAACTGACAGGCAACCCGGGGCCATCGCCAATTTGGCCGCATTTAGCAGCGCTTTTGAATTGTTCGATATCTTGCGGCCACTCTGCGTCTCTCCTCCCTCGACAGGAACGGGAAACGGACATCAGGCCGCGCCGTCCGTGCGGACGGCGCTGGATATTGCTAGGCACCACCCGGGATGGAAATCCCGCTGTCAGAATGAAGGAAGACAATGCGTAAAATCCTACTGGTCGTTTCCCTGCTGTCCCTCACCGCTTCTACCGTCGCCTTCGCCGAGGGCCAGCACAGCGGTACCGAGCAGGAGCAGAAGGCCTGCTCGCGCGACGTGTCGAAGTTCTGCCGTTCGTTGATGGACCAGGGCGATCTCGTCATTTTGTCATGCCTGCAGCAGAACCGTCCAAAGCTGACCACAGCCTGCAATCAGGTGCTGGTCAGCCACGGGCAATAAGCCCCCAAAACCGCCAGTTTGCATTGGTTTAACCGGCGGATTTCCCCTATATGGGTTCGCAACCATGTCGCCTGCCGGTTTTCCCGGCATGCAGGCGGCCTGGGGAACAATCATGTCCCTAAGCCATGTGTCCCTAAGCCATAAAGCCAGTCCTGGATGACCACCGCGAGCGAATTGCGATCTGGCAAGACCCATCGTGACGAGAATTTTCCGGTCGCGTCGTGGATCATTCATCCGCGCCACCGGGCGTTGATCCTCGCGTTCTACAATTTCGTCCGCACCGCCGACGACATCGCCGATCACGCGTCCCTGAGTGCGCCGGACAAACTGGCCTATCTCGACCTCCTGGAGGCCGAATTGCTGGGTAGCGGCGACAGCCAGCCCGAGGCGGTCAATCTGCGCGCGGCGCTGGCGCAGCGCGCCATGCCGCCGCGCCACGCGCTCGATGTGCTGACCGCCTTCCGCATGGACGTCACCAAGCTGCGCTATGAGAACTGGGAGGAAGTCATCCACTACTGCCGGTACTCGGCCATGCCGGTGGGCCGGTTCATGCTCGATGTTCACGGCGAGAGCACATCGACCTGGGCGGCCTCGGACGCCCTATGCGCTGGCCTGCAAATCAACAACCATCTCCAGGACTGCAAAAAGGACTACCACGACCTCAATCGGGTCTACCTGCCGCGCGACGCGCTGGCGGCGGCCGGCGCCTCGGTGGAAGAGCTTGGGGCCGGGCTGGCATCGCCGGCATTGCTGCAGTGCCTGCACGCCCTGGCGGTGCGAACCAGGAATCTGCTCGATCAGAGCAAATCGCTCAGCGCCGAGGTCAAGGATTTTCGTCTCGGGCTCGAGATATCCGTGATCACGGCCTTTGCCGACAAGATCGTCGGCCTGCTGCAAGCCCGGGATCCCTTGAGCGAGACCGTGCATCTGAGCCCGATGCAGTTGATCGGCCACAGCATTGGCGGCGTTACCGCCGAAATCGCGCGCCGCGCGATCGGCCGGCGGCCGGCATCGAATCCGGCCAGGCGCGCATGAACCGGCAGATGACGAGCAGCGCCAAGGGCGGCGAACCGGTCGCGCCTCAAGGGGAATCGCCGGCGGCGGTCCAGGGCGTTGCAGCGGGCAGTTCCTTCTATGCGGCGATGCGGATTCTGCCGCGCGCGCAGCGCGAGGCGATGTTCCAGATCTACAGCTTTTGCCGGCAGGTCGACGACATCGCGGATTCCGACGGCCCGCGGCCCGAGCGGCTGGCGGCGCTCGCCAGGTGGCGCGAGGACATCGACGCGCTCTATGCCGGGCATCCGCCGGAGCGGCTTCGCGACTATGCGCGTTCGGTGCAAAAATTTGCCATGCGGCGCGAGGATTTTCTTGCGGTGATCGATGGCATGGAAATGGACGTGCCGGCGGACATCCGCGCGCCCGACGAAAAAACCCTCGATCTGTATTGCGACCGGGTTGCCAGCGCGGTAGGCCGGTTGTCGGTGAAGGTGTTCGGCTTGCCCGACGACGACGGCATTCTGCTCGCGCATCATCTCGGCCGTGCGCTGCAACTGACCAACATCCTGCGCGACATCGACGAAGATGCCGCGATCGGCCGGCTCTATCTGCCGCGTGAAATGCTGTTTCACGCCGGCATCACCAGCCCCGAACCACAGGCCGTCATCACCAATCCCGCGCTGCCGAAGGCCTGCGCGCCGCTGGTGATGCGGGCAAGGGCGCACTTCGAAAAATCCGACGACATCATGGGCCGCAATGCGCGCCGCGTCGTCCGGGCCCCGCGCATCATGTCGAAATACTACCGCAAGATCCTGGAATTGCTGGTGGCGCGGGGATTTGCCCTGCCGCGGCATCCGGTGCGCCTCGGCAAGGCGGCGAAGATCGCGATCCTGCTGCAATACGCGATCGTCTGATGCAACAGGTCGTCCACGTCATCGGTGCGGGGGTTTCGGGGCTGTCCGCCGCCGTCCGCCTGGCCAACGCGAATTGCAAGGTTCACGTCCACGAGGCGACGCAGCAGGCCGGTGGCCGCTGCCGTTCGTATTATGACGCCGCGACGCAGCTCACCATCGACAACGGCAATCATCTGTTGCTGTCGGGCAATCGCCACGCCATGGGCTATGCGCGCTCGATCGGTACCGAAGCCGGACTGGTCGGGCCGCAGCGCGCGCAGTTTGCCTTCACCGATATCCGGAGCGGCCAGCGCTGGCAGCTCGATCTCGGCGACGGCCGGATCCCGACCTGGCTGTTCGACAGGGACCGCCGCGTCCCCGATACCGGCGTGCTTGACTATCTCGCACTGGCGCCGCTGATCTGGGCTCCGCTGTCGAAACGGGTGGGCGACGCCATCCCGTGCGAGGGGACTCTGTACGATCGGCTGGTGCAGCCGCTGCTCCTGGCTGCGCTCAACGTCGATCCGCCGGAAGGCTCCGCCGGCCTTGCCGGTGCCATCGTGCGGGAAACCCTGCTGGCGGGCGGCCAGGCCTGCCGTCCGCTGATCGCGCGCGACGGCCTCAGCGCGGTCCTGATCGAGCCGGCGGTTGAAAAGTTGCGAACCAAGGGTGCCGGGATTTATTTCGGTCACGAGTTGCGCGGCCTTGGCGCGGCGGGGGACCGCGTCGGCGAATTGCAGTTCGGCGACGACACGATCGCGATCGGCCCCGGCGACGCCGTGGTGATGGCGGTGACGCCGCGCCCTGCCGCGGCGCTGCTGCCGGGCCTGAAAACCCCGGCGAGATACCGCGCCATCGTCAACGCCCATTTCCGGTTCGATCCACCCCGGGAGATGCCGCCGCTGATCGGAGTGGTGGGCGGCCTGGTCGAATGGCTGTTTGCATTTCCCCAGCGCCTGTCGGTCACCATCAGCAATGGCGACCGGCTGGTGGACATGCCGCGCGAGGAACTCGCCCAGGCGATCTGGCGGGACATCTGTGCCGTCGCGGGTGTTGCGGGCGACCTGCCGCCGTGGCAGATCGTGCGCGAGCGGCGGGCGACTTTCGAGGCCACGCCGGAACAGAATGCGCTGCGGCCGGGGCCGGTTACGGCCTTCCAGAACCTGTTTTTGGCGGGCGACTGGACCGACACCGGATTGCCGGCCACCATCGAGGGGTCGGTACGGTCCGGCGACCGGGCGGCGGACCTTGTCCTGGCGAAACGCCGGGGTTGATCGCTACAAGAGGCCCTGGCTTTGGTATGGTGTTTCACAGTGAGCGCGTAACAATGTCGAGCGAGATGCTGTCCGACAGTGCTGGAGGTGGTGCCGAAGGTGGCGGTGCCGCGATCGATCGCAGCATCGCGTCGGCGACCCGTGCCTTGCTCGGTGCCCGCCAGTACGACGGCCACTGGGTGTTCGAACTCGAGGCCGACTGCACCATTCCGGCGGAATACGTCCTGCTGCGGCATTATCTCGGCGAGCCGGTGGCGTCCGCCCTGGAAGCCAGGATCGCGGTCTATTTGCGCCGCGTCCAGGGTGATCATGGCGGCTGGCCGCTGGTCCACGACGGTGCGTTCGACATGAGCGCCAGCGTCAAGGCGTATTTTGCCCTGAAGATGATCGGTGACAGCGTGGACGCGCCGCACATGGCCCGCGCCCGCGAGGCGATCCGTTCGCGCGGCGGCGCCGTCCACAGCAACGTCTTCACCCGCTTCCTGCTGGCGATGTTCGGCGTGTTGACCTGGAACAGCGTGCCGGTGCTTCCGATCGAGATCATGCTGCTGCCGATGTGGTCGCCGTTCCATCTCAACAAGATCTCCTACTGGGCGCGCACCACCATCGTGCCGCTGATGGTACTGGCGGCGCTGAAGCCGCGCGCCCGCAACGCGAGTGGGGTCGGCATCGACGAGCTGTTCCTGCAGGACCCGGCCTCGATCGGGATGACGGCGCGGGCGCCGCATCAGAGCCGGGCCTGGTTCACGCTGTTCAGCGGCTTCGACGTGGTGCTGCGGAAGATCGAACCGTGGTTTCCCAAATGGCTGCGGGCTCGCGCGATCGCGTCGGCCGTGGCCTTTGTCGAACAGCGTCTGAACGGCGAAGACGGCCTCGGCGCGATCTTTCCGCCAATGGCCAACACGGTGATGATGTACGAAGCGTTGGGCTATGGTCCGGACCATCCGCCGCGAGCGATCACCCGAAGGGGTATCGACAAGCTATTGGTGATCGGCGAGGACGAGGCCTATTGCCAGCCCTGCGTGTCGCCGATCTGGGATACGTCACTGACTTGCCACGCCCTGCTCGAAGCCGGCGGCGAGGCCTTCGCTCCTGCCCAAGACGGCCTCGACTGGCTGCTGCCGAGACAGGAACTGGAAATCAGGGGCGATTGGGCCGTGAAGCGGCGGGATCTGCGGCCTGGCGGCTGGGCGTTCCAGTACAACAACGCCTATTATCCCGATCTCGACGACACCGCGGTGGTCGTCATGGCGATGGACCGGGTCCGGCGTCAGACCGGAGGCCGCAGCTACGATGTCGCCATCGACCGTGCCCGCGAGTGGATCCTGGGCATGCAGAGCCGCGATGGCGGCTGGGCCGCATTCGACGTCAACAACCTCGAATACTACCTCAACAGCATTCCGTTTTCCGATCACGGCGCGCTGCTCGATCCGCCGACCGAGGACGTCACCGCGCGCTGCGTCTCGATGCTGGCCCAGCTCGGCGACACCGTGCACAACAGCAAGGCGGTCGCCGACGGCGTCGCCTATCTGCGCCGGACCCAGCTCAAGGAGGGGTCCTGGTACGGCCGCTGGGGCATGAATTACGTCTACGGCACCTGGTCGGTGCTGTGCGCGCTCAACGCCGCCGGCGTCGATCACCGGGACCCGGTGATGCGCAAGGCCGTCGACTGGCTGGTGTCGATCCAGAATGGGGATGGCGGCTGGGGCGAGGATGCCACGAGCTACCGACTCGATTACAAGGGATATGAGGCGGCTCCCGCCACCGCCTCGCAAACGGCATGGGCCTTGCTTGCACTGATGGCGGCGGGTGAGGTCGGGCACCCGGTGGTCGCCCGGGGTGTCGAGTACCTGGAGAGCACACAGAACGAAAAAGGGCTCTGGGACGAGCAACGCTACACCGCAACGGGGTTTCCCAGGGTGTTTTATTTACGCTATCATGGCTATTCAAAGTTCTTCCCGCTCTGGGCGCTGGCGCGGTATCGAAATTTGAAAGGCACCAACAGCAGGGTGGTAGGGGTCGGGATGTGATTTTGGGGGCGAGGGGTGACGCGTCCGCGGGCAATATGCTTGATCCGCGGCCGGTGCTGATTGTGACTGGCCTGATCCAGGAAGCCCGGATAGCCGCCGGGCCCGGCCTGACGGTGATTTGCAGCAGCAGCGATCCTCGGCAATTGCGTGCGCTGCTCGAGGGCTTCGACCCGTGTTCCGTGCGTGGCGTGATCTCTTTCGGCGTCGCCGGCGGTCTCGATCCGGCGCTGCGATCCGGCGACGTGGTGGTGGCCACCGAGGTCAGGGCCGGCGACAAGATATGGCAGGCCGCCTTCGAGCTCAGCGAAGAGTTGATTGCCGGTGCCGGCCTTGGACGCCAGCGCGTGTTCCGCGGCGGTTTGGCCGGTGCCGAGCAGGTCGTTGCAGCGCAGTCCGGCAAGGCGGCGCTTCATTCGGAAACCGGCGCCGCGGCGGTGGACATGGAAAGCCATATCGCGGCGGCCTATGCCGCCGACGCCAACCTGCCATTTGCGGCATTGCGCGTCATCAGCGATCCTGCCGGCCGCGCGCTGCCGGCGCTGGCGACCAACGCCATCAAGCCCAACGGCAACATCGACCTGCGCAAGATTCTGCGCGGCGTCGCCCGCAACCCGCTGACCATCCGGGCGCTGTACTCCGCCGGGCGTGACTTCAATCGCGCGCTGCGCACCTTACGCGGCTGTCGAGGCTTTCTGCTGGGCGGCGAGAGCCTCGTCGCGGCGGATCTCTGACAGCCGCTTCTGCACTTCCGCCGAGAAGATGTACTGCGCCGGCCGCTGCTGGTCGAGATTGATCTCGGGCGCCATCGGGCCCGACGTGCGGATGCCGCGCAGCGCCACCCACAATGCCTTGAACGGATTTTGCAGCGCCGCGTTGGCCGCGGTCGGCTCATAGCCGCAATGCGCCATGCAGTCGGCGCACTTTTCATACTTGCCGGTGCCGTAAGTTTCCCAGTCGGTGGTTTCCATCAATTCCTTGAAGGTCTTGGTATAGCCCTCGCCGAGCAGGTAGCACGGCTTCTGCCAGCCGAAGATGTTGCGCGCCGGCATGCCCCACGGGGTGCATTCGTATTCCTGATTGCCGGCGAGGAAATCCAGGAACAGGCCGGAGTGCATGAAATTCCACTTCTTGCCCTTGCCGAGCGCGAACACGTCGCGGAACAGCTTCTTGGTCTTGGTGCGGTTGAGGAAGTGCTCCTGGTCGGGCGCGCGCTCATAGGCGTAGCCGGGCGACATCGAAACGCCGACGCCGAGTTCGGTGGTGAAGTCGAGGAATTTGGCGATCTCCTCGGCCGGGTGGCCATCGAAAATCGTGGCGTTGACGTTGACCGTGAAACCGCGCGCCTTGGCGGCCTTGATCGCCGACACCGCGCGGTCGAACACGCCCTTTTGCGATACCGCCTTGTCGTGGTGCTCCTTCAGGCCATCGAGATGGACCGAGAAAAACAGGTACGGCGAGGGCTTGAACAGATCGAGCTTCTTTTCCAGCAGCAGCGCGTTGGTGCACAGCGACACGAACTTCTTGCGCTCGACCAGGCCGCGGACGATTTCGCCGATGTCCTTGTGGATCAATGGCTCGCCGCCGGGGATCGCCACCATCGGCGCGCCGCACTCATCGGCGGCGTCCCAGCATTCCTGCGCCGACATTCGGCGATTGAGGATCGCGTCGGGATAATCGATCTTGCCGCAGCCGACGCAGGCGAGGTTGCAGCGAAACAGCGGTTCCAGCATCAGCACCAGCGGATAGCGCTTGCGGCCCAGGAGCTTCTGCTTGATCAGGTAGCCGCCGATGCGCAGCTCTTTGAAGAACGGTATTGCCATTACTCGGGTTCTTTCTCGCACTTGAGCTGAAGATCGATCAGCCCAAGGTGGGTTCTGGTGTCAGTTCGGCGGGAAGCCGAAATTCGATGTTTTCTTCTCGTCCCGGCAGCACCGAAACCGCAACCGGACCGATGCGCCGCAAGGCCTCGATGACATCGTCAACGAGCACTTCCGGCGCGGACGCACCGGCGGTGATACCCACCGCCTTCGCATTCCTGAGCCAATCCGGGTTGAGCTCGCTGCCGTCGGCAATCAAATAACTCGCGACCCCGACTTCGGTGCCGATTTCGCGCAGCCTGTTTGAGTTGGAACTGTTCGCGGCCCCCACCACGAGGATGACGTCGACGAGCTTGCTCAGGTCTCTTACCGCAGATTGGCGGTTCTGTGTCGCATAGCAGATATCCCGGATGTCCGGGCCTTGAATATCGGTAAAACGCCGCTGCAGGGCCGTGATTATGCCCTTGGTGTCGTCGACGCTCAATGTGGTCTGGGTAATATAGGCCAGCGGGGTGTCGGCCGGCAGCGTCAGCGCCGCGACATCGTCCTCGTTCTGGACCAGGAGGACCGGTCCGGGAACCTGGCCCATGGTGCCGGCAACCTCCGGGTGTCCGGCATGACCAATCAGGATCAGGGCGCGACCTTTGGACTTGTAGCGCTTGCCCTGATTGTGAACCTTGGTCACCAGCGGGCAGGTTGCATTCAAAACAGGCAGGCTGCGGCTCGCGGCCTCTTCCTCGACGCTTTTGGCTACCCCGTGGGCGCTGAAAACGGTCACCGCGTTGGGGGGCACCTCGGAGAGGTCCTCGACGAAAATGGCGCCTTTGCCCTTCAGGCTCTCGACCACGTACTTATTGTGAACGATTTCGTGCCGCACATAGACCGGCGGGCCATATTTCTGCAGCGCGCGCTCGACGATCTCGATGGCGCGAACCACCCCGGCGCAGAAACCGCGGGGCTGGGCCAGAAGCACTTCCAGGGGACGACGGTCAAGCACGTTGCACCACACTCATTACGCTTTCGTCCCTGTTTTCGACCAGTTCCGGCGGGATTTTGGCCAAGATAACCAAGGCCGGCGGCAATTTAAGGTATTACAATACAGCGCCTGCCGATTAGGCAAAACGATGACGGGAAACCTCACTTGTTCGTCACTTTACCGCACGACCGATCCGCTTATATCAGGCCACCCCCGTGGGCACCGCAGGCAGGGGCACGTTTTATGCCATTTTTACATGACCTTGAAGACATCATCATTCAAACACATTAGATCGGCCAGCGGAACCCGATAACATCGTCGGCATTCTCAGCTAGCCGCCAAGGGAACTAGAAGGAAAAAGTGTGCTTACAAGTGTTGTCGTTACCGTAGTCAGGGCCTGCACGCGATTTGCTCTGCCTGTTGTGCTGGTCGCGTTGATCCTGAGCGTCGCGGCAGGTTTCTATACCGCCAGAAATTTCAGCATCAATACCGACATCAACACGCTGATTTCGTCTGATCTGGACTGGCGCCAGCGCGAGAACGCGTTTGGCCGGGCATTCGATACCGAACGGCTGATTCTGGGCGTCGTGGAAGCTCCGACCCCGGAATTCGCCAACGCTGCCAGCGCCGCGCTCTCGGAAAAATTGTCAAGCGATACCAAGAACTTCGATGGCGTGCAGCGGCTTGGGGCCGGGGAGTTCTTTGAAAAGAACGGGCTGTTGTTCCTGCCCACCGACGAGGTCGCAAAGGCGACCGGCCAGTTCGAATCCGCCGCCCCCCTGATCGAAATCATGGCGGGGGATCCGAGCCTGCGGGGGCTGACCGGAGCCCTGGAAACCGGGCTTAGCGGTGTGCGGCGCGGGCAGGTGACGCTCGACGGCACGGCGCGGCCGTTCTCCATGGTGGCCCAGACCATCGAAAGCGTTCTCAATACCGGTTCCGGCAGCTTTTCCTGGCGCGAACTGGTCAGCGACAACCCGTTGACCGATTCCGACCGTCGCAACTTCATCCAGTTCAAGCCGATCCTGGATTTCAACGCGCTTGAACCCGGCAAGGCCGCGACCGACGCGATCCGCCAGGCGGCCAAGGACCTTGATCTGGCCGGCAAATTCGATGCCCGGGTGCGCCTGACCGGCCCGGTTCCCATCGCCAATGAAGAGTTCGCCACGGTGCAGGACGGTGCGGTGAGGAACGGCATCGGAACGGTGCTGATCGTGCTGGTCATCCTGTGGCTGGCGCTGCACTCCGGCAAGATCATCTTCGCGGTTTTCGTCAATCTCTTCGTTGGGCTGTCGATCACCACCGCGGTCGGGCTGATGATGGTCGGCTCGCTCAACCTGTTGTCGGTGGCGTTCGCGGTGCTGTTCGTCGGGCTGGGGGTGGATTTCGGCATCCAGTTCAGCGTGCGGTATCGTTCCGAACGCTTCAAGGACGACGATCTCGGCGCCGCACTGGCCAAGGCCGCGGCCTATTGCGCGATCCCGCTGTCGCTGGCGGCGATGGCCACGGCCGCCGGTTTCCTGTCGTTCCTGCCCACCGACTACAAGGGCGTTTCCGAACTCGGCAAGATCGCCGGCGTCGGCATGATGGTGGCCTTCGTCACCAGCATCACCGTGCTTCCGGCGCTGCTCGACCTGCTCAATCCGCCCGGCGAGAAAGAACCGGTCGGCTACGCCTTCCTGGCGCCGGTCGATCACTTCCTGGAAAAGCACCGCATCGCCATTATCGTCGGCACGCTGGTGCTGGTCGTGGGCGGCCTTCCGCTGCTGTATCATCTCAAGTTCGACTTCAATCCGATCAACCTGCGCAACCCGAATGTCGAGTCGATCGCGACCTACCTCGACCTGCGCAAGGATCCCAACACCGCCGCCAATGCCGTCGACGTGATGGCGCCCAACGAGGAGACCGCCAAGGCGATCGCGGCGCGGCTGGACAAGGTGCCGGAAGTGCTGCGCACATTGTCGCTCGCCAATTTCGTGCCCGACGACCAGCCGGCCAAGCTGAAGCTGATCCAGCAGGGCGCCGAAAAACTCAATCCGGCGCTCAACCCGGATTCGGTCGACGCGCCGCCGTCCGATGCGGAAAATGTCGCAGCGCTGAAGGACAGCGCCGAGAGTCTGCGCAAGGTCGCCGGTGACCGCAAGGGGCCGGGTGCCGAAACGGCAAAACGGCTGGCCGACGATTTGTCCAGGGTTGCCGCGGCCTCCCAGCCGGTGCGCGACAAGGTGCAGGCCACCTTCATAACGCCGCTGCAGATCGTACTCGGCCAGTTGCGCAACGCGATGCAGGCGCAGCCGGTCAGCCTGCAGACGCTCCCGCCTGACCTCGTCAAGGACTGGCAGACCAAGGACGGCCAGATGCGGGTGCAGGCGCTGCCGCGCGGCGACCCCAACGACAACGATACGCTGCGCAAGTTCGCGAGCTCGGTGCTGGCGGCTGAACCGCTCGCGGTCGGCGGTCCGATCTCGATTCTGAAATCCGGCGACACCGTGGTGAAGGCCTTCATCCAGGCCGGAGGCTGGGCGCTGCTGTCGATTTCGTTCCTGCTCTGGCTGACGCTGCGCCGGATCACCGACGTGCTGCTCACGCTGGTTCCGCTATTGGTGGCCGGCGCGGTCACGCTGGAAATCTGCGTGCTGATCCAGCTGCCGCTGAACTTCGCCAATATCATCGCGCTGCCGCTGCTGCTCGGCGTCGGCGTCGCGTTCAAGATCTACTATGTGACGGCGTGGCGCGCCGGCCATACCAACCTGATGCAATCGGCGCTGACCCGCGCGATCTTCTTCAGCGCGCTGACCACGGCCACCGCGTTCGGCAGCCTGTGGCTCTCGAACCATCCGGGCACCGCGAGCATGGGCAAATTATTGGTCATGTCGTTCGTGGTGACGTTGGCGGCGGTGCTGCTGTTCCAGCCGGCGCTAATGGGGAAGCCGCGCGATGTCGGGAAGTAGGCAGATGTCGCCGACCGGATCGGCAGCGGCATTCGTCACGCCCTTCTGACCGGCCTTGGGCGCCGCGGGTTTTGGTGCAGCAGCATTGGCCGCAGCCGTCTTGGCGGAGGCGACGGTGGTTTTGGCACCCTTGACGGCGCTGTTGGCCATGCTGTTGGCAGGGCTTGACGGGATCGGACCCGAGACCCGCGACCAGGTTTCGCCGCCGCACAGGAAGCCCAGCACGCAGCCCTGGATTTCAAGCTGGTCGGGACCGGTCAGCTTGATGGTCGACTTGTAGAGCTGGCCGTCCTTGGCGTTATAGACCTGCCCCTCCCACTGCTCGGCAGTGGGACTTTTTTTCATATCGATCAGGATCGGCATGCCCAGCGTCGGCCTGCTCTGTTTTGCCGGATCGGGATTGTTCTTGTCGCGGCCGCCGGGTTCTTTTTCCCACGCCACCGCTCCCCACATGCTGCCGTAGCATTCCGCGACACGGATATGGGCCACGCCATCGGCCACCATCCAATCGCCCGTCGGATCCGCGGCGAGGGCCGGCCCAACGCCTGCCGTCACGAGGCCTGTTGTCAAAAGCAGTCCGGTATAGACTAGTGTAGAAATGACATTTCGTGGGCGCTGCAACATGGATACGTACCTATGCTTATGTAGTCATTCTCAATGATGGCAAATCGCCGCATTCGCTGTTTTCAGTTGACGAAATGGCCACCAACCGACCTATGTAGACGATGCTATATCCGAATTTAGACGTTTCCGAGATGTTTGTTGATCGACAGGCGCAACGCAGCTCCATGCATGCGCGCCATCTCAACGAACAGCTTGTGCGAGTCTTGAAAACCATCGGCTATGACGTTGGCTTCCAGAGCGGCCAGGGCCAATACCTGTTCGACCGTGACGGCACCCGCTATCTGGATCTACTCAGCGGTTTTGGCGTTTTTGCGATTGGGCGGAACCATCCGGCACTTCGCCAGGCTCTCAAGAGCGTGCTGGACGCCGACCTGCCCAATCTGGTGCAGATGGATGTCTCTACCCTGGCGGGTATCCTGGCCGAGCGTCTACTTGATTACGTGCCCTATCTCGACAAGGCATTTTTCGCCAATTCGGGCGCCGAATGCGTCGAGGCCGCGATCAAGTTCGCCCGCTGCGCCACCGGCCGGCCCGGCATCGTCTACTGCGGCCATGCCTATCATGGCCTGTCCTACGGCGCGCTTTCGCTCACCGACGACGCCAACTTTCGCGGCGGTTTCGAGCCGCTGCTGCCGGGCTGCACCTCGATCCCCTTTAACGATCTTGCGGCACTGGAACAGGCGCTGTCGTCGCGGGAAGTCGCAGGTTTCATTTTCGAACCGATCCAGGGCAAGGGCGTCAACATGCCCTCCGACGAGTTCCTGTCGGGAGCCGCCGCGCTGTGCCGACGCTATGGGACCCTGCTGATCGCCGACGAAATCCAGACCGGCATGGGCCGCACCGGACGGTTTCTCGCGGTCGAGCATTGGAATATCGAGCCCGACATGGTGCTGCTGGCCAAGGCGCTGTCCGGCGGCCATGTGCCGGTCGGCGCGCTGCTCACCCGCAAGTACATCTTCGACAAGGTGTTCAATCGCATGGACCGCGCGGTGGTGCATGGGTCGACCTTCGCCAAGAACGATCTCGCCATGGCGGCCGGCATCGCCACGCTGGAGGTGTCTGAAGGCCGAGAATCTGATCGAAGCCGCGGCCAAGCGCGGTGCCGAATTGCGCCTGGCGCTGACGCGGATGGTTCCCGGTTATGAACTGATGAAAGAGGTCCGCGGCAAGGGACTGATGATCGGCGTCGAATTCGGGCCGCCGAAATCGTTGCGGCTGAAGGCGTCGTGGAACGTGCTCGAGACCGCCAACAAGGGGCTGTTCTGCCAGCTCATCACCGTGCCGCTGTTCAAGGAACACAAGATCCTGACCCAGGTCTCGGGCCACGGCAGCCACACCATCAAGCTGTTGCCGCCGCTGACCATCACCGACGAAGACTGCGGCTGGATCGAGAGCGCCTTCGACACCGTGATCGCCGAGAGCCACCGTGTTCCCGGCGCGATCTGGTCGCTGGGCAAGACCCTGGTCGACAACGCGGTTCGCAAGTCGGCCTGACCTTAAGCCTGAATTCCCGCAGCACGTCGGAGTAGGGCGGATTAGCCGTTCTCATCGGCGCCCTCTCAGCGCACGAAGCGCAAGGCGTAATCCGCCGCTCGCATGTCGCGTCGCTGTCAGCAGGCCGGGTGATGACGCAGAAAGCGAGGCGACGGCCTCAAACAATTAGAGAGACTCCGCCTGCTGTTGCGTAGCGTTGCCGCCTCCCGCGAGGGAGGCGGTATTCTTTTGGATGAGTTTAAGTCAGATCAAAGACATTCGCCCCGTCATTGCGAGCGCAGCGAAGCAATCCAGAGGCCACAAAGGAAGACTGGATTGCTTCGTCGCATCCGCCTTCGCCCGAAGGCGGGCTTCGGCGGACAAGAGAGCTCCCCGCAATGACGGTGGCGGCTATCGCAATTTGGCCTAAAACCATCCCGCTTTTAATGCCCGTCCGCGACGATCATGGCGGCGCCTTTTTCGGCGATCATCGCGGTCGGCGTGTTGGTATTGCCCGAGGTGATGGTTGGCATGACGGAAGCATCGACGACCCGGAGTCCGCGGAGACCGTGAAAGCGCAGCCGTTCGTCGACCACGGCCAGGGGATCCGACGCCGCGCCCATCTTGGCGGTGCCGACGGGGTGAAAGATCGTGGTACCGATATCGCCGGCCGCCTTGGCGAGAGAAGCATCGTCGTCGCCGACCGAAGGGCCGGGCAGATATTCCGCCGGATGATAGGGTGCGAGCCTCTTCTGTTTCATCAGCCGCCGCGTGGTGCGGATGGCGTCGGCGGCGACTTCGCGGTCGGCATCGGTCGACAGATAATGCGGCGCGATCATCGGCGCCTCGTTCGGCCTTGGTGAGCGCAGCCGCACCGTGCCGCGCGAGGTCGGCTGCAGGTTGCAGGCGCTGACCGTGATGGCGGGAAAGCGATGCAGCGGATCGCCGAACTTGTCGAGCGACAGCGGCTGGACGTGAAACTGGATATTGGCGCGCTCGCGCCGCGGGTCCGAGCGGGTGAAGATGCCGAGCTGCGACGGCGCCATGGTCAAGGGACCGCGCCGCCGCACGGCGTAGTCGAGCCCCATCAGGGCGCGTCGCGGCAGCGAATGATAGGTCTCGTTGAGGGTGCGCGCGCCTTCCACCGTGTAGATCGCGCGTTGCTGCAGATGGTCCTGCAGGTTGCGGCCGACGCCCGGCCGGTCCAGCACCGGCTCGATGCCGAGCGGCGCCAGCCAGTCCGCCGGCCCGATGCCGGAGCATTGCAGCAGATGCGGCGTGCCGATCGCGCCGGCGCACAGGATGACTTCACCGCGCGCACGGGCTTCGATCGTCTCGCCGCCGCGGCTGAAGCGGACGCCGGCGGCGCGGCCGTTCTCGACGATCAGCCGGTCCACCAGCACATGGGTCTCGAGCCGCAGGTTGGCGCGGTTGAGCACCGGCTTGAGAAAGCCGCGCGCCGACGACCAGCGCCGGCCGCGCTTCTGGTTGACGTGAAAATAGCCGACGCCTTCGTTGTCGCCGGTGTTGAAGTCGGTCAATCTGCGGATGCCCATCTCCACGGCGGCTTCCGCAATGGCATCCAGGATCTGCCACGACAGCCGCGGCGCCTCGATGCGCCAGCCGCCACCGGTGCCGTGATGTTCGCTCTCGCCCAGGAAATGATCTTCCAGCTTCCGGAACGCCGGCAGCACGTCGTCCCAGCCCCAGCCTGCAAGCCCAAGCTGCCGCCAATGATCGTAGTCGGCGGCCTGGCCGCGCATCGAGATCATGGCGTTGATGGCCGAACAGCCGCCGATCACCTTGCCCCTGGGATAGGCCAGAGCGCGGCCGTTGAGGCCGGGTTCCGGCTCGGTGCGGAACATCCAGTCGGAACGCGGATTGCCGATCGCGAACAGGTAGCCGACCGGGATGTGAAACCAGATCCAGTTGTCGTTGCCGCCGGCTTCCAGGAGCAGGACGCGCTTGTTCGGATCCGCCGACAGGCGATTGGCGACGATGCAGCCGGCGGTGCCGGCGCCGACGACGATATAGTCGAAATCACCCTCGATCCGTTGCGTCATCGTTTCCCCAGGGACTGGCCGCCGGCCGTTCCGCCGATTATTTGATCATGTGCCCTTAGCGCCGCGGCAGGCCGCTGTACAGCCACACCGGCGGTTGGGCCGAACGCCCCGGCGTGCTACAGGGGGAGACCTGCAATTTCCCCGCGCCTGCCGCCGGGGCAGCTTTCGAGATTTGACCCATGGCCGTCATCAATCGCGTCGCCGACCTGAAACCCGATATTACGGCGTGGCGCCGCGACCTGCATGCCCATCCCGAGATACTTTATGACGTGCACTGGACCGCGGCTTATGTCGCGGACCGGCTGCGCGAGTTCGGCTGCGATGAGGTCGTGACCGGCCTGGGCCAGACCGGGGTGGTCGGCGTCATCAAGGGCCGCACGCCGGCGGCGGGCGGCGTCAAGGCGATCGGGCTGCGCGCCGACATGGACGCGCTGCCGCTCGACGAACAGACCAACCTGCCTTATGCGTCGAAGATTCCCGGCAAGATGCACGCCTGCGGCCACGACGGCCACACCGCGATGCTGCTCGGTGCGGCGCGCTACCTCGCCGAGACGCGGAATTTCGCCGGCGATGCGGTGGTGATTTTCCAGCCGGCCGAGGAGGGCGGCGCCGGCGCCGCCGCCATGATCAAGGACGGGCTGATGGACCGCTTTGCCATCGGTCAGGTCTACGGCATGCACAACAATCCGGGGATGCCGATCGGATCGTTCGCGACCCGGCCAGGGCCGGTGATGGCCGCCACCGAGCACCTCACCATCAGGATCGAAGGCCGCGGCGGCCACGCCGCGCGGCCGCACAAATCCATCGACTCGCTGCTGGTCGGCGCCGAACTCGTCACCGCGCTGCAGCAGATCGTATCGCGCAACATCGATCCCCTGGACTCCGCGGTGATTTCGATCTGCGCGTTCCATGCCGGCAGCGCCTACAATATCATCCCGCAGACCGCCGAGCTGAAAGGCACCGTGCGGTCGTTGAAGGCGGATGTGAGGGACCTGCTGGAGAAACGCATCCGTGAAGTGGTGGCCGGCGTCGCGCAATCGACCGGCGCCACCATCGACCTCGAATACGAGCGCAGCTATCCCGTCGTGGTCAACCACGCCGCGGAAACCGCGTTCGCGGCGAAGGTCGCCGGCGAGATCGCCGGCGAGGCCAACGTCACCACCAACATGACCCCGATCATGGGGGCGGAGGATTTCGCCTACATGCTGGAAAGCCGGCCGGGCAACTTCATCTTCATGGGCAACGGCGACAGTGCCGGGCTGCATCACCCCGCCTACAATTTCAACGACGACGCCATCGTCTATGGCACCTCGTACTGGATCAGGCTGGTCGAGAACACGCTGCCGGCGTAAGGCCAGACCCGCGCGCTAAGTCGGCTGGGCGACGTTGGCGCGGGTCTTTGCCCGCGCCGGCCGGATATCCGGAACATAGCCGTTCGCATGACGTTGAGACGGCGGGAGACCCCCGTCATCTTAAATCCAGGGAGTGCGTCATGGCCGCCAGCGACAAGAACCTCAACGATCTGTTCCTCGATACGTTGAAGGATATTTACTTTGCCGAAAAACAGATCCTCAAGGCGTTGCCGAAGATGGCCAAGGCCGCCGGTTCCGACAAGCTGCGCGCCGCGTTCGAGAAGCACTACGACGAAACCGAAGGCCAGGTGGAACGGCTGGAACGGATCTTCGAGCTGGTCGGCAAGCCGGCGCGCGGCAAGACCTGCGATGCCATTCTCGGCATTCTCGACGAGGGCAAGGAGATCATGGACGACTACAAGGGCGCTGCCGCGCTCGACGCCGGCATGCTCGCCGCGGCGCAGGCCGTCGAGCACTACGAAATCTCGCGCTACGGCACGCTCAAGCAGTGGGCCCAGCAGCTCGGCATGAAGGAGGCGGTGCGCCTGCTCGACGAGACCCTGCAGCAGGAAAAGCAGACCGACCTGGCATTGACGTCGCTGGCGGATGCGGCGGTGAACATGGCCGCCGCGGCGTGATGGGGCAGGCTGCACCGGTGGCGAAAGCCACCGGTGATCATGAAGTGCAATGACCCATCAACGTCATTGCGAGGTCCTCGCAATGACGGGGTGAGAATTCCACCGACCTCTCACCGTCATCGTGACCGCTGCACAGCCGCAACTATCACCGCGAGCGCGGCCAAAGCTTCGCGCGTGCCCTCGGCTTCGCCCTTTTCGAAGTCGTCACCGGCCTGCCCCATGGTGTTGGTGACATGGGCGAGGCAAAGCACGCGCACTCCGGCAGAGCGAGCAAAGGTGTAAAGCGCGGCCGCTTCCATCTCGACCGCCAGGATGCCTTTGGTGCGCGCAGCCTCGATGGCTTGTGCGGTCTCGCGAAAAGGCGCATCGGTGGTCCAGCTTGCTCCCACGACGCCATGGAGCCCGCCTTGCGACAGCGCCGCTGCAGCCTTCTCCACAAGGGTTGGGTCCGCCTCCGCGAACTCGGACGGAGGTGCATAATGGTAGCTGGTCCCTTCATCGCGCAGTGAGCGGTCGATCACGACAAAGTAGGGCGGTTGCCCCGCAGGGACGATCTGGCCTGCCGAGGTGAGGCTGACGAGGAACTGGCACCCGCTGGCAAACAGCTCCTCGGCTACAAGAACGGCGAAGGGCGCACCAACGGCCCGGCCTATTATCCCCACCCGGTGGCCGCCGAGGTCGAAGGTGTCAAGTTCCGTGTGATAACAGGGCCAGGCAGCGAACCGCGTCGCCATCCCGGTCTTGCGCAACTGGCGCACCAGGTCGCCATCAGGATCCAGAATGCAAACCGGCGGCACCTCCAGGGTATCGAGGCCCTTCTGTCGCCGTGCCTCACGCAACAGCGCTTCCGGAGCAAACACCGACGGCATGGAGGTGTGCTTGTTGTCGAGGATGGGGGGAATGACCATGTTGTGACTTGCCTCGGACCCGGGTGGAGGAAGAAGCGATGCAGAGCGAGGACCGTCAATCTCATTGGGAGGGTGTCTACACCAAAAAGGGCGAGAACGAAGTCAGCTGGTTTCAGGAAAACCCGGCTGCTTCGCTGGAGCTGATTGCACAGGTCGGCGCCACCGCCGCTTCGGCTATTATCGACATCGGTGGCGGCGCTTCGCGTCTGGTCGACCACCTTGTCGATCGGGGCTTTGATGACATAACCGTTCTCGATTTATCCGACGCCGCCCTTCAGATCGCCAAAGCCCGCCTTGCGAGCCGTGCCTCGCAGGTTCACTGGATTGTAGCAGATGCCACCGTCTGGCAGCCGGCGAGGGTTTACGACATTTGGCATGACCGGGCGGCCTTCCACTTCCTCACCGAGGAGCGTGACCGTACGGCTTATGTCGCGCGCCTTGAGCGGGCTCTGAAGGCGGGAGGGCACGCCATCATCGCGACCTTTGCGCTCGATGGACCTGAACGATGCAGCGGCCTTCCGGTCGTTCGGTACGATCCTGTGACCCTTGGCCAGACCCTGGGTCGGGCGTTCCAGCTTGTCGATACCCGGCGGCATGCTCATGCGACGCCGTGGGCCTCGCATCAATCGTTCCAGTTCAGCGTGTTCCGCCGTTGCCCTTGAGCCGCCGCACCTGGATGCGATGTCTCGCCGGACCATCGTGCAACCAAGGTTCCGATTGCCTGGCACCGTAACGGCTGCACGACCCGAAATCGGAGGCCGGGATGAAGGTATCGATCAAACCCGATCATCGCGCGCTGGCCTTGAGCGCGGAAACGACAAAATCCGTCATCTGGACTCGGCCGTGCCGCCGCATCCGCAACCGGATTGGCCGGCGTTTTTTGCTGCCGCATCGTCGGCACAGCAGGCGTCCGCCCGATCGACGGCCGGTCCGCCGCAGCATTCGACCTGTCCCGCCGGCGCGGCACCGCGGCTGCAAACGCCGGTCTCGGGCAATACAAGCTCGACGCGGGCCGCCGCTTCGTGATCTCCCGCAATCCTGGCGGCGATCGATCGAACCTGTTCGTAACCGGTCACCATGAGAAAGGTCGGTGCGCGTCCATACGATTTCATGCCCGCGAAGTAGAAGCCCGGCTCGTCTTGCGCGAGTTCGGCCGCACCATGGGGGCGTACCGTCCCGCAGCTGTGCTGATTGGGATCGATCAGGGGCGCAAGCGCGATCGGGCACTCAATGGCGGGATCGAGCTGGATACGCAGTTCGCGCAAGAATCCGAGGTCGCTACGGAACCCGGTCGCAACGATCAGTTCATCGGCAGCAATGCTTCGGCCGCAGCATCCGGCAGCATTCAACTTGAGGCACTCACCCTCGCGATCGATTCGATTCAGGGCAAAGCCCGCTTCCACCCTGATCTGTCCCGAATTCACCAGCGCCGCCAGCGCCAATCCCAATTCGCCGCGCGCCACGAGCTTGTCGTTGACGCCGCCGCCGAAGGCCTTGGACGGATTGTCGCCTCGCAGCACCCAGACGACTTCCGTGCCGGCGGCACGCGATTTCAGGCGCACGAGTTCGATCAAGGTGCCGGCCGCCGAATGACCGGCACCGAGCACTGCAACGGTCTTGTCGGCGTACCGGGCCTCGTCCCTGCCGAGCACGTCCGGCATGCCGTACGCGATCCTGACGGCGTTTTCCCGTTCGCCAAACGCAGGAAGACCGTTGGCGCCTGCCGGATTGGGCGAAAACCAGGTGCCGGATGCGTCGATCACCGCGTCGGCGCGAAGCGCTTTCGGACCCTGGCCGTTCTGATAACGAAGCTCGAACGGTGCCTCGCTCCGACCGCTGGTCTTGAGCTTGTCGAAGCCGACGCGGCTGATGTCGGTGACGCGGCTTGAGGTGCGAATATGATCCTTCAGCGCGGTGCGCGAAGCCAGCGGCTGAAGATACTGTTCCAGCAACTCATCGCCTGTCGGATAGTGAGCAGGATCCGGCGAATTCCACCCCGTCGGCGCCAACAACCGCTCCGCGGCCTTGTCGACGTTGTATTCCCATGGCGAGAACAGCTGGACGTGACCCCACTGCCGCATCGCATGGCCGATGGCAGGGCCCGATTCCAGCACAACGGGCGTCATGCCGCGTTCGAGCAGGTGTGCCGCGGCGGCAAGTCCGACGGGGCCCGCGCCAATGATGGCGACTGTCTGCGACTGTTCCATTTCTACTTCTCCCATCAAACTAGAAATATCGAATTTCAACAGCCGAGATTTTCAGGCCGCGGCGCTGTTATCCTTGCACTCGGCGGCATCGGCGCAGCACTCCGCTACCAGGAAGTCCACCAGCCCCCGCATCACGTCGTAGTTGGCGTGGCACACGAGCGTCGTTGCTTCCCGCCGCTGACTTATCAAACCGGCCGTCACTAACGTTTTGATGTGATGCGACAGGGTCGATGCCGCGATCTTCAATTTGTCCTGCAGGCGACCGACCGGCAGGCCGGCGTCACCGGCACGAACCAGTGCCCGATAGATTTTCAGCCGGGTCGGATTGCCCAGAGCTTCAAGGTGTTCAGCTGCATCATCAAGTTTCATGCTTCACCATGGCGACGCCACCCCCGACTGTCAAGCCGTATTTCTAGTATAATCGAAATATTGACGGCTTGACATCGCAGGCGGCTTCCATGAGTCTCGAACGATGGACCTGGAATACGCCCTCGCTGCATTTGGCGCGCTTTCCCATGGCACGATGCTGGAAGCCTTTCGCCTGTTCCTTGCTGCAGCATTGCTGTAGGGCACGACCGGACCCACGCGGTCGGCTGCTGGAGTCCGTAGTGAAGCGATCGGCAGCCAAGGCAAGGAACCGCTGATGCCGATATTCGACCTGCGTCGACAACTCTTTGCAGAATTGCTCGGTACCGCGTTGCTGGTGGCCACGGTAGTCGGCTCCGGAATCATGGCCGAGACGCTGACCAAGGATGTTGCGCTCGAGCTGTTGGGAAACACCCTTCCCACCGGTGCCATCCTGGTTGTGCTGATCACCATCCTTGGACCGATCTCAGGGGCCCATTTCAATCCAGCCGTATCGATCGTATTCGCGCTGAAGCGCGAGTTGAGCGCGACGGAAACGGGGCTCTACATCCTGGTCCAGATACTAGGGGGAATCCTCGGCACCATGATCGCGCATGGCATGTTCGCGCTGCCGCTGCTCGATGCTTCCACCAAAATCCGCACTGGCGGCCCGCAATGGTTCGCCGAAGCCATCGCCGCGTTCGGCCTGGTTACGACTATTCTGGCCGGCATCCGCTTCCAGCGAAGCGCCGTGCCATGGCTGGTTGGCCTCTACATCACGGCGGCCTATTGGTTCACGGCTTCCACGTCGTTCGCCAACCCCGCCGTGGCCATTGCACGCTCGTTCACCAATACGTTTTCCGGCATCCGGCCGCTCGACCTGCCGGGATTCATCGCCGCCCAGCTTTGCGGCGCGGTAGCCGGAATGCTGGTCATGACGTGGCTGTTGCAGCCGGATTCCGGCGCGACGCCGCTGGATCCCGAGGCCCGGCTGTGAGCGTGACGATCTATCACAATCCGGATTGCGGCACCTCGCGCAACGTGCTCGCGATGATCAGGCAAAGCGGGACCGAGCCGCAGATCGTCGAGTACCTGCAGAACCCGCCATCGCGGGACCGTCTCAAGGAGTTGATCGCCGCGATGGGAATTACCACGCGGGAGCTGCTGCGCGAAAAAGACACGCCGTTTTCCGGATTGGGACTTGGTGATCCGAAATGGTCCGACGATCAATTGCTCGATTTCACGCTGAGGTACCCGATCCTCATCAATCGGCCGATCGTCGTTGCTCCCAAGGGCGTGCGACTTTGCCGGCCGTCGGAAACGGTGCTCCCGATTCTGCCCAATCCGCACATCGGGCGGTTCGTCAAGGAAGATGGCGAGGTCGTCGAAGGCTAAAGACTGAATCGGGTAGAAGTTGATCCGGTTGGCCGCCGCCGGCCGATCACACACATCCTGCGCAGCCAGCATATTGCTCACACAAACTCGCCCAGGCAGCGACGCTGCCTGGGCGATGGTTCGGGGAAATAGCAGGCGGTCCGTCAGGTCGTGTATTCGCTCGACTTGAAGCTCAGGCGCTTCGCGCTTTCCGGCGCATCCGCGATCTTGCGGATATTGCCCCAGGTCTGCTTGTAGTTCGGTATGACGAATTCGTTGACGCCGTCCGACACCACGTTGCCCTGAACGCCGGTCGGATACGCAAACAGCATGAAGGTCTGCTTCCGCTTTGCGGTGGGCGTCGGATAGGCCATCGCCTGGGTCGAGCCGTTGTCGTTGTAGACCTCGACCAGATCACCCTGTTTTAGCTTCAGCTCCGTCATGTCGTCAGGGTTCATCTGGATATAGGGATAGGGCATCCGATCCATGACAAACTCGTTGTCCTGATCCAGATACGCATTCTGCCAGATGAGATTGGCGCGGCCGTTATTGACCAGGAACGGCCACTTCTTGCGTTCCTCTTCCTTGCCCGGCGCCTGCAGTCCGCGCCATTGCGTCTCCATGAACTTGGCCTTGCCGTCCTTGGAGCCGAACTTGCCGTCGGTGAACAGGCGCTTGGTGCCGACGATCTTGCCGTCCTTGAAATCGGTCGCCGGCTCCTGGAAGCCGTTGGTCCCCATGGCGCGAAGCCGCTCGTAGGTCACGAACTGGCCGCCCTTTTCATGCTCGTGGTAGCCGTCCATGAAGGCGTCTTCCTCGGTCTTCCAGTCAAAACCCTTGAACTTGTCGGCCTGTTCGCCCTTGCCTTGCTCACGCAGCACACGCTCCATGTTATTGGCGATGCGTGCTGCGATCAGGCTGTCCGGCATCGCCTGCCCCGGCGGGTCCATGTACTTCTCGGTCAGCCGCATGCGGCGCTCGCCATTCATGGAGGTGAGATTGGCTTCGCCGGAAGTCGCAGCCGGCAGCCAGACGTGGCATGCCTCGCCGATCCTCGTCGGAACGATATCGACGTCGACCGCAAACAGGCCGCCCTTCTTGATCGCACCGACGATGGCGTTGACCATGGCGGTACGGTCGCCGTAAGGCACCGACATCATGGCGTCCTTCACAATGTCGGTCCGCTTCTTGTAGTTCTGCTTGAACTTGAAGGCGTTCAGCGTCGTCTTGTAGTGGTCGCACGCCCAAATGTGGTGCACGCCGCCTTTGCCTTCCATCAGCAGTTTGTCGACGTAAGCCGCCGGACGGCCCACATGGGCATCCGATGGCCGGGAATAACCCTCCTGGTGGCCGCCCATGCGCACGCAACCGCCGCCGGAACGTCCGATGTTCCCCGTCGCGAGGGCCACGTTCACCAGCGCCCCGTTGGTGCGGTAGTTGTCGTTGCCCCAGATCAACCCTTTTTCATAGGCGAACATGGTCCGGCGGCGGGCGTTGCCGGCCTTGGGCTGCGCGATCCATTCGGCTGATTTCCGGATCTGATCGGGTGTCAGTCCGGTGATGCCCGCGGCATCTTCCACCGACACCTTGTTCGCCGCCCGCATCGTGTCGAAGTTGGTGGTCGAGGCGTCGATGAAGGCTTTGTCCACCCAGCCCTTGTCGGCGATGTAGGTCATCCAGGCATTGAAGAGGACGAGATCGGTACCGGAATTAAGTGCAAGGTGCATCACGTTGTCCTTGCCGGCTTCGACCTCGCAGGCATTGACCGTCACCGTGCGTCGTGGATCGACGATGATGATGCGTCCCTTCTCGACCGCCTCGGAACCGAATTCCGATTTCTTCTTGTCCATGGACGAACCGCGAAGGTTCGGAACCCAGTGGTTCAGGAAATAATTGGTCTGGGTCTCGAGCGCGTTGGTCCCGACGGCGACGATGGTGTCGGCCAGTTCGGCGTCCTCGTAACAGTTGTTGAGTTCGCCAACGCCCATGTCACGGGTGGCGTGAACTTCCGAATTGTACGCCGGCCGGTTGTGAATGCGGATGTTCTTGACCTTCATGGCACCGAAGTAGAGTTTTCCGGTGCCCCACGTATTCTCGTACCCGCCGCCGGCGCCGCCGTGGTCGAAGGCGGAAACGAACAGCCCATCCTCGCCCATGTCATTGATGACCGCGACCGTCACCCGCGCTACCAGATCGAGCGCATCGTCCCAACTGGTCGGCTGCATCTGGCCGTAACGCCACACCATCGGGTCGGTCAGGCGCTGCAGCTGGGTATTGCGCTGCTGCGAATAGCTCATCTCGGCCATGCGCGCGCCACGCACCGAACCGAGACCGGAATTCACCACACAATTGTAGTCTGGCTTGATGACGATATGCACGTCGGCGCCGTTCTGGCGCACGATGTTGTACATGGAGGGCGCATACCAGGCCGGACTGTCCGCGGCCTGTTGCTTGGCGAGATCGACACCGAACTTGTTTTGATCGGGGGCGGTTCCGCCCTGTTTATTGGCCGGCCAGGTGTAGGCCTTGTAGCCGCAGCCCACGATGCAGTAGTGGCAGGTGACGTTGAATTCCTTGGCATCCTTGGGGACGATCGGAAGCCGGTCGGTCTGACGCTTGTAGGCCATGATGTTCTCTCCTCACAACACGTTCGACAGGCGGCCGTACAACAGCTCGTCAACGCCCTCGGCGTAGATGTCGCCCTTGTCATCGACGCGCAGCGCATATTGCGGGAGATTTTGGGTTGCCTGACCCCAGACCTGCAGCCCGCCGGATTCGCAGTCGAACCGCGAATAGTGCCCGGGACAATTCATCGTGCTGTCGGCTGCGCTGTAGCTCAGCGGGAAACCCTTGTGGGGGCATGTCGTCGAGAAGCCGACGATATCGCCATCGGCGCCAACGCCGCCGGGTACACGCTTGCCGAGCTTCAGCAATACGCCTGGCGCATCGGAATCCGGATACGCCACCGCCATAGGCTCGATTGGCCTTGAGATCGGAAACGTTGCCGAGACGATTGGACGGGTAATCGATCCTGGCCGATCCCGGCGCAGCCTTGGACTGTGCCGGCACCATGGTCGCTACCGCGGCCCCCGCCGCCGCAAAGCCCGCGCCGCCCAGAAATCGACGGCGGCCGGCATCGACCATCTTGTTGCAATGGCTCATCGGACGTTCTCCCTGCACGCGCCGGTACGCCTACCGGCGAGGTTTCCTCAAGGATTGGGCGGTACGTCTACCGCCTGAGCATCCCGTTTAAAAATCGATACATGGCCCCTGGAGCCCGCACGACATGTCGAGATGTCTCGACATGTCCAATAATGGAAAGTTTCTGGCTTGTCACCTGGGCGTCGGCTAAAAAGCGGCAGAAATCTGGAATCACGGGATTAATGCAATGCGAAAATCGATGCTGGCGGTGGCAAGTCACGCCAGCCCCATTCCATCAGGAGATACCCGCGGCGAAGCCAACGCGATTTCCGCACTGTCCGCGCTGGCGCAGCCGACGCGGCTGGCGATCTTCCGTCTGTTGATCAAGCACGAGCCCGTGGGCATCACCGCAGGGGTGATCGCCGATGTGGTAGGCGCGCCGCACAACACGCTGTCGTCTCATCTGGCGATTTTGGTCCGCGCCGGTCTGCTGCGGAGCGCGCGCGATGGACGCACCATCGTCTACCGCTCCGACGTGGACGGCATGCAGACGCTGCTGTCTTTCCTGGTCAACGACTGCTGCGACGGGCATCCTGAATTATGCAATTTCGTGGCTGCCGGTTGCGGCTGCGGTCCGGCTCCGGCGAAGGCGGTCGCAGCCGGGAAACCGGCTCGCGCTGCACGGAAGAAGAAGCGTTCTCGATAGAGCGGGTTGAGTTGTCTTTGGGTCGTCAAAGCCGGGGGGACGCGCTCATCGCGTACCCTTGCCGCAGGCCGGTTTGAGTCCCGCCTAGCCTCCGAACGCCGAATTCCAGTAGTCTTCGATCTGCCGGACGAGAACGGGAGGAAGCGGAACATAGTTCAGCGCGTCGGCCTGCGCTTGCCCGCTTTCCAGCGACCATCTGAAGAAATCCCTGGCCACTTTAGCCCGCCGGAAATCCTTTGGCTGCTTGTACATAATAATGAACGCCGTCGCCGTAATCGGATAGGCATTTTCCCCGGGAGCATCGGTCAGGATCAGGAAGAAGTCTTTCGCGCTGTTCCAATCGGCGTGCGCCGCGGCCGCCTGGAAAGTCTCCGCCCCGGGTTGAACGAAACGTCCCGCCTTGTTCTGCACCAGGCCGTAGGCCAGCTTGTTTTTGACCGCGTAAGCGTATTCGACGTAACTGATCGAGTTCTTGGCAACGGCAACAACCGCCGCAACTCCCTCGTTTCCCTTGCCGCCCGCGCCGGTCGGCCAATCGAGAGACGTTCCTTCGCCGACCTTTTCCTTCCATTCCGGGCTGACCTTCGAGAGGTAATTTGCCCAGTTGAACGTTGTCCCGGACCCGTCCGTGCGATGGATGACGGAGATGGCGGCTGCGGGCAGATTGAGGTCAGGATTGAGGGCGCGGATCGCCGGATCGCGCCAATTCTTTATCTTTCCGAGAAAGATGTCCGCGAGCACCGGTCCTGAGAAACGAATGGCGCCCGGGCCGACCCCCTCAATGTTGACGATGGGCACAACGCCACCAATCACCAGCGGAAACTGGCCAAGGCCCCGTTTCTCCAGATCTTCCGGCCGCAGCGGCATGTCCGATGCACCGAAGTCGACAGTTGCCGCCTTGATCTGGCTGATGCCGGCTCCGGAGCCGATCGACTGATAGGTGATCTTGTCGCCGGTCTTGGCCTCATATTCTGCGGCCCATTCTTCCAGGATCGGGAACACGAACGTCGATCCGGCGCCGGTGGTCTCGGCGGCTTGGGCTGCGGTCGACAACACCAGCGCCGCGACAACGGCGCCGACTATACGCTTGATCATTGGCCTCCCTCCGGATATATGTCGATCTGTCTCGACATATCTTAAGAGGGTGACCGTTACATGACGATGCTTTTGGCCTTTTGTGGCCGAGTGTCATCACGACGTCATCCGATTTGTCGATAAATCCCGACACAAGGCAAAATTCGAGAGGGTCATGGACCAGCCGAACTTCACCGAGAGCGCGATTGAGGGTTTCGGCTCCCTGGCGCAGCCCACGCGGTTGCATGCCTTGCGAGCAATTGCTGTCGATTTATCCGCAGGCCCTGTCGGCGGGCGAAATCGCCAGGTTCTGCGACGTTCCGCACAACACGATGTCGAACCACCTTTCGATCCTCGCACGCGCCGGCCTGATCGTCGCGGAGAAGGACGGCCGAACCATCAACTATCGCGCCGACGTCGCCGGCTTTCGCGGATTGATCGACTTTCTCGCTCGCGATTGCTGCGGCGGTAAACCCGAGCTATGCGGCCATTTCCCCATGCCGGCGGCCGCACCGGCCCCGCAGCCCTCGGTCGATGTCATTGATCGCCTGCCTTCAACGTGCTTTTCCTGTGCACGCATAATTCTGCGCGTTCGATCATGGCCGAAGCGCTGCTGCAGAAGATCGGACAGAGACGGTTTCGCGCCTACTCCGCCGGCTCCGATCCTGCCGAGGCCCCGCTTCCGGCGGTGATCGACCGCCTGAAACACCTCGGGCACGATGTCGCCCATCTGCGTTGCAAGTCGTGGCAAGAGTTCACCGGACCCGACGCGCCGCGCATGGATTTCGTCATCGCACTTTGCGACACGCCGCAGGGCCAGTTCTGTCCGGACCTCGAAACGAAATTCGTGACCGGCGCGTGGCCGCTGCCGGATCCCACCCAGTTCACCGGATCCGCCTCCGAACGGACGACATTGCTGAACGAGCTCTATGCGATGATCCGGCGGCGCATTGAGATCTTTACCAGCCTTCCATTTGCGAAGCTCGATCGCATGGCGTTGAAGGCGCGCCTGGACGAGATCGGCGATACCAATCGCCTCTCACCATAGTGGAATCGCCTGCATGAAGGTCGGTATCAACGGAATGGGCCGGATCGGCCGGTTGGCGCTGCGGTCCGCGCTTGGCGGCACCTGGCGTCCGGAAAACGATCCGAGGCGCGAAAACCGGCTCGAGGTCGTGCACATCAACGAAGTCAAGGGCGGCATCGCGGCGACCGCCCATCTCCTGGAGTTCGACAGCATCCACGGCCGCTGGCGCGAACCGATCGGCATCGACGGTGAACGCACGATCGCGATCGGCAAGCAGCGTATCGGGTTCAGTGAGGCGGCGGGGCCCGGCGACGTACCCTGGGGCGAACTGGGATGCGACGTCGTGCTGGAATGCACCGGCAAATTTCTCAAGCCCGAACAGCTTCAGGCCTATTTCGATCGCGGCGTAAAGCGCGTCATCGTCGCGGCACCCGTCAAGGACGCTCTCGCGCTGAACATTGTCGTCGGGGTAAACGACGGGCTCTATGATCCGGCCCGGCACCGGTTGCTGACGGCCGCCTCCTGCACGACCAACTGCCTGGCGCCGGTGGTCAAGGTCGTGCACGAGGCGATCGGAATCCGTCACGGCCAGATCACCACGATCCATGATCCTACCAACACCAATGTGGTCGTCGATGCCCCTCACAAGGACCTGAGGCGGGCGCGGTCGGCGATGCTCTCGTTGCAGCCGACAACCACCGGCAGCGCGACCGCGATTGCGCTGATTTATCCGGAGTTGAAGGGCAAGCTGAACGGTCACGCGGTTCGGGCGCCGGTCCTGAATGCAAGCTTGACCGACTGCGTGTTCGAATTGAAGCGGCCGACCACCGCCGAGGAAGTCAACGCGCTGTTCAGGTCGGCGTCGGAAGGCGTCCTGGCGGGAATTCTGGGATTTGAGACCCGGCCACTGGTTTCGGCCGACTACACCAATGACTCGCGAAGCGCGATCGTGGACGCCCAGAGCACGATGGTGACCGACGAGACCCTGTTGAAGGTATACGCCTGGTACGACAACGAGATGGGTTATGCCTGCCGGATGGTCGACCTCGCGAACATTGTTCAGGAGCGAGGCCCATGATGGCAGCAGCGCGCAACTACCTGATCGTTACCGCCTCCTATTGGGGGTTCACCCTGGTGGACGGCGCTCTGCGGATGCTGGTGCTGTTTCACTTCTTCCGGCTGGGTTATACCCCGTTCACGCTCGCATTTCTTTTCCTGCTCTACGAGACGGCGGGGATTGCCGCTAATCTGGCCGGCGGCTATTTCGCCTCGCGTTTCGGCATCCCGCGGATGCTTGCGATCGGCCAACTGCTGCAGATCGCAGGATTGATCATGCTCTCCGCACTGTCGCCCGGATGGGGGGCGGTAGCGTCGGTCGCCTGGGTCGTCGTCGCGCAGGGGATCGCCGGCGTCGCCAAGGACCTCACCAAGACCGCATCCAAATCGGCCATCAAGGCGACCTCGGCCGAAGGCAGCGGACAGCTGTTCCACTGGGTAGCATGGTTCACCGGCTCCAAGAACGCCATGAAGGGCATCGGCTTCTTCATTGGCGGGCTTTTGCTCGACCTCATCGGATTCCGGAACGCGCTGTGGTCGATGGCCGCGTTGCTCGCCGTCATCTTCGTCGCCGGCTTGTTGCTGTTGCCGCGCGAACTCGGCAAGGCCAAGTCGTCGAAGACGATGAAGGAATTGTTCGGCAAGTCGCGCGGCGTCAACCTGCTGGCGGCGGCACGGATATTCATGTTCGGGGCGAGAGACGTGTGGTTCGTCGTCGGCCTGCCGGTTTTCCTCTACGCCCACGGCTGGCGCTTCCTGCAGGTTGGCGGATTCCTGGCGGCCTGGACCATTGCCTATGGTGGCATTCAGGCGATCGCTCCGTCACTGGTTTCGCGCAGCGCCGATGGTCTCAGCCGCGAGGTGCCCGTGGCCCGCCTGTGGGCGGCGCTACTGGCCGCCGTCCCGGTCACCCTCGCCGTCATCATGAGGGTCGCTGATGTTGGGCGGCCCGACATTGTCCTTGTGGTCGGCCTGGCGCTGTTCGGGCTACCCTTCGCCGTCAACTCTTCGCTCCACTCCTACCTCATCCTGGCCTACGCAGGATCGGAAAAGGCTGCCGAGGATGTCGGCTTCTACTACGCGGCCAACGCAGCCGGACGCTTGCTTGGCATCACCTTGTCCGGCGTGCTTTATCAGGTTGCCGGCATCACCGGATGCCTGGTCGGATCGGCGGTCATGCTGCTGCTGTGCTGGCTGATAACGTTCATGCTTCCCTCGACGGCGACGTCGCTCGCCGCGAGGGAACAGACGGCCTGATCCGGCACTGAGCGCCCTTTGGGACGGCGAACACTATCGTTGCGTTCCGTGGCGGACGCGAAGGTTACACTACGACCATACCGCCACTGGCTCCGCGGTCTGCCCGTCGCACAGTTTTTAGACGGGGCGTTTACCATATGTCGAGACCTTTCGACATATGGAGGAATCCGAAAAAAATGCCGTGGACGCTCACCAGTCTCGTCATTCAGACCGTGGCCGGATTTGTCGGCGCGCATGCCGCGGCAGGCGCCTCGCGCGAGCACAATTTTGGTCCGATCGGCCACAGCCTCGTTGGCCTGGTCGGCGGCGCCGTCAGCGGTTATTTCCTGCAAATAGCGCCGCTTACCATGGTTACGGGCAGCGGCAGCCTGATGGAACCAAGGGCCGCGGAGGTCTTCATCATTGAAGGTCTGGTAGGCGCCATCGTCGGCGCTATCTGCATGTTTGCCGTTGGATTCGCACTGCAACACACGTCGACGAACGCGCGAAGCTAAGATCTTGTTGCGGCGCGCGCTCGCGGAATCTTAAGTTTTGCAAACTAACCTCAGGTAATTTTACGCAGCCGGTTAACCGAGGATTAGTTTCATGGCTTCGACTCTGCGGTCTCTCAAGATTCAGGCGGGCATCGCCGTTGCGGTCGCGTTTTGCGCCGGTGTCGCCACTGTCGGGTTGCTCTCCTACGACGCCATGAGCCGGACGCTCGACCAGGCCCACCGCGACGCCTTAAATGCAGCCACGAAGGAAGGGCTGTCGACGCTCGGTGCCGTCGGCGACCGCATGAAGGTCTATGCAGATGTCTTGTCCCGGCATCCGGAGATGATCGCTGCTTTGTCCGCCCATGACGCGGCGGCCCTTGAAGCCATTTCCGTTCGCGAGTTCAAGGCCATTCATGCACGCGACCCGGCGCTTGCGGCGCTGGAGATGACGGACGCGAAGGGTATCGTCGTGCAGCGCGGACACAATCCGGCCAAGCGCGGCGACGACAAGGCCGGCCAGCCTCAGATCCGCGCGGCACTCTCCGGCAAGCCGGCCGCGGGCCTGACGGTATCGCCCACGAGCGGCGAAGCCGCCGAGGACAGCGTCATGCCGATGCTGCAGGGTGGCAACGTGATCGGCACCATCAAGGTTGGTTCCTACTTCAACGAAGCGACGGCGAGCGAACTAAAGCAACGCACCGGACTTGAAATCGTTTTCATGACCAAGGGCAAAGTTGCCGCGTCGACCCTGGGTAAGGATGTTGCAATAACGTTGCCCGCCGAGGCAGTTCAATCCTCGAAGGCCGGCACACCGGCGGTGGCCGAACTGACGGTGGCTGACGCGCCTTATCTGGCGCAGATCGTAACGCTGCCGAGCGATGTCGGCGAAGGCATGACAATCGGGTTTGTCGCCAGCCGCAAGGCTGTCGAGGCATCCAAACAGGCTTTCGCCTGGTCGCTCACCGTCAAGGCCCTGATCGCGCTGCTGATCATCATGCCGGCCGCATTCTTCCTCGCGCATTTGGCGACGCGGCATCTGCTGAAGCTTGCGGGAGCGATGCGGGAACTGGCCGCCGGCCGCTTTGATGTCGTCCTGCCGGGAATCGCGCGCAAGGATGAAATCGGCGACATCGCGCGGGCCGTGGAAAACTTCAAAACGGTAGCTGTCGACAAGGCTGCCGCCGAGCAGGAGGAACGGCGCAAGGCCGACGACCTCCGTCAGGCCGAACAAAAGCGGAGCATGGGCAAGCTGGCCGACGAGTTCGAGTCCGCCATCGGCTCGATCGTCCAGGCCGTTTCAACCAATGCCGGCCTGCTTGAAGCCGCGGCGGGTACGTTGACCGCGACCGCCGAAAGGACCCAGCAACGTTCGACGGTTGTTGCCTCTTCGTCGGAAGAAGCATCAGCGAATGTTCAATCAGTTGCCAATTCGGCAGACAAGCTGATTTCCTCGGTCGGCGTCATCGCGGAACAGGTCGATCGCTCCAGCCAGATCGCGAGCCAGGCCGTCGCGAAGGTTCAGAAGGCTGATGCGCGCATTATCGACCTCACTGCCGCTGCGACCAGGATCGGCGACGTGGTTCAATTGATCTCCTCGGTGGCGGCGCAAACCAATCTTCTGGCATTGAACGCGACCATCGAGGCCGCGCGCGCCGGCGAGGCAGGCAGAGGGTTCGCCGTGGTCGCCCAGGAGGTCAAAGCGCTCGCTTCCCAGACCGCGAAAGCGACGGAAGAGATCGGCGCCCAGGTCGCGGGAATGCAGACCTCGACGACCGAGACCGCCGCAGCCATCAAGGAAGTCATCGCCACGATCGGAAACGTATCGGAGATTGCCGCTGACATCGCCGCGGCAGTCGAGACCCAGGGCGTCATGACCCGCGAGATCGCCGCCAATGTCGGACAGGCCGCAGCCGGAACCGCCGAGGTCGCAGCCAACATCGCCGACGTCAGCCAGGGTTCGGTTCAGACGGGTTCGGCGTCAACCCAGGTCCTGCAATCGGCGCAATCGCTTTCCCGCGAAAGTGCCCAGTTGAAGGCGGCGGTCGAGAAGTTCCTCGGCAATGTGCGCGCGGCTTGAATTGAATCGTCTCAAACGTGTGCACAGCGTCGTGATTTTTTCCGCATGCGCTAGCCCTGCCAAGGGTAGCCGCCGGTCGGACCGTCGTTACACTGAAAGCGATCATTTCGGCGAAGCCGCGGACGGATTGAACAGTTTCTGCCCGTTCACCTGAAACGCGCCGATGGCTTGCTGACCCTCTCCCGATACCAGCCAGTCGGCGAAAATCTTCGCCACGTCGAGCTTTGCTTCGCCGTGCTTCTGCGGGCTCAGTTCGATCACGTCATATCGATTGACCAGCCGCGCGTCACCTTCGATGGCGATCACCAAAGCGTGCCTTGTTGCCGAAACTGAGCCAGGTGCCGCGGTCGGACAGGGTGTAGGCCTCCATCGCGCTGGCCGCATTCAGCGCCTGCCCCATGCCGCCGCCGATGTCGCGATACCAGCCTGTCTTGTTCAGCGTGTCCGGGGTCTGGCCGGCGATTTTCCAGAGCCGCAATTCCGCGGCGTTGGTGCCGCTCCTGTCGCCGCGCGACACGAACGGCGCCTTTGCGGCGGCGATCGCCCGCAGCGCGGCAACGCTGTCGTTGCCGCCGCGAATGCGGGCCGGATCGGCCGACGGACCGACCACGACAAAATCGTTCCACGCGATCTGCCGGCGGCTGGCGCCATGGCCTTCATCGATGAACTGCTGCTCGGCCTCCGGATCGTGAACCAAGAGGAGATCGGCATCGCCGCGCCGGGCGGTATCGAGCGCCTTGCCGGTGCCCTGGGCGACGACATTGACCTTGATGCCGGTTTTTGCGGTGAATTGCGGAAGGATGTTGGCCAGCAACCCCGACGCTTCCACGGACGTGGTCGATGCCAGGGTGATGGACCGCTCCGCCGCGGCGGCGGAGCCGATCACGATCAAGGCTGCGATCAACGCGCACGCGTTTCGGGCTTGGTTCATACTTCGTCACTCCCCGCGGTTCTTGCCCGCCCGGCCGATGCAAACACGGTCGCACTAATCGAGATGCTGATGCCAACCAGCACGGCGCCCAGCGCCAGGGCCAGCGACAGGTCGCCCTGGCTGGTCTGCAGCGCGATCGCCGTCGTCATCGTCCGGGTCAGGCCCCGGATGTTGCCGCCGACCAGAATCACTGCGCCGACTTCCGAAACGGTGCGGCCGAAGCCCGCCAGCGCCGCGGTCAGAAGCTCGGCGCGAATGATCGACAGAATGTGCGGAATGGCCTGCGCGCGCGATGCGCCGTCGGAGACGAGTTCGTCACCATAGCGCGACCAGGCCCGCTCGCTGGCCCGGTGCACCAGCGCCATGATGATCGGAATGGCAAGGATGGCCTGGGCCATCACCATGGCGGTGGGGGTAAACAGCAGTTTGAGCATGCCGAACGGGCCGGAATGCGAAAGCGCGAGATAGAGCGCAAGGCCCACGACCACCGGCGGCAATCCAAAGAATGCGTTGACCAGAACCACGACAAAACGTCTGCCCGGAAACGGGAAGATGGCGAGCGCCGCTCCGGCGGGGAAACTGACTGCCATCGCGATAGCCGTCGCCATCAGGCTGACCCCAAGCGAAAGTCCGACAATTTCAAAGAAATCCTGCAAGAGGCCAGCCACATCCGCGGGGGTCGCGCATCGATCATGCGTCGCCCCTCTTAGCCACCCGGCCGGCACAGGTAAAGTTCAGCGGGTGCGTCAGATCAACCTGAACCGCGGGTTTCTCCGGCAAGCCCTGGGACCGTTCGGTGGTACCGTCCCGCCTGCGTGCCGGGCCCAGCCCGGGCGCGGAATTGCAATCCCCAAGGCCCCGCTTGATGATCTCATCAGGCGGGGTTTTGAGTGTTCTCTCTGCTTCGCGCCCCAGGCAGGTGGACTGTCCAACACTCCGCCGGGGCCAGTCACGCCGCGTGCGATAATTTTTTCAACAGCCGCGCCGCGATTTTCAGATCCTCGACGAACCGCTCGTATTCACGCGCCTTGGCTTCTTCATCGGGCAGCCGCAGCAGATAAGACGGGTGCACGGTGACCAGCGCCTGCATCCCCTCAGTGAGATCGATCAGCCGGCCGCGGGATTTGTTGATCGGGGTGGTCTTGCCGAACACGCTGTGCGCCGCGGTGGCGCCCATCGCCACTACCAGCGCCGGCTGGATGGCGGCGAGTTCGCGCTCGTACCAGGGCCGACACGCCTTGATCTCCGATGTGTTCGGCTTCTGATGCAGGCGGAATTTGCCGCGCGGCATGAATTTGAAATGTTTCACCGCGTTGGTGACGTAGACCTTCGACCGGTCGATGCCGGCCTGGTCCAGCGCCCGGTCGAGCATCTGGCCGGCGGGGCCGACGAACGGTTTGCCGGCAAGGTCTTCCTTGTCGCCGGGCTGCTCGCCGACCAGCATGATCGAGGCGGAGGCCGGGCCCTCGCCGAAAACGGTCTGGGTGGCGTCCTTCCACAACGGACAGGCACGGCAATCGCTGGCCTGCTCGCGCAAGGCCTCCAAGGTATCGCTGTGTGGGGTCGGCATTGCGTTTCTCCCTTTGCCTTCCGGATCAATCGGCCAAAGCCGCGCTTGTTCCCATCGATCCTGTTGGTTTTGCTGGTGAAAACATCGTCTGCGAATCCGATTGACTCCGGCGGCGCTGTTAGCTTTATATTAGAACATATCATGAACAAATAAGCCGTCCACCGGTTCTCTTCCAACAGGAATGGCGGCAACATTTTTCGAAGGAGCGGCGCAATGACAGGCGCACGCACGGGCACGCTTGCGACGTTGCGCGGCAGTATCGCGCGTATCGAGAGCCACGACGTCGTCGCGGCCGACCGGGTGGCACTGGGCCATGGCGGAGCCGACGCGGCGCTCAAGGGCGGCCTCGCGCTGGGCGCGGTGCATGAAGTGTTTTGCGAGGGACGGCAAAGTGCTGCGGCGACGGGTTTTGTCGCCGGCCTGGTGCGGCGCCTCGGCGCAAAACGTCCGCTGCTCTGGGTGCGGCAGGATTTCGCCGAAATCGAATCCGGCGCGCTGTCGATGCACGGCTTCCGCGAACTCGGTCTCGATCCGCGCCTGGTGGTGAGCGTGCGCGCGAGCGACGTGGAGAGCGCGCTGCGCACCACCGCCGATGCGCTGGCCTGCGATGCGCTCGGCGCCGTGGTCATGGAAATCTGGGGCGAGAACCGCCAGTGCGACCTGGTCGCCAGCCGCAAGCTGACCCTGGCGGCGCAACTGTCCGGCGTCACCGCCTTGCTGCTGCGCCCGGCGGCGCAGCCTTTGCCCTCGAGCGCGGAAACCCGATGGATCGTGCGCGCGGCGCATTCGCCGCCCGACAGGTCTGGCTACGGGCGCGCGTGGGGCGCGCCGGTGCTTGAGACCCAACTGGTTCGAAATCGTCACGGCCCAACCGGCCAATGGATCATGGAGTGGAAGTGTGATGAGTGCCTCTTCCGTGAAGCGACGGCGCATCCTCAGCCTGTGGCTGCCGCGATTGCCGACCGACCGCATCCGGCGACAATTTTTGCGCAGCGCCGCGCCGGCTAGCGATGATGGGTTGCAGGCAAATTCTTGTCAGGAAACTCCCTGCATCGTCGTCGCCAAAGAAAACAACGCGTTGCAGATTTACGCGCTCAACGATGCCGCCGCCGGTCTCGGCCTCGAGCCCGGCCTGCCGCTGGCCAATGCCCGCGCCATCTGTCCCGACATCGCGGTGGTCGACGCCGATGCAGCGGCGGATAGCGAGGCGCTGAATCACATTGCCGACTGGTGCGACCGCTTCACGCCGCTGGTGGCGCTCGATCTTCCCCATGGCCTGCTATTGGACATCACCGGCTGCGCCCATCTGTTCGGCGGCGAGGCTTTGCTGCTGCAAACGCTTTGCGGCGCGCTGCAGCGGCAGGGATTTGTCGTCACTGCGGCGATTGCCGGCACGCCGGTGTGCGCCCGCGCGCTGGCCCGCTGCAGGCCCGGCCGCATCGTCGGCGAGGGCGAAGAGGCCGAGGCGGTGAAGTCGCTGCCGGTGTTCGCGCTCGGGGCCAGTGAGGCGATCACCCGCGGCCTGCGCCGCGCCGGGCTGAAGACCATCGGCGACGTGGCCGCGCGCGCCCGCGCCGAGATCACCGCGCGGTTCGGCGCCTGGTTCACCAGCCTCTTGGAGCAGGCGCTGGGGCAGGCCGAGGCGCCGATCAATCCGCGCAAGCCGCTGCCGGAATATATCGTCGAGAAGCGCTTCGCCGAGCCGGTGGCGACCGACGAGGTGATCTCGGCGACCCTGGCCGGTCTCGCCCGCACGCTTGTCGTGGCGATGGAAAAGCAGGGCAAGGGCGCGCGGCGGCTGGAGCTAAGTTTCTTCCGCACCGATGGCGCGGTGCGTGCCATCGCGGTGGAGACCGGCCAGCCGGTGACCAAGGCCGACGTCATCGGCCGGCTGTTCCGCGAACGGTTAGAGGCCATCGCCGATCCGCTCGATCCCGGCTTCGGGTTCGATCTCATCCGTCTCGGTGCCAGCCGCACCGAAATCGTGGTCCAGCAGCAGCGCGATCTCGATGCCAACGTCCACGGCCAAGACGAACTGGCTGATCTGATCGACCGCATCGCCGCCCGGATCGGCGGCAGCCGCGTCATGGTGCATCTGCCGCAGGGCAGCCACATTCCGGAGCGCGCGGCGCTGGCGCTGCCGGCGCAGCATCACCTTGGTCAGGCGGCTCATGCCGACTGGCCGGCGCGCACCGAGCACGAACCGCCGCTGCGGCCGCTGCGGCTGTTCGAGCGGCCGGAACAGATCCAGGTGATCGCGCAGGTGCCGGACGGCCCGCCGGCCCGGTTCGTCTGGCGCCGCGCCGCCCATGCCGTGGTCCGCGCCGAAGGTCCGGAGCGGATCGCGATGGAGTGGTGGCGCGCGCAAGGCGACATGCTGACGCGGGATTATTTCCGGGTCGAGGACGAATCCGGCCTGCGATTCTGGCTCTACCGCGACGGCCTGTATGATCGCGAGATCGCACAGGAGGAGGGCAGGGCGGTGCAGCCGAACTGGTTCATGCACGGGCTTTTCGCATGAACGGGGTCATGAACGGGGCTTACGCCGAAATCGGCGTCACCAGCAATTTCTCGTTCCTGCGCGGCGCTTCGCATCCGCAGGAATATGTCCATCAGGCCGCCGACTACGGCCTTGGCGCCATCGGCATCGCCGACCGCAACACCCTGGCCGGCGTAGTGCGGGCCTATGCCGAGCTGAAAAACCCGGACCTGAAATCGATCCCGAAACTTTTGGTCGGCGCGCGCCTCGTCTTCTGTGACGGCACGCCGGACATCCTGGCCTATCCGCGCGACCGCTCCGCCTATGGCCGGCTCTGCCGCCTGCTCAGCCAGGGCAAATTGCGCGCCGAGAAAGGCGAATGCCATCTGCGCTTCGAGGATCTCAAGGAATTCAGCCAGGGCCTGCTGTTGGTGCTGATGCCACCGTATCGCCTCGACGCCGAGGCGCTGGTGAAGGTCTTGCAGGCCATGCGCGGTCTCCGCACCGAAGGCGTATGGCTCGCCGCCAGCCTGTTTCACCGCGGTGATGACAAGCGTCGCCTCGTGGCGCTGCAGCACATCGCCGCCAAGGTGCGAACGCCGCTGATCGCGACCAATGACGTGCTCTATCACACCCCGGAACGCCGCGTGCTGCAGGATGTATTGAGCTGCATCCGCGAGAAGACCACTATCGAGGCCGCGGGGTTATTACTGGAGGCCCATGCCGAGCGTCATCTCAAGCCGGCGGCGGAGATGAGCCGGCTGTTTCGCCATTATCCCGAAGCCATTGCCGAGACCCTGCGCTTCGCCGGCCGGATCTCGTTTTCGCTCGACCAGCTCAAATACCAATATCCCGACGAGCCGGTGCCGCCGGGCAAGACCGCGCAGGGCCACCTCGAAGACCTGACCTGGCAAGGTGTGAAAAAATACTATCCCGGCGGCATCGACAGGAAGCTGGAAACTACCCTGCGCAAGGAACTGGCGCTGATCGCCAAACTCGAATACGCGCATTATTTCCTTACTGTTCACGACATCGTGCACTACGCGCGTTCGCAACACATCCTGTGCCAGGGCAGGGGCTCGGCGGCCAATTCCGCGGTCTGCTTCATGCTCAGCATCACCTCGGTCAATCCGGTGGAGATCGATCTGTTGTTCGAGCGGTTTCTGTCGGAAGAGCGCCGCGAGCCGCCCGACATCGACGTCGATTTCGAGCATTCGCGCCGCGAAGAGGTGATGCAATACGTCTTCAACCGCTACGGCCGGCACCGGGCGGCGATCGTCGCCACCGTGATCCACTACCGGCCGCGTTCGGCGATCCGCGACGTCGGCAAGGCGCTCGGCCTCACCGAAGACGTCACCGCGGCACTGGCCGATACGGTGTGGGGCAGCTGGGGGACCGGCCTTACCGCGACGCAGGTCAGGCAGGCCGGGTTCGATCCGAACAACCCGATGATCTTCCGCGCCATTGACTTGGCCTCCGAGCTGATCGAATTCCCGCGCCATTTGTCGCAGCATGTCGGCGGCTTCGTGCTCACGCAGGACCGGCTCGACAGCTATGTGCCGATCGGCAATGCCGCGATGGACGACCGCACCTTCATCGAATGGGACAAGGACGACATCGATACCCTGAACATGATGAAGGTCGACGTGCTGGCGCTGGGCATGCTGACCTGCATCCGCAAGTGTTTTGACCTGATCGCCGATCACAAGGGCGAGCGGTATGAACTGGCCGACATCAAATCGAAGGATGACGACGAAGTTTACCAGATGCTGCAGAAGGGCGAATCGCTCGGCGTATTCCAGGTCGAGAGCCGCGCACAGATGAACATGCTGCCGCGGCTGAAGCCGCGCACATTCTACGATCTGGTGATCGAGGTGGCGATCGTGCGGCCGGGGCCGATCCAGGGCAACATGGTGCATCCCTACCTGAAACGCCGCGCCATGCGCGAGGACCAGATCGAATACCCGTTCCCGAAATACGGCGACCGGAACGAGCTCAAGGCGATCCTGAAAAAAACTCTGGGCGTGCCGCTGTTCCAGGAACAGGCAATGCGCATCGCCATCGAGGCGGCCAAGTTCACGCCCGAGGAAGCCAACCAGCTGCGCCGCGCCATGGCCACGTTTCGCCACATGGGAACCATTCACAAGTTCGAACAGAAGATGGTCGGCAATTTGATCGCGCGCGGCTATCCGGAAGAATTCGCCAACAACTGCTTCAACCAGATCAAGGGCTTTGGCGAATATGGTTTCCCGGAAAGCCACGCCGCGGCGTTCGCGCAGTTGGTCTATGTGTCGTCATGGCTGAAGCGGTTTCATCCCGATGCCTTCTGCTGCGGGCTGTTGAATTCGCAGCCGATGGGATTTTACGCGCCGGCGCAGATCGTCGGCGACGCCCGCAAGAATGGCGTCGAGGTGCGCGAGGTCGATGTGTCGTCGAGCTTCGGCCAGAACACGCTGGAGGAGCGAAGCGGGAAATACCATGCCATGCGGCTCGGCTTTCGCCAGATCGACGGTTTCGAGGTATTCGATGTCGACGACACCACGGCGGATCCGCAAAAGCAAACCAGAAAACCCGGCGACTGGTGGGACCAGCGCATCGTCGCCGCCCGTGCCCGCCGCCGCTTCACCTCGCTGGAGGATTTCGCCCGCGACACGGGGCTGCCGAAGCGCGCGCTGATCCTGCTGGCGGATGCCGATGCGTTCCGCTCGATCGGGCTCGACCGCCGCGCAGCACTATGGGCGGTGCGGCGGTTGCCCGACGACGTGCCGCTGCCGCTGTTTTCTGCCGCGACCGCGCGCGAGCAGCCCGACGAGGATGCCTTGCCGTTGCCGCTGATGCCGCTGCCGGAGCAGGTGGTGGCCGATTATCAGACCATCCGGCTGTCGCTGAAGGGGCATCCGCTCGAGTTCCTGCGGCCGATGCTGACCCAAGAGCGGGTGGTGACGTGCCAGGCGATCTCGCACGCCAATGACCGCCAAAAAGTGCGCTGCGCCGGCGTGGTGCTGGTGCGGCAGCGTCCCGGCAGCGCCAACGGCGTCGTCTTCATGACGCTGGAGGACGAAACCGGCATCGCCAATATCGTGGTGTGGCCGAAAGTGATGGCGCAATTCCGCAAGGAGGTGATGGGGGCGCGGCTGATCCTGGTCGAGGGCTATATCCAGAGCAGCCCGGAAAAGGTGGTGCATCTGGTCGCCGAGCGCCTGATCGACCGCTCGCATGACTTGAAACTTCTTGCCGATGATGCGCTGGGCAGTGGCCGGCATCCGCTGCCGATGGATCCGATGCCGGCCGCACCGCTCAACGACGACCGCCGCGATCACCCGGAAAATCCGGCGCAGAAAATCCGCCATCCGCGCGATGTGCGCATTCTGCCGCGGTCACGGGATTTTCATTGATCCGATCAAGGTTGCACTCCCGTGCCAATGCACGCCGTATTGACTTTTCATTCATGCGTCATAGGGTCGTGCGACATTCGGCCTATCTGAATCAAGCAATCATCATTGGTCGGGCAGGGAGAAACAATCCATGTCGAGCGATGGGCTTTTCTATCTCTCCTTTCATGGCGGCTCCACTTCGGGAAGCCATAACAACATTCACATTTACAAGAGTGATGGCAAAGAGGCCTCGCCGTCAAAGCTTCTTCCAACAGCAACCGAAGATCCACCGCTCTCGGAACTAAGAAGTTTTGCGTTCACGGCGAATGGCCTGTTCGTCGTCAACGGCTACAAGAAATACAGCCAGTTGCTGCAGTATGTTTCGAGTAATTCCACCTATGCGTGGTCGCAAACGTGGGCCGATCCGACCATCAATTCCGTCGATCACCCGTTCGATTTCGCCTTCGATACCAGCGGCAACTGCTACCTTTCGAGCCAGGACACCGGCGTGGTGACGATCCTGACCGGTGCAGGACAAACCGGCGCCGTTCCCGCCGCACTGACGGCGAACGGCATTGCGGCGACGTCCTACCTGCAGGGTACGTTCGTGGCTTCGACCAGCGACGACCTTCCGAACCTCGCCACCAACGCAAGCGTCGCCATCGCGGAGCCGCTGGGGCTGGATGTGGCGGTGGTGAGCGGCAAGATGGCGAACTCGGTGCGCGGCCTCGCGACCTGGAATGGCGCGTTGCTCGTTGCCGACGAGGTGGCCGGGCTGGTGAAGGCATATTCGACCGTCGACGGCTCGGTGCTCGCGGCAGTGACCGGTCTGGCGTCGCCGGTTCATCTCCTCATCAATGATGCAACGCTTTACATCAGCACCGGACAAGGCGTGATGCAGGTCGCGCTTCCGACACAGATCTTGTTCACCACGCCCTTGAACGCCGGGCCTTATATCGACGCGGCGACGTTGAGTGCGGGCGGCGCCAAATCGGTCGCTGGCATGTGCTTCGCGCCGAAACCCAAGACGACCACGCCGGTGATGTACTTCGCGGATCGAAAGGGAAACGCGGTTTTCTATCTCGATACCGACAACACACTGAAGTCGTTCGTCACCGATTTGTCTGACAGTCCCGAATTCATCGTCTATCAGAGTTGACGGCGAACCGTTGGCGCCATCCAGGCCACAGGCCTCGAAAGCCTCGCCTTGCAACAAAAGCCAGGCCTTCACCGCGGCACGTTGCGGATCGCCGAGACATGCGCATAGAATGGGCGATGAAACATCCTCGCCTATCGCGTCGCAACATGCTCAAGGGTGCCGGCGCCTTGCTCGCCGGCGCGACGTTCCCGGCCGGCGTCGTGGCCGCGGCACCTCCGCCGGAGCCGGTCACGCCCGCCTTGATCGACGCCGCGAAGAAGGAAGGCCAGGTCATCTACTACACCTCGATCGACCTGCCGGTCGCGGAAAAGCTGGCGAAGGCGTTCGAGGCGAAATACCAGGGAATTGCGGTGCGCGTCGAGCGCACCGGGGCGGAGCGGGTGTTCCAGCGCATCGGCCAGGAATATGCCAGCAACATCCACGCCGTCGATGTGGTCAACTCGTCCGATGCGGCGCATTTCATCGCCTGGAAACGCAGCGGCATCCTCGCGCCTTACGTGCCGGAGGACGTCGCGAAATTCTATCCAGGTGAACACCGGGACGCCGACGGCCAGTTTGCCAGCTTCCGCATCTGGCTCAGCATCATCGCCTACAATACCAGCCTGGTGAAGGCGGAGGAGGCGCCGCGAAGTTTTGCCGACCTGCTCGATCTGCGGTGGAAGAACAAGATCGTCAAGGCGCATCCGGGTTACAGCGGCACCATCATGACCGCGACCTACCAGATGCAGCGCGATCTGGGCTGGAGCTGGTTCGAGCAACTCGCCAAACAGAACATCCTGCAGGTGCAATCCTCGGCCGATCCGCCAAAAAAACTCGATCTCGGCGAACGCGCTGTCATGGCCGACGGCAACGAGTACAACATTTTCCAGCTCAAGGAAGCGGGGCGTCCGCTCGAGGCTGTTTACGCCAGCGAAGGATCGCCGCTGATCATCGGTCCGAACGGAATTTTCAAGAGCTCGCCCAATCCGAACGCGGCAAGGCTGTTCCAGTCGTTCTGCTTCAGCCGGGAAGCCCAGCAGCTCAGCATCGACGTCGGTGGCCTGCGCTCGGTGCATCCGCAGGCGCAGGAGAAGCCGGGACGCAAGCCGTTCAAGGACATCAAGACCATGAAGGATGACGCGGCGGCGGTGGAAAAAGAGAGCGACGCGATCAAGGCGCGCTACACAAAAATCTTTCGCGTTTGATCCATCGGCCGCCATCATGACAGCCAAATTGCCAAAGACCTCCGTCGCCGAAACGCTTGCCGAAAAGATCGTTGCGCTCAAGCCGGAAGGCCTGCCGGCCGCAACCCGGCGTAAATGCGAAGACCTGCTGGTCGATGTCGTCGGACTGTGCGTCACCGCGCGCCATGAAGATTATATGCGCAGCGCGCTTGGTGCGTGCGACGATGATGGCCCGTGCACGGCGATCGGCCACACCCGCACGCTGAGTGCTTCGGGCGCTGCTTTCGTCAACGGCACCGCCGCGCATGGCGAGGATTTCGACGATACCTTCGAGGGTGGGCCGGTGCATGCCGGTGCCGTGATCGTGCCGGCGGTTCTGGCCGCGTGCGAGCGGCATCGTCCCGATGGCGGCGCCGCGCTGCTCGGCATTGCCGTCGGCACCGAAGTGTTGTGCCGGTTGAGCCTGGTGGTGCCGAAAGCGGTTCACAAGGCCGGGTTTCATCCGACCGCGATTTTCGGCGTCATGGGCGCGGCCGCGGGCGTCGGGGTGGCGCTCGGCCTCAATTCGAAGCAAATCGTCGATGCGCTCGGCATCGCCGGCAGCATGTCGGGCGGCATCATCGAATATCTCGCCGAGGGCGCCTGGACCAAGCGGCTGCACGCCGGCTGGGCGGCGCAATCGGGGATTCGCGCTGCGCTGCTGGCGCGGCAGGGTTTTTTTGGTCCGCGCACGGTGTTCGAGGGTGTGCACGGGCTGTTCAACGGGTTCGCCCATACCAGCGACGGCGATTATGAGGCGCTGATCGGCGATTTCGGCAAGCGCTGGGTGACCGACACGCTGGCGTTCAAGCCGTATCCCTGCGGAACCATGGCGCAGCCTTACATCGATTGCGCCAGACGGCTGGCTTCCCGCGGCATCAAGGCCGGGGACATCCGCGAGATCGTCTGCGAGGTGGCGGAGGGAACGGTGCACCGGCTGTGGGAGCCGCTTGCCGACAAACAGCGGCCGCGCAACGGCTATGCCGCCAAGTTCGCGGTGCCGTATCTGTTGGCGACCGGTTTTGTCCATGGCGGTGTCGGGCTCGGCGCGTTCACGGAAGCGGCGATCAGTGATCCCGCGGTGCTCGCGCTTGCCGCCAGGGTGAAGTTCGTGATCGATCCGAAAAATCCCTATCCGAACAACTATACCGGCCATATCCGTGCCACCGCCACCGACGGCCGCGTGATCGAGGAGCGGCAGCCGCATCTGCGCGGTGGCGCCCAGGAGCCGCTGACCCGACAGGACGTGGCGGACAAATTCGCGCTCAACGCCCGGCACGGCGGCTGGACCGGCGCGCAGAGCGACAGGGCGTTGCAGTTGATGGCAACGCTTTATGATGGCCGCATCGATCTCGGCGCACTGCGAAACTAAGAGGTGAAAATGGCGTCCAACGAACTTGCCGGCAAGGTCGCCATCGTCACCGGCGCCGGCCGCAATATCGGCCGGGCGATCGCCCTGGCGCTGGCGGACGGCGGGGCTTCCGTTGTGGTCAATGCGCGCAGCAACCGTGCCGAGGCCGAGGCCGTCGCGCGCGAAGTCGAAGCGCTGGGCGGCAAGGCGCTGGTTCATATCGGCGACGTGGCTGACCGCGCCGCGGTGCAGGCGATGGCGGATGCGACCCTGAAACAGCTCGGGCGTATCGATATTCTGGTCAACAACGCAGCGCTGCGGCGGGAAAAATCGTTCGGCGAGATGGACTATGCCGAATGGCGGGCGATCCTCGACGTCACCCTCGATGGCACGTTTCATTGCGTCAAGGCGTGCCTGCCCGGCCTGCGGCGCAGCGGGGCGGGGACCATCGTCAACATCGGCGGCCTGAGCGCGCATACCGGTGCGAAGAACCGCGCCCATGTGGTGACGGCCAAGGCGGCCATTGTCGGCTTCACCCGCGCGCTTGCCTACGACCTTGCCGACGACGGCATCACCGTGAATTGCGTCGTTCCCGGGCTGATCGGCACGCCGCGTCCGAAGGACAAGCCGGAACCCGCGCACCATCTGACCCATCAGACCATCACCGGCGCGCGCGGCAGGCCGGAAGACGTCGCCGCCACGGTGCGCTTCCTGAGTGGCGAGGCCGCGCGCTACATCAACGGGCAGGCGATCCACGCCAATGGCGGGGCGTATTTCGGGGCATGACGCACGGCCCTCGGACGTAGCCCTCCAGGCAGGTCACGACCCTAATATTTGAGCGTGGTCGTGACCCCGAACACGGCGGCGTCGCCGATCCGGGAGATGCCGCTGGGATCATTCGGATTTGGGATGCCGCCGGAGGGCCGGAACACGTATTGAAAATACGGCGCCAGGAGCCAGCCCGGCTTGACATGCGCCTCATAGATCACCTCCAGCACGCGCTCGCTGCTGCGCACCGGGCCCAGTGTGCCGGTAAAGAATTGCGTATCGCGGTCGAGGCTTTGATCGGCGCCGGAGATGTGCATGTAGGCCATGCCGACGCCGATGCGGTCGAGGGGACGGCCGGGAACGAGGCCGACGAAACCGAGGCCGCCGTCGAGATAGAGGTCGATCAGGTTTCGATCGGGCGGGCTGTAGGCGATGCGGCCGAACACCGTCACCCCCGGCAACGAATTCGAAACGCCCTTCTCGGTCACCGAGGCGGGCCGGTACAGCGTCTGCTCGATGGTGGCGAAGATCCCGAAATTGCCGCGCAGCTTGGCCGCGATGCCGCTGCCGTCGGGATCCGCGATCGAGAGGCCCCGGGCAGTGAAGCGCTGATCGTTAAAATCTCCAAAATGATACCAGCCGCCCGGCGTGAAATTGCCGGCGAGCGGACGGCCGCCGATGTCGATGTCGTAGTCCCAGCGGACCTGCCCGATCACCCATGCCGGGTCGTTGACGCGAAACGCCAGCCCGTGATTGTCGCGCAACTGCGGGTCTTCCGGCCCGGGCCTCGCCGGGTTGCCGTTGAAAACCGCACCGAAGGCGGTGATCCGGTCCGACAGGGCGGCCTTGACGCGAATGCCGAGTGCCCCGATCGGCGGCGCCGGACCGCCGGCCGGCAGGTTACTGGCCTTGATCGCAGGCCAGCCGAAGGTGCCGTTGATGAACAGGTCGTCGGTCTCGCTGTCGAAGAATTCGACGTCGGCGGCCTGCTGGCCGATCCGGATATTCAACGCGTTGTTGTAAAAACTCTGCTCGAAATAGGCCATATAGAGACGCGCGTCGGGAAGCGCTTCGGTCTCGCTGATGGTCGCCAGATTGTGGATGTAGTTGCGCGTCAAGCCGCGGCCGTAGATCTCGTAGGTGTTGGCAAAGAACCGGCCCCCGGTCCAGCCGACCAGCTTATCAAGATCGGCATCGACGGAAAACTCGAAGCGACCAAGGTGAATGGCGCCGCAACTCGTGCCGCCCGACACATTGCCGATGAAGTCGCCGATATAGGTGGCGCCGAAATTCACGCCCTTGCCGGCCAGTCCGTCGTGCCATTCATTGAACCATTTCGGCGCGAGCCATTCGGCCCCACTTTCGTCCTTGGCGCCGGCCTGCGCACCCGTGCTGGCCAGCATGGCCGCGAAATACCCCGCCGACGCTTTGCGCAACCAGGACATTCGCGGTGATCTTCCATCAGGTCGGCCGAAGGAGGGCGCATCCGCAACGCCAGGATGCCGCCGGGTCGGAAGATACCGCCGGGGCGGACCGGAATGTGTACACCAATCTCGCAACGGCCGGGCCCGACCTACCTGATGATACCGATGCGTTTCATGATGAGGTAAGCCGCGAACGATGACAAAACCATCAGCAGCGATGCCCACAGAAAAGCGCTATCGAGGTCGGCAAACGGCAGGCCCTTGGTATTCATGCCGAAAATGCCGGTAACCAGGGTCGGCGGCAGCAGTATCGCGGTCAGCATCGAAAGCAATCGGATGTTGTCGTTGCCTAGGTTTGCCGGCGCTATTCCGGCGAGGCGCCGACCGGCGGTCCGCCCGGCGGCCGGTGCAGGAAGGTGATGGTTGCGAACGCGCCGAGCCACGACCCGACCGCGGCGAACGCCACGTACACCCAGTTCTCGGTATAGCTGATCACCGCATAGGACGACAGCAGATACCAGACACTGCTCCAGGTCGCGGCCGGGATGCGCTTGCGCGCCACCACCGCCGAGGTAAACATCACGTAGACGGCGTCGGTCGCCGCGGTCGCCAGCACGACGCCGGTTGCGGTCAATGGATCGATTGCGGGCATCGTCGCTCCTTTATGATCGGCGGAAACATTCGTTCAGCGTAGAGGCATTGGCGCCGATAGCAAAGTTGGATGTGGAACATGAGCGACGCACTTCAGACTCCCACCGAACTGCTTGCCGAACTGTGGAGCGGCGTCGGCGGCGACGGGGCCGCGCTCGGGATGGTGACGCTCAGCGGTGACGAACCGCAATTGCCGTCATCGTTTCGCGTCGGCGCCGCGGCGCAGGTCTCGATTGCCGCGGCGGGATTGGCGGCCGCGGAAATCTGGCGGCTGCGCAGCGGGCAATCGCAAGCGGTTACCGTCGACATGCGCCATGCGGTGGTCGAATGCCGCTCCGAACGCTATCTGCGCGTCGACGGCCAGCCGCCGCCGCCGGCATGGGATGTCATCGCTGGAGTCTACAAGACCCGCGACCGGCGCTTCGTGCGGCTGCATACCAACTTTGCGCATCACCGCGACGCGGTCTGCCGCGTGCTGAACTGCAAGCCGGAGCGCGGGCAGGTTGAGGCCGCGCTGCTGCAATGGGACGGCGAGGCGTTCGAGACCGCAGCCTACGCCGCGGGCGGCGTGGTGGCGTTGATGCGCGCGCATGATCAATGGGCTGCACTGCCGCAGGCGGCAGCGATCGCCGAATTGCCGCTGATCGCGATCGAGAAGATCGGCGAGGCCGCGCCAAAACCGTGGCCGCCAGGCGACCGGCCACTGGCCGGCTTGCGCGTGCTGGACCTGTCGCGGGTGATCGCCGGTCCCGTCGCCGGCCGCACGCTGGCGGTGCACGGCGCCGACGTGATGCTGGTGTCCAGCCCCGATCTGCCGGCTATACCGTGGCTCACCATCGATACCGGTCGTGGCAAGCTGTCGAGCTTTGTCGATCTTGCCAGCGAGCAGGGGCGCGAGACCCTGCGCGATCTCGTGGCGCAGGCCGATGTTTTCTCGCAGGGCTATCGCCCCCGCGCGCTCGCGGCGCGCGGATTTTCTCCCACCGAGGCGGCGCGCATCAGTCCCGGCATCGTCTATGCGTCGCTTTCGGCCTATGGCCAGGCCGGTCCGTGGGCGGAGCGAAGAGGCTTCGAATTCACTGGTGCAATGCGCGACCGGCCTCAACCATGCGGAGGGTGTCGCCGCCGGCGTCGATGGGCCGAAGGAATTGCCGGCGCAGATGCTCGATCATGCCACCGGCTATCTGATGGCGTCGGGCGCGATGATGGCGCGCGCACGGCAGGCGCGCGAAGGTGGCAGCTGGCATGTCCAGGTCTCGCTGGCGCGGACCGGACGCTGGCTGTGGCAGATGGGCCGCATGGCCAATGGATTGGCGACCGCGGATTTGAAGAGCGACGCCATCGCGCCGTTGGTGGAAGAGATGGCGTCGGGCTTCGGGCCGCTGCGGGCGGTTCGTCATGCCGCGCAGTTGTCGCGGACCAAGGCCTTCTGGTCGCGTCCGGCGGTGCCGCTCGGCAGCCATGTTGCGCAATGGCCGGCGCCGCCTTGACGACGCTCCCCCAATTTCAAAATTTTAACTTAAATTGCCCGTGCCCGCTCCGTTTTTAGATTGTTTGAAATATCAATTGGGCACTATTAGCGGACCGCCGCGGGCAATCGTGGACGGAATCGTGTTCGTTCTCTCCAAGGCCTCATGTCCGCAGAATTAACCAAGCGATTTCAGATGTTTAGCCGAAGGCGATTGGCCGTTGGCGCCGGCCTGCTGACGCTTGCGGCGATGGCCGTGCTGGCGTTCACGCATCTGAAGCCGCAGCAGGGGCATTCGTCGGAGGTCTCCAGCCAATCCCGCAAGGGCTTGCAGCGTTACACCCCGAGTGCGCCGGAATGGGCGACCTTGACCATCCAGCCGGTCACCGAACGCACCTTCCGCGCCGAGCATGTGACCGAAGGCAAGATCGCGGTCGATGAAGACCGCTCGACGCCAGTGTTCTCGCCCTATGCGGGACGGGTCACCAAGCTCCTGGCGCGGCCCGGCGACAGCGTCGCGCAGGGCCAGCCGCTGTTCGTGATCGAGGCGGCGGATACGGTGCAGGCGCAGAACGATTTCGTCGCCGCCGTGACCGGCCTGAACAAGGCCAAGTCGCAACTCGACCTGGCGCAGATCCAGGACAACCGCGCCAAGGATCTGTTCGAAGGCAGGGCGATCCCGCTCAAGGACTATCAGCAGACCCAGGCCGCGCTGATTTCGGCACAGAACGACCTGCGCTCGGCCAACATCGCGCTGGAAGCGGCGCGCAATCGCCTGCGCATTCTCGGCCTCAGCGATGAGGCCATCATCGCGTTCCAGACCAAGGGCATCATCAACCGGGAAGTCACCATCTACGCGCCGCTTGCCGGCACCGTGGTCCAGCGCAAGGTCGGCCCCGGCCAGTATGTCAATGCCGGCGCCAGCGACCCGGTGTTCGTGATCGGCGACCTCTCGACGGTGTGGCTCACCGCTTTCGTACGCGAGACCGAATCTTCCGCGGTATCGGTCGGCCAGGAGATCAGCTTCAATGTGCTGGCGCTGCCGGGCCGCGCCATCACCGCTCGGATCAATTATGTCTCGGCAGCAATAGATCCCGCCACCCGCAGGCTGCTGGTTCGCGCCACCATCGACAATCCCGGCGGCTTGTTGAAGCCGGAAATGTTCGCCAATGTAACGATCTATTCCGCCGGCGATCACCCGGCGATCGGCGTGCCGAAACAGGCGCTGATCTACGAGGCCGACAAGGTGCGGGTATGGGTTGCCCATGAAGACAAATCGATCGAGCTGCGCCAGATCAAGACCGGCCTCACCAACGGCGACCTGGTCGAGGTGCAGGGCAATCTCAAACCCGGCGAGCAGATCGTCACCAAAGGCAGCCTGTTCATTGACCGCGCCGCTTCCGGCAGCTAACCCACGATCATGATGCGATTGCGTGGAATCGCATCATGATCTCATCCCTTTATTGGAGCATGATCTGCGACGAACGAATTCGTTCGTCGTGGAAAACCGGTATCCACTTTTCCGGATCATGCTCTAATCGGCTCCCCTGAAAGGTCCGATCTGGATGGATCGCCTCGTCGCCATTGCCGTCGAACGCCGCATTCTGATGGTGGCGCTGTTCGTCATCGTGATGGTTGGCGGCCTCGTCGCGTTCAGGCAGCTCAACATCGAAGCCTATCCGGATCCGACGCCGCCGATGGTCGACATCGTGACCCAGTCGCCGGGCCTGTCGGCGGAAGAGATCGAGCGCTACATCACCATCCCGATCGAGACCCAGGTCGCCGGCATCAAGAACCTCAACACCATCCGCACCATTTCGCTGTACGGCCTGTCCGACGTCAAACTGCAGTTCTCGTTCGACTACACCTATGACGAGGCGCTGCAGCAGGTGCTGAACCGGCTGTCGCAGCTGGTGCCGCTGCCGGGCAACGTGCAGCCCGGCATTTCGCCGCTCAGCGCCATCGGCGAGATCTACCGTTACCGGCTGGTCGGGCCGCCGAATTACAGCGTGCTGGACCTCAAGACGCTGCAGGACTGGGTGCTGCAGCGCCGCTTCCGCGCGGTGCCGGGTGTGATCGACGTCACCGGCTGGGGTGGCAAGACCAAGACCTACGAATTGCAGGTCGATTTCAACAAGCTGATCGCCTACTCCCTGACGCTGCCGCAACTCCTGCAGGCGGTAAGCAACTCCAACATCAACGTCGGCGGCAACACCGTCAACATCGGCAGCCAGTCGGCGGTGGTGCGCGGCGTCGGCCTGATCCGCTCGATCGACGATCTCGCCTCCACCATGGTGTCGCAAAGCAACGGCAACCCGGTGCTGGTCAAGGACGTCGCCACCGTCACCGTGGGCGAAAAGCCGCGGCTCGGCATCGCCGGGCTCGACCGGGACGATGATATCGTCCAGGGCATCGTGCTGATGCGCCGCGGCGAGCAGAGCTCGCCGACCATCCTGCGCGTCGAACAGCTGGTGGCGCAGATCAACAATTCCAGCATCCTGCCGCCCGGCGTGCACATCGAGCGGATCTACGACCGCAAGGACCTGATCGACATCACCACCGCCACCGTGCTGCACAATATGGTGCTTGGGATCGGGCTGATCGTGCTGCTGCAATGGCTGTTTCTCGGCGACCTGCGCAGCGCGCTGATCGTGGGTGCGACGATCCCGTTCGCGCTGTTCTTCGCCGTCATCATCCTGGTGCTGCGCGGCGAATCCGCCAATCTTCTCTCGGTCGGCGCCATCGACTTCGGCCTGATCGTCGACGCCACCGTGATCATGGTCGAGGCGATCTTCCGCCGCTTGTCGCAGACAACAGCGCTTTCCGAGGCCGAGCGCGACCACATCTCGTCCGAAACCATCATGGGCATGAAGAGCCACGCTATTCTTTCCGCCGCCGCCGACGTGTCGCGCTCGATCTTCTTTGCCGCCGCCATCATCATCGCCGCATTCCTGCCGCTGTTCACCTTGAGCGGGGTCGAGGGCAATATCTTCGGGCCGATGGCGCGGACCTATGCCTATGCGCTGGCCGGCGGCTTGCTCGCGACCTTCACGGTGACGCCGGCGCTGAGCGCGCTGATCCTGCCGTCGCACATGCAGGAGGCCGACACCTGGATCGTGGCGCGGATGCACGCGCTCTACTCGCCGGTGCTGCGCTGGGCGGTCGAAAGCCGCAAGCTGGTGCTGGGGGGCGCCGCCGTCCTGGTGGTGCTGACGCTGGTCTGCAGCCGGTTGCTGGGGCTTGAATTCCTGCCCAAGCTCGAGGAAGGCAATCTATGGATCCGCGCGACGCTGCCGCCGACCGTCTCGCTGGAGGAAGGCAACAGCTACGTCAACGAGATGCGCCGGCTGATCCGCAGCCGCCCCGAAGTGGAAGCGGTGGTGTCGCAGCACGGCCGTCCCGATGACGGCACCGACGCCGCCGGCCTGTTCAACGCGGAGTTCTTTGCGCCGCTGAAGCCGGTCGGCGAATGGCCCGGCACCCATGACAAGGAAGAACTGACCGCGGAGCTTTTGCGGCAGCTGCAGGACAAGTTTCCCGGCGTCGAATTCAACTTCTCGCAATACCTGCAGGACAACGTCTCCGAAGCGGTATCCGGCGTGAAGGGCGAGAACTCGATCAAGCTTTACGGCAACGACCTGCAGGCGCTGACCGACACCGCCAACAAGATCAAGTCGGTGCTGGCTACCGTGCAGGGCGTCACGGATCTCGCGGTATTCACCTCGCTCGGCCAGCCGACCATCCAGATCGACATCGACCGCGCCAAGGCAGCGCGCTACGGGCTCGCCCCCGGCGACATCAACGCCACCATCAAGGTGGCGATCGGCGGCGACAGCGCCGGCGATCTCTACGAGCCCGGCAGCGACCGGCACTTTCCGATCATCGTGCGTCTGGCGCCGGAATACCGGCGCAGCGCCGAGGCGATCCAGAATCTGCGGATCGGCGCCCAGGGGCCCAACGGCATCACCCAGATTCCGCTCAGCGAAGTGGCATCGATCCAGCTGGTGTCCGGCGCCGCCTATATCTATCGCGAGCAGCAGGAACGCTATCTGCCGATAAAGTTCTCGGTGCGCGAACGCGACCTCGGCAGCGCCATCCAGGAAGCCCAGGAAAAGGTCGCCGCCCAGGTGCAACTGCCGCCCGGCTCGCGGGTCGAATGGGTCGGCGAATTCGGCAACCTCAAGGACGCGATCCGGCGGCTGTCGATCGTGGTGCCGATCAGCCTGATCCTGATCGCGGTGCTGCTGTGGTTCAATTTCGGTTCGATGGTCGATACCCTGCTGGCCATGAGCGTGATCCCGATGGCGATTTTCGGCGGCGTGCTCGGGCTTTTGATCTCGGGCATTCCGTTCAGCGTGTCGGCGGCGATCGGCTTCATCGCGCTGTTCGGCATCGCCGTGATGGACGGCATCATCATCCTGTCGCAGTACAACCAGTTGATCGACGAAGGTTTTGACCGCGTCAGGGCGGTGATCCGTACCGGTGAACTGCAGATGCGCCCGGTGCTGATGACCTGCGTGGTCGCCGGCGTCGGCCTGTTGCCGGCGGCGCTGTCGGCCGGGATCGGGTCGCAGGTGCAGAAGCCGCTGGCGGTGGTGGTGGTCACCGGCATGCTGCTGGCGCCGCTGGTTATCCTGGTGACGCTGCCGGTGCTGATCTCGTTCTTCTCGCGCCGGGCGCGCTGAACCAGTTCGCAGTTCTCGGGCCTCGCGCCTCGACCCGGGGGATCCAGCTCAAAACAAAAGGATTTGGCCGTGACGGACTATCGGAAGCTCTTCGATCTCACCGGCAAGACCGCCGTCGTGCTGGGCGCGGCCTCCGGCATCGGCAAGTCGTCCGCCGAGGCGCTCGCCGCCCTCGGCGCCAGCGTGGTGTGCGCCGACCGTGCCAAAGAGGGCGCGGAGGCGACCGCGGCCGGTATCCGCGCCAAGGGCGGATCCGCTGAAAGCGCCGCCTGCGACGCGGCGGATGCGGCCGCGGTGAAAGCGCTCGCCGCAACCGTGATGCAGAAATTTCCGCGCCTCGACATTGCGGTGACCACGCCCGGGCTGAACATCCGCAAGACCATCCTCGATACCACCGACGACGACCTCGACCGCGTCATCACCCTCAACATCAAGGGCACGGTGTGGTTCTTCCAGGCGTTCGGCCGCATCATGGTCGGCCAGGGCGGCGGCAGCCTGATCGCCTGTTCGTCGGTGCGCGCGGTGACCATCGAGCCGGGGCTCGCGGTCTACGGTTCGACCAAGGCGGCGATCGGTCTCCTGGTCAAAGGCTTTGCGTCCGAAGTCGGCCGCTTCGGGGTTCGCGTCAACGCCATCGCGCCGTCCATCGTCGAGACCGCGCTGACCGCGCCGTTCAAGGAACGCCCCGAGATCCACCAGCTCTATGCCGGTCACACCGTGTTCAACCGCTGGAGCGAGGCCGACGAAGTGGCGACCGCCGTCGCCTATCTGGCGTCGGACGCCGCGAGCTATGTCAGCGGCTCGACGCTGTTTGTCGACGGCGGCTGGACCGGCATCGACGGGCCGCCGACCGGTTTGACCGAGCTGCGGCGGCCAGAATGAAACAGTTGATGAAACAGATGGATTATTGAATCCAGACTGAAACACTTGTTGCATCCGCGAAATCGCCCGGCTAGCTTTGGGCCATGCCGAAGGAGCCATTTGTCGCCGAACTGACGGCCGGTTTCGATACGCTGCCGCCGCAGCTCAGGGAGGCCGCGCGCTGGGTGATCGATCACCCGGCCGACGTGGCGCTGCTGACCATGCGCGAGCAGGCGCGGCGCGCCGGGATTCCGCCGGCGACGCTGACCCGGCTGGCGCAGCGCTTCGGGCTGAGCGGCTATGACGAAATCCGTTCCCTCTATGCCGAGGCGGTGCGCGACCGTCCGGAAAGCTTTCGCGGCCGCGCCGAAGAGCTCTTGCACCGGCGCGACAGCGAAGGCGAGGCGGCGCTGATCCAGGACATCTTTTCGTCGCTGACGCGACACCTGCAGGAGCTGTCGACGCCGGCCGCGATGGAGCGCTTCAAGGCGGCGGCCGAGCTCATCGTCGGCGCCGAGCGGGTGTTCTGCCTCGGCTTGCGCTCGACGTCGTCGGTCGCCTACAGCTTTCACTATGTGCGCTCGCTGTTCGGCGCCAACTCGGTCTTGGTCGACGGCTTCGGCGGCACCGGCACCGACATCCTGCGCACGATCGGCCCGGCCGACGTGCTGCTGGCGATCTCGGTCAATCCCTATACGCGCCAGACCCTGCAGGCAGTGCAATACGCCAATGGCCGCGGCGCCCGCGTGGTCGCGGTCACCGACAGCGAGGTCTCGCCGCTGGCGAAGTTCGCCAGCGAAACCCTGATCGTCCGCACCGAAACGCCGTCGTTCTTCCACACCATGACGCCGGCCTTCGCCGCCATCGAATGCCTGACCGCGCTGATCGCCGCGCGCCGCGGCCCACAGACATTGGAAGCCATCGCCGCCAGCGAGCAGCAGCTTTCGACATTCGACACTTACGTCCTGACGTCGAAGAAGAAGCCGAAACGCTCATGACCCACGTCCTGCACCGCCAGCTCCATCAAAATTATCCGGTGGCGGATCGCTCCAGCGGCATCGTCATTCGCGACGAGGCCGGGAAGGAATATATCGACGCCTCCGGCGGCGCCGCGGTGTCCTGCCTTGGGCATGGCCACCCCGAGGTGCTGGCGGCAATGCATGCGCAGCTCGACCAGCTCGCCTATGCACATACCAGCTTCTTCACCTCACGCGTGGCGGAACAGCTCGCCGACCAGTTGATAACCGATGCCCCCGACGGCATCGGGCATGTCTATTTCGTCAGCGGCGGATCGGAGGCGATCGAGGCGGCGCTGAAGCTGGCGCGGCAATATTTCGTCGAGGCCGGCCAGAGCCAGCGCCGGCATTTCATCGCGCGCCGCCAGAGCTACCACGGCAACACGCTCGGCGCGCTCGCGGTCGGCGGCAATGAATGGCGCCGCAAGCAGTTTGCGCCGCTGCTGATCGAAACCTCCCACGTTTCGCCCTGCTACGAATACCGCGACCGGAATCCCGACGAGACGCCGGAAGTCTACGGCGAATTGCTGGCGCAGGAACTGGAGGCAAAGATCGACGAACTCGGTCCGGAGACCGTGATCGCGTTCGTCGCCGAGACCGTGGTCGGCGCCACCCTGGGCGCAGTGCCGGCGGTGCCCGGCTATTTCAGGCGCGTGCGCGAAATCTGCGACCGCCACGGCATCCTGTTGATCCTGGACGAAGTGATGTGCGGCATGGGCCGCACCGGCACGCTGCACGCCTGTGAGCAGGAGGGCATCAGCCCGGACCTGATGGCCATCGCCAAGGGCCTCGGCGGCGGCTATGCGCCGATCGGCGCGGTACTGGTCGCCGACAAGATCGTGGCGCAGATCGGGCAGGGGTCCGGACTGTTCCAGCACGGCCATACTTATCTGGGGCATCCGCTGGCCTGCGCCGCGGCGCTGGCGGTGCAGCAGGTGATCCGACGCGACAATCTCCTGGCCAACGTGCGCAAGCAGGGCGCGCACCTTGCCGAACGGCTCTCGCAGCGGTTCGGCAACCATCCGCATGTCGGCGACGTCCGCGGCCGCGGGCTGTTCTGGGGCATTGAGCTGGTCGCGGACCGCGGCAGCAGGCAGCCGTTCGATCCCGCCTTGAAATTGCATGCCCGCATCAAGCGCGAGGCGATGGCGCGGGGTCTGATGGTCTATCCGATGGGCGGCACCATTGACGGCAGCCGCGGCGATCACGTGTTGCTGGCGCCGCCCTTCATCGTCGACGCCGCTCAAATCGATACCATCGTCGAGCGGCTCGGCGACGCCATCGATGCATCGGTTCCACAATGATCGGTTTTGTTGCGTCACCAGGGAGAGGGAGTAAGGACATGGGATACGGGTTTTTCACATCACGCGGCGGCGTCGCTGCCATCGCGTTGCTTGCGCTCACATCATTGGCGCCGCCTGCCGCGGCCCAGCAGAAATTCGTCACCATCGGCACCGGTGGCGTCACCGGCGTCTATTACGCCGTTGGCGGCGCGGTCTGCCGGCTGATGAACAAGAACCGTGCCGAGACCGGCTTGCGCTGCTCGGTCGAATCCACCGGCGGCTCGGTGTTCAACGTCAACGCCATCAAGTCGGGCGAGCTCGATTTCGGCCTGACGCAATCCGACGTCCAGTTCAACGCCGGCAAGGGCGAGGCCCAGTTCAAGGGCAAAGCCGATCCCGATCTGCGCGCTGTGTTCTCGGTGCATCCGGAACCGTTCACCGTGCTGGCGCGCAAGGACGCCGGCGTCACTCAGTTTGCCGACTTCAAGGGCAAGCGTTTCAACATCGGCAATCCCGGCTCCGGCACGCTGGCTTCGATGGAGGAGCTGCTCAAGCAGATGGGCTGGACCAAGGCGGACTTTTCGCTCGCCGCCGAGCTCAAGGCCGACGAACAGGGCACCGCGCTTTGCGACAACAAGATCGACGGGTTCTTCTATGGCGTCGGCCATCCGTCGGCGGCGATCCAGGACCCGACCATCGCCTGCGGCGCCAAGTTGATCTCGCTGACCGGTCCCGCGGTCGATGCGCTGGTCAAGGATCATCCTTACTACGCCAAGGCGACCATCCCCGGCGGAATGTATGCCAACAATCCGAATCCGACCCAGACCTATGGCGTGCTGGCGACCGTCGTGACCTCGGCCAAGGTTGCGGACTCCACGGTCTACGCGCTGGTCAAGTCGGTGTTTGACAACTTCGACGAGTTCAAGAAGCTGCATCCCGCCTTCGCCAATCTCGATCCGAAGGACATGGTCAAGAACGGCTTGTCGGCGCCGCTGCATCCCGGCGCGATCAAATTCTACAAGGAGAAAGGCTGGATGTAGCGGCTGTGAGGGGCGGCGATGAGCCGCCCCTTTGCATGTGACGTGACGTAACGCGTTTGGGGGAATGCGATGACGGAGACGATCGAGGCGGCGCCGGACCGTGAGGCGCTCGAAACCATGGTGGCCGAAGCCGACACCGGTGGCCGCAAGCCGACCGGTGTCAACAAGACCATCATCTTCAGCATCTCGCTCGGCTGGGCGCTGTTCCAGCTCTGGTATGCGTCGCCGTTGCCGTACAAGCTCAATTTCGGCGTCATCGCCGACGGGCAGGCCCGCATCGTTCATCTGACCTTTGCCTTCCTGCTGGCCTTTGCGACCTTCCCCGCGCTGAAATCGTCGCCGCGAAACCGGATTCCGGTGACCGACTGGATCCTGGCCGCGCTCGGCCTGATCGCCGCGATGTATCTGCTGGTGTTCTACAAGGAGATTTCGTCGCGCCCGGGCTTGCCGACCTCGACCGACGTGGTGATGTCGACCATCGGCGTGGTGCTGTTGCTCGAGGCCGCGCGGCGCGCGGTGGGGCCGGCGCTGGCCATCATCGCGGCGCTGATGCTGCTTTATATCTTTGCCGGTCCGTGGTTGCCCGGCATGATGGGCCACAAGGGCGCGTCGCTGTCGCGGGTGGCGTCGCAGATGTGGCTGACCTCGGAAGGGATTTTTGGCGTTGCGCTCGGCGTCTCGACCAATGTGGTGTTCTTCTTCGTGCTGTTCGGCAGCCTGTTGGAAAAGGCCGGCGCCGGAAATTATTTCATCCAGCTCGCCTTTGCCATGCTCGGCACCTTTCGCGGCGGTCCGGCCAAGGCGGGGGTGGTCGCCTCGGGCCTTACCGGAATGATTTCCGGCTCTTCCGTCGCCAATACGGTCATGACCGGCACCTTCACCATTCCGCTGATGAAGCGGGTCGGCTATTCGGCGGTCAAGGCCGGGGCCATCGAAGCCGCCGCCGGGGTCAACGGACAGTTGATGCCGCCTGTCATGGGCGCCGCCGCGTTCCTGATCGCCGAATATGTCGGCATCACCTATGCCGAGGTGGTCAAGCACGCCTTCGTGCCGGCGTTCCTGACCTATGGCGCGCTGTTCTACATCGTCGATATCGAGGCGGCGAAACTGAGCCTTCGCGGCCTGCCGCGGTCCTCCACCGTGGCGCTCGGCGTCTCGCTGCTGCGCGCCGCCATGACCATTTGCGGCGTCATCATCCTGAGTGGCGTGGTCTATTGGGGCATCGGCTGGACCAAGGACGCATTCGGCGCGGCGGCGAGCTGGATCCTCGGCGCCGTGCTGCTCTCGGTCTATATCGCCCTGACCCGCTACCGGGCGCGCCATCCCGACCTGCCGCTCGATGACCTGTCCAAGGCCATCGTCAAGGTGCCGGACTTCTTCGAGACGGCGCGCACGGGGCTGCACTTCCTGCTGCCGGTCATCGTGCTGATCTGGTGCCTGATGGTCGAGGAAATGTCGCCAGGGCTGTCGGCGTTCTGGGGCACCATGTTCCTGATCTTCATCATGGTGTCGCAGCGTCCCTTGACCGCGGCGTTTCGCGGCGAGCACGCTTTTGCCGCGCGGCTGCACGAAGGGTTCGACGATTTGATCGCGGCGCTGCAGGCGGCGTCGCGCAACATGACCTCGGTGGGCATCGCCACCGCCGCCGCCGGCATCATCGTCGGCGCGGTATCGCTGACCGGCATCGGCCTCGTCATGACCGAAATCGTCGAGACCGCGTCCGGTGGCAACCTGATGCTGATGCTGGTGCTCACCGCGCTGGTGTGTCTGATTCTCGGCATCGGCATGCCGACCACCGCGAACTATGTCGTGGTGGCGACGCTGATGGCGCCGGTGCTGATCGAGGTCGCGTCGCAGAACGATCTCGCCGTGCCGCTGGTGGCGGTGCATCTGTTCGTGTTCTATTTCGGACTGATGGCCGACGTTCATCCGCCGGCGGGGCTCGCGGCTTATGCCGCGGCGGCGATCTCCGGCGCCGATCCAATCAAGACCGGCCTGCAGGGATTCTGGTACGAGATCCGCACCGGCCTGTTGCCCTTCATCTTCATTTTCAATTCCGAATTGCTGCTGATCGATGTCGGCGATGTCGGCCATTTCATCATGGTGATCGGTTGCGCCATCATCGCCATGGGCTGTTTCGTGGCGGCCACCCAGAGCTGGCTTTTGACGCGCAACCGCTGGTACGAAACCGTGCTGCTGCTCTTGATCTGTTTCACCCTGTTCCGGCCCGGCTACTGGCTCGACCGTCTGCAGGCGCCGTTCGAGCCGCGGCCGGCGTCCGACTTGATCGGCGTCGCGCAATCCCTGCCCCAGGGCCTGACCTTGCGGTTCCGCGTCAACAGCCAGTCCCGCGCCGGCGACGATGTCGAAAAACTGGTGCGGCTGACCATGCGGTCGGGCCGGAGCGGCCAGGAGCGCCTGCAGAAGGCCGGCCTCACGCTGGCGACGCTGGGAGACAAGGTGATGGTGCAGGCGGTAAGCTTCGGCAGCGAAGCCGCCAGATACAATCTGGCGGCCGGCGACGAGATCGTCTCGGTGCTGGTTCCGGCCCACCGGCCGAGCCGCTACTGGTTCGCCGTGCCGGCGCTGTTGCTGCTGGCCGGCATCGTGGTGCTGCAGCGGCGGCGTCGCGTGCGACAACCGGCGTTGGCCGCAGCGCGGGCGTAGCGGGCGCGGAACTTTTTGCAGGTATCGCGTCGCGCCGGGAACCCGACCAAAACTTGCCTGAAGGCGCCGATCCGGGCATCGTGCAGGAGAGGTGGGAACGGGACGGCATGAGCGAACTTCGCGACTGGCTGCGTGCGAACAGGCTGGAGCAATATGCCGAAACGTTCGAGGCCAACGATATCGACCTCGATATCCTGCCCGACCTCGACGACCACGATCTCGAACAACTCGGCCTGTCGCTGGGCAATCGCCGCCGGCTGCTGAAGGCGATTGCCGATCGGGGCGGCGCGGCGGCGCCATCGCCGCCCGCCGATGCGGGCGGCGCCGGATCGACGGATGCCGAACGGCGCCAGGTGACGGTGCTGTTCGCCGACATGGTCGGCTCGACGGCGCTGTCGGGCAAGGTCGATCCGGAACTGCTCGGCGGCCTGATCCGGCGCTATCAGGACGGCGTGGCCGGCGCCATCGGCCGCTACGGCGGCTTCGTCGCCAAATTCATGGGCGACGGCGTGCTGGCCTATTTTGGTTTTCCCCGCGCCTACGAAGACGCTGCGGAGCGCGCGGTTCGCGCCGCCATCGCCATCCTGGCGGATGTCGGCGGCATCGAGTTGCCGGACAAGACACCGGTTCAGGCGCGGATCGGGATCGCCACCGGGCTCGTCGTGGTCGGCGAAATCATCGGCACCGGCACGGCGCAGGAGCGCACCATCGTCGGTGAAACCCCCAATCTGGCGGCGCGGCTGCAGGCGCTGGCCGGGCCCGATACCATTCTGGTCAGCGAGTCGACCCAGCAATTGCTCGGCGGATTGTTCGAGCTCGAGCGCACCGGCGAGCACGAATTGAAAGGATTCGCCCAGCCGGTGCCGGCCTGGCGGGTGCAGTGCGAAGCCTCGGTCGAAAGCCGGTATGCCGCGATCCGCAGCGGCCGTAACCTGCCGCTGATCGGCCGCGCCCATGAAATGGGATTGCTGCTGGAACGCTGGCGGCTGGCGCGGCAGGGCGAGGGCCAGATCGTCACGGTGATCGGCGAGGCCGGCATCGGCAAATCCCGCTCCGTCGAGGCGATGCACGAAGCGCTGTCCGGTGAGCCCTATGGGCGCGTCAACCTGCAATGTTCGCCCTATCACAGCGACAGCGCGCTCTATCCCGTCATCCAGTATCTCGGCCGCGCTGCCGGCCTTGCCGCGACCGACACGCCCGATATGCGGCTGGAGAAGCTCAAGGCCCTGCTCGGGCAGCGGACGGCATCGGATCCGGCGGCACTTGCCTTGCTGGCCGATCTGTTGTCGATCCCGATTACTGCGACGGCGGCGGCGCCGTCGCAGACACCGGCGCAGCGGAAGGCGGCGACGCTGGCGCTTCTCGTCGACGTGTTGGTTGGCATGGGTGGCAGGCATCCAGTGCTGATCGTGCTGGAAGACGCCCATTGGATCGACGCCACCACGCTCGAGATGATGACGCGGCTGGTCGACCGCCTCGGCAAGGCGAAGGCGCTTGCCGTGGTGACGGCGCGTCCCGAATTCTCAGCGCCGTGGCAGAGGCGGCCGCAGGCAACGCTGTTGACCCTTGGCCGGCTGGGGCGTCAGGAGTGCGCCCAACTGGTCGCGGGGGTCGCCGCCGCGCATGGACTGTCGGCGGAAACGGTGACGGCGATCGTCGCCAAGACCGATGGCATTCCGCTGTTCGCCGAGGAACTGACGCGGAGCGTGATGGAATCGGCCGGCGCGGGCGGGGCGGTACCGGCGACGCTGAAGGATTTGCTGATGGCCCGCCTCGACCGGCTCGGTGAAGCCCGCGAGGTGGCGCAGGTCGCCGCGGTGATCGGCCGGCAATTCTCGTTTCCGCTGATCGAGGCGGTGGCTACGCGGAGCGCCGCCGCGCTTGAAACCATGCTGGCAAAACTGGTTGATGCGGGCATCGTCTTTCCCGAGGATCGCGGCGAGGAACGGGGCTTCAGCTTCAAGCATGCGCTGGTGCGCGACGCCGCTTACGAGAGCCTGCTGATGATCCGCCGGCGCGAATGGCATGGACGGATCGCGCAGGCGCTTGAACAACAGTTCGCCGATATTGCGTTCAGCGAACCGGATCTGCTGGCCCATCATTTCGCCGAGGCAGGCCTGGTGGATCTGGCCTGCAAATACCGCATGCGCGCGGGCGATCAGGCGGTTGGCCGGTCAGCCTATCAGGAGGCGGTGGCGCATTTCACCGCCGGCCTCAAGCTGGCCGAGACCCTGCCGCCGCAGGATGGGTTGAGCCGGCAACTGGAATTCCTGCTCAAGCTCGGCTCGGCGTTGATCGTCGCCAGCGGCATGCAGAGCGTCGAGGTGGAGGACGCCTACAGCCGGGCCAGCGAGATCTGCGAAAAACTGGGTGACGGCACCAAATTATTCCAGGCCAAATGGGGCCTGTGGCTCAATGCCAATCTGCGGCGCAGGACGGCCCTGGCGCGCGGCCGGGCCAGCGAACTCGTCACGCTGGCGCAACGCTCCGGCGACGACGAGCAACTGCTCGAAGCCTACCATTGCCAATGGTCAACGGCTTTTTTCCAGGGTGACGTGGCCCAAACGATGGAGGGCAGCCGGCGCGGCGTCGAATTTTACGACATGACCCGGCATCGCCACCTCGGACACCAATTCGGCGGTCACGATCCGGGGGTTTGCGCTCACGCGCAATATGGCAACGGGCTGCAACTGGCCGGCGAACGGCAACGCGCCGCGCAAAACCTCACCCAAGCCGTGGCGCTGGCCGAACTGCTCGATCACCCCAACAGCCTGGCCCATGGCCTGCACAACAGCAGCATGGGTCACCAGCTGGCCGGCGACCGCGACGCCGCTCATGCGGGGGCGCATCGCGCGGTCACCGTGGCGGAAAAGTTCGGTCTTTTGCCATGGCGCGCCTCTAGCCTCATCATTCGCAGCTGGGCCACCGCGACGGGCTCGGGGATCGCGGATGCCGCACGGCAGATCGATGCCGAGATCGGCAACGCCACTGCCATCGGTCCGCTGCCGCAATATTATCTGGGCCTGGCCGCCGAGGTGCTGCTGGCGGCCGGCCGGCCGGCCGATGGCCTGGCCCATCTGGATCGCGCCATCGCCGGGATCGAAGAGCCCGGTATCGGCTTCTTTCTGCCGGAGATCTATCGGCTGCGCGGCGCCTGTCTTTTGGCGCTTGGCCGCGACAACAAGACTGACGCGCGCGCGGCCTTCGCCACCGCGCTGGAAATTGCCAGGCACCAGGGCGCGGTCATCCACCAGCGCCGCGCCGAGGCGTCGCTGGCCGAACTCGGGGATATCGGCGGCCGCGCATAGGCCGCGAAATCTCGAATGCTGCAGTGCACGATCGGTTCTCTTATCCATCCCCGCAAGGGGGACGGATAAGAAAGAGCTGCCACCACCGTCGCAATTTAGCAGTAGACGGTCTGGAGCAAATATCGGTGAATGCGGTTGTAGACGGGTGCCCTCCCGTGCCGGGACGGGGGAAGTGCGCTTCGTTTGTGAGGATTGCCATGCGTACCAACGGACACGAACCACTCTCCCGTCACGCCCTTGCCTTTGTCCTTGCCGGCGGCCGCGGCAGCCGATTGATGGAATTGACCGACCGCCGCGCCAAACCGGCGGTTTATTTCGGCGGCAAGTCGCGCATCATCGATTTCGCGCTCTCCAACGCGGTCAATTCCGGCATCCGCCGCATCGCGGTTGCCACCCAATACAAGGCGCACAGCCTCATTCGTCATCTGCAGATGGGCTGGAACTTCTTCCGGCCCGAGCGCAACGAGAGTTTTGATATCCTGCCCGCCAGCCAGCGCGTCTCCGAGACCAGCTGGTACCTCGGCACGGCGGACGCGGTCTATCAGAACATCGACATCGTCGAACCGCACGGCGTCAAATACATCGTGCTCCTGGCCGGCGACCATATCTACAAGATGGACTACGAGCTGATGCTGCAGCAGCACGTGAACCAGAAGGCCGACGTCACCGTCGGCTGCCTGGAAACGCCGCGGGCGGAGTCGAGCGGGTTCGGCATCCTGCATATCGACGAGCACGACAACATCATATCCTTCATCGAGAAGCCGGCCGATCCACCGCCGATGCCGGGCAAGCCCGACACCTCGCTCGCCAGCATGGGCATCTACATTTTCGACGCCCAATTCCTGTTCGACGAACTGCGGCGCGACGCCGCCGACCCGAATTCGAGTCATGATTTCGGCAAGGACATCATCCCCTACATCGTGAGGAACGGCCGGGCCATCGCCCATCAGTTCAGCCGCTCCTGCGTCCGCTCCGGCGACGATCCGCGCAGCTACTGGCGCGATGTCGGGACGGTGGACGCCTATTGGGCTTCCAACATCGATCTCACCGATGTGGTGCCGGAGCTCGATCTCTACGATCGCGCCTGGCCGATCTGGACCCACGCCGAGATCACGCCGCCGGCCAAGTTCGTGCACGATGTGGACGGCCGGCGCGGCGAGGCGATCACGTCGCTGGTGTCGGGGGGATGCATCATTTCCGGCGCGTCGATCCGGCGCTCGCTGCTGTTCACCGGCGTGCAATCGCATTCCTACGCCAGGGTCGAGAATGCCGTGATCCTGCCCTACGTCATCATCGGCCGCGGCGCGCGATTGAAGAACGTGGTGATCGACCGCGGCGTGCGGATTCCGGAGGGACTGGTAGTGGGCGAGGATCCCGAAAGCGACGCCAACCGGTTTCGCACCACCCAGCAGGGCGTCAGCCTGATCACCCAGCCGATGATCGACAGGCTGACGGCATGAAGCCAGTCAAGCTGCTGTCGGTCGCGTCGGAGGTCTACCCCATCATCAAGACCGGCGGCCTCGCCGACGTGGCCGGCGCGCTGCCGGCTGCCCTTGCGGCGGAAGCAGTTACGACCCGCACGCTGATGCCCGGCTATCCGGCGGTGCTGAATGCGCTTGGCAAACGCCGCGGTCATGCTGCAGTGGCCGGATTTTTACGGCGGCGCCGCGCGGCTATTGGCCGGCTCCTGCGCCGGCCTCGAGCTGTTCGTGCTCGACGCGCCGCATCTCTATGCGCGTCCCGGCAATCCCTATGCCGGGCCCAACGGGCGGGACTGGCCCGACAACGCCATCCGCTTTGCGGCGCTCGGACGCATTGCCGCCGATATCGGCCTCGGCGAAATCGCGTCCTTCGTGCCTGATGTGGTGCACGCCCATGACTGGCAGGCCGGGCTGACCCACGCCTACCTGCACTACGGCGGCCGGCGCCGGCCGGGCACGGTCATGACCGTGCATAACCTGGCCTACCAGGGGCAATTTCCGCGGCAATTGTTGAGCACACTCGGGCTGCCGCCGCAGTCGTTCGCCATCGACGGCGTCGAATACTATGGCTCGATCGGATTCCTAAAGGCCGGTCTGCATTTCGCCGATCGCATCACCACGGTTTCACCGACCTATGCGGTCGAGATCCAGCATCCCGACGCCGGCATGGGGCTGGACGGCCTGCTGCGCGGACGCCGGGACGTGCTGAGCGGCATCCTCAACGGCATCGACACCTCGGTCTGGGATCCGGCGACCGATCCGCGCATCGCGTCGCGTTTCGATCCCGTCAGCCTGGCGTACCGCGCGGCCAACAAGGCGGCGCTGCAACAGCGATTTGGCCTTCGCCCCACGCCGGACGCGTTGCTGCTCGGCGTCATCAGCCGGCTGTCCTGGCAGAAGGGGCTCGATCTGTTGCTCGAGGCCCTGCCGACGATACTCGGCGACGGCATGCAGATGGTCGTGCTCGGCAGCGGCGATGCGGACCTGCAAAGCCGGTTCCGGTCGGCCGCCGAATTGAACCCGGACCGGATCGGGGTGTCGATCAGCTATGACGAGAATCTCGCGCACCTGATCCAGGCCGGCGCCGATGCGCTGGTGGTGCCGTCGCGTTTTGAGCCGTGCGGGCTGACCCAGCTTTGCGCGCTGCGCTACGGCGCCGTCCCCATCGTCGCGCGCGTCGGCGGCCTCGCCGACAGCGTCATCGACGCCGGTGAAGCGGAAACCGCGCGCGAGGCGGCCACCGGCGTCCAGTTCGCACCGGTCACGGCCGAACAACTGAGCGGCGCGCTGCTGCGCGCCCACGCGCTGTTTCACGACAAGCCGGCCTGGCGCCGGCTGCAGACCAACGGCATGGCGGTCGACGTGTCCTGGCGCAAGTCGGCGACGCAGTATGCGCAGTTGTACCGGCAGATTGCGTGAAGCGGCGGGGTGGACTCCATAGCGCTCAGAACCCGTAGAGCCGCGCCGGATTGTCGACCAGGATCTTCCTGCGGGCGATCGGATCCGGCGCCCACACCGGAAGCTGATTGAAGAGGCGGCCGTCGTCGATCCGCAACAGCGGCGTGACGTCGGTGGGCTGCTTTCCCGGCGGCGTGTGCGAGGGATGCGGCCAGTCGGTCCCCCAGACGACGCGGTCGGCATTGGCCGCGATCAGCGCGCCGGCCAGCGGTGCCGCGTCGGCATAATCGGGCGCGAGGTGGGAGGCGCGATAGGCGCCGGAGATTTTGACATAAGCCTTGCCCGACTGGACGAGTTGCAGCAGGTCGGCAAAGCCGGGCTGATCCACCCCGAGCTTCGCCGGCGCGCCGCCGAAATGGTCGAACACGATGGGGATCGGTGACGCTGCGACCAGATCCTTGATGCCGGAAATGACCGCCAGGCTGGTGAACAACTGGACGTGCCAGTTGCGGCGCTTGACCCGTTCGACCGCGGCTTGAAACCACTGGCGTCCGACCTCGGGATCAGTGGTGCCGCCGGTGGCGAGATTGAGCCTGATGCCGCGAATCCCGGCGCGGCCCAGCGCGTCGAGTTCGCTCTCCGACGTTTCGTCGTCGATCACCGCGACGCCGCGCGCCTGGTTGCCGCGCGCGGCCATGCCATACACCGTTGCCGAATTATCGCGGCCGTACACGCTCGGCGTCACGATCACTACGCGATCGATGTGCAGCGCCTTGTGCAGCGCCGCCATCTCTTCGGGCAGCGCCGGCGGCGGCGTATAGACGCGCCCGGCGAAGAACGGAAACTTTTGCGGATCGCCGTGAATGTGGGTGTGGCAATCGCAGGCCCCCGCGGGGACATCGAAATTGATCGGGGTCTCGGGCTGCGCGGCTTTGGCAGGAAGCATTCGGCGGTTCATTGAAAGCTTGCGGCGCGGTTGCGTCCGTTACGTGCCGGGATGGTGGACCGTTGACGGCCGGTTCGCAAGATCGAAACAGGTGCCGCAGCTATTCACCGCGACGGCGTCTCGACAAACGGATACTCATGCTGGGCGTCGCGGATGATCAGCGCCCTCTTGCCGTCGCGCTCGCCGACCACGAAATTGAAGCCGTCGACGGTCGGATCGATGGTGATGAAAGAGAGGCTGCCGTCGTCATTCTTGCGCGAGGCGACGGCGCTGTGCCATTTGCCGAAGTCGAAGATGGTGGCGCCATCCCGGGTCTGGACGGTCAGCGTGCCGAGCGCCGGAGAGGCATAGCGCGCGGCGAGCTTGCCGGCCTCGGCGGCATCCGGCGGCACCACCAGCCGTTCGCGCCGCTTGGCGCGGTTGGCGAGCCGTTGCGCGTTGCCGGCCTTGGCCTGTTCGATCGCCTCGGGTTTTGCGTCGAACAGCACCTCGAGCAGCCGGCGGCGGAACAGCCCGGACAGATAGCCGCCGGAATCGGAATTGGTCAGCATCACCGCGCCGACGCCATGGTCGGGCAGGAAGAGCATGTCGCTCTTGTAGCCGAACATGCTGCCGCCGTGGCTGATCACCGGGATGCCGTACTGGGTGTCGATCGCCAGTCCCATGCCATAGGCGTTGTCCTCGCCGGTCTGCACCTGCGGCTTGCGGCGCTCCAGCAGGTTTTCCCGGGACACCAGTTGCGTGCCGTCGGGCAATCGGCCGAGCGCCAGCTCCATCTGGAGATATTTTGCGAGGTCGCGGGCGCTGGTCCACATCCCGCCTGCCGGCCGCAGCGGCACCACCGAGTAGTTGATGTCGATGCGCGCGGGCACGGTCTTGCCGTCGACATCCTCGTCGTGCGGGCTGGCGGAATTGCCGGCCAGGGCTGCGGCAAAATCGAAAGTGGTGTGGGTCATGCCGAGCGGGGCGAACACCTTCGATTGCATGGCCGCGTCATAGGCCGCGCCCAATTCCTGCTTGGGGTTGAGCAGCGAGGCCGCGACATAGCCGGCGGCGCCCGCCATCAGGTTGCTGTATTGAAAGACCTCGCCAAAACGGCTGGTCGGCTGCATGGTGCCGAGCAGGCCGAGCGACGACACGGGCGTCGCGTCGGCGAAATTGAACAGCCATTCGAAATCCTGGCGGGGCAGGCCGGTGCAGGCGCACACCAGGTGCTTCACCAGAACCTGCCGCGTGGTGTCGGCATTGCCCAGCCGGAACTCCGGATAGAGCTCGGTGACGGGCTGATCCCATCGCATCCTGTGCGCGTCGACCAGTTCGGCCAGCAGCAGCGTCGTCATCGCCTTGGTGTTGGAGGCCGCCAGGAACAGCGTATCCGCGTCGACCGGGTCCGGACGGCCCAGCGTCTTGACGCCGAGGCCGCCTTCAAACACCACCTTGCCGCCATCGATAAGGGCGAGGCCGACACCCGGGATATCGAACGTCTGCATGACGTCGCGGACGAACCCGGTGAGCACGGCGATCCGATCGGTATCGAGCGGATGGGCTTTGCGGTCCGCGAACAGCTCGCGCTGATATCCCTTGGGCCGCAGGCTTCCGACCACAAGCGAAAAGCCCGCGAGGCGTTTTTCGAAGGTGGCCTGACGGGCGTCGACGATGGTGACCGTCCAGTTTTGGCCGGCGCGCCAGGCCAGCGCATAGACCACGACCTTCTCGTTGGGCGAGGTCTCATAGGAATAGAGGCGCCGTTCCTCCCAGCCATTGTGCGGCGCCTGCGGTGTCGCCAGCCGCAGCGGCCGGTGGGTATCGGGACGATAGCCGGCCCAGGCCGCCGCCACGGCGGCGTCGGCATCCACGGCCTGCACGTCGACCAGCGCGAGGTGCGAGTCGGTCTCGGGCGGCTCGAGCACAGTGGCGTTGGCGGCGGTGGTGACACTCCAGCCGACCGGCGCCGTGAAGCTCGATCCACCGGTCGTCGTGAGTTGGGTATCCGCGGCCAGCGTGTCCGCGGCGCCGGCCGGCGCGGCAAAGCCCGCGAAACCGATGGCCAGGGCGAGGCCAAGCACGCCGAAATATCCCATTCGGTTTGTCATTCCGTGGGTCTCCCGCGTCCGCGTCGGCTTGAGCGGCGTTACGTTATGTGTTGTAATGCTACGAATTGTAGCATACAAATCGGGACGGTCAAGCGCGAGCGCGACCTGTCAATCGTCAACGCGCAGAACGGCCCGCGCAGGTGGACCATGCGTCGTCGGATCGTCTGGATAATCATCGTCGGGGCACCGCTGGCGTTGATCTCGGTCGCGGCAGGCACGGCCGCGGCATTCCCGGTGACCCGCCATATTGCGGTGGCGCTATGGAACGTGCCGGATCGCCTGCCGGCGCTCGCCGTGAACGGCCAGATTCATTTCGCCCGGCGCCGAAGACTATGCGCGCGACGTCTCGGCGCTGATGCCGGCGGCGATCGCCCGGATCGAGGCCGCGCATGGCCGGCCGTTCGCCCATCCGGTGACCGTGGGCGTGTACGCGACGCCGGAAGCGTATATGGCCGCCAACCTCATCGGCTCCATGCAGCCGGTCGGCGTCACCCCGTTCGGCCGCGTGGTGCTGTCGCCTGTACTCAACGGGCCGCAGCATCGGCGCCTGCCTGCGATCCTGACCCACGAACTGTCGCACGCCCACATCCAGGGCTGGATATCGCCAGTCGCCTATGTCTGGCTTCCGAACTGGTTCAAGGAAGGTCTGGCCGTCATGGTGTCGGGAGGCGGCGGTGCCGAGTTCGTGGGCGAGCAGGAAGCCCGCGCCGCCATCGAACGCGGCGAACACATCGCCATCAACGACACCGGCAGTATCTGGAATCTCTCCGACATGCGGTACGATCGGCCGGTTACAGGTGCGACGGCGTCGCATCAGATCGTGATGGCCTACCGGCAGGCCGGCATGTTCGTAACGTGGCTTCACCAATCCGACGAGCCGGGTTTTGACCGCATGATGAAGGCGATCCTGAATGGACGGCCGTTCGTGGAAGCGGTGGATGCGGGCTACGGGCGGGACGTACAGATGCTGTGGCGGGAATTCGCACAGGGCAGCGCCGAGACGAAGTGACGGCATCGAGTCATAGGCTTCGGTGTCGGGTCTAATTCACCGCGGCGCTGTACAGTTTTGCATCCTCTTCCAGCAGCAACCGGTCCTGCACCAGTTGCTGCGCCGCCCTGGCGATCGCGGCGGCGCGGTCGCCTTCGTGGGGATAGCGTTCCTGCAGCGACAGGCGCGGGTCACCGGTCTTTTCCCGTTCCTCGCGGGTCGCCGCGAACGGGATCATCGAGCCGTTGTTGTCGCATAGTTCGGCTTCGCCGAATCCGGCCTTGCGCAGGTTCCATCCGGTATGGGTCGCGACCGGCGCTTCCAGCGTCGGCAAGTGAATGCCGGCAAGGTCGCGGCCGTCGGCATCGGTCTTCGGCACGAACACCGGATAGACCGCGCCTTTGGTCGGCGGCATCGTCTCGGCGTTGATCAGCGTCGGTTGGGCCATTCGCGCGGTGTAATCGAAACCGGGAATGCGTGGAAAGCCGACCTCGGCCGCGGTGGGCGGCGCCAGGGTGCCGTCGCGGAGATTCGGATAGCGGCTCGCAGGCGGCAGGGTGCCGCCAGTGATCCAGCCATCCATCGCGGCCAGCAGCGCCCGCGCCGGTGGGCCGGCGTTGAGCGGGTTGGTCGGATAGGCGCAGGTCTTGACCCGCTCCGATTTGGCGTTGGCCAGGGCAAAATGCTGCAGGTTCGAGATCAGGAACAGCCTGATGTTGTCGGGCATGTCGAGCGGATGCCCTTGCGTGTCGGTCACCACCAGCGAGGCGCGCTGCTGATAGAATTCGAGCTCGCTGTCGCTCTTGATGATCTTCGGGCAGTTGCCGGCGGCCAGGCAGCGCTTGAGGAAACCGTCACTCCTGCCGGTCAGCGCATCGGTAATGACGGGATAGCTGAAGGGAAAGTCGGCGCCGGGATACAGCATGTCGGCGTGCTGGTACGGCGAGCGGCCGGGCTGGCTGAAACGATAATTGGTGAAGGTCTTTTTGCCACCTGAAATGTGCGGCATCAGCCCTTCGAAAACGGTGCGGCCGGATTCGTCGCCGTTGAAGCCGAGATACAAAAAATCCTGCAGGTAGCGGCCGCTCTGCGAGGCCCCCCAGCCGATGGCGCGGTCGATGCGGCCGGCCAGGGGATTGCTGCCGTCGGCGGCAAAGCGCAGAAACGACACCACGTCGCGGCTTGTGGCGAAGCCGAGCCCCATCACCCTGGGGTCTTTGGCCGGATAGATGAATTCGTAGATGGCGCCGGAGTCAAAGCCGTCAGGCCGCTCGATGGTGATTTTGGCGGGACTCTGGTAGCTGAATTTGAGATCGGCGGGCGTCGCGCGCGGGTCGGCCTCGCGGGCGCGCACCGAGAGCTTTGCCTTGGCCGGATCGAGATCGGCCGCGGCATAACTCAGCGGCGCCGTAACCGGGTTGTCGGTGTTGTCGAAGATGAAATCCTCTCGGGCGAGCCCGGTCACGCCGGAAACCTCCGGCGGCGAAAACGTCATGCGTCCGCCGCCAGCCAGCACGTCGCCCTGCCAGCCGCTCCACACCACCGTGTAGCCGCGCTGCATCAGAAAGCCGTTGCCGGCATCTGCCGCCTTGACCGGATCGTTGATGGAGGCGGCATCGTTGAACAACGCCAGCACCAGCTTGTTGCCGCGGTTCAGCGCCTCGTAGAAAAGGCGCCGGTTGCCGTTGGCGGCGACAGTGGGCCGGAGGATTTCGACATCGGTGGTGGCTTCGACCAGACCCTGGGCATCGCGCGGTGCCCGGTCGAGATCAACGATGACGGTGTTGTGCGGGTCGTCGGGCGCGACCGCGATGGTGGCGCGGGCGATGATGCGGTCGTAGGTGCCGACGTTGCCGAACGTCCGGCCTTCGAAGGCGGGTGACTCGACTTTGAGAACTTCGAATTTGACCACCTTGGCTTTGAGGGGAGTGGCAAACACCATCGTGGCCGCAATCAGGGCCACTGCGCCCGGCAGATGTCTCATGGTTTCCCCCATTTTTTGGCGTTGGTCTTGCCGCACATCGTTTCGGCGCGGTCTATCCCGGCAGGATATCGGGGCTCGCGGTCGACGGGAAGGGCCGTCACCGCTGGACAAGGCTCGCCCACTCCTGATTTGATCGGGAAATGACGCGGCGTTTCCGCGACCGGCCACAAGGGGATTCCGAACCAAGATGCTCTGGCAATCCATCGCTACGGAATGGCTAAGTCTGATCTTTCGCTGGCTGCACGTGGTCGCGGCGGTCGGCTGGATCGGCAGCTCGTTCTACTTCATTCATCTCGATCTCAGCCTCAAGCCGGGGCGGGATTTGCCCTCCGGCGTCAAGGGCGAGGCGTGGCAGGTCCACGGCGGCGGCTTCTACCGCATCGTCAAGTATCTGGTGGCGCCGGCGTCGATGCCGGATGAACTGACCTGGTTCAAATGGGAGGCCTACACCACCTGGCTGTCCGGCTTCGTGCTGATGATCATCGTGTATTATTTGCAGGCCGACCTGTTCCTGGTGGACAAATCGGTGCTGGAACTGACGCCGGCCCAGGCCGGCCTGTTCAGCTTTGGCAGCCTGGCGGTGGCGTGGCTGTTGTACGAGGCGGCCTGCCGATCGGGCCTCGTGCGCCACGAACTGCCGTTCGCTCTCGGCGGCTACGTCTTCCTGGTTGGCCTGACCTACGCCTTCACCCATGTGCTGAGCGGCCGCGGCGCCTTCAACCAGATCGGCGCCATCGTCGGCACCATCATGGTCGCCAACGTTTTCGTCGTCATCATTCCCAACCAGAAGAAGATCGTCGCCGCGCTGCTCAAGGGCGAGACGCCGGATCCGGCGCTGGGCGAAGCCGGCAAGCTGCGCTCGGTGCACAACAACTACCTGACGCTGCCGGTGATCGTGCTGATGATCAGCAATCACTATCCGCTGTTGTTCGCCACCCGCTACAACTGGCTGATCGTGGCCATCGTGCTGCTGCTCGGCCCGGTACTCCGGCATTTCTTCAACGAGCGCCACGCCGATAGGCCATCGCCGTGGTGGGTGTGGGGCATAGCCGCGCTGGGCATGATCGTGATCGGCTGGCTGTCGGCGGCGGGTCCGCGCGAGGTCTCTACCGGGGCGCTGCCGGGAGCCCACGACTTTGCCGCGGTCTCCGACATCGTCTCGACCCGCTGCAGCATGTGCCATGCCACCGAGCCGGTGTGGGAAGGAATCGTCACCGCGCCGAAGGGCGTGCTGCTGGACCAGGCCGATCATGTCAGACGTTACGCCCGGCTGATCGGCCGCAACGCCGCGTGGTCGAGCGCGATGCCGCCGGGCAATGTCACGGAAATGACGCCTGCGGAGCGTGCCACCATTGCGGCGTGGCTGGCGGACGGGGCGCCGGACTGATGCTTACTGCCCCGACGGCGTGCGCAGGCCGTGCCAGGCGTCGCGGACCTGATGGTAGTGCACTTCCGGCAGATAGTCCGGAGTGTTGAGGCCGAGGTTCTTGACGTCGAGCCGGCCGATCGCGCTGAGCAGGGTGTAGGAGGCGATGACGCGGTCGCGCTGGGCGCCGATCAGGCGCGCCTTGGCGGAAATAAGATCCTGCTGCGAATTCAGTACGTCGACCGTGGTGCGCTGGCCGCCTTGCGCCTCCCGCTGCACACCCTGCAGCGCCACGGCGGCGGCGCGCACTTCGGATTCCGCCGCGGTGACGGCAATCTTGGCGCCTTCGTTGGCGACCCAGGCGCCGACCGCCGCGGTCCGCGCCTGGCTGCGCACCTGGTCGAGCACGAGGCGACTTTGCGCGGCAAGCTCCTTGGCCTGCCGGGTTTGCGATGCCGCGGTGCCGCCATCATAGATCGGGGCGGTGACCTGGCCGATGATCTGGGCCTGGTCGGTGCGGAAGGTGCCGAGCGTTTGGTCGGAGTCGCTGCTGTGGCTGGCGTTACCTTGCAGCGTCACGGTGGGATAGAGGCTGCTCTCCGCGACCCGGATCGTGGTCGACGCCACGTCGACGTCGAACCCAGCGGCGGTAACGGCGGGATGACCGTGGAAGGCGAGATCGACGGCAGCCTCGCGGCTGCGCGGCAGCAAGCCATCGACCGGCTGGGCCGGCGCCAGCCGCGACGGCGCATTGCCGATCACCTGGGTATAGGTCGCCTGGCTGATGGCGAAATTCACTTCGGCGGCGTTGAGGTCCGCCTGACCGCGGCTCAGCCGGGCTTCGGCCTGGGAGGTGTCGGTGGGGGTGACGTCGCCGGCCCTGAGGCGCCGGTTGGTGATGCCAAGGGTTTCCTGCAGGAACGCCACATTGGAGCGTTGCGCCTCGACCAGCGACTGGTTGGCCAGCACGTTGCTGTAGGCGGTGATGGCATCGAGCAGCACACCCTGTCCGACATTGCGCAGCGCCTCGCGGCCGGACTGCACCTGCAGCTCGGCGACGCGGACGCTGTTGGCGGTCTTGAAGCCATTGAACAGCGTCTGGGTCACCGTGACCCCGATGATCCACGGCTTCAGGGTGGCGGATTGCACCGTGTTGTCGGGCAACAGATTGCGCACCGCCTGCAAGCCGCCGCTCAGGCTGGCGACGATCTGCGGCCGGTAGCCGGCCATCGCCTGCGGCACATTTTCGTCGGTAGCCCGCTGCCGGGCCCGCTCCGCATTGAGCTGCGGGTTGCTCTGGTAAGCCTTGACCAGGGCTTCGGCGACGGTTTCCGCCCGTGCGGCAGGCGTCCATCCCGGCGTGGCAAATCCGGCGCACGCCACGACGCCCAGGCGGATGCTCCAAGAAAGCATGTGCCTAGCGATCAGGCCCGCTGTTCCGGCACGCCAAACCATGTGATCCCGCAGCAAAACCGGCTATCCGCCCCCGGCCGAGGCCCCAACACCCCTGTTTAGAGGGCGTTGCCGCCGCAGGCAAACCGTCCCGGGGATAAACCCGGGCCCGGCTGACTTTCTTGAAACGGTGTTGCCCGAAGGCCCTATTGCCGTGTCCGTTCAAGACGCTGCCGGTTTCCAGATATGACGGGCTTGCGGTAGCGTTGGACGTTTCCGGCACGACCGTCGAGGTTCTGACGATCGCGGCCAAATCGGAGGCCGAGTCATGGCTCGCACAGTTCGCAGATCTGGAATGAAGCAAGGCCCCCTTTCGGAAATCAAGGGCGATCTGTCGCGCCTTCTTCGGGAGGCAGCGACGAAGGAGATCGTGATCACCCGCCACGGCAGGCCGGCGGGCTTGCTGATCGGCTTCGAATTGGAAGAAGACTGGTTCGAATACCGTCTTGAGCATGATCCGCGTTTCCTGCGTCGTATCGAACAGGCGCGGAACAGTCTTCGTGCGGGACGCGGGATCAGGATAGAGGATGCTGAAGCGGAATAGCGCGGGTGTGCGGCTTCGGCGCGCCGATACCATGGTCGCGTCGTCGGGGTAGGAATTTCGATGCCGAAAATGTTTTCCGACCCCGAGGCGATCGCCGAGGACATCGTCCGGGACGTCGGCCCCAACCTCGTGGTGGGATTGCCGCTCGGGCTCGGCAAGGCCAATCACATCGTCAATGCGCTGTATCGGCGCGCCTGTGCCGACCGCAGCATCAACCTGACGTTATTCTCCGCGCTGACGCTGGAAAAGCCGCAGCCGTCGAACCTGCTGGAGCGCCGCTTCATGGCCCCGGTGATCGATCGGCTGTTCGGCGGCTATCCCGATCTCGCTTATGCCGAGGCGCTGCGCGCCGGCGCGCTGCCGCCCAATGTGGAGGTGTTCGAGTTCTTCTTTCTGGCCGGGCGATGGCTGCATGTCCCGTTCGCGCAGCAGCACTACATTTCCGCCAACTACACCCACGCCGCACCCTATATCCTGGCGCGCGGGCTCAATGTCATTACCCAGCTGGTGGCGAAACGCGTCGAGGGCGGTGTGACGCGCTACAGTTTGAGTTGCAACACCGATACCACGCTGGATCTGCTGCGCGCGCGCAGCGAGGGTCGTGCCGCGTTCAAGCTCGTCGCGCAGGTCAATTCGGAATTGCCGTTCATGCCGGGGCAGGGCGACCTCGCTGCCGATGAATTCTCCGCGGTGCTCGACAGTCCGGCCACCGACTTTCCGCTGTTCGCGCCGCCGTCCGAGCCGATCACCGACACCAAATATGCCATCGGCCTGCATGCCGCGGGGCTGGTGCGCGATGGCGGCACGCTGCAGATCGGCATCGGCCAGGTCGGCGACGCGCTGGCCCAGGGGCTGATCCTGCGCCACCGCGACAACGCGCAGTTCAAGCGCATCCTGCGGCGGCTGCCGGGCGGCTCGCTGTCATCGCCGGAAACCGGATCGTTCCAGACCGGCCTCTACGGCGTCAGCGAAATCGTATTCGAGGCCTTTCTCGGCCTGATCGATGCCGGCGTTCTCAAGCGCGAAGTCGATGGCGTGGTGCTGCACGGCGCGTTTTTCGTCGGTCCGAAATCGTTCTACCGGGCGTTGCGCGAGATGCCACCGGACCAGCTCAAGCGCATCCAGATGATGCCGGTGTCCTACACCAACGAACTCTACGGTGACGAGGCGAACAAGCGCCGCGGCCGCCTCAACGCCCGCTTCGTCAACAACGCCATGATGGCGACCCTGCTGGGCGCGGTGATTTCGGATGGTCTCGACGACGGCCAGGTGGTGAGCGGGGTCGGCGGCCAGTACAATTTCGTGGCGCAGGCCTTTGCCCTTCAAGGCGCGCGCTCGATCCTGACCGTGGAATCGACCCGGCAGGCCGGTGCCGGGGCCGCTTCCAACATCCGCTGGAGCTATGGCCACGCGACTATTCCGCGCCATCTGCGCGACGTCATCATCACTGAATACGGCGTTGCCGACCTGCGCGGCAAATCCGACGCCGACGTGATCGCGGCGATGCTGGCGGTCACGGATTCGCGGTTTCAGGTCGAACTGATGCGGAAGGCCAAGGATGCCGGCAAGCTCAGGCGGGAGTACCAAATCCCGGCGGCCCATCGCGACAATACCCCGGCGCGGATCGCCGGCGCGCTGCGGCCGGCGCGCGAGGCCGGCCTGTTGCCGGCATTCCCGTTCGGCAGCGACTTCACCGAGGTGGAGCAGCGGCTGATCCCGGCGCTGCAGCTGCTGCAGGAGGCGACGCGTTCGCCGCGGCACCTGCCGGGACTGCTGTGGGAAGGCCTTTTGCGCCAGCCCGATGACGGCGACGGCGCCTGCCTGGCGCGGCTCGGCCTCGACAAGCCCGGCAATATTTCGGAACGTATCTACCGGGCGCTGGTCGCCGCGGCATTGCAGCGCAGCCGCGCCACTTTAGGGAAGCCATGATCCGGCAGTCGATCAAGCGGAAAATCGTCAGCATCGCCGTGGGACTGATCATCCTGATGGTGACCACGTCGGCGCTGTCGATGGTGATGGCGAGCCGGGTCGCCCGTCAGCTGGACGAACTCAGCACCAAGTATGTCGAAGCCTATGCCACCCTGGCGCGGATGAACATCCATTCGCTCGAAGGCTCGCTTGCCATGCGCCGCATGGTCATCTCGAGGATGCAGACGCCCCCGGACGAGGCCGGCTATGCCGAGCGCCTGAAGGCTTTCGAAGCCACCGGACCGCAGATCGACCGCGAGGCGGAGGCCGCCCGCAAGCTGATCAATGCCGTCATCGACGATCCGGCCACCGACACCGACTATGTCGGGATGGCGCGCGTGGAATCCCGGATCGAGGCAGTGACTGCCGATTTCGGCCGTCAACTCAAGGCCGAAAACGCCCAGTTGCTGTCGCTGCTCGATAACCGGGACTTCGTCGAAGTGCGCCGCGCCCTGGCGCGGGTCGACGCGCTGCGCGACGAATTCACCCGCGCCATCGAGGGCATCCGTGCCGACATGATGAAGCAGGTCCGGTTCGACGCCGTGGTGACCATGGGCAAGCAGCGCCAGGCCATCATGGTATCGGCGGTTGCGACCGTGCTGGCCGCCATCGTCGGACTGTTGATCGCCATCCTGGTCAGCGACGGTATTGCGCGTCCGGTGCTGCACCTGCTGGAGCGCACTCGCAAGGTCGAAGCCGGCGATCTCGACGGCGCGGTCGCGGTGGCGACCCGCGACGAAATCGGCCAGTTGTCGGCCGCGTTCAACCGCATGGTGGAGAAGCTGCGTCAGAACGAGCAGATCCGGGAGACGTTCGGCCGCTACATCGATCCGCAGGTGGTGGAAGGATTGATCGACCGCTCCGGTGCCGCCATCACTACGGGCGAACGCCGGGTGATGACCGTGATGTTCTGCGATATGCGGGGCTTCACCGGCCTCAGCGAAGGCATGACGCCGCAGGGCCTCGTCAAGGTGATGAACCGCTATCTGACCATCATGTCCGAGCCGATCCGCGGTCATCACGGCATCATCGACAAATATATCGGCGACGCCATCATGGCGTATTGGGGCCCTCCGTTCTGTGATGCGGCGGACCAGGCCTCCTTCGCCTGTCTCGCCGCGGTCGACATGCTGGGACGGGTCGCCGCGCTGCGCACCGAACTGCCCGAATTGCTTGGCGTCCGCAACCTGCCGATGGAATGCGACCTGCGGATCGGCATCGCCACCGGCGAGGCGCTGGTCGGCAGCATCGGTTCGGAGTTCATGATGAGCTACACCGTGATGGGCGACACGGTGAATCTGGCGTCGCGTCTCGAGGGCGCGAACCGGTTTTACGGCACCCGCTCGCTGCTGTCCGAACCCACCGTCGCGGCGGCCGGCGACAGCATCGAGACCCGCGAGATCGACCGGCTGGTGGTGATGGGCCAGAGCCATCCGCAGGCGGTCTATGAGATCATGGGACCGAAGGGTGCCTTGACGCCGCAACAAGTGTCACTGCGTGACCACTATTGCGAAGGTCTCGCTGCCTATCGCGCGCGCCGCTTCGACCAAGCACTCACCGCGTTCAAGGCCGCGCTCGCGCTGGCTCCGGACGACGGCCCCTCCATTGCCTTTGCCGAGCGGGCGCAAAACTTCCAGACCAATCCACCCGCCGACGACTGGGACGGCGCCTGGCATCTCGATCAGAAGTGACCCGTCACGACGGAGCCTACTTGTTCCTGTTCACCGGCTTGCGCTTTTCGACGAACGCCGCCATGCCTTCGGAACGATCCTCGAGCGCGAAGCTCGAGTGGAACAGGTCGCGCTCGACCTGAAGGCCCTCAGTGAGCGGGGTCTCGAAGGCGCGGTTGATGGCGCTCTTGGCCATGGCGGCGGCGGGCTGCGACATCGCGGCGATCTTCTCCGCCATCGCCAGCGCCTCGTCGATCAGCTTGTCCACCGGGACGATCCGGCTCACGAGACCGGCGCGCTCGGCCTCGTCGACGTCCATCATGCGGCCGGTCAGGCACAGGTCCATGGCCTTCGATTTGCCGATGGCGCGGGTCAGGCGCTGGGTGCCGCCGATGCCGGGGATGGTGCCGAGCGTAATTTCGGGCTGGCCGAACTTCGCGGTCTCGGAGGCGATGATGATGTCGCACATCATCGCCAGTTCGCAGCCGCCACCGAGCGCATAACCGGACACCGCCGCGATGGTCGGCTTGCGACATCGGGCGACGCGGTCGCCGCCGATCGCGGTGAAATCGCTGCCGAACATGTCGATGAAGCTTTTCGGCTGCATCTCCTTGATGTCGGCGCCGGCGGCAAAGGCCTTTTCGCTGCCGGTCACCACGATGCAGCCGATGCCGTCATCGGCTTCGAGATCGTCGACCGCCACGGCGATCTCCCTGAACACGGCGAACGACAAGGCATTGAGCAACTTCGGGCGGTTCAGCGTCAGGACGCCGACCGCGCCCTTGCGCTCGACAATGATGTGCTCGAAGCGGCTCATGGTGGATTCCGAAAATTGCGCGTGACGATGAAAGGCGGTCACGCGCAATGTGCCCGCAGACCGCACCGGCTGCAAGGCCGGCGCGATGTGCACCGATGGGCTGGCGGCTACGCCATGAACATGCGGGCGGCGGAGGCCAATGTCAGCAAACCGCCGAAGGCGATGAAGATCTTTCCGATCAGGGAGGTCTGACCCCAGGTGGAATCGTCATTGCTGGCGCTGGATGTCGGCGTCACCGCCATCGCCAGGGTCGGCGGCGGCTTTTCCTCGCTCAGCGAACGATCGACCTCGTTGAGTTGATCGGCCGAGACCAGTTGGGTAGTCGGCGCCGCAACGTCGGCCGGCACCGGGCCCTGCTGGGCATTCTTCAGCAGGTTGTCCGCCTGGGTGGACATGTTCTTCGCGGCGGCGTCAGCGGTGTCGCCGGTCTGCAGTTGCGCGTTGGCATTGGCCACCGACGGCGGGATGTTGGCCGGCGCGGCGTCTTCGGCTGCGGTCTCGTCGGCCTTCTTGCCGTCCGCGGTCTTGCTGCCATCCGACGTTTTGGCCGTCTTGCTGGAATTGCGCGAGTGGGCCGTGGCCTGCTTCTTGGTATGCTGCCTGGTCAGAACCACCGGGGCGCCGGTGGCGCTCTCGGTCTTCGCGGTCGAATTGGGTGTGCGCGCGTTGGTTTCAGTCGCACGCATCGGTCCCGCGAAACACAGCCAGAATCCCGCAGTAATGATCAATGCCGAGCGCCCGCTGGCCTTGATGTTCATTGGCAATCTCCCCGTTTGCCCGCCCCCGCATGCAAAAGAGCCCTCCCGCCGTGTCCACAGCACGGCAGAAAAAGGGAATCTTGTGGCGGGCGCTGCGCCGAGTCCGGCAGAAACGGGGCAATTAGGAATTCATGCCGCCCGGTGCGCAGGTGTCAGATCGCCACGAACGATGTTAAGAGGCGTGCGGTGCGGAGCTGTGAGGTCGCGGGTCAGTGCCGGTCGCCTTGCTGCCATCGGCATGACCGTGGACTTGGGGTCTGGCTTTGGGGAATCTCTGGATCACGAATTCGTGATCGAGCCGGCTCGGCGTAACAAATTGAAAAAATGAGCGAATTGTTTGGCAGGAGCGCGCGTGCGCGGACGTGAAGACGAGTGGACCGACCTGATGCGGTCGGCCAACGCAGGCGACAGTGTCGCGTATCACCGTCTGCTCAGGTCCGTCACGCCGGTGTTGCGGGCCGCGGCGCGGCGCGGGTTGGCCCGTGCCGGGCAGGCGGTCGACCAAGCCGAGGATATTGTGCAGGATATTTTACTCGCGGTGCATCTGAAACGGCATACCTGGGACGCCAACGCGCCGTTCGCACCGTGGCTGTTCGCGATCGCCCGCAACAAGCTGATCGATGCGCTGCGTCGCCGCGGCCGCCGGGTGTTCGTCAACATCGACGATTTTGCCGAGACGATCCCGAGCGAACCCGCCACCGAGACCGTACCGGCGAGCGAAGTCGCGGTTCATCTCGAGGGCTTGCCGCCGCGCCAGCGCGATGTGCTGCAATCGATCGCGGTGGACAGCGCGTCGATCAAGGCGACCGCGGCGAAGCTGTCGATGAGCGAAGGCGCGGTGCGGGTGGCGCTGCATCGCGGCCTTGCCGGCCTCGCCGCCAGGCTGCGGAAGGAATGACCATGGAAACCGATCGACTGATTGAAACGCTCGCCGCCGACAACGACAGCCGTGAACGCCCGGTCGGGATGGTCCTGGCCAAGGCGCTGCTGATCGCGCTGCCGGTTTCGGCGGCGATGCTCCTGACCACGCTCGGCATCCGCCCCGACGTCATGACCGCGATGCATAATCCGTTCTTCGACCTGAAATTCGTGGTGACGCTGGCGTTGGCCGTGCCGGCGATCGCCATCAGCCTGCATTTGTCGCGGCCGGAGGCGTCGCTGCGCGGCCGGGCGTGGTGGCTGCTGCTTCCGGTGGGAATTCTCGGGCTTGGCATCACCGGCGAGATGATGATGCCGCAGCGGCTGCCGATGATGACCCGCCTGATCGGATCCAATTCGCGGGTCTGCCTCACCGCCATCCCGGCCTTCTCGCTGCCGCTCTTGGCGGCGGCCTTGTTCGGCCTGCGTCACGGCGCGCCGGCGCGCCCCGCGCTGGCTGGTGCCTTGGCCGGCCTGTTGTCGGCGGGACTGGCCGCGACCCTCTATGCCGCGCATTGCAACGACGATTTGCCGCTGTTCGTCGCGACCTGGTACACCCTGGCCGCTGCGCTGGTGACCGCGATCGGCGCGCTGGCCGGATCGAAGTTGCTGCGATTTTGAGGAGCGTCGCGCCGGCTACACCGGGGCGGGTGCTGCGCCTTCCTGCATCTTGTGGAAGCGCAACACCTGCTGCGCAGTGGATACCCGCAGCCGTTCGTAGGTCTTTCTCGAGACTTCGAGATCGAGCGGCTCGCCTTCCGACAGCTCGGCGCGCATGTCGATGATGTCCTTGACGGTCGACCACGACAGGCCCGCGACCTTCGCCAGGATCAGAACGCCCTCGGCGCGGTCCTCGATCATCACGGCCTCGGCCATAGTTACCGTTACATTTGCCAGCGCGGCGATGGCGGCGTTGGTTTCGTCGAACTTTCTCGCCGCGGCGAAGGTTGCGACCTGATGCTCGTCGAGCCGGCCGTCTTCGTACAGCGATTTGACCAGGCCATGGGCGATGGTGGCTTCCGGCGTCATGGCCGACGGCGCTGAACGGGCGCGCCGCGTCACCTCGCGCACCGCCATCGAGACGTCTTTCGACGCGTTCGGGTTGGCGGCTTCGAGCCTGGCGCGCACCGAAGCCGAGGCCTTGGCGATCAGTTTCAGGTAATGGTGCCGCGGTATGGATGGCCGCAGACCGAGACAAGCGGCGATGCTGTCGTTGCCCTGGGCGCGGGTGACCAGGCGGGTATAGCCCTGTTCGGAGAACTCGGCGCCGGGGTTGCCGACCACGCTTTCGATCACCGCGTCGTTGCCGCGCTCGACCAGCACGTCGGTCACCGCATCGCTCAGCTGCCTTCGGGTCGAAATTGCCAGCAGGTGGCGCTGGCTCTTGGTGCGCGCATTGGCCATCAGGGCGGCGTCGTCGAGCCGCTCGGATTGCGACAGTACGGGACCGGCGACATCGATCTCGTCATCGAAGGCGAGGGTGCGGATGATCCGCGGCGGCGCAGTGGGAACCAGGGCCAGCCGCTCGGCAAGCAGCACCTTCGCCGACTCCTCCATGCTTTGAATCAGGCAGTCGTAGACGTCGTCGAAAACGTCGACCTGCGCGTCGGTGTAGTCATCGGCGCTGTTGAGGAACAGGTCGGTGACGCGGCGCAGCGTCTCAACCCGCCGCGCCACGGTACCGTGGGCGAGCGTGGTCTCGAGTTCGTCGAGCAGGCTGAGGGAAGCGGCGGCCGATTTTGACGATTTTGATTTCGAACTCATGACTCTGTCCTGGAGTATTCGTGCAATGAACCGGAGACGCGTTCTACGTTTCCAGACTGATTAAAAAAATATATCAAGCGCAGGCGATGCGGTTGCGCCCGCGCTCCTTGGCTGAATAGAGCGCGCAATCGGCGCGCGCGAGGAGGGCGTCGGGTGTTTCATCGCGGCCGAGCGTGGCGATCCCGGCGGAGATCGTCACCGTCATGCCGGTCGACAGGGCGCTCCAGTCGAGGTCGGCTATGATGCCGCGCAGGCGGTCGAGGCTGCGCGCCGCGGTTTCGGTCGGCGTATCGGGCAGCACCAGCAGGAATTCCTCGCCGCCATAGCGGCCGAACCGGTCGACGGCGCGAATGTTGGCGAACGTGGTGATGGCGAAGGTCCGCAGCACCTCGTCGCCGGTCGGATGGCCGTGGGCGTCGTTGATGCGCTTGAACCAGTCGAGGTCGATCAGGGCGACCGAGCAGGGGGTCCTGGTGCGGCGGCAGCGCGCGATTTCGTCCTCCAGCATCCGCATGATGCAGCGGCGGTTGAACGAGCCGGTGAGTTCGTCGAGTTCGGCCAGCTCCTCGATCCTTTTATAGGCGCTGCGAAGCTCGACGCTGCGGTTGTAGAGCATGGTCCGCAGGCTGGAGCCGTAGAGGCCCACGAACGCGCACTGCCCGATCGTGATCACGAACGACAACATCGCGGCAAGACGCTCCAGCGGGGTCGAGACCGGCATCCCGATCGGCGTGGTGGAGAAAAGAAAAACCGGGATCACGCCGATCGCGGTGAGGCACCAGGCGACCACCGCCTGGCGGGAAGTCATCCGCAGCGCACCAAATCCGAAGGCCAGGAACAGGAAGCTGATGAAGGCATACCCGATCTCGGGCGCAGCCACCAGGAAGCCAAGCTGGAGCGCGATATTGGCGGCGATCTGGAACGAGGTCAGATAGTGATCCTCGAACCTGTCGTTGAAATGGGTTTCCGACAGCACGGCGAAAAAGCCCGTCAGCATGATGCCGCTCAGGAAGTAGCTGGACGGGATCGCGACCGGCAGCGCGCCTGCATAGGCATAGATCAATAGCACCGTCGAATTGAGCGCGTAGCTTCCGGCCTGGATGATCAGCATCTGGCGGCGGCGGCCGACCCGGCGCTTGAGAAGGTCCGACGTCAGATCGCTTTCGCGCACGACCGTCCCGTCAGAATTCTGGCCTTCAAGCGATGGGGCGAGGCTGCTCATTTTCTGCCGTGGATGGAATGCCGGGTAGGGAACTTTACGGGGCAAAGCCTTTAGGTTTGGTATCTTTTGCGCCGCGCGCCGGATCGACCTCGTGCTGCTACCAGCCATGTTTCGCAACGACAATTCCGTCGCGCGGCGGACCGGGGTACAGCGGGGAAGGCGCCTGACCGATCCCGCGAACGGTGCAGACGAGGCTGGTTTGGCAGCCGGCTCTTGGCTAGGTTCCCGTAGGGCGGTGGGGAAATAATTTACCGTATTATGATACCACAATCCTTGCGGTTTTACGGCATGGCCGGTTCGCGCCAAGGTGGTTCGCGCTATAAGGAATCAGCTTGCGTGCGGTAAATCACAGATCTGCGCTTTTACACGGAATATTTGAGAAGATTTGCTTTGTCTATCGAACCTTGCGTCACTTCACCCCGACCAACCTTGCGAGACGGCCATTGAGTGCGACACAGGCGACCTCGGACGACGTCCTGATCGCGCGGATTGCTCAAGGCGACCGGCTTGCCATGCAGGTGCTGTACGGAAGGCATCATGTCAGGGTGTTCCGTTTCGGGCTGCGGCTCGTTCGTAACGAACAGGTCGCGGAAGATCTCATCAGCGAGGTCTTTCTCGACGTATGGCGTCAGGCGGGCAAGTTCGAAGGCCGCTCTGCCGTCTCGACCTGGCTGCTGGCCATTACGCGTTTCAAGGCCCTGTCTGCGCTGCGGCGCAGGAAGGACGCCGAACTGGATGACGAGACCGCTCTGGCGATCGAGGACACTTCCGACAATCCGGAAGTCGCCGTCCAGAAAAAGGATACGAGTGAAGCGTTGCGGAAGTGCCTGAGCGCGCTTTCGTCAGACCATCGGGAGATCGTCGATCTCGTCTACTACCACGAAAAGTCGGTGGAAGAAGTGGCCGAGATTGTCGGGATTCCGGAGAACACCGTGAAGACGCGCCTGTTTTATGCGCGCAAGAAACTGGCCGATCTGCTCAAGGCAGCCGGCGTAGAGCGAGGCTGGCCATGATGGCAATGAGCAAAAAGCTTGACGATCAGGAGCCCGGCGAGATCGAGGCGCTGCTGCCCTTCCACGCCGCCGGCACCCTGAACGCGCGCGATACGCGCCGCGTCGACGAGGCGCTCGCCGCCGATCCCGAGCTGGCCCGCCAGTACGCGGCGATCCGCGAGGAATACGCCGAAACCATCCTGCTCAACGAGAGCCTCGGCGCGCCGTCGGCGCGGGCGATGCAGAAACTGTTCGCGGCGATCGATGCCGAACCGGCCCGCAGGGCCTATCCGTCGTTCAATATTTCCAGCCGGGTCGCCGGGTTTTTCGCCAGCCTGTCGCCGCGGACGCTGGCTACCACGGCGGCGGTCGGTGCGCTGGCGCTGTTGTTGCAGGCCGGCGTGATCGGGGCCGTGCTGATGAAGAACAGCGGTACGTTCCAGACCGCCTCGCTCTCGGGCACCCCGCGTGCCGCCGGCCCGTTCGCGCTGGTGCGGTTTGCGCCGGATGCCCGGGTCGCCGACATCACGGCCTTCCTCGACACCTACCATGCCTCCATCGTCAACGGCGCCCAGAGCGGCATGTTTCGGCTGCAATTTGCCGGTAATGCCATGTCGCCGCAGGATGTTGCCGCGCTGATGACCAGGCTGCAGAACGAAAAGATCATCAGCCTGGCCGTGGCTGCGCAGTAAGCCGCAGCGGGATGTCGGTTCAAGCTTGGCGTCTCGTCGGGCGTGCGAGGAGGTTCCATGGTCAAGCATCGTGACACCGGCCGCCCGGTGGCGCGTCGCGTCGCCGTTTTCGCACTGATCGCAGCCTCGCTGCCGCTCGCCGCTCTCGGCTGGTGGCTCGGCACGTCGGCGGTCCATGCCCAGGGCATGATGCGCTCGCCCAGCATCAATATTTCATCCCGGGCGCCGACGATCTCCTCCGTCGGCCGCGCCGGTCCGAGCATTGCCGCCCACAGCATTACCGGCCACAGCATTACCGCCCACACCAATGTCGCGGTCTCGGTCGGCCGGCTCGGCCCGGCTGCCCGGGTGATCAGCGCCAACACCTCGGCGCGGCTCGGGTTGCTCGAATCCAGGCTTCCGTATCAGCGTTATTCCCACAACCGGTATCCGGGCTGCGACGACGTCAAACGTACCGTCGACGGTGAATGCAACAGCCGGATCGTCGTGGTCGACGACGGCGGAACGGGTGGTCCCGGCAAGCGCGGCCGCGCCAATGGTCCGCGTCGCAACACTCCGCAGGCGACGGTCAACCTGCGTTATTTCGCCGGCCAGGTCGTGGTCGAAATCGACGATGCCCAGGCCGACGAACTGGCGCGCGGCCACCGCCTGGCGCGGATCGATTCGCAGGACGTCGCGCTGGTCGGCTCAACGCTGAACCTGTTCCGCATCACCGACGGCCGTTCCGTCGAGACGGTGCAGGCTGAACTGGCGGCCGACGCCAGGGTGCGCTCGGTACAGCCGAACTTCCGCTATTTTCTGCAGGACCAGCCATCCGTGGTGGTGCCGAGCGAAGGCGATCCCGCCCAATACGCCCTGGCCAAACTTCGCCTGCCGCAGGCCCATACCCTGGCCCATGGTGCCAACGTGACCATCGCGGTGATCGATTCCGGTATCGATGCGGCGCATCCCGAACTGAAGGGTTCGATCGCCGACAGCTTCGATGCGCTCGGCAGCAAGGAGGGCCCGCATGCCCACGGCACCGGTGTCGCCGGCGCCATCGTCGCCCATGCCAACCTGATGGGCGGCGCGCCGCAGGCGCGGATCCTGGCGATCCGTGCTTTCGGTGTGGCGTCCACCGGCGCCGAGAGTTCGTCGTTCGTGATCGTCAAAAGCCTGGATTATGCCGCCGCCCACGGCGCCCAGATCGTCAACATGAGCTTCGCCGGGCCGAAGGATCCGCTGGTCGAACGCGGCATCGCGGCCACGGCCAGCAAAGGTATCGTGCTGGTTGCTGCCAGCGGCAATGCCGGAGCGAAATCGCCGCCGCTGTATCCGGCGGCCAATCCCAACGTCATCGCGGTCAGCGCCACCGACGCCCAGGACAAGCTGTTTGCCCCCTCCAACCGCGGCGCCCATATCGCCGTCGCCGCCCCGGGCGCCGAGATTTTCCTCCCCGCGCCCGACGGCAAATACTGGATGACCTCAGGGACTTCGTTTTCCGCGGCCTATGTCACGAGCGTCGCCGCGCTGGTGCTCGAGCGCAATCCGGCCCTGAAGCCGGAAGGCGTGCGGACCGTGCTGACCCGGACCGCTCGCGATCTCGGTGCCCCCGGACGCGACGATCTGTTTGGTGCCGGCGAGGCCGACGCCTATGCCGCGGTCATCGCCGCGCTCCCCGGCGAGTTGACCCCCGTGGCCCGCACCCTGGAACAGCCGGGCGCGACCCCGGAAGCGCGAAAAGTCTCGGTAGAACAGACTGTTCCGGTGACCCGGGCGCTTGAGCCACCGGGTCCCGCGATGGCTTCGGACAAGCCGACGGCGCAATAGAGCTGCCCTGCAAAATAGTTAAGAAAAAATCTCGAGCCGCGTTGAACGTCCGGTGGGGGTGCCGCGACGAATGGTGTGTGGGAGCGGACATCCCTCCCCAACGAGGCTGTATTCGGCGCGAGCGCCCATCCACCCCAGCGCCCGGTATAGCTTGACCCGCCCGGTTGTCCCCCCGGGCGGGTCTTTCGTTTCCGGCTGTGCCGTCAGGTCCGCAACCCAAATCCGCGCCAAAGTCTCCGGCCAACAGCCCTGAGGTCGGGAGGTTCGATATCGCGTCGCGGGATCGAAACTTAGATCCGGGTTTCTTGGCAAGCCCTGTTTCTTAGGCAGCCGTGCTGTGCCGCGGCGCTGGCGGCCTGCCTGGTTCGGTCGCCCTGCTGTTCCCCCGGCGGAACTACTGTGAATAGCGGGAAAAACCGATATCGATTGGTGATGGTCGGTAATTGTCTCAACTGGACAATGTAAAGGTTTTGTTAAGAGAATTGAAAGTATCGTTAAATCGATTCGTAAGTTGCGTCCGCGTCCGTTCTTCTCCTGGCGGACTTTTTCATGACAAACCGAACCGACGTAGCGCGCGGTCGCGAAACCATCGCGCGCTGGTGCCTGCTTGCCGAGCAGCGGCTGGACTACCTCACCGAACTGTTCGAAACCGGACGCTGGCGCCGCTTTCACAGCGAAGTCGCTTTCCTGGACAATATCCAGGAAGCCAAGGCCGCCGTCGAAACCTGGCGCCTGCTGCTGAGCCGGGAGGCGTTGCCGGACAACTCGGCGGTTGATAATTCCTGGCTCCAGGCGCGCAAACCGCTGCCGCCACGGCGCGCCAGTATCCTGCGCGATGATCTTCGCCCGCCGCTGCCGCGCTCGCTGCAGATCCTCGTCGAACCAGCCGCGCCTGAACCGCAGGTTGTGGCGCAGGCGGCGCTACCGGAACAGGTGAAGCTGGCGCCGGCCGCCGACGGCGTTGCACGGCAGCAGGTGCCTGACCTTGCCGCGATCCAGCAACGCTATCCCTTGCTGCACAACGCGCTCTGACCATCCGCGCGGTGCTCACCGCACCGCGTTGGTCCCGATCACCACCTGGGCAAAACGCTGGGCACCTTCGGCGGCGAGGTCCGGCGTGACCGGCTTTGCGTGATCGAGGCCGACCACCGCGCCGCGGGGTGCCGCGGAAATCATGTTGTTGTTGACCAGTGCGGTGCCGGCACCCGGCGCCACCGAGACGCCGATGCCGATAAAGGCGTTGCGGATCACGTTGCCGGTGATGGCGACGTCGCGCAGATATTTGCCCCAGCCGGCGATGATGCCGAACGACGGCGCATTTTCGATCACATTGCCGGTCACCGAAGTGTCCGCCTCGACATAGATGCCGACGCCGGCATCGTCGTCGGGCGCGGTGCCGATCGGGCGCTTGGGCAACAGGTTGCGGATGATATTGCCCTGCACCACGCTGAGCCGGCCGCCTTCGTTGAAATTGCAGACCGAGACGCCGGTGGCGGCGCCGTCGACGGTGTTGTTGGCGATCACCGCGCCCTCGAACGCGAACTCGGAATACAGCGCCACCTCGCGAACGCTGGTGATGCTGTTGCCCGATATCTGGATGTTGGACGCCGAATTGCCGCGCACGGCGGAATAGTCGCAGTTATGGATACGGTTGCCGCGGACGATGACGTTGCCGGCGCGAAATGCGTTGATGGCGTTGCCATACTGTCCCGAGCCGCCGGGACCGGCCTTGATGTCCTCGATCCGGTTGTCGATCACCTGGCTGCCATCGTCGCCGATGGCGGTGCGCAGGATCTCGATGCCGTTGTCGCTGGTGTCCTGGATGGTGTTCTGCCCAACCAGAAGGCCGAGCGCGTCGAACGACACGATGCCGGTGCCGGTGACGCGGGAAATGATGTTGCCCATGAGCGAGCCGGAAACATTCTCCAGCCAGATGCCGTTGCCGCCGCTGCCGGTGATTTCGCAATCCGTCAGGCGCAGATCCCGCCCGTGCAGGCAATGCACAAGGCCACGCCGGGTCGGCAGCGTGATGCCGGCGCCGTCGATGGTCAGGCCGGTGAGGCCGATGCTGTTGCCGCCCCGGGATGTGAACAGCGACGGCCCGCCGCCAAACAGCAGTCTGGTCGCGCCGCGCACGCCGATCAGTTGCGCGCCGCTCGAAAGTTCGAGCGGACCGGTGCGATAGATGCCGGGCGGCAATGCCAGCGGCTGGTGCGCGCGTGCGGCATCGTCGATGGCGCGCTGCAGCGCCCGGGTCTGATCGTCGGGGCTGTTCGGCCGGACACCATATTGCGTGACGTCGCGCCCGAGCGTCGAGGTCAAGGGTGCTGCGCGCGCGGCGTCGCGGGGCAGCGCCAGCGCGCCGGCAATGCCGGCTGCGGAAACCTTCAACAGATGGCGGCGATCGAGGTCCATGATTGTGTCTCCATGCATGGAGTAACGCAAAAATGGCGATGCGGACGGTGTGGACGAGGGAAAAACCGAAGCTTTGTTCGGGGTAGGGTTAATGACGCTTCACGCGTGGGGGGATAGCTGCCGCGCCGCGGCGCGTGTCAGCTTCACCATCTCCATCAAGACGGCTTCGCCGGCGTCCACCAGTTGCTCTGCCGTGATGCGGCGCACGCCTTCGCGCAGCGCCGCGCCGTGGCGTGCCACCAGCGGCACGTGCACGAAGCTCGTGAGCAGCGGACCATCGGCGGCGCGCGCCGCCTCGATGGCGCGCCAGCTCAGGTAATTGCAGAGATAGGCGCCGGCGTCGCGCGAGGCGCGCGCATCGACGCCGGTGGCGCGCGCGGCGCGCAGGAGTTTCGCGGTATGGGGGCCGAACGCCATGGCGCCGACGCCCGGTACGATCGATCCCTTGCGCGCGTGGCTGCGATCGGCGTCGGGCCACAGCGTGGTGACGGCGTTGCGGGCGCGGGTCTCGATCCGGATATAGGAGGTGCGATCGGCGAGGCCGAACATCAGCAGCCCCTGGGGTCGGTGCTGCCTGACGAGTTCCGGCAATTGCCGGTCGACGGCCTTGTAGGTCACCGGAAAAATATGCGTGGCCAGCTCGACATCGCCGAGCGCCGGGCGGCGCAACGCTTTCAGCCGCGGCAACAGCGCCATGGTGGGATTGAACGGCGCACCGGGAAACGGGCCGAAGCCGGTCATGAGCAGGCGGAGTTTTGCGGTCATCTCAGTCCCTCAGCAGTGCGGAAATCTGCTCGGCCGCCACCGCAGGCGTAATGCGGCCGTCGGCCACCGCGGCCTCGGTCTGCTTCACCTTGGTGCGGATGGCGGCATCGGCGCGCAACCGCGCCATCAGGCGCTGTTCGAGCATCGACCACATCCACTTGACCTGCTGCTGGCGGCGCCGTTCGGCGAACTCGCCGGACGCCTTCATGGCGGTGCGATGATCAAGGACTTTTTGCCACAGCTCGGCGATCCCGGTGCCGGTCAGCGCCGAATAGGTCAGTACCGGCGGCTGCCAATGCTCGGAGCGGGGGGTGAGGATGTGCAGCGCGCCGCGATACTCGGCCGCGGCAAGATTGGCGCGCTTGATATTGTCGCCGTCGGCCTTGTTGACCGCGATCATGTCGGCGAGCTCGACCAGCCCCTTCTTGATGCCCTGCAATTCGTCGCCGGCGCCGGGCAGCATCAGCGCCAGGAAAAAATCGGTCATGTCGCAGACCGCGGTCTCCGACTGGCCGATCCCGACGGTCTCCACCAGCACCACGTCGAAGCCGGCGGCTTCGCACAACAGCATGGCCTCGCGGGTTTTCGCCGCAACACCGCCGAGCGTGCCGGATGCCGGCGACGGGCGGATATAGGCCGCGTCGGCGGCGGACAGCCGCGCCATGCGGGTCTTGTCGCCGAGTATGGAGCCGCCGGTGCGGGCCGAAGACGGATCCACCGCCAGTACCGCGATCCGGTGGCCCTGGTCGATCAGCGACATCCCGAGCGCGTCGATGGTGGTGGATTTGCCGACGCCGGGCGAGCCGGTGATGCCGACCCGGATCGCTTTTCCGGTGAGCGGCAGCAGCGCCTGCACCAGGTCGCGCGCGGCCGCCTGGTGATCGGCACGCCGGCTTTCGATCAGGGTGATCGCGCGCGCCAGCGCCGCACGGTGACCTGCGCGCAGCTGTTTCGCCAGCACTTCAATGTCGACAGCTGCCTTATTGGTCATTGCGGATCGTCATCGCCCTTTGGCCGTGCGCCGCCGAAGATCGAACTGCCCTCCGCCGTGAGATAGGGTTTCAGCTTTTCCCACGGCACGAAGGCGACATACTCGCCCTCGACGTAGGGTCCGACGGCATAGGGCGGATAGTGAAAGGTGAGGCCGGAACTTTTACCGCTCTCGGTGGAAGGCGCCAGTGTCACCGCGCCGATCTTCAGAAGCCTGGGTTCGACGCCCTTGTACCAGTCCATGTCGGCGGTTTCCTCGACGTCGCGCTTTTTCTTCTCGGCCTTGAGCGAGGCAATGATTTCCGTTCGCATCGCCTTCATGGTCGGCCCGCCGTCGGCTGTCTCGGTGAAGAACGGACGGATGCTGATGCGTTTCCTCGCTGTCGAATCCCAGAGAATGGTGTCGACGTCGGAATTGGGATGCGCGCCGCCGCTGTCCTGGTAATCCGACCTGACGATCGAGATATAATGGCCGCCCACCACCGAGCGGGTGTCATAATTGCGGGAGAAGCTCCAGGGACCGTTGCGGAACATCACCGGATCCTGCTTGCGCGAGGCCTGGGCTTCGGCGCGGTTTTTTTCCGCCCATTTCCGGCCCTCGGCCAGGCAATCAGCCGCCAGCGCCGGATCGGCCTTGATCCTGACGTCAAGCAGGACGGCGGCTTCGACGATCTTGTTCTTGATGACGAAGTCGGGTTTCGGCTCGGCGGCATCGACGGCGCCGCAGAACGCGAAGGCGGCCAGCATCGTCAGTACCCAAAGTCGCAGGGGAAAATTCATTGAATCAACCATGAAATGAAAGGAGTGGTTTCGCGCCGACCATCGCGCGCATCACTCCGCAGCCGCGCTGTGCCCGAGCCTGGCGTTCAGCTTCTGGATCAGCTCCTCGGCGGCGTCCGCGATCACCGTGCCCGGCGGGTAGATCGCCTCGGCGCCGGCCTTGTACAGCGCCTCGTAATCCTGCGGCGGCACCACGCCGCCGATGATGATCATGATGTCATCGCGGCCCTGGCGATGCAGCGCCGCCTTCAGTTCCGGCACCGCGGTGAGATGCGCCGCGGCCAGCGACGACAGCCCCAGGATATGCACGTCGTTTTCCACCGCCTGGCGCGCCGCCTCGTCGGCGGTGGCGAACAGCGGACCGATATCGACGTCGAAGCCAACGTCGGCGAATGCCGAGGCAATCACTTTCTGGCCGCGGTCGTGGCCGTCCTGGCCGATCTTGGCGACCAGGATGCGGGGACGGCGTCCCTCGGCGTCCTCGAAGGCGTCGATCAGCGCCTGCACCTTTTCGACCCGGTTGGACATGGTGGAGGCCTCCCGCTTGTAGACGCCAGTGATGGACCTGATTTCGGCGCGGTGGCGGCCGAACACCTTTTCCATCGCATCGGAGATTTCGCCGACCGTCGCCTTGGCCCGCGCCGCATCGATCGCCAGCGCCAGCAGGTTGCCGCTGCCTTCGGCGGCGCTGCGGGTCAGGGCATTCAGCGCCGCATCGACATCCTTCTGGCTGCGTTCCTGCCTCAGCCGCGACAGCTTGTCGATCTGCAGCCGGCGCACGGTGGAATTGTCCACCTTGAGCACGTCGATCGGCGCCTCGTTGACCGGCTTGTATTCGTTGACGCCGATCACCGACTGCCGCCCGGCATCGATCCGGGCCTGGGTCTTGGCCGAAGCTTCCTCGATGCGCAGTTTCGGGACCCCGGCCTCGATGGCCTTGGCCATGCCGCCGAGCGCCTCGATTTCCTGGATATGGCCCCAGGCCTTGGCGGCGAGATCGTGGGTCAGGCGCTCGACATAGTAAGAGCCGCCCCACGGATCGATGATGCGGGTGGTGCCGCTCTCCTGCTGCAGGAACAGCTGGGTGTTGCGGGCGATCCGCGCCGAAAAATCCGTCGGCAGCGCCAGCGCCTCGTCGAGCGCGTTGGTATGCAGCGACTGGGTGTGGCCCTGGGTTGCCGCCATCGCCTCGATGGTGGTGCGCATCACGTTATTATAGACATCCTGCGCGGTCAGCGACCAGCCCGAGGTCTGGCAATGGGTGCGCAGCGACAGCGACTTCGGATCCTTCGGATTGAACGGCTTGAGCAGCTTGGCCCAGAGCAGGCGTGCGGCGCGCATCTTGGCCACTTCCATGAAGAAGTTCATGCCGATGGCCCAGAAGAACGACAGCCTTGGCGCGAAGCGGTCGACGTCGAGCCCGGCGGCAAGACCGGCGCGGAGATATTCCACGCCGTCGGCCAGCGTATAGGCGAGCTCGAGGTCCTGCGTGGCGCCGGCTTCCTGCATGTGATAGCCGGAAATCGAAATCGAGTTGTATTTCGGCATCTTCTGCGAGGTGTAGGCAAAAATATCGGAGATGATCCGCATCGAGGGCGCCGGCGGATAGATGTAGGTGTTGCGCACCATGAACTCTTTGAGGATGTCGTTCTGAATGGTGCCCGAGAGCTTCTGCGGCGGCACGCCCTGTTCTTCGGCGGCGGCGACGAACAGCGCCAGGATCGGCAAAACCGCGCCGTTCATGGTCATCGAGACGCTCATCTGGTCGAGCGGAATCCCTGAAAACAGCGTGCGCATGTCGTAGATCGAGTCGATCGCGACGCCGGCCATGCCGACGTCGCCGGCGACGCGCGGATGGTCGGAGTCATAGCCGCGATGGGTGGCGAGATCGAACGCAACCGACAGGCCCTTCTGGCCGGCGGCGAGGTTGCGGCGGTAGAAGGCGTTGGAATCCTCGGCCGTGGAGAAGCCGGCATATTGCCTGACGGTCCAGGGCTGGTTGACGTACATGGTCGGGTAGGGGCCGCGCAGGAACGGCGCGATGCCGGGCCAGGTGTCGAGGAAATCGATGCCGTCGAGGTCGGCTTCGCTGTAGCCGGATTTGACCGGAATGCCTTCGGGGGTCAGCCAGGGTTCGGCTGTCGCGGCAGCTGAGGGGCCGGCCGCTTTTGCGAAGGCGATATTGCTAAAATCCGGTATCCGGCTCATCTTTTTTCTCGAACTGTCGATGGCGCTCGATCAAATCGTGGAGGTTCTTCTTGTAAACGGGTCATCGCGGATGTCCCTCTTTTGCACGGGAGCATGCCGGTTATCCTTGGACAGACTATTCGTCCATTCACCCACAAGCCAATCTGCCGGCAGCTCCAGGAGGAAGTATCCGATCCGTTCCAGGATGGAAGTCATGTCGCCGGTCCATGTGGGGGCCGACTCTACCATAGATGCCGCCGACCGTCGCCGAACGCATTGTGCTTAACGAACCTTCAATCATGGTCCGGGTGCTGGTGGCTGACGATCTTCTCGAGCTTTTCGCTGCCGTAATTCTGCAGCGTGGTCTGGCTTGGCAGGTTGGCGATGGCTACCACCCAGCCGAGCCGCGATTCGGAGCCGAACTGCTGGGTCGGCACCACCCGGTCGGGGCGGTCGAACGCGCCGGTCATGATCTCGATCCTGGTGCCGCCGATCAGGCGATAGCTCAAGGGCGTGCCGCAGGTGGCGCAGAAATCGCGCTCGGCGATGGAGGAGGAGCGAAATGCGGCGGGGCTGCCGCGGGTCCAGGAAAAGTGCTCGAGCGGAATATCGGCCAGGGAGGCGAACGGCGCGCCGCTGGCCTTCTGGCACATCCGGCAGTGGCAGATGCTGACCCGCAGCGGCGCGGCTGACACGGCGAAGCGTACCGCGCCGCATTGGCAACCGCCCGCCAGCAAGGATTTGGTCTCCGACGTCATGGTCAACCTATTCGCCGATAGGCTTCGCTGAGGGTTGCCAGCGCATCGGCGCCGGCGAAGATGAAGTCCTGCAAGCCCGCATTGCGCCAGGCGGCTTCATGCACACCGGGCCGCCCTGCCAGATAGATATGTCTGGCGCCCGCGGATTGAAGCGCCTTGGCCGCCGCCACGGCCTGATCGCCATAGACCTTGTCGGAAGAACACAGGCAGGCCAGGGCGGCACCGGAAGACTTGAAGGCCGCGGCCAGCGCGGTCAATGCGTCAGGCGAGACGCCGGTTTCGACCTGGTGGGAAGAGGGCGGCACGCGCTCGTACTCGACGGCCTCGATGCCGCCGCTTTCGAAAAAGCTCTTCGCAAACGTCGCGCGCGCCGTGAAGTCGGAGGCGGCGCCGAGATTGGCGAGGAATATCTTCGGTCGCGCGCCGGCAGCGGCGAGAAGCTGGTCGGATTTGTCGCGCAGCGCTTCGAACGGCGCGGCCAGCCGGATCGGCGCCAGGGCGGTGAACCGCAGCTTGGGCGGGGCGAACGGCGGCGGCTCGACCGGCTTGGCCTTCAGCACGGTGGCGCGGACCTCGTGCAGATTGGCAAATTCGCTGGCGCCGGTCAGTACGTCCCGGCGTTTGGCGATCGCTGCCTGCCGCGCCGCCCGCGTTGCGGCGACCTTGGGCTGGATCAGATCGCTGGCGAGAGCGGCAAACGCGCCGCCGGCAGCTTCGATCTCCTGGAACAGCGTCCACGCCGCCTGGCACAATTCCCGAGTCAATGCCTCGATGCCGCCGGCGCCGGCCGCGGGATCGGAAACCCTGGCAAGATTGGACTCCTTCAGCAGCACCAGTTGGGTGTTGCGCGCCAGGCGCCGCGCGAACGCATCGGGCAATCCGATCGCCAGGGTATGCGGCAGCACGTTGATGCTGTTGGCGCCGCCGAGACCGGCGGCGAAGGTCGCCATGGTGGCGCGCAGCATGTTCACATAAGGATCGCGCTGGGTCAGCATGCGCCAGGCGGTCTCGGCGGCGATGAACAACGGCTTCGGTTCCAGACCGCAGCTCTGCTCAACCTGGGCCCACAACAGCCGCAGCGCGCGGAATTTGGCCATGGTCAGGAACTGATCGGCGTCGGCGCAAAGCCGCGCATAGATCATGCTCCGGGCTTCTTCGAGCGGGACGCCGGCGCTCTCCAGCGCGCGCAGATAAGCGACGGCGCTCGCCAGCACGAATGCCAGTTCCTGCGCTTCCGATCCGCCGGCGTCATGGATCACGCGCCCGTCGGCGACCGCGAACGGGCCCTTGAATCCGTGCGCGGCGAGAAACTTGATGCCGCTGGTCATGGTCGCCGTGAGCTCCGGCCACTCAAACGGGCTCGATCCCCACCCCGCCCACCTGCCGATCGGATCGAAGCCGAAGCGGATGTCGCAGTGGCGGCAGTCGAGATTGCGCTGCCGGACGTATTCGGAAAAATGGATCGGCGCCATGCGCGATTGCGGGCCGAAATCGAGCTCGACGGTGATGCCGGCGTCGAGGAAGACGCCGTCGAGGAGTGTTTCCAGGGTTTCGGCGGAGGCTTCCAACCCGAACCCGCGGGCGCCGTTGGCGCCGGCGAACACCAGCGTCAGTCCGTCGGCGCCGTTTTCGAGGTCGTGCCGCGCTTGCGCATTGGCCACCGTCGCATCCGGATGATCGATCCGCTGCATGATCTGCCAGGGCACCGTCGCCGCGCGGCCGGCAATCGGCGCGGCGCCCGCGGCACGCCGGTAGATCGGCTCGATCCGCAGCCCGTCATAGCTCTTGCCGACCAGCTTTTCGAACGGCGCGCCCTTGAGCACGCCGTCGACCAGCTTGCGCCAGTCGTCATAGCTCGCCGGCGCGAAATCGGCGGCGAGCCGCAGGTCGTCGGTAACATCAGGCATTCGGCAGGGTGTTCCTTGGAGCGTTCTTCTTGGTCCGGCTTTCCGAAAATGCCACGCGCCGGTCCCCATGCCAAACGGTTGTTTGGTGTCAGGCGAGGTCGGGCAACCGCTCGATACCCTCGGTGGACAGGCCCGCCAGCGCGGCCGCCACGCCGCGCCCGGCGATCATCCGTTGTGGAGCAATCTCGGCCAGGGGAACCAGCACGAAGGCGCGCTCGAACAGGCGAGGGTGCGGCAGCGTGAGTTCCGGCTTGTCGATCCTGACGTCGTCGTAGGCAATCAGGTCGAGGTCGAGGGGGCGCGGACCCCAGTGCCGTTCCCGGGTGCGGTCGCGGCCGAATTTCTTTTCGATCTTGTGCAAGGTGAACAGCAGCGCATGCGGATCGAGGCTGGTTTCGATCTCGATGCAGGCGTTGACAAAGCGGTCCTGCGCTTCGTCGCCCCAGGGCGGCGTGAGGTAGTCGGATGAGCGCGCCTTGAGCACCGCCTGGGCCATGCCGCAAATGTTGGCGATCGCCTTTTTGAATGTGGCGCGGACCTCGCCGACATTCCCGCCCAGCGCGATCAGGACATCCGCCATGGCGAGACTAGCCGCGGTTGCGGGTCAGGATCACGCCAACGTCGTCGAAAATGGCGGCGATCGGGGCGTGCGGCTTGTGCACGGTGACCTTGAGCGTGCTGACGCGGGGGAAAGCGGCCAGCACGGCATCGGCGACCGCGCCGGCGGCGCGTTCCAGCAGCTTGTAGTTGGTGTCCTTGAAGGCTGCGGTCGCGGTGGCCACCACGTTGGCATAGGAAACGGTATCGGCCAACCGGTCGGTGCGCGAGGAACTCGGAAAGATCCGCCGACAGTTCCAGATCGATCACGAAGCGCTGCCCGACCTCGGTCTCATGCTTCAGCACGCCATGGCGGGCATGGACGACCAGCCCGGTAATGAAGATGGTATCGGTCATGTCAGGTCCTCGATCGCTGCCGCCACCTTCAGCGCCTGCACGGTTTCCGCCACGTCGTGAGTCCGGATGATCCGCGCCCCGGCCCTGGCGGCGAGGAGATGCGCCGCGATCGAGCCGCCGAGGCGTTGATCGGGCTCCGAAGGCACCACACTATTGATGAACCGCTTGCGCGAGGCTCCAACCAGCAGCGGCAGGCCGAAGTTATGCAACTGGTCCAGCCGCGCCAGCGCCGTCAGGCTTTGCCCGGGGGTCTTGCCAAAGCCGATGCCGGGATCGAGCACGATGTGGCTTTCGGGAATGCCCGCCTCGGCCGCAATCGCCAGCGACCGCGCAAAGAACGCCGCGATGTCCGCCATGATATCGATGCCGGCATCGGCATCGTCGCGGTTATGCATCGCGACCAGCGCGGCGCCATGGCTGGCGACGGTCGCGGCCATGCCGGGATCGCGTTGCAGCCCCCAGACGTCATTGGCGATCCGTGCACCCTGGCCGAGTGCCCATGCGACGATTTCGGATTTCATGCTGTCGATGGAAACCGGCGTGCCGAGCGCGACCACGGCCGGCAACACGCCTTGCAGCCTTTGCAGTTCCTCCGCGGCGGAGATCGGCTGTGAGCCGCCATATGGCCGGGTGGACTCCGCGCCGATATCGATGATATCGGCGCCTTCGGCGATCATCCGCCGCGCCTGCGCCAGCGCCCGCTCCGGCGCCATGAACCGTCCACCGTCGGAGAAGGAATCCGGCGTAATATTGAGCACGCCCATCACTGCCGGCAGCTGCCGGGACAGCAAGGTTCGCAACACCATTTGATCCGCAGGTGCCGCCGCAACAGGTCGGGAATGGGTCGCGATCATGCCGTCGCTTTGCGCGGTCCAGGCATGTAAGTCAAGGCTTGCGAAACCTCAGGCTCTTGCTTGGCCGGCGGCGTGAGGCGGCTTCAAATGATGCTTCAATAGGTTATCTTCAGCGGCAGCTTGCGCGCCTTCTGGATCAACTGCTCGACGGTTTTCTCCGACGGCAGCACCCGGACCAGCTTGCGCTTGTCGTTGGCATCCCGCATGGCCTGCGCCAGGCGGCTGGGGTTGCGATGGGTGAATTCCCGAACGGTGTTGACGCCGGATGCCCGCAACAACTCGGCCTTGGCCTTGCCCATGCCGGGTATCCGCATGCAATCGGCGAGGTTGGCCCATTCCAGCAGCTGCTGTTCGCTGAAACCGGTCTTTTCCGACAGCTTTTTCCGGCCTTTGGCAGTCCGCGCGGCTTCGAGCAGGCCTTCCATGGTGCGAATGCCAGCCGATTTGAGTTTGGAAGCGGCGAAGGCCGTCAGGCCGTCAATCTTCGAGATTGGGTATGTCATGGTACTCGATGTGGTGAAGGTGCTTTAGGCGAATTGGCTGAGGCCGGGGGTCCCTGCGATGATCGCGCCCATCTGATCCGCCCCGATTTTGTCGCGGCCGAACTTGAAAAGTTCACGGGCTACACTTTTAATTTCGTCCATGCCGAGGCCGAGCCCCATCAGCTTGCCGCCGAGCGCCATCAGGCCGCCACCCATCAAGCCGCCGAGCACCCGACCGGTGCCCGAGGCATCAATCGCGGCTTGTGCACCAGGGATTTCGTCGATCAGCGCCTGAACCGTGTCGGCCGGACCCTCTCTGCGAAGGAAACCCAGGATGATGCCGATGGTGTTTTCAGCCACGCCTCGATCCAGGCCGACCTTGGCGGTCAGCTGCTCAACCAGTTCGTTCATCGTGCCCCGCCTCTACCGGTTGCCCACCGGCTCATTGCTTATGATTTTATCTTGAGCCGCTCTTTTGCGAAATACAAGCGAGGACGGCGCGCCAAAGTGCAATTCATCTTCAATCGCGAGCAAAGTGTTGCAGCAATGCAAAAGTCGAGATGGTCGACGCGTGAAATTGCTGCACAGCGCACATGGTTCTGACCCGGCGCGGAACACATACACCGAACGACGTGCTTCCGATTGCGACGATGTGGCAAATCGCGCGGAGCAGTTTCAAACGGACCTCGACATGAAGTATGATTGCGACCAGCGGCGACCATGATGCATCGTCCGCGAAGAGAATATGCAATGACAACCACCGATCCTGCGAAGGCCGACGCCGGTATAAACGATACCGACGAGAAGATATTCATCGGCAAGGGGGAGGCGCCGGCGTGGCTGACGCTTGGCCTGGCCAATCGCCACGGCCTGGTTACCGGTGCCACCGGAACTGGAAAAACCGTCTCGCTGCAAGTCATGGCCGAGGGCTTTGCCCGCGCCGGCGTGCCGGTATTCGCGGCCGACATCAAGGGCGATCTCTCGGGTATCTCGGAAGTGGGCGAGGCCAAGGATTTCATCCTCAAGCGCGCCGCGGAAATGAACCTCAAGTTCCAGGGCGACCAGTTCTCGACGGTTTTCTGGGATGTGTTCGGGGAACAGGGACACCCGGTGCGTGCAACTGTGTCGGAAATGGGTCCACTGCTGCTGTCGCGCATGATGGACCTCAACGACGTGCAGGAAGGCGTGCTCAACATCGCTTTCCGGGTGGCCGACGAGCAGGGACTGCTGTTGCTCGACATGAAGGACTTGCGCGCCATCCTGTCCTTTGTCGCCGAACATGCCGCCGAGCTCACCACCCAATACGGAAACGTCTCGAAACAGAGCGTCGGAACCATCCAGCGCCAGCTTCTGGTGCTGGAAAACCAGGGCGGTGCCAAGTTCTTCGGCGAGCCGGCGCTGTCGCTGAAGGATTTCATGCGGACCGACAGCGACGGCCGGGGCATGATCAATATCCTGGTGGCGGACAGGCTGATGCAGTCGCCGCAACTCTACGCCACATTCCTGCTCTGGATGCTGTCCGAACTGTTCGAGGAACTGCCCGAAGCGGGCGATCCGCCAAAACCCAAACTGGTGTTCTTTTTCGACGAGGCGCACCTGTTGTTCAACGACGCGCCGAAACCCTTGATGGACAAGATCGAGCAGGTGGTCCGCCTGATCCGTTCCAAGGGGGTCGGGGTGTATTTCGTCACCCAGAATCCGATCGACGTGCCGGACAAGGTGCTGGCCCAGCTCGGCAACCGCGTGCAGCACGCGCTGCGGGCGTTCACGCCGCGCGACCAGAAGGCGGTGGCGGCCGCGGCGCAGACGTTCCGGCCCAATCCGAAGCTCGATACCGCTGATGTCATCACCCAGCTCGGCAAGGGCGAGGCGCTGGTATCGTTCCTGGAAGGCAACGGGACGCCGGCCATGGTCGAGCGCGTCATGGTCCGGCCACCGACGGCGCGGATCGGGCCGATCACGCCGGACGAGCGCAAGGCGATCATGGACAAGAGCCCGGTGAAGGGCAAATACGACACCACCATCGATTCCGAATCCGCCTACGAGATCCTGCAGAAGCGGGTGGCGGGCACCGCCGCGGCCGCCGGCGGCACCGGCGGCGGCGTGCTCGACAAGATCGGCGCCATCGTCGGAACCATTTTCGGCACCGGCGTATCGCGCGGCCGGCTTTCGACCGGGCAGCTGATCACGCGCAACGTTACGCGCTCCGTGACCAACAAGGTGGTGGGCGGCATGGCGGCCGATCTCGGCAAGGCGGTGGGCGGTTCGCTCGGCGGTTCGATCGGCCGTTCCATCGTGCGCGGTACGCTCGGCGGGCTGCTGCGCCGCTAACATCGGTCCGGTATATTGAGCGAAGACATCGCAAACCCGTGTCAGTTCTCGGCCTTGATATGGGCGGCCTCGATGATGTGGCCGAATTTCTCCGCTTCCGACCGCACAAAGGCCTTGAGTGCTGGCCGCGTCATCGGCCGGGCGACGATGCCCTGCACCTCGAGCTTGGCCGTGATCCTGGGGTCATGCAGGATGTTGGGCACGAGTTCGCACAGCCGCGCCAGGACCGGCTCGGGTGCCGAGGCGGGCGCGAACATCGCAAACCAGTTCAGCAACTCGTAGCCGTTCAACCCCGGTCCGTCTTGCAGCGGCGCGACGTCAGGCAGTTGCGGCATCCGCTGCTTCGAGGTGACGGCCACCGCGCGGATCTCGCCGGCCTGCATCAGCGGCAGCGCCGCCGCCAGGCTGGAGAAGCTCATGGTGATCGATCCCACCGCGACGTCGGTCACCGCCGGCGCCGAGCCCCGATAAGGGACGTGGAGTATGTCGATGCCCGCCATGGTGTTCATCAATTCGCCGGCCAGGTGTTGCGGATTGCCGACGCCGGACGAGGAGAATGTCAATTTTCCCGGATTGGCCTTGGCGTAGGCGACCAGATCCGACGGATTTCTGACCGGGGATTTCGCGTTCACCACCACGACGCAGGGCACGATGCCGGCCAGTGCGACGGGAGTAAGATCCGCCAGCGGGTCGTATTGCATCTTGGCCTTGTAGAGATGCTGGTTGACCGCGACTTCGCCGGCCGCGGCCATCAACAGCGTATGGCCGCCGTCATTGGCGCTCACCACCGCCTGCGCCGCGATCATGGCGGCCGCACCGGCGCGGTTCTCGACGACGATCGGCTGGCCCAGCGCGTCCTTCATCGGGTCGGCGACCAGCCGGGCGACGAGATCGACGCCGCCACCGGGCGGGTAGCCGACCAGCATTCGGATGTTGTGGTTGGGCCAGGCGGCCTGGGCGTGGGCGGCGTGCCTTGCGGCCAGCGGCGCGAGGCCAACGGCGGCGACAAATGCGCGTCTGGTCAACATTACCGCCCCCCGAAAGAATTTGGCTGCGTTTTTTTTCGATACGAATGCCGTCTGCCGCAAACAGACTTACGGTCCAAAGCCGAGGAAGTCGAGCACCGCATCGGTCTGCCCCTCGATCATCAATCGGCCGCCGCCGACCCGGCAGCCGGCCTTGGTTGCACAGGCCATCAGGGGCGTCACGTCTGGTTTCGGCACGATGTCGAACACGGTGCAGGCAGGATCGAGCGGTCCGAGCGGGGTCGGCAGGCCATCGCCAGGCGCCATGCCGACCGGCGTCGCATTGATGATGATGTCGTGCCCGGCCGCCGCGACAACTTCAGCGACAACGATACCGCACCGCGGATGGAGGCGCGCGATGTCGGACGCGAGTTCTTCGAGCTTGCGGCGATCGAGGTCGAACAGGGTCAGGCTGCGGGCTCCCGCACGGGCGAGCGACATCGCGATCGCCCGTCCGGCGCCGCCGGCGCCGAGCAGCAGCACGTTGCGCCGCGCCGGCGCCGCATCGATTTTTTCGAGCGCACGCACGAGGCCGGCACCATCGAACATGTCTGCGAGCCATCGCCCATCGCCCTCGCGCCGCATGGCATTGACCGCGCCGGCCTCAACGCCCGCCGGCCGGATCTCATCCGCGAAGGCCAAGGCCCGCTGCTTGAACGGCACGGTGAAGACGATCCCGGCCAGGTTGCCGAGCTCCAGCAGCGCCGGCATCGCGGTCTCGAACCGGTCGGCCGGCACATGCAACGGAACGAGCAAGGCATTGGCGCCGAGTTCTGCCAGGCGGGAATTGTACAATTCGGGGGAGCGGACCTGGGCAATCGGATCGCCGACAATGCCGATCAGCCGGGTCGCTCCATTCACCAGCGGTTGGCACTGCGCCGTCATCGCACCCTCCTGGCCGCCCAAGCTTGACGAAAGACCGGTTGAAGTTGTAACCGGTTACATGGCGACCTGAGCCGGTGCTTGTCAACCATGAGGGCGTCCATCATCCTCGCACCGCGCACGGGAGCTTCAGCAGTGAGTCGACAACGCAACGGGGGATCGAGGGCATCGCGCGGCGTCGGCCTGCGCAAGGTTGCCGAAATCGCCGGCGTCTCGACCGCGACCGTCTCCCGCGCCATGAACAATCCGGAACTGGTATCGCCCGAATTGCAGGAGCGGGTCGCCTCGGTGGTGGAACGGCTCGGCTGGGTGCCCGACGGCGCGGCGCGGGCGCTCGCCACCCGGCGCACCGGCGCGATCGGTGCGGTGTTTCCGACCCTTACCCATGGCGACTTCGCCCGCGCCATCGACGGCTTGCAGAGCGAATTGACGCGGCTCGGCTACACGCTGCTGCTGGCATGTTCGGAATACGATGTCGATCAGGAATACCGGCAGGTCAAGAAATTCGTCGAGCGCGGCGTGGACGCCATCCTGCTGGTGGGCGAGCTGCATCATCCGGATCTGAATCAATTCCTGGCCCGCAACGATACACCCCTGCTCAACATGTTCGTCTACGACCCCAAGACCCACGGTACCTCGATCGGGCCTGACAATCACAAGGCGCTCTATCGCCTGACCCGGCACCTGATCGACCTTGGCCATGTCAGGTTCGGCGTAATCGCGCAGGATTCCGCCACCAACGATCGTGCCAGGGCGCGCACCCAGGGAATCCGCGATGCACTGGCCGAACGTGCGCTGGCGGTGCGTCCGGAACATTTCACGGTCGGACGCTGGACCATCCGCGAAGGCAGGGAGCTGTTTCGCCGCCTCGTCAGCTTTGATCCGAAACCGACCGCCGTGATCTGCGGCAACGGCTATCTCGCGGTCGGCGCCATGCTGGAAAGCCAGGCACTCGGCATTCGCGTGCCGGAAGCGATGTCGATCGTCGGCTACGACGATATTGAAATCATGGCCGAACTGCCGATCCCGATCACCACCGTCCGGGTCCTGAGCGACGAAGTCGGGCGCCGGGCCGGACGCCATGTGGCGGCGCTGCTGGAAGGGCGCGCCGAGGGCACCGAATTCGAATGCGACGCGGAAATCGTGGCGCGCGCGTCGTCGGGGCCGGCGCCGAAGTAAAGTCGCTACGCAGACGTCACGACGCCTTGGCGGCGGCGCCATGGATCACGCCGAGCCGCGCAAAATGGTCGTAGATGCGCCTGGCGTGCTGCGCCAGCGCCGGATCTTCACCCAGTGTCAGCGGCCGGGGTCGCGGCAGATCGATGCGCAGTTCCTCGACGACACGGCCCGGCGACGGCGACATCACCAGCACGCGGTCGGAGAGGCCGACCGCCTCGTCGACGCTGTGGGTGATGAACAGCACGGTCGGCCGGTCGGCCATCCACAATTGCTCTAGGTCGTAGCGGACCTGCAGCCGCGTCAAGGCGTCGAGCGCGCCGAACGGCTCGTCCATCAGCAGTACCGACGGCCGCAACACCAGCGCACGCGCCAGCGAGACCCGCTGGCGCATGCCGCCCGAGAGCTGGTGCGGATAGCGGTGTGCCGCGGCGGTAAGGCCGAGGCGTTCGAACAATTCCCGCGTCCGTTGCCGTACCGGCTCCATCGGCAGGCCGCGGATGATGCCCTGCAGCAGCACGTTGTCGAAGGCGGTGCGGAAATCGAGCAGCAGATGGTCCTGGAACACGATGCCGACGTCGGTGATCGGACCTGACAACGGCTTGCCGTCGATGCTGATCCTGCCCCGGCTGGTCTTGAGCAGGCCGGCCACCATCAGCATCAGCGTGCTCTTGCCGCAGCCGCTGGGGCCGACGACCGAAACGAATTCACCGGGTTCGATATCGACCGTGACCGGGCGCAAGGCTTCGAAGGTGCCGAACACCTTGTTGACCCGGTCGATCGCCAGGCGCACGCCGCGCGTGTTGGTTGAAGCCATGTGGTCGAACTTTCTCGAACCCGGCGAATACCCGGCCTATTTGAGCGGGCAGGGCCGCAGCGCCAACTCCGGCGGCAGATAGTCGTAGGTATAGTATTGCGTCGCCGGCACGTCGGCCGGCAGCACGTTGATGGCCGCGAAAATCTTGACGGTATCGCTCCACTGTTCCGGCGTGGCCTTGCCGACGAATTTGGCGCGGTTGACGCACATCAGGATCTTGGTGGCGTCGATCTGGCCGGGAGCCAGCTTGTCATTGGCATCCGGAAACAGCTTCTTCATGGCGGCGATGGCCGCCGGCTGATCGTCGAGCGCGGCATACCAGCCTTTCAGGCTGGCCGCGACGAAGGCCTTGGCCTGGTCGGGGTGGGCGGCGAGGAAGGATTCGGAAGCAATGATCGAGGTCGAGACCGTCGGCGCCCCGGAGTCGATGAACATGAAGTTGTCGGTCTCGACATTCATGCTCTTGAGCTGCGGGCCGTAGGCATCGACCGAGCCCAGGATGACATCGACGGTGCCCTGCAGCAGCGACGGCACCATCGAATCCGGCGGCATGTTCACCACCTTGATGTCGGTCTCCTTGAGGCCGTTGGCGGCCAGCACCAGCGGAAACATCGCGACCTGCGAGCCGCCGTTCGGCATCGCCACCGAATGCCCCTTGATGTCCTTGACCGACTTCAATCCCAGCTTCTTGAGCGCGGTGACCTGGTTGGGATTGCCCTGCAGGATGGTGGCGAGCACCTTGATCTTGGCGCCCTGCGAAATCAGTTTCATCACCGGTGCCGCATCGGCGAAGGCGATGTCGGCCTTGCCGGCGGCGACCAGCTGCGCGGTGATCTGCGACCCGTTGCCGGGCTCGATGCTGACGTCGAGCCCGACGTCCTTGTAAAAGCCCTTCTCCACCGCGAGTTCGTAGCCGGCGTTGTAGCCGGCCGCCGGGTAGTTCAACTGAAAGGTGAGCTTCTCCAGCGCCGAGGCGGGCGAGCCCGCTCCGATCGCCAGTGCGGCGGCGAGCGAGGCGAGCGGCAGAAATTTCGGGGCTCGTGACGGCATCCTGAACATGTTTCCCTCCTGGTTTGTTTTCGTTGCAAACATTGTCGATCGTCGGTCTTACTTCTCGTCCCTGCGCCATGGCGTCATGAAGTATTCCGCCACTTCGACCGCGGTGTTCAACAGAGAGACCGATGATGGTCAGCAGGAACAGGATGGCGAAGACGTAGGTGGTATCCAGCGTTCCCGTCGCCTGCAGCAGGATGTAGCCAAGGCCCTTGTTGGCGCCGACGAACTCCGCGACGATGGCCGCGGTGGCGGCGATGGTGGCCGAGGTCTTTAAGCCCGCCGAAGATGACGGGCAGGGCGGCGGGAAAGCGAAGGTAGCGGAAGGTCTGCCAGAACGTCGCGCCCATCGAGCGGGTCAGATAGAGCAGGCGCTGGTCGAGGATCTGAAAGCCGGCAATGCTGGCGAGCAGCAGCGGAAAGAACGTCAACAGCAGGGTCAGCAGCACCTTGGAGGTCATGCCGAAGCCGACCCAGACCACGAACAGCGGCGCGATGGCGATCTTCGGCACCAGCTGGACGAACATCAGGAACGGGTAGAGCGTCTGCTTGGCCGCCGGCGACAGTGCGATCAACAGTCCCATCGGGATCGCGGTGACCACCGACAGCGCAAAGCCCATGATGATCTCCTGCATCGTCACCAGGCTGTGGTTCCACAGGCTGAGGCGCGAGGTGAAGATGCGGGGCAGCACATCCTGCGGCGGCGGCACCAGATAGGCCGGCGCCTTGAAGATCGCGACCGCCGCCCACCAGACCGCGATCAGGGCCACGAATACCAGCGCCGGCATGCTGGCCCACAGGATGGCGAGCAATCGCGTCCCAAGCCCTGGAGCGTGGACGACCGGGTCGGCGGCGTCGGCATCGTCGGTGCTCATGCGCGCAATCCTTCCAGCGGTTGCGTGCGATGATGGCCGCTGTCGGCAAGGCCCATCAATTCCGGTGAGAACAGCCGCGCGTCCATCAGCTTGAGGTCGGCGGCGATGGCCGGCCGGAAATCCATCTGCGCCAGGATATCGCGCGCGATGTCGATGCCGGGGGCGATCTCGACCAGCTCCAACCCCTTGACGGTGGCGCGAAACAGCGCGCGTTCGGTCACGAACAAAGCGGTGCGGCCCTGTTCGGCGGCGAAGGTCGCGTTGTAGCAGATCTGCTCGATCGATCCGACAAACTTGCGGTGCTGGCCTTCCTGCACGATCCGCAGCCCACCGTTCTCGAACGCGGTCTTGAGGCCACCGGCGGTGAAGGTGCCGCTGAACACCATCTTCCTGGCGTTCTGGCTGATATTGATGAAGCCGCCGACACCGACGATCTTGTCGCCGAACCGGCTGATGTTGACGTTGCCTTTGGGGTCGACCTCGGCGAAGGACAGGAAGGCGATGTCGAGACCGCCACCGTCGTAAAAATCGAACTGATAGGGCGCGTCGACCAGCGCCTGGTAGTTCTGGGCGGTGCCGGAATCGACCCCGGTCAGCGGCGCGCCGCCGATAAATCCCTGCTCGTTGGTCAGGACCATGTCGTCGAGGATGTTTTCTTCGGCGGCGACCGCGGAAATCCCGGTCGAGATGCCGGCGCCGAGATTGCAGACCGCGCCCGGCACGATCTCCATCGCGGCGCGGCGGGCCACGATCTTGCGTTCGGAAAACGCCAGCGCCTTCAGTTGCGCCAGTGGCACCCGCAATTCGCCGGCGTAACTCGGGCTGTATTCGGTGGCGTAGGTCTGCCGCTGCTCCGAATCGACCACGACGTAATCGACCACGATGCCCGGGATCTTGACGTTCTTCGGCGGCAGGGTGTGGCGCTTGGCCAGCCGCTTGACCTCGACGATGACGGTGCCGCCCTGGCGCTTGCAGGCCTGCGCGGTCGACAGCATCTCGCCGAACAGTGCCTCGTGCTCCATGGTGACGTTGCCGTCTTCGTCGGCGGTGGTGCCGCGCAATAGCGCGACGTCGATCCGGAACGGCTTGTAGCGCAGCCACTCCTCGCCATCGATGACCATCAGCTCGACCAGGTCTTCCTTGGCGCTCGGGCTTTGCCGGCCGCCCAGTTGGCGCGGATCGATGAAAGTGTGCAGGCCGACCTTGGTGATGAGCCCGGGACGGCCGCCGGCGATATCGCGGGTGATCTGCGACAGCACGCCCTGCGGCAGGGTGTAGGACTCGATCTTGTCCTGCAGCACCATGGGTATCATGACCGGCGAGTTGATCAGCGCGCTGGTGATGCTGCGCCGGATCATGCCGTCGTGGCAGAAGTGCGCGACGCCTTTGGTGGCGCGATCGCCGAGCCCGACCACGTGGATAAGGCAGAGATCGCGCGGCCGCGTCTCGGCCAGATAACGCTGCTCCAGCTCGGCCAGGATCGATTCCGGAATGCAATGACCGCCGCCCGACCCGCTGATCATCACGCCATCGCCCGATTTGACGAGTTGCGCGGCCTCAAAGGCAGTGATGACTTTCATGGCGGCGCGTTTTCCCGAAGGATTTTCTTGAGCCGCCCGATTGACAAGGGTCGGGGCGGCGCTGTAACCGGTTACATTACCCACCCGTTTGGTGTCAATAGTGCGAGGAAGCCGACAGATGGCGCAGTCAGGGCTCGATTTCGTGGAAGTTGGCCAGCACTACGTGTTCGCGAAAACCGTCGGCGAGACCGACGTGACGCTGTTCGCAGGAATCACCGGCGACTTCAGCGATACCCACGTCAACGATCAGTACATGAAGGAGAAATCCAACATCGGCCGGCGCATCGCCCATGGCGCGCTCTTGGTCGGATACATGTCGACGGTGTCGACGCTGAGCATCGCGCATGTGATCCACAAGGAAGGCCTGATCGATTTCCCGGTCTCGTCGGGCTACGATCGGGTCCGGTTCCTGCAGCCGGTGCTGCTGGGCGACACCATCACCGCCCATTACACGGTGGATGCAGTGGAAAAAGAGCGCGGGCGCAGCATCGCCAAGGTCAAGGTGGTCAACCAGCACGGCGAAACCGTTGCGGTCGCCGACCACATCATGCGCTGGGCGAAAAAGCTTTCCTCGGCGGAAGGCTAGAGCATGATCCCGAAAAGCGGATACCGGTTTTCGGACACGATCATGCTCAAACAATAAAGGGGTTCGATCATGGCGCTGCTCGGAAACGGCGTGCTGGCGATCTGGAACGGAATTGCGCCTGCGGCCGAGCAGGACTTTGTCGCATGGCACGTTCGCCAGCATATTCCCGAGCGGGTCGGCTTGCCCGGATTCCTGCGCGGGCGCCGCTATGTCGCGGTCGACGGCTACCCGAAATATTTCAACTTCTATGAAACCGAGACCGCGGCAGCACTTTCATCGCCGGCCTATCAGGCGCGGCTGAATGCGCCGACCGACTGGACCAGACGGGTGGTGGCAAATTTCACCGACACGTCGCGCACCGTCTGCGATGTCGCCTTCAGTCTGGGCGTCGGTGAGGGCAGCTTCATCGAAGCCATCGTGCTCGAGACGTCGACACAAGCGGAAACTTTTCGGGACGCGATCCGCGCCCAGGTCTCCGATGCGATCACCGCCATCCCGGAACTCGTCGGCCTGCATCTGCTTGAGGGGCACGCCGCGACCGGGCAAGGCGACACCGCCGAAAAGAAGCTGCGCGGGGTGCCGGACAAGACCGCGGCCTGGATCTTGCTGGTCGAAGCCGTCGGTCCAGAGGCGCTCGGGACGTTGCGGTTGCAATCCGGCAGCGATCGCGCGCTGATTGATTGCGGTGCCGGCGCGGGCATCACGCGCGGCATCTATCAACTGCAATACGCCCTGACCAAAGCCGAGTTGGACAAAGTCGCCTGATCCGAGTCTGCGGCGACAGCGGGGGGCTTTGGCAGCCGATTCCCGCGGGTTTGCAGCCTGCGATGTTTCTGCTACCCAGACGGGCCCTAATCTGGCATCCCCGGTGAGACAATCCTCGTGCTCCGATACCCTTCGTTACGTGCGCCGCTGGATGTCCTGTTCCTGGTTGCCTGTCTGCTACTCACTGCCGACGTCCTGGTTCCCGAGATTTTCGGCAGCGGCAAGACCAAGGATTACGCGCTGTGGTTCTGGGCCGGACAACAGGTGCTCAACGGCGGTAACCTCTATCCCGCCGATCCGAACGCCTACTTCGAATTCATCTACCCGCCGCCGCCGGCCATCCTGCTGGCGATCCCGAGCTACTTCGGCAAGATCCCGCTTTATCTCACGCTGTCGCTGGTCAATGCGGTGGCGTGGTGGATCACCGGCCTGCTCTCCAATCTGATGACCGGTGAGGCGCGGATTCCGGGTCCGTGGCTGGCGGCGCTGCCGGCTTTCGTCACGGTGTCGTTCGTTTTCGACATGTTCGATCTCGGGCAGCCGAACCTGCTGCTGCTGGCGATGATGCTGTGCGGCTTCTGGCTGCTGCAGCGTGGCCGCCCGTGGTGGGCGGGCAGCCTGTTCGCGCTCGCCACCGCGATCAAGGTGTTTCCGGTGGCGGTGCTGCCTTATCTCGTGTGGCGGCGGCGCTGGGCGAGCGCCGCCAGCATGGGCGTCTTCCTCATCGTCTTCACGCTGCTGATTCCGGCGCCGATCCGCGGCTATCAGCGCAACGTCGCCGAACTCGGCACCTGGTTTCACGCCATGGTCGGATCCAGTTCGGAAAAGGGCTTTGGCCAGCGCGACGAGCAGAACTGGTCGTGGGTCAACCAGTCCATCATCGCCGTGACGCATCGGCTGATGCGGCCGGTCAACTACGATCAAAACGAAGCGGGCGCTCCGCCGCGCTACATGAACGTGGCCGATCTCGACTTCAAGACCGCCAACTGGATCGTGCTCGGGGTGTCGCTGCTGCTCGGGCTCGGATTCATCGCGGTGCTGCCCAGGGCATCGCAAACGACGCCGCGGTCCGAGGCCGAAGAACTGGGCATCCTGTTCTGCCTGATGACGGTAGCGTCGCCGCTCGCCCGCCAGTATTATTTCATGTGGCTGTTCTTTCCGATCACCGTGCTGACGCACCGCGCCGCCTTCGATCCACGCCCCGCGGTGCGGGTTGCGACATGGTGTCTGCTGGCATTCGCCGGAGCACTGCTGTTGCTGTCACTGCCGGTGTTCCCGCGTCTGCTGCAGGCGATCGGAAATAACCTTGCCGCCACCGCGCTAATCATTGCAGGATTGATCTGGCACATGCGCCATCCGCCGGCCGCCGTGGCTGTCGCGCCACCTGAGCCCGCAATCCCGGTTTGAAGAAAATCGCTTGAGGAGAATCGCCATGTCCAGCACGTCTCAGCTTCAGCCGGTTCTCGAGCGCATCGATGCCGATTTCGACAACAGCCTGCAGCGGCTGTTTGCCCTGCTGCGCATCAAGTCGATTTCCGCCGACCCGGCCTTTGCCAAAGACTGCAAGGCCGCGGCCGACCATCTCGCCGCCGACATCGCCACGTTGGGTTTTGCCGCCGAGGTGCGGCCGACCGCGGGCCATCCCGCCATTGTCGCCAGGCCGAAGGGCGGCGCCAGGGGTGGGCGTCCGCACGTGCTGTTCTACGGCCACTATGACGTGCAGCCGGTCGATCCGCTGGATCTGTGGCACCGCCCGCCGTTCGAGCCGGCCGTCGTCGACCATGCCGACGGACGCAAGATCATCGTCGCGCGTGGCGCCGAGGACGACAAGGGCCAGGTGATGACCTTTGTCGAGGCCTGCCGGGCCTGGATCTCGGTGACCGGATCGCTGCCGCTGGACGTGACTTTCGTGATCGAAGGCGAGGAAGAAGTCGGATCGAAGAATTTCGTCCCGTTCCTGGAAAAAAACAAAGCCGAGTTCGCCGCTGATTTCGCGTTGGTCTGCGACACCGGAATGTGGGACCCGAACACGCCGGCGATCACCACGTCGCTGCGCGGGCTGGTCTACGACGAAGTGAAGATCAAGGCCGCCAACCGCGACCTGCATTCGGGCGTATTCGGCGGCGGCGCGCAGAACCCGATCCGGGTGCTGACGCGGATTCTCGGCGGCCTGCACGACGACAACGGCCACATCACCATTCCGGGCTTCTATGACGGCGTGAAGGATCTGCCGCCGGACGTGCTGGCGCAGTGGAAGAAACTCAACCTGACCCCGGAGTCGTTTCTCAAGCCGATCGGACTGTCGATTCCGGCGGGCGAAACGGATCGTCTCCTGATCGAACAAATCTCGTCACGCCCGACCTGCGACATCAACGGCATCGTCGGCGGCTATACCGGGGAGGGGTCGAAGACGGTGATCGCGGCGCAGGCGTCGGCCAAGATCTCGTTCCGCCTGGTCGAAGGCCAGGATCCGGCGAAAATCCGCGCCGCGTTCCGCAACTACGTCACCGACCGCCTGCCGAAGGACTGTTCCGCCGAATTCCTCGACCACTCCAGCGCCCCGGCCATCGCGCTCGACTGGAACATGAAGCCGCTTGCCGCAACCAGGCGCGCCCTGACCGAGGAGTGGGGCAAGGAGGCCATCCTGATGGGCTCCGGCGCATCGATCCCGATCGTCGCCGACTTCAAGCGCACGCTGGGGCTCGATACCGTGCTGGTCGGCTTCGGCCTCGACGACGACAACATCCATTCGCCGAACGAGAAGTACGACCTGAAGAGTTTTCACAAGGGCATCCGGTCGTGGGCGCGGATTCTTGCGGCGCTGGCCGACGCGCCGAGGTAGAGGCGCCAAAGTAACGGCCAATAAAAACGCCGCCCGGAATTGGGCGGCGTTTTGATTAGGCGTGTAGAGGAGTGTAGATTCACACTACCACGAATTTCAGGTTTTGTAACCGGGATCGAGCCGGTCGAGCTTGCGCAGCAGGGGCGGCCACACCAGCATGGTCGAGCGCAGTTCCAGCCGATCGGGGTCGCCCACGATGGTGTAGTTGGTATCGATCACCGCCTGTTCCACCGGATAGGCGGTGGGACCGAGCATGCGGGTGCGGACCTGCATGGTGCAGGCGCGCTCGAGGTGGTACATGCGCTCGAAGGCCGAAGCCACCGAGCGGCCGACCGTCAGCGTGCCGTGATTGCGCAGCAGCATGTGGTTCTTGTTGCCGAGGTCGCGCTGCAGGCGCGGGCGCTCGTCATGGTCGAGCGCGATGCCTTCATAGTCATGGTAGGCCAGGTCGTGGGTGACGAGCTGCGCGGTCTGGTTAAGGGGCTGCAGGCCTTCCATGCAGCTCGCCACCGCGGTGCCATCGGGGGTATGCAGATGCAGCACGCAGCCGGCATCCTCGCGCACTTCGTGAATGGCGGAGTGGATGGTGAAGCCGGCGGGATTGATGCTGTAGTCGCTCTTGGTGAGCTGGTTGCCGTCGAGGTCGACCTTGACCAGGCTCGACGCGGTGATTTCGTCGAACATCAATCCATAAGGGTTGATCAGGAAGTGATGCTCCGGTCCCGGGACGCGCGCGGAAATGTGGGTATCGACCAGGTCGTCCCAGCCGTAATGCGCCACCAGCCGATAGGCGGCGGCGAGGTTGACGCGCTGCGTCCATTCCGCGTCGGTCATCTCCGATTGAATTTCTTTCAGGCGGGCTTCGGCTGGCGACATGACGATTTCTCCCGATGTGACGGCGGATTTTCGCCAAGCCTACGCCTGCGCCGGACAGGCAGCAAGACGACGCTACCGCGCGGCAGTCAAGTTTCCGCTAGAGCATGATCCCGAAAAGTGGGTACTGGTTTTCGGACAAGGTCATGCTCAAAGCTCAGGGTGCGGGGATGGCGAGCAGGCTCGAGATGCTTCGGCCGCGGATGTCGTAGACCCGGGCGAACACCACGTCGTCGCGCTTGATCTCGGCGATGACGGGCGCGTTCAGGCCCTTGCAGTAGAATTCGCCCAGCGTCATGGCGAAATCGGCGGCATGGCTGTCCCAGCCGATGGTGAAATCCGGACCGAGCGCGACCTGCGCCGGGCGCTGCGGACCGCACACCGCGACCTTCCATCTGCGCCCGTGGGGTGGGGCTTCCTGGCGCTCGACGATTTCGTCGCGCAAGGCGTCGGATGCCTGCTTCAGTGCCAGGCCCCAGTAGTCCAGCATGTAGCGGTCGTCGGCGCCGCGCACGGTTCCGGCGATGTAGTTGAAGTGGGTGTATTGATAGGGGTGCAGCCGGATCATCTCCGCCAGCGGCAGCATCAGGCCGAAGCAGAACACCGCCAGCGCGGCGGCCTGCGCGCCGCGATGGTTGACCCGCAGCCACTCCATCAGCGCGGCGAACGCCACGCCGCCGAGCACCGCCATCGGCGGAATCACGAAGATGAAATGGCGGATGCCGTTGTACAGCGCCGGACGCTTGACGATGGCGATCAGGAGCGGCAGCACCGCCGCCAGCGTCAGCATCAACAGGATGGTCTTGCGGCGTGAAGAGACTTCGCGGCGCGACAATGACGTCAGCGCGATGGCCGCGCCGGAGATCGAGAGCGCGAGCAGCACTTCGGGCATCTGCAGCGCGAACAGCGTCGGCAGATACGACCACGGCATGTCCGGCACCGAAACCAGGGCGCCGTCGAACATCTCCTTCCACGGTTTTTCGAAGAAGTGGGAGAAGTAGGTCAGCGCCTGAAACGGATTGCTGAACTCCATGATCGACCACGGCCAGATCAGGCCCATCACCAGATAGCCGACGATCAGGCCGGGCACGAGGACGTGGAGCACGTGGAAAAAGCGATGCCTCGCCTCGCGTCCGCCATGGCTGCGGACCTCGTCGATCAACAGCGGCAAAAAGCCGATCAGCGCATAGACCAGCGCGAGGCCGCCCAGGATGCGCGAACCGATCGCCAGACCGGCGCCCAGCCCCACGATCAGGATGGTGCGCGGCGAAGGCTGCGGATATTCCTCGACCACGCGCACCAGGCCGAGCATCAGGATCACCATCGAAACCGCGAATGGCGCATCCTTCGGGTTCATGAACATGTGCCCGTAGAAGGTCGGGCACAATGCCAGCAGCAGCAGCGCCGCCAGACCCGCCAGCGGACCGCCGACGCGCCGTGCCAGCCGCCAGGTCACGGCGAGGCCGATCACGCCAACGACAGCGCCGAGCAGGCGGCGGGTTTCAAACAATTCCAGCGGAATGATCTTGTGGAGCAGCGCCGCGGCCATGTCGAAGCCGCCGCCATACATGTAAAGGTTGGCAAACGACAGCGCGCCGGTGTCCTTGAAGCCCGAGCCATACATCCGCAGCAACAGATCGGCGTATTCGGCATGGGTATAGTCATCCCAGCCGAGTCCGTAGTCGCGAAATGTGAACGCGGCAACGATGCCGATCACGACCAGCACAAAGATGGCAAGGTCGTCGCAGGTTCGTTCCACCGAGCGCCGCTGCGGCAGGTCGATGTCCGAAGTCGTGATAGATGACATGGCTATTGGTAACCTGGCGTCCCCAGTGGCTCAGCTCTAGCGCTTGTGAGCCTCTTTCCCCGGCGTCCCATATAGCGCAGTTCCATCGTCAAGTAATTGGAAATTGTGGCGTAATTTCCCTGATGCAATGCAACATCCGCAACAAAGTAAAAACTTTGTCGAATTTCGATACCACAGCAAGTGGAACCCGGACGTGAGTTCAATGTTCCGTAAGCCATCTGCGTAATTTTACCCGGGGACGACGACCGGGCCGGCTGCAATTGCCGGTTGGCGGTGTGCACACTATGACGGTATCGTGGCGAAGGCGGCCCTTCGAGTGGCTGCCAGGGGTTGAAGTGGATGATCATCGCGTTGTTGGTTGCCGGGATCGCCGTTCTCGTTGCTGGCCTGCTGGCGCTGGGGTTGGGAATTTCGGAGAAGGAGTTCGAGGTCGGCAAGACGCTGATTGTCTCGGGCACGATGGCTTCCTGCGCCGGATTCATCGTGCTCAGCGTGGTGGCGGCGATCGGTGAACTAAGGGAGATTGCGCGGCGCCTCGGCCCCAGCCAGGCCGCCGTCAGACGCCCGCGGGCCGACGCCCCGCTGCCGTCGTTCCCGGTTTTGGCGCCTGAGCCCTCCCTCGACAGCCCGCCGCTCGAGCGCGAACCGCCGGCAGGCGAAGGCCCTATCGCCGCGCAGCCTGCGATGCCGCCATCTCCTCCGCCCTGGCAGGAGGAGGCGACGCGGAGCCGCCAGCGCGGCAATCCGCCGCTGCCGCCGGCGGCACCCCAGCCGCCACCCCTGGTTGCCGAACCCGCGCCAGAACCGAAGCCGCGGCGCAACCTGTTGTTTTCGTCGTCATCGCGGAAAGAGCGCGAGCGCGCCGCGGCGCGAGCGCCCGAAGCCACCGCGCCTGATCCGAATGCCGCCGTGCCGCCGCCAATCGCTCCGGCGCCGCCGCCCGAGGCCGGACCGCCACGCACCTTTGACGATGCCTGGCCGGCGGCCGAACCGGTTCGCGCCGAGCCGTATCGGCGCCCCCCGCGTGTGCCATCGACCTCGGGTGAGGCCGGCGCCGCTCCGGGGCCGGCTGCCGCCCCCACAGCGCCGCCGCCGGCACCCGACGAGCGGTCCCAGGTGACGGTGCTCAAGTCCGGCGTGGTCGATGGCATGGCCTATTCGCTGTATTCCGATGGTTCGATCGAGGCGCAAATGCCCGAAGGCATGATGCGGTTCGCATCGATCGGCGAACTTCGCGAGCATCTCGATCAGCGCCCGTAACGCCGGCCGGGCACGGCGGGGCGTCCCGGGCGCACGCCGTGATGTTTCGCGGGGGCCGAAAGCAGAGTTGCCGGGTTTTTACAGCAATTAAAGATACAGCGGTGGTGGTTTGGCGTTATTATTGTGACGCCGGCAACACTTTGCTGGTACTTGGCGGGCTAAATACTTAGGTCCTCAAGTTGCCCCCGCCGCCGATCCTGATCTTCGAAAGAATAACACCATGACTGAAACGCCGGCCAAGAGCTTCATCGACCTTACGGCCGGCATCGTGTCGGCCTATGTCAGCAACAACACGGTCCCGGCTTCCGACATTCCGGCGTTGATCAGCCAGGTTCATGCCGCGTTGCAGCGGGTGTCGACCGGCCGCCCCGAGACGTCCGCCGAACCGGCCAAGCCGGCAGTTTCGGTGAAAAAATCGATGACCGCAGAATATCTGGTGTGCCTGGAAGACGGCAAGCACTTCAAGTCGCTGAAGCGCCATTTGCGCACCCAGTACAACCTGACGCCGGAGCAATACCGCGAAAAATGGAATCTGCCGGCCGACTATCCGATGGTGGCGCCGAACTACGCGGTGGCGCGGTCGCAACTGGCCAAGAAGATGGGGCTCGGCCAGCAGCGGCGGCGAAAGAAGTAGGCGCCAGAAGAAGGCCCAGGAAGCATTCAAGTAGCAGGCCGTGGCTCAGGACACCGCCGCCAGCGTCTCGCGGGCGTCGGTGCGGATCCGTTCGACCATCGAGCGCAGGCCGTTGGAGCGCTGCGGCGTCAGGTGTTCGCGGAATCCGAACTCGTCGAACACCGCCGGCGCATCGGTCGCGAGAATCTGCTGCGGGGTGCGCCCCGAAACCAGCGTCAGCAAGATCGCGATCAGACCGCGGACGATGTGGGCGTCGCTGTCGCCGAGATAGTTCAGCACCGGGTCGCCGGCGGTGTTGCGGGAGAGCCGGCGCGACAGCCAGACCTGGCTGGCGCAGCCCTGCACCTTGTTGGCGGCGGAATGTTCCGCCTCGGGCATCGGATCCAGCGTGCGGCCGAGTTCAATGACGTACCGGTAACGGTCGTCCCAGTCATCCAGCAGCGCAAAATTGTCCCTGATCTCGTCGATGGTCATGCAGTCCGCGCGTTGTTGCCTGTTCCCCTTATATAGGGGCGCGCGGGGTCGAAAGCGAGTGCACAAAAACCGTCATTCCGGAACTGCGCGGGGAGGCGCACCCCGGATTGATGGCCGGAGTTGATCGGCGACGCTAATTCGCGCTCGTCGTCTCCGGCGGCGCAAGGTGCCATTCCGCCTGCAGGTCCTCGGGCGTCAGCGTGTCGGCGGGTGCGGCTCCGTTCGGCTGGGCGGGAATGCCGCCGATGGCGCCGGTGTGGTCCGGGCCGCGTTTGTCGGTGATGATCTGGTACAGCTTGCGCGCGCCGTCCTGGGCGCGCTGGCCGATCGCGACGGCGGCCTGTCCGCCGACTTCGCAGGCGGCCGGCTGGCGCTTGCAGAACTGGCCCATGTCGGACATCGCTGCGGTCGCGGCCGTCACCGCCTGCGAGGCGCCGATCTGCGGCAGCTTCTCCGATCCCGGTGTTTTGTCTCTCGGCAACAGCACGAGCACCAGCCCGAGCCAGAATGCCATGCGAAGCAGGAAAAACATCTCGCGACCCCGTTATCCTTCGATCCCCGTTGCGATTAAGTTCGCAATCTGCCTCCTTGCTAGCAGCCGGCCCTGAATCGCCGGTTTTCGCGATGGTTTTAAATCGCAGAAAATTAGCAAAAAACACCGCCGTTTTGATTCTCCGTAAATTTTCCATTGATGGCGTACGTAAACCCGTAACGATCGGATCGGCCGCGTCCACCTTTTCGAAACCATAACGGAAAGCCCGCGGAAACTTGGCGTTCACCATCCGCGCGAAATGCCACCGCGGCTGCGGCCGAAAACGGCGCCGGCGCCTCGTCTTTCATGGCCTGCCGGGCGGCCTTAGCGTTCGCTTAAGTTCGCTCTGACACGGTGGGGCAACGATAAGGGGGCGTTCCGGCGCGTCATGCGTGACGCGGCAAGCCGAAGCGCGAGTGCCGTGAGTGTTTTGAACATCATCCGCGATTGTCTCGATGCCCTGCTGCATCCGTCGGCGCGATACGACGCGCTGACCAGCGCGCGGCATCGCGCCTTCATGGCGCCGCGGCTGTTCGGCAGCCTGGCGGCCTTCGCCGCGTTCCCGGTGTACCTGGCGATGCGCGGCGCGCCGACCGCGCTCGAGGTGGTAGCGTTCGCCTGGCTGATCGCGCCGATCCTGCTGTCCTACTTCCTGTCGCGCACCGGCCGTTACGAAATCGCCCACGTGCTGTCCTCGCTGGCGATGGCCGGTCTCGTCATGATGGTGGCGATCACCACCGGCGGCATCGAATCGTTTGCGGCGATCTGGCTGGTGGTGGTGCCGCTCGAAGCCGCACTTTCGGCGTCGCGCCGGGTGGTGGGATTCGCTTCGGCTCTGGCGCTGTGGTGCGTCTGCGCGCTGATCGCGATGAGCTATCTGGGCGTGCTGCCGCCGTCCGAACCCACCGCCGCCGCGCGCGCCCTGTTCATGACCTTCGGGGTGATGTCGGCCACGCTCTATGCCGCGGGCCTCGCGTTCGGCGCCGAGTCGCTGGCGCGCACCAGCGTCGCCCTGCTCAATGTCGAGGAGGATCGCTACCGCCTCCTGGCCCACAACATGAGCGACGTGATTTCGCGCCATCGCCGCAACGGCGCGGTTCAGTTCATTTCGCCTGCCGCCGAGGCGCTGCTGGCGGTGCCGGCGTCGCGGCTGCTCGGCCACGGCCTGTTCGACCGGGTCCATGTCGCCGACCGTCCGGCCTATCTCACCGCATTGTCCGATGCCGGCCGCGGCGGCGAGGCGCGCAGCGTCGAATTTCGCCTGCGGCGCGACACCCCGCGCGGCGCCGACCGGGCGCGCAACGGCGCCGAATTCATCTGGGTCGAAATGCGCTGCCGGCCGCTCGAACAGGCCAGGGAGGGCTTAACGCCCGGCGCCAGCGAGGGTTACAGGGAAAATTCCGCGGCCGGATCGGAAGCCGAAGTGGTCGCGGTGATGCGCGACGTCACCGACCGCAAGCTGCAGGAGCAGGCGCTCGAACTGGCCCGCACCACGGCGGAACAGGCGGATGCGTCGAAGACCCGTTTCCTCGCCACCATGAGTCACGAACTGCGCACGCCGCTCAACGCCATCATCGGGTTCTCCGAGATGATCGTCCAGGAGGACCTCCTGATGGTCGATGCCGCGCGCCGCAAGGAGTATGCCCAGCTGATCAACGATTCCGGGCAACACCTGTTGGGCGTGGTCAACGGCATTCTCGACATGTCGAAGATGGAATCCGGCAGTTTCGAGATTTCACCGGAACCGTTCGCGCCGCGGCCGGCGCTGGTCAATTGCTGCAACCTTCTGGCCCTCAAGGCGCGGGAAGGCGGCGTCGACCTCGTTACCCGCGCGCCGGACGACCTGCCGTATCTCAACGGCGACCCGCGCGCGTTCAAGCAGATCGTGATCAACCTGGTGTCGAATGCGATCAAATTCACCGAACGCGGCGGCACGGTGACGGTTTGCGCGGCGGTGGAGGGATCGCGGCTGGAATTGCGCGTCATCGATACCGGCGTCGGTATTGGCCCTGAGGACCTCAAGCGGATCGGCGATCCGTTCTTCCAGGCCGGCACCACCTATCAGCGTCGCCACGAAGGCACCGGCCTTGGACTGTCGATCGTCAAGAGCCTGGTGGCGCTGCATAACGGCGAGATGACCGTGCAGAGCAGGGTCGGCGAGGGCACCACGATTTCCGTGGCGCTGCCGCTGACCTTCACGCCGCCGGCGGAGCAACCGGCAAATAATGTCGCGACGCTGCCCCAGGCGCCGCGGCCCCCGCAGCAGACCCAGCAGGTGAAGAAAAGTGCCTAAAGCGATTGCCCTGGATGACGACGAACGCCCGCCCCGCCGCCGTGGCGGTTCGGTGGCCGTTGAAGAAGACACCGAGCGCGGCCTCGTGATGCGGATGCTGCTGCACAGTCCGAAAGACATGGTGGCGGGCCTGGTCGCCTTTGCCGCCGTCTGCGCCATCGTTTCCAATGCCCTGTTCATGCAGGCCGGACGTCATCCCTCGCCGATGTTCGGCGGCGGCATCGGCGTGCCGATGGTGGCGCCAGCCATTCCGCTGCTGCCGCGGCCGCGGCCGGTCGAGGCCGATGCCAGGTCGATGGAGACCAGGCCGCTTGATATCAAGCCGGCCGAGCCGCTTGCCAGCCTGATGAAATCACCGAACCCGTCGCCGCTCGCATCGGCCAATGTGCCGCGACCGTCGGCGTCGATACCCTCGCGCAACGATCCGCTTGGCGACCTCATCACGTCGTCGCGCCGAATCGCGGCCGTGCAGCGGGCGCTGACCGAGTACGGCTATGGCCAGTTGAAGCCGACCGGCACGGTCGGCTCCGACACCCAGGCGGCGATCCAGAAGTTCGAACGCGACCGCAAGATTCCGGTCACCGGCCAGATGTCCGATCGGCTGGTGCGCGAACTGGCCGCGATGACCGGTCGGCCGATCGACTAGCGCATGCTCCGGAAAAGCATGCCCTCGGACTTGATCCGAGGGTGGGCTCCGGTTTTAGAGCGCGATAGCGCTCCAGGCTTTCAACGACGAACGAGAGGTTAGGGGCGCTGGCGCCGATCCGGTCGCCGGCCTATGTTCGCGCCCATGAGATTGAAATCAGCGATATGGGTCGCGGCCTATCTGCGCCGTTGCCAGAGCGCGGGCATTTTTGGCGCGGTGCGGCGGCGCGGCGCCGAGGAAGCTGGCGCGGTGTTCGTCAAGATCGCGCTGCTGGACGGCAACGCGATGCTGTACACGCCGGCGCCGCAGACCGCCTATGACGACAGCCGGCCGGTCGAGCGGATATTTTCGCCTGCCTCGGCGCAGCCCGTCCCCGAGGAGAGCGTGGAAGAACGCCTGCAAAAGGAAATCCGGTTCGACCCCGATGTCTGGATCGTGGAAATCGAGGACCGGGCCGGGCGGCACTTTCTTGACCTGGCGCGGGCGTAGCCGCGCTAACTTCCCGACGATCCCCGCGTGGTGTTGCGCGTCCCAGCGCCAAGCCCCGGCGTTTGCGTGGCGGGTCTGGCTTGTGGTGTCGCGGCGCGGAAGCGGTGCTGTTCGTCGTCGTGTAGCGCAGGGCGGTATTTCGCCCGTGTCGTCACCACGGACGAGCCCCGCCATGCCGCCACCATGATCAGCGCGGTTCGCTCCGGCAGCACGCCATAGAGGCGCGACAACCGGTAGACCCGGTTGACCGATGAGCCGAGCTCCGGATCCAGGAACAACAGCACCTGCTCGAAGATCTGACCCGGCATGCCGAGCGTCCTGGCGGCGCAGGCCAAGGGCTCGCCGCCCCGATCGCCCACCACCTGCTCGGCAATCCGCGCCGGCAGCATCAGGGCATCGCCGAGCTCGCGGGCGAAGTTTTCGGAGTCGGCGGCAAAGGCGGCCATCTGCAGGATCTCGACCGCGCGCTGGGCGCGGTACGACGGAATCCGCGTCGACGGCTTGAGCGGCGTGGTGGCGAGATTGTGCAGGATCGCCTGGCGCTCGCTGGAGGCGGCGGCGAAAAACATCGCGCTGATTTCGGAAGCATCGTTGGGCTGCATCGACAGCGTCGAGGCCATCCGCAACTGCGCCTCGGTCGGCGGCTTTTCGGCCCGGACCACCGCCGGGACAGTGGGCTTGAAGGTGTGGGCGAGCGGGATCGATCGATCCGGGGCGGAGGGTTCGAGCGCCAGTTTTTCCATCACGGCAAGCGGCGTGCGCGGGTAGATCGACAGCCGGGCGCGTACCGCCGCGCGGGTGGCGTCGTCGACCTGGTCGATCAGACGAGCGGTCAGTTCGACGAATTGCCGCTCTTCTTCATCGGTGTGGGTGCTGGTCTGGACATACAGGTCGGTCAGGACCCGCAGCAGGGTCGGGCGAATATCGACGCCCTCGCGACGCGACAGCGTCATCAGCCCGTCGAAACCCGGAAACATCGGAGGTCTGGTCATGGCAACCGATACGCTTACTGACTGAGGAACTTGCCGAGACTCTACCCCGCTTCCTTTAATAGGCCGTTAACCATGCCTGTTCTTAATGTGGCAGCGCCGCCCGAATTGTGGCGAAGCGCGCGGAGAGAGATCGAAATGGGGACCATTATTGAATTTCCGGCGGATGCGGCTTCGCGCCGGCTGGGCTCAACCATGGACGCCGCCCCACGCCAGGGTTCCGCAACCATCCTGATCCTTCCTGCGATCCGCATCGAACGCCATCACGATGAATCCAGCGGCGGCAGCGGCCCCGAAGAGGGAACCGCACCGGGCCGCCGCCGGCGCCGCCGGGCCCGTTCCTGACACCAGGCATTTTGCCATGCCGAAACCGTCCCCAGCCGAGCGGACCCGAGTTCGGCGCACACGATTTTGGCTGGCCGCGCCGCTTCTGCTCGGCACCGCGCTCGGCGGCTGCAGCGGCGGCGATTTCGGCCGCACCCGCCAGAATTTCGTCAACGACGACATGCACCGGTGGCTCGGCGGTGAGGCCACCGGAAGCGTCGGCCTGAACGCATCGCAATTCCAGCTCACCGACAACGAGCGCGAACTGCGCGATCTGGCCTATCCCCTGATCGAACCGCCGCACTCGCGGCCGGCCTGGAAAACCGTGTTCGGCGACTACCAGCCGATCCCCTCGCCCTGGCGCCAGGTGCCGGTATTCGATCGCACCGCCTATGGCCGCATGCTGATCGACGAGCCGCACCGCTCCTACACCTCGCGCTATGCCCAGTTGATGGACGACGTCCGCGACGACCTGACCCGGTTCGAGCCGTTTTTTGCCAGTGCCATCCGGGTCATCGACCTCGATCGCAAGCGCGACGCCAGCCTCAGGCTGGTCTCCGCGCTGTCGCCGGCCGAGCGCGATGACGCGGTGGCGCGCATGAAGGAAAATTCGCTGATCGTGCAATGGGTGCAGCAGTGCCTGGAACGGCGGGTGTCGTCGTACCGATGGGCGCTGGAGCGCCTGGTGATCCAGGCGCCGGACAACATGGCCGCCGACGCCGACCGCCTGATCAACGAACTCGCGGCGCAGACCGCCAATCCGCCGGTCGCGGCCGGACCGGTGGTCGGCCACGCGCTCAGGGTGCGTGGCTGACGCAAGTTTCCAGAGCGCGAGGACTTATCTTCGCTTGGGCCGTGGGCGCATTAGCATGCAGCCAGATGCCAGGGGCATGCCAAAGCCGACGCGATTGAGCCAAGGCGGACTTTCTTCCCGATAAGGCGTGCGGCCGCGCGTGGTTTGTTCGCGCTGGCGCGCAGGGGCTCGTTCGGGGTATTTCTGCAGGTAGAATGCGCAACAATCCGATCATCGTGCAAAAATACGGCGGCACCTGTCTTGAAACACCGGCAAAAATCCGCGCGGTCGCGAGCGGTCTTGCCGACTTGCACAGGCGTGGCCATCGGGTCGTGGCGATCGTTTCAGCGATGGGCAGGACCACCGACGAACTTGTCAAGATGGCCTATCAGGTAAGCCCGTATCCCAATCGCCGTGAACTCGATATGTTGCTGACCACCGGTGAGCGCATCAGCATGTCTCTCATGAGCATGGCGCTGTCCGATCTCGGCGTGCCGGCAATCAGTTTTACCGGCAGTCAGGCCGGCGTGATGACCGACCAATCCCACTCTTCCGCGCGCATTTTGGATGTGCGGCCGATTCGCGTGCGCGAAGAACTCGACCGCGGACGCATCGTGGTTTTGGCCGGCTTTCAAGGCGTGAATCCGCTGACGAGAGAAATCACGACGCTGGGCCGAGGTGGCAGCGACACCACGGCGGTCGCCATGGCAGCCGCGCTGAAAGCCGAGTGCTGTGAGATCATCAAGGAGGTCGACGGGGTTTGCTCCGCCGACCCGCGCATCGTGGCGAATTCAAAACCCCTGCGTCAGCTGGATTTTGCATCGCTGTCCGAAATGTGTTTTTGGGGCGCCAAGGTCCTGCATTTTCGCAGCGTGGAGCTGGCACAAAGTCAAGACGTTCCTCTGGTCGTAAAGAAACTCGGCGGCGCTGAACACGGCACGCAAGTGATGAGAGAGGTTGTGGGCATGGAAAGCGGAAAAGTTCTGGCCGTCAACTCAATGGCTCGCATTGAGCATGTGGAGATCGATTTGGCGAATCTCAATCAAGGCTTCGAGAAATTCGCGCAGCATCTTGAACAAAGCGGCTTGTCCTGGCCGCAGCTTCTCACCGCGGCTTTCAGCGGCGGAAAAACCCGCATCATGATGACTTCCGATTCAGAGTCGCTCGACGCTTTGCTGCGCACGCTGGAGAGCAGCGAAGACTTGCGCCAGCAGCGTGAGACCTTAAGTTCGGTGAGCCTCACTTGCTTCGGCGGCGTGTCTTCAGACCTGCCGCTCAAGGCGGTCCAGATACTGCAACATCACGGGATTATCGCCGACAAATATGTTTTGTCGTCGCATTCGGTGACTTTAATTGTTCCTGCGGCGAGCCGGGAGGCCGCGGTCAGGGCTTTGCACTCGCTGATCTAGCCGGAAGGCACGCTCGATTTTCGGACAACTCACATCTTGACTGCATTCGCGAACAGCGTGTCACCCCACTCGTACAAGGGTCGCATGAAGTCGGACTGGGTGTGGATTGCCCGACCTTTGCGATCGCGCCATTTTTTTCCGTAGGTATCGAACGGAAAGTGTCGCAGGTAGTATTCGCACGTCTCTTCCCAATGTTCCACCGACAACGACTTGCCGTAGTGTTGGCAATGCAGGCCGGTCGCCACGCGTTCAACGCCGGCCGGCTCTCGCCCGTGGTGTTTCGCGAAAATGATCTCCGGCCGGTTTCGCCATAACATCAGAATGTCTCGCCGTTCCGGGCCGAAGAAACGACGAAAGCCCAATAGTTCGCAATCGGATTGATAGGGTGTCTGATCGTCGGGAGTCATATAGGCGTCGAACAGTTGAACCCGCACGCCGTCGCAGTCGCTGGAATGAGTTCGTTCCATGTATCCGCGCAGATCTCCGGTAACGCGCTCATCCGCATCGAAGCAGAGCATCCAGTCGAACTGCAAATGTTCGCGCGCCGTCTGCAGCAAAAGTCCGCGATGTCGACCCTCGGCGATCCGGCGCGCCTCGATGTCCGCTTCCCAGGACCGATTTGCCACGATCAGAGCGACTTTCGGGTGCCCGCCAAGAATCTCCAGCGTTCGATCCGTACTCGCATCATCATAGGCGACGATCGCATCTACCTGCTTGCCGACGTAGTCCAGCGTATCCCGCAGAATAAGCGCTTCATTGCGAACGCGGGTGATCCCGACCAAAAAGTGCCTGTGACCCAACAGGCTTCTGTTGCAGGCAATGATTTGCTCACCGTCGCGGAGCTGCCAACTACCCGTGCCCAGCATGATCACCACCTGGCTGCGATAGAGAATTGGCGCCGATGATGGTGGGAAGGCGCGATAACCGCAAGGGTCAAGAATTGCAGGGCCCGGTACTCCGCTAACGAGAGACTGCGGAAAACCAACCCCCCCCGGCGGATCGAGCGAGGCGTCCGAAATGGAATCTCGCCCCTTCACCGACGAGGTAATCGAATGAAATTCGCAATTGTTGCGGTGCATGAGTTTCTTGCTGACACTTTTGAGATTTGCCGAGCGACCCCCGACGATGCCCGTTTCCGGGGGAACGGACATGGGCCGAAAGGCCGGATTCGGTAGCGATTGACTTATCTCCGACATCAGCCCTCGCGCTGTGCATTGAGGCGTTAAGGCGCGGCTCTCCGTAAGGGCGGCGTCTCGCAATCATCGCGAACGTGGGAATTGGGATGCGGTGGACGCGATGGCGGCGGGCACGCGGAGAGATGGTCTCTCCAGCCCCAGAAGATGTCGCATTAGACCAAGACGCAGGCACTCAGCGGCCGAAATAAGTATCAGCATTTTGCGATTTAGGACCGGGGGCAGAGAACATGGCGACAGCCGGACGATTGGTTGTTTGGATCAATGCGTTCATTCCCCGCGATGTGCCGCGCGATATGGTTGCAATCACGCGCGGCGAGAATGCTGGAAAGACCGCAGTGCCGATTCCGACCCTCGCCCGCACTCCATTCCCGATCATGAACAACTTAATCAAGCCACCTGATATCTGACAGATCAGAGATCCATCGCCTCTTGTCAGACGAGTGAACTGCAAACTCGAGTGCCGTTCCTCGTGATGCAATCGCTTTTTCGAAGGGATTTCTTCATGTCAGATATGTCTTTGTTCATGGTATTGAGTGCTGCGGTCTTCGCCGGCGCGTTCGTTTCGGGCCTGGCCGGCTTTGCGTTCTCGGCGGTCGCCGGCGCCATCCTCCTGCACGTATTCCCAGCTATGGAAGCGGTGCCATTGATGATGGCTTGCAGCATCGCCGTGCAAGTGGCCAACCTTTTTGCACTGCGTAACAGCATGCAGTGGAAGGGCAGCCTGGTTTTTATAACTGGCGGACTAGTTGGCATTCCGATCGCTATTTTTCTGCTGCAGAACGTGGATACGCGGACAATCCGAATGGTCTTTGGGGCGGTCGTCGCCCTTTACGCGACATATGCCCTTTTCCGTCCGACGCTTACTCGGCTGCGTCAAATGGAAAGCCAAAGCCGAAACGCCCTGGTCGGTTTTGGCGGCGGACTGATCGGCGGATTGACTGCGATGCCCGGCGCGCTTCCGACGATCTGGTGCGACATGCACGGGCTGCCGAAAAGCCAGCAGCGCGGCTTGGTTCAGCCGTTCATCGCTGTGATGCAGCTTTTTGCGCTCGCGCTGATGCTGTCGCACCACAGCCTTTCGTCGAAGGTCTTCATAGATTTTGCCATCTGCGTGCCAGCCCTGGCAGCCGGAACGGCCGTAGGAATCATCCTGTTCGGACGCATCAACGAATTAGCCTTCAAAAGGATTGTTCTTGCTCTGCTGCTTTTTTCAGGACTGTTCCTCGTGGTCTGAGAATAAAGCGATTCATGATCACATCTTCCAAGCCGCTGCGCTGCGCCAGTGGGATCGGCGCAAATGCCGGACGAAGAGATGCGCGCGTGGTCAGGCTGCACCCCGTGGCTTGGCGGGTGGATTCGGTCAGTTCGAATTTGACCGGCCTTCCGGGTTACTTTTTGCGAACGCTGGCTCGATCGGCCGCATAGCCGCTCGGCGCGACGTCATCAACTTTTAAGGCAACTACGTCGCAACCACGAGGTTTGCTGTCAATGGCGGCGTTGAACAACGCCAGATCACGGATTCGCCCCTCAATCTGGAACTTCGTCCGGAATGGACCAAACGTGCTTCGAGCGAAGTGGCGGCTTCGCGCCAACGATCTTTCCTTTATTTCACGGTACGCGCTTGGCGAGGTCCTCGTTGGTGCTTGGAACATCGGTCATGGTGACCTCCTCAGTTAATGAGGCCGGTCACTTTCGAACGTTCAACCTTCTGAACCTACGTCGGCCTCCGGACGATTGGAGGCGTACTTAGGCCCAATTCGATGGATTGGAGGTCGCCATAGCGGTCATTCGGGCACCGTCAGGGGAAGAACGGAAGTCGGATTTCGGGCACGTGAGGGCCGCTGTTGACCCCTTTGCGACATCAAGCGCGTGGGGTTATGGGAACGGCCTTTCGCTAAAAGACTACGCTGCGCACGCTGTCGTCGCAATTCGCGGATGCGTTCACCTGCCGGGCTATTGCGAGGGCCGATTATCTGTATTCCGTCGCGTATTTGCGGGCAATCTCGTTGACCTGCTCCCTGGTCAGCTGCTTTGGCGGAACCCCGGGCGGTTTACAGGTGTCGCGGAAGAAGCCATCCAGGCCGGGAGGCGCCATGATCCAGAGCAGGAGCAGTTCGCGATCGGGATTGGCGAACCCATGCCACGCATTCCTGGGAATGTATATCGTGCCGCCCTTCCCAAAAGGGTGTTGCGCATCGTTCAGTGTGAAAATTCCGCTGCCTTCGAGAACGTAGAAGGCCTCGTCCATCCGAAAGTGTCGGTGTATCGGAATCCCCGCACCGACCGGCACCTGCTGGGTTCCCAAGGCGAGATCGCCGGAGCCCATGGCCGGGCCGACCTTGATGAAGATGTTGCCGGCGTCACGCCAATGAACGAGATGTTCGCCTTCGGTGGAGCCGAGCACATATCCCTGTGACGCCGCAGTCCGAGCCTGGGCCATGCTGATCCTCCGATCCGATGGACCTGGATGGTATCATTCAGCACCTCATGCTTCCACCGGCCTCAAATGTCGGTTCCTGGCGCCGAACGAACCAGCCTGGGCAGTCTGGCGATGTCCGTTGATCGGGCGCCGGGGCAGACCGGAAGCTCCGCAGACATCTCGATCTGGTCGAAAATGATCCGGAGCGGACGTCGGGTCGTAGCGTGTACAGCCGGATGTTGGCGTTTCTCCCCGACAGCCCGCCACAAAGTGCTAGGCTTCAGAAAAGAAATTAATGGGCGTTTTCGCGGTCGGGGCCGACATCGCATTCCCGGCGTCTGCAACGAATGCAAAACAGGAAAGGGAGAGGATCAAATGTGGATAATGGCGAACAACAGCTACCTGTCGATCGTAAGCAAGGATTGCGGCCCGGCTGAACTGCTGGTCAGGGCCCGGCGTGCCGGGGATATCGAGAAGGTATTCCCGAATGCCAAGGTAACCCGGCAAACCGGCAGTGATTATCTATATCGGGCAATTCTGCCTCGCGATGTGGTGAAACAGGCCCTGGCCGCAATGATCGACCTTATCGATTACCCGAACTTCAAGGATAGCGTTGAAGACAGCTCATTGCATGCTGCCTATGTCGGCGTCTGGTGTGCCATGGCAGGACTCCAGCATCCGCCGCCGGAGATAGAAAGAGCGACCCATGCAAGGTCAGCCCTGACCTCGAAAAACACACGGTAGCGCCTGGGCGGGTCCCTGGCCAAACCTTGCTTGCAGCCGGCGACATGCCGGCGATCGGGTTTCCACCTGCCACCCTATGACGCGCGGTTGAGAAACATCGGCAACCCGCGCTTGTTGGCGTAGCTGGGGCGGTAGCGCTCCGTGTTGTACATGCTGGCGACATCCAGCTTGCGCGGCCCGAGCCTGGCGTCAGGGATGGGCACGAGGTCGTAGCAGCCCTCGATCAGTGCCGACATCAGGCCGGTCTTGCCTTCCAGGATGGCATCGTAGGCCATGTTACCGAAAGTCAGGGCCACGAGCTTGTCGATGAAGTCCGGATCGCCCGATCGCAGGTCGTAGGTGAGGTCGGAAATGATCGTCTCCTCGCCGACTGCGCCGCTTGATCTCGTCAGCAAGCGATTGCGCCGCGCTCGCCTTCTTGCGGTGGCCATAGGCGTCGGGCTCGCCGTATTCCTGCAGCTCGTAGCCCTCCCACGCCGGCGCCCTCGCTGAGCACGACCAGCGCGTAGTTGCTTGGGTTGCGCGCTTCTCCTCGACGAGCAACTGGATCAGCTTGTCGAGGATTGACCTTGTACTCCGGTATGACGCACCGTATCGAGGTGGCGTACGCGGTGTAGAGCGCCGTAAATCCGGCGTCGCGGCCAAAGACGCGGAAAATGCCGATTCGCTCGTGCGAGCTGATAGTGGTGCGTTGCCGCTGGATGGCGTCGCTGGCGCGGGTGATCGCGGTCGAGAAGCCGATGCAGTATTCGGTGTTGCGGACGTCGTTGTCCATCGTCTTCGGGATGGCGATGATCTTGACGCCGAGGTCGTTGAGCTTGGCGGCGTAGCTGAGCGTGTCGTCGCCGCCGATCGCGATCAGATGTTCGATGCCGAGCCCCGAGAGGTTCGCCAGCACCTGGCCGGTAAGGTCCCACGTCTTGGTTGCGATGCCGCCCTTGGTACTCAGGGCGACTGGAAAGTCCTTGCCGACGAGATGATCGGGCAGCTTTTTCATCTTGGACGGATTGGTGCGGCTCGAGTGCAGCACGGTGCCGCCGCGCCGGTCGATGGTGCGGGTGTTTTCACGATTCAGCGGCATAATGTGGTGCGACCTGCTGGCCGGGTCCTCGAGGTTCAGGTGCGTGAGGGCCTCCCAACCACGGCGGAGACCGACGACCTCGATGTCGTTCTCACTGCCGCGATAAGTCACGCTCTTGATGACCGCGTTGAGGCCGGGGACGTCGCCGCCGCCCGTGAGAATGCCGATGCGTCTTTTCACCATGCCCACCTCCCAGGATTGCCATGTCGTAATAATAGGCGGTCCTGTGGCTATCCGCCACCGCCGCGCGCCAGGCCGAGAAAGATTGCGACAGGCATCATCGCCGATAATCTTGATCTTTTCGAGATCGCCTTTGGTTCGACTACGGGCATCGGCACGCGAGCAATAACCCCGAGGAGCGTGAAGCGACTTTTGCTGCAGTGCATGCGTTCGTTGCTGGTACGAAACCGACATGGCCGGCCTGCACGATTTACGGTTAAGGGGTGGTCTCAACGGTGAAGCAACACTTTATCTTGAAGGAGAGATGGAGTGTGTTTGATGGCTCACAATTCCATTAAGGTTATGCGGCAGAGAAAACGGAGTTATGGGATCGCTGGAAGCGTGGAGAATCGCTAAAGGCGATCGGACGAGCTTTTGGTAAGCAGTCATCGTCGATTTATTTTCTGGTGGCTCCGCATGGCGGGATTCGTACTGCGGAGCGGCGTCGCTCGAGGTTGGCATTGACGCTTGCGGAGCGCGAGGTGATTTCCAGAGGTGTTACGAAAAATCAATGGGCCCGGTCGATGGCCAAATCTACTTGGCCGCTCACCCTGACGGTAGCCGGCAAATGAGCCGCAATGGCAGCAATGATCCGATCGCATTTGGGCGTAAAAGCCTGGGCGGATCTCGTCGTCCAAAATGTTGTAAGTTAGCGACCAATCAGGGGCTTTGGCAGGCAGTGGCAAGGAAGCTAGATTGTCGATTGACAACCGCTGACTTGCCGAGATCAAGACAAATATTGACGATCAAGTACGTCATCAATGGTTTGTCACGCATTGGGAGACCATTGTTATTCAGCTGATATCTACCAAGAGAAGAGGGTGTAAGAAAGAGCTGCTGAGAAATATTAGATTGAAGATCTCGATGAGTAGCTACAGGTAAGTTGATAAGAATGGCGATAGAAGGGGGCATATGAAGGAAGTAGTCTCAATAAGTTAGAGAAAGGTGGTGGTTGAAGATAGGGCGGTGCCTGGTCATTGGGAGGGCGATCTGATGTCCGGGCCGAACAACACCTATATCGCGACACTGGTCGAGCGTCATAGTCATGATGTCGGCAAGGTGGCAGGCCAGGACCCGGCCGAATTGTCAGCGGCTGGGAGCTGTTGAAGATTTAAGTGTAAGGCTAACTCAATCGGGTGCAGTCGAGCTGTCGGCTGGAGCGGGAGTGTCAGCGCAACATCGAGCTGGTTTGGCTGACCGGCCGTCTGATGCCGGACTTCAAAACAAGCCTGATTCACGCAAGGATGGCTCGTGGGCATCGGGTAAACAAGTGCCTGATAGGTCGGGTTCGATTGCCCTTGAATTACATATATGCTTCCTTGAGATAAAGGCACCGGAGTAAGTCCAGTCAAAAAGCGATCGCAGCGATAACCACCAAATGTAGCGGCGGCTGGCGCAGATTGACGAGAGCATTCTGTTATCTGTCGGATTTCTACTGCACTGGATAGCCAGGGGAAGGTTGCGGTTGCAAAGATTAACGGCTAACGAGAAGATTGGGAGGCTTCGCGAGGAAATTCGACGCTGATCGGTCTGAACAGCTGATGATGTTGAGCGAGGATCAATCAATATCGCATTTGAAAGACCTCGATCGCGCTCGATGGCCACAATTGTCTGAGGCATCGGAATTTGGTCGGGACAATGTGCAAAGTGCGTTCGATACGAAGCATCATCTCATTGTTACCCATGAGGTGACCAACGTTGGGTCTGACCGGAGCCAGCTATCCCGCATGACTGAGCAGGCGCGCGCAGCAGTTGGCTCTGAGACCATCGAGGCTGTTGCCGACCGCGGGTACTATAGCGGTGAGGAAATTGTGGCCTGCGAGCAAGCCGGCATTACAGTCTATCTGCCGAAGCCAATGACCTCGGGCCTTCTTGCCAAAGGCCGCTTCGGCAAGCAGGACTTCGTCTATGTCGCCGCGGACGACGTTTATCTTTGTCCCGCCGGTGAGCAGCTAACCTATCACTACACCAATGAGGAAGAGGGCAAGACACTACGTCGCTATTGGACCACCGTCTGTCAGGGCTGCGCACTGAAGAGCAAGTGCACAACAGGCAAGGAGCGGCGGATCTCACGATGGGAGCACGAAGCCGTCCTTGAGGCCGTACAGGCGCGGCTCGATCGGAACCTGGCTGAAAATGCGCGATCGCCGCCAGACCGTGGAGCATCCATTCGTACGATAAAGTCCTGGATGGGACCGACGCATTTCCAGATGAAAACGCTCAAGAACGTCGGTACCGAAATGGTGCTACACGTCCTGGCCTACAACATGAAACGGGTAATACGCATTCTGGGCGTCGGCGGATTGATAGAAGCGATCAGAGCATGAAATCGGCTTCGTCGATCCGGCCCAGCCCTTCCAACCAAAACCGCGTTTTTACACAGTCTGGACCCACAAGAAACATTCCGACTGCGCCGATAACACGCAAATCCAGCGGAGCCCATGCTGCCGCTAACCTCGCGCGTCTGATCCGGCCTTGCATCGCATCCGCATCCCGCCGAATATCCGCAATCGGCACCCGGGCGCTCCAATGGCAAACGACGAGCAAATCGCGTTGTTAAAAAAAGGTGTAGCCGCCTGGAACGCGTGGCGTGATGGAGACCCGAAAACCTATGTGGACCTCAGCGAGGCCGACCTCAGAAAGGCCGATCTCGAAAAGGCGGACCTGGGAAATGCGGACCTCAGTCGAGCGGACCTCAGGGGCGCAAACCTCAACGGGGCGAACCTCGCCGAGGCGAACCTTAGAGAGGCGCGCCTCAGCGGAGCAAATTCAGCGGGGCGAACTTCTTAAGGGCGGACCTCGGAGAAGTGGACCTTGAAGACGCGGACCTCAGAGGGGCGGATCTCTGGGAGACAGACCTCAGGCACTGCAAAGCGACGAAGCAGACACTGCGACGGCGAAAGGACAACAGTTACTGATAGCGAAAATAAACATAGCCGACCTCATAGGAGCCACCTTGACAAGCACGGATCTTAGTCACGCTGATCTCAGCAATTGCCTGGTCCATGGGGTATCTGCGTGGGATTTAAGGCTAGGCGGAGCCAGACAGCATAATCTGGTCATTACAGATGTCGGCGAGCCCGCGGTTACCGTCGATAATATTGAGGTCGCTCAGTTCATCTACCTCATGCTTCATAATCAGAAAATCCGTGAGGTGATCGACACCGTCACTTCTAAGATGGTGCTGATCCTCGGACGCTTCTCGCCAGAGCGAAAGCAAGTGCTCGACGCCCTCCGGAACGATTTGCGGAACCGCAACTATGTGCCGGTGATGTTCGACTTCGAGAAGACGAGAAGCCAAACCACAGACGAGACGATCACGCTGCTCGCGCGCATGGCGCGGTTTATAATCGCTGACCTTTCCGATGCTAAAGCCATCATCCAGGAGCTGCGGGGTATTGTCCCTGATCTGCCGTCGGTCGCGGTACAGCCGCTCATTCTCACCTCACAGGAGGAGCCGGGCATGTTTGACTTTATCCGCAAATTCCCGTGGGTTTTAGAGCCTAACGCTACGACAGCCAAGTGCATCTTCTGACCAATTTAAGAAAGGTCGTAACGCGAAGCCGCGCTTCGCGCTTTAGTCCGTGATGACCCACGGGGATATAGGCTCTCCGAAAACCGGTTCCTACCCTCGGATCAAGTCCGAGGGCATGCTTGTTCGCGACCAGGCTCTGTCTGAACCTTCCGAACCGCATCGCCGACCAATGGGGGCCATTCCACGCCACCAGCGGGGGCGCTTTCGCGCAACCTGTCAAGGCTGCGCCAGCGAGAGCCGTCCATGCGAGCAGAACTGATCGTGATCGTCGCCATGATCGCGGCGCCGTGCCTCTATGCCGTCCTGATCTTCAACCGGCTGGTCAGCGGCAGCAACCAGGTACGCGAGGCCTGGAGCGGCATCGACGTGCAATTGCGCCGCCGCGCCGATCTCATTCCCAACCTGGTGGAAACGGTGAAGGCCTACGCCGCCCATGAGCGCGGCGTGCTCGAAGACGTCACCGCGCGGCGCTCCTCGGTCATCGCCGCCGGCGACCTCGCGGCCAAGGCCAGCGCCGACCAGGCGCTGCAGGTCTCGCTGAACCGGCTGTTCGCGGTGGCCGAAGCCTATCCGCAGCTCAAGGCCGACCAGAATTTCCTGGCGCTGCAGGGGCAGCTGGCCGAAACCGAAGACCAGCTGCAGATGGCGCGGCGCTACTACAACGGCACGGTGCGGGATTTCAACGTCAGTATCCAGTCGTTTCCCGACGTGCTGATCGCGCGCGTGCTCGGCTATCGCGAGGAGCATTTCTTCGAAACCGACGCGGCATCGGCCGCCGTTCCTACCGTCAGCCTGTCCGGAGCCTGAGATCATGATGACGTTCAAGCGCGCCGCGGCTGCGCTGATTGTGCTCACGGCGGCAACCCTGGCGGCCGCGGCGCCGGCCAGTGCCGCCGAAAAAATCACCCGCTTCGTCAGCGACGTCGATGTCCAGCGCAGTGGCGACCTGCTGGTCACCGAAACCATCGATCTTGTCGCCGAAGGCGACCGGATCAAGCGCGGCATCGTGCGCGACTTCCCGACCAGCTACAAGAACCCCGACGGCAGCCATGTCGAAATCGGCTTCGGCGTGCTGTGGGTGAAGCGTGACGGGGCGCAGGAAAATTATGCCATCGAGCAGATGACCAACGGCACCCGGGTCCGCATCGGCCGCGCCGACACCCTGCTTTCGACCGGGCCGCACCAATATGTCATCGCCTATCGGACCACGCGGCAGCTCGGCTTCTTCAAGGATTTCGATGAACTGTACTGGAACGCCACCGGCACCGGCTGGACCTTCCCGATTGAGGTCGCCGAAGCGCGGATCACGCTGCCGGAGGCGGTGCCGTTCCGGCAGAGCGCGTTCTACACCGGCGCGCAGGGCGCCAAGGGCAAGGATGCCGCTGTGGTCGAGCAGCGGCCGGGCCACATCGTTTTTCGCACCACCCAAACCCTTCCGGCCGCCAACGGCCTGACCGTGGCCGCGAGCTGGCCGATCGGCCTGATCGGCCGGCCGACCGATGCCGACAACGCCGGGCAGTGGCTGCGCGACAACCTTCCGCTTGGCGTCGCCGCTCTCGGCCTGCTGCTGATCGTCGGCTATTACGTGTTCGCCTGGCGCAAGGTCGGCCACGACCCGCGCAAAGGCACCATCATCCCGCTGTTCGCGCCGCCGGACGGCATGTCGCCGGCCGCGGTGCGTTATGTTTCGCGAATGGGCTGCGACGAAAGGACGTTCAGCGCCGCGCTGATCGATCTAAGGAGATCGTCGGCGAGATCGAGGACGAGTTCGACCTGCCCGACGAGACCGTTGAGCGCGTCGACGACGACACGATCCGGATCGACGGCACGTTCCCGATCGACGACTTCAACGAGCGATTCCACTGCGACCTGCCCGAGGAGGACTACCACACGGTCGCCGGATTCGTCTTCGGCGAGCTCGGACGCGCGGCCGAGCCCGGCGACGAGGTGTCACACGACGGGCTCCGCTTCCTGGTCGACTCGGTCGAGGGGCAGCGGATCGAGCGGCTGACGGTGACGTTTCAACCGTGGCATCACCGCGAAGCCCCGGTCGCCGGCGACGAGCCCGGGGCCTAGCCCCAGGGAAGAGGCGGCGTCACCGGTGCTCCTCGAGCGGAAGCAGGGTGGGGTAGAGGGTGCGGTAACGGTCGTAGCCGTGCTCGTAGGTGGCGACCCAGCCTTGGTCGGGCTCGATCCGGTCGCGTACGCGCACGCAGCGCGACACGGCGTCGTTCGCGTCGGCAAAGACGCCCGATCGCACACCTGCGAGGAGCGCCGCGCCGAACGCCGAGCCTTCTTCCGAGACCGTCCGTTCGAGCGGCAAGCCGAGCACGGAAGAGACGATACGCAGCCAGAGCTCGCTGCGGGCTCCGCCGCCGGAGACCCGGCCGACGTCCGGTTGGACGCCGAGCGCGCGCAGCAGTTCGAGCGAGTCCCGCAGACCGTAGGCGACGCCCTCGAGCATCGCGCGCCACAGCGCACCGCGGTCGTGGCGAACGGAGAGCCCCGTGAAGGCACCCCGTGCGTTCGCGTCGGCGTGCGGCGTGCGCTCGCCGGCGAGATACGGCGCGAACAGGAGCCCCTCGACGCCGGGCTCCCAGCCGGCGCCCTCGGTGTCCAGCGTCTGCAGGTCGGCCCCGAGCGCATGACGAAGCCAGGCAGCCGAGCCGGCGGCACTCAGCATCACGCCCATCGCATGCCAGGTGCCCGGCACCGCGTGGCAGAACACGTGCACCCGCGCCTCGGCATCCGGCGCATACGCCGGCAGCACCGCGAAGACGACGCCTGACGTTCCGAGCACGACCGAGACCGGGCCGGGCGCCGTGATGCCGATACCGAGCGCCGCGGCCGCCTGGTCGCCGGCGCCGGCGATCGCCGTCGACTCGTAGGCGGGAGGCAGCCACTCCCCCGGAACCTCGAGTGCGTCGCAGACCTCCTGCGACCAGCGCCTGCCTGCGACGTCGAACAGCAGGGTGCCCGAGGCATCGGCCGCGTCGATCGCGTGCTCGCCGGTCAGGCGGAGCCGCACGTAGTCCTTCGGGAGCAGGATGTGACGGATCCGCCCCCAGGTCTCCGGCTCGTGCTTGCGGAGCCAGAGCAGCTTGGGAGCCGTGAACCCCGTCAGGGCACGGTTGCCGGTCAGTTCGATCAGGCGGTCGAGCCCCACGCGCGCTTCGATCTCGGCACATTCGGCCGTGGTTCGCTGATCGTTCCAGAGGATCGCCGGGCGGAGCACCTGCTCTTCGGCCCCGAGCGTGACGAGCCCGTGCATCTGCCCCGAGAGGCCGATCGGCCCCTCGGGCAGGCGCGCGAGGCACGATTCGGCGGCGCGCCACCAGTCCTCTGGATCCTGCTCGGCGAAGCCCGGCTGGGGGGTGGAGAGCGGATAGCTCTCGTCCGCCGTCGCGAGGATCTCCCCGTCCGGGGAGAGGGCGATCGCCTTGACGCCGGAGGTCCCGACGTCCAACCCGATGAGCGGCGAGCTCACGCGCCGAGCGCGGCGTACACGAGCTCGTACGCCCGGACGGCGTCCTTCGACCGCTGCGCCTCGCGCAGCGCGGGCTCGTCGATCTTGGCGGCGACGCCGTCGATGAACCGCCATTGCAGGACGGACCGCTTCACGGCGCCGACAGCGTCCTCGGTGTAGGGGTAGAGGTCGAGGCCGAGGCGCTCGCCGTTCGAGCCGTAGCCAACACGGCGCAGCTCGAGCGCGAGCTCGAGCGTCTCCATGAAAGCGGTGGCGCCGACCATGTTGTCGTCGTCGAAGGTGCCCCAGCCGGAGTTGCCGTGCTGGTGGCCCAGGAGCCCGTCTGCGGCCAGCAAAGCGGCGTATTCGGCGAGGTTCTCGCCGTTCATGATCAGGTGCTGCCAGTCCATGTTGACCTTGACGTTGTCGATCCCCTGGGCCCGCAGGGTGTGGATGACATGGAGGGTCATGCCGATGTTCCGCATGAAGATCTTCATCGCCGGCTCGGAGTTCTTGTGCTCGAGGAACACCGTGACCCCGCGCCCGTTCGCGTGCTGGGCCGCCTCGCCGACTCCGTCGATGAAGCGCTTCCACGCGTCCGCATAGCCGGTCTGGAAGGGGTAGTTGTAGCCCTCGATCCCCGGCCAGATGATGAAGTGGGCGCCGACGTCGGCGGCCAGGTCGATCCCCTCCGCCGTCAGCCTGAGCGCCTCGGCGCGGGTCGCGTCGTCCGGGCGAGGAGAAGCCGCCCCTGGCAAAGAGTGGGTTAAGGTGCAGGCCGCTCGCGATGCAGTACATCCCGTGCCCGTCGAGCGCTTCCTGCACCTCGGCGAGGTTCTCGCGTGAGACTTCCTGCGGGTAGTGAAACTCGTAGTCGTCGATCAGGTCGCCGAGCCCCTCCACGGCAGTGCGCACCTTGCTCACCGTCGACGCGCCGGCCAGTTCGGGTTTGTAGCCGCCCGGGTTGAAGCGGGTCGCCATCGCGCCGAAGGCCCAGATGCCCAGGGAGGTCTTCATCGCGGCGAGCCTATCCAACTCCGCGTTCTTGGCGTCATAACTTGACTTGAAGGGCAAAATTCGCGAAGTTGCCGAGTACTGGCCCCCCGTCCGCCAACCAAGGAGACAATCTTGAAGACAGTTTTTCGTAGGTCGACGGTCCTTGCGCTCGTTGCGCTTGCGATCGCCAGCCTCGCCGTGTTCGTCGTGGCGAGCGCCACGGCGAGCACCAAGAAGAAGACGGCGAGCGTGCAGGTCTGCGTCCTCCTGCCGGACACGAAGTCGTCCGTGCGCTGGGTGCAGTTCGACGCTCCCGATTTGAAGGCGGCCTTCGCCAAGGCGGGGGTCACTGCCTCGATCAACAACGCCCTCAACGACCCGCTCAAGCAGAAGGCACAGGCGCAGGCCTGCATCGCTGCCGGCGCGACGGTCGTCATCGAGACGGCGCTCGACAACGGCTCCGCGGCGTCGATCGAGAAGCTCTTCACCTCGAAGGGCGGTTTTGCGATCGACTACGACCGCCAGGTGACCGGCGGGACCGCATCGGTCTACGAGGCCTTCGACGGCGTGGCGGTCGGCAAGGCCCAGGCCGCCGGTGTCCTCGCCGCGATGAAGGCGAACCACACCTACAGCAAGAGCGCCGTGGTCGCCCAGCTGTGGGGCGGCCAGACCGACCAGAACGCGTACTGGTTCCAGTCCGGCAACCTCAAGGTCCTCAACCCGCTCTTCGCAACCCACAAGATCAAGCGGGGCCCGCAGCAGTTCGTGCCCGACTGGGATGCGAACAATGCGGCGACCATCTTCAGCCAGATGCTCGTCAAGACGAACAACAACATCCAGGGCGTCGTGGCGGCGAACGACAACATCGCCGGCGCGGTCATCGCCGATCTGAAGGCGAAGCACCTCAAGCCGATCCCGCTCTCCGGGCAGGATGCGTCGGCGGCGGGTGTCCAGAACATCATCTCCGGCTGGCAGACGGGCACGGTGTACAAGTACGTGCCCACCGAGGCGAACGCTGCTGCTGCAGCTGCGGTTGCGCTCCTCAAGGGCAAGAAGCCGGTCTCGAACTCGACCCGGCCGAACGGCAAGCATCCGGAGCCGACCAACGTACTGCCGGTGATCTGGATCACCAAGGCCAACTACAAGCTCCTCTTCCAGCAAAAGTGGTTGAAGCGGAGCGAAGTTTGCATCGGCACGTTCAAGCAGTACTGCAAGTAAGCAAGTAAGTAGGATCACGCACGATCCGCGGTGGAGGCGCCTCTCGGGGCGCCTCCACCGCGACTAACGACTTAACGACGATGAGCGAGACCCCACTTCTCCAACTCCGTGGCATCACGAAGACCTTCGGTTCGGTCGAGGCGCTGACCGACGTCGACTTCGAGGTGAGCTCCGGCGAGGTGATGGCGCTGGTCGGCGACAACGGCGCCGGCAAGTCGACGCTGATCAAGTGCATCGCCGGCACCCATGCCTTCGACAGCGGGCAGATCTTCTTCGAGGGCCAGGAGGTGAGCATCCACGGCCCGAAGGACGCGGTCCGCCTCGGGATCGAGGTCGTCTATCAGGATCTCGCCCTCTGCGACAACCTCGACGTCGTTCAGAACGTCTACCTCGGCCGCGAGTTGAACACATGGCAGATCCTCAACGAGGCGGCGATGGAGCACACGACTGCCGCTACCCTCAAGAGCCTCGCGGTGACGACGATCCCGTCGATCCGGCGGCCGGTGGCGACGCTCTCCGGCGGTCAGCGCCAGTCCGTCGCGGTGGCGAAGGCCGTTCAGTGGAATTCCAAGCTCGTCATCCTCGACGAGCCGACCGCAGCCCTCGGCGTGGCGCAGACGGAACAGGTGCTTGCTCTCGTCCGCCGCCTCGGCGAGCAAGGTCTGGCGGTCGTGATCATCTCGCACAACCTCCACGACATCTTCGAGACGGCTGACCGGATCACGGTGCTCCGGCTCGGCCGGAACGTCGGCATCTTCGACCGTCGCTCGACGACGCAGCAGGCAGTCGTCGAGGCGATCACCGCAGGGGTGCCCACGAAGGTGTCGGGCATTCCGGCCGACGCGCCCGTCTCCGGAGGCGAAGCTTGACGTCCGCGGATGTCGTCGGCCCCGACGCCCCGAAGCCTGCGGAGCAAGAGGCTTCGACGGGCGGCCTCGCCGGTCTGTGGCACCGGGCCTGGTTCAACGCCAGGACGGGCAACCTCGGCCCGGCCCCGATCATCGTCGGCGAGATCTTCGTCGTCATCCTCTTCAGCCTGACGGCGACGAACTTCTTCACCGCCGTCAACTTCACCAACCTGATCAACCAGATGGCCGGCACGGCGATGCTCGCCTTCGGCGTCGTCTTCGTCCTGCTGCTCGGCGAGATCGACCTGTCGATCGGGTACGTCGCGGGCATCGGTGCGCTCGTCGTGGCGGAGCTCCAGCTGCCTGGGAGCGGGCACCAACTGAACGGCCTCATCGCGATGGTGCTCGCGGTCGCCGTCTGCGCGGCGATCGGCGGTCTCCAGGGGTCGATCGTGGCGTACGTCGGCGTGCCGTCGTTCGTCGTCACGCTCGCCGGCTTCCTGATCTGGCAAGGCGTGATCCTCGAACCAGCTCGAGCAACGCGGCACGATCATCATCCAGGACCGCTGGATCAACTACACCGACAGCTATGCCTTCTCGCATCTCGCCGGGTACCTGCTCGCGCTGATCATCGCGGCCCTGTATCCACTCAGCATCCTGTACAAGCGGATCGCCGCGCGTGGCACGGAGATCGCCGCCGTCAACTGGGTCGGGTTCGCGGTGAAGACGGCCGGGATCGCCATTGCTGCGTTCGGCACGGTTGCGATCGCGAACCACGGCAAGGTGATCGCAACGTCGCTCGGCCTGCCTCTCTCGGGCGTGATCGTCATCTTCTTCTTCATCGTGCTGACGTTCCTGGCGAAATGGACGACGTTCGGGCGTCACGTCTACGCCGTCGGCGGGAACGCCGAAGCCGCCCGCCGCGCCGGCATCAACGTGCCGCGCATTCGTGTGCTCGTCTTCATGATCTCCGGCGCCACGGCCGGCATCGGCGGGATCATCTTCGCATCGCAGGTGAACTCGGTGGCGCTGACGTTCCCGCCGGGCAACCTGCTGCTGAACGCAATCGCCTCGGCGGTGATCGGCGGCGTCAGCCTGTTCGGCGGCCGCGGCGAGGTGCGCGGCGCGCTGCTCGGCGCCATTCTGATCGGAACGCTCCAGAACGGGCTGAACACACTCAACGTCTCGAACGGCTGGATCTACATCATCACCGGCCTCGTGCTCCTGGGCGCCGTCACGCTCGACACGGTCGCAGTTCGCCTTCAGGCCCGCTCCGGCCGCTAGACGACAGGCTGTCGGTCCGGGCGTCTGCTCGCGGACCGCGCGCAGCGCGCCGGGTCCCTTAGGATCGCCCAGATGAACGTCTCGCTGAGACCGCTCGAGGACGGGGACGTCGACTCGATCTTTCAGCAGGTGACGGATCCGGAGTCGATCCGAATGGCAGCCTTCACGGCCGAGAATTGGACCGATCGTCGTGCGTTTCTCGACCGGATGTCGCGACTGCGGGCCGACACGAGCGTCTTGTACCGAGTCATCGTGGTCGACGGGGCGATCGCCGGAACGATCGGGTCCTTCCGAATCGACGATGAGCTCGAGGTGACCTACTGGGTCGACCGGGCGCAGTGGGGGAGAGGCATCGCGAGCTCAGCGCTCGAGATTCTGCTTGCCGGGACTGCCGAACGTCCGGTGTATGCGCGGGCGGCCTCGGACAACGTCGGTTCGCTTCGTGTGCTCGAGAAAGCTGGGTTTCAACGCGTTGGCGTGAACCGCGGCTTCGCGCCCGGTCGCGGTGAGGAGATCGAGGAAACGATCCTGCGCCTCGACTGACGCAGGAGCCCAGGGCATGAGAGCGGTCGAGCTCAGCTTCGCTGTCGGGTGGACGGCGTTCTGGCTGTACTGGCTCGTGGCGGCCTTCTCGACGAAACGAGGCCGCGTTCGGTGGTCGCGCGAGTTGCGGATCAGGGCGGTCATCGCTGTCGCCGTGGTCATCTTGATTCGACTGGGGATTTTTCGAGGCCACGGCCTCAACACCGATCCGTGGCGCGCCGGCATCGGGCTCGTTCTCTTCGCTCTGGGATTGGGGCTCGCAATCTGGGCCCGCATTCACATCGGGCGCAACTGGGGCACCCCGATGACGGAGAAGGACGAGCCGGAGCTGGTGCGGAGCGGTCCCTACCGCTTGGTTCGTCACCCGATCTACTCGGGCGTCCTCACCGCGGGCGTCGGCACTGCGGTGGCGCTCAGCTGGCTGTGGCTGATCGCGGTCGCCCTGGCCGGCGTCTACTTCATCTACAGCGCGATCACCGAGGAGCGCTTCCTGACCGAGCAGTTCCCGGACGACTACCCGGACTACAGGCGCTCGACCAAGATGCTCGTGCCGTTCATCTTTTGATCAGGCCCCTTGCTCGTGCTGCGCACTACGCTGAAGGCGTGGGCTTCCGCATCGTTCACCCGGACGCGTTCGACTGGATGACCCGGCCGCACGAGCCCGGCGAGGCGGCACGGCACGTTGCCGAGCTCAGTGACCTCGCCGGCGTTCAGCACACGCGTGTGAACGTGTGGCGCTTCGAGCCCGGCGCGGCGGGGCGCCGTCATCGACACGAGGTCCAGGAGGAGACGTTCATCGTTCTTGCCGGAACGCTCTCGATGTACCTGGGCGAGCCGCCTGAGCGACACGACGTGCCGCCTGGCGGCTTGATTCATGTCGACCCAGGGACAGCGCTCCAGACGGTCAACCACGGCGACGATGACCTACTCGTCTATGCCTACGGCTATCCGCCCGAGAACGAGCACGCGGAGATCCTCGACCCGGCGGTCTGAAAAGCGTTCCGTCGCACTGCAGGACGCGATCCCGGCCGCTCAGGTCGGGGTGTCAGCGAGCAGTGGGACGACGCGTTCGCGGAACAGCTCCAGTTGGGCCCGCTCGTCGTCGAGCGGCCACAGGAAGACGCGTTGCGCGCCTGCGCGCGCGTACGCGAGCAGTTTCTGCGCGCACTCCTCCGCCGGCCCGATGGGCAGGATCGGGCGGAGCTCTTCCACCGGACGTTTGAGCATCGGCGCCAGCACGTCGGCGAGCACCGCATCGGCGCGTGCCCGGTCTTCGGTGACGTAGCACCACATCGTCGCGATGCCGTTCGGGAACCCCGCGCCGTCGCGCCCTTGTGCCGACACCTCCGTCCGGACATCGGCCCAGGCCCGTGTGAACAGCGCCGGGGTGGTGTTGTAGCCCGAGGCGAGCCAGCCGTCGGCCAGGCGCGCCACGCGTCTCAGCCCCGCCGGGGAGCCCCAGCTCCCGATCCAGATCGGAGGGCCGGGGCGCTGTGCTGGTGTCGGCTCCATCGTGGAACCGGCGGTCGAGTAGAACGAACCCTCGAACGCGACGTCGTCGGCTCGCCAGTACGCGCGCAACGCCTGCACTGCCTCGTCGAGCCGCTTCCAGCGCTCGTCGAAGCTCACGCCGACGAGCTCGTAGTCGCGTGCAGACGAACCGGGCCCGATCCCGACGACGAGCCTGCCGCCCGACAGCAGGTCGATCGCAGCGAGGATCTTCGCGGTTGCTGCCGGCCCCCGCAGCACCGGCACGGCCACCGTCGTGGCCAGAGTCATCTGGCCGCTGCGCGCGAGCACGGCGGCCAACGCCGTCGGCCCATCGAGCCACGGGCGTGAGAACACGAGGTGGTCGTTCACGCAAAGGTGGGTGTACCCGAGATCGCGCGCGGTTTCCGTGAACGCGAGCAGATCGTCGAGCGAGCGGTGCTCGCCTTGAAACGAGATCAGCGGGAGGTGGACACCAATTTCCATCGAGGCACGTGTCGCGGGAGCCTATACCGAGGGCTCGTGTCTCAAACGTCTGTCGAAGACGCGAACCTGGTTCCCGCGGGAAACCAGGTTCGTTCGGGTGTCGTCGAGCTGATCTGATGCAGTCATGCAGCTGCGTGGAGCAGTGCTCGTCGAGGGCACGAGCGACCGCCGCGCCGTCGAGACGCTTGCGCGTCGCCGTGGGCGCGACCTTCAGGCCGAGGGCGTCGCCATCGTGCCGATGGGCGGCTACGGGAACCTGCCGCGCCTCCTCGAGGCAGTACCGCGAGCTCCCACTCGCAGGGCTCTATGACGTCGGTGAGGAGCGGCATTTCTTGCGCGCGTTGGGATGCGACGACCGTGGCGGCCTCGAGCGCGTCGGGTTTTACGCCTGCACGCGCGACCTCGAGGACGAGCTGACGCGGGCGGTGGGGCCGGCTGGAGTGGAGCACGTGCTCGCGGAGCAGGGTGAGCTGCGCGCGTTCCGGACGTACCAGAAACAGCCGGCGCACCGCGCCCGGCCGCTCGAGGAACAGCTGCACGGCTTCATGTGGAATCGCAAGCAGAGATACGCGGTGCTCCTGGTGGAGGCACTCGACCTCGACCGCGTCCCGCGGCCACTCGACCGCGTCCTGGGGCGCTTCTAGCCAAGGGCCGGAACCCTTGCGAGGCAAGGGTATGCCTGCTACCATGCGGCGCATGGCATTGGGCTCGCAGAGACGTACGGAGCTGCTCCGCGGCGTGCTCGACCTCTGCCTCCTGGCCGTGATGGACGAGGGGCCGGCGTACGGCTACGAGATGACCAGACGACTGCGTGACCGCGGTCTCGCGATCGTCGGCGAGGGCTCGATCTATCCGCTGCTGGGACGGCTGGAGCGCGACGGTCTGGTCGAGACGTACCGGGGGGCGAGCAACGGAGGGCCACCGCGGAAGTACTACCGCCCCTCGAGCACCGGGCGGCTGGCCCTCGCGCTGGGCGTGTCCGAATGGCGAGCCGCCCGCGATGCCGTCGATGCGGTGCTCAACCCTGTCAAGGTCGAGGTGGTCTCATGAGTGATTTCGTCGAGCAGTGCCTCCGGGAGTGGAAGCGCCTGGGTGTCCCCGATCCGCTCGCCGAGGAGATGGCGGCAGACCTGGAGTCCGACCTCAGTGAAGCCGCGGCCGAAGGTGTCTCGGCCGACGAGCTCCTCGGTAGCAGCGTCTTCGATCCACGTGCGTTCGCGGCCTCCTGGGCAGCTGAACGCGGGATCATTCCCGACCCGCCGAGCCGAGGGAACGTCCGCCGCAGGCCGCTCGTCCTCGTGGCGTTCACTGCGCTGGCCGCGATCGCACTGCTTGTTTCGGCGCTGCTGCTCGCCACCGGAGAGCCGAAGCTGTCGCTCGTCAAGTCGACTGCAGGACCACATCTCCCTGCAGCGGGCGCCGGCCTGACCCCGACCGTTCACCAGCAGGTCCTTCAGACAAGCGCATCTGCCCCGGTCGAGTGGATCCTGCTGTTGCTGGCGATCGTCGCGCTCGGTTTCGCTGCCTGGCTCTGGTCGAACTGGGGCCGTTCCCAGCCGCCCAACGTCCCGGCCTAGACACCGATTCGCACGTCCCGGGCACCGGGAGCCCGTAACCTCTCCGCGTTGACACGAGCACGCTACGACGGTCAAACCGAGTGGTACGAGGCGTTCGCGGGCGGGGAGGCCCACGCGGCCGCCCGCGACTTCGCCGTCGGCCTGCTCGGGCCCGGACCGGGCCGGTGCCTCGATCTCGGTACGGGGACGGGTTTCGCCGTGCCTGCACTCGTCCGCTCCGGTTGGTCGGTCGTCGGCGCTGACATCTCCGAGGAGCAGCTCGCACGTGCACGGGCCCGGCACGGCGCCCTCGCAGAGTTCGTCCTTGCAGATGCGGAACGTCTGCCTTTCGGCGACGAGGAATTCGATGCGGTCGTCTCGTTCCTGACCCACACGGACTTCGACGAGCCACACCGGGCCTTCGCAGAGGCTTATCGCGTGCTTCGGCCGGGGGGACGCTTCGTCTACCTCGGGGTCCACCCGTGCTTCGGCTCACCGTTCGTCGCACGCGGGCGTGCCGCCGACATCGACGGGATTGTTGCGGTCGTTCTGCCCGGGTACGCGCAGGCGGGCTGGCGCCCGGTTCCCGCCGAGTCGAGTGACGGCGTGACAGCGCATGTCGGCATCAACCATCAGCCACTCGCCGACTTCTTGAACGACGTTCTCGGAACCGGGTTCGCGCTGGCCGAAGTCCATGAACCGGGCGCCGCCGATCCACCCATCTTCTTCGCCTTCGCCGCGAAGAAGTAGGCGCCGGCCGCAGGACGGTCTGCTGCTTGCTGAGGGAGAGCCCCCGGCCTATACTCGCCGGCACGCGTTGATCCCAGTCGTGAAGGAGCGTTTTCGATGAGACGGAATCCTTGGCTCTCGACGGCAATGCTGGCGGCGGTTGCGGTGCTCGCTGTGATGTGGGCGGAGACGGCCTCCGCGATCGATCACTCCACGAAGTCACACTCGACGCTTGCCGGGACCTGGTCTGGACGGTACAGCGGCGCTTTCTCGGGCACGTTCACCCTGCACTGGACGCAGTCTAGGTCGATCTTGCACGGATCGATCACGCTCTCGAACCCGCACGGAAAGTACGGCATCAACGGCAGCGTGCACGGCACCGCCATCACGTTCGGGGCCGTCGGTGCCGGCGCGACGTACACCGGCGCCGTGTCGGGCAAGTCGATGTCGGGCAGCTACAAAAGCCCGCGGGGCGGCGGCAGGTGGAGCGCGCACAAGACGTCCTGACGCCCGTTTCGATCGCTCAAGGCGATGATTTCAATTCGTCGCCGGCGTCTAGAACTATGACAAGCGATCGAAAAGAGGCGCATCATGGAGAAGATCACGACCCGCCTGTGTTCGACACCGAAGGCGAGGAGGCAGCGCAGTTCTATACCTCCGTCTTCCCCAACTCGAGTGGATGCATTGTGGGCGAGGCTTGCCGACGGTGGTGAAGAGATCGCCTGCGGTTGGATCACCGATCGCTACGGCGTCGCGTGGCAGATCGTCCCGACGCGGTTGCAGGAACTCCTGAGCGATCCTGACTGCGAGAAGGCCCAGCGGGTCATGGGCGCGATGCTGAAGATGAAGAAGATCGAGATCTCCGAGCTCGAACACGCCGCGGCCTAGTCTGTGTCAACGGTGTCCGACACCACAGGTGTCAGACACCGCTCCGGTGTCACGCGTCGTTCCGTTTGTTGCGTGCGCGGCGTGCGGGAAGAACGCGGTACTTGAGGATCAGCCCAAATCCGGCGATCGAGAAGAGGGTGCCCACCGAGGGGGAACCGCTCACGTAGATGATCCCGCCGAGCAGGATGAGCAGCGCACCGATGACCGTGCCCGCAGTGGGAGTCTGGAGCCGCTGGAGCAACGCGACGGCGACTCTACTGGTAATCGGAGGCTGCGTCAGCCGGCGAGCTTGCGCCACACGAGCTTGCCGACCTGGGCGCCGACGCTGCGGCCCGCTTGGACGTCGCCCGGCAGCTCGGTGCCGCGATCGACGCCCTGTGTCGCCGCCCGGGCTGCCGGTCCTGCGAACGATCGGCCCGTGAACGCGGTGAGCACCTCGTCCGCCGCGTAGGCGAACGCGCTGTCGCCGGAGGCCCAGCCGGGCGACGGGGGCGTCGGCGCGAGCGGGCTCCAGCGCACGCCGGGCACCCAGCGGCCGTTGCGCAGGACGAGCTGCCGGCCGTGGACGCGCTCGATCAGCCCGGAGACGAGCGGCAGCTGGTTGTTGAAGGCGAGGTACCGGATCATCGAGATCGGCCGCGGCGACTGGTAGGTGCGCTTTGCACCCCAGGCAGAGACGGCTGCGTCGTTGAGTGCGGCGTTCAGGGCGAGATCGAGCCGGACGTCGTGTGCCAGGCGCGCCCCTGCTCCTCCGCCGGCGGGCAGTGTCGCAGCGATTCGGTTCCAGCCGAGGGGCGAAGCGTCGACCGCCGTCCGCGCGCCCGGTTGTGACGCTGCGCGGATTGCGGCGACCGCGGCCTGCTTGTAGGCGGCACTGGAAGGATCGCCCAGGTTCGGCGGCCCCGGATGGACGCGCGACGCGAACGTGCGCACGCGCCCCCACTGTGAGTTCTCGAATGTCTGGATGTCCGACGGCACCGACCCGCCGCCCTGGGCAGGCTTCTGCGAGAGCGCCAGCGGCTGCCAGAACGTCGGGTCGTGCACCGTCGAGACGGCGTTCTCGACCACGAGCGGCTCGTTCACCGGCGTGTAGCTCGGGTCGGCGTAGTGGAGAGCTTCGTTCGAGCCGTCGTCCCGCCCGGCGGCGACCGCCGCGGCACCGATGCGGTTGCCGAGCTCCGCCGCCGAGCCGCCCGCCGCGCGCGTGAAGTCGGGCGAGAGGCAGAGCCCGCGGAGCCGCTCGGTGAGGAGCGGGAAGGTCCGGTCGAGATTCGCCCCGTACGAGACGCGCCACATGAGCAGCCGGTAGGCGGCGTAGCTGATCGCTGTCTCGCGGCTCTGCTGTCCGTTGGTCGCGTGCCAGGCCTGCGAGATCGCCGTCGAGAGGTCGAGGAGATCGCGGGCCTGGACCGGCTCGGACACGCCGGCCAGCCGGAGCACCTCGACGGCCTCGTCGTTCCAGACCCGCGCGACCGAACGGCCGTGCCGGGATACGGGCGTGCAGTTCGCCACGACAGGCCTCGCAGCCGTCGTGGCGGCGACCCTGACGGGCGGCGGCGATGCGATGCGCACGACGCGGTTCGCGGCAACGTTGCGCTGGAAGCTCCGGCCGCCCCACGGGTAGCGCACGGCGACCGACCGGACCGAGGTCGTCGAGCCGAGACCGAAGTGGACGCGCTGGTCCTCGGATGAGAGATAGCTGCCTCCCGCCTGCACCATCTGCGTCAAGCGCCGACCGTCCGGGAGCACGACGGTGACGACGGCTCCCGGCGCGAACCGGGACAGCTGCACATCGAGCCAGTGGCCGCCGGGGCCCGACGGGTGCAGGAGCACGAGCTTGCCGCCGATCGTGTTGATCGCGACATCCATCCGTCCGTCGTTGGCGACATCCGCCGCCGCGGCACCCCGCCCGTTCAGGCGCACGCCCTTTGCCGCGATCACGCCTTTGGCGTCCCCGAACGTCGTTGCTCCTCCGACCGGTGCCAGGACGCGCACGGCTTCCGCATCGGCGGAGAGATTCGTCACCGGGATCGCGCCCGCGGTCAGCAACAGGTCGGGCGTGCTGGAGTTCGCAAAGTCGACCCACGTCGTGCCCCAGCCGGCGAACCCGGTCCCGAGTGCCGGGTCGAATCGTGGCCGAACACTGGCAAACGCGCCGCTCGCGGTCTGGACGTACGCGGCGGAGGGCTCGTTGCGCGAGTTGGTCACGAAGAGACCGAGGCGACCGCCCGACGTGACGTTCGTCGCCACGCCCATTCCGGCGAACGGGTCGGCGACGCCGGCGGCGGCCGCCCGCTCCTCGAAGCGGAAGCCGAGACCGGCTGGATCGGCGCTCGCGCCGCCCGGCCATGGGACGTTGACGTAGAGCTGGTTCGGATCCTCGTCGTTCGCGACGTAGACGTCCGGGCGCCCGTCGCCGTTGACGTCGGTGAACGTCGCGCCGAGCCCGTGGGAGAACGTGGACGTCTCGAGGCCCGCCTCGGCACCGACTTCTTTGAAGCGTCCGGCTCCTTCGTTCAGGTAGAGCAGGTCACGGACGCCGGCCACGTTCGTCGGGAAGCCCGCGAGGGAGTTCTGCACCGGTTGGTTCAGATCGGAGTAGCCGGCGACGAAGAGATCCGGGCGCCCGTCGCCGTTCACGTCCGCGACGGCGATGCCGGTGTACCAACCGTTCGCCGGAAGCCGCTCGCTGGTGAACGTCCCGTGGCCCGTGTTCCAGAGCACGTCGACCCCGCTGGTCGTCGTCACGACGAGGTCGGTGTGGCCGTCGCCGTTCAGATCCGCGGCGGCGCAGCCGTCACCCTGGACGGGCAGATCGGCGTGTGTGGCGGTGCTGACATCCTTGAACGTGCCGTCGGTGTTCTCGAACAGGGCGGAGCGGGGGAGACCGCCGTTCGCTGCCCACTGCGGGGCGTCCGCGCTCGAGTACGAATTGACGACGAACAGGTCCTGCCAGCCGTCGTTGTTGTAGTCGAGCCAGCAGAGGCCGCCGCCCATCATTGCCTTCGTGTCGTTCGACATGCCGTAGTGGAAGGCGCCCTGCTGGAAGTCGAGCCCGAGTGACGGCGCGAGGTCGGTCAGCCGCAGGCCCGCGAGGGCGGTGCTCTCGGGGCCGCCCGCTGCGACCTGCGTCGGCGCCGTCACGGCGAGCGTCCAGTGGCCGTTCACCCCCTGGTGCAGCTGGTAGGTCTGGCCGGCAAGCTGCGCGACCGCGACCGGCGGGCTCTGGCCGCGGCCCGGCGCCAGGTGGAGCGTCAACCGGTCGGCGGCCGTCGCATGGACGGTCGACAGGAGGTCGTGCGCGATCAGCTGCGCCGTGTGGAGATCGAGCCGGGTCTGCACGCCCTGGGACGCCTGGATCGTGATCGGCGGCAGCGTGCCGGGGGGCAGCGGACGGAACCCCGCGCTCGCCTTGGTGCTCGAGAAGACGATCATGCCGGCGAACGCGGCGAGCACGACCGGAGTCGCCAGGAGCAGGAGCCGCCGGTCGGCCCGGATCGGCCAGCGGCGCAGAATCGGGATCGCCAGGCACACGACCGCGAGCGATGAGAGCAGTGCCACCTTGCTCGCGAACTCGGTCGTGGCCGGGGCGATCATCAGCGATGCGAGCAGCCCGAGGGACACCGCGTAGACGATCCGGTGCCTCGGCGAGCGCGGTGCCGTCTTCGGGTCGGTGATCATGAAGAAGAGGAACACGAGCACCTCGGGCGACGTGACGAGCACGAGCCAGAAATGGAAGCCGGTGATCGGGCCGAGGTGCCAACGGGCGAGCATCGTGTGCCCCGTGAGCGCGAGGACGCCGATTCCGGCGGCGAACGTGACCCAGAAGACGATCGCAAGCCACAGGAGCTTGAGGCGCGAGAGGATCAGGAATCCGCCCGCCAGGATGACCGCCAGGGCGAGGAGGAGCCAGACCGACATCGGGCCCCACCAGAAGTCGAGCGGGTTGGCCTTGCCGCGACCGAGGATCAGGAAGCAGAGAACGAGCCCGATGTTCGACGGGTTGAAGATGTGGTTGCCGCGCCACTTGATCAGGTACTTGGAGAGCAGGGCGACGGCCGCCGTGCCGGCAAAGATCCACCAGCCCTTCATGCTCCACCAGTCGCCGTGCCGTGTGCCCGGGACGCGCAGGATGAACGCGACGCCGTTGCCGGTCAGCAGCGCGCTCGCGGGCCACATCAGCACGTGCTGCTTGTGCATCGTGATGGCCACCTCGAGCACGGCGCAGGTCACGAGCGCCACGAGGATCTGTGCGATCGACAGCTGGAAATGGAAGCCGATCTGGCCGATCACCTGGAGCGAGATGATCGTGGCGGCGAGGTGCAGCCGCGGGTCGCTCAGCTTGGGGAGGACGACGGGGTACGGCGTGCCCCGAATCACGACCGCACTCATCCCGTCGAATCGTAGCCCGCGCCTGCGAGTGTTTACGATTAAGCGATGCGGCTCGAACGCGCTCTAAGCATCGTCGACTTCGTCGTCTCGACGGCTTCGGGGCCGGTGTCGGTCTTCGTCGCGGACGGCCACGGCGAGCTCGTCGCGGCCGCGACCATGGACGGAGCCGCGCCCGACACACGCCTGAACGCGCAGAGGAAGGCCTATACGGCCGCGCGCAGCGACGCTCGGACGACCCGCGAGCTCGCCGCCAAGGCCAAGGACGACCCTGTGGAACGCGCGAGCTTCGATCCGTTCTTCACGTTCTTCCTCGGCGGCGTGGCGGTCTTCGACGGCGCCGAGCGCATCGGAGCCGTCGGCGTCAGCGGCCTGCCCGGCGAGGTCGACGAGCAGTTGGCGCTCGCGGCTATCGAACGATCCGCGGATCGGTGAACACGTCGGTCTCGTCACGGCTCCGCGTCGAGAACTCCGATATCACTGCGCCGTCAGCTCCGGCCTCGAACCAATGCAGTGTGTCGGGCGGGATCGTCCACTGCTCGCCCGGCCGGAGCACGATCTCGTCCTCGCCCGCGACGTGCAGCCGCACGAGGCCGTGGCGGCAGCGGAACGTCTCCTCCTTGCCAGGATCGTTCTCGACCGGGGGATGGCGGTGCTCTGGGCATGTCTGGTACGGGAAGAGGACAAGCTCCTTCGCACAGACGCGCTCCGTGTTCACGTAGACGACGATCTGCAGCCCCGTCTCCTCGAGCCGGCCGAGACCGAAGTCGGCCACCTCGATCGCAGCGCCTTCGGCGGCGGTGAGGACGATCCCGGCGTCGGCGAGCATCGCCGCCGCCCGCTCCCGCGCCTCGGCGTCCGTCACAACGAGACGGGACCGCCACCCGTCGCCGACTTGTGCAGCGCCTCGAGCGTGCGCGCCTGCCCGAGCGCGTCCGCACGCGACAGCAGCAGCTCGCTCTCGCCGCGGATCGCAGCGCTGACGTTCTCCAGTTCCAGCTGGTAGGAGTCTTCGCGTTCGAGGTCGATGCGCTCGACTCCGCCGTCGCGGCGAAGCTCGATCGTCGGCACGTTGCAGTGCCACGGATCGTCGAGGAATAGCGAGCCATCGCTCCCGATCACCTCGAGTTCGTCCTGATTCGGGAGCGCAGTGCCGCAGTGGAAGCTCGCGAGCACCTCGTCCGGGAAGCGGAGCGTCCCCGCGAAGACCCAGTCGGTGCCGGACGGTCCGAACCACGCCTCGCCATAGGCCAGCTCTGGCTCGCCTCCGAGCAGGCGCGAGCCGCTCACGTTGTAACAGCCGACGTCCATCAGCGCGCCGCCTTCGACGCCGGTCTGCAGGCGGATGTTGTCGTGGTCGTAGAGCGAGTAGCTGAACACGGAGCGGATGAGGCGGAGCTGCCCGATTGCGCCGTCGGCGACGAGCTCCTGTACGCGCTTCGTCTGCGGATTGTGCCGGTACATGAACGCCTCGCTGAGGTGGAGGCCGGTGCGGTCTGCCGTGTCGAACGCGGCGGTCACTTCTTCCGGGTGGCGTGAGAGCGGTTTCTCGCAGAGCACGTGCTTGCCGGCCTCGAGGGCGCGCATCGACCAGTCGCAGTGCATCGTGTTGGGCAGCGAGATGTACACCGCCTCGATCTCAGGATCGGCGAGCAGGTCGTCGTACGTTCCGAATGCACGCGGGATGTCCCACTCTTTCGCGTACTCGTCGGCGCGTTTCTGGTCGCGGCTCGCGACGGCGACGAGCTCGACCTGGCCGGACGCGCGCGCGCCGGGAATCACCTTCCGGTTGATGTCGGCCGTCGAGATGATTCCCCACTTCACGGGTTTCGTCATGTGCGTACTATCGCCGAATGGAAGAGATCGGCGTCGGCATGCTCGGCTATGCGTTCATGGGCAAGGCCCACTCGAACGCGTTCAAGAAGATCGCCTACATGACGTGGCCGCCGCCGCTCATGCCGAAGCTCGTCGGCATCGCCGGGCGCGATACCGGAGCCGTCGGAGAAGCCGCCGAACGGTACGGCTACGACTACTCGACCGGCGACTGGCGCGAGCTTGTCGCCGACGACCGGATCGGGCTCTTCGACAACGGTGGCCCGAACTCGCTGCACGCCGAGCCGACGGTCGCCGCTGCCGAGTCCGGCAAGCATGTGATCTGCGAGAAGCCGCTCGGACGCGACGCGGCGGAGAGCTTCGACATCTGGCAGCGGGTTGCCGCAACCGGCGTCAAGCATCTGTGCGCCTTCAACTACCGCTTCGTGCCTGCCGTGCGCCTGGCCCGCGAGCTGATCGACGCGGGCGAGCTGGGGGAGATCCGCCATTTCCGTGGGCGCTATCTCCAGGACTGGGCCGACGACGCAACGCTCGACACGTGGCGGTTCCATCCCGACGAGGCAGGCTCGGGCGCGCTCGGCGATATCGGCACACACGTGATCGACCTCGGCCGGTTCCTGAACGGCGAGATCACCTCCGTTTCTGGATTCGTCAAGACATTCGTTGCCGGCCGTTCGGTCGACGATGCGCTGGAAGCCGCCGTCGAGTTCGAGAACGGCTCGATCGGCACCATCGAGGGAACGCGCCTGGCGCTCGGCCGCCGCAACGCGTTCCAGTGGGAGATCAACGGCTCCAAGGGCTCGCTCGCGTTCGACATGGAAAGGCTGAACGAGCTGCAGGTGTTTCGCGCTGACGGCGACCGGGCGCGCGGCTTCAAGACCGTGCTCGTGTCGGAGACGAACCATCCGTTCTGGGAGCACTGGTGGCCGCCGGGCCACATCATCGGCTGGGGCGACACGTTCGTCCACGAGCTCCACCACATGCTGAAGGCGATCGCAGACGACACCGACGTCGCTCCGTACGGTGCGACGTTCGAGGACGGGTACCGCGCGTCCGAAGTGGGCGATGCGATCCTGCGCTCGAGCGAGACCGGCGAGCGCGTTCAGATCGCGTATCGAACCTGATTCGGCGCAGGTGCCGAACCAGGTTCGCGAGTTTCGAGCTGCCTCAGCCCTTCAGTCGGCGAGGACGAGCGTCGCCTTGCCGCCGCGATGGGCGAATGCGTCTTCGAAACGGTCGAGCGGGACGCGCAGCCCGACGAACTGCTCGAGCTCGTCCGGCCAGCGCTTGCGCGCACGGTCGAGATCGACGACGGCGGCGAGCCAGTCCTCGCGGGCCGCGTTGACGCTCCCGAAGAGGACGCGGTTCTCGAGGATCGCGTCGAGCGCCAGGGTGCGCCCTTCGAGCGCGACTCGCTGCACGCGTGGATCGATGCCGAGCAGGCAGGCGACGCCGCTTCGCCGCAGGAGCCCGAGCGCGTCGGCCATCAACTGGGCATCACCGGCTGCCTCGACGACCAGGTCGAATCCGCCCAGCTCCTGCAACGGCGTCGCCGGCAGCGGGACGTACCGCGCACCGGCTGCGGTCACGAGATCGTGCGAGGGCTCGAGCGACGCCGTCCAGACCTCGACGCCGGAGAGACGCAACAGATAGGTCGCGAGCGTCCCGACGGCGCCCGCGCCGAGCACCAGCGCGCGCCGGAGCTCCCACGGCTGCCGGTTGCCGATCGCGCGCGCGTGCCGCAGGGCGCGCTCGCAGATCGACGCCGGCTCGGCGAGGACACCGAGCCGTCCCAGCGAGGGTGGAATCGGGACGAGCTGGCCGGGATCCTCGACGACGAGCTCGCTCGCGAACCCGTTCAGCCGGGTGATCCCGCGCTCGACATAGTCGCCCGTCAGGCACGAATCGGGGAAGCCCTCCGAACAGGCGAGACAGTGCCGGCAGGAACGCCGGACGGTTGCCGTGACGAGGTCGCCACGCGTGAAGCCATGGCCGTCGCGCTCGACCAGGCCGAGCAGCTCGTGACCGAGCACGAGCTCAGCTCCGTCGTCCGGTGCGATGCCGAAGAGCCCGTGTGAGATCTCGCGGTCCGTGCCGCAGACGCCGACCTCGAGCACGCGGAGGAGCACGCCGTCCCCGTCCGCCTCCGGCACAGCGGCAACGCGCGTCGATCCAGCGACGCCCGGTTGGGTGACGAGGGCCTGCACGCCTCCAATCGTCGCATGCTCAGCGTTCCCGAAGGACTGCGCCTTCGGAGGCCGAGCCGACGAGCAGCCGGTAGCGCGCGAACACGCCGTGGTCGTACGGGAGCGGCGGAGGCTGCCACGACACGAACCGCGCTTCGATCTCGGCAGGTTCGAGCTCGAGCGTCAGCGTCCCGGCGTCGACGTCGATCGCGATCGGATCGCCGTCTCGCACGATCGCAAGCGGCCCACCGCGGGCGGCCTCCGGCGCGACGTGGCCGACCATCAGCCCGCGAGTCGCGCCAGAGAAGCGACCGTCGGTGACGAGCGCGACGGACTCGCCGAGCCCGGCCCCGACGACGGACGCGGTCACGCCCAGCATCTCCCGCATGCCCGGGCCGCCCGCCGGGCCTTCGTACCGCACGACGAGCACCTCGCCTTCCTGAACCACGCCGTTGCGAACCGCGGTCGTGCACGTCTCTTCGCTGTCGAAGACACGTGCGGGGCCGCGCTGGCGGCGGCGCACCGATCCGGACGCCTTCACGAGGCTTCCCTCCGGCGCCAGGTTGCCGCGCAGGGCGTGCAGCGCGCCCGTCGCCTTGAACGGATGCTCGAACGTGAAGACGACCTCACCGTCCGGCGTCGGCGCATCCTGCGTGGCCTCCGCCAGCGTTCCGCCCGTGACCGCCGGCGCCTCGCCGTCGAACAGCCCACCGCGCACGAGCTCGCCGATCACGGAGGCGGTCCCGCCGGCCCGGTGCAGGTCCTCGGCCGCGTAGCTGCCCGAGGGGGCAAGACTCGCGATCACCGGCGTGCCGGCTCCGATCTCGGCCAACTCGTCGAGCGTCAGCGGCACGCCTGCCTCGCGGGCGATCGCGAGCAGGTGCAGGATCCCATTCGTCGAGCCGCCGGTCGCGGCGATCCCCGTCATCGCGTTCAGCAGCGCCCGACGGTCGAGGAACGTACGCGAGGTCGCCGGCAGCGACGCTGCGAGGATGCCGGCGCGCTCGGCCGCCTCGCCCTTCGCTTCGAGCTCGTCTGCGGGGATCAAGCCGTCGCCCAGCACGGTGAGGCCGAGGCAGTCGAGCGCCACGGCCATCGTGTTGGCCGTGAAGTGGCCCGCGCACGTTCCCGCACCGGGACAGGCGAATCGTTCCAGCTCGTCGAGCTCAGCTCGCGGGATCAGGCCCCGTTCCTCCGCGCCGACCGCCTCCCACACCGTCTGGATCGTCACCTCGCGGCCGTGCAGCCGTCCAGCGCGCATCGGGCCGCTGTAGAGGACGACGGCAGGCTTGTCGACGCGGGCGAGCGCCATCAGCGCGGCGGGAACCGTCTTGTCGCAGCCGACGAGGCAGACCAGCGCGTCGAAATCGTGGGCGTGCACCATCAGCTCGATCGAGTCCGCGATCACCTCACGCGAGATCAGCGAGGCGCGCATGCCCGGCGTCGCTTGCGACTGATTGTCCGAGACTGCGATCGTGTTGAACTCGAGCGCGACGCCTCCGGCGGCCGTGACGCCGTCGCTCACCCGGGCGGCGAGCTCGCGCTGGTTCAGGTTGCACGGCATCGTCCCGGTCCAGGTCGAGGCGACGCCCACGATCGGGCCGTCGAGCCGGGCTGGATCGATGCCCATGGCGCGGAAGTGCGCGCGTGCGCCGGCCCGCTCGGCGCCGGCGGCGAGGCCCTGCCGTGCACGCCGCCGCAGCGCGTCGTCGCTCACGGCCGGCTCAACGCTTCTTGCCGGGGTTGAGCAGGCCCTTCGGGTCGAAGACGTCCTTGAGCCGACGGTGCAGGTCGTACCCGGTCGCACCGAGCTGGCGCTCGAGCTGCCCGCGCTTCAACCAGCCGATGCCGTGTTCGCCCGTGACGGTGCCGCCGAGTCGCAGCGCCAGGTCGAAGAGCTCGTGGCAGGCAGCATCGGCCCGTCGCTCCTCTTCGGCATCGCCGGCCGAGAAGAGAAACGTCGAGTGGATGTTGCCGTCGCCTGCATGACCGAACGAGAGCGAGGGCACGCCGTGCCGCTCGCCGATCGCAAGCGTCTCGCGTTCGACGTCGCGCAGCCGGTCGAGCGGGACTGCGATGTCCTCGCTGTAGGCACCGCCGCGCTGCGCAAGGATCGCGAAGCCGACGCCGCCCCGCCAACGCCACAGTTCGGCGACCTCGGACGGCTCGTCGGGAGCGTGCACGGCGACCGCGTCGTCGGCGAGCGTCTCCTCGAGCTCTGCGGCGACGCGGCGAGCCTCGCTCGCCGCGCCGTCGGCCTCGGTGATCACCATGAAGGCGCCGCCGTCGGGGATCCCGAACGGATAGGTGTCGCCCGAGTACGCCAGCGTGACGGCGTCCAGGTACTCGACGGCGGCAGGAACGATCCCGGAGCCGAGCACGCGCTCGATCGCGCTGATGCCCGCCTCGGAGTCGCGGTACAGGCCGATCACGGGCAGCTCGAGCTCCGGCGCGGGGATCAGCCGCAGCCACGCGGCGGTAACGAGGCCCAATGTGCCCTCGGAGCCGACGAGCAAGCTCTTGACGTCGTACCCCGCGACGTCTTTGCGGACCGGCCCGCCGATGTCCACGATCTCGCCGGGCGGGATCACCGCCTCGAGCCCGGTGACCCAGTGCCCCGTCACGCCGTATTTGAAGGCGTGGGGGCCACCGGCGTTGCACGCGATGTTGCCGCCGATCTGCGAGATCTCGGCCGCGCCCGGGTCGGGGGGGAAGCGGAGGCCGCTCTCGCGTGCGAGCCGCTGCACGTCTCCGGTCGTGACGCCCGCCTCGACGTGCATGCGCCAGAGCAGCGGATCGAACTGGCGGACCTTGTTCAGACGCTCGAAACCGAGTACGACGCCGCCCTCGACCGGGATCGCCCCGCCGGCGAGCCCGGTGCCGCCGCCGCGGGCGGTCAGCGGGACGTCATGCTCGTAGCACCAGCGCATGACTGCTGCGACCTCTTCGGTTGTGTCAGGAAGCACAACCGCGTCGGCGGTTCCCTGGACGCCGCGGCCCATCAGATCGGCGAGATAGCGACCCTGCGGCTGGTGCAGCGACTCGGGCGAGACAACCTCTGCGAGCTCCACGTGCGCGAGCGTACCCTGTGGGGGCAGGTCAATCGAACCATCCGAGGAGATGTATGAAGCTCGTTGCACTCGCGGTCCTCGTTGCTGCTCTCGTCGTGCCGTCGGCCCTTGCGGGCACGCCGACGTTGAACGGCGCCGACGGGCCCGGATTCACGATCAAGCTCACGCAGGCAGGCAACAAGGTCACGAAGCTCAAGGCCGGCACCTACGTGTTCAAGATCGCGGACAAATCGACGATCCACAACTTCCACCTGACCGGCCCCGGTGTGAACAAGAAGACCACCGTCGGCGGGCAGGGAACCAGCACGTGGAAGCTGACCCTGAAGAAGGGCGTCTACAAGTACGTGTGCGACCCCCACGCATCGTTCATGAAGGGCTCGTTCGTCGTCAGCTGACCTGGCTGAAGCGGTCATGTCCTGGGGACAGGCCCCGGGACATGACCGCTCGGGCTAGAACGAGGTGAGCGGGAGCTCTTCGACGCCGTCGCGGGCGATGCGCCACGCGCGCAGCTCGTCGCGCTTGAGGCCGTAGATCAGGAACGGCCGGCCGGACCACAGGCCCGCCAGCTCGCGGTCGGTCCTCGAGGGGATCGGCTCGGTCTCGGGATGCGAATGGAAGACGGCCAGCTCGTAGCCCTCGTCCTCGAGGAACCAGAGCGCCGGGTCGATCTCGAGCTCGTAGCGGTACGGCGAGGCGAGCACGTTTCTGCCGCGCTCATATCGCTCGGCGACTCCGTCGCGAAAGACGAGCAGACCGCAGCACTCGTTCGGCGCCTCTGCGGCGGCGTGAGCGCTCAGCTCGTCGCGAATCGCAGCCGGGACTACCACCAGAGCACCGCCTCGTCGATCTCGTCGCCGCTCCAGAACGGCGCCGAGAGATATTTCCAGCCGCCGTCGGCCAGTACAGCGACGACGACCGAGCCCTCGGGCAGCTCGTCCGCGATGCGCCGCGCCACGTGCACGACCGCCCCGGCCGAGACGCCGGCGAACAGGCCTTCCCGCTCGAGCAGCACGCGAACCGCGGCGGCGGCTTCCGTGTTCGACACGAGCAGCTTGCGGTCGAGTTGGTCGACGTCGAGCACCGGCGGCACGTATCCGTCCTCCAGTGAGCGCAGGCCCATCACGGGGTCGCCGGGCAGCGGCTCGGCTGCGACGACCTGCACGTCCGGGAACGCCTCGCGCAGACGCGCACCTGTGCCCATGAGCGTGCCGCCCGTGCCGAGGCCTGCGACGAGTGCGTCGACGCGCGGCAGGTCGCGGGCGATCTCGAGGCCCGTCCCCTCGTAGTGCGCTCGCGGGTTCGCCTCGTTCGCGTATTGAAACAGCATCACGTAGCGATCGTCCCGGGCGGCGATCTCCTGCGCCAGCCGCACTGCGCCGTTCGAGCCTTCGTGGCCGGGCGAGTCGATGATCGTGGCGCCGTACAGCTCGAGCAGGACACGCCGCTCCGGCGTTGCGTTGGACGGCATGACGCACGTCAGCTTCAGTCCCTTCAGCTTGGCAACGAGCGCGAGCGAGATGCCGGTGTTGCCGCTCGTCGGCTCGAGCAGCTCCTGTCCAGGCTCCAGGTCGGCGGCCTCGACCATCGCGAGGGCGACGCGATCCTTGATCGAGCCGGTCGGGTTCTGTCCTTCGAGCTTCGCGTAGATCGTTCGCCCCGGCGGCGAGAGCGCCCGGAGCTCGACCAGCGGGGTGTTCCCGATCAGGTCGAGCAATGAAGCGGCTACCACGTTTCCCTCACGTTCCTGATGACCCCGCTGGGCGTGCGGGGCCGGAGGGGACAGTGTGGCTGACACGGCCCCGGAAGGCCCCGTGCGGTCAGCGGGGCAAGGCGACCGTGGAGGGCGGCTCCGCCGCCCGGGAGCGGTCGCCGGTCAGGGACGTGAGGGAGCCGCCGGCCATCGCCGGTAGGAGAATCACGGTACTGGTGTCGCGAACGGGTGTGTCGAGGCCGTCGCGCGTTCGGACGTCCTCGCCGTCGACGTAGACGTTCACGAACGACTGGATCTCCCCGTCGCCGTAGACGCGCGAGCCGAGCGCCGGGATCCGGCGCACCAGATCCTCGAGCAGTTCGCGCACAGTCGTGCCGGACGCCTCCACTTCGCGCGCTCCACCCGCCTCCGAGCGCAGAACGGGCGGAACCCTGACAACGCTCATACCCGCTCCGGCGCCGGCAAAGCCGGCACCTTCGCTCCTTGTGAGGCTCCGGCCAGCCTACGCCTCATCGTGCGCAGAACTCGACGTAATCGATGTACTCGGTGATCGTCGGGTGCTCGCCGCAGACGGGGCAGTCGGCGCGGCGCTCGATCTTCACCTCGGTGAACTCCGTCGCGAGCGCGTCGAGCAGCAGCAGCCGGCCGACGAGCGGCTCGCCGATCTGCGCGGCCAGCTTGATCGCTTCGTTCGTCTGCAGCGTGCCGATGATCCCGGGCAGCACACCCAGCACGCCGCCCTCGGCGCACGACGGCGCGAGCTCCGGCGGCGGAGGCTCGGGGAAGAGGCAGCGGTAGCACGGTCCGACGTGGGGCTCGAACACCGTGACCTGGCCCTCGAAGCGATAGATCGAGCCGTGGACAACTGGGATGCCCCGCCAGACCGACGCGTCGTTGACCAGATATCGCGTCGGGAAGTTATCGGCCCCGTCGACGATGATGTCCCAGCCGTCGTCGAGGATGCGGTCGATGTTCTCCGACGTCAGGCGCTCGCGGTACGTGACGACGTCGACGTCCGGGTTGAGCGCGGCGATCGCGCGCTTGGCCGAGTCGACCTTCGGCGTGCCGAGGGTGTCGAGCGAGTGTGCGATCTGGCGCTGCAGGTTCGTCTCGTCGACGATGTCCGCGTCGACGATCCCCAGCGTTCCGATGCCTGCGGCGGCGAGATAGAGCGACGCGGGGGAGCCGAGGCCGCCTGCACCGATCAACAGGATCTTCGAGTCGAGCAGCCGCAGCTGACCCTCTTCACCGATCTCGGGAATCAGGAGGTGACGTGAGTAGCGCGTGCGCTTCTCCGGCGACAGCGTCCGCGGCATGACGATCTCGAGCCCGTTTCGCTTCCAGTCCGTGAACCCGCCGGCGAGCGAGTAGACGTTCTCGTAGCCGAGCTCCGCCAGGGTCTTGGCCGCGAATGCGGACCGGTTCGCAGCAGCGCAGTAGATGATCACGGGCTGCGTCTTGTCGGAGGCGACGCCTTCGATCCGGCTCTCGAGGTTGCCGCGCGGCACGTGCACGGCTCCCGGCAGGTGTCCCTCCTGCCATTCCTCGGTCTCGCGCACGTCGACCCAGACTGCTCCGGGCGTCGAGAGGGCGGTCTGGGCGTCGATCTCGGAGATCTCGCCCTTGGTCTGCTGGAGCAATTCGCGATAGGTCGGCATGGCTACATAAACGGTAGCGGGACCTTCCGTATTTCCAGCTACGTTGCGCGCGATGTCGGCGGCGAAACGCGTGCGGCTGCTCGTTGCGGCGATCGCCGTCGTGGTGGCCGCGGCGGTCGCCGGGATCGTCCTCGCGACCCGGCAGGATCCGCCCCAGCCGACGGCCCAGTGCAAGCAGCGCCCGGTGCCGTTGATCGTGCCGGGAGTGCCCTCGGCCAACGTCGCCGCCGTTCGCGCGGCGTTCGCGCACGGTCCGAAGGCGGCTGCGCAGATCCTCGAGCCGATCTCCCAGCGGGCTCCGAAGGACCCGGTCGTGCAGTTCAACTTCGGCACCGCGCTTTTCTGCGCCGGCTACGGCGTCGACGCCGCCCAGGCCTACCGGCAGGCGAAGAAGGCCGGCTACGACACGTACTACGAGATGCGGGCCGACGAGATCCTCCACCTGCAGTACTTCCAGCCGGAGGACGGTCTCTATCCGATCTTCCAGCCGCAGCACCCGAATCCGCTCCTGATCCAGGGGGTGCTCATGCAGCGCCGGGGGAAGGAGCACTCCGCCGAGCGGCTCTACGCGCGGGCCGCTCGCCTCGAGCCCGGCAACGACGAAGCCCAGGTTGCCGCAGCGGTCGGCCGCTTCGATGAAGACGATCTCTCCGCGTCGTTCTCGCGGCTCGGCCCGCTCGTCGAGCGTTTTCCGCACAGTCAGTCCGTGCGCTACCACCTCGGCCTGCTGCTCGCCTGGACCGGGCAACGCGAACAGGCGATCAAGGAGTTCCGGCTCGCACAGGCTTTGAATCCGACAAGTACACTTGGCAAGCAATCGGCCGCGTTCCTGAACGGCCTAACCGGGGGTGGGTCCAGTACGACGAAGAAATGAGCCGAGCGGCCTATGGCGTCCGTCCGGTTCTCTTGCGACAGTTCCGCATCCGTTCAGGGAATGCTCGGTCACCGAGGGGGATGAGTGGGCAAGGACACGATCGACGTTCAGGAGACCGGCTTCGAGGAAGAAACCGAAGTCGAGGTCGTCGTCGACGTGGTCTCCGACGAAGAGGTGACGCCGCTCGACGCAGCGGAAGACGCGCAGGCCGACTTCTACGCCGCGCAAGCCGAGGAGATCGAAGAGCAGCCGGACCTCGAGTTCTCGGCCGATTCGCTGCAGCTCTTCCTCAAGGATGTCGGCAAGGTCGATCTGCTCACCGCGGCGCAGGAGGTCGAGCTCGCGAAGCGCATCGAGCGCGGCGACCATCGCGCGAAGCAGGAGATGGTCGAGGCGAACCTCCGGCTCGTCGTGTCGATCGCCAAGCGCTACCGCAACCAGGGGCTGCCGTTCCTCGACCTGATCCAGGAGGGGACGATCGGTCTCGTGCGCGCGGCGGAGAAGTTCGATTGGCGCAAGGGCTACAAGTTCTCGACCTACGCGACCTGGTGGATTCGCCAGGCGGTCGCCCGGGCGCTGGCCGACAAGGCGCGGACGATCCGCATGCCGGTCCACGTGGTCGAGAAGCTGAACAAGATCATGCGAACGGAACGGAAGTTGCGCGCAGAGCGGGGCCGGGAGCCGTCGAATGAGGAGATTGCGGCCGATCTCGAGATGACGGTCGAGGAGGTCGAGTCGATTCGGCGCACCTCGCAGACCCCTGTCTCGCTCGAGAAGCCGGTGGGCGACGAGGAGGAGTCGGAGTTCGGCCAGTTCCTCGAGGATGAGCACACGCCGCCGCCCGACGAGGCGGCCGACACAGCCTTCCGCGCCGCGGCGCTGACGAAGTGCCTCGCCGCGCTCAGCTATCGCGAGCGCCGCGTGCTCGAGCTCCGCTACGGCCTGAACGGCGAACAGCCGTGCACGCTCGACGAGGTCGGGCGCGCGTTTCAGGTGACCCGTGAGCGGATTCGCCAGATCGAGAACCAGGGCCTGAAGAAGCTCCGCGCTCTGGCGGACTCGCAGAAGCTTCGCGACGTCGCCTAGCGCGCATCACTCCTCGCCGGCGACGCCTGCTCGATACCACGTCGTCGTCGACGTGCGCCCGAAGCCTGAACCCGTGTAGAGGGCGCCCGCGATGTCGGTCGAGTAGCCGACCTTCAACCTGGTCGCGCCGCGCTGCGCCAGGCGGTCGAGGCCGGCTGTGAGCATCGCGCGTGCCAGGCCGCGCCGCTGATACTCGTCGTTGACGCGCATCGGTTCCAGGAGACCGACCCTCGTCACCGGGTCGAACCAGTACAGCGAATAGCCTGCGACGGCGCCGTCGGGAGCTTCCACGGCGAGGTCGAGTGCGGGGTCGTAGAGGGAGCACTGGCGCAAGCGATCCTCGACGGCGTCGCCGTTTCGCCCGCGCATCGGATGCGGCGCCCCCCGGACCGCCCTTCGATCGGTGAGCACGAAGCCCTCGGCGGGCGGTGTCACCGGCGGCCGGTCGCGGGCGTCCAGCCACGCGATCGCCGACGGCTCACCTGCGACGAAGCCGGCGGCGCGAAGAAATGCGACGAGATCGGGGTCGTCGTCGCGGGCCGGCACCTCGACTGGATCCGGGCGGAGGCGCGCGGCCCGCTCGACCGTGTGCTGCCACAGGGCCCGAGGCTCGATAGGCGCACCGGGGACGAGGAGCGAATCGCACTGCCAGGCGCCGCGAAACTCCGTTGCGAGCACGGCGCCGACGGGCCCGTCGGCATCCGTCCAGAAGAACTGCTCGGCCTCGTCCGAGCGCCGGGCGGTGCGCCACCACCACTGCACGTCGGCCGCCTCCCAGAGCCCGACTTCACCGTCGGCTAGCCGGGCGCGCTGCAGCAGGCTCGTCGCGGCCTCCACGGCTGCGAGGCCTGACAGGCGCACCTCCGACAACGGCTGCACGCCGGTCAACCGGTAGCCTCTGGCGCATGGAGTGGTTCGACGAGCTCGCGGAGTTCCTGCGCATCCCATCGATCAGCGCTGACTCCGCGCACGCAGCCGACGTCGTGCGTGCCGCCGAGTGGGTTGCCTCCTTCATCTGCGACGCGGGCGGTGCCTGCGAGGTGATCGACTGGCACGGCCAGCCGCTCGCGATCGGCGAGCTGCGCGCTTCGAACGGCCCCGAGAGCGCGCCGACGGTGATCTGCTACGGGCACTTCGACGTGCAGCCTCCGGACCCGCTCGAGCTGTGGGAGAGCGACCCGTTCGAACCGGAGATCCGCGGTGACTATCTGTATGGCCGCGGCACGGTCGACGACAAGGGCCAGCTCTACATGCTGCTAGCCGCGGCGCGTGAGCTCGCGCGCGCAGGTGAGCTGCCGGTGAACGTGCGCTTCTGCTGCGACGGCGAGGAGGAGACCGGCGGGCACTCGATCGTCGAGTTCCTCGAGGTCGACGAGCGCGGGGCCGACGCGGCGATCATCTTCGACAGCGGCATGATCGGCCGCGACGTTCCGGCCTTCAACGTCGCGACGCGCGGCATGGCGTACTTCCACGTCACCGTGCGAACGGGTGAGCGCGATCTCCACTCGGGAGTCTACGGCGGCGTGGCCCTGAACGCCGCGCACGCGTTGATCAAGACGCTTGGTGGCGTGATCGCCCACGACGGCATCCTCGCCGACGACCTGCGCGTCGGACGGGCTGTCCCCACCGAGGAGGAGCTTGCAGGCTGGGCGCAGTTGCCGCCCGGCATGGACGAGCTCTCCGACCAAGGCGCGCGGCCGAAGGACGCGGCGGCGGCGGCGGACTTCTACCTGCGAACGTTTGCCGAGCCGGCGATCGACGTGAACGGGATCGCAACGGGCTCGCCGTTCCTGCAGAAGACGGTGCTGCCGGTCGAGGCGGTTGCGAACGTCTCGATCCGTCTGGCCCCGGGGCAGCAGGTGGCGGAGGTCGCGCCCGTGGTGGAGCGGCTGCTCCGTGAGAGCGCTCCCGCCGGCGCCGACGTCGACGTCGAGCTGTGGTCGTCGGCGCCGCCCGGGCTCGTTTCGCCCGACTCGCGGGTGATCCAGCTCGGCCTCGACGCGTTCGAGCGCGCACTCGGCCGCCGCCCGGCGCTGATCCGCTCCGGCGGGACCCTGCCGATCGTGCCGGCGCTCACCGACAAGGGCATCGACACGGTGATCACGGGCTTCGGCCTGCCCGACTCGCAGATCCACTCGCCGAACGAGCGCCTCGTCGCGGAGTACGTCCCGGCCGGGATCCGCGCTGCACGCGAATTGCTGCTCGCGTTCGCGCAGCTGACCCCCGGTTCCTGACGCGTTGGTGGGTGTGCCCGGCCGGAGGGGACAGTATGAGAATACGGCCCCGGAAGGCCGGGTGCACCCACCGACGCGAGCTGACGACGGAGGCCGGCTCCGCCGGGCGGGAGTCGTCAGCGGTCAGGGGCCGGGGTGATCGATCTGCATAGCCACGTTCTCCCGGGTCTCGACGACGGCGCTGAGGACCTCGACGAGGCGCTCGCGATCTGCCGGGACGCGTTCGCCGACGGCATCTCGGTGCTCGCTGCGACGCCGCACGTGCGCCACGACTACCCGACGACGCCCGAGCAGATGGAAGCAGCGTTGGCCGAGGTGCAGGCCGCGGTCGGTGACACGCTCCGGCTCGTCCCGGGCGGCGAGCTCGATCTTGCGGAGCTCGACCGGCCCGACGACGAGCTGCTCCGGTTCGCGCTCGCCGGCAACCCCAGCTACCTGCTGGTCGAGACGCCGTACTTCGGCTGGCCGCCCGACATCGGCGACCGCCTCTTCCGACTCCGGGCGGCCGGCATCACTCCGGTGCTCGCGCATCCCGAGCGAAACGGCGAGGTTCAATACCGGCCGGAGCTGCTCGAGCCGTTGGTGGCGAGCGGCGTGCTCGTGCAGTTGACCGCCGGCGCCGTCGACGGCAGCCTGGGCCGCTCTTCACGGGCGTCGGCGTTCGAGTTGCTCGAGCGCGGCCTCGCGCATCTGATCGCCAGTGACGGCCACGTGCCCTCGATCCGGCAGATCGGGATGAGCGCCGCGGCGGCGGCGCTCCGCAACGAGGCGCTCGCCCGCTGGCTGACGGCTGAGGTGCCGGGGGCGATCGTCGACGGCAAGCCGTTGCCGCCCCGGCCGGGGCAGTCCCGGCCGGGGCGGCAGCGACTCTTCGGACGCTAGGAAGAACAGTCAGTTCTGGGTCATCGGGTCGCCGGGCTCGTGGTCGCCCACGTGCGCAGCGGCGATCGCCTCGACCTGCTGGAGCGTCGCGGCGCGAGCAGCGCGGACGCGGATCGTGATCCGGTCGCCGGACTTCAGCTGCGACGGATCGATCACCGTCGGCACCTTCCCCTGCCAGAGCAGGAAGATCGTCCCGGTGCCATAGGTGAACGTCTGGTCGAGCGACTGCCCGAGCATCGAGCGCAGCCCGCGCCAGTTGCCGCCCGTGACGTGCAGGGCGATGTGGCCGCCTGCCTGGCCGCCGGCCACGGTGCCGACGTAGAGGAACAGCGCGCGGCCGGTGCCGCCCGAGTTGTTGCCGTGGTCGCCGACGAGCGCGGCTGGTTTTGCCACGAGATCGGCGAGAGACGACCCGTGCTTGGCCCGGATCGAGACCTGGACGCTGTCGCCGGCCTTGAGATCGCCGATCGAGATGACATGGGGGACGCCGGCCGTCCAGCCGAGGAACTCGGTCTTGGAATCGGTCGCGAACGTCTCGTTCTGGCTCTGGCCGATCAGGGCCTTGAGCGCCGCGTGGTTGCCGCCCTCGACCTGAACCTGGACCGAGTTGCCGCTCGTGGCGAGCAGTTCGCCGCGGAACTGGAAGAGCTGGCCCTTGCCGCCGCCGGACGCGCCGGCTGCGACAACGGCGCAGGCGAGCGCGGCGAGGGCGATGGATCCGATCAGACGATGCCTCATGGTCGTTCCTCCTGGTCTGCAAGTGGACGAGTGTGCAAGCGGACGACCTGACCATTGCCTCGAAGCGGCAGCTGAAGATCTCGTGTGCGTAAGGCGCACGCAAAACCGATTCGAACCTGGTTCGGCGAAGCCGAACCAGGTTCACGAGTCTTCGACCTGGCCGGCGCGTTCAGCGAAGCTCGTGAATCTGGTTCGCTGACGCGAATCAGATTCAGCTCTGGGCGCCTACCAGGGCGGCGGGTTGTGGACCCAGCGGCCGCCCACCATGGTGGCGACGACTTGCGCATCGAGGTCCTCCCACGGGTCGCGGTCGAGGACGACGAGATCGGCATAGCGGCCCGGCAGCAGCGTGCCGCGGCGCCGCTCGTCACGCGCGAGCCACGCGGGTGCGACGCACGTCGCGTGGAACGCCTCATCGACGGTCAGCGCTTGCTCGGGATGCCAGGCGGGCCGCTTGTCGATCGTGCGGCGCACGCCGGCTCTGATCCCCGCGAGCGGGTCGAGCTCCTCGATCGGCGCGTCGCTGCCGTTCACGACGACCGCGCCGGAGTGAAGCAGCGAGCGGAACGCATAGGCCGTGTCGGTCTTGCCGGCCCAGTACTCGTCGGCGAGATCGCGATCGGAGGGTGCGTGCGAGAACTGCACCGAACTGGCGACGCCGAGCTCCGCGAAGCGACCGAGATCCTCGGGCGCGAGCAGCTGGGCATGCTCGATGCGCTGCCGTAGCCCGAGCGGGCCCCAGACATCCCTGGTCTGCTCGAACGCGTCGAGCGCCTCACGGTTCGCGCGGTCACCGATCGCATGGACCGCGACCGGGAAACCCGCGGCGGCTCCGCGGCGCACGATCTCGGCGAGCTCGTCGCCGCTCGTGATCTGCACGCCGCTGCCGTCGAGCATCCAGGCGGTCCGGGAACCGAGCGTGCCGTCCATGAAGACCTTCAGGTAGCCGAGCTTCACCTTTGAACTGCCGAACCCGGAGCGCAGGCCGACGGAGACTGCTGCGTCGAGTGCGTCGTAGGGGATCGACTGCCACACGCGCAGAGTCAGCTGGCCGCGCTCGTCGAGCTGCTGCCACAGTCGCAGTGCCCCGAGCCAGCCGTCCTTGTCGTGCACGGCGGTGACGCCGCGCGAGTTCGCGAGGCGCACGCCGGCACGCATCGCGTCGAGATAGTCGGCGTCCGGGGCGACCATGTGCCGCTCCTTGAAGCGCCATGCAGCTTCTTCGCGCAGGATCCCCGTCGGCTCGCCGTGCTCGTCTCGCTCGACGATGCCGCCGTTGACGTCGAGGTCGCCCTGCGCGAGCTCGAGCGCGGCGGAGTTGAGCCAGAGGGAGTGGTAGTCCTTCGCGATCAACCCCGCCGGAACCTCGGCGGTGATCGCGTCGAGGTCGTGGCGCGTCGGGTCGCGCTGCGGCTGCCAGTCGCCGCTGCGCCAGCCGTAGCCGCGCAGCCACCCGCCCGGCTGCACTTCGACACCTCGTATCCGCTGGAGCGCCTCGTCGAGTGTCGTGCAGCCGGCGAGGTTGACCTCGCTCTGTGCAAGTGCCCACGTCGGGAAGTGAACATGCGAATCAGTGAAGCCCGGCACGACGACGAGCCCGCCGAGGTCGGTCACGTCGGGCGACGCGAGCGCCGTCTCGTGCACCCCGACGCCGCCCGCGACGAGCTCGCCGGCGATCGCGATCGCGCGCTGGGTCGGCACCTGAGGATCGAGTGTGCGAATGAGCCCGTTCGCGAGGATCATCGATGGCCAGTATCTACCCGAACTACACTTCTTCCCCGAATGAGCGCCCTGGATCCTCTTTCCGTCGAGCAGCGTGAGATTCGTGACCTGGTGCGGACGATCGCGCGGGAGCAGGTGGCGCCGCGCGCGGCGGAGATCGACAAGTCGGCCGAGTTTCCGTGGGATGTGGTGGAGGCGTTCCGCGACAACGGCCTCTTCGGCGTGCTCTTCGACGAGGAGTTCGGCGGGATCGGCGAGAGCGCGTTGCTGGCCTTGGTGGTGATCGAAGAGCTGTCGAAGGTGTGTGCGACGAGCGGGTTGATCGTTGCGGTCCAGGAGCTCGGGTCGCTGGGGATCAAGCTGGCGGGCACCCCGGAACAGAAGCAACAGTTCCTGCCGAGGCTTGCTTCGGGTGAGTGGTTGGCGGCGTATGCACTGACGGAAGCGGGATCGGGCTCGGACAGCGCGGCGATGGGAACCACAGCGGTGCGTGAGGGCGACGGCTACGTCTTGAACGGGGGGAAGCGGTTCATCACCAATGCCGGGGTCGCTTCGTTGTATGTCGTGTTTGCGAAGACGGATCCGCAGCAGGGCCACAGCGGCATCTCCGCGTTCGTCGTCGAGGCCGGTTCACCAGGGTTCGAGGTGGGCAGAATCGAACCGAAGATGGGGATCAAGGGGTCGACCACGGGTGAGTTGTTCTTCGACGACTGCCGGGTACCGGTGGAGAATCTGCTCGGCGAGGAGGGGGAGGGGTTCAAGCTCGCGATGCGGATCCTCGACCGCTCACGGCCGGGTATCGGCGCGCAGGGCTTGGGCCTCGCGCAAGGAGCGACGGACTACGCGGTCGAGTACGCGCGCAGCCGCGAGACGATGGGCCGCCCGATCGGCCGGCACCAGCTGATCGCCGGGATGCTGGCCGATATGGAGACCAGGTGCGAGGCCGCGAGAGGGCTGCTCTACAAGGTCGGCAGGATGATCGACGAGGGCGATACCGGGCCGGAGCTGACCAAGCTCTCGGCGATGGCCAAGCTCTACTGCACGGACACCGCAATGGATGTGACCACCGACGCGGTGCAGGTGCTCGGCGGCTACGGCTACATCCAGGAGTACCCGGTCGAGCGGATGATGCGCGACGCCAAGATCACCCAGATCTACGAAGGCACCAACCAGATTCAGCGGCTCGTGATCGCCCGCGAGATGCTCAAGGAGAACCGAACCTCCCTGCTCGCCGGCTTTGACTGATCGGCGCGAACTGAGCTTCGACCGCGTCGCCGACGAGTACGAGCGGACGCGGCCGAGCTACCCGGCCGAGCTGCTCGAGCAGCTACCCCTGGGCGAGGACGCCGCCGTGCTCGATCTCGGTGCCGGCACCGGCAAGCTGACCCGTGTCCTGGCCGAGCGTTTCGGCGACGTCACGGCAGTCGAGCCGCTCGCCAACATGCGCAAGATGCTCGAGCGGGTGGTGCCGGACGTCGTCACGCTGCAGGGATCGGCCGAGCGGATTCCGCTCGACGACGAGTCGGTCGACGGCGTCTTCGCGGCGCAGGCGTTCCACTGGTTCGACAAGCCGGTCGCGTTGCCCGAGATCGCGCGGGTGCTTCACACAGGCGGCCTCTTCGCCATAGTCTGGAACGAGGGCGACGACGATCGTCCCGACCCGCGGCCGAGCGAGTTCGTGCACGAGGTCCAACTGCTCCACGACGCTGCGTTGCGGCGTTGGGAGAACGAGCCGGATTGGGAGGACCTGCTGCGCGGCAGCCGTCTCTTCGACGACGTGCACGACCGGACATTCGTCACCCACGACCACGTGCTCGACCGCGCAGGCATCCTCGACAACCTTCGCTCCGTGAGCTGGATCGCGAGCCGCGACGATGGCGAGGCCGTCATCGCGCGACTCGGAGCGCTGTTGCCGGACGCCACCTACGCAATCCCGAACCGCGCAAACCTGATCTGGGCGAGGAAGCGGTGAGGGTCAGCCTCTCGTCGGCCGATCGCGTCCTCTTCCCCGACGACGGGATCACGAAGGGCGACCTGTTCGCCTACTACGAGGCGATCGCGGACGCGATCATCCCGCATCTGCGTGACCGCCCGTTCACGATGAAACGGTGGCGCGAGGGCCTCGAGGGCGAGGCGTTCTTCCAGAAGCAGGCGCCGAAGGGCATACCCGATTGGATCCCGACACGCGAGTTCCGCACGTGGCCGCGTGGCGGCAAGGGAGAGTCGCGCCTGGTCGACTTTCCGCTCGTCAACTCGGGCGACGCGCTTCTCTGGATGGTGCAGATGCACTGCATCGACATGAACGCCTGGTACTCACGGGTCGACCGGCCGGAGCGCCCGGACTGGGTGCTCTTCGATCTCGATCCGCCGGAACAGCCCGACGCCTTTCAGCTGTGCGTGCGCGTGGCGCACTACGTGCACGGTGCGCTCGAGGAGCTCGGTCTCGAATCCTTCGTGAAGACGAGCGGCGCCGATGGGATTCACGTTCTCGTCCCGATCGCCCGACGCTCGTCCTACGAGGAGACCTACGAGTTCGCCGAGCTGCTCTCGCGCAAGCTCGAGGCGCAACATCCCGGTGAGGTCACGACGGAGTGGCTGAAACGCAAGCGCGCCGGGGTCCTCGTCGACCACCGGCAGAACGGATGGGGAAAGACGATCGCGTCCGCGTACTCGGTTCGGCCGAAGCCCGGGGCGCCGGTCTCCACACCGCTTCGCTGGGAGGAGCTGACGGAGGCTGTGCAGCCGCGCGACTTCTCGATGCAGGTCGCGCTCGACCGGGTTGCGAAGCACGGCGATCTGTTCGAGCCGGTGTTGCACGGAAAGCAGGCACTGGGGCCTGCGCTGCACGAGCTCCGCTGACCGCCTGGAGGGCGGGCTACGAGCTCCAGCCGGCTTTGGTGTCCCCCGCCCGGACCTTGGCTTTGTAGGCGCGCTTCGCGGCCTGGTAGTCGGCGAGCGATTCGGGGGAGGTGACGTCACCGAGCGTCGGGTGGTTCGGCGCAAGCCCCTTGGCCGCGTCGACGTCGAACTGCTTGGCGAGCACTGCCGCGAGCGACTTGATCTTCATCTCGCCGAAGCCGGGGAGCGCACCGATACGCCGCTTCAGGTCCGCACTGTCACTCGCCTCGGTCCAGATGCGCGACGCGTCGCCCCCGTAGTCCTCGGACACGACGGCCGCCAGGTCGCGCACGCGGTCGGCCATCGCGCCCGGGAAGCGGTGGATGGCAGGCTTCTCGGCGAACAGCGGACGGAGGTCGACCGCGGCCAGCTGCTTCGGTTCGAGCGTTCCTGCCCGCTGCTTCAGCACGTAGGGGCCTGCGAACGCCTTCGGCACGCTCACCTGCTGGTCGATCGCGAAGCCCACGAGCAGTGCGAACGGATCGGTCGCCAGCAGCCTGCACGCCTCCGGATCGTCGGTGAAGTACAAGGCGTCCGGCACGCCGCCAATCTTATCGATCCACGGATCGGTGCTACTTGTGCACGCCCATCGCGATCGTGCCGAGGTAGCCGGCGCCGCTCTTTGCCAGGCGAAGCATTCCGTACTTGCCCCCGTTCACGTAGACGGAATCGCGTGCGTTCGGCGTATCGGGATTGCCTCGGGTTGCGTACGGCGCATGCTTGTAGACGGCCTCGGTGAGGGCGTCGGGGAAGAAGAGCTGCCCCGTGTGCACGACGTTGCCGCCGACGTGCACCTTGACGTGGATGTGCACGGCGCGTCCCTGATACCAGCCCGGGTAGATCGTCGTGAACACTGCGACGCCGCTCGCGTCGGTCTTCTGGATCCCGCGCAGGAACGTTCGGCTGGCGGCTCCCGCACCGAAGCCGGAATAGTTGCCGGCGGCGTCCGCGTGCCAGATGTCCACGACGGCGCCGCGCAGCGGTCTACAGGTCGACGCACTCAACACCCGGAGATGGAGCACGAGCAGCGCCCCCGGGTGTCCCTCGCGGATGTCCCGACGCACCTTCTCGCCCGCGATGTAGTACGGGCCTTCCGTCAGTTCCGGCGTCAGCACGCACGCGACGGCGCCGGTCTCGACTGCGCGGTTTCCCGCTGCGCGGGCCGGTTCGCTCGCAAGTGCGTTGCCGCCCGCCGCCACCACCATGAGGCCGCCGATCCGTGCGAGGGATCCGCGCCGTGTGACTGATTCATCGAAGCTCATGTGCTCGACGCTAACCAGGCGACCTGTGGGTTTCCTAGGAGATAGGTGTGGGGCACCGGTGAGCCGGGTGGAGGGTCAAGAGTAGGCTCCAGGGATGGACCCGCTGAGCGTGTTCTCGCCGGCGACACGGGCCTGGTTCGAGCAGGCCTTCGCCGCGCCGACGCCCGCGCAGATGCAGGGCTGGCCTGCGATCGCGAGTGGCGAGCACGTCCTGATCCAGGCACCGACCGGCTCCGGGAAGACGCTGACCGCGTTCCTCTGGGCGATCGATCGCCTGAACAGCACGCCCGGCGCAGGGCTGCGCCTTCTCTACGTCTCGCCGCTGAAGGCACTGAACTACGACATCGAGCGCAACCTGCGCGGCCCACTCGCAGGTCTCGAGTCGAGGTTGAGGGTTGGTGTCCGGACCGGCGATACCCCCCAGAAGGAACGCCGCGAGCTCCAGAAGGAGCCGCCGGACATCCTCATCACGACGCCCGAGTCGCTCTACCTGATGCTCACCTCACAGGCGCGCGAATCGCTGCGCGGCGTCGAGACGCTGATCGTCGACGAGGTGCACGCAATCGCAGGCTCGAAGCGCGGTGCCCATCTCGCACTGTCGGTCGAGCGCCTGCAAGCGCTTGCCGAGAGCCCGATCCAGCGAATCGGCCTCTCGGCGACCCAGCGGCCGATCGAGGAGATCGGCCGGTTCGTCAGCGGGGGGAGGCCGATCAGGATCGTGGACGCAGGCACGCGGAAGGATCTCGATCTCGAGGTGGTCGTGCCGGTCGAGGACATGCGCGAGCTCGCGTCGACCGCTTCCCTCTCGCAGCCGGCGCCGGCCGACGGCCAGGAGATGGACAGCGGCACCGAGCACGGCGCGCACTCGATCTGGCCGTCGATCTATCCGGAGGTGCTGCGGCTCGTCGAGGAGCATCGCTCGACGATCGTCTTCGTCAACAATCGCCGCCTGGCCGAGCGGCTCGCGCTGCGGCTGAACGAGCTCGCGGAGAAGGAGATTGCCCGCGCTCACCACGGCTCGCTGGCCCGCGAGCAGCGCGTCCTCGTCGAGGAGGATCTCAAGGCTGGCCGGATTCCGTGCCTCGTCGCCACATCGAGCCTCGAACTCGGCATCGACATGGGCGCCGTCGACCTGGTGATCCAGGTGGAGTCGCCCAAGTCGGTCGCCCGCGGCCTGCAGCGGATCGGACGCGCGGGACACGAGCTCGGGGCGACGTCGAAGGGGCGGATCTTCCCGAAGTTCCGCGCCGATCTGCTCGAGTCGGCGGTGGTCGCACGAGCGATGCGCGAGGGTGAGATCGAGGAGACGCGGATACCGCGGAACCCGCTGGATGTCCTCGCACAGCAGGTCGTCGCGATCTCCGCGGACGCAGAGATCTCGGTCGACGACCTGCATCTGCTGGTGACCCGTGCGTATCCCTTCAAGGATCTCTCGCGGCAACAGCTGGAGAACGTCCTCGACATGCTCGCAGGCCGCTACCCGTCCGACGAGTTCGCCGAGCTGCGGCCGCGCATCGTCTGGGATCGGACGGGCGGGGTGATTCGTGCGCGTGACGGGGCCAGGCGGCTCGCAGTCACGAATGCCGGCACGATCCCCGATCGCGGTCTCTTCGGCGTCTTCCTCGTCGACGGCGGCGGCCGGGTCGGTGAGCTCGACGAGGAAATGGTGTACGAGGCGCGCGCGGGACAGACGTTCCTGCTCGGCGCGTCGACCTGGCGGATCGAGGAGATCACGCGCGACCGCGTGCTCGTCTCGCCTGCGCCGGGATTGCCGGGCGCTGTTCCGTTCTGGAAAGGGGAGGGCGTCGGGCGACCCTACGAGCTCGGCCAGAAGATCGGCGCCGCATCGCGCGAGTTGTCGGCACTCACGGATCAGCAGGCGGCGACGCGGCTCCGCGGTGAGTTCCATCTCGACGAGCGGGCCGCGAACAACCTGCTCACGTTCCTGCGCGAGCAGGAGCGCGCATCCGGGGTCGTGCCCTCCGACCGCACGCTCGTGATCGAACGCTTCCGCGACGAGATCGGCGACTGGCGCGTCTGCATTCTCTCTCCGTTCGGAAGCCGTGTGCATGCCCCCTGGGCGATGGCGATCGCCGCGCGGCTGCGGGAGGCGCATGGGATCGAAGCTCAGTCGATCTGGTCCGACGACGGCATTGCGCTGCATTTCCCCGAATCGGATGCGCCGCCTCCCACCGAGGACCTGCTGATCGATCCCGGCGAGATCGAAGACCTCGTCGTCGCCGAGGTCGGAGACACCGCGCTCTTCGGTGCGCGTTTCCGCGAGAACGCGGGCCGCTCGCTGCTGATCCCGCGTAGGCGTCCCGGCGAGCGCACGCCGCTCTGGCAGCAACGTCTGAAGGCCCAGTCGCTCCTGCAGGTCGCGCGGAAGTACGGCAGCTTCCCGGTGATCCTGGAGACCTACCGCGAATGTCTCCAGGACGTCTTCGACCTGCCGGCGCTGCGCGGGCTGCTCCAGGGACTGAAGACACGCGAGCTCGACCTGGTCGAGGTGGAGACCCAGAGCGCATCACCGTACTCGGCGTCGCTGCTCTTCGACTACATCGCGACCTACATGTACGAGGACGACACGCCGCCGGCCGAGCGGCGTGCTCAGGCGCTCTCGCTCGACCGCGACCTGCTGCGCGAGCTGCTGGGGCAGGAAGAGCTGCGCGACCTGCTCGACGCGGACGCGGTCGACGAGGTCGAGCGCCAGCTGCGCGGCGAGCCGAGGACGCCCGACCAGCTGCACGACAAATTGCGCCTCCGGGGTGATCTGCGCGCGGAGGAGTACGACGCCGCCCTCGCGGAACCGCTGCTCGCGGAGCGGCGCGCACTCGTCGTGCGCATCGCCGGCGATGAGCGTCTGATCGCCGTCGAGGACGCCGGCCGCTATCGCGACGCACTCGGGGTGATGCCGCCGTCCGGTCTCCCCGACGTGTTTCTCGAAGGCGGCCCTGAGTCGCTGCGCCAACTCGTTCTGCGCTACGCGAAGGGGCACGGCCCGTTCACGACCGGCGAGGCGAACGAGCGCTTCGGGCGTGAGGTGGGAGATGTGCTGGTCGAGCTCGAGCGGGCGGAACAGCTTGTTCGCGGCGAGCTGCGGCCGGGCGGCGTCGAGCGCGAGTGGTGCGAACCCGACGTGCTGCGACGATTGCGGCGCGCCTCGCTTGCTGCCCTGCGCCGCGAGGTGGAACCGGTCGACCAGGAGGCGCTCGGGCGGTTCCTGCCCTCGTGGCACGGTATCGATCGGCGCGCTTCGCTTCGCGAAGCGCTCGTACCGCTCCAGGCCTTGCCGCTGCCCGTTGCGCTCTGGGAGTCGGAGGTCCTGCCGCGGCGTGTTCCCGGGTACCGGCCGGAGCACCTCGACGCGCTCACGGCGAGCGGCGAGGTCGTCTGGGTCGGAGCGGGGCAGGACCGGGCCGCGCTCTACTTCCGCGAGGACGCGGCGGCGCTCGGTCCGGTGCCAGCTGCGGCGAGGCCGGAAGGAGCGGAGCACGACCTCATTCGAGCTGCTCTCTCAGGCGCGCTCTTCTGGGACGAGCTGCTGATCGAAACCGACCTCGCGGACACGGTCGCGTTGCCCGCCCTCTGGGATCTCGTCTGGGCCGGTGAGGTGACGAATGACGCTTGGACGCCGCTCCGTGCGGCGCGCCGCTTCGGCTCGCCGAGGCCCGAGCGCAGGCCGCGCCGGTTCTCGCGGCGCCGCGTCGAGGGTCAGACTGCCACGGCGGGCCGGTGGTCGCGCACCGAGCGTCTCTTCGGCGGCGCGCCGGATCGCCGGGCGCTCGCCGAGCTGCTGCTCGAGCGGCAAGGCATCGTCACGCGGGACGGCGTGCGAGCCGAGGGGATTCCCGGCGGCTACGGCGCCGTGTACACGGAACTGCGGGCACTCGAGACGCTCGGGCTGTGCCGGCGAGGCTATTTCGTCGAGGGGCTCGGTGGGGCGCAGTTCGCGCTCGGCGGCGCGGTCGAGCGTCTGCGCGAGCTTCGCGACCGGGAACAGGACGGCGGCGCACTGGTCCTGGCCGCGGCCGACCCTGCGCAGCCCTACGGCGCCGCGCTGCCCTGGCCGCGTCGCGCGGGAGCGCGCGCGGCCCGGGTCGCCGGCGCCTATCTCGTCTCGCTCGGCGGCGAGCCGGTGCTGTACGTCGAGCGGGGAGGCCGTTCGCTCGTGCCGCTGCGGGACCCGGAGGAGGCATGGCTGCGCCCCGCACTCGCCGCGCTCGTCGCACACGTCAGGGCCGGCGGAGCCAAGCGGCTTGCCGTAGAGCGCTTCGACGGGGAGCCGATCGTCGAGACGGATGCGATGCAGTTGCTCGTGGAGGCCGGGTTCCTCGCCGGACCGCGGCGCGCCGTGCTACGCGCGTAGCGCCGACACGATCGAGGCTGCCGATCGCGACTCGGCGCGAGGGAACTCGGTGCCGGCCCAGAGGTTGATGCGCTGCGAGTCGCCGGCGGCCCGGGCAGCGGCGCGGAGCGGGGCGGTCAGGTGATGGATGTGGGGATACGCGCTGGGTGCGCCCGGATGCAAGCGCATGAACTCGTTCACGATTCCGCGCGCCCGGCGGCCGGTGAAGGCGCGGGTCATGGCCGTCGCGCCGCCGGCTGCGACCGCCTGCCGGTGTGGCACCGAGGTCGCTGCCTCGGGACAGAGCAGGAAGGCGGTCCCCGCCTGTACCGCCGTCGCGCCGGCGCTCAGGGCTGCAGCGGTGTGCGTCGCGTCTGCGATCCCGCCCGCGGCGACCAACGGCAGTGAGACGTCGATGCTCGAGAGCAGCGCCAGCAACCCGAGATCCGGCCCGTCGTCGTCGCTCCACGAGCCGCGGTGGCCACCGGCCTCCGCCCCCTGGGCGATCAGGACGTCGGCGCCGGCCGTGCACGCGGCCCGTGCCTCGGACGCACTCGTGACTGTCGCCCACACCTCGCCACCCGCCTTGTGCACGCGCTCGATCAGGTCCGGCGGCGGACGGGAGAAGGTCGTCGAAACGACCGGGACCCGCAGGGCCACGACCACGTCGAGCTTTGCGGCGAAGTCATCGTCGTCGAAGCGCGGCTCCCCGAGTGCGACGCCGTAGCGCTCGGCCTCACCGGCGAGCAGGACGGCGTAGTCCGCGATCGCGCTGTCGTCGACGGGCTCCTCCTGGAGCACGAAGAGGTTGACCCCGAACGGCCTGTCGGTCAGGGCCCGTGTCCGGAGAATGTGCTCGGCGAGGGCGCCGCTGCTCAGGTACCCGGCCGCCACGAAGCCCAGGCCGCCGGCGTTCGAAACGGCCGCGGCCAGCTCCGGGGTCGAGGGGCCGCCGGCGAGCGGCGCCTGAACGACCCGCCCGTTCAGGTCGATCACTCGGCGAGCCGTCCGAGCACGAGCCCGAACAACGCGTGACGCAGAGTCGCTTGTGCGAACGCGCGGCCGCCGAAGACCCGCTCGAGCCCCGGCTCGCCGCGGGCCGGGTGGTAACGGTCGACCAGCGCTCCGAGTGGGAACAGCAGCACGTGCTCGGTGAGCGCGAGGCGGAGCGCCAGTTGCCGTGGCGGCAGCGACGTGCGGCGGCGTGCGAGGTCGAACGCGAACCCGAAGGCGGCGCCGTTTGCGGCGTGCAGTGCGACACCCGCGATCGGCCAGGCCCGCGAGCGGGTCGCGAGCTTGCCGAGCAGCGCGACGTCGGTGTAGTCGTTCGCGAGGACCTGTCGGTCGATCCGCTCCGCCGCCGCCCAGACGAGGGCCGCCGCGGCTCCGGCTGCGGTTGAGCGGGCGCGACTCACCTCGCCACTGTGCCAGCCGTTACGGTGGCGGCCGTGCCCGAAGGGGACACGATCCACCGTGCGGCGAAGCGCCTTCAGGTGCTGGTCGGCCAGCGGATCGCCGCGGAGTCGCCGCATCCACAGGCCCGCGCCGGGCGCGTGGCCGAGCGGATCGACGGCCACGTGCTCGAGGCGGTCGAGGCGCATGGCAAGAATCTGATCTTCCGCTTCGACGGCGGAGTCGTGCTTCGCTCCCACCTGCGTCTGTCCGGCCGTTGGACCGTGGCACCGGCCGGCGGCCGACGGACCGGCAAGCCGTGGCTCGTCCTGCGCGGAGACCGAGCCGAAGGCGTGCTCTGGAACGGGCCGGTGCTCGAGCTCCACGCACGGGCGATCGCGCGGCTCGGCCCGGACATCCTCGAGCGGCCGCCGCGGCTCGAGGCGATGCTCGCGCGGATGCGCGCTGCCGACCAGACGCTCTGGTTCGGCGAGGCGCTGCTCGACCAGTCGCTGGTTGCCGGCATCGGGAACATGTGGCTCGCCGAGGCGCTGTGGCGCGCCGAGCTTTCGCCGTGGCGCCGGCTGCGTGACGTGCCGGAGGCGGATCGTCGCCGTGCGCTCGAGGCGGCGGCCGACCTGATGCGCGCATCGGTCGACGGCGCCCGCCTTGGCGGCCACCAGGTCTATCGCCGCGTCGGGCGGCCGTGCCCGCGCTGCGGCGCGCGCATTCGCTCGTGGGGCCAGGGCGACGACAACCGCATGGCCTACTGGTGCCCGGCGTGCCAGGCAGGAGACGACCCGCCGCGCGTGTAACTCCAGGACGTGCCTCGCGCCCCGCACCTCTACGAGTCGCTGCGTGCCTTCTGCCTCGCGGCGTTCGCGGCCGAGCGCGGTGCGCAGATCCCGTTCGCGTTCGAGGAGCACGCGACCCGGGAGGGGCCGTCGCTCTACGAGTACCGCCCGCTCGTGCGCAGCTTCGTCGAGGAGCAGGCACCGACACTCCGCCGCCTGCCTGACGCGCGCAACGCGATCGACGATCTGAAGCGGGAGCCCGCGGCAGCGATCTTCGCACGGGCGCACTCGGGCCTCGGCGACAACGGAGACGAGGCGCTCTTTCGCTCGATTCTCATCCCGATGCTGACCTGGACCGCAGAGCGCAGCGGCGGTTTCGACTGGCACGACGACGCCTTCGACGCCGCGTACGCCGATCTGGAGCAGACGCTGTTCGGCAGTGCGCGCACCTACGTCGCGCTCGCGCCGGTGATCGGGCTCTCGGCCGGGAACGACGCCGACCTCGGGGGCGGCATCACGCTGCGCCCGATCGTGCCGGGTGAGATCTCGCAGCTGTGGCCCGAGGCGCAGGGGCTGTTGCCGGCCGAGTTCGGACGCGACACCGACCGGATGCTCGTGCTGGAGCTGCGGCGCGACCTGGAGCCCGAGGAGTCGGACCCCCCGGATGCGGCCGCCGAGCTCGCCGATGCGATCACGGCTCTGCGACTCGCGACGGCGGGCGCGATCGCGGCCGGGCCTGTCGTCTTCGAACGGCTCGACTTCAGGCCGCTGCGCATCTCGCCTCTGCTGCCGATCGCAGCCACACAACCGCGCGGCGAAGGGACTCGTCTCGACAAGGCGCGCGGCGGACTGGCGGCCGAGCTGCGTGAGCGGCTGACGCTCGCCGACACCGACCGTGAGCTCGGCGAGGCGCTCGACCGCTGGGAGCTGTCGCTCTTCTCGGAAGAGCCGTTCCGCTCGGCGCAGATCCGCGAAGGCCTCGTCTGCCTGCTCGGCGGAGACGGCGGGGTGTGGGCAGCCACCATGCGCGCCGCTGTGCTCCTGACGGAGAAGGGACGCGAGCGGGAGGACCTGCTCGTCACGCTCCGGGCCGACCGGCTCGGCCGCGACGCGAGGGACGCGGTTCGGCGGGCGCTCGTCGAGACCCTCCTCCGCGGGAGCAGGGACGAGCTCGTGCTCGCCCTGGACGACACGCTGCTCGGGATCCGGCCACGGCCGGCGTCCGTGCTCCGCGTCGCGTAGGCACCGCTCTTTTTCCAAAGCCGGCACAGACACGTCACGGGCGCGAGGCTACGGTCGCTGTATGGACGAGCAGAGTCATCTGGCGGCGGGGGTGCTGGCCCGGCTCGAGCGGATCGAGGCGCTGCGGGCGGCGGGGCCTGCGAGCGAGTTGCTGGCCGAATTGCGGGCGCTCGTGCCCGAGGCCGAGGAGTGGGCGAGGGTGGAGGGCGACGCCCGGGCCGGCGCCGCGGTCGCGAAACTTCGCGTGGAGACGAAGGAATGAGCTGAACCAACCCGAAATGGCGCTTCACATGGGTCTCGCGCGCCTCCTTCCGCGTCCCAACGTTCGCCCTGCGAGCGTGCCTTCGCGTGGCGAAACGCAGGTGATCGCCCTCGCGAACCAGAAGGGCGGCGTTGCGAAGACGACGACGACCCTGAACCTGGGCGTCGCCTTCGCCGAGCAGGGCTACAAGGTGCTGCTGGTCGACCTCGACCCGCAAGGGAACCTGACCATGTCGCAGGGCCTGAACCCGGACACGATCGAGACCTCGATGTTCGATGTCCTGGTCCACCGCCTGCCGATCACCGAGGTGATCCAGACGGTCGAGGTGGACATCGCCGTCTCGTCGATCGACCTCGCCGGCGCCGACATGGCGCTGTCGAGCCAGATCGGCCGCGAGCGCGCGCTCGAGAAGGCGCTGGCGCCGATCAGAGACGACTACGACTTCATCATGATCGACACGCCGCCGTCGCTCGGGCTGCTGACGATCAACGCGTTCGTCGCGGCCACGGGCGTCGTCGTCCCCGTCCAGACCGAATACCTCTCACTGCGCGGGCTCGTGCAGCTCGAGAACACGCTCGCGATGGTGCGGGAGAACCTCAACCCGAAGGTCGAGATCATCGGCATCGTGCCGACGATGTTCGACAAGCGCATCACGCATTCCCGTGAAGCCGACGAGATCCTGCGCGAGAGTTTCGGCGATCTCGTCTACAACACCCGCATTCGAAAGACCGTGCGTTTCGCCGAGGCGCCGGTCAAGGGACTATCCGTTCTCGCCTACGAACCGTCGGGCGATGCGGCTCGGATGTACCGTGACCTTGCGAAGGAGGTGCTCAGTGGCCAGAAATCGCGCCAGCATGCGTGAAGGGCCGCTTGCCGACCTCTTCCGGGCAACGGAAGCGGCGCAGCGGCAGTCGAAGACCGAACAGGGTGAGCAGCAGCAGCTCCCGACGGAGCCGCCGGTCACTCCGGCGCCCGTGCTCGAGGAGCCCGAGCCCGTTTCGCCCGAGCCGACGCCGATCCGTGCGGTCGCACCGGCGCCCGAGCCGGACACCGGCCCCGAGCCGAGCTCCGCGGAGCACCGTTCGCTCGCACGCTGGCTCGACCCGCTTCCCGAGCAGCCTGCGCGACTCGAGCGGGCCCGCGACAGCGCGTCGTACCTCGCGGTCATCCGCGTCGTCGGCGTCGGCGGAGCCGGCCTCAACGCGGTCGACCGGATGATCGACGCCGGGATCAACCAGGTCGACTTCATCGCAGTGAACACGGACATCCAGCAGCTGCAGATGAGCGACGCCTCGACCAAGATCCACATCGGCAGCGAGATCACCGAGGGCCTCGGCTCCGGTGCGGACCCTGAGATCGGGCGCCGCGCCGCGGAGGACGGCTACGACGCGATCAAGCGTGCGCTGCGCGGATCCGACATGGTGTTCGTCACGGCCGGCGAGGGTGGCGGCACCGGCTCGGGCGCAGCGCCCGTCGTCGCGCGGATCTCGCGCGAGCTCGGCGCGCTGACGGTCGGGATCGTGACGCTCCCCTTCAAGTTCGAAGGGACGCGCCGCAGGAAGCAGGCCGCCGACGGGCTGCAGGCGCTGCGCGAGGCGTGCGACACGCTGATCGTGGTGCCCAACGATCGCCTGCTCGAGGTGCTCGACAAGTCGACCTCGATGCTCGACGCATTCCGGATCGCGGACGATGTGCTCCGCCACGGCGTTCAGGGCATTTGCGACCTGATCACCAATCCGGGCCTGATCAACCTCGACTTCGCCGACGTCCGCACGATCATGGCCGACTCCGGGTCGGCGCTGATGGGCATCGGTTACGCGACAGGTGAGAACCGTGCGAAGGAGGCGGCGGAGCGTGCGCTGCGCAGTCCGTTGATCGAGACCGAGATCACCGGCGCGCGCGGCATTCTGCTCTCGATCGCGGGCGGCGACGATCTGACGCTCTACGAGGTCAACGAGGCGGCGGAGGCTGTGCGGGAAGCCGCGACCGACGACACGAACATCATCTTCGGCGCGACCATCGACGACCGGCTCGAAGGACAGATGTGGATCACCGTCGTCGCGACCGGAATCGGCGGCCGGTCGGCCTCGAAACGCGGAACGTTCGTGACGGCTGCGTCAGCCGGGTTCGGCGAGGTGCTCGAGCCGCCGTCCTTCCTGCGCGAGCCCTGACTCGGAGGATTCCCTAGAACGCGAGGAAGACGGCCAGGCCGACTCCGCCTGCGAGCGCGACCGATGCGCCGACCGTTGCGACGCGCAACGTCCACCGGCGGACAGCCGACCGCGAGCCTGCAAGGTAGAGCGCTCCGAGAATGCCGGCGGCGACGCTGACGAACGTTTCGACCGCCTGGATCGCGAAGCCGACGCCCAGTGCCTCGTTCATGCCGATGCCACGGCTCGCGAGCGCGACCGCAACTGCGCCGCTGCCGATGCCGATCGAGCCAGGGGTGACCGGGAAGGCGGAAGCGACGTCGAGTGCCGGGAGGATCAGGAGCGCGGCGAGCACCGGGTGCGGGATGTCGAGCGCGGCCGCGATCGCCATGGTCGCTGCGAGGCGCGCGAGCACCATTCCGGCGGTCCACCCGAGCACCGTCAAGAGCGCGCGCGGAGAACGCTCGAGCGCGACGAGGCCCGAGAGCATCTGGGCGATCCGCGGGTGGCGGCGGAGGCGGCCCGACAGAGCGGCCGCCACGGCGAGCACGGCGACGATGCCGCAGAGGACGAACACGGGCCACAGCGGCAGCGCGCCGGTCGCGGAGGCGGCCACCAGCAGCGCCGCGAGCATCAGCGAGCGTGCGGCTGCCAGCGCGGCGTAGACACCGCCGGCCGTCCAGATCCGTCCGGGCGCGTCGATCGCCTTCGAGAAGAGCGCGATCTTCACGGCGTCGCCGAGCTTGGCGGGCGCAAACGAGTTGACCATCGCTCCGACGCCGAGGCTCGCGGCCGCCCGCTTCGGGCAGACCCGGCCGCCGGCGGCGCTCAGCGCGGCCCGCCACGCGCCGACGGTGCAGGCGAATGCCGCGACGAACCCGAGTGCCGCGACCAGAAGCCAGTGCCGCTCGGCGCCGCGCAACGACTCGAAAGCCGAGGCGACATGCGCGCCGAGCAGCTGCGGCGACGAGGCCACGCCCAGAACGAGGACGAGGGCCGCCGCGGAGATGAGGAGTTTCCGGCGGGAAAGGATCATGACAGGGGCCTTCGATGTATGGACCCCAAAGGATCGCGGCGAGTTAGTGCGGAAACGGTGAAGATTCGGAGAGGAATGCCCAACACGTTGTCGTCATCGGCCGTCAGCGGCCTTTCATGAGGGGTGCTGTTGCCGCGGGCCACCCGCTGACCGCCGCCGCGGGCGCCCGGGTGCTCGAGGAAGGCGGGAACGCGGTCGACGCCTGTGTCGCCGCTGCCTTCGCGGCCTGGGTGACCGAGAGCCCGCTGACCGGCCCCGGGGCCGGGGGCTTCGCGCTCGTCGTCCCGTCCGACGGCCGGCCGGCACGGGTGGCGGACTTTTTCGTCTCGACGCCGGGGATCGGCAGCCCGGCTCGGAGCGAAGCGGAGATGCACGCGATCGACGTCGCCTTCGGGGGCGACAGCGAGACCACGCAGGTCTTCCGGATCGGCGAGGCCTCCTGTGCCGTGCCCGGCGCCACGGCCGGTCTCGAGGCCGTGCACCGCGCCTACGGCCGACTGCCGTGGCCGATCCTGCTCGAGCCCGCGATCGAGCTGTCCCGGAGCGGTGTTGAGGTCTCGCGGCCCCAGGCGCACCTCCACGCGATCCTCGACCTGATCCTGCGGCACACCGACGAAGGCCGGCGCGTGTACAGCCGCCCGGACGGATCACGGCTGGGGCCGGGCGACACGCTGCGGCTGCCCGATCTCGGCGCCACGTTCGAGCAGATCGCCGCCGAAGGAGCGGCGGCGATCTATCGCGGGGAGCTCGCGCGATCGATCGCGCGCACGGTGGGCGAGGGCGGAGGGGTGATCACCGAACATGACCTGGCGGACTACCGCGTCGCCTGGCGCCGCCCGGTGCGCGTCGGCTACCTCGGGCACCAGGTGATCTCCAATCCGCCGCCGTCGTCGGGCGGGATCCTGATCGCCTACGGCCTGGGGCTGCTCGCCCGCGCAGGGCACGGCGAAGCTGGAAGCGTCGAGTCGATCACATCCCTCGTTGAGGTGATGCGCGAGCAGACCCGCGTTCGCGCCGAAGGCTTCACGGCCGGCCTGCACCGGGGCGGGCTCGCCCGCCGGCTCCTGTCCGGTGAGGGGATCGCGCGTGGCCTCGCGCGAATGGAGGCCGGCGCGCCGGGGCTCGTCGAGCCTGCACCGGCCGGGACGACCCATGTGTCGGTTATCGATTCCGAGGGCACGGCCGCGTCGCTCTCGTCGTCAACCGGCTCCGGTTCGGGCGTGATCGTCCCCGGCACCGGCATCCAGCTGAACAACATGCTCGGCGAGTACGACCTGGTCGCAGGCGGCCCGACCGCGCCCGGCCGGCGGTTGACGAGCATGATGGCTCCGACGGTCGTGGTGGGCGCCGACGGGCGGCCGCGCCTGGTGGTCGGGAGCGCGGGGTCGGTGCGGTTGCGCGGGGCGATCATGCAGGTGATCGCACACGTCGTCGCCGGAGGCCTGGACGTCGCCGCGGCGATCGACCACCCGCGTGTGCACCTCGACGAGCCGCACGTGCACTGCGAAGGCGGCTTCGATCCGGCCGTGCTCGATCGCGTCGAGTCGCTCGGATACGACGTCGTGCGCTGGCGCAGGCGCAACCTCTTCTTCGGCGGGACGAACGCGGTCGAGCAGAAGGACGGCTCGCTCGCCGCCGCAGGCGACGCGCGCCGGGGCGGGGCCGGGATCGTGACCGCCGGCCGACCCTGATTCGGCGCCGGGTCAGACGTCGGGATCGATCGGCGTGACCTTGCCGTTCCGCCCGGCGCGCTCCCGCAGGAGCTGCTCTGCCTGCAGAGCCTCGAGCGCCGTTTCGAGCACCTCGACGAGCCGGGCCATGCGGCGGCGCGGTGAGGTCATCGCGAGTATCTCCTGCTTGGGGTCGACCCCGAAGTCGACGCGCGCCGACAGCTCCCAGTCGAAGGTCGGGGAAGACGGATCGGGAACATCGACGTCGCTGTCTGCGAGTGCGGCCAGGTCGCCGAACAGCTCGAGCGCATGTTCGACGTCCGCCTCGTCGGCCGGGTCATCCTCGTCTTCGAGCTGCTCCACGATCCCGGTCGTGAAGGCGCGGCCTGTCGTCAGCTCGACCAGCCGGAACCGCTCGCCGCCCTCGACGATGATGTTCATCCGGCCGTCCTCGAGCACCTCGAGCACGTCCGCGACACGAGCGCGCGTCCCCACCTCGTGCACCGCGCCGTCGCCTGTCGAGAGCGCGAGCCCGAACTCCGTGCCCGTTGCGGTGCACTCGTCGATCAGCTCCCGGTAACGCGGTTCGAAGATGTGCAACGGGATCCGCTCGGTCGGAACGAGCACGATCGGCAGCGGGAAGAGACCGAGCTCCGGCATTCCTGCAGCCTAGGCACTCCCGAGGGGTGCGCGTGTGGAGGCCCTCTGCCGGCAACCCGTCCCGTCCGGCAACTCGGAGGTGCTCGGGTAGGGTCCCGCAACGTGACGAGCGGGTTCGAGAGCTTCGACGACGCCTTCTTCCGGCCCAGCGTCAACGGGCTGACGCCGTACCAGCCGGGGAAGCCCGTCGAGGACGTGCAGCGCGAGCTCGGCCTCGACCGGGTGATCAAGCTGGCATCGAACGAGGGGCCGTTCGGCCCGTTCCCGTCGGCGCTCGACGCACTCGACAGCACCGCCCGCGACCTGAACCGGTACCCGGACGGCGGCAGCTACCGCTTGCACGAGGCGCTCGCCGCCCGGCACGGCGTCGCGAGCGACGAGATCAGCGTCGGGGCCGGGGCGGACGGGTGCATCGACATGATCAGCCAGGCGATCCTCGACCCGGGCGATCGCATCGTCTGCGGCTGGCCGTCGTTCCCGAGCTACGTCATCTACGCGCGCAAGCAGGGTGCCGAGACGACGCTCGTCCCGCTGGTCGACCATCGCTACGAGCTCGGTGCTCTGCTCGAGGCGATCGACCCGCGCACGAAGCTCGTCTACATCTGCCACCCGAACAATCCGACCGGGACGATGAACACCGCCGACCAGCTCGATGAGTACTTCGAACGCGTGCCGAGCCACGTGCTCACCGTCGTCGACCAGGCGTACTTCGAGTACATCGACCGGCCGGATTACCCGGACGCCGTCGAGCGCTATCTGAAGGCGGGACATCGCGTGGCGGTCCTGCGGACCTTCTCGAAGATCTATGGGCTGGCCGGGCTGCGGGTCGGCTACGCGGTCGCTCCACCCCTCGTTTGCGCAGCGATGGCGAAGGTGCGACGGCCGTTCGACCTGACGACGTCGGGGCAGGCCGCGGCGATCGCAAGCATCGGCGACGGCGCAGAGCTCGCGCGCCGGCGGGCGGTCAACACGGCCGGCCTCGCTCAATTGCAAGCGGCGCTGGCCGAGCACGGGCTCGAGCCCGTGCCGTCGGTCGGAAACTTCCTCTACGTCGACGTGGGCGGCGACGCCGGCGCGCTCTTCGACCGGCTGTTGCACGAGGGGATCATCGTCCGGCCACTCGCGGGCTTCGGCTCGCCGACGGCGATTCGGATCTCGGTCGGCACCCCGGAGGAGCTCGACCTGTTCGCAGCAGCACTCGGACGGGCGCTGGCCCGGGCGTGAGCGGCGGCGCGGCCGGCCGGTTCTCGCTCAGCCGGCACCTGCCGGCGCTCCGTTACGACAACTTCCGGCTGCTCTTCTTCGCAACGCTCGGCTCCGGCGTCGGCACGTGGATGGCCACGATCGCCCTCACCCTCGACATCGAGCAGCGCACCGATTCGGCGTGGTGGGTGAGCGCTCTGTTCATCGTCACCTTCCTGCCGTCGGTGATCGTCGGTCTGGTCGCAGGCCCGTTGGTCGACCTGCTCTCGCGCAAGCGGCTCGTCGTCACCGCAGACGTCGTGCGGCTCGCGGTGTTCTGCGCGCTGCCGCTCGTCGGCACACCGATCGCGATCATCCTGCTCGCGGCGGTCGCGGGAACCGCCAACTCGTTCTTCCGGCCGGCTGTCCTGGCCGGTGTGCCGAATCTCGTCTCGGAGCAGGATCTCGCGGGCGCGACGTCGCTCTTGCAGGCGACCGACTGGCTGGCGACCGCTGTCGGGCCGATCCTCGGCGGGGCGATCGTCGCCTGGACGAGCCCGGATGTCGTCTACTGGATCAACGCCGTCACCTTCCTGTTCTCGGCGCTGCTCCTCTTGCGGATACCCGCCAAGTTCCTGCAGAGCGAGCAGGGCATCACCCGTGGCCGCTGGCGCGATCTCAGGGACGGGCTCACCACCTTCCGGCAGTCCCGTCCGCTCCAGATCGTGCTCGTTGCGTTCGGGTTGACGATGTTGGCGTCCGGTCTCGTCAACGTTTCCGAGATCTTCCTGGCCACGCGCTCCCTTCACGCGGGCGCCCTGGGCTACGGCCTGCTCTGGACGGCCAGCGGCGCCGGCCTCGTCGTCGGAAGTTTGATCATGGGAACGATCGTCGGCCGGCGGAGGCCCCTGCGCGTCTACCCGCTCGGATTCGTCCCGTGGGCGGCCGGGATCACGGGCGCTGCCGTCGCGCCGAACGTCTGGGTCGCGGCGCTCGCGATGGCGGTCGCCGGGTTCGGCAACGGAGTGACGTTCCCGATGACGGTGCTGATCATTCAGGAGCACACGATCGACCGGTTGCGCGGTCGGGCCTTCACCCTCGTCATCAGCGCGCACAACGCGCTGCTCGGGCTGGCCATGGTTGCCGCCGGGGCGCTGACCAGCGCCATCGGTGCTCGGTGGACGTTCGCGGTTGCGGGTGTGCTCATCGTGACCGGCGGTCTGACGGCTTTCCTGCTCGCACGCGGTGTCAGGTCGCGCGCTGCTCTGCCCCGCGAGTTGGCTGCGTAGCATCCCCGGCGTGAGCGAGCGGCGCAACTGGACGCGTGAGCGTCTCGTGGAAGCGGTGCTGGCGGGCGACCGGCGTGCGCTCGCGCGCGCAATCACGCTCGTCGAGAACGGCGACCCGCTCGCGTACGAGGTGGTCGGCGATCTCTATCCGACGACGGGCCACGCGTTCGCCGTCGGGTTGACAGGTCCGCCCGGCGTCGGCAAGTCGAGTCTGGCGTCTGCGCTGATTCGCGAGGTGCGCGCCGAGGAACAGACCGTTGGCGTGATCTCGGTCGACCCGTCGAGCCCGTTCACACAGGGCGCACTGCTCGGCGACCGGATCAGGCTCACCGACCATTTCCTCGACCCCGACGTCTTCATCCGGTCGATGGGCACCCGTGGGCATCTCGGCGGGCTCGCCGAGACGACCCTGCAGACGCTGCTCGTGCTCGATGCGGCGGGGAAGGACATCGTCTTCCTCGAGACGGTCGGAACCGGCCAGAGCGAGGTCGGCGTCCTGTCGATCGCCGACACCGTCGTGCTGGCATTGATGCCCGGGTCGGGCGATTCGATCCAGGCGCTGAAGGCCGGGATCATGGAGATCCCGGACATCATCGCGATCAACAAGATGGATCACCCGATGGCGAAGACCATGCTGAACGAGGTGCGGCAGGTGCTGGCCCTCGGCGCGCACGAAGGCTGGCGGCCCCCCATCGTGCTCACCGAGGCCATGCGCGGCGAGGGCGTTGCGACTCTCTGGGAGAAGATCAAGGAGCATCGCGCCTGGCTCGAGGCGGAGGGGCAGCTCGATGTGCGCCGGCGGCGCAACCTCGCATCCGAGGTCTTCCAGGTTGCGTCGAATCGTGCGCGTCGTCATATCGAGCGTGCGGTCCAGGACGATGCGCAGCTACGAAGGCTGCTCGACGAGGTCCAGGCGCGCCGGCTCGACCCGCTGACCGCGGTTCGTGAAATCCTGCAGAAGGTGTTCCACGTTGGCGACACGGACAGCCCCGACACTCCCTGATCTCGAAGCTGCGCGTGAGCGCATCGCCGGCCATGCGCGGGCAACGCCGGTCTACGGGTCGAGCACGCTTTCGCGACGTGCCGGCCGACGAGTCTGGCTGAAGGCGGAGAACCTGCAGCGCACGGGCTCGTTCAAGATCCGCGGCGCGGTCAACAAGCTGACGGTGCTCGGCAGCACCGAACGGGCGGCAGGCGTGGTCGCGGCCAGCGCCGGCAACCATGGTCAGGCGGTCGCCTGGGCCGCCCGCGAGCTCGGCATCCGGGCCACGGTCTTCATGCCGCAGGACGCGCCGATGGCGAAGGTCGACGCGACGCGCAACTACGGGGCCGAGACCGTGCTGGCCGGCGCGATGTTCGACGATGCGCTAGCCGAGGCGATGGCGCGCGCCGAGGAGGCCGGCGCGACGTTCGTGCACGCGTTCGAGGACGAGGCCGTGATCGCAGGGCAGGGCACGCTCGGTCTCGAGCTCGCCGAGCAGTTGCCCGAGGCGGAGACGTTCGTCCTGCCGATCGGCGGTGGCGGGCTGGCGGCAGGGATCGCGATCGCGTTGCGGTCGCTCCGGCCGGGCGTCCGCCTCGTCGGTGTGCAGGCCGGCCGGGAGGGTCAGGGAACGATCGCCGACGGCATCGCTGTCAAGCATCCCGGCGAGCTGACGATGTCGATCCTCGACGAGCTGCTCGACGAGGTCGTCCACGTCGACGACGAGGAGATCGCCGAGGCGATCACGTTGCTGCTCGAACGCTCCAAGCTCGTCGTCGAGGGCGCAGGCGCCGCGTCGGTGGCGGCACTGCTGCGAGGGAACGTCGGTGGCACCGGTGGGGTGTGCGCGCTCCTCTCCGGCGGCAATATCGACGCCACCCTGCTCATGTCGGTGGTGCGGCACGGTCTTGCGCGCGCCGGACGCTATCTCGTCCTGCGCACGAGCGTCCCCGATCATCCGGGCGAGCTGCTGAAGCTGCTGCAGCTCGTCGCCGAGCAACGGGCCAACATCGTCGAGGTCAACCATCGGCGCGAGGGAATGGGCATCGGCCTCGTCCGGACCGCTGTCGAGTTGACGCTGGTCACCCGCGACGAGGAGCACTGCGTCGAGCTCTGCAGCGCACTCGCGGCGGCAGGCTACGAGTTCGAGCGCCTCAGGTAGCCGAAATGATGTCTGACACCGTGGTGTCAGACACCCTTGCTCAGCCGCCGCCGCAGCGGCGGAACGACACGGTGTCGGTGAAGTCGGCGGTCCCGCCGTCGGCGACGGCGCGCACGTCGAAGCCGTCGCGTTGCAGCAGGGAAGCGGCGATCGCTGCACGTTGGCCGCTCTCGCACACCGTCACCACCGGCTTGGAGCGCTCGAGCGCGCCGCAGCCGAGCTTGCGGATGAGCCGGTAAGGGATGTTGCGGGAGCCGGGGATGTAGCCGTCGTCGCGCTCGGTCGTCTCACGCACGTCGACGAGCTGCACTTCCGCGGTCTCGAGCAGCCGCTTCAGCTCGGCGACGTCAACCGTGGCGAGCGTCTCGGTCGCATGAGGTGACAGGACGTAGCCCGCAAGCTCGAGCCTGCCGATCGCCCACAGCCCCCACGCAGCCTCGATCGCCTCCTCACGAGAGCGCGCGTGGAGCACCACCGGTTCGTCCGCAACGAGCACGAACCCTGCTTTCGTTCCGAACGACGAGTCGCTGAACGGAACACTGATGGAGCCCGGCACGTGCCCGGCGGCGTGGTCGGCGAACGGCCGAACGTCGAGCACCGTCGCAGCGCCTGCTTGCGCGAGCTCGATGGGATCGTCGGGCCGGCTCACCCATGGCCCTTGGTTGAGGGACACGACGAGCGCGGTCGTCGGGGGCCGCGGCGTCGACACCGACGCCGACACGAGCACGAACTCCTGCACATCGCGGAACGAGAGCGCAGCGTTCGTCTCACGCTCGTGTGCGATCGTCGACGAGCGTTCGCTGCTCATGTTTCCGCCGCAGAGCGAGCCGGCGACGTGTCCGGGGTAGACCTCGACCGCGTCGCCGAGCGCCGTCAGCTTGGCGAGCGAGGCGAAGAGATCCTGGGCCCCTTCCCGCGCGGCCACCGCGAGGTCGGGGCGTGCCGCATCGCCGACGAAGAGAGAATCCCCGGTCAACGCGATGTGGTCGTCGACCACGAATGCGCAGTGCTCGGGACGATGGCCCGGGGTGTGCACGACGCGGACCCGCACCGCTCCGGCCTCCAACACCTGTCCGTCAGCCAGCGGCTCGAACGGGTACACCGGCTCGGCGAGCGAGTGGATCGCCACCGGCACGCCGTGCTCGAGCGCCAGGCGTCCGTGGCCCGACAGGTGGTCGGCGTGAGTGTGCGTCTCGAGCGTCCGCTCGATGCGCACGCCGGCTGATAGGGCTGCCTCCAGGTACTGCTCGATCCGTAGGGCCGGGTCGACGAGGATGGCGACTCCCGCCTCGGGGTCGCCGACCAGGTACGAGGCGCACCCGAGATCGTCGTCCACGAACTGCCGAAAGAGCAGCACGGCTCCCGAGGTTAACTCACGGGGGCGGTCGCAGCCAGACGTACAGGGCGACGAACATCGCCACCAGAGCCAGTGCGGCCCCGATCACCGCAACGACCAGCGCGGCTTTGCCGAGCGAACGCGCCCCGTTGTCACGCGGGGCGTGTGCGACCACCTGGATGCCCACTCGGTAGGTGAGCGAGGATCCGGTCCGGTCGGCGACGAGCACGTTGAACAGCACCGTGCCCGCCTGCAGCGGGGCGGTGCCGCGGATCCCGAAGCGCGCGTACTGGCGCAGCGGGATATTGCCGCCCTTCCACGTGAGGGTCTGGCCAGAGCGCGACTGCGTCCAGCCGGCGACTGCCTCGCCGTCGTCGAGCACGAAGGCGGCTGGGGCCGCGATGGTGACCTGGTCGATCCCCGATGGGTCTGCAGCGTTCGGCACCGAAAAGACGAGGTCGACGAGCGCGCCGGCGCGCACCGTGTCGGGGTTGATCGAGAGATGTGCCGCGGCAGGCGCGGCGAGCAGGAGCGCCCCGGCGAGGCTAGAGACCGAGATGGCGAGCGATGACCATCCGCTGAACCTCATTCGTCCCCTCGCCGATCTCCAGGATCTTCTGGTCGCGGTAGAGCCGCGAGATCGCGTATTCGTCCATGAAGCCGTAGCCGCCGTGGATCTGGAGCGCCCAGTTCGCGGCGCGATGTGAGAGCTCCCCGGAGAAGAGCTTGGCCATCGCGGCGGTCTTGCCGAAGTTGCGGCCCTGATCCTTCTCCCAGGCGGCCTTCCAGACGAGATCGCGGGCAGCCTCGATCTCGGTCGCCATGTCGACGAGCATCGCCTGCACCGACTGGAACTTCGCGATCGGGCGGCCGAACTGCTCGCGCTCGAGCGCGTAGGTCGAGGCGAGGTCGTAGCAGCCCTGTGCGAGGCCCACACCCATCGCAGCGACAGAGATGCGTCCGCCGTCGAGGATCTCCATGAACTGACGGAAACCCTCGCCGCGCGGGCCGAGCAGGTTCTCCGCCGGGACCCGCGCACTCTGAAACGAGAGCTCGCGGGTGTCGGAGGCGTGCCAGCCGAGCTTCTGCATCGGCTCGGAGATGATGTAGCCGTCGGTGCCGTTCGGGACGATGATGTTCGAGATCTCGCCCTCGCCGGTGACCGCGGTGATCGTCACGCAAGCCGTGATATCGGTGCCTGCGTTGGTGATGAAGATCTTCGACCCGTCGACGGACCACTCTCCGCCGTCTAGCTCTGCCGTGGTACGCGTTGCACCCGCGTCCGACCCGGCGTTTGCCTCGGTCAGCCCGAATGCGGCCAGCGCCTTCCCCGAGGCGAGGTCGGGGAGCCATTGACGCCGCTGTGCCTCGGTGCCGAAGTAGTAGATGGGGAGCGTGCCGAGCGAGTGGTGCGCTGCGACGGTGATTGCGACCGACGAGTCGATGCGCGTGAGCTCCTCGATCGCGATCGCATACGACAGCGTGTCGGTGCCGCCGCCGCCGTAGGACTCCGGGATCGTCATGCCCATCAGTCCGAGCTCCGCCATTTCGTCGACGAGCTCGTACGGAAACCGTTTCTCACGGTCGAGCTCTTCGGCGACCGGCGCGATCTTCTCCAACGCGAACTGTCGAACCGTGTCGCGTACCAACTTGTGTTCGCGCTCGACGTCGAAGTTCACGCCGGCGCCCTCGGCTCGGCACGCATCGGGGGGCGATGGTACCGAGGAGCAAGGGGCTGCGTGTCGAAACCCCCTTTCGTGGCATGAGAGAACGCTGGCAACAGCCGATTGGCCTGGTGAGAATGATGTATGCGGCGCGTGATAGGCGGGCGGTGACGCACACGGTGGAGACGCTGACCGAGGAGATCGGGCGGATCGTCGCCGAGCGGCAGGAACTGCGTGTGACCGGCGCCGGCCAGTCCGAGCTCGAGGAGAACCGCCGCCGTCTGGCCGCTGCGCAGAGCAGGCTCTCGGACCTCCTGATCGAGCGCTACCTGCCGCAGGCGGGCGCGGCCTAGTCACGCGCTCCGGTAGGTTGACTGGCGAGTCAACCTACGACCGAAGGAGCGATGCAGCAGTGGCAGCCAAGGAATTCTTCGACACCCTCGCGTCGCGCGCGGACGCTTCGAAGCTCGCGGGGATGACGAACTCGTATCTGTTCGAGATCGACGGCGAGGGCACGTGGCTCGTCAATGTGGCCGACGGCGCGATCGCCGTGACCGAGGGTGAGGGCACCGCAGACGCGACGATCGAGACGTCCGCCGAGACGTTCGAGAAGATCATCAGCGGCGAACAGAATCCGACCACGGCGTACATGACCGGCAAGTTGAAGATCAAGGGCGACATCGGCGCAGCGATGAAGCTCCAGAAGATCTTCTAGTCCGCGAGCTCCACGAGCACTGCGCCGCCAACGACGCGATCGCCTTCTCGCACATGCACGGCGCGCACCGTCGCGTCGTAGGGCGAGACGAGGGGCGTTTCCATTTTCATCGCCTCCAGCACGACGAGTGGGTCGCGGGCCTTGACGACCGACCCCGCCTCGACGTTCACCGTGATCACGGTGCCGGGCATCGGGGCCACGATCGTGCTCGACTCCTCCGCCGGTCTTGGCGCGTGCGCAGGAGCGTCGACGTCCGGCGGTGGCAGCGGCGTCGGACCGGGGAGGTTGAGCCGGAACGCTCCGCGCCAGGCGGGGTCGGGCACGGTGGCCGAAGGAGCTGACAGGGGCGGGTGCTCGACGAGGAACGCGGTCGTGGCGGCCCCTGCGCGCAACACGGGATGTGCGACGAGCCAGCGCAGGAACGGGAGGTTGGTCGTCACTCCGCTGACCTCTGTCTCGGCGAGCGCGCCGGCGAGGCGGTCGAACGCCTCGCCCCGTGTGGCGCCGCTCGCGATCAGCTTCGCGATCATCGGGTCGTAGCCGGTGCCGATCTCGTCGCCTTCGGCAACGCCTGCGTCCACACGGATCGATGCCGGAAGCCGCAGCACCTCGACTCGGCCCGCCTGCGGCAGGAAGGTCCGTGGGTCCTCGGCGTAGAGACGCACCTCGACCGCCGCTCCGTGCGATTCGGGCTGCAGGTCGAGGTGTTCGCCACGTGCGATGCGCAGCTGCCATTGCACGAGGTCGATCCCGGTGACGGCCTCTGTGACGGGATGCTCGACCTGGATACGCCCGTTGAGCTCGAGGAAGAAGAACTCTCGTCCCTCGACCACGAACTCGGCCGTCCCCGCGCCGACGTAGCCGATCGCGCGTGCGAAGCGGACCGCGGCGTCGCTCAGTTGCTCGCGCAGGCGCCGGTCGAGGCCCGGTGGCGGCGATTCCTCGAGCACCTTCTGGTGACGGCGCTGCACCGAGCAGTCACGTTCACCCAGCGCCAGCACCGTGCCGTGGGTGTCGGCGAGCAGCTGAACTTCGATGTGCCGCGGGCGTTCGAGGTAGCGCTCGAGGTAGATGCGGTCGTCGCCGAAGGCCGACTGCGCCTCGCGTCGCGCCGCCGCGACCGCGTCGGCGAGCTCGCCGGTCCTGCGCACGACGCGCATCCCGCGCCCGCCGCCGCCCGCGGCCGCCTTGACGATCAGCGGCGGCTCGCCCGTCTCCGGGATCGTGGGCACTCCCGCGCCCGCCGCGATCTGCTTCGCGGCGAGCTTGTCGCCGCCGGCGCGCAGGGCCGCCGGCGGCGGTCCGATCCAGGTCAGCCCGGCCGCCGAGACGCTCTCCGCGAAGGTGGCGTTCTCGGCGAGGAAGCCGTAGCCCGGATGAATCGCGTCTGCCCCCACTTGCTTCGCGGCGCGTACGTGCTCCGCGGGATCGAGGTAGGAGGTGATCTCGACGACCTCGTCGGCGGAGCGCGCGTGCAGCGACCCGGTGTCGTCGGCTGCGGCGACGGCGACGGCGCCGAGGCCGAGGTCGCGTGCGGCGCGGAACACGCGTAGCGCGATCTCTCCACGATTCGCGACGAGCACCTTCTGCACGCGCTGACCCTAGCCGTCTTTGCGCACGCGCCACAGCGCTGCGAAGGTGAGCGCGCAGACCGCCGAAAGCGCAAGGTAGGGGACGGCGTCGCGGGTCGTGCGGGCGAGTACGGCGCCTCCTGCTGCGCCGAGCGCCTGGCCGGGCGCCCAGGCGAGGTTGACGAGCGCGAACGTGTAGCCGTGATCGAGCCCTCGCTCCTCCGAGAGGTTGGTGAGCAGCGCCATGCCGGGGGTGAAGAGCGCCCCGAATGCAAGGCCGCCGCAGATGACGACGAAGCCGAGCACGTACGGATTGTCCGGCCACGGATAGATTGCGGCAACGATGATCGATGCTGCAAGCCCGATGCGAATCGGGTAGAGCGGTCCGCGCCGGTCGGAGAGCCGCCCGACAACGATGTTGTTCGCCACCTCGAATGTGCCCGTGACGAAGAAGACTGCCCCGATCGCGACCGACCCGAATCCGAGCGCCGAGAGCCGCAAAGGCGCGAGCACCGATACCGCGCCGAAGAGCAACGCGGGGAGCACGACGAACCAGAACGCACCGCGCACGCGTGGATCCTGGAAGGCGCGACCCAACATGCGCAGGGCTTGTGGCGCCTCGGGACGCGCCGACGGCGTCGCGGCAGCCCACGCGACGAGCCCCAGGGACGCGACCCCCACGGCGCCGAAGGTCCAACCCGTGCCGGCGACCGACGCGATGCCGCCGAGCACCGGGCCGAACAGTGCGCCGCCGACGGCGGCTGCGAACGCGGTGCCGATGAGACTGCCGCGCCTCCCCGCCGGGGACGCGGCGACGAGCCACGCGAGCGCCCCGGTCCAGGAGAAGGCGCTTGCGAGCCCCTGCAGGAAACGCGCGACGTCGAGCTGCCACGGATCGGTCGCGATCCCGAAGAGCACGGTGCACAAAGCGACCGCCGTGAGCCCAATCACTACTGTGGGCTTAACTCCGGCGCGCGTGGCGACGATACCGCTCGGGATGGCGCCGACGAATGCCCCGGCCGGGTACGCGGCCGCCAGCACCCCTGCGCCGGCCTTGCCGAGGCCGAGTGTTTCCGCATACCGCGGCAGCAGCGGTGTCAGCGCAGCGAAGAAGAGCGTGTCGAAGAAGACGATCGCGCTTGTCAGAAGCAGGAGCCTGCGCACGCGGTTACTCTGCCGATCCGGGATGAGGGTCTGGTTGGTGGCACTTGCCGTCCTTGCGTTCCCAGGGCTCGCGCACGGTGGCACGGTGTTCCTGCTCGACGGCAGAGGGTGGGGTCACGGTGTCGGCATGAGCCAGTGGGGCGCAGAGGGCTACGCGCGTCATGGTTTCGGCTACCGCCGGATTCTCGCGCACTACTACCCGCAGACCCAGATCGCGTCGACGGCGCCGAGCGATGTGCGGGTTTTGCTGCAGGAGAACCAGTCGATGTTGCGCGTCGGCTCGTCCGCACCGTTTCTCGTCATCGATGCGCGGGGCGAGAAGGTGCATCTGAGCCCGCGCACGGTGGTCGTGCGCCGCGGCTTCAAGCAGCTCGTCTTTCCGCTCCGCTTCGAGCCCGGCGTCCAGCCTCTGCGGCTCGGCGGTGCCGGCTACCGCGGCGCGATCGTGGTGAAGGCGAAACCCGGCGGCTTGATGGCGGTCAACGTCCTGCCGCTCGATCGCTACCTCCGCGGCGTCGTGCCCTGGGAGGTGCCGGTCGGCTGGCACACGCAGACGTACGAGGCGCAGGCGGTGGCGGCCCGTTCGTACACCCTTGCGATGCTCAAGCCGGGCGAGGATTTCGATCTGTACCCGGACGATCGGTCTCAGATGTACGGCGGCATCAAAGCCGAGCGCACGGAGACGAACCTTGCGATCGGCGCGACCGCCGGGCAGGTGCTCGAGTTCGGCGGCACGATCATCCCGGCGTACTACTTTTCGTCGTCGGGCGGCCGGACCTCGTCGATCCACGACGCCTGGCCGCAGATGCAGCAGGTGCCGTACCTCGTCTCGGTCGCCGATCCCTATGACTACCTCTCGCCACACCACGTGTGGCCGACAGCTGTGCTGACGCCTGCCCAGGTTGCTGCGGCACTTCAGGTCACCGGTGTGCGCGATCTGCGCGTCGTGCACAACTCGTCGGGCCGCGCAGAGGCGGTACGGGCGCTCACCGCGAGCGGGTGGAAGCAGTTCCCCGGACAGGTGATCCGCACAAGGTTCAAGCTGGGGTCGACCGACTTCGACATCCACGCGATGACCCTCGACGATCTGCCGGTTCGCCTCGTCTACGGCAACCACGTTCGGGTCCAGGGCTGGGTTCGCGGGCTCGGCAAGGCACGGTTGCAGGAGTTGACCGCGGCAGGCTGGCAGACGGTGCGACACCTACAGCCCGCGCCTTCAGGGCACTTCGAAGTGTCGCTTCCCGCGCTGCGCTCCACCGAGCTTCGGCTTGCATACAACGGCGTCGCAGGGGATGCCGTGTCGATGCAGGTTGTGCCGCGCGTGTCGTTGAGCACGCGCGACGGCGATCTTCATGCGCTCGTCTCTCCCTCGCTTCCGATGCAGGTCCAGCGGCTGACGAACAGCCGCTGGCGTCTCGTCGCGAGCTCGCGCGGCGTCTTCAACCGCAGCCTGCGGCCCGGCAGCTACCGGGTCCAGGTCTCGGGTGGGGCGTCGTACGCGTCGACGGTCACGCGCCCGATCGCGGTCCGCACGCAGTCGACGGGCCACTAGCCCTCACTCGTTCCTTCTGGCCATGGCCGGGGTCTGACCCCGAGCCGTGCCCGGCTCCGAAGCGGGTGCCCGTATGCGTCGCTCGTTGCGGGTCGGCAGCGTCGAACCGTTCGACAGACACGCCGGGGTCTGACCCCGTCGCGGCCCGTGCGCCGGCGGGCAGAGGCGGGCGCGGGCGCTACTCGCCCGCCCAGCCGGGCGGGCGCTTCTCGAGGAATGCCCGCAGGCCCTCCTGGCCCTCGGCGCTCGTGCGGTGAGCGGCGATGCGCTGCGCGGTCTCCGCCGCCGAGAGTGGGGCACGGGCGAGCGCTTTGGCCGCTCGCGCTGCCTCGGGGCCGGCCGAACGAAGCTCGCCCAGCACGCGCTCGGCAGCCGCCTCGAGGTCGGCCGCAACCTCGTGCACGAGGCCGATGCGCAGCGCTACCTCGGCGGAGAAGCGCTCCCCGGTGACGAAGTAGCGTCGCGCGGCCGCCGGCCCGATCTTCGCCAGGGCAAACGGTGAGATGACCGCCGGGATGATCCCGAGCTTGACCTCGCTGAAGGCGAACAGTGCTTCGGGCTCGGCGACGACCACATCGCAGCAAGCGACCAATCCGCACCCTCCGCCGAGTGCATGCCCCTGCACGAGCGCGACGACCGGCGCAGCGCAACCGTCGATCGCGTCGAGCAGCGCACGCAGGCGAAGGGCGTCCGCGACATTCTCCTCGACGCTGAGATCCACCGATGAGCGCATCCACTCGACGTCTGCGCCGGCCGAGAACGAGGGGCCGTCACCCGTGAGCAGCACCGCACGCACATCGGGCCCGATACCGGCGAACGCGCCGGTCAGATCCTCGATCAGGCCCGCATCGAACGCGTTTCGGCGTTCGGGCCGCGCCATCGCAATGCCGAGCACCGAACCGTCCCGTTCGACGCGCACAGCGCTCATTCGAACGCGAGCCCGAGCCGCGTGAGCTCTGTCGCGACCGAGACGGACGCCTCGAGGTCGAAGACCTCCACGACGTCCGGCTCCTTGCCGATCAACGCACGAGCACGCGACGGCAGCTCCTGCTCCGACGCCTCCCGCGACTCGAACACGTAGACCGCGCCCCAGCGTTCGGTCACCTCGTCCGAGAACCACGCCTTGAAGAGGAGGCCCGGCACGCGCTCGTACGCATCCACCGCTTCATCCTGGAGGTAGCGCCGCAACTCGCCGATCGAGCTCAGCGAGTCCGCGAGGTTCCACAGAACGATCCGGACTAGAACGGCCCGTGCGCCTCGTAGCTGCCGCGGCGGGCACCGACCGCGACCATGGCGAATCCTTCGGGGCCGGCGACCGGTTGACGCGTCGTCTCCGGATCGAATCGAAAGATCATCGGCGCGGTGAACGGCACTTCGTCGCCGTCGATCCGGTAGATCCCGCTGCCGCGGACGATCACGTTGACCTCTTCCTGTCCGGTGTCCACCTCGTCGTGCTCGACGCCCTCCATGTTCGGGCCGATCTCGAACCAGTTGACCCCGAAGGCCTGCACGTCGAGCTCGCGGCGGAGGAACTTGACCATGCCACCCCGTCCGGCGCCCTCGACGTCGTCGATCTTCAGCATCGAGTAACCCATGGTGAAACCCTAACCTCGCACCTCGGTCACATGCGGAAGATGCCGAACTGTGTTTCCGGGATGGGTGCGTTCAGTGCCGCGCTGATCCCGAGTGCGAGGACGCGGCGGGTGTCGAGCGGGTCGATGATCCCGTCGTCCCAGAGCCGGGCGGTCGAGTAGTAGGGATTGCCCTCGAGCTCGTACTTGACGCGGATCTCGTCCGGATCGGCGTCGCCGACCATCGTCAGGACGGTCGCGGCCTGCTCGCCGCCCATCACGGAAATACGGGCGTTCGGCCACATCCAGAGCTGGCGTGGGGAGTAGGCGCGGCCGCACATGCCGTAGTTGCCGGCGCCGAACGACCCACCGATGACGACGGTGAACTTCGGCACCTCGGCGCAGGCGACGGCCGTCACGAGCTTCGCGCCGTCGCGGGCGATCCCGCCCGCTTCGTACTCCTTACCGACCATGAAGCCGGTGATGTTCTGCAGAAAGACGAGCGGCACCCGCCGCTTGCACGCCAGCTCGATGAAGTGCGCGCCCTTCTGCCCGCTCTCGGCGAACAACACGCCGTTGTTGGCGAGGATCCCGACCGGGTAGCCCTCGATGTGCGCCCAGCCGCAGACGAGCGTCTCACCGTAGAGCGTCTTGAACTCGTCGAAGCGCGAGCCGTCGACGATCCGTGCGATCACCTCGCGCGCGTCCATCTGCGTGCGGTGGTCGTCCGGGATCAGCCCGTACAGGTCGGACGGGTCGACCACCGGCGCTTCAGTGGGCAGCCGCCGCCAGGGGGCCTCCGGCTTGCGCCCGTGCGTGTTGGCGACGATCCGTCGGGCGATCGCGAGCGCGTGCTCGTCCGACGTCGCGTAGTGGTCGGCGACCCCGGACTGACGGGCGTGCACGTCTGCGCCGCCGAGCTCCTCGGCCGTCACCTCCTGGCCGGTCGCCGCCTTCACGAGCGGCGGCCCGCCGATGAAGATCGTCCCGGTCCCGCGCACGATCACCGTCTCGTCGCTCATCGCCGGCACGTAGGCGCCGCCGGCGGTGCACGAGCCCATCACGACCGCGATCTGCGGAATCCCCTTCGCCGACATCCGCGCCTGGTTGAAGAAGATGCGCCCGAAGTGCTCGCGATCGGGAAACACCTCCGCCTGCAGCGGCAGGAACGCCCCGCCCGAGTCGACCAGATAGAGGCAGGGCAGGTGGTTCTGCTCCGCCACCTCCTGCGCCCGCAGATGCTTCTTGACCGTCAAAGGGAAGTACGACCCGCCCTTCACCGTCGCGTCGTTCGCGACGATCACACACTCCCGGCCCTCGACCACACCGATACCGGTCACGATCCCCGCCGAGGGCGCCTGCCCGTCGTAGATCTCCCACCCGGCAAGCGCATTCAGCTCCAGGAACGCCGTCCCCGGATCGACCAGCCTGTCGATCCGCTCCCGCGCGAGCAGCTTCCCGCGCGCCCGGTGACGCTCCACCGCCCGCTCACCGCCACCCGCAGCCACCAGCGCCGAACGGGAGCGCACCTCCTCGACCAGCGTCTCCATCCTCCCCCGCCGGCGGGCGAAATCATCCGTATGCTCGACTCGGCTCTGGAGAAGCGCCACCCGGGGAGCCTAACTCCCTGCTTCGTGTGCGGGTTTCCACGGAGCCGACGGATGTGTGGCTCGGGCATGCTGTGCGCGTGGACCGGTCGCGTATGTATCTGCTCGCCGCCGCTGCGGTCGGCGCGATCGCTGTCGTCGTCGTTCTCATCGTCGTCGCCACGGGCGGTTCGTCAGGAGCGTCCGCGAGCGCGGACACGACCGCGACCGGGACGACGGCCACGTCCGCGAAGAAGACCGGACTGTCGCTGGCGGGGATCCCGCAACACGGCGACACGCTCGGGCGCGCCGCTGCGCCGGTCACGATCCAGGTCTTCGAGGACCCGCAGTGCCCGTACTGCAGGGAGTGGAACCTCGGCACGCTGCCAACGGTCGTGAGGGACTATGTCCGCACCGGCAAGGTCAAGCTCGTGTATCGCGGCATCAACATCATCGGCCCGAACTCCGAAAACGGCCTGCGCGCCAACTACGCGGCCGGGGAGCAGAACAAGCTGTGGCAGATGTCCGACGAGCTCTACGCCCGTCAGGGGGAAGAGAACAGCGGCTGGATCAACGACGCGACGATCGAGAGCGCCGCGAAGGCGGCGGGCGTCAACGTCGACTCGCTCTCCGCGGCTTCCTCGACCGCTCGGGTCACCAAGATGTGGAAGAACGCCGACACGGCGGCGACGCAATACGCCGTTGCCGGCACGCCTACCTTCATCGTTCAGGCTCCCCCGGCGCTCCCGACGCAGTTGCAGCTCTCCGCGCTCGATCCGGCCTCGTTCGCGGCGGCGCTCGATCCGCTGTTGCAGTGAGGCTGCGCGCCTCGATCGCCGCAGCCGCCCTCGTCGGCGCGGCGATCGCGGCCTATCTCACGTACGTCCATTACTCGCACACGGCACCGATCTGCGTGAACAGCGGCTGCGAGACCGTGCAGAAATCGAAGTACGCGGAGCTCGGGGGCGTGCCGGTCGCTCTGCTGGGGCTGATCGCCTACCTCGCGATCGTCGCGACGACCGCGGCCCGCGGGACCGCCGCCGCGTTCATCGGCGTCCTGATCTCGTTCGCAGGTGTTGCATTCAGCGGCTATCTCCTCTGGGCCCAGCTCGACCCGATCGGAGCGATCTGCCAGTGGTGCCTCGGCAACGACGTCATGATCTCGATCGTCGCCGTGCTGTGTGTCGTGCGGCTGCTGACCGAGCCTGGCCCGCGCACGGATACGTAGTTCCCCGCACCATCGGCACGGCCCTCGGCGAATGGAGTCTCGACCCGCCTCTGCGACAATGACTGTGTGATCGGAATCGCCGACCGGGAGGACGTCGTCCTACGGGACGGCTCCACGCTGCGCCTGCGTCCCACCAACATCGCCGACGAGCTGAAGCTGCTCGAGTTCTTCGAGCGTTTGACGCCTGAGAGCCGTTACCTGCGCTTTCAGGGCGCGATCCGCGTCGACTCCAACCTGATCGCGTCGTTTCTGCGCAGTGACGGCGACGAGAGCATGTCGCTGATCGGTGAGCTGGTCGATGCCGACGGCACCGTGCGCGTGATCGCGATCGGGACCTGGATTCGGCTCCGCGATCCGTCGCGCGCCGAGGTCGCCTTCGTCGTCGCCGATGAGTTCCAGCGTCGCGGGATCGCGAGCCGCCTGCTCGAGCGGCTCGCCGCGCGCGCCCGTGCTGCCGGGATCGATCGTTTCGTGGCTCAGGTCCTCCCCGAGAACGCGGCCATGCTTCACGTCTTCGGCGACACCGGTTTCGAAGTTCGCCGCCGCTACGTGGGCGGTGTCGTCGAGGTCGAGTTCGCCCTGAAGACGTCCGCCAAGGTGCTCGACCGCATCGCCGAGCGTGACCATTCAGCCGTCGCGGCGTCCCTCGAATCTTTCTTCAAGCCGGGCTCCGTGGCCGTGATCGGTGCCTCTGCCCGGCGGGGCACGATCGGCGGGGAGCTCTTCCGCAACGTCATCGCCGCCGACTTCTCGGGCGCCGCCTATCCGGTCAACCAGAAGGGCGACCCGGTCGGCGGTGTGCCGGGTTATCGCTCGATCGAGGAGATACCGGCCCCTGTCGACCTGGCGATCGTCTGCGTGCCGGGAGAGCAGGTCCTCGCTGCGGCCGAGTCGGCTCTGCACGCCGGCGTCCGTGCGGTCTGTGTGATCTCGGCGGGCTTCGCCGAGACCGGATCCGAGGGGCTCGAGCGCCAGGCGCAGCTGCTCGCACTCGTCCGGCGCTACGGCGCCCGCCTGATCGGCCCGAACTGCCTCGGCGTGGCATCGGCGGCGTGCCGTCTGAACGCAACGTTCGCGCGCAGCGCCTTCCCAGCCGGCCGCACAGCGTTCTCGTCCCAGAGCGGCGCGCTCGGGCTGGCGCTGCTCGAGCAGGCCGACGCGCGGGGGCTCGGACTGTCGGCGTTCGTTTCGATCGGGAACAAGGCCGACGTCTCGTCGAACGACCTGCTCGAGTACTGGGAGGATGATCCCGAGACGGACGTCGTCCTGCTCTACCTCGAATCCTTCGGCAATCCACGCAAGTTTGCGCGAGTCGCAGGCCGGGTTGCCCGCTCGAAACCGATCCTCGCGATGCGCAGCGGCACGAGCAGCGCCGGCGCGCGCGCAGCGGCATCGCACACCGCCGCCCTGGCCGGCTCCGACGCCGTCGTCGACGCGCTCTTCCGCGAAGCCGGTGTGCTGCGCGCGTCGACGTTGCAGGAGCTGCTCGACACCGCCGTGCTGCTCACCTCGCTGCCGGCGCCCGCAGGCAACCGCGTCGCGGTCCTCACGAACGCCGGCGGTCTCGGCATCCTCTGTGCCGACGCCTGCGAGGCGCACGGCCTCGTGCTGCCGGAACTGACGCCGGAGACCCGGGCGCTGCTGATCGAGCGCATTCCGAAGGAAGCGAGCGTCGCGAACCCGGTCGACCTGCTCGGATCGGCCAATGCCGCCACGTACGAGCGCACGATCGGTCCGATCCTCGCCGACCCGAACATCGACGCAGTGATCGCTCTGTTCGTACCGCCGGTGGTCGAAGGCCCGCGGGCCGTCGAGGAGCTGCTCGCGCGCTACGCCGAGGAATCCGACAAGCCGCTGCTCTCGGTCGTGATGAGCGCCGACGGGTCCGCGCACGGCGGCTTCGAATATCCCGAGTCGGCTGCACACGCCCTCGGCCTGGCCGCGAGACGCGCAGCGTGGCTGAGGCGGCCCGCCGGCACGACACCCGAGGTCGACGTCGACCTCGCCGCGGCGCGCGCGATCGTCGAGGCTGCGGGCGAAGGCTGGCTCGAAGCCGACGCCGCCCACCGGCTCCTGGCTGCCTACGGCATCCCGCTCGTCGGCGAGCGCCGCGCGGAGACGCCCGACGAGGCAGCCGCGGTCGCAGCAGAGCTAGGGCTGCCCGCCGTCGTCAAGACGGCGGCGGCGGGCGCACACAAGACGGAATCCGGAGGCGTCGCCCTCGACCTGCGCACCGTCGACGAGGTCCGCGAGGCGGCCGCTCGGATGGGCGGACCGGTGATCGTCCAGCAGTTCCTCACCGAGGGCGCGGAGCTCCTCGCCGGGATCGTGCAGGACCCCGTGTTCGGGCCGCTCGTCGCGTTTGGTCCGGGCGGCGTGCTCGCCGAGCTGATCGGCTCGGCGAACTTCGCCCTCGCACCTCTCACCGACGTCGATGCCGCCGAACTGCTCGGCACCGGCAAGGCCGCGAAGCTCGTCGACGGCTGGCGCGGAGCCCCGGCCGCCGACAGGACGGCGCTGGCGGACCTCCTGCACCGCCTCTCGCGGCTCGCGGTCGACCTGCCGGAGGTGACCGAGCTCGACCTGAACCCGGTGCTCGCAGGTCCCGACGGGTGCGTCGCGGTCGACATGCGGGTGCGGATCGGCCGGGCGGCGGCGGCGGCTTCACCGAAGACCTGGTGAATTCTGCGACGATTGCCCGGTGGAGACCGAGCAGTCAAGCAGGCTGCGCGCACTCTTGGAGACCGGGCTCGCAATCAGCTCGGAGCTTTCACTCGACGGGGTCCTCCAGCGCATTGTCGAAGCGGCGGCCCTCGTCACCGGTGCTCAGTACGCCGCCCTCGGCGTCATCGACCCGACCGGCACGAGCCTCGAGCGGTTCGTCACGCACGGCATCGACGACGACACTCGCGCGGTCATCGGCGACCTGCCTCGCGGGCGCGGCATCCTCGGAGCGTTGATCACCGACGCCCGGACGCTGCGCCTCCACGATCTGACGGAGGACCCACGCTCCGTCGGCTTCCCGCCGGGCCACCCACCGATGCGGACGTTCCTCGGTACCCCGATCGTGCTGCGCGGCGTCGCCTACGGGAACCTCTACCTGACCGAGAAGGAAGGTGGGGCGGACTTCGACGAGGAGGACGAGGAGCTCGTGACGCTCCTTTCGGCGCAGGCGGCCGTCGCGATCGAGAATGCGCGTCTCTACGAGTCCGCGACCGCCTGGTCGAGACAGCTCGAGTCGCTGCAGGAGATCAGCGCCGCGCTTGCCGGCGAGCTCGAGCTGCCACGCCTCCTGCAGCTCGTCGTCGAGCGGCTGCGCGAGTTGATTCACGCGCGCGTCGTTGCGATCGCCTTGCCAACTTCGGACGGCCTGCGGATCGAGGCGATCGCTTCCGAGCAGCCGAACGAATTGCTACACGATGTGATCCCCTACGAGACGAAGGTCGGAGGGGTGCTCAAACGCGCCCGCAGCGAGCGGGTCGACGCGGTGCTCGACGATCCCGAGGTCGTTCAGGAGGTCGCGCGCCACTTCGATGCGACGACCGGCCTCTACGTTCCGTTGCTGATCCGGGACGGTCTCGATCGGGGTCGCTTTCGCACACGATCGCGAGGGTCGCGACCCGCGATTCACGAGCGCCGACCTGCGGCTGGCGGAGCACTTTGCACAGCGTGCTGCGGTCGCCGTCGACCTTTCACGCCGCGTCCAGCGTGATTCGCTGCGGCGCGTGATCGAGGGTCAGGAGATCGAACGGCGGCGGCTCGCGCGTGAGCTGCACGACGAGACGGGCCAGGCGCTGACGTCGGTCCTGCTCGGGCTCAAGACGGTTGAGAACGCGGACGACAAGCCCGCGGCGCTCGCGCAGTTGCGCGAGCTCGTCGTGGCGACGCTGCAGAACGTCCGCCGCCTCGCCGTCGAGCTGCGGCCGAAGGCCCTCGACGACTTCGGCCTCGTTCCGGCGCTCGAGCGGCTGGTCGAGACCTTCGTGGAGGCAACCGGGATCCACGTCGACTTCGAGTCGCAGCTCGGCGAAGAGCGTTTGCCGTCCGAGGTGGAGACCACCCTGTACCGGATCGTGCAGGAGTCGTTGACCAACATCGCCAAGCACGCGGGCGCGAGGCACGTCAGCGTGCTGCTCGTGCGGCGGGCCGGGTCCGCCAGCGCGCTCGTCGAGGACGACGGGCACGGATTCGACGCGAGGATGAGCTGCGGGGCGGCATCGGCCTGTCCGGGATGCGCGAGCGCCTCGCACTGCTGGACGGCCGGCTGACGATCGAGTCGACGCGCGGTTCCGGGACGAGCCTGGTCGCGGAGGTGCCGCTCTCGTGATTCGCATCGTCGTCGTCGACGACCACGCAGTCGTTCGTTCGGGCCTCAGGCTGCTCCTCGAGGCCGAGCAGGACATGCAGGTGGTCGGTGATGCCGGAAACGCGCGCGACGCGGTGTTCGAGGTTCGTGCCGGTAAGCCCGATGTGGTCCTGCTCGACGTCGTCATGCCCGACGAAAGCGGCATCGAGGTGCTGCCGAAGCTGCTGCACGAGGCCCCGTCGGCGAAGGTGCTGATGCTCTCGATGCAGGACGATCCGAGCTACGTTCGCGAGGCGTTCGCGGCGGGCGCGAGCGGCTACGTCCTGAAAGAGGCTGCCGATGCGGAGGTGGTGGCGGCGATCCGCGAGGTGGCGGGTGGGAACCACTACGTCCACCCGGCGCTCGGCGCGCGGATGGTTGCCGCGGATGCCGCGGCCCAGCAGGCTGCCGACTCCGATCCGCTCTCCGATCGCGAGCGTGAGGTGCTGCGCCTCCTGGCGCTCGGCCACACGAACCAGGAGATCGCGAAGCAGCTCTTCATCTCGGTGCGGACGGCCGAGACCCACAGGGCGCACATCATGCGCAAGCTCCAGCTTTCGACACGGGCCGAGCTCGTGCGCTACGCGATCGAGCACGGGCAGCTCGAACCACCCTCCTAGAGGCTTACCGGCCGCGGAACTTCCGGGCGAAGCCGTCGAGATCGAGCGGTCCGTCACCGAGCGGGCGGACGTAGATCGGCTCCTCGTCGCGGAGCTCGAGCACGATAGTCAGCCCCCCAGCCACCGTCTCGGTCTTCGTGCTGCCGACGTGAACCTCACGGATCGCCGTGTGGGGGATCGACAGCGAGACGTCGATTCCGGTGGCCTCCTCGCGGCCGGCCAGCCGGACGCCGTGCTCCGTGACGGTGACGTAGCCGACGTAGTGCCGTTGGGCATGCTGTCGACGCCACGCCACTTGCCTGGTGTCGAGAACGCCGAGCATCACGTGACCCCTTTCCTGATCGAAGAAACAGAGGCGGGCCGCCTACGGGCGGCCCGCCTCCGGAGATGCGCAGGTGTTACGCGGCGGGGACGGCTTTCGTTCCCGCCGCCTCCGGCTTGCGCTTGCCGAGGGGCTCGGTGCCCGGCTCGCGGCCGCGGAGTGATCCGAAGAGCACGAGGACTCCGAAGCCGATGCCGGTGAGGAGGAACGCGACGCCGGTGATGATCCCGAAGAGCGCGACGTTCTCGGCGAGGAAGCTCGCGTTGAGCGCCGTGGAAAGCGCCGTCTCGGTCACCCACGTGTTGCGGGCGGCGTTGTCGAGCGGCTGCCCGTTCGCTCCCTTGGTCGCTTTGGTCGCGTCATTCGTCCCCTTGCCGTCGGCGGACGCGTAGCGCGGCATCTGCGAATACGTCAACCCACCGCTGGCCTCGAGCGCATGGATTCTCATGTACTCCGCGAAGTCACGGGCGAGGGCGCCGGTGGTGATCGCCTTGCCGGCGATGTTCGCCGTCGGCAGCTTGATCGTTGCGGGCAAGCCCGCCGCCTTGGCCTCGGCTGCGATGCCGGCCTTGGTCATGTCGGGCGTGCCGACGATCTGCTCCGCCCTGAGGCTGTCGCGGACCGTGTTGCGGCCGTTGACGCCGAGTGCGATTGCGGCGACGCCGAAGACGATCAGCACGACCGTTGCGATGGCGCCTCCGATCTCCAGGTACTTGCGCATCTCCAACTCCTTTTCGCTCTGGGCCTGGTGTTCGGTCGGCCCTTTTCAGGCACTTTGAGCCTGCGGGCTTCTCCCGCCATCCGGCTTCGTGCGGAACCGCGCTGCGGAAAAGCCACATGCCTCAGCTGGACCGTTGAAGGCGAACGCGCTAGGGGCCAGTGAGATCGCGGCGCCGGAACGCCCAGAGGCTCGCGATCGACGCGACGGCCGCGATCGCAACGATCGCCGCCGCGGGGCCGGCCCGAAACGCCTGCGCCGGCACGTAGGCGAAGTGCTGGAACGGGCTCAGGTCGAGCAGGAACCGCGGGGCTCCGAGCAGCCCGCCGACCAGCTGCCAGAGAAAGGCAACGGTCACGAGCCCGTAGGCGACCGTGGTCGTCGAGCGGGGAGCGACCGCGAAGACGAGCGCCGCGAGACCGAGGAAGAGCAGCGCGACGGGCAGGCAGTTGGCGCCTGCTTCGAGCAGCCGAGGCAGTGCGACATTGGCGGATTGGGCCGCTGCGCCCGCCCATGCGCAGATCCCCGCGACGAACGCCAGGACGATGGAACCGGCGGTCGCGAGGAGCAAGCGGCCGGCCAGGTATCTGCGCCGGTCGACGGGGAAGCCGAGGATGGTGTCGAGTCGCTGCTCGGCCTCGTCACGGCGCAGAGCTGCGATCTGGGAGCAGGCGAACAGGCTGATCGCGAGCACGAAGAGCAGGAAGTAGAAACCGAGCGCACCGCGGGGCGTGGTGATCGACGAGACCCCCAGCTTGTTCAGCTGCTCGTTGAAGGTTTGCCGGAAGGTTCGCTGCCGTGAAGCTCGTCGAGAGGACGCCGACCACCGTTGCGAAGATCCCCAACGCGACGGCCCAGACGATGATGCCGGCGAGCTCCTCACGCAGTGCCAGCGCCGTCGGGGACGAGAGGAGCCACAGGCGGGGCTCTGCGCGGTCTCGGGCCGGCAGCAGCCCGGTCCCGATATCGCGCCGGCCTGCCATCAGACCGGCTGCGACGAGCATTGCCGCGCCGGCCACGAGGGGCAGCGCGAGGACCCCGGGGCGCGGCTCGGCAAACGCGCGTGCCTCCTCGCTCCAGCCGAACGGGGTCGCCCAGCGGGCCCAACCGAGCGAGGTCGAGGTGTCACCGATCACCCGCAGCAGGTACGCGATCACGAGCGATCCCGTCGCGATCTCGAGCGCGATTCGGCGGGTGGGCGCGAGCTGAGAGGCAAGAGCCCCGACCCCTGCAAAGACGACGACCGGCGAGACGATCGCTGCCGCGAGGAACGCCGAGCCGCCGGGTTCGAGGCGCGGTCAGCGCAAAGCTTGCGAAGAGTGCGAGCCAGAGGACGACCGCTCCGGCTGCGATGGCGACGAGCGCGCCGAGGTAGGCAGAGCCGCGGCTGACGTGCCCCGCAAGCAGGAGCTCCTGGCGACCCGCAGTCCTCCTCGGCGCGCAACGCACGCACAGCGGCAAGGAGGCCGTAGACACCCGCCAGGATGGCGGCGATCCCACCGACGCGCCACGCGACGTAGCCGCCGACACTCAGGAGATCGTGCGGCGAGCCGTAGAAGAGCTCGACCGCCCTGTTCGCGCCGAAACTGCGGGCGAAGTTCATCCTTGCCGCGATCGTCGGATAGCTTCGCCGGTAGCCGATGACGTTCGCGGCGGCGACGAACACGAAGAGAGCTGCGAACGATCCAGTACGCACTCGCGCGTCGGCAAACGAACGCCGAGCGATCGCTCCGGTCGGAGTCACCGTCCTCCGACCGCGTCGTAGTGATGGAGAAAGATCTCCTCGAGTGACTGTTCCCGGCTCGTCAGGGCGATCACGTCGAGGCCGGCGAGCGCGGCGAGCAGGGGCTTCGGGCTGCCGCTGACCTCGAGCCGCAATGCGTTGGGCGTCGAGTCCACGATCTGCACTCCGGGAATGGTCGCCAGGTTCGGGGGAGGTCCGGCGAACGTGACCTCGACCGTCTGCGACGTCAGGTGCCGGAGCTGCGCGAGTGTGCCCTCGTCGACCAGGCGTCCCTCACGGAGGATGCCGACTCGGTCGCAGAGGGCTTCCACCTCACTGAGGATGTGCGACGACAGGAACACGGTCTGGCCGTGCTCCTTCGCCTCGAGCACGGTCTGGCGGAACGCGACCTCCATCAGAGGATCCAGGCCGCTCGTCGGCTCGTCGAGGATCAGCAGGTCGGCGCGGCTCGCGAATGCGGCGACGAGCTGCACCTTCTGCCTGTTGCCCTTCGACAGCGCCCGGATCTTCTTGCCCGCATCGAGTTGGAACCGTTCGACGAGCAGGTCGCGGTAGGCGACGTCGGTGGAGCCGTGCAAACGTTCCAGGAACGCGAACGTCTCGGTGCTCGTCAGCGCAGGCCATAGAGAAGGCTCGCCGGCGACGTATGCGACGTGCCGGTGCGCAGCAACCGGCTGGCGCCATGCGTCGAGGCCGAACAGCTCGGCGCGCCCCGCGGTCGGCCTGTGCAGGCCGAGCAGGAGGCGGATGGTCGTCGTCTTGCCGGATCCGTTCGGGCCGAGGTAGCCGTAGATCTCGCCTCGCTCGATCGTCAGATCGAGAGCATCGAGAGCGAGTGTGCTCCCGTACCTCTTCGTCAGCCCCTCGGCCCGGATCGCACGCATCAGCCTGATCTTCGCGGATCAGGCTGTGCCGGGCGGCTTGCGCCTTCGTCGCGTCACGTCGCGTGGCTTCCACTCGAGACGCTTCTTCGAGAGGCCGCCGAGCAGCATCAGGAGCGACGCGAGGATCAGTCCGAGCGCGTTCGTTGCTGCAGGGCTCATGCCCGAAGTGTTGCGCCCGCTCTGCAGTCCCGCAATCGGCAATGGCCCTGGAGGGGCTGCGGGAAAACCCGGCTGCGGAGGACCTGCGACGCGTGCAGCCTTGGCTCGAGGCGCAGGATTGGCGGCTTGCGGCGCGAAGATAAGTGGCTGCGCGCGCGGCGGTCACGGCCGTCGACGGACCGGCGCCTGTGAGACACTGCCCGGCGACGGAAAGGGGGTTTTCCATGATTCGAGCCAAGTGGCGGGTGGTCACGCTGGGGGCCATTGCCTGCATCCCGGTGGCGCTCTTCACGACACTCGGCGCCGCGGACGGCGCCACAGGGCCGGCGCAGATCCGGATCACCGACATCCAGGTGACATATCGCGTGATCCATCCCGCGAACGGGGGCGCCGCAGGCGCGATCGAGACGATCACGCAGCAGCTCTACAACCCCAGCATCTCGCAGAAGTCGATCGGTCGCAGCGTCATCGCCTGCACGTTCGTCGACGCTCGAAACCGAACGTGCGCGGCGACGTATGTCCTCCCCAAGGGCTCGCTGGTCGCCACGGGCGCGCTCCAGTCGAGGCTCTTCTATGAGATCCCGATCGTCGGCGGCACCGGGCTCTACGACAATGCTCGCGGCACGCTCACCGTGACGGCAACGCACCTTCGGCCCCGGCATGAGGTGCTCCTTTTCCGGCTGGTCGGGTGACGGACGAGCCAGGTGATGACCGTCCACGCGTGCTCGTCGTCGATGACGAGGCGCCGCTGCGCGAGTTGCTCGTCGTGACGCTCGGCGAAGCATTCCGATGCGAGGAGGTCTCCGATGGCGAAACGGCGCTCGACCGCCTGCGCGAGTCGCCGCCGGACCTCGTCTTCCTCGACGTGATGCTGCCGGGTCTCGGCGGGATCGACGTGCTGCGCGAGATCCGAGCCGATCCTGCTCTGCGCGACGTGGGGGTGGTCGTCGTCTCCGCCTGGCAGGCGCAGGAGAACATCGACGACGCCCTCGAGAACGGCGCCGACAGCTTTCTGCCCAAGCCGTTTCGCGTCGAGGATGTGGTGTCGATCGCCGAAGAGCTGGTGGGGCGGCGTCGGTGAGGCGTCTATCGCTGGTTCAGCGGGTCGGTCTGTTTGCCGCCTGCGTCGCCGCGCTCGTCGGCGTCCTCTTCGTCGCCGCCCTGTTCGCGATCCTGTCGCTCCGGCAGGCCGAGTCGCGTGAATCACGATCGAAGGACGTCACGGTCGCGGCGCTGCGTGTCAGAACGCGCACCTCCGACCTCGAGTCGGCGCTTCGCGGCTACGTGCTGTCGGCGAACCCGCGCTTCGTCGGCATCTTTCACCAGACGCGGGCCGGTGTGCCCGGCGACCTCGCAAATCTGCTCAGGCTCGTTCAGGACGATCCGCCGCGGCGCTCGCTCGCGAACGGCGTGGCGAGCGAGTTGCACGACTACCTGATCGATTACGCGGACAACGTGTTCCTGATCGCGTCGGTCTCGCGCGGCGCCGCGGCAGGGCCTGCTGCCGGCAGCGAGGCGAAACGGCGGATCGGGCAGATCAACGGCACCCTGGACCAGCTGCTTGCGGCGGAGGATCAGCGGGCCCAGCAGGCGTCGGCGCACGCGCGAAAAGTGGTCGACACGGCGGTTGGAGTGGGGATCGCTGCGATCATCGTCTCGTCCGCGCTCGTGCTGCTGTTCGGCGCCTGGGTCGCGAGCGGCGTGGCGCGGCCGGTACGCCGGGTCGCGGAGGGGGCCGCGGAGGTTGCCGGCGGCGACTTGACGGTGCGGCTCGACCCGGGCGGCACCGCCGAGGTCGGCACGCTCGTGACGGCCTTCAACTCGATGACGCGCTCACTCGAGCTCGGGCGACACGAGCTCATCCTCCAGAACGAGCAGCTCCGAGAGGGCGAGCGTCACAAGCGCGACCTGATCAGCATGGTCTCGCACGAGCTGCGCACACCGCTCGCCGCGGTGCTCGGATTCACCGCGCTCCTGCTCGAGCGGGACTTTCCCCCGGATGAGCAGCGGCGCTATCTGGAGATCATCGACGCTCAGGCTCGCCGGCTTGCCGCGCTCGCCGGCGACTTCCTCGACGTGGAGCTCCTGGCCGGTGGGGACCTCACGATCGTGCGCACCCCGTTCGACCTCGTCGACCTCGTGCACGAGCAGACAGAGCTCTTCTTCCTGCAACCGGCGAGCCACCAGTTGGTGCTCGAGACGCCCACGGAGCCACTCGTCGTCGACGGGGACCGGGACCGGCTTTCGCAGGTTGTCGGGAACCTGCTCTCGAACGCGATCAAGTATTCGCCACAGGAAGGCGAGGTGAGGGTCTCGGTGCGCGCCGATGGACCGAATGCCATCGTCGCCGTCTCCGACGACGGCATCGGCATCAGTCCGGAGGACGCCCAGCGCGTGTTCGAGAAGTTCTTCCGGGCCCCCGACGCCGCCGGCACCGTGGGCGGCACCGGGCTCGGCCTCGCGGTCGCGCGGGACATCGTCACCTCACATCAGGGAACGCTCGAGGTCGAGTCGACTCCCGGCGCAGGCTCGACGTTCGTGGTCAGGCTGCCGCTCGGGGTCCAGCAGCCGGCCGCTGCGTCCCTGAACCAGTGAACGAGATCTGCAGGCACGAAACCGCAGCTCTACCGGGATTCACGGCACTTCGTCCGTCGAGAGGCGCGGCAGGGTGCGCGGGAGAGGAAGTCTTCGACGTGATCCCGGAGATCGCATCGCCTTCGAGGGTCAGTACGAGCAGCGCCAGGGCACGCGCGTTCGGGCTGGACGAGCAAATCGGCTGACAGGCGCAGGCCGGCGCCCCGAGAGCGTCGCGCGTCGGGTACCTGGTACGCTGCGGTACCAGGTACCGATTCTTCGAACCGCCTGCGCCACGATCGTTCTCGAGTGCCGCCGTGCTGAGGGGCCGCTGCGCGTGCAATGCCGTCGCGTTCGAGGTCTCGGACGAGTTCGTCGTCGCGTACAACTGCCACTGCTCGAACTGCCGCGCAGCGACAGGCTCGGCGTTCCTGCCCTGGGGCGAAATCGAGGCCGAGAAGCTGCGGGTGACCAAAGGTGAGGACTCGTTGATAGTGGTTGGCGATGCCCAGGGCCCTCACGAGAGGCGTTGCAGGGAGTGCGTCTCGCTGCTCTATTGGACGGGGTACGAAGGCAAGATCCGTGTGCCCTACGGGTCATTGATCGACGAGCCGGCGCTCAAACCGACGGCGCACATGTTCGTCGGCTCGAAAGCTCCTTGGTATGAGATCCTCGACGACCTCCCCCAGCACGACGGATCTGCGTAGGTCGTGACGCTGATCCTGAAACAGGAAAACCCCGCCTGAGCGGGGCTCCCTCCGAGCAGGGGCGACAGGACTCGAACCTGCAACCCCCGGTTTTGGAGACCGGTGCGCTACCAATTGCGCCACGCCCCTCGGTTCGCGGGTCGGATTGTATCGGCGGTCTCCGCAGTAGCATCTTCGCGTGTCCCTGGCCGCGCTTTTCACGCTGATCACGGTGGCATTTGCGGCGATCGCGGTCTACAGCGCGACGGCGTCGCAGTGGCCGATCGCGGTCGCTTCAGGCGCTCTGGCGGCCTGGATGGGCTCGCTTGCCTACTCCGCACTAAGGAAAACGAGGTCCTAGCGCGTATTCTCCTGTAGTGGCGGGGGAGGAAACACAGACACTGTGGCTGGAATACCGGCGAACCAACGACCAGGCGATCCGCGACCGGTTGATCCTGACCTACGCGCCGCTCGTCAAATACGTCGCCGGCCGCCTCGGCTCCGGCCTGCCCGCGCACGTCGACGAGGGGGATCTCGTCTCGTACGGGCTGCTCGGCCTGATCGGCGCGATCGAGCGCTACGACCCCGGGCGCGACATCAAGTTCGAGACGTATGCGATCGCTCGGATCAAGGGCGCGATCATCGACGAGCTGCGTGCCCTCGACTGGGTCCCGCGCTCGGTGCGGTCACGTGCGCGCGAGATCGAGCGTGCGATCGCCGAGCTCGAGGCCAAGCTCGGCACGGCACCGAGCGACGAGGAGATCGCGGCGAAGATCGGCATCACCGTCGGCGAGCTCGAGGATTCGCTGACCGACATCTCGCGCTCCTCGATCGCCGCGCTGGACGAGCTGTGGTCGGTCTCGGGCGAGGGCGACCAGGTCTCGCTCCTCGACACGATCGAGGACACGACGGGGCCCCGCCCTGCCGAGGTGCTCGACGAAGCGGAGATGCGAGAGGCGCTGGCCGACGCGATCGCCCGGCTACCCGAGCGGGAGAAGCTCGTGGTCACGCTCTACTACTACGAGGAACTGACCCTGCGCGAGATCGGAGAGGTCCTCGGGGTCACCGAGTCCCGCGTCTCCCAGCTCCATACGAAGGCCATTCTGCGCCTGAAGTCGCGCCTCGCGGGCGCAGCCGCCCGAGTCTGAATCCACAGCCAATCTGAACCAAGGCCTTAGGCTCGGCTTAGGCCCGGCGAGCAGGCTTGTCGGCATGACCAGCTCCTCTCGCATCGACTCTGCGCGCCGCCGTGTCCAGGTCACCCGCTATGCCGTGGGTGTCGTCGCGGCCGGCGTCTTCGCCGGCGGCATCGCGATCGCACGTGCCGCTCACCCGGGCAGCCACCACCACTCGGCGTCGGCGAAGGCTGCAATCCCGAGTGAGTCGAGCGCAGTCGCTGCTGCCGCCCAGTCGAGCGTGTTCGGCGGCTCGAGCGACGACTCCGGCAGCTCCGGCAGCTCCGGCAGTTCGGTCAGCCCGGCGCCTGCCACCAGCCCGCCCGTCGTCCAGAGCTCTGGATCATGAATGTGTTCCGGTCGATGGGCTGCGATGTGGTGCTCCCGCCCGGCGTGCCTCCCTGGGAGGTGCGCCGGCTGTTCGACGAGCGCGACCGCCGGTTCAGTCGATTCATCGAATCGTCGGAGCTCAATCGGATCAACGCCGCTCCCCGCGGCCTCGCGGTCGTCTCGGATGAATTGGCGTCGATGCTCTCCGTGGCACTCGATGCCGCTCACGCCACCGACGGGCTTGTCACCCCCGCCGTCGGTGGCGCAATGCTCGCTGCCGGCTACGACCGCGACTTCTCGCTGCTCACCCCTGACAGCAGTCCGGTCGAGCCGGCGGCGGTGCCGCCGATCGACTCGATGGTGCTGCGCGGCAAGATCCTGCTGCGCGTCGAGCCGCTCGTCCTCGACCTGAACGGTGTGGTCAAGGGCAGGACGGTCGACGATGCGCTTGCGTTGCTCGGGCACGGCTGGGTCTCGGCCGGCGGCGACCTCGCGACGACCTCTCCGATCGTGGTCGGCCTACCGGGTGGGGAGGCAGTCACCCTCGACCGTGGCGGACTGGCGACGAGCAGCGTCGCGAAGCGCTCCTGGCTGCGGGGCGGCCGGCGCCAGCACCATCTGATCGATCCGGCGAGCGGGCTGCCGTCGCGCGCGCGGTGGCGCGACGTGACGGTGGCTGCGCCCACCTGCCTCGTTGCCGATATCGCCGCGAAGGCTGCGCTGCTGCTCGACGATGCCGGCCCCGCGTGGCTCGACGAGCGTGGGCTCGCGGGGCGGTTCATCGAGCACGACGGCACGGTCACGACCAACGGCATCTGGACTCGCAGCACCCTGCTCGAGGCGGCAGCTTGACGGCTCTCACCTGGTATGTCGCCCGCTCCGCGGGGATCGTCGCCTACCTCCTCCTGTCGACCTCGGTCGTGGTCGGCGTGCTCATGTCGGCGCGCGCGAAGCTCTCCTGGCCGCGCTTCGCGGTCGAAGAGGTGCACCGTTTTCTGGCGATCCTCACCGGTGTGTTCCTGGCGCTGCACGGGATCGCGCTGCTCGCCGACCGCGTCGTCCCGATCTCGATCGTCCAGCTCGTGATCCCCTTCCAGACGACCTACCGGCCGCTGGGCGTGGGGCTCGGAGTGACGTCTGCGCTCCTGCTCCTCGCAGTGGCGCTCTCGAATCTGGTCCGTAAACGGCTGCCGTATGGCGTCTGGCGGCGCATCCACTACGTGACCATCGCCGTGTGGCTGACCGCAACCGCGCACGGCCTTCTCTCCGGCACCGACCGGCAGGACTTCTGGTTCATCGCGCTCGTGGGCGTCGCCGTCTGCACCGTCGGGCTCGCATTCCTCGGGCGCTTTGCGCGCACGGTGAGCATCGGCGCGGTCGCCGGTGTTGCCGTGACCGCGATCGTCGCGGTTCTGGCGCTCGGGTTCGTGCCGCAGCCGAAGGCCCCTCACAAGCAGACGACGGTCGCCGTCGCTGCCGTCAGGGGCATTCCGACGGCGTTCACGGGCAGCGTCGCTGCGCAGGTCGTGAGCGCCGATTCGTCGCCGGTCCTCTCGGTGGTCGGGCACGCGGGCGGGGCCGGTCTGCGGATCGACCTGCTGGTCGATCAGGGTCAGATCGAGCAGGCGGCGCTCGCATTGAACTTCCCCACCGGCGCTTCGTGCCGCGGCACGGTGACGTCGCTCGCCTCGGACGGGGTGAGAGGGTCCTGTGGTTCGCATGCCGTGCGCATCGACTGGTCGATCGCGTCCGACCACACGGTGACGGGACGCTTGGCCCTGGACCCGGCCGGGGCATAGGATTCGCGCGACCCGTTCAACGCGCCCAGGAGGACTCGATGCCCATCGAAGCCGGGAAGATCCGCAACGTTGCCGTCGTCGGACATCGCGGAACGGGCAAGACCTCGCTCGTCGAGGCTCTGCTCTTCCAGGCAGGCAAGACGAATCGGCTCGGCACGATCGAGGCGGGAACCACCGTCTCCGACTGGGACGAGGACGAGCAGAGGCGCCAGATGTCGCTCTCCGCGTCGCTCTGCGCGTGTGAGTGGCAAGGGCGGAAGCTCAATTTCATCGACACGCCCGGCGACTCGGGCTTCCAGGCCGACACGGTCGCATCGCTGCGCGTTGTCGAAGGCGCACTGGTCGTCGTCTCCGGCGTCATGGGCGTCGAGGTGAACACGACGCGCGTGTGGAGCCGGGCGGAAGAGCTCGAGCTCTCCCGGGTCGTGTACGTCAACATGCTCGACCGCGAGCGCGCCGACTTCTACCGGGTGCTGGCCGCGGTCCAGGAGCAGCTTTCCGACCGCTGTATCGCGATCCAGCTGCCGATCGGCGCGGAGCACGAGCTGACCGGCGTCGTCGACCTGCTGCACAACTGCGCGTACCTCGACCCGAACGGCGAGCGGGAAGGCGATCCCGTCGCTATCCCGGAGGAGCTCGCCTCGACGGTCGAGGAGTACCGCACGAAGCTGCTCGACGCCGTCGTCGAGACCGACGAGGCACTGATGGAGCGCTACCTGAGCGGGGAGGAGATCCCGGCGGAGGACATCGCAGCCGCCCTCAAGAACGCCGTCACGCGCGACGAGATCTATCCGGTCGCCTGCGGGGTCGCGACCAAGAACCTCGGGGCTCACGCGCTGCTCGACCTGATCGTCGAGGGTGTCCCGAGCCCGGCCAAGAAGGGCTCGCCGATCGAGACCGACGCGACCGTCGCAGCTTTCGTCTTCAAGACGGTCGCAGACCCGTTCGCGGGCCGCATCTCGATTTTCCGCGTCTATGCGGGCGAGGTGAAGAGCGACACGACACTCGTCAACCATCGCGATCATTCGAAGGAGCGGCTCGGCTCCCTGATGACACTCGACGGGAAGGAGCATGAGAAGGCCGCCGGCTTCGGGGCGGGCGATCTCGGCGCCGTCGCAAAGCTGAAGGAAGTGCAGACGGGTGACGTTCTCGTCGACGCCGAGCATGATCTCGAGCCTCCTGCCCTCGGGTTTCCGGAGCCGGTGATGAGCTTCGCGGTGTCCGCCAAGACGAAGGGCGACGAGGACAAGGTCGCCCAGGCGCTCCGCCGCCTCGGCGAGGAGGACCCGACACTGCGGCTCTCTCGCGATCAGCAGACCGGTGAGGAACTGCTGTCCGGCATGAGCCAGGTGCACGTCGAGGTCGCGGTCGAGCGGGCGCGACGTCGCTTCGGCGTGGAGATGGAGCTGCATCAGCCGCGCGTGCCTTATGTGGAGACGATCAAGGGCGAAGCGCGCGCGCATGGCCGCTACAAGAAGCAGACGGGCGGCCGCGGCCAGTTCGGCGACTGCCACATCGTGCTCGAGCCGCTCGACGACCACGTCGGCTACGAGTTCGTCGACAAGATCGTCGGCGGCGTCATCCCGCAGGGTTTTCGCCCCGCCGTGGACAAGGGCATCCAGGAGGCGCTGCAGCACGGCAACCTCGCCGGTGCGCCGGTGCAGGGTGTGCGCGTGACGCTCGTCGACGGCAGCTATCACAATGTCGATTCCTCGGAGATGGCGTTCAAGATCGCCGGCTCGATGGCGTTCCGATCGGCGTACGAGCAGGCGCAGCCGGTGCTGCTCGAGCCGATCATGGAGCTCGAGGTGACCGTTCCGGACGAGGCTGTGGGCTCCATCAACGGCGACCTCAACTCGCGGCGTGGACGTCTCCACGGCATGGAGCCGAAGGGCGGCATGACGACGATCAAGGCCGAGGTCCCGATGGCCGAGGTCCTGACCTACAACCAGGCCCTCACCTCGCTCACGGGCGGTCGCGGCGACTACCACATGCAGTTCCTGCGCTACGAGGAAGTCCCAGCGCACATCGCGCAGAAGCTGATCGAAGCGGCGAAGAAGGACAACGAGGCCGTCCCCGCCTAGGACGAGCCCTATGCCACCTCGCTACGCTTCGCCCATGACACGCATCACACGGGTCACCGTGGACCGTGCGTGCGCGATCTGTGAGCGCACGTTGCTGATGGGGGAACGGGCGATTCGGTTCTCGCCGAACGGCGGCACCGACTACGTCGATGTCTGCCCGCTGTGCTCCGACACCGCGGTGGAATACGGCTGGGTGCGCGAAGGGGCGCCGACCTCGCCGACCGTGCCCGCGGCACGGCGCCGCCGCGGCAGCAGCTTCCTCTCGGGGATCCTCGGCACACGGCCCCGCGGGCCTGAGGAGACGATCGCCTCGGAGCCGATTCTTCGCCGCCTCTCCGAGCACGAGCTCTCCATGGTCGAGGCGGCCGACATCTTCAACGCCTCCCAGTACCGCCGCACGGTGGGCGGGATCGGGAAGTCGCTCGGCCCGCCCAGGGTCTCGGTCGTCGTCCTCTCCGGTGTGAACGCCGAGGTCGTCGTGACCGTGGCCTGGGACATCTCCTGGTACCAGTACCGGGTCTCGCTCGACTCCGACAACCCCGTCCGTCTCGAGGAGCGGGGCCATGATCCGGAGGAGCTCGAGGGGCCGATCACGGAGTGGAACTCGCACATGGAAGACGACGGCCGGATCGTCCCGAATATCGCCCGGCTCTAGATTCCCCCGCTCCTCTGCCTACACTGAGCCGGTGATCTACTGCGTGATCCCCAAGGAGCTCGAGGCGGAGCTGTTCGACAAGATGGTCGATTATTACCGTGACAACCCGAACGTGACGGTGATGGTCGATCGTCGCGAAGGCCCCGATCGCCGTGCCGGCCAGGACGACGCCGAGTTCAAGGAGCGCCGCATCGTCCGCGACCGGCGGCGCGCCCGGGTGACGGGGACCTTCCCCGACACGACCCTGCCCGACGCCTGACGGCCGCTACGATCGCCGGATGGCGACAACCACCTTCGAATCCCTGAATCCGTCCACGGGTGAGGTGATCGAGACCTTCCCGCGCTCGACCGCGTCCGACGTCGAGCACGCGGTCGCGGCGGCACGCGAGGCCTGGGAGGACTGGCGCCTCGTCCCGGCGCCCGAGCGCGGCAGCATCCTCTTCCGCTTTGCGCAGCTGCTCGAGCAGCGCAAGCCCGAGCTCTCGGATCTGATGACCCGCGAGATGGGGAAGGTGAAGGCCGAGGCCGGGGGCGACGTCCAGGAAGCGATCGACATGAGCTACTACATGGGCGGAGAGGGGAGGCGGCTCTTCGGCCAGACCACACCGTCGGAGCTCCGCGACAAGTTCATGATGAGCGTCCGGATGCCGGTGGGCGTGGTGGGCGCGATCACCCCGTGGAACTTCCCGATCGCGATTCCGGCGTGGAAGCTCTGTCCCGCGCTCGTCTGCGGCAACACCGTCGTCCTGAAGCCCGCCGAGGACACGCCGCTCCTCGCGCAGCGGTTCGTCGACCTGCTGTACGAGGCGGGGCTGCCCGAGGGCGTCGTCCAGATCGTGCACGGGTTCGGCGAGGAGGCCGGCGACGCGCTCGTCCGTCATCCGGACGTCCCGGTGATCACCTTCACCGGCTCGCGCGAGACCGGCGTCCTGGTGACGAAGAACGCGGCCGACCAGCTCAAGCACGTCCATCTCGAGCTCGGCGGCAAGAACGGGATCATCGTGATGGAGGACGCGGACGTCGATCTCGCCGTCGAGGGGATCCTCTGGTCGGCCTTCGGCACTGCGGGCCAGCGCTGCACCGCCGCATCCCGGGTGATCGTGCATCGCGCGGTCTACGAGGAATTGCAGAAGAAGCTCGTCGCGGGCGCGGAGAAGATGCGCATCGGTGCGCCGTGGGAGGACGATACGCAGATCGGGCCGGTGATCAACGAGACGGCCGTCGAGAAGATCCATTCCTACACCGAGATCGGCAGAGGTGAGGGTGCCAGGCTGCTGACGGGCGGCGAGCGCGTCGAAGGTCACGGTTTCTATTACCGCCCAACCGTCTTCGCCGACGTCGACGCACAGATGCGGATCGCGCAGGAGGAGATCTTCGGGCCGACCACGGCGCTCATCCCGGTCGACTCGTTCGAGGAAGCGGTGCGCGCCGCGAACAGCGTCAAGTACGGGCTGTCATCGTCGATCTTCACGCGTGACGTGAACAAGGCGTTCAGGGCGATGCGCGACCTGCAGACCGGGATCACGTACATCAACGCCGGCACGACCGGCGCCGAGGTGCACCTGCCGTTCGGCGGCATGAAACAGACGGGCAACGGTCATCGCGAGGCGGGGCAGGCCGCCCTCGACGTCTTCACCGAGTGGAAGTCGGTTTACGTCGACTACAGCGGCAAGCTGCAGCGCGCGCAGATCGACAACGCCGAGTAGTTGCGAGCGCGTCTGTTCACGGACGGCGGGGCGCGCGGAAACCCAGGCCCTGCGGCCTACGGCTACGTGCTCGAGGCCGAGGACGGAACCGTGCTGGCGGCCGAAGGTCACGCGATCGGGTCCGCGACCAACAATGTCGCCGAGTACAGCGGTCTGATCGCCGGGCTCCGCAAGGCGGCCGAGCTGCACGTGCCCGACGTCGAGGTGGTCTCCGACTCCGAGCTGATGGTCAAGCAGATGCGCGGGGAGTATCGGGTGAAGAACGCCGCTTTGCGCGCACTCTCGGTCGAAGCGGCTTCGCTTGCGCGCGAGTTCACGAAGGTCGAGTATCGGCACGTGAAGCGCGCGCACAACGAACTGGCGGACAGGCTCGTCAACGAAGCGCTGGACGCAGCATGACCGTGCAGCATCCCTTCGGTCTCGCCGTCCTCGCTGACGATCACGAAGCCGCGATGGCGACACTCGCCGAGAACGTCGTGTTTCGCAGCCCCGCGGTCTACAAACCGTACGAGGGCAAGGAAACGGTCGACCAGATCCTCCGCCTCGTCGCGACGGTGTTCGAGAACTTCCGTTACACGAGCGAATGGCGGGACGGCCGCACCACGATCCTCTTCTTCGAGGCCGACGTCGGCGATCGCGAGCTCCAGGGCATCGACATTCTCGAGGAGAACGAGGACGGCCTGATCGACGGTTTCACCGTCATGATCCGCCCGCTCTCGGGCCTGCAGGCGGTCGCGGCCACGATGGCCGCCCGTCTCGGCCTCGCCTGAGCCCGCGGCGGCCCCGGCTATACTGGCGACCGTTCGCGGATGTAGCTCAGTTGGCTAGAGCGTCTGCTTGCCATGCAGAAGGTCGTGGGTTCGAGTCCCATCATCCGCTTCGAGAAAAGCCCCGCAAACGGGGCTTTTCTTCCTCCTTGACGGCCGGGGAGGAGGCGGCGCTGGAACCGTTGTGGAACCGAGGGTGACGCGCGGCTGCCGGGTCGAGATGGTGCGTCGAGGGCCCCACTAGGTCACTTTCTGCTCGTTCTGTAAAGGAGGAGGAATGTCTCATTCCGCCGGGCCTGAGCCCGGATTCGATCAGGACTTCCGCCCTCAGTCGTACTGGCCTCGATTGCCAAGTGTCGCAACGTTGCTCACACAGGTGAAGGGAACAGTCCGCCGCGATCTCGCGACTGGGCTCCTCAACGGCGAGATCCGGCTCCCTGCAGGTGCCAGCCCTAATTTCGTCCTCGACGAGTCGCTCGGCGACGATGTCCTCCGAGGCTGGTCAAGCGGTGACCCGAGCATGCTCGGAGGCGAATTTCTTCCCGACGCCTTGCCGGAGGAAGTTGAAATAGCTCGGATTTCGATGCAGTCGACGACCGGCGATGTCGTGGAGATACGGGCGCGCCCTGTCGACGGCCAGATCGCGTATCGCGTCGTCGACGAATACGCTGCCGACTTTGACGGTGGCTACGAGATCACGCCTGAACGCTCCACACTGCCGCTGACGCTCGGTGAACTGATCGGGCTGATCGATACCGCGCGACGCACAGGTGGCATCGCATATGGCGTCGAGAGCTTCAACGTCGGGCTCCTAGAGGGGCCACTCTGGGTGAACCTGGATGGGGGTGGAGGTGCGCTGCCGGAAGGCATGGCTGAGCTCGTCACCGTCACCTCTGCGTTTTACACGGCGCTCGGTTCTTATTACGACGGATGGTTGCGATCCTGGATCGAAGACGAGAGAAGACAATGGGAAGACCCTGAAGACGAATGACGCCAGCCTCGGCGCTTCGAAGTCGGAGCGGAGTGGATCGTCGGTAGAAGCGCGGACCGTCCCGACGGCGACAAGGTTCTGGTATGCGGCCGAGTCGATATGTCCGCGTGGTACCTTCGTCGCCGCCGCATCCCTACGCGGTTTGCGCCGATGCGAGACGGTGGGCTGCAAGCGGCACCCTGCATCGGGCTGCTAGCCGCTCGCTCTGAAGGGTCAACCTAGTTACGACATCAGTGGTCGACGAAGGAGTCCGATGGGTACAGATCGTGGCTGGCGTGATTGCGCGCCGTAAGAGCGAGAGCATCAGCTCCAACGACATCGGCGTCGGCCAGCCCGCGCAGTACAACCCGATCGTTGACCAGCCTGAAATGGCTGAAGCGCCTGATCACGTTGGCGGCGGCGGTCGCCCTCTTCGCGTCGAGTCTGCTGAGCCCAATCGTGATGTTCCCCCTCGCTGCCTGGAAGCCGGAGCTGCTAGATCGCCTGACCACGTACATAGCGGTGCTGATCAGCTACTGCAGCGCGCTGCTTTTCGTCGTCGTGATCGCCGCGATCATCTGGAAGGTGGCGTTCTGATGGGCCTCCGGCAGTTGATCTACGACAGCGATGGGCGCAGCCTTCCGCCGTGGCTCAACACACTGATCGGGGTTGTCTGCGCGCTGATCTGTCTGGGTGCAGTGGTGATGGTCGGCATCGCCATCGCGCTCACCATTTGGTACTCGCCGTGAGCCGCCCTGACGAGGAGATCATCCGACCGACGATAGAGCGCACTCCAATGACGACGTGCACGTTCCAGAAGCACTTTCCGTAATGCTGCCCCAGCGGAAGCCAGACCGCCTAGGGCGGAGGCTCGTACGGAGAAAATCGACGGCCCCACCCTCGTCGCGCGTTGAGGGCAACGGTGGAGCAAGCCCACGGACTGGCGCGCACCCCAACGCTAACCTAGGCGCTGAGCGGAGAAAGGGCGGTCTCGAAAACCGCTATCCGTCGTTGGGCGGATCGAGGGTTCAAATCCCTCCCCCTCCGCTTGCTGAGCCGAATCCCGTTCCTTTAGCGGGTTCTCGGCGTGTAGCTAGAAGGTGCCGCCACTGATCGCTCCTCCGCTCAAGTCCGCTGGATACCGCCGGACGGTGGTTCTGACTGGCGCGCACTCAAAGTTCCTTGGTCGTCCCGGTTCGAATCCAGGCGGCCCCTGGTTATCCGCCGGTCGGTCGGAGGTAGATTCGAGGAGTTGTCCGGATTGCCCGACGACTTCGTGCCAACCGAGCTGCGTCCCGGACAGGAGCTGGTCGTCTACCGAATCGTCAAATCGGATGACCGGGACTCCCAAGCGTTCCTAGACTCGTTCAAATCGCACGCTGAACTTGGTCTCCGCCCTCGTGGGCCGGAGGCTATGTATCCGCTCATTCACAGAGGTCTTTCAGCCTACGACTCCGTTGAGGCGGCAGTTGAGACCGCCCGGCGGTTCACGGCTATCGGCGACCACGTGGCTGAGCTTCGGATTGGTTCTGGTTCTGGTGTTTCGTACTACTACTGGGGGCCTAGCGGGCATCTGACTCTCTGGGGAGACGCACTATGGTCAGCCAGACAGCGGTCGGTACCATCCCAGTGGGGTAGCTATTTCGTCCCCGTGGAACTACAACTAGGGCCAGCATGGACTACATGATTCTCGATAGTGCGGAAACGCTCTCGCCTCGTTCCAGGACGAGGAGACGGCACATGCGACCCTGTATGCGATGTCGCAAGTCGAGCCGCTTGCTGCCGAGGACGTAGCGCTTATTGCTTACGGAGATGACGGGTTGCCAGTAGGGAAGCGATGTTCATCGCTGACGCTCCGCTTCCGGTCACCTTCGAGGATTCGGTCTTCGTGCTTCGCGGCGTGCGCACGTGCACTGGGGCAAGGCGGCGCTCGCCCGTGGAGTACGTCGCAATTGGAACTGGACACGTGTCCAGGATCCGCAGCCCGTATAGCGCTCGCTTTTAAGAGGTTGACGAAGGACGAACGCTGAACGGCAGACGCCAGTTCTCGTCAGACTGCGTGTCGATGGTCAGTCTCCATTCGTAGCGACCGCCCGGCGTAAGCGGAATCGGGCTGAGGCTGATCGCGAGAGGCACCCCCAGCCCGGTACCAGGGGTTACTCCGGGAGGACGCCCAACTTCGAATTCGCCTTGCACGACGACCGGCTGATCGCCTTCGGGCGTAGGAATCACAACCGGAGCGCCATCACTATCCAAGAGATCCACTCGCCAGGAATGTCGTACGTTCGTTAGGTCCCACGAGACTTCCACGTAGATGGCGAGCGCCGACGAATCGGTACCGGCCCGGTGATATTCCAGCCACCGCCCAGGATGTACAGCTTTCCTTCAGCGGCTTGTGCCGCGTCAGCAAGGAGCATTGTGGCGCGGATGGCCATGGGCGAGAAGATACTAGGCGGCTATGGACAAGCGAGTTTTGGCTAGGTGCTCCTAGGAGCGAGCCAGCGCCAGCGTCAGCGCTCTCTCACCCTGAGAAGCTGAGAGGCCCCCGATCGAGCCCACTTACACCCGTTCCGTAACGAGCCGCCGGAGGCAGGTACCGGCTGAGTCGTGCGCACAACCGGGGGGATACCCGGTACCCGGTGGCTGCACCCACCATCAAGCAACCCGGAGCCCTGGCACGTTATGCGAGGCACGGTTCTCAGGGCTACTGGCGCACCGACTGGCGCGCGTACCGGCCGGGCCGTGGAGGAAGCTAGAAATCAGCGGTTACGGGAACCGTCACTGCTTGTAGCAGTGTGCCTCATACTGCGACTCCAGCGCGTCCAAACGACCGCTGATGCGGCCTCGGCGCCGTCGGCACCGTAGTGGCGCTCGATCATTCGCACGGACGTGCCCATAATCTTCGCGAGTTCGAACACGGTCACTCCGGTCTCGAGCCGGGTTCGACGGGACGTGGAGGCGGAGGTCATAGATTCGTGCGGGCTTCGCGCTCCCGGCCACCTCGATAGCCGGATCCCACTCACGTCGACGAAAGTTGTCGAGGTTGAGCCGCCCGCCCTCGGGCGCGGTGAACAGCAGCGGCAAGTCGAGCCGAGCGGGGAGCCGGTCAAGCGCGGCAACAGCGCAGGAGAGAAAGCGGGACATGCCGTCGACTGCAGCTCGTCTTCCCGAGTTCCACCATCTCGCCGTCCGAGACGGTGCGACGAACTGGATGGGAACAGCGGCCCGGTCGATGTCGCGACGCTGGGGCGCCATCGATTCCTCAGAACGAAGGCCGCTAGCTGGGCAGAGTTTCCTCGAATCCGACGGGCAGCTTGTCGACCGTGACGCGCCCGCAGGGGTTGATGACGGCCCACCGCTTGCTGCGAGCCGGTGCCCCCCTTGATGTCAGGTCAGCACGATGCTGACGGCGTCGACGACGAGGAGCCCGGCGAGTATGAGCAGCGCGTAGACGGTGATCTGCGGCTGCCGGCGAGCGACGCCGTCTTCGGCGCCTTTCATCAGGGCGATCACCCGCGTACCGAGGAGCACGAAGACGAGCGCCGGGATCCAGACCAGCGCTGTCGCGATTGCGACATAGAGGACGCTCAGCGCCGTCTTGTCGGCATCGCCGACGCCCGCCGTCACGATCGTTGTTGCGGCGAGGCTCGTCACCACCAGCCGCTTGGGGCCACCAACGCCGAGGAGCAATCCCGCGACGAAGGTTGTCAAGACGTGCAGACGGCCGAGCCGCTCGAGCAGCGCCTGTTCCCGGGTGCCCGGCTATTTTGACGGACGCGGATTCGTGCTCGGGGGCCTCCGTCGAACCCTGACGGCGAGCGCGACCAGCACGATCGCAAGTGCAAACGCCAAGGCGGCGCGAAGGCCGGGATGGTTCTTGCTGCCTGCGCCGAGGGCACCGATTCCCAAGGTCACGAACGCAGCGCACGTGAGGGTTTGCGCGCCGACGAATCCCGCGCCGAAGCTGAGCGTCTTCAGCCGGCCGCCCGGCATCACCGCAAGCGTGGCAGTGAACGCGAGTGCGCTCAGCCCGGCCAGGAGACCATAGAGAAGTACTTGAATCGAGGCGTCGAGCATCGTCCGCGCTGGTAGAGGCTGTAGGTCCGGGCGCGCTTCACCGTTCTCTCGGAAGGATTCGAATCCCGCGCCGCTCGTTCGAAACGGCCGGAAAACTGGTTCGCGTCGGT
>CAVPZI010000006.1:0-310386 GCA_963710235.1 uncultured Alphaproteobacteria bacterium
CGAATGCACCGCACTCGAAATGCGGCATAGGTGCAAGCCTATCGGGGGTTAAAATCCCTCCCTCTCCGCCACCGTTTTCCGTTGTCCGGCCCGAAGACATGGGTAACAGAACGTACCTAAGACATGGGTGACAACCTCGTGCCGATCGGGTTGTCGAGGGTTGCAAGGTTCTCTGTTCCAGGTTCGAGCAGTATCCGAGATCATCGTGCATGAAGCTGACGAGCCAAATGCCGTCGTCGAATTCCTTGATGCCGAGTTTCCGCCCGCCCAACTCCATCGCCAGTGATGCTCAAGGCAAGCGATCAGCACGCGGCTTACCCCGGCGAGCCGCTACAGCTCGCGGATAGGAGAATGTTCCGATCCAAGAGAAAGCGCGGTGGCGCCCGCACTGGTTCCGCTTCGGCGCACCGTTCAGGCAGGGCGCACGGCGCCGCTTGTCGGTTTCATGCCAACCTCGAAACCCGCCCGTCCGGCGAGTTCGGTCAACTTCGCCTGGATCGAGCGATGCGCCGAACGTTCGAAGAAACGCCAGACCATGTAGGCGAGGAGCCAATGCGCCACCCGGTCGATGTTGTACCGTTGTCGCCCGACGATACAACAAAACGGGACGCCGGCCACGACAGTCTCACCGATGCAAGGAGGAAGTTCCATGGCGACATCGAAGACCTCGGTCGCTTCACCCGCGTTCCTCTTCGTCATGACGACCGGCATCGTCAACCTTTTCGGCGACATCACCTATGAAGGCGGCGCCAGCATCAACGGGCCGTTCATGGCGTCGCTCGGCGCGAGCGCGGCCATCATCAGCATCACCGCGGGGCTCGGAGAGTTTCTCGGCTACGCCTTGCGCCTGCCCGCCGGCTACGCCGCGGATCGGACGGGCCGCTATTGGCTGATCAGTTTCTCGGGCTACATCATCAACCTCTTCGCGGTGCCAGCCATGGCGTTTGCCGGAAGCTGGCAAATTGCAGCTGCCCTCGTCCTCGCCGAGCGATAGGACGAGCGCTGCGCAAGCCCACGGTCGAAGCGATGCTCTCCTATACGACCGGCGAGCTCGGCAGGGATGGGTATACGCGCTGAACACAGCGCTGGACGAGATTGGCGCGACCCTCGGTCCGCTCATATCGCGTTGGTGCTCCTGTTGAAGGGCGACTTCCGGACCGGGTACGCGTTCCTGACGATTCGGCGGTGGCGGCGCTCGTCGCGCTGGTAGTCGCCCGGGTGAATTCCCGCTGCCGTCCCGGCTCGAGCAGGGCCGGACCGCTCCGGCCAAGGACTGACAGGGCCTATTGGCTGTATATGTTGGCCGGGGCCCTGTTCGCCGCAGGGCTCATGAGCTTCGAACTGATCTCCTATCACCTGTCCAAGACGAAGATTGCGTCGGAGCAGTGATTCCGGTGATGCTCGCGATCTCGACGGCCTTCGGCGTTCTGGCGAACCTAGCCTCGGGAAGCCCTATGATCGGATCGGGCTCCCGGTCGTGATCGCTGCCGTGTGCATCTCGGCCGCGTTCTCGCCCTTCGTTTTCCTCGGCGGCTTCTGGTTGTCCTGTTCGGGATGCTGTTCTGGGGCGTCGGCTATGCGACCCAGGACACCCTGCTCAAGGCGATCGTCGCCGAATGTTGCCGGAGGAAGCGCAACTTCGCTTTCGGACTGTACTATGCGGGCTACGGCGTTGGATGGCTATCGGCAGCATCGTGGCGGGCTGCTGTACAAAATTCGCACGCCGCGCTGATTGCGTTCTCCATTGCGGTTCAGCTTGCTTCGGTACGGATCTTTCGTCTTGGCGGGGCGGCAGCAGGAACATTCGCGCTGATTCGTAGAGCACGGCCCCGCTTCCGTCGGCTGATGGCAGCTAATTCGGGTAATGCTGAGAATGTTTGTTCGTTGTTCCAGGAAAATTCGATGCAAGTCTATAGGTGCAAGCCTATCGGGGGTTCGAATCCCTCCCTCTCCGCCAAAACATTTTTTGTCCAGCCCGAAGACATGGGTTCGCATGAATTCGTGCGTAACTGCGTTCACAGCGTGGGTACAAGCGCGGGCGATTTTGGATCAGGCGGACACGGCGCATATTATTCCGGATCGACGTTTACCCGACCGCTGCGGATAGCGTCCCAATTCGCTTGCAATCCGTCCCCCGGAGAGGAGACGAGCCCGATGCCGCAAGGCGTGGATAACCGGCCCGCCAATCCGTTGCGAAAGGCGCGAACCGGGCGTTGATATATTTTGCATCTAAATTGATGCTTGAAGCCGTAATTCGGATGGTATAGGTGTATTCGATGCGAATCGAACCGGAGGCCGCCAGTTCATGATCACGGCCAACCAGCTCAGGGCCGCCCGCGCGCTCCTGAGTATAGACCAGCGGCAAACAGCCGAGCTGGCGGATCTTTCAGTCCCGACCATCCAACGCATGGAAGCAAGCGATGGGGTTATCCGCGGCAATGTCGATTCCCTGATGAAGCTGGTTTCCGCGCTGGAGCATGCGGGCATCGAATTGATCAATCCGGGAGGGCAGAGCCTGGCAGGCGGTCGCGGCGTCCGTCTGCGGGAGAACGTCGCCAAACCGAAAATGAAGAACATCAAGCAGCCCAAAACTACTTCGACGCGGACCTTGGAACGGGCGCGATGAACTCCCGGGCCGCGGCAGGCTCGGAAGCCGATACTCAACCGGATACTCAGGTGGGAGCGACACGTTTGGCCGTTTGATCGAGCAGAGAGAGCAGCCCCTGCAAGATGCGGGTGGGCGGCGGCGGACAACCGGGAATATGAAGATCGACGGGAACCACCTGCGAGACGCCTCCGATCACGGCATAGCTACCGGCAAAGCAGCCGCCGTCCCGGGCGCAATCTCCCACCGCGACGACCCATTTCGGGTTTGGGGTCGCATGATAGGTGCGCTCCAGCGCGTCGCGCATGTTCTTCGTCACCGGTCCGGTTACCATCAGCACATCGGCATGACGCGGCGACGCAACGAACCGGAGACCGAAGCGCTCGACGTCGTAGTAGGCATTGTTCAGCGCGTGGATTTCAAGTTCGCATCCATTGCAGGATCCGGCGTCGACTTCGCGTATCGACAGGCTGCGTCCGAGACGCCGCCGCGCCGCGAGGCCCACGGCCGTTGCCAATTCGGTTACCGCGGCATCGTCCGGCGACGGCGCTTGTTCGGTGAACGGCCGGCGAAACAGGCTTTCGAAAAGCAGCTTGCGCATCTGGCCCTGTTCCTCAGAGATCGTGGCCCGAATAGGAGCAATTGAAGGATTTGTTGCAGAGCGGGAAGTCGGCGACGATATTGTCCTCGATGACCGCCTCCAGAAGTGGCCATTGAAACCACGACGGGTCGCGCAGGTGGCATCGTTCGACCCGACTATCCCGCAAGCGGAGCCAAACCAGGACTTCGCCGCGAAATCCCTCGACAATCGCCATGCCTTCCCGTGGCTCGCGAAGCTGGCCCGGCTTTGCGCGCAGCGGGCCTTCGGGAAGCCGGTCCAGTATCTGGTCGATCAGGGACAGGCTCTGCTCAACCTCACGCACACGGATCCAGATGCGGGCGTTGACATCCCCCTCGTTCAGAACGGGTACCTCAAAGCGCAAGCTGTCATACGGCGGATAGGCAAGGGTCCGGCGCGCGTCGAAGGACCGGCCGGAGGCGCGGCCGATGTAGCCGCCAGCGGCATATTGTTTGGCCAATGCGGGTTTCAGCACGCCGGTATCGACCGTGCGATCCTGTAGCGATGCGGTGTTGTCGTAGAGTTCGACCAGCGCGGGAAACCGCAGACGGATATTGTCCAGCGTCGCCTGGATGATTTCCTTCCCTTGATCGTCGAGGTCGTGGGTCACCCCGCCGGGCACGATGATATCCCGCATCAATCGATGCCCGAATGCGTGATCGGATGCGCGCAGCACGCTCTCGCGCAGCACGCTGCAAAGGGCGTGCATCAGGGCAAAGGAGGCGTCATTGCAAATGGCCCCGATATCGCCGAGATGGTTGGCGAGGCGCTCGAGTTCCGCGAGCAGAGCACGCAGCCAGACCGCGCGACCGGGCAAGGCAAGTTCCAAAGCCGCCTCGGTCGCGCGCGAAAACGCATAGGCATAGGCGACGGTGCTGTCGCCCGACACGCGTCCGGCGAGCTGCACCGCCCGTTCAAGATCGGCCCCGACCATCAACCCCTCGATGCCCTTGTGGGTATATCCCAGCCGCTGCTCGAGCCGGACCACGGTTTCTCCGCTGGCGGTAAACCGGAAATGCCCGGGCTCGATGATGCCGGCATGCACCGGGCCAACCGCAATCTGGTGCAGGCCCTCGCCCTCCACCGGCAGAAAGCGGTAGGGCGCTGCCTTCGACAACGCGTCAATGCGGTTTCCCAAGGGGAAGCGCGATCCCCAGCAATTGTGGTCGAGCCAGGGACGGGTGTCGGGCGCACCCTGCGCAGTCAGGCCGAACAGGTCATGGGCGGCGCGCTCCAATCGAAGCGCCGGCGGGTGATGCCTGCCGATCGAAGCATAGCTGTGATCGGGGCAATCCAGGCTGATGGTCGCGATTTCTGCGGTGTGTTCATCCATGATCGCCATATGGACCGTCGCCGGTTCGCCCCAAAGGCCGAGCAAGCCGAGACGTCCCTGCATAAGCTCGTTGGCGACAAAGCTCCAAAGCTCCGCACCGACCACGGCTCGCGGCCATGGCCTCGGTTGCTGGATCTCGCGACCCTCCAGTATGCGATCGATCAGCGATGGCATATCCCGTTGATCTCCAGACTATCCAAGAAGGCGAGCCACGTGTTGAAACCAGGTGACGAACGGCGCGGGAAGATAGATTCCCGCGACCAGAACCAGCGAGAGATGGGCAAACATCGGCACATAGGAAGCCTCGGCTGACCTGGTGCTGCCGCGGGGCTTGCCGAATGCGACGCTTGTCAGGCGCAACGTCAAGGCGCCAAACGCCAGCAACAGCCCGAACACCAGCACGATCGCGAGCAGGGGCTGGCGGGCGAAGGTCGAGCTGACGACCAGGAATTCGCTCATGAAGATGCCGAGCGGCGGCAAGCCGGCGATCGCGACGACGCCCGTCACCAGGCCCCAGCCGAGTGCCGGATGGGTCACGGTCAGGCCCCGGATCCGGGAGATCCGCTGGGTGCCCTTGATCTGCGAGATATGGCCGACCGCATAGAAGATCGCCGACTTGGTCAGGCTATGCATCACCATGTGCAGCAGCCCGGCAAAATTGGCCAGCGGGCCGCCCATCCCGAACGCGAACACGATGATGCCCATGTGCTCGATCGAGGAGTAGGCGAACAGCCGTTTGATGTCACGCCGGCGGTAGAGCATGAACGCGGCGAAGACCAGCGAAACCAGGCCCATCGTCACCATCAGGGGGCCGGGCGCAATCGCCGCCGGATTGGCGGCCAGCAATATCTTGAAGCGCAGCAGCGCATAGAGCGCGACATTGAGCAGCAAGCCCGACAACACGGCCGATATCGGGGTTGGGCCCTCGGCGTGCGCGTCGGGCAGCCAGGCATGCAGCGGCGCGAGACCGACCTTGGTGCCGTAACCGAGAAGCAGGAAGATGAAGGCGACGTTGAGAAGCGCAGGGTCGAAATTCGCGGCATGTTGGATCAGAAGCGTCCAGACCATGCCGTCCTGGCCCTCGCCCACCACCGGACGCGCCGCCATGTAGACCAGGATGGTGCCGAACAGGGCGAACGCGATGCCGACACTGCCCAGGATGAAATATTTCCATGCCGCTTCCAGCGCGGCGTGGGTGCGATAGATGCCGACCATGAGCACCGTCGACAGCGTCGCAATTTCCACCGCCACCCACATCAACCCGATATTGTTCGACACGAACGCCAGGTTCATGCCGAACATCATGATCTGATATATGGCGTGGTAGAAACGCAGGTATATCGGCGTCAGCCGGCCGGTTTCCAGCTCATGGGCGATGTAGCTCGCGCTGAAGATGCTGGTGGTGAAACCGACGAAGGTATTGAGCACGATGAAGACGATGTTCAGGTCGTCGACCAGCACGTACGGCCCGGGCGGCGGGCGTTCGACCACGAACAACGATAGCGCCGACAGGAATGTCGCCAAACTCGCTACCACGTTCAGCCGCGCCGTCAGCCGATAGCCCGGCAGCGCGGCGAGCAACGCCGCCGAGACGATCGGAATCAACAGCACGGCCGCGATGGAATCGAAGGAAGCCGTGCTCATCGCTGCTCGCCCCGAAAATCGTCGAGCGCCGAAACATCGACGGAATCGAAGCGTTCGCGGATCCGGAACAGGAAGATGCCGATGACGATGAAAGCGATCAGGATCGAGAAAGCGACGCTGATCTCGACGACCAGCGGCATGCCTTTGGCGCCGGTCGCCGCCAGCACCAATCCGTTCTCCAGTGACATGAATCCGACGACCTGACTGACGGCATTGCGGCGCGTCACCATGACCAGAAGCCCGAGCAGCACCACCGATAGCGCAAAGGCCAGATCCTCGCGCGCCAGGGGGTCGGCCTCGGCGGTCACCCGCAGCATCAAGACCAGGGAGAGGGAAACCAGCCCCATCCCGGCCAGCATGGTCAGGCCGATTCCCACGGCCGACTCGATGTCGCGGTGAATCCCAAGTTGCTTGACGATGCGATGAAGCGCCACCGGAATGACGATAGTCTTGAAGACCAGGGCGATTGCCGCGGTCACGTAAAGATGCGGCGCGTTCTGGATGAAGGCCTGCCAGGCCACGGAAAGCGCCAGCACCAGGGCGTGGAGGGCAAAAACGTTGAGCAGCGAATAAAGCCGGTCCTGGTACAGCATCATGAAGGAGATCAGGACGAGCGAACCCGCCAGCGTATGCGAGACGTCGAAATACAGGCTGTGCATCTGCATCAGAAGCTCCTCGAGACGAACAGCAGGAGGGTGCCGAGCAGGCCCAGCATGAGGGCCGCACCGAGAAATTGCGGTACGCGAAACACCCGCATTTTCGCCGTGGCGGTTTCGAACAGGGCGAGGAAAAAGCCGGCGGCGGCGAGCTTGACGAGGTAGGCGACGGCGCCGAGCGCGTACGACAGGGGGCCGGTACCGAACACGGCTATCTTCCAGGGCAGGAACACGCAGGCGATCAGCGAGATATAGAGCAATAGTTTGAGGAAGGCGCCAAATTCGATCATCGCGAGATGACGACCCGAATATTCCAGAACCATCGCCTCGTGCACCATGGTGAGTTCCAGGTGCGTGGCGGGGTTGTCGACCGGAATCCGCGCGTTCTCCGCGAGGGCCACCATGATGAGCGCGATAATCGCCATTCCCAGCGATACCCGCAAGCCGACATAGGACGAGGCCATGAAATTGGCGACCGTCGAAAGTTGCGTCGAACCGGCAACCAGCGCGATGCAAAAAACGAACATCAGCATCGCCGGCTCCGCAAGCGCCGCAATCATGACTTCGCGGCTGGAGCCGATGCCGCCAAAACTGGTGCCGACGTCCATCCCGGCGAGCGCAAGAAAAAAGCGTGCACTTCCGAGCAGCGCGACGATGGCGATCAGATCGGCGGTCCAGTTGAACAGCAGGCCGGTGGCGAAGGTCGGCACCAGGGCGGCGGCGACCCAGATCGCGGCAAAGGTCACATAGGGCGTCACGCGAAACAGCCACGAGGCGTTGTCCGCCAGCACCACTTCCTTGCGGAGCAGTCGCACGAGATCCCGATACGGTTGAAAGACCGACGCTCCCCGGCGACGCACCAGGCGGGCCTTCATCTTGCGCACAAAGCCGGTCAGCAGCGGCGCCAGCAGCAGCACCAGAAGCATCTGCACGCCCTGCACAAGGATGTCCGACATCACGACCATATCGCGAGGACCAGAAGAAGGGTGACGAGGGTGGCAAAAACCAGGCTGAGATACCGCCGGATGGTCAGGAACTGCAGGCGGTTGAGTTTATCGGCGGAGAAGCCAACCGCGCCTGCGATCGGCTCATACATTCGCTCCCAGATCAGATCGTGCAATTCGATTCGTAGCCGCGCCGGCCTGATGTCGCCGGGGGCCGGCATCTCGACATGATCGCGGGCGTGGAACAGCAGCGTCCCGAAAACGCGGCGAATCGGCTGAGCGAAGCTTGCGCCCGAATATTGCGTCGCGGGTGTCGGATCGGAAAAGCCGCAGCCCCAGGCGGGACCCCGCCGTAACGCACGCGAGGCAAAGCGATGAATAAAGACGACGGCCAATGAGGCGGATATCGTGATGAACAGCATCACGAGCAAGCCGTTGTATGAACTGCGACCCTCCGCAATGGGCACGATCGAAAGCCAGGGTTCGTTGGCCTGGATCGGCATGCGGCCACCGAGGATCTGCAGCGTGATCGGCGAAAGCGCGTCGATCACCAGCCCCGGCAGAATTCCGGCCAGCAGGCAAAGCGCGGCGAGGATGAACATGGCCGAAAGCGAGTAGCGGTCGACTTCCCCGGCGGTTTCCGCCGCCACGCTGCGCGGCCGCCCCAGAAAGGTCACGCCGTATGCCTTGACGAAACACGCCGCAGCCAGCGCAGCAGCCAGGGCCAATAGCGCGCCGACCGCCGGCACCGTGATCTTCAGCGCCCATTGCGGCAACTCAGGACTTTGCAGGACCGCCTGGAACATGAGCCATTCCGAGACGAAGCCGTTGAAGGGCGGAAGCGCCGAGATCGCGACACAGCCGACGAGAACGACAAAGCTCGTAACCGGCATGCGATGAATGAGGCCCCCCAATTTGTCCATGTCCCGCTCGCCCGTCGCGGTCAGGACGGCGCCGGCGCCGAAGAAAAGCAGACTTTTGAAGAAGGAGTGATTGAGGACGTGAAACAGCGCCGCGGTGAAGGCGAGCGCTGCCAGTAGTTTCTGGCCATTGGCCTGGAACGCCAGGGCAAGGCCGAGGCTTGCGAAGATGACGCCGACATTTTCGATCGTGCTGTAGGCGAGCAGGCGTTTGAGATCCTTTTCCATCATGGCGTACAAAATCCCCATCACCGCGGTGATGCCGCCAAGGATGAGGACGACCACACTTGCCGGCCATGATGGCGGTCCCAGGAGATCGAACACGACGCGAATGAAGCCGTAGACCGCGACCTTGGTCATGACGCCACTCATCAGCGCCGAAACGTGGCTCGGAGCCGCGGGATGAGCGAGCGGCAGCCAGACATGCAACGGCACCAGGCCGGCCTTTGAACCGGCTCCGAGCAACATCAGGATCAGCACCAGCGTAGCCACGTAGGGCGTATGTTGAGCGGTGCGAATGGCGGCAAATTCGTAACCTCCCGCCGGCCCCGCCAACAGGCCGAAGGCCAGCAGCAAGGCGAGCGTGCCGAAGCTCGCCATGACGAGGTAGACGTAGCCGGCTTTCGCGTTGCCCGGTTCACGATGGTGCGCCATGACGAGCGCCCAGGACGCGAGCGACATGAACTCCCAGCACAGCAGATAAGAAAACGCGTCATCCGCCAGCACCACAAGATTCATTCCTGCCAGAAAAGCGGGGAAGAACGGCAGCACGCGCTGCGGTGCCTCTTCGTGATGACCGTAGCCGAGACCATAAAGGCTTGCCGTTGCCCCTCCGAGATTGACGACAACGAGAAAAAAAGAAGCCAGCCTGTCGAGCCGGAAATGGGCGCCAAGCCACGGCAATCCGATCGGGAGGGTCAGGTCGGCGGGGTTCGCCGTATCGCCAAGCAACCAGGCGATGGACCCAATCAACGCAATCACAGACGCTGCCAGCGTCGCGCCATAGATCATGGCCGTGGCGATCTTTGAGCGGCTCAGAACAATCGCCAGAACTGCCGATCCGAGCAATCCGGCAACACACAGCATTTGCAAAACGACAGCCGACATTACCTGCGCGCCTTCGTTCCGCTCGATGCCTTGTCTTCAATCCGATTGTTCAAATATATCTTGGCCGATCCGGAATTGATTTTCAGCCGCACCCCGCGTCCCGCGGCGCCGCTGACGGCCCCTTCGTCTATCAACTCGATGCCGGCGGCGTCGAGCGCCGTAATCAGCTTCACCAGCGAATCGACATTGCCCCGAACCATGGCCTCACTCGCCTCCATGCGCTGGATCGTTGGCGTCGAAAGCCCGGACAGTTCTGCGAGTCGGCGCTGATCGATGCCGAGGAGCACCCTGGCCGCCCGCAATTGAGCCGCTGTGATCATCGGACCGCCCCGCTCCCCGGATTCGAGCCAATAACAAACATCATCTCTGCATCCTAACTAGTCATGTTATAATGTCAATAAGTGATATTTAAAACGTCTATTCTAAGCAAATATCCCCCACGGCTCCGACGAACCGGCTTAACGACTGCCTCCGGCTTCGCCCGATCGTCTTGAGGATCGATCTGCGCGCCGTCGGGCATCGGGCCCCCGCGCGACGCAGTCCGGCAGCCCCTCACGTCCGTCACCACAACACCGCTGTCGCGCCGGCGCGCAATCACCACCGGTCTTGCGGCCCGGCTTGACGAAACCATCGATTCCAGTCCGGCGACGTCGCCTACCGGCGCGCGGCCGGCGATGCCGATCGCGAGTTTCTTGGTCGACTGCAGAACCGCTCAATCAATCTCGTTTTGCCAGTGATGATCTTCAACGAAGGTCCAGATATCAGTCCAGCTAAGCAGCGGTGATCGTTCCTCATAGCGCATCCTGCCGATGTTGAGCTGATGTTCCGGGTGGACGGAATCGATCACGATATGCCTCCTAACTTCGCCAGCTAGAATAACCAGGATTTCACCTGCACAGAGGCTGGTGGAATAAGACTCGAAAAATAGGTCGACGTGTTTTCCGAGGCGAAGCCAATCCTCCGTATCAAGGTACTCTAGCGAGTATCCGCCAAGATCCAGCGTGACCCATGAACTTGGGTGTTCCGTCACCGATAGAAACGGCAAAGGCGCATCGACCCACTCGCGCACGCGGCGCATGGCGATTTCCGGCGCGCAGTTCATGCTCAGTCGCGCGGTGTTCATTCGGCAGCCTGACACGCCAGCTCGTCCGCGGAGCGCCTGATGGGGAGCGGACGAGTCCCACGTGACTATAGCTCGGATCGAGTATATTACGCACTCATCGGTGCAAGGATTGCTAGCCGGTTGCAGCCGTTCGAAGTAGTCAGTTCTTGCTCGGATTGAGCATTTGCCCAGTATTGACCCGATCGGATTGCCACCACGTTGAGCGGGGGGTAGTTCGCCCGCCATGCGATCGAGGGCGCCGAGATCAGCCTCGGACACGGGTGAGCCGGCAACGCTGCGTTCCGTGTGATCGAGCCCGCGCCAGGTGATCGCTACGGCCTCAATGCGGCGGCAAACAACTCGATCGCCGTCGCCGTCGCATCCCGCGTTGCTGCGGAGTTGGCGGCTATGTCCTGTCGGCTCGCGCCGGGATCATCGAAATCGTGCGTCGCGTCCGGGTACACCTTGATGGTGATGTTGCCGTGCTGGGCTCGGCTCGCATCGACCAGGTCGCTGCATTCCTGCGGCGATATTTCCTCATCGGCGGTGCCGACCAATACCCGTACCGGTGCATAGGGGAAAAACCCGCCTTGAATTTTCCCCTTAGCCCGCAGCCGGGATAGAACGCGACCGCGCTGCGGAAGCCGGTGGCTCCTGCAAGGATCGATCGTGATGACCGGGCCCGGGAAGTTTGCCGGGTTGCCGGCACGTGATCATGCCGGTTCCTGCGTCGACCCGTTGCGATGGTCTAGCCGATGCCGGGTCCGGCGTCCCGTAAAGGGGCTGTCAATGTGACGTCAATGATTGTAAACGCTGAGATATCTCCCGATATCCGACGCTCCGGGATGTTGTCTGCCGATTTCACCGTGTGCCGATCATGAATCAAGCCGCGGGCCGATGGCGGAGCCGCCTGCATCTCAAACAGGACGCCGCGCCTCAATGCGCGGCCAGCTTGGCGAGCAGCTTGCCGTCCTGCGCCTTGCCGAGCACGACCTCGTTTGGATGTTCCGCCAGTATTTCGTGCGCCTCGCTCTCGTCGACGCCCGACATGATCGCCAGCCGCTCGACCGTGCGCCAGTTGAATTGGTTGTCCTGCATGGCCGTGACCATGCGCTTGTACACCGTTGCGCGCTGCTCCTCGCGCGATGGGGCCGGCTGCAGCGGCTTCGATGCCGGTCGCGATTCCTGCGAGGCCACGGGCGGCGGCGCTTCGGCGACGTGTTGCAAGGTTCCCCGGTTGCTCCACGTCTTCCATCCCGCGATCGCCACGATGACGACGGCGGCGAGCGCCGCGGCGAGGACATACAGGCGCAGCGGCCGGTTCGGTCGTTGTCGACCGACTGGCAACGTCGAAGCGCGTGCTGCCTTGAGTTCTGTGTCCAAGGCTTCCGTCACCTCATCGGTCGCGACAACGGCCTGCGTTTTGGCCGTGAACCTGTAGCCTTCGCCAGGCACGGTCACGATCAGCCGCGGTGTTTTCGGATCCGGCTCGATCTTGCGGCGCAGGCGCGATATCAGCACATCGACGCTGCGGTCTTCGGGTTCCGCGCCGCGGCCCGTCACCACGCGCGTGAGTTCGTCGCGTGACAGCACCCGGCCGGCCTTTTGTCCGAACGCCAGCAGCAGCGAAAACTCCGCGCGCGTCAGCGTCACCTCCTGACCCTGCGCATCGACGCAGGTGCGGGCACCGGCATCGAGCGTGTAGCCCTCGAAGCGGAGCAGCTGCGGACCGGACGGCGCCTCCCGGACCAAAGCCGGGCGCAGGATGGACCTGACCTTGGCCAGCACGTCCGGTTCGCTCAGGGGCAGCGAAATCCAGACGTCCGGTTCGCCCGGCGTCGCGCCGCTGGCGGCCGGCTCCCCGATCATGATGACATGCGCGACGACATCGTTGAGTTCGTGCGCGAGCCCGATACCCGGCGCGCCCAATCCCTGCGGCGCCACCATTGCAAGACTGATAGTGACCTTCGAGGCGACCTCGTGGGCGCGGCGCGGGCTCTCGGCCAGTTCCACCGCGTAACCGGACCGCAGCAGCCAGCGCGCGAGCGTCGCTCGCAACGAGGCATCGTCGGCGACAACAAGGATTCCCGGCTTCACCATGCGCGAGCAAATTCCGCTGATCCGGGTTGTACCGGGCGACCGGATCCCATGTCGGGGAATGGCAGTGCAAGCGGCGTGCTCATCGCGCTCCCTCTTTCGCGCCTGACTATAGCAACAAATCCCCGGTCTGTTCGCGGTGCCGGTCAGCGCGCCGTGAGCTGGATGTAAGCATATGTAAATGCGTCAGAATCTACCAAACGCCGAGGGCGCGTGAGGTGACAGGCTGGCAGCGCATGAACGTTACCCGGAACCGCCCGTCAGTGTTCGGGCGACCTCGACGACGCCCGTGATCATGATTTCAACGCCGATACACAAGAGCAGGAAGGCGGACAGCCTCGTTACCACGCTGGTACCCTCTTCGCCGACGATCCGGGCCATCGCGCTCGATCGCGTAAAGGCGTGATAGATCGTCGCGGTCACGCAAAAGGCGACGACCAGCGAGACGATGGACGCATAAAACAGGCCGTCCAGATCATCCGGACGATTGGAGCCGAGCGCGATCGCGGTTGCAATCGTCCCCGGCCCGGTCGTCAACGGTATCGTCAGCGGGAAGAATGTCATCCGTTGGATCGTTGCAAAATCGGCGGTCGAAGTCGCATGGCCCGGGGTGACCGGCGCCGCGTTCAACATGGTCCAGCCGGTCGCGGCGACCACCAGACCGCCGGCGATGCGCAAGGCCGGCATGGAGATGCCGAAGAAACGAAGAATATGGCTGCCGATGAACAGCGATACCAGGATCACCGCGAACGCATAGAGCGCAATGCGCAGCGCCACCCGCGCGCGTTCGCGGTCCGACAGGCCGACCGTCCTGTCGTGAAAGATGAAAGCCATCCCATACGGGTTGATGATCGCAAACAGCGCGCTGAAACCGAAGAGAAAATCGCCGGGCCAGCGGGACGTAAGAAACTCGAACATGGGTCAATTCCGGGTTTGTCGACGATCCCAAGCTTGCTGCAACGGAGAGCTGTCGCCAGGTCCCGCGGCCTAGGTCGTAGGCATGATGTTTACGACCTAGCCGGCCATCACAAAAACAATGATCGAGCCCCAGGTCGTCAGCAGGATGTTGGCGACCGGATAGGCGGGCGTGTAACCAAGCACCGCCGTCGGGCTGCCAGAACGCTCCTGAACGGCAGCCATCGCCGCTGTGACCGTCTGCGCGCCGGCAAGCGCGCCGAGCAGCTGGATCGGGTTCATGCGCAGCACCCAATGGCCGAACAGCAAACCAACCAACTGCGGCAATAGTGTAACGACCACGCCTCCGATGAAAAGGCCGATTCCCGCTTCCTTGAGCGCCGAAAAGAAGATTGGTCCGGCCTGTATCCCGGTCAGTCCGACAAAGGCCGCCAGACCCAGCGAGGTCATCAGCCCGATGGCGCCATCGGGAATGTGGCCGAACAGCGGAAGTCGGGTGCGGAGATAGCCGACCAGCAGCCCGGCGAGCAGCACCCCCACGCTTGTGCTCAGCGTGATGGTGATGCCGCCCACGGAAAAGGTTACGAGAACGCCGACTATTCCGCCAAGGAAGATCGCCGCGCCAAGCACGACGAAATCGATATTTGTGCCCGGTGCGAGAGCAACGCCGATCCTTGCGGATGCCGACTGGATCAGCGCATCCGGGCCGACGATGCGAAGCACGTCTCCGCGCTCGAGGGTGACGTTGGCCGCGACCGGAATATCCTCCTCGCCGCGCCTGATCGACCGCAGGTACACCCCGCGTGTCCATGGCTGCGTCGAGATATCGCCAAGCCTGGCATCTGCGAGGTCCGGATTGATCAGCAGCACGTCCGCGCTGATGACGGGAATGTCGAGCAGCTCCCTGTCTTCCAGCTCTTCGGCGCGAGGGCCGATCAGGTCGACCATGGTCTGGCGCGGCCCGGACAACGCGATCACGTCGCCGGCTTCGAGCGTCATGTTGGGCGCGGCATCGAGCACACCCTGGCCGCGGCGAATCCGGTGAATGAAAAGGCGATGCTCGGGCACCAGCGTTTCGGCCATCGCCACCGACGTCCCGGCCAGACGCGTGCCTTCGGCCACTCGATACGCGCGCAGTTCGAACTTCCGCCACGCCGACGCCAGTTGCGGCTTGGCGCCCGTCATGCCTAAGGATTGCTCGAGTTTCTGCGCTTCGGCCTTCAGGTCGATCTTCAAGAGCGCCGGTGCGATCGTCGTCAGGAACAGGATGACGCCGGCATATCCGAAGATGTAGCAGACGGCGTCCGCGACAGCCATGTGGGCAACCAGCCGTTCGCGATCGGCTGCGGGCAGCCCCAACCCGTTGATGGCATCCGTCGCAGTCCCCATCGCGGCGCTCTGCGTCAGGCCCCCCGACAGCAGCCCCGCCGAGAAGCCCGGGTCTAAACCCAATGCCCTGGCGACAACGATCGAAACTGCAAGACCGGTCAAACCCACGCATATCGCCAGCAACAGCGGCCTCAAGCCGTTGCGCTTCAGGGCAAGCACGAACTGCGGGCCGACCGAGTAGCCGATCCCGAACAGGAACAGGAGAAACAGAAAGGACTTGGTCATGGACGAGGTGGGGACGTGGGCGAATTGCCCGACCGCAAGCCCGGCGAACAGGGCGCCTGTAACCGGACCAACCGCGAAGGAGTTGATCCTGAAGCTTCCGATCCAGTACCCGGCCGCAATGACCAGAAACAGCGCAAGCTCCGGGTAGCGAACCAGGAACTGCTCCAACCAGATGATCATTGCGCTTTCCCCCTGGCAGCAGCGCTGCCGCGGCACTGTGAAAGGGCGGTGCCTGATCAGGACTTGATCTAGATCAAGTGCGACGCGCCGACGCAACCTTGGCGCCGCGCGTTTGAAACGACCGCGACCGGCTTCCTTGCAGAGGTGCACCTTGGGGCAATGGCCCTTGGGGCAATGTCCCGAACACGCCGCCCGTCGTAAGTTCGCTCTGGGCCGGGACCCGCGAGGCGGCATGCGACGCGCATGGTGGTCTTGCAACCGGGAGGCTTCCATGAAACTTTTCAGCGTCAGGCGCGTGCTGCTGGCTGCGGCCGTCTTCACATCTGGAATTTTCGGATCGGTGCAGTGGTCGAACAACGGTGCTGTTTCGACGGAATTCATCAGGGGCGATTTCACGGTTGCGGCATCCACCGCCAGCGCCGGTGAAACCAGCGGAGCTGCCCGGCGTGCTTCCTGCATGCTCGTCCGGTACTACGTTGCAAAGTATAGCGCGCCCGCCGCCGAGGCGTGGGCGCGGAGCAAGGGCGCCACCGAGGCAGATATCCGGACCGCGCGCAGCTGCATCGCCGCGCTGAGCCGCAGCGATGGACCGTTGGCTGCCACCAACTGAATACACCCGACCACGGATCAAGTTGCGATTTCCGCCGCAAGGCGAGCGCCAGGTTCGGGGGATCGCTGCGCTCCGGTGGCAGCTTTACCTCATCCCAGGTCCTGAACGCTCGCGCCCGGCTTGATCGCAATCCACGCGGGGTTGGCGCCCACACCGACCGTCGTCAGCACTTGCCTGGTTTCAGTATCGATCACCGACACCGTGCCGGAGCCGGAGTTCACCACATAGGCAAGGGTGCCATCCGGGTTGAAGGCCACGCCGGTGGGCGCGGCCTGCACCGGGATCGTGGCCAGGACATGGTTGTCGGCGATATTGATCACCGAGACGGTGCCGGGACTGTCACCGAAGTTCGTCACATAGGCAGATATGCCATCCGGGGTAATGGCCAGCGCGGTCGGTGCAGCCCCCACCTCGACCGTGGCCCGCACGGTATTGTTCGCCGTATCGATCACCGAGACTTCGTTACTGTCGGAATCGGCGTTGGCAACGTAGACGTGCTTGCCATCCGGCGTGACGGCAATTCCCTCGGGGAAATTTCCCACGGTAATCGACGGCAGCATGACGGTGTTGGCGATCGCATCGAGCAGCGAGACCGTTCCGGAGCCATGGTTCGTCACATAGGCGCGTGCGCTGTCCGGGGTAAAGGCCACCGCCAGGGGATTGATCTGCACGGCGAGTGTCGTCATCACGGAATTGCGGCTGGTATCGATCACCGAGACCGAGCCGGGATTGGGGAAGATGCCGCTGGTGACGAAGGCGCGCCGCCCGTCCGGCGAGATGGCGACGCCGGAGGGATGATCCCCTACAGGGATGGTGGCCGTCACCGTGTTGGTGGTCGCCTCGATCACCGAGACGGTACCGGGGCTGGTGCCGCCGTTGGCGACGTAGACATGATCGCCGTCGTGGGTCACGGCAATCCCCTTGGGCTTGCTCAGCGCCGGCAAGCTGACGGAATCAACCACCCGCTGGGTGCGGGTGTCGATCACCGAGACCGTGTCGTCGCCGCTGTTGGCGACATACGCGAAAGGTCCGAACGGCGGCGGCGCCATGGCGATCTCCACCGAGGAACCGGGAGCATCCGATATCTTGACCGTAAAGGTCACCTGGTTGCTGCCGGTATCGATCACCGAGACCATGCCGGGGGGGCCTGAGCTCGTCGCATAGGCATGCTTGCCATCGGGAGCCACGGTCACGTCGCTGGCGTCACTCGGCACCGGAATCGTCGTCACCAGCCTCTTGCCGATCGTATCGACAACGATGACATTTTCGCTGAAAGCGCGGTTCACGACGTAGACCCGCGTGCCATCCGGACTAACGGCCATTCCCCCCAGGAACGGATTTCCATTCACCAGCGCAACCAGAGGCGATACCGCCTTGGTAGCGGTGTCGATCGCAAGGAGATTATTGCCACTGATCACATAGGCGTGCTTCCCGTCGCGAGCCATGGCGATAGCCTGCGCTCCACCCGCTATGGCAATGGTCGTCGCCACGGAGTTGGTGGCTGTGCTGAGCACCGAAACTGCCGGAGCGCTGCCACCAAGCGTCACGTAGATGTATTTCCCATCCGGGGTCACGGCGATCCCCCCGGTGTCCTGGCCCGCGATGATGGTCGACGTCCGGGTGTGGCTGACGGTGTCGATCACGGAGACAAAATTGGTGCCACCATGGGTCACATAAGCATGTTTGCCGTCCGGAGCGACCACGATCTTGTTGGGCTGGCTGCCCAGCGCGATCGGTGGATCCACCGTCGTGTTGGAAGCCGCGTCGATTACCACGACGGTCTTGGCGTCGGAAAGCCCGACATAGACGCGCGTGCCGTCGGGACTGACGGCTACTCCGGTCGGCAGAAACCCCACTTGTATCCTGGTCACCAGCTTGTTGTTGGCAGTGTCGATTACGTTGAGTGTGTTGTCCTCGAAGATGCTTGTGGCGTATGCATAGGGCCCGGCATCGGCCGATACCTTGAGGTCGGAATAGACTGACGCCATTGTTGCCTCCGCAGCTTGACGTTGAAATATGTAAACAGGAAATCGGCCAATGACGCGTGCGAGCGCCGCGACCTGCCGCGTCTCGCCCGTCGATCAAAACCGGCGCGCGGATCGATGATGGCTGCAACCCGATGAAACTTTGGTACGTCTGTTCGATGCATCGAAAGAAACCTGGTCGATAACCGTTGCAAGGCGAAAACTAGTGGACGACTGCCGCCAGGGTCAGTCCGCCGATCACGCGACCGTCCGATCTGGCGTGGGTGAGATGGAAAATGTGAGCATCCCCGGGAGTCGAACTGGAAAAATCGGCGCTGAAGTTAATCGTGGCGATTTGTCCGGCGTGGAGTTTCACGTCGACTTCGTGGCTAGGATTGGAGCCGGATTTGAAAAGACCCGTGATCCTTGAAAGCAGGCTCGACCGCGTACTGCCCCGGGTGACGGCGTTCGGAAAGTCGGGCAACTGCAATGCAAAACTTCGCGGTGGGCGCCTGGCCACACGCTTGTATCCGCGAGTGGCTTTCAGGGCCGGGAGCAATATGTCCATGACACCCGGGTGCGGAGCAATATCGGCCTCGGCGCGCAACCGCGCCGGCGCGACCGCCGCCCGGTCCGGATTGATCGTAAAGGTCCTGAACATCCATGGCCGCTCGGCATGCATGGCAACCGGCTCGATCGCGATGTTGAGCTGGGCGTAATGCTGATCGGCGGCTCCCGGACCGCCGGCCTGATGGAAGCAAACCGGATCCGGTGTTTCGGAAGTCCCAAGAGGCAACCGCGACAAGGCATTTATGGCCGGGCCCGTCGGGCTTGGTGGGATCCGTGCCGGCTTGCCAGATGATGGCCTTACCTGTCCCCAACAGAGAGGTATCAGCGCCGGCCGGGGCCTGCGGGATGAACGCCGTTCCCAGCAGCTTGACCTTGGATGCGTCCGCCGGATTCATCGCCAGGCCGGGCACGCATACGTATACACCGACGACCACACCCGATGTGCCGGCAGGGGGTTTGCAGTCGGCTGCGTAGTGAAAGGTAACGTCGGTGGTGTTGTTCGTCCCGGATGGGTTCGCCGTTGCGCCGGCGCTGGCGTTGTTCAGCGTGATCGCGGGGCTCAGCCACCATTGCGGCAACGCGCCGTGGGCGATCGAGATGCAGGTATCGGTCAGGCCCGCGTCTGGCGCGGTATTGTCGCATGCCACGGCGATTCTCCTTGTGTCGGTGTGATGGTCGGCGTTCCTTCAAGAGCGGTTGCGCAGGATTTGAAAACCATGATCAGGAGATCGACTGGCGACGTGCCAAAGCGACCTGGAGGCTATTGGGCGACCGCAACCACGGTCAGTCCGCCGATGACGCGACCGTCCGACCTCACATGCGTGAGGTGGAAAATGTGCGCATCCCCCGGACTCGAACGGGACAGATCGGCGGTGAAATTGATGGTAGCGGTCTGCCCGGGATCGAGCTGCACGTCGGCTTCGTAGCTGGGATTGAAGTTGAACTTGATGCCCAGGAAACTCAGGATGAAACTCAGGATCCAGAACAACAGGCCGAGGCAGCCCCACTGCGTGCGGTCGCGAATCACGGCGGTCGGAAACTGCGGCAACTGCAGTGCAAACCCCTTCGGTGCTTGCCTGGCCACCCGCCTGTATCCGGGGGTCGCGTTTAATGCCGGGGTCAGAACATCGATCACGCCGCGAGCCGGATCGACATCCGCTTCGACGCGTAGCGTCGCCGGCGCGGTCGCTGCCCGGTCGGGGTTGATCGTAAAGGTCCCGAACATCCACGGCCGCCGGGGATGGATCGGAACCGGCTCGATGGCGATGTTGAGCTGGGCGTAATGTTGATCGGCGGCTCCCGGGCCGCCGGCCTGATGGAAGCAAACCGGATCCGGCGTCTCCAGTCCGGGCAGGCAACGGCGACAAGGCATTTATGGCCGGGCCCGTCGGGCGTGGTGGGGTCCGTGCCGGCGGTCCAGTTGATGGCATGACCCGTTCCTGACAGCGAGGTATCAGCGCCGGCCGCGGCCTGGGCCAGGGGAATGAAGACCGTACCCGTGGCACCCAGCTGCTTGACCTTGGATGCGTCCGCCGGATTCATCGCCAGGCCGGGCACGCATGCGTACACCGCGACCAGCACCCCCGATGTTCCGGCGGGGAGTGTGCAGTCGGCGCCGGCCCTGTGAAAGGTAACGTTGGTGACGTTGACGGCGGGCGGTTGTTGCGCGGTCGCGCCCGCGCTGGCGCCGTTCAGCGTGATCGCGGGACTCAGCCACCATTGCGGCAGCGCGCCGTGCGCGATCGAGATGCAGGTATCGGCGAGGCCCGGGTCCGGTGTGGTGTTGTCGCAAGCCATGGCAATTCTCCTTTGATGGGCGTGCTGGTTTGCCCGCGTTCCCTTACGAGCGCTTGTATCCGATTTGAATCGCGGTCAGCTGGGCGGTGGCCGCGGCGTCGGCGCCGACGATTTTGGCGGTCAGCAGATATTTGTTGGCGCTGTTGTCGACCACAGCGGGGTTCAGTACCGCTGCCGTGAACTGAAATGTGTCAGGCTGGTCGCTGACCGGAATCGCAAGCAACGAGAGGACCGCCGTTCCGGGGAATGGTTGCCGGACCAGCTGGATCTGGAAAGACCCGACATTGCCGCTCTTGGAGCCGATGATGCCGACGCTCTGCAGCTGGACTCCATCCGGCAAGTTGAGTTGCATCCAGCCGTCGGCGCTCGTCTGGCCGCCGGCCTTGGACGCTACCCCGCTGCTCTGGGCCCACGGAACACCCGGAGCATTCGGAAGCAAGGCCGGCGCGAAAGTCAGCGTGGCGGTCGGGGGCGGGATCACCAGGCCGGCATTGATCTGGGCAATCACCACGGACAGCTTTGCAAACTCCGCCTCGATGGCGTGCATTCGCCCGTTGATGCCGTTGGTGCCGCCGGCCTGGACCGAATCGACGAAATCGATCCAGTCGTTGTGTTTGAACTGGCTCGTATAGCTGATGGAAGCACTCACGAGTGATCTCCTTTCGATAGCTCAGGCCTGGTCGATGCAGCGGCTGCTCCGGAGCCTAACGGTGAACACGATAGCGCTGGAACGTCGCCGCGGTCGGCAGTCGGTCCCACCGCGGCGGCCTGTTGAATCCGTGGACCAGTGACCGAAGTTGTCTGGTCACGACCTCGGCGCCGGCGGGATGGTAGGCGTCGAGAAAATTCAGCAGGTCGTCATACTGATCCTTGGTCAGCCTCGGTTTCCGGGCGGTGCCGTCGCCCGCCGCGGCCACGATGCGAAACTGATAAGGCTCGGAAAAATCGAGCAGGGAAAAAGCAGCCAGTACAGCCACCGCGCCGGGATTGGCGACAATCGGCGGCGTGCCGGAATCCGGCGCCGCCACCGTGTTCGGCGCCTGCAGGATTTTCGCAGTGATCCCGGGCGGGTTCTGAGCATCAGGCAGCGCGGTCGACAGTACCGCCGTCGCCGGACAGGCGGCCTGGACACCCCAGTCGAGCTGGCCCTTGATCGCCAGTTGCGGCCTGATGCTCAGTTCGGTCAGGGTATCGAGATAGACGTTGACGTAATTCGAACCGGCATCCGGCTTCGACAGCAGGTTGAGCGGGCCTCCGGTTGCCGGATAGGCTGCCATGTACGCGGCCGGCCCCCTCGGATCAACGGCGTGCGTGAGATGCTGAACGAAACCGAAACCCGCCTGCAGCGCATATCCGCAAAGTCGGCCGGCCGGAAGGTTGGGATGGCGGGTGAGTACCGCGCGACCGACGCCGAGCAAGGTCGGATCCTGGGCTGTAAAGCCCTGGATCACCTGCAGCGTGCCGACGATGCCGTCGGCGGCAAGCGCGTTGAGAAGTGCGGTGAGCGCAGTGGCCAGGCTCGGTTGCACCTGGTTGCTGGTGCCGGTGAAATCGGCACGCGGATCGGTGAAAGGCTGCAGCGTGCCCGGATTGAAGCCGGCGTCGGGCGGCCCGGCCGCGTCGAATTCGGTCGCCATCAATTGCCCGCGGCCGCTGATCCGGGCATTGGGCCACAGTCGCTTCAGCGGTCCGCTGACGATCTGGAAGCGGTCGCCCTGCGGTACCGATACATAGACAGAAGGCGGATAGCGCCGCCGTTCGATGTAGGAAAATCCTGCCAATAGCGCCAGCGCACCCAACCGGCCCGCGGCGAGGTTGGCCGAACTCGGTGCCACCACCAATCCACGACCCACCGCCTGCAGATTGGCGGCAGCCGGATCGTAAGCCGCCAGCACCGTGATCCGCGGCGCGCCGGGCTCACGCGCGGCCAATGCGGCAAGGCGGCCCAGCGCGGTTTCCAGTGGAAGCTGCATCCGGCGCGACGACGCGGGCGCCGCGGTTGCGGCAAAGTCGATCTGCGGATTGGTGGTGGTGACGAGGTAATCGGCAATGAAATCGGCGTCGGGCAAACCCGAGCTTGCAGCCTCGGTCACGTCTGGCGTGCCGTCGCCGCCGAGGACGGCGCAGCCATCGAGAGGTTGCGGGGCGATCACGATCGGCATCGAGCCGGTCAGAACCGTGGCGCCGCCGGGCAACGTATAGCGCACCAGGATGCTGGCGTAACCCGGCGCCGTCCCGGTGAAACTCACCTGGCTTGGATCGCTTCCAGGCTTGATTGCTCCGGCCGCCGATGCAAGCGGCAGCAGGCTCCACGCGATATCGGGCGCAACGCCGCCCGGCGTATTGGGCTTGGGCCGATTGATTGCAATCGTGATCGCCTGGTTGACCAGGGCGATCTGGCGGCCGTCCAGATCATGCCCTGGATTGTTGGCCCCGGTTACGACAAGATCCAGGCTCTCTCCGGGCGCAACCACCAGCCGCAGCAGCGATGCGCTGGCATAGGCCACATAGGCGATGCCGGTTTCGAACGCCAGGGCACCCAGGACACCGAGGTCGAGGCCGGACGCGAATGTCACCGTCAAGGCGCGGCCGAGATTGTCGTTGGTTGTTGGCGCGGGCGGCAGGCCACCGGGCGGCGGCGCCGGGATGTAAGCGCTCTGGATCGTCAGCTTCGTCCCGGACGACAGGACGGCCAATCGCGCCGCGAGCCGCTCCAGCGCCTTCGCCGTGGCGAGGGTCATGAGACGGCTGGTGCTGTTGGGATTCGGATCTGAGAACAGATAGTTGGCGCCGTCTTGCCTGCTTGACCAGTGTCGGGTCATTCGCTGCCAGCGCCGGCAAGTCGGCTGCCGATGGCTCATCGGCAGGCGTGGTTCCGTCAACAGCGATTGCCTGTCCCACCGTGAGCGCGCCGGGAATTCATCCGGAACCACTGCGACGCAAAATGCCGCGTGCTGTCGGTCTCATCGACGTCGAGCTGGACGAGATCCGGAGGCACCGGATCGCTGCCAAGCAGAAGACCGACGACGTTCGCCTGGGACGGGTCGCTGAGCGTGAGGCTCTGCACCACGCGCCTGATCGCGGGAGTGACCGGCAGCCGCCATGGCTGATAGATCGCCAGCCGCTGGCGATAACGCGCGTCGCTTTCGCCCAGCACCGGCTGATAGCGTTGCCGTGCGACGCGCGAGATCCTCACTTCATCGAGCAGCCCGGCGAAAGGCGCATTCAATTGAGGGCTGTTGCCCATCGTGATCGGGCCACTGGTGGCGGGCGCGCCCAGCTTTCCCAACGGCATCTGGTGAATCTCGACGCCGTCGACGCAGAGGCGCGCCACGCCGACGTCGCGGTCGACCACGCCGGCAACGTGATGGAAGGCGCCGTCGGCGGCGAGGTCGATATCGGCATAAACCGACAACAGCAGTCCGGTCGCATCTCCCAGTACCCAGCCAAGGTTGTTGGGGATCGAATGATAGCGGCCAAGACACAATGCCCAGCCCGCCTCGTTGCCGTTCGGATCCCCGGCCGACAACGCCGTCGAGCGCGAGGCGATGATCGCCCTTGGATAATCGTCATCGATCGCATCGGGCCTGATGAACGCCTCGACCGTGAAGCTGGTGGCGGCGTCGAATGCGAACTCGGCGGCGCCGGGGATCTGCACCGCCGTTGCAGACCCTGCAGCCGGCGCGCATGTCTCGTGAGCGATGCTGATGCCATGCGCCTGGTACTGCGTGTTGAAAAAGCTGTTGTCGAGCCCGTGCCATTCGCCGAAGTAGTCGATCGCCTCCTGGACCGAGCGGCCGGCGGCCTGGAATTTGGCGATGGTCTGCGACGGGTCATTGGTGTGGGTCGGATCATCCGGCGTGAAGCCGTAGCAGGCGGTTGTCAGCAAGCCGGTATCGTTGACGATCACCGGGTGCAAGGCCCCATCGAGACCGCGCTCGCTGATCGCTCCCTGCCGATAGCCGAACCTGGCGTAGGGGCCGGACGGGACTCCAGCGGCGCCCGCGGTGCGGTCCCAGGAACCGGCGCGAAGCCTGGCCTGGAAATCGCGCTCGCCCGGGCAGTGCGCCTGAGGCAACGGGTCGCCGGGAAAACCCAGCCCATTGCCGAACCGCGCGGGCAGGCCCCGTTGCGCGCCGCTGTTGATGGCGAAGTGCGCGCCACGATCTTCATCGATCAGATCGTCGGTCTCGTCGAGATGATAAAGTGCGATGGTCTGGCCATCGACGAGATACGGGTGGGCACCCGCGCCAAACATGGCGGAGAAGTCGGTCCGCGCGACGCTCGAGAACCGAACCTCATCGAGGCTGCCGTTGAAATGCGCGACGCCGTTCAAATCGGACCCCAGCCCGAGATCGGCGGCGGTTTCGACCACGCCGAGCGCGCCGACCGGCGCGGTGCCGACCGAAACGCCGTTCAGCAACACCGTCGCCCGCTTGGTGCCGGGATTGATGACACCGGCGACATGGAACCAGCCGGCGGGGAGAACCACGTTGGTCGCGGCCGCCCGAACCACCGTTCCAGCGCTGTCGGTGAGCGTGAGCGCGAGATCATGGCCCGCCGCCGACGGCTCCAGCGCCAGCGACCAGCCCGGAGAATCCGCTGATCGAACCGGGGTCGTTTCACCGCGAAGACAAACGTCTCCTGCGCTCCGGGCGCCGCCGCAAGATTGGCAAACATCTCGACGGTGAATCCCGCGGTCGGGTCGATGGCGAAAGCGTCGCTGTCCGGGATGACGAAGCCGCCGCTGCGGCGTGACCTTGTATCCGGAGCCGAACTTGCCGGGGATGCCTCGCGTGGCCCCGACATTGCTGCCGGGATAATCATCGGTCGCATCGAGCACCTGCGCAATCGCATCGTCGAGATGATAGAGCGCGAGCGTATCGGTATCGAAATCGAGCCGGTAAGGACTCGGCGGCAGGCGAGGAACGCCGAGGCTTTCGCCGATCCGGTCGAGGCTGGCCCCGGCTGCCGTCGCCAGGTGAACCTGGGTCTTCACATAGCGGGTGGTTGCCGTAAGCACCTGTGACTCGCCGGCCAGGAGGCTGCTTAACCGGGCAATATGGCCGAGCAGAATTGTCAGGCCCCACTTGTCCGGGCCGGATGGTTGCCCGGCGCCGGGTCGCGGTGATTCCCTCAGCTGGCGACAGAGCACCAGAGCGGGATCGTTGGGCAGCGACGCCAACACGAAGCTTGTACCAGCCAGCGTTCCGGCGGGGATTATCATGCGGACCGTGCCGAATCCCGCCGCGCCGGTGTAATCGATATTCACGATCGCCGGCGCGGCGAGCTGGTCGGCGCGCAGCGTCAGCATGCAGGAAGCCAGCGATGTCGCCGCTCTGCACGCCGTATTGCGTTTGAAACGCGTCGAAACTGTACGGCAACACCTCCGACCGACCGGCGGTCGCCGGCCCCAATGCCAGATCGAGCGTCGCCGCGCCACGCGCGTATGGATCCGTCAGGTACCGCAGCGACAGCTCGAACGGGTCGGGACTGGCCGGCGACAGCAGGCCAACATTTGCGTTCATTGCAGCTGGACCTCCAGATCGAGCAGGTTCGAGCCGCCTGCAGACCCCACTTCATTGGCGGCGGCAAACACCGCCACCTCATTGGGCGCAAGGGTGAGATTTCCTCCGCACGGGGCTTCGAACGGCGTGGTGGTGTCCGGGTCGGCGTAGATGACCGGGGGCCCGAACACGACCTCCCCGAACCGCGAGGGGCAACGGCGCAGCCGCAGGTTCTGGACGTCGACCACGCCGGGCAGTTCGGTCAAGACCCGCAGCACCTGCGAGTACAGCACGGCATCGCCCAGTCGAAGGTGGTAATATAACTGGCCACGGCTGCCATCGCGGCGGTGCGTACGCCGCCGGAATCCGCGCCGGAGCTGCAGCGTCAGCTGGGCGCGAAGCGCCACCTCGACGCAGTCCGCCTGCACCAGCATGGGGAATGTCGAGATCGGGCGGATCGGCTCGAGCGCGGCGAGGATCTGGTCACGGAGTCCGAGGATCTGGTCCGGGTCGTTGCCCTCGGTTTCCCAAAGCGCGCCGGGTGCCGAGGCGACGACGATCGAGAAGAAATACGGATTGCCGACATCGCGCGGCACCTTGAAGATCGCATCGCCAAAGCAGGTGCCGCCGAACACCGACGCGAAGGTGTCGAGCCCGCCATAGGGGTCGCTGACCAGCACATCGCGCACCGCGTCGAGCGCAAGAACCGTCTCGCGGATCGCATCGGCGGTCCAGAACGTGCGCGGCTGCGCCTGCAGCTTGCGCCGGTAACTGCTGTCGTCCTCGAATCCCTCGCCGCCGTTGAACGCGGCGGCGTTGCTGACCGCGATGTAGCTGGTATCGAAGCTGAGATATCGCGCGGCAAAGGTCGGGTTGATGCGCGCGACCTGGTTGGCGGCGATGTTCGACGACACCCCCGGCGGCACCGCTACGACCGGCGCGGTGATCTGGGCGGGGTAGGGCTGCGCAGGATCATTGGACAGCCTCAGCACGCCTGACAGCCGGAACTCGATGGAGCCGGGCGCCGCCGCCGACACAGTGTTCCGGCGGCAAGGTGAGAACCGACTTGGCGGCGCGGCCGACGTCAGCTTGAACGTGGCCTGGCCGTTCGCCTTCGGCGGCGCGCGATGCAGGCCGAGATCGGCGCCCAGCAGGTCCAGCGCAGCCTCCGGACGCGGTGGAGGTGAAGCCGCTGTGGTAGACGTCGTCCAGCGTCATCCATAGCAGCGCCGGCATCGAGGCAGCCGAGCTCGATCAGTTTGCTATGGTGCTCGTGGAGCGCAGGTCGACGTCGGGCCCGAACAACAGCTGCGCCCGGGCGAACGCGTCGCTGAGGATCTGCCTGGAACGGCTTGACGATGAAGCCCTGGCGGGTGACACCGTAGGTCGTGGTGTCGGCCGCGCCGGGCAGGCCTGGGTGCTGTTGTCGCCATGCTACGGTCCCACGCCTTGAATGCGGCGACATCTGGTCGTTCAGCCGGGTGTCGAACAGGACGTCGAGCGACCATCGCCGCGACGCCGCTGCTGCTGCGACGAGCTGCCGCTGTTCGGCCGTGACCTCGGGATGGATGGTCTGGTAGGCGGTTTCGTCGACGAAGGCGACGGCGTGAATCTGCCGGATACGCGGCTCCTGCGACAGCGCCTTGACGACGCAGAGCCGCACCAGCTGCTGACCTGCGAGATCGGCTGAGGCGCGGCCAGTGTGTTGATCAGGTCGAAGCCGAACGCGATGTTGAAGATGTCGGTCCCGAGATCGGTGCCGACCAGAACCTGGATGCCCTGGGCGAGTTCGTTCTTGCCGGTGATCTCGTCGAGGTCCGGAACGCCGTCGTCACCCGGCGCAATCAGGAAGTCGCCGCTGACGAGCGCAAGGTGCGGCCGTAGGGGTCGGCCGGGGCGAACGGGGACGTCCGCGCCGGAAGCGTGGCCGGCGCAATGCGTCAGCGTAGTCCGACTCGGCCGCTGTTCTGATGCTGTTGCTGCATCCGCCATGAACAATTCCTTGCCATTACTGACCGAGGACATCGTCTATGATGGCACTGACAGAGCGTCTCGCCTGCGACGCGATGCTCCAGGTCGCGGCCGGATCGTTGGAGTTGGTCGCCAGAGCCGTTGCGCGTTATCCAGCAGGCGCCTTTGCCGCCGACCGTCAGCTGCTGCGAGACGCCTGCGCTCGCAGCGATGGATCCGTGCAGGGCGAGCTCCGGGACCGGCGGCTGGCGCGACGGCCCGGGCAGGGTTTCACACTCCGGGGCGCCGGATGCGAATGACAGGCCGGACCTCCATCCCGGAAGTGATCGCGCCCGAACCGCTGGCGATCTCCAGCGACGGTCGTCGCCTTGCAGGAGTTGGACGGAACCGCCATGGCTGCACTGGATGATCCCTCCAACGACCAGCACATTCGGCATCTTCGCACTCTCCCTCGCGCTAACTGATTGGCCTGGCGAGCGTGCTCACCTTGCCGCCGGTCACAGATCTGCCCAGACGTAATCTGACGCCGTCGGTCATTTCGATATGGCACCCGCCCTCAAGGTGACCATGGTCTTGTTGTCGTCGGAGACTGGATGGCCAGCGATTCATCGCTGCCGGGCGACGGCCGACTCGCCGACGCCGGTAAGCAGACCCGAACCGATGCTGATGGTCATGCCCTTGAGCTCGAATGATGCGCTGGCCGTCCTGTGAGGTCAGGTCGTCGACGGTCGTGCCGGTTGGCTTGCCATCGCCGTCAAGCTTCGTCGGCAGACACAGCCGCCAGTCGCCCGCATTGGTCTTGGGCGGGGTCATGTCGCTGGTCCAGACAAAGCCGTTGCTGATGGCGTCCTCGGGTTCGTTCCAGCCGTGGACCAGCAGCGAGCGCATCTTGGGATAGACCGGCACGATGAGGCCGCAGCCGTAGAAGGCGAACGGCGAGGCGATCGGCTTGTCGTTGAGCGGCACCGGCTTGTCGCGCAGCGTCGCCCTCGACGCTTGGTGACGGCATGTCGGGCGTGGAATCGTGGCCGATGTCGAACGTCGATGGTATGGTCGCCGGCGCTGTAGGCGTTGACGTCGCCGATATCCACCGCGGGCCTGTTCCTGTCGCGCTGCTGCAAATTCTGGCCGAAGCTGGCGCGCCACTAGCGATGCGCTGGGACGGCCGGCCTTTTGGGCATCGTCGTGCGAGGCGCCTGGGCTGAGCGCCCGGCCGCTGCAGGTATAGCCACCCTCACGGCTCAGCTTGTGGGTTATCGATTGGATGCGGAACTTATCGGTGCCGAGGATCACCGAGTCGCTTGGCCGCAACGCCGGCAGTCCGGCGATATCGAAGTCCTGGCCATCCATTGGGCTCGCGTCCGGCGTCGCTCCCCGCGTGGCCACCGGGCGGCTGGTAGCGCCATCGTCGATCGGCGTCGTCTGCGTCGTTCCCAGACTGTCCGGCGATCCCATCCACAGCTTGCCGTCCTTGGCCTGCAGGCTGAACGGCGGCTGCGGAATGCTGCGCCAGCCTGATCAGCGCCTGGAACGGGGTCTCGTCCTTGGATGAAAAGGTCTTGAGCGTCGGTCCCTTGTCCGGGATCTGGGTATCGACGCCGGCGGCGCTGCAAATCGCCGCGGCAATCGCGCCGACGGTCCCCTGGGTAGCCTGCGAGACGGTCTTTGCCGGTCGCTGCAGCTGGTCGAAGACGAAGTCCTTGCCCTTGAGCGTGGCTTCATACCACTGGTCGCCGGCCTTCAGACTCTTTTCGGTCAGGAGGCCGGTCATCACCTCCTTGGTGCCGCCGTCGTCATAGCCGAGGGTGATGTGAACCACCGTCTTTTGCGGCACCAGCAGACTGTAGATGTCGTCACCGAGACCGTAGATGCACATCGAGAAGGTGTTTGCCGATTCGGTCTCGTCCATCGAGACTTCGACATCGGCCTCGAAGAAAAAGGTGGAAACCGGCACGATGGTCGGGATGGGAACCGGCGGCGGCGACATGCCGAACACCGGCGGAAGGATCTTCTCGAACGTCACCGAGTAGGTGGCGCGGAACCCGAGATCGCTCGATCCTGGAAGGGCAAGGCTAACCATTGTTCACCGCCACTTCCGCCACCAGCTCCGAGCCAAACGATCCCGGGCCCACCAGGTTGGCCCGCGCGACGCGGACACGCTTGAAGCGGAAGCAAAGCGGCCCGATGAAAATGGGCATGTCGAGCACGACCCTTTGGGCGCCGATCAGGCGGGTCGCGGCCGGCTGTTCCTCGTATTCGACCCTGATGTTGAGGGACAATCCGTGCACCGGGTCCGGCAGGTCGAAGATGGTGTTGGCGTAGGCGCTGTTGAGCACGATGTCCGGATCGAAATAATACACCGTCAGCGTCAGGCGGTAGACGACGCTCTGCAACTGAAGCAGGAAGACCTGCGGGAAGCCGTCGTCGCCGGTCGCCGGTAGTGCCGCGTAATTCAACTCGTCGCCCGGCCAGGGCGGCAAGGCGGGCGTGGTTGGTGCGGCGAGGCTGCTCGTGTTCATCGTTCACGGGCTCCGCGGCGTTGCGCTCTTGAGCGCGGCGGCACCGCCGATCGCGGCGGCTGCGTTGACCGCGCCGCTCAGCAGAGTGGCGAGGCCCGGTCTTGGACAATGTCGCAGCGAGATGCTGACGGTGTAGACGTCCTTGTCCTCGGCCGACTGACCGAAGCTGAGGCTGTTGACCTGCATGTCGAGCAGCGTGGTGAGCCCGGAAACCATCGGAATCCCGGACAGGATCGACGAGGCAAGTGGGATCGTCTTGGAAAGATCCGCCATCATCTCCAGCCCGAGCCGGGTCGGCTGCTTGGCGTCGCCGATCAGCACGGCCTCGATCTGCACCTCGCGCGTGACCTTGCTGCCCGACTGGCTGAAGCCCTTGTCGCCGACCGGAGGCAGCGCGTATTGCTCGCTCAGCGAGATCCGGTTGACCGCAAACAGCGGCACCACACCGATCAGAACCGAAACCTGCTGCGTGACCATCTCAGACATGAAGAGCTCCGGACCTGATCGAAGGCAGCAACATGCAGAAAGCTGGAATCAGAACAGGTACATTTCGGTTTTTCCTCATCATTTGTAGCGTTCCGTCATTTCGTCGATCATTTTCTTGATCAAACTCAGCGCTTTGGCTTCGGCTGCCCGAGCAGCGTTGACATCGCTGTTTTCGTAACCGAACCGCTTCATCTGCTCGTAAGTGATGGCGTTCCAGCTCTTGTTGCTTTTGAAGCCGTTCGCATCTGCCCTCATTCGCAGCAGATTTTCCGGTATGTCGCCAAGCGCCACCAAGTCAGCCGTCATCTTCTGTTGGACTGACGTCGGCGCTTTTTCATATGCGAGAAGAAAATCCGTCAGCTCCGCCATGTTTGCGATCGTGTCGAGTGATACCAGATGATCCGTTGCCAGTGCGGGCCGCTTGGCGCCGCGCGGCAGGTCGCGCAGGGAAGCGTTCCATCTTTCCTCACCGATGATTTGGTCATGGCTGACGTTCGAGGTCTGCCTGCGGTAATTTGGCCCCTCCGTTCTGAGGAGGTCCTTGATCGCCAGACTGGCTTTTCGAAGCGCCTCCGTCGCGCGTTCAAGTTCGACGTCACGCGAACGAGCCAGTTTGTCTCGGGCGACCCCGGCATCGTCGTTCGCGCCGTCAAGAGCCTCCCTCGCCGTCAACAACTCTCGAAGCCACGCCAGGTACTTGCTTGTCTCTGGACTAAGATCAGGCGTTTGCTCGAGTCGTCCCAAAGACTCGAGCTTGGCCTCAAGCTTTGTCTCCCGCAAATAGCGCTTGAATTCCGCGTTTTCCTCCAGAGTGGCGGGGCGCGGCACCGGCTTCTCCTGCACGGCCTTGAGTCTCGCGGCCAAAACATTGATCCTTTCCTGGCCGCTGACGACGTCGCTCGATTGGCTGGCGATGTTGCCCTTGACCCTCTCAACCTCGGCGCTACGCGCAAGCCGTTGTTCGGGGGCAAGTACGCGGCTGCCTTGTTTGACAGCTGGCTTGGTACCTGGCTTGACCGCTTCCAGCGCGGTTGCGCGCTGTCCAACATCGCCTATGGCTTTGAGTTTGGCGACGACGTCGCCACCCTCTTCGATCCAGGTGAGGAGACCCCGGATCGCCTTGGGGCTCATCGACTCGGGCAATTTTACGTTTGCGCTTCGGATGGCGTCATAAGCGTCGACCAGCTTGATCGTCTCAGCCGGCGAGAATCCTTCCGAAATCAGGTAGTTCACGCCAGGACGGACGTTGCTGCTGCCGGCAATCGAGAATAATTGCTTGAACAGCCTCGCCAACTGGTCGGGTGAAAGCGCCTGGAACAGTTTCCGCATGGCGTTGGCCGGTACTGCGCGCTCGGGCTTCAGCAACTCGGCGAGACCACGGACCGCATCTTTCGGCCAGCGGCCGGGGAGCTTTGTACGTTGATCTGTAAGGAATTTGAGGGCGGCCAGGGCCGTCTCGTCGGGAAATTCGTCTTGCAGGAGTTTCGCAAGATTGGGAAAAATGCGATCGAGTTCGCTGGCTATCGCCGCCATTTCAGCTTCTGGGTGGTAGCCCGCGGCGCGTTCCAGAAGGCCTCGCGAAAACTCTGCCGCTCCCGGCCGGGATGCCGGCAACAGCAGATACGGCGCCCGTTTGGTCTTCGGGGCCACGACACGCAGCACACCGCCGCCTTCGTCCTCCACCTGATAGCCCGCGCCGAGCAGCCGCGCGGCTACCCGTGCAGGCGTCTGGCCCTGTTCGGTCGGATTGTATTCGAACGTGCTCTCGCCGGTTTGCACCAGGCCACCGACCAGTTTGCCTGGCGCCGGAAGCGCGCGGGTTTTCGACGTCGGCACATATTGAGCGCCGGCGATCAGTCGCCCAGCTTGGGCGACACTCTTGGCCATGTCCTGGACCATGGCGCGCGTCAGGCCGAGCTTTGCCAGCGCGGCATCGCTAAACTCCGCGCTCGCAAGCCGGTTCAGAATCTTCTCAAACTTTGGAAAGATGTCGGACGATCGCGCCTTGAGGTTTTCGAATTTTTCCGGCGGCAGGTCCGGCGAATTGATGAATTGCCCCAGTTCTTTCATCACGTCTGCCGAGGCGGCGCCGATGGTCTTGAGGTCCTCAATTAGCTGCGTCCGGGCAGCAAGATTGACTTCGTTCAGCTCGCGGATCGTTTTTAGCGTTTTCAGGCCGCCTATCAGGGTCATCGCGGCATTCACGACGAGATTGACGGCAAGCGAGATCTTCGCCTCCTCCGGCATCTCCCTGCCCTGGATCACGGTCAGCAGCGCCGGTACGCCGGTCGCCACCACGGTCGTGGTCGCAAAGACGATGCCGAGCTGCGCCAGCACCTTGCCCGGCGCAATCGCTTTCGCCCCCGCGGCGGCGACGATATTGAGGCCCTTGAATGCGCCGAACATCGCGGCGTTTTCCGCGAAATCGCCAATGACATCGCCGAGATCAATCGGCTTGTCGAGCAGGATGGCCTGGCCGACCGTGTTGATGAGGGTAAAGGTTCCGGCCTCGGCGAGGACGACGACGACCGAAACGCCCGCTCCGGAAAGATTCCGGCGGTTACGACGGTGGCGAAAATGGTTATGGCAAGCGTGACAAGGAATTCGCCGCGGGCAGTCTCCCTGATCTCCTTCTGGATTGCGTCGAAGCGCTGCTGCCAGTCCTTGAAGCTTGCGTTGATCGTCTCGTAGTTCGGTTGATCAAACTCCTTGACGATTTCGGTGCGGATGCCGCCAAGTTTGTCGTACCACCCTGGCACGTCCTTCAATTCCTCCATAATCTGGTTGTGAAATCGATAGCCTTGACGCTGGAAAGGCGTGCCGACGCCTGCGGATTGGTGCTGGAGTTCCAGGGTTTTTAACCAGTGGTGGAGCATCTGTAGTTGAAGGCCGAGCGGCGGTACTTTTCGCTCCATCGCACTTATCGCGCTCAAATAATCGTTGTTGCGATCCGACGCGTTTGAATACTTGTCAACATTGTTGACGATTTCCGCGAGGCCTGCTTCGACCTGAGTTCGCTTTGCGTTGTAGGGCCTATCGATGGCTGTGGTTTCCCCGGAATTATGAGCTATGGCGGCAGTCGACAGCAGCAATCTGGCTGTGATCATGGCCTTTTTGATTTTTTCCAGTTTCGCGTCGCCCGCCACGCCCCGCCAATCGGCGTAGAGCTGATCCGGTTCCTTGCTGACGGCGGCGATCTGCGCCGTCGTTGGAATAGGATTTTCCCAGATCGCCGTCAGATATTTGAGCCGGGCATCGCGCAGCGTCAGGAATTCTTCGGTCTGGAGCGAAGATACCCCGAACAGAAGCTCGTACAGGTCGATCCAGCCGTCGATCTCCTTGAGTTTGTCGATGACCGCGAGGATCCATCTCACCTGCTCGCCAATATCCTTGATCAGGTCGGGGAGCAAATTCTTGCCGCTCGACGTTCCCGCCACGAGTAGGAAGGTCCCGGTCAGCCGGCCCAGCGCTTTCTGGACCTGTTTTGTAAAGTGATCGACAAAGTCTGCTAAATCCGTATCCTTTCTGGTCTTCAGATAGGCTATCAGCTGTTCGTAGACTTGGCTGAGGGCTTCCGTCAGCCCGACCAGACGCGCGAAGTCGGCATCCTTCCGGGTCTGCTCGCGGAGCAGCACGCCCGCGGAGGGATCTCCTTCACGATACGTATCAGCTTGGCGTTGGAGGCGAGCAAATCATCTGGTGTGGTTGACTTGTTTATATTTACTGTCAGGTTATTCTTTGTGCGTTCAAAAGAAACGATACGAGCGGCGTCGGCCTTGATTTTGTCACGCAGCATCGCCAGGAATTTTTTCGGCGAGCGCTTTTCGAACTTGGTCATGACCTCAAGCACGTCGGCGTAAGGCGTCAATTCGAACATGTCGTCGAGCAGTTGCTTGTCACCTTGATCAAGGCGGTCGAGGATTTCGCTGACGCTGAATGTCGGCGTGGGCGGCTGCTGAACCGGCAGTGGGAGCGGACGCCGCTGCTCTGGTACGATGGCACATCGTAGTTGCCGGTATCGGCATCGAACCGCGCCGGGTCGAACCGCTCGCCAACCTCCTTGACCGGCGCGTTTCTGGCAGGCTGCCGGGAGGACTGCTGACCGACGCGCGGCGGGCGCCGCGGCTCAGCCCTTTGAAGTGATTGCGCGCGCGCCGCGGCCTCGATCGCGCGCTGGATAAGGATCAGCAGGGCACCGGCCTGCGCGTCGCCAAGGCCGTCGCCATCGACGAGTTGTGGCGCCTTCAACGTGACGCCGCCGCCGGTTGACAGCGCCGGTGGAAGCGCCGAGCGCGCCTTCGCAAAACTCCTGCCGAGCGCCCGGGTGAGTGCGGGCTCGAGCGCCGGCTCGCCGACGAGATCGGCGAGCGAGGTACAGCGCAGCTTGATCGGAAATGTCAGTCCGCTGGCCGCCTGGTCCTGCCTCATCGCCTGCACTTGCCGCATTGCCCGGATCCGGACCCACTGGTTAAACGATCGCTTCGAAATGCATTCGCAGCTCGTCGCAGATCTGTTCCACGATGGCCTGCCTGCCGCCGCCGATCACCTCGATCACGACGGGAAAATAATAATTGACCACGGCCGCGCCGCAGTGCGGTGAGCGGCGCGGCCGAGTCCCTGCTGGGCGAAGATCCACTCGCCCTCATGGACCAGCGCCAGGCCGGTCTTCTCGACCCGTTGCGGGCCCGACGGTGTTTCGTCGTTCGTCATCACGCCGGCTCGACGTCGAGGCAGACGCCGCTGAACGTCGCCGTCGGCGAGTCGTCCAGCGTGACGTTGCTGGGTGAAACCGATGTAAAATAGCAGTTGTTGAAGGCGACGCTCTTGAACGACCAGTCGCTGCCCTTCTGTTCGGTGAGGACGATGGCGAACGAGGTCCCGTTCATCGCCAGCAACGTCAGCGTGGCGACGGCGGCACCCACCGCGCGGATCGTCATGGTGAAGGTGAAGGTCTGCGCCTGGGTGACGATGCCGACATTGTCGGAGTCGAGCGAATGCTGGACGCGATGGCCGACATTGAGGGTTGGGCTGAAGCTTTCGATCGGCGACACGATGGCGCCATTGACCAAGACAGCCAGTTTGGTGTTCCAGTTGAATTGCGCTGCCACGGATCTGCTCCTTGCGACTTGGTTCGAACCTCAGATGAATTTGAGCGTGATGACGAGTTGATGGATGGCGCCGGCGTAGGTGACCGAGACGTTGAGGGCGAGTTGCCGGCTGTTCTGGATCTGCTGGAGCTGCTGCTGTTCGTCCGGGGCAAGCTGCGCCGGATCCTTCTCGGTCAAGGCCTGGATCGGGATGTCGATGGCGAAGTCGTCGATTTCACCGAGCGCAACCCGGGTCTTGAGCATGGCGCGGATGATCGATGTCAGGACCCGGAGCCCGGGCCGGTTGATGCGCAGCGTGCCGATGACCTGCGGGCTGGTCAGCGTCGCCTTGATCTGGAACGCGATGTCGTCGATGGTGCGGACGATGTCGACGTAGAGCCGCTGGCCGGTGCCGTCGGCGGAGAACCCTTCGCCCATCACCGGCCCGGAGCCGGCCAGGAAATCCGGGTGCACGATCGGAATGACATGCGGCTGCGCCAGGTTGCTTTGAGAAGGGGCGAGATAGGTCTGGATCGCCTGGTCGCTGAGAATGCCGTTGATGCCGATGCCGTTGACCGGCTTGAGGATGAGACTGATCCAGGGGTCGACTCCCGCGATCACTCCGGCCGCCGCGGCTGCGATGTCATCGGGAGAATTGGCCGCGACGAGCACCATGCGGCTGCTGGACCAGTTCATCGGCGATGGCAGGTTTTGTTGCACCTGCTCCTCGCTTTTCCAGTCGGAGAACTTGTTGGTAATGTTGCCGTTCGCATCGGATATGCCTCCCACCGGCAGCATCGCCACGCCGATCCTGGGACGAATGCCGCCGCCGCCCGCGTCGTTGGGTGAACTGGCCTCGACATGGTTCTTCAGCGCGGTGATGTCGTCCGGATTGGAATTCGCCGACAGGCAGACGATGTCGATCGCCCGGTTGCTGAAATCGGAGAAGGCCGCCGATGCATCGAACGTCTGCTGTGATGGATCGAGCCTGAAGCCCCAGACCTGGAGGGCTCCGTTGGTCAGCGCGAGATTGATCGACTTGGCCAGTGAGCAGATGTCGAAGGTGACCGTATAATAAATGCTGCCGCCAACGCCGATGGGTCGTGCCGGTGCCTCCGCCGGAGAGGCCAAGGGTGCCGTCCACGGCAAGGGCATTGCCGGCGAAGTCGACGAACGCGCTGCCGGGCGCCACGTTCGGGCGCATCAGCAGGTTGGCGACGGGCTGCCCGTCCGTGTCCAGCGGGACTCCCCAAAATGCGGGCGTGCCGCTCACGGTCGCGCTCGCAATGGAGAGTCCGCCAAGCTCGATAGTGGCGTTGCTGGCGCCGTTCTGAAAAATCGCGCCGGACGAATGGCGCAGCACACGGCTGGCGGTGTCGACGGTGAGCGCTGCCTGCGTCGTGAGGTCGACGAGACCGTTGCGGACCGGATCCCAGCCGACATTGGGAATCGGCTTGAAGTCGGCATCAACGGGAACCGTTATCGAACTTATCCCGACGCCGGTCGTGGTATGCGCGATCTGGGGCCCGGGGCCGGTCAGGTTGTTGGCGGCAATGCCGATCACGGCCTGAGCATGCGCGGCCAGCGCGCCGCCGAACGTGATCGTCAGGTTGCCGGGAAGCGGTCCTGCGGAGCAGGCCACGTTGCCGGTACCGATGCTGGAGAGCGCCTGCAGCGCGCTCTGTACCTGCGCCGCCGTGGCGTTGAACGAAATTGCAGTCGTGGTCTGCCCGCCGAACGACAACGCAAAAGTGCCGCCAGCCGGGGTCCCGCCAACCGACAGCGTCTGAACGTCGTTGACGCCGGAGCCTGTCGTCGTGTGGGCGACCGCAGGGGCGGGGTTGGTGCCGCCGGTCAGGTTGTTGGCGGGCGACCGTGATCACGGCCTGTGCCGCAGAGCCCAGCGTACCCTGGAATGTGACCGTCACAGCTGCGCCGGGCAGCGCCCCGCCGGCGCATAGGACATTGCCGGCGCCGACGCTGGACAGAGCGACAAGCGCCGCCTGCACCTGCGCCGCCGTGGCGTTGAAGGGAATGGCAGCCGTCGTTTGACCGCCAAAGGCCAGCGTGAAGGTGCCGCCCGTCGGATTGCCGCTGATCGAGAGCGTTTGCAGGTCGTTGGCGCCGGAGCCGGTGGTGGTGTGGGCCACCGCCGGCGCCGGACCGGTCAGATTGTTGGCGCCGACGGTGATCGGAGCCTGCGGCTGAAGACCCAGTGTCGCCTGGAACGTGATGGTGACGCCTGCCGGGAGCGGGCCGCCCCCGCAAGCCACGTTACCCGCGCCGATGCTGGCCAGCGCTTGAAGCGCCGTCTGCACCTGGGCGGATGTGGCGTTGAAGGGAATCGCCGCCGTGGTCTGGCCGCCGAAGGACAGCGTGAACGAGCCGCCGGTCGGACTGCCGCCGATGGAGAGCGTCTGAACGTCATTGACGCGTGCGCTTCCGGTGACGGTATGGGCCAGCGTTGCCGTCGGGTTGGTGCCGCCGGTCAGACTGCCGTTGCCGACACTGATCGCGGACAGGGGCTGGAAGCCGAGCGTACCCGCGAAGGTGATGGTCACGCTTGCCGACGGCAGTGGCCCGCCCGCGCAAGCAACATTGCCCGGGCCTATGGTGGTGAGGGCCTGAAGCGCGGTCTGCACCTGGGCGGATGTAGCGTTGAAGGGGATCGCCGCCGTGGTCTGACCGGCAAAGGAAAGCGTGAACGTGCCGCCGGCCGGATTGCCGGCGATCGAAAGCGTCCAGACGTCGCTGGCGAGTGGCGCTACCATCAGCACCGGTACGATCCGCGCGTAGGGCTCGCCTCCGGCCCCGGTCAATGGCCGGGTGAAAAGCGTCGGGTTGGAAAATCCCGGACCGGCGCTGGGCGCAGGCCCCACCATGCCTACTACACCCGTTGCAGAAGCCAGCGGTTGGTACAAGCCGCTGGTATCGACCTTGACGGTTACGTATTGAATTCCCATCGTTGCGACTCCTGAAGTCGGCTTAGATTCTAAGCCTGTGCAAACCCGGTGCGGTCACATTGGAGGTATCGTCATGAATGCTGCGAGCACATCCGTGGCCGCAAAGGCCTGAACGGCGGCCGCCTCGCTAAGGCCGGTGCCTTGCAGGGCACCGTTCTGGTAGAGCTGGATAAAAATGTAGGGCGTCTGGTCCGGCGATCCGTCGAGTGTCACCAGGAACTGCGGATCTTCTTCCAGCAGGCGCCGCAGGCTCTGGATCCGCCGCAGGTCGGCCACCGGCGATGGATCGCTCGCCGCGAAGACAAAGGCCTTCAGGTCGTAGTCGACCGTGAAGCCATCGGTCATCACCGGCAGCTGAAATTTAAGCATGTGCGTCAGCGGCGACGGTTCGGAAATTCCGGCGTTTACCAGTTCGCCGCCCTGCCCGATTTGGATCGATCCCGGCACCGCCTTAATCGCGAATTTCGCAGGCACGCTGAAGGAGGCGTCGATCCAGGCCGGCTCATTTCGGCTGATTCGCAGCTCGTACCATTTCCGCTCCGGCCGTTCGCTACGCTGCTCACGGAAGCCGGTCAGCCTGGTCTCGCCAAAGAAACCTTCCTGAACGCTGAAATCGGTCGGCGTAGCCAGCGTAACGCCGTCAACCTGAAACCCGTCCTTGCCGTAGCGACGCGCGAAGGACGCGCTGGCGAATGCAGCCAGCCCGATTGCCCCTGCAAATGTGCCCTGATTGGCCGGATTCGCCAGGAAAGCAAGGAACAGATCGGCGAAGGTTACAGCCACCGGAAGATGCCTCTGTGTTCGAAGCTCGGGATTATCCCGAAATCGAAACCGCGCACCATCCACTTCGAGATGGAGGAAAGGATTGAGCGAGGATGATCATTCCGGAGCCGAAGGATTGAGCTGCAGGTCGACCGTCAGAACCCCAGCACCGCATCGACAAGCTGCTGCGATGAGATATCGAGCAGCACCCTGCGCGGTTGATGCAGCTGGTGGACAAACGCGTGGCGGCCGTCGCTCGAGAAGGCGATCACCTTCGCGTCGGGCACAAATCCCGACACTGCGGGCCCGATCTCATCCGCTTCGCCGCTGCCGAGTCCGATCAGGACAAGCTGCGGAGCAAGCGCCTGCAGCCGTTGCTCAATCGCGTCGCGGGTGTCGAGCGCCGCAATCACGTCGAGCTTCCTGTGACCGGCAATCAATGCGGTTACAAGATCGCGAAACATCGACGGCATTGTTATCGTCACGGTACGGATAGCAGCCACTTGCGAGCACCCCGCGAGGGACACGCGCAATCTGGGCCCATGATGCGTCACGCGATATCGGTCTTTTTGAGTAAAAAAGATGGATGGGCAGCGTTTGGCGGAGGTCCGCAGCAACGCCGGAACTCGGTCAACCTTTCGCGTCGACCGCCGCGCCTCATCCTTGACAGCTCCGGCATCGTCCGTCCGACGCCTCGCTGCCGAAATGCACGACACCCGACCGACGCCCGCGGCGTCGGCGACCTCAAAGCGGTCCGTCGCGCTCGATCGTTTCCACGGCCGGACAAGGCGGCGGGCAGTCTCCAATTCTAGATCTTTTGACGGCTCGATGTCAGCAGGTCCTAAACCCTTTTTCGATCCTGAGATGGATGGTGTGTTTTTGCATTTTGGATTACCGCTCGTCCAAAACCACCTTCGAGCGATCGCATGACCGCCGGCGGCGTTACGGATCGGACTTTATCCTTCCGCTGTCATTTTCGCCCGGTGGGCGGATTTCGGAGCTACGTACTCCTCCTTTCACACGCGCGGCGCTCGAATACTCGCAACAGGTGCGCAGATGACCGATCGGGCGTCGGCAGGGCTGCAGTTCCCGATTACGCTGCACTGCGAATCGCTCGACGATCTTTTTGAAGAGCCCACGCTGGAAGCGATCCTTGCCCGGGGTCTGGGGCGGGCGTTCGCGCGGGCCCGGGCCGTGCTGCCCGCCGCCCTTGCCGTCGGCGGCGGCGTAGCGCTGCAGCCGCCGCAACTTGTCGAAGGGCGGCTCTCGGGCGAGCAGGCGAAGATCCTGCTGGCGCTCATCCGACGCGCCACCGAAGCGGCGGCGCTGTCGCAGTCGCTGCCTCTGGCGAGGTCTGCGAAGGGACTTGACGGGCGTTCGCAGACGATTGGTGCCAAGCGACGCGTCGGCGATCGTTCGAGCGACGACGATAGCCGCGAGCGGCACCGCCTGGTCCGCGATCCGGGCGCCGCGAACCAGCTGCGCGAACCATTCGATCGGGCCCGGTACGACCGCGCGAGCGGCACCTATGCGGTGCCCTCCTACCAATCGGGAGGCAAAAAACAGCCACTCGCGGTAAAGCCGGAGCCTGTCCCGGCGAAATGGAAGGTCCGCACACGCACCACTTTCCGGGTCACACCCGGGCATTTTTTCGACGTCTATGACGGCGTCGTCTCGGCGACAGGAGCCAAAGAGCCAGACTTGCGAGCACTCCATGCCGAGGTGCTCGACACGGCCCGCCCCGCCACCGTCTGGGTGGTGGAGGTGCTGCTGGAGTCCGAAATCGTCAGCCTGGCGAACGACGTCCACCACCAATTCCAGTCGGCCCTTGCCGCCACCGAAGTTTCCTATGGCCTGTACGGCTGGAGCGGGCTGCGCGAGCAATTCATCGCCGTCGACGAAGACCGCACGCTCGCTGTCAAAGTGCCCTTGTTCACCCCGTCCGGATACGTCGAGGAACGGCCCGCAACCGACACGGCACAGGCGCAGCGGATCCTGCGGCCGGGGGCGTGGCTGCTGATGGTCTTTCTGCCGCTGCCGCGGGTCACCCTGGAAGACGTGGTGACGCTCGGCAAGGACGACCACAAGGACATGGTGCTGCGCGACGTGGCCGAGCTGATCGATGCGAATACGTTTGGATTCAGACTCGGTCTGAACTGGAGTGAGATCCAGGCGAATGCAGGCGGTTCAAATGTTGGCGTGGTGGCCCAGAAGTTCACGATCCGCCGCAAGGTGCCCGAACGCACGCTTGCGGTGCTGCTGGCGCCCCAGCGCGAGAAGATCGCTGTCGACCTCGGCCGCCTCGGCCGCGTGCTGGCACTGACCGACGACGCACTGGCGCCATACCGTCCGCCGCTGCAGCAGTTCCTGAAGTCGCTGCGCGACAGCGGGCCAAAGGCCATCGCTGGTCCCGGGGCAGACGGAACCTGGCCCGCGGGGGCAACGGGCGTCAGCGTCGGCGTCCTGTTTGACGATGACCTCGGCAAGCAGGCGTGGAGGAACATGAAGGCGGCGGTGATCGCCGCCTGGGCCGACGAAGTCAAGCGCATGCTCGCACTCTCGGACGGCTTTTTTGGAAATGACCGGAGCGAGGCGATCGATGCATTCATCGACAGCTTGGCCCGCGTGCCGCCCACACTAATCGAATTGCTGTTCGAGGAACTCGATCGCCGCGGATTGCTGACAGTGTTTCTGGAAGCCGTTCGCACCCTCCCGGGCTTGTTCGAAACAATTTTGCAGGCGGGATCTGCTCAGGCTGGCAAGTCTGACGCGGTTTGCCAATGACCCGCGTGTGGCAGCGCTGGCGCGCACGATCGAGCGCGCCGCCACCGCCGTCAAGCGATTTCATTACGACTACGAAAAGCAGGAAATCTGGATCGACGGAGATTCTGCCCAGAACGTTCGCGCCGCGGGCACCAGTGCCGACGACAAGGCCGGCGTGGTCGCGGAAGTGGATGCCTTCTGGTCCGAAAGCAGCCGCATCTACACTTTCAGCCCGGAGATACTCGAGCGGCTGCGCGTACCAACACGCAAAAAAGTCGGCGATATGCTGGCCCGCATGGCGTGCGGCCCAGGTGAAACCCTGACCCGCGAGGAGATGATCCGCAAGGCGATGGAGGAGGCCGTCAAGGAGCTCCCGAAGCCGCCTGACGAGAAGGATCTCGTCAAGGTTACGCTGCAGCAAAGCGTCCGCATCCTGAAATTTGAACAACGTGTCGAAGCCGGCGTGACGGAAACATACGTCACTTTCCAGGAAGTGCGACGCATTGGCAACGAGCCATGGGAGTCGGTCGGCGCCGACAGGGAACTGGAGGCCTATGCCTTCGAGCAGCGTCTCGAGGTGTACCGGGCGAAGCGCATGGTTAGTTTGCTGGAAACGCTGGTGCTCGCGGAAGCCGTGGTGGGCGGTGCGTTCCTGGTCATCGAGGTCTTCGCAGTCTCGCTTGGCAGTCTGTTGGTGTTCGTGGCGCTGCGCGTGGTGCTATACCGTTTCACCACCGACAAGGAAGATCGCACGCTCGACGGCTACCTGGTTGCGGCCCTTCAGGGTGAACTCGATGCGGCCATGTTCAAGATGTCGTCCGGGGCAGCAAAGGGCCTCGCGCAGGCGTTCTCGGGGCAGATGCTCAAGCGCGAACTGATCGGCAAGGTTGGCACCAAATGGCTCACATACATGTTGCGCGGCGGCGTGACGGCGGTCGGGTTTGGCGGCTCGGAGGTGATGAACCTGTTCGCACAAGACCTGTTCTCCTATGGCAAGTGCGAAGCCTTCCATAACCCGGCGGCTTACTGGAGCCGTTTCAAGACCGGCTTCCTGATGGGCCTGGTAATGGAATTCGTGGCGATCCCGCTGCTGGCGCCGCCGCTGCGGGCCCTGCTGGAGCGCGCTGGAACCGCGCTGGAGGCGGCCCGCGCCTTGCTCGGGGCCGGCAAGGCGCTGCCGGAAGTTGAGGTAGCTTTGCTGGAGGGCACGGAAGAGGTCGAGGCGGCGTTGGAGCGCACGATCAACCAACCCGACGTCCTGGCGCCGATGGTGCGGACCTTCCGCTCCCGCGTCGCCGATGTGCTCAAGACGCTGGCACGTGAATATGAATCGCGGGCCTATGCGTCGTTGCTGGATCTATATGGTCCGGAACTCAGCAGCGAAGGCGCGCGTGGGCTGCGGCGCCTGCTCAAGTCGGCGAGCGAGCAGCAAATCGACTCACTGCTGCAGAAGCTGCTGGCTAAAAAAGTGCCGCCGACCGATTTGTTCCGCGCGCTGGGTGGGCTGGATGAAAAGGTGCTGGATGCGCTGGTCAAATCGGGCCAACTCGAACGCCTTGCCACCTCGCCGCGCACGCTCGCCTGGCTGACCCGTAGCCCGGCCGTTGCCTCAAAGGCCATGGGCGGCCCGTTCGCCGCCGGCGGGGTGGAAAGACTGGAGGCCTATCTCGGCCGGTTGGAGAGCCTGACGCCCGACGCGCGGGAGAGCGTGCTGAACGCTATCGGGGCGGGGCATCCGACGCCGCCCGAATTGCTGCTCGCCGCGGCCAAGCAAGTGGGCACGCTGGACGCGCCGACGCTGGCCTTGCTGAAGCGGCTCACCGAGGCGAAGATCCTGGTCGGCAAGTTGTTCGAGACTGCTGGCGGGTTGAAATCATTTGCCGAGGCCTTTGGCAAGCTCACTCCCGAAGAGCAGGACTTCGCCCTGAGTCTGGCGAAGGGCACCGCGCCCGAGAATGTGCTCAGGGAGGCGGCCGCCGCGCGCGGAACCTTGAAGTCGGTGGCGAAGCAACTCGATTCGCCCGCCGCGACGCGCGAATCCGGCCTGGACCAGACGGCCCGCGACAAGGCCCGCAAGTTGGTGCTGGACGCGCTCCGCGTGGGCAAGCGCTATCAACGCGCGATCCTCGACACGGTGCTGCGCGCGCACGCACGCCAGCTTGCCGCGCTTCGCAAGGTCCTGCGCGACTTCGCGCCCGATGCCATCTTCGGCACCGACCGGGGCGGAGCGTATCTGGCGGAGACCGCCACCGTTGGCGACGCGCAGCTGGGTGCGCGGGTGGCGGCGATCAAGCAGCCGACCGTGGCATTGGAGGTAAAAGAGATCGAGAACAGGGTTGCCGAGCTCTACAAAGCGGGTAAACGGCGATTCGTGTTCACCGAAACCTACATAGGGGGAGGGTCCGTCGCACAACTGAAGAACAACGCGATCATTCCGCTTGCAAAGAAATATCCCGATGCCGAATTCCTCGGCTTGTGGATGCGCGAGGGGCTGGGAAAGGAGCCGGCGATCGGCGAACCCTCCGGCGGCAGCATCGTTCCGATCAGCGGCCTGAAGAACGCCAAGGCTGCGGCGTTCGACGTGCCGTTCATTGTCGGCGAAGACGCGGCGCAGATTATCGAGGGCGCCGGCCACGATCCGGTCTATATTTTCGACAGCGAAGGCCGTATCGTCGAGGTCCTGCAACCGAAACCAAACGAAACCACGCGCAGCATGATTGCGCGCATCCTGGTCGAACGCGGAGGTCCGTGATGCCGAATGCTGGACGTGACTACATCTCGCTCGATGCGTCCGGCGACAACAAGGCCGATTTCGACCGGATGGAAGCGATTGGAGACGCCATCAAGGCGGCACTCGGTGAGCGGGTGTCATACCGGGTTTTGCGGCTCGGCACGCTTGAACGGATCGACGAGGAACAACGCGACCCGGACCGGATCCTCGAGGTGAGCGGCGGGCGCCTGCCGGTGCTGCTGGTGAACATATCCTACACGCGCGGCGAACTCACCCAGGCGGACCTCGCACCGCTGGAAGCGCAGTTCGGTCTCCTTATCGTCGCCGACACCGACGAGATGCCGCCTTGACGTCGGCGAAGCGCGACATCGTCTGGGATATGGAGACCGGCGATCCCGATGATTTCCTGACGCTGCTGCTGCTGCTCGGGCATCCCCTGGTCAACCTCCTGGCAGTGACCGTCACGCCGGGGACGCCCGACCAGATCGGCCTGGTTCGGCGGGCACTGTCGTGGTTTGATCGCGACATTCCGGTTGGCGCCAACAACATCGACCATCCGAAGAACTGCGTGTCGGCCTGGCATTATCGCGCCTATGGCGAGATCCCTCCGTCCCGCGAGGCCGAGCCCGCGGGACCGCTGCTGGTTCGCCTGTGCGACGCTTCAACCACGCTGGTGACCGGTGGACCGCCAAAAAACCTCGGCGAGGCGTTGGCGCAGCAGGGCTTCGCTCTCGGCCGATGGGTGGCCCAGGGTGGCTTCGCGGGCGAGGGTGTGGTGCCCTCGGACCGACAGTTGCCGGCCTTCAGGGGACAAACCGTGTGCCCGACCTTCAACTTCAACGGTGCCCCCAACGCGGTACGCGACGCGCTCGCCTCGCCCGTCATCGGCAAGCGGCTTCTGGTGTCGAAGAACGTCTGCCATGGCGTGGTTTATGATACGACCCTTCACGCGCGGGTCGGTGCGGTAAAGGATCGCAGCCTTTCGCTACGGCTGATCTGGCAGGGGATGGATGCTTACCTGCGCCGCCATCGCGCTGGCAAGAAACTGCATGACCCGCTCGCCGCTTGCTGTGCCATCGACCCTGCCATCGGCACCTGGGAGGAGGTGGAGATGTTCCATGAGCACGGCGGCTGGGGCGCGCGCAAGGCCACGGGCACCCGAACCTGGATCATCACCGATTACGACCCCGCCCGCTTCTTCTCCGTGCTGACTGCCGTCTGATGGCTTCCTGACGTTCCGTCCCGTGCGAGCAGGCTCAGGCGATCGCGCGGTGTTCGCGCATCCACATCGCGGTTTGCCCGCGGCGCTGCAGGTTCAGTTTCCTGAGAAGATTGTGCACATGGGTCTTGGCCGTAGCGACGCCGATGTCGAGATGGCGGGCAATATCCTTGTTGCTCATCCCCTCGGCGATCAGCTGCGCAATTTCGGCTTCGCGGGCCGTGAGCTTCGGCAAGGACTCGGTCTCGCGAATGACGCCATTGGCTCCGCCGACAATGTAAAGCCGGCGCAGCAGGCCGGCGGCAACGCTTGCCAGACAAGGTTGTTTTCCGAACCTGATTTCAACGAGGAGCGGAACGATCTCGGCGAGACTGGCGGTCCTTGGAACATATCCCGCAACCCCCGCTTCCGCCCAGGTGATGATATTCTCGGCGGTTTCCGCGACGGCAATTGCAACCACGAGGATTTGGGGTGCGATATTCCGATTCGTCCTATCACGGCCGGACCATCGGGAAACGCTTCGTCGAGCAGCACGATATCGGTCGAGCCGGCGTGAATTTCCGGCAAGAATTCTTCCAGCTTGCCGAACAGGCCCGAGATGGAGATCGCATCGTCGCGGCCCAGGAGTTCGGCCAAGCTTTCACGAAGGAAGCGCACTTCGGAAACAATCAAGATTCGGACGGGAAGATCACGCGCTGCCGGGCTTGCCAATTCCTGCCGCAGATTATTGAATCTCATAATCATATCCTCACTGTACGTGACGCTCGGAGTGAGAGCGCAAGCGAGTGGGCGCAGAATATGGCGCGGGAAATTCCGGCGTCGGAATTTCAGCGCATTTACCTAAAATGGCCGTCTAATGTCGATGCGGCAAAACAACCTGTGGATGCAGATGGTGACGAGACATTCTAATCCAGTTTATTCGCTGTTCAATCACTTTAATTTCGGCGTCTCGGCGTCATCCGATTAGCAGTCTGATTGTGACCAAAACCTTATGCCTGGCAGAACATTTGACGATCCGTGCCATGCTGTCGTAACGCGGCCTGTGATTTTTTCAAGTTAACTGGCTCACACAATCCTCGGGTGAAATGCTTTAAAGCAGCGGACACCGGAAGCGGTGCGCCGATCTGTCTCGCATGACATGATGCGGGCGGCAATTGCGTGCCGTGTTGATTTAACTCTCAATTTCCGCCGAAGGGCAGCCGACGAAGATCCGCGACGCCTTCGCCGCCGTCACTCTCCCGCGCCAGAACGGTGCGCGACCGCCCGCAGTGCCGAAACCTCCCTTCGTTCTCCTTATCGGTTGTATCCGACGAAGAGATGGACGATGGCCACTCCGATGCGCCGCATATTCGGAAACCCGCCGGACATTTCCGCAAGTGTAAGCAGGAACAGGCCGTAGAAATAGGCCGGATAGCGCGCCTCCCAGGCCAGCACAGGCGCCGCCGCCCATCGTCTGACGGCCTCACGATTTACCGCAACGGTCACCGCGACCCCGATCAATGCGCCTGCAAGGATGTCGCTGGGATAATGGATGCCGAGGAAGACCCGGGCCAGCGCCGCGAACGCGGCGAAGACCCCGAATAGCAGGCCCCACCACCTTGATATCAGCCAGATGCTCGCCGCCACGGAAAACAGATAGGTCGCATTGTCGCTCGGGAAACTGCTCCAGTGCTCGAGGTCGGCATGCCATTCGAAGGTCGGGGCATTGGCTCCGATGCTGTACATCGGGCGATCGCGATAGGGCAGCAGCGTCGAGGTAACGCGGTTGGCGACCAGCGACAGCGCCACCGCCAGAATCATGACCAGCAGCGTTTCGCGCCGCTGCGGCATTCTGTCGTCGGGCCAGTACCACAACAGCCCCACGATCCCCATGAAGAGGGAGCCCTTCAGGACCTCGAGATGGACAACGATCCGGTCGAGCGTCGGGCTCCAGCCGCAGAAATCGTTCAAAGCCCGGAAAATCGATACGTCCAATCCGGTCAGGGAATCCATCACGGCTGAAATAACCCCCACGCTGCACGGGCCCTCCATGATGGAGACGTGACAAATTCGTGGTGGTTTGCGACGCCAATTTGGCGGACTTCGGGCTGAAAACCGGCAATTCAGCAGGCCCCCAAAGGCGCCACAAAAGTCCCTAAGCTGAGTTGCTCGACGATGCGGGAGAGCCGAGATGGTCGACTTTATCTTTTTCATGCACGACGACGCCGTCGTGGAAGAGGCGCAGTCCTGGGAGGACTACGTTCAGAAACTGAAGGACCTTGGATCGTTCGAAGGCGGGAGCCTGATCGGCGATGGAGTTTGCGTGCGAAGGAATGGAGCAGTGCCTCCCCTTACCGCGCATCTGGTCGGGTACATCCGCGTGAACGCCCGCGATGTCACCGATGCCAAATTGTTGCTGGGAGGAAATCCTCATTTCGAAGCGGGCGGAACCGTGGAAATTCGCGAATTGCCCCGTAGCGGGTGATTGCGGCCTGGCACGCTCGGGCAGTAACGGGTCCGGAAAATTACTGGGCCGCGCTTGTGGTCTTGACGGTCGCTACAGCGCGTTTTCCGTCGCGGCGATGAAGCCCGTTTCCGCCGGCAACGGCGAAAGCAGGTTGTCGAACGAAATGATCACCCGGCCGCGAAACATACGGGTGGACCGCGATTCAAAATACTTCCGCACTTCGGCGGTGTAGAAGCCGATCGAAGGCTCCTCGTTGAATTCAAGCGCGATCGTGCCGCCCGGGGTGAGATAGTTTTCCTCGAGGTCGTTGAGGAAGAAATCCCATTCCTCAACTCCCCACAAATTCTCGGTCTTGTGGCCATTGAAGCAGATCTGGTGCGCGGTAATGACGTCGAAGCGTCGGCCGAGAGGCGGCAGGTTCTTGCCGGGCTCGATCCTGAAGCCGGTTCGTGAAATACCGAAAAGCGCGATCATATCGCGGTAAAACTCATAGTCCGGAAGGTCGAGGCCATGGACGTCATGGCCGAGATATTTGCAGCAATACAGGAAGTAGCCGGCGCCGCAGCCCAGGTCCAGCACCGACGATGGCGCCGATTTATCGAGCCCCAGTTCGATCACACGCATCATTTTCGACCGCAGCCAGGACTGCTTGTCGAAATATTTGTAGCTGTCGTATCCCTCCGAGCTGTGCCTGGCGATCACCTCCTTGAACTTCGACTGGTCAATCGAGGCATCCGCCTTCGCGGCCAGCGTGCGTGCCTTCAGGAAATTGGGAATGTCCGAAATCGAATACTGCAGGCGTCCGGTGGTTGCGAAGAGCATGACACACTCCATTGGGGCTACGCTTGGCCACAAGCGCGATTACGAAGCGAACGTTCCGCACAGCAGGTAGCGCGAATTCTGAGTGGTTTTGCGGCGGCAACATGGCGTTTTTCTTCACGAAGAAAAATGTGAATTCCGCAGGTTGCGCGGTGTCGCGACACTCAATCCTTCCACGGCCTGAACTCCCTTGTCTCGCCCGGACGCAGCGTGCCGAGATGGCGAAGGACATTGTCATAGGCGCGGTCGCCGACCTTGTAGACCAGTGTGTCGCTGATCGCCTTGCCGTCGGCGGTGAGGCGCAGATGCAACGAGATGGTGCCGTCGTCGTCCATGGCCGCGGTACCGATATACGGCATCGATGGCCTCGCATCCGATGACCGGGTCTGCTGGGCGGGGCAGGCGACGCCCGTGCACAGCAGGATCAAGGCAACAGCCGATCGGATCATGGTCTACGTCTCCGGCAGCACGGGGCAAGGATGCGACCTCATTCGAGGTCGCACCGCCGCCACACGCCGACCACCCGTCCGGTGTGCGGATCGTCATCCTCGCGCAGGGTCTCGAACGGCGGCGGCAGGCCGAATGGAGGCGCGCAGAGGTTGAGGTGGCGCACCTGGCCGTACCGGATATCGCTATTGTGCCCCGCATTCGGATAGGTGGTCGCCAGCAGATAGCGAATCCTGGATCGCCGGAAGTTATTGAGCGCATTGCGGATGGCTTCGTCGGGGAAATAAATCATCAGGTCCCGCGCCAGCCAGGCGTCGACGTCGGGAAGCCGGTCGCGGAGAACATCGAGCTCGATGAACTCGATGCCGGGATATCTGGTTCGGTTGTCGGCGATCAGGTCCGGGACGATGTCGGCGCCGAGGTAGTTGAAGCCGGCCGGCCATTGCACGTGCCGCATCCAGTGAAAGTCGCCGCATGGCGCGTCAAGCAGGGTATGGACCCCGTGGCGGCGTACGAAGTTGGGGAGTTCGGCCCGGATCGACACCGTCCGCTTCAGTTCGGCGCCCCAACCGCTGCGAACTCTCGTCGTTGTTCCACCAGTTCTTCCTGAAGATGTTGGTGAAAACCTGTTTCGGGTTGTCGGTGCCGAGGCTGTCCACCGTCATCCGCTCGTTGATGATGGAGCGCAATCGACGCGGCGCGTTGTTGCGGATCGATGCGTAAATCCACGGCGTATGCCGCTTCAGCAACAACGCGGTTTCCGTCACGGCCCTTGAAAGCTGCATGCCATATTCCTTCACGCAATCAGCGCGCCCGCCCGCTTGTCGGCAGGTCGGGCGCCGGGCGCCGGGCGCTCTCGAAGGCCTGTGCCATGGCGCTCCAGAGCGGCTTTGCCTGTAGTTTGTCGTCATAGGGCAACGGCCGCGGCAGCCGCGCCGCCGTAGGGTTCTTGGCGCGGTATATGCCGCGATAGAATGAATAGTTGTCGGCCAGTTCCCAGGTGATCAGCGCCTTGACGGCGGGATGCCGCAGCGTCGTCTCAAGGAATTGCCGGGCCGTCCTGGCGACGGCCGCATCGCGCCCTTCGACGTCATCGGGAAAGACGTCGTCACAGACGTCGAATTCGGTGATGTAGATATCGACGCCGAGGTCGGCCAGCGCGTGCAGGAACTCGTCGAAGCGAGCCGGGTCGTGCGGGTATTGCGGCTGCAGGTGACCTTGCAGACCGACGGCATCGAGCTTGACGCCGGCGTTCTTGAGCTCGGCGACAAGCTTCAAGAGGCCGCCGCGAACCGCCAGCCCAAGCTCGTCGTCACGCTCGGTCTGTGCCTCGTTCAACACGAATTTGGTGGTGCGATCGACCCGCGCGGCGCGCTCGAAGGCGCGCCTCACATAGGCGGACCCGAAGGCGTCATACCAGGGGCCGAGCCGGAAGCCGCCGGGCGCCCGATGCCCGGGCCAGAACGGCTCATTGACGATGTCCCATGACTGCAGCTTACCGGCGTAGCGGCCGACCACTTCCTCGATGTACGAATCGAAATAGCTGCGCCGTTCGGCCGCGCTCATGTTCTTCACCCAATCGGGATTCCATTCGTTCCAGATCAGGCAGTGCCCGCGCATGGCGATGTTATGCTGATGGCAGAAGGCCAATAGCCGGTCGGCGCTTTCGAAATGCTTGGGGCCGGGTTGCGGCGCGATCCGCCCGATCTTCAGGGCCACGTCGGTGGTGATGAGCCTGGTCTGCGTGACGTAGAGGTCGCGGTAGGCGGCATCCGTGTCGATCACCTCCGCCGCCGCGGCGCCGAACAAATAGCCGTTTTTTGCTGCAATCGCGCCGAGGCCTGGCGCCGGCGCCGCGACCGCCATGGGCGCGTGGCCCGCGGCGAGGCCGGCGGCGGCCGTCATTTGCAGGAGCTCGCGGCGCGAAACGGCGGTCATTCAGGAAATGCCTTTGATCTTCTGGCAGGATGTCGATGAGGTGGACGATATTTTGATCACGCTGGCGATGGATTTGACGTCGAGCAGCTCCTTGCGGGTCAGGAAGTGCAAGGTGGCCCGTGGATGGGCATCGCAGAATTGCGAGAGCGTCGCCGCGGTCGCCGGCAGGCTGTCCTGCTTGGCAATCACGGCAATGCCGCCGTCCTTCAGGATATAGGCGTCCTTGACATTGGCCATCGCGGCGGTCGCCATGCATACCTTGAACAGATCGTCATAGGCCTTGGGCGGCAGCGCGAGGTCACCACCAAGATTGCCAAGCAGATACTCCCGGCTCCTGCCGCAATTGTCCGCGCGGGCGCTGCCTGCGGCGAGCGCCAGGAACACTGCGGTGAGCGCCAGCCGCCTCATGTCGTTCTCACGCCGCGCCAACATGCGGTGTGGCGTCTTCGCGGCGTGGTTGCGCCGCGGCGTGGACGTCGTCCGCCTTGGTCTCGGCGGCCCGCTTGACCGGCCGCGACAGCCGATAGGTGTCGGCCGCACAGCGCTGCCAGGACAGTGCGCGGGCATGCGCCGAGGCTCCGGCAGCGAGCATGGATCGCAGGTCAGTATTCTCGGCAAGCCGGGCGATGGCATCGGCGATGTCCCCGACCTGAGGCTGCACCAGAAGCCCGGTCTCGTCGTCGAGCACCGCGTCCGCAACGCCGCCGATCGAAGTGGCCACGCTGGGAAGGCCGCCGGCCGCGGCTTCCAGGTAAACCAGTCCGAAGCCTTCAACCCGGCCCGAGGGATCCGCCACCCCGGTCAGGCAGAAGAAGTCGGCCGCGCCATAGATGTCGCGAATCTCCTGGTCTGGCCGCGCACCGAGAAAGCGGACGTCGCAATCCGCCGTTGCGACCTGCCGCTTCAATTGCTGCACATGGCTGTCCTCACCGTCCGGGCCGATCACCAGCCATGTGATTTGCCGGCGCAGTTCCCGGGGCAGCGTGCAAAGTGCCGCCAGCGTGACCGCATGACCCTTGCGTCCCGTAATTCGGGCAACCGTCACCATGACAATACGGTCGGGTGCGATGCCATAGGCGGCCCGCGTCGCGGCGCGGCTACTGTGTGGACCAAACCAGAAATCCGACACGCCCAGCGCGATGGCGCGGATCCGCTGTGGGTCGACGTCGAACCGCTCGCGGAACAGGTCTCTGGTGTACCGGCTGTTGGCGGCGATTTCGGTGCGCGGCCCGAACGCGCCCGAGGTTCGTATGGCAAGTCGCTTGAGCGGCGTCTGGGTCTCGTTGATCTCGGTGCCGTGGACGGTCATCAACAGACGCGCCGCCGTCAGCTGTCGGGACAGTGCCACCGGGATGAAGAAGGGCCAGTCGGCGGCATGGATCACATCGTAGTGTTTGGCCCGCACCGCGCTGCGCGCGAGTAGAATTTTGGATGGCAGGTCGCGCATCGAATGCAATCCGCCATGGAAGCGGCGGACCTCGAACGGCAGCGAGCGATCGAATGCGGCGGTATCGTCGCCATAGTCGGGGGCGACGACCGTCATATCGGCGCCGAGGCCGGTGGCCGCAGCGGCGATCTCGCGCGCATAGGTGCCGATGCCGCCGGTAGCGGGAGCGAACTCGCTGGTGAGCAGGAGGATGTTCACGCCACCGCCTCACTATGCCGGTGTCGCGACGGCCATGCCGCGCGCGGTCTGGATTTCCTGGTGATAGCGAAACACGCGCGCGAGCTGGGTAGCCGGGGTGAAGTCGGCGATCGCGCCGGCAATTCGCGCCGGGTTCATTGCGCCAGCAGCGATGGCATTGCGGACATCAACGAAACGCTGCGCCAGCGCGTCGGCCATGTCCTCGGGAGATCCGGCTCGGGGCACCAGAAAGCCGCTCGCGCCGTCGTGGATCACCGGTTCGAGCTGGGGCAGGTGCACGGCGACGACGGGCCGGCCCACCGCCAGGGTTTCGAGCACGAAGCGCGGCATCCCCTCGAATTGCGAGGTCAGGATGCCGGCGTGGGCGCCGGCCAGCGTCGCCGCCATTCCCGCCGCGTCCTTGAAGCCGTGACGAACCGTGATGTCCTCGATCCCGGCGAATTCGGCAAAGCGGTGCGGATCGCTGGTCCCGACATAATGGAATTCGACACCGCCTTGCAGGTGCTGCCGCAGCCGGCCAATGGCGAGGAACATCAGCGGCGGATCCTTGAATTCGTCCAGTCGGCCGGCAAAAACGATCCGAAACGGCGCAGTCGCGGCGGGCAGCGGTTGTGGCCGGAAGATGTCGGTATTCACCCAGGTCCACAGCGTGTCGATCTTGTGCTTTCGACGTGGATAGGTCTTCTGCAGCCGCTCCGTGATGAAGGGGTTGACGCAAAGGAATTTGCTGCTGGTGGCGACGGCGAAGCGCTCGCCGGCATTGTGAACGAAGGCGTATTTCCGCAGCAGCGAATCCATCCGCGCCTTCGGCGCGCCCTCGCCATGCAACATCTGCACGAACGGCAACCTGAGCAATACCGGCAGCCACGAGAATTCGACGCGGCGCAGGTCGATCGAGCATCGTCTGGCGCGGATCAGTCGCGCGATCAGGCCGAAATGACGGAGCAGCGCCGCAAAAAACTGGCCGGTCAGGGAGGTACGGATGCTGCGGGCGGCTTCACGCGCCTGCAGGTCCGAGTAGCGCAGGATCGGCAGGAAGTCGAACGCTCGTCCACGAAAGGTCAGCCGGTGAATTTCGCCGAGCTTCAGATCGCCCGCCGAATCGACACCAACGAAGAGCAGATCGGTGTCATCGGGGTGGAACGTGATGAAGTCCCGAATGTAGGTCTCCAGTCCGCCAACTTTCTCGCCACGGGGGTCGAACGGATGAATCAGGCAGATCTGGTATCGGGGTTCGATGCGGCCGGCGTTTCGCGCGCGCAACCCCAATGTCAGTGTGGAAGTCATGCCGCTTTCCCCATCCGCGCGTTGACGATTTGTGGAATGGTATCAACCACCAGCCGCGGCACGATCGCCATGCAGCGCGCATAGCGCGGTCCGAGCCGCCGCGGCTCCTGCAGCATCCGCCACGCCCATTCGAGCCCGATCTTCTGGGTCAGCGAAGGCGCCCGGGTCTGGGTGCCGGCAATGAAGTCGAGGCCGGCGCCGATGCACAGCAACCCGGTGCCGTTGAGTTCATCGAGACAGCGGGCCGCGAACAATTCCTGGCGCGGCGCGCCGAGCGCGACGAAGCACAGCCTGGCGCCGGAGGCGCGGATGCGGTCGATCGCGATATCGGCCTCGCTCGAATAGGGATCGAAATTGGCGCCCGGAGCGTAGGTGCCGGCGACCTCCAGTCCCTTGAATTGTTCGGATAAACGCTGTGCGGTGATCGCGAGCGTGCGCGCGTTGGAGCCCATCATGAAGATCGGGAGATGCTTCCTGCGCGCCTGCCGGCAAACCGGCTCGATAAGATCGGAGCCTGCCGTGCGTCTGATCCGGACGCCCAGCAAACGGCTCAGCACCACGATCGGAAAGCCGTCCGCCGTCACGAATCGGGCACGCCGGTAGGCTTCGCGGAAGTCGGACCGCTGCTGCAATTGCACGACATGATCGAGATTGAGCGTGCAAACGCTGAAATTATCGCCGTGTTGTGCGGCCGATACGATCGATGCGACCGCCTGGGGCAGCGAAACAACGTTGATAGTAACGCCATCCACAGTGAGATTGCGGTGGCGCTGTGTCTGCGTGTCCAACATGTCGATCCCCTGATGACATCGTGGTCGAGTGGCGCATGCACAAAATACCATCAGCGTGCCCGTCGCTTCGACGACGGGAACTTAAAAGGAAACTCAATCGAACCCGAGGTCGGAAAACCCTTCCTCGTTCACCTCAGCATGAGGCAGCATTAATGCGACGCAACGATGGCGATGCTGTCTCGCAACATGCGGAAGATTTCGGCAAAGCATTCGCCGGTTGGAGAGCTGCCATGCGGTTCACTCAACACAACATGGCCGAAGCGGGATGGATGATGTCGAAAACATGATCGGCGCTGCAACTGACGCAACGACGTGTTCGAGACGGGGCATGCTCAAGATTCGGATCGCTGCTGGCGCAGACGAAATATCCTGAGCAGCGACGCCGCGTACAGCGCAATGAGCGCCGTGACATAAACGACGGCGCCGGCCACGACATGGCCCGCGAGGACGGCCAGCGACGGTGCCTCCGGAAGACTGCTGAGCAGCGCAGCCATCGCCGCGGTGGCCAAGGCTATGGGGATCAGATGGTTGAGCGGCAATGTCAGGCCGAATTTCGAAAACCCGATCATGAAACTGACGATTGCAGCCGCAGTCCCCGCCAGCACCGTCGCGCCGGCCGCGCCAACCAGTCCCCAATACGCGGATGAAGATGAAGCTCAGCACCACCGTCGCCGTGGCATCGATCGCCGCGACGATCATCATCAGCCGGGTGCGGTTGTGCAGCAGAAAGGTCTGGTCGACAAAATGGGCGCGAACGCTGCGGATCGAACCGGCGAGCGCCGAAAGCGGCAGCACGGCCAGCGTCACCTGCTGGAACGGCGCCGCGATCAGCAGATGAACGATTTCGGCGCGCAGCATATAGATGCCGGTGATGCTGGGTGCCAGGATCGCGATCAACAGCGCGCTGTTGTCGGCGAGCTGGCGCATCGCGACCTTGCTGCCGTTTTGTTCCATGCTCTTGATCGCCAGCGGAAAGGCGGCCGCGGTAACCAGCATGGCCGCGACCGCGGCGGCACGCTGACCGAGGCCGTAGCCGACCGCGAACAGTCCCGCCGCGGCCAATCCCATCATGTCGTTGATGATGAAGCGCGAGGCGTTGAGGCCGACCCAGCCGAGCGCCCCGCCGATGACGATCGGAATGCCGTAGTGCAGCGCATGATCGACGATTTCGCGGTCGAGCGGCCAGAAAGGCGGCCATAGCCGATCCTCGGCAGCACGATGGCGGCTGCGGCGAACTGCGCCACGGCGTAACCGGCAAGCGGCCACTTCGCCGATTGCCCGATCAGCTTGATCAGGATCAGGCCGACGACGAATCCGGCCGCCGGCCCGACCATCTGCTGGATCGAATAGACCCCGATCTGGTGGCGGACCCGGGCGCGTTCGCCGATATAGAGATTGAGCGTCCGGGTGATCACATAGCCGACGGTTGCAACCACCAGTCCGGCATTGGCGTCCGGCGCGATCACGACGAACAGCACCGCCGTGACGATGACGCTTTGGACCAGCACGGAGGCGAGCAGAACCGCGTTTTCGGTGCGATAGAACCGCGGCGCGTCGCCCTGGTCCTGGTAGCGTCCGAAAAAGCGCAGCGCGTATTGCGACCACCAGGTCAGAAAGGCGATCTGCAACAGCTCATGCGTCGCCGTGACCAGCGTAATGACGCCAAGGGTGTGTTCATCGACGACATGGGTCCAGACGATCACCGCGATCAGCTGGAACAGCGGCCCGACGATCTGCGCCGGCAAATACATCAGCGTGTGTCGCAGCAGCATGGTCAGGCCCCCAGCCAGCGGATCAGGCGCGAAGGGGCGACCTGCCGGACCGCCCAAGCGCAAGGATGCTGCCCGAGGCGGTCAGGATGAAGGTGATCGCGAAATCGGCGGCCGCTCCCAGCGCGCCCAACCCGGCGTGATCGCGCAAGCACATGACGATGAAGATATGCCAGAGATAGATGAAATAGCTGCCCGAACCCAGCGCGGCGAGCAGCGGCCATTGGACTCGAGGGCAAGCAGCACAATGCAAAGCAGGGCGGCATAGCCGAAAAAGGCCACCGAATCGTAATCGGCGGCGTCGCCCAGGCCGGACAGCCGAACCGCTGCATATATAATGTAGGCCAACAGCGTCGCACCGAGCATCGGCGCCCGCATCTCGCGCAGGCCGGCGCGCTTGCCAGATAGTCCGACCAGCGCCCCGAGCGCCGCAAAGCAGAACCAGAACGGAATGTCACGCATCCGGACTTCCTCGATCAGCGAGTCCGGATAGCCCAGCCGCGCCAGCAGCGGGTCGAGATAGCTTGCCTGCGATCAGGCCGAAGCGCGATCGACAGCAGCAGCAGGACAACGAGCCGCGGTTCGGATCGGCGTTTCGCCGATACTGGCGAGCCGAAAACACCAGCCACAGCGCAAGGGTGCAGCCGACATAGACAAAGACGTAATAGTAGACGAACACATAGGCGAGAACGAACCGTGCAAGCGTCGTGGTGATGCGATGGTCCATCGCCGGATTGTGCAGGGCCATGTAGATGTAGGCCGCAACGAAGGCGATCGCATAGGGGATCAGGGCCGCCTTCAGCCGCTTGCCAGGCGGAACCTGCCCGAGCGCGCCGTGAGATATCCCGAGGCAAACAGGAAGATCGGCACGCACGGCCGCAAGCCGGCATCGATCAGGGTCTCCCACGATTGCAGAGGGGGTTGCAGGGAATGGATGCCGATCACCATCAGGATGGCGATGCCGCGCATGGTGTCGATGACGACATCGCGGCTCGCGGCGCTGGATCGCGAATCCTGCTCCGCAAACGACTGAACTGAATCTCTCGCGATCAAGGTCATCGGTGATTCGTTCGCGCTCAACAGGACGCTTGCGATATGCTGTCCTTCGCCGACGCCCGCCGTCCGGAAAGCCCGGCGATCAGGCTGATGACGGCGTCGCGGTCGGCTCTGGCCAGCGTGTTCCAGCGCTCGAGGTTTTGTGCTGCCAGCGCCACGTAGCGGGATCGCCACTCCGAGGCGGAAAGCATCGCTGCGATTTTCGTTGCGGCCGCGGCCGGGTCGGCCGGATCGACGAAGATGCCGGAGCCGGCGAGCACCTCATGAAAAATCGCGGCGTCGGGCGCGATGATCGGAAGGCCGCCATATTGCGCCTCGAGCAGCGGCAGACCCAGGCCTTCGTCATGCGACGTGCAGATGAAGAGGTCGGCGTCCGCAAGCAGTTGCCTGACGCGCTCGCCTGGCTGATAGCCGTGCAGCGTCACGCCGGGAAAGGTCGCAAGTTGCTGCCAGTCGTCGCCCCAGCCCTGCCGCCCGACGATGTCCAGCGTTGCGTCCGGGAAAGCCGTGCGCGCGCAACGCGCCGGTTATCCTCGCCGCCGCGACAAAGTTCTTGCGCGGCTCCACGGTTCCAAGCGCCACCAGCCGCAGCGGCCGGCGGTCGCGCCCGGCGCGCGCCTTCGAATCGAGATCGAACACGTTGCGGACCGGCGGCCGATAAAGCGTGATCGCGGCGTCGGGCCGGCAATGGGCGGCAAGCTTCTGCCTGGTATCGCTGGAATTGGCGAGAAAACGCGGGTAGTGGCGCAGCGCCAGGCGGAAGGGTGCCGCCATGTAGAGCCGGGCACGCCGGTTGAGGTCGGCCGGCCGCGACAGCAGGAAGATGTCGTGAATATAGGGCAGCACGCGCGACGCAAACGGCCGCAGCAACGGGCTCGGCGGAAAGCCCGGACACAGCAGGATCGAGCAAGGAGGCCGCGAGCCGCACCGGCAGACCGAAGGTCTGCTTCGTCACCATCTGGCGTGTGCCCTGTGCCGTGACCGGCACAATATCCAGCGGCGCCAGTGCGGAGGCGGAGAACAGCTCCAGCGTGATGCGTTCGAGGCCGGTGACGTGACGTCCGAGATGGGTGTGATCGACATAGATCGACATGCGGTGTCCTGACCTCAAGGGCGACAGGTATCGAGCGGCGCCGGCCGCGCGAACCGGAGTCCGCGGCAGCCGCGATGCGCCGCTCGCGCGGCAACAGCAGCGTGATCAGAAGCACGAACTGCGCGAGCTGGATGTTCTTCGATGAAAAGCTGACCGAACTTGCCGCGACAATGACAATCAGCAGCACGATCGCCCATGCCGCGCCGCTTGCCCGCCGCAGGATTTCGGCAAACAGGCCGACCAGTCCGATCGTCAGCAGGATCGGTATGGATGATGCCGAACTGCACGATGCAGGAGATCCAGAAATCCTCGATCCCGTAATTGCAGGCCCCACTGGGTTTGCAGCGCATTGGCCCGCACCGGGTTCGGGCCCAGGATCAGTTCGCGCCAGTCGAAATGGGACAGCAGGTCGAAGGTCGCATAACGCGCCAGCGTGCTGCCCTTGTCGGAGGAAAATCGCAGCAGCATCTTGTCGAAGATGCCGAGATCGAGGGCGGCGAAGATGCCGGCGGCGGCGACGAACAGCAGGCAGATGGCGCCGACCGCGACCGGCAGCGAAGTGCGGCCGCCGCGCAGGATCCGCAATATTTCCATCGCGGCGAAACCGCCGATCATCGCCAATACCGTGACCAGCGCGGTCCGGCCGCCGAATACCATCAGCGATCCCAGGCAGAACGCGATCAGCGGCAGCCGCATGCATGACCGGCGGACACATCGCGGGACGCAGAACCAGCGCAAGGACGTAAGCGCCGATCAGGCCGGACGCCGTGAGCGGGTGGCCCAGCAGGGCGGACGAGCGCCACTCGCCCAGCACGACCAGGTCGCCGCCGAGCGTCAGCGGAATCAGCCGGTGGCCGGAGAAATATTCGTAATAGCCGAGAACGACATTGATCAGGATCGTGAGATGGATCGTCCACACCATCGGCCTTCTCTGCGCCGGCGACAGCCGCCAGATCACGAGGCACAGAACGACCGGCAGCAGGAAGGTGTCGATGATGACGGTGAACGGGCGTTCGAGCACCAGCATCTGGATCAAAAGGCAGAGCCAGCAGGCGAGATAGACCAGCAACAAGCCTGGCTTCGGAGAACATCCGGTTGATTTCGCCGACCGGGTCGCCGTTACGAACGAGCAGCAGGAAGAAGGCGAGCAGGGCGAAGTAGGTCGCCGGATGAAACTTCTCCAGAACATTGCCGCCGGTGGTCAGATAGTGGATCTTCCAGCTGGTCAGCATCGCGGGTGAGACCGTAAAGATGGCGATCATCGCCAGCATCATCAGCCCGGCGATGATCATGTCGATCGGTCGCAGCGCCTCGGCGGGCTTGCCGGCGGCACGGCGGGCGGCCGGCGGATTCCGGCCTGGCAGGATCGGCGCCGCGAAAGGATTTCGCCGGCGTCGCTGCTGCCGACCCGACGGCGGAGGCGGCGCGGCATCACTGCGCCGCTCCCGCGGTGAGCTCGGCGGTGCCGTAAGGTTTGAGATAGGCCGAGCTGCGATAGTAGTCGTAGAAGCGCAGCCGGCTGAGATCGACCCGGGTCAGGACGGTTCCGAGGACCCGGTCGCGGACCGGCGCCAGCAGGTCGATGGTGTGAGAAAGCACCTCGCCGGGGGTCTGGTCCCAGGCCAGTGCCAGGATGATGCGATCGGCCAGTTCGGCGAGCGCGCGGCCGTCGACCAGCGGCACCAGCGGCGGCGAGTTGATGACGATCAATTCGTAGCGGTGACGCAAATGGTCGAGCACGTCGACCATCCGTTCGGAGAACATCAGTTCCGTGATGAGGTCGGCCTGCTTGACCGTGGTCGACGGCAGGATCGAAAGGCCGGTGCTGCGGTCGACCAGGATGGCCTGTTCCGGGGTGGCGCGATCCATCGCGAGCTTCGAGCAGGCCGATGTCGGCATGCGGGCACAGCGCGCGGGTCAATTGCGGGTTGCGGAGGTCGCCGTCGATCAGCAGGGTGCGGATGCCCAGCGTCGCGATCGACTGCGCGAGATTGGCGGCCAGCGTGGTCTTGCCTTCGTTCTCGAGCGCCGATGTCACCAGCACGACCTTGATCGGATGAACGCGCATGGTGCGCTGAAGCGCGAGGCGAATGGCGCGTATCGCCTCGGCGAAGAACGTGCCGGGCTCCTCGATCGCGTAGCGCATCAAGGGCGGCTGCAGCGATGGCCGGCAACAGCGTGGTCGTCCTCGGGTCGTAGCGGCCGAGTTCATTGCGGCCGCGTTTGGCCAGGCGCGCGAGTTCGCGCGCGCCGACCAGCGGCACCGCCGCAAGCGCCGGAACGCCAGAAATTGCTCGGCCTGTTCGAGCGTCTTGACGCGCTGGTCGAGATAGTCGGCGAGGAAGGCGAGCACGCATGCCGGCGCCGAGGCCGAGCGTCAGCGCAAGGCCGAGGATCAGCATGTCTTTCGGCCACGACGGCGCGATCGGAATGCTGGCCTTGGTGACGACATGGGAGTCCGGCATCTCCAGGCTCTCCTGCGCCGTGGTTTCCTTGGAGCGGGCGAGATAGGATTCATAGAGCGTGCGGTTGGCCTCGGCCTCGCGCTGCAGTTCGCGCAGCCGTACCTGCGACTGGCCGGACGAGCTCGAGACGCCCTGCAGCTGGTCGAAACTCTGCTGCAGCGATGCCTCGCGCGAGCGCGCGACATCGTAATCGTGCCTGGCGCTTTGCAGGATGCGCTGGATTTCCTCGTTGATCAGCCGCTGGGTGTCGCGCAATTGCGCATGCACGTTGGCGACCTGCGGATGGCGCGGCCCGTACTTGCTCGACAGGTCGGCCTCGTTCTTGGCGATATCGGCATATTGCGCGCGCAGCTTGCTGATGATATCGGACGAGATCGCCGCGCTGAAGCCGCCGGGGTCGTTGCCGGATTTGTTCAGCTGCTGGGCCTGGTCGAACTTGGCGCGCGCCTCGGCGGTCTGCACCCGGGCGGCGATCAGCTGGTTGTTGAGGTCGGTGATCTGCTGGTCGTTGACCGTGACGCCTTGCGACACCGTCAGGTTGTTGGCGGAACGAAAATCCTCGACCGCCCGTTCCGCCGCCACCACCCGCGACTTCAAGCCGTCGATCTGTCCGTTGAGCCAGTTGGAGGCGATCCGCGTCGCGTCATTCTTGGCGCGGACCTGCTCCTCGAAATAGCTCTCGGCCACCGCATTGGCGATGTCGGCGGCCTTGCGCGGCGATTGCGAGCTGACATAGATGTCGACCAGGAAGGTGGTGCCCTGCCGGGTTACCTTCATCCGCTTCTGCAGGATCTCCACCGCCCGCGCTTTCGCGGCTTCCGCGGGGCTGGCGCCCGCCGCCGGACCGCTGCTGCTGAACAGGTGCTTGATCGGATCGAGCAGCCCGGGGGCCGGCACGAATTCCGGATCGTCGGTCAGCTTCAGCTTTTCTACCACCCGCTGCAGGATCGCGACCGACTGGATCAGCAGGGTCTCGCTTTCGATGGTGGCGTCGTCGGTGCCGAAGTTCGACATCGACAACGCCGCCTGGTTCTGTTCGATCGCCGTCGAGCGCCGCGGATCGACCAGCACGGTGGAAGTCGCCGTATATAATGTGGTCGCGCACAGGACGTAGATCAGCGCCAGCACGGCGAGCGCGAGCGGCGGCGCGGCGACCAGCCGCCAGCGGCGGCGCAGGATCCGCGCCATCTCGCGCAGGTCCACGGTCGGCTGCCGCGACCACTCGCGCCCGCCCGCGGCGGGATCTTCCGCTGCGTCCGCGGGCGGGTCAAAATTGCGCTGTAACATTGATCCCTACCTGGTGTTTGTCGTAGCTGAAGGCGGGAATGTCGCTGTTGCGCGCGGTATAGCGATGATAGAGCGAGATCGCGCCGAAGCGGTTGAGCAGATATTTGATGCTGGCGTCGGTGGTGGTGACGTGGTCCTTGCGCGCCTGACCGAAGAAGCGGTCGGTCTCGTAGCCGCCGTTGAGCGACACGATGATGTTGCGGCGCAGCTCGTAATCGACCCCGAGCTGCACGGCATCGGCGAGCACGCCGACCGAACTGGTGTCGGCGGTTTCGGTGACGAGCTGTTCGGCATTGAGGTGGACATCGATGAGGCGCGTCGGCCGCCAGATCAGTCGCGCGCGGTATGACGGGCCGGCGATGGTGCCGATGGTCGGATCGTCGAACCGCTGCTGGACATATCCGGCGCCGAATTCGCCGCTGAGCAGGCTGGTGAACTCGACCTTGACGCCGGACAGCGCCCGATAGCCTGCCGAATCGAGCGTCTGGCCGGGGACGCCGCGGATATTGCGTTCATTGCCCTCGGCGCTGGCGAACCAGCCGAGCGTCGACGAAAACGCGTAGTCGATCCGGCCGTGAAGGGCATAGATCTGGCCGTCGCGGCTGCTTTGATCGATCACGCTGCCATCCTGCGCCCGCGTCGAACCGAAATTGTAGGAATCGGTGCGAAATCCGATCGATGTCGTCAGCCGGTTGAACTCCTTGCGCAGCGTGACGTCGCCCGACAGAAGGTCATACGGCGTCGGCTGCACGGCGTTTGCCGGCGAACTCAGGGTGCCGACGCCTTCGTTCAGATGGGCAACCTGAAAATTGGTCAGGACCGCCATATCATGGGCGATGTCGAACCAGGCGTTGCCCTTGAGGCTGGCATTGGTTTGATCGAGGCCGGGGTTCTGGCGATAGAGGGTCGACTGCGCATCCAGCCGCAGATCGATGCCGTGGCGTTCCCATAGCGTATGGGCGCGCAGCGAAGGTTCGAACACCGCGGCGAAATCCGAGCGCTTGCTGGTGTTCGAAGAGAACACGTTGCTGTCGAAGAAGCCGCCGGAAATCAGCGAAGGACTGAACATCCACGATCCCGCGCGAATGCCGACCGGCTCGTATCCAGGCTGTTGTCTGTTCTTCACCGGCGTGTCCTCGGGCGGCACCTCTTCGCGGCTATCCGGGTCGGTCAGGTTCGGCAGCGGCGGCGACTCGAACACGCGTTGCGCGTTCCAGGGGGCTGCGACCTCTTCGCTGGTCGACGGCACCACCTGGGCATTCGCCGCCGGAGACACCAGGCCAAGCACGATCGCGGCGGCCGGCACCGGCGCGATCTTGAGACTGCGCCGGCGCAGCGCGGCTGCCGGGCGCGACGTCCCGCGGCGCTCCTCATCCGCGTCCAACCGTGAAAACGAAAACGCACAGCTCATTACCTGTCCTTTGTGGGAAGCGACCGTTGCCGGCAGTGTCAACCGTCGGCACTCTCAACCGCGTCGATGCACCACCGGCCGCCCAAAAAAACATCGTGAGCCGCTCACAAAGGCGTCACCCTCTCGTCGTCCTTAGCTTTGTCGCCATCACCGGAACATGGCATCGTCGGATCGGGAGGTCCCCTCCTTTGCTTGCAACGCGAGTGACGGAAAAAAGTTTTCCGCACTGCAAGAAAATTTGCACCGCAAAGCGACGACACTATGGCGACGCCGACTCTCGACGTCGTGCCGGTTCAAGTGGCAGTGTCATTCGATGCAAGCGCGATCGCGCGACGTTAGAAATAGCGCTCCGGAATCCGGATGTTGTCGCCGGGAAAAACCAGAATCGGGGCGTCGAGCGGATAAACCTCTTCGGCACCGGCACCCGATCGCCGCAGAAAGACCTTGTTCTCGTTGGCGCGATAGGTGAATCCGCCGGCGCTGGCGACCGCGTCCATCACCGTCAGGCCGAGACGATAGGGATATTCGCCGCCCTTTTTGACCTCGCCGAGAATGTAATAGGGCCGATAGAGCGCGATCTCGACGTTGACGCGCGGATCACGCACGATTCCCTTCGCCAGCGCCGCGGCGATCGAACGCTCGAGTTGCCGTGTCGTCAGGCCGGCGGCCCGGATGTGCCCCGCCAGGGGAATCGAAACCTGGCCGTTGCTGTCGACCTCGTACTCGCCGGCAATGTCGGGCTCGCCGTACACCTTCAGCCGGATTCTGTCGTTCGGACCAAGCGCATAGCTTGCGGCCGCGGCGTCGGGCGACGGCCGCTGCGCCTGCGCGAGGCTGCTCGCCGGCGGACCGATGGTCGCGGCGATCGCAGCAAGGAACAGGAGACACGACAGCCCGGCGACCCGGGTCAATTGCTGCAGCATGAAGGCACCCCACCAAAGCCCTGGCGTTTGCCGGCCATGATAGTCGGGCAAAGACGGCAAAAAAATGTGAGGCGGTCTCCGACACGCCACCGCGAGTTCCATCGGCCACGTCCGGGCAGGCGTTTCTCACAACACCAGGATCGTGGTGCCCTCGATCGCGATGCAGGTCAGGATTCCCGACCAACACGCCCCGGTGTCGATGTTGGCGCGATTGTGCCTGATATCGGGATGCGGAACGGGCGTGTGACCATGAACGATGAAGTTCCCGTGGTCGGCGTCGGAGTCGAGGAATTCGTCGCGAATCCAGATGAGATCGTGGCAATCCTGCTGTTCGATCGGGATATCGGGTCGGATGCCGGCGTGCACGAACAGGAAATCCCCGCAACGAAAGCTGTAGCGCAGGCATTGCAGAAACAGTTGGTGGGCCCGGGGAAACGATCGGCCAAAGCGGTGCTGCAGATCGGCCTGGGTTTCGCTGGTCCGCCAGGGCAGTTCGACGCCATAGGATGCCAGCGTCTGCAGGCCGCCCACACTCAGCCACGGACGAAGGCTGGCCGGATCACGCAGGAAGTCCTCCATCAAGGCCTCGTGGTTACCGCGCAGGCATACCGCACGATTTTGCACCAGCCGGGCTGCCAGCAGATCGATGACGGTTCTTGAATCCGGGCCACGATCGATGTAGTCGCCCAGATAAACCTCAACGGCATGCCCGATCGGCCGGCGTTCGAGGTCGTCGTCGATGCGCGCGATGGTTTCCAGCAACAGGTCGGCGCGGCCATGAATATCGCCGATGGCATAAATGCGCACATCTGCCGGCGTTGAAGCGGCGGCGGACGGCGAATGGGCAGCGGACCTCGGTCGCATGGCCGGCGGATTTCGATCACGGAACAGTTCCGCGGTCAAATGTGGCAAGCGCGCGAGAACCTGATGCAGAATCTGCTGTCTTTGGTTTGTGTTTAGAAAAAAATCAGGCGGATCATGACGATGATCGCAATCCACGCGATCAGGTTCGCCACCAGGATCTGGTTCCTGAGCCTGCGGTTGGGCGGATCACGTTTCGGCTCGGGCAAATGCAGGACGCGGCGGTCTGCATGTTCAGCGATCATCGCCGCCTCCCTGGAAGACGTTTCCGAGACAAGCGGCTCGTGAGCTGCCGTCGTTTCCGCCCGTTGAAGCTTCGCGACCACTGGCACATCCGCGACGTGGATCGTCGGCATTGCGCCAGGCAGACTACGAGCCGTCATTTATTTTTCGGTGAGGAAGATAACTCAAAACAACGCCGTAAGGATACCTTGATGGCGCAGCGCTGTTCTGTTGCAACATCCGGTCCGATTGTTCCGCCGGTCCCGTGGTTGCGATTATGCATGGCTGCGTCGAAACCAGCGCAGCACAAGAAGCAGGCAAACTGAACTAAGCGCCTTGTGATCAAAACGATTTCCCGCGTCGCACCATTGGTTGCCGCGCCGCTCGTCGAATCCGTGCGCGATTTTTTCGTTTTGCCGCCCCATTTCGCTCACGAAGGTCAGAAAAGTTCTGGGGAAGGCGAGAGGCCGCGTCAGGCCATCGTGCTGTATCCGGTGAAGCATCGCTTCTCGCGAGAGTTTCACCGGCGTAAGAGGTTGTGTCGTTGCGCACGACGCGCGGTGTTCCGCCGCGTGGCGTTACCGGGATCAAGCAGAAGGCGAGAGCAATGGCTGCTACCGTCGCAATCCGTTCCAATCAGGACAATGTCAAGCCACTCCGAAAGCAGCGGCGTTTCATATCGGTGCGGCCGGTCGAATGTCCCGGCAGCCGCGTCTATCGAAGCCGGCGCTCGGGGCGTGCGGCGCGATGCGAACCGTCAGCCTCGATCGGCAAACGCCTGTTCGATATTGCGGTTGCGGGTTCGGCCTTGCTGTTTTTCGCGCCCTTGCTGATCGCGGTAGCGATCGCGATCAAGCTCACCTCGCCGGGGCCGGTGCTGTTCTGTCAGTACCGCTACGGCTATCGAAACCGGTTCTTCAGGATCTACAAATTTCGCTCCATGCGCACGGATGCGGGCGATGCGCGCGGCGTCAAGCAGGCGGTGCGCGGCGATGCGCGGGTCACCCCGATCGGGAAGCTGCTGCGGAAAACCAGCCTCGATGAAATTCCGCAGCTCATCAATGTCATCAAGGGCGACATGTCGCTGGTCGGACCCCGGCCGCACGTTCCGGGGATGCTGGCCGCGGAGTTGCCTTACGAGGATCTCGTGCCGTACTACTTTCAGCGCCATACCGCGCGGCCCGGGATCACCGGCCTCGCCCAGGTGAGCGGCTGCCGCGGCAGCACGATCGAGCCCAATCGCGCCATCTCGCGGATCGATTACGATCTCGACTACATCGAGAAGTGGTCGCTGCGGATGGACATCGTGATCATCGCACGCACCATCCGGAAGGAATTCCTGTCCGGCAACGGCTTCTAGATTTTCGAGGGTACCCGGCATCAGGTCCGGGCTTCGAACCTGGCGAAATTGCCCTGCGGCAAGGCCGGACGCCGGAACAAAGTCGCCGTCGACCCCTCGAACGCCCGATCGACAATAGAAAGCAAAAGGTGGCCGAGATGAATGCACGGCGACGAATCAAGGCGCTGCTGAAGCAAACGTTTCCATCGCTCTGGGTCCGCTGGCATCTGATGCATCATCCGAAGTCGGCCGAGCAGGAGCTCCAATATCTCGACAAGATCGTGCCGGGCGGCGCGGTCACCGTCGATGTCGGCGCCAATTGCGGCCTCTATACCCGCGAGCTGGCGCGGCTGTCGCGGAAGGTCTATGCCTTCGAGCCGTCGCACCAGATGGCCGATATCCTGCGCAAGACCTCGGCGCCGAACGTCAGCGTTCACGAGATTGCATTATCCGACCAGAGCGGCAGCGCCGAATTGTTCATTCCGCAGGGCGAGCATGAGCCGATCTACGGGCTGGCGTCGCTGGAACCCGCGGTCGGCACGCTGAACCGCGACGTGGTTTCGGTCCACGTGCCGACGGCACGGCTCGATGCGATTGTCGACCAGGACGTTGCCTTCGTGAAGATCGATGTCGAGGGACACGAGTTGAGCGTGCTGAACGGCGCGGTCGAACTCTTGGAGCACTGCCAGCCGGTCTTCCTGGTCGAAGCGGAGGACCGCCACCGCGTTGCGGCGACCCGGTCGATCTTCGAGTTCTTTGCCAACAGGAGGTATCGCGGCTTCTTCCTCAAGGAAGGCAGCGCGGTCCCGGTCGACCAGTTCCGTTCCGAAAATCTGCAGGACGCCCGCGCGCTGCTTCCCGACGGCGGCCGCCGAAGCGGCAAGGCCTACGTCAACAATTTCTTTTTCTTCCCGCAGCACCTGGATGGGGAGTCGATTCTCAACGGGTAGCGGATGAGCGCCGGAAGCGCGCCCCTGGGCTTGCCTCGGAAGATCGTGCCCGGAGTCGGCCAGTTGCGAGTTCATCATGCGCTTTTAGTCTGGGCGAGCGACCGACACTCTCCGGCTTTGGCGTTGCATCTATTGCACGGGCCCGACGCATGCTACGATGCCTCATGGCCCTTTTTACGCAATCCAGCTTCAATGCGACCGGTATCCGCTCGCTCTGTTGGCGTGGCGATGAACTCGTTGACTGGGTCGGTGGTGGCCGTGTGTTCGCATCCGATGGCATGGAGCGGCCCGCAAATGTGAGGTATGCCTACCGTTTCGACGCCGCGACGGCATCGCCCGATGGCCGCTTTGCCGTGGTCTACGAAAGGCTGGGTACCAAGGGCCTTCTGCTCCATGACGGACGGATTGTTCGTGAAATCGACCGCAGCTTCTATCATGCGGAAGCGTACGAATACCCGGTCGCCCTGTTCAATGATCCGGAGGGCCGCGTCCTGCTTGCGCATTGCCCCGGAAACTATTGCGGCGTCGAATTGGAGGAGGCGGAAACCGGACGACTGCTCACCGCGTCAACCGATCGTAAACCGTCCGATTTCTTCCACTCGCGGTTGGCGGCCAGCCCCCATGGAAAACGATTGCTCAGCGCCGGCTGGATATGGCATCCGCTGGATGAGGTGAAGTGGTTCGACGTTGCGCAAGCCCTCGCGGATCCGCATTACCTCGACAGCGGCGCAGCGTTGTCTGAATCGTTCAACCCGGGTTTAACCGAGGAGAGCTCGGCCTGTTGGCTGGATGAAGATCGCATGGCAGTAGCGGCTTCGGCCGCGCCCGAGGCGCAGGATGTCGAGGGTGACGTCGAACCACGTCTGCGTCCGCGTGGGCTGGCCGTCTACGACGTGAGCAAGCGAACCTGCCTTCGGGCTTTCCAGTTGGACGAACCGCCTGGAACAATTCTGTCACTCGGGCAACGCTACGTGCTTTCGCTCTATCGGCACCCAAAGCTGGTCGATCTGTCGACCGGCGAAGTTGTCCATATGTGGTCCGAGCTGCAGTCAGGCCTTCAGGTCGGCAGTATCATGTTGGGTGTCGATGGTGAAGCGAAGCCGCCTCCCATGGCCTTCGATCCCGCAACCAAAAGATTCGCAATCGCGAACGGCGGCACCGTCACCCTGATCGCGTTCAGACATTCCGCAGTCGGTGCGGGGTAGTTGCCATTCACGGCTGTCGACTCCGGAGCGGCTGTCGCTAAGCCGCTCCGTGCTCTCAAATAACATCATGTTACGTCTCCGCGATGCCAGAGCTTGGTCAAGCAACCCTGGAAAACCAGGTGCCGAGAAGCGCGCGTTACGCTTTGTCAAACGAACATGACATTCACTTCTGTTTCTGTTGCGCAGTCTGCCTAACGTCCGGCGGCGGGTAAACAATCCTCAGATATCAGCGGGGCTCGGCGAGGCGGCCCGTCGCGGCGCCGGCGCTTCCTGCAAAAGCGTGGCCTCTCAATACGTTCGGCCGCTAACGTGTGCATAAACGGCCGTACCTAGGTCTAATACGGATGTGTTAGTGGCCTGAATATTGCTTTGTCACAAATGGCGATGGCCGTGGAACATTCGGCAGGTGACTCTGTGGCTGGAATAAAGCTGTAAGCACCTGTGGTTTGTGCGGTCGGCGTGGCGTCGAGGAGCAGCATAGTGGCCATGACCATGCATTTCATTGTTCATTTCGTTCCTGGCGCGCTCCTGTCAGGTGCTTTCGCCCCTTGTCATTCGAATTGCCTTTCCCAGCCTCACGCACGACGCGCAGCCCGGTCACGGGCTTTTTATCCCTGCGTTACCGCCTGCACGCCTTCAAAGTTGGGGGTGATGCCTTAGGTCGAAATGAGATGATAACCGTCATCGGATTACAGGCCTGTTCTCTGCCTGCCGGAATCCTTCTCTAACCAATGTTTGGAGCGAATATGGCCGAAACTATTCGATTTGTCCCAAAGTCTGAGCGCGAGCGAGCCCGCCTGATCCGAGAGGCCCGCGCGATATACGACAGCATCTTCCCGCAGGCTGATCCGGTCGGTGAGAAGCAGAACAAGCCACCGGCAAGTCGCACGGTCAGCGGCGCCAACGCCCGCCGCAACGACGGGATACTGCTGTCGTGATCAAGATCATCGCCGTGCTCTGCAGCCTCTCCTCTCCGGCAAATTGCCGCGAGCAGACCGTCACCACCTCGGACTTCGCGGAGGTGTCAATGCAGTCCTGCCTGATGGGCGCGCCGCAGCTCGCGGAATGGATGAAGCAACATCCCGCCGAGCGCCTGGCGGCATGGCGTTGCGTGATCGGCAAACCGGATGGCAGGGCAATTTAACGAGGAAAGCAGCTTTCCCCGAGAGCTCGCGGTCAATCCAATCAGCGTCGAGCTGTCGATGCGAAATCACCGCCGAGACCGGTTCATATGACCGATTGGCGTTCAATCAGATTTCGGCTCGCAGCGACAGAGAAATACCGCGCTCGACGGCGATGCAAGAGCCGTCAAAAAATAACATCATGTTATGCCCCTGCAACGCCCCGGTAATTGTGTTGCCGCGCCGATGGGTTATCGTTCCCCCAACAGATCCCGCGAGCCATTCGCGGTAAAAATCAACACAGGGAGAATGAGCGATGGGCCTCACGCCATTCGCGACATGGGCGATTTCGCTGGCGGGCGCGCTGCTCGCCTCGACCACATTTGTTTTCGCCGATGCGATGATGCCGTTGCCCGGCGATCCGGTGGCGATCACCAGCGGCAAGGTGTCGGGCACCAGGCTCGGTTCCGGCGTGAAGGCTTATCTCGGCATTCCCTTCGCAAAACCGCCGACCGGCGAACTGCGCTGGAAGCCGCCGCAGCCGATCAACTGGGGCGGGGTCTGGAACGCCGACCGCAAGGGGCCCGAATGCATCCAGGTGCTGCGCGCCCACGACATCAACCACTACTTCGGCGAGGAGGCGACCGGCGAGGACTGCCTCTATCTCAACCTGTGGGCACCGGCCGACGCCAAGCCGGGCGACGGCCGTCCGGTCATCGTCTTCATCTATGGCGGCGGCGGCACGCTCGGTTCGTCCGGCATGGCCAATTACGGCGGCGAGAACATGGCGAAGCGCGGCGCCATCTTCGTCAACTTCAACTACCGCGTCGGCATGCTCGGCTACATGGCGCATCCCGAATTGACCAAGGAGCAGGGCGGCCATTCCGGCAATTACGGCTACCTCGACCAGAACGCGGCGCTCAAATGGATCCACGACAACATCGCCAAATTCGGCGGCGATCCGGACAAGGTGGTGATATCAGGACAGTCGTTCGGCGCGGGTTCCGTGGCCGCGCAATACACCAGCCCGTTGTCGAAGGGACTGTTCCGCGGCGCCATGATGACCAGTGCGTGCAACTTCGGTGGCACCGGCATGATCGGCGGGGTCGAGCCCTTGGCCGAGGGCGAGAAGGCCGGGCTCGATCTGCAGAAGCGGCTTGGTGCGGCAGACCTTGCCGCCATGCGCAACGTGTCGGCCGACCGCATCCTGGCGCTGCAGGAGGAAAACCAGCTGGGCTTAAGCGTCCGCGGCGTGCGGGCGCCCTCGGTGATCGACGGCTATTTCTGGACAGGCACCAAGGAGCAGGCCTTCGCCAGTCACCAGGCGAGCGACGTGCCTGTTATCGCCAGCTCCAACGGCGATGACATCGATTCGGCGCGCTATCCGCTCACCCGCGCCCGCTCGCTCGCGGACTACCAGGCGATGGCGCGGACGATGTACGGCGCCGATGCCGATCAGTTCCTCAAGCTTTACCCGGCCTCAAGCGACGCCGAGGTGCAGCCGATGGCCCATCGCGCCGCCATGGAAAACGGCATGATGAGGAATTCGCGTAGTTGCGCCGAGGTTCAGGCGAAATATGGCACGGCGCCGGTCTATATCGACACCTTCATGCGCAAGCACCCCTATGCGCCGGGCGCCGTGGTCGCCGACCAGAACATCTTGACCGTCGGTGCTTACCACACCGCCGACGTGCCCTACTGGTTCGACACGCTCGATGCCTACAACTGGCAACGGCCGACGCGGGTCTGGACCGCATACGACCGCGAACTCACCGACCGCATGGCCGGCGCACTCATTGCGTTTGCCGAAACCGGCTCGCCGACCACGCCACAGCTGAAGTGGCCGGCGTGGTCGGCGCCGTCACCGCAGTACATGATGTTCGGCGATACGGCCGCGGTAGAGACCATGGACCTCAAGCGGATGGACTGGCTGGCGGCGCATCCGCCGGCGCCGGCGAACGCGCCGCCCGCGCCACCCCGGGCCAGGGACTAGCCCGAGGGGTTCTCCCGCCCGGCGTCAGACCGCGCGACTGTGGGTCGCCGCGGAATGCGCAAGGTGCGCATCGAACACCGAGGCGACGCTTCGCAGCAGATATTCCGCACCGTCGCTGACGGCCAGCCGGTCGTCGCTCATCGTGACGGCGCCGTCGGAGCGTTTTGAAACTGCTCATATGCGGCCATTGCGTCCGCTGCGTACATCAGGGACGGGCCGCCGCCCATGTAGATCGCCATGCCGAGCGCCTCCTCGATTTCCGGACGGGTGGCGCCAAGCTTGACGAGAGCCTCGGTGTGAAAGCCGATGCAGCCATCGCAATGCGCGGCCACGCCAAGCGCCAGCGCGATCAACTCCTTGGTCTTCCTGTCGAGCGCCCCATCCCGGGTTGCGGCCTGCGCCAACGCGGCAAAGCCCTTCATGGTGTCGGGAATATCGTCGCGGAGCTTGCGCATGTTTGCGGAGATGTGCCGGGTGATTTCAGGATAGTTCTTGTCCATTGTGCTCTCGTTAATCGGACTTGATCGGGGCGGGAGATGCCCTGCGCGGCCCGCGCAAGGCGATGTAAATCGCGGGAATGACGAGCACGGTGAGTAGCGTCGACGACGCCAAACCGAACAGCAGGGAGATCGCGAGGCCCTGGAAGATCGGATCCAGCAGGATGGTGGCCGCTCCGATCATCGCCGCAAGCGCGGTAAGCAAAATCGGCTTGAAGCGCACCGCGCCGGCTTTGAGCACCACCTCGCGCAGCGGCTCGCCCTCGCCACTGCTGTGACGGACGAAATCGACGAGCAGGATCGAGTTGCGCACGATGATGCCGGCGAGCGCGATGAAGCCAATCATGGAAGTGGCGGTGAACGGTGCCCCCAGCAGCCAATGCCCGATCAGGATGCCGATCAGCGTCAGCGGAATCGGCGTCAGGATGACCAGCGGCAGCCGGAAACTCTTGAACTGGGCGACGACCAGCACATAGATGCCGAGGATCGCCGCGCCGAAGGCCGCGCCCATGTCGCGGAAGGTCACCCACGTGATCTCCCATTCGCCGTCCCACAGCAATGTCGGATGCGATTCGTCCGCGGGCTGTCCGTGCAGGCTGATCGTGGGCTTCGGCAGGCTGCCCCAGTCATGCGCGTCCACCTGCTTCGCGACTTCGAGCATCCCGTAGAGCGGCGCCTCGAAGCGGCCGGCGAGTTCGGCCATCACCATGTCCGCGAAACGGCCGTCGCGACGGAAGATCGTCGGCGAGCCCTCTTCCGTGATCGCCTTCACGACCTGCCCCAGTTCGACCACCGTCTTGCTTCCGGGCTGTGTGTTGGCGGGCACGGGCGTCGAGGCCAGCGCCTCGTCCCAGACCAGGCCGCGCTTGGGCAGACGCACCGCGATCTCGATCGGATTGCGGTCTTCACCGCGATGCGAGTAACCAATGGAGATGCCGCCGAACAACGCCTGGATGGTGTCATAGACGTCCCGTTGCTCGACGCCGAAGAATTCGAGCCGGTCCTGGTCAATTGACAGTCGGAGCCGCGGCCGCTTCTCGCCGATGGAATCGTCGACATCGACGATAAAAGGCACCTCGGCAAAGATCTTTTTCAGTTCGGTCGTCACCGCGCGGCGTGTCGCCGCATCGGGGCCGTAGATCTCGGCAAGCAGCGTCGCCAGCACCGGCGGCCCGGGAGGCACCTCGACCACCTTGATGCTGGTGCCTTTGGGAATATCGAGGGCCTGTAGCCTCTGCCGTAGCTCGAGGGCGATGTCATGGCTCGCCCGCCTGCGCTCGCCGCGTGCGGCCAGGTTGACCTGAAGCTCGCCCAGTTCAGGTCTCTCGCGCAGGTAATAATGCCGCACGAGGCCGTTGAAATTGAACGGCGCCGGTGTGCCGGCATAGGATTGCAGCGAGGTGGCCTCCGGCAATTGCCGCGCGATTTCGGCCGTACCGAACAGGGTACGTTCGGTTGCTTCCAGGCTCGCCCCTTCCGGGAGGTCGACGACAACAGCGATTTCCGACTTGTTGTCGAAGGGCAGCAGCTTGACCGTCACCGACTTGGTCGCAAACAGCGTCATGGACAGCAGCGTCGCGATTCCGACGCCGAGCAGGAATATCCAGGCCGAACGCCTGCTACGGACGACCGGCGTGGCGAAGCGCCGGTAGAGCCGGCCGAGCCGACCTTCGTCGTGCGCGGCATGACCCGCCGCCGTCTCGCCCTTCGGCGCCAGCTTCAGCATCAGCCAAGGCGCGACCACCATGGCGACAAAGAAGGAAAACAGCATGGCTGCCGAGGCATTCGCCGGGATCGGCGCCATGTAGGGACCCATCAGGCCGGAGACGAACAGCATCGGCAACAGCGCCGCAACCACCGTGAGCGTCGCGACGATCGTGGGGTTGCCGACCTCCGCGACTGCCTCGATGGTCGCCTGCAGCCGCGGCCGGCCGTCGCGCATGTTCCAGTGCCGTGCGATGTTCTCGACCACGACGATGGCGTCATCGACGAGAATGCCGATCGAGAAGATCAGCGCGAACAGACTGACCCGGTTGATGGTGTAGCCCATCAGATTGGCGGCAAACATCGTCAGCAGGATCGTCGTCGGAATCACCACGAAAGTCACGATCGCCTCCCGCCAGCCGATCGCAATCGCGATCAGGACGACGATCGAGACGGTGGCGAGGCCGAGATGAAAGAGCAGTTCGTTGGCCTTCTCATTGGCGGTCTCGCCGTAGTCGCGTGTCACCGTGACCTGAATGTCGTCGGGGATGAGGCGCGCCTTCAGGCCTTCGAGGCGATGGGCGATGTCGGCCGAGACCACGACCGCATTGGCGCCGGCACGCTTGGCGAGCGCCAGGCTCACCGCAGGCGCCCGTGTCCACTGTCCCTTGTCGTCGCGCGCATCGTTCCAGACCCGATGCTCGATCGTGTTCGGCCCGATGATGACCGCGGCGATGTCCTTGACGTAGACCGGCCGCCCGTCGCGGGTCGAGATCAAAAGCAATCCGATGTCGGGAATGCCGGCGAGGGTCTGGCCGGCAGCGACATCGCGCATGATGCCGGCATCACGAACCTGGCCGGCCACGAACGAGCGATTGGCGTCCTTCACCTTCGCCACGAGCTGTTGCAGCGTGACGCCGAACAGCGACAGCTTTTCCGGGTCGGGCTCCACCCTGATCTGTTGCGCGGCGCCGCCGGAGATGTAGGTCAGGCCGATATTGTCGACCTTCATCAATTCCGAGCGCAGTTTGTCGGCCAGCTCGAAAAGATCCTTGTCCGTCCAGCGCTCGGCGGCCTGCGGTTTCGGCGACAGCGTCAGCACCGTCACTGCAACGTCATTGATGCCGCGGCCGACGATCAACGGCTCGGGGATGCCGACCGGGATACGGTTGATATTGGCGCGGATTTTCTCATGAACACGGAGGATTGCATCCTCCGCCTTGGTGCCGACCAGGAACCGGGCCGTGACCATCACCCGGTCGTCCTCGGTCTGACTGTAGACATGCTCGATGCCGTCGATGCCCTTGACGATGGCTTCCAGCGGCTTGGTGACAAGCTCGACCGCGTCGGGTCCGCGCAACCCGTCGGCATTGACGCGGATATCGACCATCGGAACGCTGATCTGCGGCTCCTCCTCGCGCGGGATCACGACGACGGCGATGAGGCCGACGACGACGGCCGCCAGCAGAAACAACGGCGTCAGCGGCGATGCGATCGTCGCCCTGGTGAGCCGGCCTGAGAGTCCGAGATTCACGGCCGCACCAGCTTGTCGCCGACCCGAATGCCGGACAGGATCTCGAGTCCGTCGGGAAGCTTGGGGGTCGGCAGTTCGCGGCCGCGCTGCACCGGCAGTTCGATGGTCCCGTCCGCGTTGCGAAGCCTGACGTAGTCGATGCCGAACCGCGTCAGGACGTAGCTTTCCGGTATAACGAAAGCCTCGCGGGCGCCGCCGGAAATCCAGACGCGAAGCCGGTCGCCGACGAAGTACTCGCCGAGTCCCTCCACCGTGGCATCCGCGATGACGCGCCCCTCCTCGATCTGCGGATAGACGAGATCGATGACGCCCCATCTGGGTGCCTCGCCGCCGAGCTCAGTGCCATCGATGCGGACCTTGTCGCCCGCCTTGAGCAGGCGCGCGTGCCGTTCCGGCACCCGCAGCCGCAATTTGAAATCCTGCTGGGCAACGGTGACAATGGCGTCACCGGGAAGCACCACCGAACCGATAGCGATGAGCTTCTTCAATACCCGTCCGTCGGAGGGCGCCAGAACGCGACCCTCGCTGAGCTGCTGGTTGACGACGGCGCGCTCGGCGGTCTTGGCGCGCAGGCCATTATCCGCGACGTTCAACGCGGTTCGCTGTTCTTCGAGCTTGATCCGCGGCAGTGTGCCGCGTTCGACCAATCCCTCGATGCGGGTAAAGTCGGTCTGGGCCTGGTTGGCCTGCGCCTGCAGCGCCTCGATCTGTGCATCCAGCGACTTTAATTGAAGGCCGAGCTTTTCGTCGCCGATGATCGCAATTTCCTGTCCGGCGGTGACGTGATCCCCCTCCTTCACGCTGAGCTGGACCACGGTGCCGCCGATGCGGCCGCGCGCCGGCACGACGCTGATGCTTTCCACGGTTGCAAACACAGCCTTTTCGTCGGCAACCGGCTGTTGCACCACAGTGAGGACTTCTGTCGCCGCAAGGGGTTCCGGAAAGCCCAGGCCCGTCAACGCCGCCGCAGCTGCCAGGAATTGCATAGCCCGTCGCATGGAGCGTATCCGCGTGATCATGGAAGCGTCACACCGTCTTGCGGTGTCCTCTTTTCATTTCATCGAAAAAATCAAACGGCGCGTTGATCTCGCTCAATGCGCGGCTGCGCACGCGCCGATAATGTCTATTTTGTCCTTGCGGACTTTGGTGCGCAGAAGGCCTGATAGAGTGTCTTCAGGATTTCGCGCGCCGGCTCGCTCGCGATCGAATAAAAGATCGTCTGCGCGTCCCGCCGCGCGGACACCAGGCCATCCTTGCGCAGGAGCGCCAGATGCTGGGAGACCGTGGAGTCGCGCAGGTTGAGAAACTCGGCGAGATCGCCGACCGAACGCTCCCCGTCGATCAGCTGGCAGATGATCAAGAGCCGGTGCCGGTTGGAAAGCGCCTTCAACAGCTCGCTCGCCCGATCGGCCGCCTGCTCCATAACTTCGACGTCTATTTTCATACTTGCGTATATACAGATATATGAATATATGTCAACCGTAGCGAAGAACGGCCGGGCCTGAACCGGCGGAGCGCTTGAGCCCAAACGGAGAGGTAACATGGCGGAAGTTGTCGTAATCGGGGCCGGCCTCAGCGGGACGCTGATGGCCTATGAATTGCTGCCTCAGCTGAGGAAAGGCGATCGCCTGAGCGTGATCTCGCAGGGCGCGGTCTATCACTTTGTCCCGTCGAATCCCTGGGTGGCGGTCGGCTGGCGCCGGCGCGACGAGATCGAAATTCACCTTGACGAGATCATGAAGCGCAAAGGCATTCGCCTGCTCACCCAGGGTGCCAAACGCGTGCATCCGGCCGAGAACCGCGTCGAACTCGGAGACGGCACATCGATCGACTATGACTATCTCGTGGTCGCGACCGGCCCCGAGCTCGCCTTCGACGAGATCCCGGGGTTGGGACCGCAGGGCCACACCCGGTCGATCTGTCACGTCGACCACGCGATGGACGCCAAGGACGCGTTCGAGCAGCTCGCAGCCAACCCCGGCCCGGTCGTGATCGGCGCGGTCCAGGGCGCCTCCTGCTTTGGCCCGGCCTACGAATTCCTCTTCATCCTGGAAACCGAGCTGCGCCGCCGCAAGCTGCGCGACAAGGTGCCGATGACCTTCGTCACCTCGGAACCCTATATCGGACATCTCGGTCTCGACGGCGTCGGCGATACCAAGGGCCTGCTGGAAAGCGAGATGCGCGAGAAACACATCAAGTGGATCACCAATGCCCGCGTGGATCGCGTCGAACCCGGCAGGATGTCAGTGGAAGAATTCGCCGAGAACGGTACGGCTCATAAGGCGCACGACCTGCCTTTCGCCTATTCGATGATGCTACCCGCCTTTCGCGGTGTCGAAGCGGTGCGCGGCATCGAGAAACTGACCAACCCTCGCGGCTTCGTCATCGTCGACAAGCACCAGCGCAACCCGGCCTACCAAAATGTCTTCGCTGTCGGCGTCTGCGTCGCGATCGCGCCGGTCGGCGCGACGCCGGTGCCGGTCGGCGTGCCCAAGACCGGCTTCATGATCGAATCGATGGTGACGGCGACCGCCCTGAATATCGGCGCCCTGCTCCGCGGCAAGGAGCCGACGGCCCAGCCTACCTGGAATGCGATCTGTCTCGCCGATTTCGGCGATTCGGGCGTCGCCTTCCTGGCGCAGCCGCAGATTCCGCCGCGCAACGTCAACTGGTCATCCAAGGGCGAGTGGGTGCACTACGCCAAGGTGGCCTTCGAAAAGTACTTCCTCCGCAAGATGCGACGTGGCGAGAGCGAGCCGTTCTATGAGCGCTTCGTGCTCGACAAGCTGAACATTGCCAAGATCAAGGAGGTCCGAACCGGCACATGAGTGAAACCCGCCAGATTGTCTGTGGACATTGCGGGCGGACCAACCGTCTGCCGGCGGAACGCGCAGCAGAAGGCGCCCGCTGCGGCGCTTGCCATCAGTCCATGTTCACCGGTCACCCGATCGAGGTCGACGAGGAGGGTTTCGGGCGCCATGTCGCCAACAGCGACATCCCGCTCCTGGTCGATGTCTGGGCGCCCTGGTGCGGACCGTGTCGTGCCATGGCGCCGATGTTTGAGCGCGCGGCGCAGCAACTCGAACCGAAGGTTCGGCTGCTCAAGCTCAACTCCGACAGCGCGCCCGCCCTCTCGTCGCGTCTCAACATCACGGGCATCCCGACCCTGCTGCTGATGCGCGGCGGCCGGGAGATCGCCCGCCAGGCCGGCGCAATGGATACGCGCGGCATCGTCGCCTGGACCGAGGCCAGCCTCACACGTTCGTAAGACCACAACCGTTCAACAGGAGCATGCCATGAATGTCGACAAAGCCGTTCTCGCCTTCGCAGGATTTGTCGTCCTGCTGGGCCTCGCCCTCGGCGCCTACGTCAATGCCTACTGGTATCTGCTGACCGCCTTCGCCGGGCTCAACATGATCCAGGCCTCGTTCACGGGCTTCTGCCCGGCGGCGATCGTATTCAAGAAGCTCGGTTTGCGTGGCGGCTGCGCATTTTCCTGAACGCGTCGCAACGAAGCTATCCATCCCGGAGGAGACAACCCATGACCTATCATTTCTCGAAGACCGTCGACCTGCCGTTCGATGCGGCGGTTGCCGCCACGACCGCGGCACTGAAGAATCACGGTTTCGGCGTGCTCACCCAGATCGACGTAAAGGACACCCTGAACAAGAAGATCGGGATCGATTTTCGGCCCTATCTTATCCTCGGCGCCTGCAATCCCAAGCTCGCCCATGAGGCGTTGACGCTTGAAGACAAGATCGGGACCATGCTTCCCTGCAATGTCGTGGTTCAGCAGCACGACGGCGGCAAGGTCGAGATTTCGGCGGTCGATCCCGTGGCGTCGATGGCCGCAATCGAGAACCGGAAACTTGGCGCCGTGGCAGGCCAGGTGCGCGAACTGCTCAAACAGGTCGTCGCCGAGATCGCTTGAGCGCAGTCTCTCGGGTCAACCCGAGGGGCGCTCTCGCCCGGCGTCAAACCGCGCGACTATGGGTAGCCGCGGAATGCGCCAGGTGCGAATCGAACGCCGAGGCGACGCTTCGCACCAGAAATTCCGCACCATCGTTGACGGTCAACCGGCCCTCGGTCATCGTGACGGCGCCGTCGGCGATCAGGCTCTCGATTCGGGACCGGTCGACGATCGCGGATCGTGGATCGCGACGGTGCAGTCTCGAGACCTGGCGCAGGTCGACGGCGAGGTCGCACATGATGCGCTCGATGACATCGGCGCGGAAGCGGTCTTCCCCGGTGAAGGCGTATCCCTTTGCGGTGGCGAGGCGGTCCTCGGCGATGCACGCCAGATAGTCGCGGGTCGGCACCGCGTTCTGGACGAAGCCCTGGGCCAAGCGGCCGATGGCGCTGGCGCCGAGACCGATCAGCGTTTCCGCGGAATCGTCGGTGTAGCCTTGGAAATTGCGCCGCAACCGGCCTTCCTGTTTGGCGATGGCCAGCTTGTCGCCGGGCAGGGCGAAGTGATCCAGTCCGATGCGGACGTAGCCCGCCGCCAGGAGTGAATCCGCGATCGCCTCGGATTGAAGGTGCCGCTCGATGCTGTCCGGCAGCGACGCTTCGGCAATCTTGCGCTGGTGCTTCTTGAACGATGGAACGTGGGCATAGCCGAACACCGAAAGCCGGTCCGGGCGAAGTTCGAGGCACCGGGCAACCGTGTCCCGGCACGATTCCACGGTTTGCCGCGGAAGCCCGTAGAGCAGGTCGAAATTGATCCGGCCGACGCCGGCCCGGCGCAGCCGCTCGACCGCGGCGGCGGTCTGCTCAAAACTCTGCAGGCGGTTGATGGCGCCTTGAACGGCCGGATCGAAGCTCTGGACCCCCAGGCTGGCGCGGGTGACGCCGCCATAGCCGAGCGTCTCCGTCATCGCTTCGGTCAGCGTGCGCGGATCGATCTCGACGGCGATCTCGGCCTCAGGGACCACGAAGAACGAATGGCGCAGCGCGCCGATCAGGTCGGCGAACGTTTCCGGGGTCATGATCGTCGGCGTGCCGCCGCCGAAATGGATGTGAGAAACCGGCAATCTCTCGCCGATGGCGTCCGCGACCAGGCAGGCCTCGCGGCGCAGGCCTGCCGCGTAGATCGCGATCGGCTCATCGCGGCCGGTCACCGAGGTGTGACAGCCGCAGTACCAGCACATGGACCGGCAGAAAGGCACATGGAGATAGATCGAGGCCGGCCGCCGGGGCACCGTGGCGAGCCACTTCCGATAGTCACCTTCCCGCACCGCCGCGGAAAAGTGCGGCGCCGTGGGATAGCTGGTGTAGCGCGGCAGCCTGTCCTGCCCGTAGTGTTCCGCCAGGTCCGAACGCATCGCATCTCTCCTCTGTCCGCGCATTACTTATCCGATCCGCGGCAGGAGCACCTTGTTCTGCCTCAAATTGCGGTGCCGGCGCCCGAATTGGGCACGTGACGCCAATATTCTGTCGCGGCCGGCCTACCCCCGCATGCGCGCAGCCTTGTCGTTCCCGGCCGGGCGGCCGCGACGGTATCCGGTCAGGCCAAATGCCTGGGCGAGACGCTTCGCCCTGGATGCCGGCGGGTGCGGGGGCGGAATTGCCGCGATTTCGATTTGTTGCGGCCTCGCCGCATCGATCTCGATCGGCAGATCGCGCTCCAGCGTGTTGAAACGACAATAGTAGAAATGCTGCGCGCCGATCGCGCCATCGGTTCTTCGCTGCAGAATATGGAAGCCCTGGATGCTTCGGTCACGGCAATAGACCCAAAGCGCATAATGGCCTTGCTTCGGCAGGTCCGAGCGCTGCAGCAACTCGCCCACCGAAAAAGTGATGGTTGAGTTCGGCGGGATGACCTTGCGGAAATGCGCCATCTGCCCGTCGGCGGCGTAGACGTCGAAGTCAAGCTCGGCGGCCGCCGCATAGTCCATCGACGCAGACGCATTGATCAGCGTGACGAGGGTGTCGAAGGCGTCATCAACGACGGCCTTGCCGAACTGCTCGGTGTGCACCGTCGGGACCATCGGATGGTTCCACATCCATCCGCGCTCCCATTCGAACGGGATGTTGAGCATGCCTCCGCCGCAAACGACCAGGGAAAAGTCAGGGTTGCGGCGGGACTGGAAGCCCTCCAGAAAGCTGAACGAATGCGGGACCTGTTGGGCTTTCTTGCCTGGAAAAACCTTCAGGAGCCCGCCGCCAGGTCCGAGCGACCGTTGACGGGCCCACTCGGTCACATTGAGGCGCTGGCCAGGACCGCAACGCACCTCTTCGCTGCCGAGCCTGGTGCCTGCGTGGTCGTGAATCTCGAAGCTGAAGTCGTGCAGGCGCGCGGCGCCCTCCTGGAAATAATGCACCGAGGTATCGATCCCGAAACGGTCGTCGAGGATGGGAAAGGCGCAGATCCACGGCCGCACCCCGAGATCGTCAAGCTGGCTGCGCTGGTCTGTCGTCAGAATGTGCTCGGTCAGCGCCGCACCGTGCTCGACGGCGGACCAGCACCAGGGCCGGCCGCGACGGTGCAGATAGAAGTTCGGCCGGTGCAGCGGCTGGTCGGGAACGATGACGACATCGGCGGCCTCGGCGCCGGCCGTCAGCACATCGGCAAACAGGCGGTTGATGTTGACGAACAGCATCTCGTCTTTCGCGACCGGCGGCAAGTCCCGTTCGGCGGTCAGGCATTGGCCGTTCCTGGTAAAGCGCAGCTCGGCCCGGCAGACCACCGGCGTTTCGCTGGTCTTGCTCAGCACCGAGACCGTGAGCTCGCTTCGGCCATCGGTCGGAACCAGGCCACGCACGAAGCGGGAGCCGGCCGGCCACGGCTTGAAACCGGACTGGTGGATGGTGGTAACGGCGTCGTCGCTGACATAATCGCAGTTGAAATGCAGGAACGGCGTCACCTCGCCGTTCAAATGACGGATATCGGCATAGATCTCGAGATACCCGACGAAAGGCGCGGCAAGCCGCATGTCGCCGCTGTCGAACACGATGGTCTGGTTGGGCGCGATCAGCCGCTGCCCGCATCGGCGGACCTCGCCCGTACGCGATCGCAGCAGGAATCGCACCGCGATCGGAAAGTGAATCTTGTAGCCGCGCTCGAAGGTGTTGGTGACATACACCTTGGTTGCGGTCTCGCCGTGGAAGAAGTCCACGTAGGAATACATCGGCGATACATGGTCCTTGGCGAGCGTAAGGACGATGCTGTCATCCCGGCGGTGCTGCCGCAGATATTCATTCAGGGCGTAGGGCGCCTTTGAACGGGTTGCCACCAGCCAGGCCTTGCTCGACGGCGCGGCGGCCAGGGCCGGCAACAGCTGGACATTGCCGCCGCCGAGGCTTCTGCCGGCCATCGCCGCGGTGAAGGTATAGTAGCCCTCGACGCCGGTGCGCGGAATCGCCTCGATCATGGCCGGATCGGTCGAATCATCCACCAGAACCGAGAAATCCCGGATCGAGAACAGGCGCATTTCGGCGGATATTTCAGCGCCGGATTTGGTGGCATCGGACATCGTGGCTCCTTGACGATTGGATGTGCGGCAGACGGCCGGGACCATCCTGACCTGGCCGCGCCCGGAGGTCATTGCGCTGGAACAAGGAGAAACGGGGCTTCCGCCGGCCGAACCGAGCCGGTGAGGATTTCACCGGCAGCTTCGCGAATAGGCCTCTCCAGGAAAAAGCCGGTCCGTGATGGCCCGATGAACATGTTCCGCGGCCATCGCGGCCGGGGTGTTCAGGTCTCCTCCGGTAACAGCTGGTTGATCGCCACCCGGCGGCGCGTTTGATATCGCTCAATACCCGCCCACCCGCGCAGTGGCATCATGAACGAGAACATGAATTAGCTGGCGGAGAAGACTTTGCAGCGGCTGATCGAGGATGTCGACGAGAAGTCGCCGGCCAATGTGCCGGCGGGCGATGATGTGACGTTCAGGAACGAGAAACCCGTTCCGGTCATCGCGGGCGGTTTACCGGCGATCATGCCTGTCGCACCGCTGCGTAAGGTGCGGCGGTTGCCGATCCTGATCGGGATTTTGGCTGTTCTTCTGGTCGCGGGCGAAGCCGGTTTCTATGGCTGGAAGCATTCCCATCCGCAGCTGCCCGCCGGCATCAGCTGGGGCAACGGCCGGCTGGAGGCTGATGAGATCGATATCAGCACAAAATTTCCGGGCAGGGTCGCACAGCTTGATGCCGACATCGGCGACATGGTGACCGCGGGGCAGGTAGTGGCCCGCATGGACACGCGAGACCTGCAGGAGTTGCTCAAGAAATCGCAGGCGCTGGTCAAGCAGGCGCAGCGCGCCATCGAGGAAGCCAACGCCAACCTGGATCAGCAGCGCACGCAGCAGACCCTGGCCGCGCAGGAACTGGAACGCACCCAGGGCCTGCTCAAGGATGGCTGGGCGACCAGGGAACTGTTCGATCAGCGCAAGCAGGCGCTCGACGCCGCGAATGCCGGGCTGCGAGCCGCCACAGGGCGGGTTGCTCAAACCGAACGCGCGCTCGAAGCCTTCGAGCACGACGTCGCTCTCACCATGGTCAACATCGGCGATAACGATCTGGTGGCGCCGCATGACGGCCGGATTCAATATCGAATCGCCAATATCGGCGAGGTGCTTCCGGCCGGCGGCAAGGTGTTCACCATGCTGGACGTCTCGTATGTCTACATGGATATTTATCTGCCGGCCCTGGAATCGGGAAAGGTCAAGGTCGGGACGGATGCCCGGATCCTGCTCGACGCCTACCCGAATACGCCGATCCCGGCGAAGGTTTCCTTTCTTGCCAGCCAGGCGCAGTTCACGCCCAAGACCGTCGAAACCAAAAGCGAGCGCGACAAGCTGATGTTCCGCATCCGCGTGCGGATCGATCCCGATCGTTTGCGCGATCATGCGCAATCGGTGCGCAGTGGACTGCCCGGGATGGCCTATGTCCTCACCGAGGCGAACGTAGTCTGGCCGCCAAATCTGCAGGGTTCGCCGTGAACGACCGCGGCCGGCCCGTTGCGGTGCTCGACGGTCTGACGCAAACATACGGCAAGGTCAGCGCCCTGGACGGCGTAACGATCGGTATCCCGGCCGATTGCATGGTCGGGCTGATTGGTCCGGACGGGGTGGGAAAATCGACCTTTCTCGGCATCGTCGCGGGCGCGCGCCAGGTTCAATCCGGCAGCGCCGCGGTGCTTGGCGGCGACATTGCCGACGCCCGGCACCGGGCATCGGTGTGTCCGCGGATCGCCTACATGCCCCAGGGCCTGGGCAAGAATCTCTATCCCGACCTCAGCGTCCGCGAAAACGTCGAATTTTTCGGCCGCCTGTTCGGACAGTCCCGTAACGAACGCCAATGGCGAATTGCGGAACTGCTGGACAGCACGGGCCTCGCCCCGTTCGAGGACCGGCCGGCGAAGAAGCTGTCCGGAGGCATGCGCCAAAAACTCGGCCTGTGCTGCGCGCTGATTCACGACCCCGACCTGCTCGTTCTGGACGAGCCGACCACCGGCGTCGATCCGCTGTCCCGCCGCCAGTTCTGGGAATTGATCGATCGCATCCGGTCGCGCCGTTCCGGCATGAGTGTGGTGGTGGCGACCGCCTACATGGAGGAAGCCGAGCGGTTCGACTGGCTGGTGGCGATGAATGGCGGCAAGATCCTGGCAACCGGATCCCCGGCCGAAGTCAAACGCGATACCGGCGCCGCCACGGTCGAAGAGGCCTTCATTGCGCTGCTTCCGGAACAGCAACGCCGCGGTCACCGCGTGCTCAGGATTCCACCGCGCAGGATTTTCGACACGGGTCCTATCATCACCGCGCGCGATCTGACCTGCCGGTTCGGCGACTTTACCGCCGTGGACAGCGTCAATTTCACCATCGAGCGCGGCGAGATCTTCGGCTTTCTCGGCTCCAACGGCTGCGGCAAGACCACGACCATGAAAATGCTGACGGGCCTGCTGTCGCCGACATCAGGCGAGGCGCTGCTGTTCGGCAGGCCGCTCGATGCCGGCGACATGGCTTCGCGCTACCGCGTCGGCTACATGTCGCAGTCGTTCTCGCTCTATACCGAACTCACGGTCCGGCAGAACCTGGACCTGCATGCGCGCATCTTTCATTTGCCGCCCGCAAAGGCGGCGTCGCGAATCGCCGAACTGGTGGCCTCCTTCGGGCTTGCGGACTATCTCGATCAGCCCACGCTGGATCTGCCGTTGGGGATTCGCCAGCGGCTGTCATTGGCCGTCGCCATCGTCCACGAGCCCGAGATCCTCATCCTTGACGAACCCACCTCGGGGGTCGATCCGCTGGCGCGGGATCGTTTCTGGGAAGCGTTGATCGAGCTTTCGCGCAACCAGGGCGTGACCATCTTCGTTTCGACCCATTTCATGAACGAGGCCGAACGCTGCGACCGGATCGCGCTGATGGATTCCGGTCGTGTGCTGGCGACGGGGACGCCGGCGGAACTGGTCAGGGCCCGTGGCGCCGTCACGCTCGAAGATGCCTTCATCGGCTATCTCGAGGCGGCGGATGGATCGCGGATCCCCGTGATTGATCAGCCTTCAGCGGCGGGCGAGGCCGGCCGTCCGGTGCGAAGCCAGCCATCATCGCGGGCTCTGTTCAGCCTGCAGCGCCTCCTCGCCTATACCATTCGCGAGGCGCTGGAGCTTCTGCGCGACCCGATCAGGCTTGGCTTCAGCCTGCTCGGCACCACGCTCCTGATGCTGGTATTCGGCTTCGGCGTTTCGACCGACGTCAATAACCTGTCGTTCGCGGTGCTCGACCGCGACCAGACGCCGGAGAGCCGCGCCTATCTGGAAGAACTCAGGGGCTCGAGCTATTTCGTCGAGAGGGCGCCGCTCACGGGCGACGCCGATCTCGTCAACCGTCTCAGGAGCGGCGACATTTCGGCTGGGATCGAAATTCCGCCGAGCTTCGGCAGCGACATCAAGCACGGGCGTGCCGTCACTGTGAGCGCCCTGGTTGACGGCGCCATGCCGTTCCGGGCCGAAACCATTCGCGGCTATCTGCGGGGCATGCATCAACTGTATCTCGGCGATCCGGCGGTCAAGACCACGGTGCCCGCCGCAGCTCCGCCCGTCGATATCCAGGTCAGGTTCAAGTACAATCAGGATTTCGACAGCATCTACGCGCTGGTGCCTTCCAACATGTCGATGCTGCTGGCGCTGTTTCCGGCGATCCTGATGGCACTGGCCATCGTGCGGGAAAAGGAGCTCGGATCGATCACCAATCTCTATGTGACGCCGGTAACCCGGCTTGAATTCCTGATTGGCAAGCAGCTGCCCTACATCGCGGTTGCGATGGTCAATTTCACCCTGATGCTGCTGCTGGCGCTGTTCATTTTCAAGGTCCCGCTGAAGGGCAGCTTTCCGACCCTGCTGCTGGGCGCCGTGATCTATGTGACCGCGATGACCGGCTACGGCATGCTGATTTCGGCGTTCACGCGGACCCAGATCGCCGCACTTTTCGGCACTGCGATCCTGACGGTTCTGCCGGCGACGCAGTTCGCGGGCATGATGACGCCGGTTTCTTCGCTCGCCACCGGAGCTCAACTGATCGGCCGCGGATTTCCCATGACCTATTTCGTGCCGGTCAGTGTCGGTACGTTCACCAAGGGGCTCGGCTTTTTCGATCTCGGCCTCGATCTCCTGGCGCTGTTGGCCTTTATTCCGGCTCTGACGCTGTTGAGCGCGCTGTTGCTGCGCAGGCAGGAGCGCTAGAGACCGATGATGCGCAAGGTGGCAAACATCTTCTGGCTGGGCGTCAAGGAACTACGCAGCTTCCTGCACGATTTCGTGCTTCTGGCCCTCGTCGTCTATGCATTCTCGCTGGCGGTAACCTTGCAGGCGCGGAGCAATTCCCAGGAGCTTCATAATGCCTCGATCGCCATCGTGGACGAGGACCATTCGGAGCTGTCGCGCCGGATCGCCCATGCGTTCCATCCGCCGCTGTTCCAATCGCCGCAGTTGATTGTGGAACGGGACATCATTCCCATGATGAACAAGGGGCGATACACCTTCGTGGTCGATATCCCGCCGGACTTCGAGCGGCATGTCCTGGCCGGGCATCGGCCCGGCCTGCAGGTCAATGTCGATGCGACGGCGATGGTGCAGGCCGGCCTCGGCTCCGGCTACGCCCAGCAGATCATCACCACCGAGATCGCGGATTTTCTCTCGCACGCGGAAGGCGTGAGGCCGCCGGCGATCGATCTCGACGTCAGGATTGCGTTCAACCCGAACCTGACCACAGCCTGGTTTACCGGTGTGATGGCGATCATCAACAACATCACCATGCTGGCCATCATTCTCGCCGGCGCGGCGGTGGTCCGGGAGCGCGAGCACGGCACCATGGACCATCTGCTGGTCATGCCGCTGACCCCGTTCGAGATCGCCCTGTCCAAGGTCTGGGCCAACGGCCTGGTCATCGCCGTGGCCGTGGCGCTCAGCATCTACTTCGTGCTGCGCATGATGCTTGGCGTTCCCGTCGCCGGCTCGATCCCGCTATTTATGGTGGGCGTGGTGATCTACCTGTTCTTTGCCACCGCGATCGGCATCTTCCTGGGGACGGTTGCGCGCTCGATGCCGCAACTCGGGCTGCTCTTCATGCTGGTGTTCCTGCCCATGAACATGCTCTCGGGCAGCAATACGCCGCTGGAAAGCATGCCGGTCTGGCTGGCCCGGATCATGCAGGTGTCGCCTTCGACGCACTTCGTCGCCTTCGCGCAGTCGATTCTCTATCGCGGTGCCGGGCTGGATGTGGTGTGGCCGCAATTCCTGGCGGTGGCCGGCATCGGAGCTCTGTTCTTCGCCCTCGCGATCCGGCGTTTCCGTTCGGTCAGTCTGCAGGCGGTCTAGCAGCAAGGGTTCCGGGTACCGGAAGAATGCGGCGGGCTGGTCTCGAATCCGAAGATGGCGAACTCTTTAGGGATGTCACGATGAATCCGGTAAACCACGAAATCGGCGCGGAAGAGATCTGGCAGGAGCCGGTCGATCGGATTCTCGCGCGTCTCGCCACCGGCATGGCTGGTCTTGACGCCGCGGAAGCCGAGGCGCGGCTGAAAATATTCGGGCCCAACGATGCCGCAGTCGTCAAGCCATCGCCGCTCTGGCTCCAGTTTCTTTCTCGCTTCCGCAACCCGCTGGTCATCATCCTGCTGGTCGCAAGCGGATTGTCGGCGGCGACCGGTGACATCGCGAGTTTCCTGATCGTTGTGACCATCGTGACGATCAGCATGACGATCGATTTCGTCCAGGAAGTCCGCGCGCAAAATGCCATCGAGGCATTGCGCCGGTCGGTGGCGGTACAGGCAATGGTGCGACGTCGCGGCGCCTGTCTGTCGGTTCCGATCGATGGCCTGGTGCCCGGCGATGTGGTCGAACTGATCGCCGGCGATCTCGTACCTGCGGACTCGCGATTGCTCGAAAGCCGCGATCTTTTCATCAACCAGGCGCTTCTGACCGGGGAGCCATACCCTGCCGAGAAGGAGTGTAGCGATGCCCCGTCGGGCGCTGAAAACCCTGCCGGAGCATCCAACGCCGTGTTTGCCGGCACCTCCGTGATCAGCGGCACCGCAACGATCGTGATCTGCCGAACCGGCGGCAAGACGGCTCTGGGCCATCTCGCGACGAGCCTGGCGGAAAAGCCGCCGGCTACCGCCTTTGCGGTCGGCATTCGCCGGTTTGGCCTGCTGATCATGCGCCTTACCATGTTGATGGTGCTCTTTGTGTTGCTGGTGAATATCTCGTTTCACCGTCCGGTGCTGGAGTCGCTGATGTTCGCGCTGGCGCTCGCCGTCGGGCTGACGCCTGAACTGCTGCCGATGATCGTCACCGTGACGTTGGCGCGTTCGGCCCTGGAACTGTCGAAGCGAAAGGTGATCGTGAAGCGCCTGTCCGCCATCCACGATCTCGGCGCCATGAACGTACTGTGTACGGACAAGACCGGGACACTGACGGAGGCCACCATCAAGCTCATGCGGGTTGTCGACGGGCGCGGTGTCGAGAGTGCGTCCGCCTATGCTCACGCCTATGTCAACAGCCGTTTCGAAACGGGTATGAAGAGCCCGCTCGATGAGGCGATCCTCGCGGCCCATCCGTTCGATATCACCGGCTGGAAAAAGATCGATGAAGTACCTTTTGATTTCGAGCGACGGCGTGTTTCGGTCCTGGTCGAGCATGGTGCCGGGCGTCGTCTGATCGTCAAGGGCGCGCCGGAAGACCTGCTGCGGCTGTCGGAGCGATACGAGGACGCCGATGGAAAGATACTGCCGCTCGATCCCGGGACCCGTCGTTGCTTCGAGATCACGCTTGATGACCTCGGCGCCCAGGGATTCCGCGCCCTCGGCATCGCCAGCCGCCTGGTCGATGCGAGTCATCAGACCGCCGCGGTCGGTGACGAGTGTGACCTGGTTTTTTCCGGTTTCGCCGTTTTCCTCGATCCTCCGAAAGCAAGCGCCGGCGCCACCATCCACGCCATGACCGCCGCGGGCGTCGCCGTGAAGGTGCTGACCGGCGACAACGAGCGCGTGGCGCGCCACGTCTTTGCCGAGATCGGGGTGCCGGTCACCGGGGTGCTCACCGGCGACGCGCTGACGCACCTCTCGGACGAGGCCCTGATCGGGCAGCTGCCGCGGGTCAACCTGTTCTGCCGTGTCAATCCGCAACAGAAGCTTCGGGTCCTGCTGGCGCTGAAGCGGCTCGGCCATGTCGTCGGCTTCATGGGGGATGGCATCAATGATGCGCCGGCGCTGCATGCGGCGGATGTCGGGATATCGGTCGATGGCGCCGCCGACGTCGCGCGCGCCGCCGCCGACCTGATCCTGCTCGAGCACGACCTTTCTGTGGTGCAGGCGGCGGTTGTCTGGGGGCGCAGCACGGTCAAAAACGTATCCAAGTACGTGCTGATGGGCTCGAGTTCGAATTTCGGCAACATGTTCAGCATGGCCGGCGCGGCCCTGTTCTTGCCGTTTCTGCCGATGCTTCCGATCCAGATCCTGCTGAACAACCTGCTCTACGACGTGTCGGAGATCGCGATCCCGTTCGATCGGGTCGATGAAGAGGCGGTCGCCGGGCCGGTCAATTGGGACGTCAGGTTCATCGAGCGGTTCATGCTGGTGTTCGGGCCGGTCAGCTCGGTGTTCGATTTTGTGACGTTTTATGTCCTTTTGCATCTGTTCGGCGCCGGCGAAGCGTTGTTTCAAACCGGCTGGTTCATCGAATCGATCACCACCCAGGTTCTGGTGGTTTTTGCGATTCGGACGCGGCGGCCGATCTGGCGAAGCAGGCCGCACGCTTTCCTTGTCGCCATGGCGCTCGGAGTTATCGCCGTCGCAATCGCGCTTCCGCTGCTCCCGGTCGGCGGGTGGCTGGGGTTCGTGGCACCGCCGCCGCTGTTTTTCGTATTCCTGGTCGGGGCGACGCTGGCGTACCTCGCGATCGTGGAAATCACCAAGCGCATGTTCTACCGTTTCATGGCTGCACCGTCACCCCGCGGTGGTCTGGAGGATCCGCATTTCCCCTGGAGCCGGAATTGATCGAACGCAAGGCGCCGGCTGACGGTGCGATCATATAGTGCGTCAGAATGCAGGTTCGGTCCTGACCGGGCTGGTCTGTGCAGGCATCGCGGCAACGTGGATAGCGCCTGATCGGAGGGTGGAATGAGGTTCCGAGGATATATGCTGGCCCTGCCGATGGTTGGCCTGTTGACGGCATTTGCCTTTGCCAGGTCCGGTGATGTCGTGGCCGAAGATCAATATGTCCCGCGGCTCGCCGACATCATGGGCACCGTCCAGTTACGCCATATGAAGTTGTGGTTCGCCGCCGCGTCGCCCTCGCCCAATTGGGACCTCGCAGCTTTCGAACTTCGCCGGCTCAAGGGCAGTCTGGCGGAAGCCGCGTCGCTTTATCCGGGCATACCGGTGGACAGCGTGACGACGATGGCGAAGCCCGTTCAGGCCGTTGCCGACGCCATCGAGGCGAAAGACAGCCGAAGGTTCGCCGGCACATTCGGCGAACTGACCGTAGGCTGCAACGCCTGCCACCAGTCGGTCGGGCGTGGCTTTATTGTCATGCGGGTGCCTACGGCGTCGCCCTTCAGCGATCAGGTGTTTCCGCCGCAGCGCAAGCCCTAGCGCGGAACAGGCGAGGGCGGAACGAACTTTTCACGACGCTGGAGGGAGATGACCTTGCGCGGCTTTGACGTGGGTCAACTCCGATGGCGTGTCTGCCGGTTACTCTTGCCGAATTGAGGCGCGCTCTTCGCGCGTTCGCAGGCTTGGGAGAATGACCATGTTCAGGAATATCCTGGTGCATATTCCATCCGAACGGCCGGCCAGGCCGGTCATCGACGTTGCCTTGGCGTTGACGCGCGGGCGGAACGCGCATCTCGATGCCGTCGCCATCGGTTATGAATCCATGGGTTCCGTCGCGATGGTTGTCGAGGGCGGCAGCGCCGCCGTTGCCACCGTCATGGGATTTGAACAGGAAGAAGCCCTGAAGCGGGCGAATGCCGCGATCTCCGTGTTCGAAGCCGAAGCCAGGCTGGCCAGGATCGCGTACGGCACGCGCACTTTCGCCGTGATTCCAGCGGACGCGGAGGAAATCATCGGCAAACTGTCGCGGCTTTACGACCTGACCGTCGTGTTGCAGCCGGATTCGTCGTTTCCCGGTTTCGACAACAGCATTCCGCAAGCGGTTCTGTTCAATTCCGGCGGGCCGATGCTGATGGTGCCCTACATCCACAAGGGGCCGATCGATCTGCATCATGTCGGGATTGCCTGGGACGGCAGCAGGCTGGCGGCACGCGCATTGCGCGATGCGCTGCCTTTTCTCGCCGCCGCTCGGGCCGTGACCGTGTTGGCGGTGAATGAGGAGCGCGACGATGCAGATGAAAGCTCCTCGGACGAGGTTGTCAGACACCTCTCACGACGTGGCATCGAGTCGCGCGTCGAGCGGCGGGCGGCAGACCGGGGCAATGTGCACGGCGCCATTCTGTCGGCTGCTGCCGACAGCGATATTGGCCTGCTGGTGATGGGCGGATTTGGTCATTCGCGATTGCAGGAGCGGATTCTCGGCGGAGCGACCCGAGGCATGTTCAATTCGATGACGGTACCGGTGCTGATGTCGCACTGAATCACATTTGCCGCGTGCCGCCGGTTGATATGCGGGGCTTCCGCTCACGCCCCTTGTTCGGTCAGTTGCCACGTATGCCGGGCGATCACCAGGTCCTCGTCGGTGGCAATGACCCAGGCCGAGACCTTGCTTGTGGGCGCCGAGATCCGTGTGGCGCCGCTGGCATTCGCCGCATCGTCGAGCTCAAGGCCCAGCCAGGAAGCCTGTTCGCAGGCGCGGCGGCGGATTTCCGGCGCGTGCTCGCCGATCCCTGCAGTGAAAACCAGTGCGTCGAGGCCGCCGAGGCTGGCGGCGAGCGATCCCAACTCGCGGCCGAACCGGTAGACGAACAGCGCAATTGCCTCGGCGGCGCTGGGATCGGCGCTGGCCAAGAGCGTCCGCATGTCGTCGCTGATGCCGGATACACCAAGCAGGCCCGACGACCGATAGAGCAGGTCGCTGACCGCCTGCGGCGTCATGCCCATCTCCTGCAACAGATAGAGCAGCGCGCCCGGATCGAGGTTGCCGCTCCTTGTGCCCATGACCAGACCGTCGAGCGTGGTAAAACCCATGGTGGTTGCCACGCTCCGGCGCCGATGCATGGCGCACAGGCTGGCGCCGCTGCCGAGATGGGCGACCACGACCCGGCCGTCGGCCGCGACGGGGCCGAGCACATCGGGCAGCACGCCGGCGATGTATTCGTAGGACAGGCCGTGGAAACCGTAGCGGCGGATTCCCTGCGCGGTGATCGCCCGCGGCAGCGCAAAAGCGGCGGCGACGGCGGGCTGGGTATGGTGGAAGGCGGTATCGAAACAGGCGACCTGCGGCAATTCCCGATGCAATTTCGCCACCGCGGCAATGGCCGCCAGATTATGCGGCTGATGCAAGGGCGCCCATGGAACGAGACGTCGCAATTCGTCCATCACCGACGAATCGATCCGGATGGGAGCAGTGAAGCGCGACCCGCCATGCACCACGCGATGCCCGGCGGCGATGAGAGGATGGTAGGGGTACTCGTCCTCGACCCACTCAAGCAGCGTGGCGAGCACGTCTTCGTGGGTCGTGCCCTCCGTCAGGGAGCGGTCGGCCAGGGATTTCCCCGCATTGTCCTTTGCGGCGAAATGCACGCGATGCCCGATGCCGTCGAATGCGCCGTCGCAGATCAGTCCCCTGGGTCCCGGCCGCTCATGGCCCTCGAACAGCGAGAATTTGATGCTGGACGAGCCGGCGTTGAGGACCAGGATGGCATCGCTCACGGGCGGACTCGCGTCATGGCTCAGGGGTGCCGGCGCGGCCCGCCCCATAGGGCCATTTCCAGTCCCGGATCGCCGGCATGTCCTCGCCGTGGCTGCGGACGTAATTCGTGTGCTCGAGCAAGGCGTCGCGGAACTGCTGCTTGACAGGCGCGGCGGCGACGCCGAGCCCTCTCACCCGCTCGATCACCTCGATCGCCAAATGAAAGCGGTCGAGCTCGTTCAGCACCACCATGTCGAACGGCGTCGTGGTGGTGCCCTCTTCCTCAAAGCCGCGAACATGGAATCCGGCGTGGTTGGTGCGGCTGTAGGTCAGGCGATGGATCAGGTAGGGATAGCCGTGATAGGCGAAGATCACCGGCTTGTCGCAGGTGAACAGGCCGTCGAAATCGCGGTCGCTGAGGCCGTGCGGATGCTGCTCCTTCGGCTGCAGCGTCATCAGGTCGACGACATTGACGACGCGAATCTTCAACTCAGGCAAGGCCTTGCGCAACAGGTCTACCGCGGCCAGGGTTTCGAGCGTCGGCACGTCGCCGGCGCACGCCATCACCACGTCGGGCTCGGCACCTTCGGTCTCGGTGCCGGCCCAGGTCCAGATTCCGATGCCGGCGTCGCAATGGGTCGCGGCCTGCGGCATGGTCAGCCATTGCGGCGAAGGCTGCTTGCCGGCAACGATCACGTTGATGCGGTCGTAGGTGCGCAGGCAATGGTCGGTGACCCACAACAGCGTATTGGCGTCCGGCGGAAAATAGACGCGGACGATGTCGGCCTTCTTGTTGGTGACGAGATCGACAAAGCCGGGGTCCTGGTGGCTGAAGCCGTTATGGTCCTGGCGCCAGACATGCGAGGTCAACAGATAGTTGAAGGAAGCGATCGGACGCCGCCAGGAGAGGCCGCGCGACACCTTGAGCCACTTGGCGTGCTGGTTGAACATCGAATCCACGATGTGGACAAAGGCTTCATAGCAGGAAAACAGGCCGTGCCGTCCGGTCAGCAGGTACCCCTCGAGCCAGCCCTGGCAGAGATGCTCGCTCAGGATTTCCATCACCCGGCCATCCTGGGCGAGATGGACATCGTAGGGCCGGATGGGCTCCATCCAGACCCGCTCGGTGACGTCGAACACGGCATCGAGGCGGTTCGACGCGGTTTCGTCCGGTCCCATGATCCGGAAGTTTCTCGCCTCGGCATTCAGCGCTACCACCTCGCGCAGATATTGCCCCATGATGCGCGTGGCTTCGGACTCGACGCCGCCGGGGCTCGGCACTTTCACCGCAAAGCTGTGGAAATCCGGCAGCTTCAGTTCGCGTTTCAGGAGGCCGCCATTGGCGTGTGGATTGGCGCCCATGCGACGGTTGCCGGCCGGCGCCAGCGCCTGCAGTTCGTCACGCAACCGGCCGCGGTCATCGAACAGCGTTTCCGGCTGGTAGCTTCGCATCCACTGCTCGAGCAGTTGCAGATGCTCCGGATTGCCGCGGGCATTGGCGATCGGCACCTGGTGGGCGCGCCAGAACCCCTCGACCTTCAGGCCGTCGACCTGCTTCGGGCCGGTCCAGCCCTTGGGACTGCGCAGCACAATCATGGGCCATTTCGGCCGCTCGCTGCGCGCGCGCCCGTCCCGCGCCGTGTTCTGGATGACACGGATGCTGTCGAACGCGGTGTCGAGCGCTGCCGCCATCAGGCGGTGCATCGCGGCGGGATCGTCGCCTTCGACGAACAGCGGCTCGTGGCCATAGCCCAGAAACAGATTCCGCACCTCGTCGTCGCCCATCCGGCCGATCACCGTCGGATTGGCGATCTTGTAGCCGTTGAGGTGAAGGATCGGCAGCACCGCGCCGTCATGCGCCGGGTTCAGGAACTTGTTGGAATGCCAGGACGCGGCGAGCGGCCCGGTTTCCGCCTCGCCATCGCCGACCACGCAGGCGCAGATCAGGTCGGGATTGTCGAACGCGGCGCCATAGGCGTGCACCAGCGCATAGCCGAGTTCGCCGCCTTCGTGGATCGAGCCCGGCGTCTCCGGCGCGGCATGGCTGGGAATCCCGCCGGGAAACGAGAACTGGCGAAACAGCTTGCGCAGGCCGTCGGCGTCGCGGCCGATCTCGGGATAGATCTCGCTGTAGCTGCCCTCGAGATAGGTGTTGGCCACCATGCCCGGTCCGCCGTGGCCGGGGCCGCAGATATAGATGACGTCGAGGTCGCGGGCGCGGATCGCACGATTGAGATGGGCGTAGATGAAATTCAGTCCCGGCGTGGTTCCCCAATGCCCGAGCAGGCGCGGCTTGATGTGCTCGGGTCGCAACGGTTCGCGCAACAGCGGGTTGTCGAGCAGGTAGATCTGCCCCACCGACAGATAGTTGGCGGCCCGCCAGTACCGGTCCAGCAGATCCAGCTCGCCGGTCTTCGGATCGGCATCCTGTGCACCATGAGTTCGCATGCTGACGTCTCCCGAATGGACATGGGGTAACAAAACCGAGCGCCAATCGATCCGCTATTGCCATGACGGAAAGATGAACCTCGGTTGTGCCGAGAGCGCAGCCTAATCGAGGTCGGTTCGCTGATTGCGGGGTGGCTTGAACAGGGCGGATCAGACCCGGCCGCGCTGCGCGCTTGTTCGGATTCAAGGCTTCGGTTGATCCATCGCTGCGTTTCTTCAAAATAGCTGCGGCTGACGTCCCCCCAGTTTGGCGGCCCAGGTTAACAGCGTTGCCGTGGCGATCATGAAGGCAATTCCGGCGATGCTGACGACGATCTGCATCGGCACCGCACCGGAGATTTCTTCCAGGACGAACTGGCCGACGAGCGAGAGCAGGACGCTCACGCAAAAGACTGCCAGCGAATTTTCGCCGCAGCGGATTGTTGCGGTCGCCCACAGCGAAGACAATCCGCGCCAGTTGTGCGGCATCAGCCGAACCACGACCAATGCCAATGCGAGAAAGTGCAGAAGCCGCAGAGGGTCCAAATTGCTCTTGTCGATAGGGTAGATCAGCTTCGACAGCGTTTCCGGCACAAGCCACTCGATCGCCTTCACCTGCCAGCTTAACGTCACAGCCAGGCTGAATGCGAGATATAGCATCGCGAACGCCAGTGCGGCACGCGATCGAACCAAAGCCTGCAATTTCGCGGAATCAGTGCTCGCGCACCACATGCCAAACACGAAGAGTATCTGCCACGCCAGCGGATTGAAGTACCAATCGCCGCGCGGCCAGCCTGGCAGGTCGATGCCAAAAATCTGTACGGAAATGTAAGCCGCGACCGATGCGGCCAGGGCGATCCATGTGCCGCGCGCAAACAGCAGCAGCAGGACTGGAAAAGCAAGGTGTAGAAGCACGAATAGCGGCAGTATGTCGGTGTTGACCGGCTTATACTGCATCAGGCTGGCGTGGATAATCGCCGCGCCGGGATGTTCGAAGAATACCGCGGTATTTGTTTCGTCGAGGTAGCGCACGTTGCCGAGGTTCTGGACAAGCGCCAGATAGGCGATCAGAAGCAGCAGAAAGGCAACGTAGATCTGCCAGCTTCGCCGCACGGCGTGAAGGATCATGGCGAGCCATCCCTGCTCCTTCAATACGCCGCCATAAGCGATCATGCAGGTATAGCCGGAGACGAAGACGAACACCTCGGTCGTGTCGCTGAATCCATAGTTGCGGAGAGTTAGCCAGCTGACGATGTTATTGGGGACGTGGTCAATGAAGACAAACCAAAGGGCCAGGCCGCGGTAGGAATCCAGTCGGAGATCACGGTGAACGCCTTCGATTTGAAGCGAACCGGGTTTGGCTTCGGGTTCGAATTGCAGATTCACGATGCCATCCGCCTGCCACCGGGTTGCATGCAAGCAAACAAGTCATGCGGCCTGGGATCGTAATGCGGAATTCTGCCCATTGCTAGTTACAGTGGCTCGCGCGCCGGGGCGCCTGCCTTGACCGTGATGCTGACCACCCCGGGAAGGACCTTCCTCACCAGTGCCGCGAGTGTCGGAGACGCCGATGTTTCAGCAGAGGCGCCAGGCGGCCGAGCCTGGCCAGCCGTCGCAGAAACGGGAAGCAGCATCAGCGCGAGGATCAGGCTGACGATGCGATCGCCGCTCCGGCCCGGCCTTGCCGGTGCGATCGGGCCCTGTGAACGCATTGACGGCCGGCTGTTTCGATTCCTGTGCATTGATCGAATCCTTTGCATCGGGCGCGACCGAAGCCAACCTCGACATCCGCGTGGCGGTCCTGCCGGACGGACGCTCAGAGTGGCGCGTCGTCCGTCGTCGATGGCTCTTGCTGCAACGAAACGAAATCGCCGCCGCCGAGGTCCTCTTCGGGAGGCGGGTAGCTGCAGAGTTCATCCAGTACCTGCCTGACGCCGGGCACGTTCTCCGCCGCGACGATCGCCGCCTGGCGGCAACGTTCGTCGGTGACGACGCCGTTCAGATGCACGACGCCGTCACGCACGGTGACGTCGAACCGGGACGGTGCCCAGTCGGATTTCTCGATCGCTGCGCGGACGCCGCTGCGGATATGGTCGTCGTCATCCGTCGGGTCGGCGACGTCGGGCGCCAGATCGGCGATGGCCTGAAGCAGGTCGGCCCGGGTCACCATGCCGACCAGCTGGTCCCGGCGCATGACCGGCAGGCGCTTGACGTGATGCCGCTCGATGGTCCGTACGATTTCCCTGAGCGTCGTATCTTCCATGATGGTGATGGGGTCCGGCGTCATGATCTCCTGCACCCTGCGCCCCTGTTCATGCACGAAGTCGGATGCGATCCCGCCCGGGCCGACCAGGAACCGCAGCCACCGGCCGCGCTGGCGCTGCGTCCCGATTTCCGCACGGCGAATGAAATCGCCCTCCGACACGATGCCGATCAGCTTGCCCGCCGTGTCGACCACCGGCAGGCCGCTGATGTGATGCTGCAACATCATGTTGGCCGCGTCGACGATGGAAGAGTCGGGGCCAACCGTGATGACCTGACGGGTCATGATATGATGGGCGCGCATGGAGTGACTCCCAATTCCGGGTTCGGCGGAATGTAAGATCATTACGGGAAAAAGCCGCGCAACAGCTTGATCAGGATCAACCGCCAAGGGATCGATCTTCCGCAGAAATTGCTGTTCGCCGGTCATGGCGGCGGGCTATTTTGATGGTTTCTTCTGCTGGATGGCCTTGAGGTAGTTCACCGCTGCCTCGGCATCGCGTCGCTTGAAACGAAACGTCGGCATGTCGGGATGAATGGTGGTCAACCCATCCTGCAACCGCTGCCCCAGGTCATCGTCGTAAAGTTTCTCTCCGAAAGTGCGGAATGGCGGTGCTGCGGGGTGCGGGCTTTGGCTTGTTGTGCCCACGGCATGACACCGTGCGCACAATGTCTCGAGCAGGATCCTGCCGCGTTGCTGTTCCTGATCGAGGGCATGGCCGGCCTTGCTCCATGCGCCCATCATCAAAAGTGCGAGGCAGAATTTATTCAATGGCGACGTCCCTGCGTTGTCCGGGTCATATCGCCCGGCTTGTGTGCCGCCAAAGCTCAGGGCGCGGCGTGCCGACCTTTATTAGGACGCGCCGGCGGCATTTGCGCGCAGTCGCGCGATGATGCCAGCGGTAATCTGCATGCTGGCGCCGGCCCCCCAGCCGAGGCCGGCCAGCAGAGCGATGCCTGGGCGCGCGATCACGTCCAGAATAATGCTGGAGACGGATACGATAGCCACCAGAGCCGCGATGAACGTGCCGGCCGCGCTGAGCAGTTCGACGGTATCCCAGCTGGAACCCAGTCCGTGCCGAAGCGGCAAGTGCATGTAGTGATCGCGGGGAACAGGGGGCAGATCGATCCCAAGATAAAAACCGGCGGCCCCGTAAAGCATGATGGCCAGGACGGCCGCCACCGACCCGATCAGGTCGACATCTGCCCTTCCCATGTGTGCGGCGACGAACAGTCCGCACGCCGCCCCCGTCAAGGCGAGCCCGGTCCGTTCCAGCACGTGGGCCGACCTGCTGATGGCGGAACGGGTATTCCATGGTTCGCTGCGTTTGATCATTTTACTTGGCTCGAATGGAACTGGAGACCGCCTCCCGGGCTCTACGGTTTCAGAATTGCAGCAAGCTCCCGGGCGGCCATGTTGCCAGGACGTGCTTATGACACATCAATCGTCAGGCGGTCGTCGACGGATGCGACACCGGGGGTCGACCAGGCCGCATTGTCGACCTTGTGGCGTGCATTCCAGTTGTTCACGCGTCCTTCCAGGACGACCTTGTTGCCGTCCTGTACGCTAATACGGATGGCGTCTGCCTCGATCTCCGCGTGGCGCTTAAGCGCCAACTCGATCTTGGTCTTGATGTCAGTTGCGTCGAGATCGGGCTTAATCCTGATCAGGTTTGTTACGCCGACGACGCCCGAGAGCTTGTGCATGTCGTCTTCGGCCGCCTTGCGCTGGAATTGCCAGTCGACAGTACCGCTTAGTGTGACAAACCCATCGTGGACGAGCACATCGACTGAATTTTCCGGAAGGAGGACATCCCACCTCAGGATATTGGAAGCTCGTTGGGCGATTTGATCGTCCCGGTTCTGGCTGTTGTAAGGATACCGGACCTCGATTTCTTCAGCGATGGCGTGGACGCCTTTCACGCGCCGTGCCGCGGCGATCACGGCGAGTTTCTCCGCGTAACTGTTAACGTGACCGCTCAGGGTCACCACATTCCTGTCGACGGCGACGCCGATATGCTGGCCCTCGAAGCTAGGATCGAATTCGAATTCGGTGATGACGTTGTGGCGAAGTTGTGCCTCATTCATGACTTGCCTCCGGCGCGGTCGTGTACGGCGCGATTTGTCTTTCAGTGTATTCTCCGAACCTGCGAGCCAAGTGCATTGATCCGCATCAAGAACGCATGCGGGTCCATGAATATTTCGGACAAACCGGCCGCATCGAGCGATGAAAGTGTCACGCCTGATCGGCGACGGAGCGGGGGATGCCGATCCTGAAGTGCCGTTTTGCGTAGGCGATAATCTGCGCATCGCTGGGATGGTCGGCGGCTTCGACCGCAACGATACGGCCGCCGACTTGCGGGTCGTGCTGGCGAATATATCCGGCGAGTTCGATTTTGGTGCCGGCCGGGCCGAGAATCAGGATCTTGCCGGCGTCCTTGACGGCATCCAGGACCTGCTTCAGGAATTTCGCGCTTTCGTGGACGTGGCCGCTGCCGGTCGAATTGGCCTTGTGATGAATATGCCGCGCCGGCAGGTGGGGGTGCAGGACCACCTCATCGAGGCCGGAAAGTCCGAGATGGAAGATCCGGGCCTGCAGATGGTCGATCCAGACGACTGCGTGAAAATGATGTTGCATGATCTTGTTCCTTGCGTTGGCGAGCTAGATCGCCCGTTTCAATTGCTCATCCTCGGGGGAGTTGAGGCATGTGCCCGACATGGGTTCGACCTGGCAAAGATGGTCGTGAACCTTCCTGACGCCGGAGACGTTCTCGGCCGCAACGATCGCCGCTTGCCTGGAGTGTTCCTCGGAGATGACCCCGCCAAGGTGCACGATGCCGTCGCGCACGGTGACGGTGAGCGCGATCGGCTTCCAGTCGGTCTTGTCGATCGCGGCGAACACACGACTGCGGATATGGTCGTCGTCGGCGGTCGGATCCGGCACGTCGCGGGCAAGGTCCGCGACGGCCTGCACCAGGTTGGCGCGCGTCACGATGCCGACAAGCTTGTCTCCGCTCAGCACGGGCAGGCGCTTGACCTGGTTCTTTTCCATCACCTCGACGATTTCTTCGAGCGTGGCCTCCTCCGTCACGGTGAGCGGCTCCGGTGTCATGATCTCTCTGACCTTGCGGCCTTGCTCATGCACGTAATCGTCGGCGGCCCGGCCTGGCCCGACCAGCAGCCTGAGCCACCGGCCGCGCTTTCGGCCGGTTCCGATCTCGGCGCGACGGACAAAATCGCCTTCCGATATGATGCCGACCAGTTTGCCGGCCTCATCGACAACGGGCAGTCCGCTGATGTGTTGGCGCAACAGGATGTTGGCAGCATTGACCACGGAAGTGTCAGGTCCGACGCAGATGACCTTGTGGGTCATGATTTGGCGGGCACGCATTGATCTGCTCCAGCTACCGGGTCACCGGGAATATGACCGGAAGGTACGCCGCGGGAATTTCCTGCCCTTGATGCACATCAATTCGCCCATCGCGAAGAAATCCCGCGGGGCTTGATCCGCGTCAATACCTCGGCGGCTCTGTTGCTCCAAACAAGGTTCGTTGGAACGATCGAAAGCCGATGAACGAAAGTCAGCAAATTCCCACGCCCGCCCATCCGCATCAACGGCGCGAGGCGTTGCCCTGGCAACGGCCGAAGCCGATCGAGGAGGACCCCGAGGCGATGCGGCGGGTGCAGGCGATCGTGCAGAGCCCGAGCTACCGCACCGCCGACACCGACCCGGCGTTTCTTGCCGAAGACGACCTGCGCGGCGTGCGCCTGCAGATCGATTACCTCAAGCCCGAATTGCTGCTTCGCGAGCATCAGATCGAGCAGACTATCGTGGTTTTCGGCAGCACCCGGATCTGCGAGCCCGCGGCCGCGCTGCGCACGGTGCAAGGGTTGCGCGCGCTGCTCGAGGCCGACAGCGACAACGGCGAACTCCGCCGCAGGCTGGCGGTTGCCGAACGAATTCACGGCAAAAGCCGCTATTATGAAATCGCCCGCGAATTCGGGCGTCTCGTGGCGACGGCCAACCAAGGCGATTGCCCGCACACCGCCATCATGACCGGGGGCGGACCCGGGGTGATGGAGGCCGCCAACCGCGGCGCATTCGACGCCGGCGCCAAATCCGTCGGGCTGAACATCAAGCTGCCGCATGAACAATATCCGAACCCCTATGTCACACCCGAACTCTGTTTCAGACTTCGCTACTTCGCCCTGCGCAAGCTGCACCTGCTGCAGCGCGCCAAGGCGCTGGTCGCGTTCCCGGGCGGGTACGGCACCCTGGACGAACTGTTCGAGGTTCTGACCCTGATCCAGACCCGAAAGATCAAACCGATTCCGGTGGTGCTGGTGGGCGAGGCCTGGTGGCGCCGTGCCGTCGACTTCGATTTCCTCGCCGAGGAAGGCGTGATCGATCCCGAGGATCGCGACTTGTTCTGGTTTGCCGAGACGGCGCAGGAAATATGGAACGGCATCCTGCACTGGCATGATGCCAGCGGCGAGCCGTTGCACGCCCCATCATGAACGGACTCGCAGGTCGATTCCACGCGCGCCGTTCCCGTCTTGACCAGCGCATACAAGGGAGAGTGATCTGAAAATATCCTTTCATGGCGCCGACCGCGGCGTCACCGGCTCCTGTCATCTGGTCGAATGCGCGGGCAAGCGGATCCTGATCGATTGCGGGCTGTATCAAGGCAGCCGCGAACTGGACGAGGATAACGCCGATGCTTTCGGCTTTGATGCCGCCGGCATCGATTACGTCCTGCTGACCCATGCGCATCTGGATCATTGCGGACGTCTGCCGCTGCTGACCAGGCGCGGATTTCGCGGCGAGATCATCACCACGTCCGCCTCGCGCGAATTGACCCGGCTGGTGCTGCTGGACGCGGCCTACCTGATGGAGGAGGCGGCGCGCTATCGCGCGCACAGGGGCGGCCGCAACCACGCCAACGATGAAACAAGACAACCGCTCTATTCGACCCTCGACGCGCTGAACTGCCTCGACAACTTCGGCCGGACGGCGACCTACGCCGAGGCCCTCGAAATTGCCCCGGGCGTGCACGCGACCTTCCTCGACGCCGGCCACATCCTCGGCTCGGCCAGCATCTTCCTGCAGCTGTCGGAGCAGGGTCGCTCGACCAGTGTGCTGTTTTCCGGCGACCTCGGCAATGCCGGCCGCATGCTGCTGCGCAGCCCCGCCAGGCCGCCCCGTGCCGACAATGTCGTGGTGGAAACCACCTACGGAGACCGGTTGCACCGGCCACTGGGTCCATCCATCGACGAGCTGTTCGAGGCCATCACCGAGACCTTCAGGCGCGGCGGAAACGTCGTCATTCCCACCTTCGCCGTGGAGCGGGCGCAGGAGCTGCTGTTTTTCCTCGGTGACGGCATCGGCAAGGGGCGGCTTGCGAAATCGACACAGGTGTTCCTCGATTCGCCGATGGCGATTTCGGCTACGGAGATATTCCGCCGCCATTCCGAATGCTTCGAGCCGGCCACTTTGAGACTGTTTCAGGGCGGACACGATCCGTTCGATCTGCCCGGATTGCATTTCACCCGCGAAGCCTCCGAATCCATGGCGCTGAACAATATCGGCGGCGGCGCCATTATTCTGGCCGGCTCGGGCATGTGCACCGGCGGCCGGGTGCGCCACCACCTCCGGCACAATCTGGATCGCGCCAATTCAGCGGTGGTGTTCGTCGGCTACGCCGCCACCGGCACCCTGGCGCGCCGGATCATCGATGGCGCCAGCCAGGTAAGAATTTTCGGCGAGGAAATTGCGGTCAGGGCGCGCATCTACACCATCAACGGCTTCTCGGCCCATGCCGACCAGGCCGAACTGCTGGCCTGGCATCACCAGACCGGCGCAGGCCGCACCTTCCTGGTCCACGGCGAGCCGGACAGCATGACCGCCTTCGCGGCGCAGCTTGGCGATGGCCGTGTCGAAATGCCGGTGCTAAATCAGGCGTTTGAACTGTGAGGCCAGGGAAGGTGGTGTGTCTGGTCACCGATCACTCGTAGCGCAGCGCCTCGATCGGATCGAGGCTGGCGGCCTTGCGCGCCGGGTAGTAGCCGAAGAAGATCCGACCGCGGCGGAGAACAGGAACCCGCCGACGATCGCCGGCCAGCGAGACCGGCGCCGGCCAGCCGGCGACGAGCGGAGATCGACGTACGACACCAGCCACGCCGACGACGATGCCGGCGACGCCGCCGGTGACGCTGAGCAACACCGACTTCGACCAGGAACTGCAGCAGCACATGCAGCCGGCGCGCGCCGATCGCCATGCGCATGCCGATCTCGCGCGTCCGCTCGGTCACCGAGACCAGCAGGATGTTCATGATCCCGATGCCGCCGACCAGGAGCGAGATCGACGCGACCGCCGCGAGCAGCAGCGCCATGATGCGGCTGCTGCCCTCCGCGGCCTCGGCGATCTGGCTGAGGTTGCGGACGCTGAAGTCGTTGAGTCTGCCGGGCCTGGATGCGGTGGCGGCGCGCCAGCGATCTCGGTCACCTGGCGCGATCGCCGGCTGGACACCTGGCCGGGCTCGCTGGCCTGGACGTAGATCTGATTGACGTAGCCGGTCAGACGCGGCTGGAGGCCGAAGGGGTTGGGCGGCGGCGGATAGATCGCCGTTGATCGCGGTTCTGCTGCTGGCTCGGCGCCGCGACGCCGAGGACTTTGCGCTCGGCGGTGCTTGAACGGGATCATCACCAGATCATCCTGGTCCTGTCCGAAGCCGGTCTGCCCCTTGGCGACGAGCATCCCGATCACCCGCAGCGGCACGCCCTTGACCAGATATGGCGCCGATCGGGCTTTGTCCGGCGCGCGAAAGAGTTGCTGATAGACCGTCTGGCCGATCACGGCGACCAGTGCCGGCGCTGTTGCTCGTCCTCCGGTCGTGATGCGCGCGCCCGGTCGGCGATCTGCCAGTTGGTGATCGGCGGATAGTTGGCGCTGACGCCCTGGATGCTGGTGCTCCAGTTCTGATTCCGATATTGGACCTGGCCCGATCTGGCGGATCAGATAGCTCGACCTCGCCGACCGCCGGGTCGCCTCGCGCCGGATCGCCTGGGCGTCGGCCACGGTCAGGGTCGAGGCGCTGCCGGAGCCGGCGCGCACGCCGCCCGCGGTGGTCGCGCCCGGCAGGACCACCACCATGTTGGTGCCCAGACTCTCGATCTGCTTCCGCACCGCCTCGTTGGCGCCGTGGCCGACCGCCACCATGGCGATCAGCGCGGCGACGCCGATGAAGACGCCGAGCATGGTCAGGGCCGAGCGCATCTTGTTGCGCGCCAGCGCCTGCAGCGGCCGCCGTCACGATCATCGACAGCCGAAGGCCCAGCGACGGCGCTCGCGCTGCCGGCAGGCGGCCGGCGCCGGCCGGGTGGCAGACGCAGATCCTGCGCCGCGGCCGCGTCGACGCTGCCGGCGCGCGCGGTCTGCGCCGGCTTCTGATCGCTCGTCGGACATGATCTTGCCGTCGCGCATGGTGATCACCCGGTCGGCATAGGCGGCGATATCGGCCTCGTGGGTGACCAGGATGATCGTGACGCCCTGTTCGCGGTTGAGCATTGCAGTGTCTCCATGATCTCGTGCGAGGTGCGGGTGTCGAGATTGCCGGTCGGCTCGTCGGCCAGCAGCAGGCTCGGCGTGTTGATCAGCGCCCGCGCGATCGCGACGCGCTGCTGCTGGCCGCCGGAGAGCTGGCCCGGCGTATTGCGCTCGCGCTCGGCGCAGCCCGAGCAGCTTGCAGCGCGCTCGCGCGCGCGCTCGATGCGCGCGACGCCGCTAGCGGCCGCCGCCGTCGCGTAGAGCAGCGGCAGCGCGACGTTCTCGAGCGCGCTGGTGCGGGCCAGCAGATTGAAGCTCTGGAACACGAAGCCGAGCCGCTCGCTGCGGATGTCGGCGAGATCGCGGCTCGGCCAGCTGCGCGACGTCGAGGCCCTCGAAGAGGTACTGGCCGCTGGTCGGCCGGTCGAGGCAGCCGAGGATCGACATCAGCGTCGACTTGCCCGAGCCGGACGAGCCCATGATGGCGACGAACTCGCCGCGCTCGACGGTCAGGCTCGACGCCGCGCAGCGCGTGCACCTCGACGTCGCCGACGTGAAAGGTCCGCGTGACGTTCTCGATTCTGATGATCGGGTCCGCCATGTCCGCGATCTGTCCGTGTGCGATGCGTCAATCGGCAGCGCGGCACGCGGCGGACGCGGCCTTGGCTGGCCGTCGCCAGCTGCTCGGCGGTGATCACCTGGTCGCCCGGCTTCAGATCGCCGCTTGACGATCTCGGTGAAGGTGTCGTCGTCGAGCCCGACGGTCGACGCGACACTGCAGCCGGCTTGCCGTCGCGCAGCACCCAGACCCGCGTCTGGCCCGGCGAGCTCGGCGCAATGGCGCTGCCCTGCTCGGGCACAAAGCGCAGCGCCTGGTCGGGCACGCGGAGCACGTCGGTCGCGCTGATCGACGACGATCGCGGCGGCGGCCGTCATGCCCGGCTTGAGCGCCAGATCGGAGTTGGCGACGGTGACCACGACGTCATAGGTGACGACGTTCTGCACGTCTGCGGCGACTGGCGGACCTGCGGTGACGCGTCCCTGCGAAGGTGCGCTTCGGGAACGCGTCGACCGTAAAGGTCGCCTTGTTGCCGTCCTTGATGCCGCCGATGTCGCATTCGCTGACATTGGTATCGACCTGCATCTTGGTCAAGGTCGGTGGCGATCAGGAACAGGGTCGGGGTCTGGAAGCTCGCGGCCACGGTCTGGCCCACGGTCACATTGCGCGACACGACCGTGCCATCCACCGGCGAGACGATGTTGGTGTAGTCGAGGTTGATCTGCGCCGCGTCCAGCGACCGCCTGGCGTTGCTGCGATGGTCGCCTTGTCGAACGCGACCTGCGCCAGCGCCTGATCGTAGCAGCTCTTGGCGTTGTCGTAGCGCGTCCTTGGAAACCGCGTTGGTCTGCGACAGCGGCGCGGCGCGGTCGAAGGCGAGCTTCGCGTAGACGAGGTTGGCCTGGTCCTTTGCGAGTTGCGCCTTTGCGACCGCCAGGTTGGCGCTTGTCCTGGTCGACGATCGATCTGATAGGGGCGCGGGTCGATCTTGGCGCAGAGTTGGCCCTCTTTGACGTGCGTGTTGTAGTCGCAGTTCAGCTCCTGGATGACGCCGGATACGTAGGTCCGACGATGATCGTGAGTTCCGGATTGACGGTACCGGTGGCCGTACGGTGCGGAGCAGGGGTGAGGGTAGTAGGTTCTTAACCGATCCCGGGGACGCTGGCGGTGCGGGAGTTGATCCACCTCAAGTCCGGCGTGGCGTCACGCTGCTAGTTTTTCACTAAATTCACTAAAATTGGCGTGCACAGCGGCGTGCTGAAACATGAGCGGAGCGAGGAGACAATCAATGACCACTTTTGATCGCAGGGAAGCGGCCGCAGAGGCCAAATTCGCCCATGACGAGGAGCGCGCTTTCAAGCAACGCGAGCGCGCCTTGCGGATGATGGGGCTGTGGGCGGCCGCGAAACGTGGCGAAACCGGGACGGCCGCGGAAGACTATGCCCGTGCCCTGGTCGACGCGGATATCAGCACGACGCCGAACGCGGCCTTCGACAAGCTGGTCCGCGATCTTGCCAGCCACGGCGTCGACGCCGCGCAAATCCGGCAAAAGCGCGACGAGCTTATCGCCGCCGTGCAACGCGATGCCGGCTAGCCGCTGAAAGGCCTGTCGATGAACGTATCCGACGTCATGCGCCGCTCCTTCACAACGATCGGGCCCGAGGCGCCGCTTGTCGATGCCGCGCACCTGCTCATGGAGACCAATCAGCGCGGCCTGCCCGTGGTCGATCGCGACGGGACACTTGTCGGGGTCATTTCGGAAGGCGATTTCCTGCACCGGGCCGAACTCGACGTCAGCCCGCCGCCCGGAAACTGGCTGAAGGAATTGCTCGGCATCGAGGGAGACACGCCCAGGCGCCGGCGCGCGCGTGCCCGCTCGGTCGGGGAAGTCATGACGCGTGATCCAGCCTGCGTCGATGAGGAAGCGAGCCTCGACGAGGTCGTCGCATTGATGGACGCGCGCCATATTGCGCAGCTTCCGGTGGTCTGCGGCGGCGCGGTGGTCGGGGTCGTCGGCCGCGTCGAGTTGCTGGCGGCGGTCGCGAACGCGTTAGACCAGGTCGCGCCGAAATCCTAGCGGCCGGATCCAATCGAACTTGAACGGGGAATGAAATGGAATCCGACCCATCCTCACGCAAGCGGGTGGTTGCCATGGGATTTTTCGTCATGGCCGGTATCGCCATGCTGCTGCTGCAATGGTTGATCGCGGTAAACAATACGGTCGATACCATTCCATTCAGCCAATTCGAGCAACTCGTCGCCCAGGGCAGCGTCACCGAAGTCTCCGTCACCCAGGACACCATCCAGGGCACCTCTTTGGCGGCGCCCCGCCGGCCCTTTCGTCTCTTTGTGCGCCTGCGGTCGCACTGGCGGCTTGATGTCGATCGGCAAGTCGCGCGCCAAGGTCTATGTCGAGACGGACGCCAAGGTCACCTTCGACGACGTCGCCGGCGTCGACGAGGCCAAGGCCGAGTTGCACGAGATCGTGGCTTTCTCAAGGACCCGAAGAGCTACGGCCGGCTCGGCGCCCTGTGCCCAAGGGTATCCTCCTGGTCGGCCCGCCGGGCACAGGCAAGACCCTGCTGGCCCGCGCCGTCGCCGGCGAAGCGGACGTCCCTTTCTTCTCGATCAACGGCTCGGAATTCGTCGAGATGTTCGTCGGCGTCGGCGCCGCACGGGTGCGCGATCTGTTCGAGCAGGCGCGAAAGGCGGCCCCTGCATCATCTTCATCGACGAACTCGACGCGCTCGGGCGAAGGCGCGCGCCAAGCGCCTTCGGCGGCTACGACGAAAAGGAGCAGACACTCAACCAGCTTCTGGCCGAAATGGACGGATTCGATCCCAGCGCGGGCGTGATCATGCTGGCGGCGACCAACCGGCCCGAGATCCTCGACCCGGCGCTGCTGCGGGCAGGCGCTTCGATCGGCAGGTGCTGGTCGATCGGCCCGACAAGATCGGCGCGCTCGCGATCCTCAGGTGCACGTCCGCAAGATCACGATCGGCAGCGATGTCGATCTCGACAAGGTCGCGGCACTGACGACCGGCTTCACCGGCGCGGATCTCGCCAACTCGTCAACGAGGCGGCGATCGTGGCGACCGGCGCAATGCGACGACGGTCGTGCGGGATTTCACGAAGCGATCGAGCGGATCGTCGCGGCCTCGAAAAGAAGAGCCGCGTGCTCACGGCGAGGAGCGCCGCAGGGTGGCTTACACGAAATGGGCCACGCGCTGGTCGTGCAGCCTGCCGGGCGCCGATGCCGTGCAGAAGGTATCGATCATTCCGCGCGGCGTCGGCGCGCTCGGCTACACTGCAACGCCACGAGATCGCTTCTGATGCGCGAGCGAGTGGGACGGATGGCGGTGCTGTGGGGGCGCGCGGAAGCTGATCGAGGAGTCGACGGAGCGGCGACGATCTGCGCGGGCGACCGAGATCGCGGTCGAGATGGAAATATGGAGGATGAAAGTGGGGCAGCGGATATGCGCGGAAGAGTTGCGGTGAGGAAGGCGGGGGGAGGGAGGTGGAGATGATGGGTGGTGATGATGAGGAGGGAGTGGGGGATGAAGAGTAGGGATTGAGGGGGATTGATCGAGGAGACGTGAGGCGGAGGATCGAGCTGGCCCCTCGGGCGCCAGAACGCCGGCCAGGTTGCGGCCTGAAGGGGCAATTGCCCCGGATCACCAGGCGAGTATCGGAGTGTCCTTCTCAGGTCGAACCCAAAATCGATCGGTGCTGCTCGCGCGCGGCGCGGTCGCAGCGCCTCAAGCGGTTGGCGGGTAAACCGGTTCCCGATGGACTTCCTTGCCGGACTGATCGAGCACAACAATGCAGAGATTCCTGTCCTTGGCCGGGCCTTCTTGGCCGGCGCGAAGCGCAAGGTTCTTGCTGTGCTCGATCGCCTGTGAGTCCGTTTGGAATTCCAACCCGACACGATCCCTCACCGGAACCCCGTCCTTCATGTCAAAATAGTAGATCTGCATCGGCGACTTTCGATAATTAAAGGGACGGATGCTCCCAAGTGAAGGCTTAAGAGCATCCGCAAATCGAGCGTCCAGCGAAATAGGCCCCGAACCCGTCGGCGGCGAACTCCCTTACGCGATATCAAGATAGCGCGAGCCGTGGCACAGCCGCTTGTGATAGATCAATCAGGTATCGGGGTGGCTCGTTGAGCGCTCAATTTCGATGTCAATCGAACAGCCAGCAACGAGGAGCGCGCACCGGCGCGCGCGTCAGCGGCTCGTTATCTGCACCTTGGCAGCGGCGGCATCGCTTGTTGTACTCGGCGCTGTATGTGGTCTGCCAGTTGGTCATCTGGTAAACCGAGCTGGCCTTTGGAGGCGCGCATCTGCTCGGAAATGTGCCCGGCCTCGGGGCAATGCTGGGCACCCCAAAAGCAACAGACGGCGTACCCGGCCCGCAAACGCTGCAGTAGCGATTGGCGCGGATCAGTAGGCGACGATCGGAGTTTCCATGAGGTGATCGTTGACTTCAACGACGCCCGGAATGCCCTCTGCCGTGACGCGGATCGCTTTCCGCTCCGCATCGGACTGAGCATAACCCCACAGGTCGACAACTCCGTTCTGTAACCGTCACGCCCAGATTGAGCGTGTGCGCCCATGGCCTGCTTCTTCAGTTCGGCAAGCAGCTTCTGCTCGAATCGTGGCATCGGGCAGGGCGATTTCGAGTTCGGCCGGACGCTGGCGATCACCTGGATTACATTGGAACCGGCTGACGATGCCGACGAGATTGCCGTCCTTGTCGACGATCGGCACGCGCTTGATGCCGTGTTCCTCGAACAAGGTCGGCAATCGCATGCAGCGGCGCTTACGGGCTGGCCCTGACCACGTCGGAGGTCATGACATCCGTAATCTTTCTCGCGTGCGATTTGACGTAATCTGTCGCCAGCGTGGCATCTCCGGTCAGGAAGTGCGCCCACCACGAGTACGGGCGTTCGGTCCCGGACTTCTGTGCGGCGCATCAAATCGCCTTCGGATACGATGCCGACGAGCTTGCCGGCAGGGTCAACCACAGGAACCGCAGTTATGTGCTTCTCAAGCAGGATCTTCGCGACCTCTCGAACAGTCGCACTCTTCGCCACGGTAATTACCGGAGAAACCATCACATCGCGTGCTTGCATGATTCAGGACTCCTGGGTGATTGGCTGAAATCGATTGATCCACTCTGAGCTTTTGCTTTGCGCGAGGTTTGATCCTCGTCAAAGCCGGGGACGCCGAATGCGGCGCTCAGTCGAGCGTGATGAACGCGAGGATCAATCGGAAAATTTCCCATCCGCCCGCGACCAGCAACATGCCGACGATCAAAAGCCGGCCATACCACGACACGGTGCTGGCGCTCCGGCGGCCTCGCCGTTTGGAAGTCGTTTCCCTGGTCGCTTGCGGGGATGGTGTTCCAAGGGTCTCTTTGACCACATGAAAGGAGTCGGGCGATGCTGTCGGCATGGCACTTTCGCTCCGGATGGATCTGGTATTGCAGGAGGGGTTTCCGATTTCGACGAAACCCCAGCATGACGACTAACATTTATGCTGCAGGCAGCGGTCTTCATTGATCTCCGTCAAATGAGTCGCGGTTTAATGCTTGAAGTTGGCAAGGCGCGAATGCCATTCGCCAGGGGTCTGCATAAATCGAGCAGCGCCACCGCTGGCTATGAGCCGATGAGCAGCCGGGTGTGCAAGACAGCGACCGGCCGCCGATGCGCGTGCTGGCTGCGCTGCGGCGTCCGGGAATGGTCAATGCGACATCAGCGTCGGCACGGTCATGGATTGCAGCATGCCGCGGGTGACGCCGCCGAGCAGACGCTCCTGCAGCCGCATATGGCCGTAGCCGCCCATCACGATCAGATCGATCCCGGCGTCGGCCGCAACCGACAGGATAGCCGGCTGGATATCTTTGTGATCGGCGTCGAGGCTGACGACGTTCGCGGCAAGCTTGCGCCTGTGCCAGATGTCTGACCAGGGTCCGCCGCGGACAGTTCGGCGGGTATTTCCGTCGCATTGACGGTGACGATGGTGACGGCCTGCGCGCGCGCCAGGAACGGCGCGGCGTCGCGAAGCGCGCGCGCCGCGAGGCGACTGCCATCCCAGGCGATGCCGATATGCTTCGGCTCGAACGGGCCTTTGTAGGCATAGGGGATCAGGACAACCGGGCCGCCGGATTGAAACAGGATCTCCGCAGGGATGGTGTTGTCGGCGGTATCGAGACCAGGCTCGGGCTGCAGCACGATGGTCAGGTCGTGCAGTCGCGCCAGGGCGCTCACGGTTGCCGCCGATTCGGCTGGCATACCGGCCAGCGGCTTGAGTCGAATAGCCTGATGCCGGCATTGCGGGCTTCGGCGTCGAACACTGCCAGCGCGGCATGGGCCCGCTCCAGCGCCCGTTCGTATTCGGCTTCAAACAGCGCCGCGGCCGCAGCGCCGCCATCCGGAACCAGGTCGACGTTGGTATGTTCGAAGCCGATCGAAACCGCGTCGAGATGCGCAGCGTGGCTCACCGCCAGCGCAACCGCGGCGTCGATGACGGGCGCGCTCGGGCGTTCGGTAGGGATGTGGACCAGAATATCTTCAGCATGACAGCCCTCCGCGCTCCCGGAAACGGCGCCCGCGCTGCGGCCGCCATTAGAGAACGGAAATGCAAGGCCAGGTTTGATTCATCTCAATCCGCTGCGTTTTCCGGCCGCCGGTCCACCTGCTGCGAAGACTAGGCCGGGGGGTCCGAAAGCCCCGTCGCAGGAAATATGGCCCAGCGCCTTGCAACGGCTCAATACACTGCCGCGAACATGACCAATTCGGAGGTTGCCTTCTCCGGAGCAAGCTCTTCGACGATCCGTCCCTGCCGCGAAACCAGGATGCGGTCGGACAGACTCAGTATCTCCGGCAAATACGACGATATGACCACGACGGCGAGGCCCTCGTCGGCAAGCGCGCCGATCAGGTGATGAATTTCCGCGATCGCGCCGACGTCGACGCCACGCGTCGGCTCGTCGAAGATGACCAGCCTCGGCTTCTGGACCAGCGCCTTGGCGATAACCACTTTCTGCTGATTGCCGCCGGAAAGCTCGACCACCCGTGAGTCGCTGTCCAACGCCTTGATGTTCAGCTTGTTCGTCCAGATCGCGGCGAGGGCGCGCGTTTCGCTCATGCTCGCCACTATTCCGCGCGACCGATCGCGCGAAATCTTGCCGACATAGATGTTTTCCGCAATCGACATCGTCTCGAAGAATCCTTCGCCCTTGCGGTCCTCGGTGACGTAGACGATGCCGCCGCCAACCGCCGCGCGCGGGCTCGCGTAACGCACGGACCTGTTTTCGAACCGCACCTGGCCGCCGTGAAAAAAGTCGCGCTTGGCGATGCCGGCGATGATCCTGGCGGTTTCGGTCCGGCCTGAGCCCACCAGCCCGAACACGCCCGTCACCTGTCCGGCAAAGATCGAGAACGACGTATTCCGCACCAGGTGCCGCATCGACAGATTCTGCACGCTCAATACCTTGCCACCCGCCCTTCGCGGCTTGCGGGCGTCTGCCGCGCGGCCATAGAGCTCGTCGCCCAGCGACCGGCCCACCATGTGGCGAATGATGGTTTGCCGGGAAAATGCCCTGGCGTCACCGGTGATGATATGGGCCCCGTCGCGCAGGATGGTGATCCGGTCGGAGAGCTCGAGCGCCTCTTCCAGCGCATGGCTGATGAAGGCGACCGAGATCTGGTTCTCGCGCAGCCGATGGATCAACGCGAACAGATGATGTTTTTCCTCCGGCGTCAGCGTCGCGGTTGGTTCGTCGAAAATGATGATTTTCGCCTTGAGGCGAACCGCCCGCGCGATTTCGACCATCTGCCGCTTGGCGGTGCCGAGCGACTGGACCGTCACCGTCGGATCGACCGGAAAGTTCAGCGACTGAAGGAATTGCTGCGCCTCGATCGTGGTGCCCCTGAGGCGATTGAAGAACTTCTCGTCGCCGAGATAGAGATTTTGCGCGACCGTCATCGAGGGCACGAGACTGGTCTCCTGATAGACCATGGCGATGCCGCATCGCCGTGCGAAGGCAGGGTCGGCGATCTGGATAGGCTGGCCCTCGAGACGGATTTCGCCGCGGCTCGGCGTGACCGCGCCGGCGAGAATCTTGACCAGCGTCGACTTGCCGGCGCCGTTCTCTCCCAGAATCGCGTGCACTTCGCCGCGCCGAAGATCGAAATCGATATCTTTCAGCGCAGCGACGCCGCGATAGTCCTTGCCGACGCCCTTCATTTCCAGCAGCGGCGGCCTCGTTTCCGGCGATACGGTCACAGCGTCGGTCCGTCATAGGCGCAAGCGGCGACGATGCCGTCGCCCTTGGCGGTGAAATAGAGGCGGTCGCCCCACGCAAGGCAGGACGTGACGCCGTGGCGGCGCCCGTTGGCGCGGCTGTGGAGGCTGGCCGTCGGCCGATAGACGCCGTCGAGACGCGCGATGAGCCCATAGGACCGGCTGGGGGACCATGGCTTCAACACGCCGAGCTGCTTGACGCCGCCCTGTTGCGTCGGCTCCAGCGGCGATCGGCCCGAGCGCAGCGATGGCGCCACCCAATGCTCGGGATCGATAGCGTCGATCATGCGGCGGCGATAACGGCTTTCGCTCAATACGAATTCGACCAGCTGGCTACGCGGCGCGAACAAGGCGAGCCAGATGACGCCGTCGGCGCCGCGCGACAGCCGGCTGGGATAGGCTGGAAGGTCTTCCAGCACCGGCGCGCGGGGTCCGTCGGCATGGAGCGAAATCCGCGTCAGCGCGGCGCGCCAGCTCTCGGAAACGACGATCGAGCCGTCGTCTTCGAGCAGGCCATAGGGATAGGCCAGATTTGCCGCGAGACGAGATTGTGCACCGCTGGCGAGGTCGAACCGCCACACCGACCCCGAGGCGCTTCTCTCCATCAGGTCGCGCTTCCAGTCCGCGGGCCCGTGCGTCGCCGAGCCATTGGCCACGAGCAGCGAACCGTCCCGCGCCGGAGCCAGCGCCGTGACGCATCGGACTTCGGGATGAGCCGCGATGGTCAGTCCGTCGTGGCGGCCACCCGCGAACACAATTCGCCCGTCGACCAGGCCGGCCGCAGCGCCGCCGTCCGGCAATCCGGCGAGCGCGCTGATCTCGGCGTCGAAGCATGCCGCCGGCGCATCTTTCGGTCGGTCGACGCGGAGCAGCGACCGCCCGGTCGAAACCACCGGGCCCAGCGATGTGACGGCCAGGCAGTCGGGCGCCGGGGCCTCGAACAGCGCCGATGCCGTATCGAGGAGATCGTTCGGACAAAAAGCGCCGTCCATCGGCGGGGTCGTGATCGACGCTTCGCCGCTTCCGAGCCATCTCTCCAGCATCCGCCTGAGCGTCTTCAAGAGCGCTTTCCCCAATACGAGGACGGGCCGGTCCAGTCCGGATCGGCGTCCGCCAGCCTTATTCTCCCGATCCGATTATTGGTGACGCCGCCGAGATAGAGATAGCCGCGATGCTCGCGCATCGAGGTGATCGTCGGGTGGTTTTCGCCGCTCGGGTCCCAGAGGGTTTCCAGCACCCGGCCCTCCGCGTCGAAACGAACGACGCAGCCGGCATTGACGTTCGGGAACAGCCACTCGTCGCCGGCTACCCGCCGCGCCATGCGGCGTCGGAACCCCGGCATGGTCATCGCCAGATCGTAGCTCGGGGTCCGGATCCCCGCCAGCGCCACCCAGTAGGCGCCGCGCGATCCCCGGTTGATGTTGTCGGGATATCCGGGAAGATCAAGGATGACGGGCTCGGTGGTTCCCGCTTTCGGGCCTTCAAGCCAGTACCGGCTGACACGGCAACGCCAGGTTTCCGCGTATAGCACCGACTTGCCGTCATGGGCCACGCAGATCCCGTTGGCGAACAGAAGATCGCGCACCACCGTTCGCGTGGTGTCGCCGGCCGGATCGTACCGGATGATGCGGCCGTTGCCGCGCCCTTCCAGCGCATCGACCACCCATTCCTCAAAACTGTAACGGATCGTGGCCTCGCTGAAATAGACCTTGCCGTCCGGCGTGATGTCGAGATCGTCGGCGAGCCTCATGCGGGAATCGTCGATGATCGAGAACGGTGACCGGTTGGTCTCCGCGGTCATTTTGTGAACCTTGCGTTGTTCGTCGACGCGATACAGGCCCATGCCGGCGATGCAGACGACGAGCCCGCCGTTCCTGTCGAAGGCCATGCCGAGCGGCCTTCCCCCGACATGGGCGTAGACTTCGCGCCGGACGTGATCGGGCGCCAGAAAGCGAACGATCTCGCCGCGTCGCACGCTGCAATAGAGATTGTCGTCGTCGTCGAGGATGACGTCTTCGGGGCCGTCGATTTCGCCGAGGCCGATGCTCTTTACGTCGCGCAGACGGTCGTTCATGGCGTAGAGCGACGGCGCGCCGACGCCGAGGGCAGGCGCGGGCGGCAGGGCAAGAAAGGCCGGCGACACATAGACCTTCGCGCGCAGACCATGCCGCCACTTGCCCCATCGGACATCGATCGCGATGGCGAGCAGCAGGACGAGGCCGACCACCATCGACGAGGAGCCGCTTTCGAGCCCGAGTCTGACGAGCCCATTGGTCAGCAGCGAGACGATGATCGCACCCATCAGGGCCTTGCCGACCGAGCCGCGGCCGCCGCCGACACTGTTGCCGCCGAGCAGCGCCGCCGTCACCACCGTCAGTTCGAGGCCGACGCCGGTATCGGGGCCGGCGCCCGACAGCCGCGCCGCATAGAGCGTGCCGGCGAGACCCGTCAGCAGGCCCGAGACGACATAGGTCAGACAGACCGTGGCGCGCACCGGGATGCCGGAATTATAGGCGGCGCGACGCGAGCCGCCCACCGCCATGATGCGCCAGCCGATGCGCAGCCTGGTCAGAACGATTTGCGCGATCATCGCGGTGACGGCCAGCGCCACGAAGCTGAACGGCACGCCGAGAGCCGATCCGGACCCGATGAAATCCCAGGAGTCGGATTCAACGTCGCTGGAAGCGATGCGCACCGAATAGACCTGCAGCAGAAACTCGACGATCGCGCGTATCAGGGTCAGCATCACGAGCGTGGTCAGGAACGCCCTCAGCCTCAGGTAGCCGATCAGGAGGCCGTTGATCAGGCCGACGAACGCGCCGACGCCGACCGTTACCGCGAAAGCCGCCTCGACCGGCCACCGCGCGACGTTGATCAGCGCCAGCGCCGTAAAATTTGCGAGCGCGAAGGTGGCGCCGACGCTCAGATCGATACCGCCGCCCAGCATGACGACGGTCATGCCGAGCACGATCAATCCGAATTCGCCGATCTGCCGCGACGAATCGGAGAGATTGCCGAGCGAGGTGAAATTGGGAATCGTCGCAACCAGGTAAGCCGTCAGCGCGATGAGCAGGGCGACCGGAATGACATTGTCCATCCAGTTCCTGCCGAGCACTTCGCCCACGACATGATCCGGCACATATCGGTACCGTAACCTGGTGGCCCATTCGCCTGGTGTCATAACCCGTTCCAGCCGGACAAAAGCCGCGCCGGGCCGCCTGTGCGGTCCGGCGCGGAGAACATTGCGCGGTTACCTACTTCTTGAGTTCGCTCGCGCTCCAGCACAGACCGGGCCGCAGGGTCTCCTTGGAGATGATCAGCTGCGGGCTGTAGAGAACCGCTTTGAGTTTGCCCGCCGGCAGCCCGGATTGCAGCACGGTGGCGATCATGTCGTTCAGGTCGCGTCCCTGATCCATGACGTGATAGGCGATTTCCTTTTCGAATACGCCCTTCGAGACGTTGTCGCAGGCCATTTGCTCGCCACCACCGGAGGTGACCAGAACGATCGGCTTGCCCGACTCCTTGATCGCGGCCGCAGCACCCAGGTCCATGACATCCCAGAACCCGACCACGCCGCAGAGATCAGGGTTCTGCTGGATCACGGTCGATACGATCGAATGCGCCTTGGTCGCGTCCCATTCTCCGGCCAGGTTGGCGACGACCTTGATTTCGGGATGCTTGGAGACGATGTTCTCGACGCCCTTCATCATCCCGCTGTCGGACCCGGAGGTCGGCTGTCCCTGCAGGATTGCGATCTTGCCGCTGGTGCCGGCGCCACATTTATCAATGGCCGCGTTTGCTTCCGCCTCGCCGATGCCGATCCAGTCGGCGCCGACATAGACGTCCGAGTTGTAGTTCGACCTCATGTTGATCTGGATGACGTGAATGCCGGCCTCTTCCGCGCGCTTGAGCAGGCGCGCGTAAGACTGGACGTCGGGATTATGCACGACCAGGACGTCCGGCTTTTCCTGAAGCAACGACGTGATCGCCTGCGCGCCGGCGTCCGCGCTGAAATGCGGGTCGCGGATCACCATCTTCATTCCGAGATGATCGGCCTGCTTCTTCATGACCGACGCCCAGCCTTCGGTGAGGTCTATACCCATCGTCACCGGCACGAAGGCGACTGTCTTGCCGGCAAGGCCTTTGAAATAATCGGCCCGTCTGGGATCGTCGATGCCGTCGGCCCTGGCCGCCACGCCTGTTCCGGCCAGCAATACGACGAACCCGAGAGCCGCCGCGATGTTTCTGTTTCGCATGTTTCCTCCTCCTTTTTGAATGATCAGCGCTGGGTCGGCCCGGACCCTAGGGTCCGGAATGAGTCTGGCCGGACCCTAGATGTCGCCCTGTTGCGCGGTCTGCTCGTCCCGCGGGTTGACGATGCTGTCGAGCACGATCGCGGCCAGCAGGATCAGGCTTCGGATCACGTTTTGCAGCGTGTACTGGATGTTCATGATCGTCATCCCGTTCAACAGGATGCCGATCAGCAGCGTGCCGACGATCACGTTGCGGATGCCGCCGCGGCCTCCCGAAAGCCCGATGCCGCCGAGCACCACCACCAGGATGACGTCGTAGATCAGCGAGGAGTTCGAAACATTGGTGTTCATGCTGGCGACCGCGGTCGCGGTGATCATGCCGGCGACGTAGGCGATCGACGCCGACAGGACGTATTGCAGCACGATGATCGGGCGCACCGGGGCGCCTGAAATGCGCGCCGCGACGAAATTGTCACCCATCGCATAGATGAAGCGCCCCTGTCTGGTGTAACTCAGGAAAACGAAACCGAGGCAGGCGATCAGCGCGAAAAACAGGATCGGCGTCGGTGCGCCGAAAACGAAGCCGCCGCCGATCCAGGCGATGTCCCTGGCGCTGGCCGGCATGTAGACGACATAGAGCGGAACCAGGGCGTAGCGGGCGAAGCCATAGACCAGGGCCGACATGCCGAGCGTGGCGAACAGCGCCGGGATCTCGAGATAGGCGATCAGCACGCCATTGATGATGCCGATCGACAGCGCCAGCAGGAATCCCGCCAGCATGGCCACGGGCACCGAAACGCCGAGACTGGCGAGATGAAGCGTCCAGGCCGCGGACATCGCATAGGTCGACACGATCGCCAGGTCGACGCCTCGCCCGATCACGACGATCGCCATTCCGACGCCGAGAATTCCCAGCGTCGAGACGCCGCGCACCAGCGTGAGCAGGTTGCCTGGGCTCAGAAACCCGTTGAGAAAGACCGAAAAGACGCAAAACAGGACAGCGGCGATCAAGAGCACGATCTTCTCTTGACTGACGGCCAGGGCCCTCGTCCCACCGAACATCGCTTCCCCCGATTATTCTTTGCAAAGTACCCACGCGTCCTTCCGCGCCGGGCGCCTCCGTCGGTTCCGCGTTGCACTATCTCAGGCCGGTCTTGCGCCGGCTTGCGCCGTAGCGCACTGGGACTTGCTCCGCAGCGCAAAGTGGGCGGGATTTGCCAGAGAACTCATGGGCATGGGCCCGTCGGCGCGCCCTTGCCTTTCAGCGACGCGAAAAGCTAAGCTGAACGCTTGCCTCGGCGATCGCCAGATGGCCGCCCGTCGGGCCACAACGGCGATGAGGGAGGGAGCCATGCAGGTTGTTTTCGACACCAAGACGATGGCCGCCGCCAAGCGCCAGCAGGCCTGGCGCGATGCCATCTGCGAAATCTACCTGCAGGTCGATTGCCTTGGGGAACGACGTTCCGACTATGACGGATTTGTCCGTGAGGCCCGGTTTGGGTCAGTGACCCTGACGGACACGCTGATTTCGCCGCAGACCGTGCGCCGAACCAGGCGTCACATCGCCCACTCCAACAAGGATTGCTACTACATCGGAATGGAGCACATTTGCGCCGTGGACATCAGGCAGGCCGGTTCGTCGCTGGTGCTGCGTCCCGGCATTGGCGCGCTGTACCATGCCAACGAACCTTATGAGTTGAGGTGCGACGTCAAATCGCGGCAATACTGGATCGAACTTCCGCGCGAGGCCTTCGACCGCCGGTTCGAACTCGGGGCGTCCGCCGATCCTCAAGCAGTTCAACCTCAACCGCGGTCTCGGCCGGATCGCCGTCGAATTCTGCGCCACGCTTGCGGCGGAGAATGCGATCCTGGATGAGACCTCGAAGGAGAAGCTCGGCGAGCAGTTCATGGACCTGCTGGCGCTGACGCTGAGCGCCGAGCCGGACCGGCAACCTGCGGACGACAACAGCGTGCAGCGCGCGCGCCTGCGATCGGTGAACGCCTACATCGAGGCAAACCTGGGCGACCCCAATCTGTCGCTGGCGACAATTGCAAGGCAGAACGGCATCTCGCTGCGATATCTTCACCAGTTGTTCCGATTGACGGATATGTCGGCTTCGGAATGGTTGCGGCTGCGGCGATTGCAACGCTGCCACGATCTGCTGACGTCGCCGCGGTACGCCAACCAGTCGATCACGGAAATCGCCCATTCAATGGGTTTCAGCAGTTCGTCTCATTTCAGCAATTTGTTTCGCGCCCAGTTTAACGTGCGGCCGTCCGATGTTCGGGGAGCGTCCGAGGCCACAAGTCCCCCGCACGGGGCGGCGTTGCCGACCGACGGCGCACAGTAAGCCCGCGCGGCTCTTGCTCACCCCCCTCTAGGGCAGGGTAAGAAAAGAGCTGCAGCAGCGCTTGATTCATACGAGATGGCACGGCCACCGTTTTCGCGATGTCATCCAACTCTATTTCTTCACCAGCGAACATGCCGGGTCCGGCGGACCGAAAGCCTCGTCGCCGGAAATGCGGCTGAGAATCTTGTAATAGTCCCACGGATATTTGGACTCCTCCGGGGTCTTGACCTGCACCAGCATGAGGTCGTGGACCATCAGGCCGTCCTCGCGAAGCTTGCCGTTGCGCGAGAAGAAATCCTCGATCGGCTTCTCGCGCATCTTCGCCGCCACCTTGAGCGGCTCATCGGTGCCGGAATCCCTGACCGCGTTGAGATAGTTCATGACCGAGGAATACACGCCGGCCTGCCACATGGTCGGCATCCGGTTCATCTTGGCGAAGTAGCGCTTCGACCATTCCCGCGTCTTGTCGTCCATGTCCCAGTAGAACGACGTCGTCAGCAGCAGGCCTTGCGCTGTGGGAAGCCCGAGGCCATGGATATCGGTGATCAGCGCCAGCAGGCCCGCCATCTGCTGGCCGCCCTTGAAGACGCCGAATTCGCCGCCGGTCTTGATCGCGGTGGTGTTGTTGGGGGGGCCGCCGGCAATGCCGATGATCTTGGCTTTGGAGGCCTGGGCCTGCAGCACGAAGGAGGACAGGTCGGGCGTCGCAAACGGCGGGTGCACCGAGCCGATCACCTTGCCGCCACCTCTGGTGATGACGGCGCTGGCGTCGCGCTCGAGCGAATGGCCGAAGGCGTAATCGTCGGTGATGAAGAACCAGCTGTCGCCGCCGCGCTTGACGATTTCCTGCGCGGTGCCGACTGCAAGCGCATGGGTGTCGAACACCCATTGCAGCGTATAGGGCGAGCAGAATTTGCCATGAAAGTCGGCGGCCCCGGTCGAATGGGTGATGAACAATCTGTGTTTTTCGTTGGCGACACTCTGCACCGCCAGACCCACCGCAGAGACCGGAACGTCGACGATCAGGTCGACCTGCTCGGTGTCGTACCAGCGCCGCGCGATGCCGGATCCGATGTCCGCCTTCAGCTGATGGTCGCCGACGATGACGGAGATTGGCTTGCCCAATACCTTGCCGCCGAAATCGTCGACCGCCATCTGCGCGGCGGTGACCGAACCCTGCCCGGTGGGCGTCGATGCCGGTCCGGACATGTCGGTCAGGACGCCGATCTTGACGACGTCGTCCGAAATCTGCGCCCGCGCACCGGTCGATGACAACAGAGCGCCCGCGAGGGCCGCAAGCACGGACAGGTTTTTGGCAAATGTCATGTGGTTTCTCCCCGGGATGGATGGCTGCGTTGGCCGTGTTTTTTGTCGCGGTATCGTGAAAGTCACAGTAGGAATGGAATGAAGGTCTGTCAAAACCGCTGTTTCAGGCCGGCGACATTTTTGAAAGGGTGCCATGGCAGGGCAGGATACCGGTGTTTCCGTTGGCGCCACGAGATTGAAGTCTCCGCTGATCTGCGGGGCCGGCGAACACCTGATGTATGCCGAAGGCGTCCGCCAGGCGCTCGCCGCCGGCGCCGCGGTGGTGATCCCGAAATCCGCCAACGAGACCGAAGCCGGCAAGCGCCAGCTCGACAGCACGGATTACGCGCTCTTGGACAGCGCCTGGCGGCCGCTGCCGTGGAATTTTGCGCCGCCTCAGGACGCCAGCCTGCTGTGCCGTTCGGGGCTGGCGCAGCAGGGTTTCGCGCAATGGATCGAGATGCTGACGATGCTCGATCGCGAGGCCGCGGCGCGCGACGCCTATGTGGCCGCGAGTTTGATTTTGGCCGACCTCGATCGCTGCGTCGAGATGGCGCGCGCCATCGAGCAGGCCGGATTGCGGATCCTGGAACTGAACATCGGCGCGCCGCACGGCAATGAAGCGGTCCGCGGCGCCATCGTGCTGGAGCGCGACGCCGAGCGTGTCCGCACCATCGTCGCGCGGGTTCGCGCCGCGGTCAGGTTGCCGATCTGGGTCAAGCTGACCGGCCAGAGCGAGGACGTTGCCGGCCTCGCGCAGGCGGCCAGGGACGCCGGCGCCGACGCGGTGACCATCATGGGGCGTTTCATCGCGTTCGTGCCCGACGTCGAGACGCTGTCGCCGATGCTGGGCACCAACGCCGCCTTCGGCGGTTCCTGGGCGCTGCCCTTGACCTGCCGCTGGCTGGTGCAATGCCGCCGCCGGCTGGGGCCGGAGTTTCCGCTGATCGGCACCAATGGCGCCAGATCTGGCCTCGACATCGCGCGCTTCCTGCTGTCGGGCGCCAGCGCGGTGCAGGTCTCCTCGGCCGTCTTCACCGGCGGATTTGCCGTGGTCGAGGCGATGCTGCAGGAGTTCTCAAGCTATCTCGATCGCAAGAATCTGAAGGCCACCGATTTGATCGGGCAGGCCGCCGATCGGCTCGGCACCTATCAAGAGCAGGTCAGCCGGCCGGATCACTGGAAGCGTTTTGTCGTCCCGGAGGCTTTGCCGTGATGCCCACGCAACGGTTGCGTCGGATGTTGCTGCCGTCATAGTTCCCGATGTTCCGTTCGCTGCTGGAACCCTGCCACGACATCTCCACGGGCGCGGCACACAAACCTCAAAGTCGGGGCGCAGCCTTCGCGACTTCATCAACAACAAAGGAGCCTGTCATGGCCGTAAAACCCATTCCCGAGGGGTATCACACCGTCACGCCCTATCTGACGGTTCGCAACGCCCCGAAGGTCATCGAATTCCTCAAGCAGGCGTTCGGCGCCAGTCCTTCTCACGAGCCCTTCAAGCGGCCGGACGGATCGATCATGCATGCGCTGGTTCAGATCGGCAACTCCCGGATCATGATCGCCGAGGAGAGCGAGATGGCCAAGGCGACGGTCTCGAGCCTTTACCTCTACGTGCCCGACGTCGATAGCGTTTACCAGCGCGCAGTCAAGGCCGGCGGCAGCCCGGTGATGGAGCCGACGGACATGTTCTACGGCGATCGCGGCGGCGGCGTGAAGGATCCGTCCGGCAACAGCTGGTTCATCGCCACCCACAAGGAGGACGTTGAACCGAAGGAACTGGCAAGACGCGCCGAGGCCTTCAACAAGCAGCAGAAAGGCCGGGCTGCTTAGTCCGATGGAAACGCGCCTGCCGGATCGCCGATCGCGATCCGGTTCGCGCGGCCGTCGTCTACTCGGAGTCCGACGAACGCATCCTTGACGGCTTCTTGCCCTTGCCGACCTTCAGGAAATTGACGCCGATCTGGTCGCCATTGACCCAGGCGAGTTCACAGCGCCGGTAGGCGAGGCCAGTGGACGACAGCAGCAGGAAGAATTCCTTGAGATTGAGGCCGACGATGGAGGCTTCGACCGACAGCTTGCCGCCGGTCTCCGAGACATCGAGCAGACAGCAGTCGCGCCGCCAGGTGCCGTCGATGGCCATCATGTGGGCGTCGTGCCCCTTGTCGAAGGCGACGCGCTCGCCGGGCCGCCGCTGCTCGTTGGACGCGGCCATTGCTTATCCCCCGAGCCGGAAAATTCCGGCTGAAGGGAACTCTAGCCCCAATTGGCTAACAGGATGACAATGGGTTCCCTCGTCTTTCCTTGCCTTTTCGATCGTCAATCGATCTCAAACAGGGTTTTCGCGGTCCGGTGCAGGCAATCGCCGGGTCCGTGCGCCTCGATCAGGTAATTGTCGCAGATCACGGCAAATAGCGCCGCCGTTTCGTATCCGGGGTGCACCGCAAGACACATGCCTTGCTGCAGTGCCATATCGTCGTCCTGGCGGATCAACGGCCGCTCCACCATGTCGTAGCCCTGGCCATGGGCATAGAGACGGGCCTCCGCGGGCATGCCATTCGCCGCCATGTAGGCATTGTGTCTGGCAAAGATCTCCGCGGCCGAAACTCCGGGCTTCATCAGGCTCAGCGAATAGTCCTGCGCCGAGCGAACGGCCGCGAACGCATCCTTCAACTCGGATGTCGCCTTGCCGAGCACGACCGTGCGCGCGAGCTCGGTGTAGAAGCCGCCGGGGCCGTTGATCTCGATCAGCAGCGACAGATGATCGCCGCGTTGCAGCGTCCGGCCCTGCATGTAACGCGGCACGAATGGCGAGCGGATCCCGAGCGGCGACGAGCCGCCGAGGAAGATGCCCTGTTCACTGCCCAGCATCTGGCCCTTGCGCTGGGCGATCGAGGTGATGTCGATATCGCGCAGGCCGGGACGGATCTCACGCAGCACCTCGGCAAACACCTCGTCCTGCAGATGCGCCGTGCGCCGGATCAGGGCGATTTCCTCGTCGCTCTTGATCGCCTTGATGGCGTCGATGTCCGGGGTGACGTCGACAAAGGACGCCGAGGCAAACTGCTGCTTCAGCGCGCTGACGAACGCGTAAGGCAGCGCCCCGGGCGTGATCAGGCCGATGCTGCGGGTCGGGTGGCGGCGCATCGCTTCGATCGCGAGGCGCACATCGTCGTGGTCGGTATAGCCGATCGAGGTGAACGAGGGCGTATGCAGCATCTCGCCGACGCCGCGATGCAGCGTTTCGTCCGCGGCGAACTGCCGCTGGACATCCGACGGTCCCATCTCGACCACGCTCATCGGGGCATCGGCATGGAAAACGACGGTGCGCGGATAGCCATTGTTGGCCGGCAGGTCGGTGAACCACTTCACATAGCCGCCGAGCCAGTCGTTGGTGTTCTGCATTACGACGGCGTCGATGCCGCGGTTCCGCATCAAAAGCCGAACCGCGGCCCAGCGCCGCTTGAGTTCGGCGTCGGAAATCCGGGTCAGGATGCGGCTACTGGGATCGACCGTGTTGCTCATGACCGGGTCTCCGCCGTGCTTCGCGAACGGCTGATTCTGTTGACCATCCGGTCGGTTTGACCGGACAGGAAAGCGCGCATGTTGCCGATGATCAGGGGGATTGCCATCTGCGCATACTCCTCGAACAGGCCGCCGACATGCGGCGCCATGAACACCTGGGGCATCTGCCATAGCGGGCTTGTCGCCGGCAACGGCTCGGTGGCGAAGACATCGAGGCCGGCGCCGGCGATCCGGCGCTGCTCCAGCGCCTCGATCAATGCCACCTCGTCGACGGTTTCACCGCGCCCGACATTGATGAAATAGGCCGCCGGCTTCATCGCCGCAAAAACCGCGCGCCCGATCAGGTTGAGGTTGGCGGCATCGGCCGGCAGCACGTTGATCAGATAGTCGGCCTCGGCCGCAGCCTTCACCAGTTGCTGGCGCGGCAGCACCACGTCGAAGCCGTCGACCTTGCGCGGCGTTGCGCTGACGCCGACCACCCGCATGCCCAGCGCCTGCAGGGCTGCGCCGATCGCCGAGCCGGCGACGCCGGTGCCGATCACCGCGGCGGTCTTGCCGGCCAGCAGCGGCCAGGGTCGCCGCTCCCAGCGGGCGGCGTTCTTGTCGGCCACCAGGCGGTTGCTGTCATGGCTGACCGACAGCATCAGGTGCAGCACGGTCTCGCGCATGGCCGGCCCGTGGATGCCGCGGCCGCTGGTCAGGATCACGTCCGCCGGGAGGGTCTTGCTGCGCAGAAAATGGTCGACGCCGGTCGCCAGCGACTGGACCCATTGCAGCTGCGGCATGCGGGTGAACAGCGCATCGGTGACGCCCATGCCGAACGCGATCAGCACATTCACCTTGCCGAAATCGACATGGGTTTCGGTCGCCGATTTCGCGAGCTGGATTTCCAGATCGCGAAATTCGCCGCGCAGGGCGGCGTCATATTCCTCCGCATAGGTTTCCAGGATCAGGACGTTGGTCATGACGTCATCCGTACAGCAGCTTGGGAAGCCACAGCGCAAGGCTCGGGAACAGGAACAGCACGATGATCAGCAGCAAGGGCGCGATCAGGAACGGGACGATACCACGATAGATGCTGGTGATCCGCACGTCGGGAGCCTGCGCCTGGATCACGAAAAGGTTCATGCCGACCGGCGGATGGATCAATCCGACCTCGACCACGATGACCACCAGGATCGAGAACCAGATCGGATCGTAGCCGAACTTGACCACCAGCGGCAGGAACACCGGGACCGTGATCAGCACCATGCCGATGCCTTCGAGGAAACACCCCATCACGATGTAGGCAACCACGATCATCAGCATGACCACCGGCGCGGAAAGTTTCAGGGCGCTGGCGCCGTCCGCGAGCATGGTGGGAAACTGGGTCTGCACCATGAACGACGAAAACAGGTTGGCGCCGATGATGATGACGAACAGCATGCAGCTGGTCCGGATCGACGAACTCGATCGAGCGCCACAGCGTTGCCCAGGTCAGCCGGCCGCCGATGGCGCCGAGCACGATGCTGCCGAAGGCGCCGACCGCCGCCGCTTCGGTCGGGCTGAAGATGCCGGCATAGATGCCGCCGATGGTGACGACGAACAGCAGGATGAACTGCCACGGACCCGCCAGCGCCCTGAGCCGTTCGCGCGCCGAGGCCCGTGCCACGCGCGGCGCATAATGCGGATAGGCAACGGCGATGCCCATCGCCACCACCATGTAGAATGCGGTCAGCAGCATTCCCGGCAGCAGCGCCGCGGCGAACAGCTTCGGCACCGACTGTTCGGCGATCGACGCGTAGATCACCAGGATGATCGACGGCGGGATCAGGATGCCGATGCTGCCGCCGGCGGCCAGCGATCCGGTCGCCAGCCGGTCGTCATAACCGGCCTTGCGCATTTCCGGCAGCGCGATCCGGGTCATGGTCGCGGCGGTCACGATCGACGATCCGCACACCGCGCCGAAGCAGGCGGAAGCGGCGATGGTGGCGATGGCGAGGCCGCCGCGGACGCCGGAAAGCAACAGGCGCGCGGCGTTGAACAGGTCGGCCGACAGCCGCGTGTTCGAGGCGACCTCGCCGAGCAGCACGAACAGCGGGATCACCGACAGCGTATAGGCCGACGACACGTCGAACGCGGAGGTGCCGGTCAGGGTCAGCGCGCTCGGCAATCCCGACAGGATGTAGTTGCCGGCAAAGCCGACCAGGGCCAGCGCCGCCCACACCGGAACGCGAACGAACAACAGCAGCAGCAGCGACAGAATGCCGAGCGCCCCGATGATGGCAGGACTCACGGCCGTCTCCGCAACTGGCGCAGCGAAATGTGGGTGAAGGCAAAGATGGCGCAGGCCAGGGTGCCGAGCAGCCCGGCCAGTGCGAAGCCCCACAGCACATAGAGCGGCACGCCCAGCTCGAGCTTGCGGTCGCCATACTGGAAGGCCTGCATCGCCGGGTTGAGCATCCCCCACAGGAACAGCAGCAGGCACAATACCGAGACCACGTCGGCGATGGCGGCAAGGACGCGCAGGATGGCGGGGCTGACCAGCGAATCGATCACGTCGATCACGATGTTGCGCCGGGCCAGGAACACGCTCGATATGCCGTGAAACACGTAGATGACCAGCATGCTCTCGACCAGATCGTAGGAGATCCGCAGCGGCTTGTTGAAGGTATAGCGAAAGAACACGTCCAGCACGGTCCCCGTCATCATGGTGACGAGGGCGACCGCGGCCAGCCGCAGTTGCGCGCCCTGCAGCCGCCGGATGGCGGCCGGCAGCACGAGGGTGGAGGGATCAGGTTCGCTCATGGCGCGGCGATCGATGCTTCAAGTCCGCCGGATCATTTCCGATAGGCTTCGAAGAACTTGCGGCCCGGCTTGCCCTGGGATTCGACTTCGGTGATCGCGGCCTCGATCTGCGGCTTGAAGATGCCCTTCATCTGCTCGAGCTGGTCCTTGGCCAGCGTCGACACCTGGGTGCCTTTCGCCAGCATCGCCGTCTTGCCCTCGCGTTCGGCCTCGTCCCACATGGCGCCGAATTTTGCAGCGGCTTCTGGTCCGGTGGTCTTGTCGATCAGGGCTCTCAGATCATCGGGAAGTGCGGCGTATTTCGCCGGATTCATCACCACGGCGAAGGTGGCCGAACTGACGCCGGGCTCCAGCGTGTACTTGGCCACGGTGGCGATGTCGAAGCTCGCGGCGCCCTCATAGGGGAAGGTCGCAGCGTCGATGATGCCCTTGGCGAGCCCGTCCTGGGTTTCCTGCGGCGGAACCAGCAGCGGCACCGCGCCGAGGCTGTCGATGATGTTCTTGAACTGCACGCCGGCGTAACGGATCCGCTTGCCCTTGAAATCGGCAATGCTGCCGATCGGCGTCTTGCTGTGGAACATCAGCGGCGGCGTCACCGCCATCCACAGGATGCGCAGCCCCTCATGTTCCTTGGCGAGATCCGGCGCCAGTTCGCTGAGCCGGCGCGAGGCCACCACGCTGGTGTTGCCGGCCGAGGGCGAGACGAACGGCAGGCTGGCGAGCTCGGTCATGGCATAGCGGCCCGGTGTCGCGCCGTGCAGGCTGATGGCAATGTCGACGACGCCGTTGCGCGCCGCGTCGAACTGCCGGTTGGGCCCGCCGCCCAATTGCCCGGCGGGATAGATCCGCAGCTTGAGTCGGCCCTGCGTTTGCTTCTCGAGGTCGTCGCTCCACAGCACCATGGCCTTCTGGAAGGTGTGGTTCGGCGGCAGGAAGTGCGACACCTTCAATTCGGTGGTCTCTGCCGATGCCGGGCGCGACGTGAGCAGCGCGCAGGTGCCGGTCAGCGCAAAGGTCCTGCGGGAAATGGCGGTGGTCATGGTTTCCTCCGATGGCGTGAAGTCCTGCCGGTCTTTTGCCGGTTGCGGACGGGGTTGCTGATGGTCCTTAAAGGTTGAGGATGCGTTTGGCGTTGTTGAAGGCGATGTCGGCGCGGACGTCGTCGGACAGCGCGACATGATCCATGAAGTGGCCGGCTTCCTCGAGCGATTCGAACGGATAGTCGCCCGAGAACATCACACGATCATGGCCCAGCGCCGCGATCGCGCAGTTCAACGGCTCGGCGGAAAACATGCCCGACGTGGTGACGACGATATTGGACTTGATGTAGCTCGACGGCGGGCGCGGAAGTTCGACGCCGTAAAGCTTGGCCCGGCTGTCGAACCGCCACAACAGATATGGCAGCGTCTCGCCGAGGTGGCCGAGAATGACGTTTGCATCCGGAAAGCGCGCGAAGATGCCGCCGAACACCAGCCGCAAGGCATGCGACCCGGTTTCAAATCCCCATTCCCATGTCGCCCGCCGCAGCGCCGGATGTCCGTCGAGGGCCGCCGCCGGCGTCACCGGGTCGGTCGGATGGATATAGACCGGCGCGCGCAGCGCCGCGGCGCGTTCCCAGAACGGCGTCAGCGCGGGGTGGTCGAGGTATTGGCCGTTGGTGTGGCCGTTGATCATCACGCCGCGGAAGCCGAGGTCGCGCATGCAGCGCTCCAGTTCGTCGGCGGCGGCGGGCGCATCCTGCATCGCAAGGTGCCCGAACCCGGCGTAGCGATCGGGGCGCTGCTGCAGTTCCCTGGCGAGATGGTCATTGGCCTGCGCGGCCATCCGCACCGCGACCCTGGGATCGCGCTCGACCTGCACGCCCGGGCCGGCGAGCGAAAGCACCGACGTGGTGATGCCGGCCTGGTCCATCGCCGCCAATCGCTGGTCACCGAAATCGGACAGCCGGGCGGTGATGCGCCGCAACGCCTCGGGCGCCACACCTGCGACGGTGGACGCCCAGTAGGTCTCGAAGCCCGGACACAGGAAATGCTCCTCGAGCGCAATCTTGCGAACCAAAAGGCGCTCCTCCCGTGCCCGTTGCCTTGTTATACGACTTGATGTACCGTATTGTGGTACACACTGTATCAGTATACGAACTTGCGGGCAAGTGGCCCGCGACGCTCGCCTGTACGACGTTCGGAGCAAGCATGAAAACCATTGAAACCAACGAAAAAAGTCAGGTCCAGGTCATCGCGCGTGCCGCCGCCATCCTGCGGGCGCTGGAAAACGAGAACGCCGGGCTCAGCCTTGGCCAGATCGCGCAGCGGGTCGATCTCGCGCGCTCCACGGTGCAGCGCATCATCGCCGCCCTGGAAGTCGAGAAGCTCGTCATCGCGGCGTCACCGAACGGAAAGATGCGGCTCGGGCCATCCATCCTGCGCCTCGCCGCATCGGTCCGCACCGATTTTGCCACGCTGGCGCGGCCGTTCATCTCGGCATTGTCGAAGGAACTCGGCGAAACCGTCGATCTGTCCACCATCAAGAAGGACCAGGTCGTGTTCATCGATCAGGTCACCGGACCGCACCGCCTGCGCACCGTGTCGGTGGTGGGCGATGCCTATCCGCTGCATTGCACCGCGAACGGCAAGGCCTACCTGGCGTTGATCGACGACGCCGCGATCGCCGAGCTGCTCGGCCGCAAGTATGAGCGTCGCACCAAAAATACCAAGGTGACGCTGGCCGATCTGGTGGCTGACCTGAAGAGCGTGCGGCAGAGCGGCGTGGCGGTCGATCTCGAGGAGCATTCGTCGGGCGTGTGCGCCACCGGTGTCGCACTGCGCGATTCCGCCGGAAATTATGTCGCGATCTCGGTGCCGGTGCCGAGCCAGCGCTTCAAGGACGAATACAAGACCATCGCGCGGCGGCTGCTCGAGACCAAGGCCGCGCTGGAGAAAGCCATGGGCTTGAAAAATATGGGTTTGCAAGGCCCTTGATCGGGGATTGCGCGCTGCGCGGCATTTTGCTGCGCCTGCGATGACGCCGCTTCGCGCCGCCTTGCAATTCTAACCAATGGACGATACACTGTGTACCACAATACGGTACACTTACTGGCGCACCAACGACGCCAGATTTCGGAGGAAGTCCAGGTGGTGAAGATCCGCGGCATTGAATTCCAGGCCAACACCGACAACGAGATGGGGTTGGAGTTTTACAATCTGTCGCATCGGTTCGGATTCCAGTCGCCGAACTGGCCGTACTTCGAAGACGTCAAGATCGAGCGCATTCACTACATGGCAAAGTCGGGGGTGCTGTCGCAGCGCATCACCACCAGCATGCACAACACCACCCACATCGACGCGCCGGCGCACGTGGTCGAGGACACGCCGTTCATCGACGAAGTGCCGCTGCCGCATTTCTTCGGAACGGGCATCGTCGTCTCGATCCCGAAAGCGATGTGGGAACCGATCACCTATGACGATCTCGAAAAGGCTGCCGGCAAAGCCGTGCGTCCGCATGACGTGGTGATCATCAACACCGGCTGGCATCACAAGTATCGCGACAGCGAAGAGTATTTCTGCAAGTGCCCGGGGTTCGTGCCGTCGGCCGGCGACTGGTTCGTCGAGAAGAAGGTCAAGGTGGTCGGCCACGACACCCAGGCCAACGATCATCCGCTCGCCACCGCGATCGGCCCGCACCGCAACGGCCCGCTGCATCCGCATCTCGCCGAGGAATTCAAGAAATGGTCGGGCGGGGTCGACTGGAAGGAAGCCCATCCCGAATGGGAGCCGGTGCATCGCAAGCTGTTCACCAACGGCATCCTCGGCATCGAGAACGTCGGCGGCGACCTCGATGCGGTGACCGGCAAGCGCGTCACCTTCGCCTTCTTCCCGTGGAACTGGGATCGCGGCGACGGCTGCATCATCCGCCTGGTGGCCATGATCGACAAGAAGGGCGCCTATCGCATCGCACCCGGGGAGAAATTCTGATGCTGGTCCGCCGATTCAGCGAAGCCAAGCCCTATGAGGCGCCCAATCACCGCAACTACACTTCGCTGCGGCTGTTCGGCGCCGACGCCGGCGGCCCCGGCGGCTTTGTCGTCGGGTTGTCGCATTTCCTGCCCGGTGGCGGCGCCGGTCCCGACGCCTCGCCGACCGAAAAGGTCTATGTGGTGCTGTCGGGCGAACTGACGGTCATCGTCGCCGGCAAGGAGACGGTGCTCAAGGCCAACGACAGTTGCTTCATCGGCTCCAACGAATTCCGCGAGATCATCAACCGCGGCAACGACGTGGTGACCATGCTGGTCGCCATGTCGACCCCGAAGGCGGCGCCATGACCGACTGGCTGAAAAATCCGCTGTCGCTGTTCGACGTCAAGGGCAAGAGCGCGGTCGTCACCGGCGCGTCCGGCGCGTTTGGCGCACTGGCGGCGCAGGTGCTGGCCGGCGCCGGCGCCCGGCTGGTGCTCGCCGCGGGCAATGCCAAGGACCTGGCGAAATCCGCCGCCGATTGCCAGGCGCTGGGCGCCGAGGTCGAGACCGTGCAGCTGCGGCCGAATTCCGAGGAGAATTGCGACGCCATCATCGCCAGGGCGGTGGCGCGTTTCGGCGGCGTCGATATTCTCGTCGTCGCGTCCGGCAAGAACGACGTCGCCAGGATCAACGACATGACGCCGGCGCGCTTTCTCGACGTGATGGATGCCAACGTCACCCAGTCCTGGCTGATCGCCCGCGCCGCGGCGAAACAGATGAAGGCGCAGGGGCGCGGCGGCAAGATCGTGCTGATGTCGTCGGCCCGCGGGCTGCTCGGCCATCCCGCCGGCTACACCGCCTATTGTGCCTCGAAGTCCGCGGTGGACGGCATGACCAGGGCGCTCGGCTGCGAACTCGGCGACACCGGCATCACCGTCAACGCCATCGCGCCGACGGTGTTTCGCTCGCCGCTGACCGAGTGGATGTTCGAGGATACCGAGCGTGCCAGGGACGTCCGCAAGGGTTTTCTCGCCCGGGTGCCCAAGGGACGTCTCGGTGAACCCTCGGACCTGGCCGGACCGCTGTTGTTCCTGGCCTCGAAAGCATCCGACTTCTACACCGGGCATATCCTGTATGCCGACGGCGGCTACACGGCAGGATGATGAAGAAGCCGATGCACATCGCTGTCATCGGCGCCGGACTGATGGGGCACGGCATTGCCCAGGTGTTTGCCGCGGCCGGGCATGACGTCGCGATCCATGACGCCTCCGCCACGGCCCTGGCCGGCGTGGTCGAACGCATCCGCGGCAACCTCCGCGATCTCGGGCAGAGCACGTCCTGTGCCGATCGGGTCACCGTGCACGGCGAGCTTGGTTCGGCGGTTCGCGATGCGGATTTCGTGGTCGAGGCGGCGCTCGAGAACCTGGCGCTGAAGCAGGGGCTTTTCGTTGAAATCGAACGGGCGGCGCCGGCGAACGCCATTCTCGCCAGCAACACCTCGGTGATACCGATCACCGCGATCATGGAAAAGCTCGAACGGCGCCAGCGCGCCATCGGCACCCACTGGTGGAACCCGCCGTTCCTGGTGCCGCTGGTCGAGGTGATCACCACACCATGGACCGACAGCGGCACGTTGTCGCGGACCATGGCGCTGCATCAGGCGATCGGCAAGACCGCGGTTCACGTCAAGAAGGACGTGCCGGGTTTCGTCGGCAACCGGCTGCAGCACGCGCTGTGGCGCGAGGCGATCTCGCTGGTCGAGCGCGGCATCTGCGACGCCGAGACCGTCGATACCGTGGTGAAAGCCAGCTTCGGCCGCCGCCTCGCAGTGCTCGGTCCGCTGGAAAACGCCGATCTGGTCGGAACGGATCTCACGCTGGCGATCCACCAGACCGTGCTGTCCGATATCGAAAGCCGTCCCGGTCCCTCGCCGCTGCTCGAATCCATGGTGGCGGAAGCAAAACTCGGCATGAAATCCGGCGAAGGATTCTATCGCTGGAGCGCGGAACAGCAAGCCGCGCTGCGCGCGCGTGTGCTAGATCATCTCAAGCAGGCACGTTCATGATGCCTGAAGCAATCAAAACCAACGGAGGATCCCATGGCTCATCGTTCAAAGGTGTCTTCGGCGCATAGACCGGTCTCGCGCCGGACGGTTCTCGGCGCTGGCCTCACGGCTGCGGCGGCGCCGCTCATCCTGCGGGCCGGGCCCGCGCAGGCCCAGTCCCGCACCATCAAGGTCGGGATGGTCAGCCCGCGCACCGGACCGCTGGCCGGGTTCGGCGAGGCCGACGGCTTCATCACCGACCAGGTCAAGGCGCTGTTGAAGAACGGACTGCAGAGCGGCGGCAAGACCTATCAGGTCGAGTTCATCGCCAAGGACAGCCAGTCCAGCGCCTCGCGCGCTGCCGAGGTCGCCTCCGAATTGATTTTGCGCGACAAGGTCGACCTGATCCTCGCCGACAGCACGCCGGATACCACCAACCCGGTCGCCGACCAGGCCGAAGTCAACGAAGTCCCCTGCATCACCACCAACTGTCCGTGGCAGCCCTACTTCTTCGGCCGCAAGGGCGATCCGGCCAAGGGTTTCAACTGGACCTATCACTTCTTCTGGGGGCTCGAGGATGTGATCGGCGCCTTCCTGGCGCTGTGGGGCAGCGCGCCGACCGCCAAGGTGATCGGCGGTCTGTTTCCCAACGATGCCGATGGCAACGCCTGGGGCGACGCCAAGATCGGCTTCCCGCCGGCGCTGGAGAAGGCCGGCTTCAAGTTGATCGATACCGGCCGCTACCAGCCGCTCAACAACGATTTCACCGCACAGATCTCGGCGTTCAAGGCCGCCGGCGTCGAGATCGTGACCGGCGTGATGATCCCGCCGGATTTCGCCACCTTCTGGTCGCAGGCGGCGCAGCAGGGCTTCAAGCCCAAGATCGTCACCATCGGCAAGGCGCTGCTGTTTCCGTCGGTGGTGAATTCCTTGGGCGACCGCGGCGACGGCCTGTCGAGCGAGATCTGGTGGACCCCGGACCATCCCTACAAGTCGGGCCTGACAGGCGAGAGCGCCAAGGCCTTGTGCGACGCCTACACCAAGGCGACCGGCCGGCCATGGACCCAGCCGATCGGCTTCAAGCACGCGCTGTTCGAGGTCGCCATCGACGTGCTCAAGCGCACCAAGGATGTCGGCGATCCGAAGTCGATCCGCGATGCCATTGCCGCCACCGACTATCACTCCATCGTCGGGCCGGTGAAATGGACCGGGATGCCGGTCAAGAACGTCAGCAAGACGCCGCTGGTGGCGGGGCAGTGGCGCAAGGTCGACGGCAAGTACGAACTGGTGGTGGCGGAGAACCAGACCGCCCCCGAGATCCCGGCCGGCGGAAAGCTGCGCCTGCTGTAACGGGCCGGACACCGCGATGACCGGACTGCTGCAGCTCAGCGGGATATCGAAGCGGTTCGGCTCCATCGTGGTCGCGGACAGTCTCGATCTGTCGGTGCAGGGCGACGAGGCGCTCGGCATCCTGGGGCCGAACGGCGCCGGCAAGACCTCGCTGTTCGGCATCATCACCGGCACGTTGCGGCCCGGACAGCGGCCGCGTGACGTTCCGGGGCGAGGACCTGACCGCGCTGCCGCCGGACAAGCGCTGCCGCAAGGGTATTGCGCGCTCGTTCCAGATCCCGCAGCCGTTCGAGCGCATGACCGTGCTGGAGAACCTGCTGGTCGCGGCCTCGTTCGGCCGCAACCTGGCCGACGCCGATGCCTACCGGCATTGCGGCGCCACGCTGGAGCGCTGCGGTCTCGCCGACAAGGCCAATCGCCTCGCCGGCGCGCTGACCCTGCTCGACCGCAAGCGCCTTGAACTCGCGCGCGCGCTGGCGTCGCAGCCGACGCTGCTGCTGCTGGACGAAGTCGCCGGCGGCCTGGTCGAGCACGAATGCGCCGAACTGGTGGCGCTGATCAAGGACGTCCGCCAGCAAGGCGTCGCCATCGTCTGGATCGAGCACATCGTCCACGCGCTGGTGGCGGTAGTCGATCGCGTCGTCGTGCTGCACGGCGGCCGCTTCATCGCCGAAGGCAATCCGACGCAAGTGATCAAGTCGCCGCAGGTCGCGGAAATCTACATGGGCATCCCGACGGAGGCGTGACGATGACCGGCGCTCCGCTGCTGGAGATAGAACACGTCCAGACCTTCTACGGCGATTTCCAGGCGCTGTTCGGCATCTCGATGCGCATCGAGCCCGGCCAGATCGTCGCCGTGATCGGCTCGAACGGCGCCGGCAAGAGCACGCTGCTGAAAACCATCGTCGGCATGCTGCGCCCCAAACATGGCCGCGTCTCCTTCGCCGGCGAACGCATCGAAAGCCTTGCCACCCATCACATCATCGCCCGGGGCATCACCATGGTGCCGGAAGGCCGCCGGCTGTTTTCCTCGCTGAGCGTCGAGGAAAATCTCGTCATCGGCGGCGCCGTGGCCCGCAAGGGCCCCTGGAACCTGGCGCGCGTCTACCGGATGTTTCCCGTGCTCGCGGAGCGCAAGGCGATGCCGGCCACGGCGCTGTCCGGCGGGCAGCAGCAGATGGTGGCGATCGGCCGGGCGCTGATGTCCAATCCAAAACTGCTGTTGTGCGACGAGATCAGCCTCGGGCTCGCGCCGACCGTCATCCGCGACATCTACCGGCAACTGCCTTCGGTGGTCGCGGAAGGCACGTCGCTGGTGATCGTCGAGCAGGACATCGTGCAGGCGCTGAAGGCGGCGCAGCGCGTCTATTGCCTGCAGGAGGGGCGCCTGGCGCTGGAAGCCGACACCGCGACCGTGACGCGGGAAAAGATCTCCGCCGCCTATTTCGGGATCTGACCGGATGGACTGGCTCAACACCATCGTCCAGGGCGTGCTGCTCGGCGGCCTCTACGCCATGTTCGCGGCCGGCCTTTCGCTGATTTTCGGCGTGATGCGCCTGGTCAATATCGCCCATGGCGACCTGATCGTGCTCGCGGCCTACCTCGCGCTGGTCACCACCACGGCGCTCGGCATCGATCCCTTGCTCTCGATCCTGATCGTGGTGCCGGTCATGGCCGCGATCGGCTATGCGCTGCAAAAGTTCCTGCTCAACGCCACGCTGGGCGACGATATCCTGCCGCCGTTGCTGGTGACGTTCGGCATTTCGGTGATCATACAGAATGCCCTGCTGGAGATCTTCAGCGCCGACCCGCAGAAACTCCAGGCCGGGCCGATCGAGGTGCAGAGCCTGCATCTGGCCGGCGGCCTGTCGATCGGCGTGCTGCCGCTGCTGCAGTTCTGCATCGCCGTGGCCGTGATCGGCGGCTTGCAGCTGGTGTTTTACCGCACGGCGATCGGCCGCGCCTTCCGCGCCACCTCGGACGATCCGGCCATGGCCCAGCTGATGGGGCTGGACAACCGCCACGTCTTTGCGCTGGCCATGGCGCTGTCGCTGGCGGTGGTTGCCGTGGCCGGCGTATTGCTGGCGGTGCGCACCAACTTCGATCCGTCGATCGGTCCGGCGCGGCTGATTTTCGGATTCGAAGCGGTGATCATGGGCGGGCTCGGCAGCCTGTGGGGCACGCTGGTCGGCGGCATCGTGCTCGGCGTGGCCCAGGCGATCGGCGCCGAGATCGATCCCGGCTGGCAATTGCTCGCCGGGCACATCGCCTTCCTGGTCATCCTGGCGTTCCGGCCGAGCGGATTGTTTCCCCGGGTGGAGCACCGATGAGCGCGCGGTCGTTTCGCGTGGTGCGCTCGACCCGCTTCAGCCGGGTCGGACTGCCGATCGTTGGTCTCGTGCTGCTCGGCTTCGCGCTCGCGCCCTATTGGGCCGATCGTGCCGAACTGCGGCTGTTCGCCGAGATCTTTTCCTGGCTGGCGCTGGCCAGCCTGTGGAATCTTTTGGCCGGTTACGCCGGACTGGTGTCGATCGGCCAGCAGGCTTATGTCGGGCTCGGCGCTTATTTGCTGTTCGGCTTTGCCATGCTGGCGGGCCTCCATCCGCTGGCGACGATTCCGCTGGCCGGCCTGATCGCGGGCATCGTCGCGGTGCCGGTGGCGCTGTTGATCTTTCGCCTCAGGGGCGCCTATTTCGCCATCGGCAGCTGGGTCGTCGCCGAGGTGTTCCGCCTGCTGGCCTCGCAGGTCGCAGCGCTGGGCGGCGGATCCGGCATCAGCCTGCCGGTCGGCATCGTCACCGCGATGGCGTCGGGCCGCGAAATGCGCGAATTCCTGCTGTACTGGCTTTCGCTGGCGCTGCTGCTGCTGGTCATGGCCGCGGTGTTCGCGCTGCTGCGCTCGCGCTATGGTCTCGCGCTCACCTCGGTGCGCGACAACGAGATGGCGGCGCAGAGCAACGGCGTCGACGTCTGGCGCATCAAGCTCATCGTCTATTGCCTGTGCGCCTGCGGCACCGCCATGCTGGGCGCGCTGATTTTTCTGCAGAAATTGCGGGTTTCGCCCGACACCGCCTTCAGTGCCAACGACTGGACCGCCTTCATCATCTTCATCGTCGTGATCGGCGGCATCGGCACCATCGAGGGGCCGATCATCGGCACTATCGTGTTCTTCCTGCTGCGCCAGGCCTTTGCCGATCTCGGCAGCATCTACCTCTTGATGATGGGCGCTGTGGCCATCGCCATCATGATGTGGGCGCCGCGCGGCCTGTGGGGAATGGTCACCGCCCGTTTCGGCTGGAAACTTTTTCCGCTCGACCGCCAGGTTCACTTCGAGCCCGAACGGGAAACCGGGTAGGCCAATTCAGCAGCACGTGAGGACGCCTGGCCCCGAACCAACATCATTCGACATCGTTTTAGGAAAATGCCCGACATGCCCGACACCCCGAGCGTTCAATTCCGCATTCACCGCATCCCGACGCCGTCAAGCCAGCCGTACATCTGCATGCCGGGACCCGACCGCAATCTGTGGTTCTGCGAAAGCGGCGCCTCCAAGATCGGCAGGCTCGATCTTCGCGACGGCTCATTCGCCGAATTCGATATTCCGCAACCAGGCGCGATGCCGATCGGCATCACCTGCGGCGCCGACGGCAACATGTGGTTCTGCGCCAAGAAGGCCAACAAGATCGGCCGCATCACCCTGCGCGGCGAAATCACGCTGTTCGAGGTGCCCACGCCCAACGCCGGCCCCGACGGCACCCTGGTAGGGCCGGACGGCAATGTCTGGTTTTCCGAAACCGACGCCGGCCGCATCGGCCGCATCACCCCACAAGGAAAAATCACCGAATTCGGCGACGGCATCACCCCGGGCTCGCGCCCGCTGTCGATCGCCAGCCGCGACGGCCTGTTGTGGTTCAGCGAGGCCGCCGGCAATCGCGTCGCGTCCATCACGATGGACGGCCGCGTCACCGAATACCCGATCCCCAGCGCCGACAGCCAGCCGCGCGCCATGGCGGCGCATCCGGACGGCAGCATCTGGTTCGTCGAGACCAGCACCAACGCGCTGGGGCGGATCGACCGCAACGGCGGCATCACCGAACATCCGGTCACCACACCGAACGCGTCGCTGCGCGGCGTCTGCGTCGCCCCGGACGGCGATCTCTGGTTCACCGCCAATGCCGCCAACAAGATCGGGCGCATGCGGCCCGACGGCACCATGGTCGGCGAGTATCCCATCCCGGTGGAGAATGCCGGCGCCCGCTGCATCTCGCCATGGCCGGACGGCCGGCTGCTTTTTACCGCGTTCGACGCCGGCTTCATCGGCGAAGTGATCCCGCAATAACTTTACGAGATGGACCGCACCATGACGATCGAACGAATAAGCTACCAGGCCGGCGGCAAAACCTTTGTCGGGGCGCTGGTCTATGACGAGCGCGTCAGCGGCAGGCGCCCGCTGATGCTGATGGCGCCGAACTGGCTCGGCGTCACCGATGAGGCGATCAACCGCACGGCGCAGATGACCGCCGACCGCTACATCGGCTTCGTCGCCGACATGTACGGCGACGGCAAGGTCACGGCCGGGCCGCCCGAGGCGGCCGAATGGGCCGACGGCCTGCGCGCTGATCCGGCCGAGCGCCGCTCGCGGATGGCGGCAGCGCTGGCCACGCTGGTGCGAGAGGCGGCCGAGCGCGGCATCGGCGACGCGACGCGCAAGGCCGTCGTCGGCTTCTGTTTCGGCGGCGGCAATGCGCTCGAGCTGGCGCGCGCCGGCGCCGATGTCCAGGCCACGGTCTGCCTGCACGGCGATCTCACCACCAGGACTCCTGCCACAACCCCCGGGCAAATAAAATCTCCGCTGCTGGTCCTGCACGGTTCCGCCGATCCGGTGGCGGACAAGACCCAGCGCGATGCGTTCGAGGCGGAAATGGATGCGGTGAAGGCCAAGTGGCAGATGCTGACCTTCGGCGGCCTGGTGCATTCGTTCTGTGAATCCGAGGCCAATGTTCCCGGCATCGCCGAATACAACGCCGCTGCCGCGGCGCAGAGCTACCGGCTGCTCGACCAGTTCATGTCAAGCGCGTTTGCCGGCGAGCTCTGAACCAAAAACAACAAATTGAAAATAACAACGGGAGGTATCGATGCGGGTCTTGAGAAATCTGTTGCTGACTTTGGCGATCTGCGGCCTGGGCGTGCCGGCTCAGGCCGAGGACTATCCGAACCGGCCGATCCACATCATCGTTCCGATCGCGGCAGGCAGCGTCACGGACGTCATCATGCGGGCGGCGAGCCAGGAACTCACCGCGCGATTGGGACAGCCGCTGGTGATCGAGAACCGCGGCGGCGCGGCCGGGATCTTGGGCGGCCAGGCCTGCGCCCAGGCGGAGCCCGACGGCTACACCCTGTGTGCTATCTACCACTCCACCATGTCGTATAATCCGGTGCAGTTCGCCTCGCTGCCCTATGACCCGGACAAGGACATCGTGCCGATCACCCGGCTGTTCTTCCTCACCGAGGGCGTGTTCGTGCCTACATCGTTGGGGGTGAATTCGGTGGCGGAGCTCAAGGCGCTGGCGCAATCGAAACCGGACGCGCTCAATTTTGCCACGCTGGGCGACGGCTCGTTCCCCGACCTGTTCCTGCGCTGGATGAACAACCAGTGGGGCACCAAAATCGTCGGGGTTCCCTACAAGGGCGGCGGGCCGGCAGCCCAGGCCATCGCCGCGGGCGAGGTCCAGGTCACCCGGTTCGGCGTCGGCAACTTCCTCGGCTTGATCGAAGGCGGCAACGTCAAGGCGCTGGCGCTCACCTCAAGCCGGCGCTCGCCGCTGTTGCCCAATGTACCGACTTTCGCCGAGGTCGGCTGGGGCAGCTATCCGGGGCAGGGCTGGTGGGGTCTCGGCGCGCCAAAGGACACGCCGCCGGCGGTGATCGCGCGGATCAACGCCGAATTCGTCAAGACCTTCACGGATCCCAAATTCGTCGCCTACCTCGACAAGCAGTTCGTGGTTTCGGCGCCGACGTCGCCGCAGGAGTTCGCGGAGTTCCTGAAGGCCGACCGCAAGGCGGCGGCAGAGCTGGTCAAGATCGCCAATGCGCCGGTGACGCAATACAAGCCGCAATGAAACGGCGCCCGTAGCGCATGATGCGGAAAAGCGGCCGCCGGTTTTCCGCAAAGCATGCCCTCGGGCTCGACCCGAGGAATCATGCTCAAACAAAACGACAAGGCCATGATGCGATTTCATTTAATCGCATCATGGTCTGGCGCGGCCGCCGATGCCTGGCGCCGCGCTTATTCGAGCGTCTTCAGGTAGGACAGCAGGTCGTGAATTTGGTCGGCACCGAGTTGGAACGCCGGCATCGTCGGATGGCCGGTATAGATGCCTTCGGCAAATGCCTCGGCCAGGGTCTCGACCGGATAGCGCGTGTGCAGGGTACGGAACGGCGGCGCGATCTTGAGCGGGCTTGGGGTCACCCGATCGACGGAATGACAGCGGGCGCAATTGGTCAGCGCAAACGTCTTGCCACGCTGCTCGGAGGGCGACATCGCCAGTGCCGGCGTCATCGACAACAGCATGACGAGGGTTTGGCGCAGGGCTGATCGCAGCATCGCGGACCGATCCTTCAAAATGACGACGAGAGCTTCGAGCCGACCTCCGGCCAAAAAAGACATCTTCGCCTATGCCCCCCACGATACGGCAGGCCTTCGATCGTCACTTTGATATTGATCAAGGCCGGATGGACTCGGTCCGGGCCGGGTGGGATACTCGCGCATGCTGCCCATGCCTGTTCCATCCCTGCCCTATGTCGCGGTTGCCGAGGCGTTTCGGCTGCCGCCCGGCGCCAACTTCCGCGGCACCTCGGGCATCGCCTTCAATTCCAAAGGCCACATCTTCGTGCTGCATCGCGGGCCGCTGCCGCTGATGGAATTCGATCCCGACGGCGGCTTCATCCGCGCCTTCGGCGACGGCCTGTTCGAGCGGGCGCACGGCCTGCGCATCGATGCTACGGACAACATCTGGGCCACCGACGTGGCGTCAAACCTGGTCTACAAGTTCGATCCCTCCGGCCGCCTCGTCATGGTACTGGGCGTCAAGGGCCACAGCGGCGACTGGCATCCGTTCGGGCACCTGCGCCTGTTCCACGAACCCAACGAGGCGGTGGTCGGGCCCAGTGGCGACATCTTCGTGCTGCAGGGCCATGGCAAGGGCGAATCGCGCGTGCTGAAGTTCGATCCTGACGGCAACTTCATCACGACCTGGGGCGGCAAGGGCAAGGCCGCAGGCGAATTCGACCTGCCGCACTCGCTGGTGTTCGACGCGCAGGGCCTGCTTTACATCGCCGACCGCAACAATGCCCGCATCCAGGTGTTCGACGCCGAAGGCCATTTCATCCGCGAGTCGCACCACCCCGGTACGCCGTGCGGGCTGTGCATGGGCCCCGACCAGCACATCTGGCTGGCCCACGGCCACACCGGTCAGATCATGAAGCTCGACCTCGAAGGCCGGGTGGTCGGCACCATGGCCGGCGCCGGCCCCGGCAAGACGCCGGGAAAATACGGCGAAGCCCACTACATCGCCATCAGCCCGCGCGACGAGATTTTTGTCGCCGACACGCTGAACTGGCGCGTGCAGAAATATGTGAGGGAGTAGAGCGCTCGGTCACTCCCTCGGCCCGTAGCGCCGCAGCGCCTCCAGCGTCAGCCCCTTGCCGACCGCGCCGAAGGTGTCGCCTTCGACGACGCGGGCATGTGGCACCGCCGCCGTGATCGCCTTGCGCACATGGGCCAGGCGCACCGAGCCGCCGGTCAGGAACACGGCGTCGATGGCACTGGCGTCGAGCCCTGCCTGCAAAAGACAACGCTCGATCCGCGCCCCGATGCGTCGCGCAAGCGGTTGCGTGTGCCGGACCAGGTCGGTGCGGCCGATGCCGGCGTCGAGCCCCGGTTCGACCCATTCGAGCGGTATCGCGGCGCGGCGCGCTTCCGACAGCGCGATCTTGGCATCCTCGACCTCCATCAGCAGCGTATGGCCGCGCTGTTCGTCGACCACGCGCAGCAGCCGGTCGATCAGCCCGGGCTCGGTGGCTTCGCGCTGCACCTGGCGCAGTTCGGCGTTTACCTTCGGCTCGTACATCCGGTTGATGCTGGACCAGGTGGCGAGGTCATGGAAATAGCGCGACGGCACCTCGAGCCCTTCGCGCTTCATCGGGCTGCGATAACCGAACAGCGGCATCACCACGCCGAGGCTGAGCTTCTGGTCGAAGTCGGTGCCGCCGACGCGCACGCCGTCGTTGGCGAGGATGTCCGCGGCACGATTGCCTTTGTCGCGGTGCTGTGGCCCCAGCCGCACGATGGAAAAGTCAGAGGTGCCGCCGCCGATATCGGCGATCAGCGCCACCTCCTCGCTGGAAAGCTGGCGCTCATAGTCCAGCGCCGCGGCGATCGGCTCAAATTGAAACGTAATGTCCTGAAATCCGACCTCGCGCGCGATTTCGCGCAGCGTCGCTTCGGCCTTGCGGTCGGCGCCCTCGTCGTTGTCGACGAAGTGCACCGGCCGGCCATGCACCACGTCATGCAGTTCGCGCCCGGTGGCTTGCTCGGCGCGCCGCTTCACCGCGCGCAGGTACCAGGCGATCACCTCGCGAAATTTCACCCGCTCGCGGCCGAGCCGCGTGGTCTCCTCGATCAGTGACGTGCCGAGCACCGATTTGAGGCTGCGCATCAGCCGCCCCGGGGTGCCGTCGACATACGCCGCGATCGCCGCGCGGCCGATCAGGATGGCGCCGTCCACCTCATAGAAGATCGCGCTGGGTATCGTGGTCTCGCCACCCTCCAGCGCGGCCAGCACCGGCACGTCACCTTGCATGGTGCCGAGCGTGGTGTTCGAGGTTCCGAAATCAAGTCCGCAGATCGACATGGCAGGCTCCACGAGGGAGCGTCCGTCTAGCGGGTAATGCACGGTTGATCCACCGTTATCTTGGCACATAATGCGCGCGACGATGTCAGAGTTCGTCATGCCCGGGCTTCGTCCCGGGCATCCACGCCTTCCTTGCATCAAGACGTGGATGCGTACGGACACCGATCTAAGGCGCAAGCCGGAAACATCCGGCTTGCGGGACGAGCCCGGCCATGACGATGAGATGTGTCGCCCCATCCACAGAACAATTTGTTTCACGCTCCGCCTTGATGAAGCCATCGCGCGCGGGTCCATAAGCGGCGTCCCGCGGCGGAATGAGTCTCGCCGCGATGGCAGGAGGAAACGCCGCGTGGCCAACATCAATCAGAAAATCGCAACCGAACTCGGCATCCGCGAGCAGCAGGTCGAGGCCACCGTGGCCTTGCTCGACGGCGGCGCCACGGTGCCGTTCGTGGCGCGCTACCGCAAGGAAATCACCGGCTCGCTCGACGACGCCCAGCTGCGTACCCTGGAAGAGCGCCTGACCTACCTGCGCGAACTCGAAGAGCGCCGCGCCGCCATCCTCAGGTCGGTGCGCGAACAAGGCAAGCTCGATGCCGCGCTGGAGGCCTTGATCCTCGCCGCCGACAGCAAGGGTCGCCTCGAGGACATCTACCTGCCGTTCAAGCCGAAACGCCGCACCAAAGCCGAGATCGCGCGCGAGGCCGGCCTCGCGCCGCTGGCCGAATTGCTGCTGGCGCAGCCGCAAACCGATCCGCAAACCGCAGCCGCGCCGTTCGTCGATGCCGACAAGCATGTCGCCGATGTCACAGCGGCGCTCGAAGGCGCCCGCGCCATTTTGGTCGAGCGCTTTGCCGAGGATGCCGACCTGATCGGCACGCTTGCGTGAGACCATGTGGTCGAATGGCGTGATGGCGTCAAAAGTGCGCGACGGCAAGAAGGCCGAGGGCGAGAAATTCAAGGACTATTTCGAATTCAGCGAGCCGCTGCACAAGCTGCCGTCGCACCGCATCCTGGCGCTGTTCCGCGGCGAGAAGGAAGAAATCCTCGACCTGCAGATCGCGCCCGACGCCGACAAGCCCGTCGACAAGGCCGCTGCCGCCATCCCCTCGTCCTATGAACTGAAAATCATGCAGCGTTTTGCCGTCGCCGACCGCGGCCGCGCCGCCGACAAGTGGCTGGCCGAGACCGTGCGCTGGGCCTGGCGCACCAAAATCCAGGTGCATCTGTCCATCGATCTGCGGATGCGGCTGTGGACCTTTGCCGAGACCGAGGCGGTGCGGGTATTCGCCGCCAATTTGCGCGACCTCTTGCTGGCGGCGCCCGCCGGGGAGCGCGTCACCATGGGCCTCGATCCCGGCTTCCGCTCCGGCGTCAAGGTCGCGGTGGTCGATGCCACCGGCAAGGTGGTGGCGACCTCGACCGTTTATCCGCACGAGCCGGCGCGGCGCTGGGACGAGACGCTGGCGACGCTCGGCAAACTCTGCGTCGCCCACAAGGTCGATCTGATCGCCATCGGCAACGGCACCGCCTCGCGCGAGACCGACAAGCTCGCCGGTGAGCTGGTCAAACTGCTGCCGGATCAAAAGATGTCGCGGATCGTGGTGTCGGAGGCCGGCGCCTCGGTCTATTCGGCCTCGGCCTTTGCCTCCGAGGAATTGCCCGAACTCGACGTCACCCTGCGCGGCGCGGTGTCGATCGCGCGGCGGCTGCAGGATCCGCTGGCCGAGCTGGTCAAGATCGAACCGAAGGCAATCGGCGTCGGCCAGTACCAGCACGATCTCGGCGAAACCAAACTGGCGCGCTCGCTCGATGCGGTGGTGGAAGACTGCGTCAATGCGGTCGGCGTCGACGCCAATACCGCCTCGGCGCCGCTGCTGGCGCGGGTCTCCGGCATCGGCGGTGGTCTCGCGCAAGCCATCGTCGCCCACCGCGACGCCAACGGCCCGTTCAGGTCGCGCAAGGCGCTCACGAGCGTGCCGCGGCTCGGGCCCAAGGCGTTCGAGCAATGCGCCGGCTTTTTGCGCATCAGCGGCGGCGACGATCCGCTCGATGCCTCCGGCGTGCATCCGGAAGCCTATCCGGTGGTGCGCAAGATTCTCAAGGCCACCGGGCGCGACATCAAGGCGCTGATCGGCAACAGCGAGATCGTCCGCGCGCTGAAGCCGCAGGCCTTTGTCGACGACACGTTTGGCCTGCCCACCGTCACCGACATCCTGCGCGAACTGGAAAAGCCCGGCCGCGACCCGCGCCCGGCCTTCAAGGCCGCGGTGTTCAAGGAAGGCGTCGAGACCCTGAAGGATCTCACCCCCGGCATGGTGCTGGAAGGCAGTGTCACCAACGTCGCCGCCTTCGGCGCCTTTGTCGACATCGGCGTCCACCAGGACGGCCTGGTGCACATCTCGGCGATGTCGAAAACCTTCATCAAGGATCCGCGCGAAGTGGTAAAACCCGGCGACATCGTCAAGGTCAAGGTGCTGGAAGTCGAAGTCGACCGCAAGCGCATCGCGCTCAGCCTGCGCCTCGACGACGAACCCGGCGCGCGCAGCGATCGCCCTTCAGGCAAACCCCGCGACATCCCCCGCGCGGCGATGACCAGCGCCGCGCCGCGCAAGCCGCAGGAACAGGGCGGCGGCGCGCTGGCCGAAGCGCTGCGCCGCGCCGCCGAGAAGAACGGCAGCGGCAAGGGCAGGGGGTAGCCGGAAGAGTCGGCGCCGATGGTATCCCTCCCCCTTGTGGGGAGGGTCGGCCGAGCGAAGCGGAGGCCGGGGTGGGGGTGCCACGAGCACGGCTTCCGTTGTTGCTCCCCCCACCCGACCAGCCTTCGGCTGGCCACCCACGATCGAGCCTCGCTCGATCGGACCACAAGGGGGAGGGATAAGAAAGAGTCGCCGGCAAGGCCGCCGCTTATCAACCGACTGTCTTCACCGCCACCAGCTTGAACTGGAAATGCAGGAACCCGCCCGCCACCTTCTCGAGCGCGGCGTCGCTGAGTACGTGACGGCGATCACCGCGCTCAGACGATGAGACAACGCCCGCCTCGACGGCCGCGCCGGTGATCCGATCGGCCTTTGCTTCGCAATTCGTGGACATGGGATTCTCCGTCTGCCTGTCGATGCCGCTTGCGCCGCCTCAAAAAAAGATCGGGCTCGACCTGTCGACCTTCCGGGTGATCGAGAACGGGTTGAAAGTCACCTTGCCGGCGCCGGCACCCGTCGATTGCGAGCCGATGCTGAGCGTCGGCTGCTGGCCGCCGGGCGTCGTGCCGCCGGAAACCTGGTCCAGCTGCGCTTCGCTGAGCGATTCGCTGTGCGTGACGTGATCGAGGGTGGTCATGGCCGGGCTCCCTTGGTTGCATGTGCATCCCTGGTCGCAGTCATACCGGGGGCGGTTCGTTCGCACCGTGACCCATGTCACACAGCACCCCGGGGGCCTGCCCCCGGGCTTTTGACCCGGGGGTTGAACCTCGCCCCCTGCATCTCCGACTATGTTCCAGCCGGTGCGCGGGACACGCCGGCCAACGCAGGGCAACAGAGGAAACCGCCATGAAACCCGCACTCGCCATTGGCATCACCGCACTTCTCTTATCCGCCGCATCCGCGCTCCCCGCCGCCGCCTCGGCGCGATCCGTCTATGACGGCGCCTGGAGCCTCGATTTCGCCACCCAGCGCGGCAGCTGCAGCACCTACCATTTCGACGTCAACATCGCTGACGGCATCGTCAGCCACCCCAACCTGGTGCGCTTCACCGGCCGGGTCGCGGCCTCCGGCGCCGTGCGCGCCTCGGTCAAGGTGCAGGACAAATTCGCCTCCGGCAGCGGCCGGCTGGCCCTGACCGCCGGCCGCGGCACCTGGAGCGGCCAGGACGGCGCCTCGCGCTGCTCCGGCGTGTGGACCGCGCAGAAGAGCTGAAGACTCAGAATTCGTAGCCCGGGTGGAGCGCAAGCGTAACCCGGGAAACCGCGCCAGTTGATGGGCCGTAGGATGGGTTGAGCGCTTGCGAAACCCATCGCTCGTGGGTCTGCACGTGATGGGTTTCGCGAAGGGCTCAACCCATCCTGCGAGATGCCGCGCCCCGCCACCCCCCTCACGCCGGCTTGATCGCCCGCAGCGGCACATCCAGCGCATAGACGAATCCGCTCGCCTCATACGAAAGCTTCACCTCGCCGCTCAGCTGCTGGCCGAGCAATTCCATCATCCGGGTGCCGAAACTGCGCCGGGTCGGCGGCAGCACCTTGGGCCCGCCGCGTTCGCTCCAGGTCAGTTGCAGGCGTTGTTTGCTCTCGTCGATGGTCCAGGCCACGTCGACGCGGCCGGACGGCACCGACAGCGCGCCGAATTTGGTGGTGTTGGTGCACAGTTCGTTGAACGTCATCGCCAGCGCGATCACCGCCCCTGAAGTAATGCGCAGTTCCGGCCCGTTGAAATGAAATCGCCGCGCGCCGCTTGGCTCGTAGGGCTCGGTGGCGCCGTTCAGCGTATCGGTCAGGCTGGCGTTGGCCCAGCTCGCCTGCATCAACAGGTCATGGGCGCGGCCCAGCGCCACCAGCCGGCCTTCGATGGCGTGCTGGCCGTGCTCGATGCTGGTCGCCGCGCGCAGGCTTTGCGAGGCGATCGCGCTCACCGTGGCCAGCGTGTTCTTGATGCGGTGGTGCAGTTCGCCGAGGATCAGCTTCTGCAGGGTATCGGCGGCCTCGCGCTGTTCGGCCTCGATGCCGGCCTGTGCCAGCAGCGCCTTGGCGTCGATGCCGGCCTGCTCCAGCAAGAGCCGCAGGCTGTCGTTCTCCGCCGTCAGCACCGCCTCCTGCGCCGAGCGCGGCGACTCTTCCGCGGCCGCCATGTCGGGCTGCGCCGCATTCGCCGCCGCCTGCGCGGCGTCGGCCACGATCTGCAGCGCGCCGCCGCCGACCATCGCCTGCAATTCGCTGATCATGCGCGGCACGCTGAGCGGCTTGCCGAAGAAGCGGCTGTCGGCCGGCTTGTCCTGCATCCGACGGGCTGACCCGGCCGGACACCAGGATGATCTTGATGGCGGGCCAGCGGTCGTGCACCGCGTGGGCCAGCTTCAGCCCGTCCATGCTGCCCGGCATCTGGATGTCGGTGAACAGCAGCGAGATGTCCGAGCGCGATTCCAGGATCGCCAGCGCCTGGTCGGCATTGACCGCCTCCACCGGCGTGAACCCGGCATCCTCGACGATATCGACCGCCCGCATCCGCAGCACCATCTCGTCCTCGACGATCAGCACGTTCGGCACCTCGGGTGGGGCGATGGACATGGGCGGTCTCGCTTTTCGGCTTGTCGCCCGAAGCTGCGCAGCAGCGAAGGCGGAAAAAGGGAGGGCGGGCGCCGCGGCATCGTTCATCGGCGGCGTCGCCGTCACGCGTCCCACCCTGCATTGCTGCGCCCTTTGCGCGCAAATAGCGAGGCAATTCGCAGCACACGGGTCGGCCGCGCTATGGTCAATACAGCTCACTTTCACTGTTCTCGCCGCGCAACGCAGGACTATCGCATTATGAAAAAGCAGCAGCCGCGTCTCGTACCTCGCCCCGCTTGCGGCAGGGCGATTGCATATGACGTTGGAGTGGATTTTTTTGAATGTGATGACGATGAGTGATCCCTCCCCCTTGTGGGGAGGGTCGGCCGAGCGAAGCGGAGGCCGGGGTGGGGGTAGCCACAAGGAAGGCGCTTCCGTTGTGTCTACCCCCACCCGACCAGCCTTCGGCTGGCCACCCTCCCCACAAGGGGGAGGGATAAGAAAGAGCAACAGCGGCGACCGCTCGATCCATATGCAACGGCAGGCGCGCCCGAAATCCCTCGCCCCGCCCTGTCAAATCCGGCTCCCGGCCTATAGATCTGCGCCACGCCGCGGCCTGCTGCCGCCGCACCCGGAGCGCCGCCCATGCCTCGCGCCGCCGATGTCATCGCGACCGAAGCCCGCCTCGGCGCCGGCAATTACGCGCCGCTCGGCGTGGTGATTTCACGTGGCCAAGGCGTTTATGTCTGGGACACCGAGGGCGCCCGCTATCTCGATTGCCTGTCGGCCTATTCCGCGGTCAACCAGGGCCACTGCCATCCGAAAATCCTCAGCGCCATGGTCGAACAGGCCGGCCGGCTGACCCTGACCTCGCGCGCCTTCCACAACGACCAGCTGGCGCCGTTCTACCAGGAGCTTGCCGCGCTCACCGGCGCCCACAAGATCCTGCCGATGAATTCGGGCGCCGAAGCGGTCGAGACCGCGATCAAGGCGGTTCGCAAATGGGGCTATGAGGTCAAGGGCGTGCCGGACGGCTTGGCCGAGATCATCGTCTGCGCCGACAATTTCCACGGCCGCACCTTAGGCGATTGTCGGCTTCTCCACCGATCCCGAGGCCCGCGGCCATTTCGGCCCGTTCGCGCCGGGCTTCGTCACCGTTCCGTTCGGCGACGCCGCCGCACTCGAGGCCGCGATCAACCCGAACACCGTGGCCTTCCTGGTCGAGCCGATCCAGGGCGAGGCCGGCATCATCCTGCCGCCGCCGGGCTATTTTGCCAGGGTGCGAGAGCTCTGCACCGCGCATGATGTGATGCTGGTGCTCGACGAGATCCAGACCGGGCTCGGCCGCACCGGCAAATTGCTGGCCGAGGCGCACGACGGCATCGAGGCCGACGTGACGCTGCTCGGCAAGGCCTTGTCCGGCGGCTTCTATCCGGTGTCGGCGGTGCTCTCCAACAACGAAGTGCTCGGCACCTTGAAACCCGGCCAGCACGGCTCCACCTTCGGCGGCAACCCCCTGGCCTGCGCGGTCGCGCGCGCGGCCCTTCGCGTCCTGACCGAGGAAGGCATGATCGACAACGCCGCCGCGCAGGGCGCGCGCTTCCTCGACGGCCTGAAGAACATTCGCAGCAACGCCATCCGCGAGGTGCGCGGCCGCGGCCTGATGCTGGCGGTCGAACTGCACCCTGAAGCCGGCCCGGCGCGCCGCACCGTCGAGGCGCTGCAGGCGCGGGGCATCCTCGCCAAGGATACCCACGGCCAGACCATCCGCCTCGCGCCGCCGCTGGTGATCACGGCGGAGCAGGTCGATTGGGCGGTGGGGGAGATCGCGGGCGCGTTGCGCGAGGTGGTGGGGTGAGGGCTGGTTTTACCTCGCGACGCTTGCGGCAGGGCGATCGCATCGAAATGAGCCGTCGCTCCGGGCGCTCTTTCTTATCCCTCCCCCTTGCGGCAGGCTTGCGATCGAACGAAGCTCGATCGTAGGTGGCCAGCCGAAGGCTGGTCGGGTGGGGGTAGCCACAAGAAAGGCTTCCGTTGTGGCTACCAGAGAGCGAGCTTCGCTCTCCCCACCCCGGCCTCCGCTTCGCTCGGCCGACCCTCCCCACAAGGGGGAGGGATTTCTTACCGTCATCGTATTCAAAAAAGCACTCCGCCGCTCACCCCGCCTGCAACGGCGACCGGTGCAGGTGCACGATCGCCCACGCCGCCCCGCGCTTCGCCACCACGAACGTGACGCGGCCGCGGCTCGCGATCGTCTGCCCGTCCTTCACCCCGGTGACGGTGTCGAGCCCGGCGATGATAACCGTGTTGTCGTCGACGACCAGCACTTGCGAACTGTCGAGGGTCGCAGTCCGCAGCTTGCTGGTATTGAAAGCGACATCGAAATAATCGCGGATCTGTTCCGGCGTGGTCAGCACCGCGTTGCCGGACGTCCCGATCATCGTGGCGTCGCTCGCATACAGCTTCACGATGCCGTCGACATCCAAAGCGGTGAACGCCCTGGCCCAGTCCGCCACCACGTCGGCGGCTTCTTGCAAAACGCTTCGCATGAAATCTCCCGGAAAAACACGTCGAACCGGCGGCAAATTTGCGTAGGAAGGGTTAAGCGATGGCGAAAGGCGATCAGGCCGATGGTGTTCCGCGCGCCACGACGGTGTTGGCGTAGATCAGGAGCTATTCTGGCGCAGGCAATGAGGGCGGCGGTGTGGGCCTTTCCTTTGGCTCTGAGCCTGGCGTAGAGGCTGATCGAGAGCTTCATTCCATCGGAAGGCGGCCGGGAGTGAGGCGGCGACCAGGGAACGCCGCAGGCGTTTTCGACCGCCGGCGATGTGTCTCTGGCCCTTGTGCTTGCCGCTGTCGTCGTCGAAGGGCGCCAGGCCGGCGAGTGCCGCAGCCTCTTCGCGGCTGATGCGGCCGAGCTCGGGCATGCGGATGATGATCGCCAGTGCGGTGCGTTCGCCGATGCCGGGAATGCTGCGCACGAGATCAAGGCGAACGGCGAGGTCAGGGTGAGCGCGCAATTGCTTGGCAATGAAGCGGATCTGAGTGAGCCGCCGTGCCTTCAACCGCGCGATGTCGGCAACAACGGTACGCCGCAACTGAGGATCGTGGATGTGCTCAAGGCGGACCTTGCAACGGGCGATGTCCTCCTCGGTCTGCTCCACAAAGGTCAGGTGATCCGCAAGGTCGGCCAGGCGCTGATCGGGCTCGATCCGGGGCTTTTCGATGACCGCCGTGCAGGCTGCGATCAGAACCGCGTCGAGCGGATCGTTCTTGGCCCGCCGAAGCTGGACTTTCGCGAAGGCATTCACCTGGATCGGCTGCAGCACCAGGACCGTGAAGCCGGCCTCCCGCAGATGCCGGACCACGCCGCGTTCATAACCTCCCGTTGCCTCAATGCCGACGCGCCCGACCTCCGCCTTGGCCAACTCCGAGCGCAACTGCCCCCAACCCTTCAGATTATTTTCGACGCGCCAATGCGTGCTCTGGCCATGAATTGCAACGTCGAGCTTGTCTTTGGCCGTATCAATGCCGGCCACCACCGTGCTAGTCTTCGTCATCTTCGTCGATCCCTGCCTTGTGAAGCGAACCAAGTTGTTCCGGCAACCATCCGGGTCCGATGAAGGTACTGACGACGATCACGCTACGGGGCAGCCACAAACTGCTCAGGATGGGTTCGATCCGATCGCCAGCGGCTCTGCCGCGGACGGCTATCCGCGGCAGAGCATTCCTTTCGGAACACCCAAACAATATCTGATTTTGCTATTACAAGGATGGGTTGAGCGCTTGCGAAACCCATCAATCACGGGATCCGCGGGTGATGGGTTTCGCGAAGAGCTCAACCCATCCTACGCGCTGATTTCAGCGGCCGTAGGTTCGTCGTCGGCAAGATGCTCACGCCGCCTCGTAAGACGCAATCTTCTTGATCTGCGGCGCGAGCACGGCTTCGGCCGTCTCGAGGTCGAAGCGCGCCTGAATGTTCATCCAGAATGCAGCGCCGGTCTTGAAGAACTTGCCGAGCCGCAACGCGGTGTCGGCCGTAACGGGTTTTTCCTCGCGCGCGATGCGTTCGATTCGGGTGCGCGGCACATTCAGCGCGGCGGCGACCGCGTACGGTGTCAGCTTGAGCGGAACGAGAAATTCTTCCCGCAGGATTTCGCCGGGATGAACCGGCGGAAGTCTCTTTGCCATCTGCGAACTCCAATTCGGTGGCCCCATTCGGCCTCTAGAGCATGATCCGGAAAAGTGGAAACCGGTTTTCCGAAAAGATCATGCTCAAACAAAAGGATCTAGTGGTAGTCGATGATCTCCACGTCTTCGGGACCCGCATCGGTCCATTTGAACACGACTCTCCATTGATCGTTGATGCGGATCGAGTGCTTGCCCGCCAGGTTGCCCTTGAGAGCTTCCAGGCGGTTGCCGGGAGGCGAGTTCAGGGCCTCGAGAAAGGTGGCGGCGTCCACCATGATCAGTTTCCGGCGAGCCACCTTGGCGAGATTTGCCGGGAAGCCCTTCGGGACCCTGCGATCCTGGAGCACGGGCTCGGCAAATTTTCCCTTGAAGCTTCTGATCACGGGCCATACGTATCTCATCGAGATACGTATGGCAATGTGTTTGTGTTTGTATCCTGATGAGCGCCAAGCAGCGCGTAGCCCGGGTGAGCTAGCGGTCGGCGCGAAGCGCGCCGATCCGCCTGCGACACCCGGGATGCAACGCATCGCGTATCCCGCCCCGGATGGCGCTTCGCTTATCTGGGCTACTAGCTACGGGCGCAACCAGCGAAGGCCTCATCCTGAGAGGGCGGCCGCGGCTCATCCTGAGGAGCGGCCTCTTGGCCGCGTCTCGAAGGATGGCATCAGCACGCGGCATATTTCAGCCGAATGCGGGCCATCGCAGCGCCCACCCTACGCCACCATCTCCGCTTCACCGCCGCCCCCCACCATCCCCGCATAGGCCGCGATCGGCTGCGGCCGGCCGAACAGATAGCCCTGCACCGCGTCGCATCCCTGCGCCGCCAGGATGTCGCGCTGCTCGGCGGTTTCGACGCCTTCGGCGAGCACCGGGACCTCGAGGCTGCGGGCGAGTGAGATCACGGCCTTGACGATCGCCAGCGAGTGCCGGTTGGAGCCGAGGTCGCAGACGAAACCGCGGTCGATCTTGATGCGGTCGAACGGGAACGCGTGCAGGTAGATCAGCGACGAATAGCCGGTGCCGAAATCGTCGAGCGCGATGGCGACGCCGAGCGCCTTGATGCGGCGCAGGATCGACAGCGCGCGCGAAGAATCCTCGATCAGCACGCCCTCGGTGATCTCGAGCTCGAGCCGGTGCGGCTTGAGCCCCGTCTCCAGCAGGATGCCGTGGATCAGTTCGGGCAGGTCGGCCTGGCGGAATTGCCGCGGCGAGATGTTGACGGCGATGGTCAGCGGCTGCGTCCAGGTCGCCGCCTCGCGGCAGGCCGCGCGCAGCACGAAGGCGCCGAGCTCTAATATCAGCGGGCTCTCCTCGGCGAGCGGGATGAAGGTCGCCGGCGGCACCATGCCGCGCTCCGGGCAGTTCCAGCGCACCAGCGCCTCGAAGCCGGTCGGCCGCCCCGCCATGTCGACCTGCGGCTGGTAGTGCAGCGTCAGCGCGCCCTCTGCCACGGCGCTGCGCAAATCGTCCTGCATGGCGCGCCGCTCGCGGATCTGGGCGTCCATGTCGGCATCGAAGAACAGCGCCGTCCCCGGCCGCGCCGCCTTGGCGCGGTACATCGCCCGGTCGGCGTTGGCGATCACGGTCTCGCCGTCGTCGCCGTGCAGCGGGTAGACCGCGATGCCCAGCGTCAGCCGCACCGTCACGTTGTGGCCGTCCACCACCAGGTCGTCCTGCATCGCTGCCAGCAGCCTCGATGCCATCGCCCGCGAGGTGGCGAACTCGCCTTCCTCGCCGACCAGCAGGGTGAATTCGTCGCCGCCGAACCGCGCCAGGAAGGCGCCGTCCGCCACGGCGCTTAGCCGCGCCGCCACCTGCCGCAGCACCTCGTCGCCGGCCGAATGCCCGAAGGTGTCGTTGACCTCCTTGAAGCCGTCGAGGTCCATGCAGATCACCGCCACCTCGCGGTCGTATCTGGCGGCCTCGGCCAGGGTGGCGGCGAAGCAGGCGTCGAACGAGGCGCGGTTGGCGAGGTTGGTCAGCGGATCGTAATGCGCCATCCGCGAGATTCTTGCCTCGGCCTCGCGGCGGTCGGTGACGTCTTCCAGGAGCGCGATCATGTGCTCGGCGCAGCCGGTCTCGTTGCGGATCACCACGCGGCGCGAGGTGATGTTGCGGGGCTCCGATGTCGGCAGCTGCACGATGTGATCGGAGATCACCACCGGCGCGTCGGATTTCAGCGCCGCATTGTCGCGCGCGATCGCGGCGGCGTTGTTCTCCGGCGGAAACAGCTCGTTGAGCGTCTTGCCGATCCAGCGTTCCTGCGGCAGGTCGAACATCTCGGCGGTGGCGCGGTTGACCAGCTCGACGGGCCAGCTCGAGGCGTCGGTCGCTTGCGCCGGGATGCTCTTGACCAGGATCGGCAGCGGAATGGTCTCGATGATGGCGTTGAGGAAGGTCCGGTTGCGCCGCAGCTCGGCCTCGAGCCTGCGGCTCGCGGTGACGTCGTGCATCGCCATCAGCCGTGCTCCCACGCCGGCATAGTGCAGGTTGCAGGCGTGGATCATCACGTCGATCAGGCCGCCATCGGCGGTGCGGTGCTGGTACAGGTCGCCGCCTTCCGTGTTCGGCCGTTCCCGGACCCGGCGCCGCAGCGCCTCGATGTCCCGTCCCGGGCGGATGTCGGCCAGCGTCTTGCCGAGGAATTCGCTGCGCGAATAGCCGTACAGCTTGATCGCCGATTCGTTGACGGCAATGAATTTCAGCGTGTCGCTGTCGATCACGCACATCGGCACCGGGTTGTTGTCGAACAACAGCTGGAACGATTTCTCCCGGGCGCTGGCCTCGGTGATGTCGCGGTGGGTGGCGATCCAGCCGCCGCCCTTGGTCGGGCTGTTCGACATCGCCAGCAGCCGGCCGTCCTCGGTCTGCCGCACGAACGCGGCGCGGCCGCCGTCCTTGAGCTGCGCCTTCAGCTCGGTCTCGTAGACTTCCGGTTCGCCGCGCAGCGTGCCGTTGTCGCGGCGGTATTCCAGGATCTTGCGCAGCGGCGTGCCCAGCCGCGTCACCTCACCCGACAGGTTGTACATCGCGCGGTAGCGGGCGTTGCAGATGACCAGCCGGCCAAAGCTGTCGAACAGCGCCACGCCCTCGGTCATGTTTTCCATCGCCGAGCTCAGGTGCAGGTTCTGGGTCTGCAGCGCCGCGGTGATGCGGCGGCGGGTCGCGCGCACCACGGCGAAGATCACGGCGGTCAGCGCCAGCGCCGCCAGCACCACCCAGGCCGCGGTGCCGCGCCATCCCGCCAGCATCTCGTCCACCGAGGTGGTCAGCACCAGGATCACCGGATAGTGGTCGAGCCTGCGGCTGACGATGAAGCGGTCGTGGCCGTCCATCGGCGACGGCTGGCGCATGCTCAGGTAAGGCTCGGTCAGCACGCCCTCGCCGAGCTGCTGCGCCGTGAAGCGCTTGCCGGTCGATTGCGGATGCGCCGGAAACCGCGCCATCAGGGTGCCGTCGGTGGAGAACAGCACGATGGTGCCGTCGCCCGGCGGCTTGACCCGGCCGAAATAGTCTTCGAACTCGGCCAGGTGGATGGTGCCCGCCACCATGCCGATCAGGGCGCCGTCGCTGCCGGTGATTTTCCTGATGATGCGGATCGACCAGCTGCCGGTGACCAGGGCGTGGGTCGGCTCGGAGACGATGGTTTCGAGCTTTGGATCGTCGCGGAAGCGCCGCGCCGGGTCGGCCTCGAGGCGGCCGTGCGGCGGCGGCCACAGCAGCGAGGAATTGACCAGTTCGCCGTCGGCGTCCCACAGCGACAGCCCCGAGATGTAGGTGAGCCCGCTGATCCGGGCCGCGAGGTCGCGGTGCATCGCCTCCGAGGTGAGTTTTTCGCGCAGCGTTGGCGCCGACGGCGTTTGCTGCTCGCGGATCTCCTCGGCCACCGCCTTCTCGATCAGCTCCACGGCGTGGAAGTTGAAGGCCACCCGGTCGGCCAGCACCAGCGACAGCGCCCGCATCTGGCTCTCGGTTTCGCCGGTCACGTCGCGCCGCAGGTCGGAAATGACAGCCGCGGCGACCGCCAGCACCAGTCCCAGCAGCAGCACCACGCCGGCCGCCAGCGCCCGGTGCGCGCGGCGGCGCGCGTCGGCCAGGATCGCGGGCGCAGGCAGTTCGCCTGCGAGGGGTGCGGTGGTCTCGGTCATGCGGCTTCCAGGGCGCAATCGGTAGCGCACCTTGCAACCAGGGCCGTTAAAGGTTGCCGAAAAAGCCGCGATGGAATTGGTTAACCATTAATGTTTGCTGAGCGCGCTACGTGGGGGAAGCGCGTAGCCTGGGTGGAGCGAAGCGAAACCCGGGATGCAACACAACGAGGCCCAGCCCGGATGACGCTTTTCGCTCCATCCGGGCCGCGAAACGCCACGCCAACCCCGTCATGGCCGGGCTTCGTCCCGGCCATCCACGTCTTTCTTGCTGAGAGTCAATTAAGACGTGAATGTCAATCCAAGTCGTGAGTTCCTCTCCCTAGCCAAATCGATCAGAGAATTTTAATGGTTTGTCGACGGTCCTTTTTCATGCTTCATTTTTTTAAATACTCGCCGCGTCGTTGGAGACTAGCCATTGGTCCACGAGGACTGTCCATTTTGCAAAGTCGATCCGAAGCGTGTGGCCTTCTCAGATCCAGAAGGCGATGCAATATGGGATGCCTTTCCCGTAAATCCCGGCCACATCCTTATTGTCCCGCGACGCCACGCGGCCACGTGGGATGACCTGTCGGATTTGGAGAAAGGGTGGGCTTGGTCAGCAGTCGATCGAGCGATCGCAGTAATCCGGGCTGATCATTCACCCGAGGGCTTTAACGTCGGGATTCAATCTAGGTTCTGCCGCTGGCCAGACAATCTTTCATTTTCATCTACATGTGATCCCACGCTATGTGGGCGACGTAGATGACCCAAGAGGAGGAATTCGTCACGTAATACCTGCAAAAGGCAACTATCTCCCAAAGGACATCAGCAAATTCGATCGACATCTGCTTATAAAGGGAGGTGACGACCCATTCCTTCCGCATTTAGTTTTGCATTTGGATGAGTCAGATACGTGCGACTTTGCGGTCGCATTTCTTCTCGACAGTGGTGCGCGATGCATTATCGAGCACCTTAAGGACTTCCTCGATCGTGGGGGCAAGGCGCGTATCCTTGTTAGCGACTATCTGGATGTAACTGAACCGATCGCTCTTCGACGCCTAGCTGACCTCCAGGGCAATCTTTCCCTAAGAGTTACCGGACTCTGACCAGGGGCTTTCATTTAAAATCATATGCTTTCACAAGGGACTCTGAAGGCATTGCTTTCGTTGGTAGTTCGAAATCTATCTGAAACAGCCTTAACGACCTCTCTCGAGTGGAACTACAAAGTGATTTCTACTCGAGATATCGTCGGCTTCCAGCAGATCCGCGAAGGCTTTGAAGACCTATTCAACAACAGCGCCTCAATTTCGGTGAGCGAAGCCTGGATCGAGCAATACGAGAAGCGCCGATACGTACAATACTTACAAGAGCCCCACCGCGAGTCTGGTGTAGCCGAAGAGAAGCCGGCTCCCATACCTTGGCCACATTCTCTTCAGGGCGAGGCGCTGAACGCTCTTATTGCTACACGCAACGAGGGTTTCACCGCCGGCCTTGTTGTTCTTGCGACCGGTCTCGGCAAAACATGGCTGGCAGCGTTTGACAGTGACCGTACTGAATTCGGCCGCGTACTTTTTGTCGCGCATCGGGAGGAAATTCTAAACCAAGCTATCCAGGTCTTTCGCCAAATCAGGCCGGCTGCTCGAATTGGCAGACTATCGGGTGAGCAACGTGACACCCACGCTGATTTGCTTTTTGCTTCGGTGCAGATCCTGCTCAACAGTCAACTTGGCTCGCCGCACGCGAATTTTTCGTAAGTCTGGAGAAAACCGAGACCACTAGAAGCTTCAAAATTGTTCTTTTGATTGCAATGATCGAGGGTAGCTCGCTCAGAACCAGCATCTCCCTGGACCAAATTACAACCCGTGTTGAAGACTTGGTGAAGCGAATACACGGCTTGGCTGACGACTTTTCGATCAATCTATCGGATACGAAGGCGCTTGCGAGATTGCTCGTTAACAATCCGATCGAAGCTTTCGTAAGCGCCCGAGGAATGGGCGGTGTGTCGTACTTTAAGTTTGATGGTCAGGTGTTTGGGTTCGATTTTGATATTCCAAATCAGGTCGCCTTCAGTGCGCTTCTCCAGGAAATACTTGAATGGCGGCTTGCGCAATATTTGTCGCGGGGCCATGTGGCCGACGTCATTTGCCGGGTCTCGCGCAACAGTGGCGGACAGCCAATACTATTTTTGCCATCGACTGGTGGGGGCCTTCCGAAAGGAGTCTTAGAGATAGAGGTAAATGGTCGACCGATGGAAGCGACTATAGCTAAGATTGCGGTCAATGTTGTGCGCAGCCTAGACACCGAGGGCAATGAACTTCCCGGCATTCTCCGGGGTTGGTTTGGCAACGAGGTGGGCTTGTCCGATCGCAGCGATCGAGTGCGGTTTCGTAGGAGCGGCAACGGTATAGTAATGGAGCCATTTGGTCGCGGTGAGATGTCTTCGAGTCCAACGACGCTTTGGGGGCGCTATCCCCGCGAGGCAATTCCACCGGCATTTGGTTTGGAGTTCAATCCAGCCATTTGGAATGTTGGTTTTGTCGTCAGCCGACCGCATATCTTCCTGCTGGTCACACTTGCCAAGGACGACATGAATCCTGATCATCAGTACGCAGACCACTTTCTGTCGGATCGGGAATTCAATTGGCAGAGCCGAAGAAGGACTACGCAAAGTCAAAACACGGACAGATGATCCGTGACCATGGCTCTATGGATATTCATGTTCATCTGTTTGTTAGACCCACCAAAAAGACCGGTCAGAGGCCTACTCCGTTTATTTACTGCGGTGAGATCGATTTTGTTTCTTGGGAGGGAAACAGCCCCATCAACGTTCGTTGGCGCCTCAAGGAAGAAATTCCGCAATCGCTTAGGACGAGCCTAAAGATGCCGGCCTAGCCTTGCGCGACAACGAGGCTGTCTCCCCCACCGGCACATACCGCTCCAGCTCTCTGCATCCGGAAAATACCGTTCGCCCCAGCTTCGCCGAGCGATACACCTCATCAGTGGCTCCATCACGCCGACGCCGTCAACGAGGGTTTTCGCCTATGCGACGACTTTGCCCTGCTCCCTTGCCTGGGAAATCATTCAGGGAGGCGAACGGAGCGCATTCGGCAATGGAGATGCGAACCCGCATCGCGCACTATCGAAAAGCGGACCCCAACGATCGCAGCGACTTCCCGATCGGTTGCCGTATTCTGACACAACCATTTTTCTTCGAGGAGCGCGACTGGATGGCCGTTCCGCCGAGCTGGGCTCCAAACATCGTGTCATTCAAAACCTACAACACCGGCGACGCGGAGGGGCTGGCGCTATGGGAGGGCGTCATGGATCGCCTGCGCGGCGTACAGTTCCTGGGCATGGGGGAGACGGCGCAAGCCCGGTTTGGCGAGCCGCATCTGATCAGGCCGCGTCTGGGACAGGGAGCGTTTCGGGTTCTGGTGACCGATGTCTATCAGCGCCGCTGCGTGATCACGCAGGAAAGAACGCTCCCGGCGCTCGAAGCGGCCCACATCCGTCCCTATGGGGATGGCGGCGTGCATGAGGCGAGCAATGGGCTTTTACTGAGGCGTGACATCCATAGCCTCTTCGACGCCGGCTATGTCACGATCACGCCGGAACTGCACTTTGAAGTCAGCCCCCGGATACGCGAGGAATTCGAGAACGGTCGTCACTACTACGCGCTCCACGGTCAGAAGATCGTACCGCCGACCCGCGTTGACTATCATCCGGACCGCGAGGCCCTGAAGTGGCACAACGAATTCCGCTTCAAATGACGGCTTTAGGCCGGGAGCGGCCTGGGATTTGTAAGGTCGTCTCCCTCAGGCCGTATGATCCAACCGTTCTCGGATTACCCTGCCCACCGCCCCACCAGCCCCCCGCCCCGCATCTCAGCCTCCCGCCGCCTAGCGGCTCGCGCGAAACTCCTTGATGTCCGCTTCGATGCTGTCGAGATCGCCATGATCCTTGCCGCTCAGGCCGCGCGCGCCCGGGCAGGTGCTGGCGTCGCGCAGCTTCGGGATCAGGTCGCCGCCGTCGATGCCGACGGTCAGGATGCGGCCGTTGCGGATCAAGCCGCGGGCGACGAACGGCGCGTCCGCCCCGTCGCACATGATCTGCGCGTAGCGCGCGAACCGCTGCTCGCGCAGCGACTGGGTTTTCGCGGGGTCGGAATCCGCGGGCGGTTTGGTCAATTGGTCCGTCGTCGCAGGCGTGCGCGGATCGAGGCCTTTCAGCCGTTCCAGGATCACATCCCTCACCTTGTCGGGAGCGCCCTCGGTGGCCCGCGCGGTCAGGCGCGGGTAGCCCGCCTTGTCGAGCTTGTCCGGCTGCGGGCCGGAGGGCGATGACGCCCGCCGGCCGGGTTGCCGTCGCAGCCGTGGAAAATTGTCGTTGGCGACGACCTTGGTCAGGATCACCGGCTGGTCGGCGTCGAGGTCGAGGCTCGCCCGGTAGAAGTTGGCGCGGTTGATCACGGCATTGGTCAGGTCCACGCTGTCCAGGTTGGCGCCCTGCAGCTGGGTCTGCGTCAGCGACGCGGCGCCGAGATCGGCCTCCGAGAAGTCGGCGCCTTGCGCCTGGACGTAGGAGAACGAGACGCCGAGCGCCTTGGCGCCGGCCAATGAAGCCCCTTCCAGGCGGGCAAACGAAAACGTCGCGGCGGTGAGATTGGCATCGGCCAGCGACGATCCCTGCATCGATGCCCTGGAAAAGCGCGCGCCCTGCAGGCGTCCGTGATCGAACACCGCGCCCTGCAGCGAGGCCTCGGTGAAGTCGGCGCCGCGCAGGTCGGTGGACAGTCCTTCCTCGCAATCCGCGCTGCTCCTGGGCGGTGGCTGGTCTTTCTGGTCTTTTTGGTCCTTCTGGTCCTTCTGGTCGTCCTTGTCGCCCTTGCGCCCGGCGGCGGGCTTCGGGTCCTCCCGCTCGATCGAAATCTTGATCGGACAGCGGAAGCGGGCTTCCTTGAGGTTGGCGCGGATGAACGACGCGCCGATCAGGTCGGCGCCGGCGAAGTCCGCCTTGCGCAGGTCCGAGCCCAGAAACACCGCGCCGCGCAGGTCGCGCCCGCGCAGGCTGATCGACAGTTCGGCGCTGCGGTGCTTGTCGTCGTCGTAGAAATGCTCGCCCGGCAGGATGATCCGGTTCGAGAACAGGCTGTCCGGCTGTCCGGTCGCCTCGTTGATGTCGCCCTCGAACAGCAGCCGCGACATCGACCGCGCCAGTCGCGCGCGGCTGACATCATCAGGCGGTCGATGCCGCGCGCCACGATGTTGCGGTAGATCGATTCGCCGGGGTAGGTGGTCAGGCACACGCTGAAGATCACCACGGCGGCGCAGCCCAGCGCGCCGGCCACGCAGCGAAAGCCGGCGGCGCAGGCGCGGCCGCGGCGGGCTGAGCCCGCGGACGATTCCCCACAACAGGCCGATCACGGCGAGATCCGCGATCACGCTCAGGCGCTGCAGCCAGGTCACATAAGCCAGATGGTAGGGCAGGAACACCACCTGCATCTGCAGCAGCACCAGCAGCGGAAAGGCGCCGGCCGTGATCCACGAAATCAGCGTCAGCAGCAGCCGTTCGCGGCCTTCGGCGCCGGCGAGCAGGCGCAATATCGGAAAATCGTCGAGCCGGTGTTTGATCAGCCGGCGGTCGTCGTCGTTGGTGACGGAAACCAGCATCCGGTTGTAGTCGTCGACCTTGCGGCTCAAGCCGCCGACCCCGAGCACGAGGTAGAGGTGAAACGCCAGCAACACCAGCGGCGCCACCAGGAAGAACCCGGTGACCGGCAGCTCGACGCCGAGCACCGGCAGCTTGATCGAGGTCCCCAGGAACAGGTCGCGGTGCTTGACCGAGCCCGTCGCGATCAACAGATAGGCGCTCAGGCCGATGAAGCTGGTCCACAGCAGCGACGTCTTGGCCGCCGAATCGTTGACCGCCTTCTGGATCGAATCGATATTCTCCGCGCCGGACTCCTCGGCAGGCATCCCCAGCACCCCATCCCGTTCCCTCCAGGCGGAGGGCAAGCGGCGCGATCGTCGCCACGATAACGATATCGGCGGTCGTGCAGGGGTTGTGTGAAAGCCTTCACATGTTGCGGCGGATGCGTCTGCGGCTTGATCTCCGTCATGGCCGGGCTATCGTCCTTCACTCGTCATGGCCGGGCCATAGCCGTCCGAAGGACGGCGTCGCTTCCGCTCGCCTATGGTCCCGGCCATCCACGTCTTGGCGGCCGTAAAGGCGTGGATGCCCGGAACAAGTCCGGGCATGACGAACTTAGGTGCAGCGCGCGCAACGCGTCAGCAGCGAAGCAACATAACGATGAGTTAACCCCGTCATTGCGAGCGGAGCGAAGCAATCCAGCTCTTGCTTGTTGTTTTCTGGATTGCTTCGCTACGCTCGCAATGACGTGGAGAGGTTGATCGAAACGCCAACTCCGTCATTGCGAGGGGCTCTCGCGACGATGCAATCCAGTCCTGTTTGCTGAGCCGCTGTTGGATCCTCAATTCGAATGATCGCTCATCGATCGCCAATAATGCTCGGCGTGCTGGAAATAATTCTCCGCCGTGATCCGGTCGCCGTTCAGGCTCTCGGCGCGGGCCAGCCCGAGATAGCGTTCGTAGTTTCGCTGGGCGTTTTGCGGGTTCCGCGCCTTGGCGGGCTGCAACCCGGCGGGTTCGGTGTTGGCAAACGGGCGTCGTGGCGGCCTGGCATTCGCCGCCATGGGCCGGTTCGGGCGCGGCTGTCCGCGCGCGGGTCTGGAGTCAGAAGTGGTTTTCATAGGATTCCATGGGCCGCGCGGATGCCGTGCGGCGTTCTGTGAGGAAGTTTTGGTGCAACAAGGTTTTGGTGCAACAGGGTCGACGGCGCCCTTTGGGCAGCAGCAAGCGCGACGGTGTCGTCAGGATGCTGGATTCGGCGCCAAGTTAAGCAAAACGAGCTTAAGCAACACAAGCGCTGGCCGAACGGATTCGGGTCGACCACGGTCATGTAGGAGAACAAAGTGGCGGTTTCAAGTTGCCGGCTGCATCCAGACGATTGGGCCCCGGTGCATCGAGGGCATCGCGGGGCCCGTCATCTTCGTCTTGCGAAGAGTCCTGGCATCAGCCAGTTTTATGTTGAGATCCGCAAAGCGCGTGGCCTTTGCGCTTGCGTCTCGCCGTTGTTCAGATTGGGTATGTTCAGTTTGGACCGGCGCCATGAGGTCAGCCGTCGCTGTTCACCCCAGGCTGCGCCGCGACCTTGCCGTCACGCAAGGTCAACGCTTTGTGCTCGGTGGCGTCATTCTCCCTCACCAGGTGTGAGCCGGCGGACCATTGCTGTATCCGCGCCTGCTGCGCGTCGTCGCGACCATATGCCCGGACGGCAGTGCCTGCGAAGCGGGGAGCCGTAGGCTCCTTGAAGCCCGGCAGGTGCAGCACGCAAAATGCTGCGGCAGATGCCCGCGGGAGTCAAGTTACACCGCGCGCGCGGAGAGCGCAGGCGCGTTTTGCCACACCCAACACGAACGGGCGAAGGTATGCCGTTCCGGATTCCGTTTCACGCGCGGAGCGAAACCCGTAGTGGTCCCAACTAGCCATCGGTTTGCATACTTTGCTTGTCTGCGCCGATGTGCGCGCCATCAAACCAAACCGCGCCACCGCCACCGCCCTGCAAGTCCTGCGGCGGCGCCAGCATCCTGTTGGGCAAATTGCCAAGGGTCGGTTTCAACCTCGCCAAGCAGGTGTTCCGCTGCACGGCCTGCAATGCGGTGACGGCGGTTGAAGTGCCGCAGGGGTAGGGCGCTCGGCATCCGGCCTCTCCCCGTCATTGCGAGCGAAGCGAAGCAATCCAGAGAGCAAAAAGGAAGACTGGATTGCTTCGTCGCAAGAGCTCCTCGCAATGACGGCGCGAGCGACGCCGCTCAGCCTAAGCAACCTTTTCCGAATCGGCCTGCAGCGCCGGCACCAGCGGCGGTGCCGCGACCTGCGGCCGCAGCAGCTCCGCCATCTGCTCGGGCGGCAGCGGCTTGCTGAACAGGTAGCCCTGCATTTCGTCGCAGCCGTGATCGCGCAGGAAACTCTGCTGCGCCGTGGTTTCCACGCCTTCGGCGACGATCGTCATGCCCATCGCCTTGCCCATGCTGATGATCGCTTGCGCGATCGCCTTGTCTTCGGCGTCGTCCGGCAGGTCGCGGACAAAGGAGCGGTCGATCTTCAGGGTGTCGATGGGAAACTGCTTCATCAGCGACATCGACGAATAGCCGGTGCCGAAATCGTCGACCGCCAGCCGAATGCCGCGGCCCTGGATCGCGTTCATGATTTTGACCGCGCGCGTCACGTTCTGCATCATCATGCTTTCGGTGACCTCGAGCTGCAGCATGGTCGCCGACATGCCGCACGACAGCAGCGCGTCGTCGATGTTCTCCAGAAGGTTCTGGTCGATGAATTGCCGCGGCGACAGGTTCACCGCCATCGAGACCGGCCGCAGGCCGCGGCGCTGCCAGGCCATGTTCTGGGCGCAGGCCTGTTTCAGCACCCAGCGCCCGATCGGCACGATCAGCCCGGTTTCCTCCGCCAGCGGAATGAACTGCACCGGCGAGACCTGGCCGAACTCGGGATGGTTCCAGCGCAGCAGCGCCTCGACGCCGGTGATCTGTCCGCTGCCGAGATCGACCTTGGGCTGGTAGTGCAGCGACAGCTCGTCGCGCTCCAGCGCATGGCGCAGGCTGGTTTCCAGCATCAGCCGCTCGATCGACGGCGTCTTCACCGCCTCGGTGAAGAAGCGGTAGGCGTTCTTGCCGTCTTCCTTGGCGCGGTACATCGCCATGTCGGCATTCTTGGTCAGCGTCTGCACGTCGGAGCCGTCGGCCGGGAACATGGCGATGCCGATGCTGGCGCTGGTGTGGCATTCATGGCCGCTCAGGAGCAGCGACTCGCTCAGTTCTTCCAGCAGCGTGCGCGCGATGGCCTCGACGTCGTCGCGGTTGGTAGCAGTTGTCGAGGATCACGACGAATTCGTCGCCGCCGAGCCGGGCCACGATGTCGCCGGGTCGCAGACTGCGCCGCAGCCGGCCCGCGGTTTCCACCAGCAGCAGGTCGCCGGCCTCGTGGCCGAGCGAATCGTTGATCAGCTTGAAGCGGTCGAGGTCGATGAACAGCAGCGCAAAATCGCGGTGCTGCAGTTCTGCCGCCACCATGGTGGCGTGCAGCAGCTGATTGAAGCTCTCGCGGTTCGGCAGCCCGGTCAGGCCGTCATGGGAGGCGAGATACTTGATGCGGGCGTCGGCCGAGGTCTTCTCTTCGGCGCGGTCGAAATTGTCGAGCGCGAACGAGACGTTTTCCGCCAGCCGGGCCAAGAGCTCGACCATCTCGTCGGTGAAGACCCCTTCTTCGGCGGCCATGAACAGCAGCACGCCGATCGACTCGCTGCCCTTGCGCAGCAGCGGAAAGCTGGCGCCGGAGCGGCTGCCGCCGTTCCTGGCCAGCGCGTGCCAGTGCGCGGTCCGCGGGTCGGTCAAAAAGTCGTTCATGATGCACGGCGCCCTGGTGCGGAACGCGGTCCCGGTCAGTCCGCGGCCTTCGGCGCGCTCGGCGGTGATGGCAAACCGGGTGCGCCGGATCCGCTCCTGATTCCGCCCCTTGGTGGCGGCCAGGCGCAAAAACTCCTCGCCGGGCTCGGCCATGGCGATGGTGGTGGAGGTGAAGGTGTCGCCCAGCACCGCGGCGGCGCACACCAGCTCGAACAGTTCCTCGCGGGATTTCGCCCGCATGATCGCTTCATTGGTGGCGCTCAGCGCCTCGAACATCCGGCGCAGCCGCTCCTTCTGCTTTTCGGCTTTGGCCTTTTCGTCGGCGAGATCGAAATTGCCGAGCGCGAACGAAATGTTGTCGGCGAGGCGCTGCAACAGGTCGTTGAATTCAGGCGTAAACGTATCGAGCTCGACCGAGATGAAGCAGATCATGCCGACCGGCTGGCCGCGGCTGAACAGCGGAAACGCTGCGGCCGAGCTCGCGCCGTCGCTGCGCACGATGGCGTGAAACGCCCGGGTATTCGGATCGTTCAGGTAATCGTTGCTGATGCAGGGCCGCCCGGTCCGGAACGCGGTTCCGCAGACGCCCTGTCCTTCCGCAAGGTCCGCCCGCCTCGACAGCTTCGCGGTCCGGGTGATCTCCGCGGTCGGTCCCGCCGCCGCGACGATGTCGAGCCGGTCGCCCTCGGGCTGTGCCATGGCGATGACGGTCGAGGTGAAGCGGCCGCCCTCCGCGGTTGCGGCACAGACGAGGTCGAACAGTTCCTCGCGCGACCTGGCCCGCATGATGGCTTCGTTGGTGGCGCTGAGCGCCGCAAACATCCGCGTCAGCCGCTGCTTGCGTTCGTCGTCGCGGGCCTTTTCGTCGGCGCGGTCGAAATTATCGAGCGCGAAGGAAACGTTCTCGGCGACACGCTGCAGCAGTTCGACCAGTTCCGGCGTGAAGGTGCCGAGTTCATGCGAGTTGAAGATCAGCACGCCCGCCGCCTGGTCGCCGTTGAGCAGCGGCAGCACCGCCGATGACCGCACCCCGCTCTGCAGCGCAAGGTCGCGCCAGGGCCTGGTGCGTTCGTCGGCCATGAAGTCGTTGCTGACGCAGGGTTGCCGGGTCCGGAAGGCGGTTCCGGTCAGGCCGCGCCCTTCCGGCACGGCTTCCGACGTGGAAAACGTCGACGCGCGCATTTCGCTGGCACCTGGTCCGGTCGATGCCACGACCTGTTGCAGCCCGGTCCGGGGGTCGGCCAGCGCAATGGTGGTCGAGCCGAACTTGGCGCCGTGCACCGCGGCCGCGCAGACCATCTCGAACAGCTCGGCCCGGGTCTTGGCCCGCATGATGGCTTCGTTGGTCGCGCCCAGCGCCGCGTACATCCGCGACATCCGCTCCATCGCCAGCTGGGTGTTGCGCCGCTCCTGCTCCCGCTCGAAATTACCCAGCGAGAACGAAACGTTGGCCGCCATGCGCGCCAGCAGCGAGACATTCGCTTCGCCCAGCGATCCGGCTTCGCCGAGGTAGACCATCAGCGCGCCGACGCTCAGCCCGTTGCAGGTCAGGGGCAAAGCCGCGATCGCGCCGACGCCGGCCTCGCGCGCCTCCTCGCGCCAGGCCCAGGCGCGCCCGTCGTTGAGGAAATCGTTGCTGATCGACGGCTTCTGGTCGCGCAAGGCTTCGGCGGCAAGTCCGAGCGGCTGGAACGGGGCCTGCGCGATGGAGATTTCGACGTCCGACAGCCGATCGAGGAGCGAACCGGCGCCGGCGGCAAACCGCAGCCTTTCGGTGCCGGGTACGCGCAGGAAGATTGCCGTGGCCTCGAAGTCGCCGCTGGAAAATGCCGCCTCGCAGACCTGCCGATACAGCGCCTCCGGCGATTCCGCGTACAGAATCGCTTCGTTGGTCGCGCTCAGCGCCGCAAATGTCCGCCCGACATGGGTCTGCAAGGTTTCGGCTCCCCGGGCGGCTGTTTTTTCCGCCTTTGCCATCTGCATGCGCGATGGCTGCCTAAATGGCGGTTATCAATCAGGGTAAACCGGGTCTGAATCGGACCTTAGGAATAACGGGGTACTAAAAATCCGGCGCGGCGCGCCGCCCTCAGCGGTCGGCCCGGCCGATCACCGCCATCAATTCCGCGATCTTGCTGCGCTGGTCGGCCTTGTCGCCGCTGGTAATGGCATGCTCGACGCAGTGGCCGACGTGGTCGCGCAGCACCTCCTCCTCGACCCGCCGCAGCGCGGCGCGAACCGCCGAGATCTGCGTGACGACGTCGATGCAGTAGCGGTCCTCGTCGACCATCCTGGTCAGCCCGCGGACCTGGCCCTCGATGCGGCCGAGGCGTTTTTTGACCGATGCCTTGATGTCCTTCTGCATGCCGTCTATATACCCCTACAGGGTATGGGTTGCAAGGGCCGACGGAGACCATCGATGCCAGTTGCGGAAGTGCCGAACCTCGGCTGTTGCGGCAGCCAGGTTCATGCGCGGCATGCGCGTTCCGGAGATGATACCGGCGGCGCAACCCTGCGCGATCCCGTCTGCGGCATGGCCGTCGACCCGGTCACCAGCAAGCATCGCTGCGATTTCCAGGGCCACACCTATTATTTCTGCTCGGCCGGCTGCCGGACCAAATTCGAAAGCGACCCGAAAAAGTACCTCGACAGGACGGCGCCGGTAGCTGCGCCGCAAACCGTGCCGGAAGGCACGATTTACACCTGCCCGATGCATCCGCAGATCCGCCAGGCCGGTCCCGGCAGCTGTCCGATCTGCGGCATGGCGCTGGAGCCCGAGGTGGCGAGCCTCGAAAATACCCCCAACCCCGAACTCGCCGACATGACCCGCCGGTTCTGGATCGGCCTTGTGCTGGCGCTGCCGGTGGTTGTTCTGGAAATGGGCGGTCACATCGTCGGTGGCCACGGCCTCGTCGAGCCGACCCTGTCGAACTGGATTCAACTGGTGTTCGCCACCCCGGTGGTGCTCTGGGCCGGCTGGCCGTTCTTCGTCCGCGGCGGGCAGTCGCTGCGCACGCGCAATCTCAACATGTTCACCCTGATCGCCATGGGTACCGGCGTGGCGTATCTCTGCAGCGTGGCCGGAACCGTGGCACCCGGGTTGTTCCCGGCGGCGTTCCGCGGCCACGGCGGTGCGGTCGCGGTGTATTTCGAGGCGGCCGCTGTCATCACGGTTCTGGTCCTGCTCGGCCAGGTGCTCGAACTGCGCGCCCGCGAGGCCACCTCCGGCGCGATCAAGGCGCTGCTGCAGCTGGCGCCCAAAACCGCGCGTCGCATCGATGCCGGCGGCGCCGATCATGAGGTTACGATCGACAGCCTCGAGGTCGGCGACACCTTGCGGGTGCGGCCCGGCGAAAAGGTGCCGGTGGACGGCGTGGTGCTGGAAGGCCGCTCCTTTGTCGACGAGTCGCTGGTGACAGGTGAATCCATGCCGGTCGGCAAGGAAGGGGGTGCCAGACTGATCGCCGGCACCCTCAACCAGTCCGGCGGCCTCGTCATGCGCGCCGAGAAAGTCGGGCGCGATACCCTGCTGTCGCAGATCGTGCAGATGGTGGCGCAGGCGCAGCGCTCGCGGGCGCCGATCCAGCGCATGGCGGACCGCGTTGCCGGCTGGTTCGTGCCGGCCGTCATTCTGGCGGCGCTCGTGGCATTTGCCGCGTGGGCGGCGTTCGGCCCGGAGCCGCGGCTGGCGTTCGCCCTGGTCGCAGCGGTCAGCGTGCTGATCATCGCCTGTCCCTGCGCGCTTGGCCTGGCCACGCCGATGTCGATCATGGTCGGCGTCGGCCGCGGCGCCCGCGCCGGCGTCCTGATCAAGAACGCGGAAGCGCTGGAGCGCATGGAAGCCGTCGATACGCTCGTGGTCGACAAGACCGGCACCCTGACCGAGGGCAAGCCGAAGCTGGTGGCCATCGTGACCGCGCCGGGATTCGACGAGAACGCGTTGCTGCGCCTCGCGGCCAGCGTCGAGCGCTCGAGCGAGCATCCATTGGCCGATGCGATCGTCCGCGCCGCCGGCGAGCGAAATCTGACCCTGGCCGCGGTCGATGCGTTCGATTCCCCGACCGGCAAGGGCGTCACCGGCAAGGTCGAGGGCAAAACCATCCAGCTCGGCAATGCCACGTTGCTGCCGGCGCTGGCGGAGGCGACCGGCGCGCTTGCAGCGGAAGCCGAAAAATGGCGCAGCGATGGTGCCACCGTGATTGGCATCGCGGTCGACGGCCGGCTGGCCGGAATTTTCGCCATTGCCGATCCGATCAGAGCCTCGACGGCGGAAGCGCTGCAAGCGCTGGCCGCCGAAGGCATCCAGGTCATCATGCTGACCGGCGACAACCGCACCACGGCCGATGCCGTCGCCAGGCGCCTCGGCATTGCCGAGGTCGAGGCCGAGGTGCTTCCGGACCAGAAGAGCGCCGTGGTCATGAAACTGCAGAGACAGGGACGGGTGGTCGCCATGGCCGGCGACGGCGTCAACGATGCGCCGGCCCTGGCTGCCGCGGACGTCGGCATCGCCATGGGTACCGGCACCGACGTGGCCATGGAGAGCGCCGGCATAACGCTACTGGGAGGCGACGTCGGCGGCATTGTCCGCGCCCGCCGCCTGTCGCGGGCGACCATGCGCAATATCAGGCAGAACCTGTTCTTCGCCTTCATCTACAACGCCGCCGGGATTCCCATCGCCGCCGGAATTCTCTACCCGGCGTTCGGACTGTTGCTGTCGCCGGTTATCGGTGCCGCCGCGATGGCGCTGTCGTCCGTGAGCGTGGTTGGCAACGCCTTGCGGCTGAGGCTGAGCGAGCTGTAATGACGCCAGCCATCATTGGGGCACGCCCGGTGATGGCTGGTCATGCGCAAAGGCGCGCGAGGTCCTGCATCACAATTGTCGTGAACCCGGTCTCGCCCGCTGGCGGGCGGTCATGGGTTGATGCTAGGTATGACGAGTGACGAACGGCGCGGCGATCAACGAACGCGCGGTATGTGTGGGGAGAAAATCAATGCGCCATCGTTTCAAGCTGGCCATATCTTTTACAATCGTTTTCGCCGCCTGCGGCACCGCGGTGCAGGCGCAACAACAGGTGATCGGCGCGCCGCCGGAAGCGTCGAACATGAAGCTGGTCGGCATGAGCGACCTGCAGGCCCGCAGCGCCTACCAGCCGACCATCCATCACCAGGGCGACCGCTGGATCGCCTATATCGGACATCATGGCGGCACCGACGCCATCCCCGCCCCGGTCAATCCGATGACCGGCAAGGCCGAGCCGAACGGCACCTCCATTATCGACGTCACCGATCCCGCCAACCCGAAATATCTGCACCACATTCCGGGCCAGCCGGGAACCTATGAGGCGGGCGGCGCCCAGATGGTCCGCGTCTGCGACGGCAAGACCTTGCCCAAGGCCGACCGCAATGCGGTTTACCTGCTGCGCACCTTCGGCGGCGAGGCCCACGAAATCTGGAACGTCGCCGATCCGGCCAACCCGGTCCTGATCACCCGCCTTGCCGGCCTCAAGGATACCCACAAGAGCTGGTGGGAATGCGAAACCGGCATTGCCTTTCTGGTGTCCGGCGCGCCGGACTGGCGCACCCGCCGCATGACCCAGGTCTATGATCTGAGCGACCCCGCCCATCCGATAAAAATCAGGGATTTCGGCCTGCCGGGCCAGGAGCCGGGTTCGACCGGCGCCGTCCCCACCGAACTGCACGGTCCGATCTCCACCGGTCCGCAGGGCAACCGGGTCTATTTCGGCTACGGCACCAACAAGGCCGGCTTTCTCCAGATCGTCGACCGCGACAAGCTAATCAACGGACCCAAGGAGCCGACCCCGGAAAACCTGCGTTTGCCGGAAATATCGCGGATGTCGATGTCGGGCTTCAACGGCGCCCACACCACGTTTCCGATGAAAGGCATGCCGATCGCCGAGTTCGCCAGGGACAAGGACGGCCAGAACCGCGACATCGTCATGATCGTCGACGAGGCGATCCTCAACGAATGCGCTGAAGCGCGCCAGATGGTCTGGTTTGCCGACGTCACGGTGGAAAGCCGCCCCATGATGATTTCGAGCTACACGGTTTCCGAAGCCAGCGGTTCGTTCTGCGAACGCGGCGGTCGCTTCGGCTCGCATTCGTCGAACGAGAGCATGGCGCCGGTCTACTACAAGAAAATGGCCTTCATCGCCTTCTTCAATGCCGGGGTGCGGGCGCTCGATATCCGCGATCCCTACCATCCCAGGGAGGTCGGCTACTTCATCCCGTCCATCACCGCGGCCACCGACAAGCGCTGCGTGACCATCGACGGCAAGGACCGCTGCAAGGTCGCGATCCAGACCAACAATGTCGAAACCGACGATCGCGGCTACATCTACATCGTCGACCGCGCCAACACCGGGATGCATATCCTGGAACTGACCGGCCCGGCGCGTGCCGCGGCCGGCCTGCCGTGACGCTCCGGCTGCTATTGGGCGGTGTCGCGGCGGGGCTTTGCCTGCTGTCCTCGGTCGCCGCCTACGAATACGCCCTGCCGGCCGCGTCGGGCTGGCAGGAAATCGCCTGGCCATTCCCGCGCGACGGCTGGCCGGCGGGACGAGCCTATCATTGCAATGCTTCCACCTGCGGCGAGGAGATCGATCTCTACGCGCGGCCCAAGATCGGGTTCTGCAACTGCTCGACCGGCGTCGCCGATGACGACGAAGTCGACCGCGTCGCCGACCTCGACCTTCTCAGCGAGCGGTTCGTTCCGCTCGAGCCGGGCAAGGTCATCCATGTCGCCGACATGGCCGGCCGCGCGCGAAACTACACCATCGACATGCCCGACGGTTCGCGGCGAACCGCCGTCGGCGTTGCCGCCTCGCGGCGCTGCGACCTGATGGTCGCCGTCGCCGTCGGCCTCGCGCCGACGCCGGACCTCGAGCGGAGCGCGCTGGCATTTCTCGACTCCCACGCCATGGCCGGCTGGATGAATACGGTGCTGGCCAGCCGCTAAAGGGCGATGCGCTGAGTTGCTGCTATGTCGTCGGCTCCGTCATTGCGAAGAGCGTAGCGACGAAGCAATCCAGTTCTTCCTTGTTGCTCCTGGATTGCTTCGCTTCGCTCGCAATGACGTTGAGGTCTGTCGAAGCGCTAAAGCAGCTTACATGATCCGCGCCGTAACGACCGCATAGGCGATGAACACCACGCCCAGTCCCCACACGATCCCGGTGATCTGCTTGCCGCGACCGACCGCGACTTCCAGCGCGATATAGCTCAGTGTGCCGAGCGCCATGCCGTTGATGAGGTTGTTGGTCAGCACCGTGACCAGCAGCGTCAGCACGATCGGAACCGCGTTGACGAGGTCGGTCATGTCGACGCGGGCCACGCCCTGCATCATCAGCACGCCGACCAGCACCAGCGCCGGCGCTGTGGCCTGCGGCGGGATGATGACAAAGACCGGCCAGAAGAACAGCGCCAGCACGAAGAACGCCGCCACCGTCAGCGACGTCAGGCCGGTGCGCCCGCCGGCCTGCACGCCGGTGATCGATTCGATGTAGGCGGTGACGACCGAAGTGCCGAGCAGCGGACCGACGATCGACGCCGTCGCGTCGGTGGCAAAGGCCGCGGTGGCGTTCGGGATCGAACCGTCGGGACGGCGCAGATTGGCCGCTCCGGTGACGCCGATCAGTGTGCCGAGCGTGGAAAAGAATTCGGCGCACAGGAAATAGAACAACAGCGGCAGCACCAGCACGAAGTGGCTGACGAGGTAGCCGACATCGAGCGCGAAAAAGGTGCTGGTCGGCCATCGCGGCCACGACACGATGGCGGAAGGAACCGATGTGACCATCTTGTCGCCGGCGCCGGGGACCAAGAAACCGATCAGGGTCAGCACCGCGATCGACAGGATCAGCGCGCCGGGGATGCGGCGCGCCACCAGCACCGGCGTCAGCAAGAGGCCAAACAGGGTCAGCAGCACGGCCGGACTTTTCAGCGACCCCATGGCGATGAAGGTCGCGGGGCTCTGCACCACGAAGCCGGCGCCGCGCAGCGCGATGAACACGATCAGGGTGCCGACCGCGGCCTGGATACCGATTTTCAGGGTTTCGGGAACGTCCTTCGCGACCTTCTCCCGCAGCTTCGACAGGCTGAGGATCAGGAACAGCACGCCGGTGAACGCCACCATGGCGAGCCCGGCCTGCCACGGCATTCCCATCTGCTTGACGATCACATAGGTGAAGATGACGTTCGAGCCCATCGCCGGCGCCACCGCCAGCGGCAGGTTGGCAGTGAGCCCCATCATCACCGAACCGAAGATCGCCGCCAGCGCCGTGGCGCTGACCAGGTCGGCGCGATCCATCCCGGCGTTGGCCATGATGGCCGGGTTCACCGCCACGATATAGACCATGGCGGCGAAGGTGGTGGCGCCGGCGATGACTTCCTGCGCGACGCTGGTGCCGCGCTCGGTCAGGCGGAAGAAACGGTCGAGGGGCGTGGCGCCGATCGGATCGGGCAGGGCTTGCTCGGAAGCCAGCTTTGACGGCGCCATTTCGTTCATCGATTCCATCCCCCGAATTCCATGTTGAGCGTCACCAGACCACCGGGTGCGTTTCGCCGGTCTGCACGTTGACGAAGCCGAGCGGTGCATGCTCGCACGGCGCTACCAGCACCCAGGTCCACGGCGCGCAGGTCAGGGTCGCGAACATCAGCCGTTCGGGAAATCCCGGATACCAGCGCGGCCGGAACGTCGGCTCATACATCCAATCGACTTTTTCGGCCTCGGCATAGAGCGCCTGCATCTCGGCATCGAGCGCCTGCGCGGAGCGGCAGGACATCAGTCCGCCGATCTCGAAACGCACCGTCGCGGCGAGTTCGCCTTCGCGCACCAGGGCCCAGCCGCCCTGCTGCGCAACCAGGGCGTTGACCGCCTTGGCCATCGCCGCGTCCGACGAGCCGACCACCCAGATGTTATGCTTGTCGTGGGCGACCGAGCACGCCAGCGCGGTCTCGGGCGTACGCGGTCCGCAGCCGCGCCAGAACATTTTCGACACCCGGCCTTCGCCGGAAAACCGGTCGACGATGGCAAATTTGGTGATCGCCTCGCCGGGGTCGCGCTGCACCGCGCCGTCGCGCACCGGCAGCTCCAGGGTGTAGAAATCCGGATGCCAGTGAAACGGGCGGATCACCGCCGCCTTCATGGTTTCGCGGCCGGGTTCCGCGGCCAGCGCGAAGTCGTCGGGCTGGACGGTGCGGCGGATGTTGATGGTTTTGGTGGCCCAGTCGGGCCACTGGATGGCCGGCACCGGGCCGGTATAGCGTGTCCCCTCCGAGATCTGGCTGGCGTCGGCCCACACCTCGGCGATAGAGAGCTTGCCGACGTCGGACAGCAGCACCACGTCGCCGAAACGCCCCGGCGCCAGGCTGCCGACAAACGGCGTCAGGCGCATGTGCCGGGCCGGATTGATGGTCAGGCACTGGATCGCGATTTCGGGCGTCAGTCCCGCCTCGATGGCGAGCCGCGCATTGTGGTCGCTGGCTCCCAATTGCAGCGTATGGCTGGCGCTGCGGTCGTCGGTGGTGAAGGCGATCTGCGACCAGTCTTGCAAGCCCCTTGTTGAGCAGCCACGGCACGATCTCGGCCATGGCATAGATGCGCAGCTCGATGAACAGGCCACGCGTCAGCTTGTCCCAGGTTTCCTCCGGCGTCTGCACCTCGTGGTCGGAGGCGAGCCCCGCCGCGGCAAAGGCGTTGATGGAAGGCAGGTCGCGCAGGCCCGAAGCGTGGCCCTCGACGACGCCGCGGGCGGCGAAAGTGGCCTCGATCATGCCCCAAAGTCGCTTGTAGGAGGGGTTGTCCGGATTCCACACCGCCGGCCAGTCCATCACCTCATCGAGCCCGGTCACCATCAGGCTCTCGCGCATGAAGCCGGCCTGCTCCTTCGCCCCATAATAGCCGCCGCCCCACTCGTAGGCGGTAGGCGGCACCGCGGAGCCGGGCTGCGGAAAGATTTTCAGCGGCGATCCGCGCCGGCGCGCCTCGAACCAGAATTCGAGATTGTGCCCACCGTCGACGTTGGAGAATTCGTGGCTGGCCTCGCAGGTCCAGGTATTGCCGCGCGGCAGCACCAGCGCCGCTTCCCATTCCGGCGTCAGGTGCGAGCTTTCGATGTGCTTGTGGACCTCGCCGAAGCCGGGAACGGCCGCAAGATCGGGACGGTGCATGCGTTCACGGACCTCGCCCGGATAGCTTCCGGCCGGCCCAACCCAGGCGATCCGCCGGCCCTTGAACACGATCTCCTGGTCCTCGCTCCAGGTGCGGCTGTGCACGTCGAGCAGCCGGCCGACCCGCAACGCCCGGTCGGCCGGGCGGCGGCCGAGCGCGGTCAGCACCAGATCCTGGCGGATCCGGACCTCGTCTGCCGCGTTGATCAGAAGATCGTCCGGTCCCGTGCTCAACGAAGGCAATTCCTGATCCATTGGCCTCGATCCGCTGGGAGCCCGTTCCGTCGCAATTTATTGCTCGATCACTTGTCAGCGTAGTGGGTGCAATGTGCTTTAGTAAAGCGTTGCGAGGTGGTATTCGTAATGCAAAGATGGCCGGCCGAAACCGGCCTTGAAAAAAAGTGGGTGGGAATGGCATCGGCAAGGATCGTCGGGGGCGTCATCGCGGTGGTCGTGGTCGCCGGCATGGTGGCTGCATTCGCTGTTGTCTGGCGGCCGGCGATTGCGGCGGTCGAGCCACAGGCCGCCCAAACGTTCGATCCGGCGCTGGTCAAACGCGGCCGTGAGCTTGCCGCCATGGGCAATTGCAACGATTGCCACACCACCCGCGGCGGCAAGGCTTTTGCCGGCGGTCTGGCGGTGCCGACGCCGTTCGGCGCGATCTTTTCCGCCAACATCACCCCTGATGCCGACACCGGCATCGGACGATGGTCGGAAGCGGCGTTTCGCCGGGCCATGCGATCCGGCGTCGACCGCGAGGGCCGGCATCTCTATCCGACCTTTCCTTACGATCACTTCACCAACGTGACCGACGAGGATGACCGGGCGCTGTATGCGTTCCTGATGACGCGGCAGCCGGTGCACGCCTCGCCGCCGGCCAACCAGCTGGCGTTTCCGTACGATCAGCGCGTCGTCGTCGCCGGCTGGAAGCTATTGTTCCTGCATGGCGGCAGCTGGCAACCCGACGCTGCGCAAAGCGCCGAATGGAATCGCGGCGGCTATCTGGTCGAGGGCCTCGCCCACTGCGGCTCCTGCCACACCCCGCGCAACGCACTCGGCGCCGAACAAAATACCCAGGCATTTGCCGGCGGCGATGTCGAGAACTGGCATGCCTACGCCATCAATGCGCGATCAACGGCGCCGGTGCCGTGGACCGCCGATGCGCTCGCGGTCTATCTGCGCAGCGGCTCGCATCCCGACCATGGCGTGGCGCGCGGACCGATGGCCGAGGTGGTCAGCAATCTGTCGTCGGTCCCGGCAAGCGATGTCCACGCCATCGCAACTTACATGGGCAGTGTGTTCGGCGCGCCGTCGCCGGACCGCCAGCGCCGCGGCGATGAAGCGCTGGCCCGCGCCCGGGCGCCGGGCGCGTCGCAACCGGCGGCTGCGACTGGCGGCGACGCTGCGGGCGCCGCGATCTATGCGGCCGCCTGCGCCAGCTGCCATGAAACCTCGCGATCGCCGCCCTATGGTGGCGTCAATCTCAGCCTCTCCAGCGGCATCAACGGCCCCGACTCGCGCAACGCTACCAATACTATCCTGAGCGGGCTGCGGCCGGTGCCGGGCGAACGCAGCCCTATCATGCCGCCATTCGCCGCCAGCATGAGCGACGACCAGGTGGTGGCGCTGTTGAAATATCTGCGGTCGCGCTTCAGCGACCAGCCGGCCTGGACCGGTCTTGAAAAGACCGTCACTGAGGCCCGGCATAGCCAGACCATCGCTCTCCAGACATCGCCGGGGCCGGCCAACGCCCCCGCCGATCCAACGCAGCGAGACAAGCCATGATGACATTGAAGGTCAATGGTCACGATCACGAGATCGACGCCGAGCCGGATACGCCGCTGCTCTATGTGCTGCGCGACGACCTGAAACTCAATGCCGCCAAATTCGGCTGCGGGCTCGGGCAATGCGGCGCCTGCACCGTGATCGTGGACGGCAAAGCGGTCTTGTCCTGCGTCACGCCGCTGCTGCTGGTTGCCGGCAAGCCGGTGACGACGCTGGAAGGCCTCGGCACAGTGGCGGCGCCGGGCCCGATCCAGCGCGCCTTCATGGAAGAGCAGGCGGCGCAATGCGGCTACTGCATCGCCGGCATGATGATGCGGGCGCAGGCGCTGCTGCAGAAGAACCCCAAGCCAACCGATGCGCAGATCCGCGCCGAGATGCAGACCAATCTCTGCCGCTGCGGCACCCATATGCGCATCCTGCGCGCGGTGCACCGCGCCGCCGCGCTGATGCGGACCGCGGATGCGTCGCCGACCCGGCTGGCCGAAAGGAGCGCGCCATGAACGCCCCCGTCATTCTCGACCGTCGCCGCGTACTGGCCGGCGGCGGTGCCCTCATCATCAGCTTCTCGCTCACCGACGCTTTCGCCCAGGACGCCGCGGCGCCGGCAGCGCCGCCGGCGCCGAAACCGCCCGGCAGCCTGGGCACCGCGCCGTTCCTGGATTCCTGGATCCGCATCGACGCCGACGGTTCCGTCACCGTATTCACCGGCAAGGCCGAACTGGGCCAGGGTTTCAAGACCGCCGCGCAACAGCTCGCGGCCGAGGAACTCGACGTCGCGTTCGAATCCCTCAAGGTGATCACGGCGGATACCAAGCTTACCGCCAATGAGGGTTATACCGCCGGCAGCCATTCGATGCAGGACAGCGGTGTCGCAGTCCAGAACGCCGCCGCGCAGGTGCGGGAGCTTCTGATCGCCGAAGCCGCGCGACGCCTCGAACTGCCGGCGGAGAATTTCAGAACCGAAAACGGCGCGGTGATTTCGCCCGATGGCAAGCGGTTCGGCTATGGCGAACTGGTCGGTGCCGACATGCTTCATGTGCAGGCGCAGCCGAAATCGAAACTGAAGAATCCCGCGACCTACAAGGTCATCGGCCAGCCGGTGCCGCGGGTCGATATCCCGGCCAAGGTGACCGGCGGGGCCGCCTTTGTGCAGGACCTGCGGCCCGAGGGAATGGTCCACGCCCGCGTGGTGCGGCCGCCGGGCTATGGCGCCGAGATCGACGCCTGCGATGCCGCCGCGGTCGAAAAAATGCCGGGCGTGGTCAAGGTGGTTCGCGACGGCAATTTCCTCGCCGTGGTCGCGTCAAAGGAATTTCAGGCGATCAAGGCGATGAAGGCGCTCGCAGCGGCAACCACCTGGCGCGAGACCGCGCGCCTGCCGAAGCAGGATGATCTGCCGCGCGTCCTGACCGGCCTGCCGTCGCAGGACACCACCATCTTTGAGCACAAGGATCCGTCCGCGGTCGGCGCCAGGACCATCGAGGCGACGTATACGCGTCCCTATCAGTCACACGGCTCGATCGGGCCGTCCTGCGCCGTCGCGCAATGGGTCGATGATGCGATGACAGTCTGGACCCACACCCAGGGTGTCTATCCGGACCGCGCGGCAATCGCGGAAATGCTGCACCTGCCGCCGCCGCGCGTGCGCCTGATCCATGTCGAAGGCTCGGGATGCTACGGCCATAATGGCGCCGACGACGCCGCGGCCGACGCCGCCCTGATCGCGCGCGCATTGCCCGGCGTGCCGGTCCGCGTGCAATGGATGCGCGAGCAGGAGCACGCCTGGGAGCCGTATGGGCCGGCAATGGTGACCAAGCTCAAGGCGTCGCTGGACGGCCACGGTGCCATTGCCGACTGGAATTTCGAGGTCTGGAGCAACACCCATTCGATGCGGCCGGGCGGTGCCGGTTCGCTATTGGCGGCCCAGCACATGGCGCAGCCGTTCAAGGTGCCGGCTCCCAGGCCGCTGCCGCTGCCCGAAGGCGGCGGCGACCGCAACGCCATCCCGATCTACAAATTCCCCAACGCCCATGTGGTGCATCACTTCATTCCGGCAATGCCGCTGCGAATCTCGGCGATGCGCGCGCTCGGCGCTTATCACAATGTGTTTTCCATCGAGAGCTTCATGGATGAGCTGGCGGTCGCGGCCGGCGCCGATCCGGTCGAGTTCAGGCTGAAGCATCTCGACGACCCGCGCGGCCGCGACGTCATCAAGCTGGCGGCAGAGCGCTTCGGATGGAAGAGCGGCCAGAAAGCGCCGCGCGATCGCGGCTACGGCTTTGCCTTCGCCCGTTACAAGAATCTCGCGGCCTATTGCGCCATCGCCAGCGAAGTCGAGGTCGACAGCGAAACCGGCCGGCCGCGCCTGGTGCGGGCGGTGGCCGCGGTCGACAGCGGCCAGGTGGTCAATCCCGACGGGCTGATCAACCAGATCGAAGGCGCCATCGTGCAGTCGATGAGCTGGACGCTGTACGAGAGCGTCTCGTTCGACGAAACGCGGATCACCAGTGTCGACTGGCAGACCTATCCGATCCTGCGTTTCGACGCGGTCCCCGACAGCATCGACGTCCACATCATCAACCGGCCGGGGCAACCGTTCCTGGGCAGCGGTGAGACCGGCCAGGGTCCCGCCGCCGCCTCGATCGCCAACGCCATCGCCAACGCCACCGGCAAACGCCTGCGCGACCTGCCGCTGACGCGCAAGCGCATCAAGGACGCCATCGACGCGTGAGGGTTTTGGCCGCGCGCCACACGTGGACCGTGGTTACGCCGCAGGCGGTCGCCACGCGGGATGCCGCGTTCCAACCGTCAGAACGGCAGCCCGACATAATTCTCCGCCAGCGAGCGCAGCGCGGCTTCGGACGACAGCAGGTAGGCGAGTTCCGTGTCCTGCAGCATGTCGTCATAGGAAATGTTGCTCGGAAAACGATGCAGCAGATTGGTCATCCACCATGAGAACCGCTGCGCCTTCCAGACCCGGGCCAGCGCCTTTTCCGAGTAGCCCTCGAGACCGGCGTCGTCGCCCTTTTTGTAGTGGTCGATCATGGCGTGGTAGAGATAGTAGATGTCCGACGCCGCGCTGTTGAGGCCGCGGGCACCGGTGGGCGGCACGATATGGGCGGCGTCGCCGGCAAGGAACAGGCGGCCAAACCGCATCGGTTCGGCCACAAAGCTGCGCAGCGGCGCGATGCTTTTCTCGATCGAGGGGCCGGTGACGAGGGCGGCCGCGACGGCGTCAGGCAGGCGGCGCTTGAGTTCGCTCCAGAAGGCCTCGTCGGACCAGTCTTCGACCTTGTCCTCCAGCGGCACCTGGATGTAGTAGCGGCTGAGCACCTGGGAGCGCAGCGAGCACAGCGCAAAGCCGCGTTCGTGTTTGGCGTAGATTAGCTCCGGTGACACCGGTTTGGTCCGCGACAGCACGCCGAGCCAGCCAAACGGATAAAGCCGTTCGTGTTCCCGCAGCACCACCTTCGGGATCGACCTTCGGCTGACGCCGTGAAAGCCATCGGCGCCGATCACATAGTCGCAATCGAATCGGATGATGCGGTCGCCGTCGCGATAGGTGACGTAGGGGTGCTCGGATCTCAGTTCATGAAGGGTGACGTCTTCGGCATTGTGGATGACCTGCCCTTTCATCCGGTCGCGCGCTTCATAGAGATCGCGCGTCAGTTCGGTCTGGCCGTAGACGACGACCGAGTTTCCGCCGGAGTATTTGTGCAGGTCGATGCGATCGATCCGGCCGTCATGGGCGATGGCAAAACCCTCGTGAATCTCGCCTTCGCGATCCATGCGCTCGCCGCAGCGGGCCTCGCGCATCAGCTCCGCGAAACCATGTTCGAGGACGCCGGCGCGGATCCGGCTCAGCACGTATGCGCGGCTTTGCTTTTCCAGCACCACGTTGTCGATGCCCTGCAGATGCAGAAGCTGTGACAACAGCAGTCCCGACGGCCCGCCGCCGATGATGCAAACCTGGGTTTTCATGCGCCCCTCGTCGACGGGTCAGGCGGCCTGCGCCAGGCGCGGGTGGTTTTCCAGCATCATGATTCCGGAGGCGGTGTTGGAGATCGGCAGGTGGTAGTTGCGGTGCAATTCGCGGACCTCGCCGGTGAGCGCGCCGCGCATCGCCACCCAGTTCATGACCTCGACGCCCTGGCTGCCGGCCAGTTCGACCAGGTCGTGCGGGTTGATCCGCGTCAGCCGGCCGATGTCGCCGGCCATCGCATCCATGCAGACCTTGTCGAACGCGGTGTTGATGAAGCCGGCGCGCTCGCCTTCGAGCTGGTGCGACAGGCCGCCGGTGCCGATCACCACCACCTTGATGTCCTCGGCGTAGCTTTCGATGGCGCGGCCGATCGCCTGCCCAAGCTTGAAGCAGCGCGAGAGCGACGGCAGCGGATGCTGCACCGTGTTCACGACCACCGGCACGGCGGGCATCGTATGCGCCTTGCCGCGGAAGAACAGCTCCATCGGCAGGCTGAAGGCGTGATCGACCAGCATCTCCTGGCAGGTGACCGGATCGAATTCGGCGCCCACCAGCGTTTCGATGATGTGCCAGGAGAGCCGGGTGTCTCCCTTGAAGGGGGCGAGCACGGGAATGCCCCAGCCTTCGTCGGAGTTGCAGTATTCTGGCGCCGCGCCGATCGCAAAGGTGGGCATTTTGTCGAGAAAGAAGTTGAGGCCATGATCGTTGTAGATGACGACGGCGGCATCCGGCTTCACATCGTCGAGCCAGCGATGGGTCGCCGCGAAGCCGTCGAAGAACGGCGCCCAATACGGCTCCTTCTGCAGCCCCTTGGCCATGGCTCCGCCGATTGCCGGAACGTGGGACGTTGCCAATCCGCCGACGATGCGTGCCATTTCAGTTATCCCTTGCTGCCAGAAGCTTGGCCTTGAACTGCTCGACGGTCATGCCGGTCTGCAGCGCGCCGATGTCCTGCATGTTGAGCCCGAGGATGCCGGCGAATTTCGCCAGGTAGTAGGCATTGCCGCCGACTGCCAGCAATTTCAGCAGATCGCGCTTCGCCAGCGCCGCCGTCTGCTCGTCGGTCAAGCCGTATTTAGCGCAATAGGCGGCTTCGTTCCTGGCGAACTCGGCGCGATTGGCGGCATCGTTGAACGAGAAGCACATCTTGTTGAGGGCGTAGCCCTTCTGTGCCGCCTCTGGTCCGAAGATCGGCGTGCCGAAGATCTCGGCTCGCCGGCCTGCCTGGCCTCGCTCCGTCGGGTTCTGGTTCATGCGATCTCCCCCTGACGCCGCGCACGGGCAGCCATCCGTCATTGCAATGACGCTAGGAAATTTCGCGGCCGTAAGAATTGACCTGAATCAAATCAGGAGCGTCCTGATCCGCGCATCCAGCGCGGTACGGCGCACACCGGGAGTGCGGCGGCCGATCGGCTCAGCGCGCCGTCCGGGAATAAGAGGGACATAGCTGGGCGCAGCCGGGCGTCGTGGCTGCGATCCTGGCGACCCCGACCTGGATGCATGCCAGCCAGCAGAACAGTGTCTTCGCTACGCCTGCTTCGTCTCCAGCAGCTTGGCCGCGTTGCCGCCCAGGATCGCGATCTTCTGCGCGTCGGTGAGGCTTTCGGTGGCGAACACGTGGTCGACTGGGTGCTGCTCCCACGGAATCGGGTGGTCGGTGCCGAGCACGAGCTGGCTGGCGCCGACCTGCGCCACCAGGTGCCGCAGTCCTTCCGGGTTGAACACCATGGCGTCGAAGTGCAGCTGGTTGAGATATTCGCTCGGCTTCTTCTTGAGCTGGATGTTCGGATTGCAGTTCTGCGGCGAGACGAAGCAGGCGTGGTCGGAACGCGCGGCGTAGGACGGCAGGTAGCCGCCGCCATGGGCGGCCAGCACCTTCAGCCTGGGAAATTTGTCCAGCGTTCCCTCGAAGATCAGGTGCTGCAGCGCGATCGTGGTGTCGAGCGGATTGCCGATCGTGTTCGACAGCCAGCCGTTGCCCTTGAATCGCTTGGCCAGTTCCGGCGGGCTGATCGGGTGGATGAACAGCACGGCGCCGAGTTCTTCGGCTTTGGCCCACACCGGATGGAATTTTGGATCGGAGAAATCCTCGCCCAGCACGTTGCTGCCGATCGCGGCGCCGCGCAGGCCTAGCTTTCGGACGGCGTCGTCGAGCTGTTGTACGGCAAGGTCGGGATATTGCAGCGAAAGCGACGCGAAGGCGGCGAAGCGATCCGGTTTCGCCGCGCACAATTCGGCGAACTTTTCGTTGTTCACCTTGACGATCGCCGCGGCAACGTCGCGGTCCTTGCGGTACCAGAACGGGTTGATCGACAGCACCTCCATGTCGATGCCCATCGCGTCCATTTCCTTCAGCCGCTGCTCGATGACAATGAAGTGCTCGGGCACACCCTTGACCGGCGGCAGCACCTTGTCGGCCTCGTCGCCCATCAGCTTGAGGGATTCGTGAAAGTAGCAATGCGCGTGCACGTCGATGGTCTTGATGCGCTTGCCCTTGACCATGACCGGAAGGTGCCGCGGTGCGGATCCCTGGGCGCGGGCGGCATCGAGCAGGCCGCAGCTGCAGAACACGATGCCCGCGGCACCGGCGCCCTTGAGAAAGTTTCGGCGTGTGGTCATGGCGTTCCCTCCGATGTTGTTTTCGGCGGAGAACTGGCGACCAGTCATCGGCCGTTTTTGTTCTTGTTGTCTTATCAGAAAAAAGCCGCCCGTTTACCGGGCGGCCGTGGTTCTAACGGGCGGCAAGGCCCAATATCTGGCGCGCTTCCTTTACCGTCGCCAGTTCGCCGCCGAGTTCATCGACGATCTGTGCCGCTTTCTTCACCATGGCGGCGTTGTCCGGCGCCAGCACACCCTTGCGTATCTGCACGGCGTCCTCGAGCCCGATGCGGACGTGGCCGCCGAGCAGGAAGGCCTGCGCCACCATCGGAAACGCCATGCGTCCGATGCCGAAGCCGGCCCATTGCGAGCCCTTCGGCAGCAGGTTGCGCGCGTACATCATGGTTTCCGGCGAAGGCTCGAAACCATAGCGGATGCCGGTGACGATCTGGAACAGCGCCGGCGTATCCAGCACGCCCTGCTCGATCAGCACCTTGGCGAGCCCGATGTCACCTGAGTCGAACACCTCGAGCTCGGGCTTGGAGCCGGCTTCCTTCATCGCCTTGGCCATGATGGTGACGTTATCCGGCGAGTTGATCACCACGGCAGCACCGGACCACATGGTGTTGAGATCGAGCGTGCAGATCTCGGGTTTGAGCGCCAGCACATGTTCCACCCGCTTCATCGGATGCGTCAAGGTGCTTGCGGGCGCGGCGATCTTGGGCTCGTCCTTGCTCGGAACGAAGCGGCCGCCGGGGCCGGTGGTCAGGTTGATGATCACGTCGACGCCCGAGTCGCGGATGCGGTCGACCACTTCCTTGTAGTGCCCGAGTTCCATGCTCGGCCGCCCGTCCTCGTAGCGCACGTGAATATGGGTGATTGCCGCCCCGGCCTTGGCGGCGTCGATGCAGGCGGTGGCGATCTGCACCGGTGTGCACGGCAGGCCGGGATGTTGTGCCAGCGTCGTCTGGTTGCCAGTCACGGCGCAGCTGAGAATTGTTTTGGCCATGCGCGTTCCTCTTACTGAATGGCTTGCTTCGCGGGCCGGCTTCCTGCACGGGCGCGTGCTTGACTTCCCACCCAACGAACGATTTATTGAAACATACGTTTGTTTTAGTCAAGGGCCCGAGAGGTCTGTCTTCGTGACTGCGCTCAAATCCCGCGCCGCCGTCAAAACCGCCGATGACGCCAGCGCGCAAAAGCCGTCGGCGCGGCAGCGCCTGATCGATGCGTCGGAGCAGTTGTTCGCCGAGCACGGCTGGAACGCGGTGTCGATCCGCACCATCGTCGCCGCCGCCGGCGTCAATCTCGCGGCGCTGCACTATCACTTCGGCTCCAAGGAGCAATTGCTCACCGAGATTTTCGCGGCGCGCGCCAAGCCGATCGCCGAGGAACGGATGCGGCTGCTCGCCGAGATCGAGCGGCAGGGCGGCACGCCGTCGCTGGAAGGCATTCTCGAAGCTTTCCTGCGGCCGGCCCTGACCATCGGATCGGATGCGCGGTTCGGCGGCCGCGCCTTTGTCAAGCTGCGGGCACGGCTCGCCACCGAACCGGAGACCGTCAGCCGCCGGATTCTGGCCAACGCCTTCGATGAATCGAGCGGCGAGTTCCTGGCCGCGCTCGGTCGCGCGCTGCCGCAAATTCCGACCCCCGATCTCGAATGGCGCTTCCACTTCATGCTGGGCGCGATGTTCTACACCATGGCCGATGCCGGACGGATCCAGTCGCTGACCAATGGCCGCTGCGATCCGGGCCGCGTCGAGGATGCGCTGGCGCATATCATCCCGTTTCTGGCAGCCGGCTTTCGCTCGGCACCGGGGTCGGTCGTTGCCGTAAAACCGAGGAGACGATCCAAGTGAAACAAGAGTCGCAGCAAACGGCCAAGGTCACCAAAAAGGATATCGAGGCGGCGGCCGCCCGGCTGAAGAACTGGGGCAAATGGGGCCCGGACGATCACATCGGCACCATGAACTATACCCGGCCGGCCGATATCGTTCGCGCCGCCTCGCTGGTGCGCAAGGGCCAGGTGATTTCGCTGGCACTGAACTACGACAGCAAGGGCCCGCAGGGCGGCAAGACCAAATTCCCGCCGGTCGGGCGCTTCAATCCGGTGCACACCATGTTGCGCACCGGCACCGATGCCTATTCCGGCGTGCTCGACAAGCGCGGCATCCGCTCCGCCGACGACATCGTGCTGTTTCCGCTGCAGGCCGGCACCCACTGGGACGGGCTCGGCCACATCTTCTATGAAAACAGCATGTGGAACGGCTACGATTGCCGCTCCGTGTCGTCGTTCGGCGCCGAAAAGGCCGGCATCGAACACGCCAAGGAAAAAATGGTCGGCCGCGGCGTGCTGCTCGACATTGCGAGGCACCAGGGCGTGGACTGGCTGCCGGAAGGCTTTGCCATCACCAACGACATGCTCGACCAGTGCGCCAGCGCGCAGAAGGTCGAGATCGGCCGCGGCGATCACCTCTTGATCCGCACCGGGCAGATGGAACAGAAGCTGGCCGAGGGCAACTGGGACGGCTATCCCGGCGGCGATGCCCCGGGGCTTGCCTTCGAGACGCTGGACTGGCTGCAGCACAAGCAGGTCGCGGCGGTGGCCACCGACACCTGGGGCGTCGAAGTGCGTCCCAACAATTGCGACGACGCCAACCAGCCCTGGCACTGGATCTGTATTCCGATCATGGGCCTGACCATGGGCGAAATCTTCAAGCTCGACGAATTGTCAAAGGCGTGCGCCGCCGACAAGGTCTATGAATTCATGTTCGTCGGCCCGGCGCTGCCGATCACCGGCGCGGTCGGCTCGCCGATCAATCCGGTGGCCATCCGTTGATCAAAAGACAAGACGAAGACCGCGGCGTCAACCCGCCGCGGACGGCCAGGAACATTCGCGCAGACGAAGGCCAGGAATCTGGAAGACAAGAATCGAGAATAAGAAATCATCAGAACAAGCTGAGCAGGCGCTCGGCGCTCCGATGTCGGAAGGAAATGCAATGTCCGGGAAAAAATCCATATCGCCGTCACGGCGCCATTTCTTGCGTGCCACCGGCGGCCTGATTGGCGCTGCGGCGACATCCAGGCTTGGATTGCGAGCCGCCCGGGCGGCCGGCTATCCCACCCGTCCCGTCAAGATCGTGGTGCCGTTCGCGCCGGCCGGCCCGACCGACATCATGGCCCGCGTCGTCGCCGCCCATCTCGGCGATGCGTTGGGCGGCTCGGTGATCGTCGACAACCGCGCCGGCGCCGGCGGCAACATCGGCATCGGCCTCGTGGCCCACGCCGATCCCGACGGCTATACGCTCCTGATCACGTCGAGCGCCTACGTGGTCAATCCCGGCCTCTACGCCAAGATCCCCTATGATCCCTACAACGACTTCGCGCCGATCGCCGAACTCGGCACCTCGCCGAACGTGATCCTGGTCGATCCCAAGCTCGGCATCAATTCCATCGCCGACCTCATCGCCAAGGCCAAGGCCGAGCCGAATTCGCTCAATTACGCCAGCCCGGGCATCGGCACCACGCCGATGCTGACGGGCGAACTGCTGAAGATCGTCGGTGGCGTCCAGATCACCCACGTGCCGTTTCCGGGCGCCGGTCCCGCCATTCAGGCCATTCTCTCCGGCACCGTGCAGATCTGCTGCGCCGCGCTGCCGCCGGCGCATCCGCACATCGAATCCGGTGCCCTGAAAGCGCTGGCGGTCACCGGCGCGCGCCGCTGGTTCGACCTGCCCAACGTGCCGACCATGGTCGAACTCGGTTACAAGGATTTCATCTCCGATACCTTCCAGGGATTCCTGGCGCCGGCAAAAACTCCGCCGGAAATCGTCGCACAGCTCTCGACCAAAGTGATCGAAGTCCTGAAAGTTCCGGCCATCAAGGACCAGTTGCAGAACGGCGGCTTCGAGGTCCTCGCCAACGGGCCCGACGGCATGCGCAAGCGGATCGTCGACGAGGTGCCGAAGTGGCGCGACGTTGTGGCCAAGGCCGGCATCAAGCCGGTCTGAGCGATCGGACCCGACATTGCGCATCACCGCCATCGCCGAGAAGGCCGTTCCCGTCGGATCGACGATGCGCAATGCCGCGTTCGATTTTTCCGAAATGACCACCTCGGTGGTCGCGGTCACCACCGACGTCGTTCGCAACGGCAGGCCCGTCGTCGGCTATGCCTTCAATTCGACCGGGCGCTATGCCTGTGGTGCCGCGATGCGGGCGCGGTTCATTCCCCGGATTCTTTCGACGCCGCCGCACGAATTGCTGGATCAGGCCGGGGTTATCGATCCGGCCAGGGTGCTGGGCTGCATGATGCGGCGGGAGAAGCCGGGCGGCGACGCCGAACGCTCGGTGCCGATCGGAACCATCGAGACCGCGGTATGGGACGCGCTGGCGAAAATTCTCGATCGTCCGCTCTGGCATGTGCTGGCGGAACGCTTTAACGGTGGCGCGCACCCGGCCGCCGTTCCCTGCTATGTCGGCGGGGGCTGGTACCGGCCGGAGGGCGAACTCGCCGCCCTGTCCGACGAGGTCAAGCGTCACTTGCAGGCTGGCTATACCCATATCAAGATCAAGGTCGGCGGCGCCGCCATCAGGGACGATCTTGCCCGGATCGAGACCGCGATCGCGTTGATGGCCGGCGCTGACCATCTTGCCGTCGATGCCAACGGCGCGCTCTCAAAGGATCGCATGAAGGATTATGCCCGCGCGCTGGCGCCGATCGGCCTGCGCTGGTTCGAGGAGCCCTGTGCGCCGCTGGACTATGGCGCGTTCGCGGAACTGACGAGGACCTACGACGCACCGCTGGCGACCGGCGAAAACCTGTTCTGCCTGCAGGATGTGCTCAATCTGCTCAGCTTCGGTGAATTTCGCGACGATCGCGACATTCTCCAGGTCGATCCGCCGCAGGCCTATGGCCTTGGCGCCTATGCGCGGATGGTGGCGGAGGTCGAACTGAAGGGCGGCTCACGCGCGCGGATCTTTCCCCATGGCGGCAACATGATGACCTTTGCCGTGGTGGCCGGGCTGGGATTGGGCGGCTGCGAGGCCTATCCCGGCGTGTTCGCCGCGTTCGGCGGATTTGCCGATGGCATGGAAGTGCGCGATGGGTATATCGCGTTGCCGGACATGCCCGGTATTGGCTTTGAAGCGCAGCCCGCATTGCATAAGATCATGCAGGACGTGGCCGATGCGTGATGTCTGCAACCTGGAATGGCGAAGAGTACCGTGAACCGATGAGTACTGCGAACAAACGAGACTATTATGCCGGTGCCCTGGTCGCCATGATCGGTGCCGGCGCTGCCTATCAAGGCAGCAGCTATGGCATCGGCTCGTTGGGCCAGATGGGATCGGGCTACTTTCCGACCATGATCGGCATCGGCATGATCCTGATCGGGGCCGCGATCGCGGCTACCGGCGGCGGTATCTTCCAGTCCGGCAACCACCGGACTTGAAGACCCGCATGGCGCCGCGACGTCGGTGGACTGGCGCGGCTGGGTCGCCATCATCGCCGGCGTCTGCCTGTTCATGCTGCTGTGTGAATATGTCGGGCTGCTGCCCGCCATCTTTACCTGCGTGTTCGTCTCCGCCATGGGCTCGACCACCACGACGTGGAAAGAGGCGCTGGTGCTGGCCGTGTGCGTGACGGTGTTCGGCATCGCGCTGTTCTCTTATCTTCTGCAAATACAAATTCCGATCCTGCGAGGAATGGCATGACCACCGGTATCGTCGATCTGATGCACGGCTTCGAAGTTGCGCTGGAGCCGCACAACCTGATGTGGTGCTTCCTCGGCGTCCTGATCGGCAACCTCGTGGGCGTGCTGCCCGGCATGGGCGTGCTGTCGACCATCTCGATCCTGCTGCCGCTGACCTTCGCCATGAAGCCGGTGGCGGCGCTGCTGATGCTGTCCGGCATCTATTACGGCGCGCAATATGGCGGCGCCATCTGCTCGATCCTGCTCAATTTGCCGTGCCATCCGCCCCACGCAGTGACCTGTCTCGACGGCTATCCGATGACCCAGCAGGGACGTGGCGGCGTCGCGCTCGGCATCACCATGATGGGGGCGATCTTCGGCGCCGCGTTCGGCATCCTGCAGATGGTGTTCATGGCGCCGTTCATCGCCCGGATCGCGTTCCAGTTCGGTCCGGCCGAAATCTGCTCGCTGATGCTGCTGGGGCTGCTGGCGGGGTCGACGCTGGCCAAGGGCTCGCCGCTGAAAGGCGTGGCGATGACGCTGCTCGGCATTCTGCTGAGCCTGGTCGGCACCGACGTCAACACCGGCAACGAGCGCTTCACCTTCGGCATCATCGATCTCGCCGACGGCGTCGAACTGGTCGCGGTATCGCTCGGGCTGTTCGGCATCGCCGAGTTTCTCAAGAGCGCCAACAACGTCGCCCCCATCAACACCAAATACACCAAGCTCGGCTTCCGCGATCTGCGGCCGACCAAGAAAGACGTCAAGCAGGCGGCGTTTCCGATTTTGCGCGGCACGCTGATCGGCTCGCTGTGCTCGTTGATTCCCGGAACCGGGCCGACCATCGCCTCCTTTGTCGCCTATGCCATGGAAAAGAAGGTGTCGAAGACGCCGGAGCGGTTCGGCCACGGCGCCATCGAGGGCGTCGCCAGCCCCGAGGCCTCGACGCACTCGGCGGTGCAGGGCGATTTCATCCCGACCATGTCGCTCGGCATTCCCGGCGATGCGGTGATGGCGCTGTTGATGGGCGCCCTGATGATCCAGGGCATCACCCCCGGCCCGCGCCTGATCGTCGAACACCCGGATATCTTCTGGGGTCTGATCGCAAGCTTCTGGGTCGGCAACCTGATCCTGGTGTTCCTCAACGTTCCCATGATCGGGGTCTGGGTCAAGCTGTTGACGGCGCCGTACCGCTATCTTTATCCGACCGCGCTGTTCTTCGTCTGCATCGGGGTCTACGCCGCGCGCAACGACATGTTCGACGTCGCCTCGACGCTGTTCTGCGGCATGTTCGGCTATCTGTTGATCCAGTTGAAGTTCGAGCCGGCGCCGATCCTGCTCGGCTTCGTGCTCGGGCCGCGGCTCGAGGAAAATTTCCGCCGCGCGGTGCTGATTTCGCGCGGCAGCCTGCAGATCTTCATCGACCGGCCGATCAGCGCCACCTTCCTGGCGCTGTGCGTGCTGCTGATTGGCGTCCAGGTCTACGCCCGTATCCGCAAGGTCAAGCCGCCCACCGCGATTCCGTCCGCGGCGTTCGACTGAGCGCCATCATGCAGGCCTCGTCAGAACAGACCGAAACGACCGTGCCGTTCGAGCGCCTGAGGGCGTTCATTCACCGGTCGCTCGTGGCGCTGGGCTTGCCGGATGCCGACGCCATGACGGTGGCCACGCTGATGGCCGAGGCCGACCTGCAGGGATCCGACGGCCACGGCGTCACCCGGCTGCCGTCCTATGCCCGCCGCATCCGCGCCGGCGGCGTCAACGTCAAACCGAATATCCGCGTCGCGCGCGAGATGGCCTCAACCGCGCTGATCGATGGCGACAACGGCATGGGCCATCTGGTGATGAAGCGCGCCGCCGAACTGGCGGTCGAGAAGGCCCGCGCAACCGGCATCGGCTGGGTCAATTCGCAGTTCAGCAACCACGCCGGCCCGGCCTCGCTCTATGCCGGCATGCCGCTCGCCCACGACATGATCGGGCTGTATTTCGCGGTCGGCAACGCCAACCATCTGCCGCCATGGGGCGGCCTCGACATGCTGCTGTCGACCAACCCGATTGCGGCTGCAATTCCCGCCGGCCGCGAAAAGCCCATCATCCTCGACATGGCGACCACGGTGGCGGCCTACGGCAAGGTCAAGACCAGGGCGCTGTTGGGCCAGACCATGCCGGAAGGCTGGATGATCGACCGCCAGGGCAAGCCGCTGACCGATCCGAAGCGCGCCGACGAGGGCATGCTGCTGCCGCTCGGCGGCATGGAAGCCGGCTACAAGGGCTATGGCCTCGCCTTGATCATCGGCCTGCTGGCCGGCACCCTTGGCGGCGCCGCCATGGGCAAGGACGTCATCGACTTCAATCACGATCGACTCCAGCGTTACCAATACCGGACAGGCTATCGCGGCGATCAATGTCGCGGCGTTCGGCGACATCGAGGTCTTCAAGGCCAGCGTCGATACCTTGATCGGCGACCTGCGCGGCAGCAACCGCATGCCGGGCGTCGAGCGGATTTTCGTTCCCGGCGAGCGCAGCCACGAAACCCGCAGCAAACGCCTCAGCGCCGGCATCCCGCTGGCGCCGGCCTTGCTGCGCGGACTGGACCAACTCGCCGGCGAACTCGGGATTGCCAGGCTTACATAAGACAAGCTCACACAGGAGACGCCGCATGCGCTTCCATCGATGGTTCGTTTCCGGCCTCGCGCTCTGCCTGTTCTCAGGCGCGGTGGGCGCCCAGTCCAGCTATCCCGACAAGCCGATCAAGATGATCATCCCGCTGGCGGCGGCCAGCGCGGTCGACGTCGCGGCGCGGATCGTGACCCAGAAAATGTCGGAAAACATGGGCCAGCAGATCATCATTATCAATCAAGCGGGCGCCGCCGGCATGATCGGCGCCGAGCAGGTGGCCCGCGCGGCGCCCGACGGCTACACGATCGGCGGCTTCAACGACAGCATCATGACCATGGTGCCCGCGCTGCAGCCCAAGCTGCGCTGGGACATCACCAAGGATTTCGAACCGGTCTCGCTGGTCGCCACGGTGGAATGGGGGCTCGTCGTCAATGACAAGTCGGGCTTCAAGTCCGCCGCCGACCTGATCGCGGCGGCCAAGGCGGCGCCGGGCAAGATCAATTACAGCTCCGGCGGCGTCGGCAGCCCGCAGCATCTGGCAATGGCGCTGTTCGCCGCCAATGCCGGCATCTCGCTGACCCATGTGCCCTACAAGGGCGCGACCCAGGCCGCGGCCGATGTCGCCGCCGGCCAGATCCCGGTGGCGTTCCAGGGCCTCGGCACCGTGAACGCCATGGTCAAGGGCGGTCAGTTGAACCTGATCGGCGTCACCACGCCGAAGCGCCTGGCGCAATACCCCGAGGTTCCCACGGTGTCGGAATCCGGGCTGCCCGGCTTCCTGTTCAATTCCTGGTTTGCGATCCTGGCGCCCGCCGGCACGCCGAAGGACGTCATCGCCAAACTCAACGCCGAAGTCGTCAAGGCATTGGCCGATCCCGAGACCCGGAAGAAGCTTGACGACCAGGGCATGGTGGTGCGCGGTTCTTCGGCGGAAGAATTGCGGGTGATGACCAAGGATCAGCTGGCGAAGTACGGCAAGCTGATCGCGGATCTGGGCATCGAGGCGAAGTAAGTTCGCGACGCGCGGTGAGCCCTCCCCACGTCATGGCCGGGCTCGTCCCGGCCATACACGTCCTTCCTGCCGAGCCGCTGTTAAGACGTGGATGCCCGGGACAAGCCCGGGCATGACGACTTCGATCTGGTCGGTCGTCTCGAGAATTAAACTTTCAGTCCCAATATCCGCGCCGCATTACCACCCGCGATCTGCGCCAGCGTGGTCTCGTCCATGCCGTCGACGCCGGCGATATGGCCGATCGGATTGTACTCGGCCATGTCGAACGGATAGTCGGTGCCCATCACGATGCGGTCCGGCCCGAACAGGTCGAGCATGTAGGCGAGCTGGTGATAGGTGAAGACCACCGTGTCGAGATAGACTTGGCGCAGATAGGTGGTGGGCGCCAGCGGCAGCTCGCCGTGGCAATCCTTGCGCGCGCCCCAGGCATGGTCGATCCGGCCGGAATAGCCGGGCAGGTAGCCGCCGCCGTGCACCGCCATCAGTTTCAGGTCGGGGAAGCGCGCCAGCGTCCCTGAGAAGATCAGGTTGTGCAGCGCCAGCGTGGTTTCGAGCGGATTGCCGACCACGTTGTTGAAGTAGAAATGCGTGAACCGCTCGCCGTGGGTAAATCCATTCGGATGCATCATGATGAAGGCGCCGAGCGCTTCGGCCCTGGCGAAGAACGGCCGGAATTTCGGGTCCGACAATTCCTGGCCGTCGACATTGGTGAGGATCTCGACGCCCTTCAGCTTCAACGTGTTCATGATGTAGTCGAGTTCGCGCACCGCGACCTCCGGCTCCTGCAGGGTCACGGTGCCGAGCCCGACAAAGCGGTCGGGCTTGCGCGCGCAGTATTCCACCACCCCGTCATTGACCAGACGATGCGCGGCTTCCGCGGTCTTGGCGTCGATTGAATAATAGCACTGGCCCGGGGCAGGGGCGACGACCTGGATGTCGATACCCATCTTGTCGAGATCGCGCAGGCGGCGATCGATGGTGGTCATCACCTCGCCGATGTCCTGCTCCTGCATGGCATTGATGTCCTTGGTGGCGGCATCGGCGAAATGCGCCAGTGGAATTTTTTTGAGGTCGAGATGCGGTTTCACCAATGCGCCGGCCTGCGGCACGACGATATGGGCGTGAATGTCGATGGTGGTCGATGACGGCCGCCGGGCGCGGCCGTCGGCGTCGTGGACCCGGGCGGCGGTGAGGCCGTAGCGGTTCTTGCGGTCGATCATGGTGTTGTCTCGCTGGGTAAGAGGATGGATCGGGGTTGAAACGATGCGCCTTCAGGACGCGCCTGGGTGCATGGCCCAGCGCGATGAAACCGCGGTGGCGTCCTTGTCGCCGAGGCCCGCGGCCTCGGCCTCTTCGAAGCATTTGAGCGCGCTCGCGGTGACCGGCAGCTCGGCGTGAATTGAATGCGCAAACGCAACCGCAGTGGCGAGGTCTTTTTTCGCGGCGCTCAGCGCAAACGCGGCGCTGCCCAGCGGCTGGCCGGCCAGCGCCTTGGCAATGACGGGGCCGCGTCCCTTCATGGCGGCGGGGGCGCCGGAGGTATCGGTCAGGATATCGATCAGGCGCTCGGGCGCCAGCTTGAGTGGCTGGCAGATCGCCAGCGCTTCGCCAAGCGCCTGCCAGTAGACCAGGAGCGGCAGGTTGACCGCGAGTTTTAAGCGTGGCGCCCGAGCCCGAGCGCTCCGACATGCTCGATGCGCCGGCACATCTGTTCGAGGATCGGCATCGCCCGCGTGACGTCGGCATCGCTGCCTCCCACCAGACCCAACAGTTTGCCTTCCTTGGCCGGCACCGTGCTGCCGCCCACTGGACATTCGACAAAGGCGCCGCCGGCCTTGATGCACCGCCGCACCCATCGAAATCATGGTGTCCGGGCGCACCGTGCTGTTGTCGATCACGAGCTTGCCGGTGAGCTTGCCTTTCAATATGCCGTTCGCTCCCTGATAGACCGCCTCGGTAGCGGCGTCGTTGAGCAGCATCACGATGACGGCCTCGCAGCCGTCCACCAGTTCGGCCGGCGAGGCGAAAGACTTGGCGCCGGCCTCGGCCAGCGGCCTGGTCTTGGCGGCATCCCGGTTCCAGACGCCGACCTCGTGCCCTACCGACATCAACCGCTGCGCGATGGCTGCTCCCATCCGTCCCGTTCCACAGACACCGATTTTCATGTTGTTGATCTCCGTTAGTTAGATTGCATGGATGGCGGTGGCGATCAGCTCGGATGATGCCGTCGTCCGGCTCGGCGCTCGTGCCACTTGTGGCCTAATGCGCATGGTAGACGCCGAGATTTTGCGCAATCAGGTCGTCGTCCCTGGCTGCGTCCGCGGCACTGCCGGCGAACACGCAGCGCCCGGTATTGAGGATGACGGCCTGGTCGGCAACGTCGAGCGCGAGCTGGCGGTTCTGTTCGACCAGCACGATGGATTGTCCTGCTTCCTTGAGGCGGCGGATGGTACGGCCGACCTCGGCGACGATCAACGGCGCCAGGCCTTCCGACGGTTCATCGAGCAACAGCACCCTGGGATTGCCCATCAGGGCGCGGCCGATCGCCAGCATCTGCTGCTCGCCGCCCGACAGCGTGCCGGCAAACTGGCCGTGCCGTTCGCGCAATTGCGGAAACATCTGGTAGATCCGCTCCAGATCCCACGGTCTCCCGGCAGCGCCTCGGCGCTGCTGCGCCACCATCAAATTCTCGCGCACCGACAGCGACGGAAACACCCGCCGCCCCTGTGGCACCAGACCGATCCCCAGTTGCGAGATGCGCTCGGGGCTCAGCCCCGTGATCGGCTCGCCGAACAGCCGGATCTCGCCTTGCTTCGGCTTGAGGAAGCCGATGATGGTGGAGATGCAGGTGGTCTTGCCGGCGCCGTTGCGTCCCAACAGCGCCAGCACGCCGCCCGGCCGCAGCGCGAAGGAGACGCCGTGCAGCACATGGCTGTCGCCGTAATAAGTGTGCACGTCGCTCAGGGACAGCGCGTCAGGTGCCAAGATACACCTCGCGGGTACGCTGGTCGGCGATGACGGCGTCGCGTTCGCCGTCGACGATGACACGGCCATAGTTCAGCAGCGTCACCGTCTCGGCGAGATCGAGTGCCGTATCCATGTCGTGCTCGATCATGACCACCGCGGTCTCGCGCGGGATCGCGGCGATCAGCGCCTTGACCGTCGATCGCTCGGTATTGGAGAGACCGGCCAGCGGCTCGTCCAGCAGCAGCACGCGCGGCTTCTGCGCCAGCGCCATCGCCAGCTCGACCCGGCGTTTTTCGCCGTAGGCGATTTCCGACACCGGATGTTCTGCCAGATGCAGTAGTCCCACCCGGTCCAGCGTCCGCCGCGCTTCGGTGGCGAGGTCGCTGTAGAACGACAGCGGCCGCCACATCTGCCAGCGTGACGGCCGCAGCCCGAGCAGGCCCAGCACCACGTTGTGTTCCAGCGTGTCGGCGTTGAACAGGGTGATGATCTGGTAGGTGCGCGACAGCCCGAAATGGGCGCGCTGGAACGGCGTCAGCCGGGTCACGTCGGTGCCGAACAGCTTGACCTGCCCCGAGTTGGGCTTGAGGTCGCCGGTGATCTGGTTGAACAGCGTGGTCTTGCCGGCGCCGTTGGGGCCGATGATGAGGCGGCGTTCGCCGGGGCGGATCGCCAGCGAGACGTCCTGCGTCACCGGCAGGCCGCCGAATGCCTTCTTCAGGTTGGTGATCTCGAGCGCGAGGGGGGCGGTCATTTCGCTGCCCCGCGCTTGCCGGAGGTGAGCTTGCGCAGCCCGGGGACGATTCCCATCGGCATCACCAGCACGATGAACAGGAACACCAGGCCGAGCAGCATGTTCCAGCGCTCGACATAGGCGGAAGCATAGTTCTTCAGCAGCAGCACCAGCGTCGCGCCGACCACCGGGCCGGTAAGGGTGCCGGAGCCGCCGGCGATGACGCCGAGCAGGGCCTCGGCGGAACTGGTGGTCGAGAGCGAGGTCGGATGGATGTATTTGTTATAGTAGACGTAGAGCAGCCCCGCCACGCCGCCCCAGAAGCCGGCATAGATGAAAGTGATCCAGCGGATCATCCACGGATTGAAGCCGAGCGCCGCCATCCGGCGCGGCTGGTCGCGCACGCCCTTGAGCGACGACCCGAACGACGACTTGACGAAGATCGCCATCATCAGGAAGGCGACGGCGAACACGATCAGCGCGAACCAGTAGAACGCGGCAGCGCCGTCGAGCGAAATGCCCAACGGCATCGGCCGGGTCAGGCCGGAAACGCCGTTGTCGCCGTTGGTGACGCTGGACATCCGATAGGCAAGGCCCCACAGCACCTGCGACAGCGCCAGCGTGATCATCAGAAAGCCGAGCCCCGAGGCGCGCAGCGCGATCAGGCCGAAGATGGCGGCCATCGCCGTGGTGCCAGCGATCGAGATGATCGCGGCCGGCAAATGTCCGAGCCCGTAGCTGCCGGTCAACAGCGCGCTGGCATAGGCCGCGACGCCGAGGAACGAGGCGTGGCCGAGCGAGGTCATGCCGCCGTAGCCGACCAGCAGGTTGAGGCTGAGCGCGAAGATCGCCGCGATCAGGATCTGGCTGGCGAGGTTGATGTAGAAATCGCCGGCGAACAGCGGCAGCACCAGCAGCAGCCCGGCCACGACTGATATCGCGATGTTCCGGATCATGCACTGAGCCGCCCGAACAGGCCCTGCGGGCGGAACGCGATCACCACGATCATCGGCAGGAACAGGATGATGTAGGCGAGCTGGGGAAACAGCGCGGTGCCGAAGGTGTAGATGAAGCCGATCACGAAGCTGCCGATGAACGCCCCGAGCAGGCTGCCGATGCCGCCGAGAATGACCACGATCAGCGCCAGCGGCAGCATGTCGCCGTCGAGCCCGGGATAGGCCGACAGGATCGGTCCGCCGAGTACGCCGCCGGCCCCGGCAATGCCGGCGCCAAGACAAAACACCAGGGTGAACAACCGCGACACCGGGATGCCGACGGCGCGGGCCATCTGCATGTCGTCGACGCCGGCGCGGATCATGGCGCCGACCCGGGTGCGCTCCAGCAGCAGATACAGCCCAATGGCGGCGGCGACGGCGATGCCCACCAGCGCCAGCCGGTAGGTCGGAAATACGAAGCCGAACACCCGGGTCGGCGCCTGCAGGCTGATCGGGGTCGGGATCGGGATCGGATCGCCGCCCCACAGCACCAGGCAGGCGTCGGAGATGATGAACGACATGCCGAGCGTCACCAGCACCTGGCCGAGCGGATTGGTCTTCAGCCGCGTCAGCACCAGCCGCTCGAACAGGCCGCCCAGCGCGGCGACGGCGAGCCCGGCGCCGAGCGCCGTCACCCAGATGTTGAGGCCGTCGTAACTGCGCAGCGCGGTGGCGCCGAAATAGGCGCCGAGCATGAAGAACGCGCCGTGGGTCAGGTTGGCCAGCCGCATCAGGCCGAAGATCAGCGAGAATCCCGACGACAGCAGAAACAGCAAGCCGCCGAGCGACAGGCTGTTAAGGCCCTGGATGATCCAAAACTGCATCGTCCACCAATTCTGTCCGGAAAAGCTGCGGCGGTGTTGCCGCCGCGGCGCCTGAAGCCGCTATTGTTCCAGGTTCCTGGTTGGCGGACGTCTTCGCGACATCGTCATTCGATCCTCCCTCGATGGATTGATAGGCTTCTGTTCTTGCTGTTGTGGCGCCCTGCCATTTATCGGCCGGAAGTTATAAATGATCAAGTGATAAGCATTGCATCGGCAAGCGGCGGATCGAACGGTTTGCCGTTGCGTGCGTCCGCATACCGAGGTGCCGCGATTGCCGCGATGCGGCATCAAGCGCTATCAGGTTTTATGCTAGCCGCGTTCAGGTTTTGTGATGATGCTCTTGTGCAGCACCTCGAACACTGCGGCGGTGTCCTGGTCGCCGAGGCCCATCGCCATCGCCTCGGCATAGACCGGTTGCGTCAGCGTGAACAGCGGGGTTTCGCAGCCGACGCCGGCGGCGAATTCGGCAATGATCGCCATGTCCTTTTTCCAGGTCGATATTTTCATGGTCGCGGGTTCGTAGCTGCGCTCCACCATCATCGGCGCCCGCATCTGGAACATCCGCGATCCGCCGGCGCCGGGGCCGACCATGTCCACCACCATCCGCGGATCGAGCCCGGCACGTTCCGCCAGCACCATGGCTTCCGCGGTGGCGACGTTGTGGATCGCCACCAGGTGGTTGGCGACGAACTTCATCCGGCTGCCGTTGCCGAACGCGCCGAGATCGGCGCTTTGCCTGGCAAAGTCCGCAAACAGCGCCATGCAGCGTGCGATCACGGCGCTGTCGCCGCTGGCATAGACCACGAGGTCGCGCGTTTTGGCCTGTGCGCCGGTGCCGCTCAGCGGACAGTCCAGCGCGATGTGGCCGGCTGCCTTCAGGATCGCCTCGAATCCAAGCTTGTCGGCGATAGTCAATGTCGAGAGTTCGACCACAATTCGTTGAGCCTGCCCGGATCCGGCAATCTCGCGCGCCACAGCCAGAGCCGCCGCCGGACTGGGAAGGCTGGTCAGGATGATTTCGGCGCCGCGCGCCACACTGGCGATATCAGTGGCGATGTCGACGCCGTCCTGCGCCAGCTCGGACCGGCGGCCGGCGTCGATATCGAACCCGATCACATGCCAGCCGCGCTCGGTCAGGTTGCGCCCGATTGCGCCGCCCATGATGCCGAGGCCGATGATTCCGACCGTCTTGCCCGCCGTCGTGTTCATGCGCGTCGCTTCCTGTCCCAGGCGCTGGATCTGCGCGGCCGTTCGATCGCCGCTTGTGCAACTAATGATCAAACGATAAACAATTCATCGCGTCACTTCAATCCGCCAGACCCGAACCATTGAAATGGAAAATGACCGATCTGACCATCATGCTGGCGCCGAACGGGGCGCGCAAAGGCCACGCCGACCATCCCAACCTGCCGGTCAGCATCGATGAGGTGGCGCGCGAAGCGGCGCAATGCCCGCCAGCGGGGGTGCAGGCGATCCACGTCCATGTCCGCGACGAGCAGGGCCGTCATTCCATCGACGCTGACCGCTACATCGCCGCCACCGAGGCGATTCGGCGCAGCGCCGGAGCCGAGCTGATCGTCCAGATGACCACTGAAGCGGTCGGGCAGTTCAGCCCGCCGCAACAGATCGCGGCGGTGCGTGCCGTTCGCCCCGAAGCCGTCAGCATCGCGGTCAAGGAACTGGTCCCGGACCCGAGCGCCGAAGCGGCGGCGTCCGAGCTTTACCGGTGGGCGCACCAGAACCGGATCGCGGTCCAGCATATCGTCTACGTGCCGGGCGAGTTCGACCACCTGCTGGAGTTGATCGCGCGCGGCGTGATTCCGGGAAAGCGGCATTCCGTGATCTTTCCGCTCGGGCGCTACGTCGCCGGCCAGGAAAGCAATCCCGCCGAGCTGATACCGTTCCTGGCCAGGGTGGTCGGCAATGGCGGGCCCGAGCGGTTCGACTGGTGGGTCTGCGCCTTCGGCGCCGCCGAGACCACCTCGCTGGTGGCGGCCGCGGCGCTCGGTGGTCATTGCCGGATCGGGTTCGAGAACAGCTTTATCAACGCCGACGGCAGCCGGGCCGGGAACAACGCCGAACGGATCGCCGACCTGAAGCAGGCGCTGGTCGGCGTCCGGCGCGGCAAGGCGTCCCGGGCCGCGGCGCTGCGGGCGCTGGGCAAGCCGGACTGACGTCCGCAATGGTGCCGGACCCCAAAATCCGGTTGTGCAGCGCATTTCGCTTGCAATATTTTCGGGAGCGGCTATTTATCAAGTGATAAATACACGTCGAAAGCCCGCGCCATGAAAGTCACCGGCTTCAACCACCTCTCGATCGGTTCGAAAAACCTCGCCGAGTCGGTCCGATTCTACGAGACGGTGTTGGGCATGGAAACGATACCGAGCTACAATTTCGGCTTCAAGACCAAATATTTGCGATGCGGCGATCTGCAATTGCATATCTTCGAGCTGGAAGACAGCGTGCCGTTCTACCAGCACTTCGCCATCGATGTGGACGACTTTCACGCCGCCTACGACGCCGCCAAGGCGATCGGCGCGCTGGATTCGACCGCGTTCCGCAACCCGGTCAACGAATTGCCCGACGGCTGCGTCCAGATGTACCTGCGCGACCCGTCCGGCAACCTGATCGAGATCGACTGGCCCGACGTCGCCACGCTGGACCGCTCGCGGATTCCCGAGTTGAAGCCGCTGACGGCATTCGCCGCGCAGAATGCCGAAGGGCTTAAGGCTTCCCTCTATCTCGACCGGCCGCATCTCAAGACCGCGCGCCGCGCCGGAGCGTGAGGAGGGCGAACATGGCAAGCACCGTCGGCAAGCCCAGCGCAAGTTCGACCGCGATGCCCGGCGACGACGCCTATGCCGCCATGCTGGCACGGGCACAGGCGCTGTTGCCGCAACTGCGCGAGCGCGCTGCCCGCACCGAAGAACTGCGCCACCTCCCGCCGGAGACCGAGCGCGAATTGCACGCGGCGGGCCTGTTTCGCATCCTGCAGCCGAAGCGCGTCGGCGGCGCCGAGTTCGACTATGTGGCGCTGGTCGATCTCGCCGAGGTGATCGCGCGGGCCGACGCGTCGGTGGCCTGGAATCTGGTCAATCTCGGCAGCCATCACTGGATGCTGGCGCTGTTCGACCCCCGCGCCCAGGACCTGATATGGGGCCAGAGCCCCGACGCGCTGATCGCCTCCTCGTTCGTGTTTCCCGGCGGCCGCGCCAAAAAGGTCGACGGCGGCTACCGGCTGCGGGGCCGCTGGCCGTTCTCGTCGGGGGTGGAGTCCTGCGACTGGAACATGCTCGCCGGCATCGTGTCGACCGACGACGAGGCCGACGGCATCGAGTACCGGATCTTTCTCTTGCCCCGCAAGGACTACCGGATTCTCGACGTCTGGAACGCCAGCGGCCTCAAGGGCACCGGCTCCAACGACGTCGAGGCCACCGATGTGTTCGTCGCCGACGCGATGACCCTGGCGGTGAGCGATGTGGCCGGCGGCCCGACCCCCGGCAGCACTGTCAATCCCGGCGCGCTGTACGCGCTGCCGGTGTTCTCGCTGTTTCCCTACGTGCTCACCGGCGTCGCGCTCGGCAATGCCCAGGCCTGCCTCGACGACTATGTCGAAGTGGCGCGGCATCGCGCCTCGACCTACAACCGCACCAAGCTCGGCGACCTGCAGAGCACCCAGATCAAGATCGCCGAGGCGTCGGCCAAGATCGACGCGGCCCGGCTGATCATGCGCGCGACCTGCACCGAGGCCATGGCCGACGCGCGGCGCGGGCACATTCCCGACATGGCGGTCAAGACCAGGTACCGTCGTGACGGCGCCTTCGCCGTCAATCTGTGCACCGAGGCGGTATCGCTGTTGTTCGCTGCCAGCGGCGCCCGCGGGCTGTTCATGTCGGGCACGCTGCAGCGGCAATTCCGCGATGCCCACGCCATCAATTCCCACATCGCATTCTCGTTCGATGCCGCCGGCACCAATTACGGAAGGGTCGCCCTCGACCTGCCGTCCGAAAACCTGACGCTTTGAGGGGTGCGATGACGGACACCCCGAAGCACCCGAGCCTTGACCCCGCCAACGAACTGGCCAGCGACCACTCGCCGGTCGATCCGCGGGATTTTCGCACCGCGCTCGGTACCTATGCCACCGGCGTCACCGTGATCACCGCCGCCGCGCCGGACGGCAGGCCGTACGGGCTGACCTGCAATTCGTTCGCGTCGGTGTCGCTCAATCCGCCGCTGGTGCTGTGGAGTCTGGTGATCTATTCGCAAAGCATGGGCGTGTTTCAGAACGCCAGCCATTTCGCGGTCAACGTGCTCGGCGCCTCGCAGCAGGCGCTTGCCATCCGGTTTGCGACGCCGTCCGAAGACAGGTTCGCCGGCGTCGAATGGACGCCCGGCCTCGGCAATGCCCCGATCCTGAAGGACAGCGTCGCCAATTTCCAGTGCCGCGCCGCGGACCGCTATTACGGCGGCGACCACGTGATTTTCCTGGGCGCGGTCGAGGCCTACGCCTACAACCGCGACGAGCCGCTGTTGTTCGCGCGCGGCGGCTACGGCCGCTTCGTCGGCAAGTAGAGCAGTTTTATGGGAAAGAAAGCACCTTCGAAACCTGCCCGCGTCAAACAGAAGCGGCTGTCACCCGAAGACCGCCGGAAGGAATTCGTCGCCAAGGCCACCGAATTTTTCTCGGAGGAAGGATTCGGCGGCGGCACCCGCGACCTGGCGCGCCGGCTCGGCGTCACCCAGCCGTTGCTGTACCGCTATTTTCCGAGCAAGGACGACCTGATCAAGGAGGTCTATCGCACGGTTTATCTCGAGCCGCTCGAGACCGGCTGGGAGAAGCTGCTGGCCGACCGGTCGCGGCCGATCCGCGATCGTCTGCAGGAATTCTATAACGGCTACACCGACGTAATTTTCACCCGCAAATGGCTGCGCATCTATCTGTATTCGGGTCTCAAGGGCCTCGACATCAACCGCTGGTACGTCGGCGTGGTGCGCGACAAGATGCTGACCCGGATCATCAAGGAGTGCCGGCACGAAGCCGGCCTGCCGGTGCAGAGCCGGCCGTCGGCCTCCGAACTGGAAATGGCCTGGGTGTTCCACAGCGGAATCTTCTACTACGGCGTCCGCAAATACATCTACGAATCGCCGGTGCTCGAAGACAAGAAGCAGATGATCAGCGACGCGCTCGATGCCTATCTCGCCGGTTTCGAGCGGGTGTTCGGCGCCGCCGTCGGGGCCAGGCCGCCAGTCGCGAAAGCGCATGCCGCCAAGTCTTCTGTCGCAAAGGCGCTCAGGCCGGTCGGCTGAGCCGGTGGCGCGTGTCCCTATCGTCAGTCGTACCGATCCGGCGGCATCGCCCACGCCCAGTGATCATGGCCGGCCGCATAGGTGCGGTTGGTCTGGGCCGGATTGCGGTTGATCAGCGGCCGCAGGTACATCGGGTGGGTGGCGCTGCGCACCTCGTGCTCGACCGTGAACAGGTGCCGGCCGCTGGCGGGATCGATGATGTCGCAAAAGCGGTATTGATACGGGTTGTCCTCCTGCGAAACCAGCTTGCGCTCCGACAGCCTGCGGTACGGACCCGAGAAGTCGGTGATATAGATCTGGACATGGTGGCCGTCGAAATCGGGCTGCGGCGCCTCGGTCTCGCGAAACTGCAGAAACTGGTCCTTGCTCGCCCTGACGCGGACGACAGTGCCGTCGCCGCTGCCGCGTTCCGTCGGCATTCCCACGATCTGCGGGTAAAAGGCGGCGATGCCCTGCGTCGTCCCCACCGGGACCTCGAACTCGACATAGGGAATGCCGAGCGTGATCCGCCCGAACCGTGCGGCGTCCGGCTCATGGCAGCGCAGGCGATTGCCCCATGGACAGGTCGCCTCGACGTAGTCGTTGTGCTCCTTGAAGGCGAACGCCGTTCCGCCCAGCTTGCCGGCGACGGACGCCAGCCGGCCGAGCAGCGCCTCGCGGTCCGGGATGACGATGCCGGTATGGCCCCGCAGCACCTGCGCCTTGCCGGTCGGCAGATGAAACTGGCTTCTGCCCACATTGACCCACATGTTGGTGTCCGACACCATCAGATAGGGGTCGCGCGTCAGTCCGAGTCCGACCACATAGAACAATGTGGCCAGACGCTGATCGGGCACCTGCACGTTGACGTGTTCGAGATGGATCGAGTTGCCGAGATCCTCGGCGGTGCGATCGAACTGGTGCTGCTGCATGGAGGCGTCCCGGCTGAGAGTTGTCCCAGCATAGTGCAGCTTGCCGCACCGGCCAAATCAGATCGTTTCGATCGTGCCGCTCTTCACCGAGCGCTGGATCGCCTCGAAGCTGCGGACATTGGCCAGCATCTCGTCGAGCCGCACCGGATAGGGCGCTTCTCCCAGTGCGGCGCGGCCGAACGCTTCGAGGTTGTCGCGCACCGCCGGATGCGGCGGATAGAAGGCGCTGGCCGGCGCCTCGCCGCGCTGCACGCGGGTGACGTCCCATCCGGTCGGATGTTCCGGATGGGTGCGGTCGCGGATTTCCATCCAGCCCTGCGAGCCGAGCAGCGCGAGGCGTCCCATGAACGGCGTCGCCAGCACCGCGTTCAGCACGGCGGTGGCGCCGCCTTCGAAACCCAGCATGATCGACAGCGTATCGCCGTTGGCGAAATCACTGCCGAGCGTGGCCAGTCGGGCCCAGACGCTGCTTGGCCGGCCGAGCAGCGCGATCGACAGGTCCACCATATGGATGCCGGTGGCTGACAAGGGACCGACCGGGTTGACCGTGTTCGACAGACGCCAGTTGTCGCGCGGCAGTTTCAGGAACAGGTCCTGGCTGAAATTGCCTTCCAGTGTCAGCGCGGCGCCGAATTCGCCGGCGGCGAATCTTTGCCGCATGTCGATCACCGCCGGCTCGAAGCGGCGTTCATGTCCGATGCCGAGCTGTACGCCGGCATCGCGCACCGCGGTAATCGCGGTTTCCGCGTCGGCGGCGGTGGTGCACAGCGGCTTCTCGCAGAACACATGACGGCCGGACCGTGCCGCCGCCACGATCTGGCCGGCATGATGGTCCTGCGGCGTGCACAGGATGACGGCCTTGATGGCGGGATCGGCCAGCGCTTCCTCGAAGTGCGGTGCCGTCGCGACGCCGAGCGCGGACGCCGCGGCGCGCGCCGATTCCAGCGGATCGACCGCCAGCACCGGCCTGATCACGGAACTGCCCGCGAGATTCTTCAGGATGGTCTGTCCCCACCAGCCGAGACCGATGACGGCGGCGTCGATCATGTGCCGGCCCGAGGTACGGCGGCCATGGCGGCGCGATACCAGTCGCCGATCCCACTTGCCGTCATCAGCGCCACACCGTCATGGCCGATCACATGGTCGAGCAACTGCTCCAGGTATTTGATGCGATGGGGCACGCCGGTGATGTAGGGGTGAATCGAAATCGCCATCACGCGGGCGTTGTCGGCGCCCTCCTGGTACAGCCGGTCGAACTGGTCGGTGCAGCGCTTGAGGAACTGTTCGGCGGGCAGGTGCTGCAGCGCGTGGATGACGATGTCGTTGGTCTCCACCGAATATGGAATCGAAGTGATGGTGCCGAACGGCGTCGCGATGTCCTGCGGCAGGTCATCGATCACCCAGTCCGCCACGTATTCGATGCCGTTCTGGCGTAACAGGTCGAGGGTCTCGCTGGTCTCGGTCAGGCCGGGGCTTTCCCAGGATCGCGGCGCCTTGCCGGTGAAGCTGGCAATGGCGTCGACCGCCCGACGGATCGCGTCGGCCTGGTTGTCCAGCTTGTGCATCGGCCCCTGCAGGAAACCGTGCCCCATGAATTCGAAGCCGGCTTCCCGCGCCGCCGACGCCACCCGCGGATAGGAAGTGCAGACGCTGCCGTTCAACGCCAGCGTCACCGGGATGTTGCGGTCGGTCAGCGCCTTGAACTGCCGCCAGAAGCCGGCGCGCATGCCGTATTCATGCCACGACCAGTTCGGCACGTCCGGCAGCAGCGGCTGCCCCATCGGCGGGCTCAGCACGGTGCGCGGCATCGCGCTCTCGATCCGCCATTCCTCGACATTGAGGATGACCCATACCGCGAGCCGCTTGTTGCCCGGCAACATCAGCTTCGGCCGGTCGACCAGCGCCTGGTAGGGAATGCGATCGGTCAGCGCCACGGCGATTCTCCTTGCGCGGAAGTTATTCCGCGGCCTTGATCCGCTTCGAAGTCCCCGCATTGACCAGCGGCATGACCTTTTCCGCCATCAGGATCATCGAGTCGCGACCAAGCTGCGGATCGGTCCAGTCCTTGCCGGCATAGAGCAGCGTGCCAAACTCGCCGACCTCGTCCTGGAAGGCAAGCAGCTGGTCGGCGACGCTGTCCGGCGTGCCATAGATGATCAGCTTGTCGCAGACCATCTCCAGCGTCACCTCGTCGTCGGGCTGATCGCGCCGGGTCTTGAACAGCTCGATGCGGCCGTTCTTCTTCAGCTTGGTGAACAGCGAGCGATAGTAATACACATAAGGCCCGTTCGGGTCGGTCGCATAGGCCTTGGCCTTGGCCGGATCGGTCGAGACAAAGACGCTCTTGGCGACCCGCCAGTTGCCGGCATCGGCGGCGCGGCCGCCGCGCTCGCAACCTTCGGCATATTTCGGCCAGTGGCTCTTGACCCAGGCCGGCATCAGGAAGTTGGCCGAAATCGGATCCCAGCCGCGCGCTGCGGCCTCGGTCACGCCCTTGGAGAATGGCGCCACCGCGGTGACCACGACGGGTGGATGCGGCCGCTGCAGCGGCTTTGGAATATAGCCCTGGCCGATATCCTCGATCAGGGTGCGCTGCGTCGAGACGTTCCAGTATTTGCCCTTCAGGTTATACGGCGGCTCGGAGGCCCAGATTTCCAGCACCTGGTTGATGGCCTCGAGAAACATCTCGTTGCGGTTGGCGTCGAGGTTGCCGAACAGTTCGGCGTCCGACAACAGCCCGCCGGGGCTGATGCCGAAGATCAGGCGGCCGTCGAGCATGTGGTCGAGCATCGCCATGCTGGCGGCAATCTGCGCCGGATGCGCGTTCGGCATGTTGATGGTGCCGGTGCCGAGCCGGATTTGTTTTGTCGCCGCCGCGATCCAGGCGATGAAGGCGATGCACGACGTGATGTTTTCCGCCCGGTCGGTGACGTGCTCGCCGACATAGGCCTCGGTGAATCCCAGTTCGTCCGCCAGCAGGAAGGCTTCGCGGTCCTCCTTGAGGGATTGCCGCCAGTCCTTGCCGAGCGGGTGGATCGGCATCGTGAAAAATCCGAGATTCATCGCCTGTCCGTTGTCTGTTGCGGGAGCTGTGCCAGCCAACCGCAAGAGTAATGATTGAGTTCAAGCAGAAAAATGATTATTTATACTCTTTCACATTAGATTTCCTGATGGGTTGAGATGATCTCACTGCGCCAGATCCGGTCTTTCGTCGCGGTGTGCGAGGCGTCGTCGTTCACCGGCGCGGCCGAACGCGAGGGCGCCACCCAGTCCGGCATCTCGCAGCACATCAAGCAGCTCGAGGCCGAACTCGGCGTCAGCCTGCTGGTGCGCGACGGCCGCGCGGTCGAGCCGACCCGGGCCGGTCGGCTGTATTACGCCGAGTGCGTCGATGTCCTGAAGCGCCTCGACGCCGCCCAGCAGGGCGTCGCCGTCAAGGCGCTGCACGGCAAGGTGCGGGTCGGCCTGATGCCGACCTTCACCCGCTCGGTGCTGGCGCCGGCGCTGGAAAAATTCCTGGTGGCGACCTCGGGCGCCGAAATCAGTGTGATCGAGGCCTATTCCGGCGTCCTGACCGAGATGGTGTGCAACGGCGAACTCGATTTCGGCGTGGTGCCGGCCTTCGAAGGCGCAACCGGGCTGTCGCAGCAGCTCATCATCCGCGACCGTGAGACGCTGGTGGCGTCGAAAGCGCGCCTCGGCGATCACCTCAAGCCGGTGCGGCTGCGCGACCTCGGCGAATTGAAGGTCATCCTGCCCGGCATCCAGAACACGCGCCGGCGCACCATCGAAACCTACTTCAGCGTCAACGCGGTTCGCGCCACGCAGCGGCTGGAACTCGACGCCATGATGGGAACCCTGCAGTTCGTGGCGGCGAGCGACTGGGTCGCGGTGCTGCCGTTCGTCATGATGATGTCCGACCTCGACGGCGATCGCTTCACCATTCGCCCGCTCGATGACCCGCCATTCCATTCGGAGTTCGTGCTGATCGAACCGTCGCGCCGGGCGATGTCGCCGGCGGCGGCGCTGTTCGCCGCCATCCTCAAGGCCGAGGCCGGGCATGCCGGCGAGGTTTTTCGCGAGCGCATCGCGGCGCCGCCGGCCGCCGCGGCGACGAAACGCCGCCGCACTGGCGCGGGCACGAAATAATCGGTCGATAAACAAACTTGACGTTTGAGCAGTGCCGCCGTTTAATCCGGCCAAACTTCGCTTTACGCTGGGGAGGTCACACGCATGAAGGCCTCGGCTTTCAGCTACGCACGCGCCACCAGCGTGGCCGACGCCCTGCAGCTGCTCGTCACCCACGGCGACAAGGCAAAACTCTTGTCCGGCGGCCAGAGCCTGATGCCGGCGATGAACCTGCGCCTGATCTCGCCGGAATGGATCGTCGATATCGGTCAGCTCGCCGAACTGCGCGGCATTGCCGTTGTCGGCGACATTTTGCGAATCGGCGCGCTGACGCGTCATGTCGAGATCGCCGCATCCGGCGACATCGCCCGCCACGCGCCGCTCCTGGTCGAGGCCATCGCCCACGTCGCCCACCCCGCGATCCGCAACCGCGGCACGCTGGGTGGCAGCCTTGCCCATGCCGACCCCGCCTCCGAACTGCCGGCCTGCATGCTGGCACTCGACGCCACCCTTATCATCCAGGGCCCGGCCGGCGAACGGCGGGTCAAGGCTGACGACTTCTTCACCGGCATCTACCAGACCGTGCTGTCGCCGGAAGAACTGCTGGTCGCCGTCGAACTGCCGATGGTGCCAAAAAATGCCGCGCACTTCTTTCACGAATTCGCCCGCCGCCACGGCGACTACGCCCTGGTCGGACTCGCCGCTCAGGCTATCGTGGAACGCGGCACTTTCGCCGATCTTCGCCTGGCGTTCTTCGGGGTGGGCGACCGGCCGGTCTTGGCCGGCGCGGCCGGAAAATTGATCGGCGTCGATGTTACGGCGGCTACGCTGTCCGAGGCGTTTGCAGTGCTCGACGCCGAACTCGAGCCGCAGGACGATCAGCAGGCCTCGGCCGCCATGCGCCGGCACCTCGCCCGTGTGCTGCTGACGCGCGGAGTAGCCGCGCTGCTCGGCCGTTCCGATCTTTCGGGGGCTGCCACGTGACCGGCCCGGTGGCGATTTCGCTCGAAGTCAATGGCGAACGCGTCGATACGCATGTGCTGCCGCGGCTCAATCTGGCGGATTTCCTGCGCGAGCACCTGCAACTGACCGGCACCCATGTCGGCTGCGAGCAGGGGGTGTGCGGCGCCTGCACCGTGCGCGTCAACGGCGATATTGTTCGCGCCTGCCTGATATTGGCGGTGCAGGTGGAGAATGCCCGGGTCGAGACCATCGAAGGATTGTCCGACTCCGGCGAGATCGCCGATTTGCAGGCGGCGTTTCGCGACCGCAACGCGCTGCAATGCGGGTTCTGCACGCCCGGCATGCTGATGGCGGCGCAGGATCTCCTGCAACGAAGCCCGGCGCCGGATCGCGATGCGATCCGCGAACACCTGAGCGGAAACTACTGCCGCTGCACCGGCTACCACGCCATCGTCGATGCGGTCGAGAATACGGCGCGCGCCCGCGCCGGGCGGCAGCCATGACCGGCGCCAACGAAAAGCCGAACGGGCTGTCGGTGCTGGACCGGCCGAACTCCTATATCGGCAAGACCGTGCCGCGCCCCAATATCGAACGGCTGATGCAGGGCCGCGGCAGCTATGTCAGCGACCTGGTGCTGCCGCGCATGGCCCATGTGGTGTATCTGCGCTCGCCCCATGCCCACGCCAGGATCATTCGCATCGACGTCGATGCGGCCAGGCGGATGCCGGGAATCATCGCGGTGGTGACCGGGCAGCAACTGGCTGAGGTCATCACCCCCTGGGTCGGCGTGCTGTCGCATCTGAAGGGGCTCAAATCGGCGCCGCAGCGCGCCATCGCCATCGGCCATGTCTGCTGGCAGGGCGAAGCGGTCGCGGCGGTGGTCGCCACCAGCCGCGCCGCGGCGGAAGACGCGGCGGAAGCCGTCATGGTCGACTACGAGGAACTCGAGCCGGTGGTCGACATGCGCACCGCACTCGATCCGGAAACGCCGGTGATCCACGCCGCGCTCGGCGACAATCTGGCGTTCGAGCGCCAGCTCGATGCCGGCGAAGTCGACAAGGCATTCGCCGAATCGGACGAGGTCGTCGAGGCGGATTTCGTGTTCGGCCGTCACACCGGCGTGACCCTGGAACCGCGCGCGGTGGTGGCCGACTGGAACGCCGCCGAGGCGCGGCTGACCATCTACCAGGGCACCCAGGCGCCGCACATGGTGCAGAATATCGCCGCGCTGCATCTCGGGCTGCAGGAATCCCAGGTCCGCGTGGTCTGCAAGGACGTCGGCGGCTCGTTCGGCATCAAGGTTCACATCTATGCCGACGAGATGGCCACCTACGCGCTGGCAAAACTGCTGCGCCGGCCGATCAAGTTCGTCGCCGACCGGTTCGAAAGCTTCAACACCGACATCCACGCCCGCGATCACCGCTGCAAGGGGCGCATCGCCGTCAAGCGCGACGGCACCATCACCGCGTTCGAGATCGATGATCTCACCGGCATCGGCCCCTATTCGATGTATCCGCGCACCAGCGCCATCGAAGCCAACCAGGTCGTCAACCTGATCGGCGGTCAATATACCACGAAGAACTACCGCGCCCGCGCCCGCGTGGTATTCCAGAACAAGAACGTCATGTGCCAGTATCGCGCTGTCGGCCATCCGGTGGCATGCTCGATCACCGAAGGACTGGTCGATCTCGCCGCCATGAAAATCAACATGGATCCGGTGGAAATTCGCCGCCGCAATCTCATTGCCGACGATGCCTATCCGTGCGCGTCGCCGTCGGGATTGCGGTTCGAGCTGTTGTCGCACCACGCCTCGCTCGACAAGTTGCTGGCGATGATGGACTACGACGGTTTGCGCGCCCAACAGGCAACGCTGCGCGGCAAAAACATCCATCGCGGCATCGGCCTTGCGACTTTCATCGAAGTCACCAATCCCAGCGCCGCCTTCTACGGCGTCGGCGGCGCCCGCATCTCGTCGCAGGACGGTGTCGCGGTGCGGCTCGATGCGTCAGGCTCGGTGATCTGCCAGACCAGCATCACCGAGCAGGGTCAGGGCTCCGAATCCCTGACCGCCCAGATCGTCGGCAGCGTGCTCGGCGTAGGCATGGAGCGCGTCCGTGTCATCCTCGGCGACACCGACAACACGCCCTATGGCGGCGGCACCTGGGCGTCGCGCGGCGCCGGCATCGGCGGCGAGGCGGCGCTGCAAGCGGCCAAAATCCTGCGCGGCAATATCCTGGATGTGGCCGCCGCGATCCTGCAGTCGTCGTCCGCCGAACTCGATATCGTCGGCGGCAATATCGTCAACGCGTCGGACGGCGCCGCGCGCATCGCGCTCAACGAACTGGCGCGCATCGTCTATTTCCGCCCCGACACGTTACCGCCGGGAATCCAGCCCGAACTGATGGCGACGCGGCATTTCGTGCCGCGCCAGTACCCGTTCGCCTTTACCAACGGCGTGCAGGCGTCCTGGATCGAGGTCGATACCGACACCGGTTTCGTCAAGCTGCTCAGGCACTGGGTGGTCGAGGACTGCGGCACCATCATCAATCCGCAACTGGTGGACGAGCAGATCCGCGGCGGCGTGGTGCAGGGGCTCGGCGCGGCGCTGTTCGAAAAATGCATCTATGACGAGCGCGGTCAATTGACCAATGCCAATATGGCCGACTATCTGGTGCCGATGTCGGGCGAAATGCCGGATATCGAGGTCGGCCATGTGGTGTCGCCGACCTTCGAGTCGGAACTGGGCGCCAAGGGCGCGGGCGAAGCCGGCACCGCCGGCGCCGCCGCGGCGGTGTCCAATGCGGTCAATGATGCGCTAAAACCCTTCGGCGTAACCATCACCGAGATTCCGCTGACGCCGCAACTGATCCTGACGGCGCTGGGACGCGTTTGAACAAGCTTTTAGAGCATGATCCGGAAAAGTGGGAACCGGTTTTCCGAAAAGATCATGCTCAAACAAGATAAGATAATTGAACATCCAATGGAGGACGTCATGAACAAGAAGACAAGCAAATCCGGATCGATTTCCCGCCGCCGCCTGTTGACCACCGTCAGCGCCGGCGCGGCGCTGGCCGCTTCGCCTTTTCGCATCAACCTGTTGCAGGCCCAGGAATCTACCATCAAGGTCGGGTTTCCGGTGCCGCTTACCGGCCCCTACGGCGCCGAGGCGCAGGACCAGGTCCGCGCCGCCGAAGTCGCCATCGCCGAGTTCAATGAAGGCGGCGGCCTCAACGGCCGCAAGGCGGAACTTCTGGTCCGCGACGACAAGCTCAACCCCGGCGAGGCGGCGACACGGACCCTCGAACTGATCGAAAAGGAGAAGGTCAATTTCGTCGTCGGCAGCCTTTCCGCCGCCGTGCAGCTCGCCGTCAACAACGTCACCAAGGAACGCGGCATCATCTACAATTCGATCAGCCAGTCCGACACTATCAACGAGGTATCCGACTTCAGCAAATACACCTTCCACGAGGCGCTGAACCCGCATCTGACCGCGGGCGCGGTCGGCCGCTATGCGTTCGCGAAATTCGGCAAGAAGGTCGCCTTCCTCACCGCCGACTACGCCTACGGCACCGAAATGGTTCGCGGCTTCCAGGAAGCCGGCAAGCCCTTCAATATCGAAACCCTGGTCGACGTCCGCCACCCCGTCGGCACCACCGACTTCTCGACGCTGCTGCCGCGCATCCAGGCGCTCAAGCCGGAAATTCTCTGCATCATCAATTTCGGCCGCGATCAGCAGATCGCGCTGAAGCAGGCCACCGACTTCGGGCTGAAGAAGTCGATGAAGATCATCGCGCCGATCCTGCTGTTCACCGGCCGTGTCGCGGCCGGCGCGCAGGCTTTTGAGGGCGTCACCGGCGGCACCTCGTATTATTGGGGCATCGAGGACAAGGTCGCCTCCGCCAAGACGTTCAACGACCGTTTCCGCAAGATGAACGGCGGCAAGCTGCCGTCCGATTACGGCGCCATGGGCTATTCCGGCGTCAAGACCCTGCTGATGGCCGCCAAGACCGCCGGCAGCCTCGAAGCCGACAAGGTCATCGCGGCGATGGAAGCCCTGAAGTACGACTACTACAAGGGCCCGCAATACTACCGCAAATGCGATCACCAGTCGGTGCAGTCGGTCCTGATCATCGAATCCAAGCCGACCGATCCGAAGAACGAGGCCGATGTCTTCAACGTCATCAGCACCGAAGCGCCGAACGAGGCCAACCTGCGCACCTGCGAAGCGCTGGGGTTCAAGACCTGATGGGAAGCGCCTCTTCATCCCCTCTCCCCTTTGTGGGAGAGGGTGGCACGGACGAAGTTCGTGACGGGTGAGGGGAAGCGGCACAACGAGAGTTCCGCGCCCCCTCACCCGCCTTCGCTTCGCTACGGCACCCTCTCCCACGAGGGGAGAGGGAAGAAAAAAATCGGCGCGCGCCGCTCTTGGCACGCGTCACCCCTGGAGCATCTCATGCCCGGCCTGAGCCTCGACCTCATCGCGCTGCAATTGTTCGCCGGCCTGGCGCTGGGCGCCATCTATGTGCTGTTTGCCATCGGCCTTTCGCTGATCTTCGGCATGCTGACCGTGGTCAACTTCGCCCACGGCGCGTTCTACATGGTCGGGGCCTATGTCGGGCTCTACATTCTTTCGCTGGGCGGCAATTTCTGGATCTGCCTCGTGGTGGTGCCGCTCGCCGTCGGGCTGTTCGGCCTCGCCGTCGAACGGGTCCTGATCCGGCCGCTGTACGGCCGCGGCATCGACTATCCGCTGCTGCTGACCTTCGGCCTCAGCTACGTGATGGTCGAGCTGGTGCGCATCGCGTTCGGCAAGACCGGTTATCCGTTCGACACCCCGGAAATCCTGCAGGGCGCCGTCGACATCGGCGTCGGCTATTTTCCGCTCTATCGCCTGTTCGTGATCGGCGCCGCCGCCGCGGTGCTGCTGGCGCTGTGGTTGTTCCTCGAGAAGACCAGCTTCGGCCTGATCATTCGCGCCGGCGCCCGCGATCCGTTGATCGTGCGCGTGCTCGGCGTCGATGTCGCCCGGGTCTGGCTGGTGGTGTTCGGCATCGGCACCGCCATCGCCGGTTTCGCCGGCCTTCTGGCCGCGCCGCTGCAGGGCGTGATCCCGGAGATGGGCGGCACCATCCTGGCCGAGGCGTTCGTCGTCACCGTGGTCGGCGGCATGGGATCGATCGGCGGCGCGGTGCTCGCCGGGCTGCTGGTCGGCGTGGTTGTCAGCATGACGTCGCTGTTCGCGCCCGAGATGGCCAAGGTCTCGATCTTTGCCCTGATGGCCATCGTCCTGATCATCCGGCCGCAGGGATTTTTTGGTCGCGCCGGGTTGATGAGCTGAGCAATGATCCCGAAAAGTGGGTACCGGTTTTCGAGGACGAACGAATTCGTTCGTCCCCAGATCATGCTCAAACAAAAAGACGCCCTATGAATAATGTCTCGCAGCCCCTGGCGCCGGCGCCCGCCCAGGCGGTGAGCTGGTTCGAATTTGCGACCCGGCACCGGGCCGGCCTCGCCAGCCTGTTCGTGCTGGTGTTTCCGCTGGTGATGCCGTTCACCGCATTGGCGGTGAACATCCTGATCTACGGCCTGTTCGCGCTCGGCTTCAACCTGGTCTACGGCTATCTCGGGCTGTTGTCGTTTGGCCATGCCGCGCTGTTCGGCACCGGGGCCTATCTCTGTGGCATCGCCATCGTGCATTTCGCGCTGCCGTGGTACGCCGCGATCGCCGTCGGGGTGCTCGGCGGCCTCATCATGGCGGCGCTGATCGGGGTGCTGGCGATCCGCACCCGCGGCATCTACTTCGCCATGGTCACCATGGCGTTGTCGCAGTGCGTCTACTACCTGTTCTATCAGGCGGTCGGCTGGACCGGCGGCGAGAACGGCCTGCGCGGCATCAACGTTCGCGCCATCGATGTGTTCGGCATCAGGTTCGATTTCATCAATCCCTTGACCCGCTACTACGTGATCGCGGCTTTCGTGATCGCGGCCTTCTTCATCCTGTCGCGGATCCTGGCTTCGCCGTTCGGCGCCGTGATCGAGGCGGTGCGCGAGAACGAGGCGCGCGCAAAAGCCTCCGGCTACGACGTCACCGCGACGCGATTGATCGCCTTCATTCTGTCGGGCGGATTCTGCGGCCTCGCCGGCGCGCTGGCGGCGGTGCATCTGTCCATCGTGCCGATCGAGATCCTGCACTACGACACCTCGGGCGAGGTGGTCATGATCGCCTTGCTCGGCGGCATGGGCACGTTCTTCGGACCCGTGGTCGGCGCCGCGGCGTTTCTCTTGCTGGAAAACCTGGTGTCGCTGTGGACCGTGCACTGGCAGCTGATCGTCGGCGCCGTCTTCATGGTCTGCGTGCTGTTCTTTCCCGCCGGAATCTGGGGCACGCTGACGCAGCGGTTGAAGCCATGACGGAGGTTGACGCCAAAACGCCCGACGATCGGGTCTTGCCGGTGATCCTGCGCACCAAGGGCGTCGGCAAGGTGTTCGGCAAATTCGTCGCGCTGAAGAATGTCTCCGCGGCGTTTCCTGCGGGCGCCATCACCTCGATCATCGGTCCCAACGGCGCCGGCAAGAGTACCTACTTCAATCTCCTGTCCGGCGCGTTTGCGCCGACCGATGGCACAGTCGAATTCGAAGGCCGCGACGTCACCGGTTTGCCGCAGCACCGCTTTGCCCATATGGGCGTGGCGAAATCGTTCCAGATCACCAATGTGTTTCCGCAATTGACCACCCGGGAGAACATCCGCGTTGGCCTGCAGGCGCTGGTGTCGCGCTTCGACATGTGGCGGCGGCGCGATGCCTTGCCGGGACTGGTCGAACAGGCCGACGAATTGCTGGCGCTGGTCGGGCTGTGGGAGGTGCGCGAGCGCGCCGCAAAAACCCTGGCCCACGGCCAGCAGCGCGCGCTTGAAATCGGCATGGCGCTGGCGAGCCGGCCGCGGCTGTTGCTGCTCGACGAGCCCACCGCCGGTATGAGTCCGGAAGAAACCCGGGTGATGATGGACCTGATCGTGAAACTGGCGCGCGAGCGCACCGTTATCCTGGTCGAACACAAGATGAAGCTGGTGATGGGCATCAGCGACCGCATCCTCGTGCTGCACCACGGCGAATTACTGGCCGAGGGCACGCCTTCGCAGGTGCGGCAGGACGAAGCGGTGAAGCGGGTCTATCTCGGCCAGCGGGAGCACTGAGCATGATCCGGAAAAGCATGCCCTCGGACTTGATCCGTGGGTGGAAACCGGTTTTCCAGGACGAACGAATTCGTTCGTCCCCAGATCATGCTCAAACATGAGAAGTGACGCGATGCTGAGGGTGGAAAGCCTCAATGCCTGGTACGGCTCCAGCCACGTGCTGCAGGACATCAATATCGAAGTCGCGAAGGGCGAGATCGTTTGCCTGATCGGCCGCAACGGCGCCGGCAAGACCACGACCCTGAAGTCGATCATGGGGTTATTGGACAAGACCCGCGGCTCGGTCACCTTCAAGGACAGGCAACTGCTCGGGCAGCCGGCCCACATCCGCTTTGCGCTGGGCCTCGCCTACGTGCCGGAGGAGCGCCGCATCGTGCAGGGGCTTTCGGTGCGGGAAAATCTCCGGCTCGGCCTCGTCGCATCCGCCCGGCGCGGCGAAGAGGCCGGACGCATTGAAGAGATCGCCACGATTTTCCCGCGGCTCGCCGAACGGCTCGACCAGGAAGCCGTCACCCTGTCCGGCGGCGAACAGCAGATGCTGGCGATCGCGCGTGCCATGATCGCGAAGCCCGATCTCATCATGCTGGATGAGCCGTCGGAAGGCATCATGCCGGTGCTGGTCGACGAGATGTTCGAGCTGTTTGTGGCCATGAAGGCGCAGGGCACCACCATTCTGCTGGTCGAGCAGAATGTCGAACTGGCGCTCGAAATCGCCGACCGGGCCTATGTGATGGACCAGGGCGCGGTGGTTCATCACGCAACTGCGAAAGCGTTGCTGGCCGACGACGCCATCAAGGAGCGCTACTGTTCGGTGTGACATTTCGGCGCCTGCTTGCACCGGCAAAATCGGTATAGTATTTATCAATTGATAAGTACTTTGATCAGGGGCACCCCATGAAGGTTGACAGGGCGGCGATCGACGAGGCTGCGAAAAAGCTCTCGAACTGGGGCCGCTGGGGCAAGGACGACCAGATCGGCACCTTGAACAACGTGTCGCCGCAGGACGTGATCGACGCCGGCAAGCTGATCAAGCGCGGCAAGATATTTTCGCTCGCGCTGTCATTGAAGGAGCCGATCCAGTCCGGACTGTTCGGCGGCCGCTGGAATCCGATCCACACCATGCTGGCGACCGGCACCGACGCTGCGGCCGGCAACCAGGACGGCGCGGGGCCGCCGTATCTGCGCTACGCCGACGACGCCATCAACATGCCGTGCCAGGCTTCGACCCAGTGGGACGCGCTCTGCCACATCTTCCTCGATGACAAGATGTACAACGGCCACGATGCCCGCCTGGTCGATGCCCGCGGCGCCAAAAAGAACGGCATCGAGCACGTGCGCGACAAGATGGTCGGCCGCGGCGTGCTGCTCGACATGGCCCGCTACAAGGGCGTCGAGTTGCTCGATGACGGCTACGCCATCAGCAACGCCGATCTTGGCGCCTGCGCCGCCAAACAGGGCGTCGCCATCCGCAAGGGCGATTTCGTCATCGTGCGCACCGGCCATCAGGAGCGCTGCCTGAAGAAGAAGGACTGGACCGGCTATGCCGGCGGCGACTCTCCAGGTTTCGCGTTCGAGACCTGCTACTGGATTCGCGAGCATGACATCGCCGCGATCTGCACGGATACCTGGGGCTGCGAAGTGCGTCCCAACGAAACCCGCGATGCCAACCAGCCCTGGCACTGGGTGGTGATCCCCGCCATCGGCATTTCCATGGGCGAAATCTTCTACCTCAAGGAACTGGCCGAAGATTGCGCCGCCGACAAGGTCTATGAATTCTTCTTCACCGCGCCGCCGTTGCACTTGCCGGGCGGCGCCGGTTCCCCGATCAATCCGCAGGCGATCAAATAAAATTCGGGAGACGCCGATGGCACGATATCTCAAGCGCAGCCGTTCCGCCGAACTGCGCGCGGAAGACGATTCGAAAGTCCGCGCCACGGTCGAAACCATCCTGGCCGACATCGAGAAGCGCGGCGACGCCGCGGTCCGCGAGCTTTCCATCAAGTTCGATTCCTGGGACCGCAAGGACTTTCGGCTCAGCGATGCCGAGATCGAAGGCTGCCTGGCGCAACTCACCCAGCGCAATCTTGACGACATCAGGTTCGCCCAGGCCCAGGTGCGCAATTTCGCCGAGCACCAGAAGGCGGCGATGCGCGATGTCGAGGTCGAGACGCTGCCGGGTATCGTGCTCGGCCACAAGCACATCCCGGTCAATTCGGTCGGCTGCTATGTGCCGGGCGGCAAATATCCGCTGCTCGCCTCGGCCCACATGTCGGTCATCACCGCCAAGGTGGCCGGGGTCAAGCGCATCGTCACCTGTGCGCCGCCCTACCAGGGCAAGCCGGCGCCCGCCATCGTCGCCGCCCAGCATCTCGCCGGCGCCGACGTCATCTATTGCCTCGGCGGCATCCAGGCGGTCGGCGCCATGGCGCTAGGCACGCCGAGCATCGAAGGCGTCGACATGCTGGTCGGCCCCGGCAACGCCTTTGTCGCGGAAGCCAAGCGGCAGTTGTTCGGTCGCGTCGGCATCGACCTGTTCGCCGGCCCGACCGAGACCCTGGTGATCGCCGACGAGACCGTCGATGGCGAAATGTGCGCCACCGACCTGCTGGGCCAGGCCGAGCACGGACCAAACTCGCCGGCGATCCTGTTGACCAATTCCGAGCGGCTGGCCCGCGACACCATGGCCGAAATCGAGCGGCTGTTGAAAATCCTGCCCACCGCCGCGATCGCCGCAAAAGCGTGGGCCGACTACGGCGAGGTGATCGTCTGCGACAGCGAGGACGAGATGGTCGCGGAAGCCGACCGGATCGCCTCCGAGCATGTCCAGGTGATGACCCGCGATCCGGATTATTTCCTGAAGCACATGACCAATTACGGCGCGCTGTTTCTCGGCCCGCGCACCAACGTGGCCTATGGCGACAAGGTGATCGGCACCAACCATACGCTACCGACCATGAAGGCGGCGCGCTACACCGGCGGATTGTGGGTCGGTAAATTCCTGAAGACCGTGACCTACCAGCGGGTGCTGACGGATGCGGCCTCGACCATGATCGGCGAATATTGCTCGCGGCTGTGCATGCTCGAGGGTTTTGCCGGCCACGCCGAACAGGCCAACGTCCGCGTTCGCCGCTATGGTGGCCGCAACATTCCCTATGCGGGTGCCGCCGAATGACCGCGCCCGCGATCCCGACCACCCCGTCGTTCCGGCTCGACGGCCGCCGCGCGCTGGTCACTGGCGCGGGGCGCGGCATCGGCTCGGCAGTCGCCGCCGCTCTGGCGCAGGCCGGCGCCCATGTGACGCTGTGCGCCCGCACCACAGGCGAGATCGAACAGGGCGCCGCAGCCCTTCGCGCGGCCGGCCTTGCCGCTGACACCCTGACGCTGGATGTCACCGACGTCGCCGGCTTTGCCAAGGCGATCGCCGCGGCGGAGCCGTACAGCATCTTCGTCAACAACGCCGGCACCAACCGGCCCAATCCGTTCACTTCAGTCCCGGTCGAGGATTTCGACCTGGTGATGGGGCTCAACGTGCGGGCCGCCTACTTCGCCGCCCAGGCGGTGACGCGGCGGATGATCGAAGCCGGCACCTCAGGATCGATCATCAACATGTCGTCGCAGATGGGACATGTCGGCGGCGCCACCCGCTCGCTCTATTGTGCGTCGAAATGGGCGATGGAGGGATTTTCCAAGGCCATGGCCATCGAACTCGCGCCGCACGGCATCCGGGTCAATACCCTGTGCCCGACCTTCATCGAGACCCCGATGACCAAACCGTTCTTCGAAAACGCCGCCTTCAAGGCCAGCGTGCTGTCGAAAATAAAACTCGGCCGGCTCGGCACGGTGGAAGACCTGATGGGCGCCGTGGTGTTCCTGGCCAGCGACGCCTCGGCGCTGATGACCGGCTCGGCGTTGATTGTCGACGGCGGCTGGACCGCGGACTGAAACCGGGGTTTGATACCGGCAGGTCGAGTTCGCTGCCTGCCGACAGGCGCCGTTAGCGGGCCTCTTCGCCGGGCGCTGACGGCAATTCCCAGGGCAGCACTTCGGCTTCGCTCAGTGGCTTCGTTTGACTGGATAGAAACAGGACAGCGCGAACTCCGTCGGTAAAGTAGGGGTCACCCGTGAGATTTGTCCGAGGCGTGGAAAGGGTGGCCGCGTGGACACCGCCGATGAACCCGTAACGCTCTACATATCCGGACATCAGGAGGTCTTGCAGGAGATAGCCCCGGTCAAAATCGACGTCGGGGCTGATTTTGTGCGTCGTCAAATTCCATGTCTGATCCGTCAGGCGAACGCCGATGTCCCGACTCACTTGACCGATCCATACCCTGCGCGATTCGAAGGTGAAGGGTGTCAGCCATAGCCGTGCATGGATTCGCTGATTGATCGTGGATCTGGCCTTTTGCACCGCGATGTCCTCGCGGCGGCCAAAGACGTAGAGTGGGCTGACGGGGGATGTCAGATACTCGTCCCCGAGCAGGAATGCGCGCACGGTCTCGATCATGCTCGCGAGGTCGAGCTTTTGCGTGAGATGCCAGCCGCGGGCGATAAACGGAACGATCGGATCGCGCGGGCCTTCCACGACAACGAGATTGAGCGGGTCACCTTCGCGCGTCCCATTGGCGTTCGTCGCACAGCACGGGTATGTTGCGAGCTTGGCTCTCAACGTATTGAGATCGAGATCCTCGATGGTCTGGCCCGGATAAATCGTGCCGGCACGAACGCTGGTTCCGACGAAGGCCGCACCCGGAACCGGCAAGGCAAAATCAAACGCTTCCAGGTTACCCTTTCCGGCAACTGAAACTTGCGCGTACTTAACACCGGCGTCGATTTCGCCGTACACGAAGCCGGTCGTCCGCGAGTGGGGCGGCAGGATGCTCGGCATCTGACGCCGGAGAAAGAAAGCGTCGCGCGCGCGATTGGCGGCGGCGGAAAAAACACCGTGGAATCGGTAGGATACCTCGTAAGGCGAGTAATAATCAGGATCCATGGGGATCGAAAGAAATATGTATTGCTGGTCGGTGTCATTTTCGATGGAGAGCCAGACCGGCTGAATTCCATGGCTGGCGAGATTTTCCCCAAAACTCTTTTGGCTTTCCCGCGCGCCCAGCGCGCTCGCGTCAACGGTTATTCCGGCAGCGGACTTCCGCTGGGCGCGCGCAATGAAGTCCTGATCGCTGCTCGGGTCCGGATCAAACCGGAATGAGTCGATCAGCATGCTCATCATCGCAACCAAAATCAAAGCCGTGATGATCAGTATCTTGTATCGCCAAGCTCGTTTCACCGATCGCGCCTCCGATCATCCGGAAATCCAGGTCAACGATAGTCGCCTGTACGGGAAACCGGAAGGTGCCATGAAGTACAACCGGCCAGGACAGGCGCCCGTGGGCGGCGTCGGCTCTCGACGAAGGGTGTGCGATTCTGCACAGACGGCAGATCTCGTCGCGAGAACTTCCCGCAATGACGGACTTTGATTTGTTATTCGATGACATCGTCGGCCCGCCCGAGCAGCGTGCCGGGTATCGTGAAACCGAGCGCCTTGGCGACCTTGAGATTGATGACCAGTTCGAACTTGGTCGGCAGCTGTACCGGCAAGTCCGCCGGATTGGCGCCCTTGAGAATACGATCGATGTAGCCCGATGCCCGTCGGTACAGATCGAGTGGATCGATGCCGTAGGAGATCAACCCGCCTGCTGAAGTCATCCACCGGTAGGGATAGATCACCGGGAGACGATGCTTTGCCGCCGTCGATATGATCAGGTCCAGCGTGCTGCGGGTGGTGGTGAAGACGTCCGGCGCCAGAACGAGGCCGCTGGCGGGCCTGGTGCCGAGTTCGGTGATCGCTCGCTCGACCTCTGCAGGGGTCCGCACCGGTGCGGCGATCGGTTCGACGCCAAGCGATCGGGCGGCCTTGTCGAACGGCTCGACATAATAGGCGAAATACGGCGCCGTCACCGGGTTGTAGAGGATGGCCGCCTGCTTGAGCTCTGGCGAGATATCCTTGAGGATCTCGAGCCACTTTCCGCCCAGCGAGTCTTCGATGTTGATGAAGCCGGTGATGTTGCCGCCCGGCTTGGCCAGGTTGGCGACAAAGCCGCTGCCGACCGGATCGGACACCACGACGAACACGATCGGGATGGTGCTGGTTTCGTGCCGCAGCGCCGCCACCACCGTCGTGGTGTGCGCCAGGATCAAGTCGGGACGCAGCGCCACCAGCTCTTTCGCAAGTCGCCGAATGCGTTCCGGGTCGGCCGCGCCATAGCGGACATCGATCTCGATGTCGCGGCCCTCGGTCCAGCCGAGCTCCTGCAAGGATAGCCGCAACGTCGCCAGTCCCTCGATCGGCTGGCTATCGTTTTCGCCAGATCCAAAAAGGATGCCGATGCGGCGCTTGTGCCCAGCTGTCTCGGCGCGCGCGAGCATCGGCGTCAAGACGGCGCCGATGAACCCAAGGCCGATGAACTCCCGTCGCCTCATTCCGCCACCTCGTCCGCTGCTATTCTAGCTGGCCGGACTACTGCAAGGGAAGTCGCTCCCTATCCCGCTTCGCACCTCACCGGCGCACCGGCCTGCATCGAACGCAGCGCCGCCTCGAACGCGGCCAGCGTCGCCAGCACCTCGGCTTCCTGGACCGGATAGGGCCGCCGTTGCTCTACCATGTCGGCAAAGGCGTCGAGTTCGGCGCGCAGCACGTCGATCGCGGGATACAGGATCGGTTGCGGCTTGCTGCCGGACCGGCGCCGCACCAGGGTGACTTCATCCAGCACCTCGGCGGAGCCTTTGGTGCCGAACACGTGCACGCGCCAATAAAACGGCGTTGCCCGCACCGTGGCCAGCGTTCCGGTGACGCCGCTGGCGAAGTCCAGCATCAGCACCGCGGTGTCGAGCGGCGGCGGGCCGGCCTCGCGCAAATGCAACTGGGCGTGCACCTGCCGCACCGGGCCAAGCATGCTGACGAAGCCGTCGAGCACATGCAATCCGGCGCCGGTCAGGCCGCCGCCCGGCAATTCCTCCGCCGACAGGCGCCAGCCCGACATGATGCTTTGCGAGTTCTCGTTGCTGTTGTGGCCTTCGACATGCAGGAGGTCGCCGAGTTCGCCGCTGGCCACGATCTCGCGCAACGCCTGCATCGACGGCCAGAATCTTCGGTTATGGCCGACCGCGAGACCGACCCCCGCCGCGCGGCAGGCCGCGAACATCCGCGCCGCGTCGGCGCGGTGCAGGGCCAGCGGCTTTTCGCAAAACACCTGCTTGCCGGCCGCGGCGCAGGCTTATACCTGCGCCGGATGCAGCGAGTGCGGCGTCGCCAGCAGCACGGCGGTGACAGCCGGATCCGCCAGCACGGTGTCGATCTGTGCGGTCAGGTCGAGGCGGTGGCGGGCGCAGAACGCCTTCGCATCCGCCAGCGCCGGCTCGACCGCGCGGGTGATCTTCAAGCGGTCATGGGATCTCGAGGCCTCGACCAGCGCGCGTCCCCAGCGGCCGAGGCCGACGATGGCGGCGTTGATCATGCTGTCCCCGCGCTGAACCGGATCTCGTTGCCGAAGCTTACACGGACAATTCGATCTGCAGCAAGGATAAGCGCGCTCGATTGAGCCGACCTGCGTTTGATCCTATAAGCATCGCTCAAACGGCAACCACACGGGAGGCGAAGGTGAACGTCAGTGATCTATACGCACGCGGTCTGCGGCTGCGCCAGGCGATGTTCGGCGCGGCCGATGTCGAGAAGCGGATGACCGCGGCGGGCAGTTTCGGCGCGCCGCTGCAGAACGTCATCAACGCCTATATCTATGGCGACGTCTGGAACCGGACCGGGCTCACCAACGACATCCGCAGCCTGGTCATGCTCGGCATCACCGCGGCGAGCAACCGTCCGGCCGAATTCCGCGTCCACGCCAAGGGCGCACTGGCGAACGGCTGCACCAGAGAGCAGGTGCAGGATGTGCTGCTGCTGGTGGCGATGTATTGCGGCACCCCGGCCGCGATCGAGACCACGCGGATTGCCGCCGAATTCTTTGGCGACGCCCCGGCACCGGACCCCGCCGGCGGCAAGGCCGGCTGAGCGGCGAGGTGGCTTTCGCCTACAGGCAGCCCCGCGCCCTTTCCGGGCACAGCTTCAGGGCGCTGGAGAGCGAGAACAGCACGCGGGCGCTGCGCGCGGAATTATCCGGCGCGCGGTAGCTGAGCGGGAACGCGACACCAAGATCCGCTTGCAGGTCGTCCCACAGGAAGAAGCGCACGCCGCCTCCGGCGGAGGTCAGCGCCAGACCGTCGTTGTAGCTGAAGCCGTCGTTCCACGCGGCGCCGGCGTCGACGAAACCGTAGAGCTGATAGCCGCTCAGATAGCGATAGTTCAGCTTCTGGTCGAAGCGCAACTCCAGCGAGCCGGCGATGCCGTTGTCGCCGCTGATCTCGGCGCTGCCATAGCCGCGCCCGAACGCCGCTCCGCCCAGGTAGAATTGCTGCGACAGGAACAGCGGGCCGGAAGCGACCTGACCGGCTGCCGCGACCTTCACCGACCAGGCGTCGGTCAGGGTCTGGTAGCGGGTGAACCAGTAGTCGAACACCCAGAAATCGGGCGCGGCGCCATAGCGCGACGACCAGCCGTCGCCGAACTGCGAGGCGCCGAAGATGTCGAGGCCCTGGCGATAAGTCAGCGTCAGGTAATTGGTGCCGCCGAAATTGTCCTGCAACTTGTAATCCGAAGTCAGGCTGGCGGTGCGGGTGTGATCCTCATAGATCGGGCCGAACACGTTGGCTTCCCTGGCTTCGCTGAAGTCGAACGCCGCCGTCAGCGTCAGCCACGATCGCTGCGATTGCAGCGGCACGATCGCGCCGCGTAGCTGAAACGCTTCGGTAGTGGTGCGATCCTCGAACAGACCCCGGTAATCGCCCGGCCGGACATCGCTGTAGAGCGCCGACGCGCCAACCCGGAATCCGTCGGTGCCGACCGGCGCGTCATACGATAGCCGGCCGAACTTCAGTTCCCTCGGATCGCCGGGGGTGGTCGAAAGATTGACCGCCATCGTATCGCCGGGAAGCAGATAGGAATTGAACGCGGCGGTCGCGTAGGTCTGCCACGGCCCGACCGACGAGGAGCCGAGATTGTCGATCCCGAACGAGGTGTAGATGTGCCAGGTCGTCACATCGACCACCAGACGGAAGCGGCCGGTCATGCCGCCGATTTCCTCGATCGAGGTATCGGCGATGCGCACGCCGGCGCGGGCATTGACCAAGCAGCAATTGCCGCTCCAGCGTCGCCAGCCGCGACGGCTGTTCGGCCAGCACCGGCGCCAGCATCGGCCGGACGCCGAACCGCCCGGCGTCATCGCCCTTCAGCACCACTTCGGCGATGCGGCCTTCGACCACCGTGATCCGGACCCGGCCGTCGGCGATGTCCTGCGGGGCGATCACCGCCCGGCTCAGGTGAAAACCCGCCGCGCGATAAAGCTCGCTGATCGCGGCCGTGATCGCGCCGAGGTCGGCCAGCGATACCTTCTTGCCGAGATAGGATTGGTAGGTATCCCGCAACGCCTCGCGCGGGATCGCCGCGGCGCCGGTGATGGTCACGGCGCGCAGTTCAAACTGCGGCCGGGTATCGCCGGCGCTGGCGGGTGGCTGGGCGAAATGCGGCATCCGCACCCGGGCCCGCGGCGGCTGCGATTGCCCGGCCTCGAGCGCGTCGAAACGTTTTTCGGTCTGCCTCGGGTCGAAGCCCGGCTGGCTCGCCGCCTCGGCCATCGCCGGGCCAATCGCCGCCAGCAGCACCAATGGGCCCAGGATCGTGCGCGCAAAGGTACGCTGATGCCGCCCGGCGGGCGGCGCCCCTCGTACTCTTACGCGGTCCAGCGCGGAACTTGGCGGATTTGTCAGCCCCATGATTTTTCATAGTTTTTTATGGTCAACGTTTGGTTAAGGCGAGGCTGTGAACCAGCCTTGCGCGCTAATTCTATCTTGAAACATTTTCGCTATTCCTCAGGGCTCGGAACCAGAACGGGCGGAGGCGGTCGTGTTTCAATCGGGCATGAGGCGATGCATCCTGGCGTTGGCGCTGGTCTTGGGAGCCGCGCTGCAAGCGCGCGCTGCCGAAGAGGGCGCCTGGTCGGTCAGCAAATCATCAGGCGAGGTCTGGATCGTCACGACCGAGGCGCAGCCCGCCTCGCTCACGCAGGAAGACGTCCTCAAGCCGGGCAACACCATCCGCACCGGGCGCAACGGGCGCGTGCTGCTGGTTCGTGGCGAGGAAACCATCCTGATCTCGCCGAATTCGGTGGTCGGCCTGCCGACGGAAAAGAAGGACGGGCTTTCGACAACCATCGTGCAGCAGGCCGGTTCGATCCTGCTCGAGGTCGAAAAGCGCAACGTCAAGCATTTCGAGGTTGAGACGCCCTACCTTGCCGCTGTCGTCAAGGGAACCCAGTTCAGCGTCACCGTCAACGCCGCCAGCACCAGTGTGGGAGTCCGCCGGGGCCAGGTCGAAGTCTCGGATTTCAGGACCGGCCAGATCGCGCAGGTCATGCCCGGCCAGGCCGCTACCTCGCTCGTGAATGGCAAGGGCGGTCTTTCGCTGTCGGGCTCGGGCACGTTCAACCCGATCGAGCAGGGCAAGCCACGCGCTGCGTCCATCGAACGGGTGCCGGTGCCGAAATCCGGCCTCTCCGCGCCGGGCAATGTTGCCAAAGGCAGCGTCATTCACGCCCTTGGCCCCGCCGGCGCCGTCAGGTTGGGCGCAGCTCCGGCCAGGCAGCAGCTGTCCGGCCATTCCGCCGGCGGGCGGAGCGGGGTGCGGATCTCGGCCGCGGTCGGCGAAGTGAAGTTGAATTTCCAGAAGGTCACGCACGGCCTCGCCCACGGCGCCGCGGTGGCATCCGGCTCGGTGGGGAACGCGTCCGGCAAGGACACCATATGGAGCGACGCCAAGGCGAGCATGGGCGGTGCTAACGGCCTGAGCCAAGGTAATTCCAACACCAATTCCGGTTCCGCCGGCAATGCCAGTTCGGCCGGCATCGGCGGCGCGGCCTCGTCGTCGGGCGTCGCCGCGACGGTCGCCGGAATTGCCGGTGCCGCCAGCCAAACCGGCAACGGCAACGGCAATGGCAACGGCAATGGCGGCGCCAATGGCAATGGCGCTAACGGCAATGGCGCCAACGGCAACGGCAACGGCAACGGCAACGGCAACGGTAACGGTAACGGTAACGGCAAGGGTAACGGCAATAGTGCCGCGAACGGCAACGGCAATGGCAACAACGGCAACGGCAACGGCAACGGCAACAACGGCAATGGCAACGGCGGGGTGGGCAACGGCAACGGCAAGGGAAATGCAAAGCACTAGCCGCCATCGGGCCTGAGCGACGAAACGGGGCGCACCTCACGGGTTGCGGGGTGCGCGGGGGAAACTGGGTTGAAGCACTACCGGTCACATATTCTGGTGCTCATCGCGCTGTTGACCGTGCTTGTGTCAGGCTGGCATGGCGCGCTCCGCAACGCTTTGATCGACTTGCGGTTCACCTGGCTGCCGCACCAGGCGAGCGGCGCGATCGTGGTGATCGCGATCGATGCGCCGTCGATCGAGAAGATCGGGGTATGGCCATGGCCGCGCCGGCTTCATGCCGGGCTGCTGCAACAGCTCGGCAAGGCTGGCGCCAGCGATGTCCTGTTCGATGTCGATTTCAGCACGCCTTCGGACCCGGCGTCCGACCAGACCTTCATTGATGCGCTTCGGCAGGCCGGCGGATCGGTGGTGTTGCCTGCCTTCAGGCAGCCGGCGACGGACGGCAACACCCATTTCAATCGTCCCCTCAAGCAATTCAGCGACAATGCCTGGTCCGCGGTCGTCAATGTCGACATCGAGCCCGACGGGCTGGTCCGGCGCTATCCGTTCGGCCAGAAGCTGGACGGCGAGTTCCTGGCTTCGATGGGCGCGCTGCTGGCCGGGCAATTCGACAGCAAGCGCGCGCCGTTCCTGATCGATTACGGCATTCGCAGCGCGTCGATACCCAGGGTGTCCTTCATCGACGTTCTGAACGGCGACGAGGCGACGCTGCGTCGCCTCAAGGACAAGAAGGTCATCATCGGCGGCACCGCGCTGGAGCTCGGCGACCGTTTCAGCACGCCCAATGGCGGCATCGTTTCCGGCCCGGTGCTGCAGGCGATGGCGGCCGAATCGATCCTGGGCAATCGCGCCCTGCATTGGTCTTCCGAAACCACGGCCATGATCGGCGTCGGCATCCTTGCGCTGGCGATGATGCTTTCGTGGCGCCATCTCGCCGCCGGCCGGCGGGTGGCGGCGCTGGCCGCGACGGCGCTTGGCGTCGAGGCCTTTGCCTATTTGTTGCAGGCGGCGTATCCGCTGGCGCTGGATACGTCGCTGTTCCACCTTGCCGTTGCCGTCTACATCGCCGCCACCGCGCTCGACGAAATCGACATCCGCGAACTGCTCGGCCGGGTCGCCGAAAGCCGGTTCCAGCGCATCGCCATGTCGCTCGGCGACGGCTTGATCTGCACCAATTCGAACTACCTGATCACGGTGTGGAATCCGGGCGCTGCCACGATCTTCGGCTATCAACCCGAGGAAGTGATCGGCCGTCCGTTCGACAGCATCTGCGCCAGCGATGCGCGTTCTGCCGCGCCTTCATTTTCGATCCGCAGCGTGACCGATCTGCCTGCCGGCACGGTCATCGAGTTCGACGGGCGCCGCCGCGATGGCGAGCTGTTGCCGATCGAGGCCAGCTTTTCCCACTGGCGCGGCACCGAGGGGCAGCTCGAATATGGCGCGCTGCTGCGCGACATCTCGGTCCGCAAGCGCGAAGCTGAGCGGATTCGCTATCTGGCCGAACACAATTCGCTGACGGCTCTCGCCAACCGCAACAAGTTGCAGACCACCCTCGACGGATTGATTGCCTGGGCCGGGAAATCCCGCAGCGTGGTGACACTGCTGGTGCTTGGCATCGATCGGTTTCACCAGATCAACGACATGTTGGGGCACGCCACGGGCGACCTGGTGTTGCGGGCGGTGGCCGAACGCCTGAAGCAGGAGATCGGCTCGGCTGGGACCGTCGCGCGGCTGGCCGGCGATGAATTCGCCGTCGCGATCGCCGGCGCCGACGCCGGCGAGTCCGTCACCGAACTGGCGCGGCGCATTGAACTCGCGTTTCAGGCGCCGCTGCTCACGGAAGCCGGCCAGCACAGCGTCAAGATCAGCATCGGGGCTGCCGTGTTTCCCGAAGGCGGCCGAACGTCCGACGAGCTTTTGGGCAACGCCCACCTCGCATTCTGTCGTGCCAAGGCCGCCAGGAGCGGCGGCTATGTGCTGTTCGAAGGCTCGATCCGCAACGAGATCGAGGCGCGCGTGACGCTGGAGGCCGAGCTGGCGCAGGCGGTCGAGCGCAGCGAGTTCGAGCTGTTCTATCAGCCGCAGGTGCATCTTTCGAACGGCGGCCTGATCGGCGCAGAGGCGCTGATCCGCTGGCGGCATCCGGTCCGCGGCCTGATTTCGCCGGGGGAATTCATCCCGGTCGTCAATACGTCTTCGGTTTCCGAGCGGATCGCGGCCTGGGTTCTCGAAACCGCATGCCGGCAGGCCAGGGCTTGGGAGCAGGCCGGCCATCCGCTCCGGGTCGGCGTCAACCTGTCGCCTTCCCAGCTGCATTCCGGCGATCTGGCAGAATCGATCGCCGCCGTGCTGCAATCGACCGGCCTCACCCCCGGCCTGCTCGAGCTCGAGGTCACCGAGGATATCCTGCTGCTCGACGAGGCGCGGGTGCTCGATACCTTCCTGCGCATTCAGCAGCTTGGCGTTCGTGTCGTGTTCGATGATTTCGGCACCGGCTATGCCAGCCTGAGTTACCTGAAGAAGTTTCCGCTCGACGGGCTCAAGATCGACAAGTCGTTCGTCCTCAACCTGATCGCCAATTCCGACGACGCGGCGATCGTCTGGTCGACTTTGAATCTCAGCAAGCAACTGGGTCTGTCCGTCATCGCGGAAGGCATCGAAAACCAGGCGACCGCCGATTTGCTGGTCAGCATGGGATGCGAGGAAGGCCAGGGCTATTTCTTCGGGCGGCCGATGCCTGCGGCTGAATTTGGCCGAAAGCTGGACCAGGCGGGGAGCGCCGCGACGCCGGCGGAGCGAATGAAATCGGCAGCCGTCGCCTAGCGCATGATCCGGAAAAGCATGCCCTCGGACTCGACCCGAGGGATCATGCGCAAACAAGAATCTAGAGCGCTAATTCAATTCACGGCGATAGCGCTCTAGGCGTGGCTCACTCAGTCCGGCAAATTGGCGGAGGCGATGTCTGTCGACTTCGTGATCACGATTTCCGAGACGGAAGGATGGCTCGGCGCAGTCTTCGCCTTATCCCCACCGGAGACCTTGTCGAGGTCGGCATCGGCGATTTCATCCTGGATCCCGGCGAGGGACGGCGTTGGGTTCACGTTCTTCGTCACGGCTATCCTCCTTCTTTCGATGCTACCGGAAAGGCGCTGGTTTGGTTACCGGCGCCAGCTTCACGCACTAGCTTCACGCACCAGCTTCACTTCGAGCGCCAACCTGGTCCAATTCCCGATGTCGCGCTTCTCAAGTGATCTTGGCTTCCTTGATATGCTGCCCTGTCGCGCACGCCTGAAGCAACTTGCTGTTACCGCCGGACACCCCGGATAATTCTTCGTCGCTGAGTTCGATCTTGCCGATCTTGAGATTGTTGGGTGAGACTTCGGCGGGGCTTTGCTTTGCCGGATCGTTTTTTCGGTTGTCCATGCCTGCTTCTCCTTGGTGCGTTCACCTGTCTGGCGGTGGCAATGATATCATTTTCGGCAATCCTCAGAAAGTGGGCAGGATTACATGATCCGGCCGTCGCGCCATGCGAAGCGCGCCGGCGTGAACCGGCGCGCTACGCGATATTCCGATTTCAGTTGCCCCAGTTTCCGGCGCCGGGAAGGTTGCCGTTCACGACACCCCACGAACCGTCGCCGGGCTTGCCGCCCCACGGGATGCCGTCGATGGTATCGCCGCCACCCACCGTGCCGCCCTTGCTAAGGGTCGGCCCGTGATAGCCCGGATCGTTGGCGAGGTTGCGCATTCCGCCGCTGGCGGCTTCGAGGTCGTTGAGGCTCAGTTCGCTGCTGAAGCTGGTCATGACACGTCTCCATGTGATCTGGGAACGAGCGACCATCGCCCGTCATGACCCGCAAGCTAGCCATGGTTCGGCAAGGCCACCGTGCGGTGGGTCACACTGGAGCAAGTCGGCGGGGCGAGGTAAGAAACGCCGCTCCGCCCTAGTTCGAAACCCTGCTGCTGCTCAAGGTCCGCAACATCCGGCTGAACCGGTCTCCGGCGGTCGACACCCGATCGAGGATGCCGGTGTCGAGTTCGTCCTGCGCGATGGCCGTCTCGTCCGAAATCCCCGCATCTCCAGCCTGGCTGCCGCGCGCTTCGCGAAGCCGGTCGGCCAGGAACACCGCAAGCGCATGGTAGAACCGGCTGCCGAAGCCGTCATCCGCGCCGAGCTTCTGCATCAGCTTGGCCTTGTCGAGGAACAGCGCCAGGCCGCCTCCGCTGGCGGTGATGGTGGCCAGCGGCGGCGCCGAATCCACCAGCGATATTTCGCCGACCACCTCGCCGACGCCGAGCCGCGCGATCTGTCCCAGCCGCCGGGTCGTGACCACGAGTTCGCCCTCGAGCACGATGATCAGGGAATCGGTGCGTTCGCCTTCCCGGATGATGACGTCGCCATCGCCAAAACGCCGCCGGATTCCCGTCTGCGCCATCCAGGCGACGTCGGCATCCGAGAGCAATCCGAAGATATACAGGACTTTTCGCATCGCCGATTCCCCGTGATTGTCTTGTTAAACTACAGCAGCTGTCGCCGCGCGAAGTCGGCGAACATTCCCGGCGTGCTATTGAGTTCCGCGAAGCTTCCGGTTTGCACGACCTTGCCGTCGACCAGCACGATGATGCGGTCGGCCTCGCGCACCGTGCTCAGCCGATGCGCGATCACGATCCGCGTGACGTTGAGGTTGCCGAGCGAGGCGCTGACGATCGCCTGCGACTGGTTGTCGAGCGCGCTCGTCGCCTCGTCGAACAGCAGGATTCGGGGCCGGCGCGCGATCGCGCGGGCGATCATGATGCGCTGCCGCTGTCCGCCCGACAGCGTGTTGACGCCTTCGGCGATCGCCGTGTGCATGCCCATCGGCATGGTCTTGATGTCGGTATCGAGCCCGGTCAGCCGCGCCGCCTCCCACGCCTGCTCGAGCGGCAGCTGGACGCCGCCGCAGATGTTTTCGTAGATGCTGCCGGTCGCCAGCTTGCCATTCTGCAGCACCACCCCAAGCTGGCGCCGCACCGCGCTGATGTCGAGCGTGTCGAGCGCCTTGTCGTCGAGGAATACGGCGCCGGACTCCGGCCGTTCGAAGCCCAGCAGCAACCGGAACAGGGAGGATTTGCCGCTGCCCGACGGGCCGACGATCGCGACATATTCGCCCGGCGCGATCCGCAAGCCGACATTGTCCAGCACCGGCGGGCCGCCGGCGCCGTAGCGGAAGGTCAGGCGGGAAAACTCGACGGCCCCGGACAATTCGCCCGGCGGCTTGCGGTCCTCCGAAACCTCGACCGCGGCCGAGATCAGCGGCCGCAGGCGGGTGAGGCGCGGGATGGCGATCAGCGATTCACTGACGCCCGACGCCCAGGCGCCGACCGAACCCATCGACTGGCCGAATGCCGTGAAGAAGGCGAAGAAGCCGCCGACGTCCTGCAGAAGTTTGTTCTCCGCCAGTCCCGCCGCCGCGAAAATGATCAGCGTGGCGATGGTCGGAAACGACGTCTCGAACACGCCGAGCGCGTTGGCGGTGCGCTGCGAGGCGATGAAATACTGTTTCTGGGTCGCGAACTGTCGCGACCACACCGCGAGCGCGCGAAACGTCGCGGCGGCGACGCGCAGCTTGCTGATTCCGGAGACCAGCTGCAGCACGAAGCCGCCGATCTTGCCCTGCAGGTTGAAGTGCTTGTTCTCGTGATGCAGGCGGATGGCGCTGGTGGCGATGATCACGGTCGCCCTGAGAATCGTCAGCGCAAACGCGACCAGCCCGAGCTTGAGATCGTAGTAGAGCATCAAGGCGATGCTGAACCAGCAGAACAGGCCGGCCATCATCCCGCGCAGCACCCGTCCGGTGAATATCCGCCGCGCGGCATCGATGCCCATCGAGCGGTCGACAAAATCGCCGACCGTGTATTCGCGAAACAGCGACGCCGGCAGCCTGAGCAGGCGGTCGATCACCGCGGCCTGCAGCTTCCAGTCGATCAGGCCTTCCAGGCGGAGCATGGCAAGCCCTTCCATCGCCTGGACACCCGCCATGGCGACCGCCGTCACGGCAAGCGCAAGGGCGCAGAACGCCAGCTGGTCGAGTTCGGTGCGGGGTATCACCGAACTGATCAGAAGCTGGGTGATGAGCGGTGCGATCAAGGACAACAGGCCGATCGCGACGACGGCCAGCGCAATGCGGCCGACATTGCCGCTGGAATGGCGGATCGAGAAGGTCAGGAGATCGCGAAACCGCACCGGGCGCGACGGCAGCGCGGGATAGAACGTCACGGCTTCCGGCGCCAGCTCCATGGCAAGCGAGCGGTCGACCGCGCGGCGCGCTCCGGTTGCCGGCTCGATCATGGTGTAACGACGTCGTGGGCCGCGGATCAGCGCCACCGGATGGCGCCCTTCGCCGTGCCAGGCCACCAGCGGACCGACATCCTGCCGCCACCAGTCACCCCGCAACAGCGTCTGGCGAACCCGCAGCCGCACGGTTCGTGCGATGTCGACGACGTCGGCGAAGTCCTGCCGGTTCGGGGCGGCGCGCGCGGGCACGACGAACGGCGAGCGGATTGCTTCGGCGACCATCCGGCAGGCGGCGAGCAGCGGATCCGACGGGTCGGCTTCCACCTTGGCGTGGCCGGAGCGCGGCATCACGATCGCGGAAAGGCGGTCGAAGGAGTCGAACGTCTGTGCGGTGGTGAGCTCACCGCGGCGGGCGAGGCGTTGGGTCTCGCGGCCGACATCGCGCACCAGATGATCCCGGATACTGGCCATGGCGCCCGGATGGAATTGATCGACGGCGCGCCACAGCAGGTCCGCATCCGGCGTGGCCGCACTGCCGGCGACACGGCATGCCGAGGGGCCGGCCTCGATCCACATCCCCGACGTCAGCGGCAACGGCGGACCTGCGGCCAGCAACGCCGGATCGAGCCCCATGAGTTTCACCGCACCGGCCTCGAGGGTAACCCAGACGATGTCGCGCACCGGACCGCGCCGCCGCTCGCCGGGGGCGAGTTCGGCGGCGCCATCGTCCGCCACCTCGCCCATGTCCCAACTCGGGTTCGGACCCGCGATCAGCCTGGCGAGCCGGGTAATCCAGCCGGTAATCTGGTCGACGTCCGAAAATTGCGGGCGCGGCGTCAGCAGGGCTTCGGCCCCGGGACCGCCGACGGCGATCACCTGGATGCGCCTGCCGGAACTGTCGACGGCGTCCGGCAGGTCGAGCATGATCTCGCCGCTCTCGACCCGGAACAGATGGTGTCGCGCGCCGCTGCGGCCTTCGTCCATGCGGACGGCGAAAACGTCGGCATAGCCGGCCACGACCTGCAGCACGTAGCCGCGATGATCGAGAAGTTGCGGGCGGCGGCCATCGAGCACGATGCGTCCCGGCAGGCGGGTGGCGGCCTCCGGATCGGCCGCGACCGGCGCCCGCTGGGTGAGGGGGTCATTCATTCCTGGGCCACCAGTTTCGCGTAGGCGCCTTGAAGCAGGACCAGCTGCTCATGGGTGCCGCGCTCGGCGATCCTGCCGTTCTGCAGCACGATGATCTCGTCGCAGTCGCGGATCGTGCTCAGGCGATGCGCGATAATGATGCAGGTGCAGCCCCGGCGCCGCAGATTGTCGTCGATGATCTTTTCGGTGATCGGGTCGAGCGCGCTGGTCGCCTCGTCGAGCACGATCACCGACGGATTGGAAACCAGCGCCCGCGCGATCTCGATACGCTGGCGCTGACCGCCGCTGAAATTGGTGCCGCCTTCGTTGACGTAGCAGTCGTAGTTGCCCGCCCGCGTCGCGATGTCGTCATGGATGACGGCATCCTTCAGCGCCTGCGACAGGTCCTCTTCTGACACGGTCGGGTCCCACAGGGTGAGATTGTCGCGCGCGGTTCCCTCGAACAGGAAGATGTCCTGGTCGACATAGGCGATCGAGTTGGCGAATACCTGCGGCGGGATTTCCGGCAAGGTCCAGCCGTCGATGCGGATGTCGCCGGCCCACGGTTTGTAAAGTCCGCAGATCAACTTGCCGAGGGTGGATTTTCCGCTGCCGGAGGCGCCGACCAGGGCCACCCGGGCGCCGGGCCGGATGGCGATGGAGAGGTCGGCCAGCAGCGGCGGTTCCAGCACCGAGTAGCCGAATTCAATGCTGTTGAGTTCGATGCCGCCCGGCAGCTTCGGGGTGAAGCGATCCGCGGCGGCGACGTCCTTGCCGGAATTTTCGCGCGGATAATTGTAGACATCTTCGAGCCGCTCGAACGCGCCCTTGATGGTTTGCAGGCTGCCGGCATAGCTGACGAGGTCGCTGACCGGTCCCGAAAAGCTGGCCATCAGTGACTGGAAAGCGACCAGGCTGCCGAGCGTGAGCGAGCCCTCGATCACCCGCAGCCCGCCGATGCCGAGGATCGCGGCGAACGTCAGCCCCGAGAACAGCGTCGGCAGGGTGTCGAGAAAGATCGAGGATACCCCGAGTTCCTGCTCCGCATTCAGCGCCTTGGCCTGGATCCCGGCCCATTGACCGAAGGCCTCGTCCTCGAGGCCACTCGCTTTCAGGGTTTCGATGGTGCGCACGGTGCTGACCGTGGCGGCCACCAGCTTGCCCTGTTCGAGCCCGAGGCTGCGACTGAGATCCTCCCGGCGCCCGCCGATCAGTTGCAGCGCCAGCACGTTCAGCAGCGACATGCTGACGCCGATCGCCGCCAGCGGGACATCGTAGATCGCCATCGCCGCGGCAAAGAACACGATCGATGTCAGGTTGAGCGCGTTGGCGGCGATGCCGCCGGCGAGCAGGCGGGCAATCTGCTCGTTGGCGGACACCCGGCTGGCAATATCGCCGGCATGGCGCTGGGTGAAGAACTCGACCGGCAGCGCCATGACGTGCCACAGAAAACGGCTGATCATGACCACCGCCAGCTTGGTCTGCAGCCGCAGCAGCAGCGACTGGCGCAGGATGGTCAGGACGGCGCGGAACATCGCGGTCACCGCCATGCCGATCAGGAGCGGCACCAGCCAGCTGCTGCTGTGCCGGATCAGGATGTCGTCGACGAAGATTTTGGAAAATCCCGCGGCCACGATACTGGGCACGATCAGCGCGAAGCTGACCACCACCAGCAGGCCGACCGCGGCTTTCGACCCGCGCAGCTCGCGCAGCAATAGACGCAGGCCCTGCGGCTTGCGGCCGAGCTTGCTGAACGCCTCGGTTCGCTCGAACACCAGCACGACGCCGGTGAAGGCGAGATCCAGTTCCGCCATGTCGATCCGCCGCCGTCCGATCGCCGGATCGTTGATATAAACGCGGTCGCCGGAGATGCCTTCCAGCACCACGAAATGATTGAAGTTCCAGTGGATGATGCAGGGCATCGGCAACTCGTGCAGCGTCGAGGGCTCCTTGCGAAAACCCTTGGCGGCGAGACCGAAGCGGCGCGCCGCCCTGACGATGTTGCTGGCCTTGCTGCCGTCGCGCGACACCCCGCAGGCGACCCGGAGCTGCTCCAGCGGGACCCAGGCGCCATGGTGGGCCAGCACCATGGCCAGCGCCGCGGCGCCGCATTCGACGGCTTCCATCTGCAGGATGGTCGGTGTCCGCTTCACCGCGTCGCGCCGCAACGGCTTGCGGGCGCGCGGCAGCTGACGGCTGCGCCTCGGCGGGGACGAAGGGGCGTTATCCATCAATTCCGGTCAGCCGCTTGATGAGAGGTAGCACCAGGTCGAGCGGGCGCTGGTTTCGCGTGGTGACTTCCGCGCGCGTCAGCGTTCCGCTGGTGAGGTGAACTGGCGGCCCCTGTCCGACCGCCCAGTGATAGCCGCTGACGGTTGCGGAATCCTGTTGCAGGATGACCCTTGCCGCATAGGGCGCGCCATCGTGCGAAAACCGGCTGACCAGGCTGTCGTTGTGCAGCACCGCGGCCATGCCCTGCGGCGTGATCGGAAAGTCCGACACCGTCACGATGGTGCCGACCATGGTGCCGAATTCCTCGCGCTTCACCGTGCTCGGCTCGATCGAGACCTGCATGCCCGGTTTGACGTTCTTGCCGCGCTCCGCCGGAATGTAGACCAGCGCCTCGAGCTCGGTGCCCTCGCTTTCGATGGCGACCACCGGTGTGCCGACGGCGAGTACCGAGCCGGAGGAGACCTTGACCTCGAGAACGCGCCCTTCGATCGGGCTGATGACCTGGGTGTTCTGGTTCAACGTTCCGGCGATCGCGTCCATCTGCCGGCGCGCCTCGTTGAGGGTGAATTCCGATTGCTGGATTTCGCGATCGCGCTGGGTCTCCAGATCGGTCTTTTGCGATCTCAACTTGAGGATTTCGTTCTTGGCATCTTCCTTTCGCTGCTGCGCATCGGTCAGGTCGCGCCGGCGATCCTCGACATTGCGACGGGTGGTGTAGCCCTTGGCCAGCAGGTCCTCGAGGTTCTTGAGGTCGACCGTCAGGTAATCGATCCGCTGGTCGGTCGCCTTCACCACCTGGTCGAACGCCGCCTCGAGCTTGGCGAAATTCTGGCTCTTTGACGCGAGCTCGCTGGCGACTTTCGCGGTCAGGTCGGCGTGCTCGCGCTGGCGTTCGCGAAACACCTCGATCGCGCTGGTGTGGCGCTGCTGGATATCGGTCTGGGCGATCCGGGCGATCGCCTCACCTTGCCGGACGTGGTCCCCCACCGCGACATCGACCGACGAGAGCCGTCCGGCGGCGGCGGAGACCGCATCGACGACGCGACCACCGCCGCTGATCAGGATGCCCTCGCCGGCGGCGCGGGTCGGAATTCGCCCCACCACGCCCCAGGTCAGCGCGGCTGCCAGGGCCACGCAAACCACCAGCGTCAGGATCCAGTCGAACGGTTTGGTAATGCCGACCAGGTGATCGAGCTGTTCGGGCGATGCGGCCCGCTGCAGCGCCACGGCGCGGAATGCCCGTTGCGACGGTTCGCTCACCCCGCCGTCCTCCGCCTCACGCGCGATCCGTGGATCGGCATGTCGGGCGCATCACACGGTGGATCCAGCCGAATATGCACAGCCTGCTCCTGCCAGCGGTGCCGGATCATACACCAAAGCCGATGCCGGACAACCGAACCGCAGGGTCGTGGCGGCGCGCCTTCCGATCGGCGCTGGCGAAACCGGGCCGCCGGGACTATGCTCGATCCGGCAGCTTTTCAGGGTTGATCCAGAATGGTCGCGACCGGCGTCGGCAATGCGCGTGGATGGAAGACGTCGCTGGGCTTCGGCTTCGGGTTCGTCCTGGCGGTGGTCCTGCTGGTGCCGAATCCATCCAGCGGCGGCGTCATTTCCGAGAGCGACTTTCGGAAAGTCGAGGACATCAAGCCGCTGTTTCAGAACCTGATGGGCGACCTCGTCCAGACCTCCAAACGAACCGATCTTTCCAGCGGCGATGCCGATTGCATCAAGTCGACGATCCGCGAGCTCATGCAGATTTCCGAGGAGCTTTCGAGCTACGAATATCTGATCACGATGGAAAGGGACATGACCGATTTCGGCGACAACAATCCGATGCGCGGTGTCATCAAGTTCGCCATCGAAAAGTCCAACACCATTCTGTCCAGTGAGCGCAAACGGCTGGCTCAGCTGTCCGACCAGTGCGCGCGTTTTCCGCTGTCGTTCGGCAAGACCCAGCAGGCGCTGCAGGTCATCGACACCACCACCAATATCCTCAGTTCGATCGACGTGCGCCTGTAGGCGGAAATAACCGCCGGTCGCAGCCATCGATGTCGGGAAGATGCGCTGCCAGCCGTTCCCTGGCGCCGGCGGCGTATTCCACCATGCCGGCGAAGGCCGGTTCAGCGGCCCAAATCCGCAACGGAAGAGCTACGCCAACCGCCTCGCGTCATCCCGGGTCTCCGAGCCAGATGTTGTTGGCGATGTAATGGAAGAAGGGGTCCTGGAAGTCTTCCGGGTCGTTCATGTTGGAGGTGTGGCCGAAAGCGGCGGTACGGCTGCCGCCGTACCAATCGTCGACGATGTGGGCCTGCTGCTCCAGGCCGAAGTCGACGAACGCCGTATCGGGCGTGCCATAATGATAGGCATCCGCGTCGACGGCGGCGCGTCGTTTCGTCACGAAGTCGCAAAGCACGCCCAGCGAGGTGCGGTGGTAAATTTGCCAGGCGTGGGTCAATTCGTGAATGAAGCACTGGCCCGGGCGGAAGTAGTTTACCGTGCCGGCCCAGTTCATGGGGTCGTGAAAGCATGCCTCGCCGAGGTTCAGCAGGATCGAGCCGTCAACGTTGGGCATTGTGAATTTGCGGCCGCCGTCGGCGTTGCTGTCGGTCGAGGCGACATTGGTCAGGATCAGCTGGCTTTGCGGCGGCAGCTGTCCCTTGAAGATCCGGTTGGCGAAGGCGTATTCGGCGTCGCTGATGGTGCGATACTTGATGACGGCCGCGCCGACCGCTCCGGCCAACATGCCGACCGTGAAGCCGAGCGGTCCGAGCACCATGACGGACGCGCCGGCGACGATGACGCCGACGATGCCGCCCGGCCCGACCACGCGAACGCCGAGGTGCTTGCCGAGGCTGCTGCCGAGCAGGACGATAGTGGCCAGCGCAGGACCGCCGACCGCCGCGCCGACCAGCCAGCTTGCGATATCGTGCACGGCGTCCTCAAGCGTGCCGAGCGCGCCGGTGTCCTTGTAGGAGTGGGCCACCGAAAACTTCGCATCGGCGATATCAGGCCAATGATCCTGAAGAAAAACGATCTGTTGCTTGAGCTGCAGGTCCGCGGCCTGGGCAGGATCGGTGATCGTGTTCAACTCGGTGTGGCTAAAATTCCGCCCGCTGTCGCCGATGATATGGCCCTCGACCGAACCGCTGGCCTGCAGCGCCAGGGCAACGCCGTTCGCGGTGGTCAGCATCAGGCGGACGCCGAAGCTGTAGTCGTCGGCGCCGCTGTCGTGCACGTGGCAGGTGAAGTCCCAGGTGGCGTTGCTTCGGACGGTCAGCGAGACCTGGCCTCCCAGCGCCGTTCCGCTCGGGGTCTCGATCTGTGCCGAGAAGGTCTTCTCGTCCGGGACGATGATGACTTCATTGCCGGCCAGCAGATATCCCGATCCATACTGGAACCGGACCAGCGTGCCGACCTTTGTGGACTGGGGTGGTCGGGCATTCTGCGTGACGGCGGTGGGATAGCCGAGCCATCCGTTCATCGACTTGGCGTGCTCCCAGGCGGTGGCGAGCGCAGCCGGCACCTCGAATGCGCCGAACCTGGCGACCCAGGCGATGATGCCATGCTCGAAGCGGGAGTAGCGTCCAACGCCGTCGGCGGCGACGATCTCGTTGCTGGTCGGCCGGCCCAACGTGCCGAACAGGTTCGCCGATTTCCAGCGGGCAAGGATCGCCCCGCGCACCTCATGCGCGCCCGTTGCACCCGAGTAATGAATCTCACCCTGGTCGAACGGCGACAGGCGGCCGCCTTGCCAGCCCATCTCGTCGAACGTCGGCCAGCCGATCGCCGGCAAGCGTCCGGGGGCGCGGACGTCACCAAGACCCTTGTAGCAGTCCCAGATCGCGCCATAGACCACGCACGCCCGTTTGTCCGCGCGCACCACGATCAGACCGTCCTTGAAGCGTTGTGCGAAGCCGGACTTGGAGGTCGTGAAGCTGTCCTCGATCGGGACCCCGAGGGTCTGGCGGATATTATTCTGGGTGACGGTGTTGTCGTTCCATTTGCCGAGGATCGGATTGCCGACGAGGAACGCATCGGTCGCCGACACCTGCCATATCGCGCCGTGCTCGAAGTGCATCATCGAACCGAGCCCATTCGGCAGGTCGTGCGGCAGGTCGAGCGGATTTCCGAGTACGTTGGCGCCGCCGAGGGCGGTGTACTTCCGGCCGATCGGCGACGTCGGATCGAACGACAGGCAGGTTCCCGTGAGGTTCAGCGTGCCGCCGAAGGGATCGCCGCCGATGATAAGGGTCCCCGAAAACCGGCCGGGCGGCGTGCCGAATGGCAGGTTCAAGGCGACTGACACCTCGACCATGTTGCCGGTGGCGACGTGCAGCGGCGCACCATCGGACGATCCGGCCGGCGTCCTGACCCAGTCGTAGATCGCCGTGGTCGGCCTGCCCGGAAGGTGCGGCAGATCGGCCGGATTCACTTTTTGCAGAGTCAGCGACGCCGCGTTGATCGAGACGCCCGTGAAAATCTTGGGATCGCCCTTGATCTCGGCCTGAATCGTCAGCGGCGAGGTGGCGATCCACTGGCGCACCGAACATTTGACGTTGGCGCCAAAGGGCCACGTACCCAACTCCGGTCGCGTGTACGGCGGAGGCTTCGGTGGCGAGGTAATCATGCACGACCCCCGGTGGCGGACGATCACGGCATTAAAGCAGAAAAACCCGAGCTTGCGCAGCCGTCACCCTCCGCTTTATCGCCGGTGAATGGTGGCGCGCCGCCGCGATCATCAGGTTGCCGATAAACTCGAACTTGGACATTTGGAAAACCCTGGGTTATCGAGGGGATCCGCGAGCCGGCGGTCCGTCACTATGCAACGGGTTTCCCGATCGGGTTCGACGACCGCCGGGTTGATGACCCTGTGCCAGAGAGCGACATGCCCGCCCCCGTCCTGCAAAGGGAATGGTTGCAGCTCCGTTCATCGGAGCAGGCGTCGAAATGGGCGGCCATCGTCCTGTATCTGGCGGCTTACGTCATTCTCGAATGGGTGAGCTTCATTCACGTTCACAAGGGTTTGCCGATCACGCCGTGGGATCCGGGTCTCGGCGTGGCTTTCGCGCTCCTGGTCCGTGGCGGACCGAGGAGCGGATTGATCCTGTTTGCGGGGATGGTTGTCGCCGAGACCCTGGTCCTGCAGAACGACGTCGACTGGCCGATCGACATCGGCGTGGCCGCGATCAACGCGCTGACCTACACCGCGGTCGCCGCGCTGGTGCAACGATACTTCCGGATCGATGCCGATCTGACCCATCTTCGCGATGTCCTGATCCTGCTCGCGGCGGGTCTTGCCGGCGCCGTGCTCGATACGATGCTCCTGAACGCGTTCCTGCTCGCCGCCGGTCAATTCGAGCTGCGCGATGCGATGCAGGTCGCGCGTCCCCTGATCATCGGCGACACCATCGGCATTGCCGTCGTCACGCCGCTGCTGCTGCGGTTCAGCGTTCCGGGGCGGCTTGAAACCCGTCGCCTGCTTGCACTTGCGCCGGAAGGCGCACTGTATTTCTGCCTCATCGGCACGGCGCTCTGGCTGATCGTCGGCAGCGAGGGGGCGCATCGCTTCACGCTGTTCTACCTGCTGTTCGTGCCGGTCGTGATCGCCGCGGTTCGCCATGGCGTCGACGGTGCCTGCTTCAGCCTTGCCGCCGCGCAGTTCGGCATCATCGGGCTTCTGCATTTCTCCGGCTACGATGCCGGCGAATTCACCGAATTCCAGACCCTGGTGCTGGTGCTGACGGTGACCGGGCTCATCGTTGGTGTCGTCGTCAGCGAACGCCGACATTCCGATCGGATCGCCCGCGACGCCCAGGCGCGCCTTGCCGAGCGGCAGGCGGAAGCCGCCCAGGTCGCGCGCGTCAACCTGGTGAGCGGAATGGCGTCGGCGCTGGCCCACGAGATCAACCAGCCGATGACCGCGGCCCGAGCGCTCGGGCGATCCGCGCAGCATCTTTTGCGCACGCCCGGCGGCGATCTGTCCCGGGCCGACAACAACCTGTCGGCCATGCTGACGCACATCGACCGCGCCGGCGAGATCGTGCGGCGGATGCGCGATTTCATTCGCCGCGGCCATCCGCATGTCAGCACCATCGGCACCCGCGACATGCTCGGGGAGGCGATGACGCTGGCCCATGCCGATGCATCCGCCAGGCATGTCCGCATCGAACTCGACGCGCCCGCCGACCTGCCCGATCTGCATGGCGACCGGGTTCAACTGGAGCAGGTGGTGCTCAATCTCGTCCACAACGCCGTCGATGCCATCGCCGCCGCGGGCCAGTCGGATGGACAGGTTGTTGTCGTGGCGCGGCGGCACCCGGCCCCGCCACGCGTCGAGATCGGCGTACTGGATAACGGACCCGGCATCGACGGCGAACTGGCCGGCCGGCTGTTCGATCCGCTCACGAGCGCAAAGCAGGATGGCCTCGGCCTCGGCCTTTCGATCTGCGCTTCCATCATGGAAGCGCATGGCGGGCGCGTATGGCTGCATTCCGGCAAGCCCGGCGCAACCGAGTTCCGGTTCTCGGTGCCGCTCGACCGCTCGCGGGAGCGCTGACCGTGGCCGCTCCGACGATCTTTCTGATTGACGATCATGAAGCTGTCCGGGACGCATTGGGCGAGATGCTCAGCGTTTTCGGCTATTCGGTGCAGGCCTGCGAGTTGGCCGACGTGTTCCTGGCGGGGCTCGAAAAGCCGGAGCCGGGCTGCATCGTCGCCGATGTGAGGATGCCGGGCACGGACGGCCTGGGCCTGGTGCGGGAGCTCGCCCGGCGCGACATCGCCATGCCGGTGGTGCTGATCTCCGGTCACGCCGACGTGCCGATGGCGGTGGCCGCGATCAAGTCGGGAGCCCGGGACTTCATCGAAAAGCCGGTCGATGACATGCAACTGGTTGCCGCGATCAATCGCGCGCTCGCCTGGGGCCAGCAGCAGCAGGATTTGCAGAAATCGCAAGGCGCGGCCGCCGCCCGGTTTGCCCGGCTGACGCCGCGCCAGATCGAGATCTTCGACCTGGTGGTGGAGGGATTCACCAGCCATGCCATCGCGGCCAGGCTCGGCATCGGGGTGCGCACGGTGGAGAGCTATCGCGCCGAGGTCATGGAGAAGATGCAGGCCGAGAGCATTGCCGGACTGGTGCGGCAGGCCATCCGCCTTGGGCGGATCTCCCCGTAGAACTACCACCCGATCCATACGGATACCCATCCCGAGCCACGCTCCTATCCTCAACAAATGGGACGCCCGCTGCCCTCGACGGGGCCGGCATCCTGCGATGCGGCGCGCAATCGCGCAGCACCGGCAATGGAGCGTTTCAATGGCTTTCGGTAACGTGGAATATGGCGCTGGACGCAAATTCGCCATCGCGCGCCGCTTTCGTTTTCCGGATCCGGTCGGCCTGCTCGCGATCGCCGCGGCGCCGGCTGTCGTGCTTTTCTTCCTGGTCCCCCTGCCGCTGGTGCCTCCCGTTCTCAGTCTCCTGTCGCTGGTGATGGCATGCGGTGTCGCCCTGTACGCCCGTATCACCAAAGCGAGCCGTGACGGGCATGGCGCAACGATCTGGAATATTTCCTACGGGTTCGCCTTCATCTGGATCGTCGCCGCGAAGATGAGCGATCCGAAGAATGTGCTCGACTGGTTCGACACGCTTTCGATGCTGCCCTGAAGCGCCAAAGATGACGGAGCTATTTACGCCTGCGGCGATGGCCGCGCTTTTCCAGGTTGTGATGATCGACCTGGCGCTGGCCGGCGACAATGCCATCGTCGTCGGCATGGCCGCGGCCGGATTGCCGGAGCAGCAGCGCACGCGGGCCATCCTGTTCGGCATGGCCGGCGCCACGGTCCTGCTCATCCTGTTCGCGACAATCACGACGCAGCTCCTGAAGCTGGTCGGCCTGTTGTTCGCGGGCGGCGTCCTGTTGCTCTGGGTGTGCTGGAAGATGTGGCGTGAGCTTCGCGCCACCGCCAATCAGGATAGGGAAGACGCCGTCGAGGCCTTGACCGGAATTGACATCAACGCGGACGGCACCGTCGCCGGCCACGCCCCGCGCAAGACGCTGGCCCAGGCGGCAGGCCAGATCATCATCGCCGACCTCTCGATGTCGCTCGACAATGTGCTGGCTGTCGCCGGCGCCGCGCGCGAGCATCCGGTGGTCCTCATCTTCGGGCTCAGCCTGTCGATTTTCCTGATGGGCGTCGCCGCGCGGTTCATTGCCGACCTGTTGAATAAATACCGCTGGATCGGCTACCTCGGCCTGGTGGTGATTCTCTACGTCGCCCTTGGAATGGTGTATCGCGGGGCGGAAGAACTGAGGCCGGTCGTCAGCGCCGTTGCGGGCCTTTGATTTGAATTTGCCTGCAAAGTTCGTCATTCAAACCTGCCGATAGCGTCCGACGGTATCGGGTTCCGGAACTCGGCCGGAAGCCGCTCGCAGCGCTGGACGGCCTCCGCCCGGAAGTGTAACAATCTGCTCACCTTCACGAGCCGATTGTAACCGGCATGACGGCCGTAACAGGTATTGAATCGGACAGATCGGCTCCCTGGCTGTCCGACCTGCCGCCTACAGCGTTACAGACTTGGCTTGCCATCGCCGTCGCGGCAGTCGCCTTCGTCGCTTTCATCATGATCGCGCCGTTCGCCGGCAGGCCGCTGACGGCGCTGAACATATTCTTCCCGCTGCTGGATGCGATCGTTTTCGTCACCGACCTGATAACGGCAGTCCTGCTGTTTTCACAGTTTTCCATTGCCGGCTCGCGCGCGCTGCTGGCCCTTGCCAGCGGATATCTTTTCACCGGGCTGATCGTCGTCCCGCATGCGCTTACTTTCAGTGGCGCGTTTTCGCCGACAGGACTGCTCGGCGCCAATATCCAGACCGGCTCGTGGCTCTTTATCTTCTGGCATATCGGTTTTTCCGCATCCTTGCTGGCCTACGCCGTGCTCGCCATCGACAACCGTACCCAGCCGCTTTTGCCGGGCGGCGAAGTTTGCAATTCGCTGGAGCGTGGTGGGAGCTGTTGTTTTGACATGCGGCCTGACATGGCTCGCCACTGCCGGAACGCATCTGCTGCCGCCCATCATCCTGGACACCAACCGGATCAGTCCGTTGGTGGTTTATCCGATCTGGCTCGCCATATTGTTCGCGGCGGGGGCAATCGCCGTGTTGGCCTTGCGCCGGCGATCGGTGCTCAATCAATGGCTGATGGTCGTCGCTTTCGTCTACATCGGCGAACTGGCCTTCAGCGGCCTGTTTGCCAGCGTCCGTTTCAGCCTGGGCTTCTATGCCGGGCGGGTGTTTTCGGTCATCACGGCAAGTATCGTCCTGATTGTCCTGCTGGCGGAGACCACGCGGCTGTACCTGCTGCTGGCACGGTCCAACATGAAGCTGCAAAGCGAGCAGAACAACAAGCTCATGACCTTTGAGGCGATCGCGGCTTCGATCAGCCACGAGATGAAACAGCCCTTGGGATCGATCGAGCTCAACACCAGTTCGGCGCAACTGATACTCGACCAGGCGCCGGTGGACGTCGGGGAATTGCGCGCCATCCTCGACGAGACCGGGGATGCGGCCCGGCGCATCAACGAAACCCTGGACGGGCTGCGTTCCCTGTTCGGCAGGATCGACCGCAAGCGACTGCCGGTCGACATGAACGCACTGATTCTCGACGTCTTGAAATCGTCGCGGACGGAGTTGAACCATCATGGCGTGGTGATGCGAACCAGGCTGAGAGCGGAGCTGCCCGCCATCCACGGCGACGGAAGCCAGCTGCATCAGCTGATCTATAACCTGGTCCACAACGCCATCGAGGCGATGTCGGAGTTGGCGATTCGCGACAGAATGCTGGAAGTGAGGACCGATGTCTGGGACCGCAATGCCATTATCGTCGAAGTGCTGGACAACGGGCCCGGGATCGATGCGGCGCGATTGACCGGCGTGTTCGAGGCATTCGTGACGACGAAGCCACACGGCATGGGGCTGGGTCTGGCGATCTGCCGGAAAATCGTCGAGCGTCATGATGGCCAGATCTGGGCCTCCGCGGTAGAGCCCCACGGCGCTCACTTTCGAATTGTACTGCGTTCGAGCAGCCTGCCGTAAGATGACGCATCAGGACGCTGCACGTCAGCGTCGGGCACGCGCGTCAGCCCATGGTGGAGGCACATGGAAGCGGTGCGGCTATTGCGCGTTCGGATGCCACTCCGGCAGCTTGGGAACCTCAGGGTCCAGAAAATCCCAGGCATGGCCGCGCGAGGCGTAGAGAACGATGGCCGGCTTGAAAGGCACGGCGCCGTCGAGGCTTCCGACATAGATGCCGATGAATTCCGGACTCTTGTCCGGCTTGTTGTAGAGCGACACGCCGCAGTTCGGGCAAAAGCCCTTTCGCTTCGTCGCGCCCCGGTCGCTGGTGCGCGCGATTTCGCGAACCTCGCCCGATATCTCGAACGCGGCCCGCGAAAATACCAGGACCGAGCTGTGTCCACCGCCGGAATCCATCTGGCAATCCCGGCACTGGCATTGAAAGCCGCGAATCGGCTCCGCGCCGATGGTGTAGCGAACCGCGCCACAGGAGCAGCCGCCTGAAAATCCCATGGTGGAGTCCCCTCGCAGTTTGTCCCGATACATCAGCAAGCGCGCCAGTCAATTCATTTAGAGCGCCAATGGCTGAGATCAAGTGACAAACGAGATGGGAGTGTCTGGTGCTGCATCCACCATGGCCAAAGCTGCCGGGCCATGCGATCGATTTGGCCGCTGCTTTGGTGCCTTCACGCGGTACTCTGGCTTGCAACCATGGTTTCTGTCTGGCGCGGCTGCCGGCGGCCGTTGAGCACCATACCGATGAAGCTGTCGCGCACCAAAAATTGATAGCTCGCGAACATCAGCGGCAGCGCAATGGCCAGGATGCCGCGAACTTGACCGGCCAGGGCCAGTCGAGGGTGGAAACCGCGACCTGCAGCGCCATCACGATCGGCAGGTGGATCAGATAGAGCCAGTAGGAGGCGTCGGCGAGGTAGCGCCGCGTGGCGCTGAAGCCGGCCAGAAAACGCAGCGCCGCGCCGATCACGGCAAAACTCGTGGTCCAGATCGCCAGCGCATAGCAGGTCGCGCCGGCGAACCGGATCGTCTCCGCTCTCGGTCCCGGCATGCTGGCGAGGACGAGGCTCGCCGCGATCAAGATGATGGCGAGCACGAGGTTGAGCAGCCAGCGTCGCTCGAGATTCCGGATCAAGCCGATCTGGCGATGCAGCAGCCAGCCGAAGCCGAACGCCGTGCCGAAGCCGACCACGGCCTGCAGGTTGGTGATCAGGGATTGGTCGGGGGTCCGCACCCCGAACCACCCGATCCATGTCGGATCGAGGTTCAGGGCGATCCCGATGGGAACCGCCAGGATCGCGGGAGCGAGGGGACTGCGCATCACCCGATCCATCAGTCGGTCGACGCCGGCGCGAAAGCGGCCGCCAGGGTCGAGCCAGGCCACGGCGGTGCGCAGCACCAGCGTCGCGGCATAGAGTTCCAGCAGCACATAGAGAAACCACAGATGGGTCAGCGGAAATCTTGACAGGGTCGGCGGCCAGTGCGGCGGACCCCGCAGGGGACCACCCTGCGGGAAACTGGCCGCCCAGAAAACCACCACGCCGATCGCGCTAACCAGGATCGGCCATCCGACCAGCAGCGGCACCGCGATGCGCTGCAACCGGTCCTTGATGAAGCCTGAGGGACCGCGGCGATGGAAACTCATGTGGGCGAAAAACCCGGCGATCAGGAAGAACGTCGTCATCCGGAACACGTGGATGGCAAAGAAGATCACCGCGAGCGTGATGCTGGGATGGTTGTCCTGGATGATCCAGATGCGGGTCGGCGCGGGCAGGAAGGAAAGCGTTGCGTGCAGGACGATGCCGAGCAGCAGGGCATATCCCCTGACCGCATCAAGGGCGTGCAATCGTTCCGGTGTCGGACTGGCGTGATCGGATTTCGTCATGGGAATGCTCCGGGTATCGAACCGAGCGGTTCTGCCGGGCGCGGTGCACCGACGCTCGCCGGATGCCGTATTCGGCTAGCCGAATTCTCAGCCGGACTGGCCGATTTCCAGATCGCCGCTTGTTTCCGGCGCAGGGGATTGCGCGCGGGCGAGGGCGTCGCGGCGGAATTCGGTCGGGGTCAGGCCGGTATCGGCCTTGAAGGCGCGATTGAAAGGCCCGATCGACTGGAATCCGGCGTCGAGGGCAATCGTCAGCACCGGCACCTCGCGCTGGGCGGGATCGGACAGCGCCGCCCTGGCCTCGTCCAGCCGGTAGCGATTGAGAAACGCATTGAAGTTGCGATAGCCGAGGCCTTCGTTGATGGCCTGCCGCAGCCGGTATTCGGTCAGGCCGAGTTTGGCTGCCAGCGCGCCGATGGTCAGGCCTTCCTGCCGGTAGACGCGCTCCACGGTCATCAGGTGGTCGAGGCGGCGCAACAACAGCGGCGCGATGGCCTCGCGACCGCCATCGGCGGATGGTTCGATCCGGGCCGCGCCATCGGCATTATCGGAAGCATCCGCTGCGATCGCGACCAGGACCGGCCTGGCTTCCGGCGGATAAAACAGGCTCCATGCGGCCAATGTCGCCAGGGCCAGGAGGCCCAGTGCGGTGGCGAGGCTGCCGGAAATGCCGAGGCGCGCGGACGAGATGGATGTCAGTTCCGAGCCTGCCACAAAGACGATAAACAGCACCGAAAAGACAAGAACCGCGAGCCGCAGCCGGCGCCGGCCGGCGACCAGGTCGTCGGCCCAGGTCCGGACCGTCTGCACGGCAGCAGAGACTGCCAGGACCAGATCCACGATCGACAGCGATCGGCCGCCGGCCTTGGCGAGCATCGGCCATATCGTCCAGGCCAGGAACGCCAGGAAACCGAGCCCGACCACCGCCAGCCAGAGCGCACCATGCCAGCGTCGAACCACGAAATCGTCGTCGAAGGTTGACCGCGCCCACAGCCAGACGACAACCGGGCTGGCGGCAATGATCGGCATCGTCCACGCGGTTACCGCCTTCGGCACCAGTGGCGCCGTGACGATCGCATAGGCAGCGCCGGTGGCGGACATGGCGACGGCGAGCCACTTGATCGCATCGAGAGGCCGCGCCTTCGCCAGGATGACCACCATCACCATCAGAAACAGGCCAGCCGCCGCCCCGCGCAGGCCGAGATCGAGCGCCGTGATACCGATGCTGTTCACGATTTCAACGATCCCCGCCCGCAAGGCTGTCGTCGGATTTCTTCGCCCCGGGCGCTATTGCAATATCCTGTTTCGCCGCGACGCTCGACCCTATATTTTTTCGAGGCCGCCGCCGGCCGCGGTGAAGCCGCCACTGATGCGCAGTGTTTCGATCGCGCCATGTTGCTCGATCGGTGCCACGCCGGCGCCGTTGGTCTTGACGCCACCCGAAATGTCGATCTCGCGCGCCGAACCTCCGGGCTTGATGCTCAGCGCGATCGCGGACAGCGTGACGATGACCCCCTTGACCAATGATGGTCCGGTACCGCCGAACGTTTCGATACCACGGCGGACCACGAGCCTGCCGATGGGTTGGCCGATCTGAATGCCCACCGCACCGTCGGCATGGGTGATCACACGATCAAATTCCGCGAGATTGACCGTGCCGGCATAGACATTGAAACCACGAGCGCCCGCACCGAAGGTCTCGATCGGCGCGTTGACTCTCAGTTCCTGCACGATGCCGAAGTTGACGAAGCCGATGCCGCTGGGGCCATGCGAGGTGATTTTCGCGTCCGCGGTCCAGCGATCGACCGCACCCCAATTGTCCAGCACCATGTCGTTGACGCCATAGGTTACCACCGGGCCGCAATTCCTGACGATATCGACATAGGCGCCGTAGACGGTAAAGACGCCGCCGCTGATCTGATCCGCCGTGCCGGACGCAATGCCGCCGTCGCTGTAGACTGCATCGGTCTCCAGCCGCCGCACGATGAGCCGGCCGGCCTTGTCACCGCCGCCGCTGACGAAGATGCCGCTGCCGCGCACCGGCGCGCCGTCGCGACCAGCCGAAAGGCCGACGAGGTCGGCGCTGACGATCACGCCGGTATCCTGCTGCATGTTCCAGAGCGTGAACGCACCGTTGATGACATAGACGCCGAAACCGTGCGGGCGTTCTTTCTCGCCGCGCGCATCAGCCGCGATGATATCGAGTCCATTCACATCGACGTGGCCACCGCGCACCTTGTCGCGGGCGAGAATCTGAACGCAGCCGGTCGTCGTGACGCCGCGCAACTCGATCCGCCCGAGACTTTCGACCGAGGTGTCGTTGAAGATCGCGCGCTTGTTTTCGGAGGCGTTCAGACGGATGTTGTGGATACGGTTGTCCGACGACAACTGAACGCCGTCGATCCCAGCGGCGAAAGTGATGGAAGAGCATTCATGTTGTCCCCTCAGGACCTGTCCGGGAGCGAGTCGCACGGAAGGGACGTTGATCAAATCGCCGTCAACGACAATTTGCCGGATATTTTTGTCTGCGGCCAGAGCCACGAATTCTTCGGCAGTCGTGGCTGACCTTTCATCGCTGTTCATCGATTGTCCCTCCAGCCGTCGATCTCTGAAGCCGGTTCAACGTATCATACCCGGTCCGACGCCTTGTGAATTGCTTCACTTGTCGGACCATGCGCCTTCCCCGAATTCCGGCGGGCGCTACAAGCGGTGAGCAAATCCGCTCACTCCAACACCCGATCCCTGAACGACGTGTCGGGCACAAAACAGGCCTCATACTTCCCGAAAATCCGGTACCGGTTCTGCGCCACTACATTGTAAACCGCGTCACGCAGCGGTCGTGGCACCGCGCGCAGCGCGCGCACCCATCGCCAGCCCGGCAGGCTGGACAGCACCATCAGCGCGGCGTCGGATTTGAAGTGGGCGACACCGCCATGGATCACGGCATTGGTGTCGGGATTTTCAGGATCGATGCCGAACGCCTGTGCCAGCCGCGTCCCATACTCCGACTGGATGGCGGTGAAACGAAACCGGCCCGCCGGGTCGCGCGCGGCGATGAAGCGGATCCAGCGCGAACAGAATACGCAGACGCCGTCGTACAGGATGACGTCGTCATCGGGCCACGGTTTTGCGGCGGCCGCCGCCATCACCGGCTGTCCAGGGTCAATAGCGCCACCCCCATCAGCACGATGGCCGGGCCGGTCTTGACCAGCGCGCCAAGCGGCTCGATCCACAGGTCCGGCGTCAAGAGTGCCGAGCCTGCCATATAGCCGAGCGCGACCACGATGCCGGCGATCAATCCCGCGGCACAAGTGCGGCGAACGGCGATCAGGCATCCGACGCTCATGTCGATCAGACTGCTCAGGATGGTGAGCGGCGCGGCCAGCGACGGCGGAACATGATGCGCGGTCAGGATCGCCTTGGCGGCGGGATACGACAGCACCAGCGCGATGAATCCCGACACGATCCAGAACAGCGACAGGCTTACGATGGTCAGCGCCTTGATCAGGAACAGCCGCGCGAACCATTTGTCCTGGATGCTGGCGGTGCGGCTGCCGATCCGCGCGTCGATCGTCGTTGGCTCGATTCCGGTGGCGGCCATCCACGGCCCGGGATCGCCGGTGACGCCACGGCGCAATTCGGCGATCGCGGTGGAGCGTATCGGCGCCGCCCAGCCGAGCCCGCTGGCGATATCGCCCAGCCTCGCGCCGACATCCAATAGCCATGCCGGCAGTGCGATCCGCGGCCACCGCGACGTGCCGAACGACCAGCGGAACTGCTCGATCACCCCACCCAGCGTGATCGGCTGCGGCTGCATCAGGTCCCACGCCACGCCGCCGGGCCAACTATGATTTGCGAGCCAGGCGATGGTGGCGGCAATGTCTTCGATCGCGACCGGCTGAAACGGTGTCGCGCGCTCCTTCGCGGGAAGATCGATCGGAAACGCCGCCAGCGCCCGCAGCATGGCGCTGCCGCCATAGGCCGAGGGTGCTACGACGAAACCGGGCCGCAGGATCGCATAGCGGAGGCCGGAATGGGCGATCAGGAGTTCGGCTTCCCGCTTGGTGATGCTGAAGGCGGTGCGGTCGCCGCCGGCCTCGCCCGGAATCGAAATGTGGATCAGCGCCATCGCGCCGCCACACTGCTCGATGGCCTGCAGCAGCCGCGCGACGAAGTCGCGGTGCACCGCGCGGGTGTCGCTGCCGGGCGCGTCCTGCAGCACACCGAGACAGTTGACCACCAAACCGGCCTTCTGCTCCCGCAGCAACCGCGCCAGCGCTTCGGCATCCATGAGCAGGATCGGCCGTTCGATATCGAACGAGGTGGCCTGCTGCGAGGCGGCAAACCGCCGGGCGACACCGGTAACCTGAAAGCCTCGCGTGCGCAGGTCGTCGGTGATGAACCGGCCGATCAGTCCGGAAGCGCCGAGCACCAGGATGTGGGGAGAGGAGTAGCCGTTCATGAAAACACCGATAATATAACAACACCGACAGTATGATGGCGTCATACGCGGACATGGCCGTCCGAAGGACGGCGGTGCTTCCGCTCGCCTGTGCCCGCGTATCCATCACGCTTCGCAAGGGTCTTGGTGAAAGCGATGGATCACCGGGTCAGGCCTCCGGCGGCATAGCAGACATGGGCGGGCTTGTCGCTGGCTCGAGCCGGTCGTGATAGACCTCGAAGCGGACATTCGACTACGCCTCGCTATGATGATCGAACCCGGACAGGATGCTCCAATGGCGGCGAGAGAATGGTTGCCAGTGACTGCGCGGTTGGCGGCGATTGACTACAAATTAACGGCAGGTGAATCGTTGTTCCGGCTGGGCGACAAGACCCTGGGCCTGTGTGAGGTCGTTGCAGGTCATGTTCGCCTGGCGCGCGTCGACCGCTCGGGACGCGAAATTGTGTTGCACGTGGCCGGGCCGGGCGAAACGCTCGCCGAGGCTTCGTTGTTTTCGCCTCAATATCATTGTGATGCGATCGCCAACACCGATGCAATCGTGCGCATATATCCCAGGCGCGAGATGCTGGCCGCCTTCGATGAAAACCCGAAAGCTGCCCGGGCTTTCACTGAAACGCTTGCTCAGCAAGTGATGAACCTTCGCACTCGCCTCGAGCAGCGTAACATTCGTTCGGCGCGCGAACGCGTACGCCATTTCCTGATGCTCAACGTTGGCGCTGATCGCCGTACCGTCAAACTACGCGGAACATTGAAAGACCTTGCCGCCGAGATCGGCCTCACGCACGAAGCTCTTTATCGCACACTGGCCACGCTTGAACGATCCGGCGAGATCGCGCGCAAGGGTGAAAAGATCGTGCTTTCAACACCCCTATGATCAGGATCATATGGGCCTTGCGGGCTGACGGCTACATTGCAAGCGGGGCGCGAAGTGAAAGAGGCTCTTATGTCGAGACTTCCCTGGAAGACAACGCTTGCCGTTTCGGCCCTGTTAGCCGCCACGGCGTACGCTTTTGCACAAATGCCGTCGGGTGGTCCAATGGGCATGCATGGTCAGATGCAGCAAGGCGAGACGATGGGCCAGATGCATAGTCAGATGATGCAGGGCCAGGATGCAATGCATGGCGGCATGGGAATGCACGGCGGTATGGGCGGTCATGGCGGAATGCATGGTCAGCAATCTGCCGCGACCAGCACACCGAACATGCCTGGGCAAGATGCGTTCGGGGCCATCCAGGAGATCGTTCAAATTCTGCAATCCGATCCCAATACAGACTGGTCGAAGGTCAACATTGACGCATTAAGACAGCACCTCATCGACATGAATGAGGTAACGCTGCACGCCGCCGCCGCCCAACGCATGATTGACAATGGCATCGAGATCACGGTGACGGGCGAAGGTCGCACGCTGGAAGCGATCAAGCGCATGGTCCCGGCACACGTAAACGAGCTGCACGAAATCGGTTGGAGCGCAAACAGCGAAGACCTGCCAAATGGCGTAAAACTCACGGTCTTGGCGAGCGAAGCGCAACCGCTGACCAGGTTAAAGGCGCTCGGCTTTATGGGCATCATGGTTCAGGGCGGACACCACCAGCCGCATCACCTCATGATGGCGATCGGTCAGTTCGGTATGCGCTGACCTGGCTGAGAGACCTTTAATTAATGGCCGCCCGAATGGCGGCCCTCTCTTTGTTTTTGGCTGGATTTCGGCTGGCACGCCGCGTCATCTGGTGGCGCTGCGGAATTCAGCCGAACTTCGTTCGATCGGACCCCCGCCAGGAGGATAAGAAACGGCAACCACCTCAAAACCCTGGCTTGGCGATCATCAGCCACAGGATGGCCATGACCGAGCCGAAGCCGGGAATGCCGAACAGGAACCATCGGCGATAAAGCATGAAATAGCGCGGCGGCAGCGGCGTGTGGTTGGCCGCCGCGGTTCGCGCGAGATCGCGCATTTCCATCTGCATGACCACCACGGGGATCCAGAACATCCCCGCGACAATGTAGAGGCCGAGCGCGGTCTCAATCCATCGTTCGGTGAGCGATGTCGACGACAAAACCATCAGCGCGGCGCCGGTGACGGGCTGCAGCACCACGGCGCTCGACGTGAACAGCATGTCGGCAATGACAACGGTGGCCGCGGTACGCGCGATGAAGGCGATGTCGCCGCTGCGATGGGCCATCAGCATGAAGAAGGCGATGCCGCTGCCGGTACCCAGGATCACGATGGCGCCGAGCACATGCAGGTATTTGGCGAGGAAATATACGGTCATCGCGCCGCCCTCGATGGCTTGGCGACGATTGCCTTGATCGCTTTGTCCAGGGTCGGCCCATAGATCGCTTCGCCGCCGTCGCTTTCCGCCAGCCAGTGGCCCTCGCTGCGGAACTCGGGAAGACTGCGAAAATCCACCCGGTCGCCGCCGGCGCGGAATGCGTCGGCGAGCTGCCGCGACAGCGCGATTGAAAAATAGCTGTCGTTGCGCGCCACCAGCCAGATCACCGGCACCCGCGCCGCCTTGCCGAATTCGGCCGCGGCGCTCACCAGGCTGTGCGGGGCGCAGACCTGGTTGGGGCGGTCGTTGGCATGGCCGCCGCGCCCCGGCGCAAAGGCGATCACCGCGGCGACCCCCGGCGGGTTTTGCCCGGCCAGCGCCAGCGCGCCCCAGCCGCCGGCGGAGTGGCCGACGATCACCGCTCCGTTTGGCCGGACGAAAATCTGGCCGCGCATGAAGTTCAGCGCTGCCGCGATCGAGTCCGCCGTCGCACGACCTGCGTGCACATAGTCGGCCTCGTCGCAGCCGCCCTGGTCCTCGAGATACTGCCCGCCGGTCAAGCCATGGCCGGGTCGCTCCGGCACCAGCACCGCATAGCCCCGGCTCACCAGCCACGACGCCAGCGCCCGATATTCCGGTTGCGGCATCTGGGCGCGGCGCAGCACATTTTGCGTCGAGGCATGGGCGATGATCGCCAGCGGAAACGGCCCAATGCCGGGCGGTCGAAACAGCACCGCACGCGCCACGCCGGAGCGGTCCGGCGAGGCGACGAGCCAGGGCTGGCTGCGGTCGGCCGCGCCTTCCGGACCTTGCGCGCCCGGGCGCAGTTGCGCCTGGGCCTGGGCAACGACGCTGCCGAGCGCGATTGCCGCGCACAATAATTTGAACACCTGCATCGCAGCACGAACCCGGTCCGGACCTCAACCGGCACTGCTGTGGCTGCGGCCGGTCGTGCGGAGAATAGCCGCCGCGAATCAAATCCGGCGTGTTTTCTGCCGGACAAAGCCGGCCGCCTCATCCTGGAGCTGTCATTCCGTCCCGCTACACGGGACAAAACCTGCTCCGGGCGCCTTCGCCGCGGCGTTCTGTCCACTTTCGGTACAGCCAAACCGCAAAACTGATGCAGAAAATCCACACGTTAACCGATAATTAACGATGGACCTTGAAGCCGGCGCGCCGACTTGCTTTGATTGCGCGCATGAGCACAACCCTGATCGAGGTTCGGCCGGCCAAAGCTGCGGATGCGGCTGACGTCGCGTCCACCCATGACGAAGCCTGGCGCGCCGCCTATCAAGGCATCATCCCGGGGGCCGAACTGGAAAAGCTGATCAACCGCCGCGGCCCGCAATGGTGGGACAGCGCGATCCGCAAGGGCAGCCGCGTCAGCGTGCTGGTGTTCGGCGACAAGGTCGCGGGCTATGCCAATTACGGCCGCAACCGCGCCCGCAGCCTGCACTTCGAAGGCGAGATCTACGAGTTGTACCTGCGCCCCGAATTCCAGGGGCTGGGCTTCGGCCGCCGGCTGTTCACCTCCGCGAAACGCGACCTGGTGCAGAGCGGGCTGAAGAGCATGGTGATCTGGGCGCTGTCCGATAACGATACCGCCACCGAATTCTACCGGGCGCTCGGCGGGCGCATGGTGGCGCGGTCCTCGGAGCGGTTCGGCGCCAAGTCGCTGGACAAGGTGGCGTTCGCCTGGACCAACTGAGTTCGCGAACGCGTTGCGCTCAGGTGCCCGGCGCCGCTTAATTCATCCGAATTGATTTCGGCCAAGCCAACGCGGAGCCTGCGATGCGCATCGACGCCATTTCAATCGGCGCCAACCCTCCCCATGAGGTCAACGTCATCATCGAAGTTCCGGTCGGCGGCGAGCCGATCAAGTACGAGATGGACAAGGACGCCGGCACGCTGGTGGTCGACCGGTTTCTCTATACCGCCATGCGCTATCCCGGGAACTACGGCTTCATCCCCCACACCCTGTCGCAGGACGGCGATCCCTGCGACGTGCTGGTCGCCAACACCCGCGCCATCGTGCCCGGCGCGGTCATGAGCGTGCGCCCGGTCGGCGTGCTGCTGATGGAAGACGAGGCCGGCGGCGACGAGAAGATCATCGCGGTGCCGTCCTCGAAGCTGACCCAGCGCTACGACAAGGTGAAGAGTTTTAGCGACCTGCCGGAAATCACGCTGCAGCAGATCCAGCATTTCTTCGAGCACTACAAGGACCTCGAACCCAATAAGTGGGTCAAGGTATTGCGCTGGGGCGGCCCGGAAGACGCCCACCGCCTGATCCAGGAAGGCATCGCGCGCGCGAAGAAGTAAGAGACGTCACCTCGCCCCGCTTGCGGGGCGAGGTGCGTCATCCCCTCAATCCGCCGCCGCAGGCACCGCGCCTGGCATCCTCTCCCCCAGCACCGGCAGCTTCTCGACCTTGACCATGAAGCCATAGACCAGCGCGCCGACCAGACAGACACAGCCCGCGGTGACCAGCGGCAGCCGGTACGAGCCGTGGTCGGCGGCGAGCAGCGCGCCGGTCACGATCGGGCTGAAGATGCCGCCGATCTGGGAGCCGAAATTCTGCAGGCTGGCGATCGAGCCGACGGTTTCCGGCGTCGGCGCCACGTCCGCCGGCAGCGCCAGCACCGAGCCGGCGGCGAATGCCGAACTGCACATCGCCAGGGTGAGGAACGCCAGCGCCGCGGCGGTGGTTTCCGCATAGGCCGCGAACACGATGGATGAGGCCAGCACCAGCGCGCCGATGATCGGGATTTTCCGCGCCACGCCGAGGCTGATGCCACGGCGCACGAGGCTGTCCGAGAACAGCCCGCCGCACCAGGTCGAGATGATGGCGAGGAACGGCGGGATCGCGCCGTAGATGCCGAGCTGCTTCAGGGTGAAATGATGGACGTCGACCAGGTAGCTCGGGTACCAGGTGATGAAGAAATACACCACATAGGCGCGGCAGATGTAGCCCAGCATCATGCCCCACACCGTACGATACCGAAACAGGTCGCTCCACTTGACGGTGCCGGCCGGCGTTGCCGCTTCGATATGGGCTCCCGCCGCCTCGATATAGGCGAGCTCGTCGGCCGCCACCCGCTTCGATTGGCGCGGCGTCTGGAACAGCGTCAGCCATAGCACCACCCACACCACGCCGGCCACGCCGATCACGACGAATGCCATGCGCCAGCCGGAAAACGCGATCAGCGCGGTGAGGATCGGCAGCGACAGCGCCGAGCCGAGTTGCTGGCCGGTGTCGGCGATGGATGCGGCAAAGGCCCGCTCGTGGCGCGGGAACCATTGGCTCACCACCTTGACGCCGCACGGCGCCACCGGCGCTTCGCCGACGCCGAGCATCAGGCGCATGCCGAGCAGTGAGGCTATGCCCTGGGTCGCCGCGGTCATCGCGGTCCAGAACGACCACCACACTACCGCGACCGCATACACCAGCCGCACCCCGAACCTGTCGATCAGCCAGCCTGACGGCAGCTGGAACGCGGCATAACTCCAGAAGAACGACGACAGGATGATGCCCTTCCAGAACTGGTCGAAGCCGTATTCCTGCTGCACGAACGGAATCGCGATCGAGAGGCTGGCGCGGTCGACATAGGCGATGGTGAGACCCAGCGCCGTGATGCCGATCATCCACCAGCGCGTGCCGAAGCGGCGCGGCGGCGGCACGGTTGCTGCGGTGTTCTGGCTCATGGTCGCTTCCTCTTTCTTACTTATCCCTCCCCCTTGCGGGGAGGGTGGCCCGGCGAAGCTCCGAAGGAGCGAAGACGGGTCGGGTGGGGGTAGCCACGAGCAAGGCTTCCGTTGTGGCTACCCCCACCCCGGCCTCCGCTTCGCCGTAGCCGATGCAAGGCATCGGCGTCCTTCTAAGAACGGCGGCCCGAAGGCCGCCTATGCGACCCTCCGCGCAAGTGGGAGGGATATCGTTAGATATCCGCAGCAGCCGTCTTCCTGATAATGGCGTCCTTGCGCGTCAGCACATCGGGCGCCAGCTCGGTGCCGAGGCCCGGCCCCTGCATCGGATAGATCATGCCGTTCTCGATCCGCGGCATCACCGTGACGAGGTCGCGGTACCAGGTCGAATAGTAGGCGCGCACCAATTCCTGGAACACGGCATTGGGCAGGTTGAGCGCGAGATGAATCGAGGCGGCGAACACGATGGGCCCGGTGCAGTCGTGCGGCGCCACCGGGCGCTGAAAGCCTTCGGCGACGGCGGCGATCTTCTTGGCCTCGCTGAGACCCCCGCACCACGACACGTCGAGCATGACGTAGTCGACCGCGTCCTTGCGCAACAGTTCGATGAACGACGCCCGCGTCGCCAGCGTCTCGCTGGCGCAGACCGGCAGGCCACTGCGCCGCGCATAGTCGGCCAGCGCGTCGGTGTCCTGCATCTTCAGCGGGTCCTCGGCCCAGAACGGCCGGAATTCCTGCAAGGCGCGGGCGATCGCCAGCGCCGAGGGCAGGTCCCACATCGAATGCAGTTCGACCATCACCTCCATCTTGTCGCCGACCGCGTCGCGGATCTGGCGAAACGGTTTTAGCGCGGTGTCGATCTCGCTGCGGTGAATGAAGTTGCCGCCATTGGCCACCGCGAACGGGTCGAACGGCCAGATCTTCATGGCGCCGATGCCTTCGGACAACAGGCTTTGGGCCAGCGCGCCGGCGTCGCGGTTGAAGGCGATCTGGTCGTCGTAGGGACCTTGCGCCGCCTCGGTGGTCGCGGCAGTCACTGCGCGCTGCCGGCCGGACGAGTTGTAGCTGTAGCCGGCGCAGGTGTTGTAGGTGCGGATGCGCGGACGGCTGAGGCCGCCGAGCAGTTGATGGATCGGCTGGTTGGTCGCCTTGCCGAACAGGTCCCACAGCGCAATGTCGATGGCCGAAGCACCACGGATCTCGACCCCCGACGAGCGGAAGCCGATATAAGGCTCGAGCATCAGTTTTGAGATGCGGTCGATCTCCAGCGCATTGGCGCCGATCAGCGCCTTGGCTGCTTCACTGTGCAGGTAGGTGGCGACCGCATCGGCGCCGCGAAAGGTTTCACCAAGGCCGATCAGGCCGGCGTCGGTGTGCAGCCGCAGCCACAGGATGTTCTGGTACTGCGGCAGCTGCACCGTCTCGATGGCGGTGATCTTGATGGAATCGCCCACGGTCGCGCTCATTCGGCGGCGTCCGCGGCGCGGGCGGGTTTGAGGCCCCACTCGGTCAGCACCGCGCGCAGCCGGTTGCGGTCGGTGGCATCGAGCGCGTTCAGTCCCGGGGTGCGCACCGGCCCGACCGCGCGGCCGAGCAGCATCATCGCCTCCTTGACCACGGTAACGTTGGCGCCGTTGTTGAATTTGGTGCGCATCGCCTCGAACGGCGCGATGGCGTCGATCTTGAGTTTTGCCGCGGTGAAGTTGCCGGCCTCGAGGTCCGCGTGGATCGCCAGCGAGCGCTTCGGGTCGACGTTGACGAGGCCCGAGGTGAAGCCGCGGGTGCCGAGCGCATAGAACGGCGCCGCCCAGCCTTCCGCCAGTCCGCACACCCACACCGCCGGACTGCCTTTGGTGGCGCGCAGGCACTCGGCCAGCAGCATCAGGTTGCCGGTCGCGAACTTCACCCCGGCGACGTTGGGATGGCGGGCGACGCGGGCGAGGTCGGAAGCCGCGATCAGGTCAGAACGCACATAGGCGACCAGCGGCAGTTCGCTCGCCTCGGCCAGCGTGATGAAATAGTCGGCCTGGGCCTGCGGTGCTGCGAACGGATCGAGCGGATGGTGTGCCATGATGGCGTCGGCGCCGGCCTGTTTGGCGGCGCGTGCCGTCGCGGTCGCCTCAACCAGCGAGCGGCCGACCGCGGCGGTGACCAGCGCGCGGCCGGCGACCGCGGCGATGGCGGCTTCGTGCACGCGCAATACCTCGTCGGAAGTCAGCGCGAAGAACTCGCCGGTATTGCCGGCGGAAACGATGTTGTGGACGCCGGCCGCGGCCATTTCGGCGACGACGGTCTTGAGCAGTTTGGTGTCGACCGCGCCGGAATGGTCATAGGGCGTGACATGGACGCCGGAAATGCCGGTCAGCGCGCCGCGAACCCGCTCGATGCTCATGGATGCTCTCCCTTTGATTCTGCTCCGAACGCGGTGGCGATGTGCTGCCGGCCCGAACGAATGATGTGCTCGCGCATCGCCAGCTCAGCGAGATCGGCGTCGCCGCTGGCGAGCGCGCGGGCGATGGCGCGGTGCTCGCGCAGGGCGTGGCTGCGCTCGGTGCTGTCGGTAAGCAGCCCGAAGCGGGTGGCGCGATCGTACATGCGCTGGCCATCGAGCAGGCTCACCAGATAGCCGCAGGCCGAGGCCAGATGGATGGCGTCGTGGAATTTCTCGTTGAGCGCGATCAACTGCTCGACCGCGCCGGCCGAGGTCGCCTCATTCATCTCGGCAATGCAGCGGTCGATCCGCTCGATGTCGTCATGGCTGGCCCTGAGCGCGGCCTCGCGGGCGATCATGCCCTCGAGCGCGGCGCGCGCCAGCATCATCTGCTCGGCCTGCCCGGCATTGAAGCGCGCGTAGACCCCGCGGCGCGGCTCGATCCGCACCAGGCCGTCGATTTGCAGCCGCTGCAGCGCCTCCTTGACCGGGGTGGTGGAGACGCCGAGTTCGGCGGCGAGCAGCCGCTCGTTGAGCTTTTCGCCGGACCGGAAGCGGCCGGAAATGATCGCCTCGCGCAACGCCTCCTGCACATGGTCGCGCAGCCCGCGCAAAATCTGCGGGTCGAGGCGCCCGATCCGGGCTTCGGTATGGGATTGCAGGATCATCGGACGGCTAATATCTGATATTTCAGATTTTAGGTCAAGCCGAAACCCCGCGGTTTTCAGAAACTCGTCCAGATGGACCTGGCTAGACCGCCGGCGCCGGCAGCCCTCGAATCGCACAGGCCGCACGCAGCGTGTTGACCAGCAGGCACGCCACCGTCATCTGGCCGACCCCGCCCGGCACCGGGGTAATCGCGCCGGCCACCTGCAGTGCTTCCTGATAGGCGACGTCGCCCACGATGCGGCTCTTGCCGCCCTCAGTGGGCAGGCGGTTGATGCCGACGTCGATCACGGTGGCCCCCGGCTTGATCCAGTCGCCGCGCACCATTTCGGGCTTGCCGACCGCGGCGTAGACGAGGTCGGCGCGGCCGCACAGCGCCTTGAGATCGCGCGAGCGCGAGTGCGCGATCGTCACCGTGGCGTTCTCGTTGAGCAGCAATTGCACCAGCGGCCGCCCGACCAGGTTGGAGCGGCCGATCACGATCGCGTTCATGCCTTCGAGCGACGCATGCACGCTCTTGCTCAGGATGATGCAGCCGAGCGGCGTGCACGGCGACAGCGCCTTGAGGCCGCCGGCCAGCCGCCCGGCATTGTGCGGATGCAGCCCGTCGACATCCTTGGCCGGGTCGATGGCGGCCACGACTTGTTCGGTATTGAGCCCCTTCGGCAGCGGCAACTGCACCAGGATGCCGTGAACGGCGGGATCGCGGTTGAGCTTTGCAATGAGCGCCAGCAGTTCCTGCTGCGCCACGTCGGCCGGCAGCACGTGCTCGAACGACGCCATGCCGGCGGCCTGGGTCTGCTTGTGCTTGCTGCGCACATAGACCTCGCTGGCCGGGTCGTTGCCGACCAGCACCACCGCCAGCCCCGGCTTCAGTCCGTGCTCGCGCCCGACCCGGGCCACCTCGTCGGCGACGCGGCCGCGCAGCTCGGCGGCAATGATTTTTCCATCGATGATCCGGGCGGTCATGCGGTCCTCTGGGGTTGGATTATCGAGGCGCGGCTGCGGTCAGCTGGCGCAGCGTCTCGCCGAGTTTTGCGGGATCACCATCGATGGCGACCTGCTTGAGGCGGGAGGTCGCTCCCGACAGCAGGCGCACATCGCGTTTCGACACGCCAAGCGCTTTCGCCAGCAATTCCATCACGGCGCGGTTGGCTTCGCCGCCGTCGGCGATGGCGCGCACCCGCACCTTCAGCACGGAGCGGCCGTCAGCCAGTGTTTCCAGCCCGTCGATGTCGTCGCGACCGCCGCGCGGCGTTACCCGCAGCGCGACGCTGATGCCCTGGGTGGAATAGCGCCAAGGTTCCCGGGCAACCATCCAGCGTTTAGAACACGAACGGGTAGACGTAATAGCTGATCACCCGCTGGATCAGCATGATGATCAGGATCAGGATGATCGGCGAGATGTCGATGCCGCCGAGATTCGGCATCATCGAGCGGATCGGCGCCAGCACCGGCTCGGTGATCCGGAACAAGAACTCCGCCACCGCCGACACGAACTGGTTGCGCGTGTTGACGACGTTGAAGGCGATCAGCCAGGACAGGATCGCCGAGGCAATCAGCAACCAGACATAGAGGTCGAGAACGATAAGGACGATGTCGAGAATGGCGCGCATGGCGGGGATTGCTCGCAGGGTTCGGTCGCGGATTCGACTGAGCTGTAAATATCGGTTCACCCCCCGGCAAACAAGGGAAGTTCCCGGCAAAAACGCCCTGAAAACAGCGATTTCCCGCCGTTCTTGACTTGCCGTTAACAGGGATTGTAAATGGCGCCGTTTGCTGCCGGGTCGCGTTTGCGCGATCCTGCCGCGACGGGGCCATAGCTCAGCTGGGAGAGCGCGTCGTTCGCAATGACGAGGTCGGCGGTTCGATCCCGCCTGGCTCCACCAGCCTTCGCTGGCTTCGCCAGCTTCGGCTGGGCAAGCCGAAGATCCTACCGGGGCGAAGCCAGCGAAGGCTGCCGCGGCGTAGCCCGCAGGGCGACGACGGGCCGCCCAGCAACATCTCTTTGACTACTTCCCCCCAAACTTCGGCGGCCGCTTCTCGACAAAACTCGCCACGCCTTCCCTGAAATCGGCGCCCCTCAACGCCACCACCATCTCGCGGTTGGCGTCGATCGTGGCTTCGCTCAGGGTCTGGAACGGCACGTCGTAAAGCTGCCGCTTGATCACCGCCATCGCGCTCGGCGAAACGAATTCCACCAGATCGCGGGCATAGGCGTAGGTCTGCTCGGCCAGTTGATCGGGTGGGCAAATCCGGTTGACGAGGCCGATTCTGAGCGCCTCGTCGCTCGATACCCGGCGTGCCGACAGCAACAGGTCGAGCGCGTTGGCGTGACCGACGATGCGCGGCAGCATCCAGCTGATGCCGTGTTCGGCGATCAGGCCGCGGCGCGCGAACGACGTGGTGAACACGGTATTGTCGGCGGCAAAGCGCAGGTCGCAATACAGCGCATGCACGAGACCGATCCCGGCGGTGGCGCCGTTCAGCATGGCGATGATCGGCTTGGCAATCGCCGGATAGAACGAATAGCGCGCCTGCCAGTCCGCCCGCCGGTTCATGTCGAAGGCTGGCCCGCCCGCGGCGCGGCCGATGTCATCGGGATCGAGGCCCTTCAGCGCGTCCATGTCCGCGCCGGCACAAAACGCCCGGCCGGCGCCGGTGAGCACGATGACCCGCACGCCGTCATCTCCGGCCGCAGCCTCCATGGCGTTGCGCACCTCGCGTTCCATGATCGGCGTCCAGGCATTCATGCGATCCGGCCGATGCAGCGTGATGGTCGCGATCTTTTGCTCCACACCATAGAGAATATGCTGATAGGTCACCGGATCCCTCCCAAATCGCCTGCGCCCTGGTGGCGCCTCTAGCTGGATCGTACTTCGGCTCGCGATCCCTTCGGCCGCGCCAGATACGCGACAGTCTCCGGCCGCTCCTGCAGCCATCCGGTCCAGCGCTGGAACACCTTGGTCATGCGGCCTGGCTCGACGCCGAGTTGCGCCATCGCGACGCCGCCGTTGACCGATTCGCGGTATTCGGCGATGAGGCCATCGCGCACGATGAAGCGGCTGATGCCGTCGATCACGACCGGCTTGCCCTTGAATTGCTCGATCTTCGACGTGAAGCTCGACAACGACCAGGCATAGCCCTGTGTGCCGTGAAACACCGGATCGAACATCTCCCAGCGATAATCGGCGGCGTCGCGGTGGAACAGGTTCTGCATCATGTGGGCGATGTCGGCGCGGCCGCGATGGGCGCCGTAGATGTAGTCGTAGTAGATCGCGTCCTCGGTGAAATGGCGGGCGAAGCGCTCACCGTCGCCGGATTCGGCCGACCGCGTGAATTCATGCAGCAGCAGCGCGAAATCGTCGCCGGTCATGTGGCCTCCCGCGCGCGCCGATCGCATGCCGGCACGTCATCTGTGGCGACAGTATCATATCCGGGAAAGGGAAGTGGGCTTCGGGCCGGCGCCGGCTATTCCGCGGCTTCCGCCATCGCCAGCCGCGGCACCGCGGCGGCCGGGACGCGCGCCAGCCAGCCGTCGAGAAAGTCCTTCAGCCAGGCCCGTTCGCACACGTCGTGGACGGCGCGCTGGGCGAAGTGTTCGCGGCATGGCCGCGCACCCGGCGTTTCGAAACGGGCGTGGCCGCGGGTGGTCCAGCGGTGCATCATCGCGTAGGTGACGTCGGGGTGAAACTGAAAGCCGAACGCATTGCCAATGCTGAAGGCCTCCACCGGAAAGTCGGTTCCCGTGGCCAGCAGCTCGGTGCCAGCAGGCAGTTCGAAATCCTTCGCGGTGCCAGTGGTAGACATGATCCGGCCAGTCCGCCGCGCAGATCGCCCGTCCGGCGGCGGTCGGGTAGACCGGATAATATCCGATCTGGCTGCGGCCCTCCGGATGCGGCGCGACCCGCGCGCCGAGCTGGACCGCCAGCATCTGGGCGCCGAGGCAAATCCCGAGAAATGGCCGGTCTTCCTTGAGCGGCACCGCGATCCAGTCGATCTCGCGGCGGACGTAGTCATCGGGATCGTTGGCGCTCATCGGGCCGCCGAAAATGACCGCGCCGGCGTGATGGTCCAGCGTCGCCGGCAGCGGGTCGCCGAAACGGGGGCGGCGTATGTCCAAGGGATGTCCCAGCAGCCGCAGCGCATTGCCGACCCGGCCCGGCGTCGAGGTTTCCTGGTGCAGCACGATCAGCACCGGCCGCAAATCCTTAGGTCTTGAAAGCGGATTTTGCACCGATGGCGCGCAGTCCCGCGGATACGGCAGGGGCTCAGCGTCGGCGGCAGCCGAGTAGGTCGGTTCGGAGTTTTGCTCTTGAAAGCTCATATCGACGTAATCATAGGTAGCACCTGGTTAATCCAGAAATAACTTCAAGCAAATCGCGGGCCAAAAACCGGCCCCGGCGGCCAATCGCCTCGATTTCATCGGCGGTTCAGCTGGAGCCGGCCGACCACCGCCAGGATGAATCCCCGCGGAAAGAACCGCAGCAGGAACGGAACCAGCTTGATGCCGAACCCGGGGAGCACGGCGCGCTTTCCCGCCATCAGGCCGCGATAGCCGGCCGCGGCCACCGCCGAAGCCTGAACATTCAGTACCGCGGAATCGAATCCCGGTTCAAAACCGGCACGCTGTTGAAATTCTGACGGCACCGGGCCCGGACACAATGCCGTTACCCGCACGCCCCGCGACCCCAGTTCCTGGTGCAGCGCTTCGGTGAATGACAGCACGTAGGCCTTGGAGGCGTAATAAACCGCCATGCCCGGCCCAGGCAAAAATCCGGCAACGGATCCAACATTCAGAATGCCACCGCGATGCCGGGTCAGGCTGTCGGAAAACCGCAGCGACAGATCCGTCAGGGTGCGGATGTTGACGGCGACGATGCCCAGCTGTTCGGCGCGGCTGAGTTCGACCGCCTCGCCGAACAGGCCGAAGCCGGCGTTGTTGACGACGTAATCGACCTCGGCGTCCGCGGCGGCCAGGGCCGCGGCGATCCTGTCGCCGGCGTCGCACGCCGCAAGATCGCATGGAATGACGATCGGCGCCGCCTTGCCCGAAGCCGCGATCTCATCCGCCAGTGATTTGAGACGCTCGGCGCGCCGCGCCACCAGCGCAACCTTGTGGCCGTTTGCCGCGAAAACGCGCGCCAATTCGGCACCGATCCCTGCGGAGGCACCGGTTATCAACGTCACGCGTTCAGTCACGATTCAATGCTCTTGAAATTATTTGCAGGCTGGCGGCAACGGTCGCACGAGACCATAGGCCTTAGGCGGGATGCAGCCCATCCGCAAGCCCCGCCAACCTGATTGGAGGCCATGATGTCAGATTACGCCGCGCCCACAACCGGCTATGGTGTGTCGATTCCGCGCACCGGTGGATATCGGCACGGATTGGTCGCGTTTGGCACGGCCGCGCGGGCCTTTTTCAGGTCGCGTCCGACGTGGCGAGGCGGGCCGCGACGCGATGCTTGAGGTCGATGCGGTCGCGCGATGCCACGGCCAACAGATCGGCGGCGCGCCAGACCACGTTCTCCTCGAACTCGCTGACCTTGCCGTCGGCGTAAACCAGTTCCCACATCATCTCGATGATGCGAAGCCGGCCCTCCTCGTTCACCGTACGCATGATGACGCTGGTGAAATGATAGAGGTCGACCGCCTCGCCCTCGACCAGCATGGCGGCCGCGATCAGCTTGTCCGCAGTGCCGGGATCGAGCTCGAACCGGCTTTCAAGCAGGGTATGGAGTTTGTTCTTTTCCACCTGCGACGGTTCGCCGTCCAGCGAGATGACGTGAACCAGCAGCGCCGTCGCCGCCAGGCGGTAGCCGCTGTCGTCAAACGATTGCTGGTCCGGCGCGCTCGGCGCGACGACGTCGGCAATGAATTCGCGCAATCTTTCCAGCATCAGAGGTCGACCTTCGGGGATCGGGAGGGCGTTCGAGACATTACGTGGAATATATCTGATCGATATCCGTCAAAAGCAACACGGGCCGGCAGGCACCGGTTCCCGCAAAACATTATCTTTCGTTAATCAGGGCGGGGATGACCCGTGGCGAGGGGACCGCGTCAGGGAATCTCGTAAACCAGCATCTTGTCGGCAATGCCGCGCAGGGCGGCTCGTTTCTCGATAGGCTTGATAGCGGCTTTTTCCAGCATCGCGGTGACGGCATCGGTGCCGATGACCGGCGCGGTGACGTGGATCTCCTGGGACGTCGACAGGCTCTGGACCCGCGCCGCGATATTGACGGTCTGGCCGAAGTAATCCTGTCGCTCGTTGAGCATGACCGCGAGGCAGGGGCCTTCGTGGATTCCGATCTTGACCACGAGGTCCTTGGTGCCGCGCTCGGCGTTGAGCTTGTCCATCGCCGCGCGCATCCGCAAGCCGGCGGCGAGCGCATGTTCGGGGCGGATGAAGGTCGCCATCACCGCGTCGCCGATGGTCTTCACCACTGCGCCGGTCTCGGAGGAAATGATCTCCAGCAGCGCATGGAAGTGCGCGCGCACCAGATCGAATGCCGCGAGGTCGCCAACGCGCTCATACAGCGCGGTCGAGCCCTTGAGGTCGGTGAACAGGAAGGTCAGCGAGGTGATCTTCAACCGCTGGTCGAAGTTGAGGTTGTCGGCCTTGAAGACGTCGCGGAAGGTCTGGTTGGTCAGCATCCGCTTGGCGGTCAGGAACGGCTTGCGCTTGCCGATCAGATGATGCAGCGCATCGGCGGCGACGAACACCGTCGGCAGCACGCGAACGTCGGTCTGGTTGTCGACCGACAGCAGCAGCGGACCGGGCCGCATCGTCACGGTTTGCACCGGCGTGTGCTGGTGATTGTAGGCCTGGGAAAGTTGCTGAGGTTCCTCGGTCGGTTCGCCCTGGACGTCGATGAATTGCGCGGTGTGGGTCACCGGCTCGAACACGATGATGAATTGCGCCGGCAACTGCAACGACATCACCGCCTTCTGATGGGCCGGCAGCTCGCGCGCGTCAAGCACCACCTCTTCGGACAGCGACGTGAAGGATTCCTCGTTCAAATCGATGCCCGAGCTCCAGAAAACCTGCTTGAAATAGTCCCAGATCGGCAGCGCGTTGGGGTCATGGGCGGCGATGCGCCGGACGCGGGGACTGACCGTGAAGGACACCTCGACCTGCTCGTCGACCGACGCCTCGTAACCGCAGGCGCATAGCCCGCACTGGTAGTCGTCGTGACGCAGCGATTTCAGCGTGCTGTGGGCATCGAGCACCCCGCCGCAGCCCGGACAGAGCACGTTCCAGCTGAGGTCGAACAGGCCGAGACGCGACGCATGCAGGAAGCCGGAAATGACCCGCTCCTGGTTGAGGCCGGTCCTGGCCGCAAAATCCAGCAGGTTGATACGATTGAGTTCGTGGTCCGCGCCGTTCTGGACCAGCTGTTCGATCGCTTCCACCACCGCCGGATCGGCGGTCTGCTTCAGCACGGCGAATTGGGCCTGAATCTCGCTCATGGTGCGATTTTAGAGCAGGTTGATGACGCCTCTACGGCTTTAACAGATGATGTTCCGGCGGCGGAATTCAACCGCGGTTCGAACCAGAATTTGCAGGACATGGTCCGCCAATCCCGATGCTTGCCATCCGCCATCGCGCGAAGCCCGATTGCAGCGGGTGGGAGGAGCGAAGAACTGCGGCAGCCACGTGTTTCAGAGGCAACAGGTTGCTAGCGCGGTGCGATCCGGAACAGCGGTGAGCGGTCGGGCTGGGTCGTCACCACCCCGATCGGCATGATCGGCGCCTTGTCCACCAGCTCGACACGAAATGCGCCGACGATCCGGGCCAAGGCCAGCGTGGCCTCGACCAGCGCGAAATGCGCGCCGATGCATACCCGCGCGCCGACGCCGAACGGCAGATAGGCGAAGCGGTCCGGCGGCGGTGCCGGCGGCATGAAGCGTGTCGGCACGAACGCGTTCGGTTCCTGCCAGAGCTTTTCATGGCGGTGCAGCAGCCATGGCGCGATCAGGATGACGTCTCCCGGCGCCACCGCCATGCCGGAAATCGTATCGCGGCCGCCCGCCGCCCGCGCGATCAGGAATGCCGGCGGATAGAGCCGCATGGTTTCGTCGATCACCGCGCGGGTGAACTTCAGGGCGTCGATGTCGAGCGTGCCGCTGGCTGCGGCAGCTCTGGCCTCGCCGGCCAGCTCCTGCTGGGTCGCCGGATCGAGCGCCAGCAGATAAAGCGACCAGAACAGCGCGGTTGCGGTAGTCTCATGGCCGGCCAGAATCATGGTCGCGACCTGGTCGCCGAGCTGCGCGTCGCTGAAGGCCTCGCCGGTTTCCGGATCGCGGGCCGCGACCATCAGGTCGAACAGGTCGCGCGGCGGCGCGCCGTCGCTCTTGCCGGCGGCGCGGCGGTCGGCGATCAGCATGGCGACGAAACGCGTCCATCGCTTGCGGAAGAAGGCGCGGGAGATGTCCTGCGGGCTGGGCCAGCGCAACGGCAGCAGCAGGTCGAAAAAGCGCGGGCTCGCCAGCCGCGTGCCGTACTCGATCACGAAGTCGCGCAGCGCCTTGCCGTGGCGAACCATGCCGAACGAAAACATGGTGCGTCCGGCGATCTCCAGCGTCATCCGCTGCATGATTTCACGCAGATCCACCGGGGCCCGACTCGCGGTGCGAAGTTCGGCCAGGGTGTCGTCGATCGCCGAGATCATGTGCGGCACCAGCGTCCCCACGGCGCGCGGCGTAAAGGCCGGCGCCAGCGTCCGGCGCTGGTGTTTCCAGGCCCGGCCCTCGGCGAGCAGCAGGCCCTCGCCCAGCATCGGCCGCAGCACCCGGATGCCGGTCGGGGTGCGGGTGTAGTTCTCGTAATTGTCGACCAATACGTGACGGATCGCGTCCGGGGTGTTGAGGATGAAGCTGGCGTGGCCGAAAAACCGCCCCTTGATGATGTCCTCTTCGTAGGCGCGCTGGCCCCAGGTTCCGATCGCGCTCTTGCGCATCGCCGCCATCCGCGCCAGCGGGCCTAGGTTCCCTTGCGGGCGGGGCGGGCTCGGCGGCACCAGCGGCTGGTGTGCAAGGTTCAGCTCATAGACTTCGGCAATGCTCACATTGACTCCTTGAGGTCCCCTTTTGGGGCCGCGCCATATCGCATCCGGGACTGCCCGCCTGACTCAACCGCAGCAAAGTCGCCAATCCGGGCGCCATGAAGGCATTTAGGCCGCCGGAAAACCGGCGCCAAGGCGCTGGGTCGCAGGCTTGATGATTTTGCGACCTAGGTCTCGCAGGCTCGATGATTTTGCGACCTAGTACGTCAATTCGGCAACTGAAATCCGGTTCTCCGCCGCCGGCCAGCCGCGTGCGACAATTCGCTCTTCGTTGAACAGCCCGACCACCGGACGCCCGATCTCGGCGGCGGGCAGCCGCAGCGTCGTGAACGGGTCGGTCGGCACGCCGGGCTTGACGTCGGCCGGCTCCTTGCCGTCGAACGCCAGGATGTCGCGGGGAAGCCCGAAATAGCCGCGCGGCCGCGTCATCAGCAGCACCGCGCCGGCACCGGCGTCGGAGGGTCCCAGCGCGCGCGCCGCGCGCAGATGCAGCACTTCCGTCGAACGTGGAAATGGCGAGCGGTAGAAATGCGTCGTGGGCGAGCCTTGGGCCGTGAGCACGATTTCCAGCGGCCAGGTCGGCTCGACCTGCGCCGGACCCCAGCGCCCGTCGGCCGCCGTGCGGGAGGTGTGGATGGCGCCTCCGATGCGTTCGCCGCTGTCCGGCGCGGTCCGGAAGACCTCCACGGTGGCGTCGGCGACCGGCCGGTTGGTGGCGAGGCCGCCGGGGGTGCCGGTCACGAGGCCGCTGAGCCTGACCTGCGGCTCCGCAGTGATGGCGATGCGGTCCGGCTCGCGCCCGGCGATGAATTTGAAGATCTCGCGGAACGCGCGCGGATGATAGGCGGTCTCGCGGTGGTCGACCGCGCCCAGCGCCAGGTTGGTGGCCCCGCGCAGCGCCGGGCCCTCGAAGGTGATGCCGGTGGGCGTGCCCGGCTTGCCGAGGAAGCGGCCATCGGGCTGGGCATATTTGTCGTAGCTGTCGCTGCGCAGGGTCAGGAATGCGCTGCCCGGCGTCACCTCGCTCTCGCCGGCGTTGAGCCCGCTCAGGAACGGCCCCTTGCCATTGAATTCATTGCCGAGCCCCTGGTCCCAGAGATGGACCCCGTGGTTGGGCGTGCCGCACAGCACGGCGTGACTGACACTGGCGCCGTCGCCCGCCTTGACCACCAGGCGAATCGAATTGCCGCCGCGCGAATTGCCGACCAGCGCCACCCGCGATGCGCCGGTGCGGCTTTTCAGTTCCTTGATGGCGTCGCTGAGCTCGCGGCGCTGGTCCTCGGTGGAAGATCGGTATTGTTGCGGCACAGCATCATCGTCTCGCGCCGACGGGTCGGTGAAATTGATCGCGAACAGGCGGTCGCGCGGAATGCCGTTGGATTCCATTCGCCACAGCGTGGTCAGCCACAGCGCCGCGTGATCGCTGTTGCCGTGAACGAAGATGATCGGCGGAACCTGGGTGCTCGCCGGAGGCGGCGGGTTGGTCTGCGCCGCAGCGCCGAACCCGAGGCCGTTGGCCGCCAAGGGCAAAACCGAGACACCTCGGAGTACCGTGCGCCGCGATATGTTCATTGTTTGGCCTCCCTCAATTTATGCCGCCGCCGCAGCTGCCGTTTGAGCCGTTCATAGCAAGCTGACCACTGGACAGCCAAGGAGTTTAAAAGGCATCACTTGGCAGGAAGAATCGGTGGCGGGGAGCCGTCGCAACGGTGCTAACCGCCGGCAATGACGGAACGATGATGAGCGAATTGCGCAAACGGGACAGTTTTTCGGCCGACAGCGTCGTCGCTCCGTTGCGTCATGCGGTGTTTCGCCGGATCTGGCTCGCCAGCCTGCTCTCCAATCTCGGCCTCTTGATCCAGGGCGTCGGCGCGGCCTGGGCGATGACACAAATGACGCCGTCCGCCGACAAGGTCGCGCTGGTGCAGACCGCGCTGATGCTGCCGGTCATGCTGCTTTCGATGCCGGCCGGCGCCGTGGCCGACATGTATGACCGGCGCGTTGTCGCCCTGGTCTCGCTCTCGATCGCGCTCGTCGGCGCCAGCGCGCTGACGGTGCTGGCCTGGCTCGGCCTGGTCACGCCGGAAATCCTGCTCGGCTTCTGCTTCATCGTCGGCAGCGGCATGGCGCTGTTCGGTCCGGCCTGGCAATCCTCGGTCAGCGAGCAGGTGCCTTCCGAGACGCTGCCGTCGGCGGTGGCGCTCAATGGCATCAGCTATAACATCGCGCGCAGCTTTGGCCCCGCCATCGGCGGCATCGTGGTGGCGACCGCCGGTGCGGTCGCGGCCTTCGCCGCCAATGCCGTGCTGTATATTCCGTTGTTCGTGGTGATGTTCCTGTGGGACCGTGTCGTCGAGCCCTCACGCCTGCCGCGCGAGCGGCTCAACCGGGCGATGGTCTCGGGGGTGCGCTATATAAGGCACTCGCCGCCCATTCGTATCGTGCTGACGCGCTCGCTGATCACCGGCATCGCGGGCGGTTCGATATCGGCCCTGATGCCGCTGGTGGCACGCGACTTGCTGCATGGCGGCGCCCAGACCTACGGCATCATGCTGGGGGCTTTCGGCATGGGTGCCGTGCTCGGCGCGCTCAATATCGCCGAAATCCGCAAGCGGTTGACCGGCGAAGTCTCGGTGCGCGCGACCACCATCATCAATGGGCTGGCCATCGCCGTGGTCGCGGTTAGCCACGAGCCTGTCATCACTGCGGCCGCGCTGGTGGTCTCGGGCTCGATGTGGATGCTCACGGTGGCCCTGTTCAACATTGGCGTGCAGCTTTCGGCGCCGCGCTGGGTGGCGGGCCGCTCGCTGGCGGCCTTCCAGGCTGCCGTGGCCGGCGGCATTGCCATCGGAAGCTGGGTCTGGGGCCGCCTGACCGATTTTGCCGGCGTCGAGGTCGCGCTGCTGGTTTCGGGCCTTGCGATGCTTCTGTCGCCGCTGATCGGGTTGTGGCTGCGAATGCCGCCGGTCGGCACCCGCACCGAGGACGCCGACATGCTGGCCGACCCGGAAGTCAGGCTGATGCTGACCGCGCGCAGCGGGCCGCTGGTGGTGGAGATCGAGTACCGCGTCGATCGCGACAATGCCCGCGCCTTCCATGGCGTGATGCAGGAGGTGCAGCTCAGCCGTCAGCGCAACGGCGCCTATGGCTGGTCGATCGCCCGCGATATCGCCGATCCGGAGCTGTGGACCGAGCGCTATCACTGCCCGACCTGGCTCGACTACCTGCGCCAGCGCAACCGTTCGACCGCGGCAGAGCGCGTGCTGCACCAGCGCGCCATCGACTTTCACTATGGTCCCGAGCCGGTGCGCGTTCGCCGCATGCTGGAGCGGCCGTTCGGCTCGGTGCGCTGGAAGGAAGATACTCCCGACCGCGCCGCCGCCGAGGTGCTGCCGGTCTCGACCGTGGCCGGCAGCGCGCCGAGGGCGTGAGGCCAGATCAAGGATTTTCGATCGCCCGGTTACTGCCCGTGATCGGCCAGCACCTTTGCGCAGGTTTTGCTGAGCGCAGCACGGTGCTCCTTCAGGCACGCCAGGATCACCATATCGCCGTCGTTCATTTTGGATCGGCAATGGCGTGAGACGTCACGGGCGCAGCCGGGATCCTGTCGCGGTGGTCCATTCTGGGCAAAAGCCGCTGACGCCATCAAAAGCAAGGGAATGACAAAAAGCCGGGCCATCGAATGGGCGCTCCAATTGGTATGTTTCGTCCCGCATATTGCATGAACCTGAAGTCGATGCACGGAAACTAATAATGCGTCATCGCGATAAAAGTGGGGCATCTGGACATATCGACGCACGCCCGTGGATCAGCGACGGCTGTTGCGCCGCGAAACACCTCCGAGTCTCAAGGCGGGATTAACGCTTGTCGGTCATAGTTCGACCGGGATCGACGGTCAGGCCTCGCAGAATTGGCGCAGACCATGCGCAGCTTGCTATTGCGGTCGCTGTCCGGCGCACATTTGACAAAGCTTGGCACCAACTGGATTTGAAAGAATGCGAAAGATCACCCTCGCCGCCATCGCCGCCCTGCTCGCCACCGCGGGTGCGTCCGGCCAGACCGCGGTCGTCGCTCAGCCCGCCAAGCCGGTCGCGGGTGCGCCGACCGGAGCCGCGGACGCAGCCCCCAATCCGTCCGCGGTGAAGCCGCCAGCAAAATCCGAAGTCAGGCCTGAAGCCAAAGCTGAGGCAAGGCCCGCAGCCTCGACACCGGAGTCGCGCACCGCGGCGGCACTGGCGTTATCCAGCGAACCGACCTTTGACGAAGGCTCCGCGCAGCGGATCCGGGAAGCCGCGTTGAGCTACTCGGCGATCGCCGTGCGCGGCGGATGGCCGCCGATCCCGGCCGATGCCAAATTTGCCCTCGGCGTTGCCGGTCCGCAGGATGATTTGTTGCGCCGGCGCCTGATCGTCACCGGCGATCTTGCCGCCGACAAGGCGAGCGGTGCGTTCGACGATGCCCTTGCCGCCGGTGTCAGGCGCTTCCAGGCGCGGCATGGCCTCGCCGCCACCGGGGTGATGACGCCGCGGACGCTGGTCGCGCTCAACGTGCCGGTGCAGAAGCGGATCCAGCAGCTGGAAGCGTCGCTGGAGCGCATCGTCAACATGGGTTTTGGATTCGGCGAGCGCTACGTGATCGTGAATATTCCGGCCACCTATGCCGAGGCCATCGAGAACGACAAGGTGGTCCGGCGCTACCGGGTCATCGTCGGCAAGACCGAAAAACCCTCGCCGACGCTGACCGCCGAAATCACCAACGTCAATCTCAACCCGACCTGGACCGTTCCGGCCTCGATCACTAAAAACGAGATCGCAGCCCATATGCGCAAGGACCCGAATTATCTCTCCCGCATGCACATGGAATTGCTCGACGCGCACGATGCCGTGCTGGACCCGCACGCGGTCGACTGGTCCGCCACCCATACCCCCAACTTTACGGTGCGGCAGGAATCCGGCGCCTGGAACGCGCTCGGCTCGGTGCGCATCGATATGCCCAACTCGTATTCGGTCTACATGCACGATACCAACCAGAAGAATCTGTTCAGCGACGATTACCGTTTCGATTTGCACGGTTGCGCGCGGGTCGACAACGTCCGCGATCTCGCCGCCTGGGTTCTGAAGGACCTGCCGAAGTGGAATTGGCAGGAGATCGACATGGTGATCGCCAGCGGCGTGCGTGAGAGCATCCGCCTGCCGAAGAAGATTCCGGTGGCCTGGATCTATCTGACCGGCTGGATGACGCGCGACCAGACCGTGCAATTCCGCAACGATATCTATGACCAGGATACGCAATTGCTGGAAGCGACCGCCGAGGAAGAGGCCTTCTTCAACCAGGCCGGTGGTCATCCGCTGGCCGGACATCTCGCGCGCTAACTACCCGTCCGCGGTTTCGTCGAACTCCAGCTTCTCCTGCAGCACGGCGTGCAGCAGCGAGCTGTGAACCTCGATCTTGCCGTTGTAGCTGATGTAGCCCTGCTTGCGGAACCGGTTCATGAAGAAGCTCACCCGCGATCGGGTGGTGCCGATCATCTCGGCCAGGGTTTCCTGGCTGATCTGCAGTTCGATCGACGGCGGACGGCCTTCCTCGCCGAAATTCGCCAGCAGCAGCAACAGCCGTGCCAGGCGCTTTTCGCTCGAGTTGAACAAATGATCGATCAGGTCGGCTTCGATCCGGTTGTTGCGGTTCAACAGATACGCCGTGAACAGCTCGGCAAACCTCGGCTCGTCGTGAAGCGCCGTCAGCATGTCGCTTTTCCGGATCGGGGTGATCACGCTGTCTTCCATGGCGATGGTCGTCGCCATCCGCAGCGGATGGTTGCCGAGGCAGCCTTCGCCGAAGAACTGGCCGGCTTGCAGGATTCCGACCACCGCTTCCTTGCCCTGGCTGGAGGTGACGATCAGCTTGACCCGTCCTTCCTGGATGTAGAACACCAGGTCGGCGGGCTCGCCCTGGGCAAAAATCCTCTCGTTCCGGCGGACCCGCTGGTTCGATTTGCCCGCGCTGATCCTGGCGATGAAAGCTTTCGGATCAAATCGATCGATGTCGATACTGGTCACGGAGTTGGTTCCCGATAGCACCGTTAAATCCGGCGACGATCATGACTCAAATTGGCTATGTTCGAAACCGGACAAATTGTCCCTCAGAGTTTTTTGCAACCCTAGAATGTCCTGATGGCGGGTAAGCCGCCGCCATGCCGGCAGGGGCTCTGGGGGGCGTCCATATTCCTGGAAGCCAGTTCCCGCCGTCATCCGGGTTCCATCCTCCATCGTTAACGGATGCTTTCCACTCTTGACCTAAAACGACTTGAACGGGCAGCGCCGTGTGCGGCCGGGTCGGTTGTGAGGGTGAGTATGCGTATTGTTGCGGGATTGTTGATTGCGGGAACGGTAACCTTGTGCACGGCCGGCGCGATGTGGATGCGCAGCGCGGCCTCACCGGCACCCGAAAGCATCCAGCGCACGGCAGCGGTCGCCCCGCCCAAACAACCCGCGCTCGCGCCGGATGCATCGACGGAAATTACCGGCTCGATCCCGGAACCGAAGCCCGTGATCGCCGCCCCGCCGTCCAAGCCGGCCTGCGCCAACCCCAATGCGCTCGGCATCTCCCGCGTGGTGGAGATCGATACCAGCGGCGGACCCGGGTTTGGTTTCGAACATTTCAAGCAACTCGATTTCCTGACCGACAAGGAAGTGGTGCTGACCTTCGATGACGGCCCGTGGCCGGGCAACACGCCGGCGGTGCTCAAGGCGCTGGCCGACGAATGCACCACCGGCATCTTCTTCTCGATCGGCAAGCATGCGACCTTTCACCCCGAAATCCTCAAGCAGGTTGCCTTGGCCGGCCATACCGTCGGCAGCCACACCTGGTCGCATGCCAACCTGAACAAGAAGTCGATGAGCGAGCAGCAGGGCATCGACGAGATCGAAAAGGGATTGAGCGCCGTGCGCATGGCGCTGGGCGCGCAGCCGGCAGCCTTCTTTCGTTTCCCTGAACTACAGCACGCTCCCGCGATGGTGAATTATCTCGGCACCCGCAACATCGCGATCTTCTCCTGCGACATCGATTCGTTCGACTTCCGGGCCAGGAACCCCGAGCAGATCGTCAATACGGTGATGACCAAGCTCGACAAGCAGGGCAAGGGCATCATCCTGATGCACGATTTCCAGAAACACACCGCCGAGGCGCTGCCGACCCTGCTCAGCCGCCTGAAAGCCGGCGGCTACAAGGTGGTGCAGATGAAGGGCAAGGCGCCGGCCCAGACCCTTGCGAAATACGACGACGAGATGCAGAAGAGCGTCGCGGTACCGACCGTCAGCACCCGCCCGGTGTCGAGCGTGGTGCAGACGGTTTCGACGAAATAGACGTGGCGATGGTTCGCGACGCCCGCTCCGTCATTGCGAGCCAAGCGAAGCAATCCAGAAGGCCACAAGCAAGAACTGGATTGCTTCCGCTATGCTCTTTGAGCTTGGGCGGACGCGGTCGTCGCATTCGCCTTTGCCCGAAGGCGGGCTTCGGCGGACGAGAGTGCTCCTCGCAATTGTGCAAGTTCACTAATTCGCTGATCGATTTGGCTGGTTTTTAGCCAAAGCGAAGTCCTTTGGTGTCTGGCCGCCGATGGCCTGATGAGGCCTGTAGTTGTTGTAATAGACTACATATTCGAACAGTTCGCAGCGACGTCCCGGACCGGCTTCTGTTTCGTGGCGTCGACCATCGCTTCCCGCCCCGGTGGCGCCGGCCGCTCCCCCTTGGCCGCAGCCATCGCTCGCAACCGCCACGTTCTATATCAGCCGCCCCTTGCCGCGCGACACGGAATTGCCGCCATAGGCGCCGTCCGGGGCGACCAGCCGGCGTTAAGGAACTGTTCACCATGTTCTGGCCAATCTCGCGGACCGCGGCCAGCCCTTGAGACCTTGTCATGACAGAGCGCACTTCGATCGCAAGCCGGATTGCATTGGGCGATCCGGTGCCAGTTTTCAGTGCTTCGACCGTAACCGGGGGCTCGTTCGATCTTCACGTCAGCGCGGGACGCTGGGTGGTGCTGAGTTTCATGGGTTCGCCGAAGCATCCGCGCGCCGGCGAGGAGCTCAATGATTTGCTGCGCAGCGCGGCTCTCCTCAACGAGGATCACCTGGTTGTCGCCTGCGTGCTCACCGAGCCGCCCGAAGCCACCGAGCAGTTGGCGCGGATCAGCAGCAATGCGCTGTTTTTCCTCGCCGATTACGATGGCGCGATCAGCCGGAAATACGGCGCGCGCGACATGCCGCGGACCGTGGTGCTCGATCCGATGCTGCGCGCGATCGCCGATATCGCCTGGGACAATCCGCAGGGGCATGCCGAAACCGTCCGCGAGGTGTTGAACGGCCTGCCGGCGGTCGACGACTCCGCCGGTGTGCCGCTGTTTCCTCCCGCCTTGATCGTGCCGCGGGTATTCGGCTACGACCTCTGCGATTTCCTGATCCAGTTCTATGAGGAGCAGAGCGCCGCCGATTCCGGCTTCCAGATCGATGTTGCCGGCAAGACCACGACGGTGGTCGATTACACATTGAAGCGGCGCAACGATGTCGGATTGGGCGCGCCGGAGGTTCGTGAACTGGTGCGCGGCCAGATCGTTCGCCGCCTGCTGCCGGAAATCGAGCGGTATTTCCAGTTCAAGGCGACGCGCATGGACCGCTGCATCGTCGCCCGCTACGACGCCGACGTCGGCGGACACTTCCACCGCCATCGCGACAACGTCAATGCCGGCGCCCAGCATCGGCGATTTGCGGTCTCGATCAATCTCAACCGGGATTTTGATGGCTGCGACCTGATGTTTCCGGAATTCGGCCGCAAGGTCTACCGGCCGCCGGAAGGCGGCGCCATCGTGTTTTCCTGCGGCGCGCTGCATCAGGTGATGCCGGTCACCCGCGGACGGCGCTATGCGTTTTTGGCGTTTCTCTATGCCGAGGAGGACGTCAAGGTCCGTCAGGCCAACAACGCAAAGCTTCACGCCGGCGAAAAGCACTATACCGGGACGCAGGACCGGCTATTCCCCGAATCCGAACCGGTTTGGGTCGAAGCGCCGGAAATGGTCTGATCGCGGGCTCTTGCGCGAGGCTCCTGAGCAAGAGTTCGTCATGCCCGGGCAAAGCCGTCCTTCGGACGGCTATGGCCCGGCCATGACGGAAAACAGGATCATCATGAAAGACGCGCGATGACGGATCGGGTGCAGCTGATCTCAGGCGAAGCCCTCAAGGCGAGCGCGCTTAAATTCGCCGGCGAGATGCGAGAGCGGGTCGCACGCGAGCAGGGCGGCCTGAACAGCATTTTCGACAGCTGGTTCACCCGGGTCATGACCCGGTTTCTTGCGTTCGATCCGACCCGCTCCTGGGAAGAAAGCGTGGAGCAATTCGCCGCGCAATCTCCGGCCCAGGGCCAGGGCCTGAAATGGGACCTGTTCCGGCTGCGCCTGTTCCTCGATCGCTGGCAGCAGGGGCGGCTGGTGGAATTTTCCCGGCGCGAGCAGTCGGGAATCTACTATCACCCGCAATACGGCACCGAATTCGGCGCCGACGTGCTCTTGACCTGCCAGGGCGCTCCGGCGCCGCTGCGCTGGGGCGGCCTGCCCTTGATGAAGAACGTGTTCGATTTCGCGATCTACCCGATGCTGCTCGCCGAATTGAAACCGAAAACCGTGTTCGAGGTCGGCTCCGGCCTCGGCGCCAGCGCCGCCTGGTTTGCGGACACGCTTGCGGCTTGTGGGGCGGACTCCCGGGTGCATAGCGTCGATCTGGTCAAGGCCGAAACAAGCCACCCACGCGTGAATTATTATCAGGGCGATTGTTCCGAACCCGCCAGCCTGTTCGACCCCAAGCTGCTGCATTCCGAGCCGCATCCGTGGCTGGTCGTCGAAGACGCCCACCACAACGTCGCCGCGGTCCTCGAACACCTGCACCGATTCCTTGCGCCCGGCGATTACCTCGTCGTCGAAGACAGCGAGATCAAGCGCGACGACATTCGCGGCTTTCTTGGCCGCTGCCCCGGCGCATATCTGGTGGATACGAAATTCACCGACTACTTCGGCAGGAACGCGACCTGCGCCGCGGATTCGGTTTTCGTCAAAGCGAAAACTGCCTAGAGCATGATCCGGAAAAGTGGAAACCGGTTTTCCGCAAAGATCATGCTCAAACAAAAAGATAAGATCATGATGCGATTCTATTTAATCGCATCATGATCTGGGTTTGCGGCGCCTGGTAGCGACCGATACGCTTGGCTTCCAACTCCCGGTGGCCCTTTTCCGCATGCTGCAGCTGCGTCCCTATTCGACGAACGATCTCGAGGCTCTCTACGCGATTTCGCTGGCGACAGCTGCCGCGGGCCGCGATGCGGCGCATCTCTACCGGGACGGCCGGCTGATGGGTGCCATCTACTCCGCACCTTACGCGGTTCTTGCTCCCGACCGCGTGCTTGTCGCGGCCGACGAACAAGGGGTCGGCGGGTTCGTGGCCGGCGCTTTCGATACCGAGGCCTGGCAGGATCGGCTCGAGCGGTGCTGGTGGCCGGAGCTGCGACGCCAGCACCCCATGCCGGACCCTGGCTCGCGCCGCGAGTGGAACATCGATCAACGACGAATCGACATGATCCACCATCCGGAGCGGACACCGCCGCAGGTGGCGCGGGATTTTCCGGCGCACGTGCACCTGAACCTCGTGCCGCGCTTGCAGGGGCGCGGCATCGGCAGGCGGCTTTTGCTGGAATGGCTATCGCTCGCCCGGCCTCATGGTGTCCTGGCGGTCCATGCCGGCGTGAACCGGGCGAATGCGCGGGCCGTCGCCTTCTGGGCCGCCATGGGATTTCGGACCGTCACGCCGCCCGAGCTGGTGAGCGGCAGGACGGTTTGGATGGGGCGTTCCTGATCCGGAACCGAGGCGATTTCGGCGCACTGGCGAGGATCGGTGCTAAAGCGGGATGAATTTAAGTTAGATCACGACATCAACCCCGTCATTGCGAGCGAAGCGAAGCAATCCAGAAAGCAACAAGCAAGACTGGATTGCTTCGTCGCAAGAACTCCTCGCATGACGGAGTTAGCTATCCCGATTCGACTGTTAATCGCATCACGATTAAGGCTCAGAGCAGCAGCAGCACGCCGATACAGAGAAGGCAAAGCGATGCGTGCCGAACCATCGTGAAGGGCCTCTTCGCTTGAAAGGGCTTCGATTCGGATTTTATGAAGCGGTAATTGTCATTGGCGGGGAGGTTGCTGGCTCTCAGCAGGATATCGGCGATCGCTGGCGACTGGCACATTGGCATGACGGCGTCCTCTGGCGGGCATTTCCGTTTCGGATACAAGCCGTCAAACAACTCGATCGCGAGCCAGGTGCGATGACGCAGATCAATGGGTAAGGATCACTGATGAAGTTGCCTGTGCGTAATTGATCACCAGCGAGCGGAAGGGCCCTGGCGGCCGCTTGGTCACCCTGCGGGGATCACCGGCGGATGATATTCGAGCGTGTAGGCCAGCGCCCACAGCAGGAACAGCACGATCGGCAGGTGCAGCAGCAGTTGCAGGAAGGTGAAACCCACCACATCGCGCGCGCGCAGGCCCAGCACGCCAAGCAGCGGCAGCATCCAGAACGGATTGATCAGGTTGGGTAGCGCTTCCGCCGCGTTGTACACCTGCACCGCCCAGCCGAGATGCACCTTGAGATCGTTGGCCGCCTGCATCACGTAGGGCGCCTCCAGCAGCCATTTCCCGCCGCCCGATGGAATGAAGAACCCCAGGATCGCCGAATAGACGCCGATCACCAGCGGATAGAGATGCTGGGTCGACATGTTGACGAAGGCATGGGTAATCTGGTCGGACACCGTCACGCCTGCGCCGTTCTTCGCCTGCGTCAGGATCGCGGCGATCGCGCCGTAAAACGGAAACTGGATCAGCACGCCCGACGTTGCCGGCACCGATTTGATGACGGCCGCCAGGAACCGCTTCGGCCGCCAGTGCAGCAACAGGCCGAGCATGATGAAGATGAAATTGTAGGTGTTGAGGCTCGAGATCGCGATCATCCAGTCCTGGCGGGCGAACTCGTTGATCACCCAGCCAAGCGCGAGCAGTGCGAGAAGGATGGTGAGGATAGGCGAATGCTCCAGCCACTCCCCCGGCTGCTTCGGCGGGGCCACGCTGATGGCATCCCCGCGTGAGGCTTCGATGCCCATGGCTTCGGCGGTCACCGCCGTGTTGGGTCCGGGCGCCGACCAGATCGCGATGGCGACCGAGACCACGAGAAGCACCGCGGTGATCACGACCGATTGCCACAGGAAGATGGTCTCGGAGAACGGGATGACGCCGCTGATGGACAGCAGGCTCTTGGGCAGGCTCGCCGCATTGGCCTGCAATTGCGCCGCCGACGACGACAGCCCCATGGCCCATGTCGCGCCGAGCCCGAGATAGGCCGCTGCACCGGCAGCCCGGTAATCCATCCGCAGCTCGCGCCGCGCCGCCAGCGCCACCACCAGCAATCCGCCGAGGATCAGGCTCAGTCCCCAGTTGAGCAGCGAAGCCAGGATGCTGACGAAGGCAACGAGCCCCACGGCGCCGGTGCCGGTCTTGGGCAGGTCGGCGAGCCAGCCGATCAGCCGCTGCACCGGCGCGGAGGTTGCAACGACATACCCTCCGATCGCCACGAAGGCCATCTGCATGGTGAAGGTGATCAGGCTCCAGAAACCGTTACCGAAGGCGACACTGACCGCAACCGGCGAGGCGCCGTTCGCCATGGCTGCCACGGCGACCACTACCACCGCGATCGCGACAAAAACAAAAGCGTCAGGAAACCAGCGCTCCGCCCACGCCGTGAACCCGATTGCGATCCGGGCCAATGCCCCTTCGCGTTTCGTTGAGGGGTCGGAAGATGCTGTCGAAATTGTCGTCATCATGATGAAATCCCCCAAACATTCAGCGCAAATAGCTGGTCACCACGGTCCACCTGACATGGGAAGGCACATCCTGCGTTTTTCAGACCCGATCCGGGTTCGCATGAACTGCTGCGGACGGAAGTAGCCTGCTTCCGCCTGATTGTTCTTCGTCCCGGAGAGCCAATGGCCGCACGCGCGAGCGCATTCCGCCCGCCTCCTGGGAGATGTCCGTGAAACATCAACGAATGACGGCAACTCAGTTCCATGCACAGGTTGCGCTTGACCTAAATCAACCAGGCTTGATCTAGATCAAGCCTGGAGCGACAACATCGGTCCGCAATGGATGTCCAGACCCGGAACGGAGAGCGCCATGGCGACCGATAACAACCCCCTGGAGGCCGTCCGCGCCATGATGATCGACACTTTCGAAAAATCACGGGGCGCGACGCAAAGCTACCTCGATCTTGTCGAGAAGACGATGCGGGGTCTTCCCAACGCCCCCGAAGAAAAGATCGGCGCGTTCAAGGCGTACATTGAACGGCAGGTTGCCGCCAATCATGCGTTTGTCGACAGCCTGCTGCGCGCCAAGGATTTCCAGGAGGCATTCCGCATTCAGGCCGAATACCTTCAATCCCAGTTGAAAGCCGCGGCCGAAGACGCGACCAAACTCGGGTCCCAGATTGCCGGATCGTTCAATCGACCGGCGAGCTGAACTTCACCCGGGGCGGTTTTTGCACGGTCTGGTCCACCTGGTTGCTGATGACGGCGTGATCTCCGCGCCGGTTCGAGGCTGGTGCCGCAAGAGGAACTCGAACCCCCGACCCCGTCATTACGAATGACGTGCTCTACCAGCTGAGCTATTGCGGCGGACCAGGCAACGCGGTCAGGCCAGGATCCGCTTAATAAATCCGCAAACACTGGGCCTGCCAACCGTGGGCATCCTGATATCGGGCACGGCGCGGCGCGGCTTTGCAAGAACCTGCGAGCCGCCGCAGGTCACGCGGGATTATCCAGCGCATGTGCACCTGAACCTCATGCCGCGCTCGCGGCCGGTGTCGAGCGTGGTGCGGACGGTGGCGGTGAAGTAACCAGATTACCCCGAGCTCTTCGGTGAAGAAGCCGGCCCAGATATCCGCCACAGGCGATCGTCATCGACAGTTGATTGTCGATGGTTGTCGCTTGCTTGTTCCTGCCGGAGGCGTGCCGGCCCGTGCGCGGCAGGCGTCTTGTTCTTAGCTCTTCCGTGTTGCGACGCGGGAGCGATAGCCCTGCTCGATGCCTTCAGCCGTCACCGGGATCAGCTGCAACGGGGCCTAAAGGCCGTCCGATTCGCCATTTCTGGGCGTCGAGCGGGGTACAAAGGGCGCATAGGACGTGTCTATGCTGCCAGAGGCGGGGATGGTCGGGCCGGGGGCCCCGGAAGTTGGGACTGCCACAGGACCTTCGGCGCGCTGAAGCGCGACAACTTCGGTCCGGTCGGCCTTCCTGAGCGTGACTTCGCGCCGCTGCACTGCGCTCAGCTTCCAGCCGGCATGGGTTTCACCTTGCCGCAGGCGGATGATTTTCTGGCTGGTTCGGTCGAGAAAGACCGCGATTGCATCGCCCTCGCCGACGACGGCGCCGATCAGCGTCAGCGGAGGTCGCTCCGGCGCCGCGGGTGTTGGCGGCGGGGGCGCCTCGACGTGATCGACATGCGGCGCAACCACGGCGCGCTGCGGCGGCCGTCGGGAAGCCGAGAAGATCGGTCGTTCCTGGGTTGCGGTAAGCGCCGAGAGCGGAATCGACCATAGCGGATTGCCGCGCGGGGCTGCTTCACCGGTATCCCGGGCCGGATTCGGATTCACAAGCGGCTTCACGGCACCGACATCCACCGGGTTGGAAGTCGCGCCACGTTCGTCGGGCAGGATGTCGAGGGTAGCGGAGGTTGCAGCGAACAATTGCGGCGCCGGACCAGCCAGTAGTATCCCGCCGCAAAGCAGCGACAGACCTGCGATCCGGGACCGTGTGACCATTTCCACTCCGCCGCCAAGTTCCATCCTGCCGCCTGCGACATTCTGCGCGGCCATCGCGCTTGCAGCCTAGCGGTAACGGCTGCTTCCATCAACAAGGCGCAGCTCAAAAGCAAAATTGTCACCGGGTGGATCCGATGGGCGGCAAAGCCTTATTTGCCGCCGTTGCCCTGCCACTGTCCGAAAACACCGAGCACGACCCTGATCCGCCCGATGCCGCTCTCATTCGCGGCGGTGGTCTGCGGTATCTGCACGTCGAGTTGATCGACGAACAGAAACGGCATGCCGGCCTCGATATCGTAAAGCAGTTTCTGCAGCGCCGGCTGTTCCATCTCGCAACTGACAACCAGGCCTACCAGCCCGTCCTTGGCTTCGATACCCGTGACATCTACCTGCGACGACTGGATCGTGCCGCCGACATTGCCGACCGCCACCGCGACGCGCTGCAGCAGCGTCGCGCCGGCGACGGTCACCGTCGGTCCCTCCAGGAACGGCGTGCCGGGATGCCCGGCCGCAAGCGGGGAGGTCGATGCATTGCGCCGCTGCAACTGGGCCAGCAGGTCGGAGGTCTGCGCAAGCGTGCGCTGATGGTCGAACATGTCGGACACCGCGAAGCCGGCGGCGGCCATGAGACCGCCGGCGACGGCGATGTAGAGCACCACCGCGGTGAGCGGCGAATGCGTCAGCCAGCGGGTGATGGCGAGGCTCGAGGTCATGGGCTGGTATTCTTCGGTTCGACCCGTGCCTCGATATGGAAGCGCTCACCGGGATCGGACGGAGAACGCGTCGTCGGGGCATAGAACGTGGCGCGGGTGAAATGCTGGGATTGCTCGATCAGCGGAATCAGCGACGGCGCGTCGCGGGTGATGCCGACGATCTGCAGCTTGTTGCCGGCCAGGTGCAACTCGGTCACATAGGTATGGTCCGGCAGGACCTGACTCAACGCGTCGAGCACGATCACGCTCGCCGGCATATCATGCTTGCGTCGCTCGAGCGCCGCGATGGGCGAGCGGTCGCGGCCATCGCTGCCGGCGCGAATCGCCGCCCGCCTGAGCGAAATCTGCCGGGCAAGCTCACTCTCCTGGGCGTCCAGATTGGTGGCCACAAAGGCCGCGGTACACGCCGCGAACACCGCGGCAGCGGCCAGTACGGCAAGCAGGACCAGCAAGGCGCGGCTCAAACGCGCGGCGTCGAGATGTCCGCGTGCCTTCTGCTCGAACACCTTGACGCGACCCGCGTTGCGCTCGGCGGCATCGGTGCAGATGGCGACGGCGGCGGGATGGAAGCCCGACACCGCCTGCACGTAGATCATCGCGGCCTTGCGTGTGGTTGCCGCGATCACGGTGGTGATGCCCTCGGTGCCACGAGCGATCGGGGCGCTGCAGCCGAACACGGCCTCGCTCGCGTTCCACGGTGTCAGGCGGTCGATCTGCGCGCGCACGATGCCGTCGAGGAAATCCGCCGCCCGCGCCGGGAGTTCGAGCGGACGAAACAGGAAGCGCCTGGCTTGCAGAACGATCTCGACGCGGTTGCCCCTGAATGTCGACGCAAGGTTGGGCGCGGAAAACGCGCCGTCGGCGAATGCAATGGCCGCCGGAACATTCTCCGACGGGACCGATGCTTCGACCGCGAAACCACCCGTTTCGTCCTCGATCAACCTGACCACGCGCGGCGATACGACGCGGTCGAAGGCGGCAATGATCGCGGTCGCGACGCTGCCGGTCCATGCCCTGAGGGCCGCGCCGATCGAGGGAAACAGCTTCATTTCAAAGCGGCCTTTTGCGGTTCAGTGCCACCGTCCGACCCGTTGCGCCACGACAATACACGATAAGGCTGGTCGCCGCCGTCGAGAAGCAGGATTACGACGTCCGCCGTGTTGCGTCGTCCCGTGCCCGAACTCCACGCCGATCGTCAGTCGAACCGCCCTGGAACCGGCGAGCGTCGCCCCTTCGCCTCCGGCGAGGCCGAGCAGCGATCGTGGATCCAGCGCGGGATCGCCACGCTGCGCCAGCACCTCCTGCAGATTTTCGGGCGTCATCCCCGGCAGCGCCGCCACCACCTGGGGCGCGGCATCGCGGATGTTGATGGTTGCGAGATTGCTGAAAACCGTCACGAAAGGAAGCATCCGCTCGACCACGGCCGGTGGAATTCCCCGCACCAGCCAGAGCTCATCGGCTTGCGGGAAGGGCGCGTGGCGCGGCTTGTAGGCCGCTCCGGAGGCGCGATAGTAGGAATTCTCCGGGTCGTCGTCGCCTGCCTCGGTCGGCGCGCGCCAGGCAACGATACGATCGGCATAGTCCGCGGCGTTGGACGGCGCTATGCCCAGCCCGACCATGAAGCCGGCCAGCAGGCCCTTTGGCGCGGCGTTGAGATCGATGCGCGCGGCTTCGGACCGGAAAGTCACGGCGATCCTGCCGGTGCCGACGCGGGCGTTGAAGGTCCCGCTGGTCGGACGCGCTTGTTCGCTGACGCTGGTCAACTGGTAGGCCGTAAGTTCGACGGCCGCGGTCAGCAGCGCTTCGGTCTGGACCCGGTCGGTGCTTCCGGCGACCACCATCGCGGTGTTGGTGACAAAGCTCAGATAGATCAGCACCAGCGCCGAGAGCGCGGCCAGAATCCACAGCACGGCGACAACGATGAAGCCGCGCGGCGGGCGCAAGTTGCCGCCCCAACTGGCTGGTCCGGCGCTCAGAGCTGTTCCTCCCTGGCCTGGACGGCCGGTTTCAGCCTCGCGGCCAGGCATGCCGATGGATTCTTCGCCCGCGCGCATTCGGCCCATGCGTTGACGTGAACCATGGCGGCGCTGGAAACCGCGAGCACCTGCCCGGTGGCGCCATTGCGCACCGTCATGCGGACCATATCCGGCAGCTGTGCCTGGCCGCGCCAGTTCGGTTGCCAGACCTGATCCGGTCCCGCATAGGAAAAAGCCACCCGAAACGGCGACCGGATCAGCACGACCTGATCGGCGAACCGGATCTGGGCATCGGCCGGCATCGGCACGAACGGCGCGCGTTCGCGCACCATCGCCAGGCCCTGGTCGTCGGCCTTTTCAACCAGCCTGATGATTTCGAGGCCGGGGCGCGTATTGGGACCGACCGCGCTTCGAACGAACGTGACGGCCAGTTCGGAGCCCTCGAACAACGGAACCTTGGCATCGGCGTTGATCGGCAGCATCTCCGCCGCCGACAGGTCGGCGACGATGCGGTCGAGGCCCATCGACAGCCGCTCGGCACGCTGGACCCGCGCCATGCCCCGGTTCCAGTTCGGCAGCCACTGCGACGTCACGGTCGCCAGGGCCATCAAAATCACCGTCATCAGCAGCGTCGCCACCAGCACCTCGATCAGGGTGAAGCCCGCCTCAGTGGAGCGCGCGCGGCGCGGGGGCGCGCTCATTCGGCGCCCCTTGGTTCGGCAATCCCGGGCACCAGCCGTACCGTGGTCACCTGAATGGCCGGACCGCCGGGCGCCTGCAGCCGCAGTTCGACCGCGAGCGGGACGAAGCCCGGCGTTGGCCGAGCATCGCTCGCCGCGGCGACCCGCATCGGAGAGACATCGATTTGCCAGCGATGCCCGGCCAGTTCGCCGGACTGCCGGCCGGGCTTCAGCAGATTGCGCGCCGGCAGCGCCGCAAGCAGCGTCTCGGCGGCTCCCGCCAGTGCCACGCGCTGGTCGATCGACCGCGTCGCCTTCACCGTCGTGGCAATGACCGCCCCGATCGAGCCGAGCACCGCGGCGACGATCGCCAGCGCCACCAGGGCTTCGATCAGGGTGAACCCTGCAACGCCGTTAGAACAGCTTCTGCGGGACAATATCGACGCCTCCCGTCAGCCAATTGACGCGAACCTCAAATCCCATCCCCGGACGCGCCAGTGCGATGACGCCGCCACACGACATTCCGGACGGAAAGAAATCGATCGACCTGCCGGCGCTTTGACCCATGCATCGCGATGCCAGCATCGCGTCCACCGAAACATCGTCGGGCAACCGGATTATGCGGCCGGTCACGCCGGAACGGATCGATCGCGCTTCGGCGTCGACCTGCGTCGTCACCTGGACCTGCCGCCGCAGCGCTGCATTGCGATCGGCTTTCAACAGCACCGCGGTCTGCACGGCGTAGCTTTCGAGCTTTGCGCGCGTGGTGCTGCGCGGAATGGCCGGCAGGATGATGGCGGCGAGCAGGCCGATGATGGCGAGCACGCACAGCATTTCGATCAGCGCGAAACCCGCCTCAGTGCCGCCGTGCTCAGTGCGTGCCGCTCGCAATGTCGGTTGCCGTGCCACTGCCGCCTTCCTGACCGTCAGAACCGAGCGAGATGATTTCATAGGGCGCGCGCTCGCCGGGCGAACGGTAGATGTAGCCGTGTCCCCAGGGATCGTTGGGCACCACCCCGCCGCGCAGGTAAGGTCCGTTCCAGCCGGGTGCGTTGTTGCCGCGCGTCAGGGCGGCAAGGCCTTCGCTGCTGTTGGGATAGCGGCCGAGATCGAGATAATAGAGGTCGAGCGCGCTGGACAGGCTTTCGATCTGGATCTTGGCGGCCTTGGCCTTGGACTCGCCGAGATAGCCGAGCACGCGCGGCCCGACCAGTGCCATGATCAGGCCGATGATGGTGATGACCACCAGGATTTCCACCAGCGTGAAGCCGGCTTGCCGGCGCCGGGCGCGGCGACGGCGGGCTGCGGAGTTCAGAGCGTTACGGTCCACTTCGGTCCTCCCCCAACACCTAACCAATGATCTGGCTGACGGACATCAGCGCCGTCATGATGGATACGATCAATCCACCGACAACGATGCTGATCACGATGATCGCCGCGGGTCCGGCAATCCCGACCGCGCGATCGAGCGTACGCTGCAGCTTTGCCTCGTAGAATTCGGCGACACGGCCGGCCAGCATCGGCAATTGCCCGGTTTCGTCGCCGAGCCGCAGCATCCGCACCGCCATTGCCGGCAGCGCCTGGGTTTCCGATAGCGCATCCGACAGCTTGGCGCCATGGCGGACCCGCTCGGCGGCGTCGGTCCAGACCGCGGACGGACCCGCGGCGGACATCATGTCGACCAGGATCCGAAGCGTCGTCGTGAGATTGACGCCGCTTCCCAGCAGCACCCCGAGATTCCGGCAGAACAGCGAGGTCCGGTAGAAACCCATCACCTGCCGGACCGCCGGAAGCCGGGTCAGCGTGTTGCGTGATGCCGCGGCGAACACCCTGCTGGCGCAGCAGCAGCAAGCCTGCGGTGATGGCCGCCGCGAGCGCCGCCAGCACCACGTCGGCGTTATTCCGCAGCCACGTCGACAGGTTCAGGAAGCTGAGAACGATCGGGTTGACCTTGGCGCCGAAGTCCTGCAGCACGCTGGCGAACTGCGGCAGCACGAAGGTAAGAAAGAACAACAGCACGCAGCCGGCGGCGCCGAGCACGAACAGCGGATAGCGGACGGCCTCGCCGAGCCGGCGTTTCAGCGACTCGGTGCGGCCTCGTTCATCGGCAAGCACCTCGAGTACCCGATCCAGCGACCCCGACGCCTCGCCGACACGGATCAGGGCCACATACATCGCCGGAAACAACGCCCCGTGTCGCGACAGCGCTTCCGCAAAACTCTCGCCGGCGATGACGCGAGACCGGATATCGGCGACCACCGGCCGCAGCCGGCCGAATTCCCGGTCGGCGGCGAGCAGTTCCAGGCCGTCATTGATCCGCGCCCCGGCGCGCAGCAGCAGCGCCAGGTCGCGGGTGAAAAGCGTGACGTCTTCCGGCTTCGGTTTGCTGAAGATGCCGAAGGCGCTGCGCGTCCCGCTGCTTTCCTCGAGCGTGATGCTGTCGACCAGCACCAGGCCCAGCCCTTCGATCCGCCGCGCGACGTCGCCCGCCGCCGGCGCCACGATGGCGCCGCTGACCAGCTCGCCACTGCCGTTGAGTGCTCGATAGCGGTAGTTCGGCATCACCGCCTCATGCTCCGTGACGCTGTTGCCTGCTCGGGGAGGCTATGCATATGTCTTGACAGGTCCCCGTGACGTTCAGATTGCGTCCCCGATAATCCTTTCGTTGGTCGTGGGTCAGCCGGGGTCTTCATCAGCGGGTTCCCGGTCATCTGACCGTCGTGACGCGGAACACCTCGGGCACGGTGGTCAGCCCGGCGCGGCACTTTGCAACGGCGTCCGCCAGCATCGTGGTCATGCCGCCGGCCATCGCGGCGCCGTCGATGGTGTGCGAATCGGTCTGCGGTCCGACCAGTTTGCGGACCTCCTCGGTCATTTCGAGAATCTCGAACACGCCGTTGCGTCCGCGGTAGCCGGTGCCGCCACAGCGCTCGCAGCGACCGGCCTCGTGAATCACCTCGCCGGCCTTGAAACCGATGATGCCCAAGCGCGGGTCGTTGTCGATATCGGCCGCGGTCAGGGTGTGCGGGACCTTGCAGCGGTCGCACAACATCCGCACCAGGCGCTGTGCCACCACGGCGCGCAGCGTCGATTTCAGCAAAAACCCCTCGATGCCGAGATCGATCAGCCGCGGCACCGCCGCCGCCGCGGTTTCGGTATGTAGCGTGGTCAGCACCAGATGGCCGGTCAGCGCCGCATGGATCGCGATATGCGCGGTCTCGGCGTCGCGGATTTCGCCGACCATGATGACGTCGGGGTCCTGGCGAACGAAGGCGCGCATCGCCGATGCGAAGGTGAGGCCGATCGACGGTTTGACCTGCGACTGGTTGATGCCGGGAATCTCGTATTCGACCGGATCCTCGACGGTGAGGATCTTGCGGGTCGGCTCGTTGAGGATCGAGAGCATGGTTGCCAGCGTGGTGGTCTTGCCGCTGCCGGTCGGGCCCGTCACCACGATCATGCCATGCGGCAACGCCAGCAGACGGGTCATGATCGCTTCGTCGCGGGCCGCCAGGCCGAGTTTTCCCATTTCGAGCAGGCCGCGGTCACGCGGCAACAGACGGATGACCGCGCTCTCGCTGTGCTGCGTCGGCATGGTCGCGACGCGGACATCGAGCTCGGAACGGCTGACCCGGACCCGTGCCGCGCCATCCTGCGGCAGGCGCCGTTCGGCAATGTTCAGGCCGGCGAGGATTTTCACGCGCGAGATCAGCGCTTGCGGGGAAATGCCCGATGGGGCCGGCATCGCGCGCAGCAGCCCGTCGACCCGCATCCGCACCACGAGCCCGGTGCGAAACGGCTCGATGTGAATGTCGCTGGCGCGCAGTTCGACGGCGCGCTCGAGCAGGTCATTGAGCGCGCGCACCACCGGCGCGCCGGAGGCGAGATCGCGCAGGCTGTCGATGTCATCGTCGGATTGCTGGCTCGCCGCCTTGGTTTCCTCCTCGGCATTGGCGCCGTCCGCATCGGCGCGCTGGTCCAGCAGGGTCGTAATGTCTTCAAACGATGCGATGGCGACCTCCACCGGCGCGCCGAACACCATCTCGGCGGCGCGAATGGACGCCGTATCCGATGGGTCGGCCATCGCCAGCCGATAGCCGCCGTCCGGCGCCCGTACCGGGAAGATCATGGATTCACGGAGGAAACGTCGCGAAAATCCGTCGAGGCAGGGCGTGCTGCCGAGCAGCTGCAGCAGGCTGAGCCTGGCCACGCCCCAACACTCGGCAACTTCGTCGGCGAATTCGGCCGCCGACAGATCGGTGGCTTCCCAAAGTTCCCGAAGCGGCCGCGCCACAGCTGAGTTCAGCGGACTTCCGATCCGCACGCGCGCCTTCGCCGGCAATGAATATTTTTCGAGAAGGTGTTGCCCGAAGCTTGCTGCGGAAAGGTCTCGCATCGAATTCACATCGCTAATCTTGTTGCCCGGAAGCAACAAACTGCTGTGTCATGGAAAGCCTTTGTCCTTGACTTTATCTTTAGCAAAAACATAATCGTGAGGCAATTGCCAAGCAGATGTTTAAGAGTCCGATCGGTTGTGGATCGGGTGTGCTTTCACCAGTTCGCGGCGGCCCGGTAGGCATATTTTGTTCAAGGTGGTTCATCCGCTTCCGCGCCCGCGTTCCGTATTGACTGGAGCGCTTGCCTCGTTGTTGTCGGCCTTCCTGCTGACCGCCTGCATCGTGACCGCCGATCAGTCGGTTGAAAGCAATCCCAAGGATCCCCGCCCGCAGGATATCGCCGACAAGATCCGCGGCATCGACTTGCAGCCGCGGCAGGCTGCCGATGTCGGCAACAGCGGTATCGCGCCGCGCAGTTCCTCGCGTCCCGCGATCTATCTCAGCGACGGCACCATGCCGCCGGGCGCGGCGTTGCGCGAACGCGATGACGCCGGTTCCGGCAGCGGCTACGACCTCAATTTCGAGAACGCGCCGGTCGCCACCGTGGCAAAGGTCATCCTTGGTGACCTGCTTGGCGTCGGCTACACCATCGATCCACGCGTGCAGGGCACCGTGACGCTGGCCTCGGTGCGTCCGATTGCCAAATCCGATGCGGTGTATGTGCTCGAAAACGCGCTGCGGATGTCCGGCGTGGCGCTGGTGCATGATCGCAGCGGATACCGCCTGTTACCGGCAAACGAAGCCGGCCCCGGCGGCATCGACCGCACCGCGGCCGCCGAAGCCGGGCAGGGGATCAGCGTGGTGCCGCTGCGCTACGTGTCGGCGCAGAACGTCTTCAAGCTGCTCGATGCGTTCGGCGTCAAGGCCAGCACCATGCGCCCGGATGTCGGGCGCAACACCCTGATCATCAGCGGCAGCGGCACCGACCGTGCCGCGGCGATCGACACCATCCTCAGCTTCGACGCCGACTGGATGCGCGGGCAGTCGGTCGGCATCTTTCCGGTCCGCAACAGTTCGCCCGAGCCGGTGATTGCCGAGATCGAGAAGATCATGGATTCCGGCGAAGGCGGTCTCAGCCAGAACGTGATCAAGTTCCAGCCGATGGGCCGGCTCAATTCCATTCTGGTGGTCAGCCAGAAGCCGGAATATCTCAAACGCGCCGGCGTCTGGATCGCGCGGCTCGACAAGTCCGACACCGAGGGCGTCAATCTCAAGGCCTATCCGCTGCGCTACGGCAATTCGAAGCAGGTGACCGCGCTGCTCAACGAGATGCTGACCGGCCATGGCAACGGCAGCGCCAGCCTCGACAGCGCGTCGAGCCAGATTTCGCCCGGCGCGGGCATTTCGACGTCGTCCTCGTCCTCATCCGCAGGCAACCCGGTGGCCCAATTGAGCGCGATGCCGACCCTCGCCTCGGGTGTCGCTCCCCCCACGGCTGCGCCGCTCAATACCCGCAGCGCGCCCGCCGCAGGGGGCCCGGACATTTCTTCCGGTGGCCTGATCGGGTCCGGTGCCAGGCCGGCCGGCGGCGGCATTCTGCAGAATGTCCGGATTACCGCCGATGTCACCAACAACGCCGTGCTGGTCTACGCCAACCAGGAATCGCAGCGCATCGTCGAGCAGACCATCCGCCAGATCGACCGGCCGCAGCGCCAGATCGCCATCGAGGCCACCATCGCCGAGGTCACGCTGAACGACCAGCTGAACTACGGCGTCCAATTCTTCATCGCCAGCCAGAAAGGCTCGGTCGTCAATACCGTCAGCAGCGGTGCCAGCACCACCGGTTCCACCTTGAGCAGCGCCCCCGATGCCGCCCCGAGCAACCTTGTCAACGCCGCGGCCGGCGCCCTGCTCAATCGCGCGCTTCCCGGCTTCAATTTCCTGATCGGTTCGGAGAATTCGCCGCGGGTCATTCTCGATGCGCTGCACGGTGTCACCGACGTCAAGGTGCTGTCCAATCCTTCGCTGGTCGTGCTGGACAACCAGCCCGCAACCCTCCAGGTCGGCGATCAGGTGCCGTTTTCGACCGGCACCGCGACGGTGCTGACCGCCAACAACACCGTCGTCAACACCATCGACTACAAGAACACCGAAATCATTCTTCGTGTCCTGCCGCGCGCCAATGCCAATGGCAACGTGGTGCTCGATATCGAGCAGGAAATCAGCAGCGTGGCCGCCGGAAGCGGACAATCCTTGACCCCGACCATATCGCAGCGCCGGGTGAAAAGTTCGATTTCGGTGAACAGCGGCCAGACCGTGCTGCTCGCGGGGCTCATCAGCGAGACCGAGAACAAGCAGCGGCAGGGCATTCCGCTGCTGGATTCTATTCCCGGCGTCGGCGACGCATTCGCGCATCAGAATACCGCGCGGGCGCGAACCGAGTTGATCCTGTTCATCCGCCCGACCGTGATCAGGGATGCCCTCGATGCGCATGTCATCGCCGAAGAAATGCGCACCAAGATGAACGGCCGGCTGGTCGGCACCAGCCAGCCCGTCGTGGTGGTCGATCCTCCGAAGGCCACGCGCTAGCGCATGTCCGGCGAAGTGGATCCGGTTCGCCGAAAGGACATGGCGCAACACGGTACGGAGGGGATTTGCGAGGCGGTGAGCGGGCCGACGATGCGGTTTGTGCCGGTGAAGAGCGTCGAGCAACAGGCGACGCTAGCCGTTCATGGCACGCGCGCTTTGCTGGTTCATCAGTCGAACGAGACGGCAAAGCGTTGCGGGCGATGCTGAGCGAACAGGGATAGAGGCGGCACAGGGATATGAGGGACTGCGTGAGCTGATGGACGGGCTAGAAGCGCCGAGCGAAGAGATCGCTGAGGAGATGCGATGCACGCTGTTGGTGCTCGCCAAGCACTAGCAGGCGCTAGATGCTGACGAACGTGAATTGGAGCGACAGATCGCGAAGTCCGCTCATTGCGACGGGAACGCCCGGCGACTGATGGAAGCCCAGGCGTCGGCCCGATCATCGCCAGCACGATTCTGGCCAAAGTTGCCGACGCAAAGTTGTTTCGCTTCGGCGTGACTCGCAGCCTGGATCGCGTTGATGGTCGTGATCACGGTACGGGGGTAAGCAACAACGCAGGACGCATCTCCAAGCAGGGAGACCGCGTGCTGCGGGCGCTGCTGATCAGCGGAGCAAGCGCCTATATGCGTCACCAGAAAGCACGCGGTGTCAGCGATCCGTGGCTGCGCGATCTGCTCGCGCGGCGGTCCAAAAAAATCGCCATGGTGGCGCTCGCCGCCAAAACGGCGCGCAACAACTGGGCCATGCTGGTCAAGGGAGAACACGACCGCGACCGCGCGACCGCGACGGCTGCTGCCTAGCTGAAGGGCACAGCCGCCGCGCTCGCGCTCAACGAAGCGGAGAGGGCAACTATGGTGTGATGGCAAATGGTCAGGAAACCGGGATCGAAACACTCCGTCAACGTCATAGCGCGTCATAGAGAGCCGCAATGATAGGAATTCGATGAGCGATCTACAACAGGGCGCGCGGTCACTGGCCGCATCGAGAGGCCGTATACATGACCGCTCCGCGATTCGTTCGACCAGAATGCCAAACAACTTACCGAGAGAGGGATTACGATTTTAAAGCTCCCGCTCTGGCGTGAGCGACGCACCGCTCATCGGCGGACCGGGCCGGCAAATCCTGGTCGGCCTCGCGCTGCTGTTCGTGGTGGCGTGCAGCCTTGCCGCCGCACCCTCCCCCGAAGGAATATTCGGCGCCTTGCTCGCGGTGCTGATGTTGGCCATCGCGATCGTCGATTCGCGCCGCTACATCATTCCCAACGCTTTGACCGGGGCGGCCGTGGCGCTGGCGCTGCTTCGCGCCGCTACGGTCGGGCCGGAAGCGGGTCTGCGCGCCATGCTATGGACCGCGTTGCAAGCCGCGGCGCTCACGGCGCCGTTTCTGGGGCTGATGCTCGGATACCGGCGCTGGCGCGGCCGCGACGGGCTTGGCCTCGGCGATATCAAGCTCGCCGCCGTGGCCGGTGCCTGGCTCAGCCTCGTCACGTTCTTTGCGACGATCGAGCTCGCCGCGCTGTCGGCGCTCGGCGCCTACATCCTGAACGCCGCGCTGCGCAAGCGTCCGCTGCGGGCGACCGCGTTCCTGCCGTTCGGGCTGTTCCTTGCGCCGGCGATCTGGATCGGCTGGCTGGTCGAGGCGCTGCTGAACCGGGGCGCAATCGTCTTGTATTGAATCCCGATGGCGCCGCCGGTTTCCGCCTCTCCCGCAAGCGGGGCGAAGTTGGAGATGAGCGCCCTCAATACTCGCGGCTCGGCGCCCACTCCAGCGCGCGCAGCCGGGCCCGCGCGATCTCGCCGCGCGTCATCTTGGTCGTCACCGCATCGCGAATCCGCGCCCGCGCTTCCCGGACCCGGGCCGGCGCCGCTGCGGTCGACAGGTTGAGCCATTTGCTGGCTTCGACGATGTCCCGCGGCACGCCCTGGCCCTTGTCGTAGAGCAGGCCGAGGGAATATTGCGCGAGGCCGTCGCCCTGCTCCGCGGCGCGGCGGTACCACATCGCAGCTTCGGTATAGTTTTGCGGGACGCCGCGTCCGGTTTCGAACATGAAACCGAGATAGGTTTGCGCGGCCGGATCGCCCCGCTCCGCGAGCGGGATGAACACCCAGGATGCCGCCACGTAATCCCGGCGGTTGAATGCGGCGACGCCCTGTCGAAGCGACGCCGCTTCGGCGAATTGCAGCGTCGAAACCAGCAGCATGGCCGCGCGCGGCGATCGGCAGCAGGGGCCTGGCGCGCTTGGTCACAGCCGCGCCGGTTCGCGCTTTCGAGATGCCGAATCCACCCCATTCCTGCGGTCATTCATCAACGGTTCCGTTCGTTGGTTCGGGTACATCCATCCGCCCTGCCAGACAGGCATCGCAATCTGGAGCAGGCGTTTAGGCGATAGCGCCGGCGGCCTTTGCGAGGGTGAACAGTCCGGAGATTGTGGGCGGTGCCGATCATTGCCCACTCGGCAGGCACGTTACTCGACGCCCAGCAACAAAAATCCCGGGCGGAAGCCGCGGGATGTTCGATCCGTGAGATGCCGCTCTGCGATGTTGGCGCGAGCAGTCAAGGGCGCGGCTGCTTACTGCCGCCCCGTTGGCTCGCACGCGGTTGAGGGTTGGAGCGACGCCGTTGCCAATGAACCTGTTGTTTCCGTAGGTCTGGAAGGTTCCGGCAGCGGCGTTGAAGGAAACGTCGGAGTTGGAAAGCCGGACGGTGCTCGCCGTTCGCCGCTATGCCGGTGCCATTGTTCGGTGATCGCGCTGCTGTCCACGTCGATCTGCGCCGCCGGTGCCGTTGAGGCTAGTCGTGTTGCCGGACATGACCGAGCGCCGGACCATCACGATGACAGCGTTGGCGCCCTTGATGCCGTCGAGATTGTTGATCGAACTTGAATTCATCGATCTCGACTTGATGTTGGAACCGCCGGTTGCGACGAAATTGATGCCGGTTCCGGTATTGTTCGAGATCACCGTGTTCCGGATGAAGAGCTTGACGTTTCCGGTGGCACGCTCGTCGCTGATGCCCGACTGACGCGAACGCCTGTGGACACGGATGTCCTCGATCGTGACCGCGGCCGCCGCAAGGATGCGAACGCCGATGGTCCCGGCGCCTGCAGGCGATTGGTTGATGCCCTGCGAACTGTAGCCCTCTCAGGGTGATCCTGTCGGCGGCTGCGGCGTTGATGATGATGCCGGGGGTGCCCGAAGCGAGGATCGATCCGAGCGTGAAGCCGCAGTTGAGGGTTATGGCCTTGGTGATGGTCACGGCGCCGAAGCCGCCCGGATCGAGACAATTGATTTCGCCACCCGCCGCGGTCTTTGAAATCGCGCCGGCGAAGGTCTTGCAGGGCGCCGTGCGGCTGCACGGGTTGACGTCGTCGCCGACGCCGGACACCCAGGTCCGGGTCGCCTGGGCGTGGGCAGGCGCCGACGCCAGGACGGGAGCTAGGAATAAAATGGCCAATGCCAGTAGAGCAATGCGACGCATTATATCAACCTCCTTGTGTTGGCAGGGATTTTCCCCGCCGTGCTGAAATCACATGCTGCATGGTTCCAAGTGCTGGAGCGGTGGCTTGAGGCGATGCAATAAGCGCCGCAAGAAGTTGCTGAACGCCAATGCTGACGTCGAGAACGTAGTTTATTGTTGTATGCGTTTTGCGACGGAAAATTTTGCCAGCCCCCCAGCAAATCGAGCGATGTCGACAGATTTGGCGTAACGGGCAAAGAGCCCGCCTGAATGTAGGTACCGCACGGGCCGCGCAGGTTCAAACAATTTTAGGTTTATTTTGGGCATGGACACATCGCGACGCATTTTGCAGGGAACCAGACCTATATCGGGTCTCCGATCAGCTGACTGAGACGCAGGTCACAGAACGTAACGGACACATGGGTTAAATTTTGTTTCGCGAGAAGTGTGGATCCCGTGGAAAGCGGTTCCTCAGTGGAACAGCGCTTTGCTTTGTCGCGCGCTTTCGGACGGGGATCGCGCCTGCGGGTACAATCCCGATCGCTTCAGCGGTCGTCTCACCCGAACACATGTCTGTCCAGCCAGGCGTTGCGGAATTTCCCCTCGGGGTCATGGCGAAGCGCGCAGCCGCGAAAGTCCGCGATGCGCGGATAGAGCGGCTTGAGCGCCGCGGCATCGGCATGGATCAGCTTGCCCCAATGCGGCTTCGCACCGAGCGGGATCAGCGCGGCTTCCAGTTCCCGTGTGATCGCGTCCACGGCGTCCGGTTGCTTCTTCCAGGTGAAATGCAGCGCGATCGTGTCCTGCCGGTAGGCCGGACTGAGCCACAGCTGGTCGGCGGCCACCGTGCGGATCTCGGAAGCGTACAGCAAGGGATCCACCCGGCTGGCCATGGCACGCAGGATGGCAACCGCGTTGGCAAATTGCGGTCGCGGGATCATGTACTCGCTCTGGATTTGTTCGGACGGGACCGGCGGCACGTCCCGCGGCGTGTGCGTGAGGCGCTCGGACCAGGGACCTGGAACCCCGAACGGGTTCAACAGAACCGGATGATCTTCTCCTGCCGCGAGAACCGTTTGGGGAGGGCCCGGCTTCAGCCCAAGCCGTGAGAGGTCGCCTTCCGCGGCCGGCGTCCCGATCCGGGTCTTCAGCCAGATGCGGTTGGCCGTCGGACCCGACCATTTCGTGAAGATGCTGAAACTGTAGGCCGCCGAGGAAATCGCATCGAACCGGGCGATCAGCTCATCCCACGGCAGATCGACAAAAGCATCCTGCCGGATCTCGAACGTCGGCTGGATCGCAAGCGTCACCCGGGTCACGATGCCGAAGGCCCCGAGGCTGACGACCATGCCGTCAAAGTCCTGCTGCCCGGCTTCGACCCGCCGGACACTGCCGTCGCCGACAACCATTTCCAGTCCGGTGACGGCGCTGGACAAGGCCTGGTTGCCGTCGCCGGATCCATGGGTGGCCGTGGCGATCGCCCCCGCAACGGTGATCTGCGGCAGCGATGCCAGATTGTGCAGCGCGAACCCCTCCCGATGCAAAAACGCCGACAGATCGCCATAGGACGTGCCGCCCCCGACCGTCACGCTCATCCGCTCCCGATCGATGACGATGTCGGGATCGATACGGCTGAGGTCGATCTGATCCGCTCCGCTGTCGGCAATCCCGTTGAAGGAGTGGCGGGCGCCGACCGCGCGGATATTCGGCGAGGTCGCGACAATGCGCTGCACGTCGCTGATCGAGGTCGGAAGGTGAAGCCGCCTGGCCGTGAAGGTGAAATTGGCAGCCCAATTCTGCATGTTCGGGATCTCAAACCTGTTCAGGCGCCGGACTTCGACCCGGGCGGTGCCATGTTATCGGATGCCATGGGATGTTATCAAATTGCCCATGAGGATCGCAGGGGCCGGCTCAAATAAGTCGAGCGGCATGCATAACTTCCGGCGAGCAAACGATGCGACACTCCGCGCTGTGTCCCGCTCCGTGAGCCACTATCACTCACATCCGCATTCATATTTAACGTGATCGGGAACGACCTTCTTGTCCCCACAAGCCCAGCACCAAAACGCAAAGCTTCGGCAGGCGTCGCATTCTCCGATGAAGACAATTGCGCACGCTGGACTGACCCCCAAACGTAGCCGCCCATCCTACAAAATTTTCGACCGATACAGGGACACGGGCTGGAGCAGAAAACCCTGCAACCCCTCGACAACCCGTTTGGCACGAGGTTGTCACCCAAGTATTAGGTACGTTCTGTTACCCATGTCTCCGGGCTGGACAATTGATTGGGCTGGTGCCGCAAGGGGACTCGAACCCCCGACCCCGTCATTACGAATGACGTGCTCTACCAACTGAGCTATTGCGGCGAACCAGGCAGCGCGGCCAGGCCAGGATCCGCTTAAATCTGCATCTACTTGGCCTGCGAACCGTGGGCATCCTGATATCGGGCACGGCGCGGCTTTGCAAGAACCTGCGAGGCGCCGCATGTCGTGCAAGGCGACGCCACCCACGGCGGGAACGGGCGCTTTGGCGCTGAAAATGCAGCGCTTTTGAGCTGACCACGGCGACACGGCAGCGCCGCCTTCGTCCTGCTGCCGTCACATGCTCCAGCGCGCGAGAAACCCGCGCCAGCCGCCGGCCTGGCCCTGCGCCGGCCCAATTCGCTCGCGGTCCTCATCGCTCAGCGGGTCGTCATCGATCCCCGGATCATCGGGCGCCCGGACGATGGGAACGATGACCGGGGGCGCGCCCGAAGCGCCCTTGGCGAGATCGGGACGCGGCCGGAACAGCGGCGTCGCTGGGGCTGTCGGGGGTTCGGCCGGCGCCGGAGTGACGGTTGATTCGGCCGGAATCGACACAGGCTCGGGGGGTGGGGCAGGGGGCGCTGCGGTCGGTGTGACAGCGGATGGCGAATTGTCCTGCGCGGCCACCACCGGCGCCGGCTCCGCCGTGATTTCGGCCGGTGGTTCAGCCGGCGGCGGCGATACGCGGCGCGGCGCCAGCAAGGCCTCGTCGAACGCGCTGGCTTCGACCGTGACGCCCTTGTCGGAAGGCAGCGCCGCCAGCGGCGCCTGCCACTGAAACGCGTCGAGCCGTCCGGTCACCGGCGACACCGGCCGCCAGCGATCGGAGACATAGCCGTCGGCGGTCCACACCGGATCGTGCAGCGCGCGGACCGCGCGCAAGGTCCAGGCCCGGGCGCGGCCGCTGTCGCCATGTTCGGTGCGCTCGATCTCGGCCATCAGCATGGCGACGCGCTGGGTCGGCGCCGCCAGCAGTGGCGCCAGCACCTCGCGGGCGCGGGCGAACTCGCTGGCGTCGATGGCGGCGCGGGCCACCGCCAGCGCGCCCTCGACATGGCCGGGGGTCTTTTGCGCCAGGGTTTCCACCCGCACCAGCCGCTGCCGCGCCGAGTCTCCCAATCTCACATGGGCATAGGCATCGGCGAGATCGGGATGCGGATTGGCCAGCCACGCCGCCTCGACGATCCGCATCGAGCGCCGGATCTGATGCGCCTCGCTTTGATACTTGCTCGCCAGCACCGCCGCCGGCACCAGCGTCGGCGCCAGCTTCACCGCTTCCATGGCGCTGTCGCGCGCCAGGTCGCGGTCGACGCTCTCGAGCTCCAGCGCGCGGGCCGTCAGCAGCACGCCGCGCTGACGCCGGTACACGGTCTTGTCGATCAGGCTTGAGGCGAGATTGTTTTCCAGGATCGACAGCGCGCCGGTCCAGTCGCCCTCGGCGCAGCGAAAGCCAAGCACCGCCTGGGAAGCCCAGGTCGAGGCCGGTGCGATCTTCAGTGCTTCCTCGGCAATGACCGCGGCGGCTTTCGGATCGTCGGCGCGCTGGGCTTCGACGAACAGCCCGCGCAGTCCGAGCAGC
>CAVPZI010000007.1:0-862670 GCA_963710235.1 uncultured Alphaproteobacteria bacterium
CCTACAAGATGCGTGTTGAACATTCCGGTTCCACAAATGGCTCCCCGATTGGAGATACCCCCGTAGCATATTTGTGCGGATAACCGCGCGAGTGTCTAGGGGAATGACCGGGGAAAAACCCGGTCCGGCTGAAAATCCACGTGATTTCAACGCTTGGCGCGACCTTCACACCGGAGAGGTCCAACTTCGATGCTGCCTCGGCCGACGGAATCCAGCGAATGAAATATGCTCGACCCGATCGTTGGGCTTTGTGTATTTGCCCACGATTTCCGAAACGAGGACGCTAAATTAGGAAATTACAAGGCTATTGACAACGAATGACCCAACGGCTCAACCAGGATGGGCTCGCGACGTCTGGCATCGGGCAGCTTTCTGCCGGCGATGTCGCGCCGCGTCGGCGCGAGGAAAGCTTTCATCGATCCGGCTCACTGGCAGCCATCACCAATGATCTCATATCTAAACGCGACGCCTTCCGGATCGTTGTCCTCGAGGCATGCGTTAGCGGCGGCCTCAGTCGCGAACACCAGAGATGGTGATGATGCCACTTGATGGTTCGAATCGACGTAGATCCAGCAAAGCGGCCTTCGTTATTCATGTCCTATCGGTGCGAGAAGCTCTGTGACGCCCCCATGGCCGGCTTCTCGACGGCCGCGGTTCGAGCGGCGGTTTCGCCCCGGACACCACCAACGCCATGGCCCTTTTCGACGACATCACCGGGCCGCGCTTCCTCGGCAACGGCGAGCAGCACGTCTGCCGCTAACCCTAAGGCCTCGGTGTGTTCGGAACTCGGAATCTGTAGGAGATAGGCGCGTGCCTCATGAAGGTTCGCTAGTTGTTCGCCGCCGGGCAACCACATCCGGTCAAAACGCAATGACCAGGAGCAGCACCAACTCCAAAAAACGCAACTAACTTGCCCCAGGATATGGGTCGGCGGGGACGGCCTTTCAACGGGACCGCGAACGCTGCACGCTTAGTCTAGCTATTCAGGCTTTCAAGCCGGTCGCTCGCTGCCCCGCGTGCCTTTATTGCCCGATTTGATCCCGCGGCCCTTCCAAGAGAAACGTGACCTTGGTGTGGTCGAAGGATCGTATTCGATGCCCTCAATGATACGAACGCTGTCATCCATAATGCTGTACGTTCGAGTGCTGCGACGAGCATAGCCTTTCGGAGCGCCGAGGCCGTGACAGCCACAACTTGAATCTCGCGCCGTTCGGTGGACGCTGGAAAATAGTCGGCTAGGATGGTCGCGAATGTCTCCTCGGGAGAGGGTCTCTTGGTAACATAAAGGGCACGCGCAAGGGCCACATCTAACTTCGTTGCGTCCCCTCCAAAGCCCAGACCAATTAGTGGTGGGTAATGGATTTTGCGCTAATTAAGGAACGCTTCGAGGCCGGGACCGCGGCCGCGGAGTAGAGGTGGTTCGTTACACCACCTTGCCCTGCCGCAGCGACGCGATCTCCTCGGCGCCAAAGCCGAACTCGGCCAGCACCTCGTCGGTCTGTTCGCCGACCTCCGGCGGCCGTGCCGCCATCCTGCTCGGCGTCCTTGACAGCGTGACCGGCTGGCCGACCAGGCGGATGTGCCGGTTTTCGGCATTGGGGACGTCCTGGGCGATCCCGAGGTGCTTGACCTGGTCGTCCTCGAACATCTGGTCGATGGCATAGATCGGCCCGCAGGGCACGCCGGCGGCGTTCAGTTCCCGGACCCATTCGTCGGTGGTCTTCTTCTCGGTGCAGGCATTGATCTCCGCATTGAGCGCATCGCGGTTCTTGGAGCGCGCCGGCGCGGTGGCATATTCGGGCCGCTTTGGCAGGTCGGGGGCCCCGATGGCCTCCGCACAGCGTTCCCAGATCTTGCCGCCGGTGGTGGCGATATTGATGTAGCCGTCCGAGGTCTTGAACACGCCGGTGGGGATGCTGGTCGGGTGGTTGTTGCCGGCCTGCTTGGCCACGTCCCTGTCCATCAGCCAGCGGGCTGCCTGGAAATCCAGCATGAAGATCTGGGCCTGCAGGAGCGAGGTCTGGACCCATTGCCCCTCGCCGGATACTTCCCGCTCCAGCAGGGCTGTAAGCACGCCCAGTGCGCAGAACAGCCCGGCGGTGAGGTCGGCTACCGGAATGCCGACCCGCATCGGGCCCCCGCCCGGAGCGCCGGTAATCGACATCAGGCCGCCCATGCCCTGCGCGATCTGATCGAAGCCCGGGCGCTTGTGATAGGGGCCGTCCTGGCCGAAGCCGGAGATGCTGCCATAGACGATGCGCGGATTGACCCGGCGCACGCTCTCATAGTCGATGCCGAGCCGGGCTTTGACGTCGGGCCGGAAATTCTCGACCACGACGTCGGCTTTTGCCGCCAGACGCATGAAGACCGCCAGCCCCTTGGGGTCCTTGAGGTTGAGCGACATGGCCCGCTTGTTGCGGTGCAAATTCTGGAAATCCGAGCCTTGCCGCGGTCCGCCGGGCTGTTCCTTGCCGGCGTCGTCAATCAGCGCGTCGATCTTGATGACATTGGCGCCCCAGTCGGCGAGTTGCCGCACGGCCGTTGGCCCGGAGCGGACGCGGGTAAGGTCCAGGACGGTGAAACGGGAGAGTGCCGTCGAGGCGCGCGGGAAGGGCATTGAGGAACTCCGGGTGGAATTGAACTTGGGAGTCGATTTTTACCGAAGGCGCGCGGCTTGTCACGCCCCGATCGGATCACATCATTGACGGTGTGGACGGTCGTCCGGCAGCGCGACCGATCCATGTCTGGTGGGCGCTTGATCGGGCCCTGCAAAAATAATGACTGAGCTGCTGCCGGTTCGGTGGACGGCACGTTAAACTAATCCCCACCTTGCGTTCGATGCCGACATGTTGGTGGTCAAGGCGGTGATTTCGTTTCCGCCGGGCGCATGGCTCAACCACATTTGTCCGGCATCGTCTACGGTCTCGGCAAGATCATGGCGGACAACCAGAACGCCGGGACGGTGCAGTTCTACGATGCCGGCACCGGCGCGCCCTCCGGTGACGGTCGGCGCTGCCGATCTACAGCGACTTCGACGGCGAGGAGTTCTGGCTGTCGGTGCAGAATGCCGACACCGTCGTGAAGATCGATGGCGCATCGCAAACGGTCAAGGCGACGCTGCCCTTCGGCTGCGGGCAGTTCGTGCCCGATGCCGGCGCCAGCGTGGCGGCGACTTGATTGCCCTGGCTCAGCATCCTCGGCGCCTATCGTCTGCTGGCCCCTCTTGATCCCTGGAAGCGAACGGTTGCAATTTTTTCGTTTTTTGCGGTTGATTCCTGGGCGCTGATTTACGGCCTGACCTCGTTAGGCCATGAAACGTTCGCGCTGCCGCTGGCCGTCCTGTTCTTTTTGGTCCGTCACCAACATCACATCCTCTTCAAAACAGGCGTGGTCACCATGGTCACATGTCGGCGGCGTGGCTGCCGCGGGCTATCTGGTGAAGCCGACCTATCTGTCCATTCTCGCGGGAGCTGTGGCGCTCGCCTGCGCAATGGCGCTGCGATACCCCGCACCTGCCAGATTGAAACTCACGTTTCTATGCAAACTGACCTTACTCATCTGTGGATCATTTGTGGTGTTATGGGCCGCAGTGCTGCTGGTCGTTGACGGCGTTAGCGGATTTTCCGAATTGATCAAAGGCCACGCGGACTTCGTCTTGCACACGGGATTTATAGGAGGAGGCCCCGGACCCTCCTTCTCATTGGAACCCATGCTTACGGCGCTCCGTCTTCTTTCGGTAACGCCGTTGCCCTATGCGATGATAGCCGCGACGGCCTGCTTCGTCTCGGTTGCGTACCTGCAATGGCGATCGCGGGCTTTGGACGAGCGGGCCGGGTTGTGGTGCGTTGCATCAATCGTGCCCACTGTTTTCGCCACGCTAGCAATCCTCAGTCATTTCCGAGCCTACTACTACGTCCCAGCCATAAGTTGTTTTCTGCCGTTCCTTTTGAAGCCCATATTGGAGCGCCGCGGTTTTGCGGCAGTTGCAACGATCGCTGTAATAGCCGCCGGCGCACTTACCGCGGACGAAATCGCTTACACACTGGCCAATCGAAAACTTGCAGTGGATCGCATGTCCGTCATTCTTGCGCGATGCGAACTGCAGACCTTCGTCCCAATGCAAGTCGCCTACCCCCCCCCCCCCCGCCGCCTGCTGTTCATCCTGTTGTTCTGCGCCGCAATCATGCGCGGTGACCCGCGCATGCACCATATCGATACGGTACACCCGAATGAGGCGTCGCGTGTGCTGCGCACGGCAGTTGAAGACTTGTTCGGAATGTCGCCACCAACCGGCGAACGGCTCGTCGAGGTTCAATTCCCGACGTCCGACCGGCGGGACCGCCCGCCCGCCTTCGGCCGCCACATGGGCTGCGGCTGCAGCTCAGCTCGCCGCATTTTGGCCGAGAGGTCCCGTGCGAGCGACTTATGAACTATCTCCCAGAGGAAGCCATCTTTCAGTTGGGACGACGCGATCGCCTGATAAGCCGGACCCCCGCGCCACCGCCGTTTTCTGCAATGAACTCCACTCCGCCTTGCTGGAGCGCTGACACAAGGGATGTACGGGTCTCGGCCCGACCACCGGCGTCTCCATCAGCGGCCTCAAGCCTTTTGATGGTGGGCAGGGATACTCCAGAGCGGCTCGCGAGGTCATTCTGGGACCAACCCAGAAGGGCCCGAGCAGCTTTAATCTGGCGAATTGATACTTTTAGTATTGACAATTCGGCCACCAAAACGATACTTTTGGTATCAATCGTCTCGTAGACTTCAATGCGATTTGCGAGTCATAACAGGGTTCATGTCCCGGGATTTATCGTCCCGCGGCATGACAGGATCAATATGGGAGACAAATCATGATCAAAAGACAAGAAAGCACCATCCCGCACCCGGACGATCTCATCATGGTATCTTTGAGGTTGGACTTTCAAGCGAAATTGAACCCGGATGCGGTAGATCCCACGCCCTCTGGAATGGACCGCGCTGGAACACACAATGTCGGCATCAGAAGCGGTTGATTAATTGGAGACAGTGGTCAAGGCAATTCAGGAGCGGCGCCTCTACGGGTTCGTTGCGCAGCAGATCGCCGAAGATCCAGTCGGTGCTGGGGAATGGATCCAAAAAAACAGCTGAGGAAATATTGGCCGAGGCAAAGGGCAAACAAGAGATGGACGACGAATGAAAGACCTCAAACCCCAACCGAGTTGGAAGGTGGCGCGTACCTGCCGGCAGACTAGCTTCGATCGTGTGCACGCAACATCCGATTCCGTCCTTCATTACCTTGATCAGGAGAAGTCTTTTGCTACGGCGAACAGATCGCCACGCTCCTCATCAATCGACGAGGCGAAAATTCTGATCCGGCAATGTGCGGAGCCGCGTCCCGCCGGAGACTTCGTAAAGGCGGCCATCCGTCGGGCCTCACGGCAGTTGGACTTCCCTTTTTCTCGCACGCGAGAGATTTGGTATGGTGACGCAAGACGCATTGAAGCGCGGGAAATGGATTGCCTGCGACAAGCGGCGTCCCGGACGCAATTCGCCAATGCGATCTCTGCTATTAAGACTCTTAGGAACCAGATGCTCGCATCTCCCTCCGAGAAATCTAATCAGGTTGTTGCTGCGCTTAACGCTGCGTTATGCGCACTAGGCCGAAACGTTGGTGAAGGTGTGAGTAATGATTGGCAAACCAGCTAATATCGATGGACCTGTGACAGCCGCCGAACCGAAGCCGAAAGCAGCCAGGAGGACGAGGCGCCGCCTCGCGCGTCGTGAGGAATCCCTCGATGACGTTGTCGAGATCACCGGCTGGCACTGGAGCTATTCGTTCTCGCTCAATGCGTTCGTCGATCGGGACAACCCGTACTTCGAATTCCAGGACCTGCAGATCACCGGCAAGATGCTGCGGCCGGCGGGGCTGAAGACCGACGCCGTCGAGATGTCGTTGATAGTGGACTCGAACTTGAACGAAGAGAGGCGCAAGAAAAATACGCCGATCGGTGTGGGTTCGTTGAATATCGATCTAGACATGATCCGGGGGACACGTCGGCATTCCAACCGACGTGCTGTCGCCGATCCTGCAGCTATTGATCGCGAAGGAGCTCAAATTCCTGGTTATGACGGGCACGAAATTTCGCTATCGCAGCGCGGGCCTGCATCACTACTGCCTGGAGATGAAGCTGACAGAGGACGACACGCCGACGCCGGAAGCCCCTACGCTGAGGCGCGGAGCCGCACCATCAAAGGGAGGTCAGATAGAGGCCTCGCCTGACAACGAAAGCTAGCCTGGCGAACTCCTACGCGAGGAATTCCTCGTTCGGGATGGCAACGGCCCAACTAATAAAAGACCCGAAGCCGCACGACATGCGCTGCCGGAGCTAGTCAAATCCGACGCCTGCACGTCCAAGGGTATTGTGCCGTTCACCCTATCTTAATTACCAGCTTGCGCGATTGTCGGATGAGATCGGCAAGCTGTCGCCGTTGCTCGATCGCCTCTCGTGTATAAAGACCATGCTTGAGCGCGTTCTTGTTGCCTCGCGGAGCCCCCGATCCTGGTGCTCCGCCGTGCATGCGGCACCGCTTCTTTCCCTGGACCGCCGGCGAACGGCAAGGTTTGCCGGATCTGGTCTTGGCGCCGCACCGAGCGCTCGACAGCATAGGAGCGGTATGGCGTGGATGATCGCTCGTCATTTTTTCGTTTTGTTATTCCGGGCTGGAACGGGCTTCCTATCTTCTACGATCTGCATTGGCTGCGTTTGATCATGTGCTAAGCTAAGTGGTGGGGCGACGCTCCCGTTGGTCTTACCGCGGCGCCGGCCTTGCGTAACATTGCCCACAATGGCTTGCCCGCCCTCGCTAACATTCACATACTGTACGGTAACCTTCTGCTCGCCGCCGGTCCGGTGACGCTTGAGCGCATCAACCAGGCCTATGAGAGTCCGCGTCAGCCTGTTGTACGCCCGCTCAGCAGTCTCGAAAACCTTGATATCGTCGGCATCGGCGAGCAGCTTTGAAAGCCGCATGGTTGCCTCTTGAACGGCCGCCAGTTGGGCCCCAAGCATGGCTTCAATCTGGTCTTGAGGTTTAATTCCGTTAACGACCGAAAACATGAAATTAATTCGCTCGACGTCTGTCTTGTTGCCGGGCGCTATGGGGTGTTGCCTGAGCAGACCATTCAAAAAAATGTCATCCGTACTTCCTATCGCCTCCAGCAGCAGCGCCGCTCCAACCTCAGGCTCGGGATGGTCCAGTACGAGCCGCTCACCATTCTTAGACCTTGAGACCATTGCGAGAGGGATTTTTTCCGCTGCACGAACCTTGTCGAGCGCCGCAATTTCTCTTGGGGTTGCCTTGTACTGAGGTTTCACCTCCCGGCGCTTTCTAACCTTTCCCGCAACCATGGGTATCTCCTTCCGCTCAAGCAGAACATATGAGGGGTAATGGCTCGGCGCCAGTGCGAACCGATTGAATCCTCATATACATTATACCTTGCAAGGGGTTGAATTTCAGATTTTCGAGATCCCCCCCCCCCCGGGAGCCAGAACAAACCCAATCTTGAGGTTCTAAATCCAAGGGCGACGAGAGAAGATGCCAGTGAGACAAAGGCTTTGCGGCCACCGGAGTTCAGCGGGTCGCTCTAAGCCTTGGCCGGGCGCCACAACCGCCCGAGGCCGGCGAACGCCCGGTCGATCAGCGGCCAGAACAACAGCGCGATGGCCAGCGTGGTGATCGAGCCGACCAGGCCGTTCGACCAGAACACCGCCATATCGCCGCCCGACCCGATCATCGAGAGCCGGAACGCGTCCTCGGCGCGGCTGCCGAGCACCAGGGCCAGCGTGAACGGCGCCAGCGGAATGCCGATCTTCTTGAAGACGTAGCCGACCACGCCGAAGCCGAGCATCAGCCAGATGTCGAACATCGCGTTCTGGATGGCGTAGGCGCCGATCGCGCACGACACCACGATCATCGGCGCCACCGCGGCGAACGGCACCCGCAGGATCGAGGCAAATATTGGCACCGTGGTCAGCACCAGCACGAGCCCGACGATATTGCCGAGATACATCGAGGCGATCAGTCCCCAGACAAAGTCCTTGTGCTCGACGAACAGCAACGGACCGGGATTGAGGCCCCACACCATCAAGCCGCCGAGCAGGATCGCCGCGGTGCCGGAGCCCGGAATGCCGAGCGCCAGCATCGGCAGCAGCGCCGCGGTGCCGGAAGCGTGCGCCGCGGTCTCCGGCGCGAACACCCCCTCGATGCGACCGGTGCCAAAGCTTTCCGGATCCTTGGCAAACCGCTTTGCCAGGTTGTAGCCCATGAACGACGCGGCGATGGCGCCGCCCGGCGTGATGCCGAGCCAGCAGCCGATGAAGGACGAGCGCAACAGCGTCACCCAGTATTTCGGCAAATCCTTCCAGACCGCGAACACCACGCGCAGGCTGATGCTGGCGGCATGGCCGCGCAGCGCCAGCCGCTCCTCCATGGTCAGCAGGATCTCGCTGATGCCGAACAGGCCGATCACCGCGACCAGGAAGTTGATGCCGCGCAACAACTCGCCGGAGCCGAAGGTCATGCGCAACTGGCCCGACACGGTGTCCATGCCGATGCCGGCGATCAAGAGTCCAAGCGACATCGAAATCACGGTCTTGTACTTGGCTTCGCGGCCAAGGCCGACGAACGAACAGAACGTCAGAAGGTAGACCGCGAAGAATTCCGGCGGCCCGAATTTCAGCGCGAACGACGAGATCATCGGCGCCAGGAAGGTGATCAGCAGCACCGCGACCAGCGAACCGATGAACGACGAGGTGAACGCCGCGGTCAGCGCTTCCGCCGCCCTGCCCTGCTGCGCCATCGGATAGCCGTCGAACGTGGTCGCCACGCTCCACGCCTCGCCCGGAATGTTGAACAGGATCGAGGTGATGGCGCCGCCGAACAGCGCGCCCCAATAGATGCAGGACAGCATCACGATGGCGGAAGTCGGATCCATGGTGAAGGTCAGCGGCAACAGGATCGCCACGCCGTTCGGGCCGCCGAGCCCCGGCAGCACGCCGACGAAAATGCCGAGCACCAGCCCGACCATCATCAGCGCCAGGGTCTTCCACGTCATCAGCACGGCGAAACCGTGCAGCAGCAGTCCGAAGGCTTCCATGTGAATGCCGGTCCTAGTAGCCGAACGCCGCTTCCAGCGGGCCTTTCGGCATGATGACGTCGAACGCGATATCGAAGGTCACGAACATGACGGCGGTGAACAGGAACGCCGTCAGCAGCGACTTCCACAGCGCGATCTTGCCGACGATCCGCATGAAGCCTGAGATCAGCAGGAAACTCGCGACGTACAGGCCGAGAAACTGCGTGGCGAGGCAAAACAACAGGGTCGGCACGAATACCGCCATGACCCGGCGCAGTTGCGCGCGGGTGACGAACGTCTCCGACGCCTCGCGCCGCTTGAGCCAGGCGGCGGCAAGCCCATAGAGGCTGGCGCCGCCGAGGATGACCGACAGGTAGAACGGAAAATACCCGGGCTGCGGCCCGGTGGAATCCCAGCCGACGCCGGTGCGCCAATTGTCGAATCCCAACAGCAACGCCAGTGCCAGCAGCAGCAGCGAGACCACGATCTCCATGGTGCTGACGTCGGTGACGCCAGGCGAATCCGCTTCGGGCGCGGTGGGATCGTCGACGACGATTTCAATATCGGGTTTGGCCATGGAGCCGCGAGAGTCTGGAGGGACGAGGCTGATTGTGTTACTTCGCAACAAATCCGGCTTCGTCCATCAGCGATTTGTTGAGGGCGTCGTCCTCCTCAAGAAACTTCAGCATGTCCGGTCCGGTCAGGAAAATCGGCTTCAGCGCCTGCTTTTCCATGTAGTCCTTGTATTCGGCGGTCTCCGACACCTTCTTGAACAGGTCGATGTAGAAAGCGGTCTGCTCCGCCGTGACCTTGCCCGGCAGGAACATGGCGCGCAGCATCAGATACTGCACGTCGAGGCCCTCCTCCTTGCAGGTCGGGATGTCGTTCCAGGACTGGGTATCCGTGACCTTGGTCTTGTAGGCGATACGCTCCTTGTCGAATACGCAGAGCGCGCGCACCTGGCCGGCGCGCCAGACTTCGAGGTTTTCCGAGGGGTTGTTGACGTTGGATTCGGTGTGGTTGCCGACCAGCTGGGTCGCGGCTTCGCCGCCCGACTTGTAGGGCAGATAGGAGAATTTGGCGCCGGTGCGCTTTTCCATGAACACGGTCAGCACGTGATCCTCGCGCTTCGAGCCGGTGCCGCCCATCTTGAACGGGGAGGAGGCGGCCTTGGCGGCGTCGATGAATTCCTTCACCGACTTGTAGGGCGTGGTGGTGGATGTCCCACAGCACGAACTGGTCCAGCGCGATCACCGAGACCGGCGTCAGGTCACGCCAGTTGAACGGAATTTTGGCCGACAGCGGCAGCATGTAGATCAGCGAATAGGCGATCAGCACCTTGTTGGCGTCGCCCTCGCTCGACTTCATGTACATCAGCGCTTCCGCACCCGAGGCGCCGCCCTTGAGCGACACCACCATCGGCTGCTTCATCAGATTGTTCTTCTGGATCGCGGCCTGCATCATCCGCGCCATCTGGTCGGAGGCGCCGCCGGCGCCGGCCGCGACCACGATTTCCACCGGCTTGGTCGGCTCCCAGGCGATCGCCGGCGCGCTGGCAAGCACGGCCGCCAGCGCGGCCGCGGCTTTGATGGTGTTTCGCATGTGTTTCGTCCCCGTATCTCTTTAGGCCGGCGTTTCCGGACCTTGTTTGTTACCACCATTGTGCGGGGTATCGACTGTGAATTCAACCCGCTCTCGACCGCCCTGCTTATGACTTTCTCATGAGATTGCAAGCCGTTAGCGCGGCTCATTTTGCCCTTGGGCGGTTCCGGGAAGGGTTGAAGGGGCAGCCATGCCGTCCGCGGCAGCCTGGCGGTCGCTCCGCGTCGCCGGTCGGGGCTATCGGGTGGGAAAGCGTCGGCCACACCGGTCGGGAGGTGCGAGCCCTGACATCGCTGTTCGAGACGCGCGCGGGCCCTGGTAGAGCCCGCGCCAGTCGAAGCTCGGCCCGCTACAGCCGGTTCACACGATCCAGAGGTCGTGAGGGGTGATCGTCACCCCCGGCTGAACCTGCGCCAGCGCCTGTGCCGATGCCGTGGTTCCGTCGGCACTGAAGTAAAGCGTCTGGTTGGCGGTATCGAAATGGAATTCGGCACCAAACCCCGAGAACTGGTTATCGCCGGACGTCTCGAACAGCGGCGTCGTGTCCATGCCCGCCGTCAGTCCGCCGCCAAAACCGCTGGCGGAGACCACGATATGATCGTGCTCGGTCGTGTTGTTGAAATCGGTGATGGTGGCCGGGCCGTCGGTGGTGTGCAGGAAGGCGAAATTGTCGTTGCCGCTTCCACCGCTCATCACGTGGCTGCCGGAATTGCCGATCAGGACATCGTTGCCGCCGCCGCCGTTGAGGGCCTCGCTGCCGTTGTTGGCGATCAGGATGTCATCGCCGCTGGTGCCGTTGAGCACCGTGGCTGAGGCAGCATTGTTGATCACGGTCGCGGTGGCCGGCCCGCTGGTCGCGATGCCATCCGATGTGGTGTAGGTGAACGAACCGCCCGGCGTCGCGTCGTCGACGAAGAAGACGTCGCCGAACGGCACCGCATTGCCGCCGGAGCTTGAGACGATATTGTTGACGAAGAGATGGTCCGTCGTATCCGGGTCGGTGTCGTTGGCGGCCAGTGCCCATGGCTGGATGTCGACGGTCCCGCTCGGACCAACGTCGGTAATAACGTTTTCGCCGACCGCGGTCGGCGCATCGTTGGTGCCGTTGATCGTGATGGTGACGTCCTGCGTGGTCGCTGCGCCATGATCGTCGGTCACCGAAACCAGGTAGTCCTGGGTCAGCGCCTGGCCCTGGGCCAGGAACTGGATGGCCGAATTGTCGACCGTGAAGTGCCAGGCCAGCGAGCCGCTTCCCGACAATTCCGTCACCGGGTCGAGCGAGAACGTGCCGAGATAATCGCTGCCCAGCGGCGTGAAGCTGGCGGTATGGGTATCCGACGTCTCGATGTCGGTGAAGGAGATATTTCCGCTCGCGCTCTCGGTCGGAGGACTGGTTGCCGGATTGACCGAGACCTGGTCGACGAACAGGCCGGTGCCGTCGTCAACATAGGAAAATGCCAGCGACGTGGAGGAGGAACTCGGGTCGCCCACGACATCGAATGAATAGTGGGTAAGGCCGCCGAAGTTGTCGCTCTGCGCCAGCAGGGTTATGCCATCCCAGGTTACGTTGAGCTGGTTGCTGGTAGCCTCGGTATCGCCCAGCACGTAGAAACTCACCGTGTAGTGCTGGCCCGGATCCGTGGCAATCGACTGGGACAGCGACTCGAAGCTGCCGGTGGGTGCGAGGTCTGCGGCATAATTTCCGAACTGGCCGCCGAGCCCGAGAAATGCGGCATGGACCGTCGGGTCGCTCGCAGACCAGCCGAACAGATCGCCGCTCTCAAAGCCGCCATTGGTGACCAGGGTCGGCCCCAGATCTTCCGTCATCGTGCCGGCGCTGTCCGCTGCCGTGATGATCGGTGCGTCGTCGGCGCCGGCAAAGTTGAAGGTCAGCGTGGTGGACTGGCTTTGCCCATCGCTGCTGCTCACCGTGATATTGAATTGCTCGGTTGGATTGTCGCCGACCTGGAGCAGATCGAGCGACGCGTTCGCGGTATAATGGTAAGATGCCGTCTCGAGCCAATGAAAAGCGTGCCGTAGGCACCGGCGATATCGGTATCGACATTGGCGGCTTGGCCGTTGACGGCGGTGATGCTGATCGAGGCGAGCGCATCGCCGGGGTGGTCGAACACGTCGAAAATCGCATTTCCTGCCGCTACGATATTGCCGGCATCGGCATTGGCCGTGTCGGCAACCGCCGACAACGACCGGGTTCACAACCAGCGGGTCTTCCGCCCCGGTCGCGGTGACCGTCACGGTCTGGGTCGAACTCGTGGTACCGTCCGTGACCGTCACGTCGTAGGTCACCGCCAAGGTTTCGCCGACGCCTAAAAAGTCGAGGTCGCTGGTCCGGAATGCTGAACGTCCAGTCGACGCTTCCGTTGCCGAGGCCAGTGGAATCATGCAGCGCGGTCGTCAGTGCGGTCTGCAGATCGAACAGGGTATCCGAGGGTATGGGAAAAGATGGATCCGCCGACCAGACGGCGGAATCGAGCGTCACGCTAACCTGATGGGTGTCGGACAGATCGACGTCGGTGAAGGCCAGCGTGCCGGTCGGCGTCGTATCAGGCGTTGAAGATCCGGATAGATCCGGTTGCTCCGCAACGGAAGCCGATTCCGGCCCACTGGTGATCGCCACGGCGTCGTTGGCGCCCGTCACCGTCACCGACACGGTCTGGTTCGCGGTGGTCGAGGCATCGCTGACCGCGACGTTGTAGTTGACCGTCAATGTCTCGCCGGCGGCGAGAAAATCGAAATCATGGTCCGCAAGGCCGAAATTCCAGTCCACGCTGCCGGTGCCGGTGCCGGTGGAATCATGCAGGGTGGTGGTAACCGCCGTCGCGAGATCCGCCTGTGTGTCCGCCGGAACGGCCGGGCCGCCCGACCACGACGTCGAGCCGAGGGTGACCGCGACGGTGTGCGTATCCGCGGTGTCGCTATCCGTGAAGTTCAGCGTTCCGGCCGGTACGGTCGTGGTGGTGTCGACGGTAGCTGAGCCGGTGGTGTCGGCAAGCTCCGCTGCCGATGCAAATTCCGGACCACTGGTGATCACGACCGGATGGTTGGTGCCGAGGATCGTCACGGTGACGTCCCGCACGGCTGTTCCGCCCGCGCCATCATTGACCGCGACGTGATAGGTCAGCGTCAAGGTCTGGCCGGCGCCCAGAAAATTGGTCTGGTTGTCCGGCAAGGCGAAATCCCAGTCGACCTCGCCGAGCAGGTGACCCGTGGAGTTCTTCCAGCGATGTCGTGAACGCGGCGAGCAGCGCCGCGGTCGGAATCGGATTCGAGCCGCCACCCGACACTGATGCGGAAACAGTGGTCGAAACCGTGTGAGTGTCGGACAGGTCGATGTCGGTGAAGAAAAGATCGCCGTGCGCAGTGAGATTGCCCGCCGGCGAAACGTTCTGGCCTTCGATCAGGTGCGCCAATTCCGGCCCGCTCAGGTAGACCGGCTTGTCGTTGGTCCCGATCACCGTCACCGTGACGTTCTGGGTGGTGACCCCGCCGGCGTGGTCATCGAGCTGCACCACGTAACTGATGTTCAGATGTTCACCGGCTGCCAGATAGTCGAAGGCGAGATCAGGCGCGGAAAATGTGGTGTTGATGGTGCCGCTGCTCGAGCCGGACGCCTTCACGACGTTGTCGACCTGGAAGAACGACATCAATTCGGCGGTCCCGAGCGAGCCGGGCAGAATCCCGCTTGTCACGCCCGTTGCCGACGCCGAGATTACGCAGGCGGTATGGCCGGTATTGGCAAGATCGTCATCCGTGAAATTGAGAACGACGTGAGCTGTATCAGGCGAGAGCGACAGGGTTTGGTTGGCCTGTTCGGTCACCGTCGCAACCGCCGTCGTGCTGATCACCGGTTTGTCGTCCGTGCCGGTGACGGTCACCTTCACCGTCTGCATGACCGTTCCGCCGTGATTGTCAGAAACCGCGATGTCGTAAGTGAGGACCAGCGTCTGGTTCTTGGCGAGAAAATCGAAATCGTCATCGGCGTCGCTGAATGACCATTTGAGGGTGCCGGAGCCGTTATGGTCGCTCTGGATCTGAGAGGTCATCGCCGCCTGGAAATCTGCCAGTGACGCCGCCGGGATGACCCCGCCGCCCGACAGCACCGCCGAATGCAGCGTGGCGGATGTGGTGTGGGTGTCGCTGTGATCGCTGTCGCTGAAGTTCATCGTGCCCGACAACAGGTGCAGTGCCGTCGAATCGGTGGTGTTGGTGAATTCGCTGAAGCTGCCAGTCCCCGAAGAAGACGTAAAAGTCGGCGCATGATTGGTCATGAAAAACCCCTGCCTGCGTGTGATGCACGAGTGCCGCTAGGCTTAAGGCACAGCGGCGCGATTGTTCGGCTTTGGGCGCTTCGGAAGTCGTGCTCGGGTCGAGTTTTGGAGAGCGGAAATAATTTCCGGAGCGGTAGCGTTACCAAATGTATCGTCGTAGTTCTTCAGTTTAATGACTTGTGGTTGCGGCACGATCGGCACGAAACAGTAGCTGCTCCTCCTCGTCTTGCATCGGCAAGAATATGAGTTCGCCGTTTGCAATCCTAGCGATCATATTCCCGGCGTCGCCGTTACGTCAACCGGCACGTACCATGCAAATAAGCCGGCATGAACCCGGAAGATGTTTCGCGCGTACTGCGCGTAGATTGCCCCGTCGGCGGTTTGATTTCGTGCCGCGGCGCGGGACAGCCGCATGGTGAAGCGAGTGGTTCCAACGCCGGAACCCGATTTGCCCGATCTTACTTGCCCTTCCAGTTCGGCTTTCGCTTGTTGAGGAAAGCGTCCATCCCCTCGCGAAAATCCTCGCTCATATAGGCGCGCAACAACAGGTCCTCGCCTTCGTCGCGCGACAGCGTCCGCCTTATGCGGCGTACTGCTTCCTTGGTCACTTCCAGCGTGATCGGGGCGTGGCCGGCGACCAACTGCGCGGTTTCGGTGGCGCGGCGCTGCAGCGTCTCGATATCCGGCACCACCTCGTTGAGCAGGCCCAGCGCCAGCGCCTCGGGTGCCTCGACCAGCCGCGCGGTGAAGATGAGGTCCTTGGTGCGCGCCGGCCCGATCAGGGCATGCAGGCGGCTGATATTCGACATCGACAGACAGTTGCCGAGCGTGCGCGCGATCGGAAAGCCGATCCGGGCCGCGCTGGTTCCGATGCGGATGTCGCAGCAGGCGGCGATGCCGGCGCCGCCGCCGGTGCAGGCGCCGGCGATGGCCGCGATGACCGGAACCCGGACCTGTTCCAGCGCACCCAGCACCCGGTCGATCCGCGCCTCATAGTCCAGCGAATCCTGCGCGGTCTTGAAGGCGCGGAACTGGGAAATGTCGGTACCCGAGGCGAACGCCTTGTCGCCGGCGCCGGTCAGGATCATCGCCTTGATCGCGCGGTCGGCGTTGACCTCGGCGCAGATCGCCGCCATCCGTTCGTACATGGCAAAGGTCAGCGCATTGCGCGCCTGCGGCCGGTTGAAGGTCAGGCGGGCGATGCCGTCTTCGACCACGTAGAGCAGGTCCTCGGTCACGGCTAACGGGGCGTTCATCGGCGCGCTTTCTTGTTCAGTTGATGGGCGGTTTGGCGCCGCTTCGCTGCATGCGGTGGCTTAGGCCACCGCGGCTTTCGATTTCGGCATCGGCACCACATCGCGGCCCTTCAGGACCTCCATGGCAGCCAACACGCCGCCAGCTGCGATGCGGCACCTTGGCGAGATCGAGACCCATCTCGACCCCCGCCAGCGTCCCCATCAGCATCAGGTCGTTGAAGTGCCCGATATGGCCAATGCGGAACGCCTTGCCCTTGATCTTGCCCAAACCGGTGCCGAGCGACATGTCGAAGTTTTCCAGCACCACCTTGCGGAACTGGTCGGCGTCGTGACCTTCCGGAACCATGACGGCGGTCAGCGCCGGCGAATAGCCGTGCGGATCGAGACACACCAACTCGAGATCCCACGCCTTGGCCGCGGCCCGGGTCGCCGCGCCGTGCCGCTTGTGACGCGTGAACACATTGTCGAGCCCCTCTTCTTCCAGCATCGCGATGGATTCTTTCAGCGCGAACAGCAGATTTGTCGCCGGCGTGTAGGGGAACGTGCCCAACTTGTTGAACGCGATCATCTCGTGCCAGTCCCAGTAGGATCGCATCGAGGACGCATTCGCCTTCGCGGCATCGAGCGCCTTTTCCGACACCGCGTTGAAGCCGAGGCCGGCCGGCAGCATCATGCCCTTTTGCGAGCCGCCGACCGAGACATCGATGCCCCAGGCATCATGCTCGAATTCCATCGACGCCAGGCCCGAGATGGTGTCGACCATCAGCAGCGCCGGATGCTTGACCCGGTCCATCGCCTTGCGAACCTCCAAGGGATGGGTCACGCAGGCGGTCGAGGTCTCGTTGTGCACCACCATGACGGCCTTGATCTGGTGGGTGCGATCCGCCTTGAGCCGCTCCTCGATCTGCTCGACGCTGGCGCCGCGGCGCCAGTCACCGGGGAGGAAATCGATGTCGAGCTTGAATTTTTCGGCAATGCCGCGCCACAGCACCGCGAACTGACCGGTTTCGGCCATCAGCACCTTGTCGCCGGGCGACAGCACGTTGACGATGGCCGCTTCCCAGGCGCCGGTGCCGGACGACGGATAGATGATGACCGGCTGTTTGGTGCGGAAAATCCGTTTACAGCCCGCCAGCACAGCAAAGCCGAGCTCGGCGAATTCGGGGCCGCGATGATCCAGCGTGGGCATATCCATGGCCCGCAGCACCCGGTCGGGTACGTTGGTCGGACCTGGAATTTGAAGAAAATGCCTTCCAGTGTGCAGGGTCATCTGGCGTCGTCCTTCCCGGGATAGTTTGCCTTGAATAGTTGCCTTGGCGCCGCCCGGATATCACTTTTTGGCGGGCTTGTCCCCCCGCGTGGGCGGGCACCAATGCCCCCGGGGAACGGCTTTCGGAGGTATACCTTGCAAACCGGAAACCCGGATGCAAGACATAAAGCCATCACACGAGATTGAGGCGATGGCGACGACGAAAGCCGCGACAAATCGGGGTTCGGCTGCCGACAGTGTATTGGCCGGCCGGCTGGCCCGGGAGACCTCCGGGGACGTCTTTTTCGATTCGTTCACCCGTGGCCGCTACGCCACCGATGCCTCGTTCTACCAGATCATGCCGGCCGGCGTGGTGGTTCCCCGTACCGTCGACGAGGCGCTACGCGTTCTGGCGATCTGCCGGGACGACGGCCGGATCGTCACCCCGCGCGGCGGCGGCACCTCGCAATGCGGCCAGACCGTCAACGACGGCATCGTCATCGATTTTTCCAAACACCTCACCCGCCTGCTCTCGCTCGACGTTGAGAACCGCAGCTGCGTGGTCGAGCCCGGCATCGTGCTCGATGACCTCAACCGCCAGCTCAAACCGCATGGCCTGTGGTTTCCGGTCGACGTCTCGACCGCGTCGCGCGCCACCATCGGCGGCATGGCCGGCAATAATTCCTGCGGCGGCCGCTCGCTGCGCTATGGCACCATGCGCGACAACACGCGCTCGATGGAAGCGGCGCTGGCCGACGGCACCCAGCTGCGTTTCGGCGAAGTACCGCGCGACCTGTCGCATCTTGGCGCGGCCGACGCCGGCCGCGACCTGTTCGCCGATCTGCTGGCGCTCGGCGAGCGCGAAGCCGCCGAGATCGCCGAACGCTTTCCCAAGGTGCAGCGCCGGGTCGGCGGCTACAATCTCGACGCCCTGGTGCCGAGCAACACGCCGAACAACATGGCGCACCTGTTGGTGGGATCGGAAGGCACATTGGCTTTCACCACCAAGGTCGAACTGAAACTGTGGCCGATCATCCGCAACAAGGTGCTCGGGGTCTGCCATTTCGGCAGCTTCTATGAGGCGATGAACGCCGCCCAGCACCTGGTCAAGCTCAAGGCCGATCGCGGTCGAACTGGTCGACCGCACCATGCTGGCGCTCGGCCGCGACATCGCCATGTTCCAGCCGATCATCAAGACCGCGGTGCGCGGCGATCCCGACGCGGTGCTGATCGTCGAGTTTGCCGAGGAAGACCAGTCCGAAAATATCAGCGCGCCTGAAACAGCTCGGCGAGATGATGGCCGACCTCGGCTTCGGCTGGGACCAGCCGCAGCGCAAATGGGGCGGCGTGGTCGAGATGATCGAGCCGGCACTGCAAACCGGCATCGCCGAGTTTCGCGCCGCCGGCCTCAACGTGATGATGTCGATGAAGCAGGAGGGCAAGCCGGTCTCGTTCGTCGAGGACTGCGCGGTGCCGCTGCCGCATCTTGCCGACTACACCGAACGTCTCGGCCGCATCTTCGAAAAGCACGGCACCCGCGGCACCATGTATGCCCACGCCTCGGAAGGCTGCCTGCATGTGCGGCCGGTGCTGAACCTGAAGCTCGAAAAGGACATCAAGGCGATGCGCGCCATCGCCGAAGAAGCCTTTGCCATGGTGCGTGAATACAAGGGCTCGCATTCCGGCGAACATGGCGACGGCCTGGTGCGCTCGGAGTTTCACGCCTCGATGTTCGGCGAGCGCATCATCGCCGACTTCGCCGAGGTGAAACATCGGTTCGATCCGGAAAACCTGCTCAATCCCGGCAAGATCGTCGATCCGCCCAAAATGGACGACCGGTCGCTGTTTCGCTACGCGCCGGACTATCGCGTCGGCGAATTGAAGACCGCGCTGGACTGGTCGGCCTGGCCCGGCGCCGGCGGCGGTTTCCAGGGCGCGGTCGAGATGTGCAACAACAACGGCGCCTGCCGCAAGCTCGAGGGCGGCGTGATGTGCCCGTCCTATCGCGCCACCCGCGACGAAAAGGATGTTACGCGCGGCCGCGCCAACACGCTTGCGGCTGGCGATATCGGGCCAGCTGGGTCCGGATGCGCTGACCTCGGATGAAATGGTGGACACGCTGAAACTCTGCGTGTCCTGCAAGGCCTGCCGGCACGAATGCCCGACCGGCGTCGACATGGCCAAGATGAAGATCGAGGTGCAGGCGGCGCGTGTCGCGAGATACGGTCTCACGCTGCGCGACCGGCTGGTGGGATTCCTGCCGCACTATGCCGGTCTCGCGTCACGCCTGGCACCATTGGCCAACCTGCGCAACAAGATCCCGCTGTTGCAAAAATTGCTGGAGCGATGGGCCGGCATCAGCGCGGAGCGCAAGCTGCCGCAGTGGCGGCGCGATGTCTTCAAGGCCCCGCAGGACGTGGTCGGACCTGCCGGCGGCCGTGAAGTGGTGCTGTTCGCCGATACCTTCAATCGCTGCTATGAGCGCGAAAACCTCGACGACGCCCTGCGCGTCCTGGTCGCGGCCGGCTACCGCGTGCACTTACCTAGGCCCGTCGATGGCGGCCGGCCGCTGTGCTGCGGACGGACATTCCTCTCCGCGGGTCTGGTGGACCACGCCCGCGCCGAACTCGACCGCCTGGTTGACGTCTTTGCGCCCTTCGCCGCGCGCGAAATTCCGATCATCGGCCTGGAGCCGAGTTGCCTGTTGACCCTGCGCGACGAATTGCCGTCGCTGCGCTGCGACGATGCCGCAAGGGCCGTCAGCGCGCAGGCGCTACTGTTCGAGGAGTTTCTGGTCCGCGAAGCCGAGGCCGGGCGGCTGCAACTGCCGCTCGGACCCGTCGCGCAGAAGGCCATGGTCCATGGCCACTGCCATCAGAAATCGTTCGGCGCGTTTGCCTCTGTCGGGCAGGTGCTGCGCCTGATACCCGATCTGAAGGTTGAAATCATCGAATTCGAGCTGCTGCGGCATGGCCGGCGCCTTCGGCTACGGCGCCGATACCTATCAGGTTTCCATGGACATGGCGGAGCTTGCCTTGCTACCCACGGTGCGGCGCGCCGAGCCCGCCACGCTGATCATCGCCGACGGCACCTCGTGCCGGCATCAGATCGCCGATGGCACGAACCGTGCAGCGCTTCACGTCGCGCGCGTGCTGGCGATGAGTCTCGATAACGCGCCGTCCAATTCTGGTCGTACTCAAAAGGAACCGCTCCATGGCTGATCTTACCCTCGACGTTGCCCGCAAGATTCTCGACGTGGCCCTGGCCAAGGGCGTCGAACTGAAACTGAAGCCGCTGGTGGTCGCCGTGCTCGACGCGCGCGGCTGCATCAAGGCGATGATGGCGCAGGATGGCACCAGCCTGTTGCGCTGCGAAATCGCCCACGGCAAGGCGTACGGCGCCTTGGCGATGGGCATGGGCTCGCGCGCGCTGTATCAGCGCGCCCAGGAAGCATCCGTTTTTTGTCAGCGCGATAAATACCCTGGCACAGGGGGCGCTGGTGCCGGTGCCGGGCGGCGTCTTGATCCAGGACAGCAGCGGAGCGCTGCTCGGCGCGGTCGGCGTCAGCGGCGATACGTCGGACAAGGACGAAATCTGCGCCGTCGCCGGCATCGAGGCGGCGGGGCTGAAGGCCAACGCGGGCTGAGCGGGCGCTGCCATCAACCGCGTCATTGCGAGCGGCTCTCTTGTCCGCCGAAGCCCGCCTTGGGGCGAAGGCGGATGCGACGAAGCAAGCCAATCTCGCTTGTGGCTTCTGGATTGCTTCGCGGAGCCTGTCATCGGGCGCGCATTCGCGCGACCCGTTGGCTCGCAATGACGGACTTTGGTATTTGCGCCTTCTCGTCTACTCCGCGATCTGCAGATATTTCTCCAGCGACATCGGCGCGCCGCCGCCGGCTGGATGGGTGACCGTGACACCGACGAAGGGCGAGCGGTTGGCAAACCAGGACTCGCGCGGCGGCAATCCCCAGGCTTCCGTGGTACGCGCCGCCGTCATGACGTCCCATACGTGCGGCTTGTCGTCACCGTCCATATGGACGATCGGCGGCAGCAGCAGTTCGGTACGATGGCCGTCGGGATCGAGCAGATAGACGTAGTACGAATGGCCGACGCCGTGCTTGCCCGGGCCGTATTCGACGCTGTCGCCCATGCCCAGTTCGCCCAGCGTATCGCAGGCGCGCAGCATGGCCTGGATGTCGGGGATGATGTAGCCGCAGTGATGGTAGGCCGGTCCATCGCGCTCCAGGAACACGATATCGTAGGGCGTATCCTTGGCGTGCAGGAAGACACCGACCGGATGATCGCCGGCGGTCATGTAGTCGGCGATGCGCATGCCCATTGAGGTATAGAACGTCGCCGCCTTCTGCACGTCCGGCACCGTGATCTGGTAGTGGTCGAAGCGGCGCGCGGCCGCGCCCTTGTGGACCTGGACCTGCATGTCGAGGCGCGGCTGACGGTCCATGGTGGCGATGATCTCAAGCGGCGTTCCGACGACGTCGTTGGCGTGCAGCGTGCGGCCCTGGTGCGGCACCTCGGCCCATTTGCAGGGTAGCTGCTGCTTCTCGAAGGCATGCTTGGCCCGCTCCAGCTCTTCGTCGTCGTACACGCGAAATCCAACGCGCTCGCAGGCCGGCTGCTCCCTGGTCAGCTTGATGGCGAGGCTGTGATGCCCCCGCTCCTCGAGCCCGCGCAGATAGAGCGTGTTGCGGTCTTCGTCGCTGACCACGAGACCGAGCGCCTCGGTATAGAATTCCTTGCTCTTCGAAAGGTCGCGCGAGGTCAGAACGGCATGGCTGGTGCGCCGGAAACGAAACGGCGGATTTTGATTGGTCTGCGGAACGGGCATGGGCTTTCTCCTCGTTGAAGTATTCCTGGGTGACGTCTGGTTAGTTCAGCTCGCGTCGAACCAATGCGGCTCCGGCGCTCAGCGCCTTCAGCTTGCCGAACGCGGTGTCGCGCGCGAGATACTTCATGCCGCAATCGGGCGCCGGGATCAGACGCTGCGGGCTGAGGAACTTCAGCGCGGCGCGGATGCGGTCCGCGACGATCTGCGGCGTCTCGACGGTCTGGTCGCCGAGATCGATGACGCCGAGGATCACCGTCTTGGATGCGAGATCCTTGAGCACGCCGAGATCGAGCTTCGGTTGCGCGGCCTCGATGGAAATCTGCTGCGAGACGGTATCGGCAAGCTCCGGCAGGAACGAGTAGCCGCTCGGCTTGCCGGTGATGAGATGGGCGTATCCGAAGCAGAGATGCAGCGCGGTGGTGGTCGAAATGCCCGCGAATGCCCGGTTGATCGCCTTGACCGCATAGCGCCTGGCGGCCTCGACATTGTTGCGCAGCCACGGCTCGTCGAGCTGGATGACGTCGGCGCCGGCGGCGGCAAGGTCGTGAGCCTCGGCATTCACCGCGGCGGCGAAGTCCATGATCATCTCTTCGTCGTCGGCATAGAATTCATTATGCGCCTGCTGGGCCATGGTGAATGGGCCCGGCAGGGTGATCTTGGTCCGCCGGGTCGTGTTGCGGCGCAGAAACTCGAGATCCCGCACCTCGGTCGGGCCGGTGCGGCGGATCTTGCCGACCACCCGCGGCAGGTAGCTGACGTGCCCGTTCGGATGATGCAGCGCCTTCGGGTTATCGATATCGATACCTTCGAGCACGGTGGCGAACCGGTTCGAATAGCTCTCGCGGCGGATCTCACCATCAGAGACGATGTCGATGCCGGCCGTCTCCATGTCGCGGATTGCGAGGATAGTGGCATCGTCCTGGGCCTGCTCCAGGAAGGGCTCGGCGACGCGCCAGATGTCGCGCATCCGGACCCGGGGCACCGAATGCGCCATCAGGGCGTCGCGGTTGACGAGCCAGTCCGGCTGCGGATAGCTGCCCACAACAGTGGTTGGTAGAAGGTCTGACATCGGCGTTTCCGTTTCGCGATTGGGAGGTGGAGCAACCACCCGGCCGTGGCCGGGTGGTTGCAGCATAAACAAGGATCAGAGTTTTGGCGTGCGCCCTTCATAGCTGATGACCTTGCCGGTCGGCACGTAGCTCTCGCCCTTGAAGACGAACAACTGCATCGCTTCGATGGGAAACGCGTCCGTCGTGCCGCTGGTGTTCAACTTGATGCCCGGCAGCAGCAGGCTGATTTCGACGTCATGCATGTTGCGCGCGGCTTCGAGCGCGGCCTCGCGGGTCGGCTGCTTCATGTTCGCAAGCACCGTGACGACCGCCTCGGCGATGGTATAACCCATCTGGCCCAAGCGTGTCGCCCCGGTCGAAGCGCGGCTTGAACTTGGCATAGTCGGCGAAATACCGCTTGACGCCGTCGTCGTTGGCGTAGGTTTCGCTCTCCACCGGCTTCATGAACTGGCCGGTCATGACGCCCTGCAGGTTTTCGATGCCTGCGGGCCGCAACGCCACGGCGGAAGAACCGGCATAGGTGATCATCACCAGCGGCTTCCAGCCGCTCTCGACGCCAAAGCGGACGCTCTGGGCAGAGGGCTTCGGCACGGTGGCGATCAAGAGGGTATCGGCGCCGGTCGCCTTGAGATTGGTGAGCTGGGTATCGACGGTCGGATCGCTGTAATTGTGCGGCTGCACGTCCATCAGCTGGATGCTCGATCCCTGGATCGCGGCCTTGAATCCGGCGACGAAGTTCTGGCCGAAATCGGTATTGAGATAGAGAATGGCGACCTTGGCGTTGGGCTTGTTCTGCTTCAGGTATTCGGCATAGATCGCCGCCTCCGTGGTGAACGACGGCACCAATGGCGTGCTCATCGGATTCGCCTTCTCGACCCCGAACTCGTAGACGCCGGAATAGACGAAAAGGCTCGGCACGCTGTGCTGCTGGATATAAGGCCGGATCGCCTGGTTCTGCAGCGTACCGGACATGCCCGCCAGCATGAAGACCTGGTTCTGCTCGACCATGCGCCTTGTATTGGCCAGGGCGCGGGGCGGCTCGTTGCCGTCGTCGGTGATGATGAATTCGACGGTGCGGGTCTTGCCGTCCATCATCTTGACTCCGCCGGCGGCATTGACGGCCTTGAACTTCAGGTCCATGCCGTCGGCGACCATGCCCACCGCCGCGGTGGCGCCGGAGATCGGCGCGCTGCTGCCGATCTTGACGGTGGTGTCGGTGATGCCGACCGACTGCGCAACCGCGGCAGTCGCCACCACGGAGCCGGCAACCACCAGCGCCACGCGGAACGCGTTAAAAGCCCTCTTGGTATCCATGATATGTCTCCTCCCTCGTTTTTCAGCCGACGCGATGAACTCGCTCCCGGCTGGCTTCGCTTGGTTTGTTGCGTTCGATCGCCATGGCCTTCATTCGTTCGCCGACCCGTGACAACGCTTTCGTCACGAGCCCGATGACGCCCTCGCGCGCCACCAGCATCATCACGATCAGAACTCCGCCATAGATCACGCCGGTCAGGGCCAGGCTGATGTCCGCCGACCACTCCGGCAGGAAGATCACGACGATCGCGCCGACAAATGCTCCGGTCACGCTGGTGATTCCGCCGATGATGGCGCCGGCGAGAAACTCGAACGACTTGAACAACTGAAACGAATCCGGGCTGACGAAGGCGTTCACCATGGCGTAGAGCCCGCCGGCAAAGCCGCCGAAGGCGGCGCTGGCGGCAAACGCCGAGATCCGGGTAGCCGTGACGTTGACGCCGAACGCCTCGGCGATGGTCGCGTTGTCGCGCACGGTCCGCAGCCGCCGCCCGGTCTCGCCGCGGATCAGTTGCAGCATGATCACGACGCAGAGGCCGGCGCCGGCGAGGCAGACGAGATAGAGCCAGGTGTCCTGCCCGATCGGAAGCCAGGCCGGCGCTTCCGGCTTGGCGATCGCGATGCCGGCGGTGCCTTTGGTGATGGCGTCGAACCGGATGATCAGCGACGGCACCAGCGCCGCCAGCACCAGCGTGATGATGGCCAAGCTGGAGCCCCTGCAGGCGCAGCGCCGGGATGCCGATCAGCGCGCCGAGAACGGTGGTGCCGGCGACCGCGATCGGAATCGCCAGATAGATCGGAAACCCGTGATCCGTCATCAGGATGGCGACGATGTAACCGCCGAGCGCAAAGAACACGCCCTGCGCCAGCGATATCTGGCCGTTGAATCCCATCAAGAGATTGAGGCCGAGGATGGCGATCGCGTAGGTCAGCCCGACCGACGCCTGGAACACCAGGTAACCCGGCAGCACCGCGGGCAACAGCGCCATTGCGGCGAAGGCTGCGACGCCGAAAATCCTCCTTGTTGCCTTGTTGCTGGCCATGGCGCGGTTTCACACCCTCGTTATTCCCGCGCGGCCGAACAGGCCTTGCGGGCGAATCAGCAGAACGAGGCCGATCAGCAGGAACGGAATCGCGAGGCGAAGCTCGGCGCCGATGAACCGGATCAGGGTGGTACCGACGGTTTCGGCGACGCCGAGGATCAGCCCGCCGATGATGGCGCCCGAGGGACTGTCCCAGCCGCCGAGCGTGGCCGCCGCCAGCGCGTAGATGATCACGCTCATCATCATGGTCGGGCTAAGGAACAGCGAGGGCGCAGCGAGCGCGGCGGCGATGAAGCCGAACACCGTGGCGAGGCCCCAGCCCAGCATCAGCATGGTCTCGACCTCGATGCCGACATAGGAGCTGTTGTTGCGCTCAGCCGCCGCCGCGCGCATGGCAAGGCCGATGCGGGTGAACTTGAACACCAGCGCCAGCGCCAGCGCCAGCGCCGCCAGCGTCACCAGCATGCCGAGGTTGTTGGCGCTGATCCGGACACCGCCGAGGGTCCAGATCGTGTTGGAGAACAGCCGGGGAAACTGCGCATTGTCGGAGCCCCAGATCCACAGGCAGATGGCCTGGAAACCGACGAACAGGCCGATGCACACCACCACGATGGTTTCTGGAGGAGATTCGAGAACCGGGCGAATGACCAGCCGGAATACGACGGCACCAAGGAAGAAACTGAACACCGCCGTGATCAGGATCGCGACATGCAGTTGAACGCCCCAGGCAACCATCTGGGCGCACAGATAGACCGAAAACGTGGCCATTTCGCCCTGGGCGAAATTGACGACGCGGGTCGCCCGATGCACCAGCACCAGCGCCAGGGCAAGCGCGGCGTAGATCGCGCCCGACGCCAGACCTTCGACGATCTGTTGCAGGATCAGCGTCATACCTCGATCCCCAGATAGGCGCGCTGGACCAGGGCGTTTTCCTTCAGCGCCGCTGCGGTGCCTTGCAGCTCGACGGTGCCGTGCTCGATAACATAGGCCCGCGCGGCGATTTCAAGCGTCAGGTGCGCGTTCTGTTCGACGATCAGGATCGACATGCCGCGCTCGCGGCTGAGATTGCGAAGCAGCGCAAACAGTTCGGCGGTGATCGAGGGCGCGAGGCCGAGCGAGGGTTCGTCGCACATCAAGACCTTGGGCCGGCTCATCATGGCCCGGGCGATGGCCAGCATCTGTTGTTCGCCGCCGCTCAGGCTTCCGGCATATTGGCCCTTGCGCTCCTTGAGGCGCGGGAAGGTGGTGAACCACCGCGCCAGGTCCTGTTCGATCTGCTCGCGATCAGCGACGGTATAGGCGCCAAGGCGCAGGTTTTCTTCCACGGTGAATTCGACAAAGGTTCCCCTGCCCTGCGGGATGTGCGCGAGACCGAAGGCAGTTCGCCGCGCCGCCGACAGGCGGCCGATTTCGGCGCCGTGCAGTTTGATGGAGCCCGAGTGCTTCAAGACGCCTGAAATGGCTTTCAAGGTCGTGGTCTTGCCGGCGCCGTTGGCGCCCAGCAACGCCACGATCTCGCCCTCCCCCACCACGAGATCGAGTCCCCGCACGATATCGAGGGCACCGTAGCCGGCAGCCAGCGCGGTGATTTCGAGCGCGCTCATTTCACGGCGCCCCCGAGATAGGCCGCCACCACGCGCTCGTCGTGCTGAATCTCCCCCGGCGTTCCCTCCACCAGCTTGCGCCCCAGATGCAGGACGATAATCCGTTCACACAGGTTCATGACCAGGCGCATGTTGTGCTCGACCAAAAGGATCGTCAGTGCGAAGCGTTCGCGAATCCGGCGCAGCATGTCGGCAAACGCCATGACTTCGCCCTGGGTGAGCCCGGCGGCGGGCTCGTCCAGCAGCAGCAGTTGCGGCTGCGCCGCCAACGCGCGGGCGACCTCCAGCCGCTTCAACGTTCCGTACGGCAAATCTCCAGCGCGGCGATCCGCGAATTCCTCGAGATCGAGGTCGCGCAGAATCTGGCGGCACCACTCGACGCACCGCCGCTCCTCGGCGGTGGCGAGCGCATGGTTGAACAGCGGCGTAAAGAACCGGTCCTTGCGGGTGTGATGGGTACCGAGCAGGATGTTGTCCAGCACGGTCATCTGGCCGTAGACACCGAGGTTCTGAAACGTCCGGGCGATGCCGAGGCCAACGATGTCGCGCTTGCGGCTCTGGTTGATGCGCTGGCCGGAAAACCGGATCTCGCCCCTGGAAACGTCGTAAAGCCTCGTGATGCAATTGAACAGCGTCGTCTTGCCGGCGCCGTTCGGCCCGACCAGACCGCAGAGTTCGCCCTGCCCGACCTGGCAGCTCACGCCATCGAGCGCGCGAACGCCGCCGAACGCGACGCTGACATCGACAACGTCAAGCACCGGGGCCTGCCCGATCCGACTGGAAACGTTTGGTTCCGTCACTGCATGTCATACCTTGTCATTCGCGCGGTCTTACTGTTTGAGCATGACCCGAAAACCGGTACCCACTTTTCGAGATCATGCGCTAAGCCGTTTCTTCCGTGACGTAAGGTTCGATCGATCGGATCTGCCGTCCCCGCTCGAGCGGAACGCAGCTTTCGGGAAAGTCCTGTTGAAATACCGCGCCGCGGTCCTTCGCCGTCTGGATGAAGCGGTCGAGGTCGGCCATGGCTCCGGTCGGCAGATCGTGCAGCACGACAACGGCGTGCGCTTGCGCAAAGCACAGCTCCAGCGCCCGATCGACCCATCCCTCCGGATAGATCCAGTCCTGCGGAACCACGTTCCACAGCACGCAGGTGTAGCGCCCCTCGATCAGGTACTCGAGCGCCTCGCGGTTGAGCAGGCGGCGATCGAGATTGCCGCCGCCGCCGAACGGACGAAAGAAGCGGCGTTCGTGGGCGAGGTCGCCGATCAGTTCCTGGGTTCGCCGGATCTCGGACGAAGCGATGCCGCTCGCCGAACTCATGCCAAGCGGCACCATGTGGTTGTAGGTGTGGTTGCCGATCCAGTGGCCTTCCGCGTGGGCGCGTTCGGTCACCTTGCGGCGGTCGCGCAGCTTGTCGCCAAGCACGAAAAACGTCGAGCGGATGCCGTGGCGCCGCAGGGTATCGAGCACCCGAGGCGTCACCTCGGGATCGGGCCCGTTGTCGAAGGAAGTGCTGATGATGGTCATGACATGTACCCGTGTGAGGCGGCGGCTGACTTTGCAGCGGCCGCCGCGGGTTGATCCTGGGTCATTGGATGATTGAGGCCACGCCAAAGCTTGCGCGGCAGATCGCCCGTCATGCGTTTCCCACCCGATGGTTTCAGGGCCCAGAGGGTTCCTGCCCAACTTGCGTGGGAGTATGTGGCAGATCGTCAGCCTTGATTACTGGGAATAAACAGAAGATATTATTTCCGAAATGAAGAGAATAGGACGGCCATGACCGCACTCCCCAACGGCATGCTAAATGACGCGAGCATCCTGTCGCTGCGATGTTTCGTGGCGGTGGTCGAAACCCAGAGCTTTTCGTCCGCGGCGCGGCAACTACGGCTAGCGCCCTCGTCGGTGACCAAGCACGTCCAACTGATTGAAAACGCCGTCAATGTCGCCCTGGTGCATCGCACCACGCGGCGCATCAGCGTGACCGATGCCGGCGAGCGGTTCTACGACCAGTGCCTCGCCATCCTGGCCCAGATCGACAGCGCCACCGCTGTGATGGTGACCGAGAAGGAACTGAGCGGGCACCTGCGGGTCACGGCGCCGCCCTCCTTCGCGACATCAGCGCTCGGCCCCCACATTCATGCGTTCGTGCAGGATCACCCGGGCATCTCGGTCGACGTCATGGTCTCGAGCGCGACGCCGGACCTGATCCGCAACCGCATCGACGTCGCCATCACCATCGACGCCGAGCCGCAATCGAAGCTGACCCATTTCTGGCTTGCCCGCGGCCCGCGCGTGTTGTGCGCATCGCCGGAATATGTCGCGCGCCGCGGCACTCCCAAGGCGCCGCAGGACCTGATGCGCCACGAGTGCATGTCGGGGCGCTTCTCGGATCTGGCGGAAGGCTGGACACTTGAACGCGGCAACGCCTCGCAGCTGGTCGACGTGCGGTTCAAGCTCCTGTCCGACAATGGCGACATCCTGCGCCAGGCCTGCCTCGGCGGCGCGGGAATCGGCGGCTTTTACTACTTCCATGTCTGCGACGATCTGCGGGACGGAAGGCTGATCCGCGTGCTGCCCGACTTCGAGCCGACGCCGAAGAATATCTTTGCGGTAATTCCGCATCGACAGATCGTAAGGCCGCAAGCCAAGGCGTTCATCGAATTCGTCCGCGGGCTTTTGCAACGCGATCCGCAAAAATGGAATCCGGTGCTGGCCGAGCAACGGCTGCAGGCGCCGGGCGACCGCGCGCTGGAATACATCGACGGCGCGTGACCGCAATCGGCCGATGTCCTACAGGCTCGACGGAATATTCTGTTGCGCTCCGGCGACGGTCTCCGCCGCGACCGCCTTGCGAAACCCCTCGCGCGATTGCAAGCGCTGCCAATAGCCGGCAACGCCGGGACCGAAGCTCGCGGCAAGGCCAATCCGCTGCGCAATCAGCAACGCATACCCAACCGAAATGTCGGCGGCGGTAAACCGTCCACCGCACAACGTCGCGGAGTTCGCGGTGGCGGCTTCGACGGCGCGGAGCCGGCCGAGGAACCAGCGCGAATAATCCTCGACCACCTGCGGCTGGCGGCGCGCTTCCGGCTCGAGTTCCGAATAGCGCAGCACCAGGGCTTGCGGAAACGTCAGCGTGGCCTCGCCGAAGTGCAGCCAGTTCAGGAACGCGCCGAAACCCGGCTCGTCGGGCGTAACCGCCAACGGCGTCGGGCCGTAGCGGGTGACGAGATACTGCGCAATCGCCGCCGATTCCGTCATCCGGGTTTCGCCGTCGACGAGATACGGAATGGTGCCGAGCGGGTTGATGGCGAGATAATCTTTTGCGTGCACGCGCGGTGGAAACGGCAGCATCTTGAGATCGTAGGGGAGACCAAGCTCCTCCAGCGTCCATAATGGCCGGAACGAGCGCGCCCTGGCGCAATGATAAAGCGTGATCATGGCCTCTCCGCTCGGTTCGGCCTCACGTCGACGAAGCACGGGCGAATGTAACATAGATCTCGCGCAGCCGGATCGTCATCGGGCCCGGCTTGCCACCGCCGACCGGGCGGCCATCGATCGAAACCACGCCCTGCACGAAACTCGACGCGCTGGTGATGAAGGCCTCCTTGGCGGCCAGGGCGTCATCCACCGAAAACGGCCGCTCCTCGACCCGAAGCTGGCGTTCTTCGGCGAGCGCAATCACCGCCTTGCGGGTGCAGCCCGGCAGGATCGCGCTGGAATTGGGCCGCGTCACCAGCACGTCGTCCTTCGTGAGGATGAAAGCCGACGACGAGCCGCCCTCGGTGATCTTGCCGTCCTCGATCATCCAGGCTTCCTGGCAGCCGGCTTCAGCCGCGGCCTGCTTGGCCAGCACCTGCGCCAAAAGGCCCACGCTTTTGATGTCGCGCCGTTCCCAGCGGATGTCCGGCACGGTAATCACCGAAATGCCATTGGTCGCGGCCGGCGCGTTGAGCAGGTTCTTCACCTGGGTGAACATCACCAGCGTCGGCCTGGCGCCCTTTGGAAACACGAAGTCGCGCGGCGCGGCGCCGCGGGTGACCTGGATATAGACCACGCCCTCGTTGAGTTCGTTGCGGGTAATCAGTTCGTGCTGGATCTCTTCGATGCGCACCAGCGTCTCGGGCAGCGGCAGCGCGATTTCCCCGACCGAGCGCTTAAGCCGCGCCAGATGCGCCTCGTTGTCGACGAGCTTGCCTTCCAGCACCGCCGAGACCTCATAGATGCCGTCGGCGAACAGAAAGCCGCGGTCGAGCACCGAAACCCTGGCATCTGCCAGGGGCACGAACGAACCGTTGACGTAAGCGATGGGATCCAAGCGAATCTCCCTGAAGGCGCGACCGCGACCCGCGGCGCACTGCTTTTATACGCAAATCTCTAGTGTGACAAAATCTTGGAAAGAAATTTCTGCGCGCGCTCGCTGCGCGGGCTGCCGAAGAAATCCGCTTTTAGCGCATCCTCGACGATCTCACCCTTGTCCATGAAGATGACCCGGTGCGCCACCTTGCTGGCAAAGCCCATCTCGTGCGTAACCACCATCATGGTCATGCCATCGCGGGCGAGGTCGACCATCACATCCAACACTTCGCTGATCATTTCGGGATCCAGCGCCGAGGTCGGCTCGTCGAACAGCATGGCGATCGGATCCATCGCCAGCGCGCGGGCGATGGCGACGCGCTGCTGCTGGCCGCCGGACAATTCGGCCGGATGTTTGCGCGCATGGTCCTTGAGGCCGACGCGGTCGAGCAGTTTCGTCCCTTTCGCCATCGCCTCGTCATGCGAGCGGCCCAGCACCTTTTCCTGCGCCAGGCAGAGATTGTCGATGATCTTCAGGTGCGGGAACAGTTCGAAATGTTGGAACACCATGCCGACCCGGGCGCGCAGTTTCGGCAGATCGGTCCTGGGATCGTTGACCTTGATGCCGTCGAGGATGATCTCGCCGCCCTGGAACGGCTCAAGCGCATTGACGCATTTGATCAGGGTCGACTTTCCCGACCCGGACGGACCGCATACCACCACGACCTCGCCCTTGGCGACGCGGGTGGTGCAATCCTTCAGCGCCTGAAAGGCCCCGTACCATTTCTCGACGTGGCTGATCTCGATCATGCGGACTCCAAGATCATGCTCTAGTGGACAAAACTGATGCGGCTTTGCAGCCGCCGGACGCCAAGGGAGGCGGCAAAGGAAATGACGAAATAGACCACGGCCGCGAACAGATACATCTCGACCAGCCGGCCGTCGCGCTGCGCCACCTTGCTGGCGGCGCCGAGAAAATCCGGGATCGACAACACATAGACCAGCGAGGTGTCCTGGAACAGCACGATGGTCTGGGTCAACAGTACCGGCACCATGTTGCGGAAGGCCTGGGGCAGCACGACGTAGCGCATGGTCTGGCTGTAGGTCAGGCCGAGCGCCTGGGCGGCGGCGGGCTGGCCTTTGGAGATCGCCTGGATGCCGGCGCGCATGATTTCGGAGAAGTACGCCGCCTCGAACATGATGAAGGTAACGAGGGACGAAGTGAATGCGCCGACCCGGACCGGACGTGACGACCCCGTCAGCCACTGCCCGATATAGGGAACCAGGAAATAGAACCAGAAGATCACCAGCACCAGGGGCAGCGAGCGTATCAGGTCGACATAGAGCCCGGCGACAAGCCCCAGGAGGCGCAGCCGCGACAGCCGCATCAGCGCGATCAACGTCCCGAACACGATGCCGCCCAGTGCAGCGAGAGCGGTCAGGGTCAGCGTGAACGTCATGCCGTCGAAGAACAGATAACCCAGCGATCGCCTGATAACGTCGAAGTCGAAATTGGCGAACATCGGCGCGCTACTTCCCGGTGATGTAGCCGGGAACCGCCAATCCGCGCTCGAGCAGGCGCATGGCGATGACGACGACGATGTTGATCAACAGATAAAGCACGGTCGCAGCCGTGAAGGCCTCGAACACCTGAAAGGAAAATTCCTGCATCGAGCGGGCCTGCGCAGTCAGTTCGATCAGGCCGATGGTGATGGCCACCGAGGTATTCTTGATGGTGTTGAGGAATTCCGAAGTCAAAGGCGGCATGATGATGCGAAACGCCATCGGCAGCAGCACGTAGCGATAAACTTGCGCCGTCGTCAGCCCGAGCGCGGTGCCGGCGAGCTTCTGCCCGCGCGGCAGCGATCCGATGCCGGCGCGCAGTTGCTCGGCAACGCGCGCCGACATGAACAGCCCGATGCCGATACTGGCCGTGTAGAACGGCGCGTTGGACATCTGCTTCAGCCACAGCCCCCAGGCCTGCGGCACCAGTTCCGGCAGCACAAAGAACCACAGGAACAGCTGCACCAACAGCGGCATGTTGCGAAAGAATTCGACGTAGCAAAAGCCGACCCAGGAGGCGGTCTTCGACGGCAGCGTGCGCAGCACACCCACCACGGTTCCGAAGATGAGCGCGATAATCCACGCGCACAGCGCGGTTTCGATGGTTAGCAGCAGCCCCGACAACAGCAGGTCGAGATAGACGCCGGACCCGCTCGGGTCCGGCTCAAGGAAGATGTGCCAATTCCAGTGATAATTCACGATGCCGCCGGCGCCGGGGAACCCTGGCGCTCACATCGCCTTGTAGGAATCCGGATCCGGCGAATCCGACGGCTTGGCGTATTCGTGTTTCAGTTCCGGCCCCATCGGCGCATTGAGGTTCAATCCCTTGGGCGGGATTTTCGCCATGAACCATTTGTCATACAACTTGGCGCCTTCCGCGCTCTGGTACAGCGCCGCGGTCGCGCCATCGACCACCTTCTTGAACGCCGGGTCGTCCTTGCGCAGCATGATGCCGTAAGGCTCGGGCTTCGAGAACGCGTCCGTGGAAATGACGTAGGCGTCCGGCGTCTTCGATCCGGCGACGAGGCTGGCGAGCAGGATGTCGTCCATCACGAACGCCACCGCGCGATCGGTCTCGACCATCAGGAACGCCTCGGCATGGTCCTTGGCCGGGATGATGTTGACGCCGAGGTTGCGGGCGGCGTTGGCTTCGGTGAGCTGCTTGATGTTGGTGGTGCCTGAGGTCGAGACCACCGACTTGCCCTTGAGATCGTCGATCGATTTGATGTTGCTCGATTTCTTCGAGACGAAACGGCTCGCGGTCAGGAAATGCGTGTTGGTGAAGGCGACCTGTTTCTGGCGGTCGGCATTGTTGGTGGTCGAGCCGCATTCGAGGTCGATGGTGCCGTTGGCCATCAGCGGAATCCGGGTCGCCGAGGTGACCGGATTGAGCTTGACCTCGAGCTTGTCGAGCTTGAGCTCCTTTTTCACGGCATCGACGATCTTGTAGCAGATGTCCATCGCGTAGCCGATCGGCTTCTGGCTGTCGTCCAGATAGGAGAACGGGATCGAGGTGTCGCGAAAACCAAGCGTGATCGCGCCGGTTTCCTTGATGTTCTTCAGGGTCCCGGTGAGTTCCTCGGCATGAGCCTGCCCGGCGCAGAACACAGCAGTGAGCGCAAATCCCATCAGTCGCAGGTGTTTCATGGTGTTCTCCTCGATTGGATGATGTTCAGACCGGTAACCGACCACGTATCGTCATGGTCAGGCCCGTGTACAGCCGGTCTGGTGCTTGCATAATCCGGACCAAACCCTCAGGTCTCATACGACCCTCAAATACGGTCGGTGACAAGGGACGCACGCGACTTTCGCCGGCGAATTTCCCTGCCCTCAGCGACACGCCGTCGCTGGTAGCGGTCAGCCGTTGTGATCGAACCACGGCCACTCCGCCGCCCCGTCATGGGTGACGGCGCCGCCGGGCGCCTGCCCGACCAGGCGGGCATATTTGGCAAGCGCGCCGGCCCGATGCCGGGGCGGCGGTTGCGTCCATGCGGCGCGCCGTTGCGCCAGTTCGTCATCGCCGACCAGAACGTCCATCCGCCGTGCACCGGCATCGATCCGGATCCGGTCGCCCTGTTGCACCAGCGCCAGCGGGCCGCCGATGAAGGCTTCCGGCGACACATAGCCGATGCACATGCCGCGCGTGGCGCCGGAGAAACGGCCGTCGGTGATGAGCGCGACCTTCTCGCCCATGCCCTGGCCATAGATCAGCGCGGTGACGCCCAGCATCTCGCGCATGCCGGGGCCGCCGACCGGTCCCTCGTTGCGAATGATCAGCACGTCGCCCTCGCCGTATTGGCGCTTGCGGACGGCGTCGACGCAACCTTCTTCGTCCTCGAACACCCGTGCCGTGCCCTCGAATACCAGCTTCTTGAGGCCCGCGACCTTGATCACGGCTCCATCCGGACAAAGGTTGCCGCGCAGCACCGCGACGCCGCCGTCGGGCATGATCGGCGTGGCAGTGTGATAAATCACCTCGCCATCGGTCGGGTTGGCCCCGCCATATTCCTCCGCGATGGTGCGGCCGGTGATGGTCAGACAGCTGCCGTCGATGTGACCGCTTTCGACCAGCGCGTGGATCGCCACCGCTGCGCCGCCGATATCGTAGACATCCTTGGCGGTATATTTGCCGCCCGGACGCAGATTGCCGATCAGCGGCGTGCGCGCGAAAACCTTGCCGACATCGTCGATGGTGAAGGCGATGCCGGCCTCGTTGGCGAGCGCTGGCAGATGCAGCGCGGCGTTGGTCGAGCCACCGGTCGCCGCGACGATGGCGGCGCCGTTTTCAAGCGAGGCGCGCGTCACGATCTGGCGCGGCAACGGCCCGCCGCGCGCCAGCATCTCCATGACGAGCCGCCCGGCCTGGCGTGAAATCCGGGCGCGCTCGGCATAGACGCCGGGCACCATCGACACGTTGGGGATGGTCAGCCCCATCGCCTCGGAAACCATTGCCATGGTGTTGGCGGTGAACTGGCCGGCGCAAGCGCCGATGGTCGGCAAACAGCTGCGCTCAATTCCGTCCAGCGTCGCCTGGTCGATCTCGCCGGTCATGAAGCCGCCGACGGCTTCGTAGGAGTCCAGCACGGTAAGCGTCTTGCCCTCGAACCGCCCGGGCAGCGCGCTGCCGCCATAGATGAATATCGACGGCACGTTGCAGCGGATCATGCCCATCATCACGCCCGGCAGCGTCTTGTCGCAGCCCCCGTATCCGATCAGGGCGTCATAGGCGAGACCATGCACCACCGCCTCGATGGAATCCGCGATCAGCTCGCGCGACAGCAGCGAGAACTTCATGCCCTCGTGATTCATGCTGATACCGTCGGATACCGAAACGGTGGCGAACTCGCGCGGCGTGCCGCCCGCCTCGCTGATACCCGCCTTGGCCGCGTCGACCTGGAAATCGTGGGTCATGTTGCAGGGCGTCTGTTCGCCCTTCATGCTGACCACGCCGACCATTGGTTTGGCCAGCGCCGCGTCGTCGAGCCCCATCGCCCGCATGAACGCCCGGTGCGGCGCGCGGTCGAGACCGTCGGTGGTGACGCGGGATCGCCATTTTTTCATCGGCACAGCTTCTCCACAGATCGTCCCGGCTCAAGGCCGGGACAACTCGCGGATGGATATTTCCTACTGCAGCGGCGCGACGATGGTCGGGTGCTTGAATTGCGCGACGTCCATCTTGGGCAGCATGCCTGTTGCAGCATAGATGTCGAGCATCTTCTGGATCGCCGGGAAATTCGGCGCGGCACCGGGGTCGCGGCCGAAATCGTTGTCCTTCAGGAGATACGTGTCGAGTACGGCGACAGGCGCCTTCAACTGTTCGGAAACGACCTTCAGCGTCTCCTCGCGATTGGCCAGCGCCTTTTTCATGCCGAGCGTGATATCGCGGACGTAGGCTCTGACCAGTTCCGGATTTTTGTCGACGAAATCGGCGCGGCACGCCTCGAGGATATGGACGATGTTCGGCATTTCCTCCGACAGCGAAAACAGCTTGCGGATGCCGCCCTTGGCTTCGGCGCGCGCCGCGAACGGCTGGTTCATGTTGACCGCATCGACGCGGCCCTGGCGCAGCGCGTCTTCGGAAACCGCAAAGCCGGTCTCCACCAGCTTGATGTCCTTGTCCGGATCGACGCCGTTCTTCTTCAACAGCATCGCGAACGGACCGTAGGTGCCGCCGCCGATGACCGAGATGCCGATGGTCTTGCCCTTGAGGTCGGCGATGGTCTTGATCGGCGAGTCGTCCTTGACCGCCCAGTAGACCGAGAAACCGCCGGGCTTCTCGAACACGTGCTGGGCGACGATGTAGGCCTTCAGGTTGCCGCCGACCACGCCGTTGGCCAGCGACAACGGCGCCTGGGTCGCGCAATCCAACGCGCCCGCAGCCAGCGCCTGGGTCATCGGCGAAGTGCCCTGGAATTGCGTCCATTCGACATTGTAGGTCTTGCCGAGATTGGGGAATTCCGCCGGCCGCCGCATCATCCAATACTTTGATTCTTCAGCCGGAATCGTCCAGCCGACACGGATGGTCTGCTGCGCGTAGGATGAGCTTGTGCCGGCGAGAACGCTCCCGGCAATTCCGGCCGCCAAGACCCATTTCGACATTCCGCGCATCATGCTGATCCCCTGAACTACCCCGAAAAGCGCCATCGGAAACCGATGCGCGGCCCAAGCCTTTCATGCTTGAAGTATTGAGGCAATCCCCTGCGGCGAAGGCGGTCAAGGCCTACTTTTTGGGGGCAAGCTGCGCAAGCATCACGGTCGCCGCGGCCGCAACGGCGACGTTGAGGATGAGGGCGCCGAGCCCGACATAGAAGACATAAGGCGTGCCGCCGAGGCTTATGGTTGCCAGCGGCTTCAATCCATTCGACCAGGCCGTCCACGATCCCCAGCCGATGCCGACAACCCAGCCGAGCAGCAGGCCCTCCGCACGAAACCAGGGTGTGAAAAGCCCGAATACCAGCGCGGGAAAAGTCTGCAGGATCCACAGCCCGCCCAGCAGTTGCAGATCGAGCGCATATTGCGTCGGCAGAAACAGGATGAACGCCAGCGCGCCGACCTTGACCACCAGAGAGGCAATCTTGGCGACGGCAGCTTCACCGGCGTGGCTGATGGTGGGATCGACGTAGGATTTCCAGACGTTGCGGGTGAACAGGTTGGCGGCGCCAATGCTCATCACCGCCGCCGGCACCAGCGCGCCGATCGCAATCGCCGCAAACGCAAAGCCTGCGAACCACGACGGAAACAAGGCCTTGAACAGCGCCGGTACCACGTCGTTGGGTGTTTCCACCTTGATATGCGCGGCATAGGCCATGTAGCCGAGCAGCGCGATCAGGCCGAGCAACAGGGTGTAGGCCGGCAGCAAGACCGCGTTCTTGCGGATGGTATCGGCGGATTTTGAAGCAAAGATGCCGGTCAAGGTGTGCGGGTACATGAACGCGGCCAGTGCCGACCCGAATGCCAGCGTCGCATAGGGCAGAATCTGCGCGCCCTGAAGCGTGATCCCGGTGGCGCCGCCCTTCGCCGCAAAGGCGTCGCCGGCGGCTGCGAACACGGCGCCGTAACCGCCGAGCCTGGATGGAACGATCACCACCGCCACCAGCACCACGATGTAGATCATGATGTCCTTGACGAAGGCGATCAGGGCCGGCGCGCGCAGGCCGGAACTGTAGGTGTACAAGGCCAGAATAATGAAGGCGGCGACGATCGGCAGTTCGCCGGTCAGGCCCATCGCCTTGATCACCACGCCCATCCCGATCAGCTGCAGCGCAATGTAGGGCATGGTCGCGACCATGCCGGTCATGGCGACCGCAAGCTCGAGGCTGCGCGAGCCGGTGTTGCCGTGGACCACGTCGGCCGCGGTGACGTGCCCATTGGCATGGGCGGCCTTCCACAGCACCGGCATCACCGCAAACACGAAGGGATAGACCAGGATGGTATAGGGCAGCGCGAAGAAGCCGTAGGCGCCGACCGCGTAGACCAGCGCCGGCACCGCGATCACGGTGTAGGCCGTATAAAAATCGCCGCCGACCAGAAACCAGGTGATCCAGGTGCCGAACTGCCGACCGCCCAGCCCCCATTCGTCGAGATGCGCGGCGACCGGTGCCGCCTTCCAGCGCGCGGCGAAGAATCCCATCACCGTGACAAGCAGAAAGAAGAACAGGAAAATCGAAAGCGCGACCCAGTCGATCCGATCGGCCATGACGATGCCTCCTCCCGAAATCCCCGCCGCGGAATTACGGAGCCTGGTCCGCCGCGCGCCGGCGGTAGACCAGCCAGATCAGCAATGAGGTGATCGGCACCCATGCCAGTTGATACCAGTAGAAGAAGGGAAAACCGAACAGCGCCGGTTCGGCAAATTATAGAACGGCACCCACAGCAGCCCGACAAAGGGCAACAGCAACAGGATCCACATCTTGAGGCTCCGTTTCCGACCAGCATCGCTGGTTAGGTGGCGTTACTGACGCAAAATTAAAGGCCGCAGGGGACCGATGTCCAGCGGTGTTGACGCCGCTGCTGCGCTGCAATGATCGGACCGGGTGATTCAGCTGTTGGCTGACTGATATCGCGGTGCAAACGCCTTGGACACCCGCCGAAACACCATCGGCCAGGCATCATTCCCGGACAACGACTGTCCGGAACTTGCGATCGAATTCTTTCAATTACGCCATGCGCCGGGCGTTGAACCGATATGATGCAGAGTGCTCGTGTGCCGATGGACGCCGGGCTTTGCCGACGTTAGCATCACCTCAAAGAGGCGACGTAAAACCTACAAAACAAAAAACCTACGAAACAAAAAGGTCCCTGGGGAGGAACTCATGAAAAATTGGCTGATCGGCTTGTTGCTGTTGACCGGCTCGGCGGCATCGGCGCAGCAGGCGGTGCCCACCATCGCGTTCAACTCGGTACCCAATCCGCTTCGCCTTCCCACCAATATGTATTTCGGCGAGGTATCGGGCGTCTCCCTCAATTCCAAGGGCCACATCTTTGTGCTGTCGCGCGGCAACACCACCGGACCGGCCTACGCGGCGGCGGCGACGCAACTGCTGGAATTCGATGCCAAAGGCCAGTTCATCCGCGAAATCGGCAAGAACCTTTACGCCTGGTCGTTCGGCCACACTGTCAAGGTCGATCCCGCCGACAATATCTGGGTCACCGACAAGGGCTCGGACATGGTAATCAAGTTCGATCCCGAAGGCCGCGTCGTCATGGTGTTCGGCCGCAAGCAGGAAGCCTCCGACGAAGACACCGCCCCCCTCAAGCATCCGAAGCCGCCGCTGCCGGCGGAGGACGGCCGGTTTCGCCAGGTCACCGACGTGGCGTGGGACGCCGCCGGCAACACCTTCATCAGCGACGGCTATATCAATTCACGTATCGCCAAAGCCGACAAGAATGGCCAGTGGCTGAAATCCTGGGGCGACCGCGGCAAGGAGCCGGGAAAGTTCAACACGCCGCACTCCATCGCCACCGACGCCAAGGGCAATGTCTATGTCGCCGATCGCGGCAACCGGCGGATCCAGGTGTTCGACGGCGACGGCAAATTCCTCAAGGCCTTCACCATCGACGTGCCGGTGCCATCCGATGCGAAGCCGGCGATCGGCAAGATTCCCGACGAGGCGATGATCGCCGGCGGCACCATGGCGCCGGGCGCGCCGTGGTCGATCTGCATCACGCCGCCGCCGAACCAGGTGCTGTATAGTTCGGACGCGTTCCCAGGCCGCATCTACAAGCTCAACCTCGACGGCAAGGTGCTCGGCGTGCTCGGCCAGTCCGGCAAGCAGTTGAAGCAATTCGGCTGGATCCACGCCATGGCCTGCCCGTCCGAGAATGTTCTTTACGTCGGCGAATTGCTGAACTGGCGCGTCCAGAAGCTGATCCTGCACCCGTAACGAGGTGGAGAGGATGAAGGCCCAACACCGGTTTTGGCCAAAGCTGGTGGTGCCGCTGTCTCTTGCCGGAATGCCGGGGATGAGCTGCGCGGCCGAGCTCAATCCGGCGGCGGTGGCCTTTAAATTGCCGGACCAGATTCCGTGGAGCACGCCCGACGCCCGCGGCGTGCAGACCGCCGTCATGGCCGGCGACCCCGCCAAGCCGGTATTTTACGTCGTGCTCACCAAATGGCTCAAGGGCAACCACTTCAGCCACCGCACTTCCATCCCAACGACCGCTATATCACGGTACTTTCCGGCACCTGGTGGGTCGGCACGGGGCCGAAGTTCGATCCGGACCACCTGACTACCCCGATGCCCGCCCGCAGTTTCGTCACCCATTTCGGCAAGCAGGTGCACTGGGACGGCGCCAAGGACGAAGACGCCGTGCTGCTGATCATGGGCGAAGGGCCGGCGACCTCGACTGCCGCGGAAGAGAAATAGGACGTCCCTGCCCGGCCTTTCGAAGCTGCCGCCACCCCGGCCCTCCCCGCAAGCCGCAAGGGCCTGCCGTGTCATCTCGTGTCGGCACGGTGGCCGGCGCGTTTCGTCACCCGCAGCGCCGGGGGCCGAAAGACCCGGATTTGGTGCTAGATCGGATCAAATCAATGCGGTAACCAAGGGCGGACATTTGCCCATCTGACCAAGAAACCTGCCCGTCTGACCAAGGTCGGACACCTCTGACCATTGGAACCGTATCCCATGCCTTGCGTCGCTCCCGCCCCCACCCGTCATCTGTCAGGTATTTTCGGCATTGCGCTTGCGGTGTTCGCACTGGCGCTCGGTCCGCACCGCGCCGCCGCCGCCACCTATCCCAACAAGCCGGTGCGCATCGTGGTGCCGTTCGGGGCCGGCGGCATTGCCGACATCACCGCGCGCATCGTCGCCGACAGGCTTGGCGAAAAGCTCGGACAGCGCTTCTATGTCGAGAATCAGCCCGGCGCCGGCGGCATCGCTGCCGCCCGGACGGTGATCTCCTCGCCGCCCGACGGCTCCACGCTGGCGCTGTTGTCCAACGGTACCTCGATCAGCGCGTCGCTGTTCAAGAAGTTGCCGTTCGATCCGTTGAAGGATTTTGCGCCGATTTCGAGTCTCGGCTACTTCGACTTCGTGCTGGCGACCGGCGCCAAGTCGGAATTCAAGACGCTGGCGGATTTCGTCGCCGCCGCCAGGGCAAAACCGGGCTCGCTCAATGTCGGTACCATCAATGTCGGCAGCACCCAGAACCTGTCGGCCGAATTGCTCCGCACCGCGGCCGGAATAGATTTTCTGATCGTTCCGTTTCGCGGCACCCCGGAGGTCATCGTGTCGCTGCTGCAAGGCGACGTCGCGGTCATGATCGACAGCTACTCCGCGATCAAGGGCAACGTCGCCGACGGCAAGATCCGGGTGCTGGCGAGTTCGGGGGCGAAACGCTCGGAAAGCATGCCGGACATCCCGAGCGTGCTGGAAGCCGGCGTGTCCAACTTTGACGTCATTTCCTGGAACGCGCTGTTCGCCCCGGCCGGCACGCCGCCGGAGGTCATCAAGACCCTCAACGACGCACTGCAAGGCATCCTGGCCGACCCGGACGTCAAGAGGAGGATGCTGGAACTCGGCATCGAGGCCAGGGCGAGCACGCCCGAGGAGATCCGCAACCGGCTGAGCGCCGACATCGACAAGTGGGGGAAAGTGATCGACAAGGCGGGCATTCCGAAGCAATAGCGCGTTCCGACAACGCCGCCTATTTGAACCAGGAGATCGCCGATGATCGCCCCGTCCATCGACCCGAAACAATGGAATGTCGGCCTCGTCGGCTACGGCGAGGTCGGCCGCATCCTGGCCGAGGATTTGCGCAAGCAGCAGGTCCGTGTCCGCGCCTACGACCTCAAGCTCGGCGGCGATCAGGCCGGCGCGCTGCGTGATCACGCGTCCAGCTTTGGCGTTGCATTGGCCGCCTCCCACGCCGATCTCGCCGCGCAAGCCGACTTCATCGTCTCCGCCGTGACCGCGAGCCAGGCCGTGCCGGTGGCGCAGGCCTGCGCGCCGGCGCTGCGGAAATCCGCCTGGTTCCTCGATTTCAACTCGGCTTCACCCGGCGCCAAGCAGCGCGCCGCGGCCCTGATCGACGGCGGCGGCGGCCGCTATGTCGAGGGCGCGGTGATGACGTCGATCCCGCCCTACCGGATCAAGGTGCCGCTGCTGCTCGGCGGCAGCGATGCAGCCCAACTCGCGCCTTTGCTGGTCGAGCTCGGCTTCGACGCCAAGGTCGCGAGTGACAAGCTCGGCGTCGCCTCCGCGGTCAAGATGTGCCGCAGCGTCATGATCAAGGGCCTCGAGGCGATGGTGATCGAAAGCTTCACCACCGCGCGGGCCTACGGCGTCGAGGATGCGGTGCTGGCGTCCCTGGCCGAGACGTTTCCCGGCATCAATTGGGAGAAACAGGGCGCCTATTTCTTCCAGCGCGTCATCGAGCATGGCCGCCGCCGCAGCGAAGAGGTTCGCGAGGTCGCCGAAACCGTGCGGGAGGCCGGTCTGACGCCGTGGTCGTCGCAGGGCACCGCGGACCGCCAGGGCTGGGTCGCCGACCTCGCCGATGAAGGCCTGTTCGGCGCCAAAGGCACGCCGGAATTCGCGCGCAGTGCCGACTGGCGTACCGAGGCCGATCGCATCCTCGGCGCGATCAAGCCCGGCAAATAGGCGGCGACGCATCACATTGGCGAACGGCGGCTTTTCCAGGCGTCCGCCACGGCGATGCGCCAGACACGAATTGAGGCCATGCTCTTCAACTCCTACCCGTTCATCTTCCTGTTCCTGCCGGTCGGCCTGATCGGCTACTTCGTGCTGGGCCGGTTCGGCAACGTGGTGGCCGTGACCTGGCTGGCGCTGGCGTCGCTGGCCTTCTACGCCGTCAGCAACTGGCCGTTCGTTTTCCTGCTACTGGCGTCAGTCGCCTTCAATTACCTGATCGGCTGGCTGCTGATATCGCCATGGTCACGCGTTCCGCGATTCTCGGTCCTGACTGTCGGTGTCGCGGGCGATCTCTTGGCGCTGGGCTATTTCAAATATGCCGGCTTTCTCGCCGCCAATCTCAACACGGTCCTTGGCACCGGCCTTGCCGTCAACGTGCTGCTGCCGGTCGGTATCTCGTTCTACACCTTCACCCAGATTGCCTTCCTGGTCGACGCCTACCGGGGAAATGTCGCGCGTTACGCGCTGCCGCATTATGCCTTGTTCGTCACCTATTTCCCGCACCTGATCGCGGGACCGATCCTCCATCACAGGGACATGATCCCGCAATTCGAGCGGGCGGCGGCCAGGCGGCCCGATCCGCACCTGATACTCTGCGGCCTGATCATCTTCTCGATCGGCCTGTTCAAGAAAACCTGTCTGGCCGACGGTATTCAGCCGCTGGTGGCGACGGCGTTCGGCGCCAACACGCCGACCTTCGATCAGGCCTGGATCGGCGCGCTGGCCTACACGTTCCAGCTCTATTTCGATTTTTCCGGCTATTCCGACATGGCGATCGGAATCTCGCTGATGTTCGGCATCTTCCTTCCGCTCAATTTCAACTCGCCCTACAAGGCCGCCAGCATCATCGATTTCTGGCGGCGCTGGCACATGACGCTGTCGCAATTCCTGCGCGACTACCTTTACATCCCGCTCGGCGGCAACCGCCACGGCCGGGTGCTGCGCTATGTCAACCTGATGATCACGATGGGCCTCGGCGGCCTGTGGCACGGTGCCGCCTGGACCTTCGTGGCGTGGGGCGTCCTGCACGGCGTCTATCTGTGCATCAATCACGCCTGGAATCACTTTGGACCCCGCGCGACCTCATCGGCGGCAAAGGCCGCGGGATGTGCCCTGACATTCCTGTCCGTGGTGGTCGCGTGGGTGTTCTTCCGCGCCGACAGCATGACGTCGGCACTCTACGTGCTCGCGAGGATGACCGATCCCAGCCACATTGCGCTGGGCCGCGACGAACTGCTCAGCCTCGGCTTCATCCTGGTCTATGCGGCGACGGCCTGGTTTGCGCCAAACACCCAACAGATCATGGGCTACGATCACGAAACCAGGACCGTCGGCGAAGCGCTCGGTGCGTGGCCGCGGCGGCGCGCGTTCCTGTATGCCACCGCCATGGTGCTGGCATTCGGGATCCTCGGCATCCAGCAGCACAGCGAATTCATCTATTTCAGGTTCTGATGGACACGCCCGCGGGAAATATCTTTCGCTTCATTGGCGCGGGCACAGCCGTGGTGGTTCTGGCCGCGGCGCTCAACTTCGCGGTCGATCCGCTGCAGCTGTTCCGCCCGGCGCGGTTTTATCAGCCGTCATATTCAAACGAGAGCCGCCTGCAGAACGCCGGGCTGATCCGCAGCCAGGATTTCGATACGGTGTTGATGGGCACGTCGCTGGCCATTCACTTCCGGCAAAGCGACCTCGACCGGATACTCGGCGTCCGGTCGCTCAAGCTGGCGATGCCCGGCTCCAATTCCCGGGAACAGAACTTCGTGCTGGCCGCGGCCCTGGAGCGAGGCCCCCGACGGATCATCTGGGAAATGGACGACTGGATTTTTCGCGATGCGCCCGACATCGACGCGACGACGTACTTTCCCGCCGACCTCTACCGAAGAAACCTGCGGGGTCTGGCCGGCTACCTCTTCAGCGGCGCCATGGCGCGCGAAGCGCTGTGGATGCTGGCACGCCAGGTCACGCCGCTGCGGCAAGCGTTGACCGGGTTCGGACCGGATACCCTGATCAAGTTCGCGGTTCCGCGCGTCGACGACATCAACTGTCTTGCCCCCGATTTCAACACGCCGGCAGACTACAACGCCGGCAAGGCACGCGCGGCCTTCGTCCACATCACCGATCCGGTCCGCAGCGCCTGGCTTTCGGAGGGATACGATTACGGCGCGATGGTCCGCAACTTCGAGCGGGATGCGGTCGGCCTGATCGAGAAACATCCGGACGTGACGTTCGAGGTTTATTTTCCGCCCTATTCGATCCTGCAATTCGTGGCGATGCGGGACGCCTCGCCGGCAACGCTGAAGATCGTCTACGATTTCTCCGGTTATATCAGCCGGCGACTGGCCCAGTTTCCCAACGTCCGCGTGCATGATTTTCGCGCCGTGAAGTCGATCACCCACGATCTCGCCAATTACGCCGACGTCATTCATCATTCGCCCGCGATCGACCTGAAGGTCATATCGTATCTGGCGAATGGCGATCATCTCTTGGACCGCGCGGCGCCCCTGGAAACGCTGGAACGGCTCAAGGCGCAGGTCGCCGCCTATCAGCCTTGAACCGTGGCCGGCTGTGCAAAGGGCAGCAAACGGCTATTTGCGGCGCAAACTGCCGCAGTTATAGGCCTTGCGAAAACCCGCGGCCTGCGCGTCTTCCTCGGAACAGAACCATCGGTTGGGCTTCGTCAGCGCGGCATAGTTGCGGCACTCCTGCATCTGGTAGACGCCGACCTTGCCGGTCAGGAGCGCGCGGGCCGCCAGTTTTCCCTTGATGCTGCAGCCCGGCGGTGCGGCAGGTTCGGCGGGAAACAGGAAGCTCCGCAGTTCGGCGTCCTTGTCGGTTCGGCACGACGCGCCGAGCAGGACCGCATCGGTTTTCCACTGCCGGAAATCCGCGGGCGCGGTAAAGCAGCCTTTCCACAGCCCGTTTTGCTTGTCCCTGGCATCGGCCTCTTCCGACTTGAAGCGGCCGTTGGCGGCGGGCTCGAAATTCAGGGCCAGACCCTGCTGAACCAGCCATTGATTGAGGCTGCCGGTCTCGCCCTCGATGTTGCAAACGCCGAGGCGCCGGTTCCTGAAGGCCGGATCGGGACCCTTGTCCTCGCAGTTCACTGCGCGGGTGCCGATCAGCGTTCTCAACCGGTCGCGCGCCTCGACCCCGCATGTCCACGGGTCGGCATGCTGGTCGATGCAGATCTGGTCGAATTCCGGGGCGTCGATGCCGTCAAGCCGGTATTTGACGGCGCCAAGCTGGACGGTGTTGGCGTCGGTAACGATCGCCTCAACGGCCCGGCCTGGGCCGGCCAGAAGCAACACCGCGAATATCGCCAGAACAAAGCGCATTGATCCCCCAGCGTATCCCGCCACGCCGAATATCCCACGGAACTCGATACAACACTACCGCCCATGACCGATCAAGCGGTCGGATGGGGCGGCGGCTCGTTGTCGCAAGCGTCATCGACGGAGTATGGCCCCGGTCGCCGCCAGCGCCCGTGCTTCGATCTCCTTTGGACCCGGTGCCTCGCGCACCCGCAACAGCAGCGGAACCAGCAAGTCGCTCCACAGCACCATGGCGTAGCGCGCCACCAGTGCTGCGGGATCGCCGGGACCGATCAGGCCCTGGGCTTGCGCCTTCTTCACGAAATCGACGAGGGCGCGACGGTTGGCCTCGCGGCCATTGCTGTCGAGGACGCGGGCGATCTCCGGTGCCCGGTCGGATTCGGCAATGGCGAGCCGGTAGATCATCAGCACCTCGGGGTGACAAGCGGTCCGCAGAATCGAAGTGCCGACCTCGACCAGCGCCGCGGCCAGCGCCCTCCTGCTTTTCGGCACCGGCATCGCCGCGCCCAGCAGCCGCCGCATGCCGCGCGCGCGCTCGCCGATGCCGGCCGCGAGCAACGCGCTCTTGTTGTCAAAAAGCGCATACAGATCGCGCTTCGAGATCTGGGCGTGCGTCGCAATCTCCAGCATGCTGGTTCTGGAGAATCCGCGCTCGTGGAACAGGGCGAATGCCGCTCGCAGCACGCGCTCGCGCAGCGCCTTACCGTCCGGGGACCGGGCGCGGCTTTGCGCGCCGTCAACGTCCGCGTCGTTCATGCTCCAGAATCTCCTTGCCCTGGTACACCGCCGTACCATACGTTGGGTCCATGGTACGACTTCGTACCGATTCGTCAATCGACAGCCAGCGAGTCCCGACCATGCCGTTCACCCCACCGATCGTCTCGGCCCTCACGGCCGGAATTCTGATCATCATGCAGATGGCGCTGATGGTCGGCGTCATCCTGGCGCGCCGCCGCAACCGGCAATCGCTGGGCGACGGCGGCCAGCAAAACGTGCTGCGCGCCATCCGGCGTCACGGCAACTTTGCCGAAAATGCCGCGCTTTTCGTCGCCGGCTTCGCGTTGCTGGAAATGACCGGCGGCAATCGCGGCACGCTGGAGATCCTGTGCGCCGCATTCGTGCTGGGGCGGATCAGCCACGCCATCGGACTGTCGATGGAAAATACCCTCAACCGGTTTCGATTCGCCGGGATCGGCGTGACTATCACCGTGGGCGTGGTGCTCGGCCTGCGCCTGGTGCAGGCCACCTTGTCCCAGCTTCTGTAACGGGCTTCAGCGACGACTCGGGTATTCGAAGCGACGGTTTGAGCCGGGCCCGGGTGGACAAGCGCGCCCGGTTCCACGGCACCAACGAACGGGTATCGGACGCCAACTAAGCCGAGCTCACTCAATTCTTTCGTCGGTCGACATCGGGCGTCGGCAAAAGGCCGTCAACCCGGCAACTTTTCCTCCTCTTCGTCACTCAGAAGCGTCGCCCGCGCGTTGGCGCGGCGCCGCGGAGCCGCAAGATCCGGCATTTTCGTCCCGGCCGCGTCCCTAAATCCAGTGGCACTTGCCTGGACTGTCATACGGTTGTGACAGAAACGGACGCAAAGTTTCTTGAAGAGAATCGGCAACCTGGATGACAGATTTAATTTGATGCGGGTCTTGATTGCGACAGACGCTTGGCGTCCCCAGGTCAACGGCGTGGTCAGCACCCTGACCGCGCTGGCGCGAAACGCCGCCCTGCTCGGCGACGATGTCCAGTTCGTCACCCCGGACGGATTTCCATCGATGGCGCTTCCGACGTATCCCGGCCTGCGCATCGCGCTGCCGAACCGGCGCGAGATCGCGCGCCGGATCGAAGCCGCCGCACCGGAGGCGATCCATATCGCTACCGAGGGACCGGTCGGATGGTCGGTTCGGGCGTATTGCCGGCGGCGCGAGCTCGCGTTCACGACGTCCTATACGACGCGCTTTCCCGAATACATCGCCGTGCGTTCCATCATCCCGGCCGACTTCAGCTACGCCGTGCTCCGGCACTTTCACGCCGCCGGTGCCATGACCATGGTGGCGACCGAGACGCTGCGGCGCGAACTCTCTGGACGCGGGTTCGGCCGGCTGGGCCGCTGGACGCGGGGCGTCGACACCGAGTTGTTCAGGCCCGACAACCCGGCCCAGCTTGACCTTCCGCGTCCGATCTTCATGACGGTCGGACGGGTGGCGGTCGAGAAGAATCTCGAGGCGTTCCTGTCGCTGCCGCTGCCAGGCTCGAAAGTCATCATCGGCGACGGGCCGCAGAAGGCGGAACTGGAGCGGCGATATCCCGACGCCAAATTCCTCGGGGTCAGGCAGGGCGCGGATCTGGCCGCGCATCTCGCCGCCGCCGATGTCTTCGTGTTTCCGAGCCTCACCGATACCTTCGGTGTCGTACAGCTCGAAGCGCTCGCCTGCGGCGTGCCGGTGGCGGCATTTCCGGTGATGGGCCCGATCGACGTGATCGCCGACCATCCGATCGGGGTGCTGGACACCGACCTGCAACGCGCCTGCATCGGCGCGCTCAATATCTCCCGCGAAGCTTGCCGCGACTTCGCGCTGGCGCATTCGTGGGAAAACAGCGCCCGGCAGTTCATCGCCAACCTGAGCCAGTTGCAGACCGGTCGCTCGACGCGATTCCACCCCCGGCTGTCGCGCGCGGCCACCATGCGTTCGAAACAAGCCCGTTGAAGCAGAGGTAGACAAAGCATGACTCGAACAGCGCAGCTTAACGACGTAACGGATCTCGATCAGGATCAGGTGGAGCGGGCTTACGACCGCTGGGCGCCGATCTACGATCTGGTGTTCGGTGCGGTATTCAAGCAGGGGCGCAGCGCCGCCATTTCATCGGTCAACCGCATGGGCGGTCGCGTCCTCGAGGTCGGCGTCGGAACCGGAATCTCGCTGCCGGAATACGCACCCCGGATGCGCGTGTTCGGGATCGATATTTCGGCGGCGATGCTGAAGGAGGCCGAGAAGCGCGTCGACAAACTCGGCCTCAAGAACGTCGAAGGCCTCGCGGTGATGGACGCCGCGAATCTGGATTTTCCCGACGGTTCGTTCGATGTCGTGATGGCTCAGTACGTGTTGAGCGCGGTATCGAATCCTGACGCGGTCCTCGACGAATTCGCCCGCGTGCTGCGGCCGGGCGGCGAGATCGTGCTGCTCAGTCGCGTCAGCGCCGAGGCCGGCGTCCGGCGGTTCATCGAGCAAGGCGTTGCTCCCCTGGCGCACCGCCTCGGCTGGCGTACCGACTTCGCCTGGTCGGTGTTCGCGCGCTGGGCGGAGCAGCCGAACGGCATGCAGTTCGTGGAGCGGCAGCCGATGGCACCTTTCGGCCATTTCTCGCTGATCCGGTTCCGCAAAACCGAAACCGCGGCCGCCGCGCGCGTCCCCGCCTCGACTCCGGTTCGTTAACGAATGGCAAATTGACGAGCGCTCGCGTCGCCTGGATCGACTGCGAGCGCTGTCCAGACGCAATCGAAGCGTCGAGATTTATGTCATTAATGTAACGTCATATCGCCGACATCGAATCGCTGTAGTTTTTAACGCGTGAACACCACACAAAAGAGGTCGTGATGACATTTCTAGAGGAACTGGGTGTGCAGCGATGGGATGACCATCGTTACTACCATCACAGCCGTATCAACCAGAGTCTGCATTTCGTGAGCGCGATGAGCTTTCTTTGCGCCTACCTGCTGGTGTTCACCGATCCGGTCGCCGCGGCCTTGATCGGCTGGCTGGTCTCGATGACCAGCCGACAGGCCGGGCACTTCTTCTTCGAGCCGAAAAGCTACGATCACATCAACCACGCGACCCACGAGCACAAGGAAGAGATCAAGATCGGCTATAACCTGCAGCGCAAGATCGTGCTGATGACGATCTGGGCGATCTCGCCGGTGGTGCTGTTCGTCGACCCCACCCTGCTTGGAATCTTCAAGGCCTGGGCCACGCCGGCCGATTTCATCCGTCAGACTGCGAAGATCTGGCTCGCGCTGGGGATCGGCGGCCTGCTGTTCCGGACCGTCCATCTGTTCTTCATCCGCGACGTCCAGACCGGACTGGTCTGGATGACCAAGATCCTGACCGATCCGTTCAGCGACATCCGGTTTTACTGGAAGGCCCCGTTCTATCTGCTGCGCGGTCAACTGATCGATCCGGGTCTCGACAAGTATGTCCTGATGCCGGAACCGGAAACTGCCGAAGCCTGACGCCTGCTCCAAGGCACGACTCCCGGGCTTGCCCCGGGGTCAGACCAAATATGGATCCTAATCTCACAACACTGGTTGTCTCTATCGCCGCCGTAGCTGTTGCTACGCTCGTGGCATTCAAGGCGAAACGACGGCTGGCGCTGTCCCGGGCCAAGCATCCCTCGCTCGCCGGGCACTCGAAAATGTCGCGCGCACTCGCCCGCCTGATCCCGTTCTATGACTACGAAGAAACCGGGTTCTTTTGCTCGGACGGAGTTCCGGCGGAGATTGCGGCGAAACGTCGTAACGGTTTCTTTCGCCTGGCCGGCCTCTACCAGCAGCGGTTTGCGAAGACCCGCGGCATGACCTCGCAAGTCGCGGACGGCATTTCCGATCTGCAATTCACCCAGTCTTACCGGGTGCCTTTCCAGTACAGCCGGCTGGTACGGCAGCATCTGAGCGCGGGGTCGTTTCTGCAATCCTCGCAAGGCGTCACCGTTACCGATCTCGATGGCAACGTGTTGTTCGACCTGACCGGCTCCTACGGCGTCAATGTGTTCGGGACCGACTTCTACAAGCAGTGCATCGCCGATGCGCAGCTGCGCGCCAACGCGCTCGGTCCGGTGCTCGGAGCCTACCATCCCGTCATTGCCGATAACGTCGCCCGACTGCGCACGATCTCCGCGCTGGACGAAGTCTCGTTCCACATGTCGGGCACCGAGGCGGTGATGCAGGCGGTCCGGCTGGCGCGCTATCACACCCGCCGCTCGCATCTCGTGCGCTTTTGCGGCGCCTATCACGGCTGGTGGGGCGACGTGCAGCCGGGCGTCGGCAATCCGGTGTCGCCGCACGAAACCTATACGCTGAGCGAGATGTCCGAGCGGACGCTTGGCGTGCTGCGGACCCGCAGCGACATCGCCTGCGTCCTGGTCAATCCGTTGCAGGCGCTGCATCCCAATGCCAGCGCGCCCGCCGATTCGGCGCTGGTCGATAGCTCCCGCCATGGCGAATTCGACCGCACCGCCTACACCGGGTGGCTCAAGGCGCTGCGGCAGGTCTGCACCGAGCGCAACATCGTGTTGATCTTCGACGAGGTCTTCGTCGGCTTCCGCCTGGCGCCCGGCGGCGCCCAGGAATATTTCGGCGTTCGTGCCGACATGGTGACCTACGGCAAGACGCTCGCCGGCGGGCTTCCGATCGGCGTGATCTGCGGGCGCAAGGACTTGATGCGCCGCTTCCGGGACGATCGCCCGGTCGATGTCTGCTTTGCCCGCGGCACCTTCAACTCGCATCCCTACGTCATGCTGGCGATGGACGAGTTCCTGAAACGGTTGAACGATCCGGCATTTCGTTCGGTCTATGACGGTCTCGATGAGACCTGGAACAGGCGGGCGCGTCAGCTCAACGAGCGGCTGGCGGCGCGCAACCTGCCGGTTCGGGTCTGTAACCTGTCGTCGATCTGGATGGTCCAGTATACCGAGCCGTCGCGCTACAACTGGATGCTGCAGTATTACCTGCGCGCCGAGAACCTGGCGCTGAGCTGGGTGGGCACGGGTCGGCTGATCTTCAGCTTGAATTATACCGATGCGGATTTTCAGGCCGTCGCCGACCGCTTCGTCGCCGCCGCAAGCAAGATGGAACAGGACGGCTGGTGGTGGCATGCCGAGACTCTTACCAACAAGGGCATCCGCCGCCAGATCATGAAGGAAATGCTGGCCCGCTGGCGCCCCGTGACGGCCAGCGCATGACCATCCGCGCCTTGATTTCCAACCTGTCGCAACAGGACGATCTCAACTTCCTGCTCACCAACCGGATTCCGCGCGCCGCGCTGACCCGGCTGATGGGCTGGTTCAGCAAGATCGAACAGCCGCAGATTCGCGATCTGTCCATCGCGGTGTGGCGGCTGTTTTCCGACCTCGACCTTGGCGAAGCCCGCCAGACCCATTTCAAAAGCATGCATGAGTGTTTTACGCGCGAATTGCGGCCCGGCTTGCGGCCGATCGATACGGATCCGCAAATTGTCGTCAGCCCGTGCGATGCCATCGTCGGCGCCCATGGCGCCGTCGCCGATACCGAGCTGTTTCAGGTCAAGGGCGCGCCCTATTCCCTGCTCGATCTCGTCGGCGATCCGGCGCTGGTGGACAGCCACCGCAACGGGCGTTTCGTCACGCTCCGCCTCACCTCCAGCATGTACCACCGATTCCATGCGCCCCATGATTGCCACATCGAGCAGGTCACCTCGATTTCCGGCGACACCTGGAACGTCAACCCGATCTCGCTGAAACGCATCGAAAAGCTGTTCTGCAAGAACGAACGCGCGGTGATTCGCACCCAGCTTCTGACCGGCGAGCGCCTGACGCTGGTGCCGGTCGCGGCGATTCTGGTCGCCAGCATCCGCCTGCACTTTCTCGATATCGTGCTCGGCGCCGGCAACCGCGGACCCGCCGACTTTCCCTGCGATGTGACCGTGCGCAAGGGCCAGGAGCTGGGATGGTTCGAACACGGCTCGACCATCATCGTGCTGACGCCGGACCGCTTTTCGTTTTGCGAAAACGTCCGCGAAGGTCAGGTCATCCGCATGGGGCAGCCGCTGCTGCGGCGACCGTCCTGAACGGGCTGCCGAACCAACCGTTCGGTTGCAACGCGTAGAAGTACCAATCTCGCGGGATTCCATCGAAGACGCCGTTAGCAGGATGCTAACCACCGGCTCCATCTGGACAAAAGGCAATCCTTAAGGAATCGGCACTACCGTGCAGGCATCGCGATCTCGCGTCGACAGAATCATGACCGACACAGACACCCCACCGATTCGACTGCTTGTGGTCGACGACGTCGAAGCCAATCGCGCCATCCTGAAGCGGCGCTTCGCGTAGCGCGGTTATGAGATCATCGAAGCCGACAACGGCGCGGCAGCGCTCGACCTGATCGCTCAAGAGAGCTTCGATGTGGTGCTGCTCGATATCATGATGCCGGGCATCAATGGCATCGACGTGCTGAAGACCGTTCGCTCGACGCAATCCCCCGACCAACTGCCGATCATCATGGTGACCGCGCGGACCGAGAACACCGACATCGTCGAGGCGCTGGGATTCGGCGCCAACGATTATGTCACCAAACCCGTCGACTTTCCGATCGCCCTGGCCCGCGTGCAGACTCAGCTTTCCCGAAAGCACGCCCAGCGCGCTCTCGAGCATTCCATCAACGAACTGGTGGAAACCAATCGGCAGCTCGAGCGCGAGATCCAGGAACGAAAAATAGCCGACGAGCGGGCGCAGTATCTCACCCACCATGACCCGCTCACCGGGCTCGGCAACCAGGTGCTGTTTCGCGACCGGCTCTGGCAGGCCTTGCGACGCATCGAGCAACCGGGCGAAAAACTCGCCGTGATCTTCATCGACATCGATGATTTCGGGTTCGAAGTGTTCTACCAGCCGCTGTTCAATCTGGGGGCAGGCGCCATCAACGGCTTCGAGGCGCTGGTGCGCTGGCGGCATCCCGAGCGCGGCATGATCTCGCCCGTTGAGTTCATCCCGTTGGCCGAAGAGACCGGATTGATCGTACCCTTGGGCGAATGGGTGCTGCGGCAGGCCTGTACCGAAGCCGCGAACTGGCCGGACGGATTGAAGGTGGCGGTCAACATTTCTCCGCTCCAGTTCCGCGACGAAGGCATCGTACCGGCGATCACCTCGGCGCTGTCGGCGTCCGGGATTCCGGCGGGCCGGCTTGAGGTCGAAATTACCGAATCGATGCTGCTGAACAGCGATCACAACACGCTGGGCGCGCTTCACCAGCTTCGCGACAAAGGCGTCGGAATCAGTCTCGACGACTTCGGCACCGGCTATTCGAGCCTGAATTATCTGCGCGTGTTTCCGTTCCGCAAACTCAAGATCGACCAGTCGTTCGTTCGCGATCTGGGTTTCGAGCGCGGCACCATGGCGATCGTGGGCAACCTGATGAATCTGGCAAAAGATCTCGGGATGATCACGACGGCCGAGGGCGTTGAAACCCAGGACCAGATGGATTGGCTGGAAGCGCACGGCTGCACCGAGATCCAGGGCTATTTGATCAGCCGCCCGGTGCCGGCAAAGGATATTCCGTCCTTGCTGGCCGACCGGAGCAGGCGAGTCGCCTGATACGCTTCTAAAGCGAAGCTCCACCGCATGATCCGCGCAACGCGAATCGTGATCGCCCACTGATCGGGTGCTCGCGATGTCTATCCCTCACGCAGTGACTTGCGCACCTCAATCTTTTGACCCAAGGTGGCGGCAACACGAATAACAATCCGGGAGGGGTCCATGCGCGGCTCAAGGCGATTGGCGTTGATGTGCTGCGCGGCCGCGACCCTCATGGCGATCGCGTGCGGATCACAAGCGGTTGCCGAGGAGAAACGCGCCGAGGTCATTCACTTTCTGACCGCCACCAGCGAGTCGGCGGCGATCGGCGAGTTCGCCAAGGCGTTCAAGGAGCGCGGCGGCACCTGGGTCGATAGCGCCGTCGCCGGCGGCGCGACGGCGAAGACTCTGGCGATCAATCGCATCATGGGCGGCACGCCGCCCGCAGCCGCCATGTTCAACCTCGGTCCCGAATTCACCGAGCTTGCCCAGAACGGCCTGCTGCGAAACCTCGACGACATCGCCAAAGCCCATGACTGGCGCGGCAAGCTGCCGCAAGCGCTCATTGATGCGGCACAACTCGACGGTCATTTCTATGTGCTGCCGACCGCGCTGAACGGCCAGAATTTCATCTGGTACAACAAGGCCATTCTGGCCGCGACCGGCGCCGCCGAGCCGAAGACCTGGCAGGAATTGTTCGGCGTGATGGACAAGGTAAAGGCCGCCGGCAAGATTCCGTTCGCAGTCGCCGGCCAGAAGAACTGGGTGACCCAGATCTTCTGGGCCGTGCTGCTCGCCGAAGGCGGACGCGACGTTTATCTGCGCGTCATGACCAAGCATGACCAGGCGGCGGTGCGCTCGGCGCAATTCCGCAGGGCGGTCGAAACCTTCGTCCGGTTGGCCGGCTACATCGATCCGGGCAGTTCCGGCCGAAACTGGAACGACACCGCCAATCTCGTCATCACCGGCAAGGCCGCGTTCATGCAGATGGGCACCTGGGCGCGCGGCGAGTTCAACGCGGCCGGCCAGAAGCCGGACGTGGATTACGGCTGCACCATCCTCGGCCTCGACCAGGGCTACCAGCTGCAGGGCGGCGTTTTCTTTTATCCCAAACTGTCGGACCCGGCCGCGGCCGAAGCGCAGAAGCTCTTGATCGAAACCATGTCCGACCCGGCGGTGCAGGCGAAGTTTGCCAGCCACAACGGCTCGGTGCCGTTCTGGCAGGGCGCCGACCGCTCCGGTCTCGACGCCTGTGTCGCCAAGAGCGCGCAATGGGCGACGGCGCCCGGCGTCGGCGTCGGTTCGCAGGGCGTGTTGATGTCGCCGCAACTCAACGGCGACTTCACCGACCTCGTGTCCGACCTGTGGAACGCGCCGACGACGCCGATCGACCGCTTCGTGCAGAACTTCGCCGCGGCGCTTTCGAACAGCAACTGACATGGCGTCGCCGCGCTTCCGGACCGGAACGCTCGCCGCGGCACTGGCGCTGCTGCCAACGGCACTTATCGTTCTGTTCGTCTTCCTCGGCGGCACCGGCTGGGGCGGGCTGATCTCGCTGACCGGTTCGCGGATGCTGGCGAACTGGAATTTCGTCGGCCTCAACCAGTACGTCTCCCTGTTCAACAATGGTCGCTGGCTGACGTCCCTGTCCAACATGGTGGTGTTCGGCCTCTGCTTCATTTCGTCCAGCCTCGTGATCGGCTTCCTGCTGGCGATCCTGCTCGACCAGAAAGTGAAGGGCGAAAACCTGTTCCGGACCATCTTCCTCTATTCCTACGCGACGTCCTTCATCGTGGTCGGCCTGGTGTGGCGCTGGATCTTCGACCCCAGCCACGGTATCCAGGACGTCGTCCGTGATCTCGGCTTCGCAAGCTTCACCTTCGATTGGATCGCCAACCAGCGCATGGCGATCTTCACCGTCGTCATTGCCGCGGTCTGGCACGGCGCGGGTCTGGTCATGGTGATCGCGCTGACCGGCATCCGCGGCATCGACGCCGAGATCTGGAAAGCACTGAAGATCGACGGCATACCGACCTGGAAGGCCTATCTCCTGGTCATCATTCCGGAGGTGCGAGGCTCAGTGATCACCGCCACGGTGCTGATGATGATCGGCGTGATCAGGGTCTACGACCTGGTCGTCGCCATGACCAATGGCGGTCCGGGCAGCGCCACCGAAGTGCCGGCGAAGTTCATCATCGACAACCTGTTCGAACGCCAGAACATCGGGCTTGCCACCGCGGCATCGACCTCGCTGCTGCTGATGCTGCTCGCGGTCGTGATTCCCTGGCTGGGGTGGCAGAATACCAGGCGGCGGAGGACCGCATGATGGCGGACGGGGCCATGGCGGCCGGACCGCGTCCGGCGACCTTCGGCCCGGCGCGGCTTGGCATCTACGCTTTTCTGGTGGCGGCGGCGCTGTTCTTCCTGTTGCCGCTCTACGTCATGTTCGTCACATCGATCAAACCGATGGACGAAATCCGTCATGGCGCCCTGCTCGCCTGGCCGACCGCGCCGACGTTCGCGCCCTGGATCAAGGCCTGGACGTCGGCCTGCACCGGGTTGCGTTGCGACGGGCTGAAGGTCGGCTTTCTCAACTCAGTGCTGATCGCCATTCCCAGCGTGATCATCTCGATCTTCCTTGGGATGATCAACGGTTATGCGCTGTCGTTTTGGCGGGTGGCTTATGCCAACTGGCTGTTCGGCGTATTGATGCTGGGTGCGTTCATCCCCTATCAGGTGGTGTTCTATCCACTGGCACGAATGATCGCCGCGATCGGGCTGTTCGGGACGCTGCCTGGCATCGTGCTGGTTCAAGTGATTTTTGCGCTTCCGGTGATGACGCTGCTGTTCCGCAATTACTACGCCGGGCTGCCGATCGAACTGTTCAAGGCCGCGCGGGTCGACGGCGCCGGCTTCTGGCGCACCTGGTTCAGCATCATGCTGCCGCTGTCGGGGCCGATGCTGGTGGTCGCCTGCATCCTGAAGATCACCAACACCTGGAACGACTACGTGCTCGGCCTGATCTTCGCCGGCCGTGCCAACCTGCCGATGACGGTGCAGCTCAACAACATCGTCAACTCGACCCTGGGCGAGCGCGAATACAACATGGAAATGGCCGCCACCCTGCTGACGGCCCTGGTGCCGTTGGCGGTCTATTTCGTCTCCGGCCGATGGTTCGTGCGCGGCATTGCCGCCGGCGCCATCAAGGGCTAGCCCTTAACCGCGCAAACACCGCCGTATCGAGTTCCGCCGCCCGCGGCGGATCGGCGCCGGCCCGTCCGCAGGTGAACGCCGCGCAGGTCACGGCAAAGCACAGCGCACGGCGCAACTCATCGGCGCTGGCGTGTTGCAGCGCCTCGCGCCGGGTCCGCCCCAGCGTATGCAATGCATAGAGCAATGCAGCCTGGAAACTGTCGCCGGCCCCAATAGTGTCCACGACACGCGTTGCCGGCGCGGCGACCTCCAGCGCCACAGCGTTGCGATGCCAGGCCTGCGCGCCCCGTTCGCCGCGCGTAACCACCACCAGCCCCGCTCCGGCGTCCAGCATGGCGCTTGCGCGTCCGGCATAGTCAGCGTCGCCGTACAGATATTCGAAATCGACGTCGGACATGCGGACGATATCGGCGGCGGCAGCGAACGCCGCCATGCGGCGGGCGTATTGGGCCTTGTCCCTGACGAGGTTGGGCCGGCAATTCGGATCGAAGGAAATACTGGTCGACCCCCGCGCCTCCTCGATCATGGCAAGGGTCTGCGCCGCGCCGGTGTCGTCGACCAGGGTGGTCGATCCGACATGAACCGCCGCGATATCGCCGAACGGAATCGAACCGCTGCGATAGAACCAGTTTCGGGTTGCGGTATCCGCGTCATAGAAGGCGTATTGCGGCTCGCCCCTGTCCGAACGCACGAAGGCGAGCGTGCTCTGGTGTCCGCTGCGCGTCGCATATTGCAGGGCGACCTGCGAATCCAGGGCGTGGTCGGCGATCATCCGCCCGAACAGGTCGGTGGAAATGCCGCCGACGAATCCCGCCTCGGCGCCGAGGCGCGCAATGCCGATGGCGATGTTGAGGCATGATCCTCCGACCACCGGCACCAACGCGTCGCGTCCGTCGGCGGATTTCACCGGCAGGAAATCGATCAGGGCGTCTCCGCAGCTCAGCAACATCGTCTTTTTCCGAACTAACGATCGTCTGCAATGCCGTGCATCGCGCGTCGGCTTGCACGTTCCATTTCGCGCATCAACCCGTGCACGCGGCGCTTCGCGCGATGGAAGTCTGCCATTTCGGGCGCCGTCGGCTCGCTCAGGCGGCCGATCGCGGACATCGCCGTCATGGCGTCTCCGACCGATCGATGGGCGCCGCCGGCAACGGCACCCAGCATGGCCGAGCCCAGCAGCACCGGCTCGGGCGTCTCCGGCAACGCCACCGTCAGGCCTGTGGTGTCGGCCATGATCTGCCGCACCAACGGGCTTCGCGCCGCGCCGCCGCTGATCACCATCATACTGCTGTCGACACCATTGGACCTGAACGCGTCGACGACGTCGGCCAGGCCATAGGCCAAGCCACACAGCCCGGCCACGAACAGGCGTTCCATGGCGCCGATATCGGCGTCGAGATCAAGACCCGTGATGACCGCGCGGGAGTCCGGGTCCGCATAAGGCGAGCGGTTGCCGAGGAACTCCGGCAACACATGAATGTCGCGGGCCAGCAACGCGGCATTGCCGACAGCACCGCCGCGCGTGACGATACGACTCTCGAGCAGTTCGAGAATTCCGACCCCGGCGGACTGGGCGGCCGCGGCTGCGTCGGCATGGGCCGGATGCGACAGGATCAGATGGTCGATGGCGGCCCCGGCGGCCGACTGTCCGCCCTCGTTGAGCCAGAATCCCGGCACCATGCCCGAATGATAGGGCCCCCATACTCCGGGCACGAAACACGGCTCGACCGTGGTGGCCATGATGCAGGCCGACGTCCCCATGATGTAGGCCAGCCGGTTGCACAAGTCGGCGCCGTCACCGTTGGCGGCGTGACCGCCGATCGTCCCCACCCCGCCGGCATGGGCATCGATCAGCGCGGCGCCGACCGGGGTCCCTTCGACCAGGCCCAACTCGGATGCGGCGCGGCCGGTGAGGCCGCGCCCGAGCCGTGTGCCGGGGGCGACGATCTCGCTGCCGATCCGGGCATGGCGATCGGATACGAAATCCCCAAGGCCAAGCCGCTCGAAATATCTGTCGCTCCAGCGCCGCTCATGCGCGAGAAAATTCCACTTGCAGGTGACGGTACACATCGAACGCGCCGTCGATCCGGTGGCGCGGAACGTCAGGTAATCGGCCAGATCGAAAAAGTGACCGGCGGCGCCGTAGCTCGCCGGCAGATGCCGCTTCAGCCAGAGCAGCTTTGGAATTTCCATCTCCGGCGAAATCGAACCGCCGACATAGCGCAACACGTCGTCCTTCGTCTCATTGATCAGCCGCGCTTCGGCGATGGCGCGATGGTCCATCCAGACGATGACATTGCGGCGATGGTCGCCCGACAGGCTGACCGTCAGCGGCTCCGCCGCCCGGTCGAGCACAACCAGCGAACAGGTGGCGTCGAAGCCCAACCCCTTGACCGCGGCCGGCGGCAGCGCCGCTTCAGTCATGGCGGCACGGACCGAGGCGACGCACGCCGCCCAGATGTCGGATGAGGATTGCTCGACAATGTCGCCGGCCTCATGCCAGACCGCAATCGGGTGCCGGGCGGTCGCCAGCAGGCGTCCCGCCTCGTCGAACACCCCGGCGCGGGCGCTGGAGGTCCCGACATCGACGCCGATAAAAGCCTGCCGCATGGGCTCTCCGCTCAGATCCGGCGCAAGCTTACCAGTGCGACGCTACCGGCATAAGTCTACCAGCAGGTATAGCCGCCATCGACAAGAACGATGCTGCCGGTCATCAGGCTGGCCGCCTCCGACGCCAGGAACAGGACCACGGAGGCGATTTCGTCGACCTGTCCGAGCCGCGCCATCGGTGTCCCGCCGATCCAGGCATCGTACATCCGCGGATTGCTCTTCACAAACGCATTGAGCGGCGTCTCGATGTAGGTCGGCGCCACCGCGTTGACGCGGACCCCGCGCGCGCCCCACTCGGCGGCCAGCGACCTGGTCAGGTGATGCACCGCGGCCTTCGACGCATTGTAATAGGATTGCTCCTGCGGCTTGTTGACGATGAAACCCGACATCGAGCCGATATTGACGATGGCTCCCGCCTTGGCCGTCAGCATGTGCTTGCCGAACGCGCGGCAGCACCAGAAGGTGCCGTTGAGATTGACGTCGATGACGTTGAGCCAGTGTTCGTCGGTCACCGTCTCGGCGGGGGTTTCGCTGCGGGCAATGCCGGCGTTGTTGATCAGGATGTCGACCTTGCCGTATTGCGCCACCAGCCTGTCGGCCGATGCCGTCACCGCAGCGGAATCGGTCACGTCCAGGATGACGATCTCGCTGTCATGGCCCCTGGCTTTCAGGGCGGCGCGGCCCTGATCGGCGACCCTGGTATCACGGTCCGCGATCACCACCCGGGCGCCGGCCTCCGCCAGCGCCTCGGCGCAGGCGAGCCCGATCCCCTGGCCACCCCCGGTCACGATGGCGGTCTTGCCGCCGAGCCTGAATTTTTCCAGATACATGGCTTTTTTCCCGGCCTGTTTCCCGTTCGGATGACGCCGTAGCTCCGGCGCGCAGCAATGTCGTCGCGGCTTGCCCGATTACTTCCGGAACGCGTTGCCCTTGTCGTCGAAGCGGTGGATGCGGATTGGATCCGGCGACAACGAGACCTTGTCGCCGGCGGCGAGCCTGACCTCTCCGATACCCCGCACGGTGAGCATGCCCAACGGTCCGGCATCGACATAAAGAAACGTGTCGCTGCCAAGGTGCTCGGCGACATTGACGGTCCCCGGCCAGCCCTGCCCGTCGCGATCGATCCGCAGATGTTCGGGCCGCACGCCGACGGTTGCCGCCCCCAGTTGCCGCGCGGCGTCGCCCGAAATGAAATTCATCTTCGGCGAGCCAATGAACCCGGCAACGAACAGATTGGCCGGCCGCTCGTACAGTTCGAGCGGCGAGCCGTATTGCTCGATCGCCCCGGCGTTGAGCACCACGATCCTGTCGGCCATGGTCATGGCTTCGACCTGGTCGTGGGTGACGTAGATCGCCGTGGTCGCCAGTTGCTTCTGCAGCCGGGTGACTTCCAGCCGCATCTGCACCCGCAGCGCGGCGTCCAGATTCGACAGCGGCTCGTCGAACAGGAAGGCTTTCGGCTCGCGCACGATGGCGCGCCCGATCGCCACCCGCTGGCGCTGGCCGCCGGAGAGATCGCGCGGCTTGCGATCGAGATAGGGGGTCAGATTGAGCGTCGAGGCCGCGGCATCGACCTTGCGATCGATCTCCTGGCGCGGCAGCCCGGCCATCTTCAGGCCGAACGCGATGTTGCCGCGAACGCTCATGTGCGGGTAGAGCGCATAGGACTGGAACACCATCGACAGGCCGCGCTTGGCCGGCGGCACGTCGACGACGTTCTGGCCGTCGATCAGGATCTGCCCGCCGGTGACATCCTCGAGGCCGGCGATCAGGCGCAGCAGCGTGGTCTTGCCGCAACCCGAAGGTCCCACGAAAACCACGAACGAGCCGTCCGCGATGTCAAGATCGGCGCCCTTGATGATATTGACCGGTCCGAACGATTTTCGAACCCCCTGGAGCGATATCTGTCCCATATTTGTCAGCTCCACTTTGCTATTTGACGGCGCCGAAAGTCAGGCCACGGACAAGCTGCTTCTGGCTGAACCATCCGAGTACGAGGATCGGCGCGACGGCGAGCGTGGACGCCGCCGACAGCTTGGCCCAGAACAATCCCTCGGGACTGGAGTAGGAGGCGATCAGCACCGTCAAGGGCGCCGCATCCGACGTGGAAAGGTTCAGCGTCCAGAACGCCTCGTTCCAGGCCAGGATGAAATTGAGCAGCATCGTCGACGCGAGACCGGGGATCGCCATCGGTGCCAGCACGTAAACCAGTTCGCGGCCGATGGTGGCGCCGTCCATCCGCGCCGCCTCCAGGATATCCTTCGGGATTTCCTTGAAGTAGGTGAACAGCATCCAGATCACGATGGGAAGATTGCCGAGGCAAAGGATCAGGACTAGTCCGGCACGCGAGTCCAGCAGGCCGAAATCCCGGTAGATCAGATAGATCGGAACCAGCACGCCGACCGGCGGCATCATTTTCGTGGAAAGCATCCACAACAGAATGTCCTTGGTGCGCTTGGTCGGCGCAAAGGCCATCGACCAGGCCGCCGGGACCGCAATCAGCATGGCGATCAGGGTCGATCCGCCAGCGATGATGATCGAATTCAGCGCGTGATGAAAATAATCGCTGCGCTCCTGCACCGTCGCATAGTTCTCGGTGGTCCAGTGGAAGAACAGGAAGGACGGTGGCGTCGCGAAGGCGTCGAGTTCGGTCTTGAAGCTGGTCAGGATCATCCACAGGATCGGGAAGAAGATCAGGAATCCGAAAAACCATGCCGCGGCGGTCGACACCATCACCCGCTTCTGCGTTACCATCCGCGCCATGATCAGGCCTCCAGGTTGCGGCCGACGATCCTGACCAGGAAAAAGGCCACGATGTTGGCGATCACGACCGCGACCAGTCCGCCGGCCGATGCGTTGCCGACGTCGAACTGGATCAGCGCCTGCGAGTAGATCAGGAACGCGATGTTGGTGGTCTGCAGGCCCGGACCGCCGCCGGTGGTGACGAAGATTTCCGCAAACACCGTGAGCAGGAAAATCGTCTCGATCAGGATCACCACGGTGATCGGGCGGGCGAGATGCGGCAGCGTGATGTAGATGAAGGTCGACAGCGCGCCGGCACCATCCATTTCGGCCGCTTCCTTCTGCTCTTCATCAAGGGATTGCAGCGCGGTGAGCAGAATCAGGGTCGCAAACGGGAGCCATTGCCAAGCCACGATCAGGATCACGGCCAGCAGAGGCGCATCGTTGAACCAGTCGATCGGCTCGGCGCCGACCAGTTTGGTCAGCCATGCCAACAGGCCCGACACCGGGTGCATCAACAGGTTCTTCCAGACCAGCGCGCTCACCGTCGGCATCACGAAGAACGGCGCGATCACCATCAGCCGCACGATGTTGCGCCCGACCACCGGCTGATCCATCAGCAGGGCGAGCGGGATGCCGAGCAGGATAGTGATGGCGAGCACCGAGCCGACCAGCACCAGGGTGTTCTGCAGCGAGGCGAGGAAGGCCGGATCGGTCAGGAAGTAGCGGAAATTCTCCAGCCCGACGAAACTTTCCGTACCCGGATCCAAAAGGCTGTAGTGCAGCGTCGAGAAGTAGATCGTCATCACCAGCGGGACGATCATCCAGATGAACAGCAGCGCAACGGCGGGCGTCAGAAGGCTTCGCCCGAGAAGCTGCGTCTGCTGGGTGGCCATCGCTTCCTCCGTGGGATCGGGACGACGATCCGGTCATGCGAGCCGGATAGTCGCCTATGCACGGCCGCGAGTGCGGCCGCGCGCGACAGGAAGGGCTACTTGATGTAGCCGGCGCGCTTCATTTCGCGCTCGGTCGACGATTGCGCCGCCGCCAGCGCCGCGTCGACCGACATCGAGCCGGACAAGGCCGCCGAAAACTGCTGGCCGACGCTGGTTCCGATGCCCTGGAATTCGGGGATCGCGGCGTATTGGACGCCGACATAGGGCACCGGCTTTACGGTCGGCTTGTTCGGATCGGCCGCGTCGATCGAGGCCAGCGTCAGCTTGGCGAACGGCGCGACCTTCAGGTATTCGGGATTCTGATACAGCGAGGTGCGCGTGCCGGGCGGCACATTGGCCCAGCCTTCCTTGGAAGCGACCAGTTTGGTGTAGTCCTTGCTGGTGGCCCAGGCGATGAACTTCTCGGCCGCCTCGACTTTCTTCGAGCCGGCGGGGATCGCCAGATTCCAGGCCCACAGCCAGTTGGCGTTCTTGCCAAGACCGGTGTTGGGCGCCAGCGCGAAGCCGACCTTGTCGGCCACCCTGGAGTCCTTCGGATTGGTGACGAAGGAAGCCGCCACCGTGGCATCGATCCACATCGCACACTTGCCGGCGTTGAACAGCGCCAGGTTTTCATTGAAGCCGTTCGAGCTGGCGCCGGGAGGACCGGCCTGCTTCATCAGCTCGACATAGGTCGTCAGCGTCTTCTTCCATTCCGGCGAGTCGAATTGCGGCTGCCACTTTTCGTCGAACCAGCGCGCCCCGAACGAATTGGACATTGCGGTCAGGAAGGCGATGTTCTCGCCCCACCCGGCCTTGCCGCGCAGGCAGATGCCGTAGACGCCGCCGGCCTTGTCGGTGAGCTTGTTGGCCGCGCTGATGACGAAATCCCAGGTCGGGCTTTCAGGCATGGTCAGCCCGGCCTTCTGGAACAGGTCGGTGCGATACATCACCATCGAACTCTCGCCGTAGAACGGCGCGGCAAAGAGCTTGCCCTTCACCGAGACCGCATCACGGATCTTCGGCAACAGATCGGCGGTGTCGTAACCGGCTCCGAGATTGTCGAGCGGCACCAGCCAGTTCTTGCCGGCCCAGATCGGAACTTCGTAGGTGCCGATGGTCAGCACGTCGAACTGGCCGCCCTTGGTCGCGATGTCGGTGGTGACGCGCTGGCGCAGCACGTTCTCCTCCAGCGTCACCCACTTGACCGTGACGTCGGGATTCTTCGCGGTGAAGTCGCTGGTCAGCGCCTGCATCCGGATCATGTCGCCGTTGTTCACGGTGGCGATGGTCAGGGTGGTCTGGGCGATCGAGGGGGTCGAGGCCAACAGGGCGAACGCGCCCAACAGGGCGCCAGAGAATGGCTTCACGGTATCCTCCCATGTTTTATTCGCCGCATTGAGCATATGCCCATGCGTTGAGCGTATGTTCACATCGACTCGAAAAGTTGTCAAGGTCGATTGCCACACCCGTGCCGGAATTTGCCGTAGCCTTTCGGCAATCGGGATTGCGCGGGCAACGGCGCCGCCGCTTCCCCCACGCACGTCCAACCGTATTGCAGGAACCTCGTGCGCTATCGGCGCAGGATCGCGGCGGCGGTCGCCTCGTCGGTGATCAAGCCGTTGATCAGGCGGCCTTTCAGCGCCGCCTGGATCGCCGCAACCTTGGCCTTTCCGACCGCCGCACCGATGGTGAGGGCCGAGGCCGGAACGCGCGGCGGAATGCTGGTCAGGCGACGGTTGGTGCCGGCGTCGATGATCTGACCATCGGCATCGAAGGCCCAGCCGGTCAGTTCGCCCGCCGCACCGCGGCGCATCATGTCGAACAGTTCCTGTCGGGTCACGAAGCCATCCACCAGCACCTGGGCGTTCTGGTCCATCTGGCCGATGCCGACCAGACGCAGATCGGCCTTGGCCGCGATGGCGCGCACCTTGGAAATGGGCTCCAGCCGCAGCATCTGGTCGCGTTCCTTCTCCGACGACATCAGGAACGGCAGCGGCATCGGATAGTGCCGCGACCTCGTCAGGTCGGCGAGGCGGCCGACCGTGTCGAAGAAACTCGCCGACCCGTCGGCCGAAATGTTGCCGACCAGGGAGACGATCTGGTGGTTGGGACGGTCGATCGGCGAAACGCGCTCGACGGCCGCACGCACCGCCCTTCCCGTCCCCAGCGCCACCACGACAGGCTTGTCGCTGCGCAGCATCTGTTCCAGCACGTTGGCGGCGCGCTCGGCGATCCCCGCCACGGTTTGCGGCGCGGCGGGATCGCTGGGCACCACCTCGCAATAGGCCAGCTTGAACACCTCCTTCAGGCGCGCCGCCAGTTCCATGCAGGCGGCGATCGGGTGTTCGAGCCGGAACGTGATCAGCCGCTCGGCAAGGCACAGCGAGACCAGGCGCTGGGCCGAAGCGCGCGAAATCTGCAGCATCTTGGCGATCTCGTCCTGGGTATGACCGGCGATGAAATAGAGCCAGCCGGCGCGGGCGGCTTCGTCGAGGCGCAATTTTTCGCTGTCAGGCCCGGCCATTGATCGCATCCCATCCGTCACAGAATTCCGACATGCGCGCGAACACGCGATCGGCGCCGGCCGCCTGCAAGATGGCCCGGCCATCCCGCGATGCATAGTGGGCGCCGCCGGTAAAACCCCAGACCGTCATGCCGGCCGCCTTGGCCGCCGTGACACCACTGACGCTGTCCTCGATGACCAGGGTCCGGCCAGGATCCACTCCCATCGCTTTCGCCGCATGCAGGAACAGATCCGGTGCCGGCTTGCCGCGTTTCACCATCTGCGAAGAATAGAGCCGCCCGGTGAAATAGCCGGACAAGCCTGTGATGCCGAGGGAAAGCGAGATACGGTCGAGATCGCTCGACGAGGCCACGCAGATCGGCAACCGCAGCCGTTGCAGCACGGTGCCGACGCCTTCGATCGGCAACAGCGACGCAGCGAAGGCCGCATGTACCCTCGCCTTGAGTTCTGCCGGAAAGGCATCCGGCAGCGGTTTGCCGCGGGCCCCAAAATACTCCCGCACCGCGGCGACGCTGCGTCCGACGAACAGCCGCAGCGCCTCGTCCACCCCGAGGTCGATGCCGTAGCCGGCCAAAACCTCGGACAGGCAGCCGCAACTCAGCAGTTCGCTGTCGACCAGCACGCCGTCGCAATCGAAAATGACAAGGCTGGTCGTGGTCACGCTGTGCCCTCCGCAGCGCCCAGCAGAACATATACTCTTTAGATGGGCAATAACCCGCCAAATCGGCCAGTCGGAAGACGGCCCGATGCGGTCAATCATGCGTCAAATTCCATCCACCCGGGTCCCTTGCAAAAGCGCAGCAAGTTGCGCACCTTGTCATCCAACACCCGTTTTCCGGGTATCATCCCGGGGAGCCGCAGCAAAATGCCGGGGTCGAAAACAGGACGTCAGGGAGGACATGTCATGAGCGGGATTACGCTTTCGCGTCGTTCGTTGATCGGCGCCGGGATCGGCGGCGCTGCGCTTGCCACCCTTGGCGACGGCCCGGTTCTGGCGCAATCGGACCTGCGGTTGCGGGTGTTCTGGTGGGGCGCCAAGGAGCGCGCAGAGCGCACCGACAAGGTCAACCAGCTCTACCAGCAGAGCCACCCCGGGCTGACCATCGCCGGCGAGTCGCTGGGCTGGACCGATTACTGGCCGCGGCTGGCGACCCAAACCGCCGGACGCAATGCGGCCGACGTGCTGCAAATGGATTATCGCTATATTTTCGAATATGCCCGCCGCGGCGCGCTGCTGCCGTTGGACGGCTACGTCCCCGCCGCCCTCGATCTTGCGGATTTCAGCAAGGCCGCGGTCGACAGCGGCAAGGTCGACGGCAAGATCTACGGGGTCAGCCTCGGCCTCAATTCCACGGCGATCATCTACGACAAGGCGCTGATCCAGTCGCTCGGCCTGAAAGAGCCGACCTGGCAGATGACGTGGAACGAGATCGGTGACCTCGCCGTCGAAATCACCAAGGCGGCGAAACGCGAGGGCTTTACCGGCATCGAGGACGGCGGCCGGGTGGAGCCCGGCCTCGAAGTCTGGCTCGGCCAACGCGGCAAGTCGCTCTACAACGCCGAAGGCAAGGTCGGCTATGACGACAAGGACATCGCCGAATGGTTTGCCTTCTGGCAGGACCTGCGCAAGCGCGGCGGCTGCGCCGCGCCGGACACCCAGGCGCTCGATCGCGGCGAGATCGATTCGAGCCTGCTGTCCCAGGGCAAGGCCGCCATCGTATTCGCCCATTCCAACCAGCTGGTCGGCTTCCAGGCCATCAACAAGAGCAAGCTCGGCCTGTCCCCCTATCCCGACGGCGGCGCCGGCTCACGGCCCGGCCAGTACCTCAAGCCGGCCATGATGTGGAGCGTTTCGGCGCAATCGAAGCAACCCGAGGCGGCGGTCAAGCTGGTCAGCTTCTTCGTCGCCAATATCGACGCCGGCAAGCTGCTCGGCGTCGAGCGCGGCGTGCCACCCTCCGCCGCGGTGCGCAGCACCGTGACCCCGACCCTCGACGACTTTGGTCGCGCCATGGCTGACTACATTACGCTGATCAGCGAGAAGGTCGGGCCTTTGCCACCACCGCCGCCGCGCGGGGCCGGCGAGATCCAGAGCGTGTTGCGCCGCGTCAACGAACAAGTCGGCTTTGGTCGCCTGACGCCGGCCGACGGCGCCAAGCAGTTTGTCGCCGAAGCCAAAGCCGTGCTTGCGCGCGGATGAAGCGGTGACGGAGGCGCTGATCGCGACGCCGCCGCGGCTGGCCAGACCGGCCGAGGTCGTGCCCGAACAGTCCTGGCGCGGCAGCGCCGCGGGCTACCTGTTTCTCGCCCCCTGGCTGCTCGGCTTCTTCGGGCTGACGCTGGGGCCGGCACTGGCGTCGCTGTATCTGTCGTTCACCGATTTTGATCTCTTGAGCAGCCCGCACTGGGTCGGTGCCGCCAATTACGTCCGCATTGCCACCAGCGATCCCAAATTCACGTCGGCGATGCATGTCACCTTCCTCTACGTGGCGCTGGCGGTACCGTTCAAACTGGTGTTCGCGCTCGCGGTGGCGATGGTGCTGAACCGGGGCATCCGCGGGCTGCCGCTGTACCGGGCGATCTTCTATCTGCCGTCGCTGATCGGTGCCAGCGTCGCCATCGCGGTGCTGTGGCGCCAGGTGTTCGCCGGCGACGGTTTGCTCAACCAAGCGCTGTCGCTGTTCGGCATTCACGGACCGAGCTGGATTTCCAATCCCGACACCGCGCTCTACACGCTGGTAGCACTGAGCGTGTGGCAATTCGGCTCGCCGATGATCATATTTCTGGCCGGCCTGCGCCAGATTCCGACGGGATGTCTACGAGGCCGCGGAGATCGACGGCGCCAGCCGCAGCCAGCAGTTCTGGCGAATCACGCTGCCGATGCTGACGCCGGTGATCTTCTTCAACGGCGTGGTGCAGACCATCGATGCCTTCAAGGCCTTCACGCCCGCCTTCATCATCAGCGCCGGCACCGGCGGCCCGATCGACTCGACGCTGTTCTACACGCTCTATCTCTACCAGGAGGCGTTTGCCTATTTCCGCATGGGCTATGCCTCGGCGCTGGCCTGGATCCTGGTGGTGATCATCGCCGCCTTCACCGCGCTGGCCTTCCTGTCGTCGCGCTACTGGGTGCACTACGATGGCTGATCTTGCGACATCGGATTCCGTTGCGCCGCCTCACGCCGAGCGGGGTCGCGCGCTGCTCTATCACGTGGTGCTGTGCCTCGCCTCGATCGCCATGCTGTATCCGCTGCTGTGGATGCTGGCGAGTTCGTTCAAGCCGGACAGCGACATCTTCGGCAACGCTTCGCTGTGGCCGCGCAGCTTCAGCCTCGATGCCTACTGGCGCGGCTGGTCCGGACTTCAGGTCTCATTTGGAAAATTCTTCCTGAATTCACTCGTGGTCTCGTTGTCCTGCGTGGTCGGCAATGTGATGTCGTGCTCGCTCGCCGCCTACGCGTTTGCGCGGCTGAAATTCCGCGGCCAGAAATTCTGGTTCGCCCTGATGCTCGGCACTTTGATGCTGCCGTATCACGTGACGCTGATTCCGCAGTACATCCTGTTTCTCAATCTCGGCTGGGTCGATACGTTCCTGCCGCTGATCGTGCCGAAATTCCTGGCGGCGGATGCCTTCTTCATCTTCCTGCTGGTGCAGTTCTTCCGCTCGATCCCGCGCGAACTCGATGAAGCCGCACAGATCGACGGCTGCGGCCCCTGGCGCATCTACTGGATGGTGATCGTGCCGCTGTCGTTGCCGGCGCTGGCCACCGCCGCGATCTTCACCTTCATCTGGACCTGGGACGATTTCTTCGGTCCGCTGGTCTATCTCAACGACATGAATTCCTACACGGTGCAGCTCGGGCTACGCAGCTTCGTCGATTCCACCGGGAAGTCCGACTGGGGCGCGCTGTTCGCGATGTCGACGCTGACGCTGCTGCCGCTGTTCATCTTTTTCCTCCTGTTCCAGCGCCTTCTGATCAACGGCATCGCCACCTCGGGACTCAAGGGTTGACGGCGTCCGCCGCATCCATACAACAGGCCCGCAAACGTCCAAGGAAGAAACCGCCATGAGCAAACTTCGTGTCGCCGCGATCGGCATCAACCACGCCCACATCTACGGCCAGGTCGACTGCCTGCTGCGCGCGGGCGCCGAGCTGGTCGGCTTCCATGCCCCCGAGGACGATCTCGCCAAAGCCTTTGCGGAGAAATATCCGCAGGCGCCCCGCGTCGCCGAGCGGGCAACGCTGCTGGAGGACAAGACCATCGCGCTGATCCTTTCGTCCGGCATTCCCGCCGATCGCGCCCCGCTCGGCATCGAGGTGATGCGCCACGGCAAGGATTACATGAGCGACAAGCCGGGCATGACCTCGCTCGAGCAATTGGCCGAGGTGCGCAAGGTCCAGGCCGAGACCAGGCGGATCTATTCGGTGTGCTATTCGGAGCATTTCGAGACCCGCTCGACCGTGAAAGCCGGCGAGCTGATCGCCAAGGGCGCCATCGGCAAGGTGATCAACACCGTCGGACTCGGCCCGCACAAATTGAAGAACCTGCCGCGGCCCGACTGGTTCTATTCGCGCGAACGCACCGGCGGCGTATTGACCGACATCGCCTCGCATCAATGCGAGCAGTTTCTGTTCTTCGCCGACGCGGTCGATGCCAAAGTCATCAGCGCGACGGTCGCCAACCGCGCCAATCCGGACCGTCCGCAATTGCAGGATTTCGGCGAAATGCTGCTGCAGACCGGCGAAGTCACCGGTTATGTCCGCGTGGACTGGTTCACGCCCGACGGCCTGCCCAATTGGGGCGACGGCCGGCTGACCATTCTGGGCACCGAAGGCTACATGGAGCTGCGCAAATATATCGACGTCGCCGGGCAGCCCGGCATCGATCACCTCATCATGGTAGACCGCAAGGGTGTCAACCGGATCGACTGTTCCGGTGTCGAATTGCCCTATGGCCGCCAGCTCATCTCCGACGTCCTCAACCGCACCGAGACCGCGATGCCGCAGGCGCGATGCTTCAAGGCCATGGAACTGGCATTGACCGCGCAGGCGATGGCGGAAGGCAAAGTCTGATCGAACCGCGCGAGTAAAAGCATGTCAAAACGCTGGACCGTGGCGGTCATCGGATGCGGCATCGGCCGCAGCCACATCGCGGAAGGCTATGCGCGGCTGCGCGACAAGTTCGATCTGCAGGTGATCTGCGACCTCAACGAGGAGCGGCTTGCTGCGGTGGGTGACGAATTCGCGGTGCCGCGCCGCACCACGTCGTTCGACGATGTCCTTGCCATGGCCGATATCGACATCGTCGACATCTGCACCCCGCCGACGCTTCACTTCCCGCAGGCCATGGCCGCGCTTGCCGCCGGCAAGCAGGTAATTTGCGAGAAACCGCTGGTCGGCTCGCTCCAGGAGGTCGACCGCATCGCCGCAGCCGAGGCCAGCGCCCGTGGCCGGATCATGCCGGTGTTCCAGTATCGCTACGGCAACGGCCTGCAGAAGGCGCGGCACATTGTCGAACAGGGGCTGGCGGGAAAACCCTATCTCGGCACCGTCGAGACCGCATGGCTGCGCGGCGCCAAATATTATTCGGTGCCGTGGCGCGGCCGGTTCGAAACCGAACTCGGCGGCGCCCTGCTCACCCATGCCATTCATTCGCACGATATCCTCACTTACCTGATGGGCGAGGTCGCCTCGGTGTTCGCCCGCACCGCAACGCGGGTGAACAACATCGAGGTCGAGGACTGTGCGGTGGCGAGCCTGGTCATGCAAAGCGGCGCGCTGGCCTCGCTCGCCGCTACACTGGGCTCCGCCAGGGAGATCAGCCGCCTGCGGCTGTGCTTCGAGCACGTCACGTTCGAGAGTTCGCTGGCCCCTTATGCGCCCGGCGACGATCCCTGGCAGATCGTCGCCACTTCGCCCGAGGCCGAGGCCCGCATCGCCAGGGCGCTGGAGGGCTGGACGCCCGTTGCGTCGCGCTTTGAGGGGTTGATGGCGAGCTATTGCGAAGCGCTGGAGACCGGTGGACCGTTGCCGGTGACGCTGGCCGACGCACGGCGTTCGCTGGAGCTGATCACGGCGCTGTATCATGCGGCCGAGACCGGGGCTGCGGTATCGCTGCCGATCGGCAAGGATCACCCGAAATATGGCGGCTGGAGGCCGGGAGCGGCGGCGAAAGCGTCAAACCTCTGATTGCGAATGCGGAGCGAGAGATTGACGATCAAGCCGCAAGCAAAATGGCCGCTGCAAGCAGTGCTGCGGCCGCAATGGTCAATGCGGCAAACCCGGTCAAAAACCGAGTGGGCACGGTTCTCCCGTCGACGTATCGACGTGCCGATTCCCAGGCCATGGCAGCGAGGTCGACTCGCTTGAATGGCATGTCGCGAAAATCCGCATCGGTCAGGGAGTCCCACTCGTTCAACGTGGCTCTCCAGATCCATATCGTCCAAATAAATCGCACGGCGGCAATCAAGGTCTGCCGTCCGGAATGCAGAAGCTTCAGGTGCAGGCGTCCTGCCTGAAACCGCCGTGAGATGTGCAGCGCCTTGATCGCCGCCGCGAAAATGCTTGTTCGCTCGGGTTTTTGACCGCGCGCCGCGGCCTCGTGAGAGGCGGTTGCCGTCGCAGGAAATAAGGCCTGTCTCATCGTTGAAACTCCGCGTTGAAAAAAAACCTGATGTAATTGGACATTTGCATCCTGAAGGGGCGAGCCTGCGCGGACGGAACGCCGCTCGCGCGATGCGAAGTGAAGCCGGGCGCCGTCGTCGCCCGCGTCAGTCCAGCGTTACAGCGGCGTTATTTTTCTCGGACAACCGTAAAAAGGGGTGAAAAGGGGGGAATCTGGCCCGCGCCGCCGCGCCGGCCGCAGTCGCGAAAGAAGCTGTCGGCTCTGTTTGGGGTTCTGCCTCGACGCACGGGCCACGCAGGACCTGCGCCAGCCCGCCACAACCGGACGAGAAGACCGGGCGGCAGCTGCTGGTCGACCATCCTGCAAAGCAGCTCGGATTCGAACGCCAGAGCGGATGACGCGCAAACCTGCCGGTTTGATCGCCTCACACTCTCAGCGCTTCTTGCCCTTCGCCTTCCTCGCTCCCGCTGGCCCGTTCATCGTCGCCGCGAATTCGCGCAGCCGCAGGCGGATCATGTCCATGGCGATGCGGCCGGCCAGGGTCGGCCGGCGGTCCTGCGGCACCAGGATGCCGATCGCGCTGTCGGACAGCCGGGGCTCGGCCAGCGGCACGTGCACCAGTTCGCCGCGCTCGATTTCCTCGACAAAGGCGATCGGGGTGAAGAAGCCGATGCCGAGATCGGACAGGATGATCTGGCGCATGAAATCGATGGAATTGGAGACGATGCGCGGCACCAGCCGCGCGCCCGATTGGGCGAACTCCGTGGCCATGACGCCATCGAGCAGCCAGCGGTCGTTCAACATCAGCACCGGGTATTTTGCACATTCGGTCAAGGTCAGCTTGCGCCGCGACGCCAGCGGATGGTCCGGCCGCATCACCGCGCCGATCGAGGTCGGAAAACTCTCCACCACCTCGATGCGGGTGTAGCGCTTGTCGACGAACAGCACGCCGAAGTCGTTGCGCCCGGTGCGCAACTCGTCGGCGATGGCGCTTGGATCGACAACCACCACGGTCAGCGTCATCTGCGGATAGGCGCGCGCCAGTTCCGCCACCACGCGCGGCATGAAGCGCACGATCAGCGATTCCAGCGAGATGATCCGCACGCTGCCGGTCACGGTGCCGGACAAGGTCGCCATGTCGGCGCGGGCGCGATCGTAGTCGATCAGGGTCTCGCGGGCATGGCGTAGCAGCACCTCCCCCGCCGCGGTCAATCGCACGCCGGTGCGCAGCCGCTCGAACAGCGCCACGCCGGTTTCGTCCTCGAGTTTGATGATCTGCCGATTGACTGCCGAAGAGGCAACGTTGAGCAATTCCGCCGCCCGGCGGATCGAGCCCAGCCGGGCGACGTGGTCGAAATAGCGCAAAACAGCGGCGTGCATGATTTCGCGGGCTTTCCGGCGGCGGGCAAGTTTTGAGCGCGCACCGCACCATTTTTGGGCGATGCCGTTTTGGCATCGCCACACGCGAAATTATCTTCTTTTCTAGCTCACGGACAAGACCCTAAGCTTGTGGCCAACCGGGTTCAACACACACACACCGTTCGACCAAACAGGGGAGACCTTTTGCCATGCCATTTCATCGTCGCGACGTCCTGAAATTGAGTGCTGCCGCGGCCGCGGGATTTGCCGGCGGCAACCTGCTTACCCTGGATGCGTTCGCCGAAGGCAAGCCTACCGTCAATCTGCAGCTCGGCTGGCTGCTGTCGGGCAACCAGATCGGCGAGGTCTGCGCCAAGGCGATGGGCTATTACGACCAGGAAGGCATCGATATGAAGTTCCAGGCCGGCGGCCCCAACATCGACGGGGTCGCGGTGGTCGCGGCCGGCCGCTTCGAGGCCGGCCAGGTTTCGTCCAGCCCATCGCTGATGCTGGCCGCGTCGCAGGACATTCCGATCCGGTGCTTTGCTACCGGCGCGCAGGAACATCCGTACACCTTCTTCTCGCTGAAGAAGAAGCCGGTGCGCGAGCCCAAGGACCTGGTCGGCACCAAGGTCGGCATCCAGGCCACCGGCGTAATCCTGCTCAAGGCGCTGCTGGCCAAGAACAACATTCCTGAAAAGAGCGTCGAGATCGTCACCATCGGCGCCGACATGACGCCGCTGCTCACCGGTCAGGTCGATGTGGTCACCGGCTGGCTGACCAATACCACCGCGCTCAAGGTGCTCGGCCCCGACCGGGTCGACATGCGGTTGTGGGACACCGGCGTCAAGCTCTACGCCCTGCCCTATTATGCCACCGTCGACACCATCAAGACCAAGGGCGACCAGCTGGCGAAATTCCTGCGCGCCACCGGCAAGGGCTGGGCCTATGCCCATGCCAACCGCGACAAGGCGGTCGAATATCTGGTCAAGGAATTCCCCAACCTCGTCGCCGCCGACGAGCGCGAGGCGCTGGAACCGATGCTCAAATACGCCTTCTCGCCGAAGACCGCGACCGAAGGCTGGGGCACGATGGATCCGGCGGTCTGGCAGGACCAGATCAAGCTCTACTCGGATTTGGGTCAATTCACCAAGCGCACGCCCAAGCTCGAGGAAGTCATGACCCTGGACATCCTCAAGGCCACTGCCGACGCCCGACCGAAGATCGGTTGAGCCATGTCGCTGATGACCGAGGCCCCAACCGGCCCTGCTGCACGGGTTGTCGTCGGTGAATCCGCCGATGACGCCATCGACTGCCGCAATGCCGCGGTGCGTTTCGTCACCGACCGGCGCGTCGTCACCGCGTTCGACAACGTGTCGTTCACGGTGCCGCGCGGCGGCTTCCTCAGCGTGCTCGGCCCATCCGGCTGCGGCAAGTCGACCCTGCTGCGCGTCATCGCCGACCTGATCGATCCGACCAAGGGTACGGTGAAATTGTTCGGGATGACGCCGCAGCAGGCGAGGCTAAAGCGCTCGCTGGGTTTCGTGTTTCAGGACGCAGCCCTGCTGCCGTGGCGCAGTGCGCTGCAAAACGTCGAACTGCCGCTCGAAGTCGGCGGTGCCCGCGGCCTGCCGAAAGGTGCGCCGACACCGCGCGAACTGATGAAGCTGGTCGGTCTCGAGGGCTGGGAGCAGTCGTTTCCCCACGAACTCTCCGGCGGCATGCGCCAGCGGGTTTCGATCGCCCGCGCCCTGCTCGGCGGACCGCGTCTTCTCCTGATGGACGAGCCGTTCGGCGCACTGGATGAGATTACCCGGGACCGGCTGAACGAGGAATTGCGCCGGATCTGGATCGAGACCGGAACCACCATCATGTTCGTCACCCATTCGGTCTACGAGGCGATGTTCCTCGGCGAGCAGGTGATGGTGATGTCGGCCAATCCCGGACGGGTTCGCGACATCGTGCCGATCGATCTGCCGCGCGATCGCGATACCTCGATCCGCGAAACCGAAGGGTTCATCAAAGTCGCTGCCCAGTTGCGCGACCTGCTCGGGAGGCCATCCGCATGAGCGTCGCCGAATTCGACTCCCGTCTCGCCGACGAGAACGCCGCCGCCGAGGCCGACTATCGCATCGCCCGCCAGCGTGAAACCTGGCGCAAGCGCCTGTTGCCACTGCTCGGCGTCTCCATCGCGCTCGCGATCTGGGCGGCGCTGGTTTACGTCTTCAAGGTGCCGCCGTTCGTGGCGCCCTCGCCGCTGCTGGTGGCGACGACGCTGGTCGCCAAGTTCGGCGTCCTGATGAGCAATCTGCTGCCGACGGCAATCGAGGCCGTTTCCGGCTTCATGCTCGGCAACCTGACCGCGATCCTGATCGCCACCGTCTTCGTCCACAAGAAGACGCTGGAGGAGACTTTCTTCCCGACCGTCGTCATCATCAACACCATTCCGGTGGTCGCCAAGGCGCCGATCCTGGTGCTGCTGCTCGGCAACGGCATGGAGCCGAAGATCGCCATCGCGGCGCTGATCTGCTTCTTCCCGACCCTGGTCAACATGGTGCGCGGCCTTGAATCGGTGAACCCGCAGGCGATGGAACTGATGCGGGTGCTGTCGGCCTCCAAGCGCGAGGTCTACTTCAAGCTGCGCCTGTTCAATTCGCTGCCCTATCTGTTCTCGGCGCTGAAGATATCGGCCTCGACCTCCGTGGTCGGCGCCATCATCTCGGAATGGATCGGCTCCAATTACGGCATCGGCGCCCTGATCATCCAGGCGATGTATTCGTTCGACTCCGCGATGCTCTACGCCACCGTCGTGGTCGGCGCCTGCTTCTCGGTCATCTTCTTCCTGACGATCACGCTGGCTGAAAAGCTCGTGGTGCGCTGGCAGCCTTCGGTCAAGGCGTAAACCGTCAAACAACGCTCATTTTCGGACAGGAGACGCAGATGAATTCCGTGGATCGGATAGAGGAGAGCGCCGGCTCGGCGCGGATCGTGGCCCGCTCGGATGTGGTCGTGGTCGGCGGCGGCCCCGCGGGCTTCGCCGCCGCGATCGCGGCCCGGCGCATGGGCTGTTCGGTCACGCTGGTCGAGCGTTATCCTTATCTGGGCGGTCTCGCCTCCGGCGGCATGGTGCTGGTGCTCGACGACATGCACAATGGCAACGAGACCACCGTCACCGGCGTGTGCGGCGAGATGATCGAACGCATGGCCAAGGTCGGGCTTGCCGTCTATGCGCCGCCGGAAGATCGCCGGCAGGGCTGGGATGTGTTCAACAAGTGGGTGCGCTGGGGCCTGCACGATTTTCGCGCCCAGTCCAAGCCGGCGCCGATCGTGATGGCCGCCGCCTTCGATCCCGACGGCTGGAAGCGCATGTCCAACGAGATGATCGAGGAGACCGGCGTCGATGTCCGGCTGCACTCGTGGTTCTCCAGGGCGATCGTTCGCGACGGCCGCATCACCGGCGTGATCTGCGAGACCAAGGCCGGGCGCGAAGCCATCATGGGCGACGTGGTGATCGACGCTACCGGCGATCTCGACGTGGCCGCCGCCGCCGGCGCGAAATTCACCGAAGGGTCCTACATCGTCACCACCGTGTTCCGCCTCGGCGGCGTCGATACCGACGAGGCCGAACGGTTTCAGCGCGAACAGCCCGACGCCTTCAATGCCCTCGATCGCCAGGCCAAGCGCCTGATCGGCGGCGCCTGGGAATACTGGTGGCTGAAGACGCCGCTGCCGGGCGTGGTCTGGTGCAATTGCCCGCATATGACCGGCTTCAACGCCCTGAAGGTCGAAGACCTCACGCGCGGCGATTTCGAAGGACGCAAGCGGATCTACAAGATGCTGGAGTTCATCCGCGCCAACATGCCGGGCTTCAAGGATTGCTATGTCATCGACGTCGCGCCGCAGCTCGGCGTGCGTCAGACCCGACTGCTCGAGGGCGAATATATCGTCACCAAGGACGACGTCGCCGACCGCGTGCATTTCCACGATACGGTGGCGCGCGGCCGCGACTACTACACGCCCTACCGCGCCATGCTGCCGAAGGAAGTCGAAGGCATGCTGGTCGCCGGCCGGCACTATTCCGCTACCGAGGCCGCCCAGAAGCAGTCGCGTGAAATCCCGCCCTGCATGTCGATGGGCCAGTCGGCCGGCGTTGCCGCCGCACTGGCGGTTTCCGCCGGCATCACCCCGCGCAAGGTCGAGCCGCGGGCGATCTGTGAAAAAGTACGTGCCCAGGGCGGCGATCCCGGCGATCGCCCCTCCGCCAATGCCAAGAAAATGGAGCAAGCCGCGTGACAACGACAACAACAACAAAGAACCTGCCGCTCTCCGGCATCCGGATCCTCGATTTCACCCAGGTGATGATGGGACCGGTGGCGACCCAGATGCTCGCCGACTACGGCGCCGACGTCATCAAGATCGAGCGTCCGGGCACCGGCGACCTGTCGCGGACCTCGTTTCCCAACGATCCGGCCGGCCTGCTCGGGCCGGTGTATTGCTCGCTGAACCGCAACAAGCGCTCCGTCGTGCTCGATCTGCGCAAGCAGGAGGACAAGGATCTGGTCCTGCAGCTGATGCGGACATCCGACGTGGTGGTGAACAATTTTCGCGCCGGGGTGATGGAGCGGATGGGCTTCGGCTACGAGGAATGCGCGCGCATCAACCCGCGCATCATCTACGCGGTCGGCACCGGTTTCGGCCTGACCGGTCCCTATGCCCACAAGGGCGGCCAGGACGTGCTGGCGCAGGCGCTGTCCGGCGTGATGGCGCGGCGCTCCGATGAGCGGCTGCCGCTGTCGGTCTATTCCACCACCTTCGCCGATTATTCTGCCGGCATGCATCTGGTCCAGGGTGTGCTGCTGGCGCTGCTGCAACGGGGCAAGACCGGGCGCGGGCAAAAGCTCAGCGTGTCGCTGCTGGACTCGATGCTGGCGGCGCAGACCCAGGAGGCGGCGGCGCAGCTGATGCGCGGTCGCGAGGTCAATTGGGGCGCGATGCCCTTGACCGGCGTGTTCGAAACCTCCGACGGCGCGCTGGTGCTGGTCGGCGCCTTCAAGGCCAACCCGCTCAAAGACATCGGCACCGCGCTCGGCATTACCGGCATCGAGAACGATCCGCGGTTTGCCGGCCATGAACTGCAGGTCAAGAACAAGACGGTGATGCAGGACCTGTTCCGGGCGCGCTTCAAGACCAACACCACGGCGCACTGGCTCGGCAAGCTCGATGAACAGGATCTGCTCTGTGCACCGGTGCATACGCTGGCCGAGGCGCTCGCCGACGAGCAGACCGCGGTCAACGGCATGATCCTCGAGGTCGACGGCGAAGTCGAGAAGGTGCGCGTGGTCGGCTCGCCGATCCATCTCACCGACGCCCCCGTCACCATCCGCATCGCCCCGGCCCACCTTGGCCAGCATACCAACGATGTGCGCGCCGAAATGGCGGCCTTGAACGTCGGAGCGGCGGAATAGTGCCGATTCTCTATGACAAGCGCGACCACGTCGCGCGCATCACCATCGACCGGCCCGATGTGCTCAACGCCATCGACCTCGACTCCGAGCGCGAACTGCAGGCGCTCTGGACCCAGATCGAGGCCGATCGCGACGTGCGCGTCGTGGTGCTGACCGGCTCCGGCGAACGCGCGTTCTCCACCGGCGCCGACATGAAGGGCGGCAGCGGCGCGTCCGGGCTGGAATACTGGGCGCAGGAACGTGTCGGCGGCTTTGGCGGCATCGCGCTGCGCGAGACCCTCAACGTGCCGGTCATCGCCCGCGTCAACGGCCATGCGGTCGGCGGCGGTTTTGAGATGATGCTGGGCTGCGACATCGTGGTGGCGGTCGAGCAGGCGACGTTCGGCCTGCCGGAGGCGCGGGTCGGCCGCATGCCGCTCGACGGCGGCATGACGCTGCTGCAGCGCCAGATTCCATTTCGCCACGCCATGGGGCTGTTGCTCACCGGCCGCCGCATGAAGGCTCCCGAAGCGCTCGCCATGGGCCTGATCAACGAGGTGACGACGCGGGAAAACCTCGACGCCGCGGTGCAGCGCTGGGTCGACGATGTCCTGGCCTGCGCGCCGCTGTCGGTGCGCGCCATCAAGGCGGTGGCGCGGCAGACCGGCCATCTCACCGCGCGGCAGGCCCAGGCGGCGCGGCTGCCGGCCCTGGTCGAGGCACTGCAATCCTCCGACAGCGATGAAGGCGTGCGGGCCTTCATCGAAAAGCGCAAACCGGTCTGGCGGGGGAAATAATCCGTGCCGTTCGTCATCGTCGACGCCTGCATCGACGTCAAGGACAAGACCTGCCTGCAGGCCTGTCCGGTCGACTGCATCTATGAGGGCGGGCGCACGCTCTATATCCAGCCCGACGAATGCATCGACTGCGGCCTGTGCGAGACCGTCTGTCCGGTCGCCGCCATCCACGCCGACGACCGGCTGCCGCCTGAGTTGACCCCGTGGATCGCCATCAACCGCGAGTTCTTCGGACCCGACGTCACCGGCTGGGGCCGCCCCGGCGGCGCCGACGCCAAGCATACCAGCAAGCTCGATCATCCGAGCGTGGCGGCGTGGCCGCGGCAGGCCAGTCCAAACCCTACTTGATCTCCACCATGCCGACCTGATTGGTCAGGCTGTTCGCCATGACAGGATTGCCGTCTGGCGTGACATCCATGTTGCGCACGATATCGCCGCCGCCGGGGATCGCCCAGGTCTGGAATTTTTCCGCCTTCGGATCGAAGCGAACGATGGTGTTGGGTTTGGCTGCGGATTCATTGTACCACAGCGCACCCCTGGTAAAGACGATACCGTAGGGCTCGGACTTCGGTCCGCTGGGCGACAGCCATTCCTTGGCGGCACCGGTGACCAGATCGATCCGGCCGAGATAGCCGCGGGCAAAATCCGCATACCACACCACGCCATCGGGATCGATCGCCAGCCGTCGCGGCCTCGCTCCCGGATCCGGCAGCGTGTATTCCTTGATCGCCAGCGTCTTCGGATCGATGGTGGCAACCTTGTTGGTGCCGAATTCGACAAACACCGGAACGCCCTGGGCGTTGATCTTCAACCCGTAGGGGCGTGATTTCGGTGTCGGCGAGGTGAGCAGCTTGATCGATCCGTCGGCGGGATCAAGCCGCCCGATCATGTTGGCCTGTTGCACGGTGAACCAGAGAATTCCACTCTGATCGAAATTCAACGTGTGGGGGTCGCGCGCCTTCGGGTCGGGCAGCGGGTATTCGGTCACGAGGCCGGTGCTCGGATCGAGTTTGCCGATCAGGGCGGTGTTGTTGCCGGTGAACCAGACATTGCCGGCCTTGTCTTCCACCAGACCGTGCGGGCCGGTGAACGCCGACTTCAGGGTATATTCGCGGATCGCACCGGTTTTCGGATCAAGCCGGCCAAGCTTGTTGGCCAACTGGCCGCTCCACCAGATCGAGCCGTCATGGGCTGCCATCGGATCGTGCGGGCGCGATCCCTGGGTCGGAACATCCCACATCTCGATGCTTGCCTTCACCGGACCGTCGACAATCGCTGCCGGAGGGCGTGGCCGTTCCGGGAAATTCTTGATGAGATATTCCAGCATCGGCCCCCATTCCTCGGGAGGAACCGGCGCGTGCGCGTTCTGCATCATGCGCGCAACGGTGAGCCAGCCCTCGGGGGTGTAGCCGACGCGAACGCGGTTGATGTCGTGGCAGCCGTCGCAGGTCGCCACGAACCTCTGTTTGCTGGGACCTTCAGGCCAGTCTTTCGCGACATATTGCGCCTGGGCGCCTGGCGCCCCGACCAGCATGACCAACAGAAGGAACGTCAGTGAAACGGCGCGCATCGTTGTCCTCCGACGTTCGGTTCGACCAAACCGTCTTAAATCGTTCCGGTCAGCTTCGCCGCGGTTGATACATCCGTCAAGCTTTCGCGCTGTAACAGAGGCTTGATCTCGGTCCGCGGGATCGGACCTAAAACGGCAATGCCACGTCATATTTGATCTCTTTCAAGATGACGTTGGTGCGGACGTGGCGAATGCCCGGCAGCTTGAACATGAAATCGTCGAGGAAGCGGTTGTAGGCGGCCATGTCGCTGACCACCACCCGCAGGTGATAGTCGGCATCGCCGGTGGTGGCGAAACATTCGAGAACTTCGGGGCGGCGCCGCACCCGCGAGACGAATTGGGTGACGAATTTTTCGTCGTGGCGGTCGAGCGACACATGCAGAATGGCCGATGTCGAGAAGCCGGCCTTCTCCCGGTCCACCAGCGCCGCGTAACGGGTAATGATCCCGGTCTCTTCCAGGGCACGTACCCTGCGCCAGCACGCCGAGGACGACACGCCGACGTCGGCGGCGAGGTCCTGATTGCTGCGGCGGCCATTCTGCTGCAGGTGCGTCAACAGCCGTCGATCGGTGGGGTCAATCATGGGCGCACTCCAGGGTGAAAGGTTGTGCCGTTGGCAACCGATTTCCGGTCTATTCTACCAAAATATCCGGAATCTTCGAGAAATATGGATAAATCTGCCACGGTTGTTGACCGATAATTTCACCGGCTCCGGCTTGGGAGACGAAAATGGCACGGCACCTTCGCACTTCAGGCACCCTCGACGACTATGCGCTGATGGACCGCTACGCGCGCGGGTCCGGGCGCGTGCTCCTGACCGGAACCCAGGCCCTGGTCCGCATCCTGCTCGATCAGCGCGACCGCGACCGGGCCGATGGCCTCAACAGCGCCGGGTTCGTGTCGGGCTACCGCGGCTCGCCGCTCGGCGCCGTGGATCTGGAACTGTGGCGCGCCAGCCAATTCCTGACCGATCGCCGCATCGAATTTCTGCCGGCCATCAACGAGGACCTGGCCGCCACCGCGGTACTGGGATCGCAGCAGGTCGAGACCCATCCCAAACGCGAGGTCGATGGCGTGTTCGGCCTGTGGTACGGCAAGGGCCCCGGCGTCGACCGCTCCGGCGACGCGCTGAAGCACGGCAATGCCTACGGATCATCGCCGCATGGCGGGGTGCTGGTGGTGGCCGGCGACGACCACGGCTGCGTCTCCTCCTCGATGCCGCATCAGTCGGATGTCGCCTTCATGGCATGGTTCATGCCGACCCTGAGCCCATCCAATGTGGCGGAGTACTTGAGTTTCGGCGAATACGGCTACGCGCTGAGCCGCTTTTCCGGCATGTGGGTCGGCTTCAAGGCCATCTCGGAGACCGTGGAATCCTGCGCCTCGGTCGACCTGAAGCCACGCCGCAGTTTTACCACACCGGACTTCAGGCCACCGCCGGGTGGCCTGCACTACCGCTGGCCGGATCTGCCCGGGCCGCAGATCGAACAGCGGCTGGAATTCAAGAAGAACGCCGTGCTGGCCTTTGCCGCGGCGAACCCGATCGACCGGCATATCTACGATATCCCGCACGCGACCTACGGCATCGTCACCACCGGCAAGGCCCATCTCGACCTGATGGAAGCATTGCAACTCCTCGGCCTCGATGCGGCCGAATGCCGGCGGCTCGGCATCGACATCTACAAGGTCGGCATGGTCTGGCCGCTGGCGCACCACGATGCGCTGGACTTCGTGCGGGAGAAACGCGAGATCCTCGTGATCGAGGAAAAACGCGGCATCATCGAAAGCCAGTTCAAGGAATATTTCTACGACTATCCGGGCCACAAGCCGGAACGCATGGTCGGCAAGAACGACGAAGACAATCAACCCCTGATCCCGTGGACCGGCGAGTTGTCGCCGCGCCTCCTGGCGCCGATCGTCGCCAGGCGTCTCGACCGGATATTCCCGGATCTTAACCTGCAATCGCGCGCCGCAAGCCTGCTTCCCGAAAGCGCGCGCATCATCGATATCGCCGGCGCAACCCGCACGCCCTATTTCTGCTCGGGCTGCCCGCACAATACGTCAACGAAAGTGCCCGAGGGATCGCAGGCCCTGGCCGGCATCGGCTGCCACTTCATGGCGAGCTGGATGGACCGCGACACCACCTCGCTGATCCAGATGGGCGGCGAAGGCGTCAACTGGGCCGCCTCGTCGCGCTTCACCGGCCGGTCGCATGTTTTCCAGAATCTGGGCGAGGGCACCTATTATCATTCCGGCTCGATGGCGATCCGCCAGGCCGTGGCGGCCAGGGCCAATATCACCTACAAAATCCTGTTCAACGACGCGGTCGCCATGACCGGCGGCCAGCCGGTCGACGGACCGCTCAGCGTGCACTCCATTGCCCATGAGGTGCGCGCCAACGGTGTGGCGCGGATCGCGCTGGTTTCCGACGACCCCGATAAATTCGACTCATCCGATTTTCCAAACGGCGTCACCATCCATTGCCGCGCCGATCTCGATGCCGTGCAGCGCGAGTTGCGCGAGGTCGAAGGCGTCTCGATCCTGATCTACGAACAGGAATGCGCCACCGAGAAACGGCGGCGCCGCAAACGCGGCCAACTGCCCGATCCGCCGAAATTCGCCTACATCAACGACCTCGTATGCGAAGGCTGCGGCGATTGCTCGGTGGAATCCAATTGCCTCAGCGTCGAGCCGAAGGAGACGCCGTTCGGCCGCAAGCGCCAGATCAACCTGTCGACCTGCAACAAGGATTTTTCCTGCGTCAACGGCTTCTGCCCGAGCTTTGTCACGGTCGAAGGCGCGACGCGGCGCAAGCACCGGGGGCTTGACGCCGACCTTGCATCCCGCGCGGCGGCGCTGCCGCAGCCCAGACTTGAGACGCTGGACAAGCCCTACAATCTGCTGGTGACCGGCGTCGGTGGGACCGGCGTCATCACCGTCGGCGCGCTGATCACGATGGCGGCGCACCTCGAAGACAAAGGCGCCTCGGTGCTGGATTTCACCGGCTTTGCGCAGAAATTCGGTCCGGTGCTCAGCTTCATCCGCCTGTCGAACGATCCGGACCAGATCCATCAGGTCCGCATCGACCAGGGGGCTGCCGACGCCCTGATCGGCTGCGACATTGTCGTCAGCTCCTCGCCTAAGGCTTCGGTTTCCTATCGTGCCGCCATGCGCGCGGTCGTCAACACGGCCGAGATGCCGACCGGCGACATGGTTCGCCACCGCGATGCCAGCCTGTCGGCACCAGAAAGACTGGCCAACATCGCGCACCTGATCGGCGCGAAAAACCTCGCCAGCTTCGACGCCAACCGCGCCGCCGCGGCGCTGTTCGGGGACACCGTATTCGCCAATGTGATGATGCTGGGCGCGGCGTGGCAGCTCGGGCTGGTCCCGGTATCTTCAGAGGCATTGATGCGCGCGATCGAACTCAATGGCGTCGCCGTCGATCAGAACCAGCAGGCCTTTGCCGGCGGGCGCCTCGCCGCCGCGGACCCGGATTTCGTGACCTCGCTGTTGGGCCGATCGACAAAGCAGGAAACGCTGGAGCAGCTGATCCAGCGCCGCGTCGAATTCCTCACGGCGTATCAGAACCGCGCATATGCCGACCGTTACACCGCCTTCGTCGAGCGCATCCGCGCCATGGAGAACGACCGGCTGCCGGGCTCGACGGCGCTGACAGCCGCGGTCGCAAGGTCGATGTTCAAGCTGATGGCGTACAAGGACGAATACGAAGTCGCCCGCCTGCACATGGAAACCGGATTCCTCGACAAGCTGGCCGAGGAATTCGAAGGCGACTTTACGGTCAGCTACCACCTGGCGCCGCCGCTGGTACCGTCCGCCAACGATGCGCGGGGTCGACCGCTCAAGCGGCAATTTGGATCGTGGATCCAGCCGGCTCTTCGAATCCTGGCCGGCCTCAAGTTTCTGCGGGGCACCGCTTTGGACGTCTTTGGCCATACCAGCGAACGCCGGATGGAGCGTGGGCTGATCGGATGGTACGAGGCGCTTGTCTCCGATCTGCTGCCTCATCTCGGGCCGGCAACCGTCGATGCTGTGGTGAAGATCGCGGCCCTGCCGATGGAGATCCGGGGCTACGGCCCGGTCAAGGAAGCCGCCGCAGATAAGGTAAAGACAGAGATCGCAAGATTAAGGGGTGAACTCGAAATCGCCGCTCGCTGAATACGCGCCGAAGTGGCGCCCGGCGAAGCCCGCGACCACGATCTGTTTCTGCCGTCCAAATGTGCAAAAAGGCATTGCTGGCAATCGGTTAACGTGTGCTAGGGTCGCCGGAACCCTCGCCTCGGAGACCAGCATGTCGCGCCAGAAACTGACCGGTTCGTTTGTCGCCCTGATCACGCCGTTCAACCGGGATGGCTCGGTCGATTTCGCCGCGTTTCGGTCCCTGCTCAAATTCCATGCGGACCACGGCACCTCGGCGGTCCTGGTCATGGGATCGACCGGCGAAACCTCGATGTTATCGCCAGAAGAGAAGCAGCAGATCATTGTCGAAACCGCCAAGATGAAGACGGCGAAGATGCCGATCTTCTTCGGCTGCACCGGCAACAACACCGATACCACCATTGCCAATGTGCGCTTCGCCAGGGACAACGGCGCCGACGGCGCCATCCTCGCCGCACCCGCCTACATCTGCGCGCCGGAAGCCGATATCGAACGCTTCTTTCTCGATGTCGCCGATGCCACCGACCTGCCGCTCGGCATCTACAACAATCCGCCGCGGGTGAAGAGCGACCTCAACTGGGATCATCTGCTGCGCATCTTCAAACACCCGAACTATGTCGTGCACAAGGAGTCCACCGCCCGCGTCGGCCAGGTGGCGCAGGTGCTGGCCGGCAAGCCGACGGTTTCGGTGATGTGCTGCGACAGCCCGAATCTCGGCCTCGTGGTGCCGACCATGAGCCTCGGCGGCCATGGCACCGCCAACATGACCGGCAACCTGGCGCCGACCGAGCTCGCCACCATCTCGAGGCCCTGGACCGGATACAGCGAGGCCGAAGGCTTCAAGGATGCCTACCTTTCGCTGCTGCCGCTCCTGCACTACACCTATTCGGCGATCAACCCGGTGGCGGTGAAGTCGCTGATGAAGGCGCTCGGCATGCCCTCGGGCGATCTGCGCAAGCCGCTCACCAATCTCGAAGGCGAAGCCTTGACCAAAGGCATCCGCATCATCCAGGAACTGGGGCTCGACAAGAAGTACGGCTACAGCATCAAGCCGCTTGCCGCCGTCGCAGCCTGAGCCGTGGATCTTGGCATTCGTGGCCGCAAGGCCTTGCTGAGCGGCGCCAGCCGCGGTCTCGGCAAGGCCTGCGCCATGGCGCTGGCCCAGGAGGGCGTCGACGTCACCATCGTGGCCCGCACCGCTGACGTGGTCGAGCACGCCGCCGACGAAATCCGCAAACTAACCGGGGTCACCGTCATACCCGTGGCCGGCGACATCGCCACACCGGAGGGACGCGCCGCGGCGCTTCAGGCCTGCCCCGCGCCCGACATCCTGGTCAACAACGCCGACGGTCCCGCGCCCGGCGATTTCCACAGCTGGACCCGCGACGACTGGATCGCCGCGTTCGACACCATGATGCTGTGCCACATCGAGATGATGCGGCTCACCCATGAAGGCATGATGGCGCGCGGCTTCGGCCGCATCGTCAATATTGTCTCACGCAGTGTCAAGATTCCGCAGATCGAGCTCGGCCTGTCCAACGGTGCGCGCTCGGCGCTGGTCGGATTTGTCGCCGGCCTTGCCCGCAAGACCGTGGCCAACAATGTCACCATCAACAACCTGTTGCCCGGCATTTTCGACAGCGACGCGCAGCGCCGGCACATCGAGGGCATGCTTGATGCGACCGACAGGACCTTCGACCAGATCTGGGCCGACCGGGCACGGGCCAATCCCGCCGGACGCTACGGCAGACCGGCGGAGCTCGGCGCCTATTGCGCCTGGCTCTGCTCAACCCATGCCGGCTACATCACGGGACAGAACCTGCTGATCGACGGCGGAAGCTATCCGGGAACGTTCTAACCTCAACTCGTGGAGTATGCCTCGATGAAACACGTGATGTTCCTTGCGGGGGCCTTAAGCCTTTGCGCGCTCTCCTTGCCGGCGGCTGCCCAGACCTACCCCAGTCGAACCGTCAATATCGTGGTGCCCTATCCGGCCGGCGGCTCGGTGGACGGCGTTGCCCGCATCATCACGCAGAAGCTCAACGAAGCGCTGGGTCAGCATTTCATCGTCGACAACCGGGCCGGCGGCGCCGGCGGCGTGGTCGGCGCCAACACTGTCGCCAAGGCCGAGCCCGACGGATCGACGCTGCTCTTGACCGCCTCGATCCACGTCATCACCCCGTTCCTGAACAAGAACATTCCCTACGACGTGGTCAGGGATTTCACTCCGATCACGCTGATCGCGACCGGTCCGCTCCTGGTCTCCACCGCGCCGAACGTTCCGGCCAACAACCTCAAGGAGTTCTTCGATCTGGTCCGCAAGAATCCCGACAAATACACCTTCGCCACCTCGAGCTTCGGTTCGGCCGGCCACCTCGCCATCGAATTGCTCAAGCGCGATGCCGGCGTCGACACGCTGGTGATTGCCTACAAGGGAGCAGGTCCGGCACTGAACGACCTGATGGGCGGCCAGATCCAGCTGATGGTCGATCCGATGCTTTCCTCGCTGCCGCTGGCGCAGGGCAAGGCGATCAAGGCACTGGCCGTCACCAGCGCCAAGCGCATGGCATCGGCGCCTGACATTCCGACGGTGGCCGAATCCGGCATGACCGGATTTGAATTCGTCTCCTGGTATGGGCTGTGGGGACCGAAAGGCCTGCCGCACGATCTCGTCGAGAAGCTGCAAACCGAGGTCGCCAAAATCGTCGCCGAGCCGGAGGTCAAGCAGCGGCTGGAAACGCTTGGCTTCGAGCCGATCGGCTCGAGCACCGTGTATTTTACAAAATTCATTGCCGATGAAATGGCAAAGAGCGCCAAGATCATCGCCGACGCCAAGATCAAGGTGGAGTGACGGAGCCAGGCATTGCGACCGAGTAATGTCTTCCCTGTCGCAGGTGTGACCGGATTTTGACAATTGTGGGCCTCGCGCTGCCGCTTTGCCGGGCACGCTGCGCGCGCCGGAACCGGCCGCGCGCTTCGATTCTTACGATCCGGAACAATCCTGATCCTGATGCTTTGGCATCATATTGCCAGCATCTGAGAATCTGATCGGCCAATCGATGGTTCTCGCTCGGCGCGGCGGCAACCCGTGCTGGTCATCCCGCAGAACGGAGACTTCGAATGAGGAACGGATTCCTGTCGGTCGCTCTGGGCTTCACCGCCTGCATCGCGACGCAAAGCATGGCTCGCGCCGACGAATATCGCGGCACCTTCGAGCAGCAGATGGCCTGCACGCCGGATGTGTTTCGGCTGTGCAATTCCGAGATACCCGACGTGAACCGGATCGTTGGTTGCCTGCGGCAGAACACGGCCCAGCTTGGCGACGCCTGCAAGGCGGTGTTTCATGCGCAGGACAGCGTGCCCAACGAACCGCCGGCGCACCGCCCGGCACATTGATGCAATTGCATCGTTAACCGGCGAACGACGCCACCGCCTGGCCCCGCGATACTGATTAGCCGCGCCATGCGCGAGGCCACTTGCTGTTGCCAGTCGCGATGCGTCCCGGCCGTCGATGATTTGCCGCGAGGCGCGATCCAGCAGGTCTGCGCAGAACAAGCTTTCATGGATAGCATGATCGAAGGCATAATTCTCCTCCAGGCCGGCCGCCCTTCGCAGTGCAAAATGCCAAAATGACGGTCAGCCGCGACGACCTAGCCCCGGCCGACAGCAGCTTTGATTATCTTTTCATCAGATTTAAAATTGGAATAGCTGCGACCCGCGCCGAAAGTTGCAGCCCATCCCCCTCATCATTTCCCCTCATTTTTCCCCTCACGACGCACGCCGAAAAACCCGTCCGTTTTTTGCGCTTGCGTATAGACATCAAGTGCAAACGCGATACGCTGGTTATCTCCGGTTGATATTGGTATTAGACTTGGCGAAGGGCGCGATCGACTCGATCAGATATGACGCCCCGGTATGAAATGGAGGTTGTTCGCGCGAGACCATGTCACCTGAATGACGCAGTCGTCTGGCTGACCGAAGTCATCCAATACGGTTATCTCAAACACAGTCACCATCACCTCAATCAAGAAATGCAGGGAGAAAACGATGAATAGATTTTTGCTGGCCGGGGCCGTAACGGCCCTCGTCCTGGCGGGTACCAATGCGTCATTCGCAGCGGACAAGAAGACGCTGGCGTTTGTCGTCAACGGCGCCTCCGACTTCTGGAAGGCCGCCGAAGCGGGCGTCAAGAAAGCCCAGGGCGAACTGCCGAACTACAACCTCGTCTTCAAATATCCCGAGCAGGCCTCGGCGGCGATCCAGATCCGGCTGATGGACGACCTCGTCGCGTCCGGTGTAGCCGGCATCATGGTGAGCTCGGCCGACCCCAAGACCTCGAGCGAGGCGCTCAACCGCATCGGCGGCCAGGTCGCCCTGTTCACCACCGACTCCGACGCTCCCGAAACCAAGCGGATAGCTTATATCGGCTCCAGCAACGTGGATGCCGGCAAGCAAGCCGGCGAGATCATGAAGAAGGCGCTGCCGAACGGCGGCAAGTGCATGGGCTTCGTCGGGCTGCTTGGCGCCGACAACGCCAAGGAGCGCATCCAGGGCGTCAAGGACACCATTAAGGGAACCAAGATCTCGCTGGTCGACGTCCGCGGTGACGACATCGACCAGACCCGCGCCAAGCGCAATGTCGAGGATACGCTGACCGCCCATCCCGAAATCGACTGCATGGTCGGTTTCTATTCCTACAACACGCCGCGGATCTACGAAGCGCTCAAGGACGCCGGAAAGCTGAACAAGATCACGGTGATCGGTTTCGACGAAGACCCGATCACGCTGGGTGGCGTCAAGGAAGGAAGCATCGCCGCCACCGTGGTGCAGCAGCCCTATGAATGGGGCTACCAGGGCATGAAGGACATGGCCAAGTTCCTCGAAGGCGACAAATCCTTCATCCCGGGCAACAAGCTGATCATCATCCCGACCAAGATCATCGACAAGGCCAACGTCGATTCGTTCTGGGCCGAGCTCAAGCAGCGCCAAGGCAAGTAACGAGGCAAGTAAGTAACAACGTCTAGCGATCCGATGCACGACCGCCGGTCATTCGCCGGCGGTCGTTGTCGACGACGGCCCATTTCAGGAACAGCCGCTCTCGGGAATGTCTGCGCCTGCAATATCCGTGTCGGGAATATCAGTGACGGCGCGATCCACCGCCGCGGACAAGCGATGAGGCATGCCAGAACCGGTTCTCGAACTGATTAATATTTGCAAGACTTATCCCGGCGTACAGGCGCTCTCCAATGTCGACCTCGCAGTCGGCCCCGGCGAAGTCGTCGGGCTTATCGGGGAAAATGGCGCCGGCAAAAGCACCCTGATGCGAATTCTGGGCGGGGTCACCGAGCCGACTTCGGGCACGATCCGGCTTCACGGCGAGGAAAAGCATAACCTGACGGTCTCCGAGGCGATCCAGAGCGGCATCGCCTTTGTCCACCAGGAATTGAACCTGTTCGACAATCTCGACGTGGCCGCCAACGTTTTCTTTGGCCGCGAACCGGTTTCATTCGGACCGCTGCGGCTGATCGACACCGCCGAGATGCACTCCCGGACGCAACCGCTGCTCGACCGGCTGGGCGCGGACTTCAAGCCCGACACGCCGGTATCAGATCTTTCGCTGGCCCAGCGCCAGCTCGTCGAGATCGCCAAGGCGCTATCGCTCGGCGCCCATATCGTGATCATGGACGAGCCGACCTCGAGCCTGACGCTGACCGAGACCCGGCGGCTGCTCGACATCATCGCCGAACTCAAGGCCGGCGGCGTCAGCGTCATCTTCATCACCCACCGCCTCCATGAAATCGAGCAGTGCGCCGATCGCGTGGTGGCGCTGCGCGACGGCGCGGTGGTCGGGACGCTGCGGAAGGCGGAGATCGAACACGACCGCATGATCCGCCTGATGATCGGCCGTGACCTCAAGGCGCTCTATACGCCGCCCAAGGCCCCGCCGGGCGAGGAGATCCTCAAGCTCAACGGCATCCGCACGTCGACCTATCCTGATCGCCCGGTGAATTTCTCGCTCCGCCGCGGCGAGATCGTCGGCCTTGCAGGCCTGGTCGGCTCCGGGCGGACCGAGCTCGCCTGCACCATCTTCGGGATCGACCGGCCGGTCGACGGAACGATGCAGGTCGCTGGCCAGCCGCTGGTGGTCAAGTCATCGCGCGATGCGATCGACCATGGCATTTACCTGATCCCGGAGGACCGCAAGCGAACCGGGCTCATTCTGGAAGACGACATCATCAACAATGTTTCACTGCCCAATCTCAAGCATTTCGCCGTTGCTTACCTCCTCAACCACGATCGCGAGGAGGACACCGCGACGCAACAGGCCAAAACCCTCAACATCCGGGCGCCATCGGTATCGAGCGTGACGGCAACCCTGTCCGGCGGCAACCAGCAAAAGGTGGTGCTGGCCAAATGGCTGGCGATGTCGCCGAAAGTGATGCTGTTCGATGAGCCGACCCGCGGCATCGATGTCGGCGCCAAGAGCGAGATCTACAGCCTGATCCGCGCCCTGTCGGACGCGGGCGTGGCCGTGCTGATGATTTCCAGCGACATGGAAGAGGTGATCGGCGTCAGCGACCGCATCCTCGTCATGCACGAAGGCCGTATCAGCGGCCAACTCAATCGCGATCAGTTCAGCGAACATCAGGTGATGCAGCTTGCGGTCGGCAAAGCAGTGAATTCGGAACAGCCATGCTGAAAAAAGATCTCGGTCTACTGGTTTTGATCCTGGTGGTCGGCGCCGTCGTCGCCCTGATCAATCCGCGCTTTCTCTCTCCGGTCAACATGGCCAACACCGCCAACCTGATCGGCCTGTTCGGACTGTTCTCGCTCGGCGAAGGTCTTGTCATCATTACCAGCGGCATCGATCTGTCGGTCGGCTCGGTGTTTGCGCTGCTCGGCGTGATCTTCGTCGACCTCCTGGTGACCTACAATATCCCGTGGCCGCTGGCGGTGCTGATCATCCTGGTACTGGGCACCTTGATCGGAATGATCAATGGATTCCTGATCACCCGGATGCGCCTGCAACCCTTCGTGGTAACGCTGTGCGGCCTGCTGCTGTATCGCGGCATCGCCCGCTACTACACCAACGACGGCACCGCGGGGTTCGAATTCGGCCAGAGCTTTCCGACCCTCGAGTGGCTGACCACGGGACGCAGTTTCGGCGTGCCGCACAGTTTCATCGCCTTCGTCGTCGTCTCGCTTGCCATGGCGGTGCTGCTGCATCGCTCGGTGTTCGGCAGGTACCTGTTCGCGGTCGGGCGCAACGAGGAAGCCGCGCGCTATTCTGGAATCCGGACCGGCCGGGTGGTGGCCGCGGCCTATATCATCTGCGGAACGCTGGCCGGCTTCTCATCGATATTCCTGACCATGTATGTGCGCTCGATCTCGCCGGCTTCGCACGGCAATTTCTACGAGCTATACGGCATCGCCGCGGCGGTGCTCGGCGGATGCTCGCTGCGGGGTGGCGAAGGCTCGATCGTCGGGATCGTTCTTGGCTCGATTCTGCTGCAGATCCTGCAGAACCTGGTCAACCTGCTCGGCATACCGAGTTCCCTGAATTTCGCGGTCATGGGAGCGGTGATCCTGATCGGCGTGCTGGCCGACCAGCAATTCAAGGACTTCCAGCTGCGCCGGTTGGCCAGCCGCGACAACGAGGCGGCTGGCGCCAGCAGGGCAAAGGCCGCCGCGCCGCCAAAATAGCTCAGCGGACCCATTTTCCCGGCAGCCTCGCGGCGCGCCGCGCCGTGGCCAATGCCTGATTGGCAGTGTATCAGAAGCGATCATGACGCTTGCCGATCAACCACGGATACCCAGTTTGCCCCAGAATCCCGCCGCCAAGCCCTTTGTCGAAGTCCTCGCGGGGCGCCGTCAGGCTGTGCCGCCGATCTGGATGATGCGGCAGGCCGGCCGCTATTTGCCGGAATATCGCGAAGTCCGCGCCAGGGCCGGCGGTTTTCTCGATCTGTGCTTCACTCCGGAACTGGCCGCCGAGGTGACGCTGCAGCCGATACGGCGCTTCAACTTCGATGCCGCGATCATTTTCTCGGATATCCTGGTGATCCCCTACGCGCTCGGCCGCGCTGTGCGGTTCGAGGTCGGCGAAGGCCCGCGGCTCGATCCCATGAATACGCCGGACAAGGTCGGCACCCTGTCGGCGAAAGCCGACTTCACCAGGCTCGAGCCGGTCTATCAAGCGCTGCGCCGGGTACGTCGTGACCTCGACCCGAAGATCGCCCTGATCGGATTCTGCGGCGCACCGTGGACGGTGGCGACCTACATGGTGGCCGGACAAGGCACCCCCGACCAGGCGCCGGCGCGGATGATGGCCTACAGCCATCCGGACGCGTTCGCGAAAATCATCGACACGCTGGTCGACAATTCGATCGCCTATCTGACCGGCCAGCTCAAGGCCGGCGCCGATGTGCTGCAGATCTTCGATACCTGGGCCGGGGTGTTGCCCGCGCGCGAATTCCAGCGCTGGTCGGTGGAACCAACCAGGCGGATCGTCGAAGGCGTGCGCAAAAACGTCCCCGGCGCGCGGATCATCGGCTTTCCCCGGGGCGCCGGCGCATTGCTGCCGGGATATGTCGAGGCGACCGGCGTCGACGCCGTCAGCATCGACTGGGCCGCCGAGCCTTCATTGATTCGCGAGCGCGTCCAGACCCGTGTCGCGGTGCAGGGCAATCTCGACCCGCTGGCCCTGATCGCGGGCGGTGCCGCGCTCGATCGCGCCATCGACGACGTGCTCGCCAGCTACGCCCAGGGCCGGTTGATTTTCAACCTCGGCCACGGCATCCAGCCGGAGACCCCGATTGCGCATGTCGAGCAGATGGTGAGGCGGGTCCGGGCCTACAAAGGCTGAACCCGCGGCATCATAGCTCGGGGCGGGAGCGTGCGATGATGTCGGCCGCGCCCTTGCCCAGTAACTCGAGCCCGACCGCGCGGCCGAGTTCGCGCGGGCGATCTGCAGGACCGGAACGCTTGACCTCGATGAATTGCCCGCCGGATTCATCCAGCACCGACGCGGTCAACGTCATCTCGTCGCCGGAGATGGTCGAATAACCCGCAATCGGCGAATTGCAGTGGCCATTAAGCACCCACAGCACCTCGCGCTCGGCATCGCAGCTTGCGTGCGCGGCAGGGTTATCGATCAGGCCGAGCGCGCGACGGGTCTGCCAGTCATTCGCCGCGCATTCCACCGCCACAATGCCCTGCCCGACCGCAGGCAGCATTTCCACCGGCGAGAACTCATAAGCGACGCGGCCGGCCAAGCCGACCCGCTCGAGCCCCGAGCGCGCCATGATCAGCGCATCGGCGGGACCAACCTCGCCGCCGCCCGGCAGCCGCTGCATTTCGCGGCCGTCGAGTTTGCGCACCCGGGTATCGGCGGCGCCGCGAAAGTGAATGACCTCGATGGCGGGAAACAGCCGCCGCGCATAGGCGGCGCGCCGCACCGCGTTGGTGCCGATCTTGAAGCCTTTGCCGCCGCTGCGCCTGAGATCGTCGATCGAGACCCCGGGGCGGAGCACCAGCGCGTCGGTGGGCGGATCGCGCGCCAGCGTGGCTCCGATCACCAGCCCCGGGGTATCCTCGTTGCCCGGCATGTCTTTCAGGGAATGCATCGCGGCGTGTAGCTTGCCCGACCGGACGGCGGCTCGAATTTCGGCAACGAAGGCACCGCCTTTGCCACCGTGCATCAGCAGCTTGCTGGTCTGATCGGTATCGCCGACGGTCTCGAACTTGACGATTTCGACGCCGATATCGGGCGCCGCGGCCGCGAGGCGCCGCGCAATCTCCTCTGTTTGGGCCAGCGCCATGGTGCTCTTGCGCGTGCCAATCCGCATTGCAACTGCCACCCCGACGCTCCATTCAAACAGCCGCGAATGTTCGCGGCGGTTTCCTTGAATTGGAGATTAAGACCAGCCGGCGCCGGAAAGCAAACGAATGCCGGTGCGCGGGCGCCGGGCCGCGAATCACGCGCTATTGCGCGCTTTTACCGCCAAGCGTCACGCCCGCCAGTTTTTCGCTGAGTTTTGCAATCGCGGTGTGGTCCTGCCCCTTGCCGAGCAGCGCCGATGCGCTCGTCCACATCTCGCGACACAACGCCGAAAACGGGGTCGCGACCGCACCATCGCGTCCGACTTCCAGTGCGATCGACAGGTCCTTGGCCATCAGGTCGAGGCCGAAGCCGCTGTCGAACTTGCGCGACAACACGTACTGCTTGAGCTTCTTCTGGGTGGAATTGTTCATCCCGGTCGAGGCATTGAGCACGTCGGTCATGACAGCCGGATCGAGCCCGAACTGCTGACCGATGGCGAGCGCCTCAACGGCGATGAGAAACCCGCCGGCCGAAACCAGGTTGTTGAGCGCCTTCATGGCCTGCCCGGCACCGACGGGTCCGATGCGATGGATCGTCGTTCCCATGGCGCGCAGCAAGGGATCGACGGCATCGAGTGCGGCGGCATCGCCGCCCGTCATGATCGCGAGTTCGCCGGTTACCGCGCGCGGCACGCCGCCGCTCACCGGCGCGTCGAGCACGGTGACGCCGATCGTCGCGAGATCCGCGGCGATCTTCTTCGTCGCGGCTGGTGCGCCCGAGCTCATCTCGATGACGATTTTTCCGGCACCGAGGCCGGAACGTATTTCATCGATGACCGTCATGACCTGCACGCTGGTCGGCAGCATGGTGATGACCACATCGGCCTGTTTCGCCGATTGAGCCAGATTTTTCGCCGCCGCGCCGCCGACATCCGCGACGAACTTGTCGGCGCGCCCGGCCACCGCATCGGCGACCTCGACCTGGTATCCTGCCTTGAGCAATCGAGTGGCCATCGGCCAGCCCATGTTGCCGATGCCGATAAAGCAAACCCGCTTGATGCCTTCCCCGCTCATTCCGCCGCCCCTGCGGCCTTGCCACCCAGGGCGCCCTCTGCCTTGAGCACCTCGTGGGCTGCCTTGAAGGCTTCGAGGCCGGCGGGAATGCCGCAATAGACGGTGGCGTGCAGCAGGATTTCCTTGATTTCGTCGACGCTCACGCCGTTGGCCAACGCACCCTTGACGTGCAGCTTGATCTCGTTGGGCGCCTTGAGCGCCGTCAGCATGGCGAGGTTCAGCATGCTGCGGGTCTTGCGATCGAGACCGGGCCGGGTCCAGGCGTAGCCCCAGCACCATTCAGTGGTGATGTTCTGGAACGCCATCATGAAGTCGTCGGCTTTGGCGATCGAGCCGTCGACATATTCCTTGCCGAGCACGTCCCGTCTCGCCGCCAGGCCCTGTTTGAATAGTTCGCTTTCGCCGCTCATGACTTCCTCCCGGTTACGTTGGACGATCAGCCTAGCATCGTCCGACAATCTGACAACTCAAGAACAACAAGCTACGCGGCATTCGCGGGTGTGCTCCCGGTCAGTTCATTGAGAACGTAGGGCATGATGCCGCCGCGCCTGATATAGTCGATCTCCATCGGCGTATCGAGCCGAAGCGTGAGCGGAATTTCGGCAACATTGCCGCTGGTCCGACGGACGCGGAGCGTGAGGGCCTGGCCCGGCTTGACGTGGTCATCCAGTCCGACGAGATCGAACGCTTCCGATCCATCCAGGGCATATTTCGCCGCACTCATGCCCGGTGCGAACTGGCACGGCAGCACACCCATTCCAACCAGATTGCTGCGATGAATCCGCTCGAAGCTGCAGGCAATCACGGCGCGCACGCCGAGCAGGCGGCTTGCCTTGGCAGCCCAGTCCCTTGCGCTGCCGGTGCCGTATTCCTCGCCGGCGATGACGATCAGCGGAACCTGCTCGGACCGGTAACGCATGGCCGCGTCATAGATGCTCAGCCGTTCTCCATCGGGTTGATGCAGCGTGACGCCGCCCTCGACACCGCCCACCATGAAGTTCTTGAGCTGCAGGTTGGAGAATGCGCCGCGAATCATGACTTCATGGTTCATGCGGCGCGCGCCGTAATTGTTGAAATCGCCTGGAGCCACGCCCAGGCTGCGCAGGTAAAGCCCCGCCGGCGACGTTGCCTTGATGCTGCCGATCGGACTGATGTGATCCGTGGTGACGGAATTTCCCAATATCGCGAGCGCGCGCGCGCCGACGATATTTTCGAGCGACGACTTTCTCGCTTCCGGGTCGAGAAACGGCGGCTCCTTGATGTAATTGGACGCGTTGTCCCAGGGGTAGAGTTCCCCCTCCACCAGCGGGATCGCGCGCCAAAGCGGGCTGCGGGTCGCCATATCGGCGCCATAGGCCTCGCTGTAATGCGCCGGCCGGGCCGCCTCCGCCAACGTCGTTGCGACCTCCTCCGGGCTCGGCCACAGATCGCGCAGGTAGACCTCTTGGCCATCGTTTCCCAGACCAAGGGGCTCGGCATCGACATCGACATTCACCGAGCCGGTCAAGGCGAAGACGATCACCAGTGGCGGGCTCGCCAGGAATGCGGCGCGCACGGCCGGATGGATGCGCGATTCAAAATTCCGGTTTCCAGACAGCACGGCACAGGCAACCAGGTTGCGGTCGAGAATCGCTTTTTCGAGATCCGGATCGATTGGCCCCGAGGCGCCGACGCAGGTGCCGCAGCTATAACCTGCGACGTTGAAGCCGAGCGCATCCAGATGGGCTTGCAGGCCCGCCGCCTCGAGATACTTGCTCACCACCCGCGACCCGGGCGTCAACGATGTCTTGACCCAGGGCTTTGTCTTCAGGCCGCGCTCAACCGCCTTCTTCGCCACCAGGCCCGCCATGACCATGACACCGGGATTCGACGTGTTGGTGCAGGAGGTAATCGCCGCGATCACGACATCGCCATGTTCCGCCTGGCGCGCGATTTTCCCGGCCACGGTCGACTCCGTGGGCAGCGGCACACCGTAGCCGCCGGCGCTCACGGGCCGCCTCAGGGTGTCTGCAAAGCGGGCGCGCAGCTCGGCGAGCGGGACACGATCCTGCGGCCGCTTGGGGCCGGCGAGACACGGCTCGACCGAACCGAGATCAAGATCGATGACGGTCGAGTAATCCACCTCCCCCTCCAGCGGCGCACCAAAGCACCCCTGAGCCCGGAAGTAGCTTTCCACCGCCTTGACCTGCGCTTCCGGCCGGGCGGTCTGGCGCAGGTAGCGGCAGGTCTGCTCATCGACCGGGAAGAAGCCGATGGTCGCGCCATATTCCGGAGACATGTTGGCGATGGTGGCGCGATCCGGCAGCGTCAGGTTGCGGACACCGGTACCGAAAAACTCGACGAATTTTCCGACCACTCCCGACCGGCGCAGCAATTCGGTGATGTGCAGGACCAGATCGGTCGCGGTCACGCCAGGCTTGAGCGCCCCCGACAGGTTTACCCCGACCACGTCAGGCGTCAGAAAATAAACCGGCTGTCCGAGCATCGCGGTTTCCGCCTCGATGCCGCCAACACCCCACCCGACCACGCCAAGACCCGCGATCATGCAGGTGTGCGAGTCGGTTCCGACCAGGGTGTCGGGAAAGCACACGCCGTCCTTGAACAGTATTCCCGGAGCGAGATATTCCAGATTGACCTGGTGCAGGATGCCGGCGCCGGGTGGAAACAGCCGAATGCCGTGATAGGCCTGCATCGCCCACTTCACAAAGCTGAACCGCTCGGCGTTGCGGCTGATTTCCAGTTCCATGTTGCGCGCGAGCGCGTCGGGCGTGCCGTGGAAATCGACCGTCAGGGTGTGATCGAGCACCATATCGACAGGAACCCTCGGTCCGACGCTGCTGGCCGAACCGCCATGTCGCATCACCGCGCCGCGGATCGCCGCGAGATCCCCGAGCAGCGGGATGCCGGCCGCGCAATTGAGCACGATACGGCCGACCGTAAACGGAATTTCGCTTTCGCGCCGTGCCTGCGGCTGCCAGCCGGCGAGATCGCGAACCTGTCGTTCCGACACCCGCTTGCCGTCGCAATTCCTCACCAGCGATTCCAGCACGACGCGGAGCGACATCGGCAATCTGGAAATCCTGCCGAAGCCCGCCTGTTCGAGCGCAGGCAGCGAGAAAAAGCGATGCTTGCCTCCGGGTCCCAGATCGATCTCACGCTCGCACGCGTCTTGCAGAATGGATGTCATGGATGTCATGGATGTCATTGAGCGGTCACTTCCACGGTCAGCACGGCCCGGCCGGGCGCTGCGATCGTCATGCCCGACTCCTCTCGTGCAACAAGACCGGGCCGGCGGCACGAAGCGGAGATGTCAGCTCGCGCACCCGTATATCCGCGACGCGATCCACCAGCCCGGCCAGGGCGGCTACCGTGGCAGCCGGCAGGCGGGCGCCGGCCAGCAGGCTGAATTTGTCCTTGAGTTCGGCATCGCTGCAGGGATCCGCCGGCGTTCCATGGCACTCCATCACGGAGCGCTCGGATACCGACCCATCCGCACGTATCAGCTTGACGCTGGCGCCAAACTGCGCGGGATAGACCGCTTCGACGGCGGGATCGATCACGATCTCCACCTTGCCGGCGAGCCTGCGCGTCACCGGATCCTTGACGGCGTCCGGCCGAAACCACCCGGGATCACGCGGATCGCCAAGCAGGGCGACCGCCACACAATACGGAATGCTGTATTGCGCGCCCATGGTATCGACAGGCGCTGGCTCGCCGTTGTTTTGCGCCGCGTAGCGGCTGACGCCAACCTGGACGGCGGCCACGTCCTGGGCCGCCAATGGTTGCGCGCCGCGCAACTGCACCACGAGCTGCACCACCGACTGGATCCATCCGCAGATCGGATAGACCTTGAACCACACGTCGCGGATCGCCCAGGCCTGGCCGAGATTGGCGTTCAGCTTGTCGGGCTGCGCCCCGGCGCCGCCGAACACCTCCAACAGGCCAAACCGGCTGTCGATGCCGAATGGCGGGCCGAGGAAGCCGCGGCTGGCGAGCTGCGCCATGCGCACGCCGGCTTCGGCGGAACGTCCCAAATGCAGCCGCTTGACCATTCCGCCGCCGTGCCCGGCGGCAAAACTCTTGACTCCCGACGCCGCCGAACAGGCGAGGCCAACGGCCGAGAGCAGCTGGTCAAGACCGAGGTCCATCACCTTGGCCGCGGCAACGGCGCAGGCGACCGGCGCGACCAGACTGGTGGTGTGAAACCCGCGCCTCGCCGGCTCGACGCCAAGCGCCAGGCCGACCCTATGCATCGCCTCGTATCCGGCGACGATCGCCTCCAGCAAACGCCCGCCAGAGGCATCCACCGCTTCGGCCGCGGCGATGGCGGCCGGAATCACACAGGCAGCCGGATGGGTGATGGATTCCGCAATGAGATCGTCGAGTTCGAACCCGTGGATGGCCGTGCCGTTGCACAAAGCCGCCGACGGCGCCGCAAGCTGCTGCTGCCGGCCAATGACGGTGGCGTGACCGGAAGAGCCCTCCGCCATCATTTCTTCGGCGAGAATCTGCGACCAGATCTGACCGGAGCCGAACAGCCCGCAGCCGATGGCATCGCGCAGGCACGTCCGGGCACGATCGACCACGTCGGCAGGCAGGTCGTTCAGGGACAGGCCATGGACGAACGCCAGCAGTTCCCGCCCACCGGTCGGAGGAGCACTCATCGTTGCAAATCCCATCGCACGTTTGGCACGGCCGGGCGGATTTCGGTTTCTGTCATGCGACGCTTCACCTAGTCGAAGGCCTTCTGACCGAGCAGGTTTTCGCGGAAACGATTCTTGATGTGGGCGCCATCGCGCATCCGGATCGACATCGGATAACGCTGGGTGTTCACCTTGATGTCCCGAAACGCCAGGCTGGATCCGGTGAACAGGGCGGGGATATCGGAGGTCAGTTCCTTCTCCGTGTAGATGGTCTCGGAGCTTGGAAAGTTGCAGGCCTTGGCGACGGCCGCGAGGCTGACGCCGCGATGGGTATGGGTCGGCTGCATGCCGGTTTCGCTGTAGTGCTCATTGTCGATGACGATGATCGAGAGATTGTTCGGCGATTTGGCGCCGATGGTGGCGAATGCGCCAAGCCCCATCAGCATTTCACCGTCACCGGTAACGACCACGACCCGGCGCGTGGGCTGGGCAAGGGCAAGCCCGAGGCCCATCATCGCCGCGGCGCCCATCCCGCCCCACAGGTAAAACGTGTTCGGGTGATCCGCGGTGCCGGCGTCGTAACATGTCGACCCGAGACCGGTGACCATCAGGGCGTCGCCGCGGCCCCTGAGCAGATGGTCCATCACCACGCGGCGATCCAGTGTTCCCTGCTTTTGATCCGGCATGATCACTTGCTCCAATCCTTGAATCCGATGAGGCGCTGGCCGAGCAGCACGGCGATCGGCCGATTTGAGCTGAAGGTCATCAACGCCGCCGCATGAACCACGTCGCGAACCTCTTCAGCGCGGTCGGCGCGCTGCACGATCACTCCGGCATGTTCCAGCACCTGCTGGGTGCTCTGGCCCATCGGCAGTTGCCACGGGTTGAACTCGCCCCATTCGCCACGCATGGTGACGACCATCAGCAGGGGAAACCGGCATTCCTGGATGACGCTGAGCATGTTGATGCAGTTGCCGACTCCTGAGGACTGCATCAGCAGCGCGCCGCGCTGACCGCCGAGCCAGGCGCCCGCCAGCATCGCCACCCCCTCCTGTTCCGAGGTGAGCGACACGCTGGAAATCGTGTTGTCGGCTTCGCAGTCCTTGATCAACTGGGTGTGGCCGGCATCCGGCACAAAGGCTACCTGTTCGATGCCCACCTGCTTGAAGACATCGAAGATTTCGCGGGCCCAGGCCCGCGGCGGTGTTTCCTGTTTCACGTTGTCTCCGCGATGTTGAAGCGTATTGAGATGAGGGTTGGCATGTTTGGCATCACAGCTGCTTGTCGATACCGGATGCGGCGATCACACGGGCCCATTTGGCAACGTCGTCCTTGATGGTGCCGGCGAACTCGTCCGGTGAGCTGCCGACCAGCACCGTGCCGAACGACTCGAAGTGGTCCCTGACGGCGGGATCTTCCAGCGCGCGACGGGTCGCAAGGTAGATCTGGTTGACGATCGCCGGATCGGTCTTGCCCGGCGCCAACAGGCCATACCAGAGATCGGCCTCGAAATCCTTCGAGCCCCGGATACTCGGCCACGGCCGGCAGCTTGGGTGTACTCGGATTGCGGGTTTTGCTGGTGACGGCAAGCGCACGCAATTCCCCGTTTTCCAGGTACGGCCGGGCCGTGAGGATCGCAACGAACATGAAATCGACTTGTCCCGCAAGCACCGCCAGCAGGGCCGGTGCCGCGCCCTTGTACGGCACATGCGTCATATCGAGATGCAGGAGCGTCTTCAGCATCTCGCCGGAAAGATGGGCGCCGCCGCCCGCCCCCGACGACGCGAAATTCAGTTTGCCCGGGTGGGACCTCGCGTAATCGACGAGCTCGGCAAAGGACTTGATCGGCAGCGAGGGATGCACCACCAGCACAAAGGGCTGCTTCGCCAGCAGGCTGACCGGCGCAAAGTCGTTCACTGGATCGTATCGCACGGTGCTTTTGAACAGCTGGGGATTGATGACGATGGTGGCATTGGTCGTTACCAGCAGCGTATGGCCGTCCGCCTTCGCGCGGGCGACATAGTCGGTTCCGATGTTGCCGTTGCCGCCCGGCTTGTCCTCGACGATTGCGTTCTTCTTCCAGAGCTCGGAAAACTTCTGCGCCAGCGTGCGCGCCATGGCATCGTTGCCGCCACCGGCCTCGAACGGCGAGATCATCCGAACGATCCCGGTCGGATAGTTGACGTCGTCCGCCACAGCGCCACCCGCGGCCGCGAAAGTCAGCGCCGCACCAAGAAACAAAGACCTCCACATTGCGTGTTTCCGCCTGCTTTTGTTGGAGCAACCTTAGTGACCATCAAGGCGCAGATAAAAGCTCAAGATGAGATACTGCTATGCACGCCACGATATAGCGAACATGACATAACGGACATTCCAGCCTGCGCCGCGGCCCCGGTCCACCCCACGCGCCTCCTCATGCGACGTTGGCGGCCGGCGCACGGGCAGCACGGGCAGCGCTCCGCCCGGCAATACGGCCGAATACCGCGCCGCTCGTCAAGCCGGTGGCGCCGGGATAGTTGAAATAGAACAGCCCGCCGAGCATCTCGCCCGCGGTGAACAGGCCGGGAATGATGCGGCCGCCGGTGTCGAGCACCTCGCGTATCGGTCGTGACCTTGAGGCCGCCAAAGGTGAAGGTGATCCCGCAGGTCACGGCGTAGGCCTCGAACGGCGGATTCTCGAGCGCCACCGCCCAGTTCGACTTTGGAATGTCGAGACCCCGCGTCCGGCGCCCGTCCTTGACGTTGGGGCTGAACGGCACCTCCCGGGTGATCGACGCGTTGAAGGTCTGGATGGTTTCGATCAGCGCGTCGCGGTTGACGTCGTCGAGCTTGTCCGCCAGTTCCTCAATGGAATTCGCGATCACCTTGGTCACGCGCCGGGCGCGATACTCCGGCCGCAGCATGTGCGTGACCGACGAATCGAATATCTGCCAGGCAAACTGCCCCGGCTGCTGCAGGATGATCCTGCCATACTTGGCATAGGTATAGTTGCGGATGTCGGCTCCCTCGTCGAGGAAGCGCTTGCCCTCGCTGTTGACCATGATCGAGAACGGATAGTTATCCCGCTCGTAATCATCCATGGTATCGAAACTGCCGAAGTCGTCGGCATAGCGCTCCCAGCCGACCGCGTGACAGCCGGACCAATGGCCGGCCGGCTGCGCGCCGATGCGCAGCGCCATGTCAAGGCCATCGCCGCAGTTGAACCTGCTGCCCCGGACCTTGGCCAGATCCCAGCCAGGGCCGAGATGACGGGCGCGCCAGACCCCGTTGGCCTCGAACCCCCCGCATGCCAGGACGACACTTTTGGCGGAAATTTGCTGCGTGACACCGTCGAGCCTGACCACGACGCCGGTAACGCCGAGATCGGAGTGAACGAGGTCGCGCACCCATGCGTCATAGTGAACCTGGACACCGGCTTTCTCCGCCGCGCGGTAGAGTTGATCGACCAACCCGCGGCCGCCGCCGACTGCCGCAAGGGTCGCACCGCCCCAAAAGGTGAACTTGCCGTCGACCTTGAATGCCTGGCGGCCGAATTGAGGCAGGAAACGGATGCCCTGGCGCCGCATCCAATGCATCGTCGCATTGCTTTGCCTGACCAGGATCTCGCATAGATCCGGATCGGTGCGGTTCTGCGTCACGCGCGCCATGTCGTCGAAAAACGTGTCTTCGGTATAGCGCCCGAAATCGCTGGCCAGCTCGTCCGGCGTAAGATCCGGGGAGAGCGCCCGGATATCGTCCGAGCCGTTATAGCAGAACCGCATCAGGCCTTCGGTGAAGGAGCTGTTGCCGCCGCGTTCCTGTTCCGGCGCGCGCTCCAGCAGCAGCACCGTGGCGCCCTCTTCCCGCGCGGTGATGGCGGCACAGAGCGCCGCGTTTCCACCCCCTACGACGATCACATCGTAGGCCGCAGCCTTGTCATCGCCCTTCGCTGTCATCGCACGCCCGCTCCGGTGTCTGGCCCAGGTACTCTTAGTCGCTGCCGATGCCCGGATAAAAGGCTTAATTGGGATACTGGTAGTGGCTTGCGGCATAGTGACGAAAAAGCGCGTCGAAACATCTTTGAGAAGACCCGCCACGCCTAGGCGCGGGCAATCGCCTGCTTGCGAGAAATCCGCATCGCCTCGCGGATGGCCGGCGCGGTGAGCGTGGGCGAAATGCTGTGCAGGAAATCGACCACGAACGGGCGGACATAGGCCGTCGGGCGCATGGTGACGAAAACCATGCTGCTGTCAAAAAGCCCTTGGGCGCTGCGGGCTCGGACGTTGGTGTCCCGCACCGGATCGATGGTGATGTCGGCAAGAATCGCGATGCCGAGCCCCAGTTCCACATAGGTCTTGCAGATGTCGGCATCGATTGCGCTGAGGCTGATCTTGGGTTCGATGCCCGCCTTCTCGAAGGCGTCCATGACCTTGAACCGGCCGCTGTGCCGCGGGCCATAGACAATGATCGGGTAGGCGGCGATGTCCTTGAGCGTGAGCTTCTTGACGCCAAAAATCGGGTGATCCGACTTGGCGACGACGCTGCGGGTTATTTCAAAGCACGGCAGCTTCACCAGATGCGGAAAGCTCCCGCTGGTTTCGGTGCCGATGGCGAGGTCGGCCGCGCCGGCTTCCACCATCTGGCAGATTTCCTCGGGGTCGCCTTCCTTGAGGATCAATTCGATATCGGGATAGGCCTTTACGAACGACGGTATCACACGCGGCAGGACGTAACGCGCCTGGGTGTGCGTGGTGCCGATGGTCAAACTGCCGCGATTGCCGGCCGACGCTTCGTCTTTCAACGAGCGCAGCGCGCCGATGTCGTCGACAACGCGCCTGGCGATGTCGACGACTTCCTGACCGGACGGGGTCAGCCCGATAATGCGATTCCGCGTCCTCAGGAATATCTCGATGCCGAGTTCGGCCTCGAGCAACTGGATCTGCCGGCTGACTCCCGGCTGCGACGTGTTCAAGGCTTTCGCCGCCGCGGACAGGTGATTTCCGTGCCGGGTGATCTCGACCACATAACGAAGCTGCTGCAGTTTCATGCACCGTCCCAGTATACCCGGATACGATACTACACCAGCCAGAATTGGGCAAATAGTTATCCTTCGGCAGCGCGGCGCTGCGGCGAAATGGACCAAAGATTCAAAGCTTTACGGAGCCAGAACCGCCGCTGACCTCAGCGCTCGGTCGAGCCCGGCGCGGGCTGCGGTCCCCACGCGACGGGCTCCCTGTGCTCCACAACCTTGCCCTTGAGCAGATCGTCAAGCTGCAAGGCGGCACCGGCCGGATCCGGCGGCAGCTCGCCCGGCGGCAAGTCCGCGGTTTCGCGTTCCCGGCGTTCGCGGACTTTCGCCTTTTCGAGAACCTCGGCAGCCATGGCCAACGGCACCACCACGACCCCGTCATCGTCGCCGACGACAATATCGCCGGGACAGACGACGATACCGCCGACATGGACCGGCACGTTGATCGAACCGGCAGTATTTTTCTGCGGCGCGCGCGGCGACACGCCGCGGGCGAAGGTCGGAAACCGGTCGCGGCGCAGCATGGCGACGTCGCGTACGGAGCCGGAGGCGACAACGCCAACTCCGCCGCGGGAACGGACATGCAGCGCGCTGCGGTGGCCGAAACACCCCGTATCGTAGTCGCCGTCATCGATCACCAGGACGTCGCCCGGCTCGACCATCTGCAACGCCTTGTGGGTCATGATGTTGTCGCCGGGAAAACACAGCACGGTGAGCGCCGAGCCGACCATGCGAATTCCCTCATAGATCGGCCGGATGTTTGAACCGAGCGCGCCATGCCGCCCCATCACGTCGGAAAGCGCAGACGTGGAAACATCGGCATACGCCGCGAGCAAAGCCGGAGCGGGACGACAGATATTGTAATAGATGTGGCCGTACATCTGGCCTCCTGGCACGATTTGATCTCGGTTCGCCGCATGTGCCTTTCCTCGCACAGCACATCGCCGGGCGGCGAGGAAATACTATTATGATATACTTCTATAGAATTTCATGCAGTTGATTGCGCCTCCCGACATTGTAAGTTTGCCTGCGCTCTGGTTGCGGCCCGCATAAACTTGCATCGGTTGGCGGGCCCATGCCGGGCAACAAGAACAATAGTGTTCGGCGGAGACGAACGATGCGGTTGAAATTCATCCTGTTTGTTCTGGGGGCGTGGCTAAGCCTGTCGCATGGCGCGCGCGCCGAAGATTTTCCGGTCAGACCGATCCGGTTGATCGTGCCGACCGGACCCGGCGGGGCCGCCGATTTCGTCTCGCGTCTGGTCGCCGAAAAGGTCCAGGCGTCGATCGGCCAGCCGGTCGTCGTGGAAGATCGCCCCGGCGCCAACGGCAACGTGGGCGCCACGTCCGTGCTGGGGGCACCGGCCGACGGCTACACGCTGATGATGGGCCACATCGGCCTGATGACCATAAACTCCCATATCTACAAGCAGATGAAATTCGAACCGCTGACCGACTTCACGCCGGTCACGCTCGGGATAACGTATCCCAACGTGCTGCTCGTCAACAACAAGCTTCCGGTTCATTCGGTCGCGGAGTTGATCAAGTATGCCAAAGACAACCCCGGCGCCCTCACCTATTCGTCGAGCGGCTTCGGCGCCTCGTTCCACATGGCTTTCGAATTGCTGAAGGCGCAGGCCGGTATCACCGCGCTCCACGTTCCCTATACCGGAACGGCGCAGGCGATGACGGCGGTGATGAGCGGCGACGTCAACGTGGCGTTCATCGACCTGATCACGGCGGCGCCGCAGATCGAGGCGAAAATGCTGCGGCCCATCGCGGTCAGCGGCAAGGTGCGATCGCAGATGTTTCCCGACATCCCGACCGTGGCGGAGGCCGGCCTGCCGGGATTCGACGTGGTGGGATGGAACGGAATTGTCGTTAAGGCCGGCACGCCGCCCGAACGGATCGCGCTGCTGAACAAGCATATCACGCAGGCTTTGGCGTCGGCCGATGTCGCCAGGCGCATTTCCGAGCAAGGTGCCTTGGTTGGTCCGGGAAGTCCGGAAGCATTCGGAGCATTCATGCAGGCCGAAGACAAGAAGTGGGCGGATCTCGCCACCAAGGCCAGGCTCGAAGCCAAATAGGATGATGAAAGCGCCACTGACGCGGCAGTAATGAGCGGAGCGAACATGTCTGTCACCCAATTGAAAGCTGCCCCGGCAAAGGCACTTCGCGATTCGCCGATCTCCGGCCGCATGCTGATCGGCGGAAAACTGGTCGAGAGTTCCGATGGAAGCTGGATCGAGTGCATCAATCCGGCCAATGAGGACTATATCGGCAGGGTTCCGCGGGGCAACGCCACCGACGTGGAGCGCGCGGTCGAATTCGCCGAAGCGGCGCAGGTCAAATGGGCCGCCCTGTCGGTCGCCAAGCGCTCCGAATACCTGATGCATCTCGGCGACGCGATCATGAAGCGCGCCGACGATCTGTTGCATGTCGAGGTGGCCGATACCGGCAATCCGATCACGCCGATGCGCAACGACATTTCGGGCGGCGTCGAGCGGTTGAGATACTATGCGGGCCTCGGTTACGAACTGCAGGGCTCCAGCATCCCGGCGACGCCCGACAACTTCCACTTCACCGTGCGCGAGCCCTATGGGGTGGTCGGCCGGATTCTCGCCTTCAACCATCCGATCAATTTTGCGATCGTCGGCATGGCGTCGCCGCTGATGGCGGGAAATGCCGTGGTGCTGAAGCCTTCGGAACAAAGCCCGCTGTCGGCATCGATCCTTGCCGAAATCGCCAGCGAGATCCTGCCGCCGGGCGTTCTCACCATGCTTTCGGGCAACGCGGACATAGGCAATGCCCTGGTTCGTCATCCGCGGGTCAAGCGGCTGTCTTTCGTCGGGTCGGCGCGCACCGGAATGGCGATCCAGCGTTCGGCGGCGGAAGTTGCGGTCAAGCATGTTTCGCTCGAGCTGGGCGGCAAGAACCCGTTCATCGTGTTTCCGGATGCACCGGTGGAGAAGGTCGCTGCGGCGGCGGTGGCCGGCATGAACTTCACCTGGCAAGGCCAATCCTGTGCCTCGACCAGCCGGCTGTTGGTGCATGACGACATCTACGACGCCGTGCTGGAACAGGTGCTTGCCCACGTCTCGCGCATCCAGGTAGGCGATCCCTTTGAAGCCAGTACGCAAATGGGGGCGATCAATTCGGCGGGCCAGCTCAAAAAAGTACGGCACTATATCGAGGGCGCCAGCGCCGACGGCGCGCGCCTGGTCGCCGGCGGCAAGCGGCCGGCCGGCGCGGCGTTTGAAAAAGGCTACTGGGTCGAGCCCACGGTTTTCGCCGACGTCAGCCAGGACATGAAGGTTGCGCGCGAGGAGATTTTCGGCCCGGTACTTTCCGTGCTGCGATGGTCGAACGCCGACGACGTGGTCAGAATGGCGAATTCGGTCGAGTACGGGCTGACGGCGGCGGTCTGGACCAACGACATCACCAGGGCGATGCGCACGGCGCAGCGGCTGCAGGCGGGCTACATCTGGATCAACGGCGTGAATGCCCATGTCCGCGCCATGCCTTATGGCGGCTACAAGAACAGCGGCGTGGGGCGCGAGCGCGGACTGGAAGAGCTCTATTCCTATACGGAAGAAAAATCGATCCACATCATGCTTTGAAATTGCGCCGGGCCTCGACAGACGAGTTCGGCGCGCCTCCCCCTGGCACTTTAAACCCGGTCCGACCCGCCGAATCCGGCGGTCGGACCGGCGAAAGGATGAAGCGATGAAGATCAAAGGCGGCAAGTTCCTGATCACCGGCGGCGCCAGCATGATCGGAGCCCATATCACCGAACAGCTTGTTGCCGCCGACGCGCGCGAGGTGATCCTTTTCGACAACTATTCGCTGGGCTCGCCCGAGGGCATCAGTGACCTCGTGCAAAATCCACGCGTGAAATTCTTGCGCGGCGATATCCTGCGGGTCAACGAACTTTTTGACGGCCTCGAGGCCGTCGACGGCATCTTTGCCGCGGCCGGTTTCCTCACTTTGCCATTGACGCAAAACCCGCATCTCGGCGTCGCCGTCAACGTCCAGGGTATGATGAATGTATTCGAAGCCGCGCGATACCGCGGTGTCGGCAGGGTGATTTTCTCCTCCTCGATCGCCGCCTATGGCGAGCCCTCCGCCGATCTCATTGATGAGACCACGCCCTGGACCTGGAGCAACCTGCAGCCGGGAGCCGCGCTCTACGCGGCCTCCAAGATCATGGGAGAAAATATCGGCAAGCTGTACCACGATCGCCATGGCGTGAAATCGATATCGCTTCGGTACTCCTCGGTCTATGGCGAGCGCCAGCACCTGCGCGCGGTCAACTCGGTCTACATCATCGACACCTATGAACGGCTGAAGAAGGGCGAACGGCCGGTTATCCCTGACGACGGCCGCGAGGTGCACGACTACATCCACGTCGCCGACGTCGCCCGCGCCAATCTTGTGGCGATGGAGAGCGACGTATCGCGCGAGAGCTTCAACGTCGCCACCGGCAGCGCGACGACCCTCAACCGGCTGGTCGAAATCGTTCAGAAGATCACGGCCACCAATCTCGAGCCCGAATACAAAACGCCGGCCGGAAAGATCCGCGCCGCGGTCTCGACCAAACTGGATTTCTCGATCGAGAAGATCGAGCGGATGCTCGGCTGGAAGCCGCAGATTTCATTCGAAGAGGGGATTGCCCGCATGATCAGGTGGCGGGAAATGGAACGAGGCAAAACCGCCTGAAGCGGGATGTTTCAGGCCGAATCCGCGTCGACAAACGTCGCACGGTGTCGCGCGAAGCAATCCGTTCTGGTTTCAGGTTGGGCTAAGTCTCTAGAGAGACCTGGTGGGCGCACCAGGGCTCGAACCTGGGACCCGATGATTAAGAGTCATCTGCTCTACCAACTGAGCTATGCGCCCGGAACCAGTCCGGAAATCCCATCGGGACGGCGTCGTTTAGCAAAGCGAATCCCCGATGTCCAGCAAACTGGCCCCGCTATCCCGGTTGATTTTGCAGCCGGCGAAATAGCAAAAAGCCGCCGGATTCCGGCGGCTTAGCTGATGTTCGAACGAATGCGCTTGTTGCGGCGCTCAGAGCCTGTCCGGGGCCTGGCCGCGATCCCGGCCGAATCCGCGGTCCGAACCGCCGCGATCCCGGTCGCGATCGAAATCGCGGTCGTCGTCGCGGTCGAAACGCCGTCGCCAGCCCTCGCCGCCGAACCGGTTGCCCATGTGGGTCAGGATCGTCAGGCGGCGCTTCTGGCCGTCGTCGAGGGTTTTGTAGAGCGGATCGGCGGCATCGGCGATCTTCTTCATGGCGGCCGCGCTGGCGGCCATGTTGTCGGCCCGTTCCCGCAGCCGCGCCACCGGATCGTCAGGCTGCTGCGCATCGCTTGGCGGCGCATTCATCCGGGCGTTGGCGCGGTCGATGCGCAATCTGGCGAAATCCCGCACTGCACTCTCGACCGGCGGCCACAGCTTTTCCTGGTCTGGCGTCAGCTTGAGGCCCGCCTTGACCGCGGCGATCCGCGCATCCGCAAACGCCGCCCTGTCCTCCGGACTCATGCGCGCGTGTTCCTGGAACCAGGGACGATGCTGGGCATAGACCGCGGTGGATCCCGCAATGACGAGCGCCGCCAACCCAGCGAGAATTGCCTTGTTCATGCGAACCTCCTGTGCAAGTCGCGCAAGAATGGGCGCGGTGGCCCGTGCAATCAACTTACAAGTTGGCAACAGTGCTCTCTCTTACCAAGATGTAATGCGCATGAACCGGGGATGACCGGTCTTCAAACCGTCATCATGCTTCGAATGTATCGAAACATTTCAGATCATGTGGAGCAGGCGCGGCAGCCACAGCGAGATTTCCGGGATGTAGGTGATCAGCCCGAGAAACACCAGCATCGCGCACAGCCAGGGCAGCACCGCGATGGTGATTTCGCTGATTCCCATCTTGGCGATACTCGAGGCGATATACAGGTTGAGGCCGACCGGCGGGTGGCACAGGCCGACTTCGGTGTTGACGATCATCAACACGCCGAGATGCACCGGATGCACGCCGAGCTTGGTGGCCAGCGGAAACAGGATCGGCGCCATGATCAGGAGGATCGACGACGGATCCATCACGTTGCCGGCCAGCAGCAGGATGATGTTGACGACCAGCAGGAACATCCAGATCGAGAAATTCTTGTCGATGATCCAGGCGGCCATCACCTGCGGAATCTGCTCGTGGGTCATCAGGAACGAGAACAGCACCGCGTTGGTGATGATGTAGAGCAGCATGGAACTCATGCTGGCGGCCTGCAGCAGCACCTTGGGCACTTCGGTGAGCTTCAGTTCCTTGTAGACGAAAACCGTGATGAAGAAGGCGTAAACCGCAGCCACCGCGGCCGCTTCGGTCGGCGTAAACACGCCGCCATAGATGCCGCCAAGCACGATTCCGATCAGCAGCAGGCCCCAGAGGCTTTCGCGGAACGCAGTGAATTGCTGGCCGATGGAGGCCTTTTTCATTTTCGGATAGCCGTTGCGCCAGGCGACATAAAAGGTCACGCCGGCCAGCATCAGCGCCAGCATGATGCCCGGCACGATGCCGGCCATGAACAGCGCCCCGATCGAGGTGTTGGTCGAGACTCCGTACAGCACCAGGATGATCGACGGCGGCACCAGGATGCCGAGTGCACCCGAGGTCGAGATCACGCCGACGCCGAAGCGGCGCGGATAGCCGTATTGCACCATCGCCGGCATCATGATCGAACCGATCGCCACCACGGTGGCGACACTGGAACCCGAAATCGCCGCGAACATCGCGCACGCCGCGACGCCGGCCAGCCCGAGCCCGCCGGGCAGATGCCCGACCAGCGAGGTGGTGAAGGCGATCATGCGGCGGGCGACGCCGCCACGGGTCAGGAACGTGCCGGCCAGGATGAAGAACGGGATCGCCATGATGCCGAAATTGTCGAGGCCGGAAAACAGCTTCAGTCCGACGCTTTCGATCGGCACCTCGGTCATCGTGAACAGGAAGGTCAGAACGGTGAGGCCGAGCGAAATCGAGATCGGCATGCCGGTCAGCATCAAGGCGAACAGCAGCCCGAAGATCAGCGCGGCGCTCATTACGCTTCTCCGAGCGAGATCGGAGCCTGCTGGCTGACCTCGACACCTTCGACATGCGTCACATCATGATGCGGCAGTTCGCCGGTGCGCCAATACGTCCAGATCACCTGCAGGAAACGGAAGCACATCAGATAGGAGCCGAGCGGGATGCAGCCGTAGACGATCCAGCTCGGAATTTCGAGATCGGGCGAGGTCTGGTCGGTGGACATCAACTCGATGACGAACTTGGCGCCCATGGTGCCGACGATGGCCGTGAACAGCGCTCCGCCGGCGAGGCCGAACAGGATGACGCCCCTGCGCCACTGGTCGTTGAGGCGATTGATCAGCACGTCGACGCCGACATGGATGCCGGCCCGCACGCCGTAGGCGGCGCCGAACTTGGCCATCCAGATGAACATGTAGATGCACAGTTCCTGGGACCAGGCGAGGTTGATCCCGAACAGGTATGGATACAGCACCGGCACGTCGACCAGGTAGCGATGCGTCACCGTGATGAAAGTGAGCACCGTCGCGGCTCCCATCAGGCCCGCGATGATGATCTCCTCGAGCCGGTCGAGAATGCGTAACAACATATGGTCCCCCGTGACAATCGGGCGGCCAAGGAGGCCGCCCGATCATGCACCCCTTGCCACGGCGTCTGCCGCGGCGTTGTTGGTCGATAGCGTCAGTTCATCGGGCCGCGGCCGGTTTCTTTCAGGAATTCGTCGATCAGCGGCTGACCGACCCGCGACGACACATCCTTGTAGACCGGCATCATCGCCTTGCGCATCGCGTCGTCCTGCTCGGGCGTCAGCGCGACGATCTCGGTCTTGCCGGACTTCTTGATCTCGGCCAGCGCGTCCTCGTTTTCCTTCGCCGACTGGCTGTTGCCGTATTCGGTGGCTTCCTTCATGGCCTTTTCGCAGGCGGCGCGAACGTCCGCCGGCAATCCGTCCCAGAACTTCTTGTTCACAACCACGACGTAGCCGATGTAGCCGTGGTTGGTGACGGTGGCGTATTTCTGCACCTCATGCATTTTCTGGGTATAGATGTTCGACCAGGTGTTCTCCTGCCCGTCGACCACGCCGGTCTGCAGCGCCTGGTAAACGTCCGAGAACGCCATCACCTGGGGGATCGAACCCAGCGCGCGGAACTGCGCCTCCAGAACCTTCGACGACTGGATGCGGAATTTCAGGCCCTTGTAGTCGGCCGGCGTCAGCAGCTTCTTGTTCGCCGACATCTGCTTGAAGCCGTTGTCCCAATAGGCGAGACCCGTCATGCCCTTGGGGTCGAGCAGCTTCAAAAGCCTGGCGCCGAGCGGACCATCGGTGACTTTGCGCAGCGTCTTCAGGTCGGGCAGGATGTAGGGAAGATCGAACACCTCGAATTCCTTGATGCCGATCGGGCCGAACTTGGAGTTCGACGGCGCCAGCATCTGCACCGCACCGAGCTGCAGCGCTTCGAGTTCTTCCTTGTCCTTGTACAGCGTCGAGTTCGGATAGACCTCGACCTTGACCTTGCCGTTGGAATACTTTTCGGCCAATTCCTTGAACTTGTCGGCGGCCTTGCCCTTCGGCGTATCGGCGGCGACGACGTGGCTGAACTTGATGACGATGGGCGCTTGCGCCGACGCCGGTCCGATCAGTGCGAAGACGGCAGCCGATGCCGCAGCCAGGATCAATTTGCGCATGGTTCCTCCGATTTGATTATTTGGGAGCGCGCCGACGCGCGGCTCCGGTGGTGGTATGCCACCAGAAGCAATACATACAAGCGAAACGAAATGCCATTGCCCCTTTAGCAGGGGCCGGTTGCACGGAGGCTTTTTGGTAAATTGCTGCAGTGCAAAAGGCCCGGGCGCCGGGCTTTTCGGCAGCCAGGATCCTGGCCGAAATTCCAACGGTGGTCGGAAATTCGAGCTCTCCCCGCGCAAGGCAGGGAGAGCCCAGCGAGCAAAGCTCAGCTCGCCGCCGCCGCCGGCATGTCGCGCTGGCGCTTCATGACGATCTTGTTGAGCGCGCCGAGATAGGCCTTGGCCGAGGCCACCAGGGTGTCGGGATCGGACGCCCGCGAGGTCATCGAGCGGCCCTCATGGGCCAACCGGACCGAGACCTCCGCTTGCGCGTCGGTGCCCTCGGTCACGGCGTGGACCTGGTACAGTTCCAGCTTGGCCTCGTGCGGCACCAGCGCCTTGATGCAATTGAAGACCGCATCGACCGGACCGTTGCCTTCGGCCTCCTCGATCCGGATCTGGCCGTCGACGTCGAGCTTCATGGTGGCGCGCTGCGGGCCGCGGGTGCCGGCGATCACCGTCAGCGACGTCAGCTTGATGCGGTCGTGGGAGTCGGCGATCTCCTGGTCGACCAGCGCCTCGATGTCCTCGTCGTAGATGTCCTTCTTGCGGTCGGCCAGCGCCTTCATCCGCACGAAGGCGTCTTCGAGCTGGTTGGCGCCGAGCTTGTAGCCCATCTCCTCCAGCTTGTGGACGAAGGCATGGCGGCCGGAGTGCTTGCCCAGCACCAGCGACGACTGCTTCAGGCCGACGGTTTCCGGCCGCATGATTTCGTAGGTCGAGGCATCCTTGAGAACGCCATCCTGGTGGATGCCGCTTTCATGGGCAAAGGCGTTGCGGCCGACGATCGCCTTGTTGTACTGCACCGGGAATGAGGTCGCCGCCGAGACCATTTTCGAGGCGCGCGTCAGCATGGTGGTGTCGATCTTGTTCCACCACGGAAACACGTCGTTGCGGACGTTCATCGCCATCACGACTTCTTCCAGTGCGGCATTGCCGGCGCGCTCGCCGATGCCGTTGACGGTGCATTCGATCTGACGCGCTCCGCCGGCGATGCCGGCCAATGAATTCGCCACCGCCATGCCGAGATCGTTATGGCAATGCACCGAGAACACCGCCTTGTCGGAGTTCGGCACCCGCTCGATCAGCGTGCGCATGAAGCGGGCATATTCCTCGGGCGTGGTATAGCCGACCGTATCGGGGATGTTGACCGTGGTCGCCCCGGCCTTGATCACGGCCTCGACGATACGGCAGAGATAGTCCATTTCGCTGCGGGTAGCGTCTTCGGCCGACCATTCGACGTCGTCGATCTGGTTGCGGGCGCGGGTGACGTTGGCGATCGAGAGCTCCATCACCTGCTCCGGCGTCATGTTGAGCTTGACGCGCATGTGCAGCGGCGAGGTTGCGATCACAGTGTGGACGCGGCCGCGTTTGGCGAATTTCACCGCTTCGGCGCAGCGGTCGATGTCCTTCGGGTTCGCCCGCGACAGACCTGCGATGACCGCGTTCTTGGAGCGGCGGGCGATTTCGCTGACGGCCTGGAAGTCGCCTTCCGAGGTAATCGGAAAACCGGCCTCGATGATGTCGACGCCCATGTCGTCGAGCATTTCGGCAATTTCGATCTTCTCCTCGAAGGTCATCGTGGCGCCGGGGCACTGTTCGCCGTCGCGCAAGGTGGTGTCGAATATGACGACGCGGTCCTTTTCGGACTTGTTCGGGGAAGTCATGGAAAAATTCCTTTTGGTCTGGCGCGCTTCTGGTCTGGGCGCTGGAGGGGCTGGTTAACTTGCAAGACCCCTGAGTGCCCAGGCACGGATGCCCAGACGGCGCTCAGGGGCCGATAAGAAGCAGCAGCCCGCCGAGAATGAGGGTGGTCCGATCGAGCGAAGCTCGATCGCAGGTCGCAGCAGCCGGAATCGCTTCGGGACCGGCGGCTTGCGCCACTCCCCCGTGAACTCCAGACATGTCACCGCGAATCGTCATGCCACACCTTCGGCACGCATAATCGGCCCAAACCGTTGACGGATGGTTGCCGATCCCGCACCTACCCCCTTCTAGACGACAAACCGGGGCCCTCGCAATGCAAAAAGATGGTCAGCTGCACTGACCTGATCCCCGGCGATCGAAGGCGACCGGGATCTCGTTATCCGGGCCCTTTCTGCTTCGGCCTCACCGCCGCCTTCCTGACCTTCTTGCCTTCGTTTTCCAGCGCGGTCCGGACCGCCTTGAACTCGTGGCGCGACGCCTTGTCGACCTTCGGGAACTTGAGGTCGAGTTTGTCCAAGGCGCTAACAATGGTCGAGCCGATCACCACCCGCGCGAACCACTTGTGGTCGGCCGGCACCACGTGCCAGGGCGCGGTCGCCGTCGAGGTATGCCGGATGACCTCCTGGTATGCGGCCTGGTATTTGGCCCAATAGCCGCGTTCGGTGACGTCGTTCATGGAAAACTTCCAGTTCTTCGCCGGAATTTCCAGCCGTTCCAGAAACCGCTGGCGCTGTTCCTGCTTCGACACATTGAGAAAGAATTTCAGGACCACGGTGCCGTTGCGCGAAAGGTACCGCTCGAACGCCGAGATGTCCTCGAACCGCTGGCGCCAGATGTCCCTGGTCACCAGAGAGTGCGGCAGCTTTTCCTTGGCGAGAAATTCCGGATGTACCCGCACCACCAGGCATTCCTCGTAGTAGGAGCGGTTGAAAATGCCGATGCGGCCGCGCTCGGGCAGCGCAACAGCACTGCGCCACATGAAGTCGTGGTCGAGTTCGTGCACCGACGGCTGTTTGAACGAAGTGACTTCGCAGCCCTGTGGATTGACGCCATCGAATATGCTCTTGATCGCGCTGTCCTTGCCGGCCGCGTCCATGCCCTGGAAAATCAGCAGCAGCGACCAGCGGTCCTGGGCGTAGAGCTTCTCCTGCAGATCGTTGAGCCGCTTGCGGTTGGCCTCGATGATCTTCTCGCCCTTTTCCTTGTCGAGGCCGCCCCGCTCCGCAGTCTTGTGCGACTTGAGATGAAACTCCGTCGAACCATCGCAACGGAACGGCTCGACGAATTCGCTGAGCCGGCTCGTGACAGACGGCGCAGATGATTTCTTGCTCATGTCGGGGATGACCCCAATTGCTGCTCAAGAAACGCCGTGACGAAAACCGGCATCGTCGGCCTGAGATCGCCGAGGTCGCGCACCAGATGAATACCGACCAGTTCCGGCGAACTCTCGCCGGCCAGATGGGCTTCGATTTTCGCGCGCAGCGCCTCGCCTGATAGCACGGCATGCAGCGTCCGCATCATCGCCACCGAGGTTCCGGCCACCACGCAATCCCAATGGTCGGCGACGCGATAATCCTTCAGCGTCAGGCCGGTTTCCTCCTCGACCTCGCGCACGACGCTGCCGCCGATATCCACCGTGGTGCCGCGCAGATCGGCGAGATCGGGCGTTCCCGACGGGAAATAGATCCGCCCGGCATTCGCGGTGTGATCGCCCATCTCGCCGAGCACGAAGGTACCGTCGGCGCAGCGCAGCGCGCCCATGCCAAAGCAATTGAACACGGCGCGGTCGGGATGGCCCCAGTCGCGCCAGGCAAGGAAGCTCGCGAAATCGGTTTCGAAATAGCTCGCGCGGTAGCGGCTACCGTCGAAGACCCGGTCGCGCGCCATCAGGATGCGCCCGTTCCAGAGCTGCGGCTTGTGCTGCTGCAGGCGCGCGAAATACGCCTCGATTTCCGCGCGCCGTTCGTCGGCGAAAGGCCACGGCCGGCGCTCCAGCCGCAGATCAAGCTCGGTGATCCGATGGATGGTCGGCGACGACATCGCAGTTGTGGCCGCCGCCGCCCTATTTCGCATTCATCCCCAGCTTGCCGGCGGCTTCGACGTATTTGTTGGTGTAGGTCTTGCTGACGTCGATGTTGGCCTTGGCGACCTCAGGCGAGCCCTCGCTGAACACCGCGAGCACGGCGGCCGCGCCCTTGGGATCCATGATGCCGTTCTGCGAATACATCGGGATCGTGTTCTTGAGCGCGGCGAGATAGAGTTCCTTGTCCTTTCCGACCAGTTCCGGCGGCATTTTGGCCATGATATCCTCGGCCGAGTGGCTGTGAATCCACTTCAGCGTGTTCAGGATCGCGGTGGCCAGACCCTGCACTTCCTTGTCGTGCGAGGCGACCCAGGCGGCTGTGGAATACAGCGCGCCGCCCGGGTATTCGCCGCCGAACATCGCCAGGGTGTCTTTCTGGGTGCGGGTATCGGCCAGGATGACGAGATCGGGATGGCTGCCCTGCAGCACCGTGACGGAGGGATCCAGCATCACCGCCGCATCGATCTGGCCCTGCTCCATGGCGGCGACCGCGGTGGCGCCGAGGCCGACACCGATCACGGACGCGCTGGTCGGATCGAGGCCGTTCTTCTTCAGCAGATACTTGAGGAAGAAATCGGTCGACGAACCCGGCGCGCTGACGCCGACCTTCTTGCCGGCCAGATCCTTGACCGATTTGATTTCGCCATTGTGCTTGGGCGATACCACCAGCACCAGCCCCGGATAGCGGTCGTAGACCACGAACGACACCAGTTCCTGCTTCTTGGCGGCGAGATTGACGCAGTGGTCGAAATAGCCCGACACCACGTCGGCGCTGCCGCCGATCACCGCCTTGAGCGCATCGGAGCCGCCCTTCAGGTCGACCAGCTCGACCGCGAGACCCGCCTTGTCGAATTCGCCGAGCTGCCTGGCGAGCACGGTGGGCAGGTAGCACAGGCAGGCGCCGCCACCGACGGCGATGGTGATCTTGCTTTGCGCCGCAGCAATATCGGAGAGCAGAAACAGCGCCAGCAGCGATCCTGCAAGCCTGGCAAACATCGTCCTCATGGTATCCTCCATGCTAAAGTTGGTCGCACGATAGAGCAGCGCGCAGGGCTTGAGAAGGCGGTTCGACGGCCCTGTTCATTAGTCCTTTGGTGGCTTAACATCCCGCCAATAAAAATCTGCAAAATGGGGAGGAACTTGATGAACCGCATGACCACCACGATTGCCATCGCCGCTGCGTTCGCCGCCGGCTGCGGCGTAACGCACCTGTTGCGTCCGGCGCTGGCCGCCGAAAGCATCACCGCGCAAATCATCCATACGCAGGATTTCTCCGGCGATGCGCTTGGTGCCGCCAATGCCGGCGGCATGCATTCGAAAACCTTCATGTCGGCCGACGGCGCCACGATCGCGATCCAGGACGGCAATGTCGGCAAGCACATGCATCCCAATACCAACGAGATCCAGTACATTCTCGAAGGCACCGGAACGATCTGGCTCGGTGACAAGGAAGTTCACGTCAAACCGGGAGACCTCGTCGTCATCCCCAAGGGCACCGCGCACGGCGGCACCAAACCGGACGGCCGGCCGCTCAAGGCCATTGCCATCAAGACGCCGCCGCAGGCGCCGGACGATACCAAGATGCTGGACTGAGGCGCGTATCGAAGCGTTCTGCCGCCTCTCCCGAGAAGAGGCGGCGCGCTGCGCTTGCCGCTTCATCGTCAGCCGCGCGCTTCCGCGGCGTCGGGCTTCCACACCAATAGCCGCCGCTCGACCAGCGTCACCGCGAGATCGATCAGGATCACGAACGCCGACAGCACGAACATGCCGGCAAACACGCCGGCGACGTCGAAGATACCTTCGGCCTGCTGGATCAGGTAGCCGAGACCGGCGGCGGAGCCGAGATATTCGCCGACCACGGCGCCGACCACGGCAAAGCCCACCGAGGTATGCAGCGACGAAAACATCCACGACAGCGCCGAAGGCCAGAACACGTGCCGCATCAACTGCCGCTCGGTCATGCCGAGCATGCGGCCATTGGCGAGCACGGTCAGGGAGACCTCGCGCACGCCCTGGTAGACATTGAAGAACACGATGAAGAACACTAGCGTGACGCCGAGCGCCACCTTCGACCAGATGCCGAGCCCGAGCCACAGCGTGAAGATCGGCGCCAGCACCACGCGCGGCAGCGCGTTGGCCATCTTGACATAGGGATCGAAGATCGCCGCCACCGTCGGCTGGCGCGCGAACCAGAAACCGATCGCGACGCCGCCGAGCGAACCGATCGCAAACGCCAGCATCGATTCCCACAGCGTGATCAAGAGGTGCTTCCAGATCACGCCGGTCGCGAACCAGACGAAGATCTGGCTGGCGACGTCCACCGGATTGGAAAAGAAAAACGGCGGCAGCAGGATGTGACCGAACACCGGCACGGTGGCCAGCAACTGCCACAGCCCGAGCGCCACGACAGCGACGAGCAGTTGGAAGAACAGCAGTGGCAGACGGGACATGAGCGCTTCGCTAGCAATGACCGTGGAGGGTGACCAAAAAACTCTCAACGTCATTGCGAGCGAAGCGAAGCAATCCAGAAGCCGCAAAGGAAGACTGGATTGCTTCGTCGCAAGAGCTCCTCGCAATGACGTTGATGGACTGTACCTTGTTGACCCTACTGCTTCGAGAGGGTGGCGATCAAGCCGGTGGCCTGTTTGGGGTGGCCGTCGAGCGCCTTAATGACTTCTTCTCTTGAATACGGCCGCCGCAGCGCCGTCACCCCGCGCCCGATTGGGCGTAACCCCTCAACACCTCTTCCTTGAGAACACTCCATATCTCACGATGAAGGGAGTGAAAGTCCTTTTCCATGCGGACTTCGAAACTATCGCGCGGCCGCGGCAGTTCGACCTTCCAGTCGCCGATGATACGCGAGCCCGGCCCCGCCGACATGATCACGACCCGGTCGGCCAGCGCGATCGCTTCCTCCAGGTCGTGGGTGACGAACAGTACCGCCTTGCGGTCCGCGGTCAACAGTTGCAGCAACAGGTTGCCCATGATCTGCCGGGTCTGGGCATCGAGCGGGCCGAACGGCTCGTCCATCAGCAGGATCTTCGGGTCGCGGATCAGCACCTGGGCGAGGCCGACGCGCTTGCGCTGCCCGCCGGAGAGCATGTGCGGATAGCGGTCGCCGAAGCCACCCAAGCCCACCGACGTCAGCCAGCGCTGCGCGGCGTCAAGCGCCTCGCCGCGCGCCACCCCCTTGACCTCGAGGCCGATGGCGACGTTGTCGCGCGCGCTCTTCCAGGGAAACAGCGCGTCGGCCTGAAACAGGTAACCGGCCTGCCGGTTCAGTCCCGACAGCGGCGCACCAAAGATCCGCACCGATCCCGCCGCCGGCCGCAACAGCCCGGCCGCGACGTTGAGCAGCGTCGACTTTCCGCAGCCGGTCGGCCCGACAATGGCGACGAACTCGCCGTGCCCGGCCGCAAGGCGCGCCTTCTCCACCGCGGTGTAAAGCCGCCCGTCCTCGAGGCGAAACGCCACCGAGGTGTCGTCAAGCGCGACCGCCGTCGATGTTGCGGCTTCGGCTGCCTGCACGCGTTGCCCCGGATCAATGGTTTGGTGGTGATCATTAGCGCCCGGGCCCGGACAATTCAACGGGGAGCGGCCGAACGCGGCAGTAGCCCAGGGTGGCTTGGTGAGCCCCCCTGCACTATGCTAGCCACGCACCATGAGCGACGCCCCGCCCCTGATCGCCTTTGCCAACGTCGAAAAAACTTTCGATGGCGGCCGCGTCAGGGCTGTCGATGATGTTTCGCTCAGCGTGGCCGAGGGCGAGTTTCTCGCCATTGTCGGCGGCTCCGGGTCCGGCAAGACCACGCTGCTGCGGCTGACCAACCGGCTGATCGAGGCCGACCGCGGCACCATCCGCGTCGAGGGCGAAGACGTAAGGTCGGTCGATCCGATCGGCCTGCGCCGGCGCATCGGCTATGTGTTCCAGAGCGGCGGGCTGTTTCCGCACCTGAGCGTCGCCGACAACATCGGCATCACCCCGAAACTGCTGGGCACGCCGGCGGACGAAATTTCGGCGCGGGTGGATGAACTGATCGATCTGGTGCGGCTCGACCGCGCCGCGCATCGCGACCGGTTTCCGCGCGAACTCAGCGGCGGCCAGCGCCAGCGCGTCGGTGTCGCCCGGGCGCTGGCGGCGAGGCCGCGCATCGTGTTGATGGACGAGCCGTTCGGCGCGCTCGATCCGTTGACCCGCGACGCGCTCGGCGACGATTTTCGCGCCCTGCACAACAAGCTTGGGCTCACCACGGTCATGATCACCCACGACATGACCGAGGCCATCCTGCTGGCCGACCGGGTCGCGGTGATGCGGAGCGGAAAACTGCTCGCCGAGGGCACGCCGAAACAACTCACTGCCAGCACCGATCGCTATGTCGGCGAACTGTTGCGCACGCCGCGCCGCCAGGCCGAACGGCTGGCGACGCTGTTGCCGCGGGATGGCGGCGCATGAACCTCCTCGCCGATCCACGCTGGAACGAGGCGCTGGCGCATCTGCCGGATTATCTCGGCAACCATGTCCGCGTCAGCGTCACCGCGCTGGCGCTGGGGCTTGTGGTCAGCCTGCCGCTGGCGATCGCAGCGCGCAACCGTCCGGCGATGCGCGGCGCCCTGCTCGGTCTCGCCTCCATCGTGCAGACCGTGCCGGGGCTGGCGCTGTTGGCGCTGTTCTATCCGCTGCTGCTGGCGCTGGCGGCGCTGTCGCTCAACTGGTTCGGGCTGAGCTTTTCGGCGTTCGGCTTCCTGCCGGCGGTATTGGCACTGGCGCTCTATTCCATGCTGCCGGTGCTGCGCAACACCATCACCGGGCTCAACGGCGTCGATCCCGCCATCGTCGAGGCTGCGCAAGGCGTCGGCATGACCGAGCGCCAGTCGCTGTTCAAGGTGGAACTGCCGCTGGCGCTGCCGGTGATGATGGCGGGGATCCGCACCGCAGCGGTGTGGGTGATCGGCACCGCCACCCTGTCGACGCCGATCGGCCAGACCAGTCTGGGCAATTACATCTTTGCCGGATTGCAGACCCAGAACTGGGTGTTCGTGCTGTTCGGCTGCCTTGCCGCCGCCGTGCTGGCATTGGCGGTGGATCAATTGCTGGCGCTGATCGAAACCGGCATCGCCAACCGCAGCCGGCTGCGCACCTCGCTCGGCGGTCTTGGCATCGCCGCGCTGGTGGCGGCGACGCTGGTGCCGCAGCTTTCGCGCTCGCAATCGACCTATACCGTCGGCGCAAAAACCTTCGCCGAACAATATGTGCTCTCGTCACTCCTGGCCCAGCGGCTGCGCGCGGCAGGTCTTGCCGCCACTACCCGCGAAGGCCTCGGCTCCAACGTGATCTTCGACGCGCTCGCCACCGGCGACATCGACTTGTATGTCGACTATTCCGGAACGCTGTGGGCCAACCAGTTTCACCACACCGAGATAAAGCCGCGCGAGCAGCTGCTGGCCGAATTGAAGACGACGCTGGCGGGGCAGCACATCACGCTGCTGGGCGAACTCGGCTTCGAGAACGCCTATGCGCTTGTCATTCCGAAGCAGCGCGCCCAAGCACTCGGCATCCACTCCATCGCCGATCTCGCTCCCCACGCCGCCACGCTGTCGATGGCCGCGGACTACGAATTCTTCTCGCGGCCGGAATGGGCCGGCCTGCAAAAGGCCTATGGCCTGAATTTCCGCGCCCAGCGCCAGATGCAGCCGGACTTCATGTATGCCGCGGTCGCTTCCGGCGAGGTCGACGTCATCGCCGGCTACACCAGCGACGGCCTGATCGCCAAATACGACCTGGTGGTGCTGGACGATCCGAAGCACGCCATCCCGCCCTACGACGCGATCATGCTGTCTGTCGCCGAAACGTGCCGAGGATCAGGCGCTGCGCGCCGCGCTGCAGCCGTTACTTGGCAAGATCGATATTGCGGCGATGCGCGAGGCGAATTTGCGCGCGGCAGGGGGTGACAGCGCCAGTTCACCGGACGTGGTGGCGCGGTGGCTTTGGGAGAAGGTTGGCGGGAAGTAGGGCCACAGGGCGCAATAGGAAAATGTATTGCGCTGTGTTGGTGGCGGCCGGCGGATTAGGCCTCGCTAGTGATGATGGCCAATCCGCCACACCGGCAGGGAATCAATTCTTTGTTGCGCGGTGGCGCGACGATCCGCATTGTCGTTATATCGACGGCGGTGCATCCTGTGCTCAAAAGGCGGATCAATCGGGCGATGCCTGGCTGATCGACCGTTTGGCCCGGCATCGGACCGGGCGGCGGAGGATAACGAAGGGGGCGGTATTGCTTGTAAGAATGGCGGGTTTGCTCATTGCGCTGGTGATTGGCGCTCCATCGATTGTCGCTGCGCGCGCAGAGGCACCTTACCCCAGCCGGCCGATCCATATCATCGTGCCCTTCGGGCCGGGCGGCTTCGCCGATATCACCGTCCGCCTGCTGGCGCAGAGGCTCACCGAACGTACCAACGCCCAGGTGGTGATCGAGAACCGGCCCGGCGCCGGCGGCGTCATCGCCGGTAACGCCGTCGCTACGGCCGCGCCGGACGGCTACACGCTATTCGTGTTCTCGAGCGGCATTGCGCTGTCGAAGTCGCTGCTCAAGTCGATGCCGTTCGATCCCGCCACCGCGTTCGCACCGATCTCAACCATGGCGCTGTTCGACCTGCAACTCCTGGTACGGGCGGACTCACCGATCCACACGCTGAAGGAGGCGCTCGATATCGCGCGCGCTGATCCGCAGAAATTCAACGTCGGCACCATCAATCCCGGCAGCACCCAGAACGTCACCGGCGAACTGCTTCGCTCGGCCACCGGCATTTCGATGACGGTGGTGCCGCATCGCACCTCCGGAGAGGTCTTGACCGCGCTGCTCCGCGGCGAAATGCAGATCGGCATCGAGTCCTACGCGGCACTGAAATCGGCCATCGACGCCGGACAGATCCGCGCCATTGCCTCGTCCGGCAACAAACGCTCGCCGCTGCTGCCGGACGTGCCTACCTTGCGCGAGAGCGGCATCGACGCCGCGGTGGACGGCTGGAACTCGTTAATGGCGCCGGCCGGCACACCGCGCGACGTCGTCACCTTTCTCAGTGGCGAGGTCCGCGCCATCATCGGCGATCCCGATTTCCGCAAGCGCATGATCGAGCTGGGCGGCGAGCCCGCCGCGGAATCACCGGACGAACTCGCCGCGCGGCTCAAATCCGATATCGCCATGTGGGCTGGCGTGGTCAAGAAGGCCGGTCTCGCGCCGAACTGAGCAGATAGAGTACCTGATGCCCGATGGTTTCAAGATTGACGCCCACGTCCATGTCTTCACCAGCGATATGCCGCTGATCGACAACCCGCGCCACGCGCCGAAATACAGCTTTACCCACCAGGATTTGATCGCGACCCTCGACGACAACGGCATCGACCGCGCGGTGATCGCGGCTGCCGGGCCCTGGGGCGACTACAACGACTACATCCTGGCGGCGCTCCGCGCCAACCCGCAGCGGCTGCGCGGCACCGCGATCTTCAGACGTCCGGTGGAGCGGGTTGTGCTGGAGGCGATGAGCCGCGACGGTTTCGTCGGCGTCCGCCTCCCCTTCATCGGCCTGCCTGAACTCCCCGACATCACCACCTTCGACTATCGCGCGCTGTTTCGCCGTCTCGCCGATCTGGACTGGCACGTTCATCCCCATGTCGATGGTGAGGATCTGCCCAAGATCCTGCCGACGCTGGAGGCCAGCGGCGTCAAGATCGTGGTCGACCATCTCGGCCGCCCAGATCAGAAGTCCGGCATCAACAGCGAAGGCTTCAAGGCGCTGCTGCGCTCCATCGACAAAGGCCGCACCTGGGTCAAGGTTTCCGGCGGCTACCGGCTCGGGCCGCAGGCAAAGGACTATGCGCGCGAACTCGTCCGCGTCGCCGGCGCGGACCGGCTGGTATGGGCGAGCGACTGCCCGTTCGTCGGCCATGAGGGCCAGTTCCCGTATCGGGCCACGATGGACTGGCTCACCGATGCCATTCCCGACTCCGCCGCGCGTGCCAAAATCTTCGGCGCGACGGCACGCGAACTCTACTTCAATGGCGAGTGATCGCTGGTCGATGCACCGCGATGATCGCGACGGATTGCGCAGCCAGACCGGCTCTACAAAGCCGTCAGGCCTCAGCCGAATTCAGGGAGATGCCGATGCCGTGTGCGTTCATTACAGGCTGTGACGAAGGCATCGGCCGGGGCTTTGCGACGGCCTGTCTCGCGGATGGCTGGGAGGTGATCGCCACCTACAAGGATATCGCCCATCGCCTTCCGGAATCCGAGCGGCTGGTCCACCATCAGCTCGACGTGACGCGGGGCGAGGATTTTGCTGCCGTGAAATCAGCCATCGCCCGCCGACCGATCGACCTCCTGGTCTCCAACGCCGGTATCGCGCATGATCCGATGCGGCTTGGGAGCCTGGATTTCGACTTTGGCGCGCGGATCCTGGATACCAACGTGCTCGGTCCGCTGCGGCTGGTCGAGACCTTTCGCGACAACGTCGCCGCCAGCAGTCAACGCAAGATCGCGATGATCACCAGCCGGATGGGTTCGATCGGCGGCAATATCTCGGGCGGCCATTACGTCTATCGCGCCAGCAAGGCCGGCCTGAACGCGCTGGCGCGCAGCCTGGCGGTCGACCTTTTTTCGACGGGCATCATCATCACGATGCTGCATCCAGGCGGGGTGCGAAGCCGCGGCGGCACGCCGGACTCGCCGTTGTCGATCGAGGAGAGCGTGGCCGGCATGCGCCGGGTGATCGCGGAGCTTGGATTGCACGATACCGGCCAGTTTTACTCCTATTCGGGCCGGCCGCTGCCCTGGTAGCGGCGCCATACCCGCGGACGTCCATTTCCGATTGTGCTTGTCATGTAGAACTCCGCCAAGGTTGCTGGCGGTCGGACCCTTATGGTGGTTTGCTGCGGCCTAGATGGGGCAGACGCGAAGCGCCTAGCCTCCGCAAGCATAAGGGGAAACGCCATGAAACCTGCCCGGTGGTCGCGACGCGTCGTGCTGCAAGCCATGGGCGCCGCAGGGGCCGGCGGTTTGCTCGGTTTGCCATCACCGTCGGCATTTGCCCAAGCCGACAAGAAGCTGACGGTCGGCTCGCTGGCGTTTCCGAACTGGTGCCAACTTGCGGCGGCGGAGAAGTTCGGCTGGCTCAAGGCCGAAGGCGTCGAAGGAAAATTCGACGTCAAATACTTCGAGAGCGGACCGCCGGAGATCGAGGCCGGGATCGGCGGCAGCCTGCACCTGATGGGCCTGGGCGCCGGACCGGTCATCAATGCGCTGGCGGCCGGCGCGCTGCCGATGCGGATCCTGGGATCGGTCAACGAGGTGACGCCGCTGTTCGGCATGGTCGCGCAGAAGGGCATCGACAAGATCCAGGATCTGCGCGGCAAGAAGATCGCCTGCACGCTCGGCACCAACTACCAGTATTTCCTGGAAGCGGCGCTGGCGGATGCGGGCATGACCACCCGGGACGTCACGGTCATCGACTCGCAGCCGAACGAAGGCACGATCTCCTTCGTCGCGGGACGGGTGGACGCCACGGTTCCTGATTACACCGACATCAAGCTGATTCCGCGCCGCGTGGAAGGTTCAAAGGTCATCCTGTCGGGCACCGAAATCGGCAAGACCAACGGGATTCCGTTCCGGATCTTCGACCTCTGGATCGCGCCGCAGAAAGCCTTCGAGGACAACAAGGCCACGATGGCCGGCATCCTGCGCGCCGTCAGCCGCTGGGCCGAATTCGTCGGCAATCCGGCGACCCACGCCCAGGCGATCGATTTTGCCATCGACTGGGGTTCGAAAATTTCCGGCAAGGCGCTGGTGCGCGGCGACATCGAGGCCACCATGGAAGGCGCGCATTTCTTCGACGCGGCCGGCCAGAAAAAACTGGCCGCCGACGGCGCACTGGCCGCCGCGCTGAAGCAACACGCGGAGTTTCTGTTCCGGATCAACCGCCTGAAACGCGTGCCGGACTTCGACGCGGCTGTCGAGAAGTCGTTCTGGTAGCGGGTGCGGCGTGATGAAGTGCTGGCGATCGAGCCGGGCAGCGAATTCCCCGGGCCGGGTTCGACCGTGACCGCGCGCGGAGCCAACTGGCTTCCTAGCCGGCGGCTGGTGTTGGGGCTGTGCAGCTTCAGTGCGCTGGTGGCGGCCTATTCGGTCATCTCCAATCTTCCCGGCACCAACCATGTGATCGTGCCGCCGCCGCAGGAGATCCTGGCGACGCTGGTGGAAGGAATTACCGACGGCAGCCTGCTGAGCGCGATTGCCGCCAGCCTGGTGCGGGTGCTGACGGGGTACGTTCTGGGCTGCAGCGCCGCCATCGTCCTCGGTGTGCTGATGGGATGGTTCCGGACCTTTGAATATCTGGTCGACCCGATCGTCGAGGCGGTGCGGCCGATCCCGCCGCTGGCCTATATCCCGCTGGTCATCATCTGGGTGGGCATCGACGAAAGCTCGCGCATCCTGGTGATCTTCCTGGCCTCGTTCCTGACCTGCATCGTGAGCACGATCACCGGGATCAAACAGGTGCCGAGGGTATTCGTCGAGGCGGCGCAGACGCTGGGTGCCGGGCAGATCCGGCTGTTCCTGACCATCGCCATACCTTCGGCGCTGCCCTATATCTTCGCCGGACTGCGGGTGGCGCTGGCCGCCTCCTGGACCACGCTGGTGGCGGCCGAACTGGTGGCCGCGCAGGATGGCCTCGGCTGGCTGCTGCAGAACGGCCGGCGGTTTCTCCGGACCGATCTCGTCATGGTCGGCGTCATCGTGATCGGCGTGCTGGCCTTCTCGATGGATCGCGGATTGCGCTACCTGCAGCGTCGCTGGACGCGGTGGGCCGATGTTCGCTGATGGTACGGTGGATCTCATGAGCGAAACGGCCGTGAAAAACCAGGGCACGCTTTCCATCCAGAATGTCCATCACATCTTCACGCGGGTGAAACAGGACGACCTGACGGTTCTCGCCGATATCTCGCTTTCCATCGAACAGAATTCCTTTGTCTCGCTGGTCGGTCCGTCCGGCTGCGGCAAGTCCACGCTGTTGCGGATGATGGCAGGCCTCGAGATGCCTTCCTCCGGGATGATCCTGCTCGACGGCATCACGATCACAAGACCGACCGCCAGGACGGGAATGGTGTTCCAGCAGGACGCGGTATTCCCGTGGATGACGGTGCAGAAGAATGTCGAATACGGACCGCGCAGCCGGCATCTTCCGCGGGCCGAATGCGCCAGCATCGCGACGGCATGGATCAACCGCGTCGGTCTGGAAGGCTTTGCCTCGTCCTATTCCAGGGAGCTTTCCGGCGGCATGCGCAAGCGCGTCGATCTCGCCCGCGTCTATGCCAACAATCCTGAAGTGCTGCTGATGGATGAACCGTTCGGCGCACTGGATTCGCAGACCCGCGAGACCATGCAGGACGAGTTGCTCCGATCTGGGAGTCCGAGCGCAAGACGGTGGTGTTCGTGACCCATGATCTGGAAGAGGCGCTGTACCTGTCAGATCGCGTGGTCGTCATGTCACGCAGGCCCGGCCGCATCGTCGCCAACGAGGCGGTTGAATTTCAGCGGCCACGACATCCGGACCTTCGTGTGTCCGACGAGTTTGTCGCCGCGCGCCGCCGGCTATGGACGTTGCTGAGCAGTGTGAAGGCGAGCGATAGTGCAACGGCTGCGCGCGGATGAGATAGCCGCGTCACACGGGCTTGACCCGCGTATGATGCCACTCATCCCAGTTCGTCATGGCCGGGCTCGTCCCGGCCATCCACGTCTTTCTTGCTGAGCCGCTGTTAAGACGTGGATGCCCGGGACAAGCCCGGGCATGACGGAGAAAACGGGCAGGCCCTTGAAATCGCCTTACATCCACGATTCCAGTGACGAGTTCACCACCGCCTTGCCTTCGAGCCGGACCTCGCTGACCACGCGGTTGCGGCCGATGGTCTTGGCCAGGACCAGCGCGCGGTCGCAGCGGGCGACCAGTTCGGCGGTGGATTCGTTGCCGCGGAGCTGGGCGACGCCGATCGAGACGGTGATGCCGGGCAGCGTCTCGCCGCTGGAGCGGCGGGTGATGCGGCATTCCGAAACCGACTTGCGGATGCGTTCGGCCAGGGCCTCGCAGGCGGCAAGATCGCAGCCGGGAAGCACCGCGACCAGTTCCTCGCCGCCGTAGCGGGCCGGCAGATCGCTCTCGCGCAGGCGGTCGCGCAGCGTCTTGGCCAACAGCCGCAGCAATTGATCGCCGACGCCGTGGCCGTACTTGTCGTTGAACTGCCGGAAGCGATCGATGTCGAGCAGCAGCACGCTGAGCGGCTTTTTGGTTTCGATCGCGGTCTGCTGGGCGGTGCCGAGGAATTCGTCAAACACCCGGCGGCTCGGAAGGCCGGTGAGCGTATCGGTGTTGGCGCGCTTTTCCGCCTCGTTGAGCTCTTCGCGGATGACGTCGAGCTCGCCCGAGGTCTTGCTCAGGTTGGCCTCGAGCTCGGTGGCCCGGGTCGCGGCCTTGGTGAGTTCCTCCATCAGGCTCGCGACCAGCGTCCGCGGATCGACCCCGCCCTCGGCCTGTTCGGCGACGCCGCCGAGTGCCTTGATCTGGGTGCGGTTGTCGGCGATCGCGGCGGTCACGAACAGCTTCGCCGCGTCCATGACGGACTTCAGCTGTTCGGGGATATTGCCGACAACTTTCCGCGGCGATGGCGGCGCCAGATGAGTCGCGACCAGGTCCCGGCAGACCTTGGGGTCGAACGGCCGCCCGGCGGCGATCACCCGATCGATCGCAAGCTTGAGTTCGATCGAGTCGCCGCGCACATAGGCGAACCAGACCGCGAAATTTTCCGGTGTCGGCGTCACGCCGTGCTGCAGCATGGCGCGGTTGGCACGCTCCGCCAGCGCCGCCGCATAGTCGGGATCGAGGTCGTAGGTGGCGGGATCGCTCATGACCGCGCACCTTGTCGCAGCAGGGCGGCGTCGGACTGCATGGAGTCCTGAACGAAACTGGTGGCCCTGAGGGCGGTTCTCCGCATCGCAAATGCCGCCATTCTGGAGGTGTGCGGGGCGCAGACTAGCCGAGCGCCTTTAAGAAAAAGTTCATGGGATGGTAAGGATGTGCGGTCAATCGGCGCGGGATCTGAACCCATGCTGCGGACGCTCACGATCTGTCCGGTTTCTCGCCGGGGGCCGGCGTGTAGCCCAGCGTCCCGGCGGCCAGAACCGCCTCGCGGCCGCCGTGCAATGCAACGCGGGATTCCTGTTCGGACTTCGCGATGGCGTCGACCTTGGCCGGATCGAGCAGCTTGAACAATTCGGTGCGCATGCGCTGCAAATCGTCGCAGTAACGCGGATCCGTCGACAGATCGTGGAGCTCGTCCGGATCTGTCTCAAGATCGAACAGCTGCGCCGGATGACCGGCATGGTGGATGTATTTCAGCGCGCCGAGCGCAGCAGGGTGACGCCGCCGGGGGAGCAGGTAGCATGGTATTCCGACAGCACCGGGGTCTGGCGCGCGTCGCCGCGGATCTGCGCCAGCAGCGAGGTATCGGGGCGCGCGACTGGTGAGGAAGAAATCGGACCCGATCGCGCCCAGTCAGAAACTGGGGCGACGGTCGATCCGCACGCCCCTTAGTTCGGATGGACCGGGGTTGAGAATAGCCCCGGAAACCTTGCCCGCGGGGTCCCTGATGAAGCTGATCCGGGTGTGATCGCCGCCGTCGGCATAAAAATCGTCTGACGATGCGGCCGTCAACGCCACCGGTTTGCTCATCTCGAAATCGAGCACGGGCCAGCGTCCCGATGCCTCGACCACGGCTTTTCCCGCATCGATCCGTACCTGCAACTCGACGGCCACGGGATAGATCATTGCTCGCGTGACGGTGATATCGATCGGATTGTTCAACCCCGTTCGCGAAATCTTCAACGCAACGGGCGAACCGAGCGCGCCGCGCAGTTTGCCGATGATCTGGTTGATCGTGAAATCCCTCACCGGCACGCCGTCGATCTCGCTGACCAGGTCGCCCGCCTTTACCCCGGCGGTGGCAGCGGGGCCATTCTCGCGCGGGTTGACCCGAACGCCGCCATCGGCGACTTCGACGTCGATGCCGACGCCTGCAAAACTGCCGGCCGCCGGATTCATCTTGTCGCGCGAACTCGACGACAGGCCGAAGTCGTATTTTCCGGCGTAATCGGCAAGCTTTTCGGCGCTCATCACCACAGGCGATACCGTTGGCGTCAAGGACGGTTGTGCGGGGAGGCGCAATGATCCGTAGGTCAGATTGCGGATGGCGGCAAAATACGGACCGGCCTTGCCGGGCACGACCTGGATCATCTGGATCGCGATCAATCGTTCCGCCGGGTCGATCCAGAAATAGGTGCCCCACACGCCGTTCCAGGTATAGCTGCCGACCGATCCAGGGACGGTGCTGGACTTCGGGTCGGTGCGGACAGCGAAGCCCAGTCCCCAGCTTGAGCCGGCATTCGGCCCAGCCAGGTTTCCGACGAAGCGGATGTCCGCGGGCAACGAATTCATGGTCATCTCGTGGACGGTTGCCGGCGCCAGAATTCGCGCGCCGTCAAATTCGCCGCCGTTGAGCAGCATCTGGCAGAAGCGCAGATAATCGGGCGCGGTGGAAACCAGCCCGCCGCCGCCGGAAAGTAGCTTGCGCGGCCTCGTCACATCGAATTGCGGGTTTCGTTGTTGCGGCGCTTCGACCAGGCGGCCAAGTTTTGCCTCCGGCACATAGAAACCGGTGTCGGCCATATGCAGCGGCGCGAAGATGCGCTGCTCCAGGAATTGATCGAACGGCTGGCCGGAGGCGACTTCGACCACCCTCGCCAGCACATCGACGCCCCAGCTGTATTCCCAGACCTCGCCCGGTTGGTGGGCGAGCGGCAGATGGGCGAGGCTGGCAACGAAATCGGCCAGCGTGCTGTCGCGGGCGAACACCGCCTTGCCATAGAGCCGGTTGATCGGCGAATCGACGAACTGCGGCGGATACACCAGGCCGGAGGTGTGATGCAGAAGGTCGCGCACCGTCATCGCCCGCTTTGGCGGCTCCAGCACGATTTCCACAGTTCCGGTCGCGGCATCGGCCTTTGCGACACCGACCTGCATATCGTTGAGCTCCGGCAAGTACCGCGCCACCGGAGCATCGAGGGCGAGTTTGCCCTGCTCCACCAAAATCATCGCAGCGACGCTGGTGACAGGCTTGGTCATCGACGCGATCCAGAAGATGGAATCCGCCTGCATCGGATTTTTCCGGGCGCTGTCCTGGAAGCCGACCAATTCGAGATAGGCCAGCCTGCCGTTGCGAGCGATCGCCACGACGGCGCCCGGCAGTTCGCCGGCGTCGACGCGCGCCTGATACCAGGACCCGATCCGCGCCAGCCGCGTTGCCGACAAGCCGAGGCTCTCCGGATCGCCCGCCGTTGCAAGATCGTCAGCGAATGCCACCTTCGACAGCGAGAGCGCCAGCGCGATCGCGAATATCGTGCGGATTGGGTTCACGCCGGTAAGCTGACCTCGTCGGAGGGGCGACAATGATGATAGAGCCTGATTCGCCCTGTGCAACCTTTTCGGCTCGTAGCAACCATTAAAGACTAAGCGGTAAATTCGATCCACGGCGTTCCGCGCTGGACGATGGTATTCGCATAGATCAGGAGCTTTCGGGCGCAGGCGATCAGGGCGACCTTGTGGGATTTTCCCGAGGCCGTCAGGCGCTCATAGAGCGCGATCAGGGCCTTATTCCAACGGAAGGCAGCGGGAAGCGCTGCATGCCCCGCCCCACCCCTACAAATTCTTGATGATCCCGGCGTCGATCAGCATGCGGTTGAGCCGCCGCGCTTCGGCGCCGTCCTTGCAAGCGTAGAACAGGCCGCCGCAGCGGAGCATGATCTTGCGCTGTTCCTCGAACGAGGGATCGAGCGGGATGCCGGCGGCTTCCTGGATCACCAGCGGCAGGTAGGCGGCATCGATGGTTGGCATCACCGCCGGGCTTTTGACCGGCTCGAAGTTGATGGCGTCGATGGCATAGTACGTGCCGTAATAGCGCGGGTCGTAGCTTTCCAGTTTCTTGCCGATGCCGGCCTCGTCGAGACCGGGATCGAGCAGCTGGGGCGAGAATTCCGGCTGGTGGTCGCCGTAGCGCACGATCAGGAACGGCTGCGCCGGAAACTGCTTCTTCAGCCGCGCGATGAAGGCGGCGTAATCGTCGGCACTCATGGCCTGGCGGCGCAAATATTCGTCGACGCTGGCCGCGTTGCCGGGGTTCTTCCATCCCGGCATCAGGTCGGGACGGAATGTGGTCTCCCAGGGAAAGTGATTGGCGGCGAGATAGACAAAGGTGAACAGCGGCCTGCCGGACGGCTGCTGCGACATCAGCTTGACCGCGAACTCGTAGAAGAAGCTGTCGGGCTCGACAGCCCTGGCGCCGAGATCGTTGGCGTCGTAGAAGTGCTCGATGCCGGTGGTGAGCTGAAAACTGCGCGCGCTCATGAAGGCGCCGAACGCCGGATACAGCGACAGGGTCGAATAGCCGCAACGCCGCAGCGCCAGCGGCAGGCCGCGCTCGACCCGGCCCGAGGCGATACGGGTGACGAAGTAGGCAAACCGGCCGAACGAGCGCGACGACAGCCCGGCCAGCACATTATATTCGGTGAACCAGCTCGGGCCGCCATTGCTCTCGGCCAGGAACGTCCGCTCGACGCCGTCGTAGGATTTGAAGTGGTCGCCGTAGCCCGGCGGCACCTTGGTGCCGGTTGCCTGACGGATGTCGAAACTCAACTCGTCATGGATCATGATGATGTTGGGCCGCCGCCCGGCCGGGTGGCAGGCATCGAGCAGCGGCAGCTTCAGCCGGTCGGTCGTCTGGGCATCGGATTCCATGAAACCGTAGGTGATGAAATCGGACACCGCGGTGACGCCGGAGCGGGCGAATTTCGAAAGGTAGCCGTCGTCGTAATAGCCGCGCCAGGCTTCATCCGGCCAGGTGAAGGCATAGCCGACCAGAGCGGCGAGAAACGCCAGCTTGGCGGCCACGGCCGGCAGGCGGCGAATCCGGAACGGATCGAGCCACCACAGGGCATACATCAGCGGGATGACGACGACGGCGGCGCCGACCACCGACCAGCGCAGGTTGGGAAAGATCGTGAACAGGAACGCGGCGGTGTCGCGGTCGATCACCATCAGGTCGACGAAGTTGGCGGTCATCTGCACCACGTCGTGCTTCAGGCGCGACAGCAGCACCAGGATCACGACCAGAGTCAGCGCCAGCGCGCCGGACAGCGCCGGGCGCCGCAGCAGCGCCAGGAAGAAGCAGTTGAGAATGCCCCACGACAGCACGAAGCCGAGCCGGGAGGAGAAATCGGTCTCGGTCTGCAGCATCACGGCCAGCGCCCCGAGATGGGGGGCGGCGACAGCAAGCAGGCGCCAGATCCCAATGGGGGTGGCCGCCGTCGCGGCGGTGGTGGAAGGAACTGGATTGAGCGGCGGCACCATTGCCTGCGACGCAACACACCCCGGCAATGCCCCTGGCCTTGGCTGGCGACGGCCAGAAGGCGAACGACGCAGCCGGACCCTGCGGCGTGTCATAAAAACGTAGTTGAACCGTCATGAACACGCAATGAATTTGCCGCGGCAGGGTTGAAACAGGGTCAATGGGCAAGGCCACCGCATGTGAATTTGGAGGGATCCCTCCCCCCTTGTGGGGGTCCGATCGAGCTTCGCTCGATCCGATCACAAGGGAATATGGGCTCCGTGTAACTGATTGAAGCGTCAAGGGAACCCAAATTCAGCTGATCTCGGCGAGCGACTCCGAGGCCAGGCACCTTCGCCTCCCGTCAGAACTGCGGCAGCGATGCGTCGCCGCGCGCGGCAATCGCCACGCCTTCGACCTCGATCAGCCATTCGGGTCGGCATACAGCGGCATGCAGAACCAGCACGGGCAAATCGGGAAACCGTTGTGAAAGCCAGGCCTGCACGTTTGCCCGGTCGGAGACGTCGCGCAGATAGACAAGCAGGTACATCAGGTCGTCGAGAGAGGCGTCGCCGTTCGACAGCAGCGCCTCGACGTTCTCCATGGCGCGGGCAAGTTGCCTGATGACGTCACCACCGTGCACCACCTGGCCGGCGGCATCGATGGCCGCCGTTCCCGAAATGAAGAGATGCGCCCGGTCGGCATAGGCCAACCGGGTCCCGCGCTCGAAGGTCACGCCGTATCTGTTGGTGGGGCTCAGCCGCTTGAGGTTCTTCAGATACCTGATCTGATCCTGCGCCACATCAAGCGCCGAATAGGCATCCAGACTGACAACATCGAACCGATCACCGCATGCCCCTTCGATGCCAGTGCTTGCGATATAGTGCGTGTCGGCCGTGAGACCTTCCGTCTCGAACAACGCGCGGCGCGCCTCCACCATGCCCTGATAGAAAACGTCGATGTCCTTCAGGTAGAGCCAGGTCCGGACACAGTGATCTGCGAGATTGGCGCCCGACCCCTCCAGCGCGTCGCGCAGATCGTCGAACACAAGCCGGGTTTGTTGTTCCGAATCGGTCAGGTGGCCGTCCACGCCCGCGCACAGCTGGGTGCTCCAGAGATGCCGCAGGCCGCGATGTTCGACCAGCAAGTGATTGGCGGACAGCCGGCGCTTTGCGACCGGCTCCCGACTGGCGAGGTGATAGGCCAGCATCGCGACACGGGCTCCTCCGGCCGGAGGTTGCCCGATGATGGACACTGCGGTGGGACCATCGGCCCTGCCGATCTCCATCTGCCGCACCAGCGACATCTGGTTGATGACGTCACTGAGGAAAAACCTGCGAAAAATCGCGCTCTCGGGTGGAAGCGCGCGGGTGGCAACCGCACTCGCGTAGGTGTCCTGCAGTGATCGCAACTGCTCGTGGAGACTGAGCCTGGCATCAGGCTCAATCAGGACGAAACACTCGCGCGTCCCGTCCAACCCGGCAAACTCGCGCAATGCCGTGTTCTTCAGCCGGGAACCGGAACGTCCAGGCGGCGAGCACAATTCAACATCGGCTACCGGCATCCACAAAGCCTCCTGTTTGTTGAATGACAGTAGGGTTGTCTACCTGCCGCTTCTTTGTCTCCGAACAAACAGCAGAGCGATTTTGGGCGCGCATCGATCCGGCGATGACGCCCTTTCAAGATATTCGGGTCGGCGGGTTTGTCTTGCGGATCGCTACGAAATTCGGGTGCGATGTGAGCGCGGCGGCGCTGCGCCTGTCAGCGCGCCGGTGGCTTGATCCAGATCAGGACCGGGACCAGCGAGGCGCGCAGGCCGTTTGGTGAGCGGGGGCTGACGCATGAAAGCATCGGAGGGACCGATGTGGCAGATGGGAACGCCGGGAGGTTTGATCTTCCTGGCACTGACCGCCGTGATGATCGCCGTGTCGCTGATGCTGCTGGCGTGATCGTTGGCGACCGACAGCGCGAACCGTAACGAAGCGATATCCCGGGGGGAAACGATAACAAAGAGCAGTCACCGCGCTCCTTCCACGGGCTGTCCGACTCAGGGCCGGGATGACGCGCGGTGCGGCCGCCTGGCAATGCCGTCGATGAACAGGTCGACCATCGCTTCCGCGGTGGCGGCGGCGTCCACCACGCCCCAGCGGGGGAAATGGCCGTCGATGTTCATGCGGGCAAAACCGTAGACCAGGGCGCGGCCGGCAATCTGCACCAGCTTGAGGTCGGTGGCGCGCAATTGGCCCCTGGCGAAGGCATCGGCCAGCGTTGCTTCGACCATGGCGATGACCTCGGCATTGTCCGTGGTCAGGCCGGCCGAGGCGGCATGGTCGAAATATTTGCCGGTGGAGATCACCTCGAAATGCGCCGGGTTGCGCATGGCCCAGCGCAGATAGGCGATGCCAAAGGCGCGGAACCGCGCCATTGGATCGCCGCCCGGCACGGCGGCCAGCGCCGTCGCGATCTCGGCGCGGAACCGGCGCTGCGCTTCCTCGGCCACCGCGGTCAGGAGCGCGGTACGGCTTTCGAAATGGCGGAACGGCGCCCCCGGCGACACGCCGGCGCGGCGCGCCGCCTCGCGCACGCTCACGGTCTCGGCCCCGCCCTCCGCGACCAGTTCCAGCGCGGCCTCGACCAGGGCCCGGCGCAGGTCGCCGTGGTGGTAGGGTTTTGCGGCTGGCCGACCGGCAGCGCGGCGTTTGGGCTTGGTGGAAGGCGGCATGGTTGCCTCCGGATGGCAGGCATCGGGACCTGGTCGGAATCGCCGACGCCGCCGAGGCTAGGTCGTAAACATCATGCCTACGACCTAGCATCACCCGATCGTGAATGTAAGCACCGCTTACACGATTGACGACGTCACCAAGATTGCATGTAATCGACGCTTACATGGCGGGAGGATCATCGTGCAGTCGCGGCGGCAGGGATATCTGGAAGGCTGGTACTTGTTCGGCGCACTGGCGCTGGTGATGACGGCGCTGGCGGTGTGGCTGGCTTCGATGCGCGGCTTCGAGGTCGACGGGGTGCGGATGGTGGTGCGCTACACGGCGCGCAGTTCGCTGCTGCTGTTCTGTCTCGCCTTCTCGGCATCGGCGCTGGCGCGGCTGTGGCCGGGCCCGTTCACCCGATGGCAGTTGCGCAACCGGCGCATGTTCGGGCTGTCGTTCGCGTTCTCGCATCTCGTTCACGCCATCGCCATCGCCGCTTTCGCGGTGATGGCGCCGCCGCTGTTCGGGCAAGCCACCTCGCCCGCCTCCTTCGTGTTCGGCGGCATCGGCTATGGCTTCATCGTCGCGATGGCGGCGACCTCGTTCGACCGCAGCGCGGCGGCGATCGGCGGCCGGGCGTGGCGCATCCTGCACACCACAGGCGCGTATTACCTGTGGTTTCAGTTCATGGTCAGTTTTGGCATGCGGATTCCCGGCATGCCCAACTACGCCTGGTTCCTGCTGCCGCTACTCGCGGCAATGGCGCTGCGCGGGATCGCGGCATGGCGGACACGAACGGCAGTTGCAGCGAACTAGGGCGGGATGACCTATCTTCGATTTGTCATCTCGCTCGATCTTATTTTTTGAGCATGATCGTGCCCGAAAACCGGTACCCACTTTTCGGGATCATGCTTCCTGCTTCGGCAGCAGCCCAAACCGCCTGGCGATCATCCTGTCCATCATGCGTTTCGGCAGGTTGCGCATCAGAAACATGCGGAACGGCTCCGGCGTGATTTCGTAACGCACCTTCGGCTTCGGCGTGGTCAGGACCTCAAAGACCAGTTCGCCCAACCGCTCGGCCGGCAGACCGTTCGCGGCGAGATTGGCGGCGAAGGCGCGCACTTTCTCGCGCGCCGGCAGGAACGGCGAACCGCGATAGGTCGAAATATCGGTGTTCCCGGTCTTGCCCCAGATCGCGGTCTTGACCGCGCCCGGCCCGATCACGATGACGTCGATGCCGAACAGCATGAATTCGCGGCGCAGGCTTTCCGACAGGCCTTCGATGGCGTGCTTGGAGGCGCTGTAGGGCGAGCCGAGCGGATTGCCATGCTGGCCGGCCACCGAACTGATCATCACGATGCGGCCGCGCGGCCCCTTGAGCGAGGGATCGGCACCGAGCAGCGGCGCGAACGCCTGGGTGGCGATGACAGGCCCGATCACATTGGCGTCGAACTGCCGGCGGAAGTCGGCGACCGACAGGTCGATGAACGGCCCGGCCACCGAGATGCCGGCGTTGTTGACAAGACCGGCCAGCGTTTCGCCTTTGAGCGCCGCGCGCACCTGGCCGGCCGCGGCATGGACCGCGGCCTCGTCGGTGACGTCGAAAACCAGCGGTACGAAATTGGCACCGAACTCCGCCTGCAGCCGATCCGCATCGGCCTGCTTGCGCACGCTGCCGAAGACGCGGAAGCCGCGCGCCAGCAGCACCCTGGCGCTGGCATGGCCGATGCCGGTCGATGTGCCTGTTATGACGACGGATCGCATGTGAGCCCCCCTTGCCTGCACGCCGTTTTAGCCGCTCCGCCTGTGAATAAACAGGCGGAAAACATTTGACTGGTCCGGTCAACCGTGGTGTTTTGGCCAAAGTGATTTGCTTCGCCCGCCCGCAACCCTGCGTGGCGGGTTTTTTGTTGCCTCACACATCGGATAACCTCCATGACCAGCATCGGACGCCCTGCCCGCTACAGCGCGGAGATCGCGCAGCGCATTCTCGATGGCCTGATGAGCGGACATTCGCTGCGCAAGGCCTGCCAGGATGCAGGCGTCTCGCACACGACAGTGCTGCAGTGGGTGCAGGAAGACCGCGACGGCTTCGCCGCGCGCTACGCGCAGGCGCGCCAGACCGGCGGCGGCCCGACCACCTGCCCGACCTGCTACACGGCCGGGATCGCCGAACGTATCCTGCAGCAGATGTCGGACGGCCGTACCGTGGTCGAGATCAGCAGCGATCCCGGCATGCCGTCGGCGAGTACGGTGCGGCAATGGGTGGCGGAGGACCGCGACGGTTTTGCCGCGCGTTATCGGCGGATGAGAGAAATCGTCGGTAACAGGGCCGGCCGCCCGACGCGCTATGAGGACTGGATCGCCGAAGAGATCCTGGACGAATTGAGCAGCGGCCGCCCGCTGGTCTCGGTCTGCGCCGATCCTCTCATGCCCGCCCACCCCACGGTACGGCACTGGGCAGCGGAGGACCGCAAGGGTTTCGCCGCGCGCTACGAGGTGGCCCGGAAGGTGGGCTGCGAGGCCGTCGCCGACGAGATTCTCAGGATCGCCGACGCCCGCGATTGCTGGATCCCGCATCGCATGCCTGACGGCAAGATCGAACTGATTTTCGACCGCCAATACGTCAAACGCGCGCAGGCACGCGTCACGGCACGGCGCTGGCTGCTGTCGAAGATGTTGCCGAGAAAGTACGGCGGACGAACGCGCCGGCACGCTGGACAAGTTTGATCGGTAGGCCGGTATGGAAACTGCGGCCGCGACTGGTTCCCTTGTGCGACCACCACGGAAATCGAAAAAAATCCCGGCAGCCAGCTGCCGGGATCTGGTTTACTGCAACGACGTTGCAGGCCTTTGACACGCCGCGGCATGGACTAGCGTTCAGCCAACCGGCTTCACTGGCAGATATGGCGGCGGCCGTCGTTACCCTTGATCCAGGTGCCGGGACGACAGGCGAACTCCGCGGAACTCATGTGCCTGTCATAATATTCCGCCGACCCCACCCGGGTGTCGTAGTTGTAGGAATTGCGGAACGGCGCCGTGGCGATCGCGCCCGCGGTGCCGATCGCCGCACCGGCGATGCCGGCAGCGGTATCGGCGGCGGCGCCGACCGGGCCGGGATTATTATAGACATGATGGCGGTGAACGACCTGGTCCGCCATGCTCGGGGTGGCGGCAACCACGGTCGAAAGCGCGGCGCACGCCGCCAGAAGTTTCCATTTCGTCATCGCATTTCCTCCTTGGACAAGACGGCGACCCAACGAGGCCTTATGAGCGATGTTCCGGGTTCCGGTTCAAACGGCCGTGAAGTTGCACTGGCCGCGGATCAGGCCGCCGTTCGATGCATGGCGCGGACCATGCCTAGCGCATGTCCCGGCGAAGTGGATCCGGTTCGCCGACAAGGACATGCGCCAACAGTGGAATCTACGGCGCTTTCCGGTCATATTGGATCACTGAGTGATCCAATATGACCGGAAAGCGCTGTAACTTGCGCGCCGATCGAGCCGGGACTGCAAACCAACGGATGGTCCAATGTCGAAAAAGGGAATCACCGGACACGACGACTGGGTGATCATCGAAGCCCTGGCCACGGCGCTGGTGGCGCTGGAAATGCTTCCCGACGTCCATCAGCCGCACGCCCACATCGAGGACGTGAGGAAGATGCTGGCCGCGCGTTGCCAGCCCGGCGCCGTCAACCTGCACCTCGCGCAAGCCAAATGCAGACTGTCACCCGGCATCGATCCGCTGACGATTTATCAGGAGTACGGATTGGAGGGCGGGCAGCATTGAGGAGATGCCGCTGATCCGGCCGGATCGATTCCCGCGCTCGTGCGTTGCCAGTCAGGGGCAGTGTATGACAGGGAGTTCGGTGCCATGCTTCCGGACCGATATCGTTCTGCGCTGCCTCTGGCGGCTTGCGTTGCTGGCGTCGCGCTGATCGCGGGCAGCCTCAGTGCTGCCGCCAACCCGCCCAATCGAGCGGCCGCGCCGGCGCCCGTCGCCCGGCCCGCCGCACCGGCCCCGCATCCGCCCGCAGCCGTGATGGCGCGGCCCGCCCCGCCGCCAGCAATGGCGCATGTGGCCGCGCCGGCGTTCCATCCGGCTCCGGCTCCGGCGCCGCAGCGCGCGGCGATGGCGCCTCATCCGATGCCGCATTTTGCAGCACCGGCACGGCCGGCGCCGCACATTGCCGCCGCGCCACCGAGCTTGCAGCGTCCGCCGCCGGCGTCACGGCACGAACTGGCCCCGCATGACTTGGCAAGGCATGACTTGGCAAGGCATGATTTGGCAAGGCATGATTTGCCGGCCGGCGCGACGGCGCGCCAGCAGCTGATCCAGCAGCGCCAGCAGGTGGCGCAGCAGCGCCAGCACGATACGCTGTCGCGCCAGACTTCCGAGCGCCAGACCCGGATCGATCGCTTGCAGCAGCACGTCCAGCAATTGCAGGCGCAGGCGCCGCAGGGACGGCGGGCGCAACGCGAACTCGCGGCCCAGCAGCACGCCTTGCAGCGCGAGCAACAGGCGCAACAGCGTGATCGCACCGCGCAGCAGAAGCTCGGCGCGCAGCCGAACACCGCGGCGACGACCGCCGCCACCAACGCCGCGCAAGCCGCGGCGCGTGGGCGATTTGCGGCGCGGTTCCGCAACAACGCCGACCCCAACACCCACCTCGCGCTGGCGGCGCGGCTGAACGGCTGGGCGCCGCGCGATGCCTGGCGCCACCATGCCCGCGCCGCGTTCGTGCCGTGGCTCGGCCCGGTGTTCTGGCCCTACGCCTATGCCGACATCTTCAACTACACCTTCTGGGCCGATGGCTATGACGACGCCTATTGGGCCTACGCCTATGACGATCTGGTCGACACCGTGTTCTGGGACGCCGGCAGCCCGTATTCGGCGTACGCCAGCATCGCGCCGGAAGGCGCGCTGGAACCCGGCGGCGCGATGCTGGGCGGGTCGCAACTGCGGGCGCGCTCGGGTATCAGCGCGCAGGCGCTGCGGCAATTGTGCAGCAAGCCGGACCAGGGCGTCACCGCCTGGCCGATCGCCGAGATGACGCGGACGCTGAAGCCAAGCCAGCAGCAGCGCGCCCTGCTCGACCAATTGAAGAAGGCGTCGGCGCAGGCATCGGACGCCCTGAAGAGCTCCTGCAGCGACAACTACGCGCTGACGCCGCCGGATCGCCTGCGGGCGCTGATCAACCGTGTCAGCGCCACGCTGGAGGCGGTGCGGATCGTGCGCCCGGCGCTGGAGGCTTTTTCCAACTCGCTGAGCGATGAACAGCAGGCCCGTTTCAATGCGCTCGGCCCGCAGCTTGGCGCGGCTTCGAACAACCAGACCTCGCAGGATCAAGATCAGGCGTCGATGGATCAGCCGCGGCGAGAGGCCAACGCAAAGCCCGAAAGCTGCGGCGCGTCGAAGACGAGCCTTACCCGGCTGCCGATCGAGCGGATCGACACCGTGCTGCACCCGACCGGCGCGCAGAAGGACAAGCTCGACCACCTCGGCACCGCCACCAGGAAAGCAGTCCAGCTGTTGCAAGCCGCCTGCCCTGACGAAGTGCCGGTGACACCGGTCGGACGGCTGCAGGCGATGGAAAAGCGGCTCTCCGCCATGCTGCAGGCCGCCAACGAAGTGCAGCCGGCGCTGGACGAATTTTATGCCAGCCTGAATAGCGAGCAGAAGGGCCGGTTCAATACACTGCAGCAGGTGGCGACGGAGTGAGCGGAGCGGTCGCGTCATCGGCGCTGCGCGCTGTGCTGGGGCGGGATCATCATCCCGCTCCATTTTTTCGTTTGAGCATGATCCTATCCGAAAACCGGTATCCACTTTTCGGGATCATGTTCCACCGACGCGACTCGTGAAAAAGTCGGCGATCGTACCGGGGTTTTCGCTGCCTGCCACGCAGGCGACATATCCGTCGGGTCGGACCAGCCAGATTCCGTCGGCGGCGGGCGGCGGACGCAGCCGCGGATCGAGCAGCGTTGCAAACTGCTGCAGCAGCCCGTGCACCGCGTCGCACGGGTCGGCGCACAGCGCGAACCGCGGCGTGTCCCCCGAACCGATCGGCGGCTGCGCCGCCTCCGGCGGCATCCGTTCGCCGGGTCCGGGTCCCGCGAGATGACCGGCATGCGGGCCGTTCAGCGGACTGTCGTGATAGCCGATCGACACTTCCGTCATGGTATCGACCATGGCGCGGCGGAACGGCGCCAGTCCGAACAAGAGACGCGCCAGCGTGTTGCGGATCTGCTGGGCGGCGTGATTTTTCAGCGTGCCGACCACGGTCAGGCGGCCCGCGGCCTTGAGCACCTGCTCACCCACCGCGCTGCGCTCGGTGCTGTAGCTGTCGAGCAGCGCATCGGCGCAGGTTCCGCGGCAGGCCAGCGCCAGCTTCCACGCCAGATTGATGGCATCCTGCATGCCGGTGTTCATGCCCTGGCCGCCCGCGGGGCTGTGCACATGCGCGGCGTCGCCGGCGACAAAGACCCGCCCCGACCGGTAATCGGCGACCTTGCGCTCGTTGATGCGAAATGCCGACAGCCAGATCGGATCCGAGACGGCGAGGCCCCCCGGGCCGCGCCGCTCGACGACCGCCTGCACCTGATCGAGGGTCGGATCGGCCGGATGGGCGCCTTCGGAACTGCCGAGATCCGCGATGACGCGAAAACGACCGGGCGAGATCGGGAAAACGGCGAGCACGCCGTCCTGATGCCAGTACATGGCGATTTCGGATTCGGGGTACGGATAGCCCTTGAGATGGATGTCGGCCAGGATCCAGTCGCTCTGCAGCGTGGTGCCGGTAAACGGCAGGCCGAGACCGTGGCGCACCGTAGAGTGCGCGCCGTCGCATCCGGCCAGCCATTCCGTCTCGAGCGATTCCAGCTCGCCGCCGGCATGACGCAAGGTCGCCGTGACCGAGCTTGCAGAAGGCGTGAAGGCCATGAGTTCGACCTCGCGTTCCACCGTGACGCCGAGGCCGTGGAGATGCTCTTCCAAGAGCCGCTCGGTTTCCGACTGCGGCAGCATCAGCCCATAGGGATAGGGGCTCGCCACGCCGGCGAGTTCGACATGCCCGATCAGGGCGCCGCCGGCGATGATGTTGGCGGCATCGACCTTTTGTCCCGCGGCGACGAACTTTTCGGCGCAGCCGGCACGCGCCAATAGTTCGAGGGTGCGGCTCCACACCACCAGCGCCTTCGACTTGTCGGTCCGCCGCATGGTCTTGTCGACGATCCGGACCTGAACACCATAGCGCGCGAGCTCGGCCGCCATGGTCAAGCCGACCGGCCCGGCGCCAACGACCAGCACCTGGGTCTTCATGGTGCACACTCCTGCCCGGCGGTGATCTGGGTCGTAAACATCATGCCTACGACCTGGTCGTACTGCATCGACGCAGTACGACTAGCACGGGCTGTTGCCCGCGAAAATCCGGGCAGGACAAAACAACAGGTGATGTGCGGGCATCGGACTGAAGTGCGCAAGCGCCTTTGCAGGCCGGGCGCGGACGCGGGATTCAAAACGGCTCGGTCACCGGACGCAGCTGGGGCTTTCCGACGCGATAACTCAGTTTCAGGATCAGGTTGAAGACGTCACGCGGCCAGGGATCGGGATAGTCGCCATGCTTCGCCCCCAGCGCATGGGCCAGCGAGGGAATGTTGCCATGATGCCAGCAGATCAGAACCTGTTTGCCTTCGAAACGCGGCGCGGTGAGAATCTCGTGCGCGAGTGCCGGATAATCCTGATCGGCGAATTCCGCATCGACCGGCACGCCGCACAGTTTCGACAGCGGCTTGACGGTTTCGCAAGGCCGGTGGCTGTGCTTCGAGATGGCGGATACAAAGATGAAATCCGGCCGGCCAAAGGTCTGCGGGATATAGTCGGCGAGCTTTTCAGCGCGCTTATGGCCCGCCGGCGCGAGATCCGGATCCAGCGGATCTTCCGGCTTTTCGGCGTGTCGCATCACCAGAATTGTTCCGGAATCCATTCCATCTCCGCCGGCAAAAACCCTGCTACAACCTAAAAATGTTTTATAGCAGGATTTCGCGCGGAGGCAATCCGGCCCGCCCTGGCCGGGAAACGTTGCTGCCAGGATGCGCAAGCCGCCCGGCAGTCGATCGTGCAAGCGGTCGGACTCTGCTGCCGGTTACGGCGGCACTCCGGCCTCCCATTGATCCCAGTGGCCGACGATGTCGCGCACCAGGGGTGCGGCAGCCCGATAAATATTCTCGCAGGCGATGGGAAAGCCTCCCGAAGCGGCATGCAGCGAGGCGTCGGCGGTCTCATTGGGATAGGGCCGGTCGAAATTCGAGCCGACGCGCAGCACGGCGACGCGCGCGGTGTTGACCAGGCCCGCGGCCGCGCCGCGTTTCAGGGCCTCGTAGACGGCGTTGTCTTCCTGCTGGGTGGTGCAATAGGTGCCCTTGCCATCGGTCATCAGCGCGACCCAATCATGGGCGCGCTGACCGATCAAGTCGCCGTGCCACCAGGTATCGCCCGCCAGGGTGTCGCATTGGGTGACTTTCGGCGGCTGGTTGGCCGGCGCGGACGGATAGTTGGCACGGTATTTCGCCGCCGTGTCGTTGTCCGCCAGCGCCGCGCCGGACGACAGTTTCAGGGCCTTTTGCAGCAGCGCCTCGTCGAGCTGAAACACTTCGGTCTTGTAGTCGAGCCGCGGCTTTGTATTCGGGTTGGCTGCCTGAATGCCGACATATCCGCTGTTCCAGCCGGCCGGCTTTTCCCGGGCGTCGATTTCCTGCTGCAGCCCGAAATCGACCAGGTAACGCGACCAGGCCGGCGTGCCGAGCGTGCCCATGGCGGGATCGATCCCGGCGATGCCGCCGACCAGGATGTAGCTCCTGGTGAGATCGAACTGTTTCGAGAACACCAGCGCCATGGTCGAAGCGGCGGCGTTGCTGTGGGCCATGCCGGTGGTCATCTGGCAGACATCGTCGGCGTTGCAGTTAACGTCCGGGAAATCCGGCGAGAGGCCGGCCACCCTGGTCTTCTGGTCCAGCGCGAGGTTCTTGAGCCAGGGCGCTGCTTCCGGCGCGAACAGCGAGATGATCAGGACTTTTACCTTGCGCGGCGCGGTCTGCGCGTGGGAAGCGGAAACCGGCCAGCCGAACAGCGCGGCGGACGCCAGCAGCGCGAAAACTTTGCGGGTTTTGATCGACACGTCAGCCCCCTGCCGGAAACGTCACCCTGGAAATACCAGAGATTGCGCGGCCGCGACAGCGGGGTCAGTGGCGCTTGAAGTACTGCACGTCGCGCTCGTGCTTTTCCGCGGCGGTGCGCGACTTGAAGGTGCCGAGGTTGCGGCGCTTGCCGGTCTTCGGATTGACCTTGCGCGAATAGAGCCGATATTCGCCACTTGCGAGTTTGCGGATCATGGGAAACTCCTGCGATCGAGCGGTCAGCAACCCTCTTTCAGCAACCCTTGCAGATGCTCTTGATCTTGCGGTCAACCGCCTTGTCCTCCTTGTCGGTCAGCGGATCGCCGGTGCCCAACCCGGCGGAGCCAACGGTGCCGCCCGAGGGCAAGGCGGTTCCGAGCGAATTGGTACCGGGCGCGCCGGCGGTACTGCCGAGCGCACCGCCTGAGGTGGCGCCCGGCGACGCGCTGGTCGCGCCAGTGCCGGTGCCGGTGGTGCCGGTGCTACTGCTGTTGCTGCCGGATTGAGCCGCCGCCGTTCCAAGCGTCACCAGCAAGGCGACCGTCGCGATGCCAAAATGCTTCATGACGTCCTCCTGTTCATCGAAGGGAAACGGCATGGCGCAGCGCTTGTTCCGCGATCGCGGCGGACCCGAAGATCCGGAAACACTACTGTTTCTGCAGTTTGGTGATCGTCCTGGCCGGTCCGGTTTCGTTGGTCGTAAACGTGACCATGTCGCCGGCATGCCAGTCGTCGAGCGACAGGCCGCTCTGCAGCTTGAACTGTTCGGGGGCGCCCTTGGCATTGGCGCCGACCGTACCGCTCGGGGTCTGCTGGATGGCGATGGTGCCGTTGAGACGGTTGATCCCGGTGATTATTCCCTTGCGGGCCTCCTGGGCCAGCGCCGCCGAGCTCAAGATGGCAACGGCCGCGGCACCGGCCAGAACGGTGGTGGCGATTTTCATGAACCTCTCCTCCCGGCCTTTTTGGGACATTGATGATAAGGCCCGGGCGCGGGATTGGTTCCTCAGGTGGCGAAGCGCGGGTCAGCGCGCGACGATGCCCGCTTCGCCCGCGTTCGATGCCACCGCCGCGGTCGGCGGCGGCGCCAGCACGCTTACCTGGTGCGGCGAGGCCGGCAGGCCGTCCCGGGTCAGCGCGGCGAGGGGCGATTGTTCCCGGACGTTGGCCGCTCCCACGAGCTGCAGCTGGACCGGTGAGATGGGAAAGCCTGACGCTTCAAAGCGCGGCAGTTCGGCGGCGACGGTCACCGCGCTGCTGGCCAGCACCACGGCGGCCGTGGTGGCGACACTGCTGGCGAGCGCGAGGACGGCGGAAATCGATAAAGCAATCTTCATGGTTTGCTCCCGGGAGGAGTTGCAATGACGGTTCACTGGCTGTGTCGCCGCAGCCCGGCAACAGGTTCCGAAAAAAATGCGCCGATCGCGACGCGGGCGGCGAGCCGCGACGCCCCCGTCGCATCCGGCGCCGGAAAAGTTGATCGATGGCGACAACAAACCGACCGAAATCCCGTCCATTGATGATTTCAGCTTCGGCTCGGAACCTTTTCCGGCCGTAAAAAATTACCAGCGGTGGCGGGGCTGGTGGACAAGCAAAGGAGCGTCGACCATGGCGACCCAGATCGTGATGGACCATACCGGGGATAGCCGGCACGATTTCGACCCGGCGGATGCAAAGGCTCTCGCAAAAGCCGAACAGCGTTTCAAGGAATTGACGGGCGCCGGCTTTACCGCGGCGGTGCGCACCGCGACCGGTGATCCGGCCATCACCCGCAGGTTTGATCCGGCCGCGGAAGAGACGCTGTTTTTCCCGCGACTGGTCGGCGGTTAGCCCACCTCATGGGCAAAAAAATGCTGCCCGTGGCCATAGCCTGGCTGCGACGGCTGCCGGCCACCGCCTTCCGCGCGGTGGCCGCGGCGTGGGCGTGGTACCTTGAACTCGGGCACGGCAATCAACGCGACGCGCGCAGCGTCAGGCTGCTGCGTGAATGGCTGTCGCCGCAACAGCGCGTACAGTATGACCGGTGCGGCTACTTCGACGTGACCGGCTGCCACAGCGGCAAGCGCTACCGGATCCGCCAGGGCACCGCATCCAATATCCAGGAACTGGACGACCATGGCCGGCCCAGAACCGGCTGGTGTTTCGTGCCCAGGGACACCCCTGCCCCGGGCGACGTGATGCTGGCGCAGAAGATTGCGCTGGAAACCGACGAGGCCGGCGCGCTGGCGGTGGCGCGCGAATTCGCGCCGCGATGGTCGGCGTATTGAGGGCCCGGCTGTTTGACGGGAGCCGAGCGCGTCTCCTTCGAGCGGCAGGCGCTTAACGGGCTTCCACGCCTATCTTGCCCCGAGCATCCTGCCGGGCGGAAGCTTGTGTCTGCTCGGGCTGCCTGAGTGTCTGTCGTTGCGGAAACTCACCAAACGCCGCCTCATATCGGCCTCGCAGTTCGTTCAGCATCCCGTCCGCCTTGGCCCAATTTCGTTGCAATTCTTCCAGACCCTCCGGATCGAGCTGCCGCATTTGCTGATCGGTAATTCCGGGCTGGACATACCTCTCATATTCGTCACGGACCCGATAGTAGATGTCTGGAACAAGATACCTGTAGCGTTTTTCCCGCAGTTCCAAGCGTGTATAGCGGACGTCCTCTTTTGGAAAATGATCCAGCAGAAAACGATATGCCGGCAGTTCGCAGATCAGAATTGTGATGGTGTTCTCGGCCCAACTCGGTTGAAATTCGATGAGGTCGCGAACCGATTTGCGCGCGCTTTCGAACGCCAGATATTGCATATAGATGACACTGCGCATGGCTCGATGCCAGGAGTCGTCGTTTCTGGCCACATCCGGTTTTCCAGCCGGGGTATTGGCCAACTTGCGAAACGCATCCCGCGTGGCTTTCCAGTAGGCGTAGAATGCCGTGATATTGGTCACCACCTTGACACTCAGGATCTGAAGATCCTTCGCACTTCCATCGAAAATCGGCGTGTAGGTTTCTTCCGAATCAAAATGGCTGAAGCGTTCTGTGCTTTCCAGGACCTTCCTGTCGTCGGAGCGGGTGATATTCACGGTGTTCTTGAAGGCGTCAACGCAGGTGTCGGTGACGGCGTTGATCGTGCAAATGCGACAGAGCGTGGTTATTTCACAAGCAAACAGATCGACGATGCCGAGTCGCGCGCTGCCGCTTTGATAGCACCAGGCAATGATCGCTCCGACGGTCGCCAATATCGCGCTTACCTGAAGCGCCTTCAAGGGATCAAAGGCAGAGGCTTTATCGTCGCCGGAAGCCGGCAGATGAGGTGTTGTGGCCGTATCGTTCGCGGCGACCACGGCGGTATGATGCGTCAGCGCGGGCTCGATGAGGCCTATGGCAATCACGACGATAACCGCAACAACGACGGCCGCGATCGTCAGCTGGGCGATCCATCGGAGATCCTCGACATGATTGGACCATAGTAAACGGTCGAATGTCTCATCCGAAAATCGGTCATGGCCGAAGCGCATTCTGATCATTTTGAGAATTGAAAACATGACCACGCTCCCTTTGTAACGCCAGGCTCTGCCGACCTGGCGAGGTGTCGAGAGGTCGACCGCTCAACGGGCGGCCGCGGCGTCAATCAAGCGCTCTGCTTTCGGGTACGGTTTGCGTATCGGTAGCAGGAAGATCATGCATTGGAGTGTGAGCTGGACCACACGAGGATGAGATACTTTGCAAAATTTAAGGAAATTGCGGCGGCAGTTACTGTACCAACATCAGCACGTCGGGATCGACGCGTGGCTCCGGCAGCTTGAGATGCACGTTGAGGATCGTGGGGCGGGAGCGCGGCACCGTTCGTCGCGCCGGGATGACGAGGCGAGCGGCCCGGACGGCGGGCAAAACCTTGCCTTTTTCGTAGGCGCGGCCTGCCGTCAGAAACGGCAGAGGTTCAAGCCGCTCCGCGCCGGTGAACTGGAAGCGATTGCAATTCAGTGGGTTGCGCGAATGCCGCCGATGGCATGAATCTTGATTTAATTGGCGTCAATAATTGGATACGGAAACGTCATCGGCATTGTCTGACCCTGGCCAAGCATCAGGGAAAGGCCGGTAAGCCATGCGGCGCGTCGCTGCCAGTCTCCAGCCATCTGACCCCGGCGAATTCACCGCGGCGCCGGGCAGCCGGCCGGCTTTGCCGCTGATCGCCGGCGCAACGACACGGCCATTGCGACAATTCAAACCACCGCCAGATCAAACCACTTCAGATCAAACCACTGCAGAACGCGACGCGGCGAGGACGGTGTCCTTGTGCCGCGCGTTTCGCGCGTCATGGAAACGGCCGGGTAGGCCTGGACCGAGATCGCTTGCGACGAGGATCTTGCGACGAGGAGAGAGAAAATGGGATGGACCTATGTGCGCCAAAGACTGGTACCTTTCGCAACCGCACTCCTGGGAATAGCGCTGCTGTGTTTTCTGCTCAGTGACATCGCGCTCGCCGAAGATGCGGCCCCGGCGGCCTGCGGCGGCAAGGTTCTCGAAAAATGCACCCCGAATTCCGGCGACACCGCGTGGATGCTGGCTTCCGTGGCGCTCGTCCTGATGATGACGATCCCGGGCCTTGGACTGTTCTATGGCGGCATGGTGCGCAAGAAGAACGTCGGCGACACGGTGATGACCAGCTTCGCCGTCACCTGCCTCGTCACCATCCTTTTCGCGCTGGTGACCTACAGCATGGCGTTTCGCGCCGGCACGCCGTTCGTCGGCGGCCTCGACCGGATGTTTCTCAAGGACATCCTGAGCGACATCGGCAAGGGTGGAATCGGCAATCCCAATCCGCTGGCGCCGACCATTCCCGAATCCGTGTACATCTGTTTCCAGATGACGTTTGCCATCATTACGCCGGCGCTGATTGCCGGTGCGTTCGCCGAGCGGATGAAATTCTCCGCCATGCTGTGGTTCATCGGGCTGTGGGCGATCTTCGTCTATGCGCCGATTGCGCACTGGGTCTGGGGGCCTGACGGATTCCTGTCCGCCGGTAACGACGCCGCGTGGGTCAAGGTGCTCGATTTCGCCGGCGGGACCGTCGTGCACATCAACGCCGGCGTCGCCGGGCTGATGTGTGCCATCATGCTCGGCAAGCGCAGCGAGACCGGGCCGGCGCACAACATGGTGCTCACCTTCATCGGCGCCGCGCTGCTGTGGGTCGGCTGGTTCGGTTTCAATGCCGGCTCCGCGGTTTCGGCGGGCGTGCAGGCCGGCATGGCCATGCTGGTGACCCAGATCGCCACCGCGGTCGCCGGCTTCACCTGGATGCTGGTGGAATGGGCGATGAAGGGCAAGCCGACCGTTGTCGGCATCTGCTCGGGCGCGGTCGCCGGCCTGGTCGCGATTACGCCGGCTTCCGGCTTCGTCGGACCGGTCGGCGCCTTTGCCATCGGCATTGCCGCGGGCGTCTGCTGCTACTGGGGATGCACCGGCCTCAAGCGTATGTTCAGCTATGACGATGCGCTCGACTGCTTCGGCGTGCACGCCATCGGCGGCATCGCCGGCGCGCTGCTGACCGGGGTGTTCGCGGTCGAGCAATACGGCGGAACCGCGGGCGTTCTGGAAGGAAACGCCGGCCAGTTCCTCAACCAGTGCATCGGGGTCGCCATCGTCTTCGTCTATGATGCCGTCGTCAGCCTGATCATCCTCATCGTGCTCAAGATGTTCATCGGCCTGCGCGTGACCGGTGACGTCGAGCGCGACGGTCTCGACCTCGCACTGCATGGAGAAGTCGTACAGTAGTCTTCAAGGCGAGACAGCGTCCCCGCGCATTATTGTTCGCGGAGAATGACCCTGTCCGCAACGTGAGTGGAAACGATCAATGCACCTTGATGGGTGCTCGAGCGCAAGGAGGTGGCATGATGACGGAGATCCTGGCACAAGGCGACCTGTTGCTGGAGCGCGTAAGCGATGTTGCGCCGTCGGGAACGATCGTGGAGAATCCGGAGGGCGCGGCGATGGTGCTCGCCGAAGGCGAAGCCACCGGTCACCGCCACGCGATACTGGAGCGCGTGATCATGTTTCGCGATGACAGGCTCGCCTGGGATATCCCGGCCGGCCTTTACGTCGGGCATGTCCAGGTCAATGCGCCCTCGGCCAGGGTGACGCATGACGAGCATGCGCCGCTCACCCTGGCGCGAGGCACCTGGCGCGTACGACGCCAGCGCGAACTCGGACCGCGGGATGCACGCGTCCTTGCCGACTGAGTTCAAGGCGCTGACGCCCGGGCAGACCGCTGCGTTGACGGTCTATCGGGCGCGGTGGGCCGCGCTCGGACGGTCCACCGAGCCCGCGGATCGCAGCGCCGCCGAAGCAGGCGTGCGGCTTGCCTACCGCGCCGCCGGACTCACGCCTCCGGCCCGCATGGTGTGGTGCGAGGGTCCTGTCGCACTGTCGCATCTCGCGTGCCGGGCTTCACGCGCCGATGGTCCGAACCTGAAATCGGTGATCATCGACCGCGTTCGCCGCCAGGCGGCTGCGCGCGTCGGCAGGCGCGTTCACAGGCGCGTGCAGGCCGCCGTGGCGAGCGCGGTGGACCCCGCCGACGCGCTGACCGCCTCCGCCGCCGACGCGGTCATGCTTGCAGCAGCACGGCAGGACCTGTCCCTGTCCTTGCTGGAGCGCGTCCGGCGGGCGCGGGCCCTGTCGCTGTCCGGTTTGCCGGCGCTGCTCGGCCGGCATGGCTTTCGGGACAGCGCCGCCGGCCGGCATGAATTGTCGTGGCTCGGAGCTTACGACTATTTCCGCAACGAGTTCGGCCTGCGCGCCGAGACCGAACCGCTGCTCGGCCTGGTCCAACTGGCGACAAGCCTGGGCTGGCTGCAGCCGCACCAGCACATTTGCTGGCTCGCCGAGCGGCCCAATTTGCTGCGCAGCGATCCGCGCGACCGGCTGCACAATATCAGCGGGCCGGCGCTGCGATTCCCCGATGGCTGGTCGGTGTGGGCCTACAAGGGCGTCGAGGTCCCGCCCTGGCTCATCGAGCAGCCGCAGAACATTACGCTAAAGTCCATCGACGCCGTCACCGACGTCCAGGTTCGCCGCTGCATGATCGAGCTCATGACGCCGCAGCGCTATGTGGCACAGGGCGGCGCGATGCGCGTCGCCGAAGACGAGACCGGGATTCTGTGGCGCAAGGCCTGGCTCGCATCGGATGCCTGGGCTGCGGTCGAGGTCATCAACGCAACCCCCGGGCCCGACGGCACGCGCCAGCATTTTTTCCTTCAGGTTCCCGCCACCATGCGGACGGCCCGCGAGGCCGTCGCCTGGACCTACGGCCTGAGCGCCAGCGCCTACGCGCGCCTTGCCGTCCGAACGTGATGACAGGCTGCTACCGGCGACAAGGGGCTTAGCTCCGGTAATAGCGCCACATGCGCAGGAAGGTGCGATGGATCTCATCGGCCGGCTGGTCGAACGGCTCCACCTTGATCCTCACCACGCCGTTGTGGTCCATGGCCCACGGCAGGCGCATCAGCAGGCGATGCATCGGCTGCTTTCGCCAGTCGGCAACCAGCGCGCTGCCGAGCGGGACGTTGAGCACGATCTGCAGCTCATGGACGGTCATCGCGCGTTCGGCGATCGCAACCAGGTTGATGCGCTCGATGGCGCGCCACCGGATCAGTCCGAATGCCTGGATGAAGATGCCATATTGATTGGCGCCGATTCTGGGCCGTCCCGTCTCCAGCAAGGGAATGTTGTAGTAGGTGAAACCGGCCGCCGCCACCGCGGGCACCAGCCAATAGGCGGCGCCGGTGATCCAGGCGGCGGTGAGAAACACCGCGGCCAAAGCGGCGGTCATATACACCGGGAAGGCGGTGTCATCGCGGCCGTAGGCGACCGCATAACCGCCGACATCGCGTTCGTCCAGGTTCGCGCTCATGCGCAATATGTACGGAGCCACCCGGGGCGAACAAGCCGTGGCATTCAAATTCTAACGCGACCGGACGGACTGTTGGTGGGTAAAACAGCGACCTCTGCCGGGCAAAACCAACGGATAGAAACAAGCCGGACAGGGATCGTTCCCTCGTGCCCGTCCGCGAAAGTGCAAGAGGCGCAGGCCTCTCCTCGGAAAAGAAGCCGGGAGAGGCCGCCAAACCCAAACCTCAATTCTTCGTCTTGTCGACCAGCGCGCCCTTCTTGATCCACGGCATCATGTCGCGCAGCTTGACGCCGACTTCCTCGATCGGGTGCTGCGCCAGCTTGGCGCGGGTCGCCTTGAACGAGGTCTGGTTGACCTTGTTCTCCAGCATCCAGTCGCGGGCGAACCGGCCGGACTGGATGTCCTCGAGCACGCGCTTCATTTCCTTCTTGGTCTCGGCGTTGACGATGCGCGGGCCGGTGACGTATTCGCCGTATTCGGCGGTGTTTGAGATCGAGTAGTTCATGTTGGCGATGCCGCCTTCATAGATCAGGTCGACGATCAGCTTCACTTCGTGCAGGCATTCGAAATAGGCCATCTCCGGGGCGTAGCCGGCTTCCACCAGCGTTTCGAAGCCGCCCTTGATCAGTTCGACCAGGCCGCCGCACAGCACCACCTGCTCGCCGAACAGGTCGGTCTCGCACTCTTCCCTGAACGAGGTCTCGATGATGCCGGCGCGGCCGCCGCCGATCGCCGAGGCGTAGCTCAGGCCGAGGTCATGGGCGTTGCCGGACGGATCCTTGTGGATCGCGATCAGGCACGGCACGCCACCGCCGCGCTGGTATTCCGAGCGCACGGTGTGGCCGGGACCCTTCGGCGCGATCATCAGCACGTCGAGATCGGCGCGCGGTTCGAGCAGGTTGAAATGGACGTTGAGGCCGTGGGCGAACAGCAGCGCCGCGCCGTTCTTCATGTTTGCGTGGAGATGGTCGCGGTAGATGTCGCCCTGCAGTTCGTCCGGGGTCAGCATCATCACGACGTCGGCCCACTTCGCGGCTTCGGCGACTTCCGTCACCTTGAAGCCGGCGGTCTCCGCCTTCTTGGCCGAAGCCGAGCCCTTGCGCAGCGCGATGGCCACTTCCTTGACGCCGGAATCCTTCAGGTTGAGCGCGTGGGCGTGGCCCTGGGCGCCGTAGCCGACGATGCAGACCTTCTTGCCCTTGATGAGGTTAAGGTCGGCGTCGCGATCGTAATAAACCCGCATTGGTCGTTCCTCTGTTCCGGCGGCCGAACCCGTCAAAGCCGCCCGTTGACGAACCTGAAAGCGTCCGGCGGAAGTTGCACCGCAACTTCCGCCCTAAACGCCGGTTCTTGAATGGCCGCCGGGTTCTAGGGCGGCGGGTGCCGCAAGACAAGCCCGCGGCGGTGATTTTGGCCCTTTCAGGGGCCGCTCAGGGCTCCCACAAAACCGGGATCAGGGAGGCCAGCAGCAGCAGCGCCATGGCGATATTGAAGGCCCTGACGGCGCCGGGCGATTTTACCAGCGACTGCAACCAGGTGCCGCACAGCGCCCAGGTCATGGTCGACAACAGCCCGAGCGCCAGCGTCAGCACGGTCTGGATCACGATGTTCCAGGGAAAGCCGGCGATAGCCGCATAGGCGGTAATGGTGCCGATCACCATCACCCAGCCCTTGACGTTGACCCACTGGAACAGCGCCGCGCCGATGAACGTCATCGGCCGGCGCGCTTTGGCCGCCTCCGGATCGGGCGCACCCGCGGTGGCAATGGCGAAGGCGAGATACACCAGGTAGGCGGCGCCGGCATATTTCAGCACGGTCTGCAGCACCGGATAGGTGGTGAACACCGCGCCAAGGCCGACGCCCACCGCGGCGATCATGAAGGCAAAACCGAAGGTGACGCCCATCACGTGGGGCAGTGTGCGGCGAAAGCCGTAGTTGAGGCCCGACGCCAGCAGCATGACGTTGTTCGGCCCCGGCGTGAAACACATCACGGCGGCGAACACGATGAAGGCGATCAGGAGTTGGGACATGGCGGCGCTCACGCGATTTTCGGCAGTGCCTGGGGGCGCATCAACAGCATGATGGCGATGCCGGCGACCACGGTGATCATGCCGATCAGCCGCAGCGGTCCGAACCGCTCGCCGAACACGATGCTCGAGGCGGCGGCGCCGACGAATGGCACCAGGAGCGCGAACGGCACCACCTGCGCTGCGGTATAGTCGCGCAGCAGCCGGCCCCACAGCCAATAGGCGATAGAGGTCGAGATCCCGCCGAGCGCCAGCACGCACGCCAGTGTTGCGAGCGACATCTGCGACAGTGCCTGCCAGGTCGGCTGCGGCCCATCCGCCATCAGCGCCAATGCGAACAGCGGCAGCGGCGGCACCAGGCACAGCCAGGCGAACAGGTCGAACATCGGCACGTGCCGCGCACGCCGCAGCAAGAGGTTGCCGACCGCGAAAGAGACCGGCGAGACCATCAGCACGGCAAAAGCGCCGGCGCTGAAATCGTAGCCGACCGTGAAGCAGATCATCAGCAACCCACAGGCAGCCACCGTGATGCCGATCAGCTGCGGCCGGGTCGGCACCTCGCCGAACGCGATCACTGCGAAGGCCACCGTGAACAGCGCCTGGCTCTGCACGATCACGCTGGTCAGCCCGACCGGCACGCCATGGGCAATGCCATAGGCCTGGGTCAGGAACTGGCCGAAGAACAGCGTCAGGCTGATGGCGCTCAGCACCGGCCAAGATACGGCGGGCCTACGCACGAACAGGCACGGCACCGCGGCAATGGTGAAGCGCAGCGCCGTCAGCAGCGACGGCGATATTTCATCGAGCGCGATCCGGCTCAATACAAAGGCAAGCCCCCACGTCACGGCGACGGCGGTCGCAAGGAAAATATCGAGAGGCTTCATCGGCATGCTGCGGCGCTACGGGTGCCCGCTCCTCGCCTACATCCCCTCGGCGCCGCGGCCGATGGCGGCGACGCCGGTGCGGGAGATTTCGACAAGGCCGAGCGGGCGCATCAGGTCGATGAACTGGTTGATCTTCTGCGAGTTGCCGGTGATCTCGAACACGAAGCTTTCGGTGGTGGCGTCGATCACCCGGGCGCGAAACGCCTCGGCCAGCCGCAGCGCCTCGACGCGGTGCTCGCCGGTGCCGCGCAGTTTCACCATTGCCAGCTCGCGCTCGATGGAGCGGCCGGTCAGGGTCATGTCGACCACGCGGTAGACCGGGATCATGCGATCGAGCTGGTGCTTGATCTGCTGGATCACCATCGGCGTGCCTGTGGTGACGATGGTAATGCGCGAAACGTGCTTCTGGCTTTCGGTCTCGGAAACCGTGAGCGACTCGATGTTGTAGCCGCGGCCGGAAAACAGCCCGATGACCCGCGCGAGCACGCCCGGTTCGTTCTGCACCAGCACCGAGAGCGTATGCGTCTCGTTGGGATCGTGGCGCTCTTCCATGAAGTAGGCGGATGCGGGCTGTTCCATCTCAAGTCCTCTGCAGAATTCTTTAATGTCCGTGATCGATGACGGCGCGATATCGTGCCATCAGGCGGTTTCCATCCTGACCGTGGCCGCCGGCGCAGTGCCCGCGATCCAGGTCTGAAACAGATCGAAGTCGATATTGCCGCCGCTCAGCACCAGGCCAACGCGCTTGCCGCGGCTGCGGCTTTTCTCCTGCAACGCCGCCGCCAGTGGTGCGGCGCCGGCGCCCTCGGTGAGGTTGTGGGTGTCGGTCCAGTAAATCCGCAACGCCGTGGCGATTTCGTCGTCGGTGACCTGAACGATACGCGAGGCGCCCTTGCGTATCACCTCGAGCGCCTCGGAATCCGGCGCGCGGGTGGCGAGGCCGTCGGCAAGGGTATCGGCGCTGTTGGTCCGCACCACGTGCCCGGCGGCAAACGACAGCGCATAGGACGGCGCCGCGACCGACTGAACGCCGACGATCTCGGTCGAAAGGCCGAGCAGGTCGCGCGCCATGATGCAGCCGCAGATACCGGAGCCCTGGCCGATCGGCACATATAATGTGTCGAGGTCGGGCCTCGCCGTCAGCAATTCCAGCGCGTAGGTGGCGACACCGAGCACGATGTCGCGGTGGAACGACGGCACCATCTCGAGTCCATCAGCCATCGCGCGCCGCTCGGCTTCCTCGCGCGCCGCCTGGAAGTCGTCGCCATGCTCCACCAGGGTGGCACCGAACGCCTGCATCGCCCGGTTCTTCTCGACCGAATTGCCGTAGGGCACCAGGATCGTCACCGGCAGGCCATGGCGGCGGCCGGCGAAGGCGACGCTTTGGCCATGGTTGCCGCGTGTCGCCGAAATCAGCCCGACGGTTCGCGGCTTGTGGCGCTTCAGGCGGTCGACATAGACCAGGCCGCCGCGCACCTTGAAGGCGCCGATCGGGGTATGATTCTCATGCTTGACGAATACCTCGGCGCCGAGCCGTGTCGCCAGCAGCGGCCAGGCATGGCACGGCGTCGGCGGCACCGCCGCGCGCACCAGGGTTTGCGCCTGCTCCAGTTCGTCAAGGTTGAACATGGTGGTCGTCCTTGGGATCAACTCTCGTTCGTCATGCCCGGCTCTGTGCCGGGCATCCACGTCTTCCTTCGTTGAAATTCTGTGAGACATGGATGGCCGGGACAAGCCCGGCCATGACAGCCTCACCTACCGTATCGTCCGTCACACCAGCGCCTTGCCGCCGGCGAAGGCGGCGGCGGTGGCTTCGTCGTTGGCTTCGGCCGGCAGGAGCATTTCGTTGTGGGCCTTGCCGGACGGGATCATCGGGAAGCAGTTTTCCAAAGTCGCCACCCGGCAATCGAACAGCACCGGCTTCTTCACCTTGATCATGTCCAGGATGGCGCCGTCGAGATCGGCCGGCTTGAAAACCTGGAAGCCGACCGCGCCGTAGGCTTCGGCCATCTTGACGAAATCGGGCATCGCCTCCGAATAGGAGTGTGACAGCCGGTTGCCGTGCAACAGCTGCTGCCACTGCCGCACCATGCCCATGTACTGGTTGTTGAGAATGAAGATCTTGATCGGCAATTCGTACTGCACGGCCGTCGACATCTCCTGCATGGTCATCTGCACCGAGGCATCGCCGGCGATGTCGATGACCAGGCTTTTGGGATGCGCGACCTGGACGCCGAGCGCGGACGGCAGGCCGTAGCCCATGGTGCCGAGGCCGCCGGAGGTCATCCAGCGATGCGGCTCCTCGAAGCCATAGAACTGCGCCGCCCACATCTGGTGCTGGCCGACTTCGGTGGTGATGTAGGTGTCGCGGCCGCGCGTGGCCTCGAACAGGCGCTGGATCGCGAACTGCGGCAGGATCAGGTTCTCGTTCTTCTTGTAGGCCAGCGAATTGCGCGCCCGCCATTTGGCGATCTCGCCCCACCAGGCCTTGATGTCGGGCCTTTTGGCCTCGGCCTTGAACACCTGCAGTATGTCGCCGAGCACATTGCCGCAATCGCCGATGATCGGCACGTCGACGCGGATGTTCTTGTTGATCGAGGACGGGTCGATGTCGATGTGGATCTTCTTCGAGTTCGGCGAGAACGCGTCGGTGCGGCCGGTGATGCGGTCGTCGAAGCGGGCGCCGACGCACAGCATGACGTCGCAATCGTGCATCGCCATGTTGGCCTCGTAGGTGCCGTGCATGCCCAGCATGCCCAGCCAGTTCTTGCCCGAGGCCGGATAGGCGCCAAGCCCCATCAAGGTGGAGGTGATGGGAAAGCCTGTCGCCTCGACCAGTTCGCGCAGCAGTTTTGAGGCCTCGGCGCCGGAATTGATGACGCCGCCGCCGGAATAGATCACCGGGCGTTTCGCGGAGGCGAGCAGTGCCACCGCCTTGCGTATCTGGGTGGCGTCGCCCTTCACACGCGGTGAATAGGAAATGTGCACGTCGGACTTGCGCGGCGGATGATAGGTGCCGGTGGCGAACTGCACGTCCTTGGGCACGTCGACCACGACCGGACCGGGGCGGCCGGTGGTCGCGACATAAAACGCCTCATGCAGCACTTTCGCCAGATCATTGACGTTCCGCACCAGCCAGTTGTGCTTGGTGCAGGGCCGGGTAATGCCGACGGTGTCGCATTCCTGGAATGCGTCGTTGCCGATCAGATGGGTCGGCACCTGGCCGGTGATGCAGACCAGCGGGATCGAATCCATCAGCGCGTCGGTCAGCGGCGTCACCATGTTGGTGGCGCCGGGACCCGACGTCACCAGCACCACGCCCGGCTTGCCGGTGGAACGGGCATAGCCCTCGGCAGCGTGGCCAGCGCCCTGCTCGTGGCGCACCAGAATGTGCTCGACCTCGCTCTGCTGGAAAATCTCGTCATAGATCGGCAGGACCGCGCCACCCGGATAGCCGAAGATGTGCTTGACGCCATGGTCGGCCAGCGCGCGGACGATCATGGCCGCGCCGGTCATCTGGTTGGGGTCGTGGCTCTTGTGGTCGCTCATGTTGGCTCCGGATGCGCCCCTTGGCGCGGCTTGGTCTTGAAGGTTGTTCGGAAAATAAAAAAGGGCCCCGAAGGCCCCATGCGCACCGCCCGACTGCAGATGGCCTCAGCCATCCCCGGCGGTGCGCCTGGGTACGACGAGAATAAGGCTTTTGGTAATAATATTACGCATCTGGCGGCTCAGACTTCCCAAAGGTTGCGCGGAACATAGCGGCCAAACCCGGGAAGTCAAGGGAAAGGCGCATGCGAACGCGTTATTTCCAGATTAGCGCGGTTCCGGGCGTTGGGCGAGTGGGAAATTGCAGCTTGCAGCCATGCGTGCGACCGCGCGTAGGTGCGCTACCGGTCGCGGTTCTAGAGTTCGTCATGTTGCGAGGATCCGCCGCTTACACCCCCAGAATCGTGTTCCGAAGCATCGCTGGCGCCACCTCCGGCTTCACCCACTCGAACTCCGGCAATTGATGCCGGAACCAGGTGAATTGCCGTTTGGCGTAATGGCGGGTGTCGGCGCGGCCGATGATCGCCGCCTCTTCCAGTGAGATCTCGCCACTGAGATGTCGGATCAGCGCCGGTACGCCGTGCGCCTTCATCGCCGGCAATAGCGGATCGAGCTTGCGTGCTACCAGTGCCGCGACTTCGTCCAGTGCGCCGGCCTTCAGCATCGCGTCGAACCGCGCGTCGATGCGGGCATAGAGCACCTCGCGCTGCGGCGCCAGGAACAACGCCCTCACCTGTCCGGGCGGCAACAGCGGCGGCAGCCCGTCGCGGTGCCAGTCGGTGAGCGAGCGTCCCGTCGCCTCGATCACCTCGAGAGCGCGGGCGATGCGGGTGCGGTCGCGCGGCTTCAGCCGTTCCGCCGCGGCCGGATCGCGTGACTTGAGTTCCGAATGCAACACCGCGACGCCGTCGCGCTCGAGCCGCGCGCGCACGCTGTCGCGAACCTCGGCCGCAATCGGCGGCACCGCCGACAGCCCGCGCGTCAGCGCCTTGAAATATAGACCGGAGCCGCCGATGAAGATCGGCAGCCGGCCGTGCGCCCGCACTTCCGCCAGCACGCGCGCGGCTGCCGTCACCCAGCTGCCGGCGGAAAAATTCACCGCAGCGTCAACCTCGCCATACAGCCGATGCGGGACCAGCGCCTCTTCTTCCGGCGTCGGGCGCGCGGTAATGATGCGCAGGTCGCGGTAGACCTGCATGGAATCGGTGTTGATGACCACGCCGCCATGCGCGCGCGCCCATTCGAGCGCCAGCGCCGACTTGCCGCTGGCGGTCGGCCCTGCGATAAGCACGGCAGCCTTGTTCTCACCTATCGAACTCACGTCATGTCTCTCGTCGCCACGCTCATCTGCCACCCGGCCAACCCCGCGCTCGACTCCACCGTGGTCGACGGTGCGCGCGCGGTCCTGCCCTCGCCCGGCCCGGCGCACTGGCTGTTCGACGAAGTCGCCGTCGACATTCCCTTCGAGGGCGAAGACGTCGCCGCCATCACCGGCCGGCTGTGCCGGGCGCGAGGCGACCTGCCGATCGACATTGTGGTGCAACCTCGCGACACCCGGCGCAAGAAGCTTTTTATTGCCGACATGGATTCCACGATGATCGGCCAGGAATGCATCGACGAACTGGCGGACTTCGCCGGGCTGAAAGCCCGCGTCGCCGCCATCACCGAGCGCGCCATGCGCGGCGAGATCGAATTCGAGCCGGCGCTGCGCGAGCGGGTCGCCCTGCTCAAGGGCCTGCCGGTGGGGGTTGTCGACGAGGTGCTGGCGAAGCGCATTACGCTGACCCCGGGCGGCCGCGAACTGGTCGCCACCATGCGCGCCCACGGCGCCTATACCTGCCTCGTCTCCGGCGGCTTCACGCTGTTCACAAGCAAGGTCGCCGAGATGATCGGCTTTCAGGAAAACCGCGGCAACCGGCTCCTGGTCGAGGGCGGCAAGCTGACCGGCGAGGTCGCCGAGCCGATCCTGGGCCGCGCCGCCAAGCTCGCAACGCTGGTGGATCTGCTCGAATCCTTGGACCTCGACGACATCGATACCCTGGTGGTCGGCGACGGCGCCAACGATCTAGCCATGATCGCGAGCGCCGGCCTCGGTGTCGCCTACCACGCCAAGCCCGCGGTCGCTGCCGCCGCCGGCACCCGCATCGATTTCGGCGACCTCACCGCGCTGTTGTATGCGCAGGGGTATCGGCGGGATGAATTTGTGAGGGGGTAGCTCGGGTTTGGGATATCGACGCCGCGATCAGGTCTAACCAGCACGCGGCCCGCGATCTTGCGCGCCATGAAACACCGCGATGACTACCAGTTCGTCGGTTACATCGTGCACTTCATAGACGACGATATAAGGCAACCGCGGCATTACCCATTCGCGCGTGCCCGACACAGCTCCAGCACGGCCCATCTGTGGGAACAATGACAGCCGCTCAATGCTGCTGAATACACGCTCGACCACCTCTCCCGCGATGGAAGGGCTGTCGCTCGAAATCCAATCGTAAATGGCCTCAAGATCGGAAAGCGCCTTCGTGTCGAAGACGAGCTTCATGCGTTGAGGTCACATACCCAGCTTACGGATGCGCGCACGCGCTTCATCGTGCGAAATCAGGTTCCGATCCGGATCAGAGCGGCGGCGGCGAACTTCGGCAAGCTGTTCGTCCGTGAGCCGCATATCGTTCCTGTGCGCAAGGTAATCGAGCAACGCACCCGCTGCCGCGTCCTGTTCCGGAGCCGGCAATTTCTCCACTTCCCGGAGCGTCTGTTCGAGAAACTTGGTCATAACCACCTAATATCACAAACCATGAAAAATGCACGCCCTTCGTTGGTTGCCGATCGGCCCTGCTAACTCAATCTGAGGGAGAATATCGCGCAGATCAGGACAAGGACCCACGCAACTCTTACGCACCATACCAAAGCCGTTATATGGCCATCACGAACAGCGGCATGCTTTCCATTGAAAACAAACCGGAACAACAGAAGATTGGCTTACCACGTGCGCCAAGCCTGTCCGACCGAGCCGAAGAGAAGAGACAGCGTGCCTGATGGACAACCAAGGTGAGTCAAGATCTGAGGACGAACTCGCCTCAGCCGACGGGCGGTAAGCCAAAGTAGTATCCAGACGCAGACAATTCCGGCAAATATCGGAATGACCCAAGACAAGTAAATACCCCCGCTCAATGCTTCCCTTCGCCCATATAACCGAACAGAAATCCCGCCACCTTGCGCTTCTGGATTTCCTCGCTGCCTTCGGTGATGCGGTAGCGGCGGTGGTGGCGGTAGATGTGCTCGAACGGCTTGTGGCGGGAATAGCCCATGCCGCCGTGGACCTGCATGGCGCGGTCGGCGGCTTCGCAGCACAGCCGGTTTGCCCAGAAATTGCACATCGAGACCTTGTCCGACAGCTGCTGCTCGACCTCGGCCTGGGTCAGCCTGTCCATCTCCCACGCGGTCTTGCGGATCAACAGCCGCAGCATTTCCGCTTGTGTCGCCAGTTCCACCAGCGGCCACTGGATCGCCTGGTTCTCGGCTAGCGCGCGGCCGAACGGTTTTCGCGTGCGAGCGTATTTCACGCTCTCCTCGATGCAATAGACCGCAGCCCCCAGCGAACTCGCGGCCTGCCGGATCCGGTTCTCATGGACAAAGCATTGCGCCAGCGACAGTCCGCGGCCGACTTCGCCGAACAGCGCGTCGTCCGGCACGAACACATCGGTAAAACTGACGCGCGGATGGTCGGTCGGCATGTTGAAGGTCCACATGTACTCCTCGACCTTCACGCCGGGAGTCTTGGCCGGCACCAGGAAACATGTGATGCCGCGGGCGTCGCCGTCGTTGCCCGCGGTGCGCGCGAACAGCGCGCAATGGGTGGCGACATGCATCCCGGTGGTCCACATCTTCTCGCCGTTGATGACCCAACCGGAAACGCCCGACCGTACCGCCTGCACCGCCCTGGTTTCCATGTGGGTAGCATCGGAGCCGTGCTCGGGCTCGGTCAATCCGAAGGTGATGCGATATTTCCCCGTGATCGAGCCCTCGATCATCGCCTTCTGGTCATCGCGACCGTAGCGGTCGAGCATGGTGACCAGCGGCAGGTTGCCGACGATGGAGTGCTCGTTCTGCAGGTCGTTGTGCAGGCCGAGGCCCTGTGAGGCGAAGTGTTCGCGAATAACCGCCATCCACAGGTTGGAGCCGTCCTTGCCGCCGTAGCGCCTGGGGATGGCGAAGCGCAGATGGCCCGCCGCGTCGGCAAGGTCCTTCACCCGGCGCAGCAGCGCCTCCCATTCGTGGCGCGGCAGCCCGCCATTGTCGAAGTCGGTGCGCGCCCATTCGCGGCGGTGATCGAAGAAGCGGATGTTGTCGTCGGAATTTTCCAGCGGCCGGATCTCGCGTGCGATGAAGCGGTCGAGCTCGGCGAGATACGCGACCAGATCGGCCGGCAATGCGAAATCCAAGGCGCTGCTCCCGGTTCTTGGTTGTCGTTTTGTGCCGCGTCATGCGCGGGCTTGACCCGCGCATCCATCAATCTTCACAAGAATCTTGCGAAGAGGATGGATCACCGGGTCAAGCCCGGTGATGACGCCGAAAAATACCAAACGGCCGATTAAGATGGCATCGCAGAAACGAGTTAAGCGAGCAAATATCGATTGTGGCGCCACCGCCGCACCGCTAATTGAAATGCAACAAGGCAGGGAGCGAAACATGGATCTGATATTCTCCAAGGTCGAACGCAAGGGCCCAGTCACCATCGTCACGCTGTCGCGCCCCGAGGTCTACAATGCGCTTCATAGCGACGCGCATTTCGAACTGCACCGGGTGTTCGACGCCTTCGCCGCCGATCCCGAACAATGGGTCGCCATCGTCACCGGCGCCGGCGACAAGGCGTTCTGCGCCGGCAACGACCTCAAATGGCAGGCGGCCGGCGGCAAGCGCGGCTGGGACACCAGCGGTTTTGGCGGACTGACGGCGCGGTTCGACTGCGACAAGCCGATCATCGCCGCGGTCAACGGCGTCGCCATGGGGGGCGGCTTCGAGATTGCGCTGGCCTGCGACCTCATCATCGCCAGCGAGAATGCGACTTTCGCACTGCCGGAGCCGCGCGTCGGCCTTGCCGCCCTGGCCGGCGGGTTGCAACGGCTGCCGCGGCAGATCGGGCTAAAGCGCGCCATGGGCATGATCCTGACCGCGCGCCATGTCAGCGCCCGGGAAGGACTCGAGCTCGGCTTCGTCAACGAGGTGGTGGCGCCCGGCCAGGCGTTGGCGAAAGCGGAAACCTGGGCCGAGACCATCTGCAAGAACAGCCCGATGTCGATCCGCGCCTCCAAACAGGCGATCCGGATGGGAATGGCGGTATCACTGGAACAGGCGATGGCTGGGCAACGAGAATATCCCGCGGTCAAGGCGATGGCGGCGTCGCAGGATTTTATCGAGGGACCGAAGGCGTTCGCGGAGAAGCGCCAGCCGAACTGGATCGGGAAGTAGGATTCCGTCAGTTGATGCTTTACTTGCGCTCCAACTCCCTCCGGTACGACGCGTAGTTCGGCTGATCGACCGCGAGCTTGTCCAGGGTGGTCTGCCAGAGATGATCGGCGAGGCCCGGCGTATCGAGCCCGGCTTCGCCATTGGCGATGCGAGCGGCGAGCACGCGGTTGAGATCGGCCAGCGAGCCCTGCATGCCGAGCAGTTGCGACAGCCGCGCGGCTTCGGCGCTGTCGCTGCCCTGCTGCAGCGTCAGCTGGCGTGTCACCAAGTCGAGCGCATTAATCGAGACGCGCAGCTTGAACGCGGCGTGGCCCGATAGTTGCGGCGCGATCTCGTCGCGCAGGAAATCGGCGACCGCCTCGATCAGTTCGGTGGGTGTCGGCTCGTCCTGCATGTCCTAACCTCGCGGCGCCAGCAATCGCAACAAGTCGATCTCGGTCTCCGAGGAACGCCGGCCGATCATGGCGCGTTCGATGGAGTGTTCGGGGCCAGAGCGAAACCGCTGCATCATGCCGCAGCACATCACGCCCCAGCGCAGCGTGCCCATGACTTCCCAGAACATCACCCGCCCGGGATCGACGCGTTGGCCCTGCCCGGCTTCATAGCCGGCAAACAGCTCTTCCCGCGCGCCGAAGCCGCCGACCGGCTTGTCGATCTCGCCGAAGCGCCACGAATTGACGCAGATCCAGCCGAGGTCCTCCATCGGATCGCCGAGATGGGCGAGTTCCCAGTCCAGCACCGCGCGCACATCGTCGTCACCGATGATCAGGTTGCCATGGCGGAAATCGCCATGCACCAGCGTGACCCGTTCGGGCGGGCCGGGATCGTGGTCGCGCAGCCAGCGCAGCGCCTGTTCGAACACCGGCCGCGGCTGGTTGAACGCGCGGATGTCGCGTTCGAGTTCGGCCAGTTCCAAGGCTGCGGTCATGCGGCGCAGCTCAGGCAATTCCGCAGGCGGCAAACCGTGGATCGCGGCCAGGACGCCGCCGAGCCGGCGGGCCAGTTTGGGCCGCACGCGGGCGAATTTTCCATCGCGGAGAATCTTACGCGGGATCGTCTCGCCCTCGATCCGGTCCATGATGAAGCCGGTGCCGAATTCGTCTTCGGCGCTCAGGATATGCAGGACCCGCGGCGACGGTATGCCGGCCTCGTAGGCGCGCCGCATCAGCGTCGCCTCGGCCTCAAGACCGGCTGCGCGCGCCGGCGCCGCGCCATAGCCGGATGGCGCGCGGCGCAGGATCGCGCCGAGATGGCCACCGGCGCGCACGATATCGAACGACCAGGTTTCCTGGCTGGCGCCGCCGGACAGCCGCACCAGGCCGGTGACGCCGAGCGCACCCGGACACCATGACGCCACGCACCGTTCGAGCAACGCCTGCATTATCTGCCTGTGAATTTCGCCGGGCGCTTTTCCAGAAACGCCGAGACACCTTCCCTGAAATCCTCCGCCGAGCCCGCGGCGCGCTGCGACTCGCATTCACGGTTGAGCTGCTGTTCGAACGAATTCTCCGGGCTGTCCCAGTAGAGCTTGCGGATCAGCGACAGCGCGACCGTCGGCCCGCCGGCGAGTTCATGCGCCAGCTTCATCGCTTCCGTCATGAGCGCCGCATCGTCATACAAGCGGTTGACCAGTCCCCACTCCAGCGCCCTTTCCGCGCCCAGCTTCTCGCCGAGCAGCGACAACTCCACCGCGCGGGCCTTGCCGATCAGCCGCGGCAGCAGCCAGGTCGAACCGCAATCCGGCACCAGACCGATGCGGCGGAACGCCTGCAGGAAATACGCCGAACGCGCGCACAGGATCAGGTCGCCCATCAGCGCAAAACTCATGCCGGCGCCCGCCGCCGGTCCGTTGACCGCGGTCACGATCGGGCAATGCAGGTTGCGCAGCCGACGCAGGAACGGATGAAACGCGGTCTCCAGCGCCACACCGGCGTTGCTGCGGCCGGGCTTCATGTCGCGGCCCTGCAGATTGGCGCCGGTGCAGAAGGCGCGGCCCGCGCCGGTGAGGACGAGACACCGCACCTCGGCTTTCCTGTCGGCGATCTCGTCGAGCGCCTCGCCGAGACCACCGAGCATGTCGAGCGAGACCGCGTTCATCACCTCCTGATGGTCGAGGGTGAGGACCGCGACCGATCCGTCGATTTCGAGCGTGGCGTGTTTGAACTGCATGGGCTCCCTCGTAAATGCCGTCCGGTCGTTATGCCGTGCCGCGGGATTTGCGGCTTGCGGCCATATTTGATTTTTAAGCCACGCTTGTCCATGGTCGGCATCGAACAAGTGGAAACGTCACGAGGATGGTTCGATGAATGCGTTCGATCTCACCAACCGCGTCGCCGTGGTAACCGGCGGCAATGGCGGCATCGGGCTTGGCATCGCCCGGGCGCTGGTACAGGCCGGATGCCACGTCTCGATCTGGGGCCGCAACGCCGAGAAGAACGCCCGCGCCGCCGCGACCATGGCGGCCGGCCCCGGCAAGGTCGACACCCGGATTTGCGACGTCACCGACGCCGCCTCGGTCCAAGCGGCGATGGGCGCCACGCTCGAAAAGTTCGGCCGGGTCGACGGCTGCTTCGCCAATGCCGGGATCGGTGGCGGCGGGCGCCACGCCTTCATCGACCGCACCGAGGAACAGTGGCGCAGCATGTTCGCCACCAACCTCGACGGCGTGTTTCACGTGTTCCAGGCCGCAGCGCGCCACATGACCGAGCGCGCCACAGCCGGCGACGCCTTCGGCCGGCTGGTCGCGACCTCGAGCCTCGCCTCGCTGTTCGGCACCGCGCGCAACGAACACTACGCCGCCACCAAGGCGGCCATCAACGCGCTGGTGCGGGCGCTGGCGGTCGAACTGGCGCGCCAGGGCGTCACCGCCAACGCCATCCTGCCCGGCTGGATCAAGAGCGAGATGACCGCCGGCCTGATGGCCAACGAAAAGTTCGTCGCCAACGTAATGCCGCGGATCCCTATGCGCCGGTTCGGCGAGCCGGAGGACTTCGGCGGCATCGCCGTGTACCTGATGAGCAAGGCGTCGTCGTACCACACCGCGGATTGTTTCGTGATCGACGGCGGCTATACGGCGTTTTGACTAGAGTTCGTCATGGCCGAGCTTCGTCCCGGCCATCCACGTCTTTCTTGCTGAGCCGCTGTTAAGACGTGGATGGCCGGGACAAGCCCGGGCATGACGATCCCTAAGATGACGCCGCCATCCTGGCCGGCGGCGCGGCGGTCATCACGAATCCCTCATAGCCCTTTGCGGCGACGTCATTGCAGATCTGGCGGTAGACGGCGACGCCGCCGATGTAGGGCATGAAGATCCGCGGCTTGCCCGGGATGTTGGCGCCCATGTACCAGGAGTTGGCCTGCGGATAGAGCGTGGTGTAGGCGACCTCGTTGACGTGCTCCACCCATTTGTCCTCGGCATCCCTGGACGCCTCGATGGCCTCGCACTTGTGCTCGCGCAGGTAGCCGATACAGTCGGCGATCCACTCGACGTGCTGTTCGATGGCGACGATCATGTTGCTCAGCACCGACGGGCTGCCGGGACCGGTGACCAGGAACAGGTTGGGGAAACCGTGGCTCATGATGCCGAGATAGGTCCGCGGTCCTTCGGCCCATTTCTGGTTGAGCATGCGTCCGTCGCGGCCGCGAATCTCGATCCTGGCCACCGAGCCGGTCATGGCGTCGAAGCCGGTGGCCAGCACCAGGGCGTCGAGGTCGTAATCCTTGCCGCCGGCGCGCAGGCCACGGGGCAGGACCCGTTCGATCGGATTCGACCTGACGTCGACCAGGGTGACGTTGGGGCGGTTGAAGGTGGCAAAATAATCGCTGTCGACGCAGATCCGCTTGGTGCCGATCGGGTGATCGTTCGGCTGCAGCAGCTTTGCGACTGCCGGATCGTGGACGATCTCGGCGATCTTCTCGCGGACGAAATCGGCGGCGGTGTCGTTGGCGGCCTTGTCCAGCGCCAGGTTATTGTAGACCGCCATGAAGACCAGGCCGCCGTTGGACCAGCGCTGCTCGTATTTGGTACGGCGCTCGTTGTCGCCGTCGTCGAGCGCGCCGCGATCCGCGATCTCGGTGACGATACCGTTGCGCATCTCCTCGCGGGCGAGGCGGCGGATCTCCGGATAATCGGCGCGCCAGCGCTGGCGCTCTTCCGCGGTCAGTGCCTCGTTGCGGGCGGGAATGCTGAAATTGGCGGTGCGCTGGAATACCGTGAGATGGCCGGCCTGTTCGGCGATGACGGGCACCGACTGGATCGCCGAAGAGCCGGTGCCGATGACGCCGACGCGCTTTCCAGCGAAATCCACCGCGTGATGCGGCCAGTGGCCGGTGTGATAGACCTCGCCCTCGAAGTCCGCGAGCCCCTCGAAATCCGGGGTGCGCGCATTGGAGAGGCAACCGGTGGCGAGCACCACGTACTGCGCGGTTGCGCGGTTGCCGTCCGACGTCGCCACCGACCATCGGCCGGTGTCTTCATCGTAGGAGGCCGATTCCAGCCGCGTGTCGAACTGGATGTCGCGGCGCAGGTCAAAACGCTCGGCGACGTGATTGGCGTAGCGCAGGATCTCCGGCTGCGGCGCGTAGCGCTCGCTCCAGTCCCAGGTCTGCTGCAGTTCGTCCGAGAACGAATACGAATACTGCATGCTCTCGACATCGCAGCGCGCGCCGGGATAGCGATTCCAGTACCAGGTGCCGCCGACATCGCTACCCTGCTCGTAGACCCGCACCGCGAGGCCGAGGCCGCGCAACCGGTGCAGCATGTACATGCCGGCAAAGCCGGCGCCGACGACGATGACGTCGTAGCTGGAACTGGTTTGCAAGGCCGGCATCGCTTCGCGCTCCCGAACATTCTTGATTTGTTGCGTGCAGCATTCCCTTCGGAGGCAAAAAGCGCAAGAGACAAAACCGACCGGGTTGCCGCCATATTTTGCTGCGCGGAACGCCATGGATCCGGCATTCGCCAACGTCGCTTGGCACCGCACCGGCGCATGTCCCGGCGAAGTGAATCCGGTTCGCCGACAAGGACATGCGTCAACAGTAGAATCTACGGCGCATTCCAGTCATATTGGATCACTCAGTGATCCAATATGACTGGAAAGCGCTGTAGCTGATGCGCTAGCGTTCGCAAACAGGCCGTCGGCCGAAGCGGTTCACAGGGAGCACAGCCATGAAATCGCCGATCTGCGACATGCTGGGAATCGAATTCCCCCTGCTCGCTTTCAGCCATTGCCGCGACGTGGTCGCGGCGGTCAGCCGCGCCGGCGGGTTCGGCGTGCTCGGCGCTACCACGCATTCGCCCGACAGCATCGAGCGGGAATTGAAATGGATCGACGACCATGTCGACGGCAAGCCCTATGGCCTCGACGTGCTGATCCCGGAAAATATTTCGACCGCCGGCGAAAAAGACGTCACCTGGAACAGCCTGGAGGCGCGGGTAACGCCGGAGCATCGCGCCTTCACCCGCGATCTGTTGCGGAAATACGGCGTCGAGCTGACCAGGCGCGCGGTGCCGGCCGACCAGCCGCAACCGTTCGACGCCAGCCGCGCGCTGGAGGTGCTCGATGCCTCGTTCCGGCATCCGATCCGGCTGATCGCCAATGCGCTCGGCGTGCCGCCACCGTCGATGATCGAGATGGGCCGCCGGCACGGCGTGCCGGTGGCGGCGCTGGTCGGGGCCAAGGAACATGCGATCCGCCAGGTCGCGGCCGGCGTCGATATCCTGGTGGTGCAGGGCACCGAGGCCGGCGGCCATTGCGGCGAGGTTTCGACCCTGGTGCTGGTGCCCGAGGTAATCAAGGCGATCAAGCCGATTCGCGACGTGCCGGTGCTGGCAGCGGGCGGCATCATGACCGGCCGGCAGATGGCGGCGTGCATGGCGATGGGCGCCGCCGGCGCCTGGACCGGCTCGGTATGGCTGGCCACGGTGGAATCCGAAACCACCGAAATCTTCCGCGAGAAGATGATCGCGGCCTCGTCGCGCGACGCGGTCCGCTCCAAAGGCCGCACCGGCAAGCCGGCGCGGCAATTGCGCTCGGTCTGGACCGACGCCTGGGACCGCGCCCCGGACTCGCCGGGCGCGCTGCCGATGCCGTTGCAGAGCATCATCAGCCGCGACGCCTTCGCCGCCATCGACCGCTCCGCCGCCGCCGGCAATGCGAAAGCGCGCGATCTCGTCAGCTATTTCGTCGGCCAGGGCGTCGGGCTGATCGACAGCGTCAAATCCGCCGGCGCCGTGGTGCAGGAATTCAAGGAGGATTTTGCCGAGGCGGTGGAACACATGAACGCGCTGGTGGGCCATGACTGACCAGTCCGCCGACGCCCGTATCCCCGTCATCGTCGGCGTCGGGGAAATCTCCGATCATCCGGCCGAACTGGCAAGCGGATTGGAGCCGCTGGCGCTGATGGCCGAGGCGCTGAAGCGCGCGGAGCAGGATTGCGGCGCGCGGCTGCTGCACGAGGTCGACTCCCTCGACGTGATCAATTTCCTGAGCTGGCGCTACAGCGATCCGGCCGGAGAACTCAGTGCCCGCCTCGGCATCGCGCCGAAGCGCGCCTGTTACGGCCCGGTGGGTGGCGAGAGCCCGATCCGCTACCTGCATGAGGCAGCCCAGCGCATCGCGCGCGGCGAATCCAGTGTCGCGGCGGTATGCGGCGCCGAGGCGCAGTCGACCGCGACCAAGGCGCAGCGCGCCGGCATCCCGCTGCCGTGGACGCCGTTCGCCCACGACGCGCCGGAGCCGCTGCGCGGCGCCAACTTTCAAAAACCGATGGCGACGAAGCTCGGCGTCGCCAAACCCGTCACGGTGTATCCGTTCTACGAGGCGGCCTCGGCGGCGCATTGGGGCCAGACGCCGCGCCAGGCGCAGCAGGAATCCGGCAGGCTGTGGTCGGCCTATTCGAACGTTGCCGCGCGAAATCCGAAGGCGTGGCTGAAGCGCGTCTTCACGCCTGAGGAAATCACCCAGCCTTCAGCCGACAACCGGCTGATCGCCTGGCCTTACACAAAGCTGATGGTGGCGAATCCGACCGTCAACCAGGGCGCGGCGATCCTGTTGACCAGCCTTGCCACGGCGCATGCCGCCGGCATTGCCGAGGACCGCCTGGTCCATGTCTGGGGCGGCGCCTCCGCCGAAGAGCCGCGCGATTACCTGGAGCGCGACCAGTTTTTTGCCAGCCACGCCCAGAATGCGGTTCTCGAGGCAGTGATGGAACTCGCCGGTGGCGACGGCCGGGCATTCGACGCCATCGAGCTCTACAGCTGCTTTCCCTGCGTGCCGAAGATGGCGCGGCGCACGCTCGGCCTCGATGCCTGTGTGCAGCCAACGGTGACCGGCGGATTGACGTTCTTCGGCGCGCCGCTCAATGCCTACATGGCCCATGCCGCCTGCGCCATGGTGCGCCGGCTGCGCGACGGTGCCGGGCTCGGCTTGCTTTACGGTCAGGGCGGCTTCGTCACCAAGCACCACGCGCTGGTGGTGTCACGGCGACCGCCGCCGCATCGGCTGGCGCAGGACCACGGCGTGCAGGCCAAGGCCGACCGCCATCGCCAGCCCGCGCCACCCTTTGTCACCGCGGCCGAGGGCAAGGGCGCGGTGGAAAGTTTTACGGTGATCTACGGCCGCGACGGCGATGCCGAGCACGGCGTGGTGATGCTGCGCATGCCGCAGGGTGAGCGCGCGCTGGCCAGGGTGAGCCCACGCGACGACGCGACGCTGGCGCATCTGACGAACATGGACCGCACGGCGGTCGGCTCGATCGGCGAGATCGGCACCGCGGACGACGGCGTCCTGGAGTGGCGGGTGTGCTGAAGACGCGGCCGGGCACGACACCACACGGCCGCGCGCGGCCTTGGGACTTCAGCCTGGCGCGGCTTCAGTTGAGACCGGCGTGACGGCCTGCCACTCGCGGGCGCACCGACGGATTGGCCTGGTCCATTTCGTTCAGAAGCACCATTTCCAGGAGCTTCTTGCTGAATTCGGATTTGGTGCTTTTGGCCTCGTTCAAGGCTTCGAGCACCAGATCCAGCATCCGGTTCTTTCTGTCACCACTACCAGTCATAGAATACCCCCATGAAAAAACCAACGACACGCCGCGCGTTGCGGTTTCCCGACAGCGACGAGGCGCGAACCCGCAGGTATCTGCGGGTATGCAGAGCTCTCTTTGAGATCGACGATCCCGAGGTCGAAGAAGCGGTTGCGCGGCTGTGCGAGCACCTGGCGCGGCCGCGGCGAACCAAAAAGCCGAAGCCCGCGGCGACAGCGAAATCGCGCAAGCCCGCTGGGCCGACCCAAACGCGTTAGCGACGCATCGAGAGCCGATGCCGCTGCGCCGTTCGCCGCGCAGATGGGGCGGGAAATCGCCCACCCGCCGCCCAATTCCTCACGCAATCCCATCACTCGTCCCCAACCGCGCTCCAGGCGGCGTACAGCCGCCGCGTGGACCGTTTCGGCTATCGAAGTCCAGATTCCCGGTGGGATGTGTGAACTGGACCACAAGGGACGGGCTTTTTTCGCCCTGGCGAGCGTCCCGGGGTTTCCCGCCCCTGCCATGCCTGGTTGCAGAAAACCGTCCCGTATGCGACGATCCGTAGCATTACAGGCGGCACAAATCGCAGGGTGGCAAGAATGGACGACAGTCTTCCCGAACTGGGCGACCTCGAACGAGACGTCATGCAACTGGTCTGGGCCCACGCACCGGTCACGGCCGAGGCGGTGCGTGAACGGCTTTCGCGCCCGCTCAAGGAATCGACGGTCCGGACCGTGCTGCGTCGGCTGGAGGACAAGGGCTACGTCACCCACACGGTGGATGGGCGAACCTTCGTCTATCAAGCGGCCGAGCCGCGGGCACGGGTCGCGGCGAAAGCGGTGCAGCGTATTGTCGACTGGTTCTGCAACGGTTCCGTGGAAGAGGTGCTGGTCGGCATGGTGGACACGGCGATGCTGGACCAGAAGCAACTGCGCATGCTGACCGAGAAGGTTGCCAAGGCGAAGGGAGGGAAAAAATGATGCTGATGATTCTGGCGGAGTCGGCGCTGCGCTCCCTGGTGCTGGGAGGCGGTGTGTGGGCCGGCTTGAATCTGCTGCGGGTGCGCAATCCGCATGTCCAGATGACATCCTGGGTCATGGTGATGCTGGCGTCGCTGGCGATGCCAGTCCTGATGCACTGGACCACGGTCACCATTACCCTCGACACGCTGCCGGTACCGGCGGCGGAAACCCTGTGGCCCACAGGCGATTCGCTCGTCGAACCGATGCCGTCGGCGTTGCCGCCCGCGCTCGATGTCGCCGTCGCCGTCCCCGGCGAGCATCACCAGGCCGTCGCTTTCAACCTGTCGGCCATCAACTGGGTCGCTTTGGCGACGGCGATCTATCTGGCCGTGGCCGGAATGCTGCTGCTGCGACTGGCGGTCGGAATCCACCTGACCTGGCGGCTCGCCCGCGCGGCGAAACCGCTGCGTGAACCCTGGGTGAGCAATCCTTTCGCCACCCGGGCGGACGTGCGGGTGAGCGAAGTGATCGGCGGGCCGGTGACCTTCGCCTCGACGGTGCTGCTGCCGCCGCAATGGACCCAGTGGGACGCGCAGAAGCGCCGGGCCGTGCTGGCGCATGAGGGGGCGCACGTCGCCAACCGCGATTTCTATGTCCTGCTGCTGGCCTCGCTGCATCGCGCGGTGTTCTGGTTCAGCCCGCTGGCGTGGTGGCAACTGACCCGTCTGGCTGAGCTCGCCGAAATCATCAGCGACGCCCGCGCGCTGGAAGTTGTCGAGGACCGGCTGGGTTACGCCGAGATCCTGCTCGATCTGGTGCAGCATGTCCGGCCGGCGCCGGCGGGTCTGGCGATGGCGCGCCCATGCACGGTCGGCGCCCGGGTCGAACGCATCCTCAGCCTGACCGCGCTGCCGGAGCGGGTCGGCTGGCGCAAACGGTTCTGGTCGGCGGCGGCCATCGTGCCGGTCGCGCTGATCACAGCCAGCAGCATCGCCCACGGCAACCGGCCGACATCCACCCTGGCCATCGAGACCGCGGGAGACACGACGATGGCCGCGAGCCGGCCGCAACTGGTCGACTTCTATGCTTTGGGGCCGCGATCGATCCTTGCGATTTTCCGCGAAGGCGACGACCTGCAGGGGCAACTGACCGGGCAGCGAAAACTGCAGCTGGCGATGACACCGGACGGGACCTATTCCTACCCGGCCGCGGGCGGCCTCATCACCTTCGCCAGCCGCGATGAAACAGCGTCGCCGGAGCTGACGGTGCGCCAGAACGGCCGCGACGTGCGGGCGACGCTGATCGCCGAAGTGCCCCGGCCGCGCAATACGGTCGATGCCGGGCCGCTCTATCCCTATGTCGGCTGGTACGAACTCGGGCCGAACCGTGTGCTCAACATCACCCGCGACGGCGAACGGATGCTGATGCAGGAGACCGGGCGACCGGCGATCGAGATCGCGGCCCAGGGCAGCGACGCGTTCTACAGCAGCCACAACGATCTGATCGTTTTCCTGCGCGACGGTCAGGCACGGGTGAACAAGGTGCTGTTCGAGGAACCGACGCTGGGGGCGCGGTTGGCTCCAAGGGTCGATGCCGCGAGGGCCAAGGCCATCGAGGAGGCTTTTGCCCGGCAGATCGCGGCCGTTCCGGACCGGTTCAGGGACCAGGTACCGGCACCGGGAAGCAAGGACGCGATCCTGAGAGGGATCGCGGACATGCAGCACGGCACCCCCAATTATGACCGGATGAGCCCGGTGCTGGCGGCTGCGATTCGTCGGCAGATACCGCAACTGCGCGAGATGTTCGACGCGCTCGGCGCGGTCGAGGCGATCTTCTTTCGCGGCGTCGGTCCCGGCGGCTACGACATTTACGGCGTGAAGTTCGCGGGCGGCTTTGCCGAGCTGCGCATCCTGCTCGGCGCGGACGGAATAACCGAGGACGTCCTGTTCCGGCCCGACGGCAACGAGGCGCCCGGCGGAACGGCAGCCTGTGCCGAGGAGGCCACCCTGCGATCGCACGGCAATACCGCGCCAATCAAAATGCAGTTCTACAACGACAGCGGCCGCGACATTCACCTCTTCGAGCTGGATTCGCAGGGCAAGCGCATTGCCCGAAACACCATCGGCGACGAAACGACGTCCACGGTCCTGACCTATGTCGACCATCCATGGGTCATCGCCGATGCTGCGGGACAATGCCTGGAGATCGTGCTGCCCGGACAGCGCATGCGTTATCATTATGTCGGAGCGTCGCAAGCGCGGCCGGTCGGGTCCCGCGCCGCGCCACACCCGGGCAGCGAGGAATTGCTGCGCAACTATATCGAGGCGTTAAGCCGCGGCGAACCGGACTACGATCGCATGACCCCGGAAGTGGCGGCACAAACGCGTCGCAACCTGGCGCTGGACCGCGCCATCCTGGCCAAACTCGGTGCGCTGCGGGCGGTCTCGTTCCGGGGCGTGACCCCGATCGGCAGCGACGTCTACATGACGCACTTCGCCAACGGCACTGCGGAATGGCGGATCGGCCTGGTCAAGAACGGCAGCATCGGACGGATTGCGCTGGGACCGCAATCCTGAACCGGCGAAGCGCAGTTCGGCACTTGCCGCCGCGCGCTTTAAATGCTACAGTACGTAGCGTTACATGATGTCGTGATCTGGACGGCGCCGGCTTGGCAGGTCATCGCCGCCGTCCGATAGCCTTGTCGGTTTCGGAGCATGGCCATGAGCTTTTCTGGAAAGGCCGAAGCAGCGCTGGCCCTGCACCGGTTCGGGATGGGGCCTCGGCCGGGGTCGATCGCGGCCATTGAGGCTGACCCGCGCGGGGCGCTGCTCGCCGAACTCGAGCGGGGGCCTGACAATCTAGTCGCGGCATCGGCATTGCCTTCGAGCACCAAGGCGTACCGCACCGTTGCCGATGCCAACGCCCGGCGGCAAGCCAAGGCGACCATGGCAACGCGCGCGCAAAAGGAAGCTGCAAAACAGCAGATGGCGGACGCGCCCGCCATGATGACGGAGAGTGGCGAGCAAGACGCCAAAGCGATGGCGGCCAAGGCCGCCGCCGAAGCCGTCCCCGATCCCGGGCGGAAAATCTATCTCGAAGAGGCGCGGCTCCGCATCGAAGCGGCGCTTGGCGCCGAGATCGGATTTGCCGAGCGGCTGGTCTGGTTCTGGTCCAATCACTTCTGCATCTCCGCGGACAAGATTCAAAGCATGTCCGGCGCCTATGAACGCGAGGCGATCCGACCGCACGTGGTCGGCCGTTTCGCGGACATGCTGCTGGCCGCCGAGGGCCATCCGGCGATGCTGTTCTATCTCGACAACCTCGGCTCGATGGGCCCCAACTCCACCGCCGGCATCAACCGCACCCGCGGCCTCAACGAGAACCTCGCCCGCGAAACGCTGGAGCTGCATACGCTGGGAGTCCGCAGCGGCTACAGCCAGGATGACGTCATCGCCTTCGCCAAGGTGCTGACCGGATGGACCCTGCTGCCGCCGGGCGACAATCCCGAGCATGGCGGCGAATTCAGCTTCAATCCGCGCCTGCATGAGCCAGGCAGCCAGAAGGTGCTGGGCAAGGTCTACGAGGAGGACGGCGTCGAGCAGGGCCGCGCCGTGCTGCGCGATCTGGCCAGACATCCGGCCACCGCCACCCACCTCGCCGACAAACTCGTGCGCCACTTCATTGCCGATACGCCGCCGCCGGCGCTGGTCGAGCGGATGGCCAAGGTGTTCCTGGACAGCGACGGCGACCTCAAGGAGATCGCCAAGGTGATGGTCTCCTCCGATGAAGTCCTGGGCGGAGCCGCCGACCAAGCTGAAGCGGCCGAGCGAATGGATCACCGGCATGGTGCGCTCGACCGGCATCACCACAGCCAATCCCGAGCGGTTCACCGGCGGACAGGCGCTGCTTGGCGAAGCCTTGTGGCGTCCCGCGGCGCCCAAGGGCTATCCGGACGACGAAGCATCGTGGATCGACGGCATGGGACGGCGGCTCGACATCGCCAACAGCTTCGCCGAGCGGGAAGCCGACAAGATCGACCCGCTCTATGTCATCGAGACCGTGCTGGGATCGACGCTATCAGCAGATGCGAAGACGGCGGTGAGCCGCGCCGAGAGCCGCCAGCAGGCGCTGGTGCTGTTGTTCATGTCGGCCGAACTGCAGAGGAGATGAACATGACCGCGACCTCTTGCCTGCATCTGCCGAGCCGCCGCGAGGCGCTGATCGGCGCCGGCGCGCTGTTTGCCTGGACGCAACTGCCGAAACTGGCGCGCGCCGAGGGCCGCGATCCGCGCCTGTTGGTGATCGTGCTGCGCGGCGCGCTCGATGGGCTGGGCGCGGTGGCGCCGGTCGGCGATCCCGATTGGGTCGGCCTGCGCGGCGACCGCGCGCTGCTGCTCGACGGCAAGACGCCGGCCTTGCCGCTCGACGGCTTCTTCGCCCTCAATCCCGCCATGCCCAACCTGCACCGGCTCTACAAGGCGCAGCAGGCCTCCATCGTCCACGCCGTGGCTACGCCCTATCGCGACCGCTCGCATTTCGATGGCCAGGACGTGCTCGAGAGCGGTATCGCCCGCCCCGGCGCCGTCGACACCGGCTGGCTCAACCGCGCCCTGGGGGCACTGGCGTCGGACGGCCGGGTCAATCCGGGCGGCGGCCGCGCCCTCGGCGTCGGCGCGGTTACCCCGCTGGTGGTGCGGGGCCGGGCACCGGTCATGTCGTGGGTGCCGCAGCAATTGCTGCCGGCCGGCGCCGACACCCAGGCGCGGCTGCTCGATCTCTATCAGCACACCGATCCGAAGCTGGCGGTGGCGCTGGACGCGCGGATCCGCCTCGCCGCGCTCGGCGGCGCCGGCGGCCTCGACGCGATGTCGGACGCTGCTACGCTGGCACCGCCCGGCATCGCGCGGGTGCGCGCCTATTTCGCCGAAGCCGCCGGCACCGCCGGCCGGTTTCTGGCCCGAGCCGATGGGCCGCGGGTCGGCGCGATGGGCTTTGTTGGATGGGACACCCACATCAACGAGGGCGCGAGCGCCGGCCAGCTGGCCAATCTGCTCGGCGCGCTCGACGGCGCGCTGGCCGCCGTTGAGACCAGCATGGGCGAGGCCTGGCGCGAAACCGTGGTCGCGGTGATCACGGAGTTCGGACGCACCGCGCGCATCAACGGCACCGACGGTACCGATCACGGCACCGGCACGGTGGCGTTCCTGGCCGGAGGCGCCTTGCGCGGCGGCCGCATGGTCGCCGACTGGCCGGGACTGAAGGGCGCGCAGCTCTACGAGGAGCGCGACCTCAAACCGACCACCGACCTGCGGTCGGTGCTCAAGGGCCTGCTGCGGGATCACCTGCGGGTCGAAGCGAGCGTGCTCGCCGGCAGCGTATTTCCCGACAGTGTCGCGGCGGTACCGACCGACGGTCTTGTGGGTTAGTCGTCATGTCGATCCTGACAAACCGCGAACTCGAATTTCTTGCCAGCCTGCAAACGGACTGGAACAAACTCTACTGCAAGGAGTTCGCGCGCCTGCAGCAGGAGGACGCCGATCGGCGCGACGCCACGCACCAACTTCGGTGCATCGCCTCGCAAATCGGGGTACCGAAATATCCCACGACGAATTTGCGCGTGGTGAACTGACGTTCGAGAGGCCGGCGGAAAAAAACGCAGAACTCCGCCGTTGCGTCCCCTACCCCTTCACGTCCTGCTTTTCCGAGACCTTCGCCGGACCCTTGCTGTTCGGCGAACCGCCGGCGACGCGAACCTGGTCGCCGTCGGACAAGCCATCCGGCGGCGCGGTGATGATGCGGTCGTCGGCGGACAGCCCCGACGCGAGTTCGATGTCGCGGCCGAGGTCGCGGGCGATGATGACGGTCTTGAACAGCACCCTGTCATCGGCGCCAACGGTGGCGACACGCAGGCCGCTCTGGTTGAAGATCAGCGCGCTGGCGGGAATGTGCAGCGGCAGCGCGTCGCGAACCAGCGACATCTTCACATTGGCATAGCCGCCCGGCATCAGTTCGCTCCGGGAATTGTCCAGCGCGAGCTGCATCCGGGTGGTGCCGGAGGCGACATCAACCGACTGGGACGAGGCTTCGACCGTGGCTTCAAAAGTCCGGTTCGGATAGTCCGGCACGGTGATGACCGCCCTGGCGCCGATCTTGATGGCCGGAACGAAACTTTGCGGGACGTTGACATAGACCCGCAGCTTGGTGATGTCGGAGATCACGAACATCGCCGGGCCTGAGCCGCCGCCGGCGTTGATCAGGGCGCCGACGTCGGTGTCGCGCGCGGTGACCACGCCGTCGAACGGCGCCGTGATCTTCTTGTAGCCGGCCAGTGCCTCGAGGCGCTCGACATTGGCCTGGCCGGAATTGACCGCGGCCTTCTTGTTGGACAGGTCGGCGGTGCGCTCGTCGATTTCCTGCATCGAAACGAAATTCGAGGCAATCAGCGAGCGCCGGCGGGTCAGCGTGGCCTCGGAAAGTTTGGCGCTGGCCTGCTGGCTGGCGAGGTCAGCTCTAGCCTGCAGCAATTGCTGGTCGAGGTCGGGCGCCTCGATCTCGGCGATCACCTGTCCGGCCTTCACGCGCGCGCCGATATCGACGCTCCAGCCTTTCAGGTAACCGCTGACGCGGGCGAAGATCGGCGCCCTGTAGTACGCCTCGAGCCGGCCCGGCAGATCGATGGTCGCGTTCAGCGCCCTGGCATCGGGCAGCGCCACCGCCACGGTCGGGATCGCCTGGCTGTCGGTCCAGGTCTTCAGTTCGATTTCGCTCCTGGCCCGGGCCATGATGCCGGTGACCACGATCACCGCGGCGACGCAGGCGGCAAGCAGGCCGACGACCGCCATTTTCCGCCGCGAAACCGGGGACGAGGTGTTCTCAGTGGGCATGTATCGTCTCCGGAGCACCGGCCGGTTTCGCTGGCTGCTTCTTGTGCACCATGCTGAAAACCACCGGCACGAACATCAATGTCGCAATTGTTGCAAAAATCAATCCACCGATCACGGCGCGGCCGAGCGGCGCGTTCTGCTCGCCGCCTTCGCCCAGCCCAAGCGCCATCGGCGTCATGCCGATGATCATGGCCAGCGCCGTCATCAGCACCGGACGGAACCGGACGAAGCCGGCTTCCAGCGCCGCGGCGACCGGATCGCCCAATTCGGCGTAGCGCTCGCGGGCGAACGAAATCACCAGCACGCTGTTGGCGGTGGCGACGCCCATGCACATGATGGCGCCGGTCAGCGCCGGCACCGACAGCGTGGTCCGGGTGGTGAACAGCATCCAGACGATGCCGGCCAGCGCCGCCGGCAGCGCGGTGATGATGACGAACGGGTCGGACCAGGACTGGAAGTTGACCACGATCAGAAGATAGATCAGCACCACCGCCGCCAGCAGGCCGAACAACAGCCCGGAGAACGAACTGTTCATGGTCTGCACCTGGCCGAGCAGGACGACGGTACTGCCTTTCGGAACCTCGTCTTTGGTGTCGTCGATGATCTTGCGGACGTCGGCCGCCACCGAGCCGAGATCGCGGCCCTGCGGCGTGGCGTAGATCTGCACCAGAGACTGGATGTCGTATTGCGACACCACCGCGTTGGAGGCGGTGCGCCTGATATCGGCGATGCCGCCGAGGATCGGCGAGTTGCCGGCGCCCGCGGCGGTGATCGGCAGCGTCTGCAGCGCACTCAGCGAATCGATCTGGTACTGCGGCGTCTGCATCACGATCGAGTACGACACGCCGTTGTCGGGATTGAGGAAATAGGTCGGCGCCACCTGCGAACTGCCGGCGAGATTGACCACCAGGCTGTTGGTGACGTCGCGCTCGGTCAGCCCGACATACTGCGCGCGGGTGCGATCGACATCGATGTTGAAGCCCGGAAGGTTGGGCGACTGCTGAATCCGCGCGTCGGCAATGCCCGGGACGCGGCGGATCTTGCTCAACAGACCGTTGGCATAGGCGAAGTTGGCGGCGAGGTTGGCGCCGCGCACCTGCAGGTCGATCGGCGCCGGCGCGCCGAAATTGAGGATCTGGCTGACGATGTCGGCCGGCAGGAACGCGAAGCTCAGGCCGGGAAACCGTCGCGGCAGTTGTTCGCGCAACGCCTTGACGTAGATTTCGGTGGGCCGGTGATCTTCACGAAGCTTGATCTGGATGTCGCCGTCCTGCGGGCCGATGACGCCGGTGTTGTTGTAGGTCATGTTGATGCCGGAGATCGGCATGCCGATGTTGTCGGCCATGGTGTCGATCTCTTCGGGCGGGATGATGCCGCGGATCGCCTTCTGGATGTCGGCGAACTGGTTGGCGGTTTCCTCGACCCGGGTGCCGACCTGGGTGCGCACATGCATCAGGATGCCCCCGGCATCGACGGAGGGGAAGAAGTTGCGGCCGAGAAACGGCACCAGCAGGAACGACACCGCAACGAAGCTCAAAAAGCCGACCACGAACACCGGCCGCCGCCCCAGCGCCAGCGCCAGCAGGCCGCGGTAGCCGCGGCGAAAACGCTCGAACGCAGCCTCGAAGCCGCGCTGGAACCGGACCATCGGGTTGCGCGAGCGCGGCGGCGCCTCGCCCTCGGCATGATGGACATGGCGCTGCAACAGGTAGTTCGCCATGGTCGGCACCAGGGTGCGCGACAACAGGAACGACCACACCATGGCGAACATCACCGCTTCCGCCATCGGCACGAACAGGAAGCGCGCGACGCCCTGCAGGAAGAACATCGGCACGAACACGATGCAGATGCAGAGCAGCGACACGAACGCCGGCGTCACGATCTGCCGCGCGCCGTCCATGATGGCGGTTTCGACCTCCTTGCCCTGCTCGAGATGGTAATTGATGTTCTCGATGGTCACCGTGGCGTCGTCGACCAGGATGCCGACGGCGAGCGCCAGGCCGCCCAGCGTCATGATGTTGAGCGTCTCGCCGATCGCCGACAGCATGATGATGGCGCCGAGCACCGCCAGCGGAATCGAGACCGCGATGATCACGGTGGAGCGCCAGCTGCCGAGGAACAAGAGGATCATCACGCTGGTCAGGAGCGCGGCGATGACGCCCTCGTTGGCGACGCCTTCGATGGCGCCGCGCACGAACAGCGACTGGTCGGCGATGAAACCGATCTTCAGCGTATCGGGCAGCGCCGACTTGACGTCGATGACCTTCTGCTTGATGCCGGCGATGATATCCAGCGTCGAGATCGCGCCGGCCTTCAGCACCATCATCAGCACCGAGCGGTTGCCGTTGACGTGAACGATATTGGTCTGCGGCGGATTGCCGTCGCGCACCTGCGCCACGTCGTGGATATAGACCATGGCGCCGTTGACCGCCTTGATCGGCAGGTCGCCGAGGTCTTCCATCTTCAGCGGCGAGTTGTTGAGCTGGATGGTGTATTCGAAGCCGCCGATCTTCTGGGTTCCGACCGGCGTGATCAGGTTCTGCGCCGCCAGCGCGTTGGCAACGTCCTGTCCCGACAACCCGCGGGCCTGCAGCGCCGAGGGGTCGAGATCGATCTGGACCTGGCGCTGCTTGCCGCCGAACGGATACGGGATCGCGGCACCGGGTACCGTGACCAGCGGGGTGCGCAGCTGGTTGATGCCGATATCGGCGAGGTTCTGCTCGGTAAGGCCTTCGCCCGACAGCGCGACCTGGATGATCGGCACCGTGGAGGCGCTGTAGTTCAGAATCAGCGGTGGCGTCGCGCCCGGCGGCATCTGCTTGATCATGGTCTGCGAGATCGCCGTGACCTGGGCGTTGGCGGTGCGGATATCGGCGTTGGGCTGGAAGAAGATCTTGATGATGCCAAAGCCGTTATAGGAATTGGCGACGATATGCTCGATGTCGTTGACCGTGGTGGTCAGCGCCCGTTCAAACGGCGTGGTGATGCGGCCGGACATCTGGTCGGGCGGCAGCCCGGTATATTGCCAGACCACGCCGATCACCGGTATCCGGATGTCGGGGAAGATGTCGGTCGGCGTGCGCAGCGCAGCCAGCGGTCCGACGATCAAGAGCAGCAGCGCGAGCACGACAAAAGTGTACGGCCGGCTCAGGGCGATGCGGACCAGCGCGATCATAAAACGGTCGTTCCTCGTTGAACGGAAAGGGCCTGCGGGACCAGCGGCCAGACCATCCTTGCTGTGTGATTTACCCGAACCGCGGCCGATAGCCAACGTCCGGCGACATCCCAAGGCTGCCACCGTATACCTGGAATATCAGGTCTCCTGCTCAACCCGGCGTTTTGTCACAAGAGTTTGATCGGCCAATCATTTTCCCCGCGCCATGGAAGCCGCGAACGGCTCAGGCGCTCACCGCATCAACCGCAGCGCGTCGCCGAAGAACTCCGGCCCGCCGAAATTGCCGGACTTCAGCGCCAGCAACATTTCGCCATCGTTTCTGGTTTGCCCGCCGCCGACCGCGCGCAGCACCGGAACCCCGGCGGCGATTTCAGGTCCGACCAGAAAACCGGGAATGCCTATTCGGTCTACCACCGCGCCTGACGTCTCGCCGCCGGCCACCACCAGCCGGCGAACGCCCGCGGCGACCAGTCCCTGGGCGAGGTCGGCCATCGCCTGTTCGATGGCGTGACCGGCGGCGTCGCGGCCATGGCGTGCCTGCAGCGCCGCCACCTGATCCGGCGTCGAGCTCGAGGCGATCAGCACCGGACCGTCGGCGAGGCGCTGTTTGGCCCAGCCCAACGCGCGTTCGGTCTCGGCGCGACCCGCGACCACCCGCTCCGGATCGAGATGCAGCACCGGCATGATCGCTTCGGCACGTTTGATCTGACCCAGCGTCGCCTGCGAACAACTGCCGGCGAGACAGGCCGCGAGGCCACCGACCGGCGCCTCGGAAATGCCGGTGGCCGCGTTGGCCTTGACGCGACCGGAAGCGACCAGCGCGCGGGCGAGACCGAGACCGATGCCGGACGCGCCCACCGAGACGCGGTGGTCCAGCGCCACAGTGCCGATGGTTTCGAGGTCGCGTTCGAACACCGCGTCGGCAATCGCGGCGCCGAATCCTTTGGTGGCGAGGCCGTTCAAATGCGCGCGAACCGCCTCAGTGCCGCGCGCCACCACCGCCAGATCGACGAGACCGATCTTGGTCGTGCTCTGCCGCGCCAAGACCCGCACCAGGTTGGAATCGTGCATCGGGTTGAGCGGGTGGTCTTTCAGCGGGCTCTCGTTCAGCGGCACCGAGCCGACGAACAGGTTGCCCTGGTAGACGGTGCGGCCGGTTTCGGGAAACGCCGGCGTCACCAGCACGATGGCGTCGCTGGCATCGGCGCGCAACGCGTCCATGACCGGGCCGATATTGCCGGCGTCGGTGGAATCGAAGGTCGAGCAGATCTTGAACAGCACGTGCTGCGCGCCGCGGCCGCGCATCCACTTTTCCGCGGCGCGCGAGCGCTCGACCGCCAGTCCCGCCTCGATGGAGCGGCTTTTCAGCGACACCACCACGGCGTCGATTTCGGGCAGCCTGAGATCGCCGGACGGCACGCCAATGGTCTGCACGGTGCGCAATCCGCTTCGGGTCAGCGTATTGGCGAGGTCGGAGGCGCCGGTATAGTCGTCGGCGATGCAGCCCAGCACCAGCGTCACGATTTTGCTCCCGCGTACGGCTTGAACCAGCCGAGCCCGGCCACGGTGTCGCCGCGCGGCCGGTATTCGCAGCCGACGAAGCCCCGATAGCCGAGCCGGTCCAGTTCCTCGAACAGGAACGGATAGTTCAGCTCTTCATCCGACGGTTCATGGCGCGAGGGAATGCTGGCGATCTGGACGTGTCCGATGATCGGCATCATCTCGCGCAGCCGCATGGTGACGTCACCATGCATGATCTGGCAATGATAGAAATCGAACTGCAGCTTCAGGTTCGGAATCTTGAGGTCGAGGATGACATCGCGGGCGAAGCCGAAATCGTTGAGAAAGTAGCCGGGGTTGTCGCGCGCATTGAGCGGCTCGAGCACGACGTCGATGTTGTGGGGGTTAAGAAACTCGGTCGCCCATTGCAGCGATTTCCGAAACGCCGCCACTGCCTTCGGATCGGTGCGATCGGCGATGCCCGCCATCAGATGCAGGCGCTTGACGCCGGTGGCGAGCGCATAGGGCAGCGCGGTGCGCAGGCTCTGCTGCAAGTCACCAAATTTTTCCGGCACGGCGGCAAAACCCTTTTCGCCGGCGGCCCAGTCGCCCGGCGGCAGGTTGAACAGCGCCTGGATCAGGCCGTTGCGTTGCAGTCGTTCGGTGATGGCTTCCACCGGATGGTCGTAGGGAAACAGGAATTCGATGGCGGTGAAGCCGGCCTTGGCCGCGGCATCGAAGCGGTCGAGGAACGGATGTTCGTTGAACATCAGGCTGAGGTTGGCGGCGAAGCGGGGCATCGGCGGCTCTCTTTGTTCTTTATCTTGTTGTGCGTTGTCTTGATCGCGATCAGGCCTTGTCGCCAGGCAGTTTGGTGCCGGTGACTCTGGCATACATCCGCGCCACCGAGGCGTCGTCGTCGCGGCCCATGCCGGCCGCCGAGGTCATCAGGAACATCTGCAGCGCCGCGGCGGACACCGGCACCGGGAATTTGGCGCTGCGCGCCATGTCCTGGATGATGCCGAGGTCCTTGACGAAGATATCCACCGCGCTGCGCGGGGTGTAGTCGCCGTCCAGCACATGCGGGATGCGGTTTTCGAACATCCAGGAATTGCCCGCAGACGCGGTGATGACCTCGTAGACCTTGCGGATGTCCATGCCTTGCCTGGCGGCAAACGCGATCGCTTCCGAGGCGGCGGCGATGTGGACGCCGGCCAGGAGCTGGTTGATCATCTTGAACGCCGCGCCGTGCCCGGCCTCGTCGCCGAGTTCGTAGAGTTTCGCCGCCATGGCGTCGAGCGCGGGCCGCGCCTTGGCGAAGGCCTTGCTGCTACCGGAGGCCAGAATGGTGAGTTCGCCCTGCGCCGCGCGCTGGGCGCCGCCCGAGATCGGCGCGTCGAGGTAGTGCCGGCCGGTGGCCTCCAGCTGTTTTGACAGCCGCCGCGCCACATCGGGATCCATGGTCGCGGACGAGACGAACACCGCATCCCTGGGGAGCGTCCCGGCGACGCCGTCCTTGCCGAACAGGATGGTCTCGGTCTGCGCCGCATTGACCACGACGCTGACGACGATGTCCGCGGTTTTGGCGGCCTCGCCCGGGGTGGCCGCGCCCTGCCCGCCGTCGGCGACGAAGCGCTTGACGCTCTCCGCGGAGACGTCGCAACCGGTGACGGCAAAGCCGGCGCGCCGCAACGAGGTCGCCATGCCATAGCCCATCGAGCCGAGCCCGATGACGGCGATACGCGGTTTTGGCGATGAGGTCTCGGGCATGGTGGTTTCCTTGGATTCCTGAAAACTTTGTCCTTCGGTAACACGGCTTGGGGAGCTTGCCAAAAAAGACATTTGAGCCGCCGCCGAAGCATGGGAAAAGGGCCTCAAATCAGGAGGCGCCATGACCGAGAGCAAGCTGCGCGACGAAATCTGCCGTCTCGGCCGCTCGCTGTTCGAGCGCGGCCTGACCCCGGGCTCATCCGGCAATATCAGCGCCCGGCTCGCCGACGGCGGCTGGTTGGTGACGCCGACCAATGCGTCGCTGGGCTCGCTGGATCCTGCAAAACTGTCGCGGCTCGGCGCCGACGGGGCGCTGAAGTCGGGCGATGCGCCGACCAAGGAAGTGCCGTTGCACAACGCCTTGTACCTGACCCGCAGCGGCGCCCGCGCCGTGGTGCATCTGCACTCGACCCATTCGGTGGCGCTGTCGATGCTGCCCGAGATCGACCCGCGCGCGGCGCTGCCGCCGATGACGCCGTATTACCTGATGCGCTGCGGCTTGACCGCGCTCGTGCCGTATTATCGCCCCGGCGACCCCGCGGTGGCCGACGCCATCAAGGGGCTGGCCGGCAAATACGCCTCGGTGCTCTTGGCCAATCACGGCCCGGTGGTGGCGGGCGAGACGCTCGAATCCGCGGTGTATGCCATCGAGGAGCTGGAAGAAACCGCGAAGCTGTATCTGCTGTTGCGCGGGTTGAATCCGCGGTATCTGTCGCCTGCGCAGGTGGCGGATCTGGTGAATGTGTTCGGGCTGACGCTGCCGGAGCATGACGGGCACTGACTCTCCCCGTCATTGCGAGCGAAGCGAAGAAATCTAGAAGCTGCAAAGAAAGACTGGATTGCTTCGTCGCAAGGGCTCCTCGCAATGACGAGACAGGCCTTACAGCCCCAGATACGCCTTGCGCACGTCGGGGTTGCCCTTGATCTCCGCCGCTGCCCCCTGCATCAGCACGCGGCCGGTCTGCAGGATGTAGGCGCGGTCGGCGATGTCGAGGCACTCGGCCATACGCTGCTCGACGATCAGCACGGTCATGCCGGCGTTGCGGATTTCCTTCACCGCGGCAAATATCTCGTCGACCAGCTTGGGCATGATGCCCTGCGACGGCTCGTCCAGCATCAAGAGACGCGGCCGGGTCATCAGCGCGCGGCCGATCGCCAGCATCTGCTGCTCGCCACCGGACAGCGTCCCGGCAAGCTGTTCGAGGCGCTCGGACAGACGCGGGAACAGCTTGAACACCAGCTTGAGCGGCGCATCGCGGTCGGCCGCGCCGCGGTAGAGATAGCTGCCGAGACGCAGGTTGTCGTGCACCGACAGACGGGGAAACAGCCGGCGGTTTTCCGGCACATAGGCAATGCCGCGCGCGGTGACGAGATGCGGCGCCATGCCGTCGATGCGCGTGCCATCGAAGGTGACGGCGCCGGAGCGCGGCCGCTCGGTGCCGGCGATGGATTTCAACAGTGTCGACTTGCCGGCGCCGTTGGCTCCGGCGACGCAGACGATCTCACCCCTGGCGACCTCGATGGTCACCGCCGAAATGGCGACCAGCCCCTGATAGGCGGTGGTGACTTCACGCACCGACAGCATGACGGTCCCCTAGGTAGGCGCTGATGACTTTCGGATCGCGGACGATGTCGGCGGGTTTGCCCTCGACCAGCACACGGCCGAGATCGAGCACGATGGCTCGGTCAACCAATGGCATCACGATTTCCATGACATGCTCGACCATCAGCACGGTGACGCCGGTGTCGCGCACCCGCCGCACCAGTTCGACGCCGGTCTGCGCCTCGATCGGCGTCAGGCCCGTCAACACCTCGTCGAGCAGCAGCAGTTTTGGCTCGGTCGCGAGCGCCCGCGCCACTTCGAGGCGGCGCTTCTCGGACGGTATGAGCTCGCTGGCGAGCACGTCCGCGCGCGCGGCGAGGCCGGCGAACTCCAGCACCTGGTAAGCCTTCGCCCGCGCCTCGCGCATGACAGTGGTGCGGATCAGGGCGCCAACGATGACATTGTCGATCACCGTCATGGTCTCAAAACTCTTCACTACCTGGAAGGTGCGCGCGATGCCGCGCTGGCAACGCTCCGCCGCCGGCAGCGCGGTGACATCCTCGCCGTCGAACCGGATCGAGCCCTGGGTCGGCGGCAGCACGCCGGCGATCAGGTTGAACAGCGTCGATTTGCCGGCGCCGTTGGGACCGATCAATCCGACGATCTCGCCGCGCCCGACCGACATCGAGATGTCGCTGTTGGCGATCAGGCCGCCGAACCGCTGCCAGACGCCGCGGGTTTCCAGGAGCGGCGCCGTCATCGCGCGGCCGCCTTGCGCCGCGGCGCGAACAGGCCCAGCAGCCCTTCGGGACGCGCCAGCGCGATCAGGATGATGAGGGTGCCGTAGACGATCAGGTCGACGCCGCGGCCGGAGCCGCCGATGAAGGAGCGCGTCAGTTCGGTGAGCGGGATCAGGATCACCGCGCCGAGCATCGGCCCCCACAACGTGCCGATGCCGCCAAGTACCGCCGGCAGCGCCATCAACAGCGAGAACTGGAAGCCCATCACGCTTTCGGGGTCGATGTAGGAGACGAACTGCGCGTAAAAACTGCCGCCGACCGCGGTCAGGAATGCCGAGACCGCCGCCGCCCCCATCTTGGAATTGAACACCACCACACCGAGGCTTTCGGCGGCGTCCGGATTGTCCTTCACCGCGCGCCACCAGAAACCCCACTTGGAATCTTCCAGCCACCAGGTGACGAGCCAGGCGACGCAGGCGAGCCCGAGCGCGAAATAGAAATACGGCAGCTTGCTGCGGGTGAACTGGAAGGTGAGCCAGCTGTCGCGGCGCACCGGAATGTCGATCCCCAGCGCCGCGCCGGCCCAATCCCAGTTCTGGAACAGGAGCAGCGCGATCTCGGCAATGACGATGGTGGCGATGACGAAATAATGCCCGCGCAGGCGGAAGCAGGGATAGCCGAGCGCCATGGCCAACAGCGCCGAGATCACGCCGCCGCCCAGCATGCCGAACCACGGCAGCACGCCGAACTTGGTGAACAGGATGGCGGTGGTGTAGGCGCCGAGCCCGAAATACAGCGCATGGCCGAGCGAGATCTGACCGCAATAGCCGCCCAGGATGTTCCAGCTCTGCGACAGCGCCGCGTACATCAGGGTCAGCACCATGATGTTCTGGACGTAGACGTCCTTGACGAACAGCGGAACAAGCGCCGCAATGATGGCGAGGGCAGCGGCCACCATCAGGTCGCGGCGGCGGCGCTGTGCGAACGCGCTGTCCATCAGATCGACCCGAACAGGCCGCGCGGCCGGATGAACACCACCAGCAGATAGACCGTGTAGATGCCGACCGATTTCAGCGACGGCGGCAGCATCAGCGCGGTCGAGGCTTCTACCAGACCAACGACGATGCCGCCGGCAAAGGCGCCGAACACGCTGCCGAAGCCGCCGAGCGCCACCGTGACATAGGCGATCAGCGCGAACGATGCGCCGACATCCGGATAAATATAGAAGAACATCGCCATGATGGCGCCGGCGAGCCCGACCAGCGCCGCACCCAGGCCCCAGCCCAGCGCGAACACCTTGTTCCGGTCGATGCCGACCAGCGCCACCGCGCCGGCGTCTTCGCGGGTGGCTTCCAGCGCGCGGCCGAAATCGGTGCGCTTGATGAAGAAGAACAGCGCGCAGAAGGCCAGGATCGACACCAGCGCGCCGGCGAGCTGCGGCACCGGCAGAAAGACGCCGCCGAGCGAGACGGTCTTGCCGCCGAGCCACGACGTTGGGATGCTGCGATAATCCGGGGTAAAGAAAAATTGCGACAAGCCGCGCAGCAGGATGCCGAGGCCGAAGGTGGCGAAAATCTGCACCATGCCGACATTGGCCTTGGCCCGCATGGCAAAGCGTACCACCACCAGATAGACCACCGCGCCGAACACGAACAGCGCCGCCCCGACCAGGGGTGCCGCGAGGAGCGGATCAAGGGCGAAATAAGCGAACAGGAAGAACGTCGCGTACATGGCGATCATGAGAAATTCGCCGTGGGCGAAGTTCACCACATCCATCAGCCCGAAGATCAGCGCCAGCCCGACGGCGATCAGGCCGTAGAGCAGCCCCATCAGGAGGCCGCTCGCCAGGCTCTGGATGATGGTCGCGGCGGTCAAAGGTGAAGCTCCGAGTTCGTCATTGCGAGGAGCCCTCTTGTCCGCCGAAGCCCGCCTTCGGGCGAAGGCGGATGCGACGAGGCAATCCAGTCTTCCTTCGTTTCACTGGATTGCTTCGCTTCGCTCGCAATGACGGAGAGAGGCTGTGCAGGCAACGGACCTACTTCATCGGCCAGGTGGCTTCGGCGATGGCGCCCTGCGGCGGGAAGATGGTGACGAACTTGCCGCCGGTATATTGCAGCAGCACCGGATCGGCGTCGTTGTTCTGGCCCATGTCGTCGAACTTGATGCGCTTCCACGGCATGATGGTCTGCTCGCCCGGCAGGTCGGTGGCGACCAGCGCCGCGCGAATTTTTTCGCCGTCGGTGGACTTGGCGCGGTTGATGGCTTCCGCCATCACCAGCAGGCTCATGAACTGCCGCGAGGTGAGGTCGTTGAAGTCCTTGCCCGACTTCTCCTTGAACATGGCGTTGATCTTGCCGACCATCGGCCGCTTGGTGGCGAGATCGAGCGAGAAGGTGCCGCGCGAGATCACGCCTTCGAGCTTGTCGCCGACCGCGTCGTACAGCGCCTTTTCGGAGAAACCGGCGTCCTGGGCCATCATCGCGTTCGGCTTGTAGCCGAGCTCGGCCATGGTCTTGACCAGGAGGATGCCGTCGGTGGTGTAGCTCGAGGGCATCACGACGTCGGCATTCGCCGCCTTGAGCTGCTGCACTTCCGCCGACAGCGACGGCGAGTTGGCGCGGTACTTGATGTCGGCGACCACCTTGTAGCCGCGGTCATTGGCGAGCTTGAGCTGGGCGTTGGCGGAATCGGTGCCGAAGATGGTGTCCTCGTGGAACAGCGCCAGCGTCTCGATCTTGGTGCCTTTCTTGCGCATGGCATCGAAGAAATCGAACATCGCCGCCGAGTACATCTCGTCATGGGGTGCCGCGCGGAAATAGAATTTGAGGCCGCGGCGATGCAGGCTCGGCGAGGAGTTGTCGGCCGAAATGAACGGGATCTGGTAGCGCTCGCAGATCTGGCTGACGGTGACCGCAACCGCACTCTGGTAGGTGCCGATGACGGCGCAGACCTTTTCCTGGGTGATCAGGCGTTCGGCCTCGGCGCGCCCCTTCTGCGGATCGGACTGGTGGTCGGCAAACACGAGGCGGACCTTGGCGCCGCCGAGGCCCGGCAGACCCTCGCCCTTGGCCAGCGGCAGGTCGAAATCGTAATCCTTGTTGATGATGTCGAGCGCGGTCTCGAACGACTTTTGCGCGTCGACGCCGATCTGGGCATTGGCGCCGGAGAGTGGATAGGTGAGCCCGATGACCACTTCGGAGGTCTGGGCCCGGGCCGCGATCGGCAGCAGCGCGGCGGAGGCGGCGCCTCCCAGCATAACGTTTCGGCGGGTAATGGTCATAACAAGGTCCTTTGTTGCCGGCGGTTCATCGATGGGACAAGCATAATTCGAGGTAAAGCCTCAAAGTACAGCAAGGTGCTTATTCTTCAGATCGGTCACGAGCATCATTCCAGGCGCATGCGTGATGGCGAACGGCAGCCTGGCCGCCGCAATCACCGCTTGCGGCGTCACGCCGCAGGCCCAGAACACCGGAATCTCGTCGGCATGGACCGGCACCGCGTCGCCGTAGTCGGGCCTTCCGATATCGGCAATGCCGATCGATTGCGGCAGGCCGAGATGAACCGGCGCACCGTGCACTGCCGGAAAGCGTGAGGTGATCTGCACCGCGCGAATCGCATCCGCTGGTTTTAGCGGCCGCATCGACACCACCATGGGACCGGCAAACGGACCGGCCGCTTCGCAGGCGACGTTGGTGCGGTACATCGGCACGCGGACGTTGCGCTCGATATGGCGGATCGGAATGTCGTCGGCCAACAGCGCTTCTTCAAATGAAAACGAGCAGCCGATCACGAAGGCCACGAGGTCATCGCGCCAATGCGCCATGACGTCGGTGGGTTCCTCGACCACCTCGCCGTCGCGCCACACCCGGTAGCGCGGCAGATCGGTGCGGATGTCGAGATCGATGCCGAGCGCCGGAATTTCGGGATTGCCGACGTCGGACATGCCGATGATCGGGCACGGCTTGGGATTGAGCTGGCAGAAGCGATGAAAGGAAGCGGCGAGCTTTTCCGGCAGGATGACGAGATTGCCCTGGACATAACCGGGCGCAAGGCCGGCGGTCTGCGCGGCATGGCCGGCGCGGCTGCCATGCCGGGCCGCGACGCTCGGCGACAGGCCAGCGGCCGCTTCGTCCGGCAGCGCTGCGATCCTTGCAAGACTGGTCATCGTTGAGCCCGCCCAATTGTGTCGACAGTGAGCGCACAGGGCTACTATAATGTCTAATCGTGTTTTTTGATCAAGTTCGATAAATCGGATTTATCGAGATAGGACGCCCCGCCGATGGCCGATTTCAAGGCGCTCGAGACCTTCCTCTGGGTGGTGACGCTGGGCAGTTTCCGCGGCGCCGCCCAGAAGCTCAACACCACCCAGCCGGCGATTTCCCAGCGCATCGCCCAGCTCGAGCGCGAGATGGGCGTCAAGCTGCTGCAGCGCGACCGCCGCGCGGCATCGCCGACCCCGAGCGGCCGGCAGATGATGGTCTATGCCGAAAAGCTGATCGGGCTGCGTTCCGAAATGCTGGCGGTGGTCGGCGACCGCTCGGCCATGCGCGGGGTACTGCGGCTCGGGGTCGCCGAAACCATCGTGCACACCTGGCTCCCGCAATTGATCAAGCGCGTCAACCAGGCCTATCCCAATTTGTCGCTCGAAATCGAAGTCGACATCACGCCGAATTTGCGCGCGCGGCTATTGGCGCAGGAAATCGAACTGGCTTTCCTGGTCGGGCCGCTGGCGGCCTCGACCGTGCGCAACCGGACGCTGTGCGATTATCCGGTCGGCTTCCTCGCCAGCCCTTCGTTGGGCCTCGCCCGCAAGACCCTCTCGGTACATGACCTCGCCAGGCATCCGATCATCACCTTTCCACGCAAGACCCAGCCTTACGAGATCGTCCGTTCGCTGTTCAACCGTCCGGATTTGCCGCCGATCCGGCTGCATGCCAGCGCGTCGCTGGCCACCGTGATCCATATGGCCATCGAGGGCCTCGGCATCGCCGTGATCCCGACCGCGATCGTCGAAAACGAGCTGGCGAATGGCCGGCTGCAACTGCTCTCGACCGACCTCACCATCGCGCCGCTGACGTTTACCGCGTGCTGGCTGGCCTCGCCCGACACCGTCGCGGTCGAACGCGTCGCCGAACTCGCCGGCCGGCTGGCGCAAGGCGAACCCGACCCAGGCGAGGCGATTGTTGACGCGCCGCGGCGGGCGCGTCATTGAAAAGGCGGCAAGGATCGCGTCACGAGAACATAGTTGAGGCGGCATGACATCCATCGCATCCAATCTGCAAATCGATTCCACCCGGCTGTGGGGCACCATTCACGAAACCGCGAAATTCGGCCAGACCGCCAAGGGCGGCGTGCGGCGGCTGACGCTCGGAGCGGAGGACAAGCAGGTGCGCGACTGGTTCCGCGCCGCCTGCGAGGCCGCGGGCCTCGAAGTGCGTATCGATGGGCTCGGCTGCATGTTCGCGCTGCGCAAAGGCCGCGACATGACCAAACTGCCGGTCGGGCTGGGCTCGCATCTCGATACCCAGCCGACCGGCGGCAAGTATGACGGCGTGCTGGGCACGCTGGCGGCGCTGGAAGTGGTGCGCACCCTCAACGATGCCGGGATCGAGACCGAAACCCCGCTCTGCATCGTCAACTGGACCAACGAGGAAGGTTCGCGCTTCGCGCCGGCGATGATGGGATCGGCGGCCTATGTCGGCGACTTCACGCCCGAGAACATCCTGGCGCGCAAGGACGCCGAGGGTGTCACCGTGGGCCAGGCGCTGGACAGCATCGGCTATCGCGGCAGCGAGCCGTGCGGCGCGCAGAAGCTCGGGTCCTTTATCGAGCTGCACATCGAGCAGGGCCCGATTCTGGAAGCCGAAAGCAAGACCATCGGGGTCGTCGACCACGGCCAGGGCATCATCTGGTATGACGGCAGGATCACCGGCTTCGAGAGCCACGCCGGCTCGACGCCGATGCCGCTGCGCCGCGATGCGCTGGCGGCGCTGTCGGAAATCGTGCTGGCGGTGGAGCGGGTGGCGCGGGAACTCGGTCCCAACGCGGTCGGCACCGTGGGCGAAGCGGTCATCGCCAAGCCGTCGCGCAATGTCATTCCCGGCGAAATCGCCTTCACCATCGACTGCCGCAGCAACAATGACGACACCATGGATGGGCTCGACAGAAATCTGCGGCTGGCCGCCGCCGAAATCGCGCGCCGCCGCAAGGTCGAGGTCACCATCGACCAGGTCTGGCGCAAGGCGCCGACCCATTTCGACAACACCCTGGTCGACGCGGTGGAAAGCGCCACCAAAGCGCTGGGCTACAGCAACCGCCGCATCACCTCCGGCGCCGGACACGATTCCTGCAACCTCAACACGGTGATGCCGGCGGCGATGATTTTCGTGCCGTGCAAGGACGGCGTCAGCCACAACGAACTGGAAGACGCCACCCAGGCCGATTGCACCGCCGGCGCCAACGTATTGCTGCATACCGTGCTGTCGCTGGCCGGCGTCGCATCGAAGTAAGAGGCTGTAGGATGGGTTGAGCGTTTGCGTCCGCCGAGCCTCAACCAGTGGAGACGGAAGGGAAACCCATCAGGGCGACGACGACAGGTGATGGGTTTCGCAAGGGCTCAACCCATCCTACAAATCTCATCTGGAGGTGCTTTTCTTGCGCGCTGTATTTGTCGATGCCAATGAATCGCTGGCGGTGATCTTCGAGCGGCTATCCCGCGCCGGCGATCCCGAGATCCGGATCCACCGCGATCCCGACGTCACGGCGGACCAGCTGCCGCAGGTGCTGCACGGCGCGCCGATCGCCATCGTCGACCACACCGCGCTGCCGACCAACATTGCGCGGCAATGCACCGGGCTGAAGCACGTGGTGTTCCTCGGCACCGGCGCCCGCAGCTACATGCACCCGGAAGAGCTCGCCGAGCTCGGCATCGCGGTCCACCTGATCAAGGGCTATGGCGACACCGCGGTGGCCGAATGCGCCATTGCGCTGATGTGGGCGGCCGCGCGCGGCCTTGCCCAAATGGACCGCGAAATGCGCGCCGGTCGGTGGCTGCGCGACGACGGCATGCAGCTCACCGGCAAGACGCTGGGACTGATCGGCTTCGGCGGCATCGCCGCGGAAGTGGCGCGGATCGCGCTCGGCAGCGGATTGCGGGTGGTCGCCTGGAACCGGAGCCCGAAGCAGCATCCGGGCGTCGAATTCGTTTCCATCGATACGCTATTGGCGCAAAGCGACGTGGTCTCGCTGCATCTGCTCTTGAATGACGACACCCGCGGCTTTCTGAATCGCGACCGGCTCAATTCGATGCGTCCCGGCGCGATCCTGGTCAACACCGCGCGCGGCGCCATCGTCGACGAAGCCGCGATGATCGACGCGCTCAAGTCCGGCCACCTGCGCCACGCCGGGCTCGACGTGTTCGTCACCGAGCCGCTGCCCGCCGAGCATCCGCTGACCAGCCTGCCCAACGTCACGCTGTCGGCGCATTCGGCATTCCGGACACCGGAGGCGAGCGAGAACCTGATCGAGGCGGCGCTGCAGCATTGCCGGCGGATTGCCAAGGGGAAGTGAGGCCCGCGCATCATCGACACCGTTCTGGCTGCCGACAATTTAAGCAGACTGGCATTCATTATTCGTTCGACGGCCGTGGCCCGCGTCCATAACCTCCGATCATGCGCGCCATTCTCGAATATTGCATCGGCGGTAACCGGACCCCCGTTCCCCAGGGAACGCTGGTGATCCGGGAAGGCGAAACCACCGGGCATCTGTTCGTCCTGATCGACGGCAACCTCGACGTGATCAAGGGCGACACTGTCGTCGCCAGCATCATCGAACCGGGAGCCGTGTTCGGCGAAATGTCGGTGCTGCTGCAAAAGCCGCACAGCGCGACCGTGCGCGCCGCCGCGGACTCCGTGGTTTACGAGTTCAGCGACGCAGCGTCATTCCTGCGGGCGCAGCCCGCTGTGGCGCTTCTGATCGCCCAGCTTCTGGCCCAGCGTCTCCAGGTCGCCACCAGCTATCTTGCCGACATCAAGCGGCAATATGCCGGCCACGACAATCACCTCGCGATGATCGGCGACGTGCTGGAAATCATGGTCAACCTGACGCCTGCGGACGTCTCGCCAGGATCGGATCGACAATCCGACCCAAGGATGTAAGCCACGCCGGCGGATCGGCGATCAGTGCCGCCGGCCGTTGCAGCGGCGCCTTCAAATCGATGGATTGCCCCTCGCCGGCCGCCAGCCAGAACGCCGTGTCGCCGTCGATATCCAGCACCATGTGTACCGGCGGACGGCCGAACTGCAGGCCGGCATTGAACACCCAGGTCTTGCCCAGCCGGTCGAACCAGGAGCCGTCAGGGATGAACGGCGACTGATGCACATGGCCTGAGATTACCATGGTGGGCTGATACAGCTCGATCCACTGCACCAGTTCGACGTCGCCAAAATAGCGCTTGCCGCCCCAGCTGGTGGGGGAATTCGCCGGCGGGGCGTGGTGCACCCATATCCATCGCCCGGGCCGCCGTGCGGCGGCCTCGCGCAACTGCTCCTCGATCCGCTGCCGGACCAGCGGTCCATCCCACCAGGGACAGACCGTAAACAGCGTATCGCCCAGGGCCAGGCTGTCGCCATCGCAGGCAATGCCAAGCTGGCGCGCCTCGCCGATCCAGCGCGAGATCTTTTCGCCTTCTGGACTGCGTTCGTCGAGATCGTGGTTACCCGAGCAAAGGATGACCCGGGTGAGGCCGGCCAACCGGACCAGGTATTTCCGGACCACGACAATCTGGGCCCGGAAGTCCACCTCCGATCCGATGTCGAGGGCGTCGCCGGCGAAGATCACCAGATCGAATTGCGGCGCGGCGCTCAGCAGCCAGTCGAACTGCGGCAGCGAGTAATGCAGATCGGCAACGACGAGACAGCGCATTACCCGAACTCCGCCAAAGAGATGGCGGGCCATACCCGCAAGAAAGGCGATTCCTTCAGCATGTCGCAGGGTCCGGGCGTTGGAACATCCACTCGCCCAGTTAGATCATCTCGCGCGTTTCGGATAGCCGTTCGCGCCGGGTATGTCGCGGCGCGATGTCGCAACGGCCTGCCGGACGCGGGACCGCGCCCCCTATTCCACCATCTCCGCCACCGCCTTGCCGCAAGCCGTGGTGTCGGCCTGGCCGCCGAGGTCGCGGGTGCGCAGCGTGCGCTCGCCGAGCGTGCGCTCGATCGCCTTGACGATCGCGGCGGCGGCGTTCTTTTCGCCGAGGTGCTCGAACATCATTGCGCCGGACCAGATCATGCCGATCGGGTTGGCAATGCCCTGCCCGGCAATATCGGGGGCGGAGCCGTGGACCGGTTCGAACACCGAGGGAAAGTCGCCTTCCGGATTGATGTTGCCGGACGGTGCGATGCCGATGGTGCCGGTGCAGGCCGGGCCGAGGTCGGAGAGGATGTCGCCGAACAGGTTCGAGCCGACCACGACGTCGAACCAGTCCGGATGCAGCACGAAATTCGCGGTCAGGATATCGATGTGGTACTTGTCCCACTTCACGTCGGGAAAGCTTTTGGCCATTGCTTCGACGCGTTCGTCCCAGTACGGCATGGTGATGGAAATGCCGTTGGACTTGGTCGCCGAGGTCAGGTGCCGCTTCGGCCGCGACTGCGCCAGATCAAACGCGAATTTCAGGATTCGGTCGACGCCAATCCGCGTCATCACGGTCTGCTGGGTGACGAATTCACGCGGCGTGTCCGGGAACATGCGCCCGCCTACCGATGAGTACTCGCCCTCGGTGTTTTCCCGCACCACCCAGAAATCGATGTCGCCGGGTTTGCGGTTGGCGAGCGGCGACGGCACGCCCGGCATCAGCCGCACCGGGCGCAGGTTGACGTACTGGTCGAACTCGCGGCGGAATTTTATCAACGACCCCCACAAGGAAATGTGATCGGGAATCTTCGCCGGCCAGCCGACGGCGCCGAAATAGATCGCGTCGTGGGAACCAATCTGTGCCTTCCAGTCGTCGGGCATCATCTGGCCGTGCTTGGCGTAATAGTCGTAGGAAGCGAAATCGAAGTGGTCGAAATGAACCTTGACCCGGTGCTTTTTCGCTGCTGCTTCCAGCACGCGCAGGCCTTCAGGCAAAACTTCCTTGCCAATGCCGTCCCCCGGAATAACCGCGATCCGATATTGTCTTGTTTCAGTGCTCACGTTGATTTCCTTCACGGGTTCGGAACCGACCGTGCAACCATCTACCGCCTGAAGGCGGCCGGCGGCTGCGCAAACTTTGATCAGACGTGATGTGGACCAAACCCGCGCTGCGATCAACGCTGCAGCGCAACCACGGCGCAAATTAACCCGTGCCGTGCCGCCGGTTAGGGCAGGAAGCCGGACCGAGGCCGGCGAGGGGTATTTGTGATCTCCGATCACCCGGATACGATGCAGTAGAGTTCGCCGGGCCCGGGTCTCGTCCCGGGCATCCACGTCTTTCGTTTCTGTTGCCAAGACGCGGTTGACCGGGACAGAGCCCGGCCAGGACGGAAAAAACCCTTCATCACCCCGGGGGCCGCTTCAAACGAGATCAGCAAGAGCGTCCATGCCGATTACGAGAAGAACAAGTACACCTTCCACGGCTACCTGACCTCGGCTGCGCTGGCGCTGTCGGTCTGCGATGCCGCAAAGGATCTTCTGGTCGAACAGAAAAAGATGAAGACCGCGGTCATTATGAGCGAGGATGCCGCCTGGACGACGCCGCTCGACATCGGCTACGAGGAGTGCCTGCCCAAAATCGGGCTGAAGGTGCTCGACCACATCCGCTTCTCGCCCGACACCACCGACTTCACCCCGATCTTCAACAAGATCGAAGGCGCCAAGCCGGACGTGATCATCACCGGCATTTCTCATGTCGGCGTGCAGCCGACGGTGCAATGGAAGAACCAGCAGGTGCCGATCCCGATGCTCGGCATCTCCTCGCAGGCCACCAACTCGACCTTCGGCAAGGACACCAACGACGCCGCGGAAGGCGTGCTCTACCAGGGCGTCTCCGGTCCCTGTGCCGGTAACGCGAGAAGAGCCTGCCGTTCACCGAAGCGTTTAAGAAGAAATTCGGCAACTTCCCGTCCTATGCCGGCTATACCGCTTATGACGAGGTCTATTACATCGCCGACGCCATCAAGCGCGGCGGTTCGACCGACGCCGACAAGCTGGTCGCCGCCTCGAAAAGACCGATTGGGTCGGCACCATCGGGCGCATCCAGTTCTACGGCAAGGACGACGCGTTCACCCACTCGATCAAATACGGCAAGGGCCTGATCACCGGGTTGATGCTGCAGTGGCAGAGCGGCGCGCAGGTCGCGGTCTGGCCGCCGGAAGTGGCCAAGGCGAAAATGAAGTTCCCGAGCTTCATCAAGGTTACGGCGAACTAAGCTTCACCGCCATCATGCTCCCGGGCTCGACCCGGGAGCATTTTTATGTCATGTGTTTCTCGCAGTGAAGAGGCGGCGCCACGCCGCCGCGGTCAAGCGTAAGCCAGATGCTCACCCTGCAAATCCTGATCGACGGTTTCGCCATCAGCGCGCTGTACGCACTGGGCGCCACCGGCTTCACGCTGATCTTCGGCGTTTCGGGCGTACTCAACCTGTCCCATGGCGCCATCATGGTGATGGCGGCGGTGGCCGCCTGGGCGGCCGCCAGCGTGTTGCACTTCAACACCTATGCCGGCGCCTGGTCGGCGTCGTAGTGGCGCTGATCGCGGCCCTCATCACCTATTACGCGGTGGTCCAGCCGATCCAGCGCTCGCGGCGGATTCCCAATGAGGAAAAGGAGATCTTCGTCCTCACCGGTACGCTGTTGTGGGGCATCATGATCCAGGAACTCATCGCGTATTTCTTCACCAACAACGCCAAGACGGTGCTGCCGATCGTCGAGGGCGTGGTGAACATCGTCGGTGTGCGGACGCCGAAGAACGAGATCTTCACCGCGCTGGTGTGCTGCCTGGTGATTGCGCTGTTGTGGTTCCTGGTGAACCGCACCAAGACCGGCAAGGCGGTGCTGGCGGCCTCGATGAACCCGCGCGGCGTCACCCTGCTCGGACTCGAGCTCACCAGCATCTATATCGTGGTGTGGGCGATCTACGGCATCCTCGCCGGCATCGCCGGTGTGCTGCTCGGGATGTTTCTCGGCGTCAGCTCCTATAGCGTCGGACCGCTCACCGCGAGTGCGTTTTCCATCGTGGTGCTGGGCGGGCTCGGCAGCGTGTCAGGATCGCTGATCGCGGCCTTCGTGGTCGGCTATCTCGAGACCTTCACCGCCTACATCATTTCGCCGGCCTACCGCACCATCCCGGCGCTGCTGCTGCTGGTCATCGTGATGTATATCAGGCCGCAGGGCCTGCTCGGGAGGCGCTGAGCATGGGCTCCTTCTTCAAGACCCGGCTGTTCTGGATCTCGCTCTTGTATCGTGGTCGTGGCCTCGACGCTGCCACTCTATGTCTCTGGCTATGTGCTGGGCCTGCTCACGGTGGCGTATTATTTCGGCGTGTTCGCCATGTCGTGGGACCTGTTGTTCGGCTTCGCCGGCGAGGTCAATTTCGGCCCCACCTTCCTGATCGGCGTCGGCGCCTATACCGCCGGCATCATCAACAACGAATTCGGCTGGTCGGTGTACCTCTGCATCGTGCTGGGTGCTGCGGCCTCGGTGGTCGCCGGCTTCGTGCTGGCGCTGCCCGCGCTTCGGGTGCGCGGCCCGTATTTCGGGCTGACCACGCTGGTCGCCGTGCTGATGCTGCAGAATTTCGTCGTGGTGTTCGCGAGCCTCACCGGCGGCGAGATCGGCCTTACCATCCCCGACGTGATTTCGATCGACGCCGGCGTCAACTACTGGATCGCGCTCGGCTTCATGACCATCAGCGCCATCATCTTGTACGGTCTGTCGCAGTCGCCGGTCGGCCTCGTGCTGCAGGCGAGCGGCCAGGATCCGGTGCAGGCCGGTGCGCTCGGCTTCAATATCGTCAAACACAAGCTCGCGGCATTCGTTGTCAGCGCGTTCTTTTCAGGCCTGTCGGGCGCGCTGCTGGTCTTCTATTTTGGCACCGCCTCGGTCGGCACCGTGGTCGACATCGCCGTCGGGGTCAACGTCATCGTCGCCGCGGTGCTGGGCGGGCGTCGCACCGTGCTCGGCGCCGCCTCGGCGCCATTTTCCTGATCGTCGCCGGCGAGTTCCTGCGGCCGACCGGCGAACTCGCCACCTTCATCGTCTCGACGGTGGCGCTGCTGGTGATCCTGTTCTTTCCCGGCGGTTTCCTCGGAGCGGCCCTTTCCAACGAGGCCCGCCGGTAATGGACGCCACCAGCAACAACCCACCGGTCCTCGAAGTCCGCGGCCTGACGAAACGCTTCGGCGGCCTCACCGCGGTGAAGAACCTCAGCCTGGCGCTACGCGCCGGCGAAATCTTCGGCCTGATCGGGCCGAACGGATCCGGCAAATCCACCGCGATGAAGGCGATCATGGGCATCGAAAGCCCGACCGCGGGCGAAGTAATATTCCTCGGCGAAAACGTCGCCGGCCTGCCCGCGCACAAGATCGCGCGCAAGGGCTTTGGCATGGTATTCCAGCATTCGCGGCCGCTGAACCGGCAGACCGTGCTGGAAAACATCATGGTGGCGCTGTTGCCGGACAGTCTGCTCATGCTGTTCGCTGACAAGGCGCTGACCGAGCGCGCCAAATGGATCGCCGAGCGTGTCGGGCTTGGCGCGGTGATGGACCGCCGTCCGCCGACCCTGCCGTTCGCGGACCTGCGCCGGCTCGAACTCGCCAAGGCAATCGCCCGCGATCCCAAGGTGGTGCTCGTGGATGAACCGTTCGCCGGCCTGACGCTGGCCGAAGTCGGCACCTTCTCCGAACTGATCCGCAGCTTTCGCGACGAGGGTCGCGCGGTGCTTTTGGTCGACCACAACGTCAAGAGCGTCGCCGCCCTGGTCGACCAGGTGCTGGCGATGTACCTCGGCGAGGAGATCGTCACCGGCCGTGCCGACGAGGTGATGCGCAACGAGACCGTGCGCCGGGTCTATCTCGGCGGCGCCATCGAGACCTCGGCGCGCCCCGAAACCTCGTTCAAGGACAAGGTGCCTTTGCTGCAGGTCGAAAACGTTAGCGTCCATTACGGCAAGGCGCAGGCGCTGGAAAATGTCTCGATCCACGTCCACAGGGCGAATTCGTCTCGGTGGTCGGCCTCAATGGCGCCGGCAAGACCACGCTTTTCAACACCATCTCAGGCTTCCTCCCCTACACCGGCGACATCGTGCGCGACGGCGGCAGGCTGCGCGGCACCACGCCGGCCCGGATCGCCCGCAGCGGCATCGTGCAGTGCCCGGAATCGCGCGAGCTGTTTGGCGAAATGAGCGTGCGGGAAAACCTCGACCTCGGCGGGCAGCATTTGACCGACGACGCCAAGGACTAAGCAGATGGCGTGGCTGTTCGAGCTGTTTCCGATCCTCAAAGAACGCCAGGGCCAGATGGCGCAGACCCTGTCCGGCGGCGAGCAGCAGATGCTGGCGATCGGCCGCGCGCTGATGATGCAGCCGAAGATCCTGATCCTCGACGAGCCGACGCTGGGGCTGGCGCCGGTCATCCTCGAACAATTGTCCAAGGCGCTGGAAAGACTGCGGCAGACTACCGACATCACGGTCTTATTGGGCGAACAGAACGTCACCTTCGCGCTGCCCCACGCCGACCGGGTCTACGTTCTGGAACACGCCCGCATTGTCTGGGAAGGCGATCCGGGCCGGTTTGCCGCCGAAGCGGGCGAAGGGTATTTGTGATCTGCGATTGCCCCTTTGGATCCGCGGTAGCCCCGCATACGATGCACGTAATGTTCGTCATGCCCAGGCTTGACGGAAAAGCAAATTTACTCCAACCGCGAGAATCTTCCATGGACCTTCATCTCAAAGGCAAGCGTGTTCTGATCACCGGCGCATCGAAAGGAATCGGCGCCGCCGCCGCCGAAGCCTTTGCCGAGGAAGGCTGCCACGTCCGCCTCGCCGCCCGCAACGCCGAGGCGCTGGAAGCGCTGGCGAAGAAACTGCGCGCCGAGCACGGCATCGAGGCCAGCGCGCATGTGGTCGACCTGCGCAATCCGGATGACCTGGCGAGGCTCGCCAAAGATGCTTCCGACATCGATATCCTGGTCAACAATGCCGGTGATATTCCCGGCGGCTCGATTGAGAAGATCGACGAGGCGACCTGGCGCCACGCCTGGGAGCTCAAGATTTTCGGCTTCATCAACCTGACCCGGCTGGTCTATGCCCAGATGAAGGCGCGCGGCCATGGCGTCGTCATCAACGACATCGGCGCCGCCGGCGAAAAATTCGACGCCAATTACATCTGCGGCAGTGCCGGCAATGCCGCGCTGATGGCGTTCACCCGCGCGCTCGGCGGCAAAAGCCTCGCCGACAACATCCGCGTGGTCGGCATCAATCCGGGACCGGTCGGTACCGACCGCCATGTCACGCTGATGAAGACCCGGGCCAGGCATCAGCTCGGCGACGAGAACCGCTTCCGCGAACTGCAGAAAGGTTTTCCGCGCGAGCGCCCGGCGCATCCGCGCGAAATCGGCGACCTGATGACGTTCCTGGCTTCGGACCGCTCCGGCTATACGTCAGGGGTGATCTTCACCGTCGACGGCGGCATCAGCGCCGGCTGGGGCGCCTAGGGGGTGGCTATGCCGGAGCTGATCGATTTCGGATCGCTGAGGCTGGAATTCCTGCGCAGCAAGGACGACACCGCAGGCAGCCTCGACATGTTCAAGATGATCCTGCACCCCAACGGCCGCATGCCGGTGCCGCACTATCACGAGAGCTGGGACGAAACCATCTACGGCCTCGACGGTATTTCCACCTGGCGGGTCGACGGTGAGGATATCGACCTCAAGCCCGGGGAAACCGTCTTCATCAGGCGCGGCATCGTCCACGGCTTCTCCAACCGGACCACGGCAGACGCCAGTTGCCTTTGCACCCTGACCCCCGGCGTGCTCGGCCCGGCCTATTTCCGCGAGATCGGCGCGCTGATCGCCGCCGGCGCGCCGAACCCGGCCAGGATGAAGGAGATCATGCTGCGTTACGGGCTGATCCCGGTGCCGGACGCCTGATCGATTTCGTCAGAGTTAAGCAGTCGCTCGCTTCTAATCATCAGGTCGACCGGTGATCCATCCCCTTCACGCAATATTCCTTGCAAAGCCGATGGCTACGCGGGTCAAGCCCGCGTATGACGACCAAGGCTAACTTCAATCCGCTCGATCATCTGCCGGATCAGCGTCGTGATCCGGCCGGTCGGTGACGCCAGTTCATCCATGACCGAGAAATGATCGGCGCCGGGAATTTCCTCGTAGGTCACCGGCAGGCCATGGCTGGCGCGGTAAGCGGCGAAGTCGGCGGTTTGCTGGCGCAGCAGCGGCAATTCGGCGCCGCCGACCACCAGCGAGATCGGCGTCGCCGCGCCGGGGCGCGAGAGCGGCGAGTTGCGCCGCGACATCGCCTCGTCCAGTCCAAGCCTGGCGTTGAGATAACTCAAGCGGATCGGTTCGAGATCGTAGATGCCGCTGATCGCGACTCCACCCTTGACCCGCGGATGCTCGGTCGCCATGGCGGTGAGGTGTCCGCCCGCCGACCAGCCGGACACCACGATGCGGTCAGCATCACCGCCGAGCCCGGGCAGTTGCGCGCCGAGATAATCGAGGCCGGCGTGGATTTCGCCTACGATCTGTTCCAGCGTCGCCTCCGGCGCCAGGGTATAGCCGATCAGCGCGACGTTGATGCCGTGGGTCATCAGCCCCTCGGCGAACACGGTGAAATTGTCCTTGGCGCGCATCTGCCAGTAGCCGCCATGGATGAACACCAGCGTCGGCGCGCCTTCAGCTGCCTTGATGAAATCGATCCGGTTGCGCTCGCGCGTGCCATAGCGCAGGTCGAGATGGGCGCCATGGCGCGCGCGCAGTTCGGCCGAGCGGCGGTCCCAGCCGGCGACGATGTCGGCGCTGCCGCCGACCGCGGCACCATTGTTGAGGCCGCGGTCACGTTCGTCCTGGCTCATGGATCGCCAGTCGGTGTTGCCGAAGGGCATGCTCGTCATCGCCATATCCTCGTTGCGCGAAAACCCGTGCAATGCCACCTTGCCGGAAATTATTCCGCAACGCTACATCATGCACGGAGACTTGCGTGACATCCAACCAGGGGCTGATCGGCGCGACGGCGTGCGAGATCGTGGCAAGACTGCACGCCGGCGAAGTGACGCCGCTCGATCTGCTGGATGCGCTCGAGGCGCGGATTGCGGCGGTCGACGGCAAGGTCAACGCGCTGCCAACCCTGTGCTTCGAGCGCGCCCGCGCCCACGCCACCGAATTGATGAAGAAGCCGCGTGGCAAGCGCGGTCTGCTGGCCGGCATGCCGCTGCCGATCAAGGATCTCACGGCGGTTGCCGGCGTGCGCACCACACAGGGTTCGCTGATCTTCAAGGACGACGTCCCGGCCCGCTCCGACATTCTGGTCGGGCATCTGGAGGACAACGGCGCCGTCATCTACGCCAAGTCGAACACCCCCGAATTCGGCGCTGGCGCCAGCACCTTCAACGACGTGTTCGGCTTTACCCGCAACCCGTGGGACCTGTCGCGGTCCGCCGCCGGCTCGTCGGGCGGCGCCGCCGCAGCGCTGGCCAGCGGCACCGCGTGGCTGGCCCATGGCACCGATCTCGGCGGTTCGCTGCGCAATCCGGCCAGCTTCTGCGGCGTGGTCGGGATGCGGCCGAGCTTCGGCCGGGTCGGCCACAGCCGCGGCGCCCAGGTCGACCGCTCCATCAGCGTCCATGGTCCGATGGCGCGCAACGTCGAGGACCTCGCCCTGCTGCTCGACGCCATGTGCGGCGAACTAGCCGGCGATCCGCTGTCGCTGCCGGCGCTGCCGGCGTCGTTTCGCGCGGCGGTTCGCACGCCGGTGCGGCCGAAGCGGATCGCCTATTCGCCCGATCTCGGCATCACGCCGGTCGATCCGGAAGTCGTCGCCATCACCCGCAAGGCCGCGGCGCGCTTCGCCGAGGCCGGCGCCGTGGTCGAGGAAGCCCATCCCGATCTCCATGAGGCGCACGAATGCTTCCATGTGCTGCGCGCCTACGACTACGTGCTGACCAAAGCCAAGCTGCTGCGCGGCGACAAGCACCATCTGCTGAAACCCGAGGTGGTCTGGAATATCGAGGAAGGCCTGAAGCTGACCATGGCGGATCTCGAGCGCGCCCAGGCGCAACGTGTCGCCATGACCGCCCGCGCCGAAGCGTTCTTTGAGGATTACGACCTGCTCTTGACGCCCGCCACCATCGTGCCGCCGTTTCCGGTCGAGCAGCGCCATGTCGCCGAATGTGCGGGCAGGAAGTTCGGCAACTACATCGAGTGGCTCGGTATCGTCTATGCGATCACGCTGGCGTGCTGCCCGGCGCTGTCGCTGCCGTGCGGATTTACCGCAACCGGACTTCCGGTCGGCCTGCAGATGGTGGCGCCGTCGCGCGGCGAAGCCAGACTTCTCGGCGGCGCCAGGGTGCTGGAAGATATTCTGGGCCTGCGGCACTCTACGCCAATCGATCCGCGCGGCGTGGCATGAGGTGGCGATCTGTGCACTGGCACTCGGCGCGTTCCTCCTTATAATCCCCGATCAACCGCTTGATTTGCCTGAACGGCCGAACACGGTAAAAGCGCACCGATCAAGTGCGTCACCAGGGAGAAACGCCAATGGCCGGAAAACTCAAGGTTCACGTCGATCGGGACAAGTGCCAGGGCCACAGCCGCTGCAAGGCGCTGGCGCCCGAGTTGTTCAACCTCGACGAATATGGCAACGCCCACGAGATCGGCGACGGCACCGTGCCGGCCGGGCTCGAGGAGAAGGCTTGGCTCGCCAAGGCCAATTGTCCGGAGATCGCCGTCGAAGTCATCGAAGAGTAGCCATTCCTGCTTGAAACAGATTGAAAACATGTGCCTGGACCTTTAGCCGGGCCGAACCATTGCCGAGGAAACCGATGGCGCATCATCCCCCCGTAACCGATTGGGTTCACGATTTCGACCATACCGATCCGCGCTGGACCGAAAATCCGTTTCCGATCTGGGACGAGCTGCGTGCCGAATGTCCTGTCGTTCACACCAGGCGCTTTCTCGGTTGCTACTTGCCGACCACCTATGAAGCGGTGAAGCAGGTTGCCTATGATACCAAGCACTTCTCGTCGCGCCGCATCATCGTGCGCGACATCCGGCCCGAGATTACCCAGTCGGCGCCACCGATCACCTCGGATCCGCCCGAGCACAAGCCGGCCAAGCAGCTGCTGCTGCCGCCGTTCACGCCCGACGCGATGAAGAAACTCGAGCCGCGGGTGCGCTCGATCTGCAACGAACTGATCGACGGCTTCATTGGGGATCGCAAGGTCGACGCCGCCGCCCGCTACACCCGGCACATTCCGGTGCGGGCGATCGCCCACATGCTCGGCATCCCCGAAAAGGACGGCGACCTGTTCATCAAATGGATCCACGAGATTCTCGAACTCGGCATCAGCGACGACGAGATCCTGATGCGGGCGGTTTACGAGATGAACGACTACTTCGCCGGTCATGTCGCACAGCGCAAGCAGCACCCGACCGACGACCTGATTTCGACCCTGATGCAGGCCCGCGGCAAGGACGGCCAGCCGCTGTCGGACAACCATGTGCTGGGCTCGTTGCGGCTGTTGCTGATTGCCGGCATCGATACCACGTGGAGCGCGATCGGCGCCTCGCTGTGGCATCTCGCCAGGACACCCGCTGACCGGAAGCGCCTCGTGGCGGAGCCGGAACTGCTGCCGACCGCGATCGAGGAATTTTTGCGCGCCTATTCGCCGGTGACCATGGCGCGCGAAGTGATGAAGGAAACCAGCGTCAGCGGCTGCCCGGTCAAGCCCGGCAACATGGTGCTGCTGTCGTTCCCCGCCGCCAACCGTGATCCGGCGATGTTCGCCAATGCCGACAAGGTGATGATCGACCGCAAGGAAAACCGCCATGCTGCATTCGGCCTCGGCATTCACCGGTGCGTCGGCTCCAACCTGGCGCGGATGGAGATGACGGTGGCGATCGAGGAATGGCTGAAGCGGATTCCCGATTTCAGTCTGGACGCGGCCGGCGAAGTGACGTGGTCGGAAGGCACGGTGCGTGGTCCGCGGCAACTGCCGCTGCTGCTGGGCTAAGCCCCGGCCCGGCCGGAGGTAGAGACAGGAGGACGGCGATGGCGGACCCAATTGCCGCAAACCCAGCAGCCGACCATCTCGAACTCGCCGACGTCGAACGCCGGGTCAAGGCGATCTTTATCGGCTCGATGGGCAATCTCGTCGAATGGTATGATTTCTACGCCTATACCGCATTCGCGCTGTATTTCGCCCCGGCTTTCTTTCCGTCGAACGATCCGGTGGTGCAACAGCTCAATGTCGCGGTGCTGTTTGCCGCCACCTTCCTGATGCGCCCGCTCGGCGGCTGGCTGTTCGGCTTCCTCGCCGACCGTTACGGCCGGCGGCTGTCGCTGATGCTTTCGGTGGTGTGCATGTGTTTCGGCTCGCTGATCATAGCGGTGACGCCGACCTACGCCTCGATCGGGCTGGCCGCGCCGGCGCTGCTGGCGCTGGCCCGTGTCATCGAGGGCCTGAGTCTTGGCGGCGAATACGGCGCCAGCGCCACTTATCTGAGCGAAGTTGCCGACGCCAAACACCGCGGGTTCTATTCGAGCTTCCAGTACGTCACCCTGATCGGCGGCCAGCTCACCGCCATCATCGTGCTGCTGTTGCTGCAGAAGGTGTTCCTGTCGCCTGAGGAATTGAGGGCCTGGGGCTGGCGGATTCCCTTCGTGATCGGCGCGTTACTGGCGATATTCGCCGCGGTGATGCGGCGCAACCTGCACGAATCCGACGCCTTCATCGAGGCCAAGAAGGTCAGCAAGCCGACCGGCTCGATCCGGGGCCTATTGAATTATCCACGCGAACTGTTGCTGGTGGTCGGGCTGACCGCCGGCGGCACCGCCGCTTTCTATACCTTCACCACCTACATGCAGACCTTCGTCAAGCTGTCGGTCGGCCTCACCGAGGACCAGACCACCTTCGTGATCTTCGGTTCGCTGATTTTCGCCACCGTGCTGCAGCCTCTGTACGGCGCCTTATCCGACCGCATCGGCCGCAAGCCACTGCTGATCTTCTTCGGCGTCGCCGGAACGCTGTCGACGGTGCCCATCCTGACCACGCTGCAGGCCAGCAAGTCGCCCGCCACCGCGTTCCTCCTGATTTGCGCCGCCTGGATCTTCGTCGCCGGCTACACCTCGATCAACGCCGTGGTCAAGGCGGAACTGTTCCCGACCAATGTCCGGGCGCTCGGCGTCGGGTTGCCCTATGCGATCACGGTTTCGCTATTCGGCGGCACCGCGCCGGCGATCGCGCTATACTTCAAGAGCATCGGACACGAGCACTGGTTCTACTACTATCTGTCCGGCATGATTTTCCTGTCGCTGCTCATCTATTCGACGATGCGCGATACCAAGCATGCCTCCGCGATGCACCGTCACGAATGACGGCCGCGGTTTCGCCGGCACCGGAGCCCACCATGATCGATGACACCACCGGGCCGCCGCCCGACAGCAAGCTGACCCGCAGTAAGCAGCGCTGGGCCCACGAAGGCCGCTTTCTGACCGGGAGGACCGCGCGCCCGCAGGAGCAGCGGCTGCCGCCGGGGCAGCACCTGACCCGGGACTGGCCGGTGCTGGATCTTGGCGTCACCCCCAACATCTCGCGGGAGCGCTGGCGACTGGACGTTTACGGAGCGGTGGAACTGCCGATCTTCTGGGATTTTGCGCAGTTCTCCGCGCAGCCCCAAACGCGCCTCACCTCGGACATCCATTGCGTCACCACCTGGTCGCGCTACGACAACCAGTGGGAAGGCCTCGCCACCCGCGACCTGCTCGACGCCTGCCGGCCGCGCGACGAGGCCCGTTTCGTGGTGCTGCATTGCCACGACGGCTACACCACCAACCTGTCCCTGGAGGATTTTGCCGCCGCGGACGCCCTGCTCGCCCATTCCTGGGCCGGCGCGCCGATCGAACGCGACCACGGCGGCCCGGTGCGGCTCGTGGTGCCGCGTCTGTATTTCTGGAAAAGCGGCAAATGGCTGCAAAGCATCGAGTTCCTCGACGCCGACAAGCCGGGCTATTGGGAAGTGCGCGGCTATCACAACCGCGGCGACCCGTGGCTGGAGCAGCGCTATTCCAACGATTGACCCGATGCCGCTGCGGCACGGCCAGCGCCGTGTCATGGAACCAGGGTGCATCATGGGTCGCGATCTCACATTCTCCACAATGTGTTCGGCACAATCACCAAAACTGGCAGGGCCTGGAACCCTGGAGGCGACGCATGAGCACACTCACACCCACCCTCGGGTCCCACGCCGACAGCGCGCGGTTTCCGATCCATCGAGCAACCCGTGGGCCTGACGAGGTCGAGAAACTGTCGGCCAAATTCCACCTGATCCATCAGGAGGAAGCCCGGCGCCAGGGCGAAGCGGGCGTTGAGGCGATCTACGAAGACCTGGAAGAGAACGCCAAGGAATTTTATCGCGCCCAGGCCCGCTACATTCTCGATCACTACATCAGGCGTTAGCTCAGACCTTTGCCGCGCCGTCCCACCGGCGCGGGCAATGATCTCCCCGATGCGCCGTTCCGTGATAGGCTGGGTCATCCTTGCTTATCACGGAGACCGAACGTGCTGACGCAGCGTTTTCAATTTCAGGGCGAAGGTGGTCACCAGCTGGCGGCCGCGCTGGATCTGCCGGAAGGCGAACCCACCGCCTGCGCGCTGTTCGCGCATTGCTTCACCTGCGGCAAGGATGTGCTGGCGGCACGGCGGATCGCGCTGGCTTTGACCGCCAAGGGCATCGCGGTGCTGCGCTTTGACTTTACCGGCCTCGGCTCCAGCGAGGGCGATTTCGCCAACAGCACCTTCTCCTCCAACGTCGCCGACCTCGTGCGCGCCGCCAATCATCTGCGCGAGACCCGCAAGGCGCCGTCGCTCCTGATCGGCCACAGCCTCGGCGGCGCGGCGATCCTCGCCGCCGCCGGGCAAATCCCCGACGCCAAGGCGGTGGTCACCATCGCAGCACCTTCCGATCCGGCCCATGTCACCGGGCTGTTCGCCGATCGCATCGAGGACATCCGCACCCACGGCCAGGTCGAGGTCTCCCTCGCCGGACGCCCGTTCCACATCAAGCGCGAGTTTCTCGACGACATCGCCGAACACGGCCTGATGGCCCATGTCACCGGCCTGCGCAAGGCGCTGCTGATCATGCATTCGCCAACCGACGACACCGTCGGCATCGACAACGCCACAAAAATCTTCGTCGCGGCGAAGCATCCGAAGAGTTTCGTGTCGCTGGCGGGCGCCGACCATCTCCTGACCGCGAGGGCCGATGCCCTCTACGTCGCCGACGTGATCGCCGCCTGGGCCGAGCGCTATCTCGATCCGGTGGTGCCGAAGTCGGCGGCCGATCTCGGCGAGGTGCCGCGCAACGTCGTGGTCCAGGAAACCCGCGCCAGCAAATTCCAGCAGACCGTCACGGTCGGCCCGCACCGCCTGCTGGCCGACGAGCCGCTCGCCGCCGGCGGCGAGGACACCGGCCCGGGGCCGTATGATTACCTGCTCGCCGGACTCGGCGCTTGCACCTCGATGACCATGCGGCTCTATGCCGAGCGCAAGGCGCTGCCGCTGGAGCGGGTCACGGTGACGCTCAGGCACAGCAAGATCCACGCCACCGATTGCGCCGAATGCGAAACCAAGGCCGGCATGCTCGACCAGATCGACCGCATCATCCACATGGACGGCAATCTCGACGCCGAGCAGCACAAGAAGCTGATGGAAATCGCCGACAAGTGCCCGGTGCACCGCACGCTGGAGTCGGAGATTCATATTGTGACGAAAGAGGCGTGAGACAGACTCTCAACGTCATTGCGAGGAGCTCTCTTGTCCGCCGAAGCCCGCCTTCGGGCGAAGGCAGATGCGACGAAGCAATCCAGTTCTTGCTTGTTGCCTCTGGATTGCTTCGCTCCGCTCGCAATGACGGCTTTGGTGCTCTGGTTGGAATCTCAATGTTATTAGCGCTCAGCCCGCCGGCTTCAAAATCGTCCGGTCGCGCGAAGAACCGGCAACCGCCATATAAGCCTCCCTGGCCCGCTCCAGCGGATAAATCGCCTCCGGCCTGATCGGGTACGGCCTGAGCTTGCCGGCGGCAAGGCCGGGGACGATCTCCTTCATGATAGCGCCGGTTGCGATCGAGGACAGGCCGAGCGTATCGACGCCGACATAGGTGTGCTGGCCGCGGTAGAATTCGAGGATGTTGAACGGCACCACGCGCTCGATGGTGGCGATCAGGATCTGGCGGCCCTTCAGCGCCAGCGATTTGTGCGCGGCCTGGAAATACGGGTCGCCCACCGTGTTGAACACGATGTTGACGCCGCGGCCGTCGGTGAGTTCACGCGCCCGCACTGCCACGTCCACCGCAGACGCGTTGATCACCTCGATGGGTGCGTTGGCGTGGCCCTCGTAGGCTTCGTCCTTGCGCACCACGCCGAACACGCGCGCGCCGTGCCAGGTGGCGATCTGCACCGCGGCCTGGCCGACCTTGCCGTTGACCCCCATGATCAGCACCGTCTCGCCCGGCTTGGGAACGCCAGTCCGCCGGAACCCTTCCATCGCGGTGACAAACGGCACGCCGATGCCAGCGGCCTGCTCCCAGGTCAGACCAGCCGGCTTTTCCACCAGCGCCTCGGCTTCGACCGCAAGATGCGTTGCATGGCTGCCGTTGCGACGGATGCCGAGATCCCCGGAGGAGCCGAACACCTCGCGGCCGATCCACTCAGAAGGGCCGTCGATCACCACACCGGCATAGTCGCGGCCGGGCGTGCGCGGAAACACCGCATAAGGCATCAGCCCGGTGGCCGCCTTGATATCGGACGGGTTGACGGCAGCCGCCTTGACCTCGACCAGCACCTCGCCCGCGGCGGCGGCAATGGTGTGGTTCTCGACCACCGGCGCGATGGCGGCGGCATCGGCCGCCTTCTCGAGGAGACGCAGACAGCGCGCGGCAGCAGACTTTGTCATTCAGAACCTTCAGCTCTTATTTGAGCATGATCTTGCCCGAAAACCGGGGTCCACCCTCGGGTCAAGCACGAGGGCATGCTTTTCGGGATCATGCTGTAACCGCGCCGGACCGACGCGCCGCCTTCCTGACAGATTTTGCTGCCGGAATCTACGCCGCCCGGGCACTCATGGTCAGCAGATCGTAGCGCGCCACCGGTTCGCTGTTCTGGTTGAACACCTCGACGTCCCAGCGCACCTCGCCATATTCCGGTTTCCGCGCCGGCGATTTCTGCTTCACCGTCAGCCGCACCCGGATGACGTCGCCGGGCGACACCGGCTTGAGGAAGCGCAGGTTATCGAGGCCGTAATTGGCCAGCAGCGGCCCCGGCGCTGGATCGACGAATAGTCCGGCGGCAAAGGCCAGGATCAGGTAGCCGTGGGCGACCCGGCCGGGAAAGAACGGATTGGCCCTGGCGGCGACCTCGTCCATGTGGGCATAGAACCTGTCGCCGGTGAACTCGGCGAAATGCTCGATGTCGTCGAGCGTGATCGGCCGGCTCGCGGTCTCGATAGTATCGCCGACCGTGAGCTGATCATAATCGCGCTTGAACGGATGCACCGCCGCGATCGGCGCCGGCGCGCCTTTCATCCAGCTGCCGGTCAATGCCGACAGCCGTGCCGGCGATCCCTGAATGGCCGTGCGCTGCATGTAGTGAAACACGCTGCGCAAGCCACCGAGTTCCTCGCCGCCGCCGGCGCGGCCGGGACCGCCATGGACCAGACCCGGCAGTGGCGAACCGTGGCCGGTGGATTCCTTGGCGCAGTCGCGGTCCACCACCAGGATGCGGCCGTGCCAAGGCGCGATCCCCAGGATCAGTTGCTCCGCTACCGCGCGATCATGCGTGAACAGCGATGCCACCAGACTGCCCTCGCCGCGCCGGACCAGCTCAATCGCCTGTTCGAGATCGTCATAGGCCATGACCGTCGCCACCGGACCGAACGCTTCGGTATCGTGGATCCGCCGGGCCGCCATCGGCGCCGTGGCGCGCAACAGCACCGGCGACATGAAGGCGCCTTTGGCAACGTCGATGCCCTCGCCTGCGCATTTTTCCGGATCGCCGAAAACGGTCTCGGCTTCACTCTGCAGGGTCGCGATCTGCGCGCGCACGGCGTCGCGCTGCGCCCGGCTCACCAGGGGACCCATCGCCTTGTCTTCGCGGCGCGGATCGCCGAGCCTGATCTGCGCAAGCGCGGCCTGCAACGCCGCGATCACGGCCACCTCCTGCGCGCGCGGCACCAGCACGCGGCGGATCGCGGTGCATTTCTGCCCGGCCTTGACCGTCATCTCGCGAATCACCTCGCGCACCAACAGGTCGAATTCCGGATCGGCCGGTGTCACGTCGGAACCGAGCACGGCGGCATTGAGCGAATCGCGCTCGGCGACAAAGCGGATCGAATGCGCGGCGATATTGGGATGGCGGCGCAGTTTGTCGGAGGTTTCGATCGATCCGGTGAACGCGATCAGGTCCTGGCCGCCAAGATGTTCGAGAAGATCGCCGGTGCCGCCGCAGATCAACTGTAGACTGCCGGCGGGCAGAAGGCCGCACTCGTGGATCAGCCGCACCAGCGCCTCGGTCACGTAGGCCGTGGCGGTTGCCGGTTTGGCGATCACGGGCACGCCGGCCAGAAATGCCGGTGCCAGCTTTTCCAGAAGTCCCCAGCAGGGAAAGTTGAAGGCGTTGATATGGACGGCTACGCCGTGCAGCGGCGACAGGATGTGCCGGCCGACGAAACTGCCCCCCTTCGACAGGCCCTCAACCTCGCCATCGACGACGAATTTCGCATCGGGCAGGTCGCGGCGGCCGCGCGAGGCGTAGGCCGACAGCGTGCCGATGCCGCCGTCGATGTCGATCATGTTGTCGCGCCGGTTGGCGCCGGTATCGCCGGCGAGCTTGTAGAGCGCTTCCTTGCGCTCGGTGAGATGAGCGGCCAGTGCGCGCAGCCGGTCGGCGCGGCCATGGAAAGTGAGCTGCCGCAGGTTCTCGCCGCCGACTTTTCGCGCGTGTTCGACCATCGCCGCAAAATCGAGCCCGGTGCTCGACGCGCGGGCGACGATGGCGCCGTCCACGGCGCTTGGAATATCGACGAAGCCACCGGACGCCTCGACCCAGCGGTCCATGGCCAAATTCTGCAAGGTTGTCGTCATGAATCCCTCCCGGCTTTCGGCGACATTCGACGCCGTCATTTGACGCGCATCACGGCCGTTGACACCATGGTTGCTTGGTCTAATAATTAACTGACCGCTCGTTCAATTCAAGAGCCTTGCACAGGCCCTGAGCGACAAATCGATAAGCCTCGGGAGGACGCCTTGGACCCAATCCTGATCGACAACCGCGGCGGCTGGCGCATCCTGACCCTGAACCGGCCGGACCGGCTCAACGCCTTCAACGCGGCGATGCATCAGGCGCTGGCCAGGGCCTTTGACGATGCCGGTGCGGACACCGGCTGCCGCGCCGTGCTCCTGACCGGCGCCGGGCGCGGCTTCTGTGCCGGCCAGGATCTCAGCGACATCGGCGGCGATCTCGGCCAAGTGCTGGAAGACCAGTACAATCCGCTGGTGCGCCGCATCCGCAGCCTGAGCAAGCCTGTCGTATGCGCCGTCAATGGCACCGCGGCGGGCGCCGGCGCCAACATCGCGCTGGCCTGCGACATCGTGCTGGCGGCGCGCTCGGCGAAGTTCATCCAGTCGTTCGCCAAGATCGGCCTGGTGCCGGATTCCGGCGGCACCTGGTTCCTGCCGCGGCTGGTCGGCGACGCCAGAGCCCGGGCGCTGGCCATGCTGGCCGATCCGATTACGGCCGAGACAGCCGAGAGCTGGGGATTGATCTGGCGCGCGGTCGACGACGACAAGCTGACAACTGAGGCGGAAAAACTCACCGCGCATCTGGCAAGCCAGCCGACCCAGGGCCTCGCCCTGATCAAGCAGGCCTTGGCGCAGTCCGCCACCAACACTCTCGATGCACAGCTCGATCTCGAGCGCGACCTGCAGCGGAAGGCCGGCGCCACGCCCGACTATGCCGAGGGCGTCAGCGCCTTCATCGCCAAGCGGCCGCCGAACTTCACCGGGAGAGCGAAGTGAGCGAACTGTCGCCCGACCAGCTGGCGCGGGCCTGCGCCGACGCCATGTGGCAGCACGACAGCGCCAGCCGCAGCCTCGGCATGGAAATTCTTGAAATAAAGCCCGGCCGCGCGGTGCTGGCGATGACGGTCAAGCCGGAGATGGTCAATGGCCAGCGCATCGCCCATGGCGGCTTCATCTTTACCCTGGCGGATTCGGCTTTCGCGTTTGCCTGCAACTCGCACAACGAGCGCGCGGTAGCCGCCCACGGCAATATCTCCTTCATCCGGTCGGGCAAGCTCGGCGATCGCCTCGTGGCCACCGCGCAGGAAATCTCGCGCAACGGTCGCTCCGGCATCTACGACATCAACGTCGCCGTCGATGGCGTGACGGTGGCGGAATTGCGCGGCCACTCCCGCACCGTCGGCGGCGCGTGGGTGCCGGCCGCAGAAAACGAGTCCAAGTAGAACCGCAATCCAACCAGGACGATGTCGATGGCTTCGACCCATTCCGACCTCAAGAAAACACCCGACAGCCTGATGGACGCGGCCGAGCGCGCCTCGCGTGATGAGATCATCGCGCTGCAGACCAAACGCATGGCCTGGACATTGGCGCACGCCTACACCAACGTCGTCCACTACAAAAAGGCGTTCGACGCGAACGGCGTCCACCCCTCCGACTTCAAACAACTCGCCGATCTTGCCAAATTTCCGTTCACGGCGAAGGCTGACCTGCGCGAGCACTACCCGTTCGGCATGTTCGCGGTGCCGCGCGAGACGCTGGTGCGGGTGCATGCGTCCTCCGGGACGACAGGCAAGCCGATCGTGGTCGGCTATACCCGGGCCGACATCGACATGTGGTCAGACGTGATGGCGCGCTCGATCCGCGCCGCCGGCGGTCGCAGCGGAATGATCATGCACAACGCCTATGGCTACGGGCTGTTCACCGGCGGCCTCGGCGCGCATTACGGCGCCGAACGATTGGGCTGCACCGTGGTGCCGGTGTCCGGCGGCATGACCGAGCGGCAGGTGCAGCTGATCAACGATTTCAAGCCCGACATCATCACGGTGACGCCGAGCTACATGCTGGCGATCCTCGATGAATTCAAGCGGCAGCGCATCGATCCGCGCAAATCCTCGCTGAAATTCGGCATCTTCGGCGCCGAGCCGTGGACCAATGCCATGCGCGCGGAAATCGAGGGCGCCTTCGACATGGACGCCACCGACATCTACGGGCTGTCGGAGGTGATCGGCCCCGGCGTGGCGCAGGAATGCGTCGAGACCAAGGACGGCCTGCACATCTGGGAGGACCACTTCTATCCCGAGGTGATCGATCCCGACACCGGCGCCGTGCTTCCCGACGGCGAGAAGGGCGAACTGGTGTTCACGTCACTGACCAAGGAAGCGTTTCCGATCATCCGCTACCGCACCCGCGACCTGACCCGGCTGCTGCCGGGCACCGCGCGGCCGGGCATGCGGCGGATGGAGAAGGTGACCGGGCGTTCCGACGACATGATCATCCTGCGCGGCGTCAACGTGTTCCCGACCCAGATCGAGGAAGTGCTGCTGGCCACCGACTGGTGCGGCGGCCATTTCATCATCGAACTCACGCGCGAGGGCCGGATGGACGAGATGACCGTGCACGCCGAGGCCCGGCCGGAGCAGTGGGACGGCAGCGGGCTCATCGCGCACGCCGACAGGGTCACGGCCTACATCAAGAACACCATCGGTATCAGCACCGGGGTCAAGATCGTCGCACCGGACACGCTGGAGCGCTCGCTCGGCAAGGCCAAGCGGGTGTTTGACAAGCGACCGAAGGGGTAGGCGCGGGCCGGGATCAGATTACTTCGGCATTTTTATTCCGAGCGCGCGCTCGGCCGCCGACATGACGGTCGCCCGCGCATTGGCCTGGCAGAAATCCCTTACCGTCTTGGCGGCACGCGCGTACTCGTCAAGGTCAACAACCGTGTTGCGGATGCTCGAATTGTAATAGCCGCTCAACCACATGGTCAGCCCGGCAAAATCCTGGAAGCCGAGCCTGGTCAATTCGCCGCAGCTCAGCTTACGCATGTCGACCACGGTCTTGTCTTCGGCAATGGCCGATACCGAGCTTGCCGACAACATGGCGACGACGATGAACGTAAACTTTGACATCGGTGTTTTCCCCGGCGACCTTTGATCCATGCCTGCCAGATGAAATCGATCCGTGCAAGTCCGGCGAACCCTTTCCGAGGGCTTCTGAACCAGGTTGATCCATGTCAATGTCACCGGGTGACGACAGGCTGAATTGCCTTGCTGGCCAAAGAAAGAGGATGTCCGGATGCCCGAGAGGATACGTGTGTCGATCCGTCCCATGATCGCCCGGCCATTGCCCGCCAGGGTTGCCGGCGGTCTCTTGATCCCGGTGAACCTCGCGGCCGCGATCCTGATGACGGTCCTTTCCGGTACCATTCCTGCCCGGGCGCAAACCCAGTCCGACAGAGCCGTCGAATTGTTTACCTGCAAGGATGTGATGCGGGAGCCGAACGCCAGCCGCGAGGTCGCGATCGCCTTCCTGCATGGCTATCTGCTTGGAAAATCCGGCATCTCGAAATTCAACGTGGAAACCCTGGAAACCCAGACCAACGCCTTCATCGAGCAATGTCTGGATAATCCCCAGAGCAAGGCCGTGGACGTCATGACGAAGCTCAAGGGATAAGCGGTCCGGCGATGAATTACACGTCCCGGATGTTTTGCCGAACATTCACCATGTTGATAGCGGCAGGATCGCTCGCGGTGGGCGGCGGCGGCGCGACCGCGGAGCCCTGCAATCCGATCATCGACGGCACCTATTGCGCCACCCAGATGCCCAGGAACGTCGGCTCGACCTCTTCTTCTTCCAGTCGAATGAAGCCGATCGACGATACGTCTCGCCTGCTGCCGTCCGGCACGTTCAGCGGTAGTCAGCCGGGAACCCTGGTCGGAATCAGTTTTCAGGGCAAAGGCAGTTGTTTCGGCCTGCTGCGCAGATCGACCTGCAATTGAATGCGGGTCGACGAAATCCGAATGATCCCGACAAAGCGTTCACCGAGGCTGACAACGCCATGCCCCTGACGCGAAGGAATGCCGTTTTTGCGCTCGCCTTGAGTCCCCTCGTTTTGGGCGGCGCTCGCGCATATGCGGCCGGCGATGCCGCCATCAAGGCATTGAAACCCGGCGAGTTCATCTGGCGGCCCGAGATTTCGCCGCACGGTCCTGTGGTGATCGTGGTGTCGCTGCCGGAACAGCTCGTCCATGTCTACCGGAACGGCGTGACCATCGGCGTTTCCACCTGCTCGACGGGAAAGCCTGGCAATCGTACGCCGACCGGCGTTTTCACCATCCTGCAAAAGAACGCGGACCATTATTCGAGTACGTACAACAATGCTCCCATGCCCAACATGCAGCGGCTGACGTGGCGCGGCGTTGCGCTCCATGCGGGGAATTTGCCGGGCTACCCGGCTTCGCACGGTTGCGTTCGCCTGCCGGTCAACTTCTCCAAACTTCTGTTTACGGTGACGCAGCTCGGCACGCCCGTCGTCATCGCCGATCAGAACACCGCCCAAAGCTCGGTGGTGCGGCCGGACCTTATCCTGCCGAAAGACGTCGCCGAGGTTGCGCAGAACGCCGAGACCAAGGCGTCGAACTCGAAAAAGTTGATAGCGGATGCCAGCCGATCAGCCGTGACTTCCATCCTGGTGTCGGGAGGGGACCAGAAGGCCTATCTGATGGTCGATGGCGCGATCACGTTCGAAACGCCGATCAAGGTGAATAACCCGGACAAGCCGCTCGGGACCCATCTGTTCTCGCTGATCGGACCGTCCCCCGACGGCTATTCCTACAAGTGGACCGCGTTCGGCCTTGGTGGCCACCCGCAGGACGGCGTCACCGTCGACCTGTGGTCCAGCTCGGTCTTGGGACGGATCGAATATCTCGACGCCCCGGGCGTGCGGCGTGTGGCGCGCACCGTGCACCCCGGAACCATCATGGTCATCACCGATCTCGCGGCCAGTCCCGAGACGCGCAGCGCGCCCGATTTCACGGTCATCACGGAAGATATGACCAAAAAGGGAAAGCGGCAGAAGAGCTGATTGTCCCAGTGCTGCGGCCGAAGATGTGACGCTCAAGTTCGTCATTGCGATGAGCCCTTGCGACGACCGCGTCCGCCGAAGCTCGAAGGGCGAAGGTGGAAGCAATCCAGCTCTTCCTTCGTCGCTCATCGGGCGCGCATTCGCGCGACCCGATGGCTTGCAATGACGTTGAGAGGTTGTCGGCAATTGACCCCGGACGAAACTTCGCGGTAGTACCGGAGCGCCGACAGGCGCCTGCGACCGAGATTGACCATGTTGCCCCTCGACGACCCCTTTTGGGAAAAGCTGGATGATGCGCATCGCGATCGGGATATTCCCGAACTACTTTCCGAAATGGCCGACGTTTGGAACGAGGAAACGGTAAATTCCCTGCTCTATGACTGCCTCTGCCATCAGGAGACCTGCTATGGCGCGACCTACGCGGCCATCCCGCATTTGCTGAACATCGCCCAGCCCGAGCGCAACCGGCTTCAACGGCGGGAAATTGCACTGTTCGCGGGATTTGTTGCACTGTGCGTGCTCGAGGATCGGCGGCACGAAGGCCGCAACGGAGCTCTTCCGGGATTGCCGGAAACTCTCGATGAGTGGGACCGCAAGCTCGACTGCTTTCGTGAGCTCGTGGCGGGTCTCGAGAATCCCCATCGGATCTGTTCCACTTACGAACGAACCGTGCTGTTGCCGCGCTGGAAACGGGTTCTGACGGTCGCGCCGGTCAATGCCGACGATCTGGCGAAAGTCCAGGTGATCAAGGCGGAGTTCGTCGCGTCCCTGCCGATGATCAAGGCCGTGTGCGAACGTGCGCTACTCGAGAACATGCGGGATGAGCACGCGGTTCGATACCTCCTGAGCGGCGCGGCGGCCGCCAGCGGTGTGCCGAGCGTGGCGCGTCTGCTGAATTATGGAACAGAGGGTCTGTTGCAATGTGCAGCCTGCAATTGGACGCATGAGTATATTCTGTTTGGAGACAGGATTGCGTTCTATGCACGCGAGGCTACGGCTTCGGTCGTGCAGGCCGGCGAGACCCGGATGATGCGCGACTTCAAGGACGGCGCACCGTCCCGATGCGACGGCTTCATTGCGCCTGCCCGGGATGACGAGGTGCTTGAACCGTGCGCCGCAGAACTGCTCGCGGTCGCGAAGCATGCCCCGAACCAGTCGTCGGCTCGGTTGCTGCGCAACTTTCTGGGAGTATTTGTTTGTTGCAAATGTGGTGCGCAGGGACCGATCCGCGCCGGCTGAATGCGTTCAGCAGGGTGGTCGTGCCGGGTGGGGGGGGAACAACAAAACGAGAGGCTGTCCCCGTCGCCATCCGCTATTATTACACGTGGTCGTAATCGACCACGACCTTGTCCGACACCGGCCGCGCCTGGCAGGTCAAAATAAATCCCGCCTTGAGCTCCCACGGCTCCAGCGAATAGTTCACTTCCATGCGGGCGTCGCCTTCGACCAGCTTGGCGCGGCAAGTCGAGCACATGCCGCCCTTGCAGGCGAACGGCAGGTCCATGCCGGCGCGCAGCGCGGCATCGAGGATGGACTCGCCTTCGGCCACCGGCACCTCGCGGCGCTTGCCGTCGATGGTCAGCGACGCCATCGCCTTCGGCGGCGCCGAGGCGGCAATGACGGCTTTCGGGCGCGGCCTGCCGCCGAGCCCGGAGACGAAACGCTCGACGTGAATCCGATCGCCGGCAATGCCGATGTCGCGGCAGGTCGCCTCGATGTCCTCGCTCATGCCGGTCGGGCCGCAAATGAAGACATGGTCGACGCTGGAAGCCGGCACCAGCGCGCGCAGCAAGACCCGCACCTTCTCGCCGTCGAGCCGGCCGTGCAGGATCGGGATGTCCTGCTCCTCGCCTGATATCACGTGGAAGATAGACAGCTGCTGCATGAAGCGGTCTTTCAATTCCTCCAGCGCCTCGCGGAACAGCATGCCGCCGGTGGAGCGGTTGCCGTAGAACAGAAAGAAGCGGCTGTCCGGCTCGCGCGCCAGCACGCCCTTGACGATCGACAGGATCGGCGTGATGCCGGAGCCGGCAGCGAAGCCGACATAGACGCGGGACTGGTCCGGCGCGTGCGCAATGCCGAACCGGCCGGTCGGGGTCATGACGTCGAGCTGGTCGCCGGCCTTGAGTTCATCCGCGGCCCACACCGAGAACGCGCCGCCATCGACCTTCTTCACCGCGATGCGCAACTCGCCGTCATCGGGGCCGGAGCAGATCGAATAGGAGCGGCGAACTTCCTCGCCGTCCAGGGTGGTACGCAACGTGAGATATTGCCCGGGCGCGAAGGCATAATCGGCGGCGAGTTCTTGCGGGATCGTGAACGTCAGCGACACCGCGTCGGTCGTTTCGCGGCGCAGGTCGCTCACGGTGAGCCGGTGGAAACGCGGGGTCATCGCACGACCATCAATGGCATTTGAAATAGTCGAACGGCTCGCGGCAGGCCCTGCAGCGCCACAACGCCTTGCAGGAAGTCGAACCGAACTCGGAGAGCACTTCGGTGTCGATGGAGCCGCATTGCGGACAGGCCACCTGCTCGACGCCGAACAGCGCGCGGCGGCCACTGCCGGCTTGCGGCGGCGCGATGCCGTATTCCTTCAGCTTGCGGCGGCCGTCCGCGCTCATCCAGTCGGTGGTCCAGGCCGGCGACAGCACGGTGTGCACTCTTGAGGGGCGAATGCCTTCGCGTTCCAGCGCCAGCTCGATTTCGAGCGTGATCATGTTCATCGCGGGGCAGCCCGAATAGGTCGGCGTGATGGCGACCTCGACGCAGCCGTCGTTCACCGCGACGCTGCGCAGCACGCCGAGATCGGCGATGGTGAGCACGGGAATCTCCGGGTCAACTACCTGCGCGGCGATATCCCAGGCGCGTTGCCGCAAATCCCGATCGGTCTGAACGAGCGTCACCATGCGGCACCCGGGAAGGTGCGCTGCATCGACTGCAACTCGCTCAACAGATGCCCGAGATGCTCGCTGTGCCGACCCTCGCGGCCACCCTGCTGCATCCAGTCGCTTTTCGGCCGCGCCAGTGTCGCCTCGGCCAGCACGCTCGAGACGGTCTCAAACCAATGCGGGCGCAGCGTCGCCGGATCGACGGCGATGCCGGCCTCGATCAGGCCGCGCTCGCTGTCGTCGACATGAAACATCTCGCCGGTGAAGGCCCAGAGGTCGTCGACCGCGGACTGCGCGCGGCGGTGGCTCTCGTCGGTGCCGTCGCCGAGCCGCACCATCCATTCCGACGCATGCCGGACATGGTAGGCACTCTCCTTTTCGGATTTCGCCGCGATCGCCGCCAGCGTGGAGTCCTCAGACTGCATCATGGCGCGCCAGTACAGATCGGCGAACACCGAATAGAAAAACTGCCGCGCCATGGTGCGGGCGAAATCACCGTTCGGCTGCTCCAGCAACAACAGATTGCGGTACTGCCGCACATCGCGCAGATAGGCAAACTTGTCCTCGTCGTTTTGCTTGCCTTCGGTCCTGGCCGCATAGGCGTACAATTCACGTGCTTGCCCGAGCAGGTCGAGACCCATGTTGGCCAGCGCCATGTCCTCTTCCAGCATGGGCGCATGGCCGCACCATTCCGACAGCCGATGGCCGAGGATCAGCGCGTCGTCGGCGCGGCGCAACGCATACAGCACCAGCGGCGTTTCCACGACCTTGATCGACGCGGCGGCCATCACATGTGTCCGACTTCGTCGGGAACGTCGTAGAAGGTCGGGTGCCGGTAGATCTTGGATTCGGCCGGCTCGAACATCATGCCCTTTTCGGAAGGATCGGACGCGGTGATGGCGCCGGACGGTACCACCCAGATCGACAACCCCTCCCCGCGTCTTGTGTAGATGTCACGTGCCGCCTGCAGCGCCAGCGTCGCGTCGGTGGCATGCAATGATCCGACATGCTTGTGGGCAAGGCCGTTGCGGCTGCGAATGAACACTTCCCACAGCGGAACGTTTGGCGTGGCCATGATGACCTCCCTGGATTTTTTACGCGGCCTGTTGGGCCTGTCGCCTGGCGCGCTTTTCGGCGTAGGCCGCCGCGGCCTCCCGCACCCAGGCGCCTTCGTCATGGGCCTTGCGCCGCGCCGCCAGACGATCGCGGTTGCACGGGCCGTTGCCGGCAAGCACCTGGTTGAATTCGTCCCAGTCGATGGCGCTGTATTGCCAGCTGCCGGCAGCATCCTGCGTCATGCCAGGATCGGGAATCACAAGTCCGAGAAACTGCGCTTGCGGCACCGTGGCATCGACGAATTTCTGGCGCAGTTCATCGTTGGAGAAGCGCTTGATCTTCCATTTGGTCGAAGTGTCGCTGTGCTGGCTCGCCTTGTCGGGCGGGCCGAACATCATCAGCACCGGCCACCACCAGCGATCGAGCGCGCCCTGCGCCATCGCCTTCTGCTCCTCGCTGCCGCGCGACAGCGTCAGCATGATCTCGAAACCCTGGCGCTGATGGAAGGATTCTTCCTTGCAGACCCGGATCATCGCCCGCGCATAAGGGCCGTAGGAACAGCGGCACAATGGAATCTGGTTCATGATGGCGGCGCCATCGACCAGCCAGCCGATGGCGCCGATGTCAGCCCAGGTCAGCGTCGGATAGTTGAAGATCGAGGAGTATTTTGCCTTGCCGGCCAGCATCAGGTCGACCAGTTCCTCGCGCGAGGTGCCGAGCGTCTCGGCGGCGGCATAGAGATAGAGGCCATGGCCGCATTCGTCCTGCACCTTGGCGAGCAGCGCCGCCTTGCGGCGCAGCGATGGCGCCCGGGTGATCCAGTTGCCTTCCGGCAGCATGCCGACGATTTCGGAATGGGCGTGCTGGGAAATCTGCCGGGTCAGTGTCTTGCGATAGGCTGCCGGCATCCAGTCGTTGGGTTCGATGCGGTCATCGGCATCGATGCGAGCCTGAAACTGCGCGGCGCGCCCCGCGTCCTCTATACCTCGATCCTCGGCTTCGGATGTGTTGAGCGCCTGGGTGTACATGGCCAGTCTCCCTCGAAGGCAGGCCCAACATATAACATATTTTCATACGCGCAAGTAATTTTTGTAATACATTTCAATCCTCGAACCGGCGCCGCAGTTCCCTGCCCGCAGCCGGCAGCGGCCCGGTTTCATTGGAGCCATGGCGGTCGAGCCATTGTTCCGAGGCGGCAAGCAGGCCGCGATAGATCTCGCCACAGAGCCGGCGCGCCGCCCTGCCGGGCCAGTCCGCCGGCAACAGCGCGGTCGGCAGCAGCGGATCGTGCAGCACCACCCGCCGGTAATGATGGATCAGCAGGATTCGCGCGGTGACGGCGTCGGTATCCGACAGCGGCTCGCGCCGCTCGATCCAGCCACGCAACGGCTCGAAGGTTTTGATGAATTTCAGATAGGCATCGGCGGTGCGCTGCAGCGGCCAGCTCTCGCGCAGCAGCCTGCGGCCGCTGTCATCTTCCGCCGAGACTTCGAGCCGGACGGCGCCTTCGGCCTCTTTCGGCACCGGGACGCCTGACGGCGCAATGAAGACGCCAGGCAGCGGGCTGCCGAAGCCGGCGTTCTTGAGCGCCTGGCGCGACGCCTCGCGGTCGGCGCTGTCGCTGATCAAAAGCAGTTCGAACCGGCCGGTCCATTGCACTGGCTGCGGGTTGTAGACATGGGTTACCGCGGCATCGAAGGTCTGCCGGCCTTTTTCGGCCAGCCGGTAAAAACTGTTGCGGCCGACCTTGTCGCGCTCGAGCCAGCCGTCGGCTGCGAGCCGCGACATCGCGGTGCGCACCACGCCGCCGTCGACCTCGAGCGTCCTGAAGAATTCCAGCAAGGTGCCGAGCCACACCGAGCCGCCGCGCGGCACGATGGCGTCGCCGAACAGGGTGATGACGATGGAGCCGGTGCGGGACGGCTCCCGCTTCAACTGTTCGAGAATGCGCGCGAGCGGCTGGGGCATCGGGGACGACATAGCGGCTTTTCGACCGGGAACCAACGCTGCGCCGCGGGGCCCCGGGGCCAAGGGATTTATAATTGACCAGTTGGACGGTCAATGCGAGGGTGCCAAAACGTCGCGCCGGACAGGACGTCGCGCCGTTTTAAGGGTTCGAGGTCGCATGGCGCGCACGCGGGCAAACGATTACGACAAGAAACGTCAGGGCATTTTGAGCCGTTCCGCCGCCCTGTTCGCCGCCCACGGCTATACCGGCACCTCGATCACCATGATCGCCGAAGCCTGCGGTGTCTCCAAGGCGCTGATGTACCACTACTACGCCTCCAAGGACGCGGTGCTGTTCGATCTGTTGTCGGATCACCTGCAGCATCTCGTCGGCGTCGTCGAAGCTGCGTCGCAATCGGCGCCAGACGGCAAGGAAAGATTGTTCGCGATTTCGGCGGCGCTGCTCGAGGCCTATCGCGGCGCCGATGCCGAGCACCAGGTGCAGATCGCCAGCCTGAGACTGCTGCCGCCGGCGCAACAGGAAAGCTTGAGGGAAATGGAGCGCCAACTGGTGGCGCTGGTGTCCGATGCACTGCTTGCCGCGATCCCGTCGCTGGCGCGGAAGCACCCGCTGCTGAAGCCGCTGACCATGTCGCTGTTCGGCATGCTGAACTGGCATTACCTGTGGTTTCGCGAAGGCAAGGGCCTGACGCGCGATAAATATGCGCGGATGGTGACGACGTTGATCCTGGCCGGCGCCGAGGAAGCGATGGTGGCGGCGGATGAAGGGGTCGCGGTGCCGAAGATCGAGCGGAAGCGCGCAAGTTCGTCATTGCGAGGAGCGTAGCGACGAAGCAATTCAGTTCTTGCTTGTTGCTACTGGATTGCTTCGCTCGCAATGACGTTGAGAGGTCTGCGCGCAACTCACCGGTTCGGATTCGGATACACCAGGCTGCGCCAGCCACCGCGATCGAACGGCGCCCACTCGCCTTCGCGCTGCGCCAGTCGGTCCGCCACCGCGTAGACCACGGCGGGATGATGGCCCATGCCGCAATGGCTGCTTTCGACTTCGATGCTCTCGGAAGTCGCCGAGGTTTTTTCCATGCAGCCCTGCCAGGCGCAGATGCCGTCGGTACGGCTGAAGATCGCGGTGGTCGGCACCGGTGGCGTCTGCGCCAGTGAACCGCCGAATCGCGGATCGGCCTGGTCGGCGCGCTGACCGCTGGCCATCTCGTAGACGCGCCAGGCATTGGTCGCCTTGGGGTCGGCGGCGAACGGACTGCCCAGCGTGATGACGCCGCGCACCCGGTCCGGCATCATCTTGGCGAGTTGGCGCGCATAGAGACCGCCGAGGCTCCATCCGACCAGGCTGATCCTGCGGCCGCCGCGGTCGCTGAGTTCGCGGACCAGGTCGACCATGCTGTCCTTGACGCCGTCGCGCAGCCCGAGATTGCGGCCCTGGCGCCATCCGCTCACCGCATAGCCGCGGTTCTTCAGAAAGGCGCGCAGCGGCCGGGTCGAGATGTCGCTGGCCACCAGCCCCGGCAACACCAGCACCGGATGGCCGTCGCCCCGCGGTGCCAGGCTGAGCAGCGGCAGGGCGCCGAGAAACGCGCCGAATTCATGGATCGCGCGCCCCTCCATGAACATCAGGGTTTTTGACGGTGGACGCAGCGTTTGCGCGGTCGCAGTCATCTCAATCCTTTCGCGATCGACCCTTGTGGGATGGCCGATCATCAATCCATCAGGCAACACAAACCTCAAAAAATCGTTCCGAACAGAATCCCGCTTGAACGAAGCTAGGGCGCGGGTGGTCGAAAAACAAGCGTCCGGCAGGCACCGCACACTCGAAGTTCAGAGCAGGCGCAGCAGAACTTCGCCGGTGTAGAGCGCAAGACCGGCGAGGCCGCCGATCAATGCGCCGTTGAAGCGGATATATTGCAGGTCCTTGCCGATGTTGATTTCGATCAGCGAAATCAGCTGTCCCATGTCCCACGCCTTGACCTGGTCGGCGATGAAGCTGGAGACCCCGCCCTTCTGGTCGGCGATGAAGCTGCGCAGCACCACCACCACGCCCTGGTTGATCTCGGCCCGCATCTCCGGATCGGCCTTGAGCGCGTTGCCCGCATCCGCGAACACCTTGGCGAGGTGATGCTGCAGCACGGTGGTCTCACCGGCAGCGCTGCGGTCGATGAAAGCCCGCGCGTTGGACCAGATGTTGCGCACCATGTCGCCGAGTTCGGGACGCGCCAGCAGGTCGCGCTTCAGTCCACTGATGCGGTCGGCGTAGGCCGGATCGTTGCCAAGACGCTCGACGAACGACAGCACCATGCGGTCGAACTCGCCGCGGAACGGATGTTTCGGGTCGGCGCGCACGTCGTCGAAGAATGCGGTGGCGGAGGCGGCGATTTTCTTCACCAGGAATTTGTCGGCGCGGTAGAGCTTCAGCAGCGTCGGCAGTTCGTCGCGAATTTTGCCGCGGATCGCCGCCATGGTCTCGGGCTCGGTCAGGGTCTGGTGGATCGCACCCAACAGGTCGTCGAGCAACCCCTGATGGCGGCGCTCCTGGATGAAAGCGCGCAGCGTGCCGGCGGCGAGCGGCGCCAGATCGACCGACTGCAACTGGGTCAGAATGCGCCGGGTTACGAAAGTCTTGAGCCCCGACGTTTCCGCCGCCGACATCGCCTCGGGCAAAAGCCGCAGCGCGAAGCGGGCGAGATCGGTGCTGCGCTTCGGATCGCCGAGCCAGTCGGCGACAAAGGATGCGAAATCGATCTGGCGCAGCTTTGCCTCGACCGGTCCCGCTTCGAGGAAATGCACCTCGATGAATTCGCCCAATCGATCGGCGATGCGCTGCTGGTTGGCCTGGATGATGGCGGTGTGCGGGATCGGCAATCCCAGCGGCCGGCGGAACAGCGCCACTACCGCGTACCAGTCCGCCAGCCCGCCGATGGTCGCGGCTTCGGCAAAGGCGGCGATGAAGCCGAATGCCGGATGGAGGTGCAACAGCGCCTTGGCTGCGATGAACACGCCGAGGCAGCCCGCCAGCACCAGCGTCGCCAAAGCCTTGACGCGGCGCAACTCGGCGGCGCGAAGCGCGTCGCCGGAATCGGGCGCGAAGGATTGGGAAGCGGTTGGCGGCATGCGGGCTTTCAAAGCGGAGCGCGTCTGTTGTCGCGATAGATATCAGCTACGTCATTGCGAGCGAAGCGAGGCAATCCAGAACAACAATTTCGTCGCTGCGCTCCTCGCAACGACGAGGAGATGGCGCGCGTCTCCCAAAAAAGAAAGGCCCGCGCGAGCGGGCCTTTGCAAGGTCGACCGTCAAAAGCCCTGAAGCGATCAGGCGCTCTTGGCGTAGGACGCGACCTTGGAGAAATTGTCCTGGGCGTTCTTGGCGCTGTCAGCGACCAGCTTGCCGAGATATTCGGTCGAGGACTTGGCACGCGACACCAGCACTTCGCCGCGTTCACGGACCAGATCCGACTGGATCTGCACCGCCTCGTTGAGCGACTTGGCCGAAGCCAGCTTGTCGATGCCGGCGAAGAACGCCTGGGCGTCCTGGTAAAGCGCCTCTTGAATATTGCGGCTGATCTTGGCGGCCTCGCTCACCGAACCGGCAACGGCGGTCTCGATGGCGGCGGTCACCTTCTCCGAACCGGCGTGGATCTCGGCGGCCTTGTCCTTGGCGGTGCCGGCGGCACGCTTGACGAAGTCGCGGGTAGCCTCGGGAACTTCCATGTTCTGGAGGTTCTTGAACGCGTCGGTGACGGGCGCGAAGGCTTCCTTGACGCTGTCCAGCACGGAATTGGTTTCGGTGGTCATTGGGGTTTTCTCCATCCTCAGGTTTGAGCTATGGGCTCACCCCGTCCGGATCGGCCCGGGGCGAGATCGTTGTGCCATGGTTAATGGTGCAATGCAACATCTTTGTTGCACCGCGATATCACGAATCCGTGATATGCACGGTATCGCTGCACTCCCTGCCCGCTAATCAGGCTGGGGTGCCGCATTCGCAAGGTTGAGGCGCCGGTTGATCCGCAGGTTTCGCAACAACGAACCTAGCCCTGCACCGCGCCCGGCAACCCATAGGCTTCCATCTGGGCCGCAACCTGCGCCACGTTGTGGCCGAGCACAACGATATCGTGCTTGTTGCCGTTGAGGTCGCGGACGTGGTCGCGCAGCAGCGCCTCGGCCTTGAAGCCGAGGCCTTCGAAGATGGCGATGGCGCCGACCTGGTCGACGGTCATCTGCACCACCAGCTTTTCGAGACCGGCGCCGAGCGCCAGCGCAAACGTCTCCTGCGACAGCGCCCGTCCGACGCCCTGGCCGCGAACCGCGGTCGCCACCACCATGCGGATTTCACCGACATGGGGCGACCACGACAACGGATCGCGCACCAGGGTGCCGCAGCCCACCACCCGCCCTGCCATGACCGCCAGCAGGCTGACAATGGCGCCGCGCTCGATCTCCTTGATCCACGCCGACAGCACCTTCGGCTCGCTGATGTTGCGCGGCAGGAACAACAGGTCGTGGAGCGGCAGCTTCCGGGCGAAGTCCAGCACCGCGGCTTCGTCGGCCGCCGCCATCAGCCTGAATTCGATATCGCCGGCGTCGGTGCGGACGTGGCGCGGATAGGAACGAACCGCAGGCGCTTGTTGGGTCATGTCGATCTCTCGCCCAGCCATGAATCCAGTTTCGGCCACAGCCGCTTGATGGCGTTGGCGCCGGCGACCAGGCTGACATGGCCGCCCTTGAGAATGACTTCCTGCTTGTCGGCCGACCCGATCTTCGCGATCAGGTGCCTGGCGGCCTCATAGGGCACGATGTGATCGTGCTCGGCCACCGCGTGCAGGATCGGCACCTTGATGGCGGCAAGTTGCGCGCTCCGCCCGCCCACCGACATCGCGTCGTTGTAGAGCTTGTTGTCCCACATCAGGTCCCGCGTGATCTGGCGGAAATATTCCCCGGCCAGCGGCAGGGTGTCGGTCGCCCAGCGGTCGAACATCCGGTATGACTTGACGTATTCGTCGTTCCAGATGTTTTCCCACAGCTGCACCTGGCTCGCGGCCCGCGACGCCGGCCGCAGCATTTCAAACGACGCCAGGATCATTTCCGGCGGCACATTGCCGACGCTGTCGACCAGGCGGTCGACGTCGAAATAACGCCGGTCGGAAAAATTCGAGAACAGCTTCATCTCGCGGAAGTCGACCGGGGTGGTAAAGCAGATCAGGTTCTTCATCGGCCCGTCGCTGAAGATCGACGCATAGAGCAGCGACAGCACGCCGCCGAAGCAATAACCGATCACGCTGACGTCGGTCTCGCCGGAATCCTGCTGCACCCGCCGCACGCAATCGGGAATGAAATCGAGGACGTAGTCCTCCAAGCGCAGCGATCTCTCTTCCGGCTTCGGCGCGGTCCAGTCCAGCATGTAGACGTCGTAGCCGCGCTTGAGCAGGAATTCGATAAAACTCTGGCCCGGCACCATGTCGAGGATGTAGCCGCGGTTGGTGGTGGCCATCACGATCAGGATCGGCACCCGGTAGATTTCGTCGGCGATGGGGCGATAGTGGTACAGGTTCATGGTCCCGCGCGCATGCAGGACGTCCTTCGCCGTCGAACCGAGCGAGGGCCCGGACGAGGCGATGTATTCGACGCCCTTGATGCTGCGCTGGATTGCGCGGGTAACTTCAGACTGGATGCGCTCCGGGATCGATGCCAGATCGAGGCCGGCGGCGGCGTTCATTTTGGCTCTCCGCCCGCGGGCGGCGGACGTTTGGTGCGGGGCGGTCTCGGCGCTGCGGCAGCGCCGCGAGTTCCGGTATTATTGTGCATCTGGCGCAGCAGTGCCGAGATCTCGTTCAGCTGGCCTTCGATCGCCGCCAATCGCTCGCCAAAATTCACCAGCTGGGCGCGGCTCGGCAGGTTCATGCTGGTGAGATATTTCTCCATCATGTCGCCGACCTGCTTTTGCGCGCCGGCCGACACGCCGCCAACCTGGTTGACGACCCTGGAAAATTCCGGCGACGCCATCGCCTGGTTGGCAATGGCATTGAACCCCTTTTCCATCTCGCCAATCATGCTGTGCCACAGCGCGACCGGGTCGTTGCTCTTGTCTGCCATTGCGCCCTCCGAAAGCCGGTGGCGAGTGAACCCCGCTTGTTTTCCGGCATTCCATACTGTTGCAGTGCGGCGGTCAACATCGCCGCCATCAATTGTGCAAACGCAAAACCGGGCGCCTTCTGTGCGACCGGGAACCGTGTCATAGAGGTTTCACAACACCCTGTACGTGAGGAACAATCCCGGTGGATTCCGCTCAAACGACTGCCCGGCAAGCGAATTCGGTCCCACACCAGCCGCCGCGGATGGCGCCCACCAACGGCATCGAGCTGTGCTTTGAGGTTTTCGGCGCCGATGATGGCGAGCCGCTGCTGCTGATCATGGGACTTGGCGCCCAGATGCTGCTTTGGGACGACGATTTTTGCCGGCAGCTCGCGGCACAGGGCTTTCGGGTGATCCGGTTCGACAACCGCGATATCGGCAAATCGACCTGGCTCAGCGGCGGCACCCGCGTGACCATGGGCGAATTGCTGAAGCTGCGGTTCCTGGGCATTCCGCCCGCATCAACCTACAAGCTCAGCGACATGGCCCGGGACGTCATTGGCCTGCTCGATTATCTCCAGATCAAATCGGCACATCTGGCCGGCGCCTCGATGGGCGGCATGATCGCACAGGAAATGGCGCTGTCGTATCCGGACCGGGTGCGCTCGCTGACCTCGATCATGTCATCGACCGGCAATCCGAAATTGCCGCAACCGACCCGTGAGGCGGCGGCGCTGCTGCTGCGCCCGCCGCCCAAGACGCTGGACGAATACATCGCGCGCTTCAGGCAGACCTGGAAGATCCTGCGGGTCGGCAGCTTTCCGCTCGACGAGGCCAAGGACCGTCCGCTGGCCGAACGCATGTTTGCCCGCGGCCTCAATCCCGCTGGCGCCGGACGGCAACTCCGCGCCATCCTGGCATCCGGCAGCCGCAAGGAGCGCCTCAGGTCGCTCAAGACGCCGACATTGGTGATCCACGGCACCGTCGATCCCCTGGTTCGCCCCGAAGGCGGCCGCGAGACCGCAGCGACGATCCCTGGCGCCAAACTGCTGATGATCGAGGGCATGGGCCACGCGACGCCGATCCCGATGTGGCCGCAGATCATCGGCGCGATCGCCGAGCACGCGTATGGGGTGAAGGGCTAAAATTCGTCATTGCGAGGAGCGAAGCGACGAAGCAATCCAGTCTTGCTTGTGGCTCTGGATTGCTTCGCTTCGCTCGTGCAATGACGGATAGCGCGACTCGCTATCCCCCCGCCCACACATCCAGCACATAGCGCTGCTGCGTCCCCAGTTCATCGATCCAGCGCAGCGCGGCGTTCTCGTCCCCGCCGGAACGCTGGCGATAGATCGAGCGCAGCGCGGCGTTGACGTCGGGCTCCATCTTGCTGCCGTCGCCGCAGACGTAGATGACAGCACCAGCCGCGATCAGGCTCCAGACCCGATCCTGTTCCGCTGCAATCAGATGCTGCACATAGGTCTTTGGGCCGTCGCCACGCGAGAACGCGACGTGAAGCTCGGCGATGCCGTCGCTGGCGAAGGTCTTCAACTCGCCGGCATAGAGATAATCCTGATCGGGATGGCGGCAGCCGAAGAACAACATGGCCGGACCGAGCGTCGCACCTTTGCCCCGTCGCGCGGCGCGCTCCTGCAGAAAACCGCGAAATGGCGCGAGCCCGGTGCCGGGGCCGATCATGATGATCGGCCTGGAACTATCATCGGGCAGCCGGAAGCCGGCCTTGGTCTCGCGGACGGTGGCATGAACGGTGTCGCCGGCGCGGCGCCCGGCGAGATAATTCGAACACACGCCCTTGTAGACGCCGTGTCCCGAACTGGCGGCGCCCTGCACCACGCCGACGGTGACGCTGCAGCGCGTCCCGTCCAGCGACGGCGACGGTGATGACGAGATCGAATAATAGCGCGGCGCCAACAGCGACAGCATTTCGAGATAGGCATGAAACGGCAGTTCGCAGGCCGGATGCTCCTCCAACAGGTCGAATACCGATTTGCGCCGGCTCAACACCTCGGCGCGGTAGCGCTCGCTCGACGCCACATCGTCGCCGACATAGGCCACGAGCTTCGGTTTGGTCACCGGGCAGCGGGTATGCTCGGACATGATCTGGATCTGCTTGCGGGTGGCGATCTGCTGCAGCTCGACGAACTCGGTCAGCAAGCGTCCGACCGAAACCACGTCCCCCACCGGCAGTTGGGCGCGGCGGCCCTCGGCGACCTGCAGCCTGACCTGATCGTCCGCCAGGAAGCCGAAACGGCGTGCCACCGAATCCACCAGGGCCGGATCGTTGCGCGGCACCACGCTCAAGTGATCGCCGACACGGTAGCTGACACCGGCGGGAAGCTGGATCTCGATATGCCGCGTCGAACGTTCGGACGCATTGGCGCCGGTCCGGTTCTGCAATTCGCTGTTGAGCAGCACCTTCATTGGCAGCGCGCCGCCAAGGCCTGCAATCAGGTTCGGTACCGTCGGGGCCACCGGTTCGATCCGGTACAGCGGCTCGTCATCGGCGCTACGCTCGAAACCGGTCTCGAGGCCGAACTGCTGCACCGCCAGCGGACGCAGCTTGGCAAACCACGATTCGAACTGGCCGTCGAGATCCTCCCGCGCATCGCCCTCGCCGCGCACATAGGCGTTGGTGGCGCCATGGGCCTGGAGCCGGTCGTCGATGAGCCGGGGGATCGACTGATACGTCGCCGCCCAGTCGCTGTTGCCGCAGCCGAACACCGCGTAACGCACGTTGGCGAAGGCATCCTTGGGCAGGTCGCCGCCGAGCCATTTGACGAATTGCGTGGCATTGTCCGGCGGCGCGCCGTTGTAGGAGGCGCAGAAGATCAATACGCCGCCCTGGTCGGGCAGTTTGCCGACGAACTCGTCCAGCGGCGCCAGCCTGGTGGCAAAACCGTTGACCTGCGCAAGGTCCGCCACTCGCGTTGCCAGCTCCTCGGCGGTGCCGAGGTTCGATCCATACAGCACCAGCAGCGGCGTGTTGTGGGCCGGGCGGGTGCGTGCCGCCGGCTGCGCGGCGGTGGCGACGGTCGTGCTTACCGTGCCGCCTGCGAACGCACCGCGCTCCCGGTCGGTGCGCGGGCGTACCTTGATCTTGAAGCCGTCGGGTTTGACGGTCAGCGTCTCCTTCAGCACCATCTGGTAGCGCTGATGGTCGAACAGCCTGAAGCGCTGCAGGATCATGCCGATCGCCAGCGCAGCCTCGTGCATGGCAAAGCCGCGGCCGATGCAGGCGCGCTGGCCGTTGCCGAACGGCTTCCAGGCATGGACCGACCGTTTCGCTTCGGCCTCGCGGCTGAAGTTCTCCGGATCGAAGGCATCGGGATTGGGTCCCCACACCGACGGATCGCGATGCAGCGCCAGCACCAGTATCGTGATGAAAGTGTTTTTTCGCAGTTTGTATTTGCCGCCGATGGTCTCGTCCTGGAGCGGCGCGATGCCATAGGCCGGCGCCGGCGGCCACAACCGCAGCGCCTCCTTCAGGATCTGCGTGATGTAGGTCAGCTGGGTGACCTGCTGGTAGGTCGGCCGAGCGTCGGTATCGGGACCCAGCACGCGATCGACTTCCTCATAGGCCTTCTTCATCACCTCGGGATGCTTGAGCAGCGCGTACAGCGTACAGGACAACAGGCCGCTGGTGGTCTCGTGACCCGCGATCAGGAAAGTGTTGATCTGGTAGCGGATGTTGACGTCGTCGAGCTGCGTGCCGGTGGAGCGATCGACGCCGGTCATCATGGCGGCGAGCATGTCCTTCTTGCCCTGCGTGCTTTCCGGCGCGGCCTCGGTATTCTTGCGGCGCTCGGCGATGATCTCGTCGACCATCCTGTTCATGAAGGCGACGTCGACGGCGAGGTCCTGCCGGCGCTTCTTCAGCCACAGCCCTTCGAGCGGAATGCCGCGGGTCATCATGATGGTTTCGAGCGAGCGCACCAGCGATTCCACGAACGGATGGTAATCGCGCCGGTAGAACGAGTTGAAGCGGTACTCGAAGCCGCACAGGCCGATGGTATCCAGCGTCAGCGCCGTCATGTCGTGGACGACGTCGATCTCGTCGTCGCCGTTCAGCCGTTCCCATTTCTTGACCAGTTGCTCGGCGATATCGACCATGCTCGGATGGTAGGATTGCATGGCGCGGTTGCCGAACGGCTGCAGCAGGATGTTGTGGGCCTTGCTCCAGTTCGGCTCGCTGGTATCGGCGGTAAACAGGCCGTCGCCGCCGACGGCGCGGACCCGGCGCAGCGCGCCGCGTACCGCCTTGTCGAAACGTTTTTCGTCGCTGAGCTCGGCGACAAGATCGTGGCCGGCGACGATCACCAGCGGCGCCCCCATCATGTCGAGCCAGAAGATCGGCCCCAGTTCCTTGACCAGCCGCGCCAGGTGCTGCACCGGCGCCGTCGAATCCAGCGACAGCATGTTGCCGACGACGGGCTTTTTCGGCGGATGGGGGATCGGGCTGAGCTTGTTGGCGGATGGCATTACGTGAGAGTCTCCTGCCTTTGCTTCTTGGTAACACGCAGTGAACCCACCCCGTCATTGCGAGCGAAGCGAAGCAATCCAGAGGCCGCAAGAAAGAACTGGATTGCTTCGTCGCAAGGGCTCCTCGCAATGACGGGGTAACTTCAGTGCACCTTAGCCGCGCATTTCTAACCGAACCGCTTCTTACGCCATTCGATCAGTTTCGCGCTCACCTCGTCGGGCTTTTCCTGCTGCGTCCAATGGCCGCTGTCGCGGATCAGGTATTTCTCCAGATCCGGGATCAGCTTTTCCATGCCGTCGGCGGCGGATGGCGGCAGCACGTGGTCGTTCTCGGCCATGATCATCAGCGACGGCACCCGCACCGTGTGATCGAGTTCGGCCGAACGCTGCCAGTTGCGCGACATGTTGCGGTACCAGTTGATGCCGCCGGTGAAGCCCGACTTGGTGAAGCTATCGACGAATACCTGCTTTTCTTCCGGCGACAGGATCGGCGTTCGCGGATCGTGCTTCGCGTCATAGCCGGCGATCATCTGCGGAAACGCCAGATTGAGCCGCGGCGACGCGCCGACGCCGGCGACCGGCCGTTCTGCCGGCGCATCATCGCGGCGCGGCACCGGCTTGCGCATGAAGGCGTCGAAGGTCTGTTCGACCCGGCTGTCGAAAATCTTGTCGGCGCCGCGCGCCGGGTCCTGAAACTGCACGATATACATCTGCTCGCCGAACCGCTTGCGCAGCAAGTCGATGGGATCGGCCGGCGCGCGCGCGGTGTGCGGGGTGTTGATGCCGACCACGCCGGCGACGCGGCCGGGATGCCGCAGCGGCATCTGCCAGACGATGAAGCCACCCCAGTCGTGGCCGACAAAGATCGCCTTGTCGATTTTCAGATGATCGAGCAATCCGATGAGGTCGCCGGTCAGCTGCTCGATATCGTAGGATTCCACGGCTTCCGGCCGGTCGGTTGAGCCATAGCCGCGCTGGTCCGGGGCGATGACGCGGATGCCGGCATCGGCCAGAGCCTTGATCTGGTGCCGCCACGAGAACGCGATTTCCGGCCAGCCATGACAGAGAACGACGGGCGGAGCGTCGGATGCGGGTCCGGCCTCGTAGAAACCCATCCGGATGCCGTTGGTCTTTGCAAATTGCAGCGGCGGCATTTCGATCATGGCGGACCTCGCTAGCTGGCGGCGCTCTTGAGGTCGCCCGGCGGCGCATAGGCCGCCTGCAGTGCGGTGAATTCGCCGGGCAGCATGTCGCACAGCTCCTGGACGTGCGGAATGATGTTGGCGCCGGCGATGAAGCCGAAATCGAGCTGGTCGCGGTAGCTCTGCACGGTGATGTTGAGCGCCAGACCATGGGTAGAAATCGACACCGGGAAGATGTGCAGCAGCTCGGCGCCCGCGGCGTACAGCGTCTGGCGCGGCCCGGGCACGTTGGACACGGTGATATTGGCGGCCGGCGGCAGCACGTCGGACAGGCTGGAGCGGCTGTACAGCAGCGCCAGGATCTGCACCAGGATCGGCGCGCCCAGCATGGAGACGTTTGAGACCTGCGGCATCAGCGCCCGCAACGGGTGCGACATTTCCTTGGACTTGGTGGACTGGGCGATGATGGCCTCGAGCCGCGCCTTCGGATCCTCGATATGGGTGGCGATCGAGCAGATCATGCCGAACACCTGGTTGTTGGACTCGGTGTTGCCCTCCTCGCGCAGCGAAATCGGCACCGCGGCGGTCATGGGCTTGGCCGGCAGCGCGCCGCGTTCCTTCAGATAGCGTCGCACCACGCCGCTGCTGAGCGCCAGCACCACGTCATTGAGCTTGCCGCCGGACTGCTTGGCCACCGCCTTGGCCTGCGACAGCGAAATCGAGGTACCGGCAAAACTGCGTTCCGACGAAATCGCCTTGTTCAGGATGGTGGACGGCGACACCATGCCGGCGATCTGTTCCCGCGACTTCGGATCGGTGATCTTGCCGACCACGTCGGAAACGCTCTTGAGCATGGTCGGAATGCTGCCGGCGAATTTGACCGCGGATTTCGATCTGGAACATGGCGTTGTCGAACAGGATCGAGCCGATATCGCTCTTGCCGGTGCGCGGCAGTTCGATGCCCTTGGCGGCGGTGGCACTGTCGAACGGCTTGAGCCACAGCTGCTGGTAGGAATCCACCAGGTTGGCGGCGAAGTCGCGCGGCTCCTGGCCAACCTTGGCCCGCGCCGCCGGCGGCTCGACCTCGCGCGGCACCGGTGTCACGTCATAGATCATGTTGGTCAGCGCCGCGCCGGCGCCGCCGTCGATGCAGGCATGGTGCATCTTGGAATAGAGCCCGATCTCGTTGTCCTTCATGCCTTCGAAGACATAGAACTCCCACAGCGGCCGGGCGCGGTTGAGCAGCTTGGCATGCATCCAGCCGACGATGCGCTCCAGGGTGGCACGGTCGTGCGGCGCCGGCAGGCTGCCGCGGAAAATGTGGCGGTCGATGTCGAACTGGTCGTCCTCGACCCAGCTCGGATGATCGATATCGAGCGGCGTCTTCTCCAGCCGCGACTTGAGGATCGGCGCCAGATGCAGCCGCGAGGCGATCATCGCCTTGAAGGCCTCGAAGAAGTCGCCCTGGTAGTCGTCCGGCAGGCGGAAGATCGCCATGCTCCCGACATGCATCGGCATCTCGGGGGTCTCGAGATACAGGAACGAGGCGTCCATCGAGGACAGCTTCTTGCTGGCTTGCGTCATGTTTCCCTCCCGGGCAATTTGATTCTTTTGTTCGAGCATGATCTTTCGGAAAACCGGTGTCCACTTTTCCGGATCATGCTCGTGGCGCCTTGGCGGCGCTCTGGTCAGGATTGTGCCTGTTCCGGCGGGGCATAGGCAATGGCAAAGGGTCCCGATCGGTCAAATTGCCTGAATTGGCCCTCGGCCTGCGCCAACCGATCGGCCACCGCCCACAGCACCGCGGCGTTGACGCCGAGCCCGATATGGCTGGCCAGATGCACCTCGATATTCTCGGCGCGCTCGGACGGCCGCACCAGGCAGGTTCGCCAGTTCACGATGCCGTCACTGCGGCTGTAAATCGAGGTGGTCGGCACCAGCAGGTCACCGGCGAGCGCCTTGATGTCTTCAATGTTGACGTCTTGCAGGGTCTCGCCGGACAAGGTCTCGTAGATGCGCCGGGCATTGGTCGCGGTGATATCCCCGGTGAACGGACTTCCCATGGTGACGACGTAGCGCACCAGATCCGGCTGATGCAGCGCCAGATCGCGAGCGTAGACACCGCCGAGACTCCAGCCGACCAGGCTGACTTTTCGCCCGGCTTCACGGTGGATCGCAGCAAGGCGATCACGCAACAGGGCGCGCATACGGGAAACGCCGCCGGTGTTGCGGCCAAAGCCCCACGCATGGCTGTGATAGCCGAGGCCGCTCAGATAACGCCGCAACAGCGCCGTCGACAGATCGCTCGCCAGCAGTCCGGGCAGCACCAGCACCGGATGACCGTCGCCTCGGGGCGCCTGCGCCAACAGGGGCGACAGCAGCAGGCTGGCGTTCAATTCGAACAGCCCTCTCGCCTCGGCCAACAACAAGCCGATGCCGGGGGGACGAAGACGTCCCGGAGGTTCGCGGCGATCGGCCGGCACGGCAGTACCTCTTAAGCTTCGGACGGAACGTCGCGGCTGGAGACCGGCCGCTACTTCTTCTCCTTGCCGCGGCCGCCGGTGGCCAGGCTCGCCATGTTGACGAACATCTCGCCGAAGCGCTCCGCCAGCTTCGGATCGAAGGTGAACCAGTTGTGCAGCAGGGTTTCCGGCGAGAACTGGTCCATATTGGCCATCATCTTGGCCTGCACCTGTTCCATCATCGCCGCCTGCATCGGCTGCACGTCCGGAAGTCCGAAAAATTCACGCGCCTCGAGCGGCGTGCAGTCCACGGTGACGATGACTTTCATGGCGGGTTCCTTCGGTCGATTCGCATGCACGCCCGCGCATGACGAACGCACGACAGTATCGCCGTGGTCGACCACAAGATGCAAGCGACCTGACCTTCCGGCCCGCCGGGAGCCCGGGAACGCCTCAGCCAAGCCGTCAGCCGAACCGCTCGACGGCGAACGGTTTCGGATCGGCGAACGGCCTCTCGCCGGTCATCATTTCGGCCAGCAGGCGCCCGGTCGCCGGGCCGAGCGTCAGGCCGTGATGCTGGTGGCCGAAATCGAACCATAACCCGCCGTGGCGCGGCGCCTTGCCGATCACCGGCAACATGTCGGGCAGGCAGGGCCGCGCACCCATCCAGGGTTTGGCATCGACCGCTTCGCCCAGCGGAAACAGCGCGTGGGCCAGCGGCAAGGCGCGTTCGACCTGCACCGGCCGCGGCGGCGCATCGCGGCGGGCGAATTCGGCGCCGGTGGTAAGACGAATGCCGCGATTTATCGGCGCCAGGAGATAGCCCTGGTCGGCATCGAGTACGGGATGGTTGAGCACGGCATTGCCGCGCGGCGCAAGATGCAGATGGTAGCCGCGCTTGATGCCGAGCGGGATGTTGTAGCCGAGCGGCGCGAACACCAGGTCCGACCACGGGCCAAGCGCCACCACGACTTCGCGCGCGGTTACGGCGCCCTCAGTACCGGTGACGCGCCAGCCGGGCGTGCCTTGCGTCAGCGTGCGGGCATCACCAGCCACGAAGCGGCCGCCCTTGCGTGCGAACAGCGCCGCATAGGCCTTGGCCAGGGCGCCCGGATCCGGCACGAAGCCGGGAGCCGGCCAGTGAATGGCGCCGGCAAAATCGCCGGACAGGTTCGGCTCGCGGGCGGCGATGGCCCTGGCGTCGAGCACGTCGGCGGTCATGCCGTAGGCCTTGTCGCGCTCGAGCGCCGCGACGCTGGCCGCCAGCGTGGCGTCGGAGCGAAACAGCTTGATCCATCCGGTCCGCCGCAGCAGTTCCGGCACCCCCGCCTCCGCGATCAGCGCCTCGTGCTCAGCCATGCAGCGCTGGATCAGCGGCAACGACGCCATGGCGCTGTGCAGTGTGCCCTGCGGCGACGACGCCAGGAAATAGCGCAGCAGCCAGGGCAGGAACGCCGGTAGTTCCGACACCCGGTAGTAGGCGTCCCCGGAACGGTTGAGCGCGTAGCGAAGGATCTGGCCGATGTCACGCGGAAACATTTTCGGGAACACCGAGGCGGCCTCGATCAGCCCGGCGTTGCCGTAGCTGGTCTCCTCGCCGGCGCGCTCGTGCCTGTCGAGCAGCACCACATCGCGGCCGCGTTGCTGCAGGTGCAAGGCGGCCGAGACGCCGACCATGCCGGCGCCCAATACGATGACGTCGGCCTTGAACTCAGCCATGCGGCTCTCCGGAAGTTGAATGCTAAAGGCGTATCGCTGCGACGCCATCCTGTAGGTCGTAGAGACATGAACCCTACGACTTAAGTAAGCATCAGGGGTGCCCGGCGCAAACCGGCCAGTGCCCACCGGATGCGCGCAACCTGCCCGGAAACCGCGCTTGCCGCCGGCAAATCGCCCTTGCGCGGCCCGTAAACTCTGGCAACATGGCTCGATCATGCGCGGCCATGTGGGTCCGCGAGTGGCCAGAGTGGGAGATCGGGAACGAATGTCGGTCCGTCATATTGCAGCCGTTGCTGCGTCGCTGGTTGCATTCGCCTGTGCGCCGGCATCCGCCCAGACCCTGCGCTACGCCAACCAGGGGGACCTCAAATCGCTCGATCCCTACACGTTGCGGGAAAGCACCACCATCGCCCATCATGGCCATGTCTATGAGGGGCTGACCGCCCGCGACAAGGACCTGAAGATCGTCCCGGCGCTGGCCGAAAGCTGGGAAACCCCGGAGCCGACGCGCTGGCGCTTCCATCTGCGCAAGGGGGTCAAATTCCACAACGGCGATCCCTTTACCGCCGACGACGTGGTGTTCTCCGCCGACCGGGCGCGCGCCAAGGGCTCCGATTTCCAGACCCTGGTTCCGATCGATGCCAAGGTGGTGAAGGTCGACGACTACACCGTCGATTTCATCCTGACCAAGCCCAATCCCATCCTGAATTCGCAGTGGGACGCCTGGTACATCATGGACAAGAAATGGTGCGAGGATAACAACGTCGTCGCACCGACGCCGGTCGCCGCCACCACGCCGAGCTACGCCTCGCTGCACGAAAACGGCACCGGTCCGTTTTTCATCGAAAGCCATCAGCCCGGCGTCAAGACCGTGTTCAAGGTCAATCCGAACTGGTGGGGCAAGCCCGAACATAATCTGAAAGAAATCATCTTCACCCCGATCAGCAACGAGGCCACCCGCGTGGCCGCGCTGTTGTCCGGCGAGGTCGATGTCATCGAGCCGGTTCCAATCCAGGACATCGCGCGGGTCAATTCCAGCCCCAATGCCACGGTGCTGACCGGGCCGGAAATCCGCACCATCTTTCTCGGCATGGACCAGATCCGCGACGAACTGTTGTTCTCCAACATCAAGGGCAAGAACCCGTTCAAGGACATCCGGGTCCGCGAGGCCTTCTTCAAGGCCATCGACGTCGAGTTGATCAAGACCCGGGTGATGCGCGGATTGTCGACGCCGTCGGCGCTGATGATCGCGCCGCAATTGTTCAAGCTGTCGGGAGATTTCGTCCGCCCGAAATACGACCCCGACGGCGCCAAGAAACTGCTCACGGAGGCCGGTTACCCCGACGGTTTCGAAGTGACCATGGACTGTCCGAATGACCGCTACGTCAACGACGCCGCGATCTGCCAGGCCGTGGTCGGCATGCTGGCGCGGGTCGGCATCAAGATCGATCTGTTGGCGCAGCCCAAGGCGCTGTACTTCGCCAAGATCCTCAAGGCCGGCGGATTCCAGTCCTCGTTCTACATGCTGGGCTGGACTCCAGCCACGATGGATTCCCACAACGTCATGGAAGACATCATGGGCTGCCGCGACGACCCGGCAAAGGGCGGCGGCAACAACAACGTCGGCGGCTATTGCAACAAGCAGTTCGACGCCCTGGCCGACAAGGTGCTGCAGGAGACCGATACCGGCAAGCGCGATCTGTTGATCAAGCAGGCGTTCGAAATCGCCGCCAAGGATTACGCCTACATCCCGCTGCACCAGCAGGCCCTGGCGTGGGGCGTATCGAAGAAAGTCAAACTGGCGCAGCGCGCCGACAACCAGGTGCGGCTCTACTGGGCCACCAAAGAGGAATAGGCAGACACGACACTCCCGATCCCGGTCGCCAGCGCATGTCCCGGCGAAGTGGATCCGGTTCGCCGAAAAGGACATGCGTCAACCGTAAAATCTACGGCGCTTTCGAAGTCATATTGGATCACTCAGTGATCCAATATGACTCGAAAGCGCTGTAGGCACCGGGATTTTTCTTTTTTAACCGGCCTGACAAGCCAAAGGACCACATGCTCGCTTTCACGCTGCGCCGGGCGCTTTCGGCCATCGGCGTCATGATCGCGGTCGGGATCATCGCGTTCTCGATGTTTCGCTTCGCCGGCGATCCGGTCAACCAGATGGTCGCCATCGACGCTTCCGCGGCGCAACGGCTCGAGATCCGCAAGTCGCTGGGCCTCGACGATCCGGTGCCGGTGCAGTTCGCGCGCTATTTTATCGATGCGGTCCAGTTCAAGTTCGGTGTCTCCTACCAGTTCCGCCAGCCGGTCGCGCAACTGCTGAAAGAGCGGATGCCGGCCACGCTGGAACTGGCCACCTGCGCCACCATCCTGGCCCTGGTGTCCGGCATCCTGATGGGGGTCTATTCGGCGCTGAAACGCGACACGATTCTCGCCAAGCTGTTTCAGGCGATCTCGCTGATCGGCATTTCGCTGCCGACCTTCCTGATCGGGATTCTCTTGATCTACCTGTTCGCGGTGGTGCTGGGCTGGCTGCCCTCGTTCGGCCGTGGCGACACGGTGCGGTTCGGCTGGTGGACCACGGGACTGTTGACCGTATCCGGGCTCAAGGCCCTGATCATGCCCTCGATCACGCTCGGCCTGTTCCAGATGACCTTGATCATGCGGCTGGTGCGCGCGGAAATGCTCGAGGTGCTGCGCACCGATTACATCCGTTTCGCCCGCGCCCGCGGCCTGACCACGCGCGCCATCCATTTCGGCCACGCGCTCAAGAACACCCTGGTGCCCGTCATTACCGTCGCCGGGCTGCAGTTTGGCTCGGTTATTGCTTTTGCCATCATCACCGAGACCGTCTTTCAATGGCCGGGGATGGGACTGCTGTTCGTGCAGGCGGTACAGAATGTCGATATCCCGATCATGGCCGCCTACCTCCTGGTGGTGTCGCTGATCTTCGTCGCCATCAACCTCGTCGTCGATATTCTCTACACCGTCGTCGATCCGCGCCTGCGCGCCACCGTCGGCCGGCCGGCCTGAGAGACCACGCCATGACCGACGCGCTCATTCCCGTTCGCCCACGACCCGCACGATGGTTCGGGCGCGTCATCGACAGCGACCTGTTCTATTCGTTTCGTCGCTCGCGATTGACGATGATCGCCGCCGTCATCACCGTGGCGTTCTTTCTGGCGGCGATCTTCGCGCCCTACCTCGCGGTGCAGAATCCGTTCGATCCGGCGCAGCTCGAACTGCTCAATTCGCGGATCGCGCCAATATGGACCGCCGACGGCCAAAGCCCGTTCCTGCTTGGCACCGACGAGCAGGGCCGCGACGTGTTCTCCGCGATCCTGTACGGCCTGCGCATTTCGCTTGTGGTCGGCGTTCTCGGGGTGCTGTTCTCCGCCGCGCTCGGCATCAGTCTCGGCCTGATCGCCGGCTATGTCGGCGGCGCCATCGACGGCCTGGTCATGCGCATCGCCGACGTTCAGCTCACCTTCCCGGCGATCCTGATCGCGCTTCTGGTCAATGGCGTCGTCAAGTCGGTGTTCGGCAACAAGCTCGACGCGTCAGGCACCCTGGCGGTGCTGGTGTTCGCCATCGGTCTCAGTTTCTGGGTACAGTATGCCCGCACCGTGCGCGGCTCGGTGCTGGTGGAGAAGAACAAGGATTACGTCGCCGCGGCGCAGTTGATCGGACTGCCGGCCCGCGTGATCCTGGCGCGCCATGTGCTGCCCAACACCCTGGGACCGGTGCTGGTGATCGCCACCATCAACCTCGCGCTCGCCGTCATCACCGAAGCGACCCTGTCGTTTCTCGGAAGCGGCATGCCCGACACCATGCCCTCGCTGGGCACCTTGATCCGGATCGGCAACAACTACCTGTTCGCCGGCGAGTGGTGGATCGTCGCCTTCCCCGGATTCGCGCTGGCGGCGCTGATCCTGGCGATCAACCTGCTCGGCGACTGGCTGCGCGACGCGCTCAATCCGAAACTGCGATGAGCATCGCCATCTGTCCCGAGTATCCGGCCGCATGACCCCGCCCGTGCTCTCCGTGCGCAACCTCAAGGTCGAATTCGCCGGCCGCCGCAGCGTGCTGCGCGCCATCGACGGCGTCTCGTTCGACATCGCCAAGGGCGAGGTGCTGGGCGTGGTCGGCAAATCCGGCGCCGGCAAATCCGTCACCGGGCTTGCGGTCATCGGCCTGATCGATCCGCCCGGCCGCATTGCCGGCGGCGAGATCGAACTGTCGGGGTTGCGGATCGACAACCTGCCGGCCGAGGAACTGCGCCGGATCCGCGGCAAACGCATCGGCATGATCTTCCAGGATCCGCTGACCAGCCTCAACCCGCTGTACCGGATCGGCGACCAGCTGATCGAGACCATCCGGACCCACACCAGCCTTTCCGAGACCGCGGCGCGCAAGCGCGCCATTGACCTGTTGGCCGAGGTCGGGATTCCGGCGCCGGACAAGCGCATCGACGGCTACCCCCACGAATTCAGTGGCGGCATGCGCCAGCGCGTGGTGATTGCGCTGGCGATCTGCGCCGAGCCCGAACTGATCATCGCCGATGAGCCGACCACCGCGCTCGACGTCTCGGTGCAAGCCCAGATCATCGCGCTGATCAAGCGGCTTGGCCGCGACCACGGCACCGCGGTGATGCTGGTGACCCACGACATGGGCGTGATTGCCGAGACCTCCGACCGCGTCGCGGTGATGTATTCCGGCCGCATCGCCGAAATCGGCCCGGTGCGCGACGTGGTGCAGAACCCGCTGCATCCGTACGCCCGTGGCCTGATGGGCGCAATTCCGACCCTGGCCGGCAACGCCGAGCGGCTGGTGCAGATCCCGGGCTCGATGCCGCGGCTGTCGGCGATCCCGCAAGGCTGCGCCTTCCACCCGCGCTGCGCCTTCGCCTTCGAGCGCTGCCGCGTCGAACGGCCGGAGCCGATCCGCCAAGGCACGCAAGACGTCGCCTGCCATCTCTACGACCGCGCCGCCACGGAGACCGCGGCATGACCGCCGCCCCCCTGGTCGAGGCGAAGAACCTGCGCCGGGTGTTCGACGTCTCAAAACCCTGGCTCAACCGCGTACTGGAAGGCGGCCACCTCGAGTTTCTCAAGGCGGTCGACGGCGTCTCGTTCGACATCGTCAGGGGCGAGACTTTTGCCCTCGTCGGCGAATCCGGATCGGGCAAGACCACGGTGGCGCGCATGGTGGTCGGCCTGCTGCCGCCGACCTCAGGCGAAGTGATCATCGACGGCGTGTCGATGAGCGACGCCAGGCAATCGCAGGCGCGCGCGCGATTGCGCCGCCGCATCCAGATGATCTTTCAGGACCCCTATGCCAGCCTCAACCCGCGGCTGCGGGTCGATGCCATCGTCGCCGAACCGATTCGCGCCTTCAACCTGATCGAGGGCGATCGCCACATCCGCGACCGGGTCGGCGAACTGCTGACGGTGGTCGGCCTGCACCCGGACGACGGGTTGAAATTCCCGCACGAATTTTCCGGCGGCCAGCGCCAGCGCATCGCCATCGCCCGGGCGCTCGCCTCCGAAGCCGAATTCATCGTCTGCGACGAGCCGACCTCGGCGCTGGACGTGTCGGTGCAGGCGCAGATCCTCAATTTGATGCGCGACCTGCAGGACAAGTTCGGCCTGACTTATCTGTTCATCAGCCACAACCTTGCCGTGGTCCGCCACATGGCGAGCCGCATCGGCGTGATGTATCTCGGCCGCATCGTCGAGGTGGCGCAGGGCCGCGAGCTGTTCGAACACCCGCGCATGCCCTACACCCGGATGCTGCTCGGCGCGGTGCCGGACCTCGCCATGTCCGGCCGGGCGCGCATTCCGGTACAGGGCGAAATCCCCAACCCGATCGACCCGCCGCCCGGCTGCCCGTTCAACCCGCGCTGCCCGCAGGTGTTCGATCGCTGCCGCAAGGAGGTGCCGGCATTGATCGACGGGGTGGCGTGCCATGCGGTGAACGGGGCGGCAACACCGTCCTGAACGCGCCGTGGCGTGCATCAGGAACGCGGCATCTTCGTCGCCCGCAACAGCACGTCCGTGAGCGCCGGCGTACAGCCGAGCACGGGATTCCCGCGTCGGAGTCCGTCGCCGGCGAGGAAATCGCTGGTCCATCCCCCCGCTTCCTGGATCAGCAACAGGCCGGCCAGCACATCCCAGGAATTGATGTGCAACTCGCAATAGCCATCGTTGCGGCCGTCGGCCACATAGGCCAGCCCGAGCGTGCCGGACCCGGCGCGGCGCACCTGGGCGCCGGCGCGATAAAGTTCACCGATCACATCGAGATAGGCCTGCATGGGCCGGCGCGTCGACCATCCGGCTTCGATGATCGCCTGGCCCATCGCATCCACGCCACTCACGTGAATCGGAGCGCCATTGCGCCTCGCCCCGCCACCTCGCCGCGCCACGTAAAGCTCGTCCAGCACCGGCTGGTAGACCACCCCGATCTCGGTCTGTCCGTCGCGCACGAAGGCAATCGAAATACAGAAGTGCGGGATGCCCCTGGCGAAATTCGAGGTGCCGTCGATCGGATCGACCACCCAGACATCGCGGCCATAGTTGGCGCGTGAGTCGATTCCAACGGATTCCTCGCCCAAAAAGTCATCTTCGGGAAATTTCGCCACGAGCCTCTCGCGGACCAACCGCTCGACGGCCTCATCGGTTTCCGTCAGATAGTCGTGCGGGCCCTTGAATGAATGAACAGGCTCCGCACCCCGGTTGCGGTAGGCCTCCAGCATCATGCTGCCGGCTTCGCGGGCAATCGCCTTGGCCAGCGTCAGCCGGGCGTCGAGATCGGGTTCGCTCATCCAAAACCTCAGCGGCCGACTTTGCTCAGGACGTCGGCCTTCAAAAATCGTTCGACAAACAGCATGAACAGGATCGACGGCACCAGCAGGATGACGGCGGTGATCGAGGCGATCTGATAGTTGCCGCCCATGCTGGCGCTGTAGAGCAGCAGCGGCAGGGTGGAGACGGTGGGCACGCCGACGAAAAACGTCCCGGTGAACTCGTCGAGCGATTCCAGGAACACGAAGATGGCGCTGGCGATGATGCCGGGAGCCGCCAGCGGCAGCGTCACGGTGAAGAAGGTGCGCAGCGGCGGCGCCCCAAGGTTGCGCGCGGCATGCTCGAGATCGCGATCGACCGAGGCGAACGCCGCCGAGGTGATCCAGACCGAATAGACGAGGCCATGCGCCGCATGAACGATGACCACGCCGGCCACGGTGCCGGCGAGCCCGAGCGAATAGAAGATGCGTGCGACATTGATGTAGATCGCCACCCCCGGAACCGCCTGTGGCAGCAGAAACGCGATCATGATCAGGCCGCGCCACGGCAGTCTTAGCCGCGCCAGCGCATAGCCCGCCGGGATCGACACCACAAGCGCCAGCGCCACCGTCAGGACGGCGATCAGCACGCTGGTGGTGAGCGACTGCATCGCGGCGCCGGTCGGCCGGAATACCACTTCCCAGTAGCGCAGGCCCCAGGTCACCGGCAGCTTGAACGGGAAATACCAGCGCTCGGCAAACGACCACAGCGCCAGATTGGCGATCGGGCCCATGATCGCGGCCGCGAGCAGCGCAAGCGCGGCCGCCCTGGCGACGGTGCCGGCCCATGCGCGGATCATGGCGCCGCCTCCTGCTGCTCGCGCATGGCGTGGCGCAGGTAGATCCAGGCCGTGACCGCCGTCATCAGATAGGAAATCACGCCCAGCGCATTGGCGACCGGATAATCGCCGTAGGCGTTGATGCGGAACGCCATGTCGACAGTGAGCATGGTCGGCTGCGATCCGGCAACCATGGCGGGCACCGACAGCACGCTCAGCATCGTCACGAAGGACAGGATCGAACCGACCATCAGCGTCGGCGCGACCTGCGGCAGCACCACCTCGACCAGGGTGCGCAGCCGCGAGGCGCCGAGATTGCGCGCCGCCTCGAACGTGGCGCGATCGAGCGATGCCATCGCGCCGGCGAGCAGCAGGGCCACGAACGGCGTCTGTTTCCAGACAAACGTGATGAGCACGCCGCGCCAATCCAGCAGACTGACGGCCTGTTCCGGATCGAGCGCGCCGATGGCGACAAACGTATTGTTCATCAGGCCATTCTTGGCGAGAAACGTCCGCATGCACTGCGCGGCCACGATGAACGGGATGAACAGCGGCCAGCGGTAAAGCCAGGCAAGGCCGGTAACGAGCCACGGCGTCTCGCCCAGCGTGAGGTAGCCGGCGATCGCGATCGAGGCGAGCCCGGTCAACGCCGTCGCCGCAACCACGATGAACAGCGTATAGAGGATGTCGACGGAATAGAGTTCGATGCGATTTTCTGAAATTCACCAGGCTCATGGCGCCGGCCGGATCGCTAAAGGCGGACGCCACCGAGAATGCCAGCGGATAGAGAAACAGCGCAGTCACCAGCGCGAGCGCCGGTGCCACGAGCAGGAGTGCGAGACCTCGCGATTCCGTCATGGCCAGGCGATCTGCCGGATATCGCGCATCAGCCTGGGTCGCAGAACCATGAACCTACGACCTGGGTCATAAAACATATGCCTACGACCTAATTTGTCACCTTTTTTTCGTAGGACTCCAGAATGTCGTTGAAATAGGGCGCGATCGGGAACGGCTTGCCCTTGGCGGCGAGTTCGTCCGGCTTGATGTCGGTGAACAGCTTGTTCCAGGTCGCCTGGTCGAGCTTGCCTTCGAGATATTTGGCGTCGATGCCGGGATACCAGTTGAACTTCTTGACGATGCCTTCCGCCTGGACATCCGGGCTGGTGGCCAGCGCGACGAACTCTTCGGCGAGCTTGGCATGCGCCGCCTCGGACGGCACGGCGTAGTACATCGGCTGGCCGGGCATGCCGGGTGAAACCAGCTTGAGTTTCATATTCGGCGGCAGTTTGCCGTCCGCCATCCAGGTGTAGAACATATCGACCCAGACCGGACCAAGCGAGATTTCGCCGCGGTTGAGCATGTCGAGGGTGCCGGCGTTGCCCGGGGTGATGACGACGTTCTGGTTGAACGACTTCAGGTCGGCCAGCAATTTGTTCCAGCTGTCCTTGGTGGCGCCGTCATAGGGGCCCTTCATCAGCTTGTCGGGATCGGCGCCGAAGGCATAGACCCAGCCGGTGACGAAGGCGACGCCGGACATGCCGCCCTTGATGCCGTTGTAACCGAATTTCTTCGGATGATTCTTCACCCAGTCGACCAGTTCGGCATAGCTCGACGGCGGATCCTTGACGAGGTCGGCATTGTAGGCGAGCGCGGTCTGGCTGTGGAACATCGGGATCACGTAGCCCGACACATTGGCACCGAGCGAATTCGACGCGGTCTCGCGGCTGACCAGCTTGCCGGTGGCGATTTCATCCTTGTAGGGCATCAGCATCTTCTCGCTGACCATCTGGCCGGCCATCTTCTGGTGGATGACCATGACGTCGATGTCCCATTGCTTTGATCCGGCCGCCTTTTGCGCCGCGAGTTTTTCGTAGATCTTCTGCGACCCGGCATCGCCGGGCCCGGTGCCGACCGAAACGACCTTGACGCCCGGATGGGTCTTTTCGAATGCCGGCCCGAGATAGTCGCGGACGTAATCGACCATGTTCTGGTCTCCGGCCGTGACCACCGTCAGGTTCTGCGCCGCGGCGGGCGCGGCAACCAGGCCGGCGGCCAGGGCGATCGACATCAAGCGTGCACGCATTGTTTTCCTCCGATGGATCAGATTGGCTTGTTCGGGTTGTCCTGCCGCGGAAACAGATGCAGCGCGCCGGATCGGAATGGCGAGGCCCACCTTAGTGCCGACATCCAGCGCGCGTGAATCCTTGACGGTAAATTCCTGGTTGCCGACCGAGATCTCGTAACGGTAATAGCCGCCAGGATATGACCGCAGCGTGACGGTTCCCTGCAGCGTGATTTCATTGTCGGCGCGGTGATCCGGCTCGACCAGCCCGGTCAGGTCGTCGCGGAAATAGCCGGTCACCGGCCCTGCCGGCACGGCCATGTCCAGCGCCGCGGTGTTTAGCGAGGTGCCGGCGTGATGCGGCCCGGCTTTCACTTCGAGACCGGACGCCGTTTGCGCGATCTCGAGGTCGAGGGCATTGTCCGCGCCCATGAACGTGGCGACGAACGGCAGCTTCGGCCGGTGATAAAGGTCCTCCGGTGTTCCGATCTGGGCGATACGGCCCTGGTCCATCACCACGATGCGGTCCGCCATGGTCATGGCTTCCTCCCGATCGTGGGTGACGTGCAGCGCAGCAAAACCCAGGCGCGCCTGCAACGACTTGATTTCGGAACGCACTTGTATGCGAACCTTGGCGTCGAGATTGGACATCGGCTCGTCGAGCAGCAGCAGCTTCGGCTCGACCGCCAGCGCCCGGCCCAGCGCGACGCGTTGCCGCTGCCCGCCCGACAACGCCGTGACCTTGCGGTCTTCGAGCCCGCTCATGTTGAGCATGGCCAGGATCGCGGTGACCCGCTTCCTGATTTCTTCACGCGGAACGCCGCGCAGGCGAAGCCCGTAGCCGACATTGCCCAGCACCGTCATGTGGGGCCAAAGCGCGTAGCTCTGGAACACCATGGCGACGTCGCGCCGCTCGGGCGGCAGGTCGGCCATGTTGCGGCCGAAACAGCGCACGAGGCCCCCCATCGCCTTTTGAAACCCCGCGATGGTACGCAGCAGCGTGGTCTTGCCGCAGCCCGACGATCCCAGAATGGCAACGAATTCGCCTGCCGCGACCATCAGGTCGACGCCGTTGAGAATGACGGATTTGCCGTAACCTGCCCGGAGCTGTTCTATCTCAACGGCTGGTGCGGCACTGGCGGCCATCGACATCTTCTCCCCCGGACGAGACGATATCCTAGCCGCGGCTGTCGGCTTTCGCCATGGGCTCAAGCCTGTTTCATCAACCTCTACGGCCGAACCGCCTTGACGTCACCGGCGGTGACGGCGTCGCCGTACTGGTTGCCGAAGTGGGTCCGCACGTAATTGACCACCGCGACGACCTGATCGTCGCTCATCAGCGCGCCGACCGGCGGCATCGCGCGCTGGCCCCGGACGACCACGGTGACCGGATAGCCCCGGGCCTCGAGGTTCCTGTCGTCGGCCAGCGCCGGGTAGCGGCCGGCGCCGTCGGCGCCGCGGCCATCGGGCATGTGACAGCCCTGGCAGGCGCTTGCAAACAGATCTTCACCGGTGGTTTCGGTAAACCGGAAGCTCCGGCTCAGCGAGGGCTGCGCGGTCGGCGCCTTCTCCGCGCCCGTTACCGCCGACACCCACAACGGCCCGGCGACCGACAGCACCGCAACCAATCGGAAACGGTTCGATATTATCGGGGCTCTCATCCCGCGGTCCCGGCCGTCATGTCTTCACCACCCGCTCGTGCAGCCGCTTGATGGCGTCGAGCGACGACAGGATCGCGCCTTCCTGCCACGCCGGGATATAGGAGGCGTGCTCGCCGGCCAGCACGATCCGGCCATCGATCGCGCACAGCGCTTCGTAATGCCGCTCTCTCGCCTGCTCGGTCCACGCGCCGGCGCAGCCCAGGGTGAACGGCACGCGGTGCCAGGCCACGGCGATGCCGTTCTCGAACTCGGCGCGGTATTGCGGGTGAAGGGCGGCGCCGAATTCGACGGCACGGGCAACCCGGTCGGCGGGCGGCATCGAGGTGAACTCGAAGGCGTTGGCACCCTCGTAGAGATAGGCGCCGAGCAAAACCCCGCGGCCGCTGCGGTTATAGCCGCTCGAGGGATAGGAGATCTGCCGGATCGGCAAATCGGTGTAGCTGATGCCGCCGTAGATCGCCTCGTCCTCCTCCCAGAACCGGCGCTTGAACTGCAGCCCGATCTTGACCGCCGCGGCATAGGGCACGGCGTCGATGGCCGCCTTCATGCGCGCGCCGACGTCGATTGGGATCTGGCTCAGCACCGACAGCGGAATGGTGCAGATGCACCAGTCGGCCCTGGCCTGTCGCGGCATCGCGGCATTATTGGCCGCCTCGTAGGAGACGATGACGCCGTGGTCATCCTGCTCGATCCGGGTGACCTTGGCATTGTATACGATGCAATCGCCAACCTGTCCGGCGAACGCCTTGCCGATCATGTCCATGCCGCCCACCGGCTGGAACATGGTGGTCTGGAATTCATAGAGCGCGAAAGCCTGCAGATACCGCCACAACCGCGACTGCAGGATGTCCGATAGACCTATCGGTTCACTGGCGATCGGCGCCGCGCCCAGCCCGCCGCCGGGATGTTTGGCATAGCCGCGGTAGTTGGCCGAAATCAGGTTGGCCTTATAGGCATAATTCCGGTCGAGCGCGCCCCACGACCGCAACGCCTGCAGCAGGATCTCCTTGTCTTCCGTCGAGACGGTTTCGTCGAGCTTGTTCTGCTGGGTCACCTTGGCGAGCAGTTCCGACACGTGGCCCTGGAAATCGGTCTTGATGTCGCGGATGCGCTGCGGCCGGCCGCCGAAGGCCTGCGAGGCATGCAGCAAGGCGTTGTGATTGAGCTGGATGAAGGGTTCGAGCACCACGCCGAAGCGCTTGCAATAGTCGAGCAGCGCCCGGTGATGATACGGAATCCGCCACGGCCCCGGATTGATATAAAGCCCGGACTCGAATTCGCACTGCTGCGTCAGGCCGCCGAGTTCGGTAAAACTGTCGCCGCCACGCAAGGTCCAGTTGCGCCCGCCCGGACGGCTATTGAACTCCAGCACCTGCACCTTGTAGCCGGCGGCACGCAATTCCAGCGCCGCCGTCATGCCGGCAAGGCCGGCGCCGAGGATCAGGACCGATGCGCCCTTGGGATCGCCGCCGAGTTCGATCGGACCCTTGTAGGGCGACTCCGCCGCCAGCCCGAGACTGGTCATGGCGTGATACATCGCCGCACTGCCGGCGACTGCACCTACCAGCGCCAGCAGGTCGCGCCTCGTCGGAATATTCTCGCCTTCGTTTTGCATGGTCGGCCTAGCCCCACCAGGGCGCAAACCTAGCACCTTGAGGCCAGCCCAACGATCACAATCGGTTTTCTAATTAGGTCGTAAGTCTACTAACTATGTCGCAGGTCTACTGCGGCCTGGATCACCATCTCGCGCCACGAGGCGGCAATCGACTTCAAATTCGATATCGACCACGGGCGGCCGGGCATGTGCCAGATCAGGCCTGAGCGGACGGCATGGTAGTCGTGGATCGAGCAGGCCTGCACCTCGGCCATCATTCCAGCGATGTGGTCGATGCCGCCGCGCGCCGGCGCTTCAGGATGGCGCGGACGAGCGATCCAACCGCCCAGCCAATCGACGTAAAGATCAAGGGGTTCTTGACGTCGTGGAAGGTGTGGAACCAATAGCTGAGCGGGAGCTCATCCCAACCTGGCTCCAGCAGATCAAGCAGGTATTCCATATCCAGGAACACACTGGGCGCGATGACAGACAGCGCCAATCGAAGATTGTGCTCGACGAACACGCTCAAGATAGCGACCAGGACAGCCGTAACGATGAGCAAGCTGTACGGTGTGCCCAAATGGGAGCTAACGGCGACAAATCCGGTCAGCATCAGACCCCAGAGGAGGCCCGCGATGTGGAGCGACGTGTCCTCTACCCGGTGGAAAGGTGGCAGATATCCCAGCAGCAGGAACGTAACTATCGATAAGGTCGGCCAGGCTGAGAATAAGGTGCCGTGCAACAGTCCCCATGAATGGAATGTGGGCCAATTCAGCGCGCCATACACATAGGCGAGCGGCCACATCAGAAAAAACCCGGCAATCGCCGAAATGACGACCCGAATGAATGTTCTTATGGTGCCATTCCATGTCACGGGCGCGTTTTGATCGCGTGAATTGGGGAACCGATTAATTGTGGGTTCCTAAATGACCATCTCCCGCGGCACCCGGCGGCAATCCACTTCGAATTCGAGATCGACCACCGGCGGCCGGGCATAGTGCCAGGTCACGCCGGACCGGGCGGCGCCGCGGCGCACCAGTTGCTCGGCGGTCACGGCGTGGAAGTCATGCACGGTATAGGCCTGCACCTCGGTGGTGTCTTTCCAGCCGAATGAAAGCTCGCCCATCCGCGCTTCGATTTCGCCGGCGGTTTGCCGGACTTTGTCGGCAATGCCTTCCGGGCTGACGTCGCGGTAGCGCACGATGCGCTCGGGATAGCTGCCCGGGCCGCTGCGCGCCTCGGCGGCGCCGGAGATCACGAAACTGGGCTTGGCCCCGAGACTAGGGCGGGTGAAGCAGAACGCGTAAAACGACGGCTCGGCCGGCGCATCGATCTCCGGACAGACGTTGCTGCGCGCCACCGGATTGATGGTACCGTCGAACAAGCCCCATTGCGACAGGGTCTTGACGTAATGCTCGTTGAAGGCGCGGAAGCCGTCTTCGGTGAAGGCCCCCGGCGAGCGTAACTCGCAGGCGCAGAACGCGGTCAGCGGCCGGCTGGTCGCCAGGATGTAATCGGCGGCGAGTGCAAAGCCGTCGGCCAGCGGCACCGGCTTGTCGAACCGCACCCGTTCGATTTCGAAATCCGGATCGGCGGCGACGCCGTTCGAATACTGAAACGCCGAAGGAATGAAACGGTAATTGCCGGCCGGAAAGTCGCGAAGTGCCATGGGAGGTTCCTGAAGAAAAATGGCGGATCGAACGAGGTCGATCCGCCATATCACCTTATCGCGCCCGGTTCGGCAAGCTCAGCCGGTTTTCAATGACGGCGTGGCCCGCTCAAGGTCGAAATCCGCGATCTGCTTGGCCCGTTCGGATTCGGCCCCGGCGCGGTGATCGGTGGCGATGGCCACGTAGACCGCCGGCAGCACGAACAGCGTGAACAGCGTGCCGATCGACATGCCGGCCACCACCACGAGCCCGATCGAGAACCGGCTGGCGGCGCCGGCGCCGGTCGCGGTCAGCAGCGGCAGCAATCCGGTCACCATGGCCGCGGTGGTCATCAGGATCGGGCGCAGCCGGATGCGGGCCGCCATTTCGATGGCGGAGCGGCGGTCGAGGCCTTCCTTGAGCTGCAGTTCGTTGGCGAATTCGACCATCAGGATGCCGTGCTTGGTGATGAGACCGACCAGCGTCAGCAACCCGACCTTGGTGTAGATGTTCATGGTCGCGACGCCGAAGTACAGCGGCAGCAGCGCACCGACGATCGCCATCGGCACGCTGATCATGATGACCAGCGGATCGCGCAGGCTTTCGAACTGCGCCGCCAGCACCAGGAAGATGATGATCAGCGCAAAGCCGAAGGTGATGGTGAGCTGGTTGCCTTCCTCGACATACTGCCGGGAATCCGACAGGTAAGAGTGGTTGAAGCCGGTGGGCAGGTTCTTGGCCTGGGCCTCGAGGAAGTCGACCGCCGCGCCGATGGTGACGCCGGGCATCGGCACCGCCTGGAAGGTCGCGGAGTTCAACTGGTTGTAGTGGCTCAGCGCGTTGGGATCGGTGCCGGTCTCGATCGAGACCAGCGTCGATAGCGGCACCTGCTGGCCGGTCGCGGTCGGCACATAGTAACCGCCGAGCGCCCCGGCCGAGAGCCGCCGGTCACGCGGGACCTGCGGGATCACCTGGTAGGACCGTCCCTCGAGGTTGAAGCGGTTGACGTAGTTGCCGCCGAGCAGCGTGGCCAGCGTATTGCCGATCGCCTGCATGGTGATGCCGAGATCCGAGGCCTTGGAGCGGTCGATCTTGACCCGCACCACCGGCTGGTTGAAATCGAGATCGCTGTCGGAGACGATGAACAGCCCGCTCTTGCGCGCGGCGTCCTTCAGTTTCAGCATTTGCTCATAGACCGACTGGAACCCGTTGGTCGAGGAGATCACCATCTGCACCGGCAATCCGCCCGGACCGCCGGGCAGCGGCGGCAGGTTGAAGGCGAAGGCATTGACGCCTTCGATCTTGGAGAGCTGCGCCTGCACCAGCGGCTTCAGCTTGATCGACGAACGCTCGCGCTCATCCCACGGCTTGAGCAGCATGCCGGCGATGCCGTTTTGCGGGCCGTTGATGCCATTGAGGACGAAGCGAAGATCGGTTTCCGGAAAGCCGGCGAACGCCTTGTCGAGCTTCTCGCCGTAGAAATCGAGGTAATCGATGTTGGCGTACTTCGGCCCCTTGATCACCGAGAACACGATGCCCTGGTCCTCTTCCGGCGCCAGTTCGGCCGGGGTATGCAGCCAGAGGAATCCGACCAGCCCGAGGATCGTCAGTGCGAACAGCATGGTGATCGGGCGATAGTCGAGCGAGCGATCGAGCCTGCGGCCGTACCACCGCGTCATCGCCCCGAACACCCGGTTGACGATCCGGGCAAAGCGTCCTTCCTCGGCGCTGCGCAGGAAAATCGAGCACATCATCGGCGACAGCGTCAGCGCGATCACGCCCGACACGATCACCGAACCGGCCAGCGTGAAGGCGAACTCGCGGAACAGCGAACCGGTCAGGCCGCCGAGGAAGCCGATCGGCGCGTAGACCGCGGCCAGCGTGATCGTCATCGAGATCACGGGGCCGACGATTTCGCGGGCGCCCTGCAGCGCCGCCTGCACCGGCGCCTTGCCCTCCTCCAGATGCCGATGGATGTTCTCCACCACCACGATGGCGTCGTCGACGACGAGTCCGATCGCCAGCACCATCGCCAGCAGCGTCAACAGGTTGAAGCTGAACCCGGCCGCCAGCATCAGGCTGCAGACGCCGATCAGCGACAAGGGAATCGTCACCACCGGGATGACCACCGAACGGAACGAGGCCAGGAACAGGAAGATGACCACCACCACGATGATGACGGCCTCGCCGAGGGTTTTCTCGACTTCGTCGATCGACGACTGGATGAACTTGGTCGAGTCGTACGCCACCTTCATCTTCATCGACGGCGGCAGGTTGCGCTCGAGTTCGGGAAACAGCGCGCGCACGCCCTTGACCAGGGTCAGCGGATTGCCCTGCGGGGTCGCCTGCACGCCGATGAAGACCGCATGTTCGCCGTTGAAGGCGACGCTGGCGTCGGTGCTTTGCGCCGCCAGTTCCACCGTTGCGACGTCCTCCATCCGCACGAAGCCGCCATCCTTGGACCTGATGATCATGCGCTTGAACTGATCGAGGTTGGTCAAGTCCGTGTTGGTCGACACGTTGGAGACGATGAAGTAGCCCTTGGCCTGTCCGGCCGCGGACTGGAAGTTGTTGGCCCGGATGGCGGCGGCGATGTCGTCCGGCGACACGTTACGACCGGCCATGCGGACCGGATCGAGCCACAGCCGCATTGAGAAAATCTGACCGCCGAGGATGTCGGCGGAAGCGACGCCGTCGACAGTCGACAGCACCGGCTGGACCACGCGCGTCAGGTAGTCGGAGATGGCCGATGCCGACAGCACCTCACTGGAGAAGCCGAGATACATCACCGCGGTGGTCTGGCCGGTGGTCTTGGTCACCACCGGATCGTTGGACTCCTTCGGGATCAGGTATTTGACCGAATTCACCTTGGCGAGCACTTCGGTCAACGCCTGGTTGGGGTCGAAGTTCAGCTTGATATAGACCTGGATGGTGCTGGTACCGAGCACCGACGTCGACGTCATGTAGTCGACGCCTTCGGCGGACGCGACCGCCTGCTCGATCGGCGTGGTGATGAAGCCCTGAATCAGATTGGCCGATGCGCCGGGATACGACGTGGTGACGTTGACCACCGTATTCGACAGTTTCGGATACTGCCGGATCGGCAGGCTGGTCGCGGCGCGGAAGCCGATCAGCAGGATCAGCAGGCTGACAACCAGCGCCAGCACCGGGCGCTTGATGAAAATATCGGTCCAGATCATCGCGATCGACTCCGGTTGTCAGTAGCGCGGCGGATTGGCCGGAACCAGGGGACCCGGATCGGTCGAGATGACGACCGCGGCGCCGGGCTGCAGCTTGAGCTGGCCGACCGAAACCACCCGATCGCCCGGTTTCAGACCCGTAAGGATTTCGGCGCGTCCATTGATCCGCTTGCCGGCGCGCACAAAGGTGCGAACCGCGTTGAGGCTGGTCTTGCCGTCATCCGCCTTCTTCTCGGTGATGAGGAACACCGAGTCGCCATACAGCGTATAGTCGACCGCGGTTTCCGGAACGGTGATGACCGCCGGCTTGTCCGGGAGCACCACCGTCGTGGTCGTGAACATGCCCGGCTTGAGGATGCGGTCGGGGTTGGCGATGGTCGCCTGCACGCGAATGTTACGGGTGTCGGTGGCGATCTGCGGTTCGATGGCAGTGATCTGGCCCTCGAAGGCACGGCCCGGATAGGCATCGACGCCGATGCGCACGGTCTGTCCGACCTTGAGCTGTCCGCTGTCCTTTTCCGTCACCGTGAAATTGGCGTACAGCGCCGAGAGGTCGGTCAACGTCACGATCTGGGTGCCGGCGGTGAGGAACTGGCCGACTTCGACGTGACGCACGCCGAGCTCGCCGTCGAACGGGGCCCGCACCAGCTTCTGCGAGATGATGGCTTCGGTCTTGGCGATGCCGGCGTTGGCCTGGTCGTAGGCCGCCTGCGCGGAATCCACCGTGGACTGCGGCCCGAACTGGCGCGCCGCGAGCTGCTTGGCGCGATCGAGCGAAAGCTGCGCCACCGTGGCCTGCGCCTTGAAGTTGGCAAGATCGCCCTGCTCGGGGCCGTCGAACAGCTGCAGCAGCGGACTGCCGGCCTTCACGCTGGCGCCGGCCTCGAACATAATGTTGGTGATGCGGCCGCTGACGTCAGAGGTCACGTTGACCTGGTGTACGGCAGCCAGATCGCCGACCGCGACCAGCAGGTTGGGAATCACTTCGGACTTTGCCTCCGCCACCGTCACCGTGGCCGGCGGCGGTTTGTTGTTGGCGAAGAACTGCGCGATCATGTGGGCGCGAAAATAGTTGAACCAGACCAGGCCGCCGACCAGCGCGCCCAGCAACAGTCCGACGATGATGAACCAGCGCACCATCCGGATCGGACGCTTGCGCGGCTGCTCGACGATCGGCGTGCCTGAAATCTTCGGTTCGGTGACGATGTTCATGTCATGCACTTTCTGCAGATAGCGCCGGCATCAGGTTCGGCGGTAATTCGCGATCCAGGTAAGTGGCAATTGCCGTTTCATTGAGGCCGATTCCGCGCAGGACGAACTCGCAGATCTGCCGCTCGAGATCGGTGGCACGGGCGTAATCGAGGCACGGAACGACCGGGAGCCTTGCCAGCGCCGACATCAGCACGGTGTGGTGGGCAAACCAGAACAGGTTGAACGGCTCGCGCCCGACCTTCGAGGCATCGCCCGCGGCCACCGCCCGCTCCAGCGAGCTTACGAAAACCGGCCCGATCAGCGCGCCGATTTTTTCGAACAGGAGCCGGGCAAACTCGCCGTCATCGAGGTGGCTGGAAACCATCAGCCGCAGCCGTTGCGCTTCCTCCTGGTCCGGGGCGTCGGAGACCTGCTGGAAATGCCCGACCATGCCGCGCACCAGGATGACCAGGGTTTCGGTCGACGGTTCCAGACCCAGCAACTGGTGCAGGCCCGGATCGGCTTCGCATTCTTCGGCCAGGATCTCGGCATACAACGCCGACTTGGTCGGGAAGTGCTTGAACAGCAGCCCTTCGGAGATCGCAGCCGCCGCGGCGACGCTCTTGGTGGTGGTACCGGCAAACCCATTGCGGGCAAAGCATCGCTTCGCCGCGCTCAGGATCAGTTCCCGCCGCAAATCACTGGTCATGCGCAGAGTGCTCATAGTTCGTGAGTAAGCACTCACCTCCGGCAAATGTCAAGGATTTTTGCTGCAACGCACCAAGAATTGGTTCAGATCGGTGCAAATCAAAGGCGGGTGCCGCCGCGGTTTCAGGAAGCGTCAAAACGACGTATCCCCATTATGGGAGGAATTGCGGCATGGATGCAGCTTCGCGGGATCTGGCGGCGGATTTCGATATCGAACGCCTGACGCCGGAATTCTATGCCAACCCCTACCCGACTTATCGCGCGCTGCGGCAGCACGCGCCGGTCAAACGGATGCGCAATGGCGGCTATTTCCTGACCCGCTATGACGACCTGGTCGCGGTCTACAAGAACACCCGGGTGTTCAGTTCCGACAAGAAGCGCGAGTTCGCACCCAAATACGGCAACTCGCTGCTCTACGAGCACCACACCACCAGCCTCGTTTTCAACGACCCGCCGGCGCATACGCGGGTCCGCCGGCTGATCATGGGCGCGCTGTCGCCGCGCGCCATCGCCGAGATGGAGGGCGACCTGATCGCGCTGGTGGACCGGCTGCTCGACGCCCTCGCCGCCCGGGCCAGGTCGATCTGATTACGGATTTTGCCGCCGCGATCCCGATCCAGGTGATCGGCAACCTGCTTGACGTACCGATGGCGGAACGCGAGCCACTGCGCGACTGGTCGCTGGCGATTTTGGGCGCGCTCGAACCTGTGATCGATGCCGCGGCCTTTGCCCGCGGCAACGATGCGGTGCGCGACTTTCTCGCCTATCTCGAGGTGCTGGTGGAGCGGCGGCGCGCCAGACCCGGCAATCCCGACCGCGACGTGCTGACCCGGCTGATTGCGGGCGAGGAAGGCGGCGAGCGATTAAGCGCGAAGGAATTACTGCACAACTGCATCTTCCTGCTCAACGCTGGCCACGAGACCACCACCAACCTGATCGGCAACGCGCTGGTCGCGCTGGCGGAGAACCCGGCGCAGAAAACGCGGTTGATCGAACAACCTGCCCTGATCAAGACCGCGATCGAAGAATTCCTGCGCTTCGAAAGTTCGAACCAGCTTGGCAACCGCATCACGGTCGAGGCGATCGAGATCGGCGGCATCGCGCTTGCCGCCAACACCTCAGTGACGCTGTGCATCGGCGCCGCCAACCGCGATCCCGACCAGTTCGCAAATCCCGAAACCCTCGATATCGGCCGCACCCCGAACCGCCACCTCGCCTTCGGCACCGGCGCCCATCAATGCGCCGGCATGGCGCTGGCCCGCCTCGAAGGCGCGATTGCGATCTCGCGGTTTCTGGCGCGGTTTCCGGGGTACGCGCTTATGGCGCCGCCGGTGCGCGGCGGTCGGGTCCGGTTTCGCGGCTTTCTGAACGTTCCATGCTTGGTCGGCGACTAAACCGATATTCGTCAACCGCTATGGATATTCCCGATGAACTGGCTGTGGCTCCGCGCAGAGATCAAGACGATCGTGCTTGGCTTTGCCCTCGTCGGCGTGCTTGCGCTGCTGGCGATCCGCTGGGGTTACGCCCCCCAGCAGGCGGCGAATGCCGGATTCGGTCCGGAGTGGGACTGCACCACCACGATGAAGGGCGGTCCGGTCTGCATGAAGAAAATCGGCGTGAAGTGATATCCGGCTTTGCCAGGCGTAATCCGCCATCGGCGATCACACCACCGTGCGGTGTCTTTCGATGCAGGTCCGCAGCACCTCATCCATCGGCCTGCTCCACCACTCGCTGGAAAAGATCTCGATCTCGGAATACCCGGCAAAACCTTGCGCTTCCACCGCACTTCGCACCGATTTGATGTCGATGACGCCGTCGCCCATCATGCCGCGGTCGTTGAGGATGTCTTTGGTCGGCACCAGCCAGTCGCAGACGTGAAACGCCAATAGCCGGTCCTTGCCGGTTCGGGCGATCTGCGGCAATAATTCAGGATCCCACCAGATGTGATAGACGTCGAGCGCGACGCCGAGGGAGCCAGTGCGGTTCGGATCGAGCCGGTCGCAGATGTCGAGCGCGTGTTTGGTGGTGTTGACGCAGGCGCGGTCGGCGGCATAGGCCGGATGCAGCGGTTCGATCGCCAGCTTGACGCCGGCCTGCCGCGCGTAGTCGAGCATTTCGGCCAGCGCCTCGTCGACCTGGTCGCGCGCGGCGACAATGTTCTTCGACGCGGCGCTGCCCGGCCGCGAATATTGCGGCAGGCCGCCGACCACCAGCACGATCCACGGCGCGCCAAGCGCTTTGGCCTCATCGACACAGCGGCGGTTGTCGTCGCGCACCTCCTGGCGGCGCGCCGCATCGGAGGTGAACATGCCGCCGCGGCAATAGCCCGTTAGTTCAAGCCCGGCATCGCGCACCGCCCTCACCGCGCGGTCGAGGCCGATGGCGGCGACCTGGTCGCGCCACGGATCGATGGCGCGGATGCCATGGCGCACGCAAGCGTCGACGATCTGCGCGAGATCGCCCTGCTTGCGGACCGTCGCGGTATTCAGCGACAGCCAGCGATGATCGTTGGAAAAATCCCGCATCTCAGCTTTCGATGCCCCTGACGGCGAGCACCTGTTTCATCCGCGCGGTCGCCAGTTCCGGATTATCAAGAGACCCGCCCGGTCGGCCAGTCGGAACAGTTCGGCCAGATGCAGCGTCGAGCGCGCGCTCTCCTGGCCGCCGACCATGGTGAAATGATCCTGATGGCCGTTGAGGTAGGCCATGAATACCACGCCGGTCTTGTAGAACCGGGTCGGTGAGCGGAAGATATGCCGCGACAGCGGCACCGTCGGCCCCAGCACATCGTGGAAGCCGGCCTCGTCGCCGGCCGCAAGCCGCGACAGCGCGTAGGAGGCCGCCGGCGCGATGGCATCGAAAATGCCTAATAGCGCGTGGGAAAATCCCTGCTCGTCGCCGGCGATCAGTTCGGCGTAGTTGAAATCGTCGCCGGTATACATCCGCACATCTTTGTGGAGCCGGCGGCGCATGTCGATCTCGCGCTGCTTGTCGAGCAGCGAAACTTTTACACCGTCGACCTTGGCCGCGTTGGCATTGATGATGCCGACCACGATGTCCATCGCGGTGTCGAGGTTTGCCGTGCCCCAGTAATTCGCCAAGGCAGGATCGAACATGTCGCCGAGCCAGTGGATGATAACGGGTTCGCGCACCTGCGACAGCACGCGGTTATAGACCCGGGCATAGTCGTCGGCGCTGCGGCCGAGCTTCGCCAGCGCTCGCGACGCCATCAGGATGATGCGGCCGCCGGCCTTTTCCACCGCGGCAATCTGCTCTTCATAGGCGCGGATCACGTCGTCGATGCTCCGAGCATCTTCCGCCGCCAGATGGTCGGTGCCGGCGCCGGAAAACACCAGCGCATTGCCTCTCGCCCTGGAGGCCGCGACCGAGCGCCGGATCAAATCCAGCGAGGTCGGCCAGTCCAGCCCCATGCCGCGCTGCGCGGTGTCCATGGCCTCGGCGACGCCAAGGCCGAGATCCCAGATATGCTCGCGAAACGCGATGGTGCGATCCCAGTCGACCGCCGCGGTAAGCCACGGATCGGCGTCGGCCAGGGGATCCGCCACCACATGGGCCGCGGAAAACGCGATCCGGTTCAGCGTGCCGTCGAGTTTCGACGGAAAGGTCCGCGACGCCGCCAGACGATAGGTCTCAATGGAGCGATCCGCGTTCGGCAATCGCAGCGAGCAAGATGATATCGGCAATACCGGCTTGTTCATGGCAAGGTCCTCAAACCTTGATCGGAGCGACGTCGATCCAGCGCCGCTCCTTCCAGCTCTGCAGCGCGCATTCGGCCAGTTGCACGCCTTTGGCGCCTTCGAGCAGGGTGTATTTGTAGGGCGCATCCTCGCAGACGTGGCGGATGAACATTTCCCACTGCTCCTTGAAGCCGTTGTCGTAGACGGCGTTGTCGGGGACCTTCTGCCAGTCGGCATAGAAATCGTGGGTGCGCTTTTCGTCCGGATTCCATACCGGACGCGGCGTCGCCTGGCGGGCCTGGATCACGCAATCGGTCAGGCCGGCCACCGCCGAGCCCAAGGTGCCGTCGACCTGGAAGGTGACGAGGTCGTCGCGGTAGACCCGCGTGACCCAGGACATGTTGATGTGGGCGATGACGCCACCCTTGAGGCGGAAGGTCGCATAGGCGGAATCATCCGCGGTCGCCTTGTACTTTGCGTTCTTTTCGTCCCAGCGTTCCGGGATGTCGGTGGTGCCGAGGCAACTGACGCTCTCGACCTCGCCGAACAGGTTGTCGAGCACGTAGCGCCAGTGGCAGACCATGTCGAGGATGATGCCGCCGCCATCCTCGGCGCGGTAATTCCACGACGGCCGCTGGGCCTCCTGCCAGCCGCCTTCGAACACCCAGTAGCCGAACTCGCCGCGCACCGAGAGCATGCGGCCGAAAAACCCGGAGTCGCGCAGGAATTTCAGCTTCTTCAGGCCCGGCAGGAACAGCTTGTCCTGCACGGTGCCGTGCTTGAGGCCCTTGGAGTTGGCAAGCTTGATCACAGCCACCGCCTCTTCGAGGTTGGTCGCGATCGGTTTCTCGCAATAGACGTGCTTGCCGGCATTGATGGCCCGGCTCAGCAGTGACGGCCGCGCCTGGGTGGTGGCGGCATCGAAGAATACGGTATCGTTCGGCTCGGCCAGCGCGGCGTCGAGATCGGTGGTCCAGCGCTGGACGTTGAACCGTTTGGCCAGTCGTTCGACCTTGTCGGGATCGCGGCCGACCAGCACCGGATCCGGCAGCACCCGGTCGCCGTTCTTCAGTGCCACGCCGCCCTGGTCGCGGATCGCCAGGATGGAACGTATCAGATGCTGGTTGAGCCCCATGCGCCCGGTGACGCCGTTCATGATCACGCCGAGGCGCTGCGTCGTCATATGGTTCGCTCCCATAAAATTGTTGGCATCCGGAGTCGGCGACGCCGCGACTACCGGCGATTCCGAGCGGAACTCGCCTTGGATGTAGCACGCGACCAAGGCGTTGAAAACGAAGGATCTTCCTGAGGGGCATGCGCAAACGCAGGGTCGCTTTCAGTCGGCCGCCCCGTTAAGACTGCCCCTCCTCGTCTGGACCCGCCTGTGCCCGCCATCATCGCCGACCCGTATTTTTATTGCGCCGCTATCCCGGCGGTCATCCTGCTGGGCCTTTCCAAAGGTGGCTTTGTCAGCGTCGGCATGACGGCAACACCGCTTCTGGCATTGTACCTGCGGCCACTCGAAGCCGCCGCGCTGCTGCTGCCGGTGCTGATCAGCCAGGACCTGATCTCGATCTACGTCTATCGGCGCGATTGGGACGTCTCGAACCTGAAGGTGCTGTTGCCCGGCGCGGCCATCGGGCTCGGCGGCGGCTGGCTGATCGCGGCGCATGTGTCCGACAATGCGGTGCGGCTTGCGATCGGCTCCATCGGCGTCGCGTTCGTATTCTACATGTGGCTGCGGCGGGCGATCGTCGAGCCGCACCGGATGCGTCCGGCCGGCGGCGTGTTCTGGGGGGCCGTGTCCGGCTTCACCTCGTTCATGACCCAGAGCGGCAGTCCGCCGTTCCAGATCTATGTGTTGCCGCAGCGGCTGCCGAAGCTGGTGCTGGTCGGCACCACCACGATGTTCTTCGCCGCGGTCAACGCCATGAAGATCGTGCCCTACTTCATGCTTGGGCAGTTCAGCGCGCGCAACCTGTCGACGTCGCTGGCATTGCTCCCGGTTGCCGTCGCCGCCAACTTCGCCGGCGTCTGGCTGGTCCGGCGCACCCCGACCACGGTGTTCTACCGGATCGCCTATGTGCTGCTGCTGATGATTTCGCTGACACTGCTGTGGCAGGGATGCGCGCAGCTGCTGGCCCGATAAGGCCGGGGATCTCTGTTGCCCGGTCATCCACTCACTGGGAATCGTCATGTGTTCGAAGGAAAGGTGGCGGCGGAACATTGACCTCTCGCATTTCAGTGACCGGATCAGCCAGCGAACGAAACCTGTGAAATGCATTCAGCAAGATCTTTGGTTCTCTCGGAGAGATGAGGACATAGCGAAACCAACCGCGTGACTTCCTGATCCTGCACATGCGACGGACCCCGTTGCAAAGGTTGATTTGCGCAATTCGCGCGCCGAAAATCGCTGCGACCTCTATTTCCACGATCTCGGAATATGGAATGGTCATTAGTTTGAAAGTGAAGAATCTTACGGTGAGCTGGGTGTCACCAATTTCATAGTTGAGATAGTAGCTATCCTGAAGCTCATGAAATTTGCGTTCCCGCTCGGCCGAGGCCGCCTGTTCGTTGGCCCGTCGCGCCAGTTCTGCCAGCTGGTCCTCTCGCGTCATTTTTTTCTCCGCTGGATCACTTCGCGAAGCCGCCATCGGGTGCGCATACGAGATCATCCGTAGACGCAGTTAAGAGATTGCGCCTCACGACGACGGCTTCGCCGTCTGCTCGATCAGCAGCGTGTGAATGCCGCAGGTGCCGCCGCGCACGCTGACCACCCGGGTGCCGGGCTTGCGGCCGGCGCGCACTTCGGAAACGTCGATGCCGGAAACGAGCAGCCGCGCGCGGGTCGCGTCGGCGTCGGCGACGCGCCAGCTCAGGCCCCATAATTTGTCGTGGGTGGCGTCGGCGCCGGCCACCGGCCGGTGCACCACCTCGACGATGAGATCGCCGCAGCGAAAGAACATCAGCCGGCCCCAGTCCTGGTGCGAGCGGTCGAGCGCCATGTCGAGCCCGAGACGCGCGCCGTAAAGCGCCGCGGCCCGCTCCGGGTCCTCGGTCGAGATCACGACATGATCCAGCGCGGTGATCGGCGCCGCGGCGGAAGCCTGTGAGGCCGGACGGTCCCCGGCCAGTTCGAGAAAGAACATCCGCACACCCCGTGTCGCTTCGGTCGCAGCCCGGGTGCGCTTCCAGCTCAAAGCGGCTCCCGAGAGAGCGTCGCGACTGTCGACACCCGCGACGGCATCCGGTTTCAGCGCCAGCCGATCAAGCCGCCGGTGCATCCGTTCGATATCACCGACGCGAAAGCAGATGCTGGCCAGACCCTCGCCCTGAATCTCGAGCACGGTTCGAATGCGCTCCGCGGTAGCACCGCTACCCGCCGGCGCCATCAATTCCAGCGTCATGTTGTCGAGGGTAAACATCATGGTTTCGACACCGTCGCCGTGGCTGTGCCAGGCCGGCGCCCGGCCGAGCAGCAACTGGTAGGCGGCAGCGCCGGCCTTGATGTCGTCGAGCAGAACGACCACGTGATCCAGGCCGGTAATCATGGGGTGCTCCCGGTTGAGGTCGGATCCCAGCGTAACAGGCTTGCCGCCAGGATGGCCGGGCTCTGCAAATATTTTTAGCGAATAGACCGGGATAACAGGTGCTAATGTAACCCGACCGGGACCACCCAGCGGACGACGGATCAGCCTATGCAAGCCCTTTTTATCGGACAGACCTACATCGACGTCACCTTCATTACCGACCACATGCCGACCGGCGACGAAAAGCACGTGGCGTCAGCCTATGCGGTGTCGTTCGGCGGCAACGCGGTCACCGCGGCATTCTGTTGCGCCAAGCTGGGCATCGTGCCGGACCTGATCGCGACCGTCGCCAATGACTGGCTCGGCCGGATGTTTCAGGACATGGCGGCGAAGTACGGCATCTCGATCCATCCGCGCAAGGTCAACGCCTCCTCGCTGTCCTTCATCATGCCGAAAGACGGCAAGCGGGCGATCGTGCGCTGCCGCGACGACGAGCATATTCACCCGTTCCCGATGCTCAATCTCGGGGGATGCCGCGCGCTGCATGTCGACGGCCACCAGCCGGACGCGGCGATCCATTACGCAAAACTATGCCGGGAGGACGGCATATTGACCTCGCTCGACGGCGGCGGCTTGCGCACCAACACCCATGAGCTGCTGGAATTCATCGACGTCGCCATCGTTGCCGAGCGTCTCTGCGAACAGATGGACCTGACGCCGGAAAAGATGCTGGATTATCTCAAGAGCCGCGGCTGCCGGGTCGGCGGCGTCACCCAGGGCGAAAAGGGTCTGCTCTGGTACGACGAGGCCGGCAGGGTCCACACCATGCCCGCGCTGCCGATCGCGCCCGAGCGCGTGCTCGATACCAACGGCGCCGGCGACGTCTTTCACGGAGCCTATGTCCATTCCTATCTCGCCAATCCCGGCAAAAGCTGGAAGGATCATTTCGAGTTCGCGCGCGCAGCATCGACCTACAAGATTCAGCGCCTCGGCAACGAAGCCGGATTGCCGACACTGGCCGACATTGATGCCGTCAAGCAGGAGTTTCAGGTCGGGCGCAAGAAGGAATTTTGGGATTAGGCATGGGGCAGGTTTTCGTTGCCGGCAGCATCAACATGGATGTGGTGGCGACCGCCGACCGGCATCCGCGGGTCGGCGAAACCGTACCCGGCAAGGCGGTGCTGTATTTTCCCGGCGGCAAGGGCGCCAACCAGGCCGTCGCCGCCGCCAAATCCGGCGCACCCACCAGCCTGATCGGCCGGCTCGGCACTGAATCCTTCGGTCGCGACGTCAGGGTGTTCCTGGCGCTGCAGGGCGTCGACCTGAGCCTGGTGCGGGAAACGCCGCAGGCGCACACCGGCACCGCCATCATCACCGTGGCCAGGGCCGACAACACTATCGTGGTCATTCCCGGCGCCAATGCGCTGGTCGAGCCCGCTGACGTGGCGACGCTGGCGCTGACGGCCGGCGACGTCGCGGTCAGCCAGTTCGAGATTCCGCTGGCCACCGTCGGCGCCTTCTTCGCCCGTGCCCACGCGGTCGGGGCGACCACCATTCTCAATCCCGCACCCGCGGTTCCGTTCGATCGCGGAGTGCTCGATCTGGTCGATGTCCTGATCCTGAACGAAACCGAACTCGGCGCTCTGACCGATACCAAGCTGCGCGATAGCGACGATGCCGGCGATTTCGCCAGCGCGGCGCGATCGCTGCAGGCCGGCGACGACCAGGTGATCTGCGTCACGCTCGGCAAGCGTGGCGTGCTGGCGCTGGTCAATGGCGAGCCGCTGGTCGTTCCCGGCCGCGCCGTCAAGGCGGTCGATACCACCGGCGCCGGCGACTGCTTTGTCGGCGCTGTGGCGGCGCAGCTCGCCACCGGCAAATCGATGCAGGCCGCGCTGGCCTACGCCAATGCCGCCGCCTCGATCTGCGTGCAACGGATGGGCGCCGCGCCGTCGATGCCGACCGCAGACGAGGTGAATGCGGTGCTGCTGAAGGGATAGAGCATGATCCCGAAAAGTGGGTACCGGTTTTCGGACAAGATCATGCTCAAACAATAAGAGCTTCAGTTCGGGCAGATGTATCCCGTCCCCGCCGGCGACTTGAAGCAGCCGACCAATTCCGGGATTACCTGCTTCGGCAGCCACAGCACCACTTTCGGAAAGTAGATGGTGAATGCGATGGTGACGAAGAACACCACGTAGATCGGCAGCGCCGCGCGCAACGCTTTCGAGAATGGCACGCCGACGAATTTCGAGGCCATCAGCAGCACCAGCCCATAGGGCGGTGTGATCAGTCCGAACGCCAGTGTGGCGATCAGCACCACGCCCATGTGCACTCCGTTGATGTCGCCGGCTTGCGTCAGCGTGTTCACCAGCGGCATGAAGATGATGATGGTGGGTACCGGCTCGATGAAATCGCCGATCACGGTGAACAGCAGCACCAGCAGCAGCATCATGATATGCGGATCGCTGCCGGCAATCGAGGTGATCCAGTCGGCGATGACGATGGCGCCGCGCAGATAGGCCAGCATCCAGCCGAACGCGTTGGCGGCGCCGATGGTGATCAGCGGCAGCGAGAAGATCAGCCCGGCGAGGCAGAAGTCGTAGGGAATTTTCCGCAGGTGACGACGGTTGAGCGCGGGGATCACCACCGCGATGATCCAGACCACCGCGACGACGCCGGCCTCGGTCGGGGTAAACCAGCCGGTCAGGATGCCGCCGAGCAAAATCACCGGAATCATCAGCGGCAGTGCGGCGTCGCCGGCGGCGAACACCACCTGGCGCAGTGGCGCCCGCGGCTTGCGCATGCCGGAGGGGCCGAAGAAGTAGCAATAGACCATCAGCCCAAGGCCGATCATCAGCCCGGGGACGACGCCCGCCATGAACAGGCCGGCAATCGAGACGTTGCCGACCGCGCCATAGACCACGGCGGTGATGCTCGGCGGCACCAGCGCGGCGATGGTCGAGGCCGAGGCGATGATGGCGGCGATGAAGGCGGGGCTGTAGCCCTCGCGCTTCATCGGCCCGCCGAGCGCGCGGCTCATCACCGCGACGTCGGCGGTGGTCGATCCGGACATCTCCGAGAAGAACATGCTGAACACGACCACGACCTGCGACAGCCCGCCTCTGATATGCCCGACCAGCGACAGTGACAGGTTGGCGATCCGCACCACGACGTTGGCGGAGCTCATCAGCTCGCCGACCAGGAGGAAAAACGGGATCGCCAGCAGGGCTTCGGAATCGACGCCGTCGAACACCTTCTGGACGATGGCCGGCAGCGTCACGTCGGTGAACATCGCCCCGATGAAGACGCCGGCCAGCAGCGAGAACGGCACCGGCACGCCGAGATAGCCGAAGAACAGGAAGCAGAACGACATCAGCGCCAGGATCAGGGGTGCGCTCACGGGCGCACTCCGGTCGGCGTCGAGGTCTCGATCGGCGGAATATCGAGGTCATCCTCCCGCGGCTCGGGATGATCGAAGCCGTTGCGGATGCCGTTGACCAGTTGCTCGACCGTGAACAGCGCGATCAGCGCGCCGGCAAACGGGATCGCGGCGTACAGCGAGGCGATCGGCGTGCCCGACGGCAGGCGGAAGCTGCCGAAGCCGCGCAGGTAATTGAGGTAGCCGAAATAGATCAGGCAGCCGGCGACGCCGAGCACCACCAGGCGAATGATGATTTCGACGATCAACCGCGGCGTGCCGTGCATCGCCTCGGAAATCGCGGTGAGGTAGAGATGGTCGTTGCGCCGTGTCGCCACCGCGGCGCCAATGAAGATGGCGTAGATGAACAGCGTCGAGGTGACTTCCTGCAGCCACAGCCAGGGATGGCCGATGGTGCGGGTGACGATGTCGCAGGTCACCGACACCGAGAAGCCGAAGCACAACAGCCCGCAAACGACCATCAGGATCAGTTCGAGCCGGTCGAACGACCGCCATTTCAGGTGATGCTGGCGCTGCAGGACCAGTTTATCGGCGATGGCCATCGTTGACACTCTCCCTGGCAACGCCGCGCCCCGTCATTGCGAGGAGCCCTCTTGTCCGCCGAAGCTCGAAGAGCGAAGGCGGAAGCAAGCCAGGCTTCCTTTGTGGCCGCTGGATTGCTTCGCGGAGCCGTTCAATTGACCGCCCGGATCAGGGTCTTGATCTTGTCCGCGTGCGGCCCGAGCTCCCTGGCGAGCTTGTCGAGATAGGGATCGGCGATTTTCTGGAAACCCGCCTTGTCGACGTCGGTGACGATCTTGACGCCAGTCTTCTCCAGCTTGGTCGCCGCAGCCTTCTCCAGCTCAAACGCCCGCTTGGGCTCCTGCGCGCTGACGTCCTTCGCAGCGGTCAAGACCCACTGCTTCTGTTCGGCACTGAGGCTTTGCCAAAGCTTGTCGCTGACCCATACCACCGCGTTGTTGGCTTCGTGTTCAGTGATCGACAGGATCGGCGCGACCTCATAGTGCTTGTTGACGAGATAGACATTGACCCCGTTCTCGCCGAAATCCACCACGCCGGTCTGCAGCGACGTGTAGACGCTGCCGAACGGCATGTGCACGGTCTGGGCGCCATAGGCGGCGAACATGGCGTCTTCGGTCGCCGTGGCCTGCACGCGGACCTTAAAACCCTTCAGATCGTCGACTTTGTGCACTTCCTTCTTGCCGTACATGTTCCGGAAGCCCTGGGTGCCCAACGCGAGAGCGTGGATGCCCTGCACCGTGTCGTCGATCATGTCCCGGAACGCTTCGAACACCTTCGGATCATTGAGCGCCTTGATGATGTGCTCATCCGAGCGGAACAGGTAGTGCAGCGACATCACGCCGGCCTGCGGCGAAATCGTCGAGGCGTTGGCCGATGAGACAATCGCGAATTCGATGTCGCCGGACCTGACCAGTTGCAGGATCTGGGGCTCCTGCCCGAGTTGCCCACCGGGATACTGGTCGACCAGCATCGTGCCTTTGCTCAATTCTTTAAGTCGGGCGGAAAAAATATCGTAAGCAACGCTGTAGCCCGTGTTGAGCTGCTGGTCGTGGGCGAAGCGATAATGCTTCACCTCCTGGGCGCCGGCGCTGCCGGCAAAAACCACGGCCGCCGCGGCAAATGCCGCGGCGATGCATTTTCCTCGAAGATTCATGGCGCCGTCCCCCTGTTTGCTTTTGCTTGATCATCCCATCCGGGCGACGGGATTGTCAATAAAACAACGCCGTGAGGTCGGGAAGCGGCGAAATGAAGCAACCACCACCCCAAATTATAGATAATCGGCCGAGTCCTAGTTGATCGCCCGGATCAGATCCTTGACCTTTTCGGCGTGCGGCCCGAGTTCCTTGGCGAGTTTGTCGAGATACGGGTCGGCGATCCTGGTGAAGCCTGATTTGTCGACATTGGCGACGACCTTGACGCCGATCTGCTTGAGCTTCTCGAGCGATTGATGCTCAAGCTCGATCGCCTTGGCCGGCTGGTTCTTGTTGACCTCGTCGGCGGCGGCCTGCACCCACTTCTGCTGTTCGGGTGTCAGGCTGTTCCACAGCTTGTCGCTGACCCAGACCAGGCTGTTGTTGGCTTCGTGTTCGGTCAGCGACAGCACCGGGGCAACCTCGTAATGCTTGTTGGCGAGGTAGACGTTGATGCCGTTTTCGGCGACGTCCACCACGCCGGTCTGCAGCGAGGTGTAGACGCTGCCGAACGGCATGTGCACGGTCTGGGCGCCGTAAGCCGGGAACATGGCGTCCTCGGTGGGCGTCGCCTGGACGCGGACCTTGAGGCCCTTCATGTCGTCGATCCTGGCGATGTCGCGCTTCGAATACATGCTGCGCAAGCCCAGCGTCGAGAGCGCGATGACGCGGGCGCCCTGCACCGTCTCGGCGATCATCGCCTTGACCGCTTCGGACACCTTCGGGTCGGCCATCGCCTTGGCAAGGTGCGCTTCCGAGCGGAACAGGAAGTGCAGCGACATCACGCCGGCCTGCGGCGACAAGGTCGCGGCATTCGCCGATGACGAGATGCAGAACTCGATATCGCCTGACTTCACCAGCTGCAGAACCTGCGGCTCCTGGCCGAGCTGGGCGCCGGGATACTGATCGATCAGCATGGTGCCCTTGCTCAATTCCTTGAGCTTGTCGCCGAAAATATCGCCGACGATGCCGTAGCCCGTGGTTTTCGGCTGGTCATAGGCGAAGCGATAATGCTTCACCTCCTGCGCACCGGCATGTTGCGAAAGCAGCGCCGCCGACGCGACGATGGTCGTAGCAATAAAGCTCGTAAGGCGTTTCATCGCCGTCCCTCCCCTGGTTGATTTTTTTCTTTGATCATCCCATCGCGGTTGCGCGAATGTCAATCGGACATCGGGCGTAGCAGCGCAACGCGCCGGCGTGACGCATGCACACAGCCGTCATCATCCGCGAAAGCGGACGACCCCGCGTTCGCGGGGATGACGGCGGTGAAGTGTGTACACGCAGAGACTTCAAACAAGCTGTAAATCTTACGCGCCGCCCTTGCCCTTGCCGGTCATGAAATCGAAATCGCAGCCCTCGTCGGCCTGCAGAATGGTTTGGTGAAACAGATGCGCGTAGCCGCGCCGCGCCCAGTCGGGCGTCGCCGCCGCCGGCAACGCGGCGCGGCGTTTTTTCAGTTCGGCGTCGTCGACCAGGAGGTCGATGCTGCGCTTGGCCACATCGAGCCGGATGCTGTCGCCGGTCTTCACCAAAGCGAGCGGGCCGCCGTCGGCGGATTCAGGTGTGATGTGCAGCACGATGGTGCCGAATGCCGTGCCGCTCATCCGCGCGTCGGAAATCCGCACCATGTCCTTGACGCCGGCGCGGGCGAGCTTCATCGGGATCGGCAGATAGCCGGCTTCGGGCATGCCCGGCGCGCCTTTCGGCCCGGCATTGCGCAGCACCAGTACGTCGTCGGCGGTAACGTCGAGGCTGGGATCGTCGACCCGCAGCGTCATGTCCTCGACCGAGTTCGAACACCACGGCGCGGCCGGTATGCTGCAGCAGCTTCGGGCTCGCCGCGGAATGCTTGATGATGGCGCCGCGCGGCGCCAGATTGCCGTGCAGCACCGCCATGGCACCCTCGGGCTTGATCGGATTGTCGCGCGGCCGGATCGCATCCTGCCCCGGCACTTCCTCGGCGGCGGCGACCACCTCGCGCAGCGTGGCGCCGGTGATGGTTTTGGCGTCGAGGTCGATCAGGTCGCCAAGCTGCTTCATCAGTTTCGGCACACCGCCGGCGTGATGGAAGTGCTCCATGTAGTGCGCACCCGACGGCTTGAGGTCGATCAGGACCGGCACCTCTCGGCCGAGCTTGTCGAAGGCTTCGAGGTCGATGCGATTGGTGGTGCGATTGGCGATGGCGGTGAGATGGATGAGACCGTTGGTCGAGCCGCCGATCGCCTGCAGCACCACCTGGGCGTTGCGGAACGATGACGGCGTCAGGAATTCGCTGGGCTTCGGACCCTTTGCCCTGGCCATCTCGGCGGCAACCTTGCCGCTGGCTTCGGCCGAGCGAAAGCGCTCGGCGTGGGGCGCCGGGATGGTGGCGCTCATCGGCAGCGACAGGCCGAGCGCTTCGGTGATGCAGGCCATGGTGGAAGCGGTGCCCATCACCATGCAGGTGCCGACCGAGGGTGCGAGGCGGCCATTGACCGCCTCGATCTCGCCGTCGTCGATTTCGCCGGCGCGGAATTTGGCCCACAGCCGCCGGCAATCGGTGCAGGCGCCGAGCACTTCGCCCTTGTGGTGGCCGACCACCATCGGCCCCACCGGGATCACCACGGTGGGCAGGTCGGCGCTGACCGCCGCCATGATCTGCGCCGGCAAGGTCTTGTCGCAGCCGCCGATCACCACCACGGAATCCATCGGCTGGGCCCGGATCATCTCCTCGGTATCCATCGCCATCAGGTTGCGCAGGTACATCGAGGTCGGGAACGCAAAACTCTCGGCGATGGAGATGGTGGGAAACACCATCGGCATGGCGCCGGCCAGCATCACGCCGCGCTTCACCGCTTCGATGATCTGCGGGACGTTGCCGTGGCAGGGATTGTAATCGCTGTGGGTGTTGGTGATGCCGACGATCGGGCGGTTGAGCGCGTCGTCGGAATAGCCCATCGCCTTGATGAAGGCCTTGCGCAGGAACAGCGAAAACCCGGCGTCGCCATAACTGGTCAGTCCCTTGCGAAGCCCGTCAGCCATCCTGGGGTGTCCTTTGCGTGCGGTCCGGTAGTTATGGGCGCGCCGGCATTATTGTCAATAATTGAGCGCGATTGAGCCGGAAATTTCGCCGAATTCGGTAGCATTATTGACAATGATGTCGGGCCATGCTGACTTGCTCGCGATTTGAGCCGTTTCGGCCGTTGCTAATCCAGCGAGCGTCCATGAACAAGCCATTGCGCGTTGGCCTGATCGGCGCCGGCATGGTGAGCCGTCATCACCTGATCGCCTGGGCCGAACTCAAGGATCGGGCGGGCGTGGTCGCGGTGGCCGATCCGTCGGCGGAGAACGCCGCGCGGCGCGCCGGCGAATTCGGCATCCCGGCGACGTTTGGCGACGCCGAAACCATGCTGGCGGAAACCGAACTCGATGCGGTCGACATCGCCGCACCCCGGGGGACCCATGCGGCGCTGGTGCGGCTCGCGGCAGCCAAGGGGTTGCCGGTGCTGTGCCAGAAGCCGCTGGCCGTCAATCTCGCCGAAGCGACCCAGCTGGCATCCGACGTCAAGGACCGCATCCGCCTGATGGTCCACGAGAACTGGCGATTTCGCGGCTACTATCGCGACGCCCTGTCGTGGCTGCGCGCCGGGCGCGTCGGCAGCGTCAAGCAGGCCCAGCTCACCTTGCTGACATCGGGATTCCTGCCAAACGCCGAGGGCATTCGCCCGGCGCTGCAGCGCCAGCCCTTCATGGTCGGCGAGCAGCGCCTGCTGGTCGCCGAAGTGCTGATCCATCACCTCGACACGCTGCGCATGCTGCTCGGTCCGCTAACGGTGACGGCGGCGGGATTGAGCCGCAGTTGCGCCGACCTTGCCGGCGAAGACGGCGCAGTGATCCAGCTCAAGGCGCACACCGGCGCCAACGTCACGGTGTTCGCGAGCTTCGCCGCGAGCGGCTTTCCGCCAGTGCAGATCGACCGGCTCGACGTGCTCGGCGACCAGGGCTCGATCCGGCTCGACGGCGCGTCGCTGACCTGCACCGGTACTGAGCCGGCGCAGCGCAGCTACGATCTGGCGGTGGAATACCAGGGCTCCTACAACAGGACGATCGCGCACTTCGTCGGCGCGCTGTTCGCCGGCACGCCGTTCGAGACTGCACCGGAGGACAATCTTGAAACGCTGAAGCTGGTCGAAGACTGCTATCGGCTGTCCGGCTGGGAAGACACATGATGGCCCTGAACCCGCTATCCGAAACTCCAGAAGCCCCGGCGCTGTCGCGCGAGGAAGAACAGGCCGAGGTGATCCGGCGGCTGGAAGAGGACATCATCTTCGGCCGCTTCGCGCCGGGTTCGCGGCTGGTGGAAGACACGCTGATGGCACGCTACCGCGCCAGCCGGCATTTCGTCCGCCAGGCGCTGTTCCAGCTCGAGCACCGCGGCATCGTGCTGCGCGAAAAGAACATCGGCGCCACCGTGCGCTTCTATTCCGGCGATGAAGTCCGCCAGATCTACGACGTCCGCGAGATGCTGACCCGGCAGGCGGCGCTGATGATCGCGCTGCCGGCGCCGCCGGCGCTGATCGAACAGCTCAGCGCGCTGCAACGGCAATATTGCGTCAAGGCCGACGCGCAGGACCTGCGCGGCATCCACGAGGCCAACGACGCATTTCACGTCGCGCTGTTTTCCGCCTGCGGCAATCCGTACCTGGTTCGCTCGCTGCAGGACTACATGAACCTGACGCTGCCGATGCGCGCGAAAAACCTCGCCGACCGCGAGGGCCTGACGATCTCGCGCCGCCAGCACGAGATCATGATCGAACTGCTGCAGGGACGCGACAACTGGGCGCTGGCGCAGCTCTGCGTCGAACACATGCAGTTCAGCAAGGCGGATTACCTCAGCCGCATCGCGGGAGATACGGGGGAGCGGTAGCGGCTGTCGTTCGTTACACTGCCGACGTCAACACTCGGAACGCGACATTTCCCCGTCATTGCGAGCGCTAGCGAAGCAATCCAGAAAGCAACAAGGAAGAACTGGATTGCTTCGTCGCTTCGCTCTTCGCAATGACATGGAGAGACCTTACGCGGCGTCAGGTCGCCGTCACTTCGGCTTCCACACCTTGCCGGCATCGCCGTCGAACTCGATGCTGCAGAACGCACCGCCCTGGTAGAAATCGCCGATCGGGTCCGGCTTGAGCTTGGCCTGTTCGGCCATGGCGTGCTCGCGGAAATCCTCGGCGCGGCCGGTCGGGCGATAGCCGAGCTCATAGGCCCGCGAATTGTCCCACCAGCTGCGCTCGTTGTACGAGGCGCCGTAGACCACTTCGAACTCGATGTCGGGGTGCTCGAGGCCGATGCGGCAGAGCTGCACCAGGTCCTCCGGCTTGAGCCAGATCGACAGCCGCCGGTGGTCGAGCGGCATGTCGCCGAAATTGCCGATCCGGATGCAGGTCACCTTCATGCCGTGCTTGTCGGCATACAGCGCGCCGACGGCTTCGCCGAACACCTTGCTGACGCCATAGCGGCCGTCGGGCCGCGGGGTGACGTCGGTGCCGATCCGGTGATGACGCGGATAAAAGCCCATCGCATGGTTCGACGAGGCGAAGATCACGCGCTTGACGCCTTTCCTGCGGGCGGCCTCGAACAGGTTGTAGGTGCCGATGATGTTGGCCTGCAGGATCGCGTCCCACGGACCTTCGACGGAATAGCCGCCGAGATGGATGATGCCCTCGACGCCTTCGCAGATGGCTTCGACTTCAACCAGGTTGGCGAGGTCGGCGGCCTTGAACTTTTCGGACTTGGCGAGATCGGGCGGCGCCTTCAGATCGCTCAGCAGCAGGTCCGGATAGATCGCCGGCAGCAATTGCCGCAGCCGTGTCCCCACCCCGCCGGAAGCGCCTGTCAAAAGAATGCGTGGCATCTCAAACCCCATCGTTGCCGTGAACCTAGTCACCGTGACACGCGCACGCGCAGCTGCGTCTCGCCGCGCGGATCACTTGCTGTCACCGGTCGGGAATGATAGCAAGCAAAAAACGTAAAACACACGCCGCTGCAAGGGGAACGCGCCATGTCGGACCACGCCGTGACATCATCCGAAGGCTGGCGGGGCGCCACGCGTTATCCCGATCCCGCCATTGTTGCCATCGACCCGCGGTTCGAAAAATACTGGCTGAAACTGTCGGCGGTAGAGCGGATCGCCACCGGGCTGCGCTGGGCCGAGGGACCGGTGTATTTCGGCGACGGCCGCTATTTGTTGTGCAGCGACATCCCCAACAACCGCATCCTGAAGTGGGAAGAGGAAACCGGCGCCGTCAGCATCTACCGCAAGCCGTCGAATTTCGCCAACGGCCACACCCGGGACCGCCACGGCCGGCTCATCAGTTGCGAACATGGCGGGCGGCGCGTCACCCGTACCGAATATGACGGCTCGATCACGGTCGTGATCGACAGTTTCGATGGCAAGCGGCTCAATTCACCCAACGACGTGGTGGTGAAGTCGGACGGTTCGATCTGGTTCACCGATCCGGAGTTCGGCATCCTCGGCAACTACGAGGGCTACAAGTCGGTCTCCGAGATCAGCCAGAACGTTTACCGGGTCGATGGTGCGACCGGCAAGGCAACGATCGTCGCCGACGACGTGCTCGGCCCGAACGGGCTGTGTTTCTCGCCGGACGAGAAGATTCTTTATGTGGTGGAATCCCGCGGCGTCCCGACGCGAAAAATCCTGGCCTACGACATGGCCGGTAACGGCGACCGGCTCACCAACAAGCGCATCCACATCGACGCCGGCCCGGGAACGCCGGATGGCATGCGCTGCGATATCGATGGCAATCTGTGGTGCGGCTGGGGCATGGGCGATCCGGAACTCGACGGCGTCGTGGTCTATGCCCCCGACGGCGTCCTGATCGGTCGCATCGCGCTGCCCGAGCGCTGCGCCAACCTCTGTTTCGGCGGGCTGAAGCGCAACCGCCTGTTCATGGCCTCGAGCCAGTCGATCTATGCGCTCTATGTCAACACCCAAGGCGCGCTGGGAGGATAGCGCCAGACCTAGGCGACCAATACCGCGACGCAGAGCGCGAAAGCGACGGCCACGGCACCGAGGCCGATCATCAGGAAGTGTTGTGCGGTGTCTTGCGAAATCATGGTGCCTGTATCTCGCCTTGCTTTTCCCGGCGTTGGTCGCCGGAGTTGTGGAAGTTCAACGCCGTAACAGTCGATTCGCGACGTTGGTATCGAAGCCCTTCGTGCGCCGCTACTGAGTAGAAATACTTGCGAAACGGCGTGCACCGCGCAGCGCCCTGCGTCATCCCGCTGCGGCATTTGATCGACCAACCCACCCGCCCTCACCCGTGCCCAAGGCGGCCGGCAACGGCCGGGACTACGCTGCCGCCCTTGTTAGCGGACTTTTCCAGCACTAGATCCAGCCAACGCCCGGTCCGGTAACGGCATCGATCGGGCGAATTGCGGGGGGCCGCATGCTGTTCGTCACACGCGAATTCCTGCTCGGGTTTTTCCCGATCGTGCTGGGCACGTTCTACCTGGCGCTCGCGCTCGGTCTTCGCCAGCTCCTGGTCCCGATCCTCTTGATCGCGTCCATCGTGTTCTATGCCTGGGGCAACCCGGCGCAGACGCCGATCCTGGTGACCTCGATCCTGGTGAACTATTTCGCCGGCCGCGCGATCGCCAACCCCGGTTCATGGCGGGCTTACCGCAAGGCGCTGTTCGTGGCCGCCATCGCTTTCAATCTCGGCCTGCTGGCGTTTTTCAAGTACACCAACTTCATTACGGAAAATCTCGAGACCCTGTTCGGCGCGACGCCGCATCATTTCGCTATCGCGCTGCCGCTCGGCATTTCATTCTACACCTTCACCCAGATCGCCTTTCTGGCCGACCTCTACACCAAGGGACAGGAGCAGCACGACCTGCCGCGCTACGGACTGTTCGTGACCTATTTTCCCCACCTGGTCGCAGGTCCCATCATTCACTGGCGCGAGGTCATGCCGCAGTTCGCAGGCCTCGGCCGAAACGACGGCCTGTCGTTCGGATCCCCGGCCCATGGGGCGCTTCTGGTCGAGGGCGCCTGTCTATTTTCGATCGGGCTGCTCAAGAAACTCTTGATCGCCGATCAATTGAGCGTGTTCGTCAACCTCGGATATGGCGCGGTGCCTTCACTGGGCTTCACCGACGCCTGGATGCTCAGCCTCGCCTACACCTTCCAGCTCTATTTCGACTTTTCCGGCTACGCCGACATGGCGGTCGGGGTATCGCTGATGGTCGGCGTCCGCATTCCCTTCAACTTCAATTCGCCCTACCGGGCGGATTCGATCCAGGATTTCTGGCGGCGCTGGCACATGACGCTGTCGCGCTGGCTGCGCGATTATCTCTACATCCCGCTCGGCGGCAACCGCTCCTCCGTCGTGAACACCTATCGCAATCTGTTCCTGACCTTCCTGCTCGGCGGATTGTGGCACGGCGCGGCGTGGACGTTCGTGATCTGGGGCGCGCTGCATGGCGCCGCCTGCTGCCTGCACAAGGGCTGGTCCGGGGCCGGTCTGCGTTTGCCGAGACCGGTGGCTGTCATCGTGACCTTCCTGTTCGTCAACATCACCTGGGTCTATTTCCGCTCGCCTGATGTGGCGACCGCCAATTCGCTGCTCACGGCGATGGCGGATCTTCATCTCGCCGCCCCGGTGCGGTTGTTCGCGGCATGGCCGCTGCTGGTGGCGGGCGCGGCCATCGTCTGTCTCTGTCCGAACAGCCAGACCATCGCCGAGACCGACTGGAACGGCAGGATCGCACTGGCCGGCACCTTCGCCGGCGCCGCGGCCGTCGCGGCGCTGATCGCCACCAACACGTCGGTGCAATCGCCCTTCATCTATTTCAACTTCTGACGCGGAGACATCGTGAAGAAGCTGGTGCAATTCGTGGGGTTCGCGGTCGCCGGCGCGGTCCTGGCGGCGTTCGCGATGCTGTTGTCCTACGATTACTTCACGACCTCGAACCGCGTAGTACCCTATGCGTATGACCAGTTCCTGCTGGAGAATGTCGGCGCGCCGCGGATCGTGATCGACGCCGGCTCGAGCTCAGCGTTCAGCATCGAACCGGCCCTGCTCGAACAGGCGTTTGGCAAGCCGGTGATCGACGTCGCCGACAACGGCTCGATCCCGCTCCACATGAAGATCTACCGGATGCTGCGCTATGCGCGCCAGGGCGATACCATGATCGTGCCGCTGGAATGGGTCTACTACACGAGGGAAGAGGTCCCGCAGGATTTCACCGACAAGACGCCGGACGAATACGCCGCCTATTACGCCAGCCAGCCGTTTCTGCAACGGCTGGTCTTCGTCGTCGCGCATGCCTCGCTGCACAACCTGTCGGATGCCGGCCGGCTTTATCTGCGAAAAGACCTGCAGCAGGTTCACCGCACCCGCATCGAGACGGAAATGGCGAAGTGGCCGCTGGGCGACCGCAAGGATGATCACCGCCGCACCGCCAACGTACTGAACGAGACCTGCGGCGATTACGTCGCAGCCTCGGGCAGCATGGTGCCGGAGGTGAAGTGGGCGGCGGCAGAACTGTCGAAACTTCAGGCGGAACGGCAGGTCCAGGTCTATCTCACCTGGCCGGCGGTGGCCGGAACGGACTGCTACGCCCTGGTCGACGGCCGCCTGCCGATCGCCGACGAGGCGCGCAATATTTTTGCGCAGCACGGCATCGCCGTGGTCGGCGAGCCTTTCGACTCGTATTTCACGCCCGAACACATGCTGGACACCTATTATCACATTGACAGCGACGCGGCCCACTTGCGCACCGAACGGCTGATCGAACGGCTGCGCGCGGCGGGATTGAAACCTGACGGCACGGAGAACAAGGCGACGGTCTGGCTGGCGTCCGAGGCACTGCGCCGGCTCAAACCGGCGCCATGAAACGCAAAGCGCCGGAGCGTGACCTCGCTCCGGCGCCTTTTTGCAACCGGGTCGGCGGCGCTTACGCGGCGTTGAACCCGGCGATGGCCTTGACCTCGAGATATTCCTCGAGGCCGTACTTGCCCCATTCGCGGCCGTTGCCGGACTGCTTGTAGCCGCCGAACGGCGCGCCGCGGTCGTTGGGCACGCCGTTGAGGTTGACGTTGCCGGCACGAATCTGGCGGCCGACCCGGCGCGCGCTCTCGACGCTGCCGGCGGAGACGTAACCGGCCAGACCGTAGGGCGTGTCGTTGGCGATCTTCACCGCGTCGGCTTCGTCCTTGGCGCCGAGGATGGCGATCACCGGCCCGAAGATCTCTTCGCGCGCGATGGTCATGTCGTTGGTGACGTCGGCGAATACCGTCGGGCGGACATAATAGCCCTTGTTGACGCCTTCCGGCAGGCCCGGACCTCCGGCCACCAAAGTGGCGCCTTCCGCGATGCCCTTCTGGATCAGGCCCTGGATCTTGTCCCACTGGATCCGGGAGACCACGGGGCCGATATTGGTGCCCTCGCCGCGCGGATCGCCAGCCTTGGTCTTGTCGGCGACGGCTTTGGCGATGGCGGCGACTTCCTTCATCTTCGCCATCGGCACGATCATCCGGGTCGGCGCGTTGCACGACTGGCCGGAATTGTTGAACACATGGGCGACGCCGCCGGTGACCGCCTTGGTGAAATCGGCGTCGTCCAGGATGATGTTCGGCGACTTGCCGCCGAGTTCCTGGCTGACGCGCTTCACGGTAGTGGCGGCGCGCTTGGCGACGTCGATGCCGGCGCGGGTCGAGCCGGTGAACGAGATCATGTCGATCTGCGGATGCTCGCTCATGGCGGCGCCGACCTCGGGGCCAAGGCCGTTGATGAGGTTGAACACGCCCTTGGGCACGCCAGCCTCATGCAGGATCTCGGCAAAAATCAAGGCCGACGACGGGGTGAATTCAGACGGCTTCAGGATCATGGTGCAGCCGGCGGCGAGCGCCGGCGCAACCTTGCAGGCGATCTGGTTGAGCGGCCAGTTCCACGGCGTGATCATGCCGACGACGCCGACCGGCTCGCGCACCACCACCGCGGTGCCCAGTGTCTCCTCGAACTCGTATTTCTTCAGCACGTCGAGGGTGGAGGCGAGATGGCCGAGGCCGGCGCCGGCCTGGAATTTCTCCGCGAACGGCAGCGGCGCGCCCATCTCGTCGGATACCGCAGCACCAATGTCCTTCATCCGGGTCTTGTAGACCTCGATGATCTTGCTCAAGAGCGCGACGCGCTCCTCGCGGCTGGTCTGCGAAAAGCTCTCGAAGGCGCGGCGCGCCGCGGCCACCGCCTTGTCGACGTCGGCCTTGGAGCCGAGCGCAATCTCGTACATCGCTTCTTCGGTGGCCGGGTTGACCACCGGCGTGGACTTCTTGACGGCGGGATCGACCCAGGCGCCATCGATGTAGAACTGCATGCGATTGACCATCGTGAACCTCTTGGATTGCGGGAGCATTGAGTTCGGGCGATTTGAAAGGCAAGCGTCCGGCAGGCATCCTTGCACGAAAGCATCCGGAAATGAACCGCCATTGCGCAGGCGCGGCAGTGCGGCTTTGCCGCATATAATCAGCGGCGAGACGAGGGCAAGGCGGTCTTCTTTATCTCGTGACGCGGAAAGTCACACCGCCATTTTGCGGTGCCGCACCGGGGCGCCAGCGGTGAGGCTTTCGGCGGCGTCGATGATGGCGTTGGCGTCGATGCCGTGGTGGCGGTAGAGGTCATCGATGGTGCCGGTCTGGCCGAAATGCTCGACGCCGAGCGCCTCCAGCCGATGCCCCCGCACGCTGCCGAGCCAGCCGAGCGCGGCCGGATGGCCGTCGATCACGCTGACGATACCGCAATCGCGCGGCAGCGGCGCCAGCAGCTTCTCGACATAGCTCATGTGCTGCGATCCGCGGTTATTGCGGCGGATTTTCCGTGCGGCTGTCCAGCCGGCATGCAGGCGATCGGCCGAGGTAATCGCCAACAGGCCGACGTCGCGGCGGCTTTCGCCCAACAGGCCGATGGCCTCGATGGCCTCGGGCGCCACCGCGCCCGTATAGGCGATCACCAGTTCGGCATTCGGGCCCGGCTTGCGCAGCCAGTAGGCGCCGTCGGTGATGGCCTTCTGCAGGTCGGGCGTCATCATCCGCTGCGGCTGGTCGATGCTGCGCGTCGACAGCCGCAGATACACTGAGCCGCCGCTGCGCATGCCGCTGGCCTCGTCGCCCTCGTCGACCAGCTCGCGCTGCATATGGGCAAAGCCCCAGCCCATGATCACCGCGAGTTCATCGACAAAAGCCGGCTCGAATGCCGCCAGTCCGTCCTGGGCGATGCCGATCAGCGGCGTCGCGATCGACTGGTGGGCGCCGCCTTCCGGCGCCAGCGTGACGCCCGACGGCGTCGCCGCCACCATGAAGCGGGCGTCCTGGTAACAGGCGTAGTTGAGCGCATCGAGGCCGCGCTGGATGAAGGGATCGTACAGCGTGGCGATCGGCAGCAGCCGCTCGCCGTTGATCGCATGGGACAGACCCAGCGCCGACATCAGGATGAACAGGTTCATCTCGGCGATGCCGAGCTCGATATGCTGGCCCTTCGGCGAGAAATCCCAGTTGAAGGTCGAGGGAATCTTTTCGCTGCGGAACAGGTCGGCCTTTTCCGCGCGCGCAAAAAGTCCGCGGCGGTTGACCCAGGCGCCGAGGTTGGTCGAGACCGTGACGTCGGGCGACGCGGTGACGATGCGGGACGCCAGTTTCGTGTCGCTGCGCGCCAGCTCATTGAGCACCAGCCCAAAGCCCTGCTGCGTCGACATCTGCGCCGCCGGCGTGAACGCCAGATGCGCCGGCACCTCGATGCGATCGGCGGCCAGATCACGCCGGCCTTCGCGATTGAACGGCGCCTCCGCCAGAAAGGCTTCGAGCGACATCGCGTCCTGGGTCAGACTCTCGAACCTGTCCCATTCATGGCCGGGGCGGATATTCTGCGCGGCGCGCCACTTTTCCATCTGGGCCGGCGTCATCAGGCCGGCATGGTTATCCTTGTGGCCCTGGAACGGCAGGCCAACGCCCTTGATGGTGTAGGCGATGAAACACACCGGCCGGTCGTGATCGACCGCCTCGAACGCCGCAATCAGGCTCGCCATATCGTGGCCGCCGAGGTTGGACATCAGCGCCAGCAGTTCGTCGTCGCCGCGCTTGTCGATCAGGCGCGAGACATCGCCCTGGTCGCCGATCTCGTCATTCAGCCGCTTGCGGAACGCCGCGCCGCCCTGAAAGCACAGCGCCGCATACATCTGGTTCGGGCAGCAATCGATCCAGCGCCGCAACGCCTCGCCGCCCGGCTCGGCAAAGGCTTGCTGCATCAGCCGGCCATATTTCACGATCACCACGTCCCAGCCGAAATTGCGGAACATGGATTCGAATTTTTCCCACAGCCCTTCCCGCACCACCGCATCGAGGCTCTGGCGGTTGTAGTCGACGATCCACCAGGTGTTGCGCAGGCCGTGCTTCCAGCCTTCCAGCAGCGCTTCGAAGATGTTGCCCTCGTCCATCTCGGCGTCGCCGACCAGCGCGATCATCCGCCCTTCCGGACGTCCCTTCATCCAGCCATGGGCGGTAACGTAATCCTGCACCAGCGAGGAGAACAGCGTCTGCGCGACGCCGAGCCCGACCGAGCCGGTGGAAAAATCGACGTCGTCGATGTCCTTGGTGCGCGACGGATAGGATTGCGCGCCCTTGAAGCCGCGGAAATTTTCCAGTTTTGCCCGCGTCTGATGACCGAACAGATACTGGATGGCGTGAAACACCGGACTGGCATGCGGCTTCACCGCGACGCGGTCCTCCGGCTTCAACACCGAAAAATACAATGCGGACATGATGGTCGCCAGCGACGCCGACGAGGCCTGATGGCCGCCGACCTTCAAGCCGTCGGTGTTGGGCCTGACGTGGTTGGCGTGGTGGATGGTCCACGACGACAGCCACAGCACCTTGCGTGCGAGCGCGGTCAGGAGTTCGAGGCGGTCGGCTTTTGTGGACATGGCAGGGCCCCGCGGGCGCGATGTTTCGGCCCCATGTTAGCCAGCACGACGAAGCGGAATATCTCAAATATATGCGACGCAGCGCGATTTATTGGGATAATATACCAATAAACGCGCTTAAATTATGGATTTATCCCAATGCACACCCTCGACGCCATCGACCGCAAGATCATCGGCCAATTGCAGACCGACAGCCGCATCACTATGGCCGAACTCGCCGACAAGGTCGGGCTGTCGGTCTCGCCGTGCCATCGCCGGGTCAAGCTGCTGGAGGAGCGCGGCGTGATCACGCGCTACATGGCGCTGGTCGACCAGAAATCGCTCGGCTTGCACGTCAGCGTGTTCATCTCGATCAAGCTGCAGCGGCAGAAGGAGGAGGATCTCGACCGGTTTGCCCGGGCGATTTCGAAATGGGAGGAAGTGCTGGAATGCTATCTGATGACCGGCAACCGCGACTACCTGCTGCGCGTCGTCGCCGCGGATCTGTCGTCGTATGAAGCCTTCCTGAAAAACAAGCTGACGCGGCTCGACGGCATCGCCTCCATCGAGTCCAGCTTTGCGCTGAGCCAGGTGAAATACTCGATCGCCCTGCCGGTTTCGTCCTGACCCGCGACCGCCCTGGCCCGCGCAGCGACACCGCCGACCACGGCGCAGTAATGCGCGGATCGGTCGCGGCCAGCCGGCGTTCAAACCGTGTTCATCACGCGCTCGGATACGGCTCCGCCTCGACCATCTGCAATCGCCGCAGCCGTTCGCGATGCGCTGTGTAGAGCCCGCTGCCGATGATGATCACGGCACCGACCAGGGTCCACAGATCGGGGACTTCGCCGAAGACCAGGAAGCCGAGGATACTGACCCAGACCAGTTGAATGTAGGAGAACGGCGCCAGCACGGACGCATCTGCGTAACGAAACGCCATCACCACGATCCCCTGCCCGACGGTCGATGCGACGCCGATGCAGAGACCGAGACCGACCTCGCGCCAGTTCGGCGCCACCCAGACGAACGGCACCAGCACCGTCAGGATGGCGAGTCCCACCAGCGACGAATAGGCCATGGTGGTGATGGCGCGATCCTTGCCGCTGATCATGCGCGTGATGATCAGGGTGCAGGCCCAGCCCAGCGCGGAGATCACCGGAAACATCGCCGCGGGATGGAATGCGTTGCTGCCGGGACGAATGATGACCATCACCCCGCACAGTCCGACGACTGTTGCCACCCAGCGCCGGACCCCGACCTTCTCACCGAGCACCATGATCGAGAGCGCGGTGACGAAGATCGGCGCGACAAAGCCGGTCGCCGACGCCTCGGCGATCGGCAGAAAACGCAATCCGGTGATGAAAAACAGCGACGACGACAACAGCGCGACCCCGCGCCAGACCTGCAGGCCTGGCCGCGTCGCCTGAAAAATGTTCGGCGTGGTGGTCAGCATTGCCGGCACGAACATCAGCGCGAAAGTGAGAAACCGGATCCAGGTGATCTCGATCGCCGGCAGACTGAGCGACAGGTACTTCGCCATCGCGTCCGAACTTCCCAGGAACAGCGTCGAGGCGATGATCAAGGCGATGCCGCGGAACGGCCGGTCGGCGCGCGCCGGCACCGAACGAGGCGCGGTGTCTGTCAGAGGCTGGGTAATGGTCGTCAACGTAAGGCCGGGATGTCGGGTTTTGAAAATGGCGCTGCGGGAGGCGCGAGAGCCGAATCAAGCGGAAGCTGACCAAACGACGATCGGGCACGCCCGACAAGGCCAGAAAACAGGACCCGGATATGCATATGGCAACGCGGCGTCCCGTCACGGTTCCGGTGCCGCGCCAAGGGGTCGCAGAAACCGATGTCATGGACCCTAACTTTCTGTTTGAACGCGATTTTTCCACGGCCCCGTAGTGCGCCGAGGATATCCGGCCTACAGCATCGGCAGGCTGTTGGGCTCGGGTCCGCGCGGAAACGCGCGCTCGAGTGCGGCGATCTCCTCGGCCGTCAGCGTCAAGCCGCCGGCGCCGGCATTGTCGGCGGCGTGCGCAGCCGTCGACGCCTTCGGGATCGCAAACACCTTTCGCCGCCGGGTCAGGAAGCCGAGCGCGACCTGACGCGTGGTGGCCCGATGCGCCTCGGCGATTTTTTGCAGGACCTGTCCGGCTTCGCTACGCGGGTTGGGAAAATCGTTATGGCCGAACGGCGAATAGGCGACCACCGCGACGTCATGCGCCTCGCACCAAGGAATCACCGCATGCTCGATGGCGCGTTCCTGCAGATGATAAAGCACCTGGTTGCAGGCGATCCTGCCATTGCCGGCGACCTTCAGGATGTCTTCGAGATCGTCCGCATCGAAATTGCTGACGCCCCAGGATCGGATCTTGCCGGCGCGGACCAGTTCCTCGAACGCGGCAACGGTTTCCGCGAGCGGAAACTGGCCGCGCCAATGCAGCAGGTAGCAATCGAGCCGGTCGGTCTTCAGCCGCTTGAGCGAGCGCTCGCACGCGGTGATGGTGCCGCGCCGCGAGGCGTTACCCGGCAAGACCTTCGAGACCAGGAAGACGTTGTCCCGCGCTTGCGCAATCGCCTCGGCCACGACCGGTTCGGCGTCGCCATACATTTCGGCGGTGTCGATGTGGGTCATGCCGAGCTCGACGCCATGGCGCAACGCGGCGACGGCCGCGCTGCGATCGCCACGGTCGATGTACCAGGTGCCCTGGCCGATCACGGAAACGGGAGGGCCGCCGGCGCCGAATGCTTGTCGTCTCAAGATTGCCGCTCCGGATTTCGACCGAAGCAAGGTTTGTATCCATCGCTGCCGGTGCGGCAAAGCCATATTTTCCTGCAAGCCAACTCACATTCCGGCCGCGAACGTGCTATTCATCCGGCGTCCATCGACGCTCCAGGGCGTTCATCGACGTCTCGGGGTACACGCATGAAACGGCGCGAATTCCTTGCCGGAGCCGGCGTCGTCGCCGCCGCAACCGCGTGACCGCTTGCCGCGCCGGCGCAACAGGGCCCGAAAATTCCCGTGATCGACGTGATGTGGCATGCCGAAAATGCCGAGGCGGAGCTTGGGCGTGTCGAAGCGCTGCGCGCCGGATTGAAGGATCACGGCCGGATCGAGGGAAAGAATATCAGGATCATCGATACCTATGCCGCCGAACAGTACGAGCGTTTCTACATCAACGCGCGGAGACTGGTCGACCTTCCCGTCGACCTGCTGTTTGCCCATACCCAGCCCGCGGCTCAAGGGGCCTACAAGGCCACCAGGACCATTCCGATCGTTTTCACCTGGGTACCCGATCCGGTGCAAATCGGGCTCGTCGCCAGCCTGAACCGGCCGGGCGGCAACGTCACCGGATTTTCCAACGTCGCCGTCGATCTCAGCGGCAAAAAACTGCAGATGCTGAAGGAGATCACCACCAGTACGCGCCTCGGCTTTCTCGCCAATGGCAACGACGCCAACGTCGCTGCCCGTTCCACCGCGGCGCTCAAGGCCGCCGCGGCGCCGCTGGGCATCGAGCTGCACGTGATCGAAGTTCGCGAAGCCGAGGAAATCGAAGCCGCGTTCGACGAATTCGCGCGGCAAAGGATCGGCGGCGTGATTACGCAACCGGACGGGCTGTTCTTCAGCGAGCGCAAGCAGATCGCCAAGCTCGCCATCGCGCGACGCCTCGGAACGCTGGGCCACGTCGAAGAACTCGCCGACGACGGTTTCCTGATGACGTTCGGGCCGAGCGGGGTCGCGATGATCCGGCACGCCGCCAGCTATGTGGACCGGATTCTGGCCGGCGCGCCGCCGGGCGAATTGCCGGTCGAGCTGCCGACCAAGATCGATCTTGTCGTCAACCAGAAGACCGCCAAGGCGCTGGGCCTCACCACCACGCCGACGCTGCTGGCCATCGCCGAGCGGGTGATCGAGTAAGCCCCCTTGCTCCCGCGATCCAGATCGGCGACCATGCGGTCCGATGCCGTGGTATTTGCCTGCCGCCGGACCGAAGGCTTGGCGGGGTTTTGTCTCGATTCCGCCTCACTTTGGCATCCATGATGGCAGCCACGGTTCGACGAGACCCTTACCGAGGGGGCTGATTCGGGGGACGGATGGCTTATCTCGCTGCGCCAGCTGACACGCTTTCAGGCCGCCGGCTTCCGTTTGCCGGTGCAATGGCGTGGGCGATTGCCGGCGTCGCTGCGGCCGCGGTCGCCGGCGCAATGAGCTATGCGGTTGATCCACAGCGCTGGCTTTCGCCCGCCGCTCAACAAACAGCACCCGAGGCGCTGTCGTTCGAGTCCCGCTTCGAGCCAGCTGCGCCGGCTCCCAGCCGGCAAGCCTTGCTCCCGGACTTCGACATCAAGCTGCAGCAGGCCAGGGACCTGCTCGCCCGGAAATTGCAGTCGCAGGATTGGCGGGCGGCGCCGGGCACTGAATCCAGGCCGTCGATGGCATCGGCCGTTCCGCTGCCGCGGTCGCGTCCGGTTGAAGCTTCGCTCGAGCCGATTGCCAGTGCTCCTGCCCCCGTCCCTGCGGCGGAGCCCGACAATCGCACGGTACTGCAGAAGCTTGCCGATTTCCTTCCGGCCCGCGCCGCGCTCGCCTCGCTTGGTCCGACCGACGGGCTGTTCGGCGACAAGCCGGATCTCGGCGCGCTTGGCTACGACAACCTCACCGCCGTCTACGACATCTCGGCCCGCGCCGTTTACCTGCCCAACGGTTTGAAGCTTGAGGCGCATTCCGGATTTGGCGGCCTGATGGACGATCCAAGTCATGTCAGCGAGCGAAACGTCGGTGCGACGCCGCCCAATGTTTATGACCTGAAACCGCGCGAGCGCCTGTTTCACGGCGTCCAGGCGCTGCGCATGATCCCGGTGGGCGACAACGATACGCTCGGACGATCGGGGTTGCTGGCGCACAGCTACATGCTTGGCCCCAACGGCGATTCCAACGGCTGCGTATCGATCCGGAATTACGACAAGTTCCTGAGCGCCTACAAGAACGGCGAGATCAAGCGGCTCGTCGTCGTGCCGAGCCTGAACGACGCTACCTCAGCGGCGCGGCACTCGACGTCGCCGTCCTGATCCGAGTTTCGCCTTCCAACGTCGCGGCATCGGGAACGTTGAAGGACGTTCGGCGTTGTGCGCTTGAGGGCGCGATACCGATGAAACGACTGGCAACCTTGCTGAAGCGCTTTTGGGCGGGTCCGACCGTCCCGCGGATCGAGAATTTGCCTTTTTCTCCGGAAGAATTCGCGCGGCTGGTTTACAGCCGCAGGCCCGACGACATGAAAACCCTGGCCAACGGACTGGCGCGGCCGCCGCAAGGACGAGACGCGATCCAGAAGGCGTAAGGCGCGACGGTCGCCGCGGACAGGCGACGCACCCTAAGAGACATTCGCCTGCATGATCAGTCGATACGACCGCGCCGCTATGCCGCACCCGCTTATTGCCGGTAAGTCACGGGATTGGCGCCGAAATCAGCACTCGGTCGAGCTTGTTCCCGCCCCCACACATGCTATGAATCCGCGCAAGGTGCGCAGCGCCCAGTGGACGTGCCGGGCGCGCTGACCGGATAAATCATCGCCATTCAAGGCGATTGCAGGGAGGATTATGATATGGCCAAATTCGGCCCGACCCGGCGTTCCCTATTGCAGGGAACACTTGCCACCGGCGCGCTCGGTCTTGCGGGATTGCCCGCCTATGCCGACGTCAACTGGAAGAAATACGCCGGCACCACCCTTGAGGCGAACCTGATCAAGGGCCCGCGCGGCGAATTGCTGCAGAAATATGCCTCCGAGTTCACCGATCTTACCGGCATCAAGGTCGAATCCGAGGTCATTCCGGAGCAGCAGCAGCGGCAGAAGGCGGTGATCGAGCTCACCTCGGGCAAGCCGTCCTTCGACGTCATTCACTTGAGCTATCACGTCCAGAAGCGGCAGTTCGAAAAGGCCGGCTGGCTCGCCGACCTGACCGGCTTCATGAAGGATCCCAACCTGACGGCACCCGACCTCAAGGTCGACGATTTCTCTGCCGGTGGATTGCAGTTTGCGCAAAACGACAAGGGCGAGATGCATTCGCTGCCGTGGTCGGTCGACTACTTCATTCTGTATTACAACAAGGAACTGTTCGCCCAGAAGGGCGTCACGATACCGAAGACCTTCGACGAAATGGCCGCCGCCGCCGAAAAGCTCAACGACCCGGCCAAGCAAATCTACGGCTTCACCGGCCGCGGCCTGCGCAATGCCAACATGACGCTGTGGACCAATTTCTTCCTCAACTATGGCGGCGAATTCCTCGATGCCAAGGGCAACATCCTGACCGACGGTCCGGAAGCGATCGAGGCCACCAAGATGTACGACCGGCTGATGATCAAGTCGGCACCGCCCGGCTCCGCCGGCTTCAACTGGATGGAATCGATGGCCTCGCTGACCCAGGGCCGCGCCGCGATGTGGATTGACGGCGTCGGCTGGGCGCCGCCGATCGAGGATCCCAACGCCTCGCGCGTGGTCGGCAAGATCGGCTACACCCTGGTGCCGGCCGGACCGAAGGGCCAGTACTCCGCCGCCTATGGCGACGGCATCGGCATTCCCCAGAGCTGCACCAAGAAGGAAGCCGCCTACCTCTACTGCCAGTGGGCGGTGTCGAAGACCATGGGCGCGCGGCTATTGCAAAGCGGCGGCGGCGTGCCGTTCCGCAACTCGATCCTCAACGACGACGGCGTTCGCAAGGGCGTCAAGATGCCGTCGGAATGGCTCGACTCGGTGGTCGGCTCGGCCAAGATCAGTAAGCTCGGCCTGCCGGTGATCGTGCCGGTCGCCGAATTCCGCGACATCGTCGGCGCCGCGGTCACCGCGACGCTGTCGGGCGCCGATCCGGCCACCGAACTGAAGAAGGCCCACGAACAGTTCCGGCCGATCCTGGAGCGCAGCGAGAAGTCGTGAGCGTCGCGGCGCACGAATCGGCCGCCGTCGGACTCGACCCTGCCACCCGCAAGCCGCGCGAGTGGCGGGAGCCGTCCTATTGGCCGTTCGTGGCGCCGGCGATGATCGTGGTGCTCGGCGTGATCATCTTTCCCTGGGCTTATACCATCTGGATGAGCCTGCACGAATGGAAGGTCGGCCAGCCGCCGACCTTCGTCGGCCTCGCCAATTACATCCGCCTGCCCAGCGACGCGCGCTTCGTCGAGTTGGTGGAACATACCCTTGTTTATACCGTGCTGTCGGTGGTGCTGCCGCTCCTGTTCGGGACGCTGGCCGCAGTGATCTTCAACAACCGCTTTCCGATGCGCGGCTTTCTGCGCGGCCTGTTCATCCTGCCGATGATGGCGACGCCGGTGGCGATCGCGCTGGTGTGGACCATGATGTTCCACCCGCAACTCGGAGTCCTCAATTACCTCTTGTCGCTGGTCGGCCTGCCGCCGTCGCTGTGGGTGTTCCATCCCGCCACCGTGATCCCCTCGCTCGTGATGGTGGAGACCTGGCAATGGACGCCGCTGGTGATGCTGATCGTGCTCGGCGGCCTCGCCGCGATCCCGACCGAGCCCTATGAGAGCGCCGAGATCGACGGCGCCACCACGTGGCAGACCTTCCGTTACATTTCACTTCCGCTGATCACGCCGTTCCTGCTGATCGCCGCCATGATCCGGATGATCGACGCGGTGAAGAGCTTCGACATCATCTTCGCCATCACCCAGGGCGGCCCCGGCAGCGCCTCGGAAACCATCAACCTCTATCTCTACAGCGTCGCCTTCGTCTATTACGACGTCGGCTATGCCTCGGCCATCGTGGTGGTGTTCTTCGCGCTGATCGTGGCGCTGGCCGGCGCCCTGCTGCGGCTGCGCCAGCGCATGCACTGGAACGACACCGGGGGCAGCGCGTGACCCTCAGGCTCATTCTCAACCGGATCGGGCTCGGCTTCGCGTTCCTCGTCATCGTCTCGCCGGCGGTGCTGTTCTTCCTCTGGATGTTTTCGCTGTCGATCAAGTTCGAGATCGACAACGCGTCCTATCCGCCGGTGTTCATTCCGGACCGCATCAACTGGGGCAACTACGCCGCGGTGCTCGCCTCCAACCGGTTCGTGACCTACTTCTTCAACACCCTGATCGTCACCGGCGCGGCGACGCTGTTCGCGCTGGTGGTCGGCGTCCCGGCCGGCTACGGCCTCGCCCGGATGCAGGCGCGCAAGGCCGCGGTGGTGATCCTGATCGCGCGGATCACGCCCGGCCTGTCCTACCTGATTCCGCTGTTCCTGTTGTTCCAGTGGCTCGGCCTGCTCGGCACGCTGTGGCCGCAGATCATCATCCATCTCGTGGTCACGGTGCCGATCGTGATCTGGATCATGATCGGCTATTTCGAGACCACGCCGATGGAGCTGGAAGAATCCGCCATCATCGACGGCGCCACCCGCTGGCAGGTGTTCCGCCACGTCGCGCTGCCGATCGCGCGCCCCGGCATCGCGGTCGCCTTCATCCTGGCGGTGATCTTCTCCTGGAACAATTTTGTGTTCGGCATCGTGCTGGCCGGCCGCGAAACCCGCACCCTGCCGGTCGCGGTCTACAACATGATCTCGTTCGATCAGTTGTCCTGGGGCCCGCTCGCCGCCGCTGCGCTCCTGGTGACGCTGCCGGTGCTGCTGCTGACGGTGTTCGCGCAGCGCCAGATCGTGGCCGGGCTGACCGCGGGGGCGGTGAAGTAGGCGCGCTGCCCCGATCACTATTTCGCTAGTTCGCGACCGCCAGCGCGCGATCCTCATCTTCGCCGCCGGCCGCTTCCGCCTGCGCGATCAGCCGCTTCAGTTCGGGGATGCACGAGCCGCAATTGGTGCCGGCTTTCAGTCTGGCGCCGATCGCCGCGGCCGAGCCGGCGCCGGCGGCGATGGCGTCGCAGATCGTGGTGCGGCCGACGCCGAAGCAGGCGCAGACGATGGGACCGGCGCTGGCGAGGCCGTCGGCTGAGCGGCCCGACAGCAGCATGCGACGCTGGTCGTCGCTCAATACCCCGGCCGCAAACATCTCCCGGACCGCGCCCCATTCGATCGCGCCCGCCGCGGGTCCGATGAACAGGCAGGTCTCGAGCCGGCCATCGGCGAAAACCGCCGCGCGGTAGATGCCGGCGGCTGTGTCCTGGTATTCCGCGACGTCGCTGCCCGCGCCCGCGCCCAGCCACGATCGCCACGTCGCGGGATCGGCGTTGTCGGCGAGGCGATAGCCATGGCCGCCGCCAACCGCGACATGGGCCCACCAGGTGTTCGCCGGCAGCGCCAGCGGCGCACGCGACAGCACGAAGCCGCGCTGCACATAGGCATGCGGCATGATCGACGCCGGTGTCGCCTTGTTTTCGGGCTGGCCGGACAGGGCATCGGTAAACGGCGCCACCAGCGCGCCGACGCGCGCATCGGAGGCGGTCTCGTCGCTCCAGTGGATCGGCGCGAACAGCATGCCGCGCTGCTGCCCTTCGCTCACCACCACGCGCAGGATGCATTGCCCGTAGTCGGTGACCACGCGGGCGAAGTCGCCGCCGGTCACGCCGGCCCGTGCCGCGTCGTCGGGATGAATCTCGACGAACGGCTCCGGCAGATGCTGCCCGAGACGCGGGCTGAAGCCGGTCCGCGTCATGGTGTGCCACTGGTCGCGGATCCGCCCGGTATTGAGCCGCAGCGGCCGGCCCGCCGACGTCGCCGAGCGCAGCGCCGGAATTTCCGGGGCAATGAAATGGGCGCGACGATCATGGGTGAAGAACCCGCCCTCGGCGAACCAGCGCGGTTGCGGCGCGCGCTCGCCTTCTCGCGCCGGCCACAGCATGGGCGTCATGGTCTCGAATGCCTGGTCGGACTGCCGGGCCACCGCGCCGATGTCGAAGTCGCGGCTGCCGCCGTTCTCGAACGCCGATAGTGCGGCATGTTCGCGGAATACGTCAGCCGCCGAGCTGTACGCGAAAGCCGGGCCAAAGCCGAGCCGCTTCGCCACCTCGCTGACGATCCACCAGTCAGGCCTGGCCTCGCCGGGCGGCGCGAGGAAGGCACGCTGCCGCGAGATCCGCCGCTCTGAATTGGTCACCGTGCCGGACTTCTCGCCCCAGGCCTGCGCCGGCAACAACACGTCGACGCCGGCATTGACGGTGTCGTTGCTGCGCACGTTCTCGGACACCACGAACAGTTCGAGTTTGGAAAGTGCTGTGCGCGCCACGTCGGCATCCGGCAGAGACACCGCCGGATTGGTCCCCATCACCCACAACGCCTTGATTTCGCCGCGCCCGATCGCCTCGAACATCTGGACCGCCTTGAGTCCCCCATGGGTGGCGATGCGCGGCGCCTTCCAGAAGCGCCGCACACGGTCGATCTCCGGCGGCGTGAATCCCATGTGCGCGGCGAGCTGGTTGGCGAGGCCGCCGACCTCGCGACCGCCCATGGCGTTGGGCTGCCCGGTCAGGGAAAACGGCGACGCCCCCGGCTTGCCGATCCGCCCGGTGGCGAGATGGCAATTGAGGATCGCGTTGACCTTGTCGGTACCCTGTGCCGATTGATTGATGCCCTGCGAATACAGCGTCACCACCCGCGCCGTGGTGCGGAACAGCTGGAAGAAAGTTGCGACCTCCGGCTCGGCGAGCCCGGTCGCCAGCGCGGTTGCGGCCACGCTGCCGGCGATGCTGCGCGCGCGCGCCAGCGCGTCCTCGAAGCCCGAGGTGTGCTCCACGATATAACGGTGGTCGAGCACGCCGTTGTCCGCCAGGTAAACCAGGAGGCCACAGAACAGCGCGGTATCGGTGCCCGGTTTCAATCCGAGAAACAGGTCGGCATCGGTGGCGGTATCGGTGCGCCTGGGATCGATCACCACCATGCGCGCGCCGCGCTTTTGTTTGTTGGCGAGCATGCGCTGAAACAGCACCGGATGGCACCAGGCGGCGTTGGAGCCGGTCAGCACCAACAGATCCGCCTCGTCGAGATCCTCGTAGCAGCCGGGCACGGTATCGGCGCCGAAGGCGCGGCGGTGCCCGGCGACCGACGACGACATGCACAGCCGCGAATTGGTATCGACGTTGGCGCTGCCGATGAATCCCTTCATCAGCTTGTTGGCGACGTAGTAGTCCTCGGTCAATAACTGGCCGGACAGATAGAACGCCACCGCATCCGGACCGTCGCGGGCGATGATGTGCTGCAGGCGATGCGCCACATGGTCGAGGGCGTCGGTCCAGGCGACGCGCTCGAGCTCACCGGTGCCGCAGCGGACCATCGGATGAAGCTGCCGCTCGGCGATATCAAGCGTTTCGCCCAGCGCCGATCCCTTGGAGCAGAGCCGGCCGAAATTCGCCGGGTGCTGCGGATCGCCGGCGATGGCCGCGCCGCCGCTGCCGTCCGGCGTGGCCAGCACGCCACAGCCGACGCCGCAATAGGGACAGGTGGTGCGTGTCGCACGCAGCGCAGTATCGACAGCGGTCATGCCGCCTCCGCAGCAAGCGAAAGCGCGCGGCCGAACATCATGCCGTCGCGGAACGACGCGATCGGCTCACGCTTGCGGATCAGTTCGAGATACCACAGCGCATCCTGCGTATCGCCGACCAGCACCGCGCCGGTAAGCCGGCCCTCGCCGATCGCCAGCTTCTTGTAGATGCCGCGCCTCGCATCGTTCAGCACGATGGTCTCGGTGCCGTCGGCGGCCATGAAGTCGCCCGCCGAAAATACGCTGACGCCGGAGACCTTGAGGTTGGTGGCGAGCACGCTGCCGGCATAGGCCGCATGCTGGCCCGCCAGATGCCGCGCCAGCACCCGCGCCTGCTCATAGGCCGGCTCGACCAGGCCGTAGCAGGTGCCGCGGTGTTCGGCGCACTCGCCGAGCGCGAAGATATCCGGCGCGCCGGTCTCGAGCCGGTCGTCGACCACGATGCCGCGATTGACCGGCACGCCGGCTTCCCGCGCCAGCGCGATGTTGGGGCGGATGCCGGCGGCGAAAATCACCGCGGAGGCGTCGATGACGCGCCCGTCGGTCAGTTCGATGCCTTCGACGTGGATGTCACCAAGGATTCGCGCGGTGTTGGCGTTGAGCAGGATTTCGATGCCCTTGCGCTCGACCAGCGACTTGAGCAAGGCCGCCGCCGGGGCATCGAGCTGGCGTTCCATCAGCCGGTCCATCAGGTGGATCAGCGTCACCGGCGTGCCGGCCTTGGCGAGGCCATAGGCCGCTTCAAGTCCCAGCAATCCGCCACCCACCACGACGACCCGCCGCCTCTGCGCGGCAAGACCGAGCAGCCGGTCGGCATCGCGGCTGTCGCGAAAGGTGTGCACACCGTTCAATTCTGCGCCGGGTACGTTGAGCCGCAACGCCGACGATCCCGTGGCCAGCACCAATCTCGAGAACGGCACGCTCTCGTCGCCGGCGATCTTGACCTCGCGCCGTCCGACGTCGATCTCGGTGGCGCGGCAGCCATATTTCAGGGTGACACCGCGATCGCGCCACCACGCCGCCGACCTGAGCTCGATGTCCTCCGAGGTGATTTCTCCCGCCAGCACCGAGGACAGCAGCACGCGGTTGTACGCCAGCCGCGGCTCTTCGCCGATCACCGCAATGGCGTAGCGGCCGAGCGCGCAGGTCGCGAGTTCATCGACCAGCCGTGCGGCGGCCATGCCATTGCCAATGATGACCAGCGGTTCGCTCAAGTTAGGTCCTCATTCGGCAGCCTGGCTGCAAGCTTCATTCGGCAGCCTGGCTGTAGGCTTGCGAAATCATGTAGCCGGATAGCGTGCCGTAGGCCGCGGTCCAGGCTTCCGCGACCTCCGGCGTCCAGGCGTCGCCGAGGCCCTTCTCGAGGGTCCACAGCAACGCCGCGCCGACCACCGGATAGTGCTCCGCCTTGGCGCCATAACCGGTATGGCGCTTGGCCAATGCGCCCGCCGCCGGCAGGATCGAGGGCAGATCGCCGAGGCCATTCACCACCGCGACCAGCATCATCATCAGCTTGCGGCGCTGTTCGGTCATGTCGTCGGGAAACATCGCCCGCACCTGCGGCGCGAGCTCGAACAGCCGATCGTAGAACAGCACTGCCGCCTGATCGGCGATCGGGACGACCTTGGCAAAACTCTGCTGAACCAGTTCGACTTGTTTGGGTGTCATTGCCATTCTCCATGTGTTTCAAAAGGAGATCATTGGTGTCGGCGGCGCCATTTAGGTTCGATCAGGCCGCTTCGACGAAGCGATGCCGCTCGTAAAGGAATTCCAGCACGCGCTGCCGGCATTTCAGGTAGACGGCGTTGGTGGCAAGCTCGAGCCGCTTGCGCGGACGCGCCAGCGGCACCTCGAGCACCTCGCCGATCCGCGCGCTCGGCCCGTTGGTCATCATGACGATGCGATCCGACAGCAGCACCGCCTCGTCGACGTCGTGGGTGATCATCAGGATGGTGTTGCCGAGCTTCTGGTGCAGCGCCATCACCGAGTTCCTGCAGGTGGGCGCGGGTCAGGGCGTCGAGCGCGCCGAACGGCTCGTCCAGCAGCAGCACCTTCGGCTCCATCGCCAGCGCCCGCGCAATGCCGACGCGCTGCTTCATGCCGCCGGAGATTTCCGACGGGCGCTTGTCCTTGGCATGGGCCATCTGCACCAGGTTGAGATTGTGCATGGTCCAGGCGTCGCGCTCGGCGCGGGTCTTGGTCCTGGCGAACACCTTGTCAACGCCGAGCCGGACATTCTGGTAGACCGTGAGCCACGGCAGCAGGCTGTGGTTCTGGAACACCACGGCGCGATCCGGCCCCGGCGAGTTGACCTCGCGGTTTTCCAGGAGAACCGCCCCCATGGTCACGTTGGTCAGACCGGCGACGATGTTGAGCAAGGTGGATTTGCCGCAACCGGAGTGGCCGATGATCGAGACATACTCACCTTGTGCAATCGTCAGGTTGACGTCCTTGAGCACCTCGGTGGTGGCATTGCCGCGGGTAAATGTCTTGTCGACGTGGTCGAGCTTCAGATAGGCCTGCATGGACATGTGCTCCTGATCCTAGTCCGCCGAGGTGCCGTGGGTGACGATCCGTCCCAGTCCGGCGATCAGGCGGTCGAGCACGAAGCCGATGATCCCGACATAGAACAGCGCCAGGATGATTTCGCTGATGTGCGACGAGTTCCAGGCGTCCCAGATGAAGAAGCCGATGCCGACGCCGCCGATCAGCATTTCCGCCGCCACGATCGCCAGCCACGACAGGCCGATGCCGATCCGCAAGCCGGTGAAGATGTAGGGCGCGGCGGCCGGGATCATCACCTTCCAGAAGAACTCGATCGGATTGAGCTGCACCACCGCGGCGACGTTGCGGTAGTCCTGCGGAATGTTGCGGATGCCGACCGCGGTGTTGATGATGATCGGCCAGATCGAGGTGATGAAGATCACGAAGATCGCCGACGGCTGGCCGTCGCGGAAGGCTGCCAGCGACAGCGGCAACCACGCCAGCGGCGGAATGGTCCGCAGCACCTGGAACAGGGGATCGAGCCCGCGCATCGCCCAGATCGATTGACCGACCAGGGTGCCGAGCGCGATCCCGGCCACCGCGGCGATGGAGTAGCCCAGCGCCACCCGCTGCAGGCTGGCGGACAGATGCCAGAACAGCCCCTTGTCGATGCCGCCGTGATCGAAGAACGGATCGAAGATCAGCTCTTTGGTCTCCTTGTAGACCCGCGACGGCGGCGGCAGGGTCGAGCCGGCGCGCCGGCACACCAGTTCCCAGATCAGCATCAGAAGCGCCACCACGATCAGCGGCGGCACCACGCGGATCGCGGTCTCGCGCAGCATCTTGCGGTACTTGTCCAGGCTCGCCTGCCGCCTCGGGCCCAGCGCGACGACCGGCGCCGCCATGGTGGCCAGCGGCGTCGCCGGTTCGGTCTTGATCGCGGGCATGTTCATTGCGGTATTCTCCGTCGCCATCACGCCTCGACGCGCTTGATGGCCAGCGTTTTGAGGTAGGCCGCCGGATTTTCCGGATCGAACACCTTGCCGTCGAAAAAGGTTTCCTTGCCGCGCGAGGCCGAGGCCGGGATATCGCTGGCGGCGACGCCGAGCGTCTTTGCCGCCTCCTTCCACAGATCCTCGCGGTTGACCTTGGCGATCAGCGCCTTGATGTCGGTGGTGGCCGGCATTTTTCCCCAGCGAATGTTCTCGGTGATGAACCAGGCATCGTGGCTCTGGAACGGATAGGACGCATGGTCGCGCCAGAACTTCATCAAAAGCGGACTGTTCTTTTCGACGCGCCCGGTGCCGTAGTCGAAATTGCCCTTGATGCGCTCGCTGATGTCGGCAACGGGAACGTTCATCCATTGCCGCTTCGAACTGATCGCGGCCATTTCGTCCTTGTTGGCGTCATTGTCGCACCACTGCTGGGCCTCCATCACCGCCATCAGCAGCGCCTTGGCGGCGCGCGGATTCTTCTCGACCCACGCGGCCCGCATGCCCAGCACCTTCTCGGGATGGTCTTTCCAGATTTCTCCGGTGGTCAGCGCCGAATATCCGGCCTTCTGGTGGATCAGCTGTTCATTCCAGGGTTCGCCGACGCACAGGCAATCCATGGTGCCGACTTTCATGTTGGCCACCATCTGGGGCGGCGGCACCACGATGGTTTCGACATCCTTGTCGGGATCGATGCCGCCGGCAGCCATCCAGTAGCGAATCCACAGGTCGTGGGTGCCGCCGGGAAACGTCATCGCGGCCTTGATCGACTTGCCCGACGCCTTTTTCTTTTCCAGCGCCGCCTTCAACGGCGCGGCATCAAGCCCGACTTTCAGGTCGGCGTATTCGTTGCCGACCGAGATGCCCTGACAATTGAGGTCGAGCCGCGCCAGGATGTGCATCGGCGTCGGCACGTTGTTCTGGGTGACGAGACCGGTGGAGATCAGATAGGGCATCGGGGTGAGGATGTGCGCGCCGTCGATGCCGTTGCCTTCGGAGCCGAGCACGAGGTTGTCGCGCGTGGTGCCCCAGGAGGCCTGCTTCTCGACTTCGACATCCGGCATGCCGTATTTGGCGAACAGGCCCTTCTCCTTGGCGACGAACAGCGGCGCCGCGTCGGTCAGGGCAATGAAGCCAAGCCTGGCTTTCTGAATTTCCGGACCGGCCGCTTCGGCGAACGCACCGGCGGGGAAATTCAGCTTCGCCGCGGCGAGAAGCGCCGTCGTTGCCGCGGTCTTCTGCAGAATTTGCCGGCGGCTGAGGCCGCGGCGCAAGGCCTCGCTAATGGGCTTCGTCATGTTGGCGGTCGTCCTTTGTCAACGGGCTGTTGGATCTGGCGTCCCGTCACCCACCGCCGCGCCGAGCGCACGCAGACGCCGTCCGGCGCGACGCCAGTTTGGCGGTTTCAATTCTGATGATGGGTTTCGAGGGACGGCTACGATGGCGTCAGGTAGGCGTTATTCAAGCTTTGTGCCAACCCGGACCGGAACGGAAAATCTCATCTTTCCAGTAGCTTGAGTCGGCGATGGAAGTTGGCGGCGAGGCGGCTGACGCTCGCAAAAATTGCGGCCCGCCCATTTTTTGTGCGCCGCAGCAGACGGGACGGATCGATTTTCGCGCGGCGCCAAGCGGCGCGGTCGAGGCTCGCACAATGACTCGGACAAGGTTCGATCCGCTTGCGGGCCAGACGATACAACTTCGACCCGGCATCAACAGACGCGGTCCGCATCCGTGTCGCATTCGTCGACCGCGCCGGCGGCCGTTCGCGATTTACTGCGGGCGTGCCTGCCATGTATGCACTTGGGCAGAGCAGCGGCGTTTTTCTCGGCAGCTGTGCCGGTCATGGCGGCGCGCCGGCGATTTCCCCACGCAATTACAGCCAATTCACCACGTTTTGCCGGTTGGCACGTCGATTGCTTTCCTTATTGGCAGTCAACGAAGACTGCGGTTCGCCGGATTGTTTTGGCCATGCCTGGCCAAACTCAGGAACAAGCCCGGGCCCCTCGATGAGGAAGCCTGGCGCAGTCGTCGCGATGCCAAGGGGCTCGCACGTCCCTGTTTCCGATCGGATGCGGTTCGAAAACAGGATGACACATGACGCAATAATTCGACGACGTATTAGTCCAACGCGCTGACGCGGACACAGCGGTGAAGACGACCGCGCGACCGGAACGCGCCAATCCACTTCGCAACAAGGGAACTTACGATGTCTTATCTCGTGCCTTCAGAATTCGTCACCAAGATGGTGGATGCGGGCGAATCCAAAGTTATGATGTCCACCCGGGACACGGTGATCCGCGCCTATATGGCGGGCGCCATCCTCGCCTTGGCCGCCTGGTTTGCCGTCACGATCAACGTCAACACCGGCCAGCCGATCGTCGGCGCGCTGCTGTTCCCGGTCGGATTTTCCATGCTTTATCTACTGGGCTTCGATCTGTTGACCGGCGTGTTTGTCCTCACGCCGCTCGCGCTGATCGACAAACGCCCGGGCGTCACGTTTGGCGGCGTGTTGCGAAACTGGGGGCTGGTTTTTCTCGGCAACTTCGCCGGCGCCCTCACGGTGGCCTTCATGATGGCCTTCGTGACGACGTTCGGATTCACGCAGGATCCCGACAAGGTCGGCGTGGCCCTTGGAGGCATCGGCGAAGCTCGAACACTTGGCTACGCGTCGCACGGCGCGGCCGGCATGGCGACGTTGTTCATCCGCGGCATGCTGTGCAACTGGATGGTCTCCACCGGCGTCGTCGGGGCCATGATCTCCACGACGGTCCCGGGCAAGGTCATTGCGATGTGGATGCCGATCCTGGTGTTCTTCTACATGGTGTTCGAGCATTCCGTGGTGAACATGTTCCTGTTCCCGTCGGGGCTGATGCTGCATGCGAAGTTCTCGATCATGGATTATTTCATCTGGAACGAGATTCCGACGGTGCTCGGCAACCTGGTCGGCGGGCTTTCGTTCACCGGGCTGACGCTCTATGCCACGCATGTCAGAACCCAGCGCACGCGTGATGCGAAGGCCGCGCCGGCCCGCATCGCGGCCTGATTTCGCCTCTACAACGGAGCCCCGTCCAGGTTAAGGTGGGGCTCCCTTGCCTTTGGCCCCGCAGATGTCACGCGAATTGAAGATCTCGATCGGGCAGCATTCGGACAAGGGCCGCAAGCCGGTCAACCAGGATTTCCACGGTGCCCTGATTCCCGACGAGCCGCTGCTCGGGCTGAAGGGCATCGCCATCGTCCTGGCCGACGGCATCAGCAGCAGCAACGTCAGCCAGGTCGCGAGCGAGTCGGCCGTCAAGAGCTTCCTGACCGACTACTATTGCACGTCCGAATCCTGGTCGGTGAAAACCTCGGCGCACCGCGTCCTGGCGGCCACCAATTCCTGGCTGCACGCCCAGACCCGGCACAGCCAGTACCGCTACGACCATGACAGGGGCTATGTCTGTACGCTCAGCGCAATCGTCATCAAGTCGACGACCGCGCATATTTTTCATGTCGGCGATTGCCGGGTCTATCGCGTCTCCGGCAACGCGCTCGAGCAACTCACCGACGATCATCGGGTCATCGTCTCCGCGGAACAGAGCTATCTGGGCCGCGCGCTGGGGGTCAATTCCGAAATCGAAATCGACTACCGCGCGCTTGCGGTCGAAGCGGGAGATATTTTCCTGCTGGCGACCGACGGCGCCTATGAACATGTCGGCGCGCGGTTCGTCACCCAGGTGATCCGCGACAACGCGGAGGATCTGGACCAGGCGGCGCGGATCATTGTCGACGAAGCATCCCGCCGCGGCAGCCAGGACAATCTCACCGTCCAGATCGTCCGCCTCGACCAGGTTCCGGACGGCAATGCGAGCGACACCTTCGCGCCATCATCCGAACTGCCGCCGCCACCGCTGCTGGACGCCAGGATGATGTTCGATGGATACAGAATTGTCCGGGAATTGCACGGCAGCAGCCGCAGTCACATCTACCTGGCGGTCGATACCGAGACCGACGCGCTGGTGGCCATCAAGATTCCCTCGATCGACCTGCGCGACGACCCTGCCTACCTGAAGCGGTTCATCATGGAAGAGTGGGCCGCGCGGCGCGTTGACAGTCCGCATGTCCTGAAACCCTGCCCGCACGCAAGAAAGCGCAATTATCTGTATGTCGCGATGGAATTCATCGATGGGCAGACGCTCTCGCAATGGATGATCGACCACCCGAAACCGGACCTGGAAACGGTGCGCGGCATCGTCGAGCAGATCGCCAGGGGGTTGCGGGCGTTTCACCGCAAGGAGATGCTGCATCAGGACCTGCGGCCGGAAAACATCATGATCGATACCACCGGAACCGCGCGGATCATCGATTTCGGCTCCACGCGCATCGCCGGTGTCGCCGAGGCGGCTCCCGACCAGGGTGAAATCCTGGGCACACGGCAATATACCGCGCCCGAGTATTTTCGCGGGGAGAGCGGCTCGCCGCGTTCCGACATGTTCTCCCTCGGCGTCATCACCTATCAGATGCTGACCGGGAAGCTGCCTTATGGCTCGCAGATCGCCAGGGCACGATCGCCGTCGCAGCTCGGCAAGCTGCAATACAATTCCGCCGTCGACGGCAAAAGCGGGATTCCGCGATGGATCGACGGGGCGCTGAGGAGATCGGTGCATCCGGATCCCGACAAGCGCTACGAGGACCTGTCGGAATTCACTTTCGATCTGCGTCAGCCCAACCCGAAATATCTCGGCTCCTCGGCGCCGCCCCTGATGGAGCGCAATCCGGTGCTGTTCTGGAAATGCGCGACGCTGGTTTTGGCCTTCGTCGTGGTGCTGCTGCTCGCCAGCCGGCAGCACTAGAGCGGGATGACTTATCTTCGAATCGTCATCCCTCTCTATCTTATTATTTGAGCATGATCTTGTCCGAAAACCGGTATCCACTTTTCGGGATCATGCTCCAGCATTGCGGCCTGGGTCTCGCCATCAGGCCTCCTCCGTCGCCGGCATCATCGGTTGCGGCGCGTTGCCGGTGCCCGGTCGCAAGCGGAATTCGTAGGTCATCAGATGCCATGGACTGCCGCCGGCGGGCTTGCCGTCCGGCATCGTCGCATCGGTGCGTTTTTCGACCTTCGAGATCAGGTCATTCTTGACCCCGAACACCACGTCGGAGTCGATGTACTTGTCGCCCTCGACGAACACGTGGGTGATCAGCGGCTCATAGCCGGGCGCGTTGACCAGGAAATGCACGTGCGCCGGCCGCATCGGGTGCCGCCGGGTCTGCAGGATCATTTCACCCACCGGCCCGTCGGTGGGGATCGGATAGCTGCACGGCAGGATCGAGCGGAAGAAGAACCTGCCGTCGGCGTCGGTGATGAACCGGGCCCGCGACGACGGTCCCTCGACCTCATAGGTCGGCTTCTGTGAATCGTAGTAGCCGTCGTCGTCGGCATGCCAGACGTCGACCGGAACGCCGGCCAGCGGCTTGCCCTTCAGGTCGGTGACGCGGCTCTGCACGAACATCCGTTCGCCATCGTGGTTGTTGGGTGAGATATCCGAGCCATGCGGCATCGCCTTGTGCTCGCCGACATAGAACGGCCCCAGCACCGTGGTCTCGGTGGCGCCTTCGCGTTCGCGGTGGTTCACCGCGTCGACCAGCATCGAAACCCCCAACACGTCGGACAGCAGGATGAACTCCTGGCGGATCGGGGTGCATTTCTGCCCGACCCGGGTCAGGAAATCGATCGCGTAGCTCCATTCGTCAAAGGTCAGGTCGGTTTTCCGCACGTAGCCGTGCAGCGACTTCACCAGTTCCTCGAGCAGGAATTTGAGTCGCGGATCCGGCGTCTCCTCGAAACTCTTGATGACGGCGGCGGTGAGTTCGGTGTCGTTGAACTGGGTCATGGGATCGTCCTGTGCGACAAGCAGCAAGGTGAAGTTCTGGGTGATAGATCGCGTTTCAGCGGTCATTCCGCAAGCGGCGGCAGGACCGTCCGCAAGCAGCAGCAAGACCGCCGGAACCGTCAGTCTTCCGGTTCGTCGAGATAGACCAGGCCGGCCTTGGCCAGCGGCTCGCGCATCTTGTAGAGATCGAGGCCGAGTACGCCCGAGGCCAGTTGCCTGCGCTTGTCCTCCTCGTTGGCGGTGCGTTCGCGCGCCTTCGCCGCCACCTCTTCCGCCAGCCTGAGCGGCACCGCCATCACGCCGTCGTCGTCGGCGACGATGACGTCCCCCGGCTTGACCGCGAGACCCGCGCACACGATCGGGATGTTGACCGACCCCAGCGTCGCCTTGACGGTTCCCTTGGCCGAGATCGCCCGCGACCACACCGGAAAGCCCATCTCCTTCAAGGTAGCGACATCGCGGCAGCCGGCATCGATCACCAGGCCCAGCACGCCCCTCGCCTTGAGCGAGGTCGCCAGCAGGTCGCCGAACATGCCGTCGGTGTTGACGGCCGTGACCCCGACCACCAGCACGTCACCTTCGCGGCACTGTTCGATGGCGACATGCAGCATCCAGTTATCGCCGGGCTGCGCCAGCACGGTGACCGCGCTGCCGGCGATCTGCGCCCCGGGCCAGATCGGGCGCATATAGGGCTGCATCAGCCCGATCCGCCCCGCCGCCTCGTGCACGGTCGCAACCCCGTGCGACGCCAGCTCGCGGATGATCGCGGGCCTGGCACGCGGAATGTTTCTGACCACCACAGACTTCATCGTAACTCCTCCAATACCAGAGCATGATCCCGAACAAGCATGCCCTCGGACTTGACCCGACAGCAGGATGACTCATCCTGCTGTATCCGGACAACCATCGACCGCACCGGCCGCACGTTATTGCCTTTCCGGCCGTCCTGCCACCTTGGCTGTGGCAATCCGGAGCAGCGCAGGGATGCCGATTGCACTGCGAAACGCGGCTTCAAACCGATAGAAGCCGCGGCCGTTTTCGGCTAAGGGGTCCTGCAATCACCCCACCCTGCGGATCGGGCAACGTCCCGATCCGGCCAGCCCCTTTTGACCAACGGCGAAACGCTCCATGGCAGTCCAGTCCCTGATTCCGACCGCGGCACCTCCCGAAGCCGTGGGCATGTCGGAGGCCGGCTTTCGCCGGATCGAAGACCACCTCAAGCGCCGATATCTCGATTCCGGGCGGTTTCCGGGGACCCAGTTTCTGGTCTACCGCCGCGGCCAGATCGCCCACAGCGCCGTGCAGGGCTTTGCCGACGTTGCGCGCAAGGCGCCGGTTAAGGACGACACCATCTTTCGCATCTACTCCATGACCAAGCCGATCACGTCGGTGGCCTTCATGATGCTGGTCGAAGAAGGCCGCGTCGCGCTCGACGAACCGGTTCACAAATACATTCCACAATGGAAGAATCTCGGCGTGTTCGCCGGCGGCACCACCGCGACCTTCCGCACCACGCCGCCGGCGCGGCCGATGCTGATCGTCGATCTGTTGCGCCACACCTCCGGCCTGACCTACGGCTTCCAGGAGCGCACCAATGTCGACGCGGCCTACCGGGAAAAGAACATCGTCGGGCTGGAGATCGAGGGCAATTTTCAGTCGATGATCGACGACCTGGCAGGCATCCCGCTGGAATTCTCCCCCGGCGAAGCCTGGAATTACTCGCTGTCGGCCGATGTGGTCGGCTATCTGATCGAGCAGATCAGCGGCAGGCCTTTCGAGGCGTTCCTGCAGGAGCGCATCTTCGATCCGCTCGGCATGAAGGATACCGGATTTTTCGTCCCCCCCGACAAGGCCCACCGGCTCGCCGCCTGTTATGCCGCCGACGGCAAGGGCGGCCTGAAACTCCAGGACGACCCGGCTACCAGCGCATTTCTCAAGGTGCCGTCGTTGATGTCGGGCGGCGGCGGCTTGTGTTCGACCACGGCGGACTATCTGACCTTCTGTCGCGCGCTGCTCAATGGCGGCGAGCTCGGCGGCGTCCGCCTGATCGGTCCGAAGACGCTGGCGCTGATGACCACCAACCATCTGCCGGGCGGACGCGACCTGACGCAGATGTCCCGATCGCTGTTCAGCGAGGCGAGCTATGCCGGCGTCGGCTTCGGGCTCGGCTTCTCGGTGACGATGAACCCGGCGCAGACGTTGATTCCCGGAAGCCGCGGTGAATACGCCTGGGGAGGTGCGGCATCGACGGCATTCTGGATCGACCCGGCCGAGGAGTTGATTGCGATCTTCATGACCCAGGTACTGCCGTCGAACGCCTATCCGGTGCGGCGCGAACTGCGCACCATGGTCTATGCGGCGATTAGCGAAAGCGGCGTTCAAGGCCGCCTTTAACACTCGCCGCTGCGGTGAGGTGCGCACGTCGTTTGGCGCGGCGGCGACGATTTTTTGAACTTTTACCGTGACAAATCGTAGCGGCCGCGCCCACGCGCCCGTGGTGACGCCGTCGTCCGGACGACCCCCACGCAGGATTTTCCGCAGCTTGTTTCCTGCGGGGGCCCGACAGCCGCCGCCGGTAACGCTAACCGATACAAGCCACGCCATTTGGCATTGACCCGTTGCCAAAAGTGCCGGAATAGGCTTGTTTCTCAACCAACGCTTTCGCATTGGGATCAAAACGGGTACCCGTTGGGATTGAATTAAGGCGCTCGTCCGGTATCCGGCTGACCTTGAGTTCGACCGGATACTACGTATCCCGCGCGTGGCCGACCCTCGGTCCTGGAATCGTTCAAACCTGTTGGTTTCCCGAAGTTTCTTGACGAATTGATTCAGTTTAAAGATCTTGAGTTGGTATATAAAGAAAGCAATATCCCCGACGGTTTCTCGACTGGTAACCTTTCAATCGACGACCAATCCCTTAACAACGAATGGTGAAGAAATGAAGCAACGAAGCGCCGGAAAGCCCGACATCGAGATGGGAAAGAAGATCCGTCTGCGGCGCGTCGAACAGCGTATCTCGCAGTCTGATCTTGGCGAGAAGTTGGGTGTGAGCTTTCAGCAGGTCCAGAAATACGAGAAGGGCGTCAACCGCGTCGGCGCCGCCAGGCTTCAGCAGATCGCCAACGCGCTCGACGTGCCGGTGACGTTCTTCTACGACAGCGACAACAAGACCAGGGAAGTCGAGAGCCTGCTGTTCCTCGACAGCGCGTTCAGCCTCCGGTTGCTGCGGGCCTACAGCCGCATCAAGAGCCAGGCGGTGCAACGCCAGATGGTGACGCTGATGGAAGCCATCGCCGACGACGGCAAGTAGTCTCGCGCCCAACGTCATCTCGCGCCAAACGCCGGATGGCGCCGCGACACGCGCCGCGCCTGAAGGACTTGCGCAGACTGGCTTTCCCGGATGAGCTTGCGCTGGCCCGCATTCGTCTGCTTGCTCTTGTTCGCTTGTGCCTGAAGTCACAGGCTTGCCCGCAAGCCGGCCGATTCTCGGCACCATTGTAGCCTACCGGCATACCGTCAGGGGCTGCACATCACGCGGTACCGGGAACCGGTCTGGAATGCACCGGGAGCACCGCGAAACCCTACCCGGATGCCGACGCCGACTTTAGCGCGGCCACCCTAGCCGATCGGGTCCGGCACAGGTCAATCGCATCCAAACAGCCGCGCGTTTTTCTTACCCTCCGCCGAAAGGGTCCGATCGAGCTTGCTCGATCGTGGGTCGAGCCCATCGAGCGAAACTCGATGTGCCCGGGGTGGCACGTTTGTTGCTCCGATGATCCGCACCACCATTTGGGAGCGCGATCGATGTCCACCCTCACCGCCACTGCCGTCACCACGCCAAAGCCGATCTACCATTCCCTGTTCGTCCAGGTGCTTGCGGCGCTGCTGCTCGGCATCGTGCTCGGCATGGCGACACCCGATTTCGCGATCGGCCTCAAGATCCTCAGCGACGCCTTCCTCAAGCTGATCTCGATGATCGTCGCACCGATCGTGTTCTGCGTGGTCGTGCACGGCATTGCCGGCGCCGGCGACCTGAAGAAGGTCGGCCGCGTCGGCGTCAAGGCGCTGGTCTATTTCGAGGTGATGACCACGGTGGCGCTGGTCATCGGCCTGATCCTGGCTTACGCGTTCGGTCCGGGCCACGGCATGAACATCGATACCTCGACCCTCGATGCCAAGGCACTGTCGAGCTACGCCGACAACGCCCACAAGCTGCAGGGCGGCGGCATCGGCAGTTTCCTGCTCAATATCATTCCCACCACCTCGTTCGACGCGCTGTCGCGCAACGACGTGCTGCAGGTGCTGTTCTTCGCCATCCTGTTCGGCATCGGCCTCGCGCTGGTCGGCGGCGAGAAGGGCGAGCGCATCGCCACCATGATCGATTCGGTGTCGACCGTGCTGTTTCGCGTCATGGGACTGATCGTCCGCCTCGCCCCGCTCGGCGTGCTCGGCGCCGTGGCCTACACCGTCGGCAAATATGGCGTCGGGTCGCTCAAGCAGCTGATCTCGCTGGTCGCGCTGTTCTACGTCGCGGTAACGATCTTCGTGCTCGGCGTGCTCGGCGCGATCATGGCGCTGGCCGGGCTGAACATCATCAAATTCCTGAACTATCTGCGCGAGGAACTGACCATCGTGCTGGCCACCGCGTCGTCGGACGCGGTGCTGCCGCAGATCATGCGCAAGCTCGAGCGCATGGGCGTCAAGGATTCGGTGGTCGGCCTCGTCATCCCGACCGGCTATTCCTTCAATCTCGACGCGTTCTCGATCTACCTGACGCTGGCCGTGGTGTTCATCGCACAGGCCACCAACACGCCGTTGTCGTTCGGCGACCTGTTGCTGGTGCTCGGTGTTTCTCTGGTGACCTCGAAGGGCGCGCACGGTGTTCCGGGCTCAGCCATCGTGATATTGGCCGCGACGCTCAATGCGGTGCCGTCGATCCCGGCGATCGGCCTCGTGCTGGTGCTGTCGGTCGACTGGTTCGTTGGAATGGCCCGCGCGCTCGGCAACCTGATCGGCAACTGCGTCGCCACCGTCGTCATCGCCGCCTGGGAAGGCGATCTCGACCAGGCCAAGGCGAAGAGCGTGCTCGACGGCGAAGTGCTGGTGGACGTGACGGCGGGGTAAAACGCCAACCACGGCATGGCGAATGAATTGACGGAAACATCAACTCCGTCATTGCGAGGAGCTCTCGCGACGAAGCAATCCAGGCTTCCTTGTTGCTTCTGGATTGCTTCGCGGAGCCTGTCATCGGGCGCGCATTCGCGCGACCCGTTGGCTCGCAATGACGGTGAGGGTCCGTCCCGCCCCCGTCTACGGCGTCAGCACCGCGCGTCCGACCAGCTTGCCCTTCTGCAGATCTACCAGCGCCTCGTTGGCGTTGCCGAACGGCATCGGCGTCACCGGGATCGGCGCAATCTTTTTGCTCCGCACGAGGTCGAGCAGCTCCGCGGTTTCGCGCAGGTTGCCGACATAGCTGCCCTGGATGGTGACGGCCTTGATCGGGATCAGCGGCAGCGCCCACGGCGCACCGCCGCCGAACAGGCCGACCATCACCATCTTGCCGCCCTTGGTCAGGCAGTCGAAGCCGAGCTGCGCGGTCTGGGCGTTGCCGACGAGATCGATCACCGCCCTGATCGGCCCATTGGCTTTCGCCGCCAGTTGCGCCAGCGCATCGGGCGCCGCACCGTCGACGGTGGCCAGAGCGCCGGCCGTCTCGGCGGCTTCGCGCTTGCGCGCATCGATGTCGACGACGATGGCGCCCTTGCCGCCCATGGCTTTCAGCAGCGACAGTGCCATCAGCCCGAGCCCGCCGGCGCCGAAGATCACGATCGGCGTCGCGAAAGCCGCCTCGACCTTCTTCAGCGCGCTGTAGGTGGTGACCCCGGAGCAGGCATAGGGCGCCGCGGTGACCGGATCGAGCCCCTTGAGGTCGAGCAGATAGCGCGGATGCGGCACCGTCATGTGGTCGGCGTAGCCGCCGTCGCAAAACACCCCGAGCGAACGCGGCGTCGCGCACATGTTTTCGTCGCCGGCGCGACAGACGTCGCACTTGCCGCACCCGATCCACGGATAGACCAGCGCGGTGTCGCCGACCTTGATGCCACCCGGGTTGTCTTTTGTGGCGTCGGGCCCGAGCGCGATCACCTCGCCGACGGTTTCGTGGCCCATGGTCAGCGGCAGCGCCACCCCGCGGTCCTTCAGCGACAGCGGCTTGCGGCCATGGCCGAGATTGTAGCCGCCCTCCCAGATATGCAGGTCGCTGTGGCAGACCCCGGCGGCCTTCACCTTGATCAGCACCTGGGTGCCCGACGGCTGCGGCGTCGGCGCATCGACCTCCACCAGCGGCGCGTTGAAGTCGGTGACCTTGAAGCTCTTCATGGCGTTTCTCCCGTTGGCGTTCTTGTTGTTGATGTAGGATGGGTTGAGCTCTTGCGAAACCCATCGGCTGCCGGCGCTAGGGGTGATGGGTTTCGCGAACAGCTCAACCCATCCTACGGATCTATGCCTGCATCCGCTTCGCCATCTTCGCCTGCTGGATCGCCTGCCAGACCTTGACCGGCGACAGCGGGGTGTGGAGCGTCTTGATGCCGAGCGAGCTCAGCGCGTCCATCACGCCGTTGGCGACGCAGGGCGGGCCGCCGATGGCGCCGGATTCGCCGCAGCCCTTGGCGCCGAGCGGATTGGTGACGCAGGGCGCCGATCCGTCCAGCGTGACCTCGATCGGCGGCAGGTCCGAGGCGCGCGGAATGCAGTAATCCTGGTAGCTCGCGGTCAACAGCTGACCGTCGGAATCGTAGAACACGCCCTCATACAGGGCCTGGCCAATGCCCTGTACCACGCCGCCATGGACCTGCCCCGTGACCAGCATCGGGTTGATCGCCACGCCGACGTCGTCCACCGTGGTGTAGCGCACCACCCGGGTGACGCCGGTTTCGGGGTCGATCTCGACCTCGCAGATGTGGGTGCCGTTGGGCCAGGTCGGTCCGTCGACATTGCCGGTCGAGTCGACGCTCAGGCGCAGGTCGCTCTCCTTGCCGGCGATCTCGAACAGGCCGATCCGCCTGTCGGTGCCGACCACCGTCAAAAAGCCGTCGCCGTATTCGATATCGTCCGCCGCGGCCTCCAGGATGTGGGAGGCCTTTTCGCGCGCCTTGGCGATCAGGTCGGCGGCGGAGACGGCGACCGCGGTGCCGCCGACGAACAGCGAGCGCGAACCGACGCTGCCAAATCCCTGCGCCAGATCGGTGTCGCCCTGCACCACGTCGATGGAGTCGATGCTGACGCCGAGAGAAGAGGCGATCATCTGCGCATAGGAGGTCTGCAATCCCTGCCCCATGGCCTGGGTGCCCGAATGCAGGATGACGCGCCCTTCCGCGGTGGCATGCAGGCTCACCGTTTCGGTGTGCACGGTGCCGCCGGTCCATTCGATGTAGCTGGTCAGTCCGCGGCCGTAGAGCAGGCCTCTTTTCTGCGCGGCTTTCCTGCGCGCGGCAAAGCCGTCCCAGTCGGACAATTCGCAGGCGCGCTTGAGCATGTGTTCGAACGCGCCCGAGTCGTAGACTTGGCCCACCGCGTTGGTATAGGGCATCTGGCCGGGCTTGACGTAGTTGACCTTGCGAATGGCGCGCGGATCCATGCCGATCTGGCGGGCGGCGGCGTCCATCAGCCGCTCGACCACGAACACCGCCTCGGGCCGCCCGGCGCCGCGATAGGCGCCGACCGGCGCGCTGTGGGTCATGACCGCCTTGATGTCGTAGTGCACGAGCGGCAGATCATAAACGCCGGTCTGAACGAACGGTCCGAGGATCAGCGGAATTAGCGCCCCGGTGCCAGTCTGGTAGGCGCCGGTGCCGCCGATCGAGCGCACCCGGTAGGCCAGCACGCGGCCCTTGGCATCGAGGGCGAACTCGCCGGTCGAGGTGAGGTCGCGGCCGTGGGTGCCGCCGACGAAATCGTCGGTGCGTTCGCCCCGCCAGCGCACCTTGCGCTTCAGCTTCACCGCCGCATAGGCGACGATGCCGTCTTCCGGATAGAGGCTGGTCTTCTGGCCGAAGCCGCCGCCGATATCGCCGACCAGGACGTGGATGCTTTCCTTCGGCCGCTTCAGCACCGCGTCGGCCAGGATGTCGCGCGTCGACGTCGGGGTTTGCGACTGCACGTGCAGCGTCAGCCGGCCGGTCTTCTTGTCGACTTCCGCGATGGTCGAGCGCGGCTCCATGGCGGACGGCACCAGCCGCTGGCTGACGATATCGAGCGACACCACATGCTTGGCCTTGGCGAACGCCGCCTCGACCGCCGCGGCGTCGCCGTAGCTCATCGCGGCCACGATGTTGTCGGGCGCTGCCGGCCACACCGCCGGCGCTCCGGGGGCAATGGCGGCCACCGGATCGACCACCGCCGGCAGTACCTCGTATTCCACCGCGATCGCCTCGGCCGCACTCTGCGCCGCCGCCCGCGAGGTCGCCACCACGGCCGCCACGCCCTCGCCGGCGAAGCGTACCACCTCGAAGGCCAGCAATCGGCGCGGCGGAAAGGTCATCGCCGAGCCGTCGGGCCGCTTGAAGATCGGCAGCGTCGGCAGCGTCCCGACATCGTCGGCGACGAGGTCCGCGCCGGTATAGATCGTCTCGACGCCTGGCATCTCGAGGGCCGATCCGGTATCGATCGACCTGATCCGGGCATGGGCATGCGGCGAGCGCAGCACATACAGCCACAAGGCGCCGTCTTCCGGCTTGTCGTCGATGAATTTCCCCCGCCCGGTCAGGAGCCGCTGATCCTCGAGACGCTTGATGGGTTGGCCGGCGCCGAAGCGCATGTTGCCGGGCAGGATGTTCATTAAGGGTGTCCTTGATTATTGTCCGTCATTGCGAGCGAAGCGAAGCAATCCAGAAAGCAGCAAGCAAGAGCTGGATTGCTTCGTCGCTTCGCTCCTCGCAATGACGGAGCGAGCCGCCGATCCAATCTTAAACCACATGCTTCTAGCGGGAAGCAACGGATGGGCCAAGGGGATCGGGAAACAACCGTCATCCGATATCCCGCAACACGGCCTCGACCACCTTGCGTTCATCCGCGGTCAGCGCCGCCTGCGGTGCGACCGGATCGCCGACATCATAACCCTGGATGGCGAGACCGGCCTTGATGCAGGCGGCAAGGTTGAAGCGGGCGAACGCCTCGTTGACCCGCCACAGCCGGCGCTGCAGCGCCATCGCCTCGTCCCAGCGCCTGGCCTTGCAGAGTTCGTAGAGCGCCACGCTCTGGCGCGGCACGATGCAGGCCGGACCGGCCATCCAGCCGACGCCGCCGATCAGCATGACCGCGGCCGGAATGTGCGCCGAGGCCGAGAACACGCCAATGGCGTCGCCGCACCGGTTCATGATCGACAGCAGCCGCCCGGTGTTGGTCGAGGCGTCCTTGATATAGCCGATCCGCGGATGCGCGGCGAGCCGCGTGATGACATCGAGACTGAGATCGGAGCGCTGAAACTGCGGATTGGTGTAGATCACCACGGGAATGTCGACCGCGTCGGCAATGGCGCGGAAGTAGGATTCGACCTGCGCATCGGCAATCGGAAAATAAGCTTCGAGAATGGCCAGGATGCCGTCGGCCCCGAGCTTCTGGTAAGCCCTGGCCTGCGCTACCGCATCATCGGTCGACGTCGAGGCGACGCCAGCCACCACCGGCACGCGGCGCTGCGCGGCGTCGATGGTCGCGCGCACCACGGTGGTGCGTTGTTCGCGGTTCAGATAGGCGAACTCGCCGGTCGAGCCGAGCGGCGTCAGCCCGTGCACGCCGGACTTGATCAGGTCGTCGCACAGCCGGCCGAGAACGTCGGTCCGGATGTTACCGCCGGAATCGACCGGCGAAACCAGATAGGGAAACACGCCGTGGAAATCAGTCATGGGCTGGATCAAGCCATAGGAGCCGGCTTTGTCAACAGGGCGCAGGCTGGGTTGGGCCTTGCGCGAAACCTATCCCATTTCTGAACAGTGGAAAGTCGCTGCCGGCGCGGTTAGGCTGCGCAAGCAAAGGCGTGAGCAGCAACTTGGCGCAGAACATTTACGATCGGCCGGATTTCTTCGCAGGCTATGGCCGCCTCGGTCGTTCGGTCGAAGGTCTGGCCGGCGCGGCGGAATGGCCGGCGCTACGTGCCATGCTGCCCGAGATGCATGGTTTGAAGGTGGTCGATCTCGGCTGTGGTTTCGGCTGGTTCTGCCGGTGGGCCCGCCAGCACGGCGCCGCGCAGGTCCTGGGCCTCGACCTGTCCGAGAACATGCTTGCCCGCGCCCGGGCCACCACGTCGGACAGTTCGATCATCTACGAACGAGCCGACCTCGATCAACTCGATCTGCCGGCGGCACGGTTCGATCTCGCCTACAGTTCGCTGGCGCTGCACTACATCGAGGATGCCGGCCGGCTGTTCGGCACCATACGCCAGGCGCTGGTGCCGGGTGGCGACTTCATCTTCTCGACCGAGCACCCGATCTACATGGCTCCGAGCCATCCGGCGTGGTCCATTGCGCCCGACGGCCGCAGGACATGGCCGCTCGACCGCTATTTCGTGGAAGGACCGCGGACCACCGATTGGCTTGCCAAAGGGGTTTTGAAGCACCATCGCACGATCGGAACGACGCTCAATCTTCTCGTCCAATCCGGCTTCATGATCCGGCGCGTCGAGGAATTCTGTCCCACCGCCGAGCAGATCGCCGCCAGGCCGGAACTGGCGGAAGAGCGCGAGCGGCCGACATTCCTGCTGGTTGCGGCCCGAGGGGACGGCTGAGTTCGGGAGCCGCTTTTTCGCGGGCTCCAAGTTTATCGGATGGAATTGGGGCTCACCGCACATTCGCCGGCGCGTGCACCGGCCAAAGATCGGCGCGCCAATGCAGCGCGATCGCTGTCATCGCGATGAACCCCGAGACCGCGTAAAATGTACCGGTCGCCGAATAACCGATGAAATCGATCAGGCTGCTGGCCGGGAGCAGTCCGAGCGGCAGGCCGTAGATGACCATCATGCGCACGCCCATCACGCGTCCGCGCAGATGCGCGCTCGCGCTCCGCATCAGGATTACGGCGGCCGAAATCATCGACATGCTCTGCGCCATACCGGCGAGTACAAGACAGGCCATCGCGACCGGCATGGCTCTGATCTCCACGAACACCAGCAGCATCGCGTACCAGGCCAGCGTTGCGCCGATCAAGAGCCTGGCGATGCGCAGCCCACCCGCCAAACCGACCGTGATCGAACCGATCAGCGAACCCACCGCGAAGCTCGCCGACAAATAGCCAAGACCGGTCTGGTCCGTGTGAAAGATGTCCCGCGCCACGTAAGGAAGCAGTCCGTTGGTCAGCGGATACGCGGTCAGGTTGGCGAGGAACGCAACGCAGAGAGCCGCGCGCATGCCGGGACCGCTCCAGGCATAAACAACGCCCTCCTTCAGGTCCCGCAGCAGCGAGGGCCCAGGCAAGCCCATCGACGGCTGATCGACCGAGCCATGAGTTTGCGCCGGCCGTGTCATGCACAACATCAGGATGCCGGCCGCGAAATAGAGACAGGTGACCGCGACGTAGGTGAAACCGATGCCAAGCGCGGCAAACAGTCCGGCACCGGACAAGGCACCGGCAATGCGTGCAGAGTCCTGCGTCGTACGCGAAAGGCTGATCGCCCCAATCAGGTGCCGGGCCGGCATGATATCGGCAAGCAACGCACCGCGCACGCCGAGGTCCGAGGGGCGCACCAATCCCATGATCGCGACGAGAATCATGACATTGAGCGGATCCAGATGGCCGGTCAGGGCGAGCGTCATGGTGGTCGCGGAAAGGGCCGCGTAGGCAAAGCGCATCGCGGCCAGAAGACCACGATGCCCCATCCGGTCCCCGATCATCCCGAATATCGGCGCGATCAGTGTCCCGGCAAATTGCAGCGATGCGAATACGGTCAGCAGCAGCACCGAGCCGGTCTCGACCATGATGTACCAGCCGAGCACCAGCGTCTCTACCTCAAACGCCCAGGAGGTGAGCAGATCGGAAGGCCATTGAAAGCGGTAGTTGCGGATGTGGAATGGCGCAAACGCGGAAGTCCGCGCAGCCCCGCTCAAGACGCGATGACGCGTTTCACGACGTTCCCTGCCCTTTTTTGTTCTTGTGGGAAGCTTCCCCGTTCGGCAACGTACCTGCGACGATACTTATGTCAATCGAAACCGTGGCATACGATCCGGCGCAATAGCATGGCGGTCTATTCCTCCCATTCGGGCATGCGGATCGTGGAGAGGGGATCAGCCCGTAGGATGGGTTGAGCTCTTCGCGAAACCCATCACGTTTCACACGGGCTGAGTGATGGGTTTCGCAACAGCTCAACCCATCCTACGAAATCCGATCCGCTTCATTGCCCCGGCACGTTCGGCCTGAAGCCCTCAATCAGCCTTAGCAGCACCCGCGCGCCGGCGTCGACGTCGGCGACTTCGACATGCTCGTCGGGATGATGGCTGACGCCGCCGCGGCAGCGCACGAACAGCATCGCCACGTCGGCGATGTCGATGATCGCCATGCCGTCGTGGCCGGCGCCGCTCGGCAGTTCGAACACGCGAAAGCCTTCCGCGGCGACGGCGTCCGCCACCTGCGCCTTCAGCCACGGCGCGCACGGCACCGTGCGGTTCTCATGGGTGACGTCGATCTGCAGCGCGAGCTCGCGGCGCTTGGCGATCGTTTCGATCTGCCGGACGATATCGGCCACCGCGAGCTTGCGCTGCACATCGGCCCCGCTGCGGACGTCGATGGTGAAGGAGGCGCGGCCCGGAATCACGTTGGTGGCCCCTGGCATCGCATTGATGTAGCCGACGGTGCCGACCAGTCCCTGGTCGGTCTTGCAGAACTGCTCGATCGCGGTGACGCATTCGGCGGCGCCTGCCAGCGCGTCGCGCCGCAGCGCCATCGGCACCGTGCCGGCATGGCCGGCCATGCCGGTCAGCACTGCCGCGAGGCGAGTCGCCCCTGAAATGGCGCTGACCACGCCGACCGGCAAATTCTCGGTCTCGAGCACCGGGCCCTGCTCGATATGCAGTTCGACATAACCGTGCAGTTCGCTGCGCACCCGCGACGCCGCGCCGATGTGGTCCGGGTCGAGACCGAATTGCGTCAGCGCGTCCCGCATGGTGATGCCACCCCTGTCGCGGGTGCCGAGCACGCTTTCGACGAAAGTGCCGGCCACGGCGCGGCTGCCGAGCAGCGCGGAGGTGTAGCGCACGCCCTCCTCGTCGGCGAAACCGGTGACCTCGATGGCGAACGGCAGCCGGCGCCCGCGCCGGTTCAGATCGGCAACGCAACAGATCGCCGTGACCAGTCCGAGCGGTCCGTCCCATTTGCCGGCGTCGCGCACGGTGTCGTAGTGCGAACCCAGCATCAGGCATGGCAGGCCGGGGCGATCACCTTCATAGCGGCCGCACACGTTGCCGATGGCGTCGAGCTGCGCCCACATGCCCGCCTCGCGCATCCAGGCCAGGATAAGGTTGGCCGCCGTGCGGTGCTCGGGGGTGAGGAAGATCCGGGTCAGGTTGTCGGGCGCTTCCGAGATCGCGGCCAGCGCGTCGATCCGGCCGACGATCGCGTCGCCAAGCGAATGACCTTTGGAATTGGCGATTTCAGCTGCCATCGTGGCCAAGATTCTCCGCCGATCCAGTCATCCGTCGTGGATCGCCACGGATGTGCGGATCATGAATACAAGTTCGGTGCCAGCAGGCTGACACTTCCAACGGCTTTTAAGTCCCCGGATAAAGATATCAGGTGGTGGCCGGCGAAGCAGCCGGCAAAACCGCGCCCGCACCTGCCCGTTATGCAGCGCTTGGGCGTTCCCAGACCCCTGACGACTGCTTAACGCGATTGCATACAACATCTGTACAATGCCTAAAATATAGCCACACCAAATCCTGCATGGTTTTGGATCGCCCTCTACGTAGCATTATTATGATGCATATTCAGATGCTTGACCAAGCATGCCCGCTCCCAAGTCATTGGCATGAAGCTTGCGACATCCTGTCCGGGCTCCGCCGCACCAGGCGAAGCCGCGTGATTACCAGCGGTCCATCCGCCAAAGGAGCAACCCATGGATTTTGGCAAGATTTCGCGACGGCACCTGCTGCAGGGAAGTGCCGCCTTGACGCTCGGCGCCGCCGCCGGCCTGCGCCCGGCCGCCGCCGCCGACACCACCATCGGCTTCATCTATGTCGGCTCGCGCGACGACTACGGCTACAACCAGGCCCATGCCCAGGGCGCCGCCGCACTGAAGAAAATGGCGGGCCTCAAGGTGGTCGAAGAGGAGAAGGTGGCGGAAACCGACGCGGTCGAAAAGACCATGGAGTCGATGATCAATCTCGACGGCGCGTCGCTGTTGTTCCCGACCTCGTTCGGATACTACAATCCGCACGTGCTCAAGATGGCGGCCAAGTATCCGAAGGCGATTTTCGAACATTGCGGCGGTCTGTGGACCGACAAGGACGCGAAAAACGCCGGCAGCTATTTCGGCTACATCGACGAGGCCCAGTATATTGCCGGCATCGTCGCCGGCTACTCCAGCAAATCCGGCAAGCTCGGCTTCGTCGCCGCCAAGCCGATCCCGCAGGTGCTGCGCAACATCAACGCCTTCACGCTCGGCGCCCGGCTTGCCAATCCGAAGGCCACCACGCAGGTGATCTTCACCGGCGACTGGTCGATGCCGGTCAAGGAAGCCGAAGCCACCAACAGCCTGGTCGACCAGGGCGTCGATGTCCTGACCTGCCACGTCGACGGGCCGAAGACCATGGTCGAAAACGCGGCGCGCCGCGGCGCCATGGTGTGCGGCTATCACGTCAACCAGTCGCCGCTGGCGCCGAAAGCCTATCTCACCGGCGCCGAGTGGAACTGGGAAGCGCTGTATCCGAAGTTCGTCAAGATGATCGCGTCAGGTGAAAAGATCCCGAATTTCTACCGCGGTGGCCTCAAGGAAGAGATCGTCAAGGTCTCGCCCTATGGCGACATGGTGTCCGCCGAAGCGCGCAAGCACGCCGACGACATCAAGGCCAAGTTCCTCTCCGCAGAGGGCTACACCATCTTCAAGGGCCCGATCATGGACAACAAGGGCAAGCCGGCCATCACCGCCGGCACCGACCGCGGCCAGAAGGATCCCGAGCTCGAGAAGATGGATTACCTGGTCGAGGGCGTGCTCGGAGCGACTTCGTGACGACAGGCGTTGGCGATACGCTGGCCGTGGAATCCACCGCGGCGACAAAGCCCGGCTTTCGCCAACGCTACGGCGGCACGATCGAATTCATCGTCATTCCGGCGGGGGCGCTGATATCAGCCCTCGCCGGCTTCGGCGTCTTCGTCGCGCTGTTCGGAAAAAATCCGCTCGACCTTTATTTCTACATGTACCAGGGCGCGTTCGGTACCTGGTTTTCCTGGCAGAACTCGCTGACCCGTGCAGCACCGCTGATCCTGACCGCGCTGTGCACGGCGTTGCCGGCGCAGCTCGGCATTGTCATCATCGGCGGCGAAGGCGCGCTCCTGATCGGGGCGCTGGCGGCGACCAGCGCGGCGCTGGTGGTGCAGTCGGCGCCGCCGCTGCTGGTGCAACTGGTCATGGTGGTCGCCGGCGCCGGCGCCGGCGGGCTGTGGATCATGCTGTCTGGCGGCTTGCGGCACTACCGCGGCGTCAACGAAACCATTTCGAGCCTGCTGCTGGTCTATATTGCGCTGGCGATCCTCAACCACCTGGTCGAGGGCGTGATGCGCGATCCCGCCAGCCTCAACAAGCCGTCGACGCGCGAGATCGGCGCCGCCAACATGATCGGATCGATCCCCGGCACCGACGTGCACTGGGGTTTCGTGATCGGCATCGTTTGCGCCATCGCCTCCTACATCCTGATCTACCATACGGTGTTCGGCTTTGCCGCCCGCGTCGCCGGCGGCAATGTCCGCGCCGCCAAGATCGTCGGCCTCGGCGTCGGCAAGCTGATCATGATCATCTGCTTCCTCGCCGGCTCCTGCGCCGGCCTCGCCGGCATGATCGAGGTCGCCGCGGTGCAGGGCCGCACCAACGCCAACCTCGCCGCCGGTTACGGTTTTACGGGCATCCTGGTGGCGTTTTTGTCGCGACAGAATCCGCTGGCCGTGATTCCGGTCGCCATCCTGCTCGGCGGCATCGGTGCCAGCGGCGGATTGCTGCAGCGCCGGCTCGGGCTGCCGGACGCCTCGGTGCAGGTGCTGCAGGGCATGATCTTCGTCGCGGTCCTGGCCAGCGATGCGCTGTACGGGCGTATCGGTTTCCTGAAAGGAAAATCCTGAAATGGCGGACGGAAGCATTGGACTCTGGACGGTCCCGCTCGCGGTATTCGGCGGCGCGATCCGCATCTCGACGCCGTTCCTGTTCGTCAGCCTCGGCGAATGCATCACCGAGCGCTCCGGGCGCATCAACCTCGGCCTCGAAGGCACGCTGGTGATGGGGGCGATGAGCGCCTACGGCATCTCCTACCTTTCGGGCTCGCCCTGGCTCGGCGTGCTGGCCGCCGGCCTGACCGGCGCTATGCTCGGCGCGCTGCATGCCGGCATCTGCTCGCTGCCCAGAGTGAACGACGTCGCCGTCGGCATCGCGCTGATGCTGTTCGGCACGGGGTTGGCGTTCTATTTCGGCAAGCCGCTGATCGAGCCGACGGCGCCACGGCTGCCCGCGATCGACTTCGGCTGGTGGAGCGAGGTGCCACAGCTGCGCTCGGCGCTGCGCATCAACGTTCTGTTTCTATTGGGCGTGGTGCTGGCGCCGGTCTTGTTCTGGGCGTTCCGCACCACGCGCTGGGGCCTGCTGATCCGCACTGCCGGCGAAAGCGCCGACGCCGCCCGCGCCATGGGTTATTCCGTCAACATCATTCGCCTGCGCGCCACCATGTGCGGCGGTTTCCTGGCCGGGGTCGGCGGCTCGTTCCTGTCGCTGTTCTATCCCGGCAGCTGGAACGAAGGCCTGTCCAGCGGCCAGGGCATCACCGCGGTGGCGCTGGTGATCTTCGCGCGCTGGGACCCGATGCTGTGCCTGTGGGCCTCGCTCGCGTTCGGTGGCGCCGCGGCGCTCGGGCCGGCGCTGCAATCGGTCGGCGTCACCACCGGCTATCACCTGTTCAACGCCGCGCCCTATATTCTGACGCTGGTGATCATGATCATCACCTGTTCGCCGAAACGGACCCTGACCGGCGCGCCGGCAGAGCTGTCGATCACGCGATGATGACGGTGAAATTTGACTCAGAGTTCGTCATGGCCGGGCTCCGTCCCGGCCATCCACGTCTTTCTTCCGGAGGGGGCAGCAAGACGTGGATGCCCGGGACAAGCCCGGGCATGACGGTTGAGAGGCCTTCTACAAGCAGCGAGCAAATCCGATGCCTGAGCGCTACATAAGTTCCGAACCCTATGCGTGGCCCTACAACGGCGACCTGCGGCCGGAAAACACCGCGCTGGTCATCATCGACATGCAGACCGATTTCTGCGGCGTCGGCGGCTATGTCGACAAGATGGGCTACGACCTGTCGCTGACCCGGGCGCCGATCGAGCCGATCAAGCGCCTCTTGGCGGTGATGCGCGCGCAGGGTTTTCACATCATCCATACCCGCGAGGGCCACCGTCCCGATCTCACGGATTTGCCCGCCAACAAGCGCTGGCGCTCGCGCCAGATCGGCGCCGGCATCGGCGATCCCGGACCGTGCGGCCGCGTGCTGGTGCGCGGCGAACCCGGCTGGGAGATCATTCCGGATCTGGCGCCGCTGCCGAATGAGCCGATTATCGACAAGCCGGGCAAGGGTTCGTTCTGCGCCACCGACCTCGAGCTGATGCTGCGGCTGCGCGGCATCGAGAACATCGTACTGACCGGCATCACCACCGACGTCTGCGTCCACACCACCATGCGCGAGGCCAATGACCGCGGCTTCGAATGCGTGCTGATCGAGGACTGCTGCGCCGCCACCGACAAGAGCAACCACGACCACGCCCTGAAGATGATCAAGATGCAGGGCGGCGTGTTCGGCGCCGTGGCGACATCGAGCGCCATGATCGGAGCCTTGACATGATCATCGGCGAGGTCCCCTTCCCGCCCGGCACCTTCGGCGTCGACGCGCTGGCCATGACCATGCGGTTTGGCGAATTCACCGCGCTCGACAACGTCGAACTCAAGGTCAGGCCCGGTTCGTTCCATGCGCTGCTCGGCGAAAACGGCGCCGGCAAGAGCACGCTGGTGAAATGCATCATGGGCTACTACCACCAGACCGAAGGCACCGTGATGGTCGGCGGCCGCGAGCAAAGGGTCGCCAATCCGAAGGATGCCCATGCGCTCGGTCTCGGCATGGTGTACCAGCATTTCACTTTGGTGCCGGCGATGACGGTGGCCGAGAATCTCGTGCTCGCCCGCGACGACGTTCCCGCCGTGGTCGACTGGAAAAAGGAAACCCGGGATCTCGAAGCGTTCCTGGCCGAGATGCCGTTCAAGGTGCCGCTCAATGCAAGGGTTTCCGACATCTCGGCCGGCGAGCGGCAGAAATGCGAGATCCTCAAGCAGCTTTATCTCAAGCGCCGCTTTCTCATTCTCGACGAGCCGACTTCGGTTTTGACGCCGGGCGAAGCCGACGAGGTGCTCGGCATGCTGCGCGCCATGGTGGTCAAGGGCGACCTGACCATCCTGATGATCACCCACAAGTTCCGCGAGGTGATGGCGTTCGCCGACGAGGTGACCATCCTGCGGCGCGGCAAGCTCGCCGGCCATGGCCTGGTCGCCGAACTGACGCCGGACGAGATGGCGCGCAGCATGATCGGCGCCGAAGAACTTACCGTTCAACCCGCCCGGGTCGGCATGTCGGCGCCATCAAGCTGGAGCTCGACAAGCTCAGCGCGCTCGACGACGCCGGCGCGATCGCAGTCCGTGACGTGTCACTTGCGGTGCGCGCCGGCGAGATCGTCGGTATCGCCGGGGTCTCCGGCAACGGCCAGCGCCAGCTGGTCGAAATGCTGGCCGGCCAGCGCGAGGCGGCGGGCGGCGAAATGCGCGTCGCCGGCGACGCCTACCATGCCAGCCGCGAGGAAATGCGCCGCCACAAGATGTCGCTGTTGCCGGAGGAGCCGCTGAAGAACGCCTGCGTCGGTGGCATGAGCGTCGCCGACAACATCGCGTTTCGCGAATTCGACCGCGCCCCGTTCGCGGTCGGCGGCTGGTGGCTCAACAAGACCGCGTTCCGCGACGACGCCACCAAAAAGATCGGGCTCTACAAGATCAAGACCCGGACCCCGGACACCCCGATTTCGGCGCTGTCAGGCGGCAACGTCCAGCGCACCGTGCTGGCCCGCGAACTCGGCGGCGACGTCGAGGTTTTGATCGCGGCCAACCCCTGCTTCGGCCTCGACTTCGCCGCGGTGGCGCAGATCCACGCCGAGATCATGGCCGCCAGAAACCGCGGCGCCGCGGTGCTCCTGGTCAGCGAGGACCTCGACGAACTGCTGGAACTGTCGGATCGGCTGGTGGTGATTTTCCACGGCCAGTTCGTCTACGAGGCGCGGGCGAGCGAGGCGGATCTGACGGAGATCGGGCGGCATATGGCGGGGCATTAGAGTTCTTGCGAAGCCCATCCCCCTGCAAGCTCCGCGCTGGACATGATCGCATCTGCGCCTTCCAATGGCTCAGCGGCGGGGGCCGCAGCCAAAGGGAGCGGCACTATGGGGGAAGGTTCGGATCAAGAGCCAACCGGATCGGACGAAATTTTCCTGCGCCGGTCGTTCGAAGTGGCGCGCCGCTCCACGAGCCACGGCAACCACCCGTTCGGCGCCATCCTGGTCGACAGCCAGGGCCGCGTCCTGATCGAAACCGAGAACGGCTACATGCCGTCGCGTGACGGCACCGCGCATGCCGAGCGTCTGCTCGCCACGCAGGCCTGCACGACCTACGGCGCCGACATCCTCCGGACGAGCACGCTCTATTCCTCCGCCGAGCCCTGCGCCATGTGCGCCGGCGCGATCTACTGGGCAGGGATCGGCCGGCTGGTCTATGGCTTGAGCGAAACGCGGTTGCGGACGCTGACCGGGGACCATCCGGAAAATCCCACCCTCGACCTGCCGTGCCGCAAGGTGTTCGAGACCGGACAACGGCCGGTTGAAGTCGTCGGGCCGTTGCTGGAGGACGAAGCCGCGGCCCTCCACGCCGGCGTATGGGCCAGGCGCGGCTAAATTTATGGTATAATATTACCTAAGCAACATGCATGCAGAAAGGGCTTTCTCGGGTTTCGCAGCACAAAAAATGCCCGCAACTCGGAAAACGACCGGGGATTGTGGAAAATTCGATACTTACGCCGCCGTCCGATTTGGCCCAGTATTGGAGACGGGCTTCCTCCGACGCGTGAGCGTGCATGCTTGATCCAACGCCTTCCCATCTGCGTTCCGACCCAGCGCCATTGCTGCAGACCATCGGTCTCACCAAGCGCTACGGCAGCTTTCTCGCCAACGACCACATCGACATCGAGGTCTGGCCGCGGCAGATCCACGCGCTGCTGGGCGAGAACGGCGCCGGCAAATCGACTTTGGTCAAGTGCATCTATGGCCTGATCCAGCCGAGCGACGGCGAAATGCGCTGGCAGGGCGAGAAGATGGTGCTCGCCGGGCCGTCGGAAGCCCGCGCGCGCGGCATCGGCATGGTGTTCCAGCACTTCTCGCTGTTCGACAACCTCACCGTCGCCGAGAATGTGGCGCTGGGGCTCGACGGCAAGGAGACGTTCAAGGACATGTCGGCGCGGCTCGAGCAGGTATCCCACGTCTACGGGCTGCCGCTCGATCCGAAGCGCGAGGTGTGGCAGCTGTCGGTTGGCGAGCGCCAGCGCATCGAGATCGTGCGGGCGCTGATGCAGGACCCGAAATTCCTGATCCTCGACGAGCCCACCGCGGTCTTGACGCCGCAGGAGGCGGACCAGCTTTTCGTGGTGCTGGAGCGGCTCAAGTCGGAAGGCCGCGCCATCCTCTACATCAGCCACAAGCTCGAGGAAGTGAAACGGCTGTGCGACACCGCGACCATTTTGCGCGGGGGCAGGAAAGTTTCGACCTGCAATCCGCGAACCGAGACCGCGGCCTCGCTCGCCCGCATGATGGTCGGCGCCGACATCAAGCAGGTCAAGGCCGCCGCCGGCCGGCAGACCACGATCCCGCGCCTGGTCGTCAACGATCTGTGCCTCGAGCCCGACGATCCGCACGGCGTGCGGCTTGCGCACATCTCGCTGGAATTGAAGGGCGGCGAAATCCTCGGCATCGCCGGCGTCGCCGGCAACGGCCAGGACGAACTGTTCGCCGCGCTGTCCGGCGAACGGCTGGCGCAGGAACCCGGCACCATCATCTATGACGGCCAAGCCGCGGGCCACCTCTCGATTACCGAACGCCGCAAGCTCGGCGCCGCCTTCGTGCCGGAGGAACGCTTAGGGCATGGCACCGCGCCGCGGATGAAACTCTCCGAAAACGCGTTGCTCACCGGTCATGCGGCGAGCGGAATGGTCCAGCGCGGCTTCGTCAACACCGCGGCGACCCTGTCCACGGTCGACCGCGCCACCGAAGCCTTCGACGTCCGCAAGGCCAAGCGCGATCCGGAAGCCGCCAGCCTGTCCGGCGGCAACCTGCAGAAATTCATCGTCGGCCGCGAGATCCTGCGCAATCCCGCCGTGCTGGTGGTCAGCCAGCCGACCTGGGGCGTCGACGCCGGGGCGGCGGCAGTGATCCGTCAGGCGCTGCTCGATCTCGCCGCCAAGGGCGCCGCGGTGCTGGTGACCAGCCAGGACCTCGATGAACTGGCCGAGATCGCCGACCGGATTGCGGTGATGTTCCACGGCCGGCTGTCGGAAGCGCTGGCCACCGCGGACGCCGACCGCGAAAAACTCGGCCTGTTGATGGGCGGCAGCAGCCTGACACCAAAGGAAGTGGCGCATGCAGCTGGTGCTTGAAAAACGCGCCGAGCGGTCGACCACGATCGCGCTGGTTTCGCCGCTGATTGCCATCGCGCTGACGATCGTCACCATGACGATCCTGTTTGCGATTATCGGAAAGGATCCGTTTGCCGCGCTCCACGCCTACTTCATCGCTCCCCTGACCGACAGCTATTCGCTGCAGGAACTGGTGGTGAAGGCAACGCCGCTGGTGATGATCGGGGTCGGGCTGTCGCTGTGCTATCTCGCCAATGTCTGGAATATCGGCGCCGAAGGCCAGTTCCTGATCGGCGCCGTCGCCGGCAGCTGGCTGGCGGTCAAAACCCAGGGCACCGACGCCGGCCATTGGGTGCTGCCGGCGATGATGCTGCTCGCCGCCGCGGCGGGGGCGCTGTACGCGCTGATCCCGGCGATCTGCAAGGTCCGATTCGGCGCCAGCGAAATCCTGACCAGCCTGATGCTGGTCTATGTCGCCGATCTGCTGCTCGACTACATGGTGCGCGGGCCGTGGCGCGATCCGAAGGGATTCAATTTTCCGACCACCGCCGAATTCGATCCGGTGGCGACGGTGCCGGTTTTGATCGAGGGCGGGCGCCTGCATCTGGGCGCGGTGATCGCGCTGGTGGTCGTCGCCGGCGCGGCGGTGCTGTTGGGACGCACCATCAAGGGCTTCGAAATCCGCGTCGTCGGCGCCGCGCCGCGCGCCGCCCGGTTCGGCGGCTTCAATTCCAACCAGTTGATTCTCCTGACCTTCGCCGTGTCCGGCGCGCTGGCGGGCCTTGCCGGAATCATCGAGGTCGCGGGTCCGGTCGGACACCTGCAGCCAGGCATCTCGCCGGGCTATGGCTTCACCGCCATCATCGTCGCGTTCCTTGGACGGCTCAATCCGATTGGAATATTAATTGCAGGGCTGTTCCTGGCGCTGACCTTCATCGGCGGCGAGCAGGCGCAGATCGCCATGAAGATACCGCTCGACATGACCAAGGTGTTCCAGGGCATCCTCTTGTTCTACGTGCTGGCCTGCGATTCCCTGATCCTGTACCGGATCAGGCTGATCCTGCCGCAGCGAAAGGCCGCCGATGGTGTTGCTTGAGGCCATCATCCTCTCTGTTCTGGCGGCCTCGACGCCTCTGTTGATCGCGGCCATCGGAGAATTGGTCACCGAGCGCGCCGGCGTGCTCAACCTCGGCGTCGAGGGCATGATGATCGTTGGTGCGGCCTGCGGCTTTGGCGGCGCCCTCGCCAGCGGCTCCATCGTCGTCGGCGCGCTGTGCGGAATTCTCGCAGGATCCGCGTTGTCGCTGATCTTTGCCCTGATGACGCTGGGCCTCGCGGTCAACCAGGTCGCCACCGGCCTGGCGCTGACCATCCTGGGCGTCGGCCTGTCCGGCCTGATCGGAGCCGGCTTCGTCGGCGAGCGGATTACGCCGGCGCCGCATCTTTACATCCCCGGACTGACTGACGTTCCGTTCGCCGGCCGGATCCTGTTCGGCGAAGACGGCTTCGTGTACCTGTCGCTGCTGCTGGTGATCGCCGTGTGGTGGTTCCTGTACCGCACCCGGGCGGGCCTGGTGCTGCGGGCTGCCGGCGACAACCACACCTCGGCGCATGCGCTGGGCTATCCGGTGCTGCGGATCCGCCTCTTCGCCGTGCTGTTCGGCGGCGCTTGCGCGGGCCTGGCGGGCGCCTATCTGCCGCTGGCCTATACGCCGTTCTTCATTCCCGGCATGACCGCGGGGCGCGGCTGGATCGCGCTGGCGTTGGTGGTGTTCGCATCCTGGCGGCCGGGCCGCGTGGTAACCGGCGCCTACCTGTTCGGCGCCGTGACCATCCTGCAGCTTCATGCGCAGGCCTTGCACGTCGGCATTCCTTCCCAGTTCATGTCATGCTTACCGTATCTGGCAACTGTCATCGTCCTGGTTCTGATATCGCGCGCGCGCACCGGCGGCTCGACCGCACCGGCCGCGCTCGGTACGGTGTTCGTGCCTGATCGATAAGCCTGCCCGAAGCGCGCGACGGGGCGGCGCGCATCGGGATCGTTAGTCCACCCCTGCGTTAAAACCGGAGAACTCCATGAGAAAACTTCTCATTGCGGCAACCGCGGCGATCCTCGCCGCCGGAGCAAGCCTGAGCAGCGCATCCGCTGCCGACAAGCTCAAGGTCGGCTTCATCTATCTCGGCCCGGTCGGCGATCTCGGCTGGACCTACCAGCATGACCAGGCACGCCTGGCCCTGGTCAAGGAGCTCGGCGACAAGATCGAGACCACTTATCTCGAGAACGTCAGCGAGGGTCCGGACGCCGAGCGCTCCATCGAACAATTGGTGCGCGCCGGCAACAAGCTGATCTTCACCACCTCGTTCGGCTACATGGATCCGACGCTGAAGGTAGCCAAGAAATATCCCGACGTGCATTTCGAGCACGCCACGGGCTTCAAGAAGGACAAGAACATGTCGATCTACAACGGCCGGTTTTACGAGGGCCGTTACATCCAGGGCGTCATCGCCGGCAAGATGTCGAAGGCCGGCGTGCTCGGCTATATCGGCTCGTTCCCGATTCCGGAAGTCATCATGGGCATGAACGCCACCATGCTCGGCGCCCAGAGCGTCAACCCCAACATCAAGGTCAAGATCATCTGGGCCAACACCTGGTTCGACCCGGGCAAGGAAGCCGACGCCGCCAAGGCGCTGATCGACCAGGGCGCCGACATCATCATGCAGCACACCGACAGCCCGGCGGCAATGCAGGTCGCATCCGAGCGCGGCAAGCTGGCCTTCGGCCAGGATTCCGAAATGATCAAGTTCGGGCCGAAGACGCAGCTCACCTCGATCATCGACAACTGGGCGCCTTACTATATCCAGCGGGTCAAGGCCCAGCTCGACGGCACCTGGAAGATGGAAGACACCTGGGGCGGCCTGAAGTCCAAGACGGTGGTGATGGCGCCCTACACCAACATGCCCGACGACGTGAAGAAGCTGGCAATGGACACCGAGGCCGCCATCATCGACGGCAAGCTGTTCCCGTTCAAGTGCCCGATCATGGGTCAGGACGGCAAGCCGGTCGACTGCAAGGGCGGCGACCATCTCGATGATGGCACCGTGCTCGGCATGAACTTCTACGTAAAAGGCATCGACGACTCGATCCCGAAGTAAGCGGCGGTATTTGCCGCGACGACGAGGTCCGGGCGGCAACGCCCGGACCTTTTGTTTCGTGGAACCTGTCATCGGGCACGCATTCGCGCGACCCGTTGGCTCGCGATGACGACGCCAGCTATCCCGCGTGCATCGCCCGCGCCGCCGCGCTGTGGCGACGGATCAGGTCCGCCACGTCGAGCCCGGGGATGGCGCCGTCGCGCACCACCCAGTTGCCCCCGACCATGACCCGGTCGGCGCGGTGGGCGCCGCACAGCACCAACGCCGCCAACGGATCGCCGTGACCGGAGAAACGCAGCTCGTCGAGCTTGAACAACGCCAGATCCGCCATCTTCCCGACCGCGATTTCACCGAGCTCCGGGCGGCCGACACAGGCGGCCGAGCCTTTGGTTGCCCAGCGCAGCGCATCCTTGTGGCTGACGCGCCCGACGCCGTAGCGGGCGCGCTGCAGCAGGAAAGCGGCGCGCACCTCCTGCATCAGGTTGGATTCGTCGTTCGAGGCCGAGCCGTCAACTCCCAATCCGATGGCGACGCCCGCCGCCTCCATGTCGCAAACCGGGCAGCAGCCGGACGCCAGGATCTGGTTGCTGCAGGAACAATGGCTGATGCTGGTCCCGGCCCTGCCGAGCCGCGTCATTTCGCCGCCGTTAAAATGAATGCCGTGCGCCAACCAGGTCCGCTTATTCAGCCAGCCGCATTGTTCAAGATAGTCGAGCGGCCGGCAGCCGTAGATCTGCTCGCAATAGCGATTCTCGTCCTCAGTCTCTCCAAGATGGGTGTGCAGCCGGACATCGAGCTTGGTGGCCAGTGTCGCGGTCGCGGTCATCAAGGATGTCGTCACCGAAAACGGCGAGCACGGCGCCAGCGCGATCTGCACCATGGCGTCTTCACCGCGCTGGTGATTCCGGCCGACCGCCCGCTCGCTGTCGGCGAGGATGGTGTCTTCGTCCTGGACCACGCTGTCCGGGGGCAGGCCGCCGTCGCGCTGCGAGCGGTTCATCGATCCCCTGGTCAACAGCACCCGGACGCCGAGGCTTTTGGCGACCGCAACCTCGATGTCGACGGCATCTTCCAGGCCGGCCGGAAACACGTAGTGATGGTCGGTGGTGGTGGTGCAGCCACTCAGCAGCAACTCTGACATCGCCACAGTAACGGCGAGGTCGAGCGCCTTGGGCGTCAGCCGCGCCCACACCGGATAAAGCGCCTGCAGCCACGGAAACAGTTCGCGATCAAGCGCTGCCGGCAGCGCCCGGGTCAGGGTCTGATAGAAGTGGTGATGGGTATTGATCAGGCCGGGCAGCACCACATGGGCGCTGGTCTCAAAGATGGCCGCGCCGGCGGTAGCCGGCTCACGGCCCGCCGGCACCAGTTCGGCAATCCTGCCGTTCTGGACCACGATGCCGCGCTCGGCGCCGTCGGCGAGGATCGCCAGTGGGTCCTTGATCCAGATCGCCTGTTTGGGGTCCATGGGCGGCGGCATCAGGGCTGAGGGTCAGCTGCCGCGATAGGTCGCGTAGCTCCATGGCGTGACCAGGAGCGGCACGTGGAGATGGCTTTCCGGCTCGGCAATCGCAAAGCGCAGCGGGATGTGATCGAGAAAAGGCGGATCGCTGAGCGGCACGCCTCGCCCGCCGAAGTAGCTCGCCACGCGAAAACTCAGCTCATAGCGGCCGATCGGCAGTGGCCGGCCGTGGATCAGGGGTTGGTCGGTGCGGCCGTCGCTGTTGGTGGTGGCGCGGGCAATGACGCGGCTTGCGCCAAGGTCGGAAAGTTCGACCAGTTCGATCGCGACGCCCGCCGCGGGCTTGCCGCTGTGGGTATCGAGTACATGGGTCGACAGCCATCCATTCACCGGCAGCCGGTCCTCCGACTTCACCAGTTGATCGAGGCGCAGGGCGGCGATGCGGTTGATCTCGGCAATCGAAGTCGCCACCTCCGTGCTCGCATCGTTGGGCAACCGGCGCTCGAAATCGCGCAGGATTGAATCCTTGGTGTGGCGGCGGACGCAGACGATGTAGGGAATGGCGAATTTGGCGCGGTAGGCATTGTTGACGCGCTCGAATGCCTCGTATTCGGCGCCCGACAGCCGATCGAGTCCGACGCTGTTTTGCTCGGCGTCGGATTCCGGGGTCAACCCCGCGGCACGTTGGGTCTTGTTGGCGAGATCGGGGTGCGCCTTGATCAGCGCCAGTCGGGCTTCCGGCGTCGCGCCCTCCACCGCCGCGACCATGGCGTCGAACAGGTGCCGCACGCCCTTGAACGGTCTTGCCGCCACGGTCTGCTCGGCAATCCAGGGCGAGTGCTCGAAAATATTGGCCAGCGCCGCGACGAAGTCGGCGGTGCTGCATTCGTTAAGCTCGGACAGCGTTTTCTGCGACATTTCGGGGTGCCTATCCGACCTCGCGGGCATCGGCGGCAAGATGCTTCAGGTTGGCGTGCCAGTGCTGCGCAATCTGCAGCCGGGTCGGCACCCAGACCTTCTCGAAGCCCTTGATGTAATCAAGGAACCGTCCCAGCGCCGCGGCGCGCCCGGGGCGGCCAACCACCCGGCAATGCAGCCCTACCGACATCATCTTTGGTGCGGTCTCGCCCTCGGCGTAGAGCACGTCGAAACTGTCCTTGAGGTAGGTGAAGAACTGATCGCCGCCGCCAAAGCCCTGAGCATTGACGAAGCGCATGTCGTTGGCGTCGAGGCTGTAGGGAATGATCAGATGCGGACCGTTCGGTCCCTTGAGCCAGTACGGCAGGTCGTCGGCGTAGGAGTCGCACAAATACATCAGCCCGCCGGCTTCCATCAGGAGCCGCAGGGTGTTGAAGGAGCTGCGCCCGGTGTACCAGCCGAGCGGACGCGCCCCGGTGGCCTCGGTGTGGACGCGGATCGCCTCCGCGATCTCGACCCGCTCCTCGACTTCCGACATGTCCTTGTGTTCGACCCATTTCAGGCTGTGGCTGGCGATGTCCCAGCCAGCCTCCTGCATGGCCGCGACAACTTCCGGATTTCGCTTCAGCGCCGTCGCCACGCCGAACACGGTGGCCGGCAGCTTGCGCCCGGTGAACATCCGCCACAGCCGCCAGAAGCCGGCGCGCGAGCCGTATTCGAACATCGATTCGATATTGGCGTGGCGTTGTCCCGGCCAGGGCTGGGCGCCAAGCACGTCCGACAGGAACGCCTCCGAGGCGCGGTCGCCGTGCAGGATGTTGTTCTCGCCGCCTTCCTCGAAATTGACGACGAACTGGACGGCGACGCGCGCGCCACCGGGCCAGCGCGGATCGGGCGGGTTGCGGCCGTAGCCGCGCAGATCGCGGGGATAATCGACCTCGGTCATCAGACTTCCTCGATCAGGACCTTCTGCGCGCCCTTCCAGAGCACGGTCTTACCCATCTCGGGCAGGCTTTCGAGGTTGGAGGTCAGGGTGATGAAATGGTTGCCGGCGAGCTGACCCATCTTGCTGGCGAAATGCACGCCGCTATAGGCGAGCAGGATTTCGGTTTCCGAGATTCCGCCGGGATAGAGGATGATATGGCCGGGCGCGGGATAGCTCGTGTGGTTTTCGTAAGTGACGCCGAAGTCGCGGTCGCCGAGCGGCATCCAGACACCCTCGCCGCTCCAGCGGACGTGAATGGCCTGGCTTTCGAACGGCATCGCCTTGCGAAATGCCGCGACGGTTTTCGGCGCCAGTTGCTCTTCAAAGCGAGCCTGAAAAGTGAAGTCGCCGACATGGACTAGGAGTTGGCTCATCTGAGGGAATCTCGCGATTTCGCGTGGAAGCAGGCGGATGACCGGGCCAGATTGCAGCCGAACCAAAAAGAAGCAAGGGCCGTTCCATCAGGCTTGCGGACTTTTTTCCTCGGACCCAGCCGCTGCGGCCAGTCCGCGCCACAGATCGGACCCAAAAACGGCTTTCCCGGCATCGGATTTGCTTGTCGTAGCGAGCCCGGCGATGCCCGCGCGGGCTTACGTCCAAACAAGGCAGCGAAGACAGGGAGCGGAACATGAGCGGATTGGGCGGCCTCAACAAATCACCTGAAGGCGTCGTCATCGGTCTGGTTCAACTGCAGTTGCCCGTGGTGGTGACCCCGCAAGACCTGGCCCGGCAGACCGAAAAAATCGTCGCCATGGTCGGCAAGGCCAGGCGTAATCTCGGCACCATGGATCTCGTGGTATTCCCGGAATATTCCCTGCACGGCCTGTCGATGGACACCAATCCCGCCATCATGTGCCGGATGGACGGCCCGGAGGTTGCTGCCTTCAGGAAGGCCTGCATCGAGCACCAGATCTGGGGCTGCTTCTCCATCATGGAGTTCAACCCCGACGGTTACCCCTATAATTCCGGCCTCGTCATCGACGACCACGGCGAGATCCAGCTGTATTATCGCAAGCTGCACCCCTGGATCCCGGTCGAACCCTGGGAGCCCGGCGACCTCGGCATTCCGGTGATCGATGGACCGAAGGGGGCCAAGCTGGCGTTGATCATCTGCCATGACGGCATGTTCCCCGAGATGGCGCGCGAATGCGCCTACAAGGGCGCCGAGATCATGATCCGCACCGCCGGCTACACCGCGCCAATCCGCGAAAGCTGGCGCTTCACCAACCAGGCCAACGCATTCCAGAACCTGATGGTCACCGCCAACGTCTGCATGTGCGGCTCCGACGGTTCGTTCGATTCGATGGGCGAAGGCATGATCGTGAATTTCGACGGCACCGTCATCGCCCATGGCACCACCGGCCGCGCCGACGAGATCATCACTGCCGAAGTGCGACCCGACCTGGTGCGCGAGGCGCGGATCCACTGGGGCGTCGAGAACAACATCTACCAATTGTGGCACCGCGGCTATGTGGCGGTGAAAGGCGGCGCGATGGATTGCCCCTATACCTTCATGCAGGACATGGTTGCCGGCACTTTCCGGCTACCGTGGGAGGACCAGGTCAAGGTCACCGACGGCACATCTTGCGGCTTTCCGGCGCCGACGCGGATGTTCACGTCCAAGACCGCCGCCAAGGCGGCGGAATGAGAACGCCACGACGATGGCGACGTGAGGCCGGATCGATCACTTCTCGTCGCTCAACGCCGGCCGGAATGTCGCCGGATTTTCCCGTGCCCGCCGTCTGGCGATATCAAGCGCTTCGGTGAAGTCTTGCCGATCGAACCAACTCTCCGAGGCCAAAGCTTCTTCGAGGCCCTCCTCCCAGATCCGGTGTGCCTCGACGTCAAACTTCATTTCAAGCTTTTTGTCGACCGCCTGGATGCCATAGCCGGTCACGGCCCATTGTTTTCCGAGCCAATACACGTCCCGATGTAATACCACTGTCGCGCGCCCACCCTTTGCAAACCGGTCCGTTTCGAACGCAAAGGACCCCAACCGGTGGCTGGGGTCGTTGTATTCATCCCGTGAAACTGCCGGCCAACTTCACTATCGCCTGGATTGCGGCAGCAATGGTTCGCACCAGGGCGGTTTTGTCAGATCTTGTGATCCGGATCCTGCTTCTGGTTCGCCCGGTCCGCATCGGTTTTGTTGGCCTCGTGATGTCCGATCACGCACCCGGCCACCGCTCCCAACTTGCCGTGCCCGGCGAAATGCCCGGCGATGCCGCCGACGATGGCGCCTTTGATGCAACCCTTGGCGTCGGCGGAGGTCGAAAATGCGAAGCTCAGGGCGGCAACGCAGATGACGAGGGTTTTCATGGCGATCTCCTGGATTGGGATTGCCCCATCAATTCGCCATCGCGCTTTTGGTTCCATCGCGCGCACAACGGGCCCGCGGACCCTTCAGGGTTTCTGCCCAGCCAGCGCCAGCGTATTGAGCGCGGCGCGGAGATGCGGCTTGTCGACCATCTTGCCGTCGACCCTGACGACGCCGGATTCCGGGTTGTCGCCGAACGCCTTGACGATCTTCCGTGCTGAGACGATTTCCTCTTCCGTCGGCATGAATGCCGCATTGACCACGTCGACATGCTTGGGGTGAATGACCGCTTTGGACAGGAAGCCGTCGCGCCGGGCCGCGATGGTCTCCTCCTTTAGCGCGGCGAGATCGTCGATATCGGCGGCGATGGTATCAATCGCCACCACGCCGATCGACGCGGCGCTGATCAGGCACAGATCGCGGGCCAGCAGGAACGGACCGCGAAAGCGGCCGTTGGCCCGGTTGCCCGAAGCGCCAAGCGATGCCGCAAGATCCTCGGCACCCCACATCATGCCCCACAACCGCGGGCTGGCGCCCTCGAAGTCGTGCAACTTCAGAACCGCACGCGCCGTTTCGGTCGCGACCACGACGATGCGCGTGCTTCCTGGCGTCAATCCCGACGCTGCCTCGAATGCATCGAGATACAGCGCAAGCCGGTTGACGTCGGCGGCACCCTCGCATTTCGGCAGGACGATGCCGTCTGGACGCCCCGGCATCACCGCGGCGAGATCGCCCAGGGTCAAGCCGGTGTCAAGCGCATTGACGCGGATATAGATCTTCTGCGTCGAACCGCGGGCGTCCAGCATGCGCCGTGTCATGCCGCGGGCGGCATCCTTCTGGTCGGGCGCGATCGAATCCTCCAGATCGAGGATCAGCGCGTCGGCGGCGGTCTTTTTCGCGCTTTCGAATTTGCGGACGCTGTCGCCGGGAACGAAGAGAAAGGATCGCATCGGATTCAGGCCTTTGGCTTGCAGTGCATCAGACCGGTGCGGCGGCAGCTGGCCACCACCTCGCCGCGCTGGTTGGTCGCGGTGTGTTCGAATTCGACGATGCCCTGGGTCGGCCGCGATTTGCTGGCGCGCTTGGAAATGATCCTGGTATGCGCCTTCAGGGTGTCGCCGTGGAATACCGGTTTTGGAAACTTGACATCGGTCATGCCAAGGTTGCCGATGGTGGTGCCGAGCGTGGTGTCGTACACCGACATCCCGATCATGATGCCCAGCGTATAGATGCTGTTGAACAGGCGCTGGCCGAACTCGGTGCTTTCCGAGAAATGGGCATCGATATGCAGCGGCTGCGGATTCATCGTCAGCAGGCTGAACATGGTGTTGTCCATTTCGGTGACGGTGCGGCTGAATTCATGATGGAATTCCTGGCCGACCTCGAACTCCTCGAAATACAATCCCGCCATGATAGTTCCTTCTCAATGGGACTTCGGCAAGCCGAGGCCGCCTTTGGTCAGCGCACAATCCATCCATTCTAGTCCCGGCGCGAAGCCATTGGCTGGGCAGCGTATGCCGCGCCATCGCCGACAAGCCCGGTGATTTCCGCGTCGGTGAAGCCGACTTCGCCCAGGATCTCGCGGGTGTGCTCGCCGAGCCGCGGCGCCAGGCGCGACGGCTCCGCGGGCGAGTCCGACCAGGCTGCTGCGACCCGCATGCTGCGAACCGGGCCTTCGGTCGGATGTTCAGCGACGGGAAAAAATCCAGTTTCGACCAGATGAGGATCGCGCAGCAGGCTCTGCAGGTCGTGCACCAGCATAACCGGGATATCGGCGTCGAGCAGAAGTTTCATCCATTCTGCGGTCGAGCGAGTCGCGAAGATCCGGCCTAGCTCGGCATAGACCGCGTCGATGTTGCCGAGCCGGCCCGCGAAGGTCGCGAACATCGGGTCACGGCGCAGGTCTTCCCTGCCGGTAACATCAAAGAAACTGTTCCACTGCTTGTCGGTATATATGATGACGCTGAGGAAGCCGTCGCTGGTGCGATAGGGCCGGCGATCCGGCGACATGTGGCGGACATAGCCACCCTGATCCAGCGGAGGCTCGAAGGTCAGACCGCCCAGATGATCGCCCAGCACGAAGCCCACCATGGTTTCGAACATCGGGATGTCGACGCGCTGCCCGCGACCGGTACGGTCGCGGTGCAACAGGCTCGCGAGAATGATCCCGACCGCCGACAGGCCGACCACCCGGTCGGCCAGCGCGGTCGGCACATAGCGCGGGGTTCCGTCGCCGGCACGGGCCAAAAGGTGGGACAGCCCGGAACCAGCCTGCAGCAGATCGTCATAGGCCGGCTTGTCGGCGTAAGGACCATCCTGGCCGAAGCCGAACATGCCGGCATAGACGATCCGCGGATTGACGGCCGCGACGCTGTCGTAGTCGAGCTTGAGGCGCGCCATCGCCTGCGGGCGGACATTGTAGACCAGCACATCGGCGGTAGCGGCGAGGCGCAACAGCGCCTCCCGCCCGGCCGGACTCTTCAGGTCGAGCGCGATGGCGCGCTTGCTGCGGTTGGCGTTGAGATAGACCGGTCCCATGTCCGGATGGCGCGCAGGACCGATCTGCCGGGTGATGTCGCCGTCCAGCGCCTCCACCTTGATCACGTCGGCGCCATAGTCGCCCAGCGTCTGCGTGGCGTATGGCCCCATCAAGACCGACGTCATGTCGATAATCCTGATGCCGTGAAGCGGTCCCATCCCAAACCCGTCCCCGATGACCGCGTCTTGCGGCGATCTGATGCGCCTTCGATCGCAGCCGGGCGGTCGATCTGAAGGACACTAGCCAGGGACGCTACTTACTCCCGCCTGCCATCGCAATTCTGAAAATGCGATCCCGTTGATATAATTGAGTAAAAATATCGATCCGCGGCGCCCGAAATGACGCCGGACAGCTAGCGCCGCTCATAGCAATGAAATCCGCCGTAGATCCCGGAGCGATCGCGCGCGAACCCGACGGCGCTTCGCGCGCCGTTGCGTTGCCAGGTTTCCCGCAGCGCGGCAAGCTCGTCACCTTCCAGCGGCAAATCGACGCCAGCGGTCCGAAAGATGACGCGGGCGGTGTCCTTGCCGGCACGCGCGATGGCATTCCACAGCGCGCGGATCTCGTCCGCAGCCATCCAGTCCTGCGAGTCCAAAAGAACGACGGCGTCGACCTGTCGCGCCGGCAGGCTTTCCAGGAACATGCGAAGATTGGCATGAACGGGAATGATCAAGCCGGCGCCGGCGCGCATCTGGTCAAATTGGCCCCTGCTGCAGGTACAGCGGCAGGCCTTTATCACCCGGCCCGATGTAGCGGCGTTGCAGCGCCTGCCAGGCGAAGTAATTGGTCTCGTTGGGATAGACATCGATCAGGCGCAGCAGGCGCTGGTACAGCACCTCGTTGAGCGGCTCATCGCCTCCGAGCAGTGAACGTTGCTGCGGCGGTATGCCGAGGCTGAACAACAGGGCGGGCGCCCGCGTAATCAGGCGCGCCAGCCTTGAGTGAAACAGGCGGTTGAGGCGATCCATCGCCCGCAAGCGCCGCGGCGAGTCGCGCTCCGCGCTGAGCAGGGCGACCAGATCGATGTCGGCCAATTTCGCCAACCGGTGGGCAATGCCGATGAAATGGCCGAGGGCGCCGTGGCGATAGAAGCCGTCGGTGAAATAACCGTAACGCGGCCGTCCGCGGAAGTCGCGCTCGTCCCAGAATTTGCGGGCACCGGAGTCGAGGTGCGGTCGCAGCCGGTTGCGGTAGAGTCCGGCATTGGCCGACGCGGTTCCCTCGCCGAAGAACTGCCAAAAATCCGCATAGTGCGGAAATGCACGCAGCCCCGCGACCTTGAGTTTCAGAAGTGCCAAATGAGCTTCGTTGAGGTCGACGGCATAGACCTGTGCCGGCTTGGCGGTCAGGTACGACAACGCATTGCAGCCACCGGAAGATATCGTGACAATGGTCGATCCGATCGGCAACTGAAGCGCGGCGAGGTCGGCTTCCGGGTCTTCCCATATCTGGGAGTAGACCAGGCGACGAAACCAGACGGCAAATAATCGGTCCCAGATGGTCGATTCACTGCGGGTTCGGCTGTTGCGGACGGCATCGGCGATAAGCTGCGTGTTCATCCATTCCTTAAATCGGCAATCTTAAAAAAATATCAGTCGCGCAATGCACTTTTGCGACATGACCGCGCTGTCCCGGTTATCCACTGTCACACCGCCGTCGCACGAACGGTGGAAGGAAGGCCGTGAAATAACATGGGTTCTCAATGACGATTTCGGGCTCCGAGGCAAACCGGGATATGGCCTGGCCGATCGAGGCTACGATCCGGATGAACCGGATGTATCGCCGACAGCGCCATATCTATGACGGTACCCGCCGCTACTACCTGCTCGGCCGCGACCAGCTCATTGCCGGACTGCAGCCCGCCGCAGGCGCGACCGTGCTGGAAATCGGTTGCGGCACCGGCCGCAACCTGATCCTGGCCGCCCGGCAATATCCCAATGCCAAATTTTTCGGCATCGACGTCTCGACCGAAATGCTGACCTCGGCGATCGCGGCCATCACCCGCCATGGCCTCAGCGGTCGGATCCGGGTCGCGCATGGCGATGCGACGGCGTTCGATCCGCAGGCGATGTTCGACGACGCCGCATTCGACCACATCATGATTTCCTACAGTGTCTCGATGATTCCAAACTGGAAATCTGTGCTGGAGCGCGCCGCCCTCGGCCTGAAAAGCGGCGGCTGCCTGCACATCGTGGATTTCGGCAGCCAGGAAGGCTTGCCGCGCATCGCCCGTTCGGTATTGCGGCGGTGGCTTGGGATGTTCGACGTCACGCCGCGTGACACTCTCGAGAGCGCGCTGAAAAGTCTCGCCAACCGTTCCGGCGCCAAGTTGCGGTTCACGCGGCCGTTTCGCGGCTATGCCCAGTACGGTGTTCTGATGTTTCCCGAGCAACCAAGCACGCATTGAGCGCGCGACCGAGGCTTCACATCTGTGTGCCTGGCTGCTTGCGGGCACTTCTGTCGTGCATACTCCTCCATCCCTCGCGCATGCCGAAAATGGTCAGCGCGAGGAGGAACGGGATGAAGTGATAAAATAGCCGGAACAGGATGAGAACGGCAACCAGCGGCTCAGGATTTTCGGCATCCAGTCCAAGCAATATCGTCGCGTCGAACACGCCGAGGCCACTGGGCGAGTGACTCGCGAACCCGAGCAATGTCGCCGCGATAAAAACCACGATGACGCGCGGGATTTCGATATTCATGGCGGGGGGAATCAGCACATACATGGCGAGCGCGGCGCAGCCGAGATCGATAAGCCCGATGGCGATCTGCAACAGGACGATCCGCCCGGCCGGCAGCTTGACCGACCACTCCCGATGGCCCAGCCGGCGGGCATGGCTCCAGGTCCAGTACAGGTAGCCGACAACGGCGACCAATAGCCCGACCGCCAGCACCTGGTTGATCTCTTCCGACAGGTGGTCGATCAGGCTGATGGCGGCGGGATCGTAGAGCGTGCTCAAGCCGAGCGCGGTCAGGTTGCCCAACCAGAACGTCAACCCGGTCAGGAAGCAGATCCGGGCGACGTCGACGGCAGTCAGTCCGTGGATCGAATAGACGCGGTATCGTATCGCGGTCGATACCGGAAGCACGGCACCGATGCCATGACCGATCGGGTAGCTGGTGAAACTGGCCAGAGCGGCTATCCGGTACGGAATGTCGGCCCGCCCGATGGTATGCAACGCCAGCAGGTCGTATAGCGTCAGGCTGCCGTACGACGCCATGACCAACGTGGCGGCCAAGGCGATCCGCCACCTGTCGGTCATCAGGATCGCATCGGCGACCTGATCGAGATGGATGTTTTTGAGCGCGTGCGCCAATGCAATGAATGCTACCACGGCAATGGTGGCGCTGAAGATAACGCCTGCTCCTTTCCAGCCGAGGCGGTTGCTAATCGCCTGTCTCAGCTGGGTCAGCAGGTGCGGCATGTCTCTCCGTTGGATCGGCGGGCTGGCCGCTCGCCGCTCGTTCGGACGGCGATTCGGGTGGTCACCACAGCCATTGCCACGTTGTTGCGACAGCCGCGTGAAACGCTCACCACAGCGATTGCCGGGCGCGCTCCGGCCAGGTCCGGTCGTACTCATCGCCGCCGACACGATTCGCACTCATGTCGGCGAGAATCTGGCCCGGGGTGGGCAGAACGGCGGGATCGACGCGTCTATCCGGGTTCCATAGCTCGGCACGGACGATGGCGCGGGCGCACTGGAAATAGATCTCGTCCACCGTCATGACCATGACTGTGCGCGGTGCGTTGCCCTCGATCCGAAACAACGCCAGCAATTCGGGATCGGCCGACAGTTCCGCGCGGCCATTGACGCGCAAGGTGCTGCCGGCACCGGGAATCAGGAACAGCAGCGCAACCCTCGGATCGCGGACGATATTGCGCAGCGAATCGACGCGGTTGTTGCCGCGGCGATCGGGCATCATCAGCGTCTTTGGATCGTGAACCCGAACGAAGCCGGGCAGATCGCCGCGCGGCGAACAATCCAGCCCCTCTGGACCGCAGGTCGCCAGCGCGACGAAGGGCGATTTGTCGATCAACACCCGGTATTGCGGCGTCACCCGATCAGCGACCTTGACGGTGGATGCCTCGTTAGGCTGACCGTAGATCGCCTCCAGATCTTCGATCGTATGGATGACCGACATGACCTTTCTCCCGATCAATCGCCATTGATGACGCGTAAAAACTGGCGTGCATGAAATTCGGCGCTGCCGATGTTGTTGATGGTAACGTCGGGCGCCGCCGTGGCATCGACCGCGCGGCCAAGCCGATCCGCAAGTCGGCCGTCGCTGCTTCGCGCCCGCATAGCAAGGCGCTCGGCAAGTACTTCGGGAGGCGCCGTAATGGCGATCACGGTGACCTCGGCGTAGGCTCGGCGCATGGCTTCTACCACGGTGCGCGAGACATTGGCGACCACCGTCCGCCCGGCCCGGATGTCGTCGTCGATGTGACGGCGCAGGCCATAGCAGTGGCCGTGTGCCTGCCAATGCATGGCGAAATCGCCGCGTGCAAGCGCCGGCTGGAAGTCATGCGGACTGATCGACTCGTTATCCTCGGCAGATGACGCTTCCCGCGTCACCACGCGCCGGGCAAACACGACGTTCGCATTGCCGGCGCAGGCAGCCCGCGCCAGGGTCAGCAAGGTATCCTTGCCGGCGCCGCTTGGACCGACCACCAGCAGCAACCGGCCCGGTCCGATCACGGCTGGTCGAAGATCCGCGATGGTCGGTATCTCGCTCACGCCACGCGACGTCCTTCACGCCACACACAGCGAACCGCCGGAACGTCGTGGGCGACGTGAACGCGGATCAGGTCGGCGCGCTTGCCGATCGCGATCTCGCCACGGTCCGCGAGGCCGACCGCCTCGGCCGGCGTTTTGGTGACGGTGCGGACGGCGGCGGCGAGATTGATCGCCGGAACATGCTGCGGCAATTGCAGCGCGGCCATCAAAAGACTTGAAGGAATGTAGTCGGACGACAGGATGTCGAGGTATCCCTGGCGCGCGAGATCGACCGCGGCGACGTTGCCGGAATGCGAACCGCCACGCACCACATTCGGGGCACCCATCAGGATGCCGATGCCGGCCTCGTGCAATCCGCGGGCGGCTTCCATCGTAGTCGGAAATTCGGCCACCGAAACCCGCTCCCGAACCGCATCGGCAACATCCGAGTCGGTGGTGTCGTCATGGCTGGCCAGCGGAATCTCGTACTGACGCGCCAAGGCGACGATCTCGCGGATATTGGTGGCGGCATAGGCCTTCTGGAATGCAAAGCGCTGGGCGAACAGCACATCGAGCTGGGCATCAGTCTTGCCGCCGCTTTTGCCGCGATAATAGTCGCGCAGCTTGCCTTCGTCGCGGAACTGACGCTGTCCCGGGGTGTGGTCCATCAGCGACATCAGCCGGACGTCGGGCCGTCCTACCAGTTCCTTCGCCTCTTCGACGACGCTGGGCATCGGGATTTCGCAGCGCAAATGCAGGAAGTGGTCAGCCCGCAACAGGTTGGCGTCACGCGCCGACGCGATCGCTCCGGCCAACACGCCCGCCCGCCCATCGACCTCCTCGGCGCCGTCCTCGCGCCAAACTCGCGACGAATCCAGCACCGTGGTGATGCCCGACGTGGCAAGCTGTCCGTCATAGGAGACCACCGCGGCGATCGGATCCCAGAACACTTTCGGACGCGGCACGTAATGCGCTTCCAGGTGATCGGTATGCAGCTCGATCAGACCCGGCATGATCAGGTCACCCTGCGCGTCCTCGCTTCCCGCCGGCGCCGGGCCTTCAGCGAATTCGGCGACGCGTCCGTCGGCACAGGCGATCCAGCCGTGCTCGATCACGCGGTCCGCCAGAACGATCCGGGCGTTGCCGATAACGGTTTCGGGCGTGGTCGAAATCATTTCAATCATCTTCCTTCATGCAGCGGCGGCAAACGATGTCACATCGACGATCCGGTCGGCGATCTGGTGGCGCACCTCGTCGTCATGGACGATGGCGACCATCGCCACGGCCTGTCGCTTCTTCTCCCTGACCAGATCGACGACGACGGCGCGATTGGCGGCGTCGAGCGACGCTGTCGGCTCGTCCAGCAACAGGATCGGCAGGTCGGAAATGAATCCGCGGGCAATGTTGACACGCTGCTGTTCGCCGCCCGAAAACGTCGAAGGCGGCAGCGGCCACAGCCGTTCGGGAATGTTGAGGCGGCGCAGCAATATGCCGGCCCGTTCACGGGCTTCCGCCCGCGCAACGCCGTTCGCCAGCAGCGGCTCGGCCACCACGTCGAGGGTGGCGACACGGGGTACCGCCCGCAGGAACTGGCTGACATAGCCGATGGTCTTGCGGCGAACGCTCAGGATCTGCCGCGGTTCGGCGCCGGCGAGGTCGATCTGCTCGCCGTCATGCCGGACGCCGATACGGCCGCCGTCGCAGCGGTAGTTGCCGAATATCATCTTCAGGATCGACGACTTTCCGGCGCCCGATGGACCCGACAGCACGACGCACTCGCCGGGCTCGACGTGAAACGAGACGCCCCGCACCACCGGCAATTCCACCCCGCCCTGCAGATGCATGGTGAAGGTCTTTTGTGCGTCGGTGATTTCGATCATCGCGGACATCGGCTGGCTCACGCGGGCAGAATCGAGGAGACGAGAAGCTGGGTATAAGGCTCACGCGGATCGTCGAGTACCTGGTCGGTCAGCCCGGTCTCGATCACCCGGCCGCCCTGCATCACCATCACCCGGTGCGACAACAGCCGCGCCACCGCGAGATCATGGGTGACGATAATGGCCGCAAGCCCAAGCTCATTGACCAGGGTGCGCATCAAATCCAGCAAGCGGGCCTGCACCGAGACGTCGAGACCGCCGGTAGGCTCGTCCATGAAGACCAGGCGCGGTTCGGTAACGAGGTTGCGCGCGATCTGCAGCCGCTGCCGCATGCCGCCGGAATAGGTCCGCGGCGCGTCGTCGATGCGCGCGACGTCAAGTTCGACCCGTTCGAGCCAGGACGACGCGGTATCCCTGATCCGGCCGTAATTGTTCCAGCCCACCGCCATCAGCCGTTCGCCGACATTGGCGCCCGCCGATACCGCCATCCGCAGCCCCAGCGCCGGATCCTGATGCACGTAGCCCCAATCGGTGCGAAACAGAAACCGCCGCTCGGCCTCGCCAAGGCTAGCGAGATCGCGCATCACCCCGTCGCGCATGCGGTAGGAGACGCCGCCCGCACTTGGCGCCAGCTGCGCCGACAGCAATTGCAGCAGGGTGGACTTGCCGGAGCCGGATTCGCCGACGATCGCCAGCACCTCGCCGGGATAGAGCGCAAAGGCGACGTCGCGGCAGGCCACCAGCCGGCCATAGGATTTGCCGAGGTTGTCGGCCACCAGCAAGGGCTGGTCGTTGTCCTGCGCGGCGGGTTCAAGCTCAGCCATGCGACAGTCTTTCCTTGTGCGGCGCGGCAGCTTCGCTGCCGCGATGGCCCAGCGACTGGCGGGTCTCGCAATAGTCGGTATCGGAGCAGACGAACATCCGGCTGCCCTCGTTGTCGGTAACGATTTCGTCGAGGTAGGAACCGTCGGCACCGCACAGCGCGCACGGCGCGTCGAATCGATAGCGCGTGAACGGATGGTCCTCGAAGTCCAGCGATACCACCGACGTGTGGGGCGGGATCGCATAGATCCGCTTCTCGCGTCCGGCGCCGAACAGTTGCAGCGCCGGGCAATTGTCCATTTTCGGATTGTCGAATTTTGGCGTCGGCGACGGATCCATCACGTAACGCGCGTTCACCTTCACCGGATAGGCATAGGACGTCGCGATATGGCCGAACCGGGCGATATCCTCATACAGTTTCACATGCATCAACCCGTACTCGCCGAGCGCATGCATGCGGCGGGTTTCGGTCTCGCGCGGTTCGAGGAAGCGCAACGGCTCCGGGATCGGCACCTGATAGACCAATACCTGGCCGCCATGCAGCGCCGCTTCGGGAACCCGGTGCCGGGTCTGGATCACGGTCGCGTCCGCGGTGCTCGTGGTGGTCGCGACGCCGGCGGTCTTGGCGAAGAACTTCCGGATCGAGATCGCGTTGGTGGTGTCGTCGGAACCCTGGTCGATCACCTTCAGCACATCGTCGGGACCTAGAATGGCCGCGGTCACCTGCACGCCGCCAGTGCCCCAGCCGTAAGGCATCGGCATCTCGCGACTGGCAAACGGCACCTGATAACCGGGGATCGCGATCGCTTTCAGGATGGCGCGGCGGATCATCCGCTTGGTCTGCTCGTCGAGATAGGCGAAGTTGTAGGTCGGCGCATTCATTCGGCGGCCTCCCGCATCGGCGGCGAAATGTCGCTGGCTTGCGAGAACTCCTGGCGCAATTTGCGCAACAAGCCAAGTTCGGACTGGAAGTCCACGTAGTGCGGCAGCTTGAGGTGCTCGACGAAGCCGGTCGCCTGCACGTTGTCCGAATGTGACAGCACGAATTCTTCATCCTGCGCGGGGGCCAGCACCTCCTCGCCGAGGTCGCGCGCGCGCAGCGCCCGGTCGACCAGCGCCATCGACATGGTCTTGCGCTCGCTCTGTCCGAACGCCAGACCATAGCCACGGGTGAAACACGGCGCCTCGGTGGCCGAGCCCGTGAACTGGTTGACCATCTGGCACTCGGTCAGCGTGATCGAGCCGAGCGGCACCGCGAAGCCTGCGTCCTCGGCCACGAATTCCACCTCGACCTCGCCGAGCCGGATCTCGCCGGCGAACGGATGGTTGCGTCCGAAGCCGCGCTGCGACGAGTAGCCGAGTGCCAGCAGGAATCCCTCATCGGCGCGCGCCAGGTTTTGCAGTCGCAGGTCGCGATCGGCGGGAAAGCTGAGCGGCTCGCGGGTCAAATCGCCCACCGGCGCGTCGGCATCCGCTTGTGGCGATGGTTCGATCAGGCCGTCGCGGCCGAGAATGTCGGTGACGCGCGGCATGGTCGAAGGCGACGTATCGGCGGTCGCCGGCGCTTCCGGCACAAAACCCTCGGCCAGTTGCGGATCCAGCAGGCGATGGGTGTAGTCAAAGGTGGGACCGAGCACCTGGCCGCCCGGAATATCCTTGAAGGTGGAGGAAATGCGGCGGCGCACCTGCATCTGGCCGGTCTCGACCGCTTCGGTGGCGCCAAAGCGCGGCAGGGTGGCGCGGAACGCGCGCAGCAGGAAGATCGCCTCGATCAAGTCGCCGCGGGCCTGCTTGATGGCGAGGGAGGCGAGTTCGCGGTCGTACAGCGAGCCTTCGGTCATCACCCGGTCGACGCCGAGGCTGAGCTGTTCGGAGATCTGGCTTAAGGAGATTTCCGGAACTGCGCGAGCACCGCGGCGCTGGTGCGCCAGCAGACGGTGGGCATTCTCGATGGCGCGCTCGCCTCCCTTGACGGCGACGTACATGTCTAGCCTCCCTTGCCGACGCGGCGGGTGGTGCGCGGGATCGCCACGATGGCATCGTCGGCGACCAGCACGACGTCGATGCCGCGTGGAAACAATGTTTCGTTGATGGCCAGCCGCTCGAACAGGTCCGGGGGCTGCACGGCAGCATTCACTACTATAATACCTTCAATGCCGGGACCGCGCAGGTCGACCGATGCGCCTTCGGCGAGGCTGTCGACCTGCAGGATCAGCGTGGTCGAGCGATCGGGATATTCGTTGCTGCCGAACGCAAAGCGTTCGAGCGGCGGCAGCGCGCCGGGATCGCCGATCAGGGCAAAGCTGCAGATCGAGGAGTCCTGCACCACAGGCGCGCTGGCGTGAAACTTGAGCCATTTGGCGACGTCGGGGGTTTCGGCCATCCGCGCGTCGAGCCAGATCGGCGTGTCGTGGTCGAACAGGGTGAGCGCAATGGCGGCGGTGCCGCGCATCACCGGCGCCGGCGCCGCGGCGGCCGGGACGATGCGCTGGACGCTGCCCGGACGCGCCATCGCGTCCATCACCGAGCGAAACGTCGATTGCGCCGACAGCACCTTGTCGGCAAAGCCCGCCGGCAGTTCCTTGACCGTTGTCATGGTTCAACCCTCACCGCGCACCAGCGTGTAAAAGTCCACCCGGGTCGCCGCAGTTTCCGCAGCACTGCGGTTTCGTTCGGCGATCATGCGGGCGCGCAGCGGCGCCAGCACCTGCGCCTCCAACGCATCGACATGGTCGATGGTCTGGATCAGCGCGTCGCACAGCGCGATCATCCGCGCCTTCTGCGCATCGCGGCCCAGCGTATAGCCGAACCCGACCTCGCCGGTGGCGAGACGGACCGCGGCACGCGAAACGGTGGCCTCGCCGAGGTTGAACGGTGCGCCGTCGCCGCCGGTGCGGCCCCGCACCATCACCAGGCCGTTCTCCGGCGCACGCAGGTCTTCATGTGCCGGCACCGCGATGGCATCGAGATGGCCGGCAATATCGGCGGCGTCGGAATGCGCCAGCACGGCCATCGCGGCCCGCCGCCGCGCCTGTTCACCGCCCTCGTCCCGTGTCGCCATTGACAGACCTTGCGCGCTGTAAGTTGTCTATGATAATAGACAACTTGATAGCGACGCGCCATGACTGTTTGGTGACATCCGGATGATTTTTCCACCACCCTTCCCCGGGCCCTCGGCGGCGGCGTCGTGACCCTGCAGGACACCGCTTCCGGCGTGGCGCTGTGGCGACTGGTCGCCGACGGGATCGAGCGCGGCATTGCCGCCGGCACCTTTGCCGCGGGCGAACGCCTGCCGGGCGAGAACGAGATCGCCGAGACTTATCGCGTCAACCGCCACACCGTGCGCCGGGCGCTGGCGGCGCTGGCCGAGCGCGGTTTCGTACGGGCCGAGCGCGGCAGCGGCACCTATGTGGAAGCGCTGCGCCTGGCCTATCCGTTGCGGTCTCGCACACGTTTCTCGGAGATCGTCGGCGCCGGCGGCCGCGAACCGCGCGGCCAGCTGCTGACGGCGTCGCACGAGCCGGCGACGCGACACCTCGCCCGGCAGCTCGACCTCAAGACCGACGCGCCGTTGGTCCGGATCGAGACGCTACGCCTGGCCGACCGGACGCCGATCTGTGTCGGCACCACCTGGCTCGCCGCCGAACGCTTTCCCGAGGCCGGGCGGATCTATGAGCGGGTGCGCTCGATGACCAAGTTGCTGGCGCATCACGGCATCCGCGACTACCGCCGCGCCTCGACGCACGTCACCGCCGCCATCGTCGACGCCACCGACGCGGTCCGGCTCGACCTCGCGCTGGGGCGCCCGATCCTGGTGGTCGACTCGACCGACGTCGATGCCGACGGCAAGCCGTTGCTGACCACGCACGCGCGGTTTGCCGCAGAGCGGGTCGAGTTCGTGGTGGAGAACGGCTAAGGCCCGCGCCTCAAACCACGGCGCGGCGGCCGATGATGGCGAAGCGGAGCTTGCTGGAGATCCAGTCGATGGCGGCAACCGCCACCAGGATCATCAGGATCAGGAACGACACCTTCTGCCATTCCAGCACCCGGATCTGCTCGGCCAGCTGCAGGCCGATGCCGCCGGCGCCGACGATGCCGATGATGGTCGCCGAGCGCGTGTTCGAACTCGATGAAGTAAAGCACCTGCCCCGCGATCACGGGCAGCACCTGCGGCATCAGGCCGAAGCGGATTTCATGCAGCGCGTTGCCGCCGGCGGCGCGGACGCCTTCGACCTGCTTCTTGTCCGCGGCCTCGATGGCTTCGGAGAACAATTTGCCGAAGGCGCCAAAATCGGAAACCGCGATCGCCAGCACGCCGGCGAACGGGCCGAGGCCGACCACATTGATCCAGACCAGCGCCCAGATCAGGGTATCGACGCCGCGGATCGTATCCAGGAACCGGCGGACCGGAAAACGAAGCAGACCGGACGGCACAATGTTGCGCGCCGCCAGCAGGCTGACCGGCAGCGCGAACAGGGCCGCAAGTGTGGTGCCCAACAGTGCGATGGACAGGGTCTCCGCCATCGCCACCAGATAGGTCGGCAGCGACGAGCCCGGATTGGGCGGGATCATCATCAGCGTGATCCAGCCCAGTTCGTGCAATCCCTTCAGCATCCTGCTCGGCGAAAACTCCAGATCATGAAGACCGAACACGAAGATCGCCAGCGCGCCGACCAGCATCGCCGGCGTGGCGATACGCGCCGCCAGCGGCGGATCGAAAACATCGGGATATCGCGCCCGCAGCTCCGCCGAATCCGGCCTCGGCAACTGGGTCATGCCCGCGCCTCCTTGCCGAACAGCCGGCCGCGGATCCATCCAGTGCCGATATCGATGATGAAGACCGTGACGATGATCAACAGCAGGATGGCGCTGACATCGGAGTAATAGAACTTCCTGACCGCGACGACGAGTTCCTGGCCGATCCCGCCGGCGCCGACGAAACCCATCACCGACGCCTCGCGGACGTTGATCTCGAAGCGCAGCAGCGAATAGCTGGCGAAACCCGCCGCCACCTGCGGCAGCACCGCGAAACGCATGCACGACGTCCAGCCGGCGCCGGTGGAACGGAGCCCCTCGATCGGCTTCATGTCGGCATTCTCGACGATCTCGGAAAACTGCTTTCCCAGCGCCCCGGTGGAATGGATCGCGATCGCCAACACGCCTGCCATCGGGCCGAGACCGAATGCGATGACGAAGATCAGCGCGAACACGATGCCGGGAACCGTCCGGCAGAATTCAAGGAACCGCTTCACCGCAAAACGCAACCACGGCGCCGGCGAGGTGTTCTCGGCAGCGAAGAAGTTGAGGAAGAACGCAAGCACCGCGCCGAACAGGGTTCCGACATAGCTGATCAGGACGGTCTCGCCCAGCAGCAGCAGCCACTTTTTCAAGCCCCAGAACCACTCGCCGAAATCGGTCCAGGCCCGGGCTCCGCTGTCGAGGGTGAAGATGCGGTCGAAATAGCTGATGAAGTTGCCGAAGTAATTAAAGAACGTTCGCAGGTTCACGTCCGCCCCGATGGCGGCGATCATCAGCGCGGCAAAGAACACCGCGGTTGCGATCGTGAAGCGAAGCCGCTTCTTCGCCACCGCCTGGCGATAGGCCTCAGTCAGCGCGGCAAGCTGCTGGCTGGGCAGAATGGGAATGGAAATGGCCATTGGGAGCTTTGGTCGATGCTCTGCGACACATAAAAAACGAAGCCCGGTCGGGTGGACCGGGCTTCGCTCAGGCGGTCGGCAATCAGGATGCCTTCTTGCGCAGATTGTCCACGAACTTGATGAGTTCAATGGTCTTGTTGTAATCCTCGTTGGTGATCGACTGCCATGGCAGGTTCTTGCCGTCCGACAGTTTCTTGAAAGCTTCCTTGTCCTTTTCGGCGCATTCGAGGAAGGCCTTCTTGATCGCGGCCTTCATGTCTTCGGGCAGATCGGACAGGTAGGCATAGGGTGAGTTGATGATAAGATCCGATTTCACGAGGATGCGGAAGTCTTCCTTCTTCAGCGTCGTGCCGTCGCTCGACTTCACCATGTTCTTGTTCAGCATCCGCGTCAGGTTGGAATCGTCGTCGGCGTTCCACCAGTTGGCGGCCACGTCGACGGTGCCCTGCGCCAGCGCCAGCACGGCGTTCTCATGGCTGCCGGTGAACACCACCTTGGAGAAGAAGGCATCGGGATCGACGCCCATCTGGTTCATCTTGAAGCGCGGCATGTTGTTGCCGGAGGTCGAATTCGGATCGACCAGGCCGAGATTCTTGCTCTTCAGGTCTTCGAGCTTCTGGTACGGGCTCTTGGCCAGGACGTAGAACACCGAATAGTAGCCCTTGGAACCGTCGGCATTGACGTCGATGACGAACGCATCGGTCTTGACCCCGGTGAGGCGCGCCCGCGAGAACGAGGCGGGACCGTAATAAGCGATCTGGATGTTGCCGGCGCGCTGGCCCTCGATCACCGCCGCGTAGTCGTTGGCGACGCGGAGGGTGACCTTGACGCCGAGTTCCTTCGACAGATAATTCACGAACGGCGCGTAGCGCTCGGTGACACCCGATCCGTTCTCCGCGGGGATGACCGCGAACGTCACTTCGGGATACTTGGCTTTCCAGTCTTCGGCGTGGGCCGCGGTGGCGGTAAAGGCCAGCGCGGCGGCACCGGCGAGAATGTGTCGACGATTGAGCATGACGTCCTCTTTGCTGTTGGTGGCATTGTCGTAGTTAAGGCGACGGTCGGTTGCGGGCCTGCAACAAGCCGCCGTGGCAAATGCGTTACTCAGGCCGCGGCAGCAGTGCCGAGAGCCGGAATTGCTGAACCCTCGGGGATTCGGTCGGGCGCGGTGCCCATCACCTCGTTGGCCTCCAGGTCGTAGAGTTCGCGGGCGATCTGATCGGTCAGCGCGGCCGGCGCGCCATCGAACACCACGCGGCCGGACGCCATGCCGATCAGGCGGTCGCAATAAGTGCGCGCCAGATCCAGCGAATGCAGATTGCAGATCACGGTAATGCCGAAGTGCTTGTTGATGCGCAGCAGCGCGTCCATCACGATCTTGGTGTTGCGCGGGTCGAGCGAGGCGATCGGCTCGTCGGCCAGGATGAGGTCCGGCTCCTGGACCAGGGCGCGGGCGATCGCGACCCGCTGCTGCTGGCCGCCGGAGAGCTGATCGGCGCGCTGCGCCGCCAGCGAAGCCACATCGAACTGGTCCAGCGCCGACAGCGCCAGCGCCTTGTCGGCTTCGGGCCACAGCTGCGTCAGCGAGCGCCAGGAGGGGATTTCGGCAAGACGCCCCATCAGCACATTGGTCAGGACATCGAGCCGGCCGACCAGGTTAAACTGCTGGAAGATCATGGCGCAGCGCGCCCGCCATTGCCGCAGCTCCCTGCCGCGCAGGGCCGTCACGTCCTGGCCTTCGAACAGGATCCGGCCTTCGCCGGAATCCGCCAGGCGGTTGATCATGCGCAGCAGCGTCGACTTGCCGGCACCGGACCGGCCGATGACGCCGACGAAACCGCCAGGCGCGATTGAGAACGATGCATTGTCGACGGCGGCCTTTGTGCCGAAACGGCACGTCAAACCTTCCACCACCAGCATGCAAGACTCCAATAACCGTAATTCCAGCCCCATCGCTACCGGCGGGGTTTTACAGTGATGTGACAGTGACGCGAGCAGACCTCCATTATCCCCCGAACTACGTAGATCGTGTTGGCTAGCGCGGCTGAACGCTGTCGTCACACAACGGTCATGACACCGTCACGAACGGCAACGATGACGGCTCGTTCCAAGGGTGCGCATCGCGCAACCTCGTCCTGCGAATGCCGCCACGTCTGGAAAATGCCTGTGAGTGAAAAAGTTCTTGGCCTTGCGCCGCTGATCGACCCTACCGCGAAGTTGAGCCAGACCGAACTCGGCGCCTATTGCGAGGTCGGCGCCCGGACCATGCTGCTCGACGTGACCATGGGCGACTACTCGTACGTCGTGAACGACAGCCAGATCACCTACACGGCGATCGGGAAGTTCTGCTCGATCGCCGCGATGACCCGGATCAATCCCGGCAATCACCCGATGCAACGGGCATCGCAGGCCCACTTTACCTACCGGGCCAGTGCCTATTTTCCCGGGGAAAGCGATGAAGCCGCGTTCTTCGAATGGCGCCGCGGCCACCGGGTCGATATCGGCCACGACGTCTGGATCGGGCATGGCGCGATCATCCTGCCGGGCCGCAGCGTCGGCACCGGTGCGGTGGTTGCGGCGGGCGCGGTGGTGACCAAGGACGTCGCGGCCTACACCATCGTCGCGGGCAATCCGGCGCGAATCATCCGGCGCCGGTTTCCGGAAGACATTGCCAATCGGCTCCATGAGCTCGCCTGGTGGGACTGGGACCACGAGATGTTACGCCGGGCGCTGCCGGATTTTCGAAGCCTTGCGGTGGAGGATTTTCTGGCGAAATATCAACCGGCGAGCGGCGACCGCCGCCTGCATCCTCCAAAACGAAGCACCGCATCGTGACAGATATCCTTATCGAAGGTGGCCGGGCCCTGCTCGGCGGCGACATGGTCGAAACCTCGCTGCAGATCGCCGACGGCGCCGTCGCCGGGCTCGGTACTGAGCACGGGCACGCCTCGCTCGCCATCGACGCCCGTGGCCTCAAGGTACTGCCCGGCATCGTCGACCTGCACGGCGACGCCTTCGAGCGGCAGATGATGCCGCGGCCCGGCGTCGATTTTCCGATCGACGTGGCGCTCGCCGACAGCGACCGGCAGGCCATCGCCAACGGCATCACCACAGTCTTTCATGCCACCACCTGGTCGTGGGAGCCGGGGCTGCGCGGCGCCGACAACGCGCGGATGCTGCTGCAGGCGATCGAACAACTGAGACCGCGGCTTGCGGCGGACACCCGCCTCCATTTGCGCCAGGAGACCTACAACCTCGACGCCGAAGACGAGATCCGGCAATGGGTGAACGACGGACGGATCGATCTCCTTGCGTTCAACGATCACATGCATTCCGTAGTCCGGGACCTGAAGCGACCGCAGAAACGCGCCATCATGGTCCAGCGCTGCGGCGCTTCGGACGAAGAATTCAACCGACTGGTCGAGCGCGTTGTGTCGCGCGCCGACGAAGTGCCGGGCTCGATCGCGCGGCTCGCCGAAGCAGCGCGTGCGGCCAAGGTGCGGATGCTATCCCATGACGACGAAAGCCCGGCGATGCGGCAGGCGTTTCGCGCCCAAGGGGTCGGCATTGCCGAGTTTCCCATCAACGAAGAAACTGCCCGCCATGCGGCGGACGGTGGCGACGATATCGTGTTCGGCGCCCCCAATGTGGTGCGCGGCGGCAGCCACACCGGATGGACCAAAGCGGCCGACATGATCGCCAAGGGCCTGTGCTCGGTGCTGGCGTCGGATTATTACTACCCGGCGCAACTTCTGGCCGCGTTTCGCCTGGTTGCCGATGGCGTCTTGCCGCTGCCCAAGGCCTGGGACCTGGTTTCGGCGGCGCCTGCCCAGGCCGCCGGCCTCGCCGATCGCGGCGTGCTTGGCACAGGACATCGCGCCGATATTGTCCTGGTCGATGACGCGGAGCCGCTGCGGCCCCGCATCGTGGCGGTGATCGCCGCCGGCCGTCTGGTTCATGTCACCGATGCGACCCGGCTGGTCCGCACCTCGCTGGCGCCGCGCAAGGTCGTTGCGGCGGCGTGATCCTGCTCTATCCTGCAGCCATGACCGGCTTTCCCCGCTACGCGATCTATTATGCCGCAGCTCATGGCAGCGATCTCGACCGCTTCGGCGCCGCACTGCTCGGCTATGACGCTTTTGGCGGCACCGACCTGCCGTTTCCCGACCGCATGACCGAGGTGGTGCCGGATTGGCATGATCTCACCCAGGACCCGCGCAAGTACGGCTTTCACGCGACGCTGAAGGCGCCATTCGCGCTGGCCCCGGGCCGGAGTGAGGTCGAACTAACCGCTGCGTGCGAGGCCTTCGCGGGCAAACCCCGGCCGATCCCGGTCATTGCCCCCGTGGTCGATCCGATCAGCGGCTTCATCGCGGTGGTGCCCGCGGAGCCCTCCACCGAGCTGAACCGGTTGGCGGCGGACTGCGTCCGGGATTTCGATGCGTTTCGGGCGCCGCTGACGGCGCAGGATCGCGCGCGCCGCAATCCCGCGGCGCTGACCGCAGCCCAGGCCGAGCAACTCGATCGCTGGGGATATCCTTATGTGATGGACGACTTCCGCTTCCACATGACGCTCACCGGACGTGTCCCCGCCCCGCGCCGCGATCCGTTGGTGGTGCTGTTGCGAGAGCGGTTCGCGGCGCTGGATCTGCGAACGCTGGCGATCGACCGCATCACGCTGTTTCGCCAGGACGATGCGACAGCGCGATTCCGCGTGCTGGCACAGTTCGGCCTGCGCGCCGAGCTTCAGTCTGTCCCGAGATAGAGCCGCCGCACCACATCGCTTTTGCGCAGGTCGGCAACGCTGTCGGCGGCGAGTTCGACCTGGCCGTGAACCAGCACGTAGCCGCGGTTGGCGATCCGCGCCGCCTGTTCGAAATTCTGTTCCGCCATCAGCACAGTCAGACCGAGCGCCGACGAAAGTTCGGCGATCTTGTCGATCACGCGGGCGACCAGGATCGGCGCCAGGCCGACGGAAGGTTCATCGATCAACAATATCCGGGGCGACGCCATCAACGCCCTGCCCAGCGCCAGCATCTGCTGTTCGCCGCCGCTCATGGAACCGGCGAGTTGCCCGCGGCGCTCCCTGAGGCGGGGAAACGCGTCGTAACAGAATTCGAGGTTCTGCTTGATGCGGGCGCGCGCGGTCTTGCGGTAGGCGCCGAGGTCGAGATTCTCCTCGACGGTCAATTTCGGAAACAGCCGCCTGCCTTCGGGCACCAGCGAAATTCCGAGATCGACAATCTGTTCGGTCGACAGACCGATGAGATTGTGGGTCGTTCCGTCGATTTCCGCTGAAATGCTGCCGCGGGTCGGAACGATCTGCCCGGTGATGCAGCGCATCAGCGTGGTCTTGCCGTTGCCGTTGGTGCCGAGCAGGGCGACGGTTTCGCCACCGCCGACACGGATGCTGACGCCCGACAGCACCCGGACCGCGCCATAGCCGGCGTCGATGGCTTCGATGGTCAGGCTATTGGCCAAGGTAGGCCCTCACCACTTCCGGATGCTGCATCACCTCGCGCGGCTCACCGTCGGCGATCTTGGCGCCGGCGACGAAAACCACCAGGCGCTGGGAAAACCGCACCACCGCGCGCATGATGTGCTCGATCAGGATGATGGCGATGCCGCTGTCGTTGAGCAGCATCAGCACGTCGAGGATTTCGTCAACTTCGGAATCGGACAGGCCGGCCATCGATTCGTCCGCGATCAGGACCCGCGGCCGTGCCGCCATGGCCCGTCCCAGTTCGAGCTTGCGAAGCTCGACCTGGCTGAGGCTCTTGGGGCTCTGCGCCGCCTTGGCGAGCAGGCCGACCTGGGCCAGCACCTCGTCGGCGCGGGCATCGATGTCGGCCTGGTCCGACATGCCGGTGATGAAGGACAGCGGCACGCCGATATTCTGCCGCACTGTCAGGCCGCGAAACGGACGCGGAATCTGGAAACTGCGCGCCAACCCGGCGTGGGCGCGTCGCCACGCCGGCATCGTCGTGATATCCGCTCCCGAAAAGCTTACCCGCCCCTCCTCGCAACGGAGCGCGCCGGTGAGGCAATTGACGAAGGTGCTCTTGCCGGAGCCGTTGGGACCGATCAGCCCGACCCGCTCGCGATCCATCAGATCGAAGTCGATCCCGTGCAGGGCCACGAAGCCCCCGAAACGCTTGACCAGGGCGCGGGACGACAGGATCGCGGGATCGCTCATGGGCGCTTCTCCCTCAATCCCCTGACGAACCCGATAATACCGTTGGGCGCAACGGTGATGAAAATCACCAGCAGGACGCCGACGAGCAGGAGACTGAGCGCCGACGAAATCGTCACGGTGGCGACCTGCTGAAGCGTTCCGAGCAGCAGCGCGCCGATCACCGGTCCCAGCCAGGTCGCCGTACCGCCGATCAGCGGCATGGCGATGGCGTTGACGGCGATGGTCAGGCTGAAGGCGGACGCCGGATCGACATAGGTGATGAAATACGGAAACGGCGCGCCGATCGCGCCCAGCAGCGCGCCGCTGATGGTGGTGGCCAGGAGCTTGATCCGCAGCGACGGCACGCCGGCGCATTCCGCCGCGATCTCGTCGTCCTTGAGCGCCGCAAGCCCGTTGCCGATCCACGATTGCTCGATCGCCCGCGCGATCAACACGCATCCGATCGCCATGATCAGCATGACGATCACCAGATACCGGGAGTAGGACCCGAACAGATCGATCGACGCGGGGTGCATGACATAGACGCCGCGGGAACCGCCGACGAATGACCAGTTCACGATCAGGGTGTTGAGCACGATCGAGAAGGCGAGCGTTGCGATGGAGAAAAATACTCCGCGCAGCCGAAGCGTCAGATATCCCATGCCGAGCCCGAGCAGGCCGGCGATCACCGCGGCCAGCGGAATGGTGAAGATCAGCGGCCACTGCAGGGTCTTGTAGACGATGACGCTGGTATAGACGCCGACCGCGAAGAATCCGGCGACGCCGAAATTGACGTAGCCGGCATAGCCGCCGACGATGTTCCAGGCGCTCGCCAGCGCCACGAATTGCAGCACGGTGTAGGCAGCAAGGAACGCGTATTCAGTTCCGGCCAGGCCAAGCGCAAACACCACCGCCACGCCGCCCGCGATGCAGACGGCCAGATGTGATAAGCGAACGAAGCGCCTTGTCGCGCGCGCGCGGTGCCCGACAGCGAGGCGGAGAGCGACTTCATCGGCCCATGATCCCGGCTGGCCTGACGGCCAGCGTGAGCAACAGAAGACCGAAAGCGACGGCGGGCGACCAGGAGGGGCCATAGAAAGTGGTGGTGAGACTTTCCGCGACGCCAAGGATCATCGCCGCCACGATGGTGCCGGGCAGGCTGGTCATGCCCCCCAATACGGCGATGGCGAAAACCCGGCCGATGAAATCCCGGCCCATCGAAGGCTCGATCGGCTGGATGACGATCAGCAGCGCGCCGGCGAGTATAGCCGTCGCGATCGACAGTCCGAACGCGATTTCCTTGACCTTGACCGGGTTGCCTCCCACCAGCCGCAGCGCCAACGGGTCCTGCGACACCGCCAGGATGGCCTTGCCGATGAAAGTTCGTGACAGAAAAACGATGATGCCACAGGTAACGGCCAGGCCAACGAGCAGCGGAACCAGCAGCCGCCAGGGTATCGAGATGAAGCCGACGTCGATAGTCGGCCCGATATAGGCCGCCTCGACAAAGCGATAGTCGACGCCAAAGGTCAGCAGCAATCCGACTTCGACGATGAACAGGAGGCCGAAGAAGAAGGCCAGTCCCTGCAGCGACTCCTCGCCCCGCTTTTCGAAGGCGTGGTAGTAGAACCGGTACAGCAGACGACCAAAGAAATACGCCGGTATCGTCGCGACGGCGCAGGCCAGCACCGGATCGACGCCGAAATTGGTATTGAAGAAATAGGCAATGAACCCACCCGCCATGATGAATGCCGGGTGGGCGATGTTGACGATGTCCAGCATGCCGAAGGCAATGGTGACGCCGACGGCAACGGCGCAATAGAAGCCGCCGAGCAGAATGCCGGTAACGATGGCATTGCTGAACAGATCGAGGCTGAAAATCATGCGCGTCGCCGGCAGCGCTCTCCCTACTTCTTGATCGGCTCGAATGGCGTCACCAACTCGCCGGATTTGTATTTCGGCGGATGGACGATGACCTGCTTGCCGGGCTGCTTGAACTGCTCGAGATCGTTGCCCACGATTCCGCGGTATTGAACCAGCAGGACGCGGGACTCTTCCCACTCGCCGCGCGGACCGAACTTGATGTCGCCCACGACGGTGGAAAACTTGTTGGCGTGGATATACTCGGCGAGCTTCTTGTCATCGAGCGATTTCGTCGCATTCACCGCCTGCTCGAGCACCTGCATTTCGGCATAGGCGAACGGCGGGAGGTAGATGCCGAGCGGGTCGACACCGGCCGCCGCCGCGCGTTCGCGATACTTGACCAGGAAGGCCTGAACGCCGGGAAAGTTCATCGTCGGTTCGGGTACATACAGATCGTAGGCCAACAAATTGTTCAGCATCGGTCCCAATTGCTGCTTGAACGCGGCGAACTGCAACCCGATCATGCCGCCGCCGACCATGCGGGCGCCGAACCCGACTTCGTGCATGGCGCGGGTCATGCCGGACGAATCCGGCGGATAGGATGCGATATAGAGCAGGTCCGGACTGGTCGCCTTGATGGCGCGGACGATCGAGCCGAAGTCCTGGTTGTTCGGCGGATAGTTTCGATCGTAAACCACCTTCATTCCCGCCTTCTTGGCGTTCTCGCGCGCACCTTCGAGGGCAATCTGGCTGAACTCGGCGTCCGCGCCGACCAGGGCGACGGTCTGCGGTTTCGGGGTGAGATTGCCGGCGAGTTCGAAAAAGCCCCGGGAGAATTCGGTTTTCGAATTGGGCCCGGTGGGCTGCATCTGAAAATAGCGGTCGTAGTTGAACTGATCGTTGATGGCGAGCGCGAACAGGGAGAGAAACATTTTTCCCCTCTGAATGATCAACGGCATCGCCGCCGCAGTCGGCACCGTGGCGTAGCCGGAGACCACCACGTCGACCTTGTCGATATCGAGCAGCTTCGAGTAGATGCCCGGCACCGTCGCGGGATTGGACTGATCGTCGTAGCTGACCAGTTCGACCTTGCGACCGAGCAGCCCGCCCTTCGCGTTCAGCTCATCGGCCCAGATCTGGTAAGCGACCAGCACGGACTTGCCGCCGGCGGCGAGGCCGCCGGTCAGCGCCATGCCGCAGCCGATCTTGATCGGTGCGGCCTGGGCATTGGCGGATGACGCCATGGTGGCCAGCACACCGCCGGCAATCGAAAAGGTCTGGCGCCGCGTAACAGTCGTCATGAGTGTCCTCCCTTAAAACATTGTTGCTGGGCTTTTTGCCCCGTTTTTCTATCGTTTAGCCGCACGTCGGTCGACGGACCAGTCAACTAAGGGCGCAGTCCGCCGCCAATTGCAACGGGCTTCCGGGCCCGCCGGGGCCGCGGAAGCGCGAATGCTCAAAAATTGACCTGATCGGCCCCCTTCAGTGACAGGACTTCGCGGGCGTCGTCGGGCGTCGCGATCTCCAGCCCCATGCCTTCGATGATGGCGCGAACCGTCCTGACCTGTTCGGCATTCGAGGTCGCGAGCCGGCCGGGTCCCAGCCACAGCGAATCCTCCAGCCCGACCCGGACATTGCCGCCCATCGAGGCCGACATCGCGGCAATCCGCATCTGCGCGGCACCGGCGCCAAGCACCGACCAGCGGTATTGATCGCCGAACAGCCGGTCGGCAGTACGCTTCATGTGCACCACATCCTCGAAATGGGTACCGATGCCGCCGAGAATGCCGAACACCGACTGTACGAACAGCGGCGGCTTGACCAGGCCGCGATCGAGAAAGTGCTTCAGGTTGTAGAGATGGGCGATGTCGTAGCACTCGAACTCGAAACGGGTGTTGTTGTTATAGCAGGTCTGCAGGATGTACTCGATATCCTTGAACGAATTGCGGAACACGAGGTCGCGGGTCGACTCCAGGAACTGCGGCTCCCATTCGTGCTTGAATTCCTTGTAGCGGTCGAGCAGGTGAAACAGGCCGAAATTGATCGAGCCCATGTTCAGCGAAGCAACTTCCGGCTTGAAGAATTCCGCCGGCTTGACCCGTTCCTCGACTTTCATGAACGGGCTGCCGCCGGTGGTGATGTTGATCGCGGCATTGGTCTGCTGCTTGATCCGCGACAGGAAGCGGCCGAAGGCCTCGGGAGTCTGGTCGGGCCGGCCGGTCTGCGGGTCGCGGGCATGTAGATGCAGCACCGCGGCGCCGGCCTCGGCGGCGCCAAGTGCATTGGCGATGATTTCGTCGGGCGTGACCGGCAGATGCGGCGACATCGAGGGCGTGTGGATCGCCCCGGTTACAGCACACGTGATCACTACCTTGCGTTTGACACTCGCCACCGTCGGGTCTCCCTTAACATCGTTCCGTCTCGATCAATCTAGCGGGTTTCGAGGCCCGGGAAAGCACTATCGGCAAACACCACCTTGCCGCCAACCATGGTCAGCACCGATCTGATCTTGCCGACCTCGTTGACCGGGACGCTCATGTAGTCCGCCGACAGCACCGCCAGATCGGCCAGCTTGCCGGGCTCCAGCGTCCCGCGCCGGTCGTCCTCATTGGCTTCGAACGCCGAGTTCTTTGTGTACATTTCGAGGGCCTGGCGGCGGCTCGGCGCCTCTTCATCGCCCCGGGTCTTGGTGCCGCCGATGGTGGTGCCGTCGAGATACCATTGCAGGGCGACGAACGGGTTGTAGGACGAGACGCGGTGGGCATCGGTGCCGCCGGTGACCATAATGCCCATCCGCAGCGCGGTGGCGATGCGCGGCATGCTCCGCGCGGCTTCAACGCCGACTTCCTTCTGCAACCGCTCACCGCCGAAATAAGGACCATCCTGAACGCCCCAGATCAATCCGAGCTTCTTGATCCGGCTGAGGCTGTCCTCGGAGGCGTTATAGAGATGCAGCACGGTCCAGCGCAGGTCGCGGACCGGATTGTCCTTGCTGACCTCTTCGATGACGTCGAGCAGATCGTGCACCGTGCGGTCGGGGTTCCAGTGCAGCTGGATGGTGTAGCGCTTTGACGCCGCCCATTTCAGCAGGTCGAGCAATTTGGCCTTGCCGTCGGGTGTAATGTCGCCGTCGGTCCAGTCGGCCCAGATCAGGATCTCGCCCGGCCCGTTGAAGTGCAGCATGTCGTCGCCGAAATTCTGCGGCAGCAGTTGGGTGAGATTCTGCAGATCGGCGAGTTCGGAGCCGGGCTTCGGCGCGCACAGATGATAGGCCACCCGCACCGTCAATTCATGGTCATGCCACAGCTTGAACACCGCCTGGTAATTGGCCGGATACATGCTGACGCCGCCGCCGTCGACAATCCCGGTGATGCCGAGGCTGTTCATCTCGCGGAAAAATTTCTTTGAGCCGTCGACCTGCTCGTCCATGGTCGGGCGCGGCACCTTGTCGAAGATCTTCAACAGCGTGTTGCCGTTGCCGAGCACGACGCCGGTCGGCTTGCCACCGCTGTCGCGCTCGAGCTTGCCGCCCGGTGTAACGTCGGCATCGTCGTGAATGTTGAGGATCTCCAGCGCCTTTGGCGACAGCAGCAGCCAATCGTAGAAATGCTGGATGTAGACCGGGTTGTCCGGCGCCGCCTGGGCGATGTCGGCCGCATTCGGCCGCCGCTTTTCGGCGAATTGCTCCTCGGTCCAGCCGCCCGCGACGATGATCCATGAGCCCGGCTTCTGCGTCTGCGCCGCCTGGTGGATTTTCTCCAGGCCTTGCTTGAGGGTCGGCACGCCGATCCAGTTGACCTCGGCGCCGAAGGTGGCCGCGGCGCGCACGCCATGGATGTGGCCATCGGTCAGCCCCGGTATCACGGTTCGACCGCCAAGGTCGATCAGACGTGCGTTGGTGCCGGCCAACTTGCGCATGTCCTGCGACGAGCCGGTGCCGAGCACGCGGCCGTGCTCAATGGCGACCGCTTCCTTGACCGAAAAATCCGCATCGGCGGTCAGGACCTTGCCGTTGAACAGCACGGTATCGGCAATCTGGGCTTGCGCCGCCCCCGCCGACACCATCTGAAGCCCGGCCTGAACAAGGCTCACAAGCGCAGCCGCGCCAAGCGCGGTACGGACGGTCTGCATCGTCGGTTGCCCCCCGGTTTGTTATTCGTTGTCGGCGCGCACGGTATATGGACCAGCCATTTGTTCAAGCCGTCTTTGCGGCCGCGTTTTGCCGATATCGCGCTGCGCCAAAGCACCCCGGTTCGAGGTCGACCCGGCTCAGCTTGCCAACGCACCCCGTGAACCGGGCGGCCTGCCGCGCAGCGTATCAATCAGCTGTTCCGGCCGGTCCGGGATCGCGTCGGCGCGCCAGACCACATGCTGGTCGGTCCGGACCAGGATCAGCCGATCATGGCGATCGCCAGCCGGCCCTTCCACATCAACCAGTTCGATCGGGATGCCGTGCCGGACGCAGGGCATCCAAAAAGGGAGCGACGGCGATGTCCGGGTCTCGTCGCAGCAGCGTGTAGCCCGGCCCAAAGGCGTCGTAGATCGGCCGGCCATCCGCCAGCCGCTGGAACGGCATCCGGCAGCCTGGCGTGCTCGATGGCGTGAAGTCCGCCATGGTGTAGGAAGGCTGGTCTTCGCCGTCATAGATGATGATCGGCGAGGCGTCGTAGAAGTAACCGAAGTTGAGGCCGCCGCAACAATATTGCTGCACGTTCAGGTCATAGGCCGCCTGCCCGACCTGCTGACGAACCGCGTCGCCTTCGGGACCTGCCATTTCGATCTCGTCGGGGACGGTGCGGCGCTGGCCCAGCACCTTGCCGGCCATGTCCATGGCGAAACGCGAGACCTGCTCCGTGATCGGCAGCCGCTCCGCCTCGTAGGCGTCGAGGATCGCCGGATCTGCCCAGCCCTGCAGCACCGCCGCCAGCAACCAGGCGAGGTTGGTGGCGTCGGCAATCCCGGCGTTCATGCCATAGCCGGCGTAGGGCATCCAAAGGTGCGCGGCGTCGCCGCAGATGAACGCGCGGCCCTTGCGAAACCGGTCGGCGACCAGCCGCCGCCCGACCCAATCTTCCCTGCTCAGGATCTCGTAGTGGAAATCGGGCCCGACGCCGAGGATGGCGCGGATCGAGGCGTCGCGGTCGACCGACTCGAACGTCTCATCTTCGCGATTGAGGTGGTTGTGAATCAGCCACTTCTCGTAGCCATCGATGGCGACCACCGTTCCGCAGCGCCGCGGGTTCAGCGACAGCGTCATCCACGCCGGCGGCCCCATCAATGCCAATAGCGCCGGCGCGCGAATGCAGGTCGACTGCACGCGCTGAATCACCGGCGTGCCCTGCAGCGTCGCGTCGATCGCCTTGCGAACGAGGGAACGCGCGCCGTCGCAGCCCACGAGGTATTCGGCCTCGGTCGCACAGGCCACATGGCTGTCGAGATTCCTCAGCGTGGCGACAATGCCGCCTTCCGTTTCGGCAAAATCCTCGAACGCGGTGCGATTGAGGATCGTGAGGTTGTCCATGGCGGCGGCATGCGCGAACAGCACCGGCTCCATGTAGATCTGGTTGATCCGGTGCGGCGGCTCGGCGGTCGGCCAGCCGGTATCCGGACCATCCGTCGAGGTATAGCGATCACGGCGGCAGGGAATCGGAATCCGCGACAGCTCGATGCCGGTGGTGGTGGTCCGGTAGGCGCAGTCATTGGGATAATCCGCCGGCAGGCCGGCGTTGCGCAGCTTCCGCGCCAGGCCGAGCCGCCGAAACACTTCCATCGACCGCGCCGACACGTGGTTGCACTTCACGCTCGGCGGCTCGCCGGCTTCACGGGTTTCGACCACGACAACGCTGAGGCCGCGCGTCGCCAGATCCACCGCCAGGGTGAGACCGACGGGGCCGGCGCCGACGATGAGAACCTGCGTACGCGCCGGCGCGCTTGTCGGTGTCGGGTGATCGTGCATAATCGATGCTCGGCTGCAGAAGCGGGTTGGAAAGAAAATAGATGTTTCGGTCAGGCAAGCAAATCGCGCAATGGGGCTTCGCCTGTCTGTTGCTTTCTCTCTTGCCGGTTGTCGCCGTTGCAGCGGAAGCCTATCCCGATCAGCCGATCAAGATCATCGTGACGTTTCCGCCCGGCGGCAGCGCCGACATCGTCATTCGCGCGCTGCAACCGCTGATCGCCGAAGACCTGCATCAGACGCTGGTGATCGAAAACCGGTCGGGCGCCGGCGGCAACATCGGGATCGGCGCGGTGGCCCAGGCCGCACCGGACGGGTACACCCTCGGCGTCGCCGCCGCCGGGGTCCTGACGGTCAATCCGCACCTCAATCGCGCGGCGATGTCGTTCGACCCCCTGAAGGATCTCGCGCCGATCACCTTGCTCGCCGAGATTCCATTCGTGCTGGTTGCATCGCAGCAAGCCAATTTGAAATCCGTCGCGGAGGTGATCGCCGCGGCCAAAGCCCGCCCCGATGCACTGTCGATGGGACATGGCGGCAACGGCACCGCGATGCATCTGACCTCCGCCTTGTTCGCCCAGAAGGCCAGCGTCAAGATCCAGCTCATCGCCTATCGCGGCACGGCGCCTGCCGCCGTCGACGTTCTTGCCGGGCACATTCCGCTGGCGGTGCTGGATATCCCGGCCTCCCGGCAGCTGATCCGCGACGGCAAGCTGGTGGCGCTCGGGGTATCGGCGCGCCAACGCGTGGCGTTCCTGCCCGACGTGCCGCCGCTCGCCGAGCTCGGCCTCAGCGGGTTTGAATCGGTCGGATGGTTCGGTCTGGTGGCGCCGGCCGGCACGCCGCCCGAGATCATCGGCCGGCTCAATGCCGCGTTCGTCAAGGCGCTGAGCGATCCGGCCGCCGCCGACAGGATTCGCGTCCTCGGCGCCGAGCCTGCGCCTTCCTCGCCGGAAAATTTCGCGCAGTTCATCCGCAGCGAAAGCGCAAAATGGGGAAAGGTCATCGAAGAGGCAGGTATCAAGGGCGAATGAGAGCGGCCGGCGCATGGCGCCGGCCGATGTTCAAATAGTCACCTGCTGGTGTCCGCATTCCTTGCAGGTGAATTTCACCCTGGACACGCCCTTGGCGGCCGAAACCCTGTTGGCCGCACCGCATTTGCCGCAGGTTGTATTGATGCGGGTATCGCCCTGCTTGACGACAATGGGCTTGCGTTCCATGGCTTCGCGGATCAGGCGCTCGGCCTCTTCCCGCATCGCTCGCTTGTCCATGACGCACTCCCACCAGGTACCGCTGCAAGCTTACCCTGCAACCATATCCCGAATGTAACAAGGGTCCCGAAGGACCCTTGCTCTTACACCGCGTCTTTTGCCGCCTTGACCGGCCGCGCCCTGACGATCTTGCGGGCCGGCTTGGCCTTGAACATCATCTCTTCACCGGTAAAGGGGTTGGTACCCTTCCGAGCCTTGGTGGCCGGCTTCTTGACGACGACGAACTTGGCGAAGCCAGGCACGAGGAAAACACCGGCCTTCTTGAGTTCCTTGTGACCGACGGAAACCAGCGCTTCCAGAACGCCTTTGACTTCCTTCTTGGCCACTTCGGTTTCCGCAGCGATTTTCTCGATCAGCTGCGACTTCGTCATCTGCTCTGCCATTTTTACTCCTGTTGGGTTGATTCGCGGAAACACCTAGTATGAAGCTGTTTGACGCACATACCAAGCGTTGCGCCCCTTTGAATAGGCCATTCGGCGAAAGATGCAGCGTCCGTTGCGGCTATATCCACAGGGGAAAACGGTTGCGACGCGAAAATACCCCTTATTTTAGCCCCTCCGCGCTCGAATACCGGATTAAGGCGCGCCCCCCGGACAGCGCGGGCGGCGGCCGAATCACACGGGAATCAGCCGCCAGGACGGCGACGCGCTCCTTTCCCCCCGCGCTGGAGAGGCGCGGCGACAGCCCTACGCCGAGTGGTTCTTCTGATAGACGTCGACATAAACCGCCGACAAGAGAACGATGCCCTTGACGACGTATTGCCAGTAGATGCCGATGCCGAGGATCGACATGCCGTTGTTCATGACGCCCATCACGAAGGCGCCGATCACGACGCCCAGCACCTTGCCGACGCCGCCGGAAGCCGAGGCGCCGCCGATGAAGCAGGCGGCAATGACGTCGAGCTCGAAGGAATTGCCGGCGCTCGGCGTCGCCGAGTTGAGCCGCGCCGCGACGATCAGCCCGGCAAGACCCGCCAGCACGCCCATGTTGACGAAGGTGGCGAAGATCAGCCGCTCGGTCCGGATACCGGACAGCTGGGCCGCCAGGCGGTTGCCGCCGAGCGCATAAATGCGGCGCCCGATGGTCATGCGCGTGGTGACGAAGGTATAGACCAGGATCAGCACGCCCATGATGATCAGCACGTTGGGCAGCCCGCGATAGGACGCCAACAGGTAGGTCAGACCGACGATCAGGATGGCGAAGATGGCGTTCTTGCCGACGAACAGCGCGAACGGCTCGGTCTCCATGGTGTGGGCTTTTTCGCGACGCCAGCGCCGGGCGCTGGTGAAGATCAGCAGCGCCGCACCGACGAGGCCGATCAGCATCGACATCCAGCGGAAGTTGGCCGCGAAGATTACCCCGTCACTGAACACGCCGGTCAGGAAATCCGGGATGAAGCCCGAGCTGATGGCCTGAAAGTTGGGGGGAAACGGCCCGACGAACTGTCCGAGCAGGATGTTGCCGGTGAGGCCGCGAAAGATCAGCATGCCGCCGAGCGTAACGATGAACGAAGGGATGTTGGCAAAGGCCACGAACCAGCCCTGCGCCGCGCCGATCGCGCCGCCCAGCAGCAATGAGATCACGACCACGAGCCCCCAGGGCATGTGGTAATCCACCATCATGGTGGCGGCAATGGCGCCGACAAAGCCGACGATCGAACCGACCGACAGGTCGATGTTGCCGCCGACGATGATCAGCAGCATGCCGAGCGCCATGACCACGATGTAACTGTTCTGCAGCACGAGGTTGGTGATGTTGACCGGCGCCAGCAGCACGCCGCCGGTCATGAACTCGAAGAACGCCATGATCAGCAGCAGCGACCCGAGCAGGCCGTAGTCGCGCAGGCTGTTGCGCCAGGCGCCGGTGCCGGCCGGTTCGGATCGCAGGGCCGTGGTGGTCTCGTGTTTCATTGCATGGTCCCATACTGCTTCATGATCGAGGCCATGATCTTTTCCTGACTGGCCTCATGCGCCGGCATTTCATCGACGAAACGCCCCTCGTTCATCACGTAGATGCGGTCGCAAATGCCGAGCAGTTCCGGCATTTCCGAAGAAATCACGATCACGCCTTTGCCGGCCGCGGCCAGTTCGTTGATGATGGTGTAGATCTCGTATTTGGCGCCGACATCGATGCCGCGCGTCGGCTCGTCGAGGATCAACACCTGCGGCTGGGCGAACAGCCACTTGCTGAGCACCACCTTCTGCTGGTTGCCGCCCGACAGATTGAGCGCCTTCTGCAGGATGCTGGAGGAGCGGATGTTCAGCTTGGAGCGATATTGGGCGGCGACGGTGGCCTCCTTGCGATCGTCGATCACGCCGCGCCAGGCGATGCCGGGGAGGTTGGCCAGCGTCACATTGTTCTTGATGTCCTCGTTGAGGATCAGGCCCAGGCTTTTGCGATCCTCGGTGACATAGGCGATGCCGGCGGCGATCGCCCTTCTGGATCGAACTGACGTCGATTTCACGGCCCTCCATGAACGCCTTGCCGGTGACGTTGCGGCCATAGGCGCGGCCGAAGATGCTCATCGCCAATTCGGTGCGGCCCGGCGCCCATCAGGCCGGCGATGCCGAGAATCTCGCCGCGATTGACGTGGAGACTGACGCCCTTGATCATCTCGCGGCCGGCATGCAGCGGATGCTCGACCCGCCAGTCGCGGATCTCGAAAAATTTCTCGCCGATATGCGGCCTCGCGGTGCGGATAGCGGTCCGACATTTCGCGGCCGACCATGCTCTTGATGATGCGGCCTTCGCTGATCTTCTCGGCGTGGCAGTCGATGGTCTCGACCGTGGTGCCGTCGCGCAGCACCGTGATCTGGAATCGGCGACCTTGGCCAGTTCGTTGAGCTTGTGCGAGATCAGGATCGAGGCGATGCCCTGGCTCTTGAATTCGAGCAGCAGGTCGAGCAGCGCGTCGCTGTCGCTTTCGTTGAGGCTGGCGGTCGGCTCGTCGAGGATCAGGAGCTGGACCTTCTTGGCGAGCGCCTTGGCGATTTCGACCAGTTGCTGCTTGCCGACGCCGAGATTGGTGATCAGCGCTCGGGGCGATTCCTTCAAGCCGACCTTGGCGAGCAGTTCCCGCGTCCGGCTGAACGCCGTGTCCCAGTCGATGACGCCGAACTTCGCCGGTTCGTTGCCAAGAAAGATGTTCTCGGCGATCGACAGCAGCGGGACCAGCGCCAGTTCCTGGTGGATGATGATGATGCCGAGATGCTCGCTGTCGGAGATGGTGGCGAATTGCCGCTCCGCGCCCTGATAGAAGATCTGGCCTTCATAGGAGCCGTGCGGATAGACGCCGCTCAGCACCTTCATCAGGGTCGATTTGCCGGCGCCGTTTTCGCCGCAGATCGCATGAATTTCGCCGGCCTCGACCTTGAGATTGACGTCGCGCAACGCTTTCACGCCCGGAAAGCTCTTGGATATCCCTCGCATCTCCAGGATTGCAGTCATTGCCAACTCATGACGATCTCAGAATGGTCAAGTCTCTTAAAATAGTTCTCTTAAAATATCTCGGCTACGCCTCACGGGGGAAGGCCCTCGCGCGAAAGCTCGCGCGAGGGCCAATTCGATCAGTCCGGACCTACTTGAACTGCTCTGCCTTGTAGTAACCGGTATCGATCAGCGCCGCCTTCCAGTTGGTGATGTCCACGGCGACCGGCTTCAACAGATAGGAGGGAACCACCTTGACGCCGTTGTTGTAGGTCTTGGTGTCGTTGATCTCCGGCTTGCCGCCGGAAAGCACGGCATCGACCATGCCCGCGGCAACCTTGGCGAGGTCGCGGGTATCCTTGAAGATGGTCGAATACTGCTCGTGGTTGATGATCGACTTGACCGACGGCACTTCGGCGTCCTGGCCGGAGATGACCGGCATCGGCACTTCCTTGGAGCCGTAACCGACGCCCTTCAGCGCGGCGATGATGCCGATGCTGAGACCGTCATAGGGCGACAGCACCGCGTCGACATGCTTGTTGGTGTAGAAGGCGCAGAGCAGGTTTTCCATGCGCGCCTGGGCGACGGATGCTTCCCAGCGCAGCGTGGAGACCTTGTCCATGCCCATCTGCTTGCTCTGCACCACGAGCTTGCCGCTGTCGATATAGGGCTTCAGCACACTCATCGCGCCGTCGTAGAAGAAGAAGGCGTTGTTGTCGTCGGCCGAGCCGCCGAACAATTCGATGTTGAACGGACCCTTGCCTTCTTTCAGTCCGAGGCCTTTTTCGATGGTCGAGGCCTGCAGCACCCCGACCTGGAAATTGTCGAAGGTCGCGTAGTAGTCGACGTTGGCGGAGCCGCGGATCAGACGGTCGTAGGCGATCACCTTGATCCCGGCGTCGGCCGCTTTTTGCAGTGCATTAGAAAGCGTGGTGCCATCGATGGCGGCGATCACCAGCACCTTTTCCTTCTTGGTGATCATGTTCTCAACCTGCGCAAGCTGGTTGGGAATGTCGTTGTCGGCATATTGCAGGTCGGTCTTGTAGCCCTTGGCCTGCAACACCTTGACCATGTTGTCGCCGTCCGCGATCCAGCGCGCCGACGATTTGGTCGGCATCGCGATGCCGATGGTGCCCTTGTCCTGGGCCTGCGCGGAGCCGGCCAAGGCCACGACACCCAGCGCCACGGCGACAGCGAAACTTCTCATGTGCATCATATTTTTCCTCCGGAAGAGACCACTTATTCTTGCAGGTCATTGCAGGCGCACGTTACGCGCCCACAATGAGCGGTCAAGGGGAGAGGCCCCCCGATATTTGTCTACTTTCTTCCCATTGCCGTAGGATCGGAGATTTGCCCGTCACGGCTGACGGTTGGTGAGGCGAAGCGGGGAGATTCCTTCTCCTCCGCATTACCTTGGCGTGCGGTTTGTTCTCGCGACACGGGCCCTCCCCTCGGTGCAGGCCAGCGCTGGAGCCGAAGCGGCCGGAGGGCTTCGTGGTATACTGCGCGCCACCGCTCACCAGTCGCCGGAAATGCGTTCCCCGGATTGGAGATCGTCTTGAATTCGCACCGCGGCCCGCGGTGTCGCGAACTTCGGCAGGCGACCGGACCGGGCGGCGGCCGGCGATGATCCTGAGCTTCGCCCTGATGGGCACCGCCATGCGGATGCTGGCGATCATCCCCTCCTCTTACGACAGCATCGGGATCGCGGCTCCGATCCTCACCACCCTGGCGCGCATGGTGCAAGGCTTCTCGCTCGGCGGCGAGGTCGGCCCGACCACCGCCTATCTGATGGAAGCGGCCGCGCTGGCGCCGGCCTGGTATCTGTTGTTCGCGACCGCCGTCGGGCTCGCCGCCATGGTGATGATGCGCGAAACCGCGCCGAACCGGTCGTAAGGAGCGCGAGCCGGCCTGCCTCGATCAACCTTGCCCGGCCGCTCGTTGCATCAGCGCGAGAATTTCATCGGCAATCACTGCCGGACACTCGATCGGCGTGAGGTGGCGGACCCCTGATAACACCGACAGGGTTGCATCCGGCATGGCCTGCGCCATCTGCTGCGACATGGCGATGGGGGCGGCGTAGTCTTCCTCACCGACGATCACGGCGGTCGGCATCCGCATGGCCGGCTGGTAGTGACGGAGGTCGGCGTCACCCAGCATCTCGCAGGTCGCCGTGTAGCAATCGACATCATTGCCGAGGAATACGTCGAGCTTTGCCCTGATCACCTCGGGATGCGCTTCCCGGAATGCATCGCTGACCCAGCGCGTGGCCTGAAATCCCGACAGCGCCTGCAGCCCTTTGGCGCGCGCCGTCGCCGCCCGCTCCCGCCAGTCCGCTGGCGCGGTCGGGCCGTACCAGGCGGTGGTGTCGATCAGCGCCAGGGTTTGCACCCGTTCGGGATAAAGCCCGGCAAACGCCTGGGCGACGCAGCCGCCCATGGAGCAACCGGCGACGGCCGCGCGTGGCCAGCCCAGATGATCGAGCAGTCCGGCGAGATCCACGGCAAACAACTCCGGCGTGAACCGCATCCGGGGGCGTCCGGATTGGCCATGGCCGCGGCAATCATAGGTCAGAACGTCCGCGGACGGCAGGAGCCGCGGAACGACATCGTCCCAGACGCTGCGGTCGAGCGCCAGCGAATGGATCAGCGCGATCCGCGGTCGGGCATGCGTGCCGCCCGGCGAGGCAGCGTGCAGCGTGTAGGCGATCGGGCAGCCGTCCGGCGCGATGAAGCTTGCGGCGAGAGCCGTAACGGAGCTAGTCACGCTGCGGCCGAGGGCAGTGTCGCGCCCGGCGTGGGCGCGGGCTCGTCGAGCGATACGTTCCAGGCGTCGTAGCCGTAGAGCCATCGCGGGTCGTCGTTGCCGCCGCTCATCCAGGTATTGGCGCTGGAAATTTCCTGGATTTTCGAGGTGCGCGGCTTGCGGTGCGCCTCGAAACGCTTGAACGCCGCTTCGATGCCGTCCTGCGAAACGTCCTTCAGGCAGCGCGCCAGCACCGCGGCATCCTCGATCGAAGTGGCCGCGCCTTGCGCCATGTAGGGCGTCATCGGATGGCAGGCATCGCCGATCAGTACCACCCGGCCCTGGCTCCAGGTCGGCAGCGGATCGCGTTCGAGGATCGCCCATTTATGGCAATCCGGACAGGCATCGAGCACCATGCGCACTTCGGGATGAAACGAGGCATAGGCCGCGCGCAATTCACGCACGTCGCCGGTGGCCGACCAGGATTCCCTCGTCATCCAGTCGGCGGGCTCCGGCACGCTGGTAACGAAGTACACCTCGCTGCGGTCCCTGGTCGTGTAGTAGATCACGATGTGGCGGTCCTCGCCCCACCACTTGACGCGCGAAACCGAAATCTCCTTCGGCATCAGGCTCGACCTGAACACCGCGCGATAGGCGATGCGGCCGCGGTGCAGCGGCTTGTCCGGACCGATGATGATGTCGCGCACCAGTGAGTGGACGCCATCGGCGCCGATCACGACATCCGCCGCGGCAGCGGTGCCGTCCGCGAACGACAGCGTCACCGGTCCGCCGTTCTGCTCCAGCGCCACCAGTTTCTTGTTCAGATGGATGAACTCTCCCGGCACCACGGAAGTCAGCGCCTCGTGCAGCTCGGCGCGGTGCATGCACAGAAACGGCGCACCGTAGAGGTCTTCCGGCATCGGCAGTTCGCGCTTGATCTCTCCGGTGTCACCAACCCGGTTCAGGTGCGAGTACGGCGCGAACGACCGCTCGCGCAGCCGCGCCTCGATCCCGATGCCGCGCAGCACCTTCATCGAGTTCGGCAGCATCTGGATGCCGGCGCCGATCCGGCCGAATTGATGCGCCTGCTCGTAAACGTTGACGACGAGGCCGGCCTGCCGAAGCGTGGCCGCGGCGGCCATGCCACCCATGCCGGCGCCGACGATTGCGATAGTGGGTGTCGCCATGACCTTGCTGATCCTCCTGAAATCCGGACGCCGTTTTCGCCGATCTGCTTTGACCCGGCCAGCATCGATCGTGCCGGATGGTATGTAAAATATATCTTTGGTACCGGTTTGATATTCTATATGTCTCAATCGATCCAGGAGCGCCGCCTTGGAATTACGACATCTGCGCTATTTCGTGGCCGTTGCCGAGGAAGGCTCCGTCACCCGGGCGGCCCACCGGCTCAACATGGAGCAACCTCCGCTGAGCCAGCAGATCCGGGCGCTGGAGACCGAACTCGGCGTGCGCCTGTTCGATCGCGTCGCCAGGCGGGTGGTTCTGAACGCCACCGGCAGGCAGTTTCTCGAGGATGCCCGGCACACCCTCGATAGCGCCGCGGCGGCGGTGAGCCGGGTGCGGCGCTTCGACCGCGGCGAGCAGGGCCATATCGCCTGCGGGTTCACCAGCTCGGCCTCGCTGCATCATCTCGCGCCGCAATTGATCCGGGCGTTTCGCCAGGCCTACCCGCTGGCGACGCTGGACGTGGAGGAGCGCGAGACCTTCGAACTGCTCTCCGGGGTGGACCAGAAGCGTCTCGACATGGCGTTCGTGCGCACCACGGGCTCGCGCTTCCCGGCATTGGCAAGCCACGTTTTGCACCAGGAAGAATTCGTCGCGGCGCTGCCGCTGGATCACGCCCTCGCCGGCGAAACCACGCCGCTCAGCCTCGCCGCGCTGGTGCAGGAACCGCTGGTGCTGTATCGGCGCCCGGACGGTGTCGGCATCTTCGATGTGCTGATGGACGCGCTGCGCCGGGCCGGCTTCGCGCCCGGGGTGAAAGAGGAAGTGCCGCGCATGATCACGGCCATCAACCTGGTCGCGGCCGGACAGGGCGTCTCGCTGGTGCCGGCTTCGATGCGCGTGCTGCACACCGAAAGCGTCGCCTACAGGGCACTGGCGCCGGGCGCGTTGCCCCCGATGCCGCTGACGCTGGTGTACCGGCAACACGATCCGTCCGCGCTGGTGCGCAACTTCATCGCCGTGGCTCGAAAAGCCTGCGGCTCCTAGGAGCCTCCGGTTGACTGTCCAGCCATCGGAGGCCGGCGATTTTCCTGCGCAACTTCAACTATTGTCCCGAACCTAGACTAGAGCGCATCGATCCAGGCGTTCAGGCGCTTGCCTTCCTCAAGCACGACGTTCGGATCGCGGAAGCAGTTGGCAAGCAAAGACACGCCTTGCAGCACGGCCAGCAGATGCAGTGCCAGCCCAGCCTTGTCACGCTTTCGTCCGAGGGCTGCGAATTGCAGCTCGATCCACCTCAGCAAATCACGGAGCGGCGCCGCCGCCTGTATTGCAAGGGCCGTATCCTCCTTGCCAAGCTCCGCGCAAAGGCTGCCGACGGGACATCCAGCTCGCACGAGAGCTTCGCGATTATCGACTGTCGATCGGACGAAGGCCTTGAGACGCGCCTTTGGCGTACCGGCTTGTTCCCAATGCGTGCGCAATTGTTGAAATTCCTCGCCGCGCTGGGCAATGATCGCCTCGCCGATCGCCGCCTTGGTTTTGAAATAATAATAAACACCACCCAGCGGCACACCCGCCGCCTCGGCGATGTCGGCCAGCACGACCTTGCCGAAACCACGCGCGTAAGCCAGCTCGGCGGCTGCGTGCGTCAGGCGGCGGCGTTTATCGTCACCTGCGGCCAATTTGTCAGTCATGTCCATCCTGCTCCATTGAAGTGTCCATACCCTTTTTCCCTTGACCTCTTTTCGGCGCCGATCTATGAGTCAGTCAACTGACTATATCGCGGATGGCCCGAAATAGGGACTATCGTCGTGAAGAAATGGGAGCTTGCCCTGTATTGGCTGGCCAGTGTTGCGGCGGCGCTTTTGTTTGCCGTCCCAGGCTCCGCACTTCTTGCCGGGGCTGCGCACTTCACCAGTGAGATGGCGCGGCTTGGCTATCCCGCGTACTTCCTCCTTCCTTTCGGCCTCCTCAAGATCCTCGCGGCCGTAATGATCCTGGTGCCTGGCTTCCCGCGACTGAAGGAATGGGCGTACGCAGGGATGGCGTTCGATGTGGTCTTTGCCGCCTATTCGCGAGCGGCCATGCACGATCCGCTGCCGCAAATCCTTCTTCCGCTTGTTGTCGGCTCGCTGGTGCTGATTTCCTGGGCCCTCCGTCCTGCCGCGCGCAAGCTCTGATCCCATCCGTCTGCATGGTGAGGTTAAAATGACCAAGTTTTATCGGGTGCAAAAACCTTCGACCTTCGCCGGGCAATATGGACCCTGGGCAGTCGTGACCGGCGCCTCATCGGGCATCGGCGCCGAATTCGTGCGCCAGCTGGCGGCGGAAGGATTTAATGTTGTGCTGGCAGCACGGCGGGGCAATTTGCTGGATAAACTCGCGGAGGAGGTCGAGCGCCGTTACGGAATTGCAACACGGTGTTTGGTTGTGGATCTCTCGGAAGAAACGGCCGTCGATGCCCTCGTTAAGCAGCTTAGCGGCATCAATGTGGGGCTTGTGGTTTCCAACGCTGGCACCGGCCAGCCGGGCCACTTCCTTGAGCAGGATTATCGCGAGCAGCTGACGCGTTTCCGCCTCAACGCGCTTTCGCATCTCAATATCGCCCACGCGTTTGGCACCCGGCTGGCGCGCCGGGGCGGTGGCGGTCTTATCCTCGGCGGCGCCATGGGTGCCGCCCAAGGCATTCCGTTCTCGGCGACCGATGCCGGTTCGAAGGCGCTGGTTCAAAGCCTTGGCGAATCCCTGCACCTTGAGCTCAAGCGCAAGCGCATCCAGGTGATGACGCTCGTTGTGCCGCCTACCAATACGGCCATTATCGAAAAATTCGGGCTCGATCCCGCCGACATGCCGGTGAAACCGATGAGCGTGGAGCAATGCGTTTCCGAGGCCTTGCGGCATTTCAGGCAGGGGCGGTCGCTGAGCCTGCCGGGCGCACTCAACCGGTTCTTCATGGGGATCATGCCAGCCAAACTCATGCGCGTCATGATGGGCAAGATGATCGAACAGACCCTTGCCAAAAACGCCCGACGCGAGGCGCAGGCAGCCCGGTAATCGTTCGCCTGTTTCCGGCCCTGACAACATCTTGACACAACTAGGACGGCTGCCCTAGTTTACTAGGACAATCGTCCGAGTCGCGGCGCGAAGCCGGCTACATCGATTATCGGTTTTACCGCAGCGCATACCTGGCGGCCGGGGAATGCGACCGGCCGGGAGATCTCATGAGCAATCCGACGACCCGCGATCACATCATCCAAGCTGCCGACCGGTTGTTCTACCGGCAGGGCTACGAGCACACCTCGTTCTCGGATATCGCGAATGTCGTGCAGATTTCGCGCGGCAACTTCTATTTTCATTTCAAGACCAAGGATGAAATCCTGGATGCCGTGATCCACCGGCGCCTCGCCGATACCCGGGCGATGCTCGATCGCTGGGAGATCGAAGGCAAGCAACCGGCGGATCGCATCCGGAGCTTCATCCGCATCCTGATCACGAACCGCGCCGACATAAAGCGTTACGGCTGCCCGGTCGGTACGCTGTGCACGGAGCTTGCGAAGCTCACTCATGCCGCCCAGCCGGAGGCGAATGAACTCTTTACCCTGTTTCGTACCTGGCTGCGCCGGCAGTTCGTGCTTCTCGGCCGCGAGGCCGATGCAGACACGCTGGCGATGCATATTCTTGCCCGCAGCCAGGGTGTCGCGACCCTCGCGAGCACTTTCCATGACGAGCGATTCATCCGGCAGGAAGTCGAGCAGATGTGCGAGTGGCTCGACGCCTGTGCGGAAAGCGCCGCAAGCCCCGAGAATCGTGGGCGTGAGCCGGGCAGCCGCGCCGGACCTCGCACCGGGAAAAGGCTCTTGAGCGCGCGGCGCCGGCCGGCCGGTGCGGGTGCCTAGGAGGGAACCGCCGATGTTCGTCGTCCTGCTCAAATTTTCCGGCAACAAGGCCCAGGCCGGTCAGTTCATGGAAGGCCATAATGCCTGGATCAGGCGCGGCTTCGATGACGGCGTTTTCCTTCTTGCCGGCAGCCTTCAACCCAGGCTGGGCGGCGGAATTCTCGCGCACAACACGTCGGCACCTGGTCTTCAGGCCAGAGTGAAGGAAGATCCATTCGTCGTTCACGGCGTGGTGAGCGCTGAAATCTTCGAGATCGCGCCGGGCCGAACGGATGACCGGCTCGCTTTCTTGCACGGTTGACGCAAGCGTCGCCTGCAGGAAGCCCAAGCCAGGCTCGCTGCCGCCCATGCCGCTGACCCTCATGTATCGACAGCACGATCCGTCCGCATTGGTACGCAACCGTGGTGGCGCGAAAGGCTCGCGGGCAAGATAGCGATAACGGCTCGACCGCGGCATCGCGCCCCGAAACCGATTAAAGATCCCGGTGTTGGAACCGCGGATGGCTTTTCTCCGAGCGGTACCGCACTGGCGTTCTGGGTACCTGGACCGTATAATTCCAGGACAACCTGATGAAAGCGCGGATGTCCATTTTCGCAGTCAGATTAGGCTTCGCGTTTCTCGTGGCGGCGCTCTGCCTGGGCGGGCGACTGGTCCACGCCCAATCCGCCCCGGTGACATATTGGAACCCGGGCTGGATCGGCTTCGGCGGCAATCTCAATGCCGGCCAGGGTGCGAGCACTGAAGGCAAATCTCCGGGCCTTGGCGACAGTGGCACCGGCGGCGCCTTCTCGACGCGCTACAATTTTTCGAACGGCTGGTTTGTCGGCAATGAACGCGGCGGCATGGGCCTGAGCATGACCGGCATCAACCAGGCCAGCGCGTTCGGCCCGGTCTATGCCGAAGGTGCGCAGTTCGGCTACAATTTCCAGAACTCTCCCGTCACGGTCTATGCCGGCTTCGACACGTTGAAATACAAATCCGGCATTGGCAGCGCTTTTTCTTCGCCCTTCGACTCCACGTCCAGCACGGTGCCCGGCTATGCCGCGCATGCCGGCGTCGAATTCAAGCCGACGTCAAATCTCAGCCTGTCGCTCGGCGTCGGCTTCACCCAGCAGTCGGGGCGCATCGACAGCGACACCCAATCGCCGTCGTCGCTCAATGGTTCGCAGTTTGATCTTGTCGGCGTTCGCCGCTGACGGGCGGTTCAGGCGGACACTCAACACAAGCGTCGGCAATTTTATTTTACTGGCGCTCCCTAGGGGAATCGAACCCCTGTTTCAGCCTTGAGAGGGCCGCGTCCTAACCGCTAGACGAAGGGAGCGAGCGGCCCCACGCAATAGCCGCGAATGGGGTTCGCCGCAAGATGGCGCGGACGCATCAGGGCTCGCTGGCGAAGCTCAGCCGGCCGGTGGGTTTCAGCGTACGGGCATCGAAAGTGCGGATTTCCACCGCGCCGCCGCGATCGAGCGTCACCACCAGCCGGTCGCCGGCCACCGCCGTGGAGACGATGCGGGCGCCCTTCGGCAAGGTGGCAGTGGTATCGCTGGCCACCGCGCTTCCCTCGGTGCGGAAAAGGCGGTAGCCGATGGCGACGATCACGGCCGCGACCGCCAGCGCCGTGGTCAGGCCAGCGATCAGCATCAGCCGCCGCACCCGGGCAAACAGCGCGGCTTGCTCGGGGGTCGGTTCGGGTGCGTCAGGCTCGGTCATGCAAAACTCGTCACTAAATCAAGGCTTGGGATCAGGGCTCGGTGGAAATGAACGATCAACGGCTGGAAGTCACCGTCGCCGGCGACGAGGGATCGATCCGGCTGGATCGCGTGCTGGCGGTGCGCAGCCCCGAATTGTCGCGCTCGCGGCTGAAGGCGCTGATCCTGGCGGGTCAGGTTTCGGTCCAAACCAATGCCGGCGCCACCCCCATTCGCGACCCCGCTTATCATGTCGCCGCCGGCGATACGATCACAATCGACGTGCCGCCCGCGGCGCCCGCCGAGCCCGCCGGTGAGGACATCGCGCTCGATATCGTGTTCGAGGACGACGACATCATCGTCATCGACAAGCCCAGCGGCCTCGTGGTCCACCCGGCCGCTGGACACGAGACCGGAACCCTGGTCAACGCGCTGATCGCCCACTGCGGTTCGAGCCTGTCCGGCATCGGCGGGGTCAGGCGGCCCGGCATCGTGCACCGGCTCGACAAGGACACCACCGGGCTGATGGTGGTGGCAAAAAACGACCAGGCGCACCAGTCGCTGACCGCGCAATTCGCCGACCATGGCCGCACCGGCGCCATGCGGCGCGGTTACCGGGCGTTTGCCTGGGGGGTGCCGAGCCGCAAGGCCGGCAGCATCGACGCGCCGATCGACCGGCACCCTTATGCCCGCGAGAAGATGGCCGTCCGCGATGGCGGCCGGGAAGCCGTCACCCATTGGCTGGTCGAGGAGGCCTTCAATGGCCGGGACGGCAAACCGGTCGCCGCCCTGCTCGCCTGCCAGCTGGAGACCGGCCGCACCCATCAGATCCGGGTGCATCTCGCCCATATCGGCCACCCCCTGCTCGGCGACAGCGTTTACGGGGCGCACTTCAAGACCAAGGCCAGCGCGCTGGGGCCGCAGAGCCAGGCCGCGCTGGCCGATCTCGGGCGCCAGGCGCTCCATGCCTATCTTCTGGTACTAGAACACCCGCGAACCAGGGAGATTCTGGAGTGGATTTCGGATCTGCCCGCCGATCTGGTCCGCTTAAGGGATTCCCTGCGGGCGACCGAATGACGCAGGTGGCTCAGGAATCGTTAGGTATGCCAACAGGTTATACCTGCGTCACGGCAGCGTGAGCCGGGATTTACTTCCACTACGCTCGTAGTATGGTGTATGTTGCACCTGCGTTGAATATCCAACGCGGAACATCGCAGCCGGGCCGGCTTTAACACAGCGACCCGTCTGCCGGGCCCGCCGCTATCGGGGGCCTGAACCACTGGAGGGCGCTAAATGGCCCGTACAGCTACCTTGCCGGTTCTCAACGGAGAATCCGGCTTATCCCGTTACTTGGCCGAAATCCGCAAGTTCCCGATGCTGGAACCCCAGCAGGAGTACATGTTCGCCAAACGCTGGCGTGAGCATGACGACCGGGACGCGGCACATCACCTTGTCACCAGCCATCTGCGGCTCGTCGCCAAGATCGCCATGGGCTATCGCGGCTATGGGCTGCCGATCTCCGAAGTCGTCTCCGAGGGCAACGTCGGGCTGATGCAGGCGGTCAAGCGGTTCGAGCCCGAAAAGGGCTTCCGTCTGGCCACCTACGCCATGTGGTGGATCAAGGCTTCGATTCAAGAGTATATTCTGCGATCGTGGTCGCTCGTGAAAATGGGAACCACCGCGAACCAGAAGAAGCTGTTCTTCAACCTGCGCAAGGCGAAGAGCAAGATTTCGGCGCTGGACGAGGGTGATCTCCACCCCGACCAGGTCAAGCTGATCGCCAAGCGCCTCGGCGTCACCGAACAGGACGTGGTCGACATGAACCGCCGCCTCGGCGGTGACGCGTCGCTCAACGCCCCGATCCGCGACGACGGCGAGGCCGGCGAATGGCAGGACTGGCTGGTGGATCACTCGCCCACCCAGGAAGCCGTGATGGCCGAGCATGAAGAGCTGGATCATCGCCGCGCGGCGCTGAACGGCGCCATCGGCGTGCTCAACCCGCGCGAACGCCGCATCTTCGAAGCGCGGCGCCTCGCCGACGATCCGATGACGCTGGAAGACCTGGCGTCGGAATTCGGGGTATCGCGCGAGCGCGTGCGCCAGATCGAGGTTCGCGCCTTCGAGAAAGTGCAGACCGCGGTCAAGGGCACGATTGCCCGGCAGGAGCAGGCCGCCCTGGAAGCCGCGCACTGATCCACGGCGACAGGTAACGACATCGAAGCCGGCGGCAACGCCGGCTTTTTTGTTGGGCGGATGGTGATCGACGCGGCGCGGCGGCAGGCCGCGGCTACTCGCCCCACGCCGCGAAGGCGTCGTTGAAGGCGCGTTCGCCGGGCGAGCCCTTCTCTATGGCAATGATGGCGCGGCGCTGGTTGGTATAGACCAGCGGCACATCGAACCACGAGCGCTCCTTCAGGAGCTGCAGGTTGCGGACACGGTCGGCCTCGACATTGGAAAGGCCCACCAGGAAGAAGCCGTCGGTGACCTTGACGGCAAGGCCGGCGAGCGGGGTGCCGCGCGCCTGTTCGTTGGATTTCATCAGAATGCCGGGCACGTTGGCGACGCCGCCGCCGGCGAAATCCGGCGGCAGGATGAAGGTCAGTTCCGCGGTGTGGCTGGCCGGCAACGAGGTGTCGGTGTTGCGGCGGAACGACATCGTCATCTTGAATTTGCGATCAGGGATCTCGATGTCCGCGCGTACAGCCAGATCGCCGGGCTTGCCGGCGGCGCCCTTGATCTGATCGGTGCGCCACACCACGGTGCCAACATACTGCTTGCCCTTGGGGTCGGCCGGATCCTCGTCATAGAGCACGACGCGCTGCGCCACCGGCGCAACCTGGTCGGATGACGACGGCTGGCCGACGCGGTCGGCAATCTTCGGCCGCGGCGCCGGCGATGCATCCTTCGGCGCCTCGACCTGCTGCGGCGCGGAACTGGTGAGAAGGCTGCGCACACCGGTGACCAGCTTCGGCCCCAGCAGGATCGCCGCGCCGGCGAGGATCAGCACCAAACCCAGCGCAATGGCGCTCTTGAGCGGAAAGCCGCCGCCGCTGCGAACCGCGCGACGCTTCTTGTCCTGTTCCGGGGTGACCCGGGAGCGCGGCGCCGGCTGTTGATAGCGCGCGGCCTCCTCGACGGATTCATCGTAAGAATAGGCCCCGCCGGCCTCGCCGCCGCCGCGATCTTCCATGGTGGGTTCGAGCCGGTCGAATTCCGGGGATTGCGTCGGCACATTGGCGTAGGTCTTGCGCGCGGCACGGCTGGCCTGCGCGGTGGCGCGGCCGAGATCGTCGGCGTCGGCGGTGACATCGCGAAAGCCGCGCAGCGGCGGTGGCGCCGGTACCGGCGGTGGCCGGTCGGATTCGCCGCGGCGAGGCGTCGGGACCCGCTCGCGATTGGATATCGCCGGATCCTGCATTCCGACCGTCGGTTGCCGCGGCTCGGCACGCAAATTGCGCTGCGATCGCGGATCATCCCCGCCGGGCGGCCGCTCGGGGCGCGGCTGCGGCGGCGTCGGCACGATCGGTTGCCGGGCCCGTGCAGGTGGCTGGGCCGGGGGTTGCGAGGGCGAGGGTTCGGCGGGGACGGGTTCGCCGGGTTTGGCGCCGGTTCGGGGATTGGAACGGAACGCATCGCCGGGACGGCTGCGCCCGGCCAAATCCGGCCGCGACAGGTCGCGCGCCCGGGCGGCGGCTTCGGACTCGACCTTGCGGACGGCTTCTTCCAGCGACAGCCGCTCACGGGTGATTTCGGATTCGCTCAACGGCGGCTCGACACTGCGCAATTGGGCGATCAGCGCCGAACGCGCCCGCTCATACAGCGCGCGCCGGCTCTCGCCGGGGGCACTGGGGTCCAGGCCGGCGATGGCACGCGCGATCAGCGGGTAGTAGTCAGCCATAATCACTCAACTGTGCAGGCTTTCCGGTAACATCTCGTTAAGCCTCAAACGGATTTTGCACCAGGATAGTATCCTCGCGCTCCGGACTGGTGGAAAGCAAGGCGATCGGGCAGCCAACAAGTTCCTCGACCCGGCGGACATATTTGATGGCCTGGGCCGGCAGATCCGCCCATGAGCGGGCATGGGCGGTCGGCTCTTTCCAGCCCTCGATGGTCTCGTAAACCGGCTCGATCCGGGCCTGGGCGCCCTCGCCGGCCGGCAGATGGTCGATCTCCTTGCCGTCCAGCCGGTAGCCGACGCAGACCTCAATGCTGTCGAAGCCGTCGAGAATGTCGAGCTTGGTCAAGGCCAGGCCGTGAATGCCGCAGGTGCGGACGGTCTGGCGCACCAGCACCGCGTCGAACCAGCCGCAGCGGCGCTTACGCCCGGTGTTGACGCCGAACTCCTTGCCACGGCGGCCAATCAGTTCGCCGATCTCGTCATGCAGTTCGGTCGGGAACGGCCCCATGCCGACGCGGGTGGTGTAGGCCTTGCAGATGCCGAGCACGTAGCCGACCGAACTCGGTCCCATGCCGGTCCCGGTCGCCGCCTGTGCCGCCACCGTGTTGGACGAGGTGACGTAGGGATAGGTGCCGTGATCGACGTCGAGCAGCGCGCCCTGCGCGCCCTCGAACAGGATGCGCTTGCCTTCGCGGCGCTTCTGGTCGAGCAGCCGCCACACCGTCTCGGCATAGGGCAGCAGCCGCGGCGCCAGCGCAGTCAGTTCCTTTAAAATTCCGCCGCCGTCGATTTCGTCGAGCCGCAGCCCGCGGCGCAGCGCGTTGTGGTGGGCAAGCAGCCGGTCGATCTTGTGCGGCAGCGTGTTGAGGTCGGCGAGGTCCATCAGCCGGATGGCGCGGCGGCCGACCTTGTCCTCGTAAGCCGGCCCGATGCCGCGGCGGGTGGTGCCGATGGCGGTGGCCTCGTTGGTGGATTCGCGCAGCGCGTCGAGTTCGCGATGCAGCGGCAGGATCAGCGTGACGTTTTCGGCGACGCGCAGATTGTCCGGACCGATGGCGACGCCCTGTCCCTTGAGCTTGGTCACCTCATCGAGGAACGCCTGCGGGTCGAACACCACGCCGTTGCCGATGACCGACAGTTTCGACGGCCGCAGCACGCCGGAAGGCAATAGCGCCAGCTTGTAGGTTTCACCGTTGATGACCAGCGTATGGCCCGCGTTGTGACCGCCCTGAAAGCGGACGACGATATCCGCCTGCTCCGACAACCAGTCGACGATCTTGCCTTTTCCCTCGTCGCCCCACTGGGCGCCGACGACGACAACATTGGCCATTTCGCGGTATTTCCCTGCACGTGATTAAGCGCCAAGCCGAAACACGGCCGCGGCCGCTCGCATGCGAGGCGTCTCACCCGATAACGGATGAAAGCATGTGAAGCAAGCAGGAACGGCCGGCGGGCGGCACCCGGCTGTAGGTCCAAACCATTGATATCCGCAGAAATTTCGCGATCCATGGCAGCGATGTCGCAAGCTGGGCGGCGCGGCGGCGGCGCCGTGGCATGCGGCGGACCCGCGGCAAAAAAAAGCCCCGGACGGGTCCGGGGCCGGTGTGGTTCGGGAGTGATGCCCGTCAGTAACGCGCGACCACCGGGCCGCCCCAGCGGAAGTTCACCCGCGCGGTGAGGAGGTCAGTATCGCCGCTGATCCGGCTGGTGGTGAACAATGCGCCCGCCGGCGTGGTGAAATTCGTAGTCATCGAGTCCACGAAGATGTGGTCGTACTCGAGGGCGAAGGTCCAGTTCGGGGTGAAGCCGTACTCGAAGCCGAAGCCGGCGGTGCCGCCCCAGCGCGTCGCGCTCGCCGATGCCAGCGTGACGCCGGCCGGCGTGAGGAAGTCGTAGCGGCTGTTGGTGAATGCGGCGCCGCCCTTCAGGTAAAACAGGGCGTTATTCCAGGCCAATCCGAGTTGGCCGGTGAAGAGGCCAAACGAATTCAGGCGGGAACGATCAATCAGGCCGCTGGTAAGACCGACGTTGCTGCCGCTGAGGCCAGCCCAGTCGCCCTGTCCTTCCAGTCCGAACACGATGGTGCCGGCCTGCCAGCGATAACCGAGCTGGCCGCCGGCAACGCCGCCGGTTGTCGAGGCGCAGCCATCGGACCCAAGGCCGACAGGCGTCAAGTCCCGGCACTTCCGCGCCCATCCACCGCCGCCATTGAAGCCGGCGTAAAAGCCGGTCCAGTCGTACATCGGGGAGACCATCGGCGGCGGCGCCTTGTCCCAAGGCCGCGCCGGCAAATCCGCCGCGGCCGCCGGGTTCGCCATGCCGAAGGCAACAACCCCCGAGGCAATAACACCCAAGGTTCCCAGCCAGAACTTCTTCATCGACCCGTCCCCCAGCAGTCCATCGTCTTGACGCGTCGCCCTGGGCGGAGTCTTGCCAGAAATCTGCGGCAGTGGCTGTACCTCAAATATCACGCTGAAACGCGAATTTCCGCGCCCCGCGTTGGGTTTTGCATGCCGTACCGGCTGGCCGTGACCCGATGGAAGCGACCCCTGAGCCGGCTCGGCCGATCAGGCGAATTGGTCCGGCCCGGACTTATTGCGGCGCAGCGCGGATCGGGCGTCCGCGCGCATGGCTCCAATTCCACCGAACGGCCTTGCGACGGCGTCGTTTTCTGGCACAACACCGGCCCCGCCTCCAGCCCCGAAGACGTCCCCTTGGTTTCCGCCCCGCCGCCGCGCACGCTGTCCTGGCTGTCCGATCAGCCCTATCTGCTGCTCAGCCTGACGTCGCTGTTCTGGGCCGGCAACGCCATCGTCGGCCGCAGCGCCGCCGGACATATTCCGCCGGTCACGCTCTCGTTCACCCGCTGGGCGATCGCGTTCCTGATCGTGCTGCCGTTCGCCTGGCGACACCTGGTTCGGGACTGGGGCGCGATCCGCGCCCGGCTCGGCATCATGATCGTGATTTCGGTATGCGGAATCGGCGCCTTCAACACCCTGCAATATTGGGGACTGGAATACACCACCGCGCTCAACGTGCTGTTGCTGCAATCGTCCGGACCGCTGTTCGTCGCGATCTGGTCGCTGCTCATCAACGGCGTCCGGCTGACCGCGGCGCAGGCCGGCGGCATCGTGGTCTCGCTGGTCGGCGTGCTGGTGATCCTGCTGCAGGGCGACCTCTCCGCGCTGGCAGGCATTCAGCTCAACAAGGGCGACATCATCTTCACCTGCGCGCTGGCGATCTTCGGGCTGTATTCGGCGCTGTCGCACAGGCGGCCGTCGATCCACAGCCTGTCGTTCGTCGGCTTCACCTTCGGCTGCGGCGCGTTGTGCCTGCTGCCACTGCTGGCGTGGGAGTTGCTGACCCGCCCGCTGATGCAACTTGACACCACCAACGTGCTGTCGCTGGCGTACGTCGCGGTGTTTCCCTCGACGCTGGCCTATCTGTGCTACAATCGCGGAGTGCAGTTGATCGGCGCCAACCGCGCGGCGCCGTTCTTTCACGTCATCCCGGTGTTCGGCTCGGCGATGGCGATCTTCTTCCTCGGCGAGCGGCTGCAGCTGTTTCACGTCTGCGGCTATGCGCTGGTGCTGACGGGCGTCTTCATCGCGGCGAGAAAGCCGCGGACGGCGCCGACGGAAAGCCCGGCGGGTTAGGCCGGGTTTCGCTTTTCAACCGGGAACGTCCCGCTCGTTACGCGGCGCGCACGGTGTCGAGGAACCTGCCGACCTCGGTCTTGAGCCGGTTGCTGTCGCGCGACAGCGACTGCGCCGCGGAGAGCACCTGCGACGATGCCGATCCGGTCTCGGTGGCGCCGCGCTGTACGTCGGTGATGTTAGAGGAAACCTGCTGGGTGCCCTGCGCCGCCTGTTGTACGTTGCGGGAAATTTCCTGCGTCGCCGCACCCTGCTCTTCCACCGCCGAAGCAATGGTCGACGCGATCTCGGACATCTTGCCAATGATGTCGCCGATCTCCCTGATCGCCCCGACCGACTCCTGCGTCGCGCTCTGGATGCCGCTGATCTGCTGACTGATCTCGCCGGTGGCCTTGGCGGTCTGTTCCGCCAGTGCTTTCACCTCGGAAGCCACCACGGCAAAGCCACGACCAGCCTCCCCCGCCCGCGCCGCCTCGATGGTGGCGTTGAGCGCCAACAGGTTGGTCTGCCCGGCGATGGTGTTGATCAGCTCGACGACGTCGCCGATCCGCGCCGCCGCCTTCGCCAGTTCACCGACCCGGTCGTTGGTCTTGCTCGCCTGCACCACCGCCTCGCTGGCGATGCTGGCCGATGCCTGCACCTGACGGCTGATCTCATTGACCGAGGACGCCATTTGCTCGGTGGCGGAGGCTACCGACTGCACATTGGTGGAGGCTTCTTCGGAAGCCGCCGCCACCATCGTCGTGAGCTCCTGCGACCGCTCCGCGGTCGAGGTTAGCGTGCCGGCCGAAGCCTCGAGTTCGGTCGAAGCCGACGACACGGTTTCGATGATCTCGCCGACCGCGGATTCGAAATCATTGGCCATCTTGTTCATGTCGGCCTTGCGTTGCTCGACGGCGCGCCTTTCCGCAGCCTGCTGCTCGGTCCGCATGCGCTCGACCTCGAGGCCATTCTTCTTGAATACTTCGACGGTCCGCGCCATGTCGCCCAACTCGTCGCGACGCCCGACACCCGGAACATCCGCCTTCAGATCATTGTTGGCGAACGCCTCCATGACGGCTTTCAGCACCACCATCGGCCGGACGATGCCAAACTGGCCGATCAGATATCCGGCGATGATTTCAAAGATGATGCCGGTCGCGGCAATCATCATCAACATGCGCGATGTTGCCTGATATTCCTCCGAGGCCTGTTTCGAGAATTGATTGACGCGGGCATCGAGCTGTTCGACGACATCTCTCATCTGTCCGCGCAGCTTGACCGCGGCCGTCTGACTCTTGATGGCCGAGGCACGCAAGCGCTCCACCTCGCCGCTCAGCTTGACGTCCTTGGTTTCGTCAGCCAGGCGGAGGGTATTTTGCATGTCCTTCTGATAGGCCGCCATCGCCTCCCTGATCGCCGGCAACATCAACTTGGCTTTTTCGTCACGCGTTTTGCTGAAATCCTCTAATCGCTCGTTGAACAGCTTCAACTGTTCATCGACGACCTTGTGCACAGTCGCGCGGTTTTCCGGACTGGGGTCAAGGGCGACCTGAAATTCAGCGCTGCTGAGCGTTATCACGTTTGTGCTGGCGCGCGCGGCTTCGAGCGCCCGCTTCGCGGTGGAGGTCATCGTCTCGGCGTCTTCGTTCATCGAGCTCATGGCGTGGATACCAAGCCAACTTGTCGCGATGGCAACGACCGCGAGCTGCATGATGACGATAAGGACTTTGGTGATAATCTTGAGGCGAGCCAGCAATGACATGATAAGCCTTTCGTGGGCATAATGCGGCTGCATCGACAATGCGCTCAATCAACAACACGAACCCGTCGCCTCTTTCCGGCGACTAGCAGCACTTCACCGGATACCGGCAGCCGCGTCGCAACGCCCGGATGCTGCGTCAATTTGGCCAAGTTTACGCCGCCGGGATTGTCCCGGTGTTAACCGCGCGTCGTGACGGCCGGTCCGCTTTGCCAATCGATATCGATATTTGGCAGTACACGTATTGGTACGAGGACGGCAATCATGTGCCGGCGGTATCGCGATGGCGCCGAACGTGACGATTACCGTGGGGACCGCTTCCCCTAACTTTGGCGGCCTTGATTCGGCCCGGTCGTTGCCAGCCGGTAACGCGCCTGTGATCGACCGCTACCGGCGTAACTGCGCGAGCACCTGGGTCGATGAGGGAAGCTCGCCGAACTGCGTGGCGTACCTTGCCGCGAAATCACCGAGATGCCAGAAGCCGTTGGTCAGCGCGATTTCCTTGATCTGGCGCGGTTCGCCGGCCAAGAGTTGTCGCCGAACCTTCCACAAGCGCCGGGCGCGGATGTAGCGGTGCAAGCTCATTCCATGGGCCCGGACCATCAGACTGCTCAGGGTCCGAACCGAAACCCCAAGCTTTGAGGCGATCTCCCCGCTGTAGATCGGCCTCAACGAATTCGAAGTCCAGGAGTTCGTCAACTGTCCTTAGGGCACGCAGGCTGTCGTGAACGAGTTCGCGCCTGGAAAATTTCAAGCAAAGATAGTTGTCGAAGATCCGGTCCAGGACCTCCAGCACGGAATCTACAAGTCCGGTGGCTGCCTCGGGTATCATTGTAAGATTGGCGTCTTGCGAGGCGGCGGCAAAAACCCGCAAGATCGTTCCGCGCAAGCTGAGCTCAAGGTCGCGCGGTATCGGAATGGTCCGGAATTCGCCATGGATCTCGGGCCATCCGCAATTCTCCACTGCCGGCGAGAAGCCCAACGCGGCAAAATATCCGCGCTCTCTTTCCACCGCCCGGTATTCGGCGCGCCCCCGTGCGAATTGCAGCGACGATGGTTCGGCTTCCCGGCCATTGAAGATCACCGACGGCCGGTCTTTCATCGAAAGAATGACGAAGGCGGAACTGCTCTCGAGCATGGCCTGAACGATACGCGGAAAAGTGTGCAGCAGATAAAGCTCGCATCCCGGCAGCGAAAGCACCGCCTGGCCGATCGGACCGACGACATTGGCAAGCGGGACGAAGTCCACGCTGGCGCCGCGCAGCCCCTGCCGAAAATGATCGATATCCGGATGGTGGAGGATCCGAAGATTTTGCGATGGAACGAGGCCGGCGAAATGCATCGCTTCAGTCAATAACTCGAGGCAGCATTAAAAGGTGATCGTCATGTAATCACGTTGCGGGCTTGATTCGCCATGCCCCAGCGGCAAATCGCCACCGTTGTCCGGCCGCCGCCTCGGCAACTGGGTATCGTTGGCATGCAGCGCCGGGTACCTGCGGATTTTCGCTCCGCAATCCGACATGGGGCTGTCCCGTCATTGCCTGTTGCCGCGCCGGCACGGTATGGGCGAAGCTCCGCCGGCGGAACGCGCTACCGTCGCCGCAACTTTCATGATGTCAGCATCACGGACAGCCTGTGCCCGCCGATCTCGATCCGCCGTCGGCACGTCGACGGACCAGCGCCCCGCCGGCAGCCGTTCCCTCCGCGATCGCCTGGCTCGCCAACCAGCCCTATCTGCTGCTCAGCCTGGCGATGCTGTTCTGGGCGGGCAATATCGTGCTCGGACGTTACGTCGCCGGTCACGTGCCGCCGGTCATGATGTCATGCATTCGCTGGATCGGCGCATGCCTGATGCTGCTGCCCTGGGCATGGCCGCATCTGCGCCACGACTGGCCGGCGCTTCGCGCCCACCTGCCGTTGGTCGTTATGCTGTCCGCGACCGGCTTCGCCATCAATACCACACTGTCTTACTGGGCCCTGCAATACACCCAGGCATTGAACGCGCTGCTGATCCAGTCCTCGGGACCGCTGTTCGTGGCGTTATGGTCGCTCCTGCTGTTCGGCGTGCGGCTGACACGTGCACAACTGATCGGGATCACGATCTCGCTTGCCGGCGTGCTCATCATCATTTTGCGCGGCGATGTCGCGGCGCTGGGCGGCGTAAAGTTCAACAAGGGCGACGTGATGTTTGCCGCGGCGCTGCTGGCGTTCGGGCTGTATTCGGCACTGATGCCGCGCCGGCCGGTGATCAGCCCGTTCTCGCTGATCGTATTCACCACCGGTTGCGGTGCGCTGCTGACGCTGCCGTTTGCCGCCTGGGAGATATCGCTCGGGACACGGTTGAGCTTCGACACCCTCACCCTCGCAACGCTGATCTATGTGGTGATCTTTCCGTCCGCTCTGTCTTATCTGTTCTTCAATCGCGGCGTTGCGCTGATCGGGCCGAACCGGGCGGCCCCGTTTTTCCACCTGGTGCCGGTGTTCGGCTCGGCAATGGCGATCCTGCTTCTCGGCGAACAGCCGCGGCTGTTCCATCTGGTCGGCTACGTACTGGTGCTGGCCGGAGTCATTATCGCGTCGCGGAGCGCATCGGCGATGACCGCGGCTTCGAGGCCGCGCCGCTGACGGCGTTACCCGGCTACGCCGCGCCGATCAGGATGCCGACGCCGAGGACGATGACGCCGCCGAGCACGATCTGGAACACCGCCTGCAGGAACGGGGTATCCATGTAGCGGGCGCGAACATAGGCGATGGCCCACAGCTCGAAGAACACCACGACGCCGGCGATCGCGGTGGCGATCCAGAACGCATTCGGCCAGGAGTCCGGCACCAGATAGGGCATGGTGTGGCCGAGGCCGCCGAGCGCCGTCATCAATCCGCAGATGCCGCCGCGCAGCCAGGGCGAACCACGGCCGGTCATCGAGCCGTCGTCGGACAGCGCCTCGGCAAAGCCCATGCTGATTCCGGCGCCGATCGAAGCGGCGAGGCCGACCAGGAAAGTCTGCCAGTTGTGATGGGTGGCAAAGGCCGCCGCAAACAGCGGTGCCAGCGTCGAGACCGATCCGTCCATCAGGCCGGCAAGACCGGGCTGGACGTATTGCAGCACGAATATCCGCCGCCGCGTCTTGTCTTCGGCACCGCGCGCGTCCGGCGTCAGAATGGTCTGCGACAGCCGGGCCGCGAGATGTTCGTGGCCCTTCTCCAGTTCGGCGAGGTCGCCGAGCAGCTTGCGGACGCCGACATCGGTCGCCTGCTCGGCGGCGCGGGCATAGAACCGCTCGGCCTCGAATTCCATGGTCTCCGCTTCCTTGCGAATGACGTCGAGCGACAGGTTGCGCGTCAGCCAGATCGGCCGCCGGCGGATAAAGCCCTTGACGTCGCCGCGCCGGATCGGCGGCAGGTTCGGTCCGAAACGCTCCTCATACATCTGCAGCAGGAGATGCCGGTGGACCTTCTCCTCCTCGGCCATTTCGCTGAAGACCTTGGCCGAGTCCGGATAGCGCTCGGCCAGGTCCTCGGCGAAGCTCAGATAGATGCGGCTGTCCTCTTCCTCGCCGGAAATGGCAACAGCCAGCACCTCGCGCTCGGTCAGTTCGGAAAACGCCTTCATGGACACCCGGCTATATTGTTTAGAATTATTCTAAACTTTATAGCCGAGAGCCTGCACGGTTGTCAAAAGCCGGCGCTCCATCGCCGGCGCTGAAAGCCTCAGGCGGCGCGAACCTTGGTCAGGAATTCATCGACCGCGGAGCGCAGCATGCCGGACTGCTTGTCGAGTTCGCGGGCGTTGGACAATACCTCCGAGGCCGCGGCCCCGGTTGCCGCCGCCGCGGTCGTGACCCCGCCGATATGCGTGCTGATTTCGCTCGAACCGGCCGCCACCGACTGGATGTTGCGGGCGATCTCGCGGGTGGCCGACCCCTGCTGATCGATGGCGCTGGAGATGTTGCTGGTGATCTCGCTCATCTGCGCGATGGTGCCGGTGATGCCGCCGATCGACTGAACCGCCTCGCTGGTCGAGGCCTGCATGGCTGCGACCTGGGCCGAGATTTCCTCGGTGGCCTTGGCGGTCTGGCTCGCCAGCGCCTTGACCTCGGAGGCGACCACGGCAAAGCCGCGGCCGGATTCCCCGGCGCGCGCCGCCTCGATGGTGGCGTTGAGCGCCAGCAGATTGGTCTGGGCGGCGATGCTGTGGATCAATTGCACCACCTCGCCGATCTTCTCGGCGCCGGAGGACAATTGCTTGACGGTGGTGTTGGTTCGCTCCGCATCACCCACCGCCTTGCTGGCGATCTCGCTCGACTGGCTGACCCGGCGCGAGATTTCGGCGACGGACGCCGACAATTGTTCCGCGGCGGCCGCAACCGTGCCGACATTGTTGGAAGCGCTCTCGGACGCGGTACCGACCGTCGCGGCGCGGGCACTGGCATCGCTCGCGGTCGCGGTCATCGACTGGGCGGTGGTCTGCATGCCGGCCGCCGCGGTCGACACCGAGCGGACGATGCCGTTGACGCTGCGCTCGAAGTCGCTGGCGAGGTTCTCCATCGCGGTGCGACGCTCCGCCGCGATGCGGCCCTGGGTCTCGGCCTCGACCTTTTCAAGATCGCGAATCCGCACCGCGTTGTCCTTGAAGATCTGGACCGTTGCCGCCATGGCGCCGACCTCGTCGCCGCGACCGACGCCGGGAATATCCGCGTCCAGCGCGCCGTCCGCCAGCGTCCGCATGCGGTCGCCGAGCTGGCCGAGGGGACGGGTGATGCTGCGGCTGATCAGCCAGGCGATGCCGCCGGAGACCACGGCGATGCCGAGGATGGCAAGCCCGAGCGCCCACATGATCGGCATCAGCTTGGCGTCAAGATCATCCAGATAGATGCCGCTGGCAATGAACATGTTCCAGCCCGGAATCGCCGCCGCGTAGGTAAGTTTGCGGACCGGCACATCCTGGCCGGGTTTTGCGAATTCATAGGTCAGCGTATGCTCGCCCTTGGCGGCGACGCCGTCGCGCAATTCGCGGGCCACAGCTCGGCCATTGACCAGAACGTTCAGCCGGTCGCTTCCGGCTTTGAAACCTGGTATCATGACGACGATGCCGTCCATCGTGTAGATGAACGGATAGCCGTTGCCGTTATCGTAGGTCATCACCTCGATGCGGCGGCTTAACTCCGCGACCGCGGCATCCTTGGTGATCTGGCCGGCCTCGACCTGCTTTTGCAGCGCCATCGCCGTGGTGCGTCCCATCTCGACGACGGCCTTGAGCTGGTCGATCCGCGCATTGATCATCTCCCGCTTCATAAGATAGCCCGCAAGCATGCCAGCGACGCACAGGCCGATCAGCGTCACGCCCACCAGAATGGCGAGCTTCGGGGTAATCTTCAGATTTTTGAGCTTCACGGTGAGGTCTCCGGAAAAAGGAAGCGGAAGGCGCCATGCACCGTAACAACCGACGGTTTAGGGTTGCTTAACCGTCCGGATCATGCCCGTGCGGCGCGCGACCCGCATGCGCGGAGGTTGCCATCGTACGATGTGCCACCACCTTAGGCGGCGCGTACCTTGGTGAGGAACCCGTCGACCGCGGAGCGCAGCATGCCGGACTGGTTGTCGAGTTCGCGGGCATTGGACAGCACCTCCGAGGCCGCGGCACCCGTCGCGGCCGCCGCGGTGGTGACCCCGCCGATGTGGGTGCTGATTTCGCTCGAGCCGGCCGCCACCGACTGGATATTGCGGGCGATCTCGCGGGTGGCAGCACCCTGCTCCTCGATGGCGCTGGAAATGCTGACGGTGATCTCGCTCATCTGCGCGATGGTGCCGGTGATGCCGCCGATCGACTGCACCGCCTCGCTGGTCGAGGCCTGCATGGCGGCGACCTGGGCCGAGATTTCCTCGGTGGCCTTGGCGGTCTGGCTCGCCAGCGCCTTGACCTCGGAGGCGACCACGGCAAAGCCACGGCCGGACTCGCCGGCACGTGCCGCCTCGATGGTGGCGTTGAGCGCCAGCAGGTTGGTCTGGGCGGCGATGCTGTGGATCAACTGCACCACCTCGCCGATCTTCTCGGCGCCGCTGGACAGCTGCTTGACGGTGTCGTTGGTGCGCTCGGCATCGCCTACCGCCTTGCGGGCGATCTCGCTCGACTGGCTGACCTGGCGCGAAATCTCCGCCACCGAACTCGACAGTTCCTCGGCCGCCGCCGCCACCGTGCCGACATTGTTCGACGCGTTCGCGGACGCGGTGCTGACCGTGGCAGCGCGGGCGCTGGCATCGCTCGCCGTCGCCGTCATCGACTGCGCGGTGGTCTGCATGCCGGCGGCGGCGGTCGCCACCGAGCGGACGATGCCGTTGACGCTGCGCTCGAAATCGCTGGCGAGGTTCTCCATCGCGGTGCGGCGCTCCGCCGCGACGCGGCCCTGGGTCTCGACCTCGACCTTTTCAAGATCGCGAATTCGCACCGCGTTGTCCTTGAAGATCTGGACGGTCGCGGCCATAGCGCCGATCTCGTCGCCGCGGCCGACGCCGGGAATCTCCGCATCCAGCGCGCCGTCCGCCAGCGTCCGCATGCGGTCGCCGAGCTGGCCGAGCGGACGGGTGATGCTGCGGCTGATCAGCCAGGCGATGCCGCCGGAGATCACGCCGATGCCGAGGATGGCAAGCCCGAGCGCCCACACGATCGGCATCAGTTTGGCATCGAGATCGTCGAGATAGGCGCCGGTGCCGACATACATGTTCCAGCCCGGGATCGCCTGCGCATAGGACAGTTTGCGATGCGGCGTATCGTCGTTGGGCTTCTTGATCTCATAGGTCATGGTGTGCTCGCCCTTGGCGGCGATGCCGTCGTGCCACTCGCGACCGAGCGCCCTGCCATTGGTCACCACGTCCATGCGGTTTGTCCCGATCGTCTTGGGGTCCTGCGCCAGCACGGTGACGCCGTCCATGGTCGAGCCGAACAGGTAGCCGGCGCCGTTATCGAAGGTGATCGCGTTGGCGCCGCGGGCGAACTCCGCCATCGCCGCTTCCTTGGTGAGCTTGCCGGCATCGACCTGCTTCTGCAGCCCGATCGCCATGTTGCGTGCGCCTTCGACGATGGCGTGCACCTGATCGGTGCGCGCGGCGAGCATTTCCCGCTGCATCAGCACGCCGGCCAAGATACCCGCGGCACAGAGGCCGAGCAGCGTAATGCCGACCAGAATAGCGAGCTTGGGCGTGATGGTGAGTTTGTTGAATTTCACGGGGACGTCTCCGGGGAGAGAAGCGCTCGACGCGCGGGATTCGCCGCCATGTTATGGTTAAAAGCCTTTATCTCTCCTTACGCGGGGTTCACCGACGAAGCCTGCGGCCGCACATGAATCATGCGCGCGACAGCAAAATCCCTTCCCCAGCGGGGAAGGGATCGCCGACGCAACTTTCAAGGGAGGAAATTGCGATCAAGACAACTTGGGATAGGTGAACTTTTAAAACGCCAGCGCCTTGGCCTGCCGGACCTGCGGCAGCGCCTGGACCTTGGCGAGCACCTCCGCCGGCACGGCGCCGTCGACCTCGACCAACGCGATGGCGTCGCCGCCCTGCTTGTTGCGGCCGAGATGGAAGGTCGCGATGTTGATCCTGGCGTCGCCGAGCAGGCCGGCGAACCTGCCGATGAAACCCGGCTTGTCCTCGTTGGTGACGTAGATCATCGACTTTCCGAATTCGGCGTCGACGCGAATGCCCTTGATGTCGACAAGGCGCGGCTTGCCGTCATGATAGACCGTGCCGGACACCGAACGCACCTGGGTCTCCGTCGTGACGGTGACCGTGATCAGGCTCTCGTAATCGCTTTGTGCGGCGCGGACGATTTCATCGACCACCATGCCGCGCTCCTTGGCGACCACAGGCGCCGAGACCACGTTGACGTCGCCCAGCATCGGCCGCAGCAGGCCGCTCAATGCCGCCGAGGTCAGCGCCTTGATCTTCATTTCGGCGACGTGGCCTTCATAGGTGATCTGCACCTTGGAGATGCCGGTCTCGGTCAACTGGCCGGCGAACGAGCCGAGCTTTTCGGCAAGCTCGATGAACGGCTTCAATTTCGGCGCCTCTTCGGCCGTGATCGACGGGAAATTGACCGCATTGGAGATCGCGCCGGTCAGCAGATAGTCCGACATCTGCTCGGCGACCTGAAGTGCGACGTTCTCCTGCGCCTCGGTGGTGGCGGCACCGAGATGCGGCGTGCAGATCACGTTGGGATGGCCGAACAGCACGTTCGAGGTGGCTGGCTCCTCGACGAACACGTCGAAGGCGGCGCCCGCGACATGTTTGGCGTTGAGCGCGTCGACCAGTGCCTGTTCGTCGACCAGACCGCCGCGCGCGCAATTGATGATGCGGACGCCCTTCTTCATCCTGGCGATCGCCGCGGCATCGATGATGTTCCTGGTCTTGTCGGTAAGCGGAGTATGCAGGGTGATGAAATCGGCGCGCTTGAACAGATCGTCGAGTTCGACCTTCTCGACGCCGATGTCCTTGGCGCGTTCCGGCGACAGGAACGGATCATAGGCGATCACCTTCATGCGCAGTCCCAGCGCGCGGTCGGCGGCGATCGATCCGATATTGCCGCAGCCGATCACGCCGAGCGTCTTGCCGGTGATCTCGACGCCCATGAAGCGGTTCTTCTCCCACTTGCCGGCCTGGGTCGAGGCATCGGCCTGCGGAATCTCGCGCGCCAGCGCCAGCATCAGCGTGATGGCGTGTTCGGCGGTGGTGATCGAATTGCCGAACGGCGTGTTCATGACGATGATGCCCTTGGCCGTCGCCGCCGGGATTTCGACGTTGTCGACGCCGATGCCGGCGCGGCCGATCACCTTCAGCCGGCTCGCCTTCTCGAGGATTTTCGCGGTGGCCTTGGTCGCCGAACGGATCGCCAGCCCATCGTAATTGCCGATGATCTCGGCAAGCTTGTCCTTGTCCTTGCCGAGGTTGGGCTGGAAATCGACCTCGATGCCGCGGTCCTTGAAGATCTGCACGGCGGCCGGCGACAGCGCATCGGAAATGAGAACTTTCGGTTTGGACATGAGATGTGATCCATTGATGGAAGATACATTTGAGATCGTCGCCCGCGGGCTAAAGCGCGAAGCACGTCTTCGCATTTAAGTCCCGCGGGTCCATCTTTTTCGATGGATTCCGGGTCGAGCCCGGCCATGACGACGGTGGGGTGAAAGAACCTACGCCGCCCTCGCGAGCGTGGACTTGGTCTCGGCGAACGCCCAGTCGATCCACTGCGTCAGCAGCGCGACATCGGCGGCCTCCACCGTGGCGCCGCACCAGATCCGCAGGCCCGCCGGCGCGTCGCGATAGTGCGCGAAATCGTAACCGGCGCCTTCCTTCTCGACCGCCGCCACCAGCTTCTTGGCAAAGTCGGCCTGCGCGTCGGGGGACAGCGACGTGATGGCGGGATCGACCACCTTCATGCAGACCGAGGTGTTGGAGCGGATCGCGGAATCGCTGGCCAGGAAATCGATCCACGGCGTCTTCGCTTTCCAGTCGGCGAGCACCCTGGTGTTGGCATCGGCGCGCCCGATCAGCGCCTCGAGGCCGCCGACCGATTTCGCCCAGTTCAGCGCGTCGAGATAATCCTCGACGCACAGCATCGACGGCGTGTTGATGGTCTCGCCCTCGAAGATGCCTTCCATGAGCTTGCCGCCCTTGGTCATGCGGAAGATCTTCGGCAGCGGCCACGCCGGCGTGTAGCTTTCGAGCCGCGCCACAGCGCGCGGCGACAGCACCAGCATGCCGTGCGCGGCCTCGCCGCCCAGCGCCTTCTGCCAGGAGAAGGTCACGACATCGAGCTTGGGCCAATCGAGCGGCTGGGCGAATGCCGCCGAGGTGGCGTCGCAGATGGTGAGGCCTTCACGGTCGGCCTTGATCCAGTCGGCGTTGGGCACGCGCACGCCGGAGGTAGTGCCGTTCCAGGTGAAGACGATGTCGGAAGCGGGATCCGCTTTGGCGAGATCCGGAATCTCGCCATACGGCGCATGCAGCCTGGTGACGTCCTTGAGCTTCAATTCCTTGACGATATCGCTGACCCAGCCTTCGCCGAAGGACTCCCAGGCAATGGTGGTGACAGGACGGGCACCAAGCAGCGACCACAGCGCCATCTCGACCGCGCCGGTATCCGACGCCGGCACGATGCCGATCCGGTAACCGGCGGGCACCTCGAGCACTTCGCGCGTCAGTTCGATCGCCAGCTTGAGCCTGGCCTTGCCGACCTTGGCGCGATGCGAGCGGCCGAGCGCTGCGTCCTTGAGATTTTGCGGGGTCCAGCCGGGGCGCTTGGCACAGGGGCCGGAGGAAAAATGCGGCACATTGGGCCGCGAAGCGGGCTTCGCTGCAGTCATATTCTATCCTTCCAGATAGCTAGCCTCCCGTTGGGGGGAGGTGTCCCGCCGGCGTGATTAGGGGATCAGCCCCAAATCGTCAAGGAACTTGCGACCGATCACGGCCGATTGATGCCCTGCGCATTCGCCCAGCGGCGGCGGCGCGCAGACCGGAACCGAATCGAGCAATCGGGAGGCCTCCAGAACCAGCCTGACCGCCATCCGTCGGCTGGCCGTCGTCAGAATTCGCTCTTGCTCGGCTTGCACGACATAGGCGTTGTTCAATGCTTCAAAATCGCACGGTCATGCCGACGTGGCTCGGTGCAAATCCGAGCCGCGCATAAAACCGCTGGGCATCGACGCGGGAATTATGGGTGAGGAGCTCGACCAGCCGGCATCCCCTGCCCCGGGCCTCGTCGACCGCCCGGCGCACCAGTTGCTCGCCGATGCCCCGGCTGCGGCAGCGCGCCGCCACGCGAACATCCTCGATCAGGCCGCGCGAGGCGCCCTGCGAACTCAAGCCCGGCAGGATGCACAGCTGCAGGCAGCCGACGACGCTGCCGTCACCCGCTTCCGCGACCATCAACTGAATATTGCCGTCGGCTTCGACCGCCTCGAACGCCCGCAAATACGACGGCGGCAGCGGATCCTCGAGGCGTTCGCGGCCGCGGCCGAGCGGATCGTCCGCCAGCATCGCCACGATGGCGGCGACATCGTCGCGCCGGGCCGGCCGGACGGTAACGCGCGAGATGCTCATGATGTTTTCCGTCCCGAAATCACTGCTCGCGCAAATCCAGTGCCTGCCCGGCAGCATCGATCCAGCGCCGCACCGCGGCATAGCCATCGAGGTGAAAGCCGCCCTCATGGGCCAGCCGGGTGTAGGCCAGCAGCGCGACATCGGCGAGCGAAAACCGGTCGCCGATCAGGAACCGCGTCGCGGCGAGTTGCTGCTCCATCCGCGCCAGCGCGGCATAGCCGCGCCTGACCTTCTCGGAGTCCAGATCCGATGCCGATTTGCCGAGATAGCGCATCTGGAAGCGGCACACCGCGATATAGGGCTCGTGGCTGTATTGCTCCCAGAACAGCCACTCATCCATCTTCGCCGCGGCGAAGGCATCGGCGGGAATGAGCTCGCTGTCGCGCGCCAGATGGCGAATGATGGCGTTGGATTGCGCCAGCGCGCGGCCATCGTCGAATTCCACCACCGGCACCTGGCCGGCACCGTTCAATTTGAGGAACTGGGACGTGCGGGTTTCGCCCTTCATGAAGTCGGTCTCGATCCAGCGATACGGCAACCCCAGCCGGTCGCAAACCCACTTCACTTTCAGGCAGTTGCCGGACTTGCTGTCGCCGAAGATTTTCATCATCGCTACGCCCTCATGCGAGGGCTACAGAGCAGCAGCAGCGCCGACGTCTGTCAACAGGCTGGGGCGGCAGCTCAGAATTTGTAACCGAGGCCGGCGCGGACGGTATTCATGTTGATATCGACAGGCGACGCAATGCGCTGATACTCGTATTCGGCGCGCAGAAACACGCAGCCGATCAGCATCACATCAACGCCGAAACCGGCGGAGTAGCCGTAAACGAAGTGATCGCCCAGCGCCGACGTCGTCGGCAGTTGGCCGCCGAAGACAGTGTCGTAGACGTTGATTTTGCGTATGATATCGGCGCTGCCGAGACCGACGCCCGCGGTCATGTACGGCAGGAAGCTGCCGACCGCATAGCCGGCGCGAGCGCGCAAGGATCCGAAATCATGCACGTTCGCGGATGCCGATGAGCTCGTGTAGAAGTTCGCGCCGTTGAGGCTCCCTAAGAACAAATCCCGCCCCGTACTCGAACCCGTAAAACTGCCGTGCAGATAGCTGCCATCGAGACCGATGACGACGTCGTCCCATTGCCAGTTATAGCCGGCGAAGCCGCCAAAGGCCGATCCCGTCGGGGCGGTTTTTCCGAGGGCTGGATACTGACTGGGGGAGACGCCGAGCGTCGGCTCTATGCCAAGCGCGAGTTTGTCGTTGGCGCCGAAGAAATTCATGTTGGCGACGCCGTAACCGACCTGACCGCCGATATAAAACCCCTGCCAGTTGACCCTGGACGAGGTCAGACCCTCGGAAACCGCGCCGCGAAGAATCGGAAGATCGGGCATGTCGGCCGCCTGGGCGCCCTGCGCCATGCCGAACACCACCGCCGCCAACAACCACTTACGCATTGCCACACCTCATCCGACACTCTCGACGTGGCGTGATCATCGCCCGTTAACCTTAACCAATCGTTGTCGCAGCTGCCTGCCGCACAAAACAAAACGGCGCGGGAAAGCCCCGCGCCGTTAAGAGACATTAAGAAGTCGAAAGGCCGATCAACCCTTGCGGATCAGCGGCGGCGCCACCGGCGCGTACGCCGGCGCGTACACCGGCACCGGCGGGCAGTCGAGATCCCAACGCACGCCGAACCTCAGGTCTTGCGAAGTGATGTGCTTGAACGTCATCGGATTGAAGACGGCGTTGCCGCCCTGGAAGGTGATGAGGTCGCCGGTGATGCCGTCTCCGAGATCCGTGTAGCTGTAGCCAAACTCCATCGTCAGGTTCTGCGCGATCTTGTAGGCAAGGCCGGCATGCAGCGCCCACGCCAGGTTCCATTTCGACTGGGTGTCGGCAAAGGCCGAACTCGCCGATGTGCCGAACTCGTCCGTAACTCCGTTGTCCCTGAAGTTGAAGATCGACACGCGCGAGAAGCCGACGCCGCCGCCGACGAACGGCGTGATGTTCCACCAGGTGCCGAGATCGACGTAGCCATTCAGCATAAAAGTCCAGCTGGACATGTTGGCGGTATAGGCGTCGGCGCCGTGGTGGAGGAAGCCGCTGTCGCTGAACGTGTTGATGTCGTTTCCGGTGAAAGCCGCCTTGCCGCGGAATTCACCGGTTATATCGGCGCGGAACCAGTCGTTGAACCGGAAGCCGCCGCCGGCACTGAAACTGTTGGCAGCGGCGAAATCAAACGTGTCGTGTTGCGACAGCGTGCTGGCGTCCAGCACGTTGTTGAGGCGATCGACGCGATGGCTGTTGAAACCGATGTCGCCGCGCAGGTACCAGCCGGCGAACTCGGCGACCGGCGGCGGCGGGTAATAGGCGGGCGGCGGTGCGATGGGCGCTCCCATGGGTCCCATGGATGGCATATCGGCGGCGAGCACCGCCGACGACAACAGCGATGCCGCTCCGGCGGCCATCAAAACCTTAACGCTACGCATTGGCTTCGTCCTTTTGTCCGGTGAGGCAGGCAACGGAGGCCCCACACCCAAAAATTCACGGACGGACGATGGCACCAAATTCTTAAGCGCCACTTAACCCTAATTCTTAAGGTTGATATTTGGTGAGGATTATTCTTGCGGACACGGCAACGATGACCAGAAAATGGCGACGGCGCCATAATCGCTAACAATGTCTTGACGAAACGGCCGTCTCCCTCAATTCAAGCGGTCGCCCTGGGCATCTTCGGCAGCAACACGGCGAGCAGGCCGAGCACCGGCAGGAACGAGCAGAACTGATAGACGAACGGCATGCCCATATGATCGGCGAGCTTGCCGAGCACGGCGGCGCCGAGACCGCCGATGCCGAAGGCGACGCCGAAGAATACGCCGGAGATCATCCCGAAACGGTGCGGCACCAGTTCCTGCGCGAACACGATGATCGATGTCGATGCCGAGGAGATCACCGCGCCGATGATCACCGTCAGCACCGCGTTCGTCACCAGGCCGGCGTAGGGCAGCGCCAGCGTGAACGGCAGCGCGCCGAGGATCGAGAACCAGATCACGTATTTGCGGCCGAAGCGGTCGCCGAGCGGTCCGCCGAAAAAAGCTCCGATCGCGTTGGCGGCGAGAAACAGGAACAGGTAGAGCTGCGCCGCCTGGGTCGAGACGTCGAACTTCTCCATCAAGAAGAACATGTAGTAGCTCGACAGGCTGGACACGTAGAGCTGCTTGGTCAACATCAGCGCCACCAGCACGGCCAGCGCGATCGTCACGCGCCGCGAGCTCGGCGCGTCCGGATGGAGCTCGAGCGGCACCGGCTTCGATGTGCTGATCTGCGGAGCGTACCAGCGTCCGATCCGCCACAGGACGACGACGGCCAGGAAGGCGATCGATGAAAACCAGGCGATGCTAGGCTGGCCGAACGGCACCACGATCAACGCCGCCAGCAGCGGCCCCATCGACGTTCCGAGATTGCCGCCGGCCTGAAACACCGATTGCGCGAAACCGTAGCGACCGCCGGAGGCGAGCCGCGCGATGCGCGCCGATTCCGGATGGAACACCGCCGAGCCGAGACCGACCAGCGCCGCCGCGAGCAGGATGACGAGGTAGTGCCCGGCGATGCTGAGCAGCAGCAGTCCGAAGAACGTCGAACCCATGCCGATGGCCAGCGAGTAGGGCTGGGCCTTCTTGTCGGTGAAATACCCGACCACCGGCTGCAGCAGCGACGCCGTAAACTGGAACGCCAGGGTGATCAGACCGATCTGGGCGAAATCCAGCGCATAGCTGTCCTTGAGGATTGGATAGATCGAAGGAATCAGCGACTGCATCGTGTCGTTGAGGAAGTGCGAAAGGCTGATGCCGCCGAGCACCACATACGCCGGGCCTGCCGCGGCCCCCGCGATGGAGCCGAGGCGGCCGGAATCCGGCACCGCCTCGTGCACGAGGACCGGCGCGACGAGCGCTTCTTCCTCGATGATAACGGGCTTGTTCAAGTACGCGATCCGGATTGGGGGGTGACGCGCCTCTCCTACGACGGCGCAGTCCGGGCGACCACGCCCATTAAACCATGGCTGCGATGCGCTATGCCGCGATCAGGCAGCCGCGGCCTGGCCGAGCGCGGAGACGATGGTATCGACGATCTCCTCGACCATGATGCGGTCGTCGCCCTCCCCCATCACGCGAATGACGGGTTCGGTACCGGACGACCGGACCAGCAGCCGGCCATGGCCGTTGAGCCGCTTCTCGCCGGCGCTGATCGCCGACTTGACCTCGACGTCGTCGAGCGGCTTGCCGGCCCGATAGCGCACATTCTTGAGGATCTGCGGCAACGCCTCGAAACGATGGCACACCTCCGAAACCGGGCGGCCATGCCTCTGCACCACCGCGAGAACCTGGAGTGCAGCGACAAAGCCGTCGCCGGTGGTGGTATAATCGGACAGAATGATGTGGCCAGACGGTTCGCCGCCAAGGTTGTAGCCTTGCGTCAGCATCTGCTCGAGCACGTAGCGATCGCCGACCGCGGTGCGCAACAGCTCGATGCCCTGGGTTTCCAAAAACCGCTCGAGCCCGAGATTGGACATCACGGTGGAAACGACGCCCGGCCTCGAGAGGCGGCCGTCCTCCTTCCAGCTTTGCGCGATCACCGCGAGCAATTGATCGCCGTCGACGAGGTGTCCGCGTTCGTCGACCAGGAGCACCCGGTCGGCATCGCCATCGAGCGCGATGCCGATGTCGGCGCGCATCTCGCGCACCTTGCGGCTCAGGGATTCGGGCGCGGTCGAGCCGCAGTCCTTGTTGATGTTGAAGCCGTCGGGTTCGACGCCGATGGCGATCACGTCGGCGCCCAGTTCCCACAGCGCTTCCGGCACCACCTTGTAGGCGGCGCCGTGGGCGCAATCGATCACCACGCGGAGCCCGTCGAGGCTGAGGTCGCGCGGCAGCGTGCGCTTGGCGAATTCGATGTAGCGGTCGTGGACGCCGTCGATGCGCTTGGCGCGGCCGAGACTGGCGCTCTGCGCCAGCCGGCGGTCGAGATTCTCGTCCATCAGCAGTTCGATCTGCCGCTCGACGTCGTCGGACAGCTTGAAGCCGGCCGGGCCGAACAGCTTGATGCCGTTGTCCTCGAACAGGTTGTGGGACGCCGAGATCATCACGCCGAGATCGGCGCGCATCGATTTGGTCAGCATCGCCACGGCCGGGGTCGGCATCGGGCCGAGCTGCAGCACATCCATGCCGACCGAGGTGAAGCCCGCGATCAGCGCGGTTTCGATCATGTAGCCGGACAACCGGGTGTCCTTGCCGATCACCACGCGGTGTCGGTGTTCGCCGCGCTGAAACGCCAGCCCCGCGGCCTGCCCTACCTTGAGCGCCAATTCCGGCGTGATCAGACCGTTCGCGCGACCGCGAATCCCATCCGTGCCAAAATATTTGCGGCTCATCGCATACCCCCCGGCGTCCTCGACCCGGTCGCGGACGCCCATACCCCATCATAGCGTGAACAGCGTTATAGGACGTCTGGTGCTAAAATGACTTCAAAAAATATGATGAATCATTACCGCGCTCCGGCCCTGCGGGCAAGCTTCAACATACTGACAAGTATCGATTAATTCTCTTTTCGGGAGCCCGGTGTGGGGGTTTTGAGGCGGCCGGCGGCGACCCGCCGGCGGCAAAACCGGCCGCGTCCGGCCTTGGCGGCCGGCCGCAACCGTGCCGGCAACGGCCCGATCGCCGCCGCTAATCCTTGCGCTTGATGTGATGATCCGCCTTCGACGGCGCCGGCTGGGTCACGTTGACCGGGTCCGATCCCGGGAAGGTCTCCTCCAGGCCTTCCTCGAGCGCTTCGTCCAGCTGGCGCTTTTCGGCGCTTTTGCCGTCCTTGGCAGCGGAGCCTGGTCTTGCCATCGGTGCCTCCCGGTTTCCGCCGATCCCGCGGGCGATTTGGCGGACGGCTCAGCCATGCTAGATGAAAGTCAAAGCGGCAAATTCAAGAAGGGCTGGGAACATTCATGAAACACATCACCTGCATCGAGGATCTGCGCCAGGTTCACATGCGCAAGGTTCCCAAGGCGTTCTTCGACTACGCCGATCGCGGCTCGTATGCCGAGGAAACGCTGCGCGCCAACCGGGACGACCTCGCAGAGATCAAGTTTCGCCAGCGCGTCCTGATCGATATTTCATCGCTCGACCTTAAGACCACCATCCTCGGCGAAAAGGCGGCGCTGCCGCTGATCCTGGCTCCGGTCGGCTCGACCGGCATGCAATATGGCGACGGCGAGATCCATGCCTGCCGCGCCGCGCAGGCTGCCGGCATTCCCTATACCCTGAGCACGATGTCGATCAATTCGATCGAGGACGTCGCCGAGAACGTCGACAAGCCGTTCTGGTTTCAGCTCTACGTCATGAAGGACCGCGGCTTCATCAAGGCGCTGATCGAGCGCGCCATCGCCGCCAGGTGCAGCGCGCTGGTGCTGACCGTCGACCTGCAGATGCTCGGGCAGCGCCATGCCGACATCAAGAACGGGTTGTCGGTGCCGCCGCAACTGTTCAGTCCGCGCAATATCATCGACATCGCCAGCAAGCCGGCCTGGGTCGCCGGCATCCTGCGCGGCAAGCGCCGGAACTTCGGCAACATCGCCGGTCACATGCCGGGCTCGCAGGATCTGGGTTCGGTATCGGCCTGGGTGGCGTCGCAGTTCGACACCTCGCTGAACTGGAAGGATGTCGACTGGATCCGCAGCATCTGGCCGGGCAAGCTGATCATCAAGGGCATCCTCGACGTCGAGGACGCCAACATCGCCGCCAAATGCGGCGCGCAGGCGCTGGTGGTCTCGAACCACGGCGGCCGCCAGCTCGATGGCGCGCCGTCGACAATCGAGGCGCTGCCCGAGATCGTCGACGCGGTCGGCTCGCAGATCGAGGTTCTGATGGACGGCGGCATCCGCTCGGGCCAGGACGTGATGCGGGCGCTGGCGCTCGGCGCCAAATCCTGCATGATCGGCCGCGCCTATATCCATGGCCTTGGCGCGTTCGGCGGCCCCGGCGTCAGCAAGGCGATCGACCTCATCGCCAGGGAATTGAGCGTGACCATGGGGCTGTGCGGCGTCAGCTCGATCGCGCAGATCGACGACCGGGTGCTGGCGGTTTGACCACCGAACGTCAACGTCCGGGCGGCGACCTCGGCCGGCCGGACGCAGTGCGGCAAGACTCGTGGCGGGAGGGATGGCGATCGCTGCTCGATCGGCAGTGGATGCCGATCCTCGCCGTCCTGTTGGGCGGCGTGCTGCTGCAATCGATGAACGTGCTGATGCTGACCACGGTGCTGCCGTCGATCGCCGATGAGCTGCACGGCGGCGCACTTCTCAGCTGGCCGACCAGCGCGTTTCTGGCTTCCTCGATCGTCGCGGCGAGTTGCGCCGGCATGTTGACGGCGGCCATCGGCGCCCGCACCGCCTATTGCGCGGGCGTCGCAACCTTCGGCCTAGGCGCACTGCTGTGCGCGCTGGCGACGACCATGGGCTGGATCGTCGCCGGTCGTTTCATTCAGGGATTCGGTGGCGGCCTCGAAGTGGCCACGGCTTATGTGGTGATCCGCCGGACGTTTCCGGAAAACCTCTGGTCGCGGACCATCGCGCTGCTGTCGACCGGCTGGAGCATGTCCGTTCTTTTGGGTCCGCTGGTCGGCGGGATGTTCGCCCGGTTCGGCAGTTGGCGCGGCGCGTTCGTCGCGACCGCCATTGCAGCGGGCGTGCTGGCGGCGAGCGCCTTTCTGACGCTGCGACCTGCGGTGCCGGCGGCGCCGACGCCGGTTCCGCGCATGCCTGCCGGACGTGTCGCCCTGATCTGCGTGGCCATTGCCGCAACGTCTTCAACGTCGGTTGTCATGTCGCCATTCGCCAAGGTGGCTCTGCTCATGGCGGCGACAGGCGCGCTCGCGACGATGCTGCGGCTCGATCGCGCGGCACCTGCCCCGCTGCTGCCCAGCGATGCGTTTTCCTGGCGGACGCCGACCGGCGTCGGGCTCTGGCTGGTGCTGCTGTTGTCCATCACCTTCAGCCCGCTGCAGATTTTCGTGCCGATATTCCTGCAGCGGCTGCACGGGCTCGATCCACTCGCCGCCGGCTTCGCCGTCGCCAGCGCTTCGATGGGGTGGACCATGGCCGCCCTCGCCACCGCCAGCCTGCCGGCACCATGGCAAAGGCGGCTGATCATGTCCGGGCCGGCGGTAATGGGCACGAGCCTGATGGCGATCGCGCTGCTGACACCGCACCCGGCTGCAACCCTGTGGCTGATCCTGCCCATCGTTCTGCTGGGCATCGGCGTCGGCCAAGGCTGGCCGCTGGTCGCGCACCGCGTCATGGATGGCGCGAAGGCCGGCGAGGAAACCGTGGCAGCGTCATCCTTTCCTACCATCCAGCAGCTGGGTTTTGCGCTGGGCGCGGCAATGGCCGGACTGGTGGCCAACGCCAGCGGCCTTGGCGACAGCCTGGAGGAAGCGGGAATGTTGCAGGCCGCTTTCTGGGTGCCGGCGAGCTTCGTCATCCCGGCGGCGGTCGCCGCGCTGGCAGCCTGGCGCCTGTGCAATCTACCCACGCGCCATGAGACGACAACGCCATAGTGCACAAACTGCTCCCGCGCCTGACAATGGAGCGGGAGCAAGTCGGCTTCCAGCCGTTTCAGCGCACTTACATCGGCGGCGTGATTCCGTTCATGCCGACGTTGACGCGGTTGGTTTCAAGCGTGCCGTCTTCCTTCTTGGTCGCACCGAAGATGATGATCTTGGCACCCGGCTTCAGCTCGGACTTGTCCGCCGCGACAAAGGTGACGATCGGGGTGTCCGGCGGCACGATGACTTTCTTCTCGCCGTCCTTGTACTTGACCATGATGGTGTCGCCGTCATTGGCCTCGACCTTCTGATCGACGGTGGCGTTGGTCATGGTCGAATTCGGGCGAAGATCCCAGGGCCGGAAGCCTTCGCCGGTGCCGCGCATGGCTTCCGGGAAGATGTGGATCGCCAGCGCCTTCTGGGTGCCATCCGGCTCCGGCATGGCCGAGACGCCGATGTAGGACCCGGTCTTGATGTCGGACTTGGCTATTTTGGCGACCCCGGTCACGTTGACGTTATCAGTCATCCGCACCTTCACGTCGGTGCCTTCGCGCGACTTGATCGTCAGCATCGCGCCGTCGACGGCTTCGATGGTGCCGCGGATGCGCACCGTTTGCGGCTGCTGCGCCGACGCCACCGCGGCAAAAAGGGCGACAACGGTCAGCGACGAAACGGCCAACCGTATCATCGATGAAGTGATCTGAAGCATGGGGTGTCCCTCCAAAACGGTCGGCTCGCGCGACCAATCAGGGGGAAACCCCGCCGCCACGCCGCTATTCCAGCGGCATGCGACGCGTTCACATCGGCGGCGTCAGTCCGTCGCGGCCGACGCTGACCCGGTTGGTCTCGAACGAGCCATCGGGTAGTTTTTTCATGAAGGCGATGATCTTGGCGCCGGCCTTCAGGTCACTCTTGTCGGCCGGAACGTAGGTCACGACAGGCGTCTCCGGCGACACGACGAACGTCTTCTCGCCGTCCTTGTATTTGACCGTCAGGGTCTTGCCGTCATTGCCCGCCACCGTCTCGGCAGTCGCCACCGTCGCATTGGTCATGGTGCTGTTCGGACGCAGATCGAAGGGCCGCGATCCCTCCCCGGTGCCGCGCATGGCTTCGGGAAACACATGAACCTCAATCGCGTTCTGGCCGCCATCGGGGCCGGGTATGGTGGTGGCGCCGACAAAGGAGCCGACCTTGATGTCGGACAATGCAATCTTGACGATGCCCACCACCCTCATGTCCGCGGTCATGTGCAGCTTGACGTCTTCGCCTGAGCGGGACTTGACGAGAAGCACATCGCCGTCGACGCTTTCGATGGTGCCGCGAACCCGCGACGGCGAGGCCTGCTGGGCGAGCGCAGAGGACGACGCCAAGGCCAGCAGCGCCACACCTGCGGCCCAACCCGAACCGCGTAACATTCTGAAACGAAGGCCAACCATGGGGTATTTTCCAAAATTTCTCACTGCACCAGATGTGAAACTTACACCGCCAATCTGGAGATATTCCGCTTCAAGCCTTCGTGAGATCCGCCGCGACATGGGCATAGAGTTCCGCAGTCACATCCGGCCGGGTTCCGAACCACAGTTCAAACCCGCGCACCGCCTGGTACAGCAGCATGCCGAGGCCGTCGGCGATCCTGAGCCCGCGCCCGCGTGCCGCCGCCAGCAACGGCGTCATCAGCGGGACATAGACCAGATCGGCGACCGCCGCATGCGGCGGCAGCAGGCCGACGTCCACCTCGAGATCCGGCTCGCCCTTCATGCCGAGCGAGGTGGTGTTGACCAGCAAACCGGCGCGCGGCAGGATCTCGTCGATATCCCGCCACGCCACCGGAACAACGCTGATGCCGCACGCGCGAGCCCTGGCGTCGAACTCGTCGGCCAGCGCCTGGGCCCGGCCCGCGGTGCGGTTGGCGAGATGCACCCGCTTGATGCCGCGCTCGATCAGCCCGAATACCACTGCGCGCGACGATCCGCCGGCGCCGAGCACCAGGGCATCTGAAACGGCATCCCAGCCCGGCGCGCCGGCGTCGAGATTGTTGATGAACCCCTCGATGTCGGTATTGGTCGAGCGCAGTTTGCCTCCGTCGTACCACAAGGTGTTGGCGGCGCCGACCGCGCGCGCCCGCTCGTCGGGATTGGTCAGCGTGAGCGCCCGCTCCTTATGCGGGATGGTAATGTTGGCGCCGGCATAGCCGTGGGTGGAAAGGTTCAGCACGAATTCAGCGAAACCCTCCGGCGGTACCGCCTCGATGCTGTAGCCGCCGGCGATGTCGAGGGTGCGCAGCCAGTAATGGTGGATCAGCGGCGAGCGTGAATGCGCTGCCGGCCAGCCGATCAGACATGCGGCCCGGGCGTTGGTCTGGTCCGGCATCAACGGTTCCCATGCCTCTTGATGAGGCCCGCTGCTCAAATCACGCAGTTGTGTACGCTGTCAATGGCAGGGGCCACAGCTCGGACGGTCAGCGCCAGGTGGCTGCGGCCGCGTACTCTTGCCCGACCCGCCGTTGCCGATGATCACGATCCCTGGCCCAAGGTCCGTGATCATCAAGACGGGTTACGCCGCGACGCGGTGCGCGGCGATGATCTGGTCGGCGGCGCGTCCCGTCACCTCGGCCATGCGGTCGAACTGCCGGGTAAAGCTGCCGGCGCCTGCGGTGGCGGAACGCAATTCGACGATCAGGTCACCGATTTCGGCTTCCGGCATCATGGCGCGGACGCGGTCCCAGCCCGACCAGCCTTCACGGGTATCGAAGCCGAGAATCTGCCCGCGCCGCCCGGACAGGATGGCGTTGATTTTTGCCGTGGCGTCGGTGGGACAGACGATCTCCACCACGTGGATCGGCTCCAGCAGCACCGGCTGACACTGCGGCAACGCCTCGCTGACCCCGATGCGCGCCGCGGTGCGGAACGCCTGATCCGAGGAATCCACGCTGTGGTACGAGCCGTCGGTCAGCGTGACCTGGACATCGATGACCGGGAAACCGAGCGGGCCGCGCAACAGCCCATCGACGACGCCCTCCTCCACCGCCCCGATGTAGTTCCGCGGCACCGCGCCGCCGACCACCTTTTCGTGAAAGACGAAGCCGCCGCCGCGCGGCATCGGCATCACCTCAAGCACCACGTCGCCGAACTGGCCGTGGCCGCCGGACTGCTTCTTGTGCCGGCCGCGCTGGGTGACCGCCTTGCGGATGGTTTCCTGGTATCCGATCCCGGGAGCTTGCGATTTCACGTTGACGCCGAAACGTTCGCGCAGCCGCTCCAGCGCCACCCGCAGATGCATTTCGCCCTGTCCCCACAGCACGATGTCATGGGTTTGCGCGTTGTGGATGATGGTGAGCGAGGGATCTTCTTCGTTCAGGCGCAGCAGGGCCTGGCCGAGCTTGACATCGTCCTTGCGGTCGAGCGCCGCGAGCGCCATCGCCAGAACCGGCGGGGCCGGCACGATGCCGGCCAGTGCCGCCGGCGCGGTCTTGCCGGAGGACAAGGTATCGCCGGTTCGGATGCTGTCGAGCTTGCCGAGCGACACCACTTCGCCGGCTTCGGCGGCGGCACGCTTGCTATCGTGGGCGCCGCTTGCCGCGAGGATGCCGGACACCCGTCCGGTCTCGCCGCTTGATGACTGCACGGTGGCGCCGTCGTCGAGGTGACCGCCGAGCACGCGGGCCAGCGACAGCTTGCCGCCATGCTGCAGATGGGTGGTCTTCATGACATAAGCCAGCGCATCCTTGCTCGCCTTCGCGCCGAGACGGGCGGCGGTCTCGGTCACATCGGGCGATTCATGGCGCAACGCCTTCATCAGCCTGAGCACGCCGTTCTCGCGCAAGGCCGAGCCCAGCAGCACCGGGCAGATCAGGCCTTCGCGCAGTTCGCGGGCGAGATCATCGAACACCGCATCGCGCGGCGGGGCGATGTCCTCGAGCAATTGCTCCATCAGCGCGTCGTCGTGATCGGCGAGCTTCTCCAGCATCGAGAACCGCGCTTCCTTCTCGCGGTCGAGATTGCCGCCTTCGAGGGCGATGACTTCGGAGGCCTTGTGCTCGCGATAGACAAAGGCGCGCTCCAGCGCCAGATCGACGAAGCCGGCGATCAGGTCGCCGTTCCAGATCGGGATTTGCCGCAGCACCAGCGGAATCCGCGACGCCGGCTGCAGGGTGCCCAGGGTCTCGCGGATGCGCTTGCTGGCACGGTCGATCTTGTTGAGAAACAGAAATCGCGGAATGTTCAGCTCTTCCAGTTCGCGCAGGATGATCTGCAGCTGCGGCAGCTTGCGCTCGTCGGCCTCGCATACCACTACGGCGGCATCGACCGCCGGAAGCGCCGCGCGCATGTCGTGCACGAATTCCACCGAACCGGGACAATCGATAAAGGTGTAGCTGTCGCCCATGAAGCTGGTCGTCGCGGCGGTGAGGCCGACGCCCATCTTGTGACGGCGGGCCTCGGCGCTGCTGTCGCCGACCGAAGTTCCGGAATCCACGCTGCCGGCACGGGGGATGGCACCGGTACGGGCGAGAATGGCCTCAAGGAGTGTTGTCTTACCGCTCTGGAAAGGGCCCACCAGCGCAATGCACCGTGGACCGCGGGGACTTCTGACGTCATGTCCCATTGCCGCCTCCGTGGTTGGAGCTCGGCCCGTGATTGGGTCGGCGGTCACGATGGTCTGCCCGGCTTTTCGATTTGGCAAGCGGGAAAGATGCCGCTGCGCAGCATGGCCGGCTCGATCCGCGCCCTTCGCGAAAAAAGAATCCGGCTCGGCCTGCGCCAACCGGATTCAAATCATTGACGGCGAAATGGATTTAGCGGCCGGGACGAAGTTCCAATCCTGCCAGCCCGACCGCGACGTTCAGCCCCGTCGAGCCCTGCAGGCTCAGCGGCTGCAAGGCGATGGAGTTCGCCGAACCACCGACCAGCACGTTGGCGCCGGCGCCGACGCCGACCGAAGCGCTGCCCTGCGCACCGGCGTAGTTGCCGGCAAGATCGCCGGGCCCGAGCCGATCGGTGGGCGCAAACACCGCCCATGCCAACGCGGTCTCCTGGGTAATGCCGAGATCGAGGCCGACCTTGCGGATGGTCGCGACATAGGGTTGGTCTGGGCGGCCATCGGAGCGCAGCAAGCAGCCGAGATTGGTGACCGATCCGACGATGAAGCCGACGCTGGCGCCGCCACGGCATTCCAGAACGCCGATCTGAACCTGGCCCCGTTGCGCCTCGGTTGTAACGGTCGATGCGGCCAGCGCCAGCGTGGCAATGCCGGCCAATCGCGAGAGGCGTGTCATGGCATGATCTCCGGGTAACGTTGCATGCAGGAAAATGCGATGAGGTGTCCGATTACACCGCGTCAAACCGGACGTCATTAAAAAAGGCCCGCTTTGGCGGGCCTTTTTGTTGAATTGGCCTGGAATCAGGCGTGGTGACGGTGATGGCGATAATGCCGGCCATAGCCGCGGATGCCGACCGGCTCAAGCTCGATATCGGCGATACCGGCGGCGACATTCAGCCCGGTCTGGCCCTGCACGCTGACCGGTTGCAGCGCATAGGAATTGGCCGCTCCGCCAAGCAGGAAGTTGCCGCCGAAACCGACGCCCACCGAGGCGTTGGCGCCGACGCCGCCATAACGTCCGGCGAGACCGCCGCGCCCGATCGAATGGGTCGGCCCATACGCCGCCCAGGAGAACCGGGTCTGCTGGGTGAAACCGAGATCGACGCCGAAGCGGTGCACGTCGGCGAGATAGGCCTCGGGGCGGCGGCCTTCGGCCTGGAACACGCATTCGAGGCTGGTGACCGAGCCGACGACGAAGCCGACATTCTGGCCACCCTCGCATTCGAGCACGCCGATCTGCAACCGCTGCTGTGCGTTCGCGGCCGTCAACGACACGACGAGAGTGGCAATGGCAACACCGAAGAGTGTTGCAAAAAGTTTCGAAAGACGCATGGGCTGTTCTCCGCCTGTGAACCGATAACGGAGGGACAGGAAGGAAGCGCCGTGTCGAAAACAAGGCGCTTCAGAAACAAGTCGTCAAATCGCCATTGGTTCGGCGTCGACGTAATCCATTTGTTTGAGCATGATCACGTCGGAAAACCGGTATCCACTTTTCGGGATCATGCTCTTATCTCAGATTGCCGCAGAACCGCTGGATGCGCTTGCAGGCATCCTCGAGATCGGAGGTTTTGGTGGCGTAGGAAATCCGGAACGCCGGACCGAGCCCGAACGCCGAGCCCTGCACCACCGCGACGCCTTCATTCTCCAGCAGTTCGGTGACAAAGTCCTCGTCGTTGCCGATGGTCTTGCCCGACGGCGCGGTCTTGCCGATGGTTCCGGCGCAGGACGGATAGACATAGAATGCGCCTTCCGGCCGCGGGCATTCGATCCCCCTGGCCTGGTTGAGCATTGCCACCGCGAGATCGCGGCGTTCCTTGAACACCTTGTTGTTCTCCGGGATGAAATCCTGCGGACCGTTGAGCGCTTCCACCGAGGCCCACTGCGCGATCGACGACGGGTTCGAGGTCGACTGCGACTGGATCGTCGCCATCGCCTTGATCAGTTCGGCCGGGCCGCCGGCATAACCGATGCGCCAGCCGGTCATGCAATAGGCCTTCGAGACGCCGTTCACCGTCAGCGTGCGGTCGTACAATTTCGGCTCGACCTGCGCCGGCGTCGTGAACACGAAGTCGTCATAGACCAGGTGTTCGTACATATCGTCGGTCATGACCCAGACGTTGGGGTGTTTCACCAGCACATCGGTCAACGCCTTGAGTTCGGCGCGCGAATAGGCGGCGCCCGTCGGATTCGACGGCGAGCACAGGATGATCCACTTGGTCTTCGGCGTGATCGCCTTTTCCAGTTGGTCCGGCTGCAGCTTGAAGCCATGCGCCGCCGTGCACACCACCGGCACCGGCTCGCCGCCGGCCAGCGCCACCATCTCGGGATAGCTGACCCAATAGGGTGCCGGGATGATGACTTCGTCGCCCGGGTTGATGGTCGCCATCAGCGCGTTGTAGAGCACTTGCTTGCCGCCGGTGCCGACGATGACCTGGTTCGGCTTGTAGGTCAGGCCATTCTCGCGCTTGAACTTGGCGATGATCGCCTCCTTCAACTCGGGAATGCCGTCGACCGCGGTGTACTTGGTCTTGCCGGCCTCGATGGCATGGATCGCCGCGAGCTTGATGTTGGCGGGCGTGTCGAAATCGGGTTCGCCGGCGCCGAGGCCGATGACGTTGCGTCCGGCCGCTTTGAGCGCGCGTGCTTTGTCCGTGACCGCGATCGTCGCGGACGGCTTGACACGGTCGAGCGCAGCGGACAGGAACGGCATCATCATCTCCTTGCAAACGTCGTGAAGGGGCGCGTTCACAACTCTTCCTGATGGGATCGGCGCACCCTAAAGCCCGTCACGCTGCATCGCAAGAAGGTTGACCCAAACAGGCGCGTTAACGCCGGATTTTTCAAATGTCAGCAGTCCCGCCGGCGGATATGCGCAACATTCCTTAATTTTCGCCGCGAAATGACTCATTTTCGACAATCACCCCGCCGAGCGCTGGATGGGTCAACCCTCCTGCTCGATCGGCAAGGGACTGCCGGGAGATTTACTTTTCTCCGAGGGCGCATCGCGCAGGCGTGATTTCGTGCCCGATGCTCGCGCTACGATGGCTTTGACACGCGTGCGCTGCGGTCGCGGTTTTCGAGTTTTTCCAGGGTCGGGGGCTTGCGACGCACCGCCGTCGGCATCATTGTTTAGCCGCGTTGCTGGTCGACAAATCCGGCGAGCGGCCAACACCGAATGGTTAGAACCAGCACAGATGTACAAGCTTTATTCGATGCAGCGCTCAGGCAACAGCTACAAGGTCCGCCTCGCGCTGGCGTTGCTCGACGCGCCGTACCGCGCCATCGAGGTCGATATCCTGCAGGGCGAGAGCCGTACGCCGGATTTCCTCGCCAAGAATCCGAGCGGGCAAGTGCCGCTGCTGGAAGTCGCGGAGGGACGCTATATCGCGGAATCGAACGCGATCCTGTGGTATCTCGCGGTCGGCACCTCGCTCGCGCCGGAAGGCCGCATTGACCGCGCCGAGGCGTTGCAGTGGATGTTCTTCGAACAGCACGCGCTGGAGCCGAACATCGGCGCCGCCTACTTCTGGCTGTCGCTGGTCAGGGGCGGACGCGACCTGCAGACCCATGCGCTGGAAGACTGGATGGAGCGCGGTTACGCCGCGCTGCAGGTGATGGAGAACCATCTCAAGGCCCACGACTACTTTGCCGCCGGCCAGTTCACCGTCGCCGACATTGCGCTCTATGGCTATACCCACGTCGCCGATCGGTGCGATTTCGATCTCGCCGCATTTCCTGCCATCCGCGCCTGGCTGCGGCGCATCGAGCAGGCACCTGGTTTTGTGACCATGGACCAGCGACAGGACGCCGAGGCGAACCAGGCGGCGGACATCGCCGCCGAGGCGTAACTGATTGATAAAACGCCACGTTCCGCCGTTGTTTTGCCACCTTTGACAAGGGTTCCGCCCAAAAATCGCCGGTGAGACCGGCAATTTTGCAGGCATTCGGGTGATTCGCCCGCACCTTGAAGGATTACCGACCATGATACGGTCACCCGGCGCTGCGGCAGGTTTCGAAAGCCGCTCCGCGCCTGTTGCCTCGTCCCGTTTGATCCATGCCGTGGCGGCCTCGCTTGCGGTCGGCTCGCTGTCGCTGTGCCTGACCGTCGCGCTGACCCTGTTGTCGACCAACGCCGGCGTCGCGATGCCGCTTTGACGCGCGCGCCGGTTTTTAGCCGGCTTCAGCCGCCGGCGGGCCGCGCGGATGGCACCGCCATCGAACTCAATTGACGACAATGCTGTGAAAATCGGGCCGATCCGGTTGCGCCTCACTTAAGCATCGGCCGCGAAAAACCGTAGCTGTTACCGTCGAACATCAACGACCTGCACTTATTCTGGCAGCTAAGGAGTGCAGATGCAGTTCGACTGGCGAGCCTTATCCGGTCCGGTTGTCGCGGCGGCGACGGCCACGATTGCCGTCACCCTCGATCGCCATTTCCTCGTCATTCCCCACCTTGCGCCGCTGTTCGTTTGCATCGCGGCTTTGTCGGCAGCGCTGAGCGGCATCGTGCCAGGTCTCATCAGCACGCTGATCGCGCTGGCGTTCACCGCGGCGTTCATGCTCAACCCGAACGGTGCCGCGGATCTCGATGCCGCCGACATCACGCGGCTTTCGGTATTGGCAATCGCGGCCGGCGGCGGCGCTGTCATCACGGGCCTGTTGCGCCAGAGGATGATCGATGCGCTGGCGCGCCAGCGCGAGCGGCATTTGACCGCAGAACGGCTGTCGGCGGCGCTGGACCGCATCGACATTGGCGTGGTGCTGCTGGATGCCGATACCCGCGCGGAATTCATCAACCGCGCCTTCCGCGACACCTTTTCGCTTCCGGATGCCAAGGCAGACAGCAAGCCGCCATTCGTGGCGCTGATGTATCACGGGCGCGATACCGGCGCCTATGAAATGCCGGAAGACGAACTCAGCGCCTTCGTCGCCGAGCGCATGCGATTGCTGCGGGCCGGAGACCAGACTCCGATCAACATCAACCTGGCCAATGGCGAGGTACTGCGTTTCAGCTGCACCGCATTGCCCGACGGCGGAAGGATGCTGAGCTACACGCCCGTCACCGACCTGATCCGCCGCGACGACGACCCCGCCAGAACCCAGCATTACCTGTCGCTGCGCGGCGATCGCTATCGGTTTCCGAACGAGGTTTTAAGGGCTGCAGAATAAGACGCCGGATCGCCTGTGGATAAGTCCTGATGTCACGGCGGTGTTACAGATCAGGCCTAGGTTGCCGCTGCGTCTGATCAGGCCCCCCGTCACAGATCATTCGCCCCCAGCGGTCCCCGTCAGTCGCCGCGTCTGACCGGGGCCGCATTTTTTTGGGCTTGAGGCTTCGGCTTGCGGCCCCGACGTGCGCGCGTCACAATACCGCTCTCCCGCGACGCTTCCTCACAGGACTGATCCATGCACATTCGCAATCTCGGCGGCTCCGGCCTGCGCGTTTCCGCCGTCGGCCTTGGCTGCAACAATTTCGGCCAGCGCATCGACCTCGAAGCCTCGCGCAAGGTGATCCACAAGGCGCTCGACCTCGGCATCACCCTGTTCGACACCGCCGATATCTATTCCGGCCTCGGCGGCTCCGAGACCGTGCTGGGTGAGGTGCTGGGCGACCGCCGCAAGGACATCGTGCTGGCCACGAAATATTCCAAGCCGATGAGCAGTGACGGCACCAAACAGGGCGCGTCGCGCCGCTACATCATGTCGGCGGTTGAAGCCAGCCTGACCCGGCTGAAGACCGATTACATCGACCTCTACCAGCAGCACGATTTCGATCCGCTGACGCCGATCGAGGAATCGCTGCGCGCGCTCGATGACCTCGTGCGCCAAGGCAAGGTCCGCTACCTCGGCAACTCGAACTTTCCGGCCTGGCGCATTGCCGAGGCGGAGCTGACCGCGCGCGGCATCAACGTCAACCGGTTCGTCTCCTGCCAGGACGAATACAGCCTCCTGGTGCGCGGCATCGAACAGGAGCTGCTGCCGGCCGCGCAGGCCTACAATCTCGGCCTGTTGCCGTTCTTTCCGCTGGCCAGCGGATTGCTCACCGGCAAATACAAGCGTGGCGCCGCGGCGCCGGACGACACCCGCTTTGCCAAGTCACCGGTACTGCGCGACCGCTATGTCACGCCGCGCAACGAGGACATTGTCGAGAAGCTGACGGCGTTCGCTGCCGCGCACGGCCATACCATGCTCGAGCTGGCGTTCTCCTGGCTGGCGTCGCGCCCGCAGGTTTCCAGCGTGATCGCCGGCGCCACCCGGGTCGAGCAGGTCGAGCAGAACATCAAGGCGATCGACTGGAAGCTCAACGCGGAAGAACTGGCGGAAATCGACAAGATTACGCTGGGGTAGCGCTGTGGCCCGGGTGAGCGCAGCGACATCCGGGACGGCAGTCACCCCGGATATCGCTTCGCTCATCCGGGCTTCTGTAACGGGCCTCGATTAGTCAATCCCTTTTTGCCTCATCCGCTCGCCGGGTACTTGCTTCTGTACGGGGTCGGCGCGAAGCCGCCACCTGATGGGGTTCATAAGAGGATAGGTCGGCCGATCTACGGAAGCGTGATCACATCTTTGGATGTGTCGACATCCCGGATGACGGCCTGACCTGATCCATCGTCCCGGCGAAGGGACTTCGCTTCGGGAAGGCTGGTGTCGTGACCCGCCCGAAAACCTGTTTTTCCCTGTTAAGCTGCTGCTGCAGCGGCGTTGAATCGTGTCCCGTTGGCAAGCATCCGGTGCAGGATCACCGCGAGCTTGCGCGCAAGCGCCACCTTGGCCTTGCGCATGCCGGCCCGCCTGGCGATCCGCATCGCCCAGTTCTTGAGTTCTTTACAGCCCTTCAACGGCTTGGTCAGGATGGCATGAGCCCCCTGATAGAGCGCTGCGCGCACCGAGGCATCGCCGATTTTGCTGATACGACCGGTGTAGTCGGTCTCGCCGGATTGGTACTTCTTCGGCGTCAGCCCGAAATGAGGTCCTGCCGCCTTCGATGACTTGAACCGTCCTGGATCGTCGATCGCAGATGCATAGGTAAGAGCTATAACCGGGCCGATGCCGGGTGTTGTCATCAACAGTTCGGCCTGCCGGTGCGCCCGGGCCATGTTCCGCACCCGCTTCTCAAATCGGTCGAACTCGCACTTGAGCACGGCATGGACCGCAAGCACGGCTTCGGCAATCGTCTCCAGGGCCGGATGGCCGGTCACCAGTTCTCGTATCCGGCCGGCAAAGCCGCGCTCGGTGGTCTTGCCGACCTTCAGACCGAAGCCGCGCAAGATCCCGCGCAGGCTGTTCTGGACATCCAGCAGCTTGGTCTGCACCAGCTTGCGTGCCGTCAGCATCGCCCGCACCTCCTGCGCTGCCATCGACTTGCAATGCACCGGCCGGAACCAGCCAAGCCGCATCAGTTGCGCGATGCCGCGCGCGTCGTTGCGGTCCGACTTCACGGGCATCGCCTCGAAGGCCTTCCGAACGTGCCGTGTCTCCAGCAGTTCCACCGTCAGCCCCGCTTGCCGCATCGCCGCAAAAAGCCACTGCGACAACGGGCCGGCTTCCAGCCCGATCCGGCTCAGCCCGTAGCCCAGCGACCTCAGCCAGCCAATCAGCGCATCCGGTTCGCTGGCAACCTTGCCCTCCCGAACAATCTTGCCGCTCGCATCAACGACGCACACGCTCGAGCATTCCAATGACACGTCAATTCCTGCATAATGGTCCATGGTCGTCTCTCCTTGATGCTTGGAGCGAGGTCCACGCCTCGACTCCGTTAACACCATCCATGTGAGGGACGACCGCCCGCCTTCCAAGTCAGCCGCGCGACGCGCGCCCTCAAACAGCGCCGTAGCTAGCGCGGTTTGACTTGGAAGGCGGACCAGGGGCCCGTTACCCCATCTACGAGATTCCACTACGCAAACTGACCTTCTGCTGGAGAGGAGGGTGGATGCCTATCCCACCAGTCCCGCCATCGGTCTTGCCGTCGCGCTGTCGGGGAACACGCTCGTTCCCAACGCGCGTTCGCTCAGGCCCAGATGATCGCGCAGTACGCCTTTCAGCACCGCGCGAAGATCGGTGGTGGGCGCGAGATCGCGCCCTTCATAAAGGTTGGCCAACTTCAGTCCGGGCCAGTCGGAAATCACCCGTCCGCCCTTGACCGCGCCGCCGGCCAGCAATGCCACGGTGCCGGTGCCGTGGTCGGTGCCTTCGGTGCCGTTGATCCGCGCGGTGCGGCCGAATTCGGTCGCCACCACCACGACAGTGTCGCGCCAGTGCGGGCCGAGGCCGCTTTCGAATTCCGCCAGCGCGCCGTCGAGGCCCGACAACAGCTGCGCCAGCCGGCCAACCGGTCCGCCTTCGTTGGCATGGGTGTCCCAGCCGTCGAACGCCAGCGCCGCGATCCGCGGCCCGTCATCGGCGGCCATCAGCTTCGACGCACCGCGCGCCACCAGCCGCATGGCGCCGATCGCGTTGGTGTTGGGCTTCGGCTTTAAGTCGTCGCCCTGCGCCACCTTGTCGAGCTGCAGGCCCTGCGACAGCGCGCTCGCCAGCGCCGGATCGCGGTGCCGGTAGAGTTCGATCAGGCGCATCGCGGTGTCGTCGGCGGCCTGCGGCAGCGCCACCGGCGCCCAGCCGACGGTCGGTGCCGCGCCGCGCAGCACCAGCGGCGCGGTCGGGCCGACCGCCAGCGCCCCGGTCACCCGGTCGCCGCGCGGCAGCGCCTCCAGCGCGCGATTGAGCCAACCGGATTGCACCCGCCCCGGCCCGGCAAAGCCGCTTTCCAGCACATCTTGGCCGTCGAAATGCGAACGGTCGCGGTACGACGTCGCCACCGCATGCACCACCACAGCATGTTTTTCCCGGTACATCCGGGCGAATTCAACCATCGACGGATGCAGCGCGAAGAACGAATCCAGCATGATCGCCGGATGCGGCCCGTCCGCTGCCAGCGCGATCGAGCCATGGAGCGCGGCGTAGTCGGGATCGCCGACCGGCGCCGCGGTGGCAAGTCCATCCAGCGCGCCGCGCAGGATCACCACGATCAGCCGCGGATCGCGGCCATCGGCGGCGCGGGCGAATTTCGGCAGATAGGCCCAGGCCGCAAAGGACGCGCCGCCGAGCAGCAGCGCGCGCCGCGTGGCGGCGGGCGACGTCAGGCTTTCGCAGCACGCCATCGTCATCTCCTCTGGAATTCCGGCGACATCAACAGCAGCGCCAGTGCCTGCTGCCGCAATTCCGCCCGTTCGATGGTTCGTCGGGTTTCTTCCGAGGCGGCGTCGGCGGCGACCACTTCCAAGAGGTCGCGCGGATCGATGCTGTCAGCGATGCGCGAAGCGGTCTGCGCGGCGACGTCGAGGCGCAGCTTCATGCCCTCGGGCGCCGCCCACGCCGCATTGGTATCGGGAAATCCATTCGGCCCGGCCGGTGTCCACAGCGGCTGGCCGAGCGTGTTGAGGCCGCCGATGGTGCGTCCGGGATCTTCGGGAATCCGCGCCAGCAGTCGACCGGTGGCCACCAGATATTCGTAAGGGCTGCGCATCTTGGTCAGCGGCGCATGCCAGGCTTCGTCGGAATCGACCAGCGCCAGGGTCAGCGCCTTGAGGTCGCCGTCGGTCCTGGTGAACACACCCTGCAGCCGCGCCACCAGCGCGGGGGGCGGGTCGTCGGCGACGAAGTGGCGCGCGAATTTGGTGGCGATGAATTTCGCGGTGGACGGATGGCGGGCGATGTCGGCCAGCGCCGCCTCGCCCTGCGCCACCCCGGTGTTTTCGTAGGTCCTGCCGAGCAGCCGCTGCGGCCCGGGCTGATGCGCATTGGCGTTGAACACGAAGCTGCCGGGTGCACCGAGCCTGCCTTCGCGGCCGGCGAACGTCCACCCGGTGATGATCCGGGCCAGCGTCGTAACGTCTTCCTGCGAATAGCCGCCGCCGACGCCCAGCGTATGCAGTTCCATGATCTCGCGCGCGAGATTCTCGTTGAGCCCGCGCTTGCGGCTTTGTCCGGCGCGCGAATCCGGCCCCAACGATTGCTGGTTGTCGAGAAAGAACAGCATCGCCGGATGCTGCTCGACCGCCTTCAGCATGTCGCCGAACTGGCTGAGCACATAGGGCCGGATCGCCTCGCGTTCGAACGAACCGGCCCAGATTCGCCCCGGCTCGCCCTTGCCGGCGGAGATGCAGAAATGATTCGACCAGAACACCACCAGCCGCTCGGCGAATCCACACTCGGCGATGGTGGCACGCTGAATTCGTGCCAGCGCCTCGGCGCGATAGGTTTTTTGAATCACATTGAGCGGCTGCGGCGAAATGGCCGCCGCCGGCTTTTGCGCGTCGTGCGGCGCGGCTTCGGTGGCGGCCATCGCCATGGTTTGTGCCGGCGGAGCCGGCATCGCATTCATCGACAGACTGCGGGTGGCCGGCGCCGGATTGTCCTTCACATTATCAATGGCGGGCTGCGGCGGACCGGCGGGCATCGATGCCGCGTCCTTTGCGGCCGTCTCGCGGGCTTTCTTCACCTCGTCCTGGTAGGCGAACATGGCCTGCCCCAGCGCCGGCGTCGGCAACAGGCCTGTGCCCTCCAGCAAGACCCCGTTGGGACGATTGATCTCGGCCTTGACGAAGCCGCGTGGATCGGACGCCGCATTGGCGAAGTCGCCCGACGACCCGCCGCGCGCGCCGAAGCCGAAGCGGTTCAGCGCAACAAGGGCTGCTTGCGGATCACGGGCCATGGAAATCTCTTGTGCATCGACGCCGGCGCGAATTGTCTCGATGCACCAAGCGCCGTGGATTATACTGCTGGCGGGGATGAACCCGACATGAAAACCCGGTCAAGCTGCATGACAAATCGGTTAGGAAGGCTGCAACCGGAACCGGGCCCGACCGCCCGACGCCTCGCCTGCTCCGGATGCGGAACGGAATTTTCCTGCGAGCTGTCAGCGCAATGCTGGTGCGCGGCGGAAACCGCGGTTCTGCCGATGCCGCCCACGGGCGAGGACTGCCTGTGCCGGGAATGTCTGCGCAAGGCGGCAGGTCAAGCCTGATCCGGAAAGGAGCGACCTGCCTACCCGTGCCGCAGCTTCATCGCCACGATGACGGACGTGAACACCACCGAAATCGCGTTGGAACCGATCAGCGGCCAATCGACGATGGCGATGCCATAAATCAGCCAGAACACCAGCCCGATGCCGAATACCAGATTGGTGGTCAGCGAGATGGCGCGGGTGTCCTTGTCGCGAACCACTTGCATGGCCTGCGGCAGCCAGCAGATCGTCGTCAGCACCGCGCCGATGCCGCCGATCCATGGACTGGCGGAGAGAAGCAATTGATCCATCGCCTTGGGCTAGCGGCGATTCGCGAACGCCTTGTGACAACGCGGCGCTATAAGCATGGCCGCCCGGCCACCGCGAGTTCCGGAAAAATGCCACCGAACCGGTTTACCGACCGATTACCCTGCCTCGCGGCAGCGGTATTCACGGTGTCCGATCATTAACGCCTCAGATGCAATACCGGTGGCGCTACCACTCTCGCGGGTTCCGTCATGGGTCGCTTCGTTCTCTATACCTGTATGGCCTTTGTCACCGCGTTCGTCAGCATTTCCTGGGCGGTGCGTGGATTCCCGACGCATATTACCAGCCCTGCTCCGGTCGAGAAACTGCAACCTACCCTCAATGTCACGTTCGGCGACGGCAGCGTCGAGCGGTATCACGAGCGCCTGTCGCAGCAGCAACTGCAGGACCCGAACAACTACAAGCGCGATCCGCTGCGGCTCGACGCGCTGCAGGCCGCCAATGCCTATGCGCTCTCGCCGTGCGACAAGACCATGAAAGCCAACTTCGTCGCCGCGGTCCGCGCCTATGCCGCGGCAGATTTCGAAATCCGCAGCAAATGCAATGTAGTTCTCGGCGGCTGCGATGCCGCCGTGGACAAGGCCATCGCGACTTACGCGACGCCGCTGGATTTGCGCGTACAAGCTGCCATGCACGAAGCCTTCGAGAAGGGTGGCATCAGCAAGGCCGACTTCCCCGCCGAATTGGGAATGACGGTGATGTCGCTCGCTGATAGCCAGGGCAGTCCGACCCCAGCCTGCGACCGGCCGAGGGACACAACGCGGCGATGAGAGCGTTCGTCATCGTCTGGGCCGCCGTGATCGCGCAGATCGTCGCCTGGACCTACGCGCCCTCCACGCCGCCGCCACAGCCGCCGCAGCGTGACGGCAAGGGGTTCGGCGCCAACGAGAACATTCTGGTCGGCACCCGAACCATGGAACGCCAGAGCGCGTTGCGCGCGCTGGGCGCGCCATGGAGCAGCTTCTGCACAGAGACAGGCCGCAAGGAACTCATCAGCGGCTTGGGCTACTACTATTATCAGCGCCAGAACCAGACCGAGCGCTATCCCGAGAACTTCGGCAAGCCGGGCGCCGATTACATCGCGCAGCAATGGACCAGCGCCGACGACAAGCGGATCGACCGCCTGACCCAGGAAGCCTATGGCAACGGCTATCTCAAGCCTGCCGAATTCGACGCGGTCGCGCGCAAGATGATCGCAACGGTGGTCGCCGGCGAGCGCGTCATCGGAAAAGGCTGCGCGCGATAGACGAATTTGTCGACGACGAGCCGAGAAATCACACCGCGTAGCCCGGCGATTGCCGCGCCATGCCGCCGAAGGCGTCGAGCATCTTTTCGCGCCACGCATAGACCGGATCTTCCGGCTTCAGCAGCGCAAACGGGCTGACCGCTCGGGCCCACTGGAAGCCGCCGAACACGATGTAGTCGGCGTAATTCGGCGCGGCACCGCCGAGGTATGGCTGCGTCTTCAGCGTCAGCCGCATCGGGTCGAGGCCCTTGCGAAAGCCCTCGACGTTCCGGTCGCGGTCTGCCGCCACCTCCTCCAGCGGTTTGCCGAAACGCGCCTCGCGGCTTTGCCGAAAATAGACCTGATCGACCGGCCGCAGATGGCCGACAATGTCGGCGACAATAAGCGGAAACATGCCGCCGATCACGGCGACGTCGCCCCACCAGTTCAGCATCCGTCCCATGGCGCGGCCGCCGTCGCCGCCGAACAGCGACGGCCGGTCCGGATAGGTGTCCTCAAGATAGTTGGCGATCACCCAGGAATCCACGATCGCCTTGTCGTCGTCGAGCAGCACCGGGACTTTTTCGGAGTTGTGCGGACTGATCGCGGCCTTTTCGGTGAAGCGCCACGGGATCGATTCCGCGCCGAGGCCCTTGTGCGCCAATGCCATCCGCGTCCGCCAGCAATACGGGCTGAACGGACGCGTCTCGTCGGTGCCGACCAGTTCGAACAGTTTCAGCGCCATCGCCTCACTTCACCACTGCCGCGGTCTGTCCGAACAGGAGCTTGCGCTCTTCCTCGGTGCGGATCGCCGGCTGGCCGAAGTTCGGATTGATCTCCTTGGCCTTGGCATAGGCGCGAACCGTCGCCGGCCGCTGCGCGATGGTCTCGAGCCAGCGCTTGAGGTTCGGGAAATCGTCGATGTTCTGGCTCTGGTTCTTGTAGGGCACGACCCAGGGATAGCTCGCCATATCGGCGATCGAATAGGCGCCGGCGATGAATTCGCGATCGGCCAGCCGCTTGTTCAGCACGCCATAGAGACGATTGGTCTCGTTCACATAGCGATCGATGGCGTATTTGATCTTTTCCTGGGCGTAATTGTTGAAGTGATGGTTCTGTCCGGCCATCGGGCCGAGACCGCCCATCTGCCAGAACACCCACTGGATGGTGTCATAGCGGCCGTAGAGATCGGTGGGGAGGAATTTGCCGGTCTTCTCCGCCAGGTACAGCAGCATGGCGCCGGACTCAAAAATCGAGATCGGCTTGCCGCCGCCCTTCGGCTCGTTGTCGACCATGGCGGGAATGCGGTTGTTCGGCGCGATCGCCAGGAATTCCGGCTTGAACTGATCGCCCTTGCCGATGTTCACGGGGTGGGCCTTGTAGGCAAGCCCGGCCTCTTCCAGGAACATCGTGATCTTGTGGCCGTTCGGCGTACTCCAGTAATAGAGATCGATCATGGCGGGCTCCCTGTCGTGATTTGCGGATGGAATGGAGCACCCGGATTTGGATGCGATTGCATGAAGTTCTCCAAATCCGGTCGCAAAGTCAATGGCAGCGGTTTGGCATCGCGGTGAATTGATCCGCAGCGGCCGACCGGGCGCGTACCCGGTCAGGGTGCGCGCGTCACCGTGACGGTCCGGGTTTCGGTCTTCGACAGCGCATGTCCCATGGCACCGGCCGCGGTGACGGACTTTTCGCTGATCTTGCGGGTCATACCGTCTTCGACTTCGTAGACGGTGCGCTCGTCGAGCGACAACTTCATCGACTTGATCAGCGCGTCGACCTGTTCAGGTTTGGTGCCGTCGCCACCCGCCGCGAGCAGCCTCTTGGCAAAGGACTGGACGAAGTCCTTCAGCGAGCCGGCATCGAAGGACGTGGTATTGACGAAAGTCAGCTTGCCCGTCGCATCCGCCCCGATCATCTCGAACACCGCGTTCGATCTCAGCGCGCCGCCGCCCAGCGGATTCTCGGCGCTGCTGGAGGAGCGCCTGACCTCGCCGGGTTTCATTCCGGTGGCCTGGGCCTTGGCGAGCGCGGGCAACTCATCGATGTAGGTCGTCGCGGCCTGGCTGGCGTCGACATCGATCAAGCCCGACATCATCTGGTTGAGCACGGCGATCACCTGCGGCTTGTCCTTGAACGGCTCGAACATGCCGTCCTTCATCGCCCGCATCGCCGCCTTGGCCTCGTCGAGGTTGTCGACCCGGACCGGCTTGCCCGAGGCATCGGTGGTGGCGTGGATGGTGACATTCTCCAGCGCCTTGATCGCCGAGCGCAGCAAGGTCATCGACGGGTCGTTGCCATCGACCGTGGTGCCGCGATTGACATAGGAAATGCGGAATCCATCGGCGATCCTTTCGTCGATGGTCAGTTCGGAGCGCATCCTGATTTGCGAATTGCGCGGACCTTCCGGCCTCATCTGCTCAGTGGTGGTTTCCGATTCGATGATCCAGCGGCTGCCGACCGGTGGATTGTAGGGCCGCTCCAGCGGCTCGGCGGCAAAACCCTGCGCCGCGCCCAGCGACAGCAGCGCCGCAACAGCGGCGCAGCGCCAGCGTGGCGCCAGACAATTTACCGGTCCGCGCTTCGTCACATCACTCATGCGCCCACCTTGTTTCCGCGGCTACTGCCATCGACTGACGTTGACGGCTGTCGGCGTTCTGAGTGGTCATGCGTTCACCTCCTCCCCTTGGTGGCATCGCGGCAGGGACGGGTTCACACCGGGGATGGAGAATTCCGGGCATGACGAGCATTTAACGCATTGCCGGAATACGGGCCGGCACAAACGTACCGACTGACCCGCGCTATTCCGCGCCCGCCTTCCGCGGCTCGACGATCTCGAAATCCGGCTTGAAATCGTCCAGCATGGCCAACAGCTCCTGCAGCTTGAGCGGGTTGCCGCTGAACGAAATGTCGCGGGTGGCCACCGCGCCGACGAAGCTGCGCTGCTTCAGGGTCAACGCGTCCAGCGTGGCACGGGTCAGGGTCAGGCTGAGGTCGGCGTTGTCGGCCGGCTTGCCCAAAGTGTGGGTGAGCGCCGAATTCTCCAGATTGAGCACATAGGTCTGGTTGAGATCGCTGAAGGTCCAGTTGATCACGATAGTCCGGCCTTCGGCCTTGGCGGCGTTGAGCCGGACGGCGAGCACGTCGAAGGCGAGATCGATCGAGACGCCCTTGAGCAGGTCGGCATTGGCGGTCGAAGGCTGCGCCTTCGGCACGCCGCGACGCAGTTCGGCGGCGCCGAGCAGATAGGCGTTGCGCCAGGTGGCGGCTTCGCTCTGGTAGCCGAGTTGCTCGAGCGCGTCGGCGCCGAGCTCGCGTGCCGCCTTGTTGGCGGGATCGGCAAATACCAGCTGGCTGGTGACGCTGGCGACCCAGCGGTATTGCCCGGCCTTGAAATCCTCGCGCGCGCGTTTCAGCACCGCGTCCGCCCCGCCCATATATTCGACCTGCTTGCGCGCGGCTTCGGCGCGCGGCAAGGGATCGAGGTCGGCGGGATTGGCGTCATACCAGCCGAGATAGAATTGATAGACCGCCTTGGCGTTGTGGCGCAGCGTGCCGTAGTAGCCGTGCGAATACCATTCATTGTCCAGACTGGCCGGCAGCTTCAACTGCTCGGCGATTTCGGTCGGGGTCAGCCCCTCGTTGAGCAGCCGTACCGTCTGGTCGTGAATGAACTTGTAGAGGTCGCGCTGCTTTTTCAGGAACGCGACGATGCGCACGTTACCCCACATCGGCCATTGATGCTGCGCGATCACGATGTCGGCGTTGTCGCCGTAGCGCTGGATCGCCTCGCCGATGTATTTCGACCACAGCCGGCCGTCGCGGATCTCGGCGCCGCGCAGGGTGTAGAGGTTGTGCATGTTGTGGGTGGCGTCCTCAGCCATGTCCAGGAGCTTGAACTGCGGAAAGTACATGATCATTTCCGCCGGCGCCTCGGATCCCGGCACCAGATGGAATTCGATCTCCACGCCGTCGATGCTGCGGCTCTCGTATTCCTGTTTGATCAGGTCGTTGGGCGGAACGAGCGAGATGGTGCCCCGCGCCAGCGCCTTGCCAAGGCCGGTATCGATCTGCCCCCGGTCGCCGACCGGCAGCGTGGGGCCGAACTGGTACTGGGCGCGGCGGCTCATGGCGTTGCCGGCGATGACGTTTTCCGCCACCGCATGCTCCATGAAGCCGTCGGGCGCGATCACCCTGACCTTGCCGGATGCCGCGTCCTCGTCGGACATTACCCCCCGGGCGCCGCCGAAATGATCGGCGTGGCTGTGGCTGTAGATCACGGCAATGACGGGCCTGGCCGGCCGATTCTTCAAATAGAGGTCGAGCGCCGCACGCGACGTCTGGTTCGACAGCAACGGATCGATCAGGATCAGGCCGCTGTCGCCCTCGATGATGGTGAGGTTGGCGATGTCGAGGCCGCGGACCTGGTAGACCCGGTCGGTGACCTTGAACAGGCCGTTGATGGCATTGAGCTGGGCCTGCCGCCACAGGCTGGGATTGACTGTCGCCGGCACCTCGTCGCTTTGCAGGAAGGCGTACGGCCTCGTATCGAACGCCGGCCGCGGACCCGGACCGGCGATCACGCCATCCGGCAGCGTGGCGATAAAGCCGCGTTTGGCATCGTCGAAATCGGCACGGTCGGAAAACGGCAGCGTTTTGGCGAAGGCGTCGTTGGCCGCCCGCGTCGCCGGCTCGGCATCCTTGGACTGGGCCGACACCTGCTGACAATTAATCGCGCCGGCGCCGAGCGCGGCGGCCAAAGCCAATGTCCTGAGACGACGGTTCATGCGCGTTTCCCCGTGACGTTGTATGTTCGACGCTCGCCGGGCTCATCCCATATTCCCGACCCGGCGAACCGTCCAGACAATCCAAAGTGAATTTACTTCCATCGTGGCCATTCCCTGGGCCGGCAGGCGAAAGCGGCCCGATGCCGGCGCCGCCCACGTCTTGAACGTTTCCACGACGTGGCACGACATAGCTATCGTCGGGACCGGGAATGGTCCGTTGCAGAGAACCTTCATGCGCTATTCGATCGATGATTTACGCGCGGCCGCCGCTGCCGGTGCCATCAATTCCAGCCAGTTCGAGGCGTTACTCGCCTTCCTGGCGACGCGTCAGGGCGGCCCCTCGACGTCCGTACCCAAATTCGATGTCGTACATCTGGCGTGGTACATGGGCGCGCTGGTGGTGATCTCGGCCATGGGCCTGTTCTCGACACTGGCGTTCTCGAAAATGGGCGGGCCCGCGCTCACGGCCACCGCGCTGGTCTATGCCGTGTTGTTCACCGCCGCCGGCCACTATCTCTGGGAGGTGCGCCAGCTTCGCACGCCGGGCGGCCTGCTGATCGCGATCGCGGTGTCGATGATCCCGCTCGCCGTCTACGGCATCCAGGACAGCTACGGCGCCTGGAGCCAGTTCGGCAAGCCGGGAACGGTTCGCGACTTCTACGTCTGGGTGAAGGGAAGCTGGGTTTTCATGGAGCTCGCGGCCATCGCCGGCGCCCTGATCGCGCTGCGCTTCTACCGCTTTCCCTTCATCGTCTTCATCATGGCCTTCGCACTCTGGTTCCTGTCGATGGACGTCGTGCCGTGGATCACCGGCTCGCCCTCGCCGGTCGGCAACTGGGAAACCTCGCGCCGCGTTTCGATCGGCTTCGGCCTTGCCGTCATCGCCGCGGCCATGGTCGTCAACATTCGGCAGCGTTCCGGCGATTTCGCGTTCTGGCTTTATTTGTTCGGGGTGATGACCTTCTGGGGCGGCATCACGGACGGGTCCTCCGTCTCCAATGTTGACAAGGTTTTATACGGCACACTGAATCTCAGTCTCATCCTGGTCTCGGCGTTTCTCGGCCGCCGCGTCTTCGCGGTGTTCGGAACCATCGGCATTGCACTGTTTCTTGGCGATCTCGCCAGCAAGGTTTTCGGGGATTCGATGCTGTTCCCGTTCGCGTTGTCCCTGATCGGCGTCGCCATCATCGCTTTCGGGCTGTACTACCACCGCCATCAACAAGCCATCAGCGCCTGGGTGGAGAAGCATTTGCCGGACTCGCTGAAGCGGCTGCGACCGGCGAATGCCGCGGGTTGACGGTCGATTAACTCCGCCGCCTGACGCCAGTCGGGGCTTTTTTCGCAAACCGATTGCCCCCATATTGCGGGCATGGCGAAGAATCCCGACACCTCCAAAAAATCCGTCAAATCCCCGAAATCGAAGGCGCACCGGCCGGACGTGCAGCCGATCGGCCCGGCGCTGGCGGAATTGCTCAATCCCGCCATCAACCGCGGCGATGCCGGCCTCGGTTCCGGCACCGGCCTGCAACCGCCGCCCGACAATTCGAAGGACCGCCGCTCCGGCGGCGAAGCCGCGATCCATCGCGCGCGGGCGTCGACCGCGAAGAATTTCGAGAACGATAGCGGCGCGCCCGGCCCCACCCCCGCGAAGGGGTTCGGCGAGGCGCCACAGTCCGAATTCGCGCCGGCCAACTACGGCACCTCGGCGACCATTCCCACGCTCGATCCGGAATTGGCAAAACAGCTCGGCTTCACCACCGAGGAGGAAGACGCCGCCGCGATGGCGCGGCCGCCGCGCAACAAGATGGAGGCGCTCGGCGTCCAGGCCACCGCCGACGCCCTGGAAAATCTGATCCGCGACGGCCGTCCGGAATTCAAGGGCGAAGACGGCGGCGTGAAGATCTGGACGCCGCATCGGCCGCCGCGGCCGGAGAAATCCGAGGGCGGGGTGCGCTTCGTCATCAAGTCCGAATATGAGCCGAAGGGTGACCAGCCGACCGCGATCAAGGATCTGGTCGAAGGCGTCGCCCGCAACGACCGCACCCAGGTGCTGCTCGGGGTCACCGGTTCCGGCAAGACCTACACCATGGCCAAGGTGATCGAGGCCACCCAGCGTCCCGCCATCATCCTGGCGCCGAACAAGACCCTGGCGGCGCAGCTCTATGGCGAGTTCAAGAGCTTCTTCCCCGACAATGCGGTGGAATATTTCGTCAGTTATTACGATTACTACCAGCCCGAAGCCTACGTCCCGCGCACCGATACCTACATCGAGAAAGACTCGTCGATCAACGAGCAGATCGACCGCATGCGGCATTCCGCGACGCGGGCGCTCCTGGAACGCGATGACGTCATCATCGTCGCCTCGGTGTCGTGCATCTACGGTATCGGCTCGGTGGAAACCTACACCGCGATGACCTTCGCGCTGAAGAAGGGCGAGCGCATCGACCAGCGGCAATTGATCGCCGACCTGGTGGCGCTGCAATACAAGCGCACCCAGGCCGATTTCACCCGCGGCACGTTTCGGGTGCGCGGCGACGTCATCGACATCTTCCCGGCGCACTACGAAGACCGTGCCTGGCGCGTCAACCTGTTCGGCGACACGGTGGAGAACATCGAGGAATTCGATCCGCTCACCGGCCACAAGCAGGACGAACTCGAGTTCATCAAGATCTACGCCAACTCGCACTACGTGACGCCGCGGCCAACGCTGATCCAGGCCATCAAGTCGATCAAGCAGGAATTGAAGTGGCGGCTCGACCAGCTCAACGCCCAGGGCCGTTTGCTGGAAGCGCAGCGGCTGGAGCAGCGCACCACCTTCGACATCGAGATGATGGAAGCCACCGGAAGCTGTGCCGGCATCGAGAACTATTCGCGCTACCTCACCGGCCGCCGTCCCGGCGAGCCGCCGCCGACGCTGTTCGAATACGTCCCCGACAACGCGCTGGTATTCGCCGACGAAAGCCATGTCACGGTGCCGCAGATCGGCGGCATGTTCAAAGGCGACTTCCGGCGCAAGGCCACGCTGGCGGAGTACGGCTTCCGGCTGCCGTCCTGCATGGACAACCGGCCGCTGCGGTTCGAGGAGTGGGACATGATGCGCCCGCAATCGGTCGCGGTGTCGGCGACGCCGTCGGCGTGGGAGCTCAACGAAAGCGGCGGCGTGTTCGTCGAGCAGGTCATTCGCCCGACCGGGCTGATCGATCCGCCGGTCGATATCCGGCCGGCGCGCACCCAGGTCGATGATCTGGTCGGCGAGGTCCGCGCCACCGCGGCGGCGGGCTACCGCAGTCTCGTCACCGTCCTGACCAAGCGGATGGCGGAGGACCTCACCGAATATTTGCACGAGCAGGGCATCCGGGTGCGCTACATGCATTCGGACATCGACACCATCGAGCGCATCGAGATCATCCGCGACCTGCGGCTCGGTGCCTTCGACGCGCTGGTCGGCATCAACCTGCTGCGCGAGGGCCTCGACATCCCTGAATGCGCGCTGGTGGCGATATTAGACGCCGACAAGGAAGGGTTCTTGCGCAGCGAAACCTCGCTGATCCAGACCATCGGCCGCGCCGCGCGCAACGTCGATGGCAAGGTCATCCTCTATGCCGACCAGATCACCGGCTCGATGCAACGCGCCATCGCCGAAACCGACCGCCGCCGCGAGAAGCAGATCGAGTACAACACCGAACACGGCATCACCCCGGAAAGTATCAAGAAGTCGATCGGCGACATCCTCAACAGCGTCTACGAGCGTGACCACGTACTGGTTGAAATCGGCGACGGCGGCATGGCCGACGATGTCATGAGCATCGGCCACAATTTTGAGGCCGTGCTGTCCGATCTCGAAACCCGCATGCGCGAGGCCGCCGCCGACCTCAATTTCGAGGAGGCCGCCCGCCTGCGCGACGAAGTCAAGCGCCTGCGCGCCACCGAACTCGCCGTGGTCGACGATCCCACCGCCAAGCAGCGCACGGTGCAGGGCAAAGCCGGCGCCTATGCCGGCGCGAAGAAATACGGCGACGCCGCCAACCTGCCGGCAAGCGCCATGAAAAAACGTGGCGCTGCTTCACCCTCCCCTGGAGGGGGAGGGTCGCGCGCGACCAGCGCGCGGGGTGGGGTGAAGGGTAGCGGATCCAAAGTCCACAAGCCCCATCTCGACGAAATGCACGGTCCGGAATCCCTGCCCTACCGCCCCGGCCGCGCCACGCCGGGCCGGCCGTCGCGCGATGACATCAGCGCGGGCAGCGGCAGCAAGATCTTCCAGCCCACCGACTCGCGCCAGTCCGGCCCGGAGTTTGGACCTGCGCCACGCTCGAGCGGCGGGGCGCCAGGGCATCGGGGTGGGTGGAAGAAGCGGTAGGAAGCGGCGGCTAGGTCATTCGCGCGAGTTCGACCGACCCGCGCGTGAACCTGTCAACAGAGGCACCTCTCCCGCGATGAGGAGAGGCGCAGCCACCGCCCGGCAACCGCCGACGCCGCGGCTTCACGGGCGCTGCTTACAAACGCTGCCGAATTTGCTATTCATACCCTGCGCCACATCCATCAACCGGTGCGCGGGAGGACGTCATGGCCAAGGGTCAGATGCGTAGCAACAAGGAAAAGAAGAAACCGAAGATGGACAAGAACCTCAAGAAGGGCGGCGCCGCGCCGAGCCCGTTCGCGTCGGGCAAGCCCGCGGCGGGCCAGAATCCGGGCAAGAAGCCCTGACGGTTTCTGCTGCGGCGGTTGCGTCCGGCGGATGGAACTGAACCATCGGCTGCCGGCGCTGAGCCGATAGTCGACCTTGCGGATGGTTTTGGTTTCAACCCTGCGCCCGGCGCGTTGTGGCGTGGGATCGGCTGCAAGCGCGCGCCGGCCGACGGCTGTACGCAAAAGATGCGCCTCGTACCGGGGATTGCCTTCTGTTGCCCGGCGAGATAGCGCCGCCGTCCTTGGAACATTTTGCATTCAAAAATCATCAAATCTGACGCCGCACAACTTGCGAATGTGGATGCGCATTGCGCACCCGCGTGTCCGCGATTTGATTGAGACGATTAGACAACTCCGCCGGCAGCTTGTCTCTTGATCCGGACATAGTTCGGTTCAGAATATCGGTACAGTGCGAGTCGGGACGCAATCCCGGCAGGAATGAACATGCATCAGCGCCTGACCCGCCAGCGTGTGTTGGACTACCTCGACGCGTTTTATGCCGGTGATGTGGCGCGTGCGCAGGAGTGCTGCGACGACGAGATCGACTCCATCACCTATGCACCGGTCGAGTTGTTTCCGCATCTCGGCCACAAGCACGGCAAGACCTGGGTCGCCGAGGCGATCCGGATCCAGCAGGAGCGCTATCTGAGCCGCCGCTCCGAAATGAAGTTCATCGCGATCGACGGGCTGAAAGTAGCGACCATGCAGCGCATCTTCATGGAGAAGCGCAACGATCGGCGGCTGGTGCAAATCGACGTCGCGGAATTCTTCACGCTGCATGGCGGGCGCATCATCGAGCACCGTTCGTTCTTCAATTCCTTCGATCTGATCGAGCAATTGGTCGGCCGCGACCTGACCGACGGATTGGCCGCCATCCTGCAACGCGCGACGCGGACCTGAGATTTCTTCGACCGCGGCCGGGGCAGCGGCCCGACCGTTTCGCGATTTATTTTCCGGCGCATTGAACGGATCGAAGGTTCACGACGACTAATCGCGGGGCTTTAGATTTGGGATCGATCCGAGACCGTGCTGCATGAAAATCGCCTTGCTCGCCCTGCTGGGAGCGATCTTGGGGGCACTGGGCGGCGCCGCGGTTGGCATCGTCATCGGTATTGCCTGGGTTGAAATCTTCAAAACCGATGGCTCCGAGGCGATGCTGGTGTTTTTCGTTTTCATGCCGTGCGGCGCAATCGCAGGCGCGGCGTTCGGCGGCATCGCATTCGGCGTCATGGCCGCGCGCGATGTGGAAATTCCGATCAGCCGGGAACAGATCGGACGACGAGATCGTTAACAGCGCACTGGTTCGCTCGTCGAGTGGTATCCGGTTGCAGAAAAATAACGATCCAAACTGAAGGTGCAATTCGGTATTTGTGCGATGCAGAAACGGCGCTTGCGCTTTACTCAAACATGACTAGTTGAAGCTTAAAGTAAATCGGCAACGGCATTTCGGGGGCACGGCGTCATCGATGACGCTCACAGGGCCGTTTTGCTGTTTCAACCCAATTTCAGGACCAAATGACATGACAGAGCACAGCCTCTGGCGTTTTTCACGCGCGTTGCATCGGGCCATCAACGAACGCCAGCCCGAAGACCTGGAAGCCCTGATCGATGACGACGTCGATTGGGCGGTCTATGGACCGATCGACATGTTTCCGTTTCTGGGCGCGCGCCACGGCAAGGCCGCCGTGCTGGAAGTCTGCCGGCAGATCGCCGACAACGTCCGGGTCCACCGTTTCGATCGCGAATCGGTGATGCTCGGCGTGGATTCGGCGGCATCGATGATGCGTTATTCGCTGACCGCGCTCGACTCCAACCGGCCGATCAGCCTGCGGCTGGCGCAGTTCGCGCAATTCAAGGCCGGCCGGCTCTCGAGCATGCGCGTGGTGGTGGATACCTTCGACCTGGTCGAACAGGCGATCGGCCGCCCGATCCATCTGCCCAAGATCGCCTGACCGCAGGCTGCGCAGACCCCACCACAGACGCATTCGAAAACGGCTCCGCGGGCGCGGGGCCGTTTCGCATCGGCGTCCCCTCCACCTGCCACAATTTCGGACCAGAATGAATGCACGGTCCGGCCGGGGATGCGGGCTGGCAGGTTCATGATTTCGAGGTCGACGATCCAGGTCTTGAGCCTGCTGCTGGTGCTAACCGGCGCAGGCGCTGCGGCGGCGTGGGCGGATGACGTGCCGGGCGGCGCCGTCACAACGGCCGAACCCGATGACGCCGACGCGCCCCCCGCCAAGCTGGATTTCCCCGAACCCGACTGGAGCCTGCTCGACACCGGCATCACGCCGGACGGAAAATTCACCGCGCCGAAGCGCGCTGCGACGCGACCCACCGCGGACGCGTCAACCGCATGGTCGGCCCAGGACAAGGCCAACGGCGCCTCGGCGCTGTCGGTTAAGCAACCGGTGTCGCCGTTCTGGGATGCGCGGGTCGGCGCCGACATGACCGTCGTCAATCAACCATCGACGCTGACGACCGCGGACCTGCTGCGGCAGAAATTCTCCACGGACGGCCAGCCGTCGCAATCCAGCGGCACCGCCTGGGCCGCGGTGACCGCGCCCGGCGTCGGCTCGATCTGGGACAAGACCGCGGTCGAGGCGCGGCTCGACCCCGCCCAGGACCAGAGCAAGCTCGGGACGTCGCTGAGCAAGTCGGTGCCATTAGGCGGCGACCGATATTTCCTGACCCTGCAGAACGACTACAACGTGATCCAGCAGAGTTTTGCGCCGCCGGTCGGCCTGTCCGGGCATCCGGTCCGCAACTACCAGACCGACCAGTCGGCCAAACTCAGCATTGCCGACACCGGCACCAGCTTCAGCGCCGGCCAGTCGCTGTCGTCGACCGACGAGAAATGGCTGCGCAAGATCGGCGCCGAGCAGAAGTTGTTCGGCGGCGTCAGCATCACCGGCTCGATCAGCGAAACGCCACAGGGCGTGCCGAACCGCAGCTTCAGCGCCGGTTTCAAGCACAGCTGGTGAAGGCCCGAAACCCCGGACCGCATGGAATCCCGTGAAAGACCGGGTCCTCGCCGCAACTCGGCCGCGATGTGGTCAAAATCCGCTGGACTGATGGCCTTTGCTACATCGTCGTGCGGGGGACATCCGCGCTCGCTCAAACGCGAAACAGGGGAATAGCCGATGAATGTCATTCGATCCGAAAAAGTTGAAGGCGCCGAAGAAGACAGCAACCTTGCCGCGGTCTCCGAAGTCGAGGCCGGCATCCGCGACTTCGTTCGCAACGATGTCGCCTATCTGCGCCGGCCGGCGCCCGGCCTGCTGAACCCGGAGGCGCCGCTGGAACCGAATACCGAGGCAACGGTCACCAACGTCAATTCGCTGATCCAGCGGGTGGCCGGCACCTCGCTGGCCGAAATCGAGAACCTGGTTTCCGAACTGGAAAGCCTGCGCGACCTGCTGCATGCCGAAGGCCAGCGCGTCCAGCGCGAGATCTCGGGCTACGCCCAGCTCAGCCAGGCGGCCATGAAGTCGACCCGCATGATCGCGGACAACGTCGCGCAGTGGAAACGCGCCGCCGACGGGCTTCGCAACAGCTGACCGCGACGTAACGGGATGATCATTCCAGGACAAGTCATCCCGCTCCGCCATTAACCATGACTGGCCGCAGGGCGGGATAGTCATCCCGCCCTGCCTTTATTGTTTGAGCATGATCTGATCCGAAAACCGGTATCCACTTTTCGGGATCATGCTGATTGAACTTAATCCCGTGCCCCCGCGACCAAGGGGTAGGCCGCATTGCCGCGGCGCTATCGCCTTGGGGGCAACCATTCCGTGAAAACCGTCAGGCCGAACACCACCGATCCGATTCCGCTGCGAACCTCGCCGCCGAAGATCGGCACCATCATGATCCGGTTCATGGTGCTGCTGGTGGTGGCGGTGGGCCTGCTCGCGCTGGCCTGGAGCCGCTAGTTCCAAGAACCGCTAGTCGGGCCGCTGGTTCGATGCGCCATGGTTAGCCAAATATGACTTGAAATCTGACCTAGCGGCGGGCGATCGTCGCGTTGTCGAGCGTATAGACGCCGTCGGCATAACCCTTGACCACCATTCCGGTCGCCAGCATCACCGCAAGGGTCACCGTGGCAAAGATGAAGCCCACCAATTTCAATCCGCTGCGGTCAGCCATCATATCCCCCATCGTGTCGCGCCCGGTATGTCCGACAACACCGCGATAAGGTTCAAAACGTCTTAACGCCGGCGTTGTTCCGCCGTCGTTTCACGAAGCATTTGATCAGGCTTAATGCGGCCTTACCCGCCGCGGCACGAAGGCGGTGGCAAGGAATGAGAACACCAGTTCGCCGCGCTGGTTAATGCCGGTGTTGCGGGCCTGCAGGATTCCCCATTCGGGACGCTTGTCCGAGGTCCGCAGCGATTCCACTTCGCTGGCATAGCTGACGGTGTCGCCTGCCAGTACCGGTTTGATCCAGCGCAGTTCGCGAAAACCCGGCGAGGGTCCCCAGACCGCGATCGTCTCGCCGCGCGCCTGTGCTTCCGCCACCTGGCGTTGGCGGTCCGCCACCAGCAGCTTCATGCACACCGATGCGACGTGCCAGCCGGACGCCGCAAGGCCGCCGAACAGCGAGTTGCGGCCGGCCGCTTCATCGAGATGAAACGGCTGCGGGTCGAACTGCGCCGCGAACCTCTTGATCAGTTCGGCGGTGAAGGTGAACGATCCCGCTTCGCGCCGCTGGCCGATCTCGATTTCCTCGAAGAAGAACATGATGGCCTTATCTCTCGTTTGAGCATGGTCTACGGACGAACGAATTCGTTCGTCCTGGAAAACCGGTTCCCACCCGTCGGATTACACGCGAAGCTGCGCTTCGCGCTTTGGTCCGAGGGCATGCTTTTCCGGACCATGCTGTTGAGATTTATCACAGACCCTAGGATGCCGCGAGCGCGGCACGGCGCTTGACGATGATCGGCGACACCATCTCGGCCAGGGCCTGGCCGGCCGCGTTGCTGACGCGGCACTTGAACGTCACGATGCCGGTTTCGGGCCGGCTTCGCGACAGACGCGCCTCCACCACATCGACATCGATGGTGAGATCGTCGCCGGGCCGCAGCGGCGCCAGCCAGCGCAATTCGTTGACGCCGGGCGAGCCGAGCGAGGCGGTGCGGCCGATATAGCCGTCAAACATCATCCGCATCACGATCGAGCACAGGTGCCAACCCGACCCCGACAGCCCCTGCAACATCGACCGCTTCGCCGCCTCTTCGTCGAGGTGCATCGGCTGCGGATCGAACTCGGTGGCAAACGCGATGATTTCCTCGCGCGTGACGTGGCGCGGTCCAAAGCTGCCGAAACGACCGGTGGGGAAATCTTCGAATGCAAGGGTCATGACTACAGCGCTTTCCCGTCAGGATCCACTTCGCCGGGACATGCGCCAGGGGAATGCCGGTGAGGAAGCCCGATTGTGGCCGTTATTTGCAGCAATCTCAAGTCACCGTCCGCGCATGACTGAGCTACGAACTTGCCCGGGACGACGTTCAGAGCTAGGTCGTAGGCATGATGGTTACGACCCAGGTCGTAGGCATGATGGTTACGACCCAGGTCGTGGGTTTCGCGTCCGCGTCCGACAATCCAAGTTGATTCGCCAAGTTGATGCGCCAAGTTGATTCGCCAAATTGATTCGCCAAGTTGGTTAGCCAGGAGAACCACCGATGTTTGAATTTCGGGATTTGTTCCAGTGGGACCGGTTCATCACGCCGACAATCATCAAGAGCTTCTACTGGCTGGTGATCGCGCTCACGGTCCTGTTCGGCATTTCCGGCATCTTCTCCGGCCTCGCGGCCATGGCGATCAGCCCGTTCGGCGGATTCATCCAGGTGCTGTCCAGCCTCGCCGGCGTCATCGTCGGCATCGTGTTCTCGCGCATCGCCGCCGAATTCGTCCTGATCGTGTTCCGAATCAACGAACACCTCGGCGCAATCCGGGATCAGGGCCAGGTGTGAGCGGCATTCTCAGGTATTGAAGCGGAAATGCATCACGTCGCCGTCGGCGACGACGTATTCCTTGCCTTCGAGCCGCAGCTTGCCGCCGTCGCGCGCGCCGGCTTCGCCGCCCAGCGCCACGTAGTCGGCATAGGCGATGGTCTCGGCCCGAATAAAACCCTTCTCGAAATCGGTATGGATCACGGCGGCCGCCTGCGGCGCCCTGGTGCCCTGGGTAATGGTCCAGGCGCGGGCCTCCTTCGGGCCGACGGTGAAATAGGTGATGAGGTGCAACAGCTGGTAGCCGGCGCGGATCAGCCGGTCGAGGCCGGCTTCGGCGAGGCCGAGGGTGTCGAGAAATTCCGTGCGCTCCTCGCGTGACAGGGTGGCGATCTCGGACTCGATCTTGGCGGAGATCGCCACCGCGACCGCGCCTTCCTTGTTGGCGTGCTCCATCACCAGTTTCGAGTAGGCATTGCCTTCGGCGGCCGAACCTTCCTCGACATTGCAGACATAGAGCACGGGCTTGGAGGTCAGGAGACCGAGCATGCCGAACGCCCGCTCCTCTTCAGCCTTGCGCTCGAGAAACCGCGCCGGCTTGCCGTCGCGCAGCAATACCAGCGCGCGATTGACCAGGTCGAGCTGCTCCTTGGCGTCCTTGTCGTTGCCCTTGGCCTTCTTGGCGAGGTTATCGACGCGCTTTTCAAGGCTGTCGAGGTCGGCCAGCATCAGCTCGGTTTCGATGGTCTCGATGTCGGCCAGCGGCGCGATCTTGCCCTCGACATGGGTGATGTCGGAATCCTCAAAGCAACGTACCACATGCGCTACCGCGTCGACCTCGCGAATGGTGGCGAGAAACTGGTTGCCGAGCCCCTCGCCCTTGGACGCGCCGCGCACCAGGCCGGCGATATCGACGAAGGTCAGCCGGGTCGGAATGATCTGGGCCGATTTGCCGATTTCCGCCAGCTTGTCGAGCCGCGGATCGGGGACCGCGACCTCGCCGACATTGGGCTCGATGGTGCAGAACGGATAGTTCGCCGCCTGCGCCGCCGCGGTCTCGGTCAGCGCATTGAACAGCGTCGACTTGCCGACATTGGGCAGCCCGACGATACCGCATTTGAATCCCATGGTGATTACCAGTCCTTCGTGACATTGCCGGCGCTGATCTCGGGCGTCATACGCTGAATCGAGTCCGATGACGCCGTGCCTACTTCCCGCCGTCGTCGTCCTTGTCGAAAAATCCCTTGGCCTGCATCGCCAGATGCACCTTGTTCTGAAACGTCGAGTTGCGATCGTCGACGAGCAGCGCGACGTTGTCCGCCACCGCGTCGATCAGCGCCTCGACCCACGGCCGGTCGGCCTTGGCGAAATCGCTGAGCACGTGACCGTGCACCAGTTCCTTGATGCCGGGGTGGCCGACGCCGAGCCGCACCCGCTTGTAGTCGTTGCCGACATGGGCGGAGATCGAGCGCAGGCCGTTGTGCCCGGCGATGCCGCCGCCGACCTTGACCCGCAGCTTGGCCGCCGGCAGTTCGATTTCGTCGTGAAACACGGCGATGTCGGCCGGTGCCAGCTTGAAGAAACTGGCGGCGTCCTGCACCGCCTGCCCGGAATCGTTCATGAAGGTCAGCGGACGCAGCAGGATCACCCGTTCCCGGTCGATGGTGCCTTCCGCGGTCTCGCCCTGAAAGCGACGGCGCCACGGTGCGAAACCGTGACGCCGCGCAATTTCGTCAACCGCCATGAACCCGATGTTGTGCCGGTTGCCGGCGTATTTAGCGCCGGGATTACCGAGGCCAACAAACAGTCGCATGACGCGGCATCCCGCGTCCGGTTACTTCTTCGCTGCAGGCTTCGCAGGCGCCGCCGCGGGCGCTTTCGCACCGGCTGCGGGCGCCTTGGCGCCAGCCGCGGGAGCCGCGCCCGCCGCGGGCGCAGCACCAGCCGCGGGAGCCGCACCAGGTGCGGCAACCGTTGCCGCTGGACCAGCCGCGGCAAGTGCTGCGGCCGCCTTGATTTCTTCGGCATAGCCGGACGGCGGCACGATGGTCACCAATGTGACGTCCTCGCGCGACAGCGACTTCACGCCGGCCGGCAGCTTGATGTCAGACAGATGCAGCGAATTGGAGATGTCGAGCCCGCCGACATCGGCTTCGATGAACTGCGGAATGTTGTCGACCGAGGCTTCAAGGTCGACGGTATGGGTGACGATGTTGACGGTGCCGCCGCGCTTGATGCCGGGCGCGGTTTCGGCGTTCTTGATGTGCAGCGGAACGCTGACGCGGATGGTGGCGCCCTCGCCGAGCCGCATGAAATCGACGTGGAGCGGGAAATCCTTCACCGGATCGAGGTGGAAGTCGCGCGGAATCACGCGGTGCTTCTTGCCCTCCAGGTCGATGTCGTAAATCGTGGTCAGGAACCGGCCGGCCAGGATGCGCGCGCGCAGTTCGGTGTCGTCGACCGAAATAGTCACGGGGGGCTGGTTGTTGCCATAAATCACTCCGGGCACCCGGCCCGCGCGACGCTCTGCCCGTGCGGCCCCCTTGCCGCTTGCCGGACGCGCGGTCGCCTTCAATTCCTTGACGGTCGCCATCGTTTAAGTCCTTGTTTGCGTGAGCCGTTTTCGGGCGGGCCGAAACCGGACCACGACCGTGAAAACGCCACTGTTTCAAAAGTTAAAGGCCGCGAAGCGGCCCATTTTCACGCCGCAGCAAGCCTCCAGGGGTGCGGGGGCCGCGGACGTGGCGGGCTTTTAGCGCCAAAGCCGCGCCATGACAAGGAAATGAGGGGATTTTTCTGCGGTTTTGCGCGGTGCCGGATGCCCGGGCGTGGTCCGGATGAGCGCAAGCGATATCCGGGGCAACCGCTCAAATCCCGGATGTCGCTCCACTCATCCGGGCGACGGGCTGCCATTGTCCGGCGCCGACGCCGACAGTCCCAGTTTGGCCTCCAGTGCCGCGATGCGGGCCTTCAGCGCCTCGTTTTCCTCGCGCGCCAGCCGCGCCATGTCCTTGACCGCCTCGAACTCCTCGCGCTTGACGATGTCGAGATCGCGCAGGATTTTTTCGGCCTGGTTGCGGACCACCGTATCGACCTCGCGCTTGACGCCTTGCGCGGCGCCGGCGGCGTCATTCATCAGGCGGCCGATCTCGTCGAAAAACCGGTTGCTGGTCTGGGTCATGTCACGAATCTCCACTAGGTTCGGCGCCAACCGGCCGGCCATTCCAACAATGGCGATGCGGGCGCGACAGTTCAAGTCCGACGCCGTCTGGTGCATCGCGGCCGGCGCCTTGTCAGAGCCGGATTTCCTTGCAATCGTGACCGCTGAACCGGCCGGACACAAGCCCACCGCACAACCCTGAAGAAGAAACGCTTACATGATCGAGCAGCAGATCGAGATCCCGACCCCGGACGGCCACGTCACCACCTTCATCACGCACCCCGAACGCAACGGTCCGCATCCCGTCATCCTGTTCTACATGGACGCGCCTGGCATCCGCGAGGAACTGCGCGACATGGCGCGCCGGCTCGCGACCTCGGGCTATTATGTGGTGCTGCCCAACATGTACTACCGCGCTGGGGTTATGGATCTCGGCCCGATTCCGCCGGAGGAAGACGCCCCGATCCGCAAGCGGATGTTCGAGTTGATGTACGGTCTCAACATTCCCATGGTCATGCGGGACAGCCGCGCGCTGCTGGATTTCATCGCCACCCAGAACGCGGCGAGCAAGAAGGGCCCGATCGGCTGCCTCGGCTACTGCATGAGCGGACAATATGCAATCAACGCCGCCGCCACCTTTCCCGAGCGCGTGACCGCCGCGGCGTCGATCTACGGCACGTTTCTGATGACCGACAAGCCGGACAGCCCGCATCTGGTGGCGCGCAAGGGCATGGCCGAGCTTTACTTCGCCTGCGCCGAGGTCGACCGCTGGGCGCCGCTGGAGATGATCGAACCGCTGCGCTCGGCTCTCAAGGACAGCGGCGCCAATGCCGAGGTCGAGCTTTATCCCGGCGTCCACCACGGGTTCGCGTTTCCGCAGCGGCCGGTCTACGACAAGGCCGCCGCGGAACGGCATTGGGAGCGGTTGCTGGCGCTGTATCGCCGGCGACTGCAACCCTAGGCGGATCGCCACGATGGCGGGCTTGCCATGCCGTTCCTGACCATCGACTTTCCGGTGTTCGACCCGGTGGCCATCGCCATCGGGCCGATCGTGGTGCGCTGGTATGCGCTGGCCTATATCGGCGGCATCGTGCTCGGCTGGATCTATGCGCGCTCGCTGATCAAGCGCCCGGCCTTGTGGGGTGGCGCGTCGCCGATCACGCTGGAACAGATGGACGACTATATCCTGTGGGTGACCATCGGGATCATTCTCGGCGGCCGCACCGGTTACGTGCTGTTCTACAATCTCGACTTCTTCGTCAGGCACCCCGCCGAGATTCTCGAACTGTGGAAAGGCGGCATGTCGTTCCACGGCGGTTTCATGGGCTGCGTCGCCGCGGTGATGCTGTTCTGCTGGAAGCGCAACCTGTCGATCCTGTCGCTCGGCGACATCACCACCGCGGTCGGACCGATCGGGCTGTTTCTGGGGCGCATCGCCAATTTCATCAACGGCGAATTGTGGGGGCGGGAGGCGGATTCGAGCGTGCCGTGGGCCATGGTATTTCCCGGTGATGGCGCCCACCTGCCACGGCATCCAAGCCAGCTCTACGAGGCGTCGCTGGAAGGCGTCGTGCTGTTCGTCCTGCTGGCGCTGATGATCCGTGCCGGCGCGCTGAGGCGGCCCGGCCTGATCCTCGGCAGTTTCATGACCCTTTATGGCGTGGCCCGGATCGTCGGCGAGTGTTTCCGCGAGCCCGACCCGCAGCTCGGCTTTCTGTGGCGGGGACTGACCATGGGCATGCTGCTGTCGGTGCCGATGATCATTGCGGGAATCATCCTCATCGTGTTCGCTTGGCGCCGCCAGCCAGCGGGCCATGATCCGAGCCGAGATCCGCGCCATGTCAATGTCTGATCCGAAATCTGGACAGGATCTCAGCGGATTTTCGCCGCTGATGTCCGACGTCAAGAACCTGATCCGGACCGCCGGACCGATGCCGGTGTGGCGCTACATGGACCTGTGCCTGAGCCATCCGCAACACGGCTATTACGTGTCGCGCGATCCGTTGGGGCGCGAGGGCGATTTCATCACCGCCCCCGAGGTCAGCCAGATGTTCGGCGAGTTGCTCGGCCTGTGGGCGGCCTCGGTATGGAAGTCGATCGGTTCGCCGCCGCAGGTGCGGCTGATCGAACTCGGGCCCGGCCGCGGCACCATGATGGCGGACGCGCTGCGCGCGCTGCGGGTGCTGCCGCCGCTATACCAGGCGATCAGCGTGCATCTGGTCGAGATCAATCCGGCACTGCACGAGAAGCAGCAGGCCGCGCTGTCAGGCGTCCGCAACATAGAATGGCACACCAGCATCGACGAGATTCCGCCCGGTCCCTCGATCATCCTCGCCAACGAATATTTCGACGTGCTGCCGGTGCATCAGGTGGTGCGACGCGCCACCGGCTGGCACGAGCGCACGGTCGAGATCGACGGTAATGGCAGGCTCGCATTCGGCGTCGCGGCGGAGCCGGTGCCGCGGTTCGAGGTGCTGCTGCCGCCCTTGGTGCGCGAGGCGCCGATCGGCGCCGTGTTCGAGTGGCGCCCGGACGCCGAGATCATGAAGATCGCCAGCCGGGTCCGCGACAATGGCGGTGCGGCGCTGGTCATCGATTATGGCCACGTGCGCAGCGACGCCGGCGATACCTTCCAGGCGATCGCCCGCCACAGCTTCGCCGATCCGTTGAAAAATCCCGGGCTCGCCGACGTCACCGCACACGTCGACTTCGAGGCGCTGGCGCGCGCCGCCGAGGACGTCGGCGCCCGCGTCCACGGTCCGGTGACGCAGGGTGATTTTCTCAAGCGCCTCGGCATCGAGACCCGCGCTGTGACGCTGATGGCCAAGGCGACCCCCGAAGTCTCGCAAGACGTCGCGGAAGCGCTGAAGCGCCTGATCGGCGGCGGCCGCAGCGGCATGGGATCGATGTTCAAGGTGATCGGCATCTCCGCCCCCGACATCGGGACGCTGGTCGGGCTTTCCGACGACGACCAGCGCGCCGCCGAGGAGCGCCGCGAATGACGCTGGCCTCGCCGCTCCTGGCGGCCGTTCCCGGTCTGCGGCACCAGTTCTTCAGCCGCGAAGGCGGCGTCTCCGAGGGAATTTACGCCAGCCTCAACGGCGGCATCGGCTCGAACGACGATCCGGCCCATGTCGCGGAGAATCGCCGGCGCATGGCCGCGCAGCTCGGCGTCGCGCCCGGGCAATTTCTCAGCGTCTTCCAGATTCATTCGCCCGACGTCGTGGTCGCCACCGCTCCCTGGGACAGCGCGTCGCGCCCGCGGGCCGATGCCATTGTTACACGCACCACAGGTCTCGCCATCGGCGTTACCGCCGCCGACTGCGGCCCGATCCTGTTCGCCGATCCGGCGGCGCGGGTGATCGGGGCGGCCCACGCCGGCTGGAAAGGCGCGCTGACCGGCGTGCTGGAGTCCACCATTGGCGCCATGGAACAACTCGGCGCCGACCGTGCCAGGATGGTGGCGGCGATCGGCCCGCTGATCCGCCAACAGAGCTACGAGGTCGGCAGCGAATTCGTCGAACGTTTCATCGACGCCGACGCGGAAAATGGGCGATTCTTCCTGCCGTCGTCGCGCGACGGTCACGCCATGTTCGACCTCGGCGGCTTCATCCGCATGCGGCTCGAAGGCGCCGGTATCGCTCTCATCGACGACCTCGGCATCGACACCTACGCCGACCAGCGCTGCTTCAGCTACCGGCGTTCGGTGCACCGCCGGGAGCCGGACTACGGCCGGCATGTGCATGCCATCGTGCTGGAAAGCGCCTGAGCGCACTCCCGATCGCGCCTTCGGTTAGCGCATCCGGATCACGACCTTGCCCCGCGCCCGGCCGGTTTCGAGATAGCTCAGCGCTTGCGGCAATTGCTCGAACTCGAAGGCGCGGTCGAGCACCGGCACGATCTTGTTGGCCTCGACCAGGGCGGTGACGTCGGCCAGTTGATCGCCACTGGATTCGGTCATCGACCAGTCATAGCCGGCACCGGCCGCGGCAGCGGCCGCATAGACCTTGCGCCCCATCAGCCAGATCACGAGGCGCACCAGTCTGGAGGCGCCAATCCGCCCGGCGAAGTCGCGGTCCGGCGGTCCGCTCAGCGACATCACGGTGCCGCCGCGCTTCACTACCTTGAAGGCGTCGACGGTGAAGGCGCCGCCGAGGGTGTCATAGACCAGGTCGTAATCGCCGCCCTGGCGAAGGTAGTCCTCGCGGTCATAGGCGATCACCCGGTCGGCGCCGAGCGAGGCGACAAAATCCGCGTTCTTCGCGCTGGTGGTCGTGGTGACCTCGAGCCCGAGATACTTGGCGTACTGGATCGCAAAGGTGCCCACGCCGCCGGAGCCGGCGTGGATCAGGATGCGCTGGCCAGCCGCCGCACCAACGCGATCGAATGTCTGCAGTGTGGTCAGGGCTACCAGCGGCAGCGAGGCCGCCTCGGCGCGGGAAATATTGGCCGGCTTCCTCGCCACGAAGGTTTCGCTGAGCGCGATCTGTTCGGCGAAGGTGCCGATGGTGGCGCGGGAAGCGCGGGTATAGACCGCATCGCCCGGCTTGAACCGTCGGGCGTCCGGTCCGACCGACGTCACTACGCCGCAGGCGTCGAAGCCCAGGGTGCGCGGCAGGGTGTAATGCGAGACCCGCCTGAGATCGCCGTGGACGATCTTGAAGTCGATCGGATTGAGGCCGGCGGCATCGATCTTGATCACGACCTCGCCGGTATCGGCCACCGGATCGGGAACCTGGACCAGCCGGACCTTGTCTTGCACCGCGCCGTAGCCGGTCAGAACAAATGCGCGCATCGGCCGATCCTTTTGATCCGTCACGAATAATTCAGGCAGTCGCAAACCGCCCGGAGCTCGCGTAGCGTTGCTGTGCGGGCGACGCGCGAGCGTGTTGCCCTAGACCTTAACCGATTTTAACGATATCGCTCGGAACGATCGGGGAATTCATTTTACGCATGCCTGTCCGCACCGTCACAGCCGGCCATCTTGCACGCTTCGCGCTGCTGTTCGCGATGCTGTCCGCGGTTGGTGGCTGTGCCGCTGGCGGCGCCGGCAATACCTCGTTCGCGTCGGCCGATGGCGCGACGGTGGCGTTCGAATCGATCGACGGTCCGCCGCCGCAAGTCTTCGATCGCATGGTCAACCTGCTCGACAGCGAGGCGAAACTGCGCCACCTCGCGGTGGTGTCGCGCGAAGGCAGTGCGGCCTATCGGGTGCGCAGTTATCTCGCGGCCGAGATCCAGGGCGGCAAAACCACGATCGCCTGGGTGTGGGACGTTTACGACCGGACCCAGCAGCGAGCCCTGCGCCTGAGCGGCGAAGAGCCGACCGGCAAGCCGTCGGGCCGCGACGCCTGGGCGGCCGCCGACGACCTCGTGTTGCGGCGAATCGCGCAGGCGGGATTGACCGGCCTCAGCGGCATGATCAACGGAACGGCACCGGCCGACTCGCCGCCGGCCCCGCCGGTACCGGGCCTGCGCGGCCCCGCGGTTGCCAGCGCCGACGATATTCCGCCCCAATCGGGCATGCTGGGCGCCAGCGTTACCAGTTTCACTGCGCGTTAACGCTACAATCCACGATATTTTGCGCAGGAAAACCGTCCGTGACGGGTTGCCAGCCGCGGCAAGTCCTTGATATCACCTCGCTCGTCCAAAACGCGCCAGTACCGTGGGTCATCGATATGCTCAATGTTGTATCCACCGGATTACGGGGAGAAGCGGCGATGTCGGCCAAGAACGGCTCCATCAAGCTCGTCGCCGGCAATTCCAACCCCGTGCTGGCGAAGGCCATCGCCTCCTGGCTCAAGCTGGATCTCACCAAGGCCAGCGTCCGGCGTTTCGCCGACATGGAAGTGTTCGTCGAAATCCAGGAAAACGTCCGCGGCTCCGACGCCTTCATCATCCAGTCGACGTCATTTCCAGCAAACGACCACCTGATGGAACTGCTGATCATCACCGATGCGCTGCGCCGGGCATCCGCGCGCCGCATCACCGCGGTGATCCCCTATTTCGGCTATGCCAGGCAGGATCGCAAATCCGGCTCGCGTACGCCGATTTCGGCCAAGCTGGTGGCCAACTTGATCACCCGCGCCGGCGTCGACCGCGTCATGACGCTCGACCTGCATGCCGCCCAGATCCAGGGCTTCTTCGACATCCCGACCGACAATCTCTTTGCCTCGCCGGTGATGGTGCGCGACATCAAGGAACGCTTCGACCTCGCCAATGTCATGGTGGTGTCGCCCGATGTCGGCGGCGTGGTCCGCGCGCGCGGCCTTGCCAAGCGCATCAACACGCCGCTGGCGATCATCGACAAGCGGCGCGAACGGGCCGGCGAATTCGAGGTCATGAACGTGATCGGCGACGTCGCCGGCTACACCTGCATCCTGGTCGATGACATCGTCGACTCCGGCGGTACGCTGGTGAACGCCGCCGACGCGCTGCTCGCCAACGGCGCCAAGGACGTCTACGCCTACATCACCCACGGCGTGCTGTCCGGCGGCGCCGCCGCCCGCATCATCGGTTCCCGGCTGAAGGAGCTCGTGATCACCGACTCGATCCTGCCCACCGAAGCGGTTCAAAAGTCGCCCAACATCCGCGCGCTGCCGATCGCACCGCTGATCGCGGCAGCCATTGCCCGCACTGCGTCGGAAGAGTCGGTGTCGAGTCTGTTCGACTGAGCACGATGTGCGACCGTCCCGGCACCGGCGCCGGGACGACGCGTCGCGCGATCTACACGATCCCCGCCGCTACCTGCCCGCGCAGCCGTTCCAGGCTGAGCAGCGTATTGGCGCAGGCTTCCGCCACCTCGATGCCCTTGGTGGCGAAATGCTTGCGGAAGAAGTCGAAATGCGCCGCGGATTCGTGGAACTGCTGCGGCGTCAGCACCGCCGAGAACACCGGGACCTCGGTCCGCAACTGCACATCCATCAGCGCCTTGATCACGGTGTCGGCAACGAATTCGTGGCGATAGATGCCGCCGTCGACCACGAGCCCGGCGGCGACGATGGCGGTATAGCGCCGGGTCTTGGCCAGGATCTGGGCATGCAGCGGGATTTCGTACGAACCCGGCACTTCGAACAGGTCGATCTGCGCGCGCGGAATACCCCGCGCCTCGATTTCCTCGAGGAACGCGATGCGGCATTCCTCGACCACGTCGCGGTGCCAGGACGATTGCACAAAGGCAACGCGCTGCGGCTTGGCGAACCGTCGGTGTTCAACGGGACGGCGCTCTTGCGCCGCCTCGGCAGCTCTTGAAGAAGTAGTCTTGGAAGAACTGGTATTGGGGGAGTCTGACAGTATCTGATTCATGGCTTTCCTCTTTCAGGACCAGAATCAGGGCATACGGAACGGCGCGCCACGCGCGAGCGCAGCTGCCGCAACCCGTTCTCTTTCATCCGGACTTTAACCGTCGGCTTCGGAATCGCACCGAATCTGCTGACCCTTCTTCAGGCGAAGAAGGCGCTCGCGGGCTTGGGCTTGCGCCCTTACCGCCGGTGGGGAGTTTCACCCCGCCCTGAGAACATCGGCCGCCCGGAATGAACGACCTGTGGGCAATTATGCCGAAGCACGGCAGAGCCCGCAAGGCCGCCCGCGAGGACGACTTGCATGCCCGCCATGACCGCACCGTGAGATCCGCGGTTGAGCGGGCCGTGCCGCCGAATCAACCGCCGGCACGGCCTTCCGACTCGCGGCGCGCGAAGCCGCCACGCCGGACTCGCATGCCGCGCAACCGATTCCGGTTTGTTCTCGTTGCCGCGCGATCAGTTGTGGACGGGCACAACTTTGTTTGTGATAGGTCCAACCGTACCGTTGCGCGGATTCCGCAAATCACATCACTTCATGCAGGCAAGCCTTGGCGCAGCCCAAGGAGTGCGGCCTGCAGCGACGCGCCAACGTCAGCGCGTGTCGGCCTGCTGCGTGCGTATCAACACATTCAAAGGCAAGGTCGAGACGGCATGTCCCTGCTCGAAGGTATCATCGATTCCCGGAACAACCCGCTTGCGGTGGTCGAAGACATCGCCGCCGATCACAACTGGGCGTTCGAGCGCTCCGGCGAGGACGAGGTCACCATCGTCTCCAAAGGCGACTGGACCGACTATCAACTGTCCTTCACCTGGATGGGCGAGATCGAGGCGCTGCATCTCGCCTGCGCCTTCGACATGAAGATTCCGCCAGCGCGCCGCGCCGAAGTGCAGCGCCTGATCGCGGCGATCAACGAGCAATTGTGGATCGGCCACTTCGACATCTGGACCCACACCGGAATGATCATGTACCGGCAGGCGCTGGTGCTGCCGGGCGGCCTCGCCGCCTCGTCAGCGCAGTGCGAGACCATGCTGGTCAGCGCCATCCACGCCTGCGAGCGCTACTATCCGGCGTTTCAGTTCGTGGTCTGGGCCGGCAAGTCGGCACCCGAGGCCATGACCGCGGCGATGTTCGATACCGAGGGCGAGGCCTGAACGGATCGAACCGCGTCACGGTCTTTGTTGCGACGGCTGCCCGGTGCTAGGGTTCCGCAGCTTTCGCTTTCCGGAACACCGCAATGAACCCTTCGACGCCCCAACCCCTCGCGCAGTTCTCCGGCACCCTGGCGCTCGCCGGCGCCGGCAAGATGGGCGGCGCCCTGCTCTCGGGCTGGCTGGCGCAGGGGCTTGATGCCTGCGATCTCGCCATCATCGAGCCGCATCCCTCCGCCGATATCACGGCGCTGACGGCGCGCGGTGTGCGGATCAATCCCCCGCTACAGGATCTCGGCGCGGTCTCGACACTGGTGATTGCGGTCAAGCCGCAGATGTTTCGCGAAGCCGGTCCGGCACTACGCGCCCTGGTCGGACCCGGCGCGCTGGTGCTGTCGATCATGGCCGGCACCCCGATCGCCGCGATCACGCAGGTCTGCGGCGGCAGCGTGGTGCGCGCCATGCCGAACACGCCGGCGGCGATCGGTCGCGGCATCACGGTGGCGGTCGGCGCACCCAATGTCAGCACGGCTCAGCGCGCGACGGCGGACGCGCTGTTGCGCGCCACCGGTGCGGTGGAATGGATCGACGACGAAGCCTTGATGGATGCGGTGACGGCGGTGTCCGGTTCGGGACCGGCCTATGTATTCCTGCTCGCCGAAGAACTGGCGCGCGCCGGCGTGGCCGCCGGCCTGCCTGCGGCGCTGGCGACAAAACTGGCGCGCGAAACCGTTTCAGGCTCGGGCGAATTGCTGCGCCGCTCGGAACTCGAATCCGCGACTCTGCGCGAAAACGTGACCTCGCCCGGCGGCACCACCGCAGCGGCGCTCGAGGTGCTGATGGGCGCGGACGGCCTGCAATCGCTTTTGACCCGCGCGGTCGCGGCGGCAACCGAACGATCGAAGCAGTTGGCGAAATAGCAGGCGCATTGGCCACGCCCCCCGGATCAAGTCCGGGTCAGGCTCGCAGGCGCAAGCGACCAGAACCTATCACCGCTTCGACGTGCGGGTTTATGGGTTGTCGCCTGGGACGCTGCGGCGCGAAGGCACTTCGCCACAATAATTCGACCGCCGATCACAGGACCTTTCTGATCCAGTCGTGCGGGTCGGCCGCATGACCGTACTGGATGTCGACCAGCTTCTTGCGCATCCCCATGGCGAAGGGGCCGGCGGCGCCGCCGCTGATGAGAAAATTGCCGCTCGCGGAGCATACCTTGCCGATCGGCGAGATGACGGCTGCCGTGCCGCAGGCGAAGGCCTCTTTCAGCTTTCCGCTGGCGGCATCGGCGCGCCACTGGTCGATGGTGTAGAGCTCCTCGCGCACGCGCGCGCCGGAATCCCTGGTCAGCGCGATGATCAAATCGCGGGTGATGCCCGGCAGGATAGTGCCGAGCGGAGGCGTCAGCAGCGAACCGTCGTCGAACACGAAAAAGACGTTCATGCCGCCGAGTTCCTCGACATAGCGGCGCTCGACCGCGTCGAGGAAAACGACTTGGTCGCAACCATGCTCGATGCCCTCGGCCTGCGCGCGCAGGCTCGCGGCGTAATTGCCGCCGCATTTGACGGCGCCGGTGCCGCCGACCGCGGCGCGCGTGTAGTTTTCCGACACCCAGATCGACACCGGCGCGGGCCCGCCCTTGAAATAGGAGCCGACCGGCGAGGCGATGACGGCGAAGATGTATTCCGCGGAAGGCTTCACGCCGAGGAAGATCTCGCTCGCGATCATGAAGGGCCGCAAATAGAGGCTGCCTTCGCCGCCCGGTATCCAGGCGCTGTCGATGCGCACGAGCTGTTCGACCGCCTCGATGAACACCTCTTCGGGCAGTGGCGCCATGGCCAAGCGCTCGGCCGAATTCCGGAAGCGCCTGGCATTGGCGTCGGGGCGGAACAGGTTCACGCCGTTATCGCGCTTGTAGGCCTTGAGGCCCTCGAAAATCTCCTGTGCATAGTGCAGCACGGCCGCGGCCGGATCGAGCGGGAAATTCGCGCGGGATTCGACGCGCGCGTCATGCCAGCCTTTGGCCTGGTTGTAGCGGACGATGGCCATGTGATCGGTGAAAATCCGGCCGAAGCCCGGGTCCACGAGCTTTGCCGCGCGATCCTTCTCGGACGTCGGATTCGGCGTCGGCTGGATTTCGAATTTCAAACTCATTTCCTTTGCTTCCCCCTGCCGGAGCCCGCGTGATTTCTGGCGCCGGCCTGTCTCTCCGGGCCTACTGGATGAACTGACGGCGACCGCAGGCCGCCGTTCTACGTCAAGTTCGGACTGCCCGCAAAACCGGTTTCCGCTTTGGCGGAAGGCGCGAAGTCCAGTATGTTTGCCATATCGGAGCTTTCGGAGTCGGCGATCCGAAAGTTCTAATATTTCGTGGTGACAGTCAGTTTTGTAACATTGAACCCAAGATATGTCAACATGGCTGACGTAAATTTTTCAGGGTCGGTTGGCGGTTCGGCGCAGGGGGCGGACCCCCCGCCCCCGGCGCCGCGCCGGCCGGCTTGCGCTGGAACGTCATCGAGCTGTTGTTCTTCGCCTACCGGGACTTTGTCGGCGACGCCGACCATGTGCTGGAGGCGTTCGGATTTGGCCGCGCCCACCACCGGGTCATCCATTTCGTGCACCGCTATCCCGGCCTGAAAGTGGCCGATCTGCTCGACGTGCTGCGCATCACCAAGCAGTCGCTGGGACGGGTTCTCAAGCAGCTTCTCGACGAAGGGTATATCGTGCAGAAGGCCGGCGACAACGACCGTCGGCAACGCCTGCTGTTCGCCACCGCGAAGGGCGAGGCGCTGGTGGCCAAACTCGCCGGCCTGCAGACCGATCGCATCAACCGCGCGCTACGCCATGCCGGACCCGGCGCGGAGGAAGCGGTTTGCGAGTTCCTGCGCGGGATGATCGACCGCGATGATCCCGACAAGGTTCTGCAGGCGATCTTTGGACCCGACGCTGCGGCCGGCCGGGCTACCGCAAAGGAATGAGCGTGACGCAGACCGTCCAACTGGCACGGACCCCGCCGCAACCGGCCGACGATGCCCCGCATCTGCTGCTGGTCGATGACGACCGCCGCATCCGCGACCTGTTGTCGCGGTTTCTCGCCAACGAAGGCTATCGCGTCACCACGGCGCTGAGCGCCAGCGACGCCCGCGCCAAGCTATGCGGGCTGCATTTCGACATGCTGATCCTCGACGTGATGATGCCCGGCGAATCCGGCTTCGACCTCGCCCGCTTCATCCGCGCCTCGTCGGCGGTGCCGATCATCATGCTGACGGCACGGCACGAGGCCGAAAGCCGCATCGAGGGCCTGCAGATCGGCGCCGACGATTATGTCGCCAAGCCGTTCGAGCCGCGCGAGCTGGTGCTGCGGATCGGCAATATCCTCAAGCGCGCGACGCCGCTGCCGGTGGCGCGGCCGGAATCGATCACGTTCGGGCCCTACATCCTGCATCTCGACCGCGGCGAATTGCGCCAGGGCGAGGAGATCATCCACCTCACCGACCGGGAGCGCGAGATGCTGCGCGTGCTGGCGGTGGCGGGGGGCGAAACCGTGGCGCGCAGCGCCCTGACCGGCGGTGACGGTTCGGTCAACGAGCGCGCGGTGGACGTGCAGATCAACCGCCTGCGCCGCAAGATCGAACGCGACCCCGCCAATCCGCTGTTCCTGCAGGCGGTGCGCGGCATCGGCTATCGCCTGGTGGCGTCGCCGTGAGTGATGGCCCGTGAGTATGGTTCAATGAGCACCCTCGACACCGGCCTGACCCTGATCCGCAACGCCTCGCGCGGCGTTTCCGCGGCCAATGGCCGGATGGGCCAGGCGTTCAAGAACTTCATGCCGAAGGGACTCTACGCCCGCGCGCTCCTGATCATGATCGTGCCGATGGTGGTGCTGCAATCGGTGGTCGCGTTCGTGTTCATGGAGCGGCACTGGAACACGGTGACGCGGCGGCTGTCGCAGGCGGTGGTGCAGGACATCGCCGGCCTGATCGACGTCTACAAGGGCTACCCGCAGGACAAGGACCGCGCCCAGATCCGCCGTATCGCCCAGCAGCGGCTGGGGCTGGTGGTGGACTTTCTGCCGGTCGGCGACCTGCCGCCGCCGGGGCCGAAGCCGTTCTTCTCGCTGCTCGACCAGGCGCTGTCGGTGCAGATCGGCCGCCAGATCGCCAAGCCGTTCTGGATCGACACCGTCGGCAACTCCAACCTGGTCGAAATCCGGATCCAGCTCGACGACACCGTGATGCGGATCTTCGCCCAGCGCAGCGCGGCCTATGCGTCGAACTCGGAAATCTTCCTGTTCTGGATGGTCGGAACGTCGTCGATCCTCCTGATCGTCGCGGTGCTGTTCCTGCGCAACCAGATCAAGCCGATCCTGCGGCTGGCGGACGCGGCGGAGAGTTTCGGCAAGGGCCGCGAGGCGCCGAATTTCCGCCCGCGCGGCGCCCGGGAAGTGCGGCGCGCGGCGCAGGCCTTCCTGGAGATGAAGGTGAGGATCGAGCGCAGCTTCGAGCAGCGCACCGCGATGCTGGCCGGGGTGTCGCACGACCTGCGCACCATCCTGACCCGTTTCAAGCTCGAACTGGCGCTGATCGGCGACAGTCCCGAGGTCGACGGCATGCGCAAGGACGTCGACGAAATGGCCGGCATGCTGGAGGCCTATCTCGCCTTCGCGCGCGGCGACAGCGGCGAACAGGCGCAGCCGACCGACATGGCGATGGCGCTGGAAGAACTGCGCAGCGACGCCGAACGCAACGGCCACGCCGCCACCGTGGTGTTCCACGGCCTGCCGGTGGTGACGGTGAAGCCGGCGTCGTACAAGCGCTGTCTCGCCAACCTGGTATCGAACGCGGCGCGCCACGCCAACTCGATTGCCATTACCGGCCATCGCGACCACCGCTGGCTCACCGTCACCGTCGACGACGACGGCCCCGGCATTCCGACAAACATGCGCGAGGAAGTCTTCAAGCCGTTCCTGCGGCTCGACGATGCCCGCAACCAGGACGAAGGCGGCACCGAACTCGGCCTCGCCATCGCCCGCGACATCGCCCGCTCCCACGGCGGCGACATCACGCTGGGCGACAGCCCGATGGGCGGCCTGCGCGCCACGGTGCGGGTGCCGGTGTAGGCAGGCCCCTACCGCCCTATCCGGCCCGCGCCAGATCCCCGGCACTGACCCAGAACACTTCACCGTCGGAATCTTCCGTATCGAGCCACAGCAGCGGCAATTGCGGAAAGGCCGCCTCGACAAGCTCCCGGCCGCGGCCGATCTCGCACAGCAGCCCGCCCTGCGGCCCGAGATGCGCCGCGGCTTCATTGAGGATGCGGCGGACGATATCGAGACCGTCGGCGCCGCCGTCGAACGCCATTTTGGGTTCGAACCGGCACTCCCGGGGCAAGTCGGCCATACCCTGCGCATCGACATAAGGCGGATTGGAGATGATCAGGTCGTAGCGGGTATCGCCAAGCGGCTTGAACAGGTCGCCCTTGTAGAGCGTGATGCGTTCTTCGAGCCCGTAATCGGCGACGTTGCGCGCGGCGACATCGAGCGCATCCTTCGACAGATCGACGGCATCGATCTGCGCGTTGGGGAAACTCCGGCTTGCCAGGATCGCCAGACAGCCGGAACCGGTACACAGATCGAGTACAGCGGCGGCATCCGACGGGTCATCAATCAACGAACCGTCGTCGCCGCTGAAATGCTGCTCCAGCAATTCGCCGATGAAGGAGCGCGGCACGATGACGCGCTCGTCGACATAGAACGGCAGGCCGCGCATGTAGATCCTGTTGACGAGGTAGGCGGCCGGTTTTCGGGTGGTGATGCGGCGCTCGATCACATCGAGAATCTTCCCGCCCTCGTGCGCCGTGACCCGCGCGGCGGCGAATGGCTCGAACTGGTCCGGATGCAGACCCAGCACTTCGCAGACGATGAACGCCGCCTCGGCGACCGGATCGGTGGTGCCGTGGGCAAAAACCAGTTTCGCCGCGTTGAAGCGGCTGACGGCATAGCGGACGAAATCGAGCAGCGTGAGCAACTCGCCCGGCTTTACCGCGGCGGGGCTACGCTTGGCAGGCGCCTTCGCCCTGGCTTCCTTAGACATCAGGATCGGGTCCAGCGCGCGGCAGCATCGTCGTCGTGGCTGCGGGCATCGACCCAGTGGCGGCCGGCCTGGGATTCCTCGCGCTTCCAGAACGGGGCGCTGGCCTTGAGATAATCCATCAGGAATTCGGCCGCCTGGAACGCCGCCTGGCGGTGCGCCGAGGCGGTCAGCACCACCACGATATTTTCGCCGGGGGTGATGCGGCCGACGCGGTGGATAACGGTGACGCCGGTCAGCGGCCAGCGCGAAGTCGCTTCCGTCACGTGCCGGCCGATCTCTGCCTCGGCCATGCCGGCATAGTGCTCCAGTGTCAGTGCCGCAATCGGATCGGCGCCTTCGGTGCCGCGGCAGATCCCGCTGAACGTCACCACCGCGCCGATATCGGTGCGACCGCGCGTCAGCGCGGCGATCTCCTGCGCGACATCGAAATCGGCTTCCTGGATGCGGATGGTGACGGGAACGGTCATAACGAGGTCATCGCCACGCGGACAAGACTTCAGCCGCCGGTCATCGGCGGGAACAACGCGATCTCGCGCGCGCCCGAAATCGCAGCGTCGGGCCTGACATGGGTATGATCGATGGCGGCGCGGATCGCCCGCGGGGTCTCGAAGGCGTGGGCATATTCGTCGCCGCGGGTCGCGAGCCAGCCGATCAGGTCGCCGACGGTGCGTACCGCCGCCGGCGGCTCGACGGTTTCCTCGGCCTTGCCGACCCGCTCGCGGACCCAGGCGAAATACTTGACCTTCATGCCCGGTCCTCCTCGAGCAGATGATGGATGCCGGCGTGCAGATAATCCCATCCGGTATAGATGGTGAGGATTGCGGAAATCCACAGCAGCAAGAGGCCGATCTGGGTGGTGAACGGGATCACCATGTCGCCGGCCTCGCCGGCCAGCAGGAACCCGATGGCGATCAGCTGCATCGTGGTCTTCCACTTGGCGAGCTTCGACACCGGCACGCTGACGCGCGCGGCGGCGAGATATTCGCGCAGACCCGACACCAGGATTTCGCGGCACAGGATCACGATGGCGGCCCACAGCGTCCAGCCGTGAATGATGCCGTCGGCCGCCAGCATCAACAGGCAGGACGCCACCAGGAGCTTGTCGGCGATCGGATCCAGCATGCGGCCGAACGCGGAATGCTGGTCCCAGATCCGCGCGTAATAGCCGTCGAGAAAATCGGTGACGCCGGCGGAGATGAATACGGCCAGGGCCACCCAGCGCAGCCACAACGGCCCGTCCAGGATCGACTGCGCATAGATGCAGCCCACTACCACCGGAATCGCGGCGATTCGGGCGTAGGTCAGGACGTTGGGCAGCGACAGCGAATGCTTCGCCGGCCCCTTGGTGGTGACACTGTTCATCCGTCTTACCAATACCGACAAGGCGCGAAGGTCAACCGCTGCGGTAGTCGCAGGAGAGAGCTTTTAAGCCTGATTCTGCGGAAAAAGCCCACGGCTGGCCCGACACAGATAGGAGATGCGCCCGCCTTTACCCGGGCTGGGGGTGGAAAAAGTCGAAAATCTTGCGCGCGCTCTCGGCGCTGATGCCGGGAACCTTGCCGAGATCGGCCAGCGAGGCCCGCTCGATCTCCTTCAGAGTCCCGAAGTGATGCAGCAAAGCACGTTTGCGTGACGGCCCGATGCCCGGAATTTCCTGCAGGCCGGCCTCGCGGATATCCTTCTTGCGCAGCTTGCGATGCGAGCCGATCACGAAGCGATGCGCCTCGTCGCGCAGCCGCTGGATGAAATACAGCACCGGATCGCGCGGCTCGAGCTTGATCGCCTCGCGCCCGGGCATGAACAGGGTTTCGCGACCGGCGTCGCGGTCCGGCCCCTTGGCGACCGCCATCAGCGTCACCGAGCCAAGCTCGAGGTTCTCAAAGATTTCCCGGGCGGCGTTGAGCTGACCACGACCGCCGTCGATGATGACGAGGTCGGGCCATTGCGGGGTGTCGTCGTCCTTCGGGTTCGCCGGCGCGCCGTCGGCGGGCGGCGCCAACAGCCGCTTGAAACGCCGTTCCAGCACCTCGCGCATCATCGCGTAGTCGTCGCCGGGCGTCAGTCCCTCGGCGCGGATGTTGAATTTGCGGTACTGGTTCTTCACAAAGCCGTCCGGCCCGGCGACGATCATGGCGCCGACCGCATTGGTGCCCTGGATGTGGCTGTTGTCGTAGACCTCGATCCGCCTGGGCACGTGCGGCAGCCCCAGCGTCGTGACCATGCCCTGCAGCAGCCGCGCCTGCGTGGCGGTATCGGCGAGCTTGCGGCCGAGCGCCTCGCGCGCGTTGGTCAGCGCGTGGATAATCAGTTCCTTCTTCTCGCCGCGTTGCGGCGTCAGCACCTCGACCTTGAATCCGGCCTTGATGCCGAGCGCGCTGGCCAGGAGTTGGGCTTCCTCGATGGCATGGGACAGCAGCACCAGTTTCGGCGGCGGCTTGTCGTCGTAGAACTGCGCCAGGAACGATGCCAGCACTTCCTCCGGGGTAAAACTCTTTTCCGCGCGCGGAAAATAGGCGCGGTTGCCCCAGTTCTGGCCGGTGCGGAAGAAAAACACCTCGACGCAGAAATAGCCGCCCTCCTGGTGGATGGCGAACACGTCGGCCTCTTCCACGGTACGTGGATTGATGCCCTGCTGCGATTGCACCGCCGACAGGGCCGCCAGCCGGTCGCGGTAGAGTGCCGCGCGTTCGAAGGCGAGATCGGCCGAAGCCTTTTCCATCTCGCCGGCCAGTTCCTGCTTCACCGCCCGGCTGCGGCCGGAGAGGAAGTCTGTCGCCTCGCGCACCAGCTCGGTGTAGCCGGGAAAATCGATCTCGCCGGTGCAGGGCCCCGAGCAGCGCCGGATCTGATAGAGCAGGCATGGCCGGGTGCGGCTTTCGAAGAATGAATCCGTGCAGGAGCGCACCAGGAACGCGCGCTGCAGCGCGGTGATGGTGCGGTTGACCGCGCCGACCGAGGCGAATGGTCCGAAATAGCGGCCGGGGCGCGATTGCGCGCCGCGATGTTTCAGGATCTGCGGCGCCCAATGATCCCCCGAGATCAGGATATAGGGAAACGACTTGTCATCGCGCAGTTGGACGTTGAAGCGAGGCCGCAGCTGCTTGATCAGGTTGGCCTCGAGCAGCAGCGCCTCGGTTTCGGTGGCGGTCGAGATGATCTCCACCACCGCCGTCGCGGCGATCATCCGCGCAATGCGCATCACCTGCCCGGTCGGCCGGGCGTAGGAAGTGAGCCGCTTGCGGACGTTCTTGGCCTTGCCGACGTACAGCACGTCGTTCGATGCATTGAGCATGCGATAGACGCCCGGCGACGTCGGGGCATGGCGCACGGCGTGCTCGATCGCAGCCCGGCCGACCGCGAGCGTGCCCTCGGCGACCGCGTCGGCGGAATCGTCGACCAGATCGGGCAGCCGGGCTTCCTCATCGTCGTCGGCGTTGACGGTCTCCGGATCGATGTCCTGCGCCCCCGCCGCGGCCGGCGGCGACCGCCGTGGCGAACCATCGCTGCCCTTCTCCGGTTCGACGATCGGACCGGGCGGCGCTTCAGGTTGTTCGGCAGGGTCTTGATTTCATGGGTCTCATTTAAGCGCGGCGGCGGATCGCCGCCAGCGCGGGTCCTGAGGTGTGCGCGGCGTACAGCCCGAAAAGTCGCCGTCGTGGCGGAGGCCCGCCAACCGGGATGCGCCAGGACCGGTCCACGCGGCACCCCGGGCCGGGTTCCCGGTAACACTCTCTTAACAACGATACCGCGCGGGGGCGGCTTCTTAACAACCCCTTAGGCTAAAAGTCTCGATAAATCTTATCGAAACAAGATCGAATTCCGTAACCCCAGGGCCTCGTTCGGCAACCGTCCGGATCGGCCCGGCCGGACGGCAGTCAGCGTTGTGTGGAGAGTAAGATGAGCAAGTCAGCATTCGCAGCGGTGGCACTTCTGGCCGTCGGCCTCGGGTCGGCGCAGGCAGCGGATCTGCCCTATGGATCGCGCGCGCCCTACACCGTCAACCAGCCGCTCAACGCCTTCAGCTGGGCCGGTCCCTATCTCGGCGGCAATCTCGGATACAACTGGGGCACCGTTGACCACAACCCGACCAAGCCATCGGGTCTGCTGGGCGGTGTGCAGGGTGGCTACAACTGGCAGAACGGCGCATTGGTGTTCGGCGTCGAAGGCGACCTGCAGGCCAATGGCGCCGATGACACCTTCGCGCCGTGGAAGTTTTCGAATCCGTGGTTCGGCACCATCCGGGGCCGCGTCGGCTATGCGTTCAACAACATTCTGATCTACGGCACCGGCGGTCTCGCCTTCGGCAGCCTGCGCGTCGATACGCTGGGTCTGTCGGAATCCCATACCAGCGCCGGCTGGACCGCGGGCATCGGCGCCGAATTCGGTCTGGCGCAGAACTGGACCGCCAAGATCGAATACCTTTACGTCGATCTGGCCGACAGCCAGTTCAACATCACCGGCGTGCAGAACGGTTATCAATTCGGCCTGGTCCGCATCGGCGCGAACTATCACTTCTAGTCACGACAAGACTAATCACGACAAGAAAAGAGCCTGACACGAACTCCCGGCCGCATCACGGCCGGGATTTTTTTGTCGCGCGCCTTGCGCCCACGCGACGCCTCCCCGGCGGCAACGACCACCTGGTCGCGCGCTTCTCGCCATCAGGCGCTCAGGATGAGACCACCAGATTGACCGCTTTGGGGCCCTTGCCCTTCTTGTCCGGTTCGACTTCAAACGTGATGCGCTGCCCTTCGGTCAGGTCCTTCAATCCAGCCCGCTCGACCGCGGTGATGTGGACGAACACGTCGCGTCCGCCGTCGTCGGGCTTGATGAAGCCATAGCCCCGTTCTCCGTTGAAGAACTTGACCGTCCCAGTCATGGCCATCGGGAAACTCCTCTCCCCGCATTGCTCCGCCGTCACGCGTCCCAGGCGTAGCGGCTCGACCGGACCTTCACTTGCCGGAAAGCTTGGCCATCGCGACGAACCGGCGTCCGCGCCGATCCGCCTTGAAGTTGTGGCCTCGTCACTCCGCCGCCTCCATTCGCGAAAGCGGAACGTAAAGCCAGTCCCAATACCCGGGAGCATAATACGGTTCCCGGCAACTTGCCTACGGCTCAAATGCCGCTTTTCGCGGCGCCCGAAGGCCAATCGACCGGGCAACTTAGAATTGGCGCGTCAGGGCCTGGCCGTCTCGAGCCTGAAACGGCCGGCGCCACCCTGTCCGAGCGGCTTTTCCAGTTCGGGCAGGATGGCCTTGAGCTCGGAGCCAAGCGTCCACGGCGGATTGACGATCAGCAGACCGGCCGAGGTCAGGCCGCCATCGGCGACCTGCGGCGCCACGCTGAACTCGAGACGCAGGCATTTTCCGGCGCCGACCGCGGCATCGGCCACGGCCGCCACTTTTTGCGCGAGGCTGTCGGTGGCGCGGCGGCTCTTGGCCGGATACCACAACAGATAAATCCCGGTCGGCCATTTCGCGAACGCCTCGGCAAAGCCAGTGGCGAGCCGTTCGAATTCATCCTTTTCTTCGAACGGCGGATCGATCAGCACCAGGCCACGCCGCTCATTCGGGGGCACGAAAGCGCCCAGCGCCACCCAGCCGTCGAGATCGACCACCCGCGCCTGGGCGTCGCGGCGCAGCGCGTCGATCAGGCGCTTGCGCGCCTTGGGCTCGACCTCGCAGGCCACCAGGCGGTCCTGTGGCCGCAGCAACGCGCGCGCAATCAACGGCGAACCGGGATAGGTCGCGAGCTCGCGCTGCGGATTGAAGGCTCGCACGATATCGAGATAGGGCTTGAGCAGCGCCGCGGTGCTTTCCGAAAATCGGGCCTGCATCAGCCGGGCGATCCCGGTGAGCCACTCGCCGCCGCGGCGCGCTTCGTCGCCGCTGAGGTCATAGACCCCGGCGCCGGCATGGCTATCGACGACGCGAAACGCCGCCGGCTTGTCGTGCAGGTAGGTAAGGATGCGGACCAGCACGATGTGCTTGATGACATCGGCAAAGCCGCCGGCATGAAAGGCGTGACGGTAGTTCATACGGTCAGCAGTACGCCAGGCGAGCGGCTTGGGCAAAGTGTCCCGCCATGCCCAAGCGTCCACGTCCCGGCCGATGCCGGAATGTCGATGGCCGGGACAACCGCCCGGCCATGACGAATTCGGGGGAAAGCGACCCTATCCGCCGCGGACCGGCGGCATCACCACCTGGTCGCGCCGGCAGGCGCGGTGGTCGATTTCCTCGCAGGCACGAAACTGCAGGTCCTTGTTCATGCAGATCCGTATTTCGCTCAGCCGCGAGCTGTCGCAGGTGACGGCGATGGCGCTGTTGCTCAAGCCCGGATTGGCCTTGATGAAGGCTTCCTCGACGTCCGCGGGGGCCACGGTCTTCGGATCCGACAGTTCGAGGTAGTCGGCAGGTATTTTGACCGCGGATCGCGCCTTGCGGATGGTTTCGAAATAGGCGCGGGCGCCGAGCCCGGAGCAGGTGCCGTGCTTGTCCCATTCGCTGAAGATCAGTCCGGGCGCCGGCATCATGTCGAGCATGGACGTCATGATGTTGCGGTCAAGCCGCGGCGAAGGCCGCTGGCAATATTCGGGAAAGCCGTGCTCGTATTGCGGCCACAGGCCGTGCACCACAAACGAAAACGCCCGCTCGCCGCACTGGGCCTGCTGCGACCGTCCGCCATTGCCGCGCTCCGACGCCGCCTCGCAGAACGAGGGCGACCACGACAGCGACAGCACGTAGAAATCGAATTCGCCCGGTGCATTCTGTCGCCGGTCCTGCGCCGACGCCGGAGCGGTGACCGCCGCCGCCAGGATCGCCGCACCGGCCATGAGCCCGAGCCAGATCAAAACCCGGGAAACCGTCCGAAAAACCATCGAAGAAAGACCAAACATGACACGCCTCCCACTTCATTGGCCGGGGGAACCCTAGCCAGGAAATGAGAACATTTCAAGAACAAAATTGCAGTTTGGTCGATTCGGACGCCGTGGGCCCGATCCCGCCGCCCGGAATTACGGCCGCGCCGCCCGGCAGCGCGGATTGTAGGCCCAGTTGCGGTCGAGCCCGACCACGCACCACTCGACGCCCTGGCCGTAGCCGGCAAAGCCGCCATCTTCGATGATGGAGTAGTGCACGGTTCGGGGCTTGCCGTCGTTCAGCATGGCGTCGGCGGTGCAGAAGCGCCGCGGAACATTGTCCGATTGCCAGGGCCGGAACGCGGTCTCGTGGACGCGGGCGTAGCCGGTGATCTGCAGCGCCGAATTCCAGAAGGTGCTCTCCTTCTCCTGGAATTGCGAGGTGATGGTGGGCAGCGCCGCCTCGCACTCGGCAACCACGCCGTCATAGCGCGGGCCGGACAACCAGAAATTCATCTCGAACAGATTGGCCGCCTTGGCCGGGGGCGCCAGCGCCAGCAGGCCCAACAATGCCCCGAATACGCCAGCGAGGGTCAGCTTATTCAAGAATCCGAACAAGTCGCGCATGGGACAATCCGCTGGCATGATCCTGCGGCGGACGGTGCCGCGAAGCCCGGGCAAGGTCAAGTGCAACGCGGCAACAGTGCCGATAAGTCTTGGCCGGGGCGCGCCGGCGTTCTTTCCATCACCGACGATGCCGCTTAAGATGGGCCCAGGGAAGATGGAGACTGCGATGCGAACGATTGGGGCCGTGGGCCTGCTTGCCGTATGCGGACTGCTGGCGATTGCGCCGGCGCGCGCCGATACCGTGCCGCCGTTCAAGGGCAACGACACCGGCGGCATCATTGCCTATTCGCTGGTCAGCCAGTCCGACATCAAGGCGATGGCCATTGACCACTGCGCGCGCTACGGCAAGGTGGTGAAATTCCTCGCCGTCCAGGCCTATTACGGCGGCTACATCTCGTTCTCGTGCCGCTGGGTGCCGTACGGAACGATGGATCGGCCACTGCACGCGGCCTACTGAGCCGACCTGCCCGCCGCATCGCGTCACCTCTACCGGGAGCGCCGCATCATGCGACAGCCTGTTCTGTTTCGTCTCGCCGCCGGCCTGGTGCTGTGCACGCTGTCCGGCCTCGCCGCCGCTGCGGTGGACCTGCCGACCCGCAAGGCCGGGCTGTGGGAGATCAAGATGGCGCGGACCGGTTCGCCGCTCCCCGACATGACCATGCAGCACTGTACCGACGAGACCACCGACAAGCAGATGACCTCGACCCTCTCGCCGATGTCCAAGGACGCCTGTTCGAAGAACGACACCGCCAGAACCGCGACCGGCTACACCACCGATTCCGTCTGCACCGTGGGCGGCATGTCCATGACGTCGCATGCCGACATCACGGGGGACTTCAATTCCGCCTATACGGTGAAAGTGACCTCGCACCGCGAAGGCGGCCCGACCGGCGCGGCCCGTGACAGCGTCATGACGCTCGAAGCCAAGTGGCTCGGCGCCTGCAAGGCCGACCAGAAGGCCGGCGACATCGTGATGTCCGGCGGCCTGAAGATGAACGTCAAGGACATGGAAAAGCTGAAAGGCCTGATGCCGAAGTAGCCGGCGCCTGCCTTCTTCCCTCCCCCTTGTGCGAGAGGGAAGAAACATTACCCCTCAGCCAGCCGCCGGTTGAAACTCGCGACATTGATCAGCCCGCGGGCATGACGGCCTTCGCCGATCCGGCGCTCGCCGTCGAACGCTTCCACCTCGAACCGGATCACCTTGCGCTCGACGGCGGTGACCCGCGCGGTGGTCCGCACCCGGTGGCCGACCGGCGTCGCGGCCAGATGGCGGATGTCGACTTCGGTCCCGACCGTGACGAAGCCTTCCGGCATCACTGCGGCAATGGCGTCGCACGGATGCCCACTCCATCTCGAGGATCATCATCGGCGTCGCCAACACCGGTGGCATCGTCGGCAGGAAATGCCGGACCGTCACGCCCGCCGTCACCATCAGGATGCGCTCGGCGCGCATGCCGGCGGTGATGAACTCGCGCGCATCCATGAAGGGGCCGTTATCGCGGGCGCTATTTGGTCGGCGCGGCGCGGCGCTCCACAAAGGTCTTGCCGCCCTTCATCTTGTCGGTCAGCGGCGCCTCGACGATCTGCACCACGACGTTTTCGAGGCCGGCGCCGGTATGCTTGTCAACGGCGTTGCTGATGTCCGTCATCAGCGCCTTCTTCTGTTCCGCGGTGCGGCCGGCGGCCATGTGAATGGTAACTTCAGGCATTTTGGTCTCCCTTTGCTCTTGCGCGCGTAGCTTACCACGCTGTTGCGGTAACGTCTCACCCGGAACTCGGTCACCCGAAACTAATCCCACTTCACCCCGTGCCGATCAAAAATCATGCGCACCGCGTCGACCAGTGACGCCTGCGGCACCTTGGTCTGGGCCTCGCCCTGCTTCTGCAGGTATTCGTCGCGGTCGTTTTCGAGCTTTGCCAGTTCGGCGCCGAGGATCAGATCCTTCAACAGCAATTGCGGTCCGGCCGGATCGTTCTTTTCATCGCTGCCCTGGATGATCACGCAGGGTGAATGACGACGATCGGCATATTTGAGCTGGTTGCCCATGTTCTTGGGATTGCCGAGATAGAGCTCGGCGCGGACCCCGGCGTTGCGCAGGGTCGCAACCATGTTCTGGTATTCCGCCAGGCGGTCGCGGTCGAACACGGTGACCACGACAGGACCAAACTGCGGTGCAGTGTCGAGCTTGCCGAGCATGGCGAGCGCCGCCTGCAGCCGCGACACGCCGATGGAAAAGCCGGTCGCCGGCACCGGCTCGCCGCGAAACCGCGACACCAGCCCGTCATAACGTCCGCCGCCGCCGACCGAACCGAACCGCACCGGGCGGCCTTTCTCGTCCTTGGTTTCCAGCGTCAGTTCGACCTCGTAGACCGGGCCGGTGTAGTATTCGAGGCCGCGCACGACGGAGGGGTCGATGCGGACCCGGTCCTGATAACCGGACGCCGCGACCAGTCTGGCGATCTCCTCCAGTTCGCTGACGCCGGCCTGGCCGATTGCGCTCTTGGACAGATAAATGTCTGCGGCCGCGATTGCCTCTTTCCAGTCGTCACGCTTTTCTGTGACGCCTAACACAACTTTACTGTCCGCCGGACTAAGCCCGGCTCCTTTGGTGAAGTCGCCCTTGCCTTCTTCGCCGCCGTCCCATCGCCCCGAACCCAAAAGCTTGCCGACTTCGTCGGTGGAAAATTTGTCCAGCTTGTCGATGGCGCGCAGCACCGTCAGCCGTCGTCCGGCATTTTCCTCGCCGCCGAGCCCGATGGCTTCCAGTACCCCGTCGAGCACCTTGCGGTTATTCACCTTCACCACATACTGGCCACGCCCGATGCCCAGCGCTTCCATGGTATCGGCGGCCATCATGCACATTTCGGCGTCGGCGGCCGGCGAGGCCGAGCCGACGGTGTCGGCATCGAACTGCATGAACTGGCGGAAACGCCCGGGACCCGGCTTTTCGTTGCGGTAGACGTAGCCCTGACGATAGCTGCGATACGGCAGCACCAGGCTTTCGGTGCCGTAGTTCTCCCCGACATAACGCGCCAGGGGCGCGGTCAGATCGTAGCGCAGCGAGATCCACTGCTCGTCGTCGTCCTGGAACGAGAACACGCCCTCGTTGGGCCGGTCCTGATCGGGCAGGAACTTGCCGAGCACGTCGGTATATTCCATCGCCGGAGTTTCCACCGGCTCGAAACCGTAGCGCTCGTAGACCTCGCGGATCGTCTCGACCATCCGGCGGGTAGCGGCGATTTCGGCGGGGCCGCGGTCGGCGAGGCCGCGCGGCAGCCGTGCCTTGAGTTTCTGGGGCTTTTTGGGTTTATCAGCCATGCGCGGGGTTGGTATCAGCCGATGCGCCAAGCGGCAAGGCGCCGATTTTGTCCCTGTCCAGAAGGACATGCCCCGGGGGAGCCGAACAGGCCGCGAACCGGCCGGCGCCATCCGCCGGTTTCCGTAAGCAGACGAAGCTGATAGCGTGTTCGCAACCAATGCGCTCCGCGCCATGCATGAGGCAAGCGATGCTCGACACGATCCCGACCAAGCCCGCCGTCAACGTGCCCAACGATCTGGCGGCATACTGGATGCCGTTCACCGCCAACCGCGCCTTCAAACGGGCGCCGCGGATGCTCGCCGGCGCCAAGGATATGCACTACATCACCACCGACGGCCGCAAGATCATCGATGCCGCCGCCGGCATGTGGTGCAGCAACGCCGGTCACGGCCGCAGCCAGATCACGGCTGCGATCGCCAAGCAGGCCGAGGCGCTGGATTACGCGCCGCCGTTCCAGTTCGGCATTCCGCAGGCGTTCGAACTCGCCAGCCGCATCGCCGAACTGGCGCCGGCCGGGCTCGAGCACGTGTTCTTCTGCAACTCCGGATCGGAAGCCGCCGATACCGCGCTGAAGATCGCGCTGGCCTACCACAACGTCCGCGGCGAAGGCTCGCGCACCCGCCTGATCGGCCGCGAGCGCGGCTATCACGGGGTCGGCTTCGGCGGCACCTCGGTGGGCGGCATGGTCAACAACCGCAAGATGTTCGGAACCCTGCTGACCGGCGTCGACCATCTGCCCCACACCTATGACCGCGACAAACAGGCCTTCAGCAAGGGTGAACCGGAATACGGCGCGCACTTTGCCGACGACCTGGAACGGCTGGTCGCCCTGCACGGTGCTTCCACCATCGCCGCGGTCATCGTCGAACCCATGGCCGGATCGACCGGCGTGCTGCCGGCGCCCAAGGGCTATCTCAAGCGGCTGCGCGAGATCACGCAGAAGCACGGCATTCTCCTGATCTTCGACGAGGTCATCACCGGTTTCGGCCGGCTCGGTTACGCCTTCGCCGCCGAGCGCTACGGCGTGCTGCCGGACATGATCACCTTTGCCAAGGGCATCACCAACGGCGCCGCACCCATGGGCGGCGTTCTGGTGCGCGACGCCATCCACGACGCCTTCATGACCGGTCCCGAGCATGTGGTGGAACTGTTCCACGGCTACACCTATTCGGCGCATCCCCTGGCCTGCGCCGCCGGGCTCGCCACGCTGGATATCTACCGCGACGAAAAACTGTTCGAGCGCGCCAACAAGCTCGAGGGCAAATTCGCCGACGCGGTGATGTCGCTGAAGGGCCTGCCCAACGTGGTGGACATCCGTACCATCGGCCTCACCGCCGGGATCGACCTCGCGCCCAACAAGGATGGCCCCGGCAAGCGCGGTTTCGAAGGCCTCAACTCCGCCTTCCACGACAACGACCTGATGCTGCGGATCGCCGGCGATACCCTGGCGCTGACCCCACCCTTGATCGTCAGCGAAGACCAGATCGGCGAAATCGTCGACAAGGTCGGCCGGGTGATTCGCGCGGTGGCGTGAGCGGCCGCGGTTCCGCTGCGGACAAGAAACGCGGAGAAACACGAAGATTTGTTCGCCGAATCAACAATGATGTTAGGATCGGGAGCGCGCACTTTGGGCTTTCGGGGGAGACGTCTGCGCTAGATGATCCGCATTTCCACGATTTTCATCGCCATCTGCATGGTGCTGGTCGCAGCATCGCTCGGAATGATTCTGTATTCGGTGGCCGGGATCAGCCTGACCAATTCGGCCGTCGTCGCCCTCACCGCGCTGACCTTCCTGATCCTCTATAACGCGGTATCGATGCGGCTGCGCGACCGCACCGATGTCGGCAGCCAGATCGCCGACCTGTCACGCGGCACCGCCGACCTGGCGCGCCAGATCGCCGAATTCGGCCGCCGCCTCGCCGCGGTCGAGGGTCGCGTGGTCTCGGCGAATTCCACCGGCGCGGACCGCATTCAATCGGTGATCGGCGAAATCAATGAGCTGGGCGTGATGGTCAAGCAATTGGCGGTCTCGGTTGCCGCCCATGACGACGCGCTGGCATCGCGGGCCGCCATCATGGCAGCGATCACCGGCGAGCCGGCCGCCCCACCCGCGGTTGTCGCCGACCAGATCGAACCGGAAAAACCCGCCGCCGGTCAGGCCACCGGCGAGCCGCCCGTGGTCGCCGCCAAGGCTCCCGATAAGGCTCCCGATAAGGCTCCCGATGCGGCTGCCGCCGCCCGCCACGACGCCCAGTTCCTCGCCACCGTCAAGAATGCGGTCGAGGCCGGCCGGATCGACATCTATCTGCAGCCGATCGTGACGCTGCCGCAGCGCAAGGTGCGCTTCTACGAGGCGATGACGCGGCTGCGCGACGACAGGGATCAGATCCTGACCGCCAACGACTTCGTCGCCACCGCGGAAACCGCCGGGCTGATGGCCCGGATCGACCATACCGTGATGCTCCGCTGCATGCAGGTGCTGCGGCGGCTGATGGTTCGCAACAAGGACGTCGGCGTATTCTGCAATGTCGCGGCCGCCACGCTCGGCAACGCGGAAACCTTCGCGCAATGCCTCGACTTCCTCGATGCCAACCGGGCGCTGGCTGCCTCGTTCGTGCTCGAATTCAAGCAAAGCACGTTTCGCCGGCTGGGACCGATCGAGAGCGAGCACCTGGCGGCATTGGCGTCGCGCGGCTACCGCTTCTCGATCGACCATGTCACCGACTTGCGGATCGAACCGCGCGAACTCGCCGATCACGGCGTGGGTTTCATCAAGGTACCGGCCGCGCTGCTGCTCGATCAGAAGCAGGCCTCGGTTTCCGATATTCACGCCTCCGACCTGTCGGATCTGCTCGGCCGCTTCGGCATCGATCTGATCGCCGAACGGATCGAGGGCGAACGTGCGGTCGTCGACCTGCTCGACTACGATGTGCGTTTCGGCCAGGGCTTTCTGTTCGCGGCACCGCGGCCGCTGCGGCCCGAGGGCGCCTCCGCTGCCGGCGAAACCGCCACGACTTCGGAGCAAACTGCACAGGGTGCCCATGCCTCGGCCGGCCCGCCCAAAATGGAGGCGCAGCGAATCGAGCCGGTCCGCCTCACCGGCAATGCGGCGCTGGTGCGACGCGCCGCCGGCCCGGGCTGATCGGCAACCAGGACGATGAAGTCACTCCGTTTTGTCGAACACCTGCGCGACCTGGTTGCCGGCGTCGATGTCCTGTTGAGCGATATCTGGGGCGTCGTGCACAATGGTCTGGTCGCGTTTCCGGAGGCCTGCGAGGCGTTGCACACGTTTCGCAGCCAGGGCGGCAGCGTCATCCTGATTACCAACGCGCCGCGGCCGGCGGATTCGGTGCAACGGCAATTGCGCAAGCTCGGGGTCGCCGACGATATCTATGACGCCATTGTCAGTTCCGGCGATCTGACCCGGCATTACATCACCGAGCGCGCCGGCCAGTCGGTGTTCTGGATCGGCCCGGAGCGCGACAGTTCGATCTACCGCGGCCTCGATCCGGTGTTCGCGCCGCTGCCGCAGGCCGATTACATCGTCTGCACCGGGCCGTTCGACGACGAAACCGAAACCGCCGAAGACTACCGGGGCATGATGCACGAGGCGCGGAAGCGGAACCTGACCCTGGTCTGCGCCAATCCCGACATCGTGGTCGAACGCGGCGACCGCCTGGTGATCTGCGCCGGCGCCATCGCCGAGCTGTACCGTGAAATCGGCGGCGAGGTGATTTTCTACGGCAAGCCGCACCGGCCGATCTATCAGCGCGCCCTGGCACTGGCGATGGAGCGCCGCGGCACCGCGACCGCGCTCAACCGGGTGCTGGCGATCGGCGAACTCGGTCCGCACCGACCTCGCCGGCGCCCAGGGCTTCGGTGTCGAATGCCTGTTCGTAATGCGCGGCATTCACGCCGGCGAATTCGAAGGCATCGAATGGCTCGACCCCGTCGCAGTCAAGGAACTGTTCGGTCACCCGCCGCTGGCACTGACCCGCGAATTGCGCTGGTAGGAACGGCCTGTATTTCCGCCGCTGCGATGGACGCATTCAAGTTCGTCATGCCCGGGCTTGTCCCGGGCATCCACGTTTTTTGTGCGTCCAAGACGTAGATGGCCGGGACGAAGCCCGGCCATGACGAACGATAAGATGAATTTTTCGTGTGCGCGTTACGCCGGTACGGTGTCCGGGAACACCGCTTCGATCTTGGTCTTCAGGGTCGCGGCATTGAACGGCTTGACGATGTAGTTGTTGACGCCGGCCTTCTTGGCGGCGATGACGTTTTCGGTCTTCGATTCCGCGGTGATCATGATGAAGGGCGTCATCGCCAGGTTAGGATCGGCGCGAACTTCCTTCAGAAGGTCATAGCCGGTCATCGGTTCCATGTTCCAGTCGGAGATCACGAGGCCATACTTCTTGCCGCGCATCTTCTCCAGCGCCGCCGATCCGTCGCTGGCATCGTCGATATGCTCAAATCCAAGCTGCTTGAGAAGATTGCGAATGATGCGGATCATGGTGTTGTAATCGTCCACCACCAGCACCGTCATCGACAAATCAACCGCCATCTTCAACTCCCCCAGGACACGACACGCAATCGTTGCGTGGAAACCATCAACAAGACCTGCCCGCGCAGGCCAATACACCGGAAAAACGCCAGGCTGAAAAATGCCGTGCTTTTGCGGACCTGCCCGTAGGATTAGCACCCGCGGTTAAACAGCCCGTTAACCCGCTTCGCCGGCGCACCGCCCGCAGCGTCGGACCGCCCTCCTTCGCGGCCGACTTGACTTGATGGGGGCGCCCAAGTCACGGTTCGGGTCCCGCCGCCAGATTGAACGAATCCTTAAATGTCTTCCGGCTTTGCCGTCATCCGCGACACCACGCCCGCGACCGAAATCCCGAAGGGAGCGGTTGTCGCCATGGGGAACTTCGACGGCGTCCACCTCGGCCATCGCGCGGTTATTGCAGCCTCTCTCGAGATGGCCAGGTTGCATCGCCGCCCGGCACTCGCCGTGACGTTTGAGCCGCATCCGCGCAGTTTTTTCAGTCCGAGCACCCCGCAATTCCGCCTCACCGACGAAGTCAGCAAATTGCGGCTGTTGGCCGGAACCGGACTTGCCGGTGCTGTGGTAATGACGTTCGACAAGGCTCGCGCCGGCACGTCGGCACAAGATTTCATTCACCATGATCTCATCGAGCGGCTCGGCATCAGCGGAATTGCGGTCGGTTACGACTTTCACTTCGGCAAGGGCCGGGTCGGCTCGCCGAGTCTCTTGGTCAGCGAGGCGCCGCGGCTCGGCATCGAGGTCGACGTCCAGCCGCACATCGATATCCAGGAACGGCCGGTTTCCTCCAGCGCCATCCGGATGGCGCTGGCCGAGGGGCAGATCGCCGAAGCCACCCTGATGCTGGACGGCCCTTGGTTCGTTAACGGCGAGGTCATTCATGGCGAGAAGCGCGGCCGCGATCTCGGCTATCCGACCGCCAACATCCGCCTGCCCTTAAGCTGCGGCCTCAAGCATGGCATCTACGCGGTACGGGTCGGCCGCGGCGCTACCCGCCTCGACGGCGTCGCCAGTTTCGGTCGCCGCCCGACCTTCGATAACGGCGCGCCGCTGCTGGAAGTCTTCCTGTTCGATTTCAGCGGCGATCTTTACGGCGAGAAGCTGGACATAGCCTTCATCGGCTTCATTCGCGAAGAGCTGAAGTTCGACGGCATCCCGGCCCTGGTGCGCCAGATGGACGACGACAGCGCCCGGGCCCGGGCCGCCCTCGCCGCCGCCCCCGGGGCGTTCCCGCGACTGGGGGCGGTCGGGTAGATCGAGCATCGAGTCATTCCTCGATGTTTGCTTGACTTCGGTTCCTTGGGGCTTTGCGATCTGCCCCCTGACTGCTAATGAATGCCGCATGTCTGCGTGGCGCCCCCTCATACGCATTAGCGGCCCGGCTTCCGCCTGAGCTTTGGCTCGGCGCAAGACCGGGACCGCCCGACTAATCCGCGATCAACGCGTATCCAGCGCCTTATCCAGCCGAACAGAGCATCCATGTCCGAGAAGCCGCAAAAATCCGACGCCACCGACTATTCCAGAACCCTGTACCTGCCACAGACCGAATTTCCGATGCGCGCCGGGCTGCCGCAGCGCGAGCCGGAATTGCTGGCGCGCTGGGCCGAAATCGACCTCTACGGCAAGCTGCGCCAGTCGGCCAAGGGCCGCGCCAAATTCGTGCTGCATGACGGGCCGCCCTATGCCAACGGCAACATCCATATCGGCCACGCGCTCAACAAGATCCTCAAAGACGTGCTGACCAAGAGCCAGCAGATGCTCGGCTTCGATTCCAACTACGTGCCCGGCTGGGACTGTCACGGCCTGCCGATCGAATGGAAGATCGAGGAGGAGAACTACCGCTCCAAGGGCAAGCCGAAGCCCGATTTCAGCGATGCCGTGGCGATGGTCGCGTTCCGCAAGGAATGCCGGGCCTATGCCACCAAATGGCTCAACGTGCAGCGCGACGAATTCAAGCGGCTCGGCATCATCGGCGACTGGGATCATCCCTACGCCACCATGGACTACTTCGCCGAGGCGCAGATCGCCCGTGAACTGATGAAATTCGCCGCCAACGGCACGCTGTACCGCGGCTCCAAACCCGTGATGTGGAGCGTGGTGGAAAAGACCGCGCTGGCCGAGGCCGAGATTGAATACGAGGACTACACGAGCGATACCGTGTTGGTGAAGTTTCCGATTATCGACGTGGAGCTTGGCAAACCTCATGAGCAAATGACTCCAGCTGATTTGCAAGCGAATGAACGTCTGAAGAAGGACTTACTTCAAAGTTCCGTAGTTATTTGGACGACGACTCCATGGACGATCCCGGTAACCGGGCGATCAGCTTCTCACCAAACATCGAATATGAGCTTTACAAGGTCACCGAAGCACCAGCTAACAATTGGGCGAAAGTTGGCGACCGATATTTGCTCGCCAAGAAGCTTGCGGCGGATGTCTTCAGACAGGCGAAAGTTACGGCCTATAAGAGACTGCATGACGTGGAGTTCGATAATCCAGCGCAAAGCATATCTTTAACTTGCTGTCATCCGCTTGCGAGAGCCATTCGCGCGGTTACGACTTCAAGGTACCAATGTTTGCGGCGATCACGTCACGGATGATACCGGCACTGGATTTGTTCACACCGCGCCAGGACACGGCCGAGACGACTTTGAAATCTGGATGAAATTTTCGCGAAAGCTGCAGGAGTGGGGCATCGGCACAACGATTCCCTACACTGTAGATGAAAATGGTGCTCTTACGGAACAGGCGCCAGGCTTCGCTGGTAAACGCGTGTCAATGACAAGGGTGAGAAGGGCGACGCAAATGATGCAATCATTAAAGCCCTAGCGGAGGCCGGAAATATCATCGCGCGTGGACGGCTCAAGCACCAATATCCCCATTCATGGCGCTCAAAAAAGCCAGTGATTTTTCGCAATACGCCACAATGGTTCATCGCTATGGACAAGGCGATCACCGGGGAGGTTTCCCCTCGGCTGGTTCCGGCTAGTAAGGAAGCTCCTGAGTTCATCGATGAAGAATCCCCCGACACTCTACGAAATAGAGCGCTAGACGCAATTCGCGCGACGCAATGGGTTCCCGAAGCGGGGCAGAACCGCATCAACGGCATGATCAACTCCAAGCCCGACTGGGTGATCTCGCGGCAGCGCGCCTGGGGCGTGCCGATCGCGGTGTTCGTGCGCGAGAAGGGCGATGGCTCGGCCGAAATCCTGCAGGACGAGGCCGTCAATGCGCGCATCGCCGAGGCGTTCGAGAAAGACGGCGCCGACGCCTGGTATGCGCGGGGCGCGCGCGAGCGCTTTCTCGGCTCGCACGCCAATGAAGAATGGAAGAAGGTCGACGACATCTGCGATGTCTGGTTCGATTCCGGCTCGACCCATGCTTTCGTGCTGGAAGACCCGGTACATTTCCCGGGCCTCGCCGGCATCCGGCGCAAGGTCGACGGCGGCGCCGATACCGTGATGTACCTGGAAGGCAGCGACCAGCACCGCGGCTGGTTCCAGTCGTCGCTGCTCGAGAGCAGTGGCACCCGCGGCCGGGCGCCGTTCGACGTGGTGCTGACCCACGGCTTCACGCTCGACGAGAACGGCCGCAAGATGTCGAAATCCCTGGGCAACACCATCGAACCGCAAAAGGTGATGGCGCAATCCGGCGCCGACATCCTTAGGCTCTGGGTCTGCGCCACCGACTACGCCGACGACCAGCGTATCGGCCCGGAGATCCTCAAGAACACCATCGAGACCTACCGCAAGCTGCGCAACTCGATCCGCTGGATGCTCGGTACGCTGCACCATTTCAAGCCCACTGAGGCGGTGGCGTTGGCCGAGATGCCCGAACTCGAACGGCTGATGCTGCATCAACTGGCCGAGCAGGACGCCATCGTGCGCGAGGCCTATGTCGAGTTCGACTACAAGACCGTGGTGGCGAGCCTGTCCGCGTTCATGAACACCGAACTGTCGGCGTTCTATTTCGATATCCGCAAGGACACGCTGTATTGCGATCCGCCGTCTTCGCTGGCGCGCAAGGCGGCGCTGACCACCATCGACACCATCTGCGACGCCATCCTGAAATGGCTGGCGCCGGTATTGTCGTTCACCACCGAAGAGGCGTGGCGGCTGTACAAGCCGGACGCCGAACCTTCGGTGCATCTGACGCTGTTTCCGCAGGGGCTCGCGGCGTTCCGCACCGACGCGCTGGTGGCAAAGTGGGACATCATCCGCAATGTCCGCCGCGTCGTCACCGGCGCGCTGGAACTGGAACGCGCCGCCAAGCGGATCGGTTCCTCGCTGGAGGCGTCACCGCTGGTCTATGTGTCGGACAAGACCATTTTCGACACGCTGTTCGACGTCGATCTCGCCGAGGTCTGCATCACCTCCAATGCGATGGTGACCAATGCCCCTTCGCCGTCCGAGGCGTTTACGCTGGGCGACGTGCCCGGTGTCGCCGTCGTGGTGGAGAAGGCCCAAGGCATCAAATGCGCGCGGTCGTGGAAAATCCTGCCCGATGTCGGCACGGATCCCGAATATCCCGATGTCTCGCCGCGTGACGCGCAGGCGCTGCGGGAGTGGAAGGCGTTGGGCATCAGCTGACATGCCGGCGATTTTGAACCCATGACCGCTCGCCTCCGCCTCGGCCTCATTGCCGCCGTCGCCGTGCTGGCGCTCGACCAGGCGACCAAGCTGTGGCTGCTGTTCGTATTTGACATCGGCCATCGTGGCGCGGTGAGGGTTACGCCGTTTTTCGACCTGGAGCTCGCCTGGAACACCGGCATCAGCTACGGCTGGTTTCAGGACGGAGGCCCGGTCGCCCAACTGGTCCTGACGGTGGTCAAGGCTGTCGCGGTGGTAGTCCTGGCAATCTGGATGGCGCGCTCGACCACCCGGACCGCGACCGTGGCGCTCGGAATGATCATCGGCGGCGCCATCGGCAACGCCATCGATCGCTTTGCCTACGGCGCGGTGGTCGACTTCGCCCTGTTTCACATCCAGATCGGCGAAAAAACCTTTAACTGGTATGTGTTTAACCTCGCGGACGCGGCGATCGTTGCCGGGGTAGCGGCGCTGTTGTATGATTCCTTCCTGGGGTCACCCGCCGTAAAAGCGCCCTGATCCCGGCTGATACGGAGTTTCCCCGATCGTCGGCCCGTTGAGGAAAATTGAGCAAATTGAACAGGATGAACGCAATGCGCGAGACCGAAGCCAACGGTTGGGTTGTGCATCATTCATCGAAGCAGCATTCATCGAAGACATGGTTGTCGGCGCTGCGTCTGGCCGCGGTCGCCGCGGGCATTGGCCTCGTCATGGGCGCCGGCGCCGCCCGCGCCCAAGAGGACGATGAAGATACGTCGTTCGAGCACAAGATCATCAACGGGATCATGAGCGGGATCGGCGCGACCAACATGGAAAATCGCGGCATCGATTACCGCGAACGTTCGCCGCTGGTGGTTCCTCCCAAGCTCGACCTGCCGCCGCCGGACTCCGGTGCGACCGCCGCCAACGCTCCGAACTGGCCGAAGGATCCTGACGTCGCGGCGCGCAAGGCCGCGGCCGAGGCCAGCAAGAAACGCAACTGGAACATCCTGGAAGAAGGCCGCTCCCTGACGCCCGCCGAAATGGCCGTCAAGCATCCGCGAAGGACCACCGCAAGCAGCGTTGACACTGCGCGGCCGGGCGATCCCATGGCGAATCCCATGATGAGCCCAAGCCAGCTCGGCGTCGACAGCGGCACGTTCTCGAAGATGTTCGGCGGCACCGGGGCGGTGCAGACCGCGCCGTTCAAGGGCGAGCCGGCGCGGGATTCCCTGACCCAGCCGCCGACCGGTTACCAGACCCCTTCGCCCAACTACGCCTACGGGACCGGACCGAAGGAAATCATGAGGAATTCGTCGGAAATCAATCCGATGACGGGGAAATATTGACGGCCGCGGCGAGCTGGCGTCACGGTTGCGCTGAGGTTGGTCGGGGCTCGGAGTTGGTCGAGGCTCGCTCGCTACCACGATCGTTTTGCGATTCAGGATCGTCTTGCGATCGTCCTGCCCGCGCATGCTTTCCGGCGCGACGTTTCATCCGTGCCGAGGAGCAGTCAGCCTGACATGCCGTCATCCCGTCACTACGCCATTCGTTCCGCTGCAGTCTTGACACTCCTTCTGGCGCCGGCGTTGCCGGCGCAGCGGACCAGCGCCCAAACCGTCACGTCGGAGCGCCCGGCGACGTTTGCGCTTCAAAACGGCTTGCAGGTCGTGGTGATCCCGGACCATCGCACACCAGTGGTCACCCAGATGATCTGGTACAAGGTCGGCTCCGCCGACGAGACCGCTGGAAAATCAGGTCTCGCCCACTTTCTCGAACACCTGATGTTCAAGGGCACCACCCGACATCCCGCCGGCGAGTTCTCCGAAACCGTGCTGAAGGCCGGCGGTAACGAGAACGCCTTCACCTCCACCGACTACACCGGGTATTACCAGCGCGTGCCGCGCGAGCAGCTCGCCACCATGATGGAATTCGAGGCCGATCGCATGACCGGCCTGGTTCTCAAGGATGAAAACGTGCTGCCGGAGCGCGACGTGGTGCTCGAGGAGTACAACATGCGCGTCGCCAACAATCCCGACGCGCGGCTCGCCGAGCAGATAATGGCCGCGCTCTACCTCAATCATCCCTACGGCCGCCCGGTGATCGGCTGGCATCACGAGATCGAAAAGCTTGGCCGCGAAGACGCGCTGGCGTTCTACAGGCGGTTCTACGCGCCAAACAACGCGACGCTGGTGATCGCCGGGGACGTCGAAGCCGACGACGTCCGCGCCATCGCGGAACGGACCTTCGGCGCCGTGGCGCCGCAGCCGGCGATCGCGGCGAGGCGTCTGCGTCCGCAGGAGCCGCGGCCCGCCGGACCGCGCACCGTGACGCTGGCCGACCCGCGCGTCGAGCAACCGGGTGTACGGCGCTATTACCTGGTACCCTCCGCGGTCACCGCCGCCGCTGGCGAAAGTCCCGCGCTGGAGGTGCTGGCGCAGCTGATGGGCGGCGGCAGCAACTCCTATCTGTACCGGGCGCTGGTGGTCGACAAGCCGCTCGCCGTCAGCGCCGGCGCCAGCTATCAGGGCACCGCGGTCGACGACAGTCAGTTCACCGTCGCCGCATCGCCGAAGTCCGGCGTCGAATTCGTCACCGTCGAGAAGGTGATCGACGGCGTGATCGCCGATGTGGCACAAAACGCGGTTCCCGCTTCCGATCTGGAGCGCGTCAAAACCCAACTGGTCGCCGAGGCCGTCTACGCCCAGGACAGCCAGGCCGCGCTGGCGCGCTGGTATGGCGCCGCGCTCACCGTCGGCTTGAGCGTCGATGACATCCGAAGCTGGCCCGACCGGATTCGCGCCGTCACCGCCGAACAGGTCCGCGATGCCGCGCGGAAATGGCTCGACAAGAAGCGTTCGGTGACCGGTTATCTGATCAAGGACGGCGCGACGAAACTCGAGGAGAAGCGGTCGTGACAGCTTTCGGATATCGCACGGGCCGCCTCGCATTCGCATTGCTGGCCGGCCTCGCATTGAGCCTGCCGGCAGCGACGCCATCGCACGCCGCCGCGAAAATCCAGCATCTGGTTTCGCCCGGCGGCATCGAGGCCTGGTTCGTGCAGGACTCAACCGTGCCGCTGATCGCAATGGAATATGCCTTCGGCGGCGGCGCGGCGCAGGATCCCGCCGGCAAGCCCGGCGTCGGCGATCTCGTGGCCGACCTGCTCGACGAAGGCGCCGGCGACCTTGATTCCAGCGCGTTCCATGAACGCCTCGCACGCCGCGCCATCGACCTCAACTTCAGCGCGACGCGCGACTATTTCCGCGGCTCGCTGCGAATGCTCAAGGACACCAGCGAGGAGGCGTTCGAACTGCTGCGGCTATCGCTGACCTCGCCGCATTTCGAGGCCGCCGACATCGAGCGGATTCGCGCGCAAACGCTATCGGGCCTGCGCCGCCAGAGCGCCAGCCCCAACGCGCTCGCCACCCGCAAATTCCTCGAGGCGAGCTTCGGTGATCACCCCTATGCCCGGCCGGCCGGCGGCACCCTGCGCAGCGTTCCGACCATCGACGTCAACGACCTCAGGGAATACGCGCGGCGCGTGCTGGCGAAGGACACGCTGCGGATCGCCGTGGTCGGCGACGTCGATGGTGCGACGCTCGGCCGATTGCTCGACCGGACCTTCGGCGGATTGCCTGACAAGGCCGCGCTTGCCCCGATCGGCGACGTCGGGGCGGCGGCGCCGCCGCAGCGGTTCTTCATCCCGCTCGAGGTGCCGCAAACTGTCGTGACATTCGGCGGCCCTGGTCTCAAGCGCGACGATCCGAATTTCATGGCGGGCTATGTCGTCAACCACATTCTCGGCGGCGGCTCGTCGTCGCGGCTTTACCGCGAAGTCCGCGAGAAACGCGGCCTCGCCTATTCGGTGTCTGAATTGCTGATCTGGATGGATCATTCGGCGCTATTCGTCGGCTCGACCGCGACGCGCGGCGACCGCGCGGCGGAAACCGTCGATGCCATCAACAAGGAAGTGCGGCGAATGGCCGATGCCGGGCCGACCCAACAGGAACTCGACGAGGCCAAGTCGTACCTCAAGGGCTCGCAGATGCTGGCGCTCGACACCTCGTCGAAACTTGCCGCGGCACTGTTGCAGTATCAACTGGACGGCCTTGGCATCGACTATATCGAGAAACGCAATTCGTTCGTGGAGGCCGTCACCCTGGACCAGGCCAGAGCGGCCGCGAAGCGGCTGTGGAGCCGGGGCCTGGTGACCGTCGTGGTCGGCCGCGCGCCCGAGGCCGCCGCGCAGCCCGCCTCGGTCGAACCGGCGGCGAACTAGGTCGTAAACGTCATGCCTACGACCTAGGACCTTCCAGGCATCGGCAAAGTTCATCGTTTGTCGCTTTGCTCCCCGCCATGACGTCGAAAGGGAGCGACTTTTCGTTGCCAATCGATGTCGCAGCCGTTACGCCGGCTTTTCATCCAACACCCTTCCGGAGATTCCCGGCCCTGGTGACCCATGCTGCGGATTACCCGCGACCTTGCCATCGACGAGAACGATATTGAAATCGGCTTCGTCCGTGCCTCCGGCCCGGGTGGGCAGAACGTCAACAAGCTCTCCACCGCAGCCCAGTTGCGCTTTGACACCCGGCGGCTGGCGCTGGCGCCGGACAACGCGGCCCGGCTGGAACGGCTTGCCGGCCAACGCATGACCAAGGATGGCGTGATCGTCATCCATGCCCAGCGCTTCCGCACCCAGGAACGCAACCGCGCCGATGCCGTCGACCGCCTGCTCGAACTGCTGCGCGAGGCGATGGTGCGGCCGACGCCGCGGCGGCCGACCAAGCCGACGCTTGGCTCGAAGAAACGACGCCTGGAAGGCAAGAAGCGCCGCAGTGACATCAAGGCCAGACGCGGCTCGGGCGGATTTGACGATTGAGGCCGCATTTATCCTCCCGGTAAACAGCGGGGAGAGTTTGGATACGGCCCTCCCGCCAGGCACTAAAAATCCCTAAAATGGCGTCATCCTCGCCACGAGTTGTTTCCATGCCCGTCCGCCAGCTGCCTGAGACCATCGTCAATCGCATCGCCGCCGGCGAAGTGGTCGAGCGGCCGGCCAGCGTAGTCAAGGAACTGGTGGAAAACGCCATCGACGCCGGCGCGAGCCGGATCGATATCTTCAGCGACGGCGGCGGCCGGCGACGGATCGGCGTCACCGACGACGGCGACGGCATGACCCGTGCCGACCTGGCCATCGCGGTCGACCGCCACGCCACTTCGAAACTCGATGACGAAGATTTGCTGCGCATCCGCACGCTCGGATTTCGCGGCGAGGCGCTGCCGTCGATCGGCGCGGTGGCCAGGCTCGTCATCGCCACCCGCCATGCCAGCGAACCGCATGCCTGGTCGATGAACGTCGAAGGCGGCGCCAAATCCGCCATCGTGCCGGCGGCGCTGTCGCAAGGCACCCGCGTCGAGGTCAGCGATCTGTTCTATGCCACGCCGGCGCGGCTGAAGTTTCTCAAGACCGACCGCACCGAAGCCGAGGCCATCCGCGAAGTGGTGCGACGCCTCGCCATGGCGCGGCCCGATGTCGCGTTCACGCTCGCCGGCGAGGAACGTGCGCCGGTGACCTGGGCCGCAGCGCTGCCTGGCGCCGCCGGCCGGCTGACGCGGCTCGGAGATATCCTGGGCGCGGATTTTCGCAGCAGCGCCATCGAGGTGCGCAGCGAGCGCGAAGGCGTGGTCGTCGAGGGCTTTGCCGCGGCGCCGTCGCTGACCCGCGCCAATGCGCTCGGTCAATATCTGTTCGTCAATGGCCGCCCGGTGCGCGACAAGCTGATATTGGGCGCAGTGCGCGCAGCCTATTCCGACTATCTGCCGCGCGACCGCCATCCCGTGGTGGCGCTGTTCGTGACCCTCGATCCCGAGGGTGTCGACGCCAACGTACATCCGGCCAAGACCGAAGTGCGGTTTCGCAATGCCGGCCTGGTGCGCGCGCTGATCGTGCACGCGCTGAAGGATGGCCTTGCCCGCGAGGGCAGGCGCACCGCCGCCAACAGCGACGGCGGCGCGGTGCTGGCGTCATTTCGTCCGGGAACGGCGCCGCGCGCGGCGAACTGGGACTGGCAGCGCTCGCCGGCCTATCCGGTCGGCCCTCGGGCCTCGTTCGGCGGATCCGCGGCCCTGGCCGAGCCGGGACAGGCCGCGTTCGACGTCGGCGCGCCCAGCGCCGACGTGCGTTTCGAACCGGCTGCCCCGGCCGATCTGGTGGATCGCCCGCTCGGCGCCGCGCGCACGCAGATTCACGAGACCTACATCGTGTCGCAGACCCGCGATGGCCTCATCGTCGTCGACCAGCACGCCGCCCATGAGCGCATCGTCTACGAGAAGCTGAAGGCATCGCTGGAGCGCAACGGCGTGCAACGGCAGCTGCTGCTGATTCCCGAAATCGTCGAACTCGACGAAGCGACGGTAGAGCAACTGGTCGACCGTGCCGAAGAACTGGCAACGTTCGGTCTCGCCGTCGAATCCTTCGGTCCCGGCGCCATCGCGGTGCGCGAGACGCCTGCCCTGCTCGGCAAGGCCAATGCCGGCGCCTTGCTGCGCGACCTCGCCGACCACATGGCCGAATGGGACGAAGCGCTGCCGCTCGAACGCCGCCTGATGCACGTCGCCGCCACCATGGCCTGCCACGGTTCGGTCCGCGCCGGCCGACGGCTGAAGCCTGAGGAAATGAACGCCCTGCTGCGCGAGATGGAAGACACGCCGAATTCGGGCCAGTGCAACCACGGCCGCCCGACTTACGTGGAATTGAAACTCGGCGACATCGAGAAACTGTTCGGCCGACGGTGAGCCACGCCCTCACCGCGTCAGGACGGCGGCTCGCCGGGCTCGACGATGCCGCGAGCCATCAGCCAGTTGAGCACCGAGCAGGCTTCATCCGCCGGCATCGTGGCCGACCAGCCGGCGAGGATTGCCGAAGCACGCTCGCCGGATTCCATGCGGTCCAGCAGCGGAGCCAGCAGATGACCGTTCAGCCATGTGACCGGACGCTGCTCCGAGCGATGCATCACGGACGGCATCCGCTCGATCAGATCGCCGACCAGCGCCGGCGCGGCCACGATCGTTACGTCCCGCGCGAGCCGGAGCGCGGGATCGGTGTCCATGGCATGAACCGGCGCAGACCGAACAGGCTGATCGGTGACCGGCGCGGCGCGGGCGCGCCAGAACGGGCGGTCGCGCCAGCGTTGGTGCCCGGCATACAGTTCAGCCGTCGCGGAGCGATGCCGCGTCGCGGTGGCCTGGACCGCGTCACGGTAGAACGAGATCGCTGCCTCGGCGTCGCCGCCACTCAGAATCGTGTGGACCGCCGCCGCCCCCTGAACGGCGGACCGCAGCGCCGCCTGCACGCCTTGCGAGGACATCGGATCCGGGGCGAACGCCGCATCGCCGACCCGGATCAGGTCAGGCTGGGCCGGATCCTCATCCATTGTCGCGGAGGCGTCGCAGACACGCACGGAACCCGGCACCGCGTCACGCAGCGCGTCGCCGAAGCGCCGGCTCTGCAGCAGAAGTTCGCCATGCCGTCGCCGCAGCGCCTTAAGCCCCAGGCCGCGACACTCGGCCATGTCGACGAAGGTGGCGGCTTCGAGCACGCCATCGGCAACGCCGGCGCCCCAGCACCAGCCATCAGGCAGGGCTTCGACCCAGATTTCGCCGGCCCCGATCGAGGCCGGTGTCCACCGCGCGTACAGGGCCACCGTCGCTGCTGCCAGCAGGCGGCTCTGGCGAGCGAACCCACCGCGACGACCTGCCGCATCGACGAGAAATCGCGCGGTCACACTGCGCCGATCCCCTGCCCTGTCGATCGGCACCACCCAGCCTTGCGGCGTGCGGTGGGGGCGGCGGGCACGGGTGGATTGGATCAGTTCGACCCCGGCGGCGGCGGCGATGTGCAGCAGCGAACGGTCAAACGACGCCCGCTGCACCAGGCGCGTGCCGGGGTGTGGGCGCACATCCTCGTCGAATCCCGACCAGCGGACCCGGGTCAAGGGCGCGGGTGGCTGAACGGCAAGGGCCGGCCCGAACGGAAATGCACCCGCCAGCGTCTCGATCGACGGCGGCAGCATCTCGGTTCGGTCGATGCCATCAGGCTGGTCGGCGCTCACCAGGAGGACGCGATGACCGAGGCGCGCGAGCCGATAGGCGACCGCCGATCCGGCCGGTCCGCCGCCCAACACGGCAATCTCGGTCTGCAGCGCGCGTGTCATCGCATCGCTGCGAACAACCCGGGGGCCTGCTCGCCCAGCGTGACATAGGCCTGCAGGCAATAGTGCAGCCAGCCGCGAATATAATCGCAGGCGGGTCGCCCGCGATGGATCACCTCGTGATGGCAGCCGCCGCCGCAGAGATAACGCGCCCAGCACTGGCGGCACGGTTCCTGCCGATCCACGCTGCGGCTCTCGAGCCAATGGCGTTGCGCGTTACGGTCAATTCCGTCGCGCACATTTCCCATGGCGCCTGTGGGGTCTTCGACAAAACGGTGGCACGCGAACAGGCCGCCGGTGGCGGACACGCCGAAATATCCGGCCCCGGCGCCGCACGGATACGGGCGATGGGTGCCGCGGTGCAACTCGCGCATGGCGGTCTGCATGTTGGAGAACGGATAGCTCTCGCCCGCGATCGTCCTCGTGGTGAACGCCTCGCCACATGCGATCATCTGCTCCAGCAACACATCGAGATCCGGTATCTGCATCTCATCGGTTGCACCAGGCGATTTCAGCACCGGGGAAAATCCCACCGAATGAAAGCCGAGCCCGATCAGGTGATCGAGCAACTCGCGCAGCGCCAGATTGCGCGGCGTGACGGTGACCCGCGCCCCGACCTGCAACGCCTCGCCCTGCTCGAACAGCGGTGCAAGGTTGGCGAGGATCCGGCGGTAGCTGCCGCGGCCGTCGCGGAACGGGCGCTGCCGGTCGTGCGCTTCCTCGGTGCCGTCCATGCTGACGGTGACGGCGAAGCGATGACGCGCGAAGAACACCGCATCGTCAGGGCCGACCAGCGTGCCATTGGTGGTTATGGCAAATGCCGGCCGAACGCCGCGCTCGCCGGCAAGCGCCACCGCGAACTCGGTGGCCCGGCGGACCAAGGCCCGGTTCGCCAGCGGCTCGCCGCCGAGGAATGCGATCTTGACCGCTTCGCCCGGTGCCGCGGCGTGGATCAAGCCGGTCAACGCGTCGCGCGCGACATCCCAGCCCATGCTCGCCGCCTTGCCGCCGAAGCTGCCCTGCTCGGCGTAGCAGTAGGTGCAGCCGAGATTGCAGGCTTGCGCGACGGCCAACGACAGGCTCCGCATCGGGGGATCCTGCGGCACATCCCCGGTCATGAAACCCTCGGCCGACAGACCGTGTCGCGCCAACAGGTCAAGCACGGCGTCCGGCCTGGCATCGGCCAGCAGGTCCATTTCGCGGTCGAGCCCGCGGTCAACGGCATAGATCCGCGACCCGTCGACCATCAGGACGTGCGGGCCGATCGTCGTATCGAAGCGATGCAGGGCGGGCGCGGATGCAGGCGTCATGCGGACGGCCAGAATGGAATGCCGAGATTCCGGCCGGCCAGCGTTTCGCCCGCAGCAAGCAGCGTCGTCATGGCCTGGCGCGCCTCGACCAGGGCCGTGCCGCCGTTGGCGAGGTCGCCCGCCGCCATGGCCGCATAGGCAGAGCTAAGCCCGTCCACGATCGCCTGGTAGGCAGCAAGCGCCGCAGTCGCCTGCTCCGGCGATCCGAGCCGCAGCGGACGCAGGTACGGCACCGGATTCACATCCTTGTAGGGCTTCAGGACCGCCCTGATGTCGCGGAACCGGGTGAAGTGCTCGGTGCCTTCACCGATGATGCGGCTGGCGAGATCGCGCAGATGGGGCGGATATTCGCTCCGCCCCAGCGTCGCCACCACCCGCGCGTAGGCGCCATCGATGGTGCCGCTCGGCTCTTCGACCGCGATGAAGTCTTCGAGCACCTTTGGCTCGAGCGGGCGCAGCGCGCTGGGACGGCTTCGGCCGGGACCCATGGGTATGTTCGGCGCAATCTTCAGCACCGGCACGTAGGGCCCGAGCGAAGGGATGCTTCTTGCCAGCACCCAGAGCAACTCGTTGGCCCAGCGCAGATGCTGCATTTCGTTGACCGCGGTGAGCAGCAGGTATTGCCGGACGAATTCCGCATGCTCGCCAAGATCCGGCCGGCGCGGATCGGCCGGCGCATCGCGCGGGATCAACGAGAGGCTGGCATAGAGGTATTCGATCGCCAGCGTCATTTCCAGCGGCGCCAGCGTGTCGCGGATGACGCCATAGAGTTCCGCCGGCGAACCGTACGGCTCGGCGGTTTCGGGCGACGGCGGCAGATACACCGAACCGATCTCGGTGTTGTTCAAGACGATGTTGAGATCCTGCCAGGTTCGGTTGATCTGGAAGTGATCCATCTGGAACGACCGGATGGCATCCAGCGTATTGAGCACCGCGGCCTCGGCTCCGCGCGAGCGATCGGCGCGCATCCAGTCGAGGCGCGTCATGGCGCGCACTGGATCGGTGGCAAGGCCACCCGGCAGGGTCTGCTCGCCGATTGCGATCTCGCCGTGCACCACATCGGGCCGGTTGGACGCCCAGTAATGGCAGGCGCAATCGCGGAAATCATGCTGCCAGGGTGAGCACATGCTCATCATCAACTCGCCCGGCTGATAGGCACGACTGAGCACCCCGGTACGCGGCAAGGTGAACAGCCGGCGCCAGCCTTTCAACTCGACATGAGCTGCGCGCCCCGGAGCACCACGTCGACCAAGCCCGATGCTGACTTCGCCCGGAATCAGGCCACGCACCAGCCGCCAGACCACGATCCCATCCAGCGGCAAATTCTCGGGCGGCGGGGTTTTGGTGGAAATGCGCTTGCCGCCCTGCTCGATCCAGTCGAGATACCAGGTCCCGGTCGCAAGCTGATCCTGCAGGTCGCCGATCAGTCGCTTGAACAGGTCGGCGCGCAGCGGCGCGATCAAGGCCCTGTCCGCCGGCCCGAGCTGGTCGAGGTATTCGGGTTGCAGTTCGGGATCACCGAGGCCGTCGGGATACAGCAGCAAGGCGCCCAGCCGGTTGGGCTCGGGCGTGTCGCCGTCGGAGATGAATTCGAACACCAGTCCCGGGAAGAAGCGCCGGTCCAGGTTGCGCACATCCATATCGAGGCCGGGAAAACAGTTCCCCACCGAGTCCTCGGGCCGCGATATGTCCGGATTTCCCGCCACCACATGGGCCGCGCGCGCCGTGAGATTGCGCGGGAAAATCTTTGTGCCGTCAGTCACGCCGCACTCCTCACCTCGGCCGAACGGATTGATCGCGGGCGGCAAGCACGGCGGCCACGCGTCGCTCGATGCGGCTGCGGGCGCGAACATGCGCGGCCGGAGCGGCAGCATGCGCGACGCCGTGCGCGTGCGCGGCCACAGCGGCGGCCGGCGGCGCCAACAGGTCCACGAGCTTCATCAGGGTCTGATACTGCCGCCAGGTGAGCGACAACGGATTGCAATCCGAATCGCGCATGTAGGGCGGCATCCGCATGTCGTGCATGGTGTCGCGCTCGACGCGCGGATCGCGGAACTGCGGGTTCGGCTGCTCACCCGGCGTGACGGCGAACTGGCCAAACCGCCCGAACGGCGGACGCACCAGCTGCCGGACATGTCCGGCGCGGGTCGCCATGAAATCCAGCAGATCGTAGATGTCGGTCAGGGATGCGTGGGCCACCTTGGCCATCTCCGTGTACGGCAGCCGGGCATTCGGCGGCTCGTTGCCTTCGACGGCGTCCGCATCGGTGATCAGGGTGGTGGCGAGATCGGCATAGGGCCGATCGCTCCCGGTCATGCTCATGAGGTCGGTCTTCGGCGGAAATTTGTGGCTGGGCTGCTTTGCCACGCCACGGTATCGCTCGGCATCGAGATTGATCTGCGTGGCCGTTTCGAACACACGGTTGAACAGATCGGCAATCTCCTCTTCGGTCACATCGAGCGTCTGCTCGCTGACCGTCGTTTCCGGGAGGTCGCGGTCGGCGAGGTCGTCGGCGACCGAGTTGAACGGACGTCGATCCGGCGCGTAGTCGGGAGGGCTCGCGGTCACCCGCGCATAGGCGCTCCAGCGCGCCCCCTCGACCACCAGATGGGCCTCGATGACGCCGTCGCAGGTGTCGTCCACCACGCCGAAGGAGGTCTGGTCGCCGCACTTGGCGCCGTCGTAGCTGTCATAGGGCTCGCGGGTCGGTCTGGCCGGCGGCGGCGCCGACGTAGTGCGACCACGCCGAATTCGGGTTCAGGATCCGGTTCTCCGGCTTGACGATCTCGTGCATCCGGCCCTGCATGACCCTGTCCCAGACCAGGTTCTCGCCTTCCGGCAACGGGGAGGAGATCGACGCAATTGCCGTCGGCGGGCCGTAGACCTCGCCCTTGGCGGGCGTGAAGCGCACGCGGATGATGGAGAGATCGACGCCCAGAACCGTTGCCCGCAGCGGTCGCACCACCTGGAACGAGCCCAACGGCACCGGCGCATCCCAGAATACCAGCGGCTGATGATCGGGATCATGCGGGCTGCTCGCCAGCAGCGGCTTGCGCGCGTGATCGTTGCCCGCAGCCTCAACCCGCGCCACGAAACTGCACGAGACCTGCTCGGGTACGGCGCTGCGCCTTCTTGTTGGCCACCGAAATCCGGAAACGCAGGTCGCCGATTTCGAGGCCGAGGCTGTCGAGCAGGTCCAGCGTCAGGGGGACCTCCCGGACCTCTTGCTCCCCCTGGGTTCGAACCCAGAGTTCGAAGAACGGCGCAACCGGTCGCAGCTTTCCGGCGTCGCGAAAGCGGATCGCAGAGGGAATGTAGGGCAGCGGCGTGCCGTCCTCGGCAATCTCGAGCGTCACCGCCGGCTCGATCATGGTGCGATGGGCCGCATGAATGGCGTTGTCGGCGCCCCAGTGGAAGCTTTCCAGAGGTGTGTCGCTGCCTCCCAGGCGCCCGATGGCGAGCGGCGGAAGAAAGAACAGTTCGACAATGCCCGTCATTGCGCGGCTCGCCCCCTGGTTGTTAAGGGCAGGTTACATGGCGCGCTGGAGCGAGTCGAGCAGGTGTTTGGCTTCGATCAGATCAGGCAAATCTGCACCCTCGGCAAAACTCGCGCAAAGCGGCCCGAGCAATCCGGCCGCGTCGGCGGGCTTGCCGGTATCGCGCAGCAACCGGGCGAGGCTGACGGTCGACCGCAGCTCCGACCATCGCGCCGACTGCGCGCGCGCCGTCGCGACGGCGCGATGCAGATCGGCCTCCACTTCCTCGACTGGTGCATTTTCGGCGCGCAGCATCGATGCGCGCAGCCGATATAATTCCGGCAGGCACAGGTCCTGGCCCAGCCCTTCGATCAGCGACCGCGCCTGCTCCAGCCAGTCGCGGCCATGCGCTATCCGTCCTGCGTCGGCGCAGGCTTCGGCCCCGGCCAGACAAATGCGGGTAGCCCAGTAATTCCAGTTCAGCGAACGCAGTTCGCGGATGCCGCCGGCAAACCCCTCGAGGGCGTCACCGGCGTCGGCGCGTTCCAGGTTCATCATGTGGGGGATGGTGCGGGCGACGATCTGGTAGGTGCGCGCCGCGTGTCCCTGGGCCAGTTCGGCCAGCGCTGCAGCCTCCCCCGCTATGGCATCGAGTTCCCGCCGCATCAGCCGCATCTCCAGCATGCAGGCCTGCGCGTAGATAATGGTGTTGACATGCCCGGGCGATCGCGCCGCCATCATCGCCTCCTCGACCATGGCGACGCCCTGCTCGGGATGTCCAAGCTGGTGCAGGGTTCGGCCAAGATAGGACAAGGCCGCGACCCGCTGGTCGGCACCGTAGGCGTAGGTCAGGTTGACGTCGGCGCGAGGGTCGTACAGCTCGAGGGCGCGTTCCAGATGATGGCGCGCCAGTTGCAGGTCGCCGTGGCCGTAGAGCGTCATGCCGTAGAGGCGGTGCCCGATCATGCGAAGCTGCCGATCGTTCTGCCGCTCGGCGGACTGCAGGAAACGTTCGGCCATGGGCAGCGCATTGGCGACGTCGCCGGCCGAGAAGGTTTGCGCGACCCGGCCCCACAGAACCGGATAAAGCCGGCCCTGGTCGCCGCTACGTTCGCAGATTTCCATGGCGAGGCGGGTGTTGTCCTGAAATTCCGGTGCGGTATAGCCAACGGTGCCCATCAGCGGCACCCCCAGATCGATGCGGATATCCAGTTCGACGGCGTCCCGGCCGCCTCCCTGGGGCAGCTTCGCCAGCAGCGCGAGGCCGCGCTCGAAATTGGCGATGGCTTCGATGTTGGCGGATGCATGGACGTTGCGCTGCCCGGCCCGCCGCCACCACGTGACGGCGCGCTCGTCGAGCTGCGCCTCGGTCAGATGGTGCGCGACCACCTCGGGCTGCGCCTCGGCAATTTCGGGAAACATGGTCTCGAGGACATCGGCGATGCGGCGGTGCAGCTCCCTGCGCCTGCTATGGAGCATGCTGGCGTAGGCAGCATCCTGCACCAGCGCATGCTTGAAATAGTAGCTCAGGACCTCGCCGGCACCGCGCCCGAACAGCAATTGCGCATCGATGAGCCGCGACATCCCTTCCTCGAGGCGCGTCGAAAATCGGGTCGAGCGCCGGGCAACCACCACGAACACAGCGTGCGAGAACTCCCGGCCCAGCGCCGCCGCGACCTGCGCCAGCTCCTTGGCCCAACCCAGCCGGTCAAGCCGCGCCATCAACGAATCCTGCAGCGAGGCCGGAATGCTTAAGGGCGCGCTCGGTCCCCGCAGCAGCCAGCGATCCTCCGACTCGGTTAATCCGCCGGATTCGAGCACGGTCTTGGTCAGTTCCTCGACAAACAGCGGCACGCCGTCGGTCTTGGTCTGGATCTGCCCGAGCAACTGGTCCGGCAGGGCCTTGCCGCCGGCGACGTGATGGATGAGCTCGCCGCACTCGGTCCGGTTCAGCCGCGTCACCGTCAGCAGGGTGAGATCTGCCGTGCCGTTGTCGAACGGCACGAAGTCCGGGCGGCAGGTGACGATCATCAGCACCGGCAGCGCCGGGACCCGCTGCATCAGCATCTCAAACAATTCGAGCGTCGTCGGATCGATCCAATGCGCGTCCTCGAGCAGCAGCAGCAACGGCTCCCGGCTCGCCAGCCGTTCGAAGCGTTCCCGCAGCAGCGCCAGCGTCATCGCCTTGCGACGCTGCGGATCGGGATCGGGCGCCGGATAGCGCCCGTCGGTCGAGACCGACAACAACGCCGCGAACAGGCCCAGTTCGACGGGTGAAGTCGGACTGTCGTCCTGCCGCACCCACGCCTCGAGCTTTTCCAGCCGGCGCGGCGGCGGATCGGTCGGCGCGAACCCGGCAACGTGCTCGATCTGCCGAACGATGGGATGCAGCGCATCGGTGGAGTGATGCGGCAGGCACTGGAGCGTCACGCGACGGTGCGGGGAGCCGCTCAGCCGGGCGGCAAGCGCCGCCACGGTTTTCGATTTGCCAATTCCGGCCTCGCCGACCAGCAGCACCACCTGGCCATGGTGCTTCTCGGCTTGCGCCCATTTTTCCCGGAGCACTTGCATTTCGCGGGTCCGGTTGACCAGAAACTCGGCAGCACCGGGCTCGACCGCGGGAAACCTGATCGCCCCGCGATTCTCGGCGATGACCCGCCAGGCCGGCACCGGCGCGTCCCAGCCCTTGAGCGGCATCGAACCGAGCGACTCGAGTTCGAACCGGGCCCCGATCAACTGGCGCGTTGCGGCAGAGATCACGACGGTATTCGGGGCGGCAACCGATTGAAGTCGGGCCGCAAGGTTGGGCACCTCCCCGATCACCGACTGTTCCTTGGCGGCACCGGTTCCGATCAGGTCGCCGACGACGGCAAGCCCTGTCGCGATGCCGAGACGCACCTGTACCGGTTCCGGGCCGACCCGCAGATCCCGCACAGCCTCGATGGATCGCAATCCGGCCGCCACCGCGCGTTCGGCGTCGTCCTCCGCCGCCGTCGGCCAGCCGAAATAGATCAGCAGGCCATCGCCCATATAGCGGGCCACGAATCCATCGAATTGCACGACGGTCTCGGTGATCAGCTCCTGGTAGCGCATCAGCACGCCACGGAGTTCTTCCGGATCGAGCCGGTTGGACAGGGCGGCGGATCCCACGAGGTCGCAAAACATGACCGTAAGATTGCGACGTTCCGCGGCTTCGGCGGATTTGTCCGAAAGATGACGACCGCCTTCGATCAGGCCGATCGCGCGCAGCAATTTTCTACGGTGCCCGAGCGAAACCCCGAGCAATTCAAGATCGGCGTCGGTAAGATCCTTCAGGACATCGAAATCAATGTCGTGAGCAGCGAACGACGACCGATATTGACCGAGGCCAAGGCCATTCAGCCACTCAGCGACGTCCCGCATACTGGCTGCTCCGGCAGGGCGCTCTCGTCATGCTCACCCGATCTCCTCCCTCGTTGCGCCAGGTCCAGCATCGTGTCGCCCAACCGAGCAACCGACCCGGATGCATGAATATCTATGCACCACTATAGCATTCACAACAAAGAATACCGATGCGACTTCAGATGCCGGAGTGTAAGGCGCACGCTCGTCCCGCCCAAACGCCGCGACGAACGTGTTTTCTCAAAGCGTTGCCTTCCAGGGATTTGGCACCTTTAAGTAGCGATCGTTGCGGATTGCTTCCCTCACTGATACTTCGCGTCGCGCTCCAAGAGTTCGATCGAAATGCCCTGCGGGCCGCGCAGGAAGCAGATACGCACGCCGGGGCGAATCGTCCTGGTGTCCATGGTGAACTCGACGCCCTTGGCTTTCAAATGCGCGGCGACGGCATCGATATCCCTGACCGCCAGGCCGAAATGATCGAGGCCCTGATAGGGCGTCACCGGCGGCGCATGAACGCCGTCACCGGATTTGACCGGCGCCAGGAAGATGTTGGCGCCGCCGAGTTTCAGGTCGATCCGGGTCGGCGAGCGCACGATCTCCGCGCCGAGCGTATCGGCAAACCATTGCGCGGTGGCCTCCGGATCGGGGGTGCGGATATGGACATGGTCCCAGGTATAGTTTGGCGTGGTCACGTTGTCGTTCTCCCTTTCGCAGTGCCGTTGTCATCCTGTTACCATCCGGCAGCGGCGTCGCGAAGCGGAAGCTTCAATCCGCGCGCAGGAATGTGAACTCGGTGTCGTCGTAGGCGCGGCGCTCGAGCTCCGTAAAGCCGTGCGGAGCGGCGAAACCCGCCGCCTTCGCCTCCTCGACCACCACCAGCGCGGCCGGCGTCAACCATTTGCCGTCGTGCAGCGACCCCAGCGCCTGCTCGGCGAGCTTCATGCGATAGGGCGGATCGATAAACACCAGCGAGAACGGCTCGAGCGGATGGGCCGGGCCGAGATTGGCGGCGTCGCGGCGATAGACCTTGGTCACCCCGCCAAGCCCCAGCGCCTCGACATTGTTGCGCAACAGCGCCCGCGCCTCGGCGCCATTGTCGACGAACAGCGCGAATGCCGCGCCGCGCGACACCGCCTCGATGCCGAGCGCGCCGGTGCCGGCAAACAGGTCGAGCACGCGCGCGTCCGCAAGCGGATCGTCATAGGCATGGATCAGGATGTTGAACAGCGCCTCGCGCAACCGGTCCGCCGTCGGGCGGATGTCGCGCGACGACGGCGACGCCAGGTTGCGGCCCTTCAGCCGCCCGCCGACCACGCGCATCAGAATGCGTCCCCGTCTGACAGCGTAACGAAGCCGACACGTTCGCCATGCCCGTCATGAAATCCCGGTACAACCATGCTGACGCCGTCACTCGTCCCTTGGCTTGAGGTCGCGTTTGCCATGGTAACCGCGCTTCGGCCGCTTCGGAGGGCCATAGCCGCCGGCCTCGAGTTCGTTGCGGGCGCGGGCCTCGTCGCTGCCGCTGCGTTGCACCAGCACGCGGCGGCCCTTGCGGTCCTCGACCACGCCGCGCTTCGCCACGGGCTTCTTTGGCACCACCGGATCGTCGCCGTCGCCCTTGCTGGGCGCCTGGCGGGCAAAGTCGGCGCCCGACGCCGCCGCGATCTTTTCGCCGAGCTGTTCGCGCAGCACGCGGGTCTTGACCTCCTCGACCTGGCCTTCGGCGAGTTCGCCCAGCTGGAACGGACCGTAGGAAACCCGGATCAGGCGGTTCACCTCGAGCCCGAGATGCGCCAGCACGTTGCGGACCTCGCGGTTCTTGCCTTCGCGGATCGCGAACACCAGCCAGACATTGGCGCCCTGGTCGCGCTCCAGGGTGGCGTCGATCGCGCCGTATTTGACACCGTCGACCTCGACGCCCTTTTTCAACTCATCAAGCTGGCCCTGGGTCACCTCGCCATGGGCGCGGACCCGGTAACGCCGCAGCCAGCCGGTATCGGGCAGTTCCAGCGTCCGCGCCAGCCCGCCATCATTGGTGAGCAGCAGCAGGCCTTCGGTGTTGAAGTCGAGCCGGCCGATGCTGATCAGCCGTGGCAGGCCTTCCGGCAGGTTGTCGAACACGGTCGGCCGTCCCTCCGGATCGGCGTGGGTGGTCATCAGGCCGCGCGGTTTGTGAAACAGGAACAGCCGGGTGCGCTCGGGCGCCGGCAACGGCTTACCGTCGACGGTGATGACATCGCGCGAGGTGACGTCGAGCGCGGGCGAATTGATCACGCGGCCGTTGACGGCGACGCGGCCTTGCACGATCCATTCCTCGGCGTCGCGGCGCGAACACAGCCCGGCGCGCGACACCACCTTGGCGATGCGCTCGCCCGCCTTCTTCGGCGCCGGCGGGCGTGGCGGACGCCGCTCGTCGGGCTTGCGCTCGCGGTAGGCGCCGCGACCGCCAAACGCCGGTCGCTTGGCGAAAATTCTTGAATCGTCCTCGCCGTCGCGGCGCGGGCGATCCTCGGAACGCGGATGCTCCTGCCAGTCGGTCCGCTGCGGGCGATCTTCACGCGGCCGATCGAAACGCGGCCGGTCGCTGCGCGCTTCGCGCGGCCGGTCGAACTTGGGCCGATCCTCGCGCGGCCGCGAAAACCGCGGACGCTCGTCACCGCCGCGATCGTCGCGCGGCTTGTCATAGCGCGGCTTGTCGAAACTGCGCGCGCCATCGCGCGAGGTGCGGGAATTGCGGCCGACGTGATCCGGCGCACTGGCGTCGCGTTTCTGCCACGGCCTGGATTCGCCACGATCCTTGAATCGATCCTGGCGATCGCCAAAATCCTTGCGCGGGCCTCGATCCGGCGCGCCGCGGGAAAACTTCTTGTCGCCGAATTTCTTCGGCCCGCCGCCATATGGACGATCCCCCTGGGGGCGGTCGCCGCGCGGCGCATAGGGCTTTTTGTCGCCGAACTTCTTGTCGGCGAAACGCGACGCCGGGCGCGCGTCGCGGTCGTCGCGCTTGAAGTTCGGCCGCTCGCCACGCGGAGCATCTCCGCGCGGCGTGTAGGGACGTTTTTCATCACCGCGGTCGCGCGGCGTATACGGCCGTTTCTCGCCGCCACCTTCGCGCGGACGGAAGTCCTTGCGCGGTCCGCGATCGGGACGTTCGCCGCCGCTGCGTCCCGGACGGTCATCGCGGTTGAAGCGCGCCGGACGCGAAGCGTCATCTCGATCTCGTCGCGGAGCGTCATCTCGGTCTCGTCGCGGGGCGTCATCCCTGTCTCGCCGGGGAGCCGCGGCATAATTCCGTCGCGGGGCGCGATCGTCGTCGCGCCGCGGCGGCGGGCCCTCGCGCTTTCCCGCATAAGGCTTGCCCGGACCCGAATAGGGCTTCTTGCCGTAGGACTTCTTCTCGGCTCCCCCGGCGCCTTCGCTCTTGCCGGCAAAGCCGCGCTTGGCGAATTTCTTCTCCGGTCCGCGCGCCGCGCCGGAGCGGCCCTTGCCGCCGGAGGGGCGATCACGCCGGCCGCGCGAAGCGCCGTCGTTCTTGTCGTTATCGCGGGGCATGAGGTCTCACAGTTTCTTGACGCTGAAGGGGTTGAGCGGCGCGGGATCGGATCGCAAATCGATAATGCGCGCTCACTTTGTTGGGCGCATTCTCACGCAAAACCGGTATCCACTTTTGCTGAATGGGCTTCTCCTAGCAGAGTTTCCCGCCAAGCGCGATCCGCAAAAGCGCCGACTGGCTAATATACTGAAATAACGCATGATCTGGCCGCCAACGCGGGTTAGAAGACGGATAATGACCACCCCCTCTTTCATGGATTTGGCGCTGAAAGCGGCCGGAAACGCCGGAAATGCCGGCGAAGTGCCGATCGGATGCGCTATCGTGCGCAATGGCGAGATCATCGCGATCGCCGCCAACCGCACCCTGACCGATCTCGACCCGACCGCCCACGCCGAGATTCTCGCCATCCGCGAGGCCGCCCGGGCCATCGGCAGCGAACGGCTGATCGACTGCGATCTCTATGTCACGCTGGAACCCTGCACCATGTGCGCGGCGGCAATCTCGTTCGCCCGGATCCGGCGGCTGTATTACGGCGCGGCCGATCCCAAGGGGGGTGCCGTGGATTCCGGCGTGCGCTTCTTCGCGCAGCCGACCTGTCATCACGCGCCGGAAGTCTATCCATCGGTGGGCGAGCAGCAATCCGCGACGCTGCTGCGGGAGTTTTTCAAGGCCCGGCGCTGAAGAATTCCTGCAACGCCCTCGCCGTTGCATCGGCGTCTTCCTCGCAGAGAAAATGCCCTGAGTTGATCGGCATGCCGGTGATGTTGGTCGCCCAGTTCTGCCAGGTGTCAAGCGGTGTCGCTGCCGCGCGGGCGATGCCGGCGTCGCCCCACAGCGCCAGCATCGGGATGGTGATCTTGCGGCCGGCATCGAGGTCCGCCTTGTCGTGCTCGAAATCGGCATAGGCGCCGGCGCGGTAATCCTCGCACATCGCGTGTACCCGCGAAGGGTCGCGGAATGCGGCGAGGTAATGTTCCAGCGCGCGCGGATCGATCGCGGCAAGGTCTTTGGATTTGGTCTGGCTTGCCATCTTCTGGCGCAGGAAGAAATCCGGATTGCCGCCGATCAGGGTTTCCGGCAGCGGATAGGGCTGTGCCAGGAACGCCCAGTGATAGATCTTCAGCGCGTAGAGCCGGTCCATGTTGGCCCAATAGTCGTAGGTCGGCAGGATATCCAGCACCGCGAGGCGCGACAGCCGGCCGGGATGGTCGAGCGCCAGCCGGTACGACACCCGCCCGCCGCGATCATGTCCGGCGAGCGCGAAATGCACATGACCCAACTGCTCCATCGCCTCGATGATCGCACCCGCCATGGCGCGCTTGGTGTAGGGCGTATGGTCGGCGTCGCTGTGTGGCATGTCCGACCAGCCGTAGCCCGGCAGGTCGGCAATGATCACCGTAAACTTGTCGGCGAGCTGCGGCGCCACGCGGTGCCACATCACATGGGTTTCGGAGAAGCCGTGCAGCAGCAGCAGCGGCGGCCCGTTGCCGCCGACGCGGGCGAAGATTCGCCCCGATCGGGTGTTGATCCATTCGGCGGCATAGCCGGGGAACAGGTCGGCAAGATCGGACATGGGTGTTATTTCTGCCCTTCCCGCTCCCGCCTGACGGCCTGCCAGCCGATGTCGCGGCGGCAGAAGCCTTCCGGCCAATGGATGCGGTCGACGGCCTGGTAGGCGCGGCGCTGGGCTTCGGTCACGGTTTTCCCCAGCGCGCAGACGTTGAGGACGCGGCCGCCATTGGCGAGGATCTTGTCGCCCGACGCCACCGTGCCGGCGTGGAAGATTTCCACAGCCTCGACCTTGGCCGCATCATCGAGACCGGCGATCACCGAACCCTTGGCGTAGGGACCGGGATAGCCCTTCGTGGCCATGATCACCGTCAGCGCGGCGTCGTCCAGCCAGCGCAGGCTGAAATGATTCAACTGGCCATCGGCGCTGGCCAACAGCGCCGGCACGATGTCCGACATCATGCGCAGCATCAGCACCTGGCATTCGGGATCGCCGAACCGGGCGTTGTATTCAACGAGCTTCGGCCCCTGCGCCGTCACCATGACGCCGGCATAAAGCACGCCCTTGTAGGGCATGCCCATGTCGCGCAGCGCCCGCAGCGTCGGCTTGATCATCTCCTCCATCACTTGCGCACACAGCGCCGCGGTCATGACCGGCGCCGGCGAATAGGCGCCCATGCCGCCGGTATTGGGTCCGTTGTCGCCGTCGAAGGCGCGCTTGTGGTCCTGCGCGGTGGCCAGCGGCAACGCGTGCTCGCCGTCGCACAGCGCGAAGAACGAGGCTTCCTCGCCCTGCATGAATTCCTCGACCACGACTTCGGCGCCGGCTTCGCCGAAGCCGCCGCCGAACATCATGTCGACCGCATCAAGCGCCTCGGCTTCGGTCATCGCCACCACCACGCCCTTGCCGGCGGCGAGACCGTCGGCCTTGACCACGATCGGCGCGCCCTGCCGGCGAATATAGGCCTTGGCGGCGGCGGCATCGCGAAAATGCTCGAACGCGGCGGTCGGAATCCCGTTGGCGCGGCACAGCTCCTTGGTGAAGCGCTTCGAACTCTCGAGCTGTCCCGCTGCTTTGGTCGGGCCGAACGCCTTGAAGCCGGCCGCATTGAGGTCGTCGACGATGCCGGCCGCGATCGGCGCGTCGGGGCCGACCACGACGAAATCGACCCGGTTCGCCCTGCAGAAATCAATCACCGCGGCATGGTCGGTGATATCGACCGCCACGCATTCGGCTTCGCGCGCGATCCCGGCATTGCCGGGCGCACCCCACAGCTTCGTCAACAGCGGCGACGCCGCGATCTTCCACGCCAGCGCGTGTTCGCGGCCGCCGGAACCGAGCAGGAGGATGTTCATGGGTGCAGTTCGACCGATGAGTATCGCGTGGAAATCAAGGCACGGTTTAGCACGGCCTCGCGGTGCCGCAACAACCGGATCGCTTGTGGTGTGGAAAGCTGTGGGTCAGCCGCTGCCGGAGGCGGTCGACGCCTCAATGATTTCCCGCAAATAGGCGACGTGCCGGGCGAACGCGCCCCGCCCGGCCGCGGTCGCCGTCACGGTGGTCTGCGGCCTCTTGCCGACAAAGGCCTTGTCAATGGTGACATAACCGGCCTTGGCGAGCGTCTCGATATGGGCGCCGAGATTGCCGTCGGTGGCGCCGGTCAGTTTTTTCAGGCGCGAGAATTCGAGCCCGGTCGAGGCCGGCAGCGCGTTCAGCGCCGCCATGATCTTGAGCCGCAGCGGCTGGTGGATGATGTCGTCGAGTTCGGCCATCGGTCAGTTCCGCCGCATCCAGAGGCCGCCCAGGATCAGGCCACCGCCATTGACCGCCGCCATCCACAGGTCGAACCAGGCGCCGACGAAGAAATAGCCGATCAGGGTCAGCGCCGTGATGCCGAGACCGATGACAACGAACGCCCACCCGACCCACAGCCCCATGATGGTGTAGGCCAGCATGAAATAGCTCGGCCAGAACGCGCTGAGCTGACGTGGCGTGAAATGCCCGAGCCAGCAGATCCAGAACCCGAACGCAAAGAACAGGAAGAAGGCGCTGAACATCCTGGAATCGAAGGTGCGGAAGCCGAACCGGGCGCGACCAAGCGGGCTGAGGGCAATCCATCCGGCGATGCCGATGACGTAGACGGCGATCCAGCCATAGCCGGCATAGCGGGGATAAAGGTAAGCGTTGACATATCCGCCGAAGGTCAGCGCGCCCCACATGATCGCCAGCAGACTGGCGAGTTTATAGACCGTCGATTGGCGGACGGCGCGAACGATGGTGTCGATTTCGTTGAGCGCCTCGGTGGCCTGTTTGCTGTCGATGGTCATGAAATGTCCGCCGTCATTGCCGCTGCCGGCAGTTCGCGCAGCGCCGGATTCGTCGCCGCGAGATGACGATAGCGGCCAATGAGGACGACGCCAACCGCGGTCACGACGGCCGCCGCCGCGGCGCTGGCGATCCAGACGTCGCCCCGTGTCGAGAACGACATCATTCGCACCGTCTGTCCGGTCATCGCCGCCGCGAGCAATCCCACATACGATCCGCAGATCCAGCGATAGTGCCGGATTTTCCAACCCACCGGCCGCGGGTTGCGCAGGAGCGGCACCATCGCCATCACGATGCGGACCAGATTGGCGATCGCACCGGCGTGGAAAGCGTTGAATGTGCCGGTAAACCGGTAGAGCGAGAGCGCGGTGCCATCCGCCACCAGCATGCCATAGACGTAGGCGTAGCCCAGGGCCCGGTGCGCGCGCGTGCCCTTGGCCAGAAGAAACTGCACCAGCCCGATGACGATGCCGGCCAGCGCAAGGCCGACGTGGATGGCGCCCGCCGTCGTCAGATGATCGAACATGTTCGTTCTCCCCGTTCAACGCGTGGCGACGTCGTCGGCCACCACCGATACGGCCTTCGGTGTACTGACGACGGCCATGTGGTTGGCGCCTTCGACCAGCCGCACGTCGACGCGGGGAAAGTCACGCACCGCCTCGGCATATTTATCCGCCACCATCAATTCATCTTGCGCGCCGGAATAGATCGTGACCGGTCTGGTCGCCGCGGCGAGATCGGTGCGGAAATCGCGATGGACACCGAAATTGAACCGCAGCCGATCGCTGTAGACCCCGGCCTGGACTTGCGCGGAATTCGGCGGCACTGCGAAAGCCAGCGTGGGCAGCGCCCCGCAGCAGTCGATTCCGATGCCCCGCAACAGCATCAAGGCGATGATGCGGGGTAGATCCGCGCTAGCCCAGCCGCCGGAATTCGGCCGGTTGGTCGGCGCGGTGTATCCCAGATAGGGCGCGAGCAGCACCGTGCGCGCGAATAGCTCCTGGATTTTTGAGCCCGCGACGCGCAGGGCAAAGCCGCCGCCGGCGGAGTGGCCGATCAGGGTCATGGGCGCATCAGGGCTCACCTTGCGAATCTCGGCGACGAAATCGGCGAGGTCATCCTCGAGTTGCCCGACATAGCCGATGTCGCCGCGACTGCCCGAACCGCCATGGCCGCGGACATCCTCGGCGTAGGTATCGACCCCGCGGGCGGCCAATGCATCCGCCAGTGCGTGAATGCTGCTGGAGGAACCGGAAGAGCCGTGAACCAGAACGGCGATCCGGCCCACCGCGGTCCCGCGCGCCGGATAATGGCGATAAGCGAGACTGGTGCCGTCGCGGGCCTGGAACCGGAGCAGTCCCGGCATGGTGCTGCGATCGACGGTTCGTGCCGTATCGGAGATCGAGGCCAACGGCGGCGGGGCTTGCAACGGCACCGCGATCATTGCGCCGAGCACGAGCGCGGCGACGCCAGCCACAGCCAGGACCCAACCGGAAAGCTTCACACACCCGCGCAGCAGCGGTCGCATCCTGAACGCTCCGCGAGGAAACAGCCCGACCTGATTTGACGGCGGCAAAGTGGCCTGCGGACTTGAGGCGGTCATGAGTTCACTCCTGCGGTTGCAACATCATCGGCAATGACCGACACGGCGGCGGGATCACTGACGATGCCCATGTGGCTGACGCCGTCGAGGATGCGCACGCTGGCGCGATCGCCCACCGCGCCCTGGTATTTGTCGGAGAACATCAATTCGTCGGCGGCGCCGGCGAAGATCGCGACCGGCCGGGTCGCTGCCGCAAGTTCGTTGCGGAAATCCGTCGTGCTGCCAAAATTGCTCAGCAGGCGGAAGGAGTATGTTGCCGTCAGTTGCTTGCTGGAATTCGGCGGCACCGCGAAGCCGATCACCGGCAGCGATTCGGCAAATGGCATTCCAAGCCGGTGCAACAGCATCAGCGCGATGACACGGGGAAGATCGGGATTGGCCCAGTCGGTGGTTCGCCGGCTGCTCGGCGCGTCGTAGCCGAGGTAGGGCGCCAGCAGCACGGTGCGGGCGAACAGATTCTGGATGTTCGAGCCGGCGACACGCAGCGCAAAGCCGCCGCCGGAGGAATGGCCGATCAGGGTCAGCGGCGCGGTGGGATGGATTGTTCTGACCTCCCCGACAAGGTCGGCCAGGTCGTCTTCGAGCTGCCCGGGATAGGCGATATCGCCGCGCGTTCCGGACCCGCCATGGCCGCGAATATCCACCGCATAGGTTTCCACCCCGCGCGCCGCTAGGGCACTGGACAGTACGTGGATGGCGCCGCGGCTTGAACCGGACGAGCCGTGAATCACGATGGCGACCCGTTCCGTCGAAGGCGTGCTCGCAGCGTAATGGCGGTAGGCCAATTCAGTGCCGTCACGGGCCTGGAATCGGGTGGCATCGGGCAGCGCGCTGAAATCGATCGATTTGCGGGCTGCCGAAATCGAAGCCAGTTCGGGCGGCTGCCGGACCGGCCGCGCGATCAACCAGGTCAGTACAAGCGCCGCGAACCCGGTAATGGTGAGGCTCCAGACCACGACTTTGAAGCCGGCTGAAACGATTGTTGCGATCATGACGATTTTCCAGGGGTAAAATTGAGGAAGCTTCAAAAATGGAACTGGGCTTTTCACGCCTGCGTCGCCCGTTTTTCTTACAGCGCGGACCTCACCACGACCGAAACGGAGTGGTCGTCTGGTCTTGAGATTTCGGATCGGAACAGCTGCCTGCTCGCCCAAAGCGGCCCGCTGGGATGCCAATCGAGCACGCACGCATCATCGCCCCACCGGCTCTCGACGCGCCCCCGCACAAGATCCGCGGCTGCCTTGATGGAAATGGAAAATGACGAGGATTGCCGGGAGGTGTCCCGATCGCCGCGCGGCAACGCAGGATCGAAAACCACACGAATAAAATTGTCACGGGCGTCGCGCTCGACGTATTCCTCGAGTTGCCCGCTCCGATTCGACCGCAGCGATGCGCTGCCGCCCCCGGACCGAGGCATCACATACAAGCCATCGGTTTCGGGTGACGGCGCGTATCCGTCCGGACCGAACCTGACCGTGAAGGAATTGTAGAGAATGAGGGCGATGGAAATTCCGCGGCTGTACGCCCACCGGAAAGGAAATGCGCCTTTGGCGTCCTCGCTGCCGAAGCTGTAGTTCGTGTTTGCGATCGAAGCACGGCCAAGCCTCGCCAGCGCGTTGCTATCGCGATGGAAGATCAGAAACGCACGGTCGCTCATATGGCCGCTCTGGTCGGTCAGTCCGGCGCCCTGCCGGCTCAACGCCTGGTCCGGATCGAACGCGACGTCGACCTCCACCGGCCTGTTCTCGATGTCGTCAAACCGCACCTGCAGGCCGCGTGGCCGCCCGTCATCTCCCGCGATCTGAACGCCGATTGGGCGGTAGTTGCCGCCGATGACATCCGCCAAGCGGGGATCATTGCGGTAGTGGATCTGACGCTTTGCGCCGGCGCGTTCGGTAAACCAAACCCAGACGACGACACGGCCATCGGATTCCGGCTCCCGGCTTGCGACTTCGACCGATTCGTAGGTCGGGTGATGCGGGAGCCACAGAAACCAGTGGTGATCCCAGGCACCGAGCGTGGTGGCAAACGGCACAAGCGGATGGGGCATGGCGGAATCCTCTGGCTTGGCCCGCGCGGAATTGGGGGTCAGCGGCGCAGCACACGTGAGCAGGGCGATGACCTCCACTACGCCGCGGAGAAACCGGCGTCGTGCCGTGCTGGCGTGGCAGTTCATGAGGGGCCTCCAGATCGGACCGGCGATCAGCGCGCGGTTGATTTCAGGCAGCGGCGGGAAGCCGAGCGTCGGCAACCTCACCCAAGCGTTGACGGCGACGGCGCGCGCCAACGATGCGCATGGTGGCGTAACCAATCAGGAACAGTGCGGCCTTGCTGACGATGCCATAGATCGACATCGCCGCCGACCAGGTCACCACGCTGAAGTTGAGCGCCACGATGGCGTTCAGGACCGCGGAGAAGAACATCAGGCCCGACCACACGTAGCCGAGGACGACGGCAACATCCGGCACCCGTTCGATCGCGATCGGCGGCAGATAGCGGTTCATCCATCCCCGCTTCAGCATCACGACGCCGACGACGCCGTAGGCCACGCTGGGTTTGATCATCACGAACCGCGGATCGTCGGTGATCAGGGTGACGGTGCCCGCGCCCAGCACCAGGAACAGGCTCATCCACTGCATGGTGTCGATCGGCTTGCGGCGCGCAAGCCGGTAGCCGATCTGCGCCGTGCCCAACGCCATGCCAAGCACCACCGACAGGGTGACGTTGTGCGTCAGCAGATAAAGCACCAGAAAAAACAGCGTCGCCGCCATGTCGAGAAGCAGCAGCTTTCCGGCTTCGAACAGGTTTTTCATGGAATCCTCCGCACTTTGCCGCATCCCGGCGGCAGGACCGATCGGATCGCTCTCGGACGGGCTACTCCGGATCTTATTCAATAGATAACTCTATAATACAGAGTTCTCTGACGGTCAATAGCCATTTGGCGGTGGAGGGTGAAATCCCTATCCTTGCGTGGGGGAGCAAAAAGTCCGATTCGATGGTGCGATGACCGCAGTAGAAGCCCTTATCAACTCGCCGGAATTCACCGTGTCCGAGCTGTCCTCCGCGTTGAAGCGGACGGTCGAGGACGCCTATGGCCATGTCCGGGTACGCGGGGAAATCTCCGGGTTCCGCGGGCCGCACTCCTCCGGGCACTGCTATTTCGCGCTCAAGGACGAGGGCGCCAAGATCGAGGCGGTGATCTGGAAGGGCGTCCACTCCCGGATGCGGTTCAAGCCGCAGGAGGGCCTCGAGGTCATCGCCACCGGCAAGCTCACCACCTATCCGGGCTCGTCGAAGTACCAGATCGTGATCGAGGCGATCGAGCCCGCCGGCGTCGGCGCGCTGATGGCCCTGATGGAAGAGCGCAAGCGCAAGCTCGGCGCCGAGGGCCTGTTCGACGAAGCGCGCAAGCAATTGCTGCCGTGGCTGCCGGAGGTGATCGGCGTGGTGACCTCGCCGACCGGCGCCGTCATTCGCGACATCCTGCACCGGCTCGAGGACCGCTTTCCGCGCCGCGTGCTGGTGTGGCCGGTGCGGGTCCAGGGCGAGGGCTCGGCCGAGCAGATCGCCGGCGCGATCCGCGGATTCAATGCGCTGCCCGAGGGCGGCAGGATTCCACGGCCGGATCTGTTGATCGTGGCGCGCGGCGGCGGCTCGCTGGAAGACCTGTGGTCGTTCAACGAGGAGATCGTGATCCGCGCCGCCGCCGAAAGCATGATCCCGCTGATTTCGGCGGTCGGCCACGAGACCGATATCACGCTGATCGACTTCGCCGCCGACAAGCGCGCGCCGACGCCGACGGCCGCGGCGGAAATGGCGGTGCCGGTGCGCGCCGAACTGATGGTCGAGGTCACGACCTTCGCGCGCCGCGTGATGATCTGCTGGCAGCGTGGCCAGGAAAGCCGCCGCAACGAGTTGCGCGCCGTGGCCCGGGCGCTGCCCGGCGCCGGCGAAGTGCTGGCGATCCCGCGCCAGCGGCTCGACGGCGCGGCGGCCGCCCTGCCCCGCGCGCTCCGGGCCAACACCCACGCCCACCACCGCCGCTTTGCGCGCACCAGTGCCGGCCTGACGCTCGGCGTGCTCCGCGCCCAGGTCAGCCACGCCGCGCAGCGGCTGATCGTCAGTGGCGAGCGGCTGAATCTGTCGTCGCGCGCGTTGCTGCGCCGACGCCGCGAGCGTTTCGCCGGCCTCGAGGTCCGCCTGAAAGCCTCCAAACTCGCCAACGCCACGGCGCAGCGCCACGCCATCGCGCGCGACCGCGAACGCACCGTCCGGCTGGCCGAGCGTGCCCACCGCGCGCTCTCGACCCTGATGCAGCACCATGACGCCCGCATCGGGCATGCCGGAGCATTGCTGGCGGCGTTCTCCTATCGCGGCGTTCTGGCGCGTGGATTCGCGCTGGTGCGCGACGAGCGCGGGGGCGCCGTCCATGCCGCGGCCAATGTCGGGCCCGGCGCGCGGCTCAGTCTGGAATTTTCCGACGGACGGGTGGCAGCCACCGCGGACGCCGATCGGCCGGCCGCGACGGCGGCGACAAAACCCGCCGCGAGCCCGGCAACGTCACCGGCACCAAAGCGCGTGGCGAAGCCGGTGGACCAGGGCAGTCTGTTTTAGCGGGACGCAAACGCCTACCGCGCCAGCCATTCCGCGACGCGCTTTTGCGAGTCGGCGCGGGCGTCGGGATCGGTGCCGATATGACCTCGCTCCGGAACGCCGGCGTCGGAACTGGTGGTGGCGGCCTGGAGCGGGAAATTCGGCCGGTCGAAGTCATGATAGGCGCCGGGATAGACCACGATGCGGGCCAGCGCGCTGCGCCCGCGCGCGTTGTCGATCATCTGGCGGCACGCCGCCGGCGAACTGAGATCGTCGTTGGCGCCGATCAGGACCAGGGTGGGAACCCGCGCGCTCCAGCCGAGCCCGGAACTTAGCCGGCAATCCGGATAGAACGCAATCGCGGAACGGAAGTCCGGATCGGCCTTGGCCGGCAGTTGCGGGCGTACCGCCCACAACACCGCGCTGGCGCCATTGGCCCATCCCACGAGCCCGATACGATCATGCGACACCCACGCCTGCTGCACCAGCCACTGACGCGCAGCGAGAATGTCGGCAACCCGCTCGCGGCGCGCCAGCACCCGGCGCTCCTTGAGATTGACACGGCATTGCGGACCGAGTTCGCGCGAGCCGTAGCTGTCCGGCAGCAGCACCGCATTGCCTGCCTTCACCAATCGTTCAGCCCAGTCGCGATAGCGCGCCTGGATCGCTTCGGCGTGCGTCGCCAGTCCGCCGCAGGCATGCAGCGCAATGACCGCGGGAAACGGCCCGTCGCCGTCCGGCTTGTAGAGCAAGGCGTGCAACGCGGCGGAGCCCTGCGGGATGTTGACCTGCTGCGGCGCCGGCAAAGCGGCACCCTGCGCGGCGGCAGCTGCCGCGAAGATGGTCGCCGTGATGAGAGCCGACACAAGACGCATGATCATGTCCAGGATATCGCGATCTCCGCCATCGCCAGGAACCGCGAGGATCGGCCGATCGGGGCGACGCTAACATGCACCACCGGCGTCAAAACATCACAAATCGGTGGGTTTCATGGGCGACCCGGCCAGCCTATCTGTGGTAGGTGATTCCGACCATGCTCACGGCGACCCGGCGGGGGTCGCAGGAATTTTTAGGAGTTTAGCGGTGCTGAACAAGTTTGGCCCCTCCGGCCACGGCGAAGCACAGGTGCAATACCTGGATGGCGATTTCCGCGTAATCTCGCCCGGCACCTATGTGCGCTGCGCGGTCACCGACGAGCGGATTCCGCTCGACGAGCTGAAATACTGGAGCGTCGACCTGCAGGAGGCATATGCCGTTCCCACCGCGGTCCTGAAGCGGCATTTTCCCGGGGCGCTGAAGCCGTCCGACTAAGATCTCCGGAATTTTTTCGCGCGCGCGGTATCGAGCCGATCGGTTACGAATTTGCGCAAGGTGGCGCGGTCGTCGAATTGCATGGTAACTGCGAACGCCACGATGATCTTGGCGGACGCCATCGCTCCCAATCGCACAAAATCCTTTTCGGTCGTCACCGCCGTCAGGCCGTCACGGCCCGCCTCGGCGAGCACGGCTTCGATCTCGTTCGCTGAAAACGGATGATGGTCGGGGAAACTCCGCGTCGCCGCGACATCGACGCCGCTGCCACGAAGGGTCGCGAAAAACCTGTCGGGATCGCCGATGCCCGCGAAGGCCAGGACGCGCTTGCCGCGCAGCGCCGCCAGCGAAGCCTGATCGGGCACCAGCCGCGCGCGCAGCACCGGGCGGCCTTGCGCGGCGATCTCGCCGCCAACCTTGTCGGCCGCGGTACCGTCGCCGACGATGATCAGCGCGTCGGTGCGAGCGACTTGTGGCGGCATCGGCGCGCGCAGCGGACCGGCGGGAAAAACCTGGCCGTTGCCAACGCCACGGCTGCCGTCGATGACGATCAGCGACGCATCCTTGGCGATCGCCGGATTCTGGAAGCCGTCATCCATCAGGATCACGCTGGGGTTGCGCGACCGCGCCAGCGCCGCGCCCTCGATCCGGTCGCGCGCAACCACCACCGGCACGGTCCGCGCCATCATCAGCGGCTCGTCGCCGATATCGGCCGCGCTGTGCCGCAGCGGATCGACGTTGACCGGCCCGCGCAGCCTGCCGCCATAGCCGCGGCTGAGCACGATCGGCACCTCGTCCATTTCGCGCAGCAGCTCCACCAGCGCCAATGTCGCCGGAGTCTTGCCGGCGCCGCCGACATGATAATTGCCGACGCACAGCACCGGAATTCCGACATCGAATCCATGCCCCATCAACCTGCTGGCCGCAATCGCGCCATACAGCGCGCCCAACGGCATCAATAGTCGCGCGCGCAGCGATGCAGGCCGGTACCAGAAGGCCGGCTCATGCATCGGCTTTTCCCAATTCGAGTCGCAGTTGCAACAGATACGGTTCCAGGGCGGTCAGCGTGCGCTCCAGCGCACCGCCGAGCTTTTCCACCACCAGTTCGGCGGCGACGACGGACAAATTGCGCGCGGCCGGGTCGCCGAGCAATTGCCCGAGTTGCTTGACCAGCGCGCCTGTGCCGTCGGCCTCTCGCGCGCCGCCGGCACCGTCCAGCGCCTCGTAGACGTCGGTGAAGTTGAACACATGCGGTCCATGCACGATCGAGGCGCCGAGCTTGATCGCCTCGATCGGGTTCTGGCCGCCGTGCGGCACCAGCGACCCCCCCATGAACACGATCGGTGCCAGCCGGTAGAACAGCCCCAGTTCCCCCATGGTGTCGGCGATATAGACGTCGGTGGCAGCGTTCGGCAGTTCCTCGCGCGAGCGCAAACCGATCTGCAAGCCGGAAATGGCAATGCTGCGCACGATGGCCTCGCCGCGGTGGGCGTGGCGGGGCACGATCACGGTCAAAAGCTGTGGAAAGAAGCCGGCCAGCGCCTTATGCGCGTCGACCAGGATTTCTTCCTCGCCGGGATGGGTGGACGCCGCCACGATCACCGGCCGGCCGCGGGTCAGCGTCATCAAGCGCTCCAGCTTGGCGGCGTCGGCCGGCGGTGCCTGCACGTCCAGCTTCAGGTTTCCCGTGGTGACGACATTACGACTGCCGAGCGCCGAGAACCGTTCGGCATCGACGCCGGACTGGGTAAGGCAAACCTCGAACTGGCTGAGCAGGGCCGAAATGGTCGCGTGCGCCCGGCGCCAGCGCGGGAACGAACGGCGCGACATCCGGCCATTGATCAGCACCATGGGCAATCGCCGCGATGCCCCCGCCAGGATCAGGTTGGGCCACAGATCGGATTCGATGAACAACGCCAGCGACGGCTGCCAGTGGTCGAGAAAGCGCGCGACGAAGCGCGGCGAATCGTAGGGCACGTATTGATGGATGATGTCGGCCGGAAAGCGCTTGGCGACGATCGCCGCCGACGTCACCGTGCCGGACGTGAGCAGGATGCGAATGTTCAGCGCGCGCAATCGCTCGATCAGGGCCGCCGCGGCCAAAACCTCGCCGACGCTGGCGCCATGCACCCAGACCAGCGGCCCCGGCGGGCGCGGATCCCGGGCGATGCCGCGCCGTTCGCCGACCCGCGCCGGATCTTCCTTGCCCTGCTTCAGCCGCTGCCTGATCAACGCCGGCACCAGCGGCGCCGCCGCCGCGGACAGCTTCCGGTAGAGGCGCAACGTCATCGGCAAGGCGATGGGCACGGCGCTAGACATGGTCGGCCCCGTCCGGACGGCCGATATGGGCGTAGGCGCGGCGGGTGACATCGTTCAGGGTCGCCTCGAGCCGCGCGCGGAGAATCTCCATGGCGGGGGCGTCCGCATCCGGCGGCACCACGATCAGGTCACCGCCAACCACCACGCCACGGCCGAACGGCAGGTTGATAGTGGTACGGTCCCAGTTTCTGAGGCGAATGTACCGGCTGGTGGCCATCGCGAACGGCACGATCGGCCGGCCCGACTCCCGGGCCAGCATGATGATGCCGAGGCCGGCGGTCCGCGACCGTTTCGGCACGTCCGCGGTCAACGCCATGTTGGTGCCCTCCTCGAGCACCCGCACCATTTCCTTGAAGGCCCCGACCCCGCCCTTGCGATGGAACGCCGATCCATGATCGCCGGATCCGCGCACGGTGCCGATGCCCAATCGTTCGGCGGCAATGGCATTGAATTCGCCGTCACGGTGCCGCGAAATCAGCACCTTGCCGCGATCTCCATTGCGTTTGACGAAGGGCGTCATGAAATGCTGTCCGTGCCAGAATGCCAGGATCAACGGCATCTGCGGCTCGACGATGGCATAGACGTCAGGCGGATCGAAGCGGAAGCGGTTGGTCAGCCAGACGAGCCGCAGGAACTCAGCCACCAGGAACCCGACCGCCTGCTGAAACCAGCCGGCGCGCAGCACATTGCGAAGTAATTTCTTCAAGCGGTTGGCTTCGCGTCTTGACCTGGGTCGAGCAGCCGGTGGAGGTGAACTACAAAGTAGCGCATATGGGCGTTGTCGACAGTCTGCTGGGCCTTCGCCTTCCACGCCGCATAGGCCGTCGCGTAATTCGGATACACCCCAACGATTTCCACCTCGTCGAGATTCTTGAAGGTGGTGCGTTCCAGATCGGTCAGTTCGCCGCCGATCACCAGATGTAGCAATTGCTGCTGCGCATTATCCGGCATGAGTAAAGTTCCTGTGGCTTTTGCTCCGCGAGCAGCGATCACACTGGTCGGTTGCGAAAATGCTCAACGATGCGTGCATGACGATCGCGCCCCGCTGCCACCAGCACTCCGTGCGTCACTTCCTCCCGATTATAGAGGATCGCGTCGCCCCCGAGCGCGGTCATGCTACCACCCGCTTCCTGCACGATCAAATCGGCGGCCGCAAGGTCCCAATCGCGACTTTGTCCGCCGGCAAACGCGGCGTCGAGCGCGCCGTCGGCGACCCGACACAGCCGCAATGCCAGCGATCCGATCCGCGGATGCAGCGTGATGTCGCGCGTGTCGTGCGCCAGCCGTTCGACCAGCGGTTTCGGGCCGGCGATTCTCGGGAAGTCGAGACCCGCGCCCGGCGAAGCGTGGATCGAAACGGTGTTGCAGGCGGCGCCCCACCCCCGCGCGGCGAAGAAGAATTCATCGGTGGCCGGCGCGAATACCGCGGCTAGCAGCGGCGAGGCACCATCGACCAGCGCCGCGCTGACGCACCAGTCCTCGCGGCCGGCGAGATAACCGCGGGTGCCGTCGATCGGATCGACGATCCAGACCAGAGGTTTGCCGAGACGCGAGGAATCGTCGGCGCTTTCTTCCGACAGCCAGCCATAATCCGGCGTGACCGAACGCAGGCGGGTCTCGATCAGGTCGTTGACCGCGATATCCGCTTCCGAGACCGGCGAGGACGCGCCCTTGGTCCACATCTTCAATTCGGTGCGAAACATCGACAGTGCCAGCGCCCCCGCCTGGCGCACCGTGTCCGCCAGCAGCGAAGCATCGCGATCGAATTTTGGATGAGAATCCGCGCTGCGGCGAGGCCCCGATGGCGCGCTAGCGTCCGGCAATCGTCAGGCCTTCGATGCGCACGGTCGGTGCATTGACGCCGTAGCGGAACACGAGGTCGTTGGCCGGCGTCATGGATTTGAAGATCTCGAACAGATGCCCCGCGATGGTGACCTCGCTGACCGGGTAGGTGATTTCGCCGTTCTCGATCCAGAAGCCGGCCGCGCCGCGGCTGTAATCGCCGGTAACGCCGTTGACGCCGGATCCGATCAGGTCGGTGACATAGAAGCCCTGCTTGATATCCGACATTAGTTCGGCCGGGGTCGGCTCGCCGGCTTCAAGATGCAGGTTATAGGCGCCCGGCGAGGGCGACGAGGAAACGCCGCGATGGGCATGACCCGTCGTCGCCATTCCCAGTTCGCGCGCCGTGGCGGAATCCAGCAGCCATGAAGTCAGTACGCCCTGGTCGATGATCGCCAGCTTCCTGACCGCGACGCCTTCGGCGTCGAAGGTCTGCGAACGCAATCCGCGCACCCGCAGCGGATCGTCGATGATCCGGATGTTGCCGGCAAACAGCTGCTGGCCGAGGCGGTCCTTCAGGAAACTCGTCTTGCGCGCAATCGAGGCGCCATTGACCGCGCCGACCAGGTGGCCGACCAGCGAGTTCGACACCCGCGGATCGAAAATCACCGGTACCTTGCAGGTTTCGACCTTGCGCGGGTTGGCGCGGGCAACGGTGCGTTCGCCGGCGGTGCGGCCGACATCGGCGGGCGAGGCCAGGTCGGAGCCATGCGGCGCGGAAGAGTAATCATAGTCGCGCTCCATGGCGGTGCCGTCGCCGACGATCGCCGTCGTCGAGATGCCCTGGCTCGAGCGCAGATAGGAACCGTGGAAGCCGGTAGAGGTCACCAGCACCATGCCGCCGATCCCGGTCGAGGCCGAAGCGCCGCCGGATTTGGTCACACCCTTCACCGCGAGCGCGGCCGCTTCCGCCTCAACGGCGCGGCGCTCAAGCTCGGCGGTCGATGGGACCACCGGATCGAGCAGATCGAGATCGGGGAACTCGCGCGCCAGCAAGGCCGGATCGGCGAGACCAACATATTTGTCATCGGGCGCAACGCGCGCCATGGCGACCGCACGCTCTGCCAATCGCGCGACATTGTCGCCGCCGGTGTCGTTGGTCGAGACCACCGCCTGGCGCCGGCCGACCAGGACCCGCAGGCCGACGTCGTCGCCCTCCGAACGCTCCGATCCCTCGACACGCCCGTCGCGCACCTCGACGCCTTGCGACACTCCGCGCACCGCGACCGCATCCGCGGCATCGGCGCCGGCGCGTCTGGCGGCCTCCACCAGCCGCTGCGCCAGCGTGCTCAGGGCCGATTGATCGAACAGATCGGATGCGGCGGACGTCGGCGAAAGCGGGGATGAGCGATGTGGTGAAGAGATCACGAACAGGATTCCTGGGGTTTGCACGAGGCACGCGTGCGAATCGCGCCAATGACGAGATGTAGCTGTTTTACGCGGACTTCAACCGTCGCGTCAGCCGGAAAGCACACAAATTTCACCGCTTCCGCAAGATCTCGTCAATCATGTCGGCCAAGGGTCTGTCAATCATGCGGGCGAATGCAGGGCGTGTCACGGTCGATTAACCAGCCTTTTTAAGCGAATTCGGACGCCGTTCTGGCACAGTCCACCCATCGACCGGGAAAATAATTCCGGCGGGGAGATGCAGTCTTGAGGCGTCAAACAGCAACAGACGGGGCCTATCCCGCGGGGTCGAGCCGTACTTTACGGCTCGACCCCCACTCGTTGCCCGTCAGCTTCGACGCGCACGACACCCGCGCCGATGGCGGCGTCAGGCACATCGAAATTCACCGTGAGCGCGTCATCCTGCGCCGTGCCGTCCGTGGCATGCGGATGGCGATCAATGTCCGGGTCCGTGATTTTCTCGGAATTGCGCTGCGCGGACTGGACGAAGCGCAAATGCTCGTGCTGGTGCATCGCGATCCGGCGTTGTCGATCCCGCTCTGCGTCAGCGCCGATACCGATGAAATCGACATGGCGTGGCGGATGTGGAGCGAGATCTTCGCGCTGCCCCGGCTGCCGCAAGAGACCACTCGCGAACCCGCGTCGCGGCGTCGGCGCCACAACGCGATCAAAGCGCGACGCCCGAGATTTCTGCTGCGGCGGCGGCCCGGCGATCTGCTCAATCCCGCGGCCCACTACCGCGGTGAGCGCGAGATCATCGCGCGGAATTGACCTCGCCTTGCCGCGACCGTCATCGTGAGAACGCGCGACCCTGCTACCCGATAACCATCGCCGCCGGGTCAAGCCCGTAGCGCCGCATCCACCAGCAGCCCCGCGAACAACAACAGTCCCGCGTCGCGGTTGGACTTGAAGATTCGCAAACACAGTGCCGGATCGTCGATCCGCAGGGCGACGATCTGCGAGGCCAGATGCACGGCAAAGGCGGCGAGGCCGAGCCAGGCCGGCCAGTGCACGCCCGCCCGCATCAAGGCAACGCCGATCAGCACCACGGCCAGGCCGTAGAACGCCAGCAGCGCCGGCTTGGTGCGGTCACCGAACAACAGTGCGGTCGACTTGACGCCGATCAGCGCGTCATCCTCGGAGTCCTGATGGGCGTAAATGGTATCGTAGCCAATTACCCAGGCGATCGAACCGGCATACAACGCCAGCGCGGTGGCATCGATGCGGCCGAACATGGCCGCAAATCCCATCAGCGCGCCCCACGAGAAGGCAAGGCCCAGCACGATCTGCGGCCAATAGGTGATCCGCTTCATGAATGGATAGGCCGCCACGATGAGCAGCGAGGCGATGCCCGTTAACACTGCGAATCGATTGAACTGCAGCAGCACCACGAGGCCGACCAGGGCCTGAAGCACCAGGAATGTCAGGGCCTGCCGCACGCTGACCTGGCCCGCCGGTATCGGCCGCGACCGCGTCCGTTCCACGCGCGCGTCGAGATCGCGATCGGTGACGTCGTTCCAGGTGCAGCCGGCACCGCGCATGACAAAGGCGCCGACAAAGAACAGCGCGACGGTCATGGGCAAGCCGTGAAGGTCGCGGGCAACGCCCGCGGCCAGCGCCGCGGACCACCAGCACGGCATCAGCAACAGCCACGATCCGATCGGACGGTCGAGGCGGGAAAGCCGCAGATACGGCCGCATCCAAAGCGGGGCGCGGCTATCGACCCAGTTGCCGGTCGCATCCGCAACACGGGTCGCTGCATCGCTCATCGGTTACGGATCATCGGGCGAGCACGTTGCCGCTCAGCGTATCGAATGTGCTGCCACCGCTCTTCTTCGCAGCCGTCGCTTCAGGAAGCGCCGTCGACGAACCCAGCACATCGCTCAGGCTGGGAGCGGCCGGGGCCCGCGGCCCCTGCGCAGCCACGGCGCAGACCTTGGTCAACATCGCCTCGGTATTCTTGTGGCCGGCAGTCATTTGCTTGCTAACCTCGGGCGGGATGTTGCACTTGGCCTGGTGGGTATCGATGTATTTGATCAGCTTGACCTCGCTCTCGGCGAAATTCTTGATCAGCTTGCACGCGATATCCGGCGTCGCATGGTGTTCGCTGGCGACCTTGATCGCCGCGCCGCGTTTTTCAGCTTCCTGACGCAGTGGCAGGAATCCGTTCATGCATTCTGCCGAGGGGCCGGCCTGCTGCTGCGGCGCTTGGGAAAATCCGCCGTTGATCGGAGGCGCACCGCCCGTGGGGAAGCCGCTGGGCGTGCCGATCATGGGGCGCGGAGCCGATCCATTGACCGGAGGAAACGCCGGATCGTTGGCGGGCGGTGTTGCGCCGTTGACGGGCGGAAACGGCGAAGAGGCCGCATTTGGCAGCGGCGCCGGAAACGCGCCTTGTGCGCAGGCCGCCGTCGCCTGGACGGCGAGCACGGCGAATGTCAGTGGCGCGATCAGGCGGCGGATGATCAAGCGGGTTCCTCAGGGCAATATGCGATTTGCAGCGGTTTTACGATCGCTGCCAACCCTTAACAACCCGTCGAATTGGGCAACAGCGCGGCGCAAGGCCGCGCCCGACCATGATAATTGCGTGTAGTTAGATACCAAGCCTCACCTGAACGGTATTTTACCCATGCCTGAACTCGATTTTCGCAGTCCCCGGCTGTTCGTCGACGCCGCCCTGGCTCCCGGCGCCAGCGTGCCGCTCGACCGCGACCAGGGCAATTATCTCGGCAATGTCCTGCGCCTTGCAGCCGGCGCCACCGTGCTGGTGTTCAACGGACGCGACGGCGAATGGCAGGCCGCGATCGCCGGCCGCAAACGGCCCGATCGCCTCGAAATCCTGAGCCTGGCGAGAGCCCAGGACCGCCTGCCCGACCTGAGCTATGTGTTTGCGCCGCTGAAACACGCCCGCCTCGACTATATGGTGCAAAAGGCGGTGGAAATGGGTGCTGCGACCCTGCAGCCGGTTTTGACCCGTTTCACCCAGGTCAGCAGGGTCAATATCGACCGGATGCGCGCCAATGTCGTCGAAGCCGCCGAACAATGCGGAATCCTGACCCTTGCAGGGGTCGAGGAGCCGGTTGCGCTCGAGCGCTGGCTGAGCCAGCGGTCCGGCCAACGCCTGCTTGTCTTCTGCGACGAAGCGGCCGAAACCGCCGATCCCGTGACGGCCCTGCTCAACGCTGGCAGACCCGGTTCGGGGGGCATCGACGTCCTGATTGGCCCGGAAGGCGGCTTTGCCGATCAGGAACGCACCGAACTACTGCGACAACCGCGCCTGGTGCGGCTGGCACTGGGGCCGCGCATCCTGCGCGCCGACACCGCGGCGGTTGCCGCCCTGTCCCTGGTCCAGTCCGCTCTGGGCGACTGGACCGGCATGGCGCAGTGATAACGAGCCATTTGGCTGGTCATTACGCGACTTAGTCATTAAGCGACTTGGCCGATGGTGGTCGAAACTCCCCGGCGGTCATGCTAAGGGCTGCGCCACCGGACGCTTTGCCGGGTTCCCTCGGGACATTCTGGACGCTGAGATGATTGAGACCGCCGCCCCTGGTGCGACCGGATCCGCCGCGTGGGCGGATGCCCTGCTGCTGTCGTTCGCGCAGGCCGGCTACCTGCAGGCGGAACCGGCCATCCTGCAGCCGGCCGAGCCGTTCCTCGACCTTTCCGGCGAGGACATCCGCAAGAGCATGTATCTGACCACCGACCCCGGCGGCGACGAACTCTGCCTGCGTCCGGACCTCACCATTCCGGTGGCACGGGATTACCTCGCTTCGCCGCGCGCCGGTCAGCCGGCCGGATTTTGCTACCTTGGTCCGGTGTTTAGATACCGTGGCGGCCGCCCGAGCGAATTCCAGCAGGCCGGGATCGAATCCTTTGGGCGGCAGGACCGGGCCGCTGCCGACGCCGAGATGCTGGCGCTGGCGCTCGAGGCGACCGCCACCTTCGGCGTGACGCAGGTCGATATCCGCACCGGCGATGTGGCGCTGTATGCCGCCCTGATCGACGCGCTCGATCTTTACCCCGTCTGGAAGCGGCGGCTGATGAAGGATTTCAACCGCAAGATTACCCTGGAACAGGATCTCGAGCGCCTGACCTTGGCGACCGGAGCCGCCCGCAACGAATACGAGGGCGTGCTGGCGGCGCTGGCCGGCTCCGACCGCAAGGCCGCGCTGGCGCTGGTGACCGACCTGATGACCATCGCCGGCACCACCAATGTCGGGGGGCGTTCGGTCTCCGAGATCGCTGATCGCTTTCTTGAACAATCGACGCTCAAGGGCGGCGCGCTGCCCCGCGACGCGCTGCAACTGATCAAGCGGTTTCTCGCCATATCCGGCGATCCCGACGATGCCCTGCTGCAACTGCGGGCACTGGCCGCCGACGCCGGGCTCAACATTACCGCGGCGATCGACCAGTTCGAAAGCCGCGTCGGCTTCATGGCGGCACGCGGCATCGACACCGGCGCAACCCGCTTTGCCACCTCGTTTGGCCGCGGCCTCGACTATTACACCGGCTTCGAATTCGAACTGCACCCCAAGGGCGACGGCGTCGAACCGCTGGTGGCCGGCGGACGCTATGACGGGCTGATGAGTCAGCTCGGCGCGCCCGCCCCGATTCCCGCCGTCGGCTTCTCGATCTGGGTTGAGGCGTTGACGCGGTTCGGCCGCAGCGCCCCAGCCAGCGTCGTTCGCGGGAGCGCGCCATGACGACGCCGTTCGTTCTCGCCGTCCCCTCCAAGGGGCGGCTGCAGGAAAATGCCGAGGCGTTCTTTACCCGCGCCGGCCTGGCGCTGGCCAAGCCGCGCGGCGCCCGCGACTATCGCGGCACCATCACCGGCCTCGACAACGTCGAGATCGCGTATCTGTCGGCAAGCGAGATTGCCTCGCAACTGGCGCGCGGCGCCGTGCATCTCGGCATCACCGGCGAAGACCTGGTACGCGAGAGCATCGTCGACGCCGATAAACGGGTGCTGATGATCGACGGTCTGGGATTTGGCGGCGCCAATGTCGTGGTGGCGGTGCCGCAGGCCTGGATCGACGTCCGCACCATGGCCGATCTCGACGATGTCACCACCGGTTTCCGCGAACAGCACAAGCGGCGCATGCGGGTCGCGACCAAATACATCAACCTCACCCGCGCGTTCTTTGCATCCCACGGGGTGGTGGACTACCGCATTGTCGAAAGCGCCGGCGCCACCGAGGGCGCGCCCGCGGTCGGCACCGCCGAGATGATCGTCGACATTACCACCACGGGTGCGACGCTGGCGGCCAACGGGCTCAAGGTGCTCGACGACGGGGTCATCCTGCGCAGCCAGGCCAATCTGGTTGCCGCGCGCGACGCGGACTGGTCGAGCGACGCGCGCGAGACCGCGCGCGTGATTCTCGATCACATCGCAGCTAGGGCACGTGCCAGCAAATACCGCGAAGTCCGCACCCGCTTCAGTGGCTGCAATGCCGCCCTGCTCACCGAGGCGCACAACCGGTTCGGCGTGCTTTCGCCGTTCGGCGGCCCGACCTCGTCGGGAATGGTCACGCTGCACTGCCCTCCGGCGCAGCTCTACGCGCTCGGCAGTTTCCTGCGCGACCACGGCGCGGACACGGTTTCGGTGGCCTCGCTCGACTATGTGCTGGACCGCGACAATCCGCTGTTTGCCCGACTGGAAGCCTTCTTGCGGCAGTAGGGCGCACGACCGCGGCCGGCCTTGCCGGCGACAGCGCGCGGCAGTTACCCTATATTGCCAATATGGCGACCCCGTTTTGAGTGTTGGAACCTGATCGATGATCCTGGGCAGTGACGTTTCAGGCCTGACGACCGATGCGAAGACCGCGGCGGCGCAGGGTCTGTCGATCGTTGTGCCCGTCTACAACGAGGCTCCCGGGCTGGCGCTGTTTCACGAACGGCTCGGCGTGCTGGCCGCAACGCTCCGGCAGCGCCACGGCCTTGGCTGCGAAGTGATCTATGTCGACGACGGCAGTGCCGACGGCACGCTCGGCATCGCCCGGGCCCTGCCCGCCGGCACGCTCGACGTCCAGGTGGTGTCGCTGTCGCGCAATTTCGGCAAGGAAGCGGCGCTGATGGCGGGACTGGATCACGCCCGCCGCGGCGCCGTTCTGTTCATGGATGGCGACGGCCAGCATCCGCCGGACCTGGTCGAGAAGCTGGTCGCCTACTGGATCGAAGACGGCTACGACGTGGTTTATACCGCCAAGGCACACCGCGACCACGAGCCGCTGCTGCGCCGCATCGCCGTGCACGGCTTCTATGCGCTGATCAACTGGGGCGCGCGGCAAAAGATTCCCGAGGACGCCGGAGATTTTCGCCTGCTCTCCCCGCGCGCCGCAGCGGCACTGCGGCAGCTTCCGGAACGCAACCGTTTCTTCAAGGGCCTCGCCTCGTGGATCGGGTTTCGCCAGATTCGCGTCGATTACGAACCGGCGCCGCGCGCCCACGGAATCACCTCGTTCAGTCCTGGCCGGCTGGTCGGACTTTCGATCGAAGGGTTGACGTCGTTTTCGGTGGCGCCGTTGCGGTTTGCCAGCCTGCTGGGGTTGCTGCTCGCCACCGGCGCCTTTTTGTTCGGCCTTTCGATCCTGTGGGAGACCTTCAGCAGCGGCAAGTCGGTGCCGGGCTATCCGTCGCTGGTGGTGGGCCTGATGACCATCGGTGGCGTGCAACTGATCATGATCGGCATTGTCGGTGAATACATCGGAAAGATTCTCTCCGAGCTAAAAGGCCGCCCGATCTACTTCGTCGCCGAGCACAGCGTGAAGCACGCCGACGCGGATGCAGCCCGCGAGGCCGGCGAGCGGACCGCCGCCGAATGAGCGGCGACGCGACGCGCCGAATCTGGCTGTGCGCCGATGATTATGGTCTGAGCCCGGGCGTCAACCGCGCGATCCGCGACCTGATCGGGCACGGCCGTCTCAATGCCACCTCGGTGATGGTGGTCGGACCGGCGATCGGCCGGGACGAAGTCATGGCCCTCAACGCGGCGGTCGCGGGCCGGGCGAATGTTGCTGTCGGCCTGCACGCCACCCTGACGGCGCCGTTTCATCCGCTGACCATGCACTTTCGGCCGCTCGATGGCGGACTGTTTCCGCCGCACCCGAAATTACTGCGCGCCGGCCTTTTGCGACGGCTCGACGTCGAAATGCTCGGCGCCGAACTGACGGCGCAGATCGCGGCATTCACCGCATTGTTTGGCCGCGCACCGGATTATGTCGACGGCCACCAGCACGTGCAGTTGTTTCCGCAGGTGCGCGACGCGTTTCTCGGCGCCATCAAGACCGCCGCGCCGGACGCCTGGGTGCGCCAGGGTGGGCGCCGGCTGCCGCTGGTGCAACGGATCGGCGAGCCCAAGGCGCTGCTGCTCGACCTGTTGAGCATGAAGTTTCGCCGCCGCGCCGCGTCGCAGCAGATCGCCTTCAATGCGGGATTTGCCGGCGCCTACGATTTTTCACGGGCCGCGGATTTCGGCGGCCTGTTGCGAAGGTTTCTCAGCGGGCTGCCGGACGGCGGCCTGGTCATGTGTCATCCCGGCTTTGTCGACGACACGTTGCTCGAGTTGGACCCTTTCACCCACCAGCGTGAGCGGGAATACGCCTACCTGATGAGCGACGATTTCCCGTCACTTCTGGCGGCGAATAAAGTTACATTGGGTTGAAACGGACTGTTTCCCGCCTGTCGGTCGTTTTGTCGCATACCGAAATTTAATCCGCTCAATTTCGCGCCGGCACTACTTGCGACACAAACCGTCCCTACATTCTGCCCGGCGCCAAACCGCGCAATACCCATGGGAGACGGCCATGACACCGCAAGAACGCCAAATGGTTGACGACCTTTTCGACCGGCTCGGCAAGGTTGACGCCGCGCCGCGCGATCCCGATGCCTCTGCCGCCATCGCGCAGGGACTGCTTCGTGCGCCCAACGCGGTCTACGCCCTGGTGCAAACGGTGCTGGTCCAGGACGAAGCGCTCAAGCGCGCCCATGACCGCATCCAGGAACTGGAAGCGGCCGGAGCCGGCGAGCAGCGTCAGTCCGGCGGGTTCCTCGATTCGATGCGCGATACCCTGTTTGGACCCAGTCCAAATCAGCCGCGCGGTTCGGTGCCGAACGTACCTCCCCCTCAAGTTAACCGGCCAGTGTGGAACAGCGGCCAGGTCCTGCCGCACGCCGATCCGCACAATCAGTCCCAGTACGACCAGCCACAATACAACCAGTCTCAATACAACCAATCGCCCTACGCGCAGCCCTACGGCATGCCGGGTTCGCCGATCGGCGGCGGCGGATCGTTTCTCGGAACCGCGGCGGCGGCGGCGGCCGGGGTGGTCGGCGGATCGCTGCTGCTCGGCAGCATTCGCAACATGATGGGCGGTAACCGGCACAGTTTCGGCGATACCGCCAGTTTGAGCAGCGACAGCCGCAGCCCGTGGACCGACCAGTCCGACAGCAGCCTCGCCCGCGACGCCGGCATCAACGATATCGCCGGCGGCGGATCCCGCGGCGACTCAACTTCGCGCACCGGATTGTTCGACCAGGCATCGAACGATACCCCGGATCACGACGACATGGATCTGGATTCCGATGATTTCGGTGGCAACGACGGCAACAGCGATTACGCCTAAGTCGTCCGCCACCCGAGTCAACGTCCGAATGAAAGTGAAAACGGCCGCTTATCAGCGGCCGTTTTAGTTTTGCGAAGCGATGTAGCGGCAGATTAAATGACGATCACCCTGGCCCCGACACTGACGCGGCCATAGAGGTCGATCACGTCTTCGTTGCGCATTCGGATGCAGCCGGACGATACGTTGGTGCCGATGGTCCAGGGCTCGTTGGAGCCGTGGATACGATAGAGCGAGGAGCCCAGATACATGGCGCGGGCGCCGAGCGGATTTTCCGGGCCGCCCACCATGTGCCGTGGCAGATCGGGACGGCGCACCAGCATTTCCGGCGGCGGCGTCCAGTCCGGCCATTCCTTCTTGGCGGAGATCTGCTTGACACCGGACCAGGTGAATCCGGGCTTGCCGACTCCGACGCCGTAGCGCAACGCCTTGCCGTCGCCCTGCACCAGGAACAGGAACTTGTTGGGGGTGTCGATGACGATGGTGCCGGCGGCTTCCTTGCCGTGATACTCCACCACTTGCTTCTCGTACTTCGGATCGAACCCGGGATGCGCCGGCTCGATCAATTCCTGCTGCTGGCGCATCGATTGCTGCGGCTCCGCCCCCGGCGGCATTCGCGGATCGTAACCGGGCTGCGGCTGATAGGACGGTTGCTGCTGATAGCGCGGGTCCCGAGACTGCCCGTCGCTGAACAGAAACTCGATGAATCCGCCGCCCATGCTGGAGCGCTCGCCATAGGCGACGCGTACCGGTGCTGGACGTTGCGCCGGCTGAGCGGCGTAGATCACGGTGGGTTCGGCGAACGGCGCGGCAGCGTCGATCGCCATGGCTGGATGAATTCCACCGCCGAGACAGCCGGCGCCGCTGAGGAATGCGAGGGAGATTTTTTTGAACATCGACGTACTCTGTACTGTTTCGCCGCGGACGCGCCGAAGCGCCCCGCACGTCGGAAACTAAGTTCAAAGCGCGTCGGTTTGGTAAACAGAACCGGCGTTTTGATTCACCACGTCGTCAAAGCTTCGCTGTTCTTCCCGGTAGCGTTTATTTTCAATGAACGCGGCGGCATCATGGTTAACCGCTGGTTTGTCCGCTCCCGCGTCGGACCCGATGCGATCGATACGCGTGAACCGGACGTTAAACTGATCGGTTTACACCAATAGCCAGATTGAGAGTTGGGGGAATCCGATGGCTGTTCGTCGCAAGCGTTTTCGCATTGAAGAAATCAGTTACGGCAGTATGCCCGTCGAGGCCGACGCCGGCGACGTCGTTCCCATGCATCGCGAGATCATGTCCGAGCTGCGCGCGATCCGCGACCAGATGGCCGGTCCGCAGCGCAGCAGCGCCGCGGTGGAAAGCGTCGGCAACGCGGTGACGAAAGAGATCGCCGACGCCCAGGCGCTGCTTGAAACCTACCGCGCGCAGATCGAACAGTGTGAAAAGCTCAAGGTCGAACTCGACCTCATTCACGACGCCATCAACCGCACCAAGCGCGAAATCGCCGTACTGCACGGCAAGAGCTTCAACGGCGACGAAATGTCGAAGGTGACCGGCGAGCTCGGCGCCGTGGTCGGCGGTACCGAGGAAGCAACGCAGCAGATCCTGGAGGCCGCCGAGTCGATCGACCAGGCCGCTACCGCGATGACCAAGGTCAATTCGCCGGACCAGCAGAAGCTCTTGAGCGAGGAAATCCAGGAGCGCGTGGTTTCGATCTTCGAAGCCTGCAACTTCCAGGATCTCACCGGACAGCGCATCGGCAAGGTGATGACCACGATGAAGTTCATCGAGAACCACATCAACGTCATGATGGATATCTGGGGCGGCGTCGACGCCATCCGCGCCCACGCGCCGCCGATCATCGACGACCGGGAGGGCGATGCCAAGCTGCTCAACGGCCCGAAGAGCATCGGCGACGTCGGCCACGCTTCGCAGAACGACATCGACGCCCTGTTCGACTGAGCTCGCGGCCGCGACAACAGAACAAGCCCCCGGATCGGATCCGGGGGCTTTTTTTGTTCACGGTTGAGGCAGCATTAACGACCGGCCAGTGGCCGCAGCGCCGGATCCATTTCAGGCACAATCGCTGCAATATGACGGCTTCAATCAGTCCTCTCCAATCAAGCCTCTTCAATCAGGCCTTGGGCGCGCAGCGGATATAGACCATGTTGCCGTAGCGGGTCGCGGCGTCCTTGTCTGTGAAACGCGTCACCAGCACCCGCCCGTCGAACGAGACGATTTCCCGATCCCGCTCGCCGCCCGCCGGACCCGGCGGGCCGATATAGTTCTTGCCGCTGGGGCTGCCCTTGAGCCGCAGCTCCTGCGGGGTGGCCTCGTCGGCCAGGTGCATGATCACCCCACCGGACGCCCCGGCTCCGATCACGTAAGGCTGCTTGCACTGTCCGCGCGCCGCGGCTTCGGTGCGGGCCCGATCGGCCGGATTCTGATAGGAGGCAAGGCCCCAGCGCCCGACGATTTCATCGGCGCGGATCGAGGCCGGCATTTCCCGCTCCGCCGGCACATCCTGCGTCACGGGCTGGGATGAAGATCCCACTCCGAAACCGCTCAATGTCGTCCCGCATGCGCCAAGGGAGATTGCCATGGCCGAGACAAGCCCCAGATTGGTAATGGTGCCCACACCTCGTGACCTGCTCATAGCGTCCCCCGACCAGAATTCTCTTCGACCACGCCAGTTTCCCAGCCAAGCGCAAAACTCGATGCGGAGCAATAACGTCTCGTCAACTACGTCGGCGCCCCAACATGGTTTCCAGAGCATCCTATATTGGCCTCACCAAGGCCTTAACCCAGTTCGCTTGACAGGAACCCGGACTAGCCATATTCCGGGCACCGATTTAGCACTCTCAAACCGTGATTGCCAAAGGCGCCCGCCCCGGCGGTCCCGGAACCCGCCCCCGCGCGCCCGCCAATCATCGCATTTCAAGCTTCCAGACGAACCAAGAGGAAAACTCCATGTCTAAGAGCAAATTCCGCCCGCTGCATGACCGCGTCGTGGTCAAGCGCATCGATGCCGAGGAAAAGACCAAGGGCGGCATCATCATTCCGGATAGTGCCAAGGAAAAGCCCCAGGAGGGCCAGGTGGTCGCTGTCGGTCCCGGCGGCCGCGACGAGGCCGGCAAGCTGATCCCGATCGACATCAAGACCGGCGACCGGGTGCTGTTCGGCAAGTGGTCGGGCACCGAGATCAAGCTCGATGGCGAGGAACTCCTGATCATGAAGGAGTCCGACATCATGGGCGTACTGAACTAAGCGCAAACCAAGGAGCCGTTCGCGCTCCAACGCGTCATCGTATCGAACCATCAGGAGTTAATTGAAATGGCAGCCAAGGACGTCAAATTTTCCGGAGACGCGCGCGATCGCATGTTGCGCGGCGTCGACATTCTCGCCAACGCGGTCAAGGTGACGCTCGGTCCCAAGGGCCGCAACGTGGTCATCGAAAAGAGCTTCGGCGCTCCCCGCATCACCAAGGACGGCGTCACCGTCGCCAAGGAAATCGAGCTCGAGGACAAGTTCGAGAACATGGGCGCGCAGATGCTGCGCGAAGTCGCCTCCAAGACCAACGACACCGCGGGCGACGGCACCACCACCGCCACCGTATTGGCCCAGGCCATCGTGCGCGAAGGCGCCAAATCGGTCGCCGCCGGCATGAACCCGATGGACCTCAAGCGCGGCATCGACATCGCCGTGACCGCGGTCGTCAAGGACCTCGAGAAGCGCAGCAAGCCGGTCGCCTCCTCGGCCGAAGTCGCCCAGGTCGGCACCATCTCGTCGAACGGCGACACCAACATCGGCAAGATGATCGCGCAGGCGATGCAGAAGGTCGGCAACGAAGGCGTCATTACCGTCGAGGAAAACAAGTCGCTCGAAACCGAGGTCGACATCGTCGAGGGCATGAAGTTCGATCGCGGCTACCTGTCGCCCTACTTCATCACCAACGCCGAGAAGATGACCGCCGAACTCGAGGACGTCTACGTCCTGCTCCACGAGAAGAAGCTGTCCGGCCTGCAGGCCATGCTGCCGGTGCTCGAGGCCGTGGTGCAGTCCGGCAAGCCGCTCCTGATCATCGCCGAAGACGTCGAGGGCGAGGCCCTGGCCACGCTGGTGGTCAACCGGCTGCGCGGCGGGCTCAAGGTCGCCGCCGTCAAGGCGCCGGGCTTCGGCGATCGCCGCAAGGCGATGATGGAAGACATCGCGATCCTGACCGGTGGCCAGCTGATCTCCGACGAACTCGGCATGAAGCTGGAGAGCGTGACCGTGAGCATGCTTGGCCGCGCCAAGAAGGTGGTGATCGACAAGGAAAACACCACCATCGTCAACGGCGCCGGCAAGAAGCCGGCGATCGAGGCCCGGGTCAACCAGATCAAGGCCCAGATCGAGGAGACAACCTCGGACTACGACCGCGAGAAGCTGCAGGAGCGGCTGGCCAAGCTCGCCGGCGGCGTCGCGGTGATCCGCGTCGGCGGCGCCACCGAAGTCGAAGTGAAGGAGAAGAAGGACCGTGTCGAGGACGCCCTCAACGCCACCCGCGCCGCGGTTCAGGAAGGCATCGTGCCGGGCGGCGGCGTCGCGCTGCTGCGCGCCAAGAAGGCGGTCGGCCGGATCCATCACGAAAACTCGGACGTCCAGGCCGGCATCAATATCGTGCTGAAAGCGCTGGAGGCCCCGATCCGCCAGATCTCCGAGAATGCCGGGGTCGAAGGCTCGATCGTGGTCGGCAAGATCCTCGAGAACAAGTCCGAAACCTACGGTTTCGACGCCCAGACCGAAGAGTATGTCGACATGGTCGCCAAGGGCATCATCGATCCGGCCAAGGTGGTACGCACCGCGCTGCAGGACGCCTCCTCGGTGGCCGGCCTGCTGGTGACCACCGAAGCCATGGTTGCCGAACTGCCGAAAGAGCCGGCCCCGGCGATGCCGGGTGGTGGCGGTGGCGGCATGGGCGGAATGGGCTTCTGAGCCCAGAGAACCGAAGCCACGGATATCGAAGGCCGCCCCCCGGGGCGGCCTTCTTTTTTGGGAAGCCTGACCCGGATTTCACGTCGCTGCCTCCGTTCTGATTCAATCGAAACCCAAAACCCTCTAAGCTTGGCCAGAGGCCAGAGAATTCTGCCGTCCCGGAAACATTTGAGGGAATTCACATGCGCGCGGTAGCTGCCTGCCTGACCCTGGTAATGACGGCCGTTTGCGGGGCCGCGTTCGCCCAGAACAAGCCGTTGCCGAAAACCTCCGCGCCGGTGAACGAAACCCGCTATTTCACCTCGATCGACGGGCTGATGGATGGCAATGCCGACGTCATTCTCAAGGAAACCCGCCAGGGCAGAACCGTCACCGCGGCGACCCTGGACGTCTGCTATCCCACCGCAAAAGGCTCCGAGCGCAAGGACCGCTTCGTCGCCAATCTTTCGGTCAACGGCCAGACCCTAACCGGCACCGCGCAAAGCCAGGTCGACAAACTGCCGGTCACGGTAAAGCTCAGTCGCAGGGCGACCGGCGACAGCTTTGAGTTCAAGGGCCAGATCGTCGTCGGCCAGACCACGACGGAAGTCACCTCGTCGGACAATTCCGATCTCAGCGAAAAGGAATTTCTGGACAATCAATCGACCGAAGACAGCATTACCGCCGCGCCCAAGGATTTCACCGACGTGTCGCCGGAATCGATCGGGGTCAAGGTGAAGCTGGACGCGGTGGTGGATTTCCTCAAAGGCTTGAAGGGACAGAAGCTCGAGGTTTCGCTGTCGAGCCTGATCGTCGGTTGCGACGCGTTGCGGGCGGGCGAACAGTTGATCAGCATCACCATCGATCCGGAGCGTGCCGCGGCCTTCATCGCCACCGTCAAGGCGTCACCCGGCGTGGTTGCCGCCGGCTGGGCCAGCGGCATCGTCGACATGGACCGCACCATCCGCTTTGCGGCGGCGGACTGGCGCGACGGCGACAAGCCGAACCGCGACAAGCTCACCGCGGCGATCGGCGGCGTGCTGACCAAGACATTGGCCGCGAAACTGTCGTCATCGGTTTGGTCCGACGAAACCGGCAAGCTGAAACTGACCTTCAAGCGGCCGAGCCAGGCCCTGGCGGCGCTGGAGCTGACCGAGACCATCGAGGTCTTGGCCCTTGTCGCCGCCGACAAACCCGGCGGGTCGGACCGGCTGATGCTATGGATCAGCAGCCCGGCCATCACGACTGCCGACGAGAATGCCGGTCCCAAGCTCAACCTGGCCGACGCCGCCGCCAGCAACGACGAGGAGGCCGACCAGAAGGACGATAACGGTTCGGTCGATGCGCTGGCCAAGGCCTTCAACGGCCAGCGCTGGGACACCGACAAGGCGGCCTGGAAATAGCCCAACGGCGCGGTCCCATCCGGCATCAATCCGGCGTCGGGGCGGGCGGATCACAAAATCGTTTTGACCAGTAACTTGCATAATGCAAGTTACTGGCTTACGGTCTTGTGATGCAGCGAAAGAGTTTTGGCCATATGCAATGCCCGGTCGCCCGCAGCCTGGAGCGCGTCGGCGAGTGGTGGAGCATTCTGATCCTGCGCGACGCGTTTGCCGGCATGACCCGGTTCGACGAATTTCAGAAAAGCCTCGCGATCGCCCCTAACATCCTGACCCGCCGGCTCACCGCGCTGGTCGACGCCGGCATGCTGGAACGCCGGCTGTATTGCGAGCACCCGCCACGCCACGAATACAGTTTGACCGACCGCGGCCGCGATTTTCGCCCCGTGGTCATCGCGCTGCAGACCTGGGGCAACAAGCACTTTGCCCCCGAAGGCCTCAGCGTCGTGCTGGTGGACAAGCGCACCGGCGCCGAGGCCGAACCGATCCTGGTCGACCGCCTGACCGGAAACCCGATCAGCGACGCCACCCACAAGAATGTCGCCGGACCCGCGGCAGGCGCGGGCGTGCAAAAACGGCTCGGCAAGCAGCACAGGCCCCCACAGCCATGAAACACGATCCGCCCCAGGCCATCATCGCCCAGTCGGAAATATCCGAACTCAACCCGCGCACCCGGGTATTGCTGCATGGCCCGATCGTGCCGACCTTGCTCCGAATGGCGTGGCCGAACATCCTGGTCATGCTGGCGCAGGCGTCGACCGGGCTGATCGAAACCTGGTGGGTATCTCACCTCGGCACTGCGGCGCTGACCGGCATGGCGGTGGTGTTTCCCGGCTTCATGATGATGCAAATGCTGTCGGCCGGCGCCATGGGCGGCGGAATTTCCTCCGCCATCGCCCGTGCCCTGGGCGGCCGCCGGCATGACGAGGCCGAGGCCCTGGTGATGCACGCGCTGGTCATCAATGCCGGACTTGGCCTCCTGATGTCGGTGCTGTTCCTTGCCTTCGGCCCACAGCTCTACCGATCGATGGGCGCCGAGGGACCGTCGCTCGAGGCGGCGCTGGTCTATTCGAACGTCGTGTTCGGCGGCAACGTGCTGGTCTGGCTGATGAACGCGCTCGCCAGCGTCATTCGCGGCACCGGCAACATGCTGGTGCCGTCGCTCGCGGTCTTCCTCAGCGTGGTCCTGCTGGTGCCGCTGTCGCCGCTGCTGATCTTCGGCTATGGCCCGATGCCGGCACTCGGCATTGCCGGCGGCGGCCTCGCCGTCATTGTCACCACCGCGCTTTGCACGCTGATGCTGGCCGCCTACATCTGGTCCGGCCGCTGCCTGGTCGCGTTCAGGCGCGCCCGGCTCCGCTGGGATCTGTTCGCCGACATCCTGCATGTCGGTGCCATCGCCGCCATCAGCACCCTGCAGACGAGCCTGACGGTGGCACTGACCACGGCGCTGGTCGGCGCCGCGGGCGGCGCCGACGCGGTGGCCGGCTATGGCACCGGCGCGCGGCTGGAGTATCTGCTGGTTCCGCTCACCTTCGGCTTTGGCGGCCCGCTGGTGGCGCTGGTCGGCACCAACATCGGCGCCGGACAGGGCACGCGCGCGCTGCGCATTGCCCTGATCGGCGGCGGCCTCGCCTTTGCGCTGACCGAGGCGGTCGGCATTGCTGCCGCGATCTGGCCCCATGCCTGGCTCGGCCTGTTCGGCAGCGATCCCCGCATGATCGAAACCGGTACGCAATACCTGCGCATCGTCGGGCCGGCCTATGGCTTCTTCGGCCTTGGCCTCGCACTGTACTTCGCTTCGCAGGGCGCCGGCCGCCTGATCTGGCCCTTGATGTCGGGACTGGCCCGCCTGCTGGTCGCCATCGGCGGCGGCTGGATTGCACTGCGGCTGACCGGATCGGTGACCTGGCTGTTCGCGGCGCTCACCGTCGCCCTGGTCATCTACGGCGTGATGCTCGCCAGCGCGGTCGCATCGGGGGTCTGGTTCAGGCGTGCCAGTGCGCTTCGACCCGCCTCCGCAACGCCGACCTAGTTCCGGCCCTGATTGGTCCCGGACGCGTGACCGGGGCAATCCGTCAACACCGCGCATATGCCTCATGCAGTGCGGTAGCTGCAGGCTGAACCGTTTCCGTCCTAGATAGCGGGTTCGCCGTGACGGTCCGGTCACGCGCCTTCCAGGGAATCCCGCATCATGCCGGCAGATTTGACCTCGCCGAAGCAGAAGACTTCGGCGATGGACGGGTTGCCGCGGGAAAGCCGGCGATGGGCCATCGCCGCGATTTCCACAGCCGTCGCCATGGCGACTCTCGACACGGCGATCGCCAATATCGCCCTGCCCGTCATCGCCGCCGATCTTCATGCCAGCCCCGCCGATGTCATCTGGGTCGTCAACGCCTACCAGATCGCGCTGGTGACAACCCTGCTGCCGCTCGCCGCGCTCGGCGAAATCATCGGCCACAACCGGGTCTATCTCGGTGGATTGCTGCTGTTCACGCTGGCGTCGCTGGCCTGCGCTTGCGCCTGGTCGCTGCCGAGCCTCCTGGTGGCGCGGGTGCTGCAGGGCCTTGGCGCCAGCGGCATCATGAGCGTCAACTCCGCGCTGGTCCGTTTCGTCTATGGCGAACGCATGCAGGGCCGCGGCTTCGGCAACAACGCACTGGTGGTGGGAACGGCGTTTACCCTCGGTCCCACCGTCGCTTCTGGCATCCTCGCGCTCGGACCGTGGCCGTGGCTGTTCGCGGTCAACATTCCATTCGGCCTGGTGGCGATCTTGATCGGAATCAAGACCCTGCCGACGCCGCCACGGGCGGTCCATGCCTTCGATTTTCCCGGTGCATTGCTGACCGCGGGCAGTGTCGGACTGTTCGTGCTCGGGATCGGCAGCGCGGCGCACAAGGCCTCGCCGGCGTTGGTGGTGACGGAGGTCGTCGCCGGCTTGCTGCTCGGCTGGCTGCTGGTTCGTCGCCAAGCGGATCACCCGGCGCCGATGCTGCCGATCGACCTGTTCCAGCGGCCAGTGTTCGCGCTCTCCGCCGCCACCGCGATCTGCTCGTTCGCGGCCCAGGGCCTGGGTTTCGTGGCACTGCCGTTCTACCTCGAAGACATTCTCGGCCGCACCCAGGTCGAAACCGGGTTTCTCATGACGCCCTGGCCACTGGTGGTCGCCTTCATGGCACCGGTGGCGGGTCGGTTGTCGGACCGCTATCCCGTTGGAATTCTGGGGGGGTTGGGTCTTGTGCTGCTCAGCTTCGGCATGGTGCTGCTGGCGGCTCTGCCGGCAAATCCCGGTGTCGCCAATATCATCTGGCGGATGGCCATTTGCGGCTTCGGTTTCGGCTTCTTCCAGGCGCCGAACCTGAAAGCAATCATGTCGAGCGCCCCGGCCGGCCGCAGCGGCGGCGCCAGTGGCATCGTCGCCACGGCGCGCCTGACCGGGCAAACTACGGGCGCTGCCCTGGCGGCGCTGTGCTTTGGCCTCGCCGGGCGGGACGGCGCTACCTGGGCGCTGGCGCTCGGGGCTGGCTTCGCCGCCGTCGGCAGCGTGATGAGTTTTCTAAGGCTGATCGCCGCCGCTTCGCCGAAGAGCTGATCCTTCAAGCCGAATTGAGCCAACCGCCGTTTGTTTTTGCACAAGCCTGTCGTGAGTCGGTGCTAGACTGTCTCGATGTTCGCGTCGCCGGCAAAGTGTTCCGCATACGCTTGAACCTTCTTTCGACCAGAGAGTTGTGAACCGGGGCTCGTCCAGCTCAAGGCGTTCGTTCAGCCTGTAGAAACTGGACCGCTTTTTGCATAGTCGGGTTGTGGCTGATCCGAGGGGCTTTCTTGAAAGTACTGTTCGTCACGCCGGAAATCGACGACTTCGTTCGGGTCGGAGGACTCGCCGCGGTCTCGGCCGCGCTTCCCAGGGCGTTACGGGCATGGAGCGACGTCCGGATCATGCTGCCCGGGTACCGGGACGTCGTCGCCCAGTTTCCCGATATCCAGATCATCGGCGAATGCCCGTGCCTTGCGGAAATGCCGGCCGGCTCGCTGGCGCTGGCTGCAACCAAAGACGGCATGCCGGTCTACATTCTGCTCTGCCCGCAACTCTATGACCGGCCCGGCAACCCTTACGGCGACGCCGCCGGCCGGGATTGGCCCGACAACGATATCCGTTTCGGACGCTTCGCCTCCGCCGCAGCCCAACTGGCGGCAGGTTTGCTCGACCCCAACTGGTCGGCGGACCTGGTCCACGCCAATGACTGGCAATCGGCCCTGGTCCCGGCCTATCTGGCCTGGAATGCGATCAAGATTCCCACCATCCTGACCATCCACAACCTGGCCTATCAGGGCCTGTTTCCCAAGGAGACGCTGCGCCGGATCGGGGCGCCGGAGGATTCCTTTCACATCGATGGTCTCGAATTCTACGACAAGCTTTCCTTCCTCAAGGGTGGCATCGTCTACGCCTCGCATCTGACCACCGTCAGCGAGACTTATGCCCGCGAGATCACTACGCCGGAGCTCGGCTGCGGGCTCGAAGGCCTGTTGCGCCGTCGTTCCGACGCATCCCAACTGACTGGAATCCTGAACGGCATCGACGAAAGCTGGGACCCGAAACTGTGCTCGCAACTGACGCGGCCGTTCGGCGCCGGCGACTGGGAGGCGAAGCGCGCCAATGCCGACTATGTCCGCCAGCAATTCGGCCTCGCGCTGTCCCGCGGCCCGATCTTCGGCCTGGTGGCCCGGCTGGTGCACCAGAAGGGCGTCGACCTCGTGCTGTCCGCCGCCGACGCCATCGTTTCCGCCGGCGGGCAGATCATCGTCACCGGACGCGGCGAACCCGAAATCGAGCAAGCGCTGCTGGCCGCGCACCGTCGCCGGCCCGAGGCCATCGGCGTCGGCATCCGGTTCGACAACGGCGAGGCGCGGCGGATTTTCGCCGCCAGCGATTTTACCCTGATGCCGTCGCGCTTCGAGCCGTGCGGCCTCAGCCAGATGTATGCCCAGCGGTTCGGCTCCCTGCCGATCGGCCATCAGACCGGTGGGCTTGCGGAAACCATCGATGATGGCGAAACCGGCTTCCTGTTTGCCCGGCCCTCGACCGAATCCCTGCTTGGCGGCATCTGCCGCGCCTTCGCCACCTACGGCGCCAAGGACCGGCTGAACTCGATGCGGCGGCGTGCGATGTCGAAGTCCTTCAGCTGGAACATTTCGGCCGCCTGCTACAGCGCGCTTTACGAAAAGACCGTATCGGCCTGAGCGGTCGGGCGCGCTCCATCTCCTGGAACCGGCGCATGCGGTTCAACGAACTCCGCAACCAGGATTGAAATGGCGCAGCTTAACCGAAGGCTAACCTAATCGTTCAATAATGCGGAAACGGCAATCCCGGCTTCGTTTCGGGTGCCTATCCTTTTGCTAGTTGGCGTCTCGACGTTGCGGCTCTTCCCGGTTGGGGCTGGCTTAACGGAATTCTGCAGATCATCAAGGGACAACGATGTCGCCACGTCTGACCATTTCACGTGCTATTACCTTGTTTGGCTTCATCACCGCGCTCGGATTGAGCGCCGTCATCTTTACGAGCAATTATGCGCTCAGCGAGTTGAAGGTCGGCGGCCCGATCTACGACAAGCTCAAGCTCGGCAATGACCTTGTCGCCGACATCCTGCCTCCGCCGGAATACGTCATCGAAGCCTATCTGGAGGCGACGCTGGCGTTGCACGACCCGGCTTCGCTCGCGGAACGCCGCGAGCGGCTGGTCCAGCTCAAGAAGGACTATGACGAAAGACTGCAATTCTGGCAGCAATCGGCCCTGGAGCCGACGATCAAGTCGAAACTGACCGATACCTCCAATCGTGCGGTTCAGCGCTTCTGGGGCGCCCTGCAGCAAGGGTTGCTGCCGGCGCTGGCCAGGAACGACGTCGACGGAGCCAAAAAATCCTATTCCGAGATTACCGCCGCCTATGCGGAGCATCGCGGGGTGATCGATCAGATCGTCAAGCAGGCGAACGACGCCAATACCGCAACCGAGGCCGATGCGACCGGACGGGTCGGCACTTTCATCATCATCCTGTGGAGCGTTTCCGGCGTGGTTCTGCTGGTGATTGGCGCCGGAATCTTCGGAGTGGGTCTCGGCGTGATCAGGCCGGTTTCGCGGATGACGGCGGCGATGCAGCGACTGGCGGAGGGTGAACTCGACAGCGCCATACCGTCGCTGGCGCGCGAGGACGAGATTGGATCGATGGCCAGAGCGGTCCAGGTCTTCAAGGACAGCGCCTTGCGCATCAGGAAGATGGAATCCGAACAGGCTGCCTTCCAGGACAAGCTGGAAGCGGATCGCAAGGCGGCCATGAGCCGGGTCGCCGATGGGTTCGAGCAGGCCATCGGCAAGATCATTGAGACGGTCTCGGCGGCTTCCGCTGAGATCGAGGCGGCCGCCGGCAGTCTGACCAAGACCGCCGAAACCACCCAGGGGCTGTCGAACACGGTGATCGAGGCCTCCGGCCGCTCCTCCGCCAATGTCCAATCTGCGGCCGCAGCCACTTCGCAGATGGCCTCTTCCGTGACCGAAATCGCCCGTCAGGTTCAGGCGTCGCAACAGGTTACAGGGGCGGCCGTGCAACAGGCCGAGCACACCAAGGAGCGAATAGCCGACCTCTCGCAATCCGCCGACCGCATCGGGCAAGTCGTCAAGCTGATCACGGCGATTGCCGAACAGACCAATCTTTTGGCCCTGAACGCAACGATCGAGGCCGCCCGCGCCGGCGACGCCGGGCGCGGCTTCGCGGTGGTTGCCTCCGAGGTGAAGGCGCTTTCGGTTCAGACCGCCAAGGCGACGGAGGAAGTCAGCGAACAGATCGCTCACATGCAATCGGCGACCGAACATTCGGTTTCGGCGATCAAGCAGATCGGCGCCACCATCGGCCAAATCTCCGAAATTTCCTCGGCGATCGCCGGAGCCATCGAAGAACAGGGCGTGGCCACCCGGGAAATCTCGCACAATGTCCAGCAGGCCGCAGAGGGCGCCTCCCAGGTTGCCGACAGCATTGCCGACGTCAATCGCGGCGCCGAGAAGACCGGCCTCGCCTCCGGGCAGGTTCATGGCTTCGCCCGTTCGCTCCTGAACGAAAGCAATCACCTCAGGCTCGAAGTCGAGAACTTCCTGCGCACGATTCGGGCAGCCTAGCGCCTGCTCCGGGAGCACCTTCCGGAAGCGCCTGCCCTCGATTTTGATCCCAGGGCGGTTAGGTTCCGGGGTCGCGACCAAGATCCCGTCAGCGGGTCGCGATCCAGATGATATGCCGCGCGCCCCGCCGGCCACTGGCGCGCGCGCCAACCTCCTCAACTGCAAAGCCGGCGTCGCGGAGCCTGCGGCTGAACTTCGGATCTGGCCCGGACGACCACACCGCGAACACGCCGCCTGGCCGCAATGCCGCGTGCGCGGCACGGAGGCCCCTGGCATCATACAGCGCGTCGTTGGCGGTCCGGGACAGGCCCTCCGGGCCATTGTCGACATCGAGCAGGATCGCGTCGTAGGCGGCGGGTGCGGACCGGATCAACTGGCCGACATCCTGTTCACGGATGCGAACGCGCGGATCGGCGAGGCTGTTGCCGAACACATCCGCCATCGGCCCCCTCGCCCATGCCACGACGGCAGGCACAAGCTCGGCGACAACGATCCGGGCAGTGGCGCCCAGAGCGGCCAGCGCCGCGCGGAGCGTGAAGCCCATGCCGAGGCCGCCGATCAGCAGCACTGGCGCCTCATTGCCGCGCAGCCGCTCGCAAGCGATGCTGGCAAGCGCCGCTTCGGATCCCCCCAGGCGGCTGTTCATGAGCTCGTTTTGACCCAACGTGATCGAAAATTCGGCGCCACGCCGCATCAGGCGAAGTTCGCCACCGCCGCCGGGCACTTCGGCCTTGTCGAGCAGTATCCAGGGAATCACGCCATGTCCTTTTTGGCCCCCACCGCTACAGCAGTCTTCCGTCCGGCTCAAAAAACGGATGCGGGCCATCGAATGTTCCGATCGGCACGGTGTGGGTCACGACCCGACCGAACCCGTCGCCCGGAAACCAGACATGCGGATGAAATGACTCATTTGCGACAATCGCAGCGGAAATCCTGCAGTGCCGCGCTAACCTTCGGAAGCCTTGATGAAATCGAACAGCCCGCGTCTCAGTCGCAGGAATTCCGGATCCTCGCGGGTGGTGAGCTGATGGCGCGGCCGCGGCAGATCAACCTTGATCTCGATGCCGATCCTTCCGGGGTGCGGCAAGAGGCCGATGACGCGATCGCCGAGATAGATGGCTTCCTCGAGATCGTGGGTGACGAACAGCACCGTGGCGCCGCTGGCCGCCGCCAGCGCCAGCACTTCATCCTGCAGGCCTTGCCGGGTCATGGCGTCGAGCGCGCCGAAGGGTTCGTCCATCAACAGCGCCGCCGGCTCCTGCGCCAGGCAGCGCGCGATCTGCAGCCGCTGCTGCATGCCGCCGGACATCTCGGCCGGATATTTGCCGGCATGGTTGGGCAGCCCGACCTTCTCCAGCAGCATGCTGATCCTGGTGTCGCGATCGGCCGACTTCACGCCTGCGGCTTCCAGCGCCAGCGAGATGTTGCCGGAGGCCGTGCGCCACGGCAGCAACGCCTTGCCGTAGTCCTGAAACACGATGGCGATGTCGCGCCGCGGCTGGCGCATCGGCGCGCCGGCAAACGTCACCGTGCCCGAGGTCGGCTGGTAGAGCCCGGCGGCCAGCCGCAGCGCCGTGGTCTTGCCGCAACCGGAAGCGCCGATGATGCAGACGAATTCGCCGCGCCGTACCTGGATGCCGAGCTTCTCGACAATGGTCTTGCCGCCAAGGTCGAGCGTCACGTCGGAAAATTCCATCAGCACGTCGTCGTGCGGCACCGACGCCGCGGTGCTGCCCCGTTGGGTACTCAAGACCGACTTCCTTCCACAGCGGGATAGACGAAGTGCAGGGTCGACTCGAGATGCTCCGCCAGCATCGCTCGCGCTGCGGCGGCGTCACGCGCGATCGCGCGCTCGGCCAGCTTCTGATGGGCTTCGACAAAATGTTCGCCGCTGTCGAACCCGCGCATCATGACCCGACGGTAGCGATAGGCCTGATCGTACAGATCTGAATGGGCGGCCAGAAGCCGGGCCGATCCGCAGGCGTCCAGCAGCGAGGTGTGAAAGCTTTTGTGCAGGGCGTCGAAATCGGCCGCTCCCTCGCGGAATTTGACGCCGACCCGCTCGATGTGGCGGCGCAACTGGTGCAAGGCTGCGACAATGCCGGCTTCCCAGGCGTCGCCGCCGTGCTCCATGGCCAAACGCAGCGCCTCAACCTCGACTACGACGCGCATGCGGGTGATGTCGGCGAGATCCTCGCGGCTGACGCTGGCCACGCGAAATCCGCGCTGCCCGATCGCCACGATCAGGCCGCGCGAAACCAGCCGCGACAGCCCCTCGCGTAGCGGCGTGGCACCGATATCGTACTGCTGCACCAGTTCGGCAATGGCCAGGCGGGACCCCGGCGGCAGCTTTCCGGCAAGGATGTCGCGCTGCAGGATTCCGGCGGCCCGCTCGGAGAGCGTGTCCGCGCCGATACCTTCACTCAGCCCGACCGTCGTTGCCGCCATGGCCTGGCCCCGGCAGCTATTTCAGCATCAGCTTGTCGAGATCGACCTTGGATTGCAGCATGTTCTGCTGCTTCATGACGTCGATCCACCACGCCAGTTGTTCGCTTTTGAGCACCGGCTGGGAGCTGTTCGGAACCGTCAGCTTGACCAGTTCCAGCGGCTGCTTGGTGAACTTGGCAATTGCCGCACTGGCCTTGTCGCGATCCGAGTTGACGATCTGCGCGCCTTCGGCAATGCCGGCCCGGAATTTCGCGATCGCTTCCGGATTTTTCTCGGCCCAGTCGCGCGATGCGGCGTAGAAAATGATCGGCTCGGTGCGCTGCAGGTCGGCGGCATAGCGCGCGCCGACCTGTCCGATGCCGGCCTGGGTCATGCGCATCACGAACGGTTCGGCGGTGAGCACCGCATCGACGTTACCGGATTTGAGAATGTCGCTCATGGTCGGAAACGTGACCTCGACGAAATTGACGCCCTTCGGATCGACGCCCTTTTCCATCAGCCATTTACGGAACAGCACGTGCAGAAAGGCGCCGAGCCCGGGGGCTCCGACCTTCTTGCCGACGAAATCCTTGGCCTCCCTGGCCTCGACGCCGGTGCGGGTGAACGCGGCGATGGTGTCGTTCGAGCTCTTGCTCATGATCGAGGCGCCGCCGACCGCGACCAGGTCGAGGCCGCCGTCGACGGCCTGGAGAAACACCGTCGAGGTCGGCCCGCCGATCTGGATCGAATTGGAGAGGATGGCGGCGGGGATGTTCGAGTTGATGCCGATCAGCACCATTTCGACGTCGAGACCGAGGCGCTTGAAGATGCCTTCGTCGACGGCGACCATGGCAGAGGCGCAGTCGCCGGTGGCGGTGCAACCGACCTGGATTTTTGTCTGCGCCTGGGCGCTGCCCGCGAGCAGCAACGCCAACCCCGACACAACTCCCGTCACGATTTTTCGCATAGAGGCCCTCCCGGCAAAGATGATTGCATCATCACATTTTATCGATATTATCTTCCATCATATATTTTTTCCAAGAACAAGGGGCATGCGATGAAATTGGCCACCTACCAGACCAAGGATGGCCATCGGGTCGGTCTGGTCCACAGCAGGGACAGCCGCGTGTTCGACCTCGCCGCCGCGGCTCATCGTCTCGGGGACGATAATTCAGCTTTCAAATCAATGCTTTCGCTGATCGATGCCGGCCCCGCCGCGCTCGATATCGCGCGGAAAGCATTCGAGGCCCACGGCCAGGATGAAAACCTGTCAACCACTGTCGCCAGCAGCGAAATCCTGTCCCCGCTGCCCGAGCCACGGCAGATGCGCGACGGCATGTCGTTTCCACTCCACATCCAGCAGGCGCCGCGCGGCCAGCTGAAACTGGCGGCGCGTGCCAGGGGCGACATGGCCGAGCTGGCGCGGATCGAGGCCGAGCCGCTGCCTCCGCTGCCCGAGGTCTACCGCAAGCAGCCGATCTACTACATCACCAACCGCTTCAGCGTGCGCGGCACCAACACCACGGTGAAGTGGCCGCGCTACAGCAAAGTGATGGATTACGAGCTCGAATTCGGCATCGTCACCAGGAACAAGGGCGCCAACATCCCGGCCAGCCAAGGCCCGCGACCATATTTTCGGCTACACCATCTTCAACGACTTTTCCGCCCGCGATGCCCAGCGCATCGAAATGGAAGGCCGGCTCGGTCCCGCCAAGGGCAAGAGTTTTGACGGCGGCAACGTGCTGGGGCCGTGGATCGTCACGCCGGACGAGATCGGCGATCCCTACAACTTGAAAATGGAATGCCGCATCAATGGCAAGATGCGCTCGCAGGGCGTCACTAAGGGTATGCTGTTCTCGTTCGAGGAAATCATCGCCCATGTCACCCAGGATGAAACCCTGATGCCCGGCGAGTTCATCGGCTCGGGCACCGTCGGCAACGGTTGCGGGCTGGAACTCGGTCAATATCTCGAGGATGGCGACACCGTGGAGCTCGAGGTCGAGAAGATCGGCGTGCTGAAGAACAAGGTCGAGCGGCAGGAAGCCTGACGCCAGACTCCAAGCAGAATCGAAAACGGGAGGACGCGCATGGCGCGCAAACTGATCGACATATCCGTGCCGCTGCAGAACGACGTGCCGGCGGACCCGCCGGGCAACCATCCGACCATTCAATATATCGACCACCAGCAGGGGCTGCCGCGGATGCTGCAGTTCTTCGAAGGGCTCAAGGCCGAGGATCTGCCGGACGGCCAGGGCTGGGCCGTGGAGACGGTGCAACTCTCGACCCACAACGGCACCCATCTCGATGCGCCGTGGCACTTTCACCCGACCATGAATCGCGGCGAGCGATCATGGACCATCGACGAAGTGCCGCTCGACTGGTGCATGCAGCCCGGCGTCAAGCTGGACTTCCGGCACCTCCCTGACGGCTATGTCGCCACCGCCAGGGATGTCGAAGCCGAGCTCAAGCGCATCGGCCACACCCTAAAGCCGCTCGAAATCGTCGTGGTCAACACCTCCGCCGGCGCCAAATACGGCCAGAAGGACTACGTCACCTCGGGCTGCGGCATGGGCTATGAGGCCACCATGTACCTTTTGGAACGCGGCGTGCGGCTGACCGGCATCGACGGCTGGAGCTGGGACGCGCCCTTCGTCTACACCGCAAAAAAATACGCCGAGACCAGGGACGCCAGCCTGATCTGGGAAGGCCACAAGGCCGGCCGCCACATCGGCTATTGCCATATCGAAAAGCTGCATAACCTGGAGCTATTGCCTTCGACCGGATTTACGGTGTCGTGCTTCCCGGTGAAGATCGAAAAGGCGTCGGCGGGATGGACCCGGGCGGTGGCGATTTTGGATGGCTAGCGCTGTCTTCCGGGTCTGCGCCAACAGGCGCAACCCGGAATGACGATTACGTTGGTCCCTTATGCCTCGCGCAACCTCGCCAGGATCCGCAGCGCGTTGTCGCGTTCGATCAGCTTGAGATCGGCGGCGCCGAAATGGGCGGCCAGGCCCTTCACGTGCTCCTCGGACGGTGCGGTACGGGAAATCGCTGCCGAACACCACCTGCGAGACCGGAACGATCTTCACCAGCGTTTCGATGGTCGCCGACGTTGGAGATCTGGGCGGTGTCGTAATAGAAGCGCTTCAACTGCTTCTCGACGTCCTCGCGGGTGAACTTGCCCTTGTAGGGCGGCGTGTTCACCATCTGGATCTGGAACCGCTCGACCACCGAGGTCAGCGCGCCGCCGCCGTGGGAGAAGATGAAGTTGATGTCCGGATAGCGCTGCGCGGTGCCGGAAAAGATCAGGCTGGCGATCGAGCGGGTGGTATCGGTGGCGAACTCGACCATGTTTGCGGACAGGCCGTCGACCAGGTTGCCACAGCAATTGGCCTCGGACGGATGGGTATAGACCGTCGCCTTGCGCCGGTTGAGCTCTTCCCAGACCGGTGCGAAATAGGAATAGCCCAGCCACTTGTCGCCGTAGCTGGTCATCATGCCGATGCCGTCGGCCTTCAGCGTGTCGAAGACGTAGGCGATTTCCTTCAGACTCTCGTCGATATGCGGCAGCGGCAGCGTGGCGAACAGCCCAAACCTGCCGGGATGGTCCGACATCAGCTTCTTGCTGTACTCGTTGCACTCGCGCGCCACCCGCGCCGCTTCTTCCTTGCCAAGAAAGCCCACCTGCGGGGTGGTCGGCGATACCATCGCGGTGGCGACGCCACCCTTCTCCATGTCGGCGAGCGATTTCTCGACGTTCCAGTTCTCGACCGGCGGACTGCTCTTGCCGGCTTTCTTCAGCGCCTCGACCCAGGCCGGCGGCGCCACGTGATGATGGACGTCGATGCGATGCGGCTTGGCCTGCGCGCTGGCTTTGGAGATGAAGTCGACGCCACCGAACGCGGCGGCTCCGGCCAGGGCGGCGCCGCTGGCGAGAAAGTTCCGGCGGCTGAGCGGCGCGTGTCCGGCCGTCGATTGTGGGCCACAGCAAAAGCAGCCTGCGATCAGTCGTGCATACTCATGTTTCCTCCAGGGTCAGAAGCCTTCGCGGTGGGCGACCGCGCGGCTTGTTATATCAAGCTCATCCCGATTTCGGTCGGCTGTCAACCGGTCCGGAAGTGGGGCAGCCGTGTTCGCCAGCCCCAGTCTTGACTGATGTCTCGGCAATGCTGACCAGCACGGCGCAGGGCTTCAGGAGACTAGGTTCAAATGCGATAGAGTCTCGCTGCGGTGTCGTGCAGGATCGCGCGCTGCGTCATCTTCGTCCGAGGTGATCGATGGCCTCGCGGAACGTTCGATAGAACGTGCGATAGTCGGTCCAGAGCTTTTCGATCGGAAAATTGCTGCCATAGATGCAGCGATTGGCGCCGAACATCTCGACGGTTTCGCGGATGATCGGCCCCATCACATCGGCACGGCAGGCGTGAACGAAGGTACCAAGCCCCGAAAGCTTGACATTCATGTTCGGCTCGGCCGCCAGCGCCCGCATGCCTTCGCGCCACGACTTCCAGCCGGTCTCGGACATGTCTTCCAGCATGCCGGCATGCTCCAGCACGAACACCGTATCGGGAAAGGCATGCGCCAATGCGGCGCCATGCTTCATCTGGCTGGTGAACAGCTGGATCTCGAACAGCAGCTTGTGTTTCGCCAGATGCCTGAAGGCCGCGGCGCCAGTCGCGGATCGTTCATGACTTCGGGATGCGGCGCAAAACGGTATTGCGGGTTTGGGTGCCAATGGATCTGCTGGCGAATCCCGCGCATCGCCGGCAACCGCGACAGACGTTCGATCAGCGCCCCGCAAGCGGGATCGGCCAGGTCCGCGTGCGCGACATTGGCATGCGGCCAGCCGGTGTCATCGCTGACCGATTGCACCCACTTCGCCTCGTCGTAACTCTGTCCCGCCGGCCAGTTGGTCTGGACATAGACCGACTTGACGATGTTGCAGCCGTCGGTATCGGCACGAAATTCCTCGATCGGATAATCGCGGCGGATCGGATTCATAGGGTCCGAAGATGCGCGGCACCTGCGGTCCCGACAGCCAGGTCAGATCCTTCAGGCGCCAGATATGATGGTGCGCATCGATGGTCGGGATGGCCTTCATGGTCCTTCTTGTATTTCTTGCGGAGCGTTTCTGACACGCCGGGCGCCGGTGCCCGCCTCATTTCCCCTGGGTCGGAAGTCCGGCCATCGCTTCGATCACCGCACAGACCGCGGCCGTATCCTGATCGCCATAACCGGACGCGACCGCGGCATTGAACAGCGGCACCGCCGCGGAAAACATCGGGGTCGGACACGCCAGCGAGTTGGCGAAATCCGCGATCACCCGCATGTCCTTGCGCCACAGTTCGAGCGGCATGGTCCGGATCGGCAGATAGGTATCCGCGATCAGCATCTCTCCGCGCACATCCAGCGCCCGCGAGCCGGCGGCGCCGTCGCTGACCACGGCAAACATCTGCGCCGGATCGAGGCCGGCCTTCCGCGCCAGCGTGAAAGCCTCGCCGGCGACCACGGTGTGCACCGCGACCATCAGATTGGCGACGTATTTCATTTTGGAGCCGTTGCCGAAGGCGCCGAGATGGTGCGGACGCACGGGAGAAGGCGTTGAATACCGGCAGGAAGCGATCGTAGGCATCCTTCGGCCCGCTGCCATACACCAGCACGTCGCGTTCCAAGGCCTGAACCCCGGAGCCCGACAGCGGACAATCGAGCATGACGATGCCAGCTTCCGCGAGCCGCGCCTGTGCCGTGGTCTTGTCCTCCAGCGTGAACGTCGAGGTTTCCGCGACGATGCGCCCGGCGCGCGGCAAGGCCTGCAATGCGTCAACGACGTCAAACAGCGCCTTGGCCGAAGGCAGCGACGTGATCAGCAGCTCCGCGCGCGATCCGACCTCGCCGGCGGATGGGGCGGCCTCGCCGCCCAAGGCCACGAAGGTCTCGATCGCGCTGGGCTTGACGTCATATCCGATCACCGAAAATCCGGCCTTGATGAGATTCCTGCTCATCGCCGATCCCATGATGCCGAGGCCGATCATCCCGACCGGCATGTCATTTTGTTTTGGCACGACAGCAATCCATTCCGATCGAGAGTTCAGGCCTTGTGGTGGCTGGACCAGAAGGCGGGTAATTCGGTGCAGTCCTTGTCGCCCCAGCCCTCCGCGCTGGCCTGATCGTAGACCGCCAGCGTTCGCTCGGCCAGCGGCAGGGCAAAGCCGCGGGATTTTGCCTCCGCCACCATGGTCCGCAGATCCTTGCGGATGAAGTCGCAATCGAAGGTCGCCGAACCGGACTCTCTTGCCTGCAATGCCAACGCGACGGCACCGCCCCGGGCTTTCAGCACGTTGGTGCCTCCCGAGGTATCGGCGAACAGCTCGACCAGCCACGCCGGATCGAGATTGAGGTGTTTGACCAGCGAAAACGCCTCGCCAAAACTTTGCCAGTAGGTAGCCAGCGGCAGATTGATCGCAAGCTTCATGCTGGCGCCGGCGCCGATCGGACCGACCAGATCGACCCGGCGACACATCTGTTCCAGGAGCGGCCTGGCGCGTGCGAAATCGTCCGCCGCTCCGCCGGCAACGCCGATCAGCTTGCCGGCCAGCGCCGGACCGACGGTGCCGCCCACTGGACATTCCACCAGCGTCGCCCGCTTGGCACTGACTTTCCGCGCCAGCGCAATTTCGGTTTCGGGCTGAACCGTGCTCATTTCGATGAACAGCTTGCCGGCAACGTCTGCCGCCAGCAGGCCGGACTTGCCCTCATAGACGTCGGCGATTGCTGCGGCGTCGGTCAGGATCGTGATGACAGTCTCGACCTGGCCCGCGAGCTCGCTCGGCGTTGCCGCCACAGCTGCGCCTGCGTCGGCCAGCGCTTTGGTCTTCTCCGGATTGCGGTTCCAGACCACAACCTGGTGTCCGACCTCGATCAGCCGCTTGGCAATGGCGGCTCCCATTCGTCCCAATCCGGCAACACCCACCTGCATGGCAGACTCCTCGCTATCTTTCCATTCGTCGATTTCAGATCACCGTGTCGGTGGCGGGATCGATCAGATGCATATGCGCCATGTTGGCGGCCAGGCGCACCTTTTCGCCGGAAGCCGGCGTTGACCTGCCGGAGTCGATCCGTCCGGACACCGCTTCGCCGCCGAGCTTGAAGAACACCATGGTCTCGGTGCCCATCGGCTCGACCACGTCCAGTACCGTGGAGAACTCGGAGTAGGTGCCGCGCTCCGAACCGCGCGGCTCGGTGATGTGTTCGGGGCGCAGTCCGAATAGCAGCGGCTTTCCCGCGGCGCCCCGATAGCGCTGCAGGTGGCTTTCCGGGACCGGGAAGCCGACCCCGTCGGCCAGCCGCACCGTCAATGCCGCGGCGTTCTGTTCCAGCGTGCAGGGCAGGAAATTCATCGCCGGCGAGCCCATGAACCCTGCCACGAAGCGGGTTTTCGGCGAATGATAGAGCTCGTGCGGAGTGCCGGCCTGCTCGATCCGTCCCCGGTTCATGACGACCACGGTATCGGCCAGCGTCATCGCCTCGATCTGGTCGTGGGTGACGTAGATCGTCGTGGTCTTGACCTGTTGATGAACCCGCTTGATCTCGGTGCGCATCTGGACCCGCAGCTTGGCATCCAGATTGCTGAGCGGCTCGTCGAACAGGAACACTTTTGGATTGCGGACGATGGCGCGGCCCATGGCGACACGCTGGCGCTGGCCACCGGAGAGCTGCTTGGGCCGTCGTCCGAGCAGTTCGGAAATATCGAGAATGCGCGCGGCGTCCTCGACGCTCTTGCGGATCTCGGCCTTGGCCATGCCCCGCATGCGCAACCCGAACGCCATGTTCTGGAACACCGTCATGTGCGGATAGAGCGCATAGCTCTGGAACACCATGGCGATGTCGCGGTTCTTTGGCGCAACGTCGTTGATGACGCGGCCGCCGATGCAGATATCGCCTTCCGATAAATCCTCGAGGCCGGCGATCATGCGCAGCGTCGTGGTCTTGCCGCAGCCGGACGGGCCGACCAGCGCCACGAATTTCGAATCGGGAATCTCGAGGTTGATGCCGCGCACGGCCTCGTAATTGCCGTAGCGCTTGACCACGTTCCGCAGCAGCACGTCCGCCATCAGGCACCTGCCCCGGCGACGTTCTTTGCACCCATCAGGACGTCAAAAAAACCCGATCGCTCCAGCGCGATGACCGGACCGAGGTCGACCGCGTCCTCCGGCGCCACCGGTTTCGGCAGTGCGCCGACGCGGTGCAGGATAGCCGAAGCGTTGCGGACGCCTTCGAGGCTGGGATACATCATGTCGCCCATGTAGCGCGCGAACAGCACCCAGGTCGGCCTCAAGAACATCGATATCGGCTTCGCCGCTGTATTTGCCCAGCACATGAATGCCGAACTCCGCATCGCTGCGAAACCGGTGAACCGCCTGACAGAACGCCCGCACATAGCGCAGGGCGATGTCGGGATTGGCCTTCATGTAGCGCCGGGTGCTGGCGGCGCAGCTGTTCTGGAACGATACATCGAGGTGCCCGAAATCCTCGACGATATGATAACCGCGTTTGGGCGCCTGGAACGTCTCCGGCGCGTGCATGATCGCGGCATCGACCCGGCTCCGGTCGAGCAACAGATCGAGCCGCGCGCCGTCGTTGCCGACCACGACGATCTCGGCATCCTTTTCGACAGTCCAGCCCCAGCGATCGAATGCCATGATGATGGCGCATTCGTCGGCGTCGTTGCGCATGGTGACGCCCCAGCGCTTGCCGCGCAAATCCTCGCGGCCATGGATGCCCGGCCGCGCGGCAACCTGTTGCGCGCTTCGGGCAATCGCCGACGCCAGGATCACCGCGTCGCCCTGATGCCGCAGATTGGCGAGCAGCAGTTCGGCCCCGACCGCATTGGTGAAATGCGCCTCGCCCGCAATCAGCGCTTTGAGCGAATTGGGTGGCCATGGTAGAAGCACAAGTTCGGGCTCGAGCCCTTGCTGGCGGAAATAACCGCCCTCCAGGGCCGCAAACACCGGGGCAACCCCGGCTCCCCGATGCGCCATCGCGATCTTGATCTTGTCCACGTTCACATCCTCAAAATTCTACCGCGCCATGGCCGGCGACGATTGCATCATTTCAATCCGCTCAGGCCGAAGCCGCGATTAACCGACCTTTGCAGGATCGCAAACAGCAGGAACACCGGCAGTGTGGCCAATACCGCGATCGCCATCTGCTCGGTGGCGGGATTGCCGTATTCCTCGCCGAACTGGACCAGCCCGAGCGGATACGTGCGAAGATTGTCGACCGATACCACGGTCAGCGGCCACAGGAACTGGTCCCAACTATCGCGAAACGAGAAGATCGCCAGCACCGACAGCGCCGGCAGGCATTGCGGCACGATGATCTGCAACAGAATGCGCAGTTCGCCGGCGCCGTCGATGCGCGCCGCCTCGATATAGTCCGACGGAATCGAAATGATGGATTGCCGCATCAGGAACACGCCGAAGGCATCGATCAACAGCGGCGCCACGATGCCCTGATAGGTATTGATCCATTCGAACTTGTGAACGATCAGGAATGTCGGAACCAGCGTCACTTCGAGCGGCAGCATCAGCGTGCTCAGGATCAGAAGCAGCACCAGGCCGGATCCGCGGAAAGTGGAATTTCGCCAGGCCATAGCCGGCCAGCGTGCAGAACACCACATTGCCGGCCATCACGGCCAGCGAGACGATGCCGCTGTTCATGAAATATTGCACGAAAGGCGCGCGTGACAATCGCATTCGGATAATTCTCGAAATGCCAGACCGCCGGAATCCATTCGGTGCGCAGGTCGAACATCTTGCCGCCCTCCTGGAACGACATCACCGTCATCCAGAGGATCGGAATCAGAAATGCAAACGCCAGCGTGGCGAGCAGCGCCAGCCCGATTGTCTTGCGAAACGCGGGCAGATAGCGCAGCAGCGCTCTCACGTGATGCGGCCGACGGCGGTAGCTGTCGAGCAACGTCATCATATGATAAACCTGTTCGCTGCGCGCAAAGAGGCGGATCTGAAGCGCGGTAAAGACCATCATGATCGTGAACAGGACCACCGAGATCGCCGCGGCCTGCCCCATCTTGAGATAGGAAAATCCGGTCTCATAGATCAGCATGGACAGCACGCGGGTCGCGTTTCCCGGCCCTCCCCCCGTGATCAGATACGGCATCAGGAATATCCGCGCGCACAGCAGGGCGGAAACCACCACCACGAAGAAGATGGTCGGCATCAATAGCGGCAGGGTGATATGAATGAACCTTCGGATCGCGCCCGCGCCGTCCAGTTCGGCCGCTTCATAGTAGTCCTCCGGCAAGGCCAGCAATGCCGCCAGGAATATCACCATGAAATACGGCGCGAACCGCCACACCGTCACCATGATGATGGCCGGCATCGCCGTCGATGAGCTGGTCAGCCAGTCGATGCGGCCAAACGCCGAGCGGCTGCAGGATCTGGTTCACCAGGCCGTAGGGATGCAGCAGGAAAGCGCCAGACCAGGCAGACGGCGATGATCGGCATCAGATTGGTGAGAAACATCGCCGTCATGCAATAGCGCGCGCCGGGAATGCCGGTATTGATGGCGAGCGCCAGCGCCAGCCCGATCACCGTGGTCAGAACGGTCGAGCCGGCGATGTAGACAAAGGTGTTGATCAGCGTTTCCCGGAAAATCGGATCCGCGGCCAGCGCGCGATAATTGTCCAGTCCGACAAATTGCGGCGCGGAAACCATGTCGTAGGAATTGAAGCTCAGTTCGATCGCCCACATCATCGGCCCGTATTTGAAGACCGCGAAGAACAGCAGTGTCGGCAGAACGAACGCGACGCCCCACAGCCGGATGCGCTGGCGATGATGAAGCTGCCAGAATTTGCGCGCGACCGGCGGCGGACCGGAAAGACTTCCGTGACGGGTATCGGTCGCTCGATGTCAGTTCAACCATCTACAGTCTCATCCATCGGCCATACCGCCGTATAGTCAGTAGACCGGGCCTCGAATGCGGAGGCCGGTCATCTTGTCGAACACCTGCACCAGCGGCTGCAGGTCAGGCTTTCTTGTAGGCGGCGGTGGCGCGATCGACCTCGGCTGCCGCCTCGTCCAGCGTCTTCTTGATGTCGGCCTTGCTCAACATGATCTTCTGGACGGCGCGATGCATGGAATCCGCCAGTTCATTGAACACCAGCGAGCGCGGCAGGAACACGCCCTCGTCCTTGGCCTTGATGATTTCATTGACGTACGGGAATTTCTGCACCTCGGGATTGTCGGCCCATCCGGTCTTCTTGGCGAACGTAAAGGGCGCCGCGTCCTTCCAGGCATCCACCAGATCGCTCATCATGAACTTGTAGAGGTCGTGAAGCGCTTCCTGCTTCTCGGCGGACGTCTTGGCGTTGATGACCAGGTTGAAGCCATAGGTGGTGGAAAAGCCCTTGCCGGTTTGCACGCCCGGATACTGCACCGGCCGGAAATAATTCTCCGCGGCCATCGCCGGATTCTCGGCCTTGACGAGGCTCGATCGGCAGCGGGTGGCAGAAGAACATCGATGCCCGTTCCTTGAGGAAATCCATGCCCGGGATCGGGTTGGTCGCGATCGAGTTCGGCGGGATCCTCCGCGCCGTATTTCTGCGCGATCGAGGCGCGGATCGTCATCGCCTTGATGCCGGCTTCGTTGTTGACGGTGCATTTGCCGGACTCGTCGAACCATTTTCCGCCGGACTGCAGCAGGATCGGGTTGTACTGGATCATGGTCCACTGCGCCGCATGCATCGCGAACTTGAATCCCTGGCGCACGAACTTGTCGCCATCCTTGATGGTCAGTTGCTTGGCGACTTCGCCGAGTTGCTCCCAGTTCTGCGGCCAGTCCTTCTCGGCATCGAGGCCGACTTCCTTGAACTGCTTGGCGTTGAGGTAGTTGCAGTAGCCGTAGAACCACATCGGATAGCCGTAGATCTTGCCGTCCTTGGTGGCGCCGTCGACGAACGCCTTGGCGAAATCGCCGGTAAACGCGCCGTAGGAGTCATAGCCGAGCTTCTTGACATCGAGCGGGGCCAGGAGCCCCTTGTCCAGCCATACCGGCATGAACCAGTCCTGGCTGACGAAGCCATCCGGCGCGGTGCCGGTGGCAAATCCGACGCTGAGCTTCTTGCCGAGATCGCCGAACGCAAACCATTGAAAGTCGACCTTGACGTGCGGGTTCTGCTCCATGAACATCTTGACGCGCTTGTGCACCCAGGGACGCTGCTGCGGATTGTCGAAGGTCCAGAAGCTGATGTTGACGGGCTTCTTGGTTTGCGCAAAAGCACGCTGGGCCAGCGGCGCGGATACCGCCGCCCCCAGACCGGCCACGCCGATGCCGCTAACGATGTCGCGCCGCCTCGGACTTCCAATTGCAGATTTCTTCATCACTTCCTCCCCAAATTGCGGCCTGATCTGTCGTCAGACCTGCTTGACATCTTGTTCCGGCACGTAATGTCGGCGTCGCCGTCGCCGCGGCTGGCGCGGCGCTCAGGTTGCCGTTGCCACATTCCAGCTCCGGCCGCCGTCGCCAAAACCTTCCCATCCGCTGTCGGTGACGGCAACGGTGTCCTCGAGTTTGATGAAGCCGCGCTTCGGATGCAGGATCGCGGTTTCGATCGAGATCACCATGCCGCTCTCAAGCGGCCGGTCCTCATCGGTGGCCGGATAGGGCACCACGCCCTTGCCGGTGAGATGGGGCGCCTCATGGCTGACGAGTCCCATGCCATGGGCCAGAAAATCGAAATGCGGCAGCGTGCTTCGAGCCTCGCATCGGCCTGCTTCCGCCGCTGCGTAGATGTCGCCGCCACGCGCGCCGGCCCGAACCGGCTTGCGCGCCGCCTGCTGAATGGTCTCGATCTCGCGCGAGCAAGTCCTCGAGCTCGGAGTCCGGCTTGCCGACACTGCCCATGCGGCAGAGATCGCCGATATAGCCGTGATAGTTGGCGCCGGAATCGAGCGACATGATATCGCCCGTGCCCAGCACCTGATCCGACGGCGCCCGATTGAGGCTGGTGCCTGCGGAAATCAGGCAATATTCGAAATTGAGGCCGCGATTGGTTTCCTCCCGGCGCAGTTGCGCGACGACCTCATGTTTGGTCATGCCGGGCCGGCACGCCTGAACGTTGCCTGCATCGCGGCGACAACGCGCTCGGACGCCTCCTTGAGCAGTGCAAGCTCCGCGGCCGATTTGCGCGCGCGCAGCCGTTCCAGCGTCATCGTGGCATCGACCAGTTTGCTGTCGGGAAAGGCGGAATGCAGCACGTCGGCAGCGTCGAGCGGCAGGAACGGCATCTCCACGCCGATACTGCGCGCTGGCAACGCCCATTTTCTTGATATGCGAGACGGCCGATCTGCATCGCCTCGGCGCCGGTCATCCACGATGTCTCGGCAACACCGGGTCCAGAACCGGTTGAGCTGCTTCTCGAAGCCTTCGAGCTTGTTGCCGATGAATACCGATCGGTCCGCCTGGCCCTTGGCATAGATAAAGACCGGCAAATAGCGATTGATGCCGATGGCATCCATGGTCTCGAAGAAGAAGAACCGGTATCCGCCCAGCAGATATCCGACATTGTGTTTCGAGGTCGCGATCAGGACGTCGATGCCCGGCCGCCTCCAGCAGGTCGTCAAGCTTCTTGGTGTCGAAGGGAATCGTCGAGGCAAGGTTGGCGGAACGGATATTCATTGCAGCACCTTTTCCCTTGAGGATCCGGCGCGACGCGGCGGCTTGACCCGCGGCAGCCGCGCGCTTTCGCGAATGATGAATTCGTAAGTGAGATCGAGGTCGGGATCGCTGGTCGGGCCGGCGAGGCCGCGCTCGATGAAGGAGCCGAGATAGCGCCCGAATTCGACGGCGTCGATATTGGGCTGCAGGCGCTCGCTGCTGATAGCGCTGCAGGGCCTGCCGGCACCGAGACGCATTGCCTCGAGGCTTCGCGCCAGCGCGGCCGCATCCTGCGCGGCCTTCAGCACGCCGACACCGACATGGGGACGGCAGACAAAACCGGCATCGCCGATCAGCGCGACATGGCCGAAAGCAATCTCGCGCGGATTCGACATCGAAGATCGGCTGCAGCAGATGCCGGTCCGCGCGAAGCACCACTTCGGCAAATTGCGGCGGCAGATCGCGGGCGCCGGCCTGCCGCAGCGCCTCGATGTGCGACTTGCGGATCAGCGGCGGCGGAATCAATTCATGCCGCTCGCCGCTCTCGTCGGTCATCAGGCCATCGAGATCGCCGCCACCGGCGACATGGGTGTACCAGAGGAAATTGTAGCGGCGCGCGCCCCGCGCGGTTCGAGCCATCCTGTCCCAACAGCGGATAGCCGATGAACTGGCCGCCGGGCGGAAAGCAGAAACTGAACCGGTCGAAGGTCTCCGCCATGAAGGCGGCCGACAGATCCGTTTCATCCATGATGCCGCGCCAGGCGACATATCCGCCGTAGCTCGGCACGATGTCGGGCGCGAGCAACCCGCGAACCCTGGAGCGGATGCCGTCGGCGCCGACGACGAGATCGGCCGCAACCTCGTTCGCCGCTGGACAGCACGCACCACCGCGCCGTCGCCGGTTTGCTCGAGATCGAGCAATTCGACGCCGAGGTGATAGCGATCGCTGCGGAAACGCCGCATACAGCAGATTGAACAGACTGCTCCAGGAGGTGAGATATTGCGGATAGTCGAAGCTTGCGAGCTGGTTGCCGTGCCGGTCGAAGGCGATGCGGCCGCTGACACTCGATGCCCGGCGGGCGTTCGCCCGACACGCCGATGGATTTCAGGAGGGCGGTCAATTCGGCATGGCCGGCGATGCCAGCGCCCCTGGACTCAAGTCCGCTGGCGGCACGCTCGAAAATATCGACCGCCCATCCCTGCCGCAACAGCATGTTGCCGATGAACAAGTCCGGCCACGGAGCCGCCGGCAATCACGGCCTTGCGCTGGCGCGGGGCAGCCATGAATTCAGCACTCAGCCCAATGATCACGCGCGCACGGCGATCGAACCTGCGCGAGTAAACTGACCTTTCAGACGCGATCGCGCCCAGAGCCGGCACTTCATTCCTCCGATTTTCTTTTGCTTGAACCGTAAGCGCTCGGGCGATAAGGCGTCAAGTATTTTCGAAACTATTGCCTTCGAGGCAAAAAATTGTGAGAATTACCTATGATTGCGATTGGCGACGTTTCCCGTACCCTTGCCGATGAGGCCTATTCCCGCATCCGCGAGGCGATGCATTCGGGGCTGCTCAAGCCCGGGCACAAGCTTCGTTTCAGCGAGCTGCAGGAATTGACCGACACCAGCGTGACGCCGGTCCGCGAGGCGCTGGCCCGTCTCACCGCCGAAGGCTTTACCGAACTCGAGGGTCATCGCGGCTACCGGGTGGCGCCGGTGTCTTCGACCGATCTGTGGGACATCGTGCGAAACCGCCAGCGGCTGGAATCCGAGGCGCTCGCGTCTGTCGATCGAGCACGGCGACGATCATTGGGAAGCCCAGCTCATCACAGCTCACCATCTGCTGGGCCGGATGGACCGCGAGCGCGCCGATTTCCCACCGCCGTCGACGAGCAATGGGAGCCGCGCCACCAGGCCTTTCACGAAGCGCTGATCGCGGCGTGCCAGTCGAAGGTGCTGCTCGGGTTCTGCAGCCAGCTTTACGCCCGCGCCAACCGCTATCGCCGCCTCTCCGATCACGGTCCCGGACGTTCCGCGCGACATCCGCACCGAGCACCGGCTGATTTTCGAGGCCGCGATCAGGCGCGATGCCATCACCGCGACCGACTTGCTGAAGGATCATTTCGAGCGAACCGCGCAGATGGTCGAGGAAATCCTGCGCAACAGGTGGTGAAGCCTGAAGATCGACGCGACCGAACACCTCAATCGAAACCAGCCACCATGAACACCTCAATCCGTCCCGCCCGGCGCGGACGTTAATCCAAAGGGAGTAGAGCGATGAAGCTTCGTCCGTTGGGCCGGACCGGCCTTTATGTGTCGGAAATCTGCATGGGCACCATGACGTTCGGCGGCCAGGGCGCGTGGTGGAAGAATGTCGGCGAGGTCGACCAGGGCAACGCCAATGCCCTGGTCGAACGCGCGCTCGCGGCCGGCGTCAATTTCATCGACACCGCCGACGTCTATTCGGAAGGCCTCTCGGAGCGAATTCTCGGCCAGGCCTTGCGCGATCTCAAGGTGCCCCGCGAAAGCGTCATCATCGCCACCAAGGTGCGCGGACGAACCGGTCCCGGACCCAACACCGTCGGGCTGTCGCGCAATCACATCATGAATTCCGTCGAAGCCAGCCTGAAGCGCCTCGGCCTCGATTATATCGACCTCTACCAGGTTCACGGCGCCGACCTCGTCACACCGATCGAGGAAACCATGCGCGCGCTCGACAATCTGGTGTCGCGCGGCCTGGTCCGCTACATCGGCGCCTCCAACATGTCCGCCTGGCAGATCATGAAGGCCAACGGGCTGGCGCGGCAATACGATTACGCGCGATTCGAAACCGTGCAGTCCTACTACACCATCGCCGGCCGCGAACTGGAGCGCGAACTGATCCCGATGCTCACCGACCAGCAAATCGGCCTGATGGTCTGGAGTCCGTTGGCCGGCGGCCTGCTGTCCGGAAAATTCGCGCGCCAGGCCGCGACGCCGAACGACGCCCGCCGCACGCGTGCTGGATTTCCCGCCGGTCAACAAGGAACACGCCCTCGACCTCGTCGACGCCATCAAGCCGATCGCCGAGGCCCATGGCGTCTCGGTGGCGCGGATCGCGCTGGCGTGGCTGCTGCACCAGAAAGCCGTGATGAGCGTGATCGTCGGCGCCAAATCGATCGCGCAGCTCGACGACAATCTCGCGGCGACCGACATCCAGCTGTCGGCCGACGAGCTGGCCGCGCTGGAAAAGGCCAGCGCGCTGACCAAGCGAATATCCGCAATGGATGCTGGATCGCCAGCATGGCGATCGGGTGCCGGCTACCTTGCGTTGACAGGTTACGCGGCGCTCAGGAGCCCTTACCTTGCATCTTCTTGTGCGCCGCCAGCGCCGCGAGGCGCTCATTGCGGCGAAGCGTCAGTTCGGCGATGCGCCCGCTCGATGGCTGATGCGGCCATGCCGCGATCACGCGGTCGACATTGGGCGACTGGTAGACCTCGGGACCGGCCGCCGTGGCGGCGAGTTCCTTGTAGAAGCCGGTATATCGCGCGCAGTAGTCCGGGATGCCGCCGGGCGCGTTGAGTTCGATGGTCTCCAGCGGCCCCAGGAACGACCAGCGCAGCCCAAGACCGTCCTTGACGGTGTGATCGAGATCCTCCGCGGAGATCACCCCTTCGCCGACCAGGCGAAAAGCCTCGGCGAGCAACGCGCCCTGCAGGCGATTGAGAACAAAGCCATTGATCTCGCGGTTGACCGTCACCGGCACCTGGCCGATCGAGCGATAGATGTCGCGCGCGCGATCGATGGCGACGGGCGCGGTCCACGGCGCGCCGCACAATTCGACCAGCGGCACCAGATGCGGCGGATTGACCGGGTGACCGACCAGGCAACGCGCCCTGCCCTTAAGGTTTTCGGTAAAGCGCGACGCGACGATGGCCGAAGTCGAGGAAACCAGCAGTGCATCCGGCGGCGCCAGACGGTCGAGATCGGCAAATATCTTCTTCTTCTGGTCGACATCCTCGGGGCCGTTTTCCTGGACGAATTCGGCGTGCCGCGCTGCCTCGGCGAGGTCCTTTGCAACCGACACCCGTGCGGCCGCGCCGTCCGGGTCGTCGGCGAGGCCATGGCGCGCCAATGCGTGCAATTCGTCGCGGATCAGGCCGGGGGCGGCATCAAGCGTCGGCTGGTGCGGATCGGTCAGGTGCACGCGCCATCCGGCGCGGGCAAAGATCGCGGCCCAGGCACGACCGATCAGGCCGGTGCCGACAATGGCGACGTTTCGTTCAAGTGCTGGCATTTGTCATTTGACCTTTTTTTCTCGCACATCAATCGCCGAGATCAATGCCCGGTGTGCGGCTATCGGATTTCACGCATCTAGAAACGACTCCTCACAGCCACAGCACCTTGCGGCGCAGGTCGAGATCGCCGCGCAAGGCACTCGACGGGCCCTGGTGGATCACCTGGCCACGCTCCAGCGCCACGGTGGCGTCGGACAAGGCCAGCGCCAGATCGAGGTTGTGGTCGACGATGATGATGGCGATTTCCCTGCGCAGGCGATCGAACGTCTCGAACAACTGCTCCACCACATTGGGCGCGAGACCCTCGAACGGCTCGTCGAGCAGCAGCACGCGGACGTCGCCGGACAGCGCCCGCGCCACCGCCACCATCTGCTGTTCGCCGCCGGACAGATAATCCGCCGGGCTGTCGAGCCGCTCGCGGATGCGCGGGAAATAGTCGTAGATGCGCTCTCTGGTCCAGTGCACGCCGTTGCCGGTCTGGCGCTTCAGGGCACCGAGTTCGAGATTCTGCTCGACGCTCATGCCGGCGAACAGGCCGCGGCCCTGCGGCACATACCCGATGCCGCGGCGGCCATGCTCGGCCGAGGACAGCCCGACCAGCTCATGGCCGGCAAGCGTGATCGAGCCGTTCGAGGCCGGCGCGATACCGATCAGGGTTTTCAGCAGCGTCGACTTGCCGGCGCCGTTGCGACCGAGCAGCGCGATGATCTCGTTGTCGTGCAGCGAGAAATTGACGTCGTTGAGGATGTGGCTCTTGCCGTAGAAGGTATCGACATGGCTCACCGTCAACAGCGCGTTGCGGCCGGCCGCGGTTTCGCGCGGCTCGGCGGCCAGCTTGCTGGCGCCGGAGCCGATATAGACCTGCTGCACCTTCGGGCTGGAGCGCGCGTCCTCCACCGAGCCGTCCAGCAGCACGCGGCCTTCGTTCATGACCGTGACATGGTCGGCGAGCTGGAACACGCGATCGATGTCGTGCTCGACCAGCAGCACCGGCAGATCGGCCGAGATGCGCTTGATGATGGCGCCGATCCGCTCCCGCTCCGCCGCGGCGAGCCCGGCCAGGGGTTCATCGAGCAGCAGCACCCGCGGTGCGGTAGCCAGGGCGACGCCCATATCGAGCAGTCGTTGCCCGCCATAGGACAGCATGCCGGCCTCGGCGCGTTCGATGCCGGCGAGGCCAAGATAGCGGACGATGGCGTCGGTCTCGGTATTGATCTTGCGATCGACAGCGCGTTGGTGAGCGGATCGAAGCGGCGCGGATGCCGCGCCTGCACCGCGAGGCGGATGTTTTCGCCGACGCTCAGGGTCGGAAACAGATTGGTGATCTGGAACGAGCGGCCGATGCCGGCGCGCGCGATCTGCTCCGGCGCATGGCCGGCGATCGGCTCGCCCATCAGCGACACCGAACCCTGGTCGGGTGCGATACATGCCGGACAGCAGGTTGAACGCGGTGGTCTTGCCGGCGCCGTTGGGACCGATCAGCGCGTGCAGGGTGCGATCGACCACGCGAGATGTCGACGCCCTGCACCGCCTTGATGCCGCCAAAGCTCTTGACAATGTGGCGGGCGACCAGCACCGGCCCCTGCACGATGGAAGCCGGCCGCAGGAATTCCGGCAGCGGCAGCAGCTCGATGCGGCGCGCCGACATCGCGGCTTCCTCGACGATCTTCTTGCGGAACGGCGCCAGCAGCCGTTCGCCGATCCCGACCAGGCCGGTGGGCGAGAAGATGATGAAGCCGACAAAGACGAGGCCGAACCAGAACAGCCAGTTCTCGGTATAGATGCCGAGGAACTCGCGAAACAGGATGAAGAACAGCGCGCCGAGCGCGGGGCCGAGAAAGCTGCGCATGCCGCCGATCACCACCATGGCCAGGAGATCGCCGGAAAACGCCACCGAGATCGGATCGGCCGAGGTCATGCGGTTCTTGTAGAGCAAGAGAATGCCGGCGAGGCCGGTAATGGCGGCGGACAGCACGAAGGCCATCAGCTTGTAGCGGTTGGTCGGATAGCCCACAAAGCGGGCGCGCTGCTCGTTCTCGCGGATCGCCACCAGCACCGTGCCGACCGGGGAGCGATGGAATTTCCACAGCAGCGCCAGCACGGCCAACGAGATCGCCGCGACGAGCCAGTAATAGAACGTGGCGGATTCCAGGTCGAAGCCGAGCAGCGTCGGCCGGGTGATGCCGCCAAGGCCGTTTTCGCCGCCGGTCACCTCGGTCCAGCGGAACGAGACGCTGTAAAGCATCGCCGCCAGCGCCAGGGTCAGCAGCGAGAAATAGACGCCGCGGCGGCGCAGGATCAGAAAGCCGAACGCCGCGGCGGTGACGGCGACGATGGCGGTGCCGAGCAGAACCGGGCCGACCAGCATATCGTGCATCCAGTTGCGCTGGAGCAAGGCGGCGGCATAGGCCGCAAGGCCGAACCAGGCGCCGTGGCCGAACGAGACGAGGCCGGTATGGCCGACCAGGATGTTCAGCGCCATGCAGGCCAGCGCGTAGATCACCACTTCGGTGGCGGAAGTCATGGTAAGGCCGAGCGCCAGCAGCAGCGGCGGCAACACCAGCAAACCAAGGGCTGCGATGATCAGCGGGATCGGCAGGCGCGTTCGCATCGGCTCACTCGAACCGCATGATGCGTTCGCCGAACAGGCCGCGCGGCCGGAACAGCAGCACCAGAAGCATCAGGAAATAGATCGCCGCGGTGGAGGCGGCGGAATAGCCGATGCCGACCATCACACCCTTGACCAGGCCGACCAGCAAGGCCGCGATCACCACGCCCCAGAACGAGCCGAGCCCGCCGATCACCACCACGACAAAGGCCGGCGTGATGATCTCCTGCCCCATCGCCGGATGGATCGAATAGATCGGCGCCAGCAGCACGCCGGCGAGGCCGGCGAGCCCGATGCCGAGCGCGGCGACGGCGGACATATAAGGCTGCAGCGAAATGCCGAGCGCGCCGACCATGTCGGGGTTCTGCACCCCGGCGCGGACCACGCGGCCGAACGAGGTTTTCTGCAGCAGCAGCCACAGCCCGGCAATGCAGGCGGCGGCGACGCCGAGCAGCACCACGCGGTAGAACGAGTAAATAAAACTGCCCAGCGCGACCTGGCCGCGCAGCGAGGGCGGTATGGAATAGGACAGCGGCGCCGCGCCAAAGATCATCCGCAGCACCTGTTCCGCCACCATGGCGAGGCCGAAGGTCAGCAGCAGCGACAGGATCGGGTCGGAGCGATAGAAGCGGCGGAACAGCACCCGCTCGATCACCACGCCCAACAGCGCCACCGTCACCGGCGCCGCGACGAAGGCGCCGGAAAATCCGAGATATGGCGAGATCATCAGGGTCAGATAGGCGCCGATGGCATAGAACGCGCCATGCGCCAGATTGACGATGCCGCCGAGCGAAAAGATCAGCGACAGCCCGAGCGCGATCAGCAGGTAATAGACGCCGTCAAGCAGCCCGTTGAGGATTTGCTGCGCTAGCAGGATGGCGGACATGGGGTGGGTCTCGTTGATCGGAAAGAATTCACCGCGTCGTCCCGGCCCCCGAGCCGGGACCCATAACCCCTGGCGTCGCGGGAGGCAAAGGACTTGGCTGCACCGCCTGAAACCAGATGACACTGCGTATGGCTCCCGGCTCGGGGGCCGGGACGACGCGTCGGTGGGCCACCTTTCTCACGTCGGGAAAGTGCAGCTGTTCTCTTCCTTGGTCGCCGCGATCACTTCAAGATCTTCGTTGGGTCCCGGCACTGCCGGGCTCGACGTGAAGATGTCCCACTGGTTCTTGATCTTGTCGGCGGGCAGCGCGGTCACCGCATACATTTCGTGCATCATCTGGTGATCCGAGGCACGGAAGTAGCCCGGCCGTGTTTTTAGCAGATCGTATTTGGCGCCCTTCTCGAAATGCTCGATGATCTTGGTCGAGTTCGGCCGACTTCAACTCGTTGACCGTCTGCGCCACGATTTTGGTGGCGATGTAGTCGCCCCAGGCCTGGTTCTCCGGCGGCTTGGAATATTTCTTGGTGAAGGCGGCGACGAAGGTCTTGCTGCCCGGCGTGTCGAGCAGATGATGCCAGACCACCGGCCAGGTGCCGACGAAATTGCCCTTGCCTGCGGCCCAGGCCAGCGCGGTGTCGAAGCCGAAACCGCCGACCGGGAAGGTCAGGCCAAACTCGGCATATTGCTTGAGGAAGTTGGTGATCTGGTTGCCGGCGAGGTTGATCACGACCAGGTCCGGCTTGGCCTCGCGGATCTTCAGCAGATAGGCCGAAAAGTCGGTGGCGTCGGTCGGCACCAGATCGTCGCCGGCGAAATTGCCGCCATTGGCCTCCATGAAGCGCTTCGACACCTTCAAGAGATCGTGGCCGAACGCGTAGTCCGCGGTCAGCGAATACCATTTCTTGCCCTTGACCAGCCCGTCGCGCAGGAAGGAGCGGCCGACCGTCTTGACATACATCGAGTTCTGCGACTCGACATGGAACATGTAGCGCTTGCAGTCGGAGCCGCGCAGCGCGTCGGAATTACCGCCGGTGTTGATGAACAGCGTCTTGTTGCGCTGCGCCACCTGGGCGATGGTCAGGCACGACGCCGACGAGATCTCGCCGATGATGCAGGCGACCTTGTCGCGCTCGATCATGCGCTCGGCCTTGGTCGAGGCGGTCTGCGGATTGACCGAATCCTCCTTCAGCAGTTCGACCTTGCGGCCCATCATGCCGCCGGCAGCGTTGATTTCCTCCACCGCCAGATCAATCGCCATGACGGCGTATTCACCCAATGGACCGAGGAAGCCGGTGCGCGGCGTCAGATGGCCAATTTTGATCACGTCGGCGGTTTGCGCGCGCAGCACCGCCGGCGCGGCAATGCCCGATACCAGCGCAAGACCGCCGGCGGTCTTCAACAACCTGCGGCGCGTAACATGAGTGTGGCCCGACATCGGCGTTCTCCCTGAGATGGTTTCCCCGGCGGCGAGCACGGCGCACTTCTGAAGCGAGCGCTTGGGTTGCTTGCCGCGATTGGTGATGGCCGTTAGAGTTGCAAAAGATACGACCAATGTCGAGTCCGGGCGGTCCTGCCGCCGCGCGACAACCTTTCTGGAGTTTTGCATGGATCTTGGGATCGACGGTTTGCGCGTGCTGGTGACGGCGGGCGCCGGCGGCATTGGGCTTGCCATCGCGCGCGCGTTCAAGGCCGAAGGCGCCAGGGTTCATGTCTGCGACGTCGACGAGATGGCGCTGTCGGCGCTGGCGGCGAGCGATGCCGCGATCAGCCGAACCCGTTGCGACGTGTCCGACCGCGCCGCGGTCAAGACCCTGTTTGCGGAGGCGACCGACAAAGCTCGGCGGCCTCGACGTGCTGGTCAACAACGCCGGCGTCGCCGGGCCGACCTCCAAGGTCGAGGAGATGAATCCGGAGGATTGGGACCGCTGCCTGGAAATCTGTCTCACCGGTCAATTCAACTGCACCCGGCTCGCGGTGCCGTTGCTGCGCAACAGCAGGAATGCCTCCATCGTCAACCTGTCTTCGGCCGCCGGCCACCTCGGCTTTGCCATGCGCGCACCCTATGCGGCGGCGAAATGGGGCGTGATCGGCTTCACCAAATCGCTGTCCATCGAGCTCGGGCCGGACAACATCCGCGTCAACGCCATTCTGCCCGGCCTCGTCGCCGGCGACCGCCAGCGCCGGGTGCTGGAAGCGAAAGCCCAGCAACGCGGCATCTCGTTTGCCGAGATGGAGCGCACGGCGTTCTCCTACACCTCGATCAAGGATTACGTCACGGCACAGCAGATCGCCGACCAGATCCTGTTCATCTCAAGTCCGCGCGGCAAGACCATTTCCGGCCAGGCGATTGCGGTGGACGGCGATACGCAGATGCTGGGGTAGCTCACCGCTCCCGCGGATCGAGCGCGTCGCGCAGGCCGTCGCCGACCAGGTTGAACGACAGCACCACCAGGAAGATCGCCAGCCCCGGCCACAGCGCCATCCAGGGCGCCTGGGTCAGGAAGCGTTGCGCCGAGTTGAGCATGCTGCCCCAGGACGGTGCCGGTGGCTGCTGGCCCAGCCCGAGGAACGACAGCGCCGCCTCGGCGATGATGGCCGCGGCAATCGACAGCGTCGCCTGCACCAATAGCGCCGGCAGGATGTTCGGCAGAATGTGAAACAGCGCGATGCGCCAGCGCGGGTTGCCCATGGCGCGGGCGGCTTCGACATAATCCTCGACCTTGACACTCATCACCTGGCCGCGGGTCAGCCGGACGAAGATCGGCGTGGTGGTAACGCCGATGGCGATCATCGCGTTACTGAGGCTCGGCCCCAGGAATGCCGCCAGCGCGATGGCCAGGATCAGGAACGGACAGGCCAGCATGGCGTCGGTGATGCGGCTGATCAGGCGCATCGATGAAGCCGCCGCGATAGCCGGACAACAGCCCGAACGGGACGCCGATGCCGAAGGCGATACCGACCGAGATCGCACCGGCCAGCAGCGAGGCCCGCGCGCCATAAATGACGCGGGCGAGAACATCGCGGCCGAGTTCATCGGTGCCGAACCAGTGCAGCCCCGAGGGCGGTTTGCGCACCAACGTCCAGCTGGTTGCGATCGGATCATACGGCACCAGCAGCGGCGCCAGCACCGCGAGCACGACAAAGCCCGCGATCACGGCGATGCCGCCACCGCACCCTTACGCCTGAACAACCGGCGCAGCGCGCGGCGCGCCTGGGCTTTCCAGCTCATCGGCGTGGGCGCCACCGATCCGTACCGCATGAATGACGGCATCCGTCATGCGTCACGCCCTCAGCCGTGGATTGACCAGGATGTAAGCCATGTCTGCGATCAGGTTCAGCAGGATATAGGCCGTGGCGGTGACCAGCACGACGCCCTGCACCACCGCATAGTCGCGGTTGAACACCGCATCCACGATCAGCTTGCCGAAACCGGGGATCGAGAAAATCTGCTCGGTCAGCACTGCGCCGGATAGCAGGGTGCCGAGTTCGAGCGCGCCCAGCGTAATGACCGGGGTCAGCGCGTTGCGCATGGCATGCTTTAGTATCACCGAGCGCTCGGACAGCCCCTTGGCGCGGGCGGTGCGGACGTAGTCGCTTTCCAGCACCTGCAGCATGGCGCTGCGGGTGTGCCGCATCAGGATCGCGGCAATGGCATTGCCGAGCACGAAGGCCGGCATGATCGTGGCGGCAAGGCTGGCGCGCCAGTTCTCGGTCAGCGGCACGTAGCCCGAGGCGGGCAGCCAGCCGAGTTCGATCGAAAACAGGAAAATCAGCATGATGCCGAGCCAGAAGTTCGGCGTGGAGATGCCCCACAGCGCGAACAGATTGGCGCCATAGTCCCAGGCCGTCCCCTTCTTGACCGCCGAGACGATGCCGGCCGGAATCCCGATCAGGAAGGCGATGATGATCGCCATCGATGCCAGCTGGATCGTCACCGGCAGTTTCTGCGCGATCAACGCGCGCACCGGGACCTTGATACGCAGCGATTCGCCGAAATCGCCCGCGAGCACGCCCTTGATCCAGTAGACATACTGAACCGGCAGCGGCTGATCGAGACGATATTGATGGCGGATCTGGGCAATGACGGCGGGATCGCGCTCTTCGCCGGCCATCACCAGCGCCGGGTCTCCCGGCAGCAATTGCTGCAGCGAGAAGATCATGATCGAGACAAAGAACAGCGTCGGAATCAGTTGAACGAGGCGCCTGGCGAGGAAGTTCAGCATCGGCTCAGGTCTCGTAGCCAAGTCATTGCATTGGCGTGAAGTGCACCTCTCCCCGCGTGCGGGGAGAGGTCAAAATTCGCGCGTGCAACGCGCGGATTTCGGGTGAGGGGGCACCAGCGAAGGCAACGCGGACGTAGATAATGCAACGCGCCCATCACCAATGTCATTTCAAGCTCCGCCCTTGCGGAGATGCCCCCTCACCCGGTGAGCATCTGGCGATGCTCACCGACCTCTCCCCGCAAAGGTCGAGCAAATTGCTCGACCTGACGGGGCGAGGTAAAGGGCCGCTCACTTCAGCTTCAGCCCGATCACGCGCACCATGCCATCGGGCAGCTGGGTGTAACCTTCGAGCCTGGTGGAGTGGGCGATCAGAACATTGCGGTGGTAAAGATAGATGATCGGCTCATCCTCCAGGATTTGCTTGGTCATCTTTTCATAGATCTGCTTGCGCGCTGATGGATCGCTGACCAGCCGGCCATCCTCGAGCGCCTTGTCGACGTCGGGATTGGAGTAGGCGCTGTAGTTCTGCGGAGCCTTGCTCTTGTGGAAGATGTAGGAGTTGCCGTCGGGGTCGATGCGGCCGCTCCAGTCGAGCAGCAAGGCCTGATATTCACCGGCTTCCGCCTGTTTCAAGGAAGTGGCAAATTCGGTAACCCTGATCTTGAGATCGAATCCGGCCTCGGCCGCCATCGACTGGATCACCTGGGCGACGGCTTCCCGCTCGGTCTCCCTCGGCACCATCAAATCGACACTGATCGGGGTAGTTACCCCGGCTTCCTTCAACAGCGCCTTGGCCTTGGCGAGATCGCGCGGACGGACCGGAAATGCCTGCTGGTAATACGGGTGTTTCGGATTGACCCATTGATTGCCGGGAGTGAACTCACCGTTAAACACCACCTGATTGATCGCCTCGCGGTCGATGGAAAGATCGAGCGCCTGGCGCACCTTGGCGGACTGGCTGAGCGGCCCCTTGGTCTTCTCGTTGCCGATATTGATGTCGAGGCCCAGATATCCCAGCCAAAGCGCACTTGCGAGTTTCAGGCGGGGGTCGGAACGCACCTCCTTGATATCGGTCGCCAGCACGCGCTCGATCAAATCGAGCCCGCCGGATTTCAGATTGGCGAGCCGCACCGTGGAGTCGACGATCGGCTGATACACCACGCGATCGATGAAGACATTGTCCTTGTTCCAGTAGTCCTTGAACTTCTCGACCACGATGCGGTCCTGCTGCACCCGCTCGACGAACTGGTACGGACCGGCGCAGACCGGATGCAGTCCGAACTTGTCGCCGGCCTCCTTCGCCGCCTTCGGCGACACCATCATGCCGGCACGATCGGTCAGTTGCGCGATCAGCGGTGAATAGGGCGTCTTGAGAACGAGCTTGATGGTCAGAGGATCGACCACCTCGACCTTGTCGAGCGCCGCCAGCTCCGGCTTGCGAAACGAAGCCGGGAAGGTCAGATGCCTTTCAATCGAGAACTTCGCCGCCTCGGCGTCGAACGGCTCGCCGTCGTGGAATTTGACGCCCGGGCGCAGCTTGATCGTCACCGCCTTGCCGTCGGCGGAAGTCTCCTGCGACAACGCCAACTGCGGCACAATATTGAGCTTGTCGTCGATGTCGAACAGCTTGTCGCACAGCGAGGCGAACACGATGCGGCCGACATAGGTGCGGGCCAGGGTCGGATCGAGAATATCGGGATCTTCGGCGAGACCAATTCGCAAGGTGGTCTCGGCATGCAGGCTCGATCCGAGCGACATCAGCAGGGCTGCGGCAACGGTCGCGATACGCCAAAATCTCATTGGATATGTCCCCTCGTTCAAGCGCCTGTCGGCGGCGTGGCCTTCACAATATCAACACCGCGGCCGGCCGTCCCTTCCGTAAATGCCGCCAGCAATCGCTCCAGGGCGGGCGCGAGGTCGGCGTCGCTGGGAAGGATTGCCTGCGGCGGAGGCAATTCGGCGGTGCGGTGGCAGGCAGTGGCATGTCCGTCCGGCGCAGAAACCAGCAGCGGGCGCTCGATCCGGCAGCGCGCGACCGCATACGGGCAGCGGACATGGAAGTGACAGCCCGGCGGCGGATCGAGCGCGCTCGGCATCTCGCCCTCGAGCAGGATACGACCGCGCTTTGCCCGCGGATTGGGCACCGGGATGGCCGACAACAATGCACGGCTGTAGGGGTGACGCGGCGCGGCGAACAATTCGTCGGCCTCGGCGGTTTCGACAATCCGGCCGAAATTCATCACGGCGACGCGGTCGGCGATGTGCTTGACCACGGCCAGGTCGTGGGAAACGAAAATGTAGGCCAGCCCCAGCCGGTTCTGCAGATCGCGCAGCAGGTTGAGAATCTGCGAGCGGATCGAGACGTCCAGCGCCGAAACCGGCTCGTCGCAGATGATCAGCTTGGGCTCGACCGCGAGCGCCCGGGCGATGGCAATGCGCTGGCGCTGGCCGCCGGAAAATTCGTGCGGGTAGCGGCGCGCAAACCGCGCCTCGAGGCCGACCAGCTGCAGCAATTCCTCGACCCGCGCGCGGTGCCGGGCCCGCGGCATCAGGTCATGCAGCTTTAGCGGCTCGCTCAGGATCTGGCTGACAGTCATCCGCGGATTGAGCGAGGCGTACGGATCCTGAAAGATGATCTGCGCCTCGCGGCGGAAGCTGCGGAGTTGCTCGGTATCCATCGCCAGCAGATCGCGGCCTTCGAAGCGGATACTGCCGGCGTCGGGCTCGATCAGCCGCAACACCAGCCGGCTCACCGTCGACTTGCCGCAACCGGACTCGCCGACCAGCGCCAGCGTCTTGCCGGCCTCGACAACAAAACTCACCCCGTCGACGGCGTTGATATGGGCGGTCGGCCGCCCGAATACCGAGCGTTGCGCCACGAAACGCCGGACAGATTCTCGACCTCGAGCAAAGCCGTCACGACACCAGCCTTTCCAGAGGCGCCTTGATGCAGCGCGACCAGTGACCGGCGCCGATAGGCAGCAGCGGCGGTGGGGCCGTCAGGCAGATGTCGCCGACAAAAGGGCAGCGCGGGGCAAAACGGCAGCCGCCCGGCAGCGCCGTCATGTTGGGAACCATGCCTTCGATGGTGGCAAGGCGGTCGATCCGATGATCGAGCCGCGGGATCGAACCGAGCAGGCCGACCGTGTAGGGATGCTGCGGGGCTGCGAACAGCGTATCCACCGTGGCACGCTCGACGATCTCGCCGGCATACATTACCGCGACATCGTCGCAGACTTCGGCGACGACGCCGAGATCATGGGTAATCAGAATGATCGAGGCGCCGCTCGACGCTTTCAGCTCGCGCATCAGATCGAGAATCTGTGCCTGCAGCGTCACGTCGAGTGCGGTGGTCGGCTCGTCCGCGATCAAAAGCTTCGGGTCGCAGGCCAGCGCCATGGCGATCATGACGCGCTGTCGCATGCCGCCGGAAAGCTTGTGCGGATAATCGTCGATACGGCGTTCCGGAGACGGAATGTGGACGCGGCGCAACAGTTCGATGGCGCGCAGCCGGGCCTTGGCGTGGGAGAGGCCGCGATGGCGGACGACGGTCTCGATGATCTGCTCGCCGATGGTGTAGCTTGGATTGAGCGACGTCATCGGCTCCTGGAAGATCATCGCCAGGCGATTGCCGCGCAGATCCCGCAAGGTCTGGTCCGGAATGTTCAGAAGATCGAAGCCGTCGAAGCGCACCGAGCCGGAAACTTCGGCTGCAGCCTTCGGCAACAGGCCCATCACGGCCAGCGAGGTAACGCTCTTGCCCGAGCCGGATTCGCCGACCAGCCCCAGCGTCGCGCCGCGGGCCACGCTGAGATCGACCCGGTCGACCGCGTGGGTGGTTCGTCCATTGTCGCCGTGAAAGATGACCCGCAAATTCTCGATTTCGATCAGCGGGGCAACTTCGGTCATTTGCGGCCCGCGATCGCGGCTTCGATGGTAGCGTCGATCACCGCCCGGTCGGTGATCCCGGCTGGATTGGCGCGGCTCGGCAGGAACTGGCGGAAGTGCACCCAGCGCTCGCAGCTGACCTGCTCCAGGCGGTCGAGCTCAGTGAGCGGGTCAGCATGATCGTCGACGCGCAGATCAAGCTCGGGCCATTCTTCCACGCCGTAGATCACCAGCGCCGCCGATTGCTTGCCGCGCTTGTCGCCACCGGCGGCTTCGCCGGCGCGCATCGCCGCGAGCAGGCGGCGCGCCAGCGGCAGGGCTGCGTTCGAGCGCCAGGCCGCGGCGGTGTCGTCCAGCACGCGCGGACCCGCCAGCATGTTGCCCGCAATCGAAAACCCGTCCCCCCCGACATGCCCGCACCAGTCCACGCAGGCGGCGCCGGTATAGGCGGCAATGCGGCCGGAGGCGTCCATGATATGGAGCTGACGATGGGCGTGACCGCTGTCGGAGGCGGTCAGCGCCTCGACAATTTCGCGCGGCGACTTTCCCTCGCGCAGCAATTTCAGGCCATCGATCCCGTAATACGGATTGACCAGCGCCTGGGTGGCGATGGCGCCGATACCGGCGGCGACGAACGGCACCCGGGCGCCCACCGCGAAAAATCGCGTGGCGACGGCGATACCGAACTGGCCGGTTGCATTGTCCTTGGCAATGATCGACCAGGTCATGGTGCGTTACCGTCCGGCTGCGTAGCCCTGCATACCGCGCGGGTTGGCGGCGGCGCGGCGGCGACGGCCGAGTTTTGACGCGGCGGTCAGGCGGCCCTCCGACCAGTCCGGACCGGTCTCGACGATATGGCCGCGGCTCTTCAGGTTTTCGACGGTCGATTTCGGCACGCGATTCTCGACCACCAGCACACCAGGCCGCGCCGTCCGCGGCCAGAATGAAATCGGGAAATGCTCCGAATGCCAGGCCGGCGCATCGATCGCCTCCTGCAAATTCATGCCGGCGTGGACGTGGCGCAGGAAAAACTGCGTGGTCCATTGGTCCTGCTGGTCGCCGCCGGGCGATCCCCACGCCAGGTACGGCTCGCCGTCGCGCAGCGCCATGGTCGGACTAAGCGTGGTGCGCGGGCGCTTGCCCGGCGCCAGCGCGGCGGGATGACCTTCCTCGAGCCAGAACATCTGGGCCCGGCTGCCGAGGCAGAACCCGAGATCCGGAATGACAGGCGAGGATTGCAGCCAGCCTCCCGACGGCGTCGCCGAGATCATGTTGCCGGCCTGGTCGATGATGTCGAAATGCACGGTGTCGCCGCGCACCTCGCCGAACCGGCCGACGGTCGGCTCGCCCGCGCCCATGGCGCCGACTGCTTCGCGATGGCCCTCCTGGCGGCGCAGCTTCACCACCGATCCGAACCCTTCGACCGATCCGGGGACGAAATCCAGCGAGGCCTGGTCCGAAATCAGCTTGCGGCGCGCATCGTTGTAGGAATCCGAAAGCAGTGTCGCGATCGGGATTTCGCTGAACTTCGGATCGCCATAAAACTTCTCGCGGTCGGCGAACGCAAGCTTGGCGCATTCGACCTGCAGGTGGATGAACTCCGGTCCGGTCGGGTCGAGGCCGTCGAGCGCAAATCCCTTGAGCAGCGCCAGTTGCTGCAGCATCACAGGTCCCTGGCTCCAGACGCCCGCCTTGCAGACGGTGTAGCGGCCGTAGTCGTAGGTCAGCGGCGCCTCGACGGTGGCCTGCCAGCGCGCCATGTCGTCGGCGCGGAGCACGCCGCGATGCGGCGATCCACTGACGTCCATGACCTCCTGGGTGCGGCAGAATGTGTCGATCGCCTCGGCGACGAAACCATGCGACCACGCCTTGCGGGCGCGTTCGATCTGCGCGACCCGGTCGGAGCCGGCGCTTTCGGCTTCCCGCAAAATCCGCGCATAGGTTTCGGAAAGCTTCTTGTTGGTAAACAGCGTGCCCGGCTTCGGCACTTCGTTGTTGGGCAGATAGACCGCCGCCGAGGTCGGCCAGTGTTTCCGGAACAATTGCTCGACGGTGGCGATGGTGGCGCAGGCCCGCTCGACCAGCGGATAGCCGTCGCGGGCATAGCCGATGGCCGGCTCCAGCACGTCGCGCAGCCGCAGCGTGCCGTAGTCGCGCAGCAGCAGCATCCAGGATTCGAACGTGCCCGGCACGCAGGCGGCGAGCAGCCCGGTGCCCGGCACCATTTCCAGGCCCTCGCTGCGGTAATGCGCGATGGTTGCGCCCGCCGGCGCCGGGCCCTGCCCGCAAATCACCTCGGTGCGCCCACGTTTGACGTCATGGACGATGATCGGCACGTCGCCGCCCGGCCCGTTGAGATGCGGTTCGACCACCTGCAGGGTGAAGGCGGTGGCGACGCCGGCGTCGAAGGCATTGCCGCCCTTTTCCAGCATGGCCATTCCGACCGCGCTGGCGATCCAGTGGGTCGAGGTGGCGACGCCAAAAGTTCCCTCGATTTCAGGCCGGGTGGTGAACGGATCGGGATTGATATTGCCCATGTTGGTCCGGTTTCTTGTTGCGCCGCCGTCGTTGGCGAGCGGCGCACTTGAGCACAGCTTGGCTGGTATGCCAACTACCAGCGGCCGGCCTCCAAGCGTCGGCCTCCGGCCATCGCCCCGATGCGTTCACTAGCGGTCCGCTTGCGGCCCGCGCATCGCGCGACAGGAAGATATGCATCGTATGCGATGTAATTTATTGCGCATGCGTTGTATCTGTGCTTGGGTCGGCGAATGACGACATTCGACCGACGCCTGATCTGGCTTCTGAGCCGGGCGCAGCGCCGCGTCATGGCGCTGGGCGATACGGCGCTCGCGCCGCTCGGCTTGACCTCGACCCAGGCCGGCGCGTTGTTCTGCATCCGCAGCGAGGAAGGCACAACCGTCAGCGAGCTTGCCGCCGAACTCGATCTCGCGCAGTCGGCGGCATCGGGCCTGGCGCAACGGTTGGAGAATGCTGGACTGGTGACGCGATCGCCAAATCCGCTGGACGGGCGCTCGGTGCGCCTCGTGCTCACGCGGACGGGGCGGAAGCGGCGCGACGAGGCGATCAAGATCGCCCAACAGGGCAACGATGTGCTGAGCGCGGGATTGAGTGAAGCCGAGATTGAAATCGTCGCGCGCTGGCTTAAGCGCATCGGAACAGCAACGGAGACGAACCCATGAGCGAACATATCAAGACGACGACGGCGGACGGCGTGCTCGAAATCAGCTTTGCGCGGCCGGACAAAAAGAATGCGCTGTCGAACGCTATGTACCGCGCCGCTGCGGAGGCGCTGGAAAACGCCCAGTCCGACGACGACGTGCGCGTCGTGCTGTTCAGCAGCGAAGGCGATGCCTTTACCGCCGGCAACGACCTGGCCGATTTCGCCGGCGTGGCCACAGGTGCGCGCGAGGAATTGCAGGCCGGCCGCTTCATCCGCACCCTGGCGCAGGCACAGAAGCCGTTGGTCGCCGCGGTGCCGGGTCTGGCGGTCGGGGTCGGCACCACCATGCTGCTGCATTGCGACATGGTATTCATCGCCGATACCGCGAAACTGTCCACGCCATTCGTCAACCTCGCTTTGGTGCCCGAGGCCGCGTCCACCCTGTTGCTGACCGCGCGGATCGGCCACGCCCGCGCCTTCGCCATGTTCGCCATGGGCGAAGTCCTGACCGGCGCGGAAGCGTTCAACCTTGGCCTTGCCAACAAGGTGCTGCCCAGGGACGAGGTGATCCCGGTGGCACGCGCCACAGCGCGGGCGCTGGCGGAAAAGCCGCTCGGCGCGGTGATGGCCACCAAGCAACTGATGCGCGAGAGCGAAGCGATCCTGGCGCGGATCGCACAGGAGACCACGGTGTTCGGCGAGCGGCTGCAGACCGCCGAGGCGCGCGAAGTGTTCCGCGCTTTCGCCGAAAAGCGACCGCCGAATTTCACCAAATTGGCCTCCTAGCAAGGGCGATCCTGTCCCGGATCTTGGCGACCCAGGATCGAGTCGCCCATTGGTGACGCCGCATCCGGCTATCTCGTTGATGTCCATACACAAACGCCGGATGCACGGACGTCATCAATTCGTCCAGCGGGGTCGGCTAATTTGACGCCAGCCGCGAAATTTATTTCCGGCAGTGCCGGCTTTTCTGTCGGTAACAGGCGCGCTCATTCGTCCTATGATGCGCAGGCCAACCCCAAGGAGATATCCGATGCCAAACAATTTCGTCTGGTACGACCTGATGACCACCGATGCCAAGGCCGCAGGGGCCTTTTATTCGAAAGTCGTCGGCTGGCGCACCCAGGATTCCGGCATGCCCGATCGCACCTACATCATCCTCTCCGCCAATGAGACGTCGGTCGGCGGCTTGATGCCGATCCCACCCGATGCCGCAGCCGCCGGCGCGCGTCCGGTCTGGAGCGGCTATATCGGCGTGAGCGACGTCGACGGCTTCGCCAAGCGGGTCAAGGAAATGGGCGGAACGGTGCATCGCGGGCCTGAGGATATCCCGGGCGTCGGCCGGTTTGCGGTGTGTGCCGATCCGCATGGGGCAACGTTTTTCCTGTTCAAAGGCTCAAGCGACGCGCAACCGCAGCCGGTCCCCCAGGGGACGCCCGGTCACATCGGCTGGCACGAACTATATGCCGGCAACGGCGAGAAAGCCTTTGCGTTTTATTCCGGGCTGTTCGGCTGGACCAAAACCGAGGCCATGGATATGGGCCCGATGGGCACCTATCAGCTGTTTGCGACGGATCGCGAAGCCGTGGGCGGCATGATGACCAAACCCGAACAGGTCCCGGCGCCGATGTGGCTGTATTATTTCAACGTCGACAACATCGATGCCGCCGCCGCCCGCACCAGGGACAATGGCGGCCAGGTGTTCAACGGTCCGATGGAAGTTCCCGGCGGAATCTGGATCGTACAATGCAGCGATCCACAGGGCGCAATGTTCGCCATGGTCGGGCCGAAACGCTGACGCCATCACTTCAATCGGGGCCCGCCGCGCAGCAACAGCGCGGCGGTTTCGTGTTGCGGCGCCAATCACGCCATCACAATAACGTGCCGCGCAGGATCATTGCCGCGACCCCGAAATAGATCACGAGGCCGGTCACGTCGACCAGCGTGGCGACGAACGGCGCCGAGGCGCTGGCGGGGTCGAAGCCGATGCGCTGCAGGATGAACGGCAGCATGGATCCGGTGAGCGACCCGAAAGTGACGATGCCGACCAGCGCGGCGCCGACCGTGACGGCCACCAGAACCCAATGTTCGCCATAGTCGAAAATGCCGAGGTTCTGCCATAGCGCGATCCGCCCGATGCCGATCAGGCCGAGAATGGCGCCCAGCACCAGCCCGGTCGGCAGTTCGCGCAACGCCACCCGCCACCAGTCGCGCAGCCGAAGCTCGTGTAACGCCAGAGCTCGGATCAACAGCGAGGTCGCCTGCGACCCCGAATTGCCGCCCGAACTCATGATCAGCGGAATGAACAGGGTCAACACGATGGCCTTTTCCAGTTCGCCCTGAAAGGTCTGCATCGCGCTGGCGGTAAGCATTTCGGACAGGAACAGCGCGCACAGCCAGCCGCCGCGCTTCTTGATCATTTCCAGGAAGCTGATCCGCAGATAGGGTTCGTCGAGCGCTTCCATGCCGCCGAATTTCTGCACGTCTTCGGTGGACTCCTCGATGATGGCATCGATCACGTCGTCGACCGTGACGATGCCCAGGATGTGGCCTGGGCCATCCACCACGGCGACCGCCAGCAGATCGTATTTGGAGATCAGCCGCGCCGCCTCCATGCGGTCGGCTTCCGGTGAGACCATGATCGGCCGGCGGGCCGGTGCTGCAGTCAGCACGTTGGCATGCGGATCGCCGGAAATCAGGCGCCGCAGCGGGATCGAATGGATCAGGGTCTTCCTGACGGGATCGACCACGAAGATGGCATAGACGGTCTCGCGGGTCCGCTCGACCATCCGGATATGGTGCAGCACCTCGGCGATGGTCCAGGTCGATGGCACGCTGACGAATTCCGTCGTCATGATGCTGCCGGCACTGCGCTCGGGATAGGTCAGCAGGCCGGATATGGTAGTCCTGATTTCCGGGCCGAGATCGTTCAGCAGCGTCGACCTTAAGGGCTCCTCCAGGATACGGAAAATATCGGCGGCGCGGTCGGCGGAAACGCCGGTCAGCAAGGTGACGGCGGTTGGCGCTGGAAGCGAAGCAATGATTTCGGACGCATTGTCGATGCCCGGTTCGTCGAGAACCTCGATGGCCTTTTCTGGGGGCAGACGCTGCAGGACCGCGGCGGCGGCCTCCGGCTCCTGCGCATTGAGCGCCTCGACGATGTCGGCTGCCCGTTCCTGGGCGAGATCCTTCAGCCCGCTCTCGGTTTCAACGTCCAGGGCTGTTTCTTGCTGCATCGCTGACCTCGCTGACACGGGCAGAAGGGCAATGAACCAAACAAAGCCAAAACTCAAACCCAAAGTGAGGTTTGAAGACACACGGGTCCGCTGCCGGTAACGGTTGACGTTGTCCTGTCGAACGATCTCACAGGTCGTCTGGTTTCATCCCGCGCAGTATGACGCGGATGTGACAATGTCAGGAAGGCACGCGGTGGACCTCGACCGTGACATGCGAGAGGTCGGGAAATTCCCTCAAGGTCTTGCGGTAATATGCCGGTTCGCGCGCCTTCGTAGTGACGACAGAAACGATGGCGCCAAGATGTCCCGGCCCGAGCCGCCACAGGTGCAGATCGATCAACCGGTCGCCGTCGCTTTCGATCTTCGCGCGCACGCGGTCACAGACGGTAGCGTCCGGGATCCGATCGAGCAGAATGCCCGCGGTATCGCGCAACAGGCCATATGACCAGTTGGCGATAACGCAGGCGCCGATCAGGCCGGCCAGCGGATCCATCCAAAGCCATCCGAAAGTGCGGGCGAGCAGCAACCCGCCGATGACCAGTACCGACACCGCCGCATCGGCCGTGACGTGCACCAGGGCGGCACGCATGTTGTTGTCGCGATGGTGGGCGGCATCGGCCCGGTGATGCTGATGCGGCGGCGCGCCGTCCGCATGATCATGCGCTCCCGCGTCGTGGTCGTGGCCATGATCGTGGGAATGAGCATGCCCGTGGGAATGGCCGTGATCATGATGGTGGCCGCCGGCAAGCAGCCAGGCGCTGGCGACATTGACGGCGAGGCCGAGCACCGCGATCGGAATGGCTTCGTTGAAGCTGATGGCGACCGGATCAAGGAAGCGCGCCACCGCTTCGTAACCGACCAGGAGCGCAATCATGCCCAGAATGATCGCGCTGGAATACCCCGCAAGATCGCCAAACTTGCCGGTGCCGAAGGTGAAGCGCGGATCGTGCACATGCTTGCGCGCCAGGGTATAGGCCAGCGCGGTCAACAGCAGCGCACCGGCATGAGTTGACATGTGCAGGCCGTCCGCGATCAGGGCCAGCGATCCGAATAGCGCGCCGCCGACGATCTCGGCCACCATCATGGCAGCGCAGAGCCAGATCACGATCCAGGTCCGGCGTTCGGCCTTTTCATGGTCGCCGCCAAGAAACACGTGGCTGTGTGCCGCCGGGAATGCAGGTGTCCCCCTTTCGGCCATGGCTACGCTCCTATTTCAGGTAAGTGTGGACGACTTCGATCAGCTGCTCTGCCGCGTCGGCATTGAGCGCGCCCGGGTTTTTCGCCGGATCGACGAGATGGGTGCGGACGTGATCCTCGACCACCTCCGCCATCAGGCCGGCGACCGAACCGCGGATGCCGGCGATCATGTGCATGATCCGGTCGCACTCGGCCTCGCCTTCGAGGGCACGCTCGATGCCGTCGACCTGGCCGCGGATCCGGCGCACCCGGGCCAGCAGTTTCTTCTTCTCGCGAACGGTATGGCTCATCGCCGTAAATCCTGAAGTTTTTGCGGTTTGGCCGAGTACGAAATATATAGTCTACCCCCCTATCCTAGTCAAGCCGGTCGGATGCGGCGCCCCGGCCGATACTTCAGCGCAGATGGTGATTAGAAAATGCTGCAGATCAGGTTTGCTGGACCGTTCCGGGATGCCGGCCGGCGCGTTGCGGCAGGACGTAGATAAGGACGACGATCAGCGCCACCAGGATAGCTGACGCATCAAAACGACCGAACGCCAGCCCGCCATTGGCGACAGGTTTGTCGAGAAAGTCTCCGACCGTGGCGCCCAACGGACGCGTCAGGATGAATGCGCTCCAGAACAACAGGGTGCGCGAGACATGGGTGGTGAAATACAGCGCCGCGACCACCACAAGGCCGGCCGCGAAAACCAGCGCCCCACCTTCGTAGCCAAGCCCATTGCTGTCGGCCATCCAGTCGCCAAGCGCGGTGCCCAAAGTCTGCGAGAACAGGATCGCGATCCAGTAGAACATCTCGATCTTCGGCGAGGCCACCGTCTCAACCGAAATCGAGCCGGCCTGCCAATACCAGATCCCCAGCGACGCCATCAGCAGGACGAACAAGATCAGCGATCCGCCGGGATAGCCGATCCCGAGCGAGCGGTCGGCAAGGTCCGCCATGGTGGTGCCGGCCGTCGTGGTGGCAGTGATGACCAGCCAGTACAGGAACGGATGGAACGATCTTGCGGCCATCTGGACGGCGACAGCGAGGACGAAAATGCCGATGAACATGGCACTGCCGATCGCGTAACCCCAATTCAATGTCATCGAAACGGCGTCGCCACCGGTTTCCCCGAGGGTTGTCGCGAAGATCTTGATCACCCAGAAGCCCAGCGTGACGGCGGGAACCTTGCTCATGCCATTTTCCATGTCATGGATATCCTTTCACAGTCCCGAGCCTCTGCGTCCCAAGATAGTCGCAGCACGGCAAGCCGGTGCCGGCTAATCTTCAAACGTGTCAATTGAGAGCTGACCGTCATGCAGCAAAAGCACCTGCCCATGCTGGGCGCGCGTTACTGGACCGCGCTCTGCCTGGCGAGCATCTTTGGCGCCAACATGGGCGACTTCTTCGCCCGCAATCTGGGCCTGGGCCACGTCGCCGGACTTCCGTTCCTGGCGCTCGCTTTCGCCATCTTGATCGTCGGCGAGCGCTTCGATCGCACCGTCCATCAGGTGTATTACTGGAGCGCCATCATCATCGTCAGGACTGCGGCGACCAACTTCGCCGATTTCGCCTGTGGTGACCTGAAACTACCCCGGCTTTGGGTAATCGCCGCGCTGGCGGCGGCACTCGCCATCGTCCTGGCCGCCAGTTGGCAATTGGCTTGGCGGCGGCTGTCCGACAGAAGTACGGACGTCGACAATGTGCTGCGCGCCGATACCGGCTATTGGGCCAGCATGTTCATTGCAGGAACGCTGGGCACCGTGATCGGCGATTACTGCTCGCACAATCTGGGGCTCACCGATGCCGGGGCATCGCTGCTGCTCTGTCCGATCCTGGGACTGGTGTTCGTGATCGCACGCAACGGCCTGTTAAAGGTGCTGTGGTTCTATTGGCTAACTGTGGTCACGGTTCGAGCGGCCGGCACCGCAGTTGGGGACCTCTTCGCCGGACGGCACATGCTCGGGCTGCCGCTCAGCACGCTGCTCACGGGCTTTCTGTTCGTCGCCCTGCTTACGATGTGGAGGCAGCCGGCAACGCCGACGTTGGCAGCGGCAGACACCTGAGCGGATGCGCCGCTTCAGCCGGCGCCCAACGCCCGCGCGATGGTGTAGGTGATCAGCGAGCCGACATAGGCCAGCGCCAGCATGTAGGCGAACGTGACCGCCATCCATTTCCAGCTGCCGGTTTCGCGCCGTATCACCGCCAGCGTCGATGCGCATTGCGGGGCGAAGATGTACCAGACCAGCAGCGAAAGCGCGGTGGCGACGCTCCACTGCGTCGCCAGCACATGGCCGATCTGATCCGCGGCTTCCTTGCCGCCCTCGATGGCGTAGACCGTGCCCAGCGCTGCCACCGCGACTTCCCGCGCCGCCATTCCCGGGATCAGCGCGACCGCGATCTGCCAGTTGAACCCAAGCGGCGCCAGCAGTGGCTGCAGCACACGGCCGATCATGGCGGCGAGGCTGTAATTGATGGCGGGACCCTCGGCACCAGCGGGCGGCAGCGGAAACGAGGCCAGGAACCAGATCAGCACCATCATCGAGAAGATCGTGGTCCCGGCGCGATGCAGGAACATCCTGGCGCGCATATAGAGGCCGAGCGCAATGCTCTTGAGGCGCGGCATCTTGTAGTCCGGCAGTTCCATCATGAATGGTGATGGCTCGTAGTCCCGCCACATCACGATCTTGGCGACAAACGACACCGCCAACGCGCTGGCGATACCGGCCGCATAAAGGCCGAACATGACCAGCCCCTGCAAATTCACGATGCCAAAAACCTGACGCTGGGGAATGAACGCCGAGATGATCAGCGTATAGACCGGGATGCGGGCCGAACAGGTCATCAGCGGCGCGATCAGGATCGTGGTCAGACGGTCGCGCCGGTTATCGATGACGCGCGCCGCCATGATGCCGGGAATGGCGCAGGCAAAGCTCGACAGCAGCGGAATGAAGGCACGGCCGTGCAGGCCGGCGCCGCCCATGATGCGGTCCATCAGGAACGCAGCGCGCGCCATGTAGCCGAAATCCTCCAGCAAGAGGATGAACAGGAACAGGGTCAGGATCTGCGGCAGAAAAACAATGACGCTGCCGACACCAGAGATCACGCCATTCTGCAGAAAGCTCTGCAGCAGGCCATCGGGCAGCATGGTGTGAACGAGCTGGCCCAGGGCCGCGAAACTGTCCGACAAGAGCTGCATAGCCGGCTGCGCCCAGCTGAAGACGGCCTGGAACATCACGAACAGAACCAATAGCAGGATCACCAGTCCGGCGACCGGATGCAGCACGACGGCATCGATCCGGGTGGTCATGGTGTCCGGCTTGGCCGGCGGCGTCACCGCCGCGGCGATGATGCGGTCCGCCTCGCGCTGCAGGGCGCGAAGCTCGCTTGCCGAAAGCGGACTCCAGGTGTTGGCGGATCGATCGACGACGGCGGCCTGCGGGACCCCGTCCAGGTGGCCGAGCAGGTCGGCGGTGCCACCCTTGCGCACGGCCACCGCCGTGGTCACGGCAATGCCGAGCTCCGATGACAGGCGCTCCAGATCGATCACGATGCCGCGGTGACGCGCGAGGTCGATCATGTTGAGCACCAGCAGCATCGGCCGGCCGACCCGCTTCAACTCCAGCACCAGCCGAAAGCTGAGCCGCAGGTTGGTGGCGTCGGCCACGCAGACGATGCAGTCGGGCACTTTCTCGTTCTGCATCTCGCCGAGCACGACTTCGCGGGTGATCAGTTCGTCCGGGCTGCGACCCCGCAAGGAATAGGTTCCGGGCAGGTCGATGACCGCAACGCTGCGCCCGGCGGGGGTCTGGAACACGCCGGATTTTCGCTCGACGGTGACGCCGGGATAATTGGCGGCACGCTGGCGGCTGCCGGTCAACGCGTTGAACAGCGAGGTCTTGCCGCTGTTCGGCGTACCGACCAACGCGAGGTTCAGCGAGGGGGCAAGCGGCGCATGCATGGGTCAGTCGACCATAATGGCCATCGCCTCACGCCGGCGGATCGCAACCGTCGCGTTGTCGACGCGGACGGCGATGGGATCCTTGCCGAACATGCCTTCGTGAAGAATTTCCACACTCGCTCCTTCGACAAAACCCATCTCGATCAGCCGGCTCTCGAGCTCGGCCGGCGTCAGGATCGACGCGCAATCCGCAGTGCGAATGGCCCTGATTCGCCCGACAAATCCGCGTTGTGCATTTCCCAGAGATATCAGTTCCGTCATTGGTTCGGCTTAGGGTTCGCGATCCTGAAAGTCCGCCCATGCATAGGCCAAATGATCAGCCAACGGGTCTGCCATAAGGCCACACGGTTTAGAATCGCTTTAAATACCGGCAGAGCAAGCCGTACCCGCACGACCGGGCGCTGGTAGCGGTCCATCGGCCCCAGTCTCCGCCTGCCGGTTATTTGCCATCAGCGATGAATGCCTCGATGCGGGTCAGCAGATAAAGCGGCGTTTCGTCCATCGGGTAATGCCCGGCATTGGCGATGACCTCGATCTGGACATGCGGATACAGGGCCGGGAATGCCGCGCGCACGATCTCTTCCTTGACCCCGTTATCGTGCTGTCCGGCAAGCACCAGGATCGGGCACTTGACCGATGCCGCCTGCGCCGAGAGATCGTCCTGGATGAAGGAGCGCATATAGCTCCTGAAGGCTTCCGGCTTTGCCGTCGCGCGGGCGCCGGCAAGCAGGCGCCTGAGCCAAACTGCCGACAATCGGTTGCCGACGGAATCGCCGATCAGCGCCAGCGCCACATCGTCCTTTTCGCAAGCCGCGGTGAAGAAGTTCATGACGGCATCGTCCGCAGGCATCGCAAACGCCGGAACCGGCGTGATCGCGACCACCGAGCTCACCCGGGCGCCGCCGTCCATGGCCACCTTTTGCGCGGCCTTGCCGCCCATCGAGTGTCCGACCACGTGAAAATTACTCCAGCCGAGCCGGTCGGCAAGCGCGAGCGTATCGGCGGCGATCTCCGCCATGGTGTAGTCGCCACTCTCGTTGCGCGAATTGCCATAACCGCGGATATCGACGAAGGCATAGGTGAAGCGTTTGAGGTCGAGATCCGCGAACATGGGAGCATAAGCCCGGTGGTCGCCGAACCAGCCGGGAATGACCGCGACCTTGAGCGGGCCATCGCCGATCTTCTTGTGAAAAATCATCCCATCCTCCCCTTCTCACGCCTTTCTCGAAGCACTCAGTGCTTGTTCAACCCCGCCGCGGTCATGATGGCCGTCGATTTGTCGATATCGGCAGCGATGAACTTGGCGAACTCGGCGGGGCTGCTGCCGAGGGCATCGATGCCCTGCTGCTTCAAGGCCGATCGCACCATGTCGCCTTTGAGGGCGTCGGTGGCGGAGGCCGACAGCTTTTGCACGATGTCTGCCGGTGTGCCTGCGGGCGCCAGCAGGCCCATCCAGATCCCGGCATCGAAGCCGGGCATGCCGGCCTCGTCCATGGTCGGCACGTCGGGCATGATGCCGGATCGGGTCGGCTGCGCCACCGCGATGGCCCGCAGGCTGCCGGCCACGACGTGTGGCGCCAGCGTTGCCGCCACGTTGAACATCAGCGTGATGCGGCCGGCGAGCAGGTCGGTGACGGCCTGGCTGCTGCCACCCTGATAGTGCACCGTCACCACCTTGCTGCCGACTTTGCTGTTGAACAGTTCGGCGGCCAGATGGCTGGCGGTGCCGGCACCCGAGGTGCCGAACGTCAGGCTGTCGGGGCTGGTCCTGGCCAGCGCGATCAGTTCCTTGAGATTGTTCGCGGCGACCGACGGGTGCACCACCAGGACATTCGGCACCACGCCGAGAAGCGCGACCGCCGCGAGGTCACGACCGAGATTGAAGCCGGATCCGGTTTGCGCCGGATTGAGCGTGTTGGCGACCGTCGCCATGAACAGGGTGTAGCCGTCCGGCGCGGCGCGGGCGACTGCCTCCGCCGCCAGCATGCTACTGTTGCCGGGTCGATTTTCAACTATCAACGGCTGGCCAAGGGCTTGCTCCATTTGCTTGGCCAGGAGCCGGGCGAGAATATCCGCCGATGAGGCCGGGCCGAAGCCGACGATGATCCTGACCGGGCGCGACGGATAATTGTCCGCGGAAGCGCCAAACCCCGTCAGCAGGCTGAATGCTACAGCGAGACAAAAACAGACGATCCGCCGGTAATGGTCCATGACGCCCCCCGATTTGCCGACGGCAGCGTTCAATCCTCCCTCGCCGGGCGAAGGAAGGCGACGTGCGCGACGCTGCATCCAAGGGGGATAACCCGGCCCCGTCAAGCCGCGGCTTTGGCGTCCGCCAGAATCATCGCGGCGCCCTTCTCGGCCACCATGATGGTGGGGGCGTTGGTATTGCCGGAAGTGCCGGTCGGCATGACAGAGGCATCGATCACCCGCAGCGCTTCGACCCCGCGCACCCGCAACCGCGGATCGACCACGGAATCCGCGTCGCCACCCATCCGGCAGGTTCCGGTGAAGTGGAAGCCCGACACCCCGCGCTCACGGGCGTAAGCCACCAGTTCGTCGTCGCTGGCGACCTCGGGGCCGGGCAACACTTCGGCGAGCGCAATGGAGTGAAACGAGGGGGCGGCGAAAATCCGGCGGGCGAGCTTCATGCCTTCGAGGACGGCGGCAACGTCCGTGCTGGCGGTGAGATAATTCGGTGCGATTGCCGGCTTGTCGCCGGTGTCCTTGCTGCGCGCAGTGACGGTGCCGCGGCTGTCAGGATAGGAATGCCAGAGGCCGATGGTCATGCCGCTTTCCTGTTCTAGCTTATAAGTCCCCGGCTGGAAGCTGCCGGGGGCGAAACTGAGCTGCAGGTCAGGTCCGGCAAGGCCGGGACGGCTGCAAGCGAAGGCCGCCGCACTGCTGGCGCCGAGGGTCAGGAGGCCGTTGCCAAACAGCGCGAAGCGCACGAGCTCGCGCGCGAGCTGCAGTCCCCGCGTACGTTCGTTCAGCGTGACCACGCCGGCGACGCGCCGGGTGAAGCGGATGGAATAGTGGTCGCGCAGGTTTTGCCCTACCGAAGGCCGGTCCGCGACCACGTCGACGCCGATCGATCGGAGATGATCGGCCGCTCCGATGCCGGATACCTGCAGCAATTGCGGCGAACGCAGACAACCGTTGGCAACGACGATCTCGCGGCGGGCACGGGCGACAAGCATACGGCCGTCGCGGAGAAATTCGACGCCGACCGCGCGGCGGCCGTCGAACACCACGCGGCGGCACAGCGCATCTGTCAGCAAGGTCAGATTGGCGCGGCGGCGGGCGCGCCGCAGGTAGGTCTGCCCTGGACCGCCGCGAAAGCGCCCCTTGCGGGTCTGGTGGAACAGTCCGGCGCCTTCGCGTACCGGACCGTTGAGCGTCGGCAGCGAAGGCAGGCCGACCTGTGCGGCCGCGGCGACGAAGGCCTCCGCCAGCGGATGGACTTCGAGGAACCTTTCGACATGCAACGGATGATCGGCGCTGTCCTTCATATCCGCCAGCCGCTCGGCCTTCTGATAGAACGGCGACACCTCGTCAAAGGCCCAGCCGGTGCATCCCATGTTGACCCAGGCTTCGTGCTCGGGGCGGTTGCTGCGGACATACAGCATGCCGTTGACCGAGCCGGTGCCCCCGGCCACCTTGCCCTGGGGAAAGTTGATGGTCCGGCCGCCGAGCGAGGCCACGGGCTCCGACGACATCATCCAGTTGATCCGCGGATTCGTCATCAGCTCGAGGAATCCCGCGGGAATATGAATGAAGGGATTGCGGTCAAGCGGTCCGGCCTCGATGACCAGCACGCGGTACTGACCGTCGGCCGAAAGGCGGTCAGCCAGTACCGACCCGGCGCTGCCGGCTCCGATAATGATGTAGTCAGCCTCGTAGTCGGCGCCGTTGCGAATTGCGGTCATCCGCTATTTCGCACCACCGAGAAACCCGCGCCCGGCGAGATTCATCATCAAACCGCCGATGCCAAAATTCCACGGCTCGCAGGTGTCGCTGGTGCGCATGCGGTTCGTCAGCTTGCCGAGCTTCGGGCTGGCGATGGTGACGATGTCGCCCGATTTGTGGGTGAAACCCTGCCCGGGACCGTCGCGATCCTTGGTCGGCGCAAACATGGTGCCGAGGAACAGCACGAAGCCGTCGGGGTACTGGTGGTTCTCATTGATGGTCTGCTGTACGAGATCCTGCGGATCGCGGCTGATCATGCGAATCGACGACAGCCCTTCGAGCACGAAGCCGTCCTCGCCGCGGACCGTCAGCGCAACGTCCATGTTCCTGACATCGTCGAGGCGGAAACTGTGGTCGAAGAAGCGGACCAGCGGTCCGATCGAGCAGGACCCATTGTTGTCCTTGGCCTTTGACAGCAGCAGCGCCGAGCGGCCCTCGAAATCGCGCAGATTGACGTCATTGCCGAGCGTCGCGCCGACGATACGCCCGTCGCCGGACACCATCAGCACCACTTCCGGTTCGGGATTGTTCCAGCTCGACTTCGGATGCAGGCCGGCGTCCATCCCGGCGCCTACCGACGACAGCACCGGCGCCTTGGTGAATACTTCGGCGTCAACGCCGATTCCAACTTCGAGATACTGGCTCCAGGCACCTTGCGCGATCAGCACCTCCTTGAGGCGCATGGCTTGCGGCGACCCGGGCTTCAGCTTCGACAGGTCGTCGCCGACCAGCCTGGTGATTTCGGCACGGATGGCGACCGCAGCCGCGGGATTTCCCCGCGCGCGCTCCTCGATCACGCGTTCCAGCATCGACACCGCGAAGGTGACGCCCGCCGCCTTGATGACCTGGAGATCGATCGGCGCCAATAGCCATGGCTTGCTCGCGTCGCGGCGGTCGGGAGGCGTGTTGGCGGCGATGGCGTCAAGCGTGCCGACCAGGCTGCCCTTGGCGCTGCGGAGCACAGCCGCGGGGTCGGCCTGACCCGCCAGCGCGCTCATCGTCGGGTACTGCGCCGTGATGTCATAGACGCCGCCGTCGCGGACGGCCACGACAGACGGACCGGATGCGGCCGGCAACCAGACCCGGCCGGCAAGTGCGCCGGTCACTCCGTCGTCGGGCAGCAGCCCCGCGGCATTCAATGAAATCATGGCGTCTTCTCCCGTGAACCTTGCGAGCCACGAAAAGCAAAGACGGAGGCGGCGTCAACCGTTCATTTCGGCGGCGGGATGTTGGCGCGGCCGCTCATGCCTGCCATCAATTCGGGGGCGTCGCCGCGAATCTCGCCGAACACCTTGACGGTCTGGCTGACCGGATCGACCCGGCCGCCGACCCGGGTGATCACGGCGGCATAGGTCTTGTCGGTCTCCTCGATATGGACCTGGAAGGCGTAACCCGGCTTCAGCCAACTGAGGCCGCGCGACGGCGCGATCAGTTCGATCTCCAGGCTGCGGTCGTCGAGAATCTCCAGCAGCGGCTGGCCGGGCGTGGCGTACTGAAATTGCTGCGCCTTCTGCTCCACGGTGACGCCGCTGAAGGGAGCCGCGATCTCGCATTTGGAGGCGGCAGCATCGGCGATATCGAGGTCTGCCTTGGCTTTTTCGACCTCGGCGCGGGAGACGTCGAGTTCAAGCTGGCCGATCGACTTGAGATTGGCGAGGCGCTGGTTGATCGCCGCGGTTTTTTCCGCCTGGGTCTCGACCGCCTTCGCCTTCGCCACCTGGGCGCGCTGGGTGACGCAGTCGAACACGATCAGCAAATCGCCCTTCTTGAAATGATCGCCGACCCGGCTGGTGATGCGGTCGATCCGCGCCGAGGTCTCGCTCGACAGTGTGGTGTAATTGCGCGCCGTGAGCTGCGCGCGGATTTCGGCCGCGGAGCCCAGCGGCGGCAGAGGATCCAGGGAGTTTTGCGCCCGCAGCACGCTGGCCTGTCCGCTAAGGCCCATGGTCAGGGCGAGCGCGACAACGCGCGCCATCGCGCGCGCCAACACACGATATGGCAAAGAGCATTCGCGTGGCTGCACGGCGTTACCTCACCTGGTCGCAGTATTACTGCACGACCGGCTGACCGTCGGCGTGGAGCGCGCTCTCCCGCTGCGCCGGCTCTTGCGCGGCGGGCGTTCTGGCGATGTCCTGTGTCGGTGCAGAAGCAGTTCCGCTTCGAAGGATGTTCGCAGGCGCTGCGCCTGGCCGCCGTCGATGCCCAGGAATCGCCCAGCCTGCAGCCGGACCAGCGCAAGCCGTTCACGCTGATATTCCACGGCGTTCGCGGCGATGTGATGCCGGAGGGCCACTATAAGGCGGAGGCCGAAGGCGGCGCGCGCTTCGAACTCTATGTCATGCCGATCCATACCTCGGCGCCGGAACGGCAGGACTATCAGGCCGTTTTCAACTAGTTCCTTTTGTTTGAGCATGATCTCCCGGGTCAAGCCGGGGGCATGCTTTACGGAAAACCGGTTCCTACCCCCGGATCAAGTCCGAGGGCATGCTTTTTCGGATCATCCTCTAGCCCCCGATCAACGCTTCCCGGTGCCGTACCGCCGATGACATTTCCCGACCGGCTCCGGCTGCCTTTCACGTTCGACCCCGCCATGCTCGCCGCCGATCTGCGGCGACTGGCCGCGACGCCCTGGATCAGTCACTTCGTCACACAGAACTACGATGGCGACTGGAGCGTCATTCCGCTTCGCGCCCAGGCCGGCGCCCGGCATCCGGTACAGATGATCTTTTCCAACCCGGCCGCCACGGCGTTCGAGGACACCCCGTGGCTTTCCGACTGTCCCGGCTTTCGCGCGGTGCTGGACACGTTCGCCTGTCCGCTGCAGGCGGTGCGCCTGATGCGCCTCACCCCCGGCTCGGTCATCAAGGAGCATACCGACCACGACCTCAGTTTCGAGCAAGGCAGCGTGCGCCTTCACATCCCCGTCACCACCAATGACGGCGTGGTGTTCGAGCTGAACCGGCGCCGCGTGATCCTGGAAGCCGGCAGTTGCTGGTATCTGCGGCTGTCCGACCCGCACCGCGTCGCCAACCACGGCGATGCCGACCGCGTCCACCTGGTGATCGACGCCACGGTAAACGAATGGATCGAGACCACGTTCGCCCAGGCCGCCGGGCAACCGGCGTGACACCCTCCGACGCAAGCCCGCTCCAGCAGTTCCGAGCGCGGATGGAAACGGATCCGTCGCTGCAGGAGAAGCTCAGCGAACCCGACGACCCCGCCGTTTTCATTGCGCTCGCCATCGAGACCGCGCGCACCCATGGCATCGTCCTCGCGGCTGAACAGATCGCGACCGCACTGGCCAGCCGGCGGGGTTCGGTTGATGCGGATGACGAACCGTTGCCGCCACACAGCTGGCTTCCGGTTCGAACCCATTGGCGGGACCGGGACCTCCGTGTCGATTGGGCCTATTTCGGTACGCGGCGGCTGCGCGAACCGTTTTTCGAAGAGAGCGTCGCCCGCATCGCGAACAAACCGTTCAACCGGCTGTGGCGCTACTCGACCCCGATCGGCGCGCTTGACGGCTGGCTGCGGCAGCATCCGGGCGTGTCGCCGACCGGCTTCATTTTCCACCTGTCCCGCTGCGGCTCGACGCTGGTGTCGCAGATGCTGGCCGCGGTGGCGGACAACGTCGTCGTCTCCGAAGCCGGCCCGATCAATGCGGTGGTGGAAGCGCGGCGTACCCGCCCCGACCTGGGCGACGCCGAGCACGCCGCATGGCTGCGCTGGATGATCGGCGCGCTGGGCCAGCCGCGCGGTGGCAACGAGCGGCATTTTTTCGTCAAGCTGGACAGCTGGCACGCCCTCGCCTTGCCGCTGTTCCGCCGGGCGTTTCCCGAGGTACCCTGGATCTTCCTGTATCGCGATCCGGTCGAAGTGCTGGTGTCGCAGTTGAAGCGGCGCGGCATGCACATGGTGCCCGGATTGATCGACCCGAACCTGCTCGGCCTCACGGCTTCGCAGGCCTCACTGGTGCCGGAGCAATATTGCGCGCAGGTGCTGGAGCGGATCTGCGACGGCGTGCTGCGGGAGTACACCCCGGACACGGCGCGGCTGGTAAACTATCGCCAGCTTCCGGCGGCGCTGTGGACCGGGGTGCTGCCGCGTTTCAGGGTGCCGTGCAGCGACGGCGATCGCGCGGTCATGGCGGAGACGGCGCGTTACGATGCCAAGAGCCCGGATCGGACCTTCTCGAGCGACAGCGCCGCCAAGCAGGAGGCTGCCACCGATACGATCCGCGCCGCCGCAGCGGGGCTCGGCGAGCAGTTTGCCCGGCTCGAAGCGCTGCGGCTCGGCGCCTGATCCCCGTTCGAGCGTTCATCGATCTTGAAAGCGGAAATTCATGAAACATCAGGCCGACGATGTCATCGAGATTGCTTCTTCACTGGGCCCGGTGCGCCTGCGCCCGGAGCAGGAGCACGATCACGCCTTTCGCTTCGCGCTGTTCTGCGAGACGCATTGCGCGCAATTCGCCCTGCTGCCGCTCGAGCCCGCAGCCCTCGAGCAACTGCTGAGCCTGCAATTCCGGGCCCAGACCGCGAGCTATCGCGCCAATTTCCCCAACGCCCGTTTCGACGTCATCGAACTCGAGCACCAGCCGGTCGGACGCATCGTCGTCGACCGTCCGGGCGACCATCTCCATATCGTCGATCAGGCCATCTCGGCGCCGCTGCGCAACCGTGGCCTCGGCTCTACGATCATGCAGGCGCTGATGGATGAAGCGAACCAGGCTGGACAAATGGTACGGCTCAAGGTCGCCGTGGCCAACCAGGGCGCGATGCGGCTCTACCGGCGGCTCGGCTTCGTGCCTGTTGTCACCGAGCCGCTTTATATCGAGATGCAGTGGCCGGCGCCGCAATCGACGTGACGAGGCTGCCAGATCATGATGCGATTAAAGGGAATCGCATCATGATCCCGTCTTTTGTTTGAGCATGTTCCCCCCGGGTCAAGCCCGGGGGCATGCTTTTCCGGATCATGCTCCTAGCGCTTCAGCGCGCGGATCGCCTGCTCGACGCTGTGAAAGATGCGATCCTGGCCCAACAGGTCGTCGATGTGAAACCTGGCAATGGCCTCCTGGGCACGCACCGATTCAAGCCGCGCGATCGCCACCGTAACACCACGCTCGCGGCAGACGCCGATCAGATCGCCCAGCAACTGCGCGGCGGTGAAGTCGATTTCGAGAATTCCGGTTGCCTCCAGAATGAAGAGCCGCGGCTTCAAGGACGCCGTCTTCAGGGTATGCAACACATCGTGCCGGAAATGATAGGCGTTGAGAAAGGACAGCGGCGCCTGGAATCCGGCGACGATGACGTCCGCTTCCTGTTCGCCATGGACGCCCGGGCTCGGCGGCCACCAGATCGAGGTCCCGGGCACGCGCTCATAGACGATGAGGCGGGCGCGGGTGGTACTCCAGATGCCGTGCAGCAGCGACAGCGCGATCCCGATCGCAACGCCCTGCTCGATCGGCAGCGCTATGATGGACGCGGCGGTGGCCACGATCAGGAGGAATTCACCGAACGATTGCCGGTAGATCGTGACGATCTGGCCGAGGCGGATGATCCGCAGCGCGACGAACAGCAGCACCCCGCCGAGTGCCGCATTGGGAACATGCTGCAGCAGCGTGGCGCCGAACACCAGCAGGACGAGCACCACGGCGGCGGCAAACAGCCCGGCCAGTTGCGACCGCCCGCCGGTCTCGCAAACGATGCCGGTGCGCGGCGGGCTGGCGTTGACCGGAAATGCGCCGATCAGGCCGGCCAGGAGGCTGCCGGCGCCGACGCCGAGGAAGTCGCGGTCGACATCGGGCGGTTGTCCGGGATCGGACGGAAACGAGCGTGTGGTGGCCGCGGTTTGCACCATCACCACGGCCGCGATCAAGAGGCCGAGCGGGAGGAGCCGCGCCCAGTGCGAGACATCGAGGTTCGGCAGCGCCAGCGCCGGGGGCGCGCCGGAGACCACTCCCACCGTGGCGACGCCGCGGCTTTCGAGCCCCATCAGCACCACCGCCGCGGTGGCGCCAACCAATCCGATCAGCGCGCCGGGGATCCGCGGGCTGATCCATTCCGACACCGCGATCACCGCGAGCACACTGAGCCCAATCAGCAGCGTCGCCGGATTGCTGTGGCCGAGATTGCGGGCGAGTTCGACCAGGCGCAGCGGCAGCGGTCCCGACGGCGTCGGCAGGCCCAGCACGCCCGGCAATTGGGAAACCAGAATGTGTACCGAGATGCCGGCGAGAAAGCCTACGGTGACCGGCATCGACAACAGGTTGGCAATCCAGCCGAGCTTGAAGATGCCGCTGGCGAGCAGCGCGAGCCCGACCAGCACGGCCAGTGCCGCGGCCAGAGCCGCATAGTCGTCGGGAGAGCCGGAAGCGGCGATCAACGCCAGCGCGCCGGCGAAGATCGGTGTAATGGTCGAATCGGCGCCGCATGACAGAAAGCGGTTGCCGCCGAAGATTGCAAAACCCAGCGCCCCCGCCATGAAGGCGTAAAATCCGATCTGCGGGGAGAAACCGCCGAGCCGCGCCGTCGCCATCTGCTCCGGTATGGCGATCGCCACCAGCGTCAGCCCGGCGACGAGATCGCTGCTGATATATTGCGGACGCCAGGACTTGAGCGAACGGAGGATCGGCCAGGGCCGGTCGGTCGGCGCGGAGCCGGAGTTCGGGGCGTCGGTCTGGTTCGCCATGGGTCTTCACCTGTGAAACGCCAGTGTAGCGAAAACGCCAGGCGATTCTTCCGGATTGTCCCTATAAGTCACAGAAAGATCGGGAAAAACCCGCTTCCGCATGGCGACAGGTGTGGATACTATTTTCGAAAATGACAGCCCGCGATGAAGGCGAACCCACGCTGCCCGGCTCCGGCGCTGCGCTCGGCACGATCATCATGGATTGCAACGGGAGAATGCCATGATCGACGTCAAGCGCATCCGGCACGCGACGTTCACGACCCCGGACATCGAGGGCCAGATCGACTATTACCAGTCGGTGGTGGGGCTCGGCGTGGCCGCACGCGAAGCCGGACGGGCCTTCATGGCAACGGAGTCCGAAGAGATCGCCATCGTGCTGGAGGCCGGCGACGTGCCGGCCTGCACACGGATCGCCTTCGAGGTCGCGCCCGACGCCGATATGGCCGAATTGAGCCGGCAGCTTGCCACCGCCGGCGTCGCCTCACAGCTTCGCAGCGACGCCGCGCCCGGTGTCTCGCGTGCACTGGCCTTGTCCGATCCCCTGGGACTTCAGATCGAATTGATCGCCGGCTGGACACCGACCCCACTGCAGCAGCTGGCTGGAGGCGTCGCCGCCAACAAACTCGGCCACGTCGCGCTGCGCACGCCGGATCCGCAGGCCACCGCCGGGTTCTACACAGGCGTGCTGGGCTTCCGGATCTCCGACTGGATCGAGGACTTCTTCGTGTTCCTGCGCTGCGGTTTCGATCATCACTCGGTCAATTTCGCCCGCGGCCCGATCCAGCAGCTGCACCACATCGCCTTCGAGCTCAACGATGCCTCGCACATGCACCGGGCCTGCGACCTGCTCGGCCGCAAGCGCCTGCCGATCCTGTGGGGCCCGGTGCGGCACGGCCCCGGGCACAACGTCGCGCTCTATCACCGCAATCCCGACGGCCATCTGGTCGAGCTGTTTTACGACCTCGACCGCATGACCGATGAAGCGCTCGGCTATTTCGAGCCGCGGCCGTGGCACCGCGACCGCCCGCAGCGGCCCAAGGTATGGGTCGGACTGCCGCGCGATATCTGGGGGCTGCCGCCCGTAGCCGACGTTCCGGAGTTCACCCGAAAAAAGCCGTGACCGGACGCGGCGTTGCACAAAGAAAAACAAACGTACGCAAGGGGAGTAACGACGATGGGCGACAGGCGAGGCTGGTTTTCCGCTGATATTTTGATGCGCCTCGTCGCGTCGCTGCTCGCCGTTCTGGCGCTGGGCGCATCGGCGGCCTCGGCGCAATCCTATCCCAATCGCGTCATTCGCATCGTCCACGGCTTCGCTCCGGGCGGCGCCGCCGATACGCTGTCGCGCATCATGGCGGAGGGGCTGTCCAGACAGCTCGGGCAGAGCGTCATTGTCGATGCCAAGCCCGGCGCCGGCGGCAATATCGCTTCCGACACCGTCGCCAAGGCCGCGCCCGACGGCTACACCCTGGGCCTGGTCACCGGCGGCCACGCGATATCGGCGGCGCTGTACAAGTCGCTGCCCTATCAGCCGGTCGACGGCTTCGAGATGATTTCGACCCTGGTCTATTACGCGCTGGTCATCGCGGTGCGCAGCGACTACCCGGCGAAGACCCTGGGCGAACTGATCGCGCTCGCCAAAGAGAAGCCCGGAACCGTGAGCTTCGGCTCGGTCGGATTCGGCAGCACCCATCACCTCGCCGGGGAATTGCTCAAGACCGAAGCCGGCATCGACATCCTGCACGTGCCTTACCGCGGCGATTCCCAGGCCATCACCGCGCTGTTGGCCGGCGACGTGCCGGTGATCATCGGCACCAGCGTGCTGCTGGCGCCGCAGATCGAGAGCGGCACCGTGCGCGGGCTCGCGGTGACGTCGTCGAGGCGCAGCGCCTTGTTGCCGAAGGTGCCGTCGGCCAGCGAGGCCGGTCTTGAAGGCTACGATGTACGGACCTGGGCCGGCCTGCTGGCGCCGAAGGGCACGCCTGCCGAGTTTATCGCCACGCTCAACAAGGCGGTTCAGGTCGTGCTGGCCGACCCGGAGACCAGGACCCGCCTCGAGACCGCGGTCGGCGGCGAGGTCCGCGGCAGCACCCCGGGTGAGATGCGCGAGCTGGTGAGTTCGGAAATCAGGCGATGGATGGCCGTGATCGACGCGGCGAAAATTCCGCGGCTGTGAGGAACGGACGTTACGCCGCGCGAATGTTGGCCATCAGCCGGTCGAGTTCCTGGCGCAACCGCGCGCTCTCGACCGCGAGCGCCTTGGCGGAATTCATCACCTCCGCCGAAGCCGTGCCGGTTTCGCCGGATCCCTGATTCACCTTGATGATGTTGCTGGTGACCTCCCGGGTCACGTCCGCGACGCTCTGGACATTGGTCGCAATGCCCCGGGTCGCCGAGCTCTGCTGCGCCACCGCCGATGCAATCTCGGAAGCGATCCTCGAGATGTGGCGGATGGTATCGCCGATCTCCTTGATGGCGACCACCGACTCCTGGGTCGCGTTCTGTATTTCCAGAATATGCGACGAGATTTCCTCGGTCGCTTTTGCGGTCTGGCTGGCAAGCGACTTGACCGCGATCGCGACGATGGCAAAGCCCCGCCCGGCCTCGCCGGCGCTGGCGGCTTCGATGGTGGCGTTCAAGGCGAGTGCGCTCAAGGCCGCGTGACGATTTTGCGTCACGGCAAGCGGCGCCGATCCCCCATGGACATGGGATGGTTTGCACTTCCGGGTGCCGTGGCGACCGGATACTGCTATAAATCGCGGGCGGTGCCTGCAACCTGACGATGACAAGGATGGGAGGCGAGAAATAATGTCCGTGTATCCGCCCGTGCGCCCGATACCTGGCAGCGACAAGAGGGGCGTTTCCCGCGCCAAGGCCGCCATCCCCTTCGCCACCTTGTCGCTGATTGCCCTGACCGGCTGCGAGCAAAACAGCTTCGTGCCGCCGCCACCGCCGAAGGTCGAGGTGGCACAGCCGGTACAGCGCGGCATCACGCGCTATCTCGAAGCCACCGGCAATACCGCACCGATCAAATCGGTCGATCTGGTGGCGCGGGTGCAAGGGTTTCTGCAATCGATCAATTACCAGGACGGCACCTTCGTGAAGGAAGGTGCAACGCTGTTCACCATCGAGCCCGAGACCTACAAGCTGAAACTTGAACAGGCCCAGGCGGCCGAGGCCGGGGTGCAGGCCTCGTTGAGGCAGGCCGAAGCCGATTTCAAGCGCCAGTCGGACCTGGTGGCGCGGCAGGCGGTCTCGCAGGCCACCCTCGACACCTCGACGTCGACACGCGACAACGCCCAGGCCAATCTGCAGCAGGCCCAGGTCAATACCAAGATCGCCGCGGTCAATTACGGTTACACCAACGTCGCCGCTCCGTTCGACGGCATCGTCAGCGCGCATCTGGCTTCGATCGGCGAACTGGTCGGGGTCGCGTCGCCGACCCAGCTCGCCACCATCGTCGCGCTCGATCCGATCTATGTGAACTTCAATGTCAACGAGCAGGACGTGCTTCGGGTTCGTGCCGAAGCCTTGCGCCGCGGAATGACGACCAACGACCTGCGGCAACTGCCGGTCGAAATCGGCCTGCAGACCGAAACCGGGTATCCGCACAAAGGCAAGCTCGACTACGTTTCGCCGATGGTGAACGCCTCGACCGGAACGCTGGCGGTACGCGGGGTGCTGCCGAATGCCGACCGGGTGCTGCTGCCGGGATATTTCGTCCGGGTCCGGGTGCCGTTCGGCGATCAGGCGCCCGCGCTGCTGGTGCCCGACGCAGCGCTCGGCAGCGATCAGGGCGGACGCTATGTGCTGGTGGTGAACGGCGACAATGTGATCGAGCAGCGCAAGGTGCAGACCGGGCCGGTCGACGGCGGCCTGCGCGTGATCGAAAGCGGCCTGAAGCCGGATGACCGGGTGGTGGTCGCGGGCCTGCTGCGGGCAATTCCCGGCCAGAAGGTCGATCCGCAGCTGCAGAAGATCGAGCCCGCGCCGACAACGACCAAATAGGACCGGGACATGATTTCGAAATTCTTCATTGAGCGGCCGGTCCTTTCCAACGTCATCGCGCTGCTGATGATCCTGATCGGCGGCGTGGCGCTGTTCGAACTATCCGTCGCGCAATACCCCGACGTGGTGCCGCCCACCGTGCAGGTCACCACGCGCTATCCCGGCGCCGGCGCCAAAACCGTCATCGACACCGTGGCGCTGCCGATCGAACAGCAGGTCAACGGCGTCGAGGACATGCTCTACATGCAGTCCTATTCCGGCGCCGACGGCACCTATTCGCTGACGGTGACGTTCAAGATCGGCACCGATCTCAACTTCGCCCAGGTGCTGGTACAGAACAGGGTTTCGAGCGCGCTGTCGCAGCTGCCGCAGGCGGTGCAGAACCAGGGCGTCACGGTTCAGAAGAAGTCCACGTCGATCCTGCTGTTCGTGACGCTGACGTCGCCGAAGGCGACCTATGACAGCCTATATCTAAGCAACTACGCCACCATCAACCTGCGGGACGAACTGTCGCGGCTGCCCGGCGTCGGCAACGTCACGGTGTTCGGCGCCGGCCAGTATTCGATGCGGATCTGGCTCGACCCCAACAAGCTGCAGGTACGCAACCTGATGCCGCAGGACGTGATCCAGGCGATCCAGCAGCAGAGCCAGCAGGTCACCGCCGGCCAGGTCGGCGCGCCGCCGACGCCGGCCGGACAGGCGTTCCAGTATACCCTCAATGTCAATGGCCGGCTCGACGACCCCGACCAGTTCAACGACGTCATCGTCAAGACCGGCAACAATGGCGATGTCACGCGGGTGCGCGACGTCGGCCATGTCGAGCTCGGCGCCCAGACCTACAGCCAGATGTTTTCACTGAACAACCAGCCGGCCACCGGCATCGGCGTGTTCCAGTCGCCGGGCGCCAACGCGCTCAACGTGGAAAAGGCGATATCCAAAAAAATGACCGAGCTGGCCCGCGCCTTTCCGCAGGACATGCAATACGACTTCCCGTTCGATACCACCAAGTTCGTCTCGGCTTCGATCCACGAGGTCTACAAGACGCTGATCGAAGCCGGCCTGCTGGTGCTGATCGTGATCCTGATCTTCCTGCAGGACTGGCGCGCCATGCTGGTGCCGGCCACCACGGTGCCGGTCACCATCATCGGCGCTTTCGCGGCGATGGCGGCGCTCGGATTCACCATCAACCTGTCAACCCTGTTTGCCATCGTGCTGGCGATCGGCATCGTGGTGGACGACGCCATCGTCGTGGTCGAAGGCGCCGCGCACAATATCGAGCGCGGCATGAACGGCCACGATGCCGCAATCGCCGCCATGGATGCGCTGTTCGCGCCGATCATCGGCATCACACTGGTGCTGATCTCGGTGTTCCTGCCGGCGGCGTTCCTGCCCGGCATGACCGGCCGCATCTACGCGCAGTTCGCGCTGGTGATCGCCGCCACCGCGCTGCTCAGCGCCGTCAACGCCGCGACGCTGAAACCGACGCAATGCGCGTTGTGGCTGCGCCGCCCGGCGCCACCGGATCAGCGCAACTGGTTCTACCGCGGCTTCAATTCGGTCTACAGCCGGCTGGAGCGACGTTACGCGGCGCTGATCAACTTCACGGTGGTGCACGCCAACGTGTCGATGGTCATCGCGCTGATCCTGATCGGCGTCGGCGGCTACGGCATGTCCCGCATCCCGACCGGCTTCATCCCGATCGAGGACCAGGGCTATCTGCTGGCCGCGGTGCAGTTGCCGGACGGCGCGTCGCTCGAGCGCACCCAGCACGTGCTGAACCAGGTCACCGACATTGCCGGCAAGACGCCGGGTGTCGCCCAGGTGATCGGCATCGCCGGGATATCGGCGCTCGACAACAGCTCGAGCCTTGCCAATGCCGGCGTCGGCTACGTGATCCTGAAGGACTGGGACTCGCGCGGAGCGGGTGAGGATCTGCGCTCACTGGTGGTCGGGCTGAACCAGAAGATGGCGGCGATCCCGGAAGCACGCATCCTGGTGCTGCCGCCGCCGCCGATCCAGGGCATCGGCAATGCCGCCGGATTCTCCATGCAGGTCGAATTGCGCGACGGCAATGCCGACTTCGGCAAGCTGCAGGCGATCACCAATGCCATCGTGGCCAATGGCCAGAGCCAAAGCTCGCTGCAACGGGTGAGTTCGTCGTTCCGCTCCATGGTGCCACAGTTCGACGTCGAGGTTGACCGGGTCAAGACCCAGACCCTGCATGTCACCACCGACACCGTGTTCTCGACGCTCGCTTCGTATCTCGGCTCGTCCTACGTCAACCAGTTCAACAAGTTCGGCCGCACCTTTCAGATCTACGCCCAGGCCGACTCCGCGTTCCGGCTGACCGCCAAGGACATCGAGAGCCTGACGGTGCGCAACCAGGCCGGCGACATGATCCCGCTCGGCTCGATCGCCACCATCACGCCGTCGATCGGTCCCTCGCTGATCAGCCTGTACAATCTCTATCCGGCCGCGACCGTGATCGGCCTGCCGGCGCAGGGCTTCAGCTCCGGGCAGTCGATGGCGCTGATGGAGCAGATCGCCGACAAGACCCTGCCGCCGGGGAGCGGCTATGAATGGACCGCGATGTCGTACCAGGAGAAGGTCGTCGGCAGCCAGATCTACTACGTGTTCGGCCTCGCCATGCTGCTGGTCTACCTGGTGCTGGCCGGGCAGTATGAAAGCTGGTACGCGCCGATCTCGGTGATATTGGCGGTGCCGCTGTCGCTATTGGGACCGATGTCGGTACTGACCGGGCTTCGCATCGAGAACAACCTCTATACCCAGATCGGGCTGATCCTGCTGATCGCGCTGTCGGCCAAGAATGCCATCCTGATCGTCGAGGTCGCGCTCGAACTGCACGTCCGTGACAACAGGCCGTTGCTGGAATCGGCCGTGGAAGCGGCCCGCGCCCGGTTCCGGCCGATCCTGATGACGTCGTTCGCCTTCATTCTCGGCGTGGTGCCGCTGGTCATCGCCACCGGCGCCGGCGCCAGCGCCCGCAAATCGATCGGCATCACCGTGTTCAGCGGCATGATCGCTTCCACCTGCCTGGCCGTGCTGTTCGTGCCGACCTTTTACGTCGTCGTGCAGCGGTTCGAGAACTGGCTGAAGGCGTCGAAAAAAGCGCCGGCACCCGCCGCCGCGCCGACTTCCCCTCCTGTCAGGTGAACGGCCAGCCAGGCCGGTGGCCCGGGGGCGGCGCAAGGCGCCGGACCGAGCAGCGGCCGGGAGCCGATAATGGTTAGCGGGGGCTTAAGGCCCGAGCAATTGTTTGTAAAATCTTCGGTGCTCTAATGCGGGTTGGCATTGAGCAACGAGCGCTGTTTTCATGTGGCGAAATCTAAGGGCGGCCCCGGCTCAGAGCAGCAGCGTTGCGCCTGGCGGCGAGATTCGCGTCATCACCGGCAAATACAATATCGCCGGCCGCTGCGATCTGCGCACCGGCCAGCGAACCTTCTATGCCTGCCGTGTCGAACATCTCGACGAGATGGAAGTCGTGGTCTCGGTTCCCGTCACCGGCGAAATCGGCGACCCCGTGCTCATCCAGGTGGAATGGCTGGGTGACATCCAGGGCATGATCTCCAAGCAGGTTCGCCGAGGCTTCGTGGTCAGTGTCGCCGCGACCAACTCCGAGCGGGTAAAACTCAAGGCCAAGATCGACTGGTTTCACAAGCACCGAAATCAGCAGATCGAAAACAAGCGAAAGCACGACCGTTTCGCCCCCGAAGACCCGCACTCGACCTTGATCCTGGCGGACGGAAACACGATGCGATGCTTCGTCATCGACATGTCGTCTTCGGGCGCGGCGGTGTCGGCCAGGGTGTTTCCCGAGACCGGGACCCCGCTTGCGATCGGGAAGGTCGTCGGCAGAGTGGTGCGCCACCTGCCGAGCGGCTTTGCCGTCCAGTTCATCCAAGAACTGGACATCAACGTGCTCGAGGAGCTCCTGATCAAGCGCACGGTTTGATCGCCGTCCATGCCAACATGCAAGAACCGCCGGAAGGGTTCCGGCGGTCCTCGTGTGTCCCAGATTGCTTCGCTGGCGTCGAAAGGACCTTAGTCGGCCATCGCGGGTTCGCGCTTCTCGACGGCCGGCCGTGCTTCAACCGGCTTTTGCACCGGGCGCCGCTTGAGCAGGAACAGGGTCGAACGGAATCCGACCTGCATGTAAGCCAGGCTCAGCAGGGACAGGTACACCGATTTGCGCGGCAGCCGCTGCACCTTGACGACCTCGAACCCGTTTTGGGCCGCGAGCCTCTTGATCAAGCCGCCGAACCAGCCGGGATATTGCACGATCAGGCGCCCGTCGTCCGCGAGGTACTTACCGACCTGCGCAAACAGGATCGGAAGATATCGGGTCGAGGTGGCGAACTGCTCCTCGTTGGCTTCGAAGTCGGCCTCGATATAGGGCGGGTTAGAGAGGATCAGGTTGAATTTTCCATCGACATTGGTGAACATATCGCTAAGCGCGAACTTGACGTTTTGCACACCGAGACGCCGGCAATTTTCCTTCGCATTGTCGATCGCCGACGGGCTGATGTCGACCGCCAGAATCTCGCTCGCCACCGGGGCGGCGAATACCGTGTTCACGCCGCAGCCGCAGCCGAGGTCGAGCACGCGGTCGCCCTTGTTGCAGTATTCAACGCTGGCATGTTCATTTTCCAGCGGCTTGTAGACGCTGGGGAAAATGACCAGGTTCTTGCCGTCCACCGTAATCGAGGGCCACAACACGTTCAGCTGGCGAACGTGCCAGTACCAATAGGTCATGAAGACGCGCTTTAAGAAGCTCCAAACCAGCACCGTAACCTCCTGCAAGTGTTTTTTGAAAATAAGCGAGGGGTAACATGGCACAGCAAAGTTAAGAAAACTGCGAACCCGGACCCCCTCGAGAATTCAGGCGGCGGCGGTCAGCACGCGATTGCGGCCGGCGTCCTTGGCCTCGTAGAGCGCGCGGTCGCAGCGCTCGATCAAATCGGACATGGATTCGCCCGGCCGCCATTGGGCGACCCCGATCGACACGGTGATGGACGGCAGCGGGGTTCCGGTCGAACGGCGCGTAATCTTGCACTCGGCGATCGACCTTCGAATATTCTCTGCAACGGCCACGCATGCCGCCAGATCGGAATTTGGCAGCACTGCAATGAGTTCCTCGCCACCATACCGGGCGGGAAGATCCTGTTCGCGGACGCGTTCCTGCAGCACGCGGGCGATCAGGCGGAGCACCTGATCCCCGACGCCGTGTCCGAAGTCGTCGTTGAACCGCTTGAAGTGATCGACGTCGATCAAGAGGACGCTCAAAGGACGCCCGTTTTTGCCGGCCTTCGTCTGAGCATCGGCGAAGAACTCCTCGAACGCCAACCGATTGGGCAGCCCGGTCAGCACATCGGTCTTAGCCCGCTGTTCCGCCTGATCCAGGCAGGCGCGTATTTCGTTGAGCTCGCGATTGGCTTCGAAGAAATTCATCTCCAGTCGCGATGCCCGGTTGACGGATTTCGACAATTCGGTGACCAGGCCTTCGATCAGCTCTCGCGGATCGGCGTCCGGGCCGACCTTGCCGGCGACGGCGTCCATCGCCAGCATCTGGGTGCGATTGTCCGCAATGGCCGTCTGCAGAAGGCCCTGCGCGTCCTCCATCACCGAACCGAGCCGCTTTGGAACTTCGCTCGGGATCGCGTTGGCCACCCCATCGCCAAACGCCGAATGCAGCGCGGCGTTGGTGGACGCATCGAAGTGCGATTTGCTTTCGAAAAGCTGGTCGATCGAGCGCTTCAGATCCGGCGAGGAGCCCTGGCAGTACTTGAACCAGATGGCGTAATTGGCGGGCGTCGGCGCAATCTTGAGACGCGCCATCAGGTCGACCGCACGACCCGAGATGAACGTCGCATAATCAACATCAGGTTCGTCAGATGCAATATTGGTCATTTTTAATCATTTTTAATATGGCGACCGGCTCGAGAACATTCTGTCTCGCGCCACAGCGTAGCAAATATTACTAATGATTCCGGAAGCTGCAGGCCATGTCGCGGCAAGCTCCGGCCGGGCCGGGTTGCAGTTCACCGGCATCATGGTAGTGCCGGCGCGACGGGGCGTCTTTTTTCCGGCATCCGACCCTTCAATGAAGGACGGAACGCAGGCCCCGGCCCGTCATGACTTATGCTCCGGCCGAGGCCAGCCGTTGCGCGCCGAGTTTCGCCAGCAGCGGAACGATCTGATCGGACGGCAGCGGCTTGCTGTACAGATAGCCCTGGACTTCATTGCAACCTTCGTGACCGAGGCAGGTGCGCTGATCCTCGGTTTCGACGCCTTCCGCGGTGGTCGTCATTCCGAAGCTCATGCCAAGTCCGACGATGGCGCGAACGATGGCCAGGCTCTTTTCGTCCGCAAGCAGGTCCTTGACGAAGGACTGATCGATCTTGAGCTTGTCGAACTGGAAACTGCGCAGATAGCCGATGCTCGAATATCCGGTGCCGAAATCATCCAGTGCAATCTTGACGCCGAGTTCGTGCAACTGATCGAGAATGCGGACGTTGTGCTCGGACCTCTCCAGCAGGATCGATTCGGTGATTTCAAGCTCGAGCCGCGACGCCGGCAAACCTGATGACGCGAGGGCATTCATCACGGTGGCGACCAGGTCGCCCTTGGAAAATTGCACGGAAGAAAGGTTGACCGAGACGTTGATGTCGTCGGGCCAATTCATGGCCTCCGAGCAAGCCTCCCGCAGCGCCCACTCGCCGAGCCGCACGATCAAGCCGGTTTCTTCCGCCAGCGGAATGAATTCCATCGGCGACACCAGGCCGCGATCGGGATGCTGCCAGCGCATCAAGGCCTCGAAGGACGTCACCTTTCGGCTCTGCAGATTGACCAGCGGCTGATAGAACAGGCGGAAGTGGTTGTGAACGATGCCGTTGCGCATGTCCCGTTCGAGAGCGGTCCGCGATTGAACCGCCGCATCCATCTCCGGATCGAACATCCGATAGTGACCGGGTCCCGCGGCCTTGGCGCCGTACATCGCGATATCGGCGCTCTTCAGGATGTTCTCCGCCGTGGCGTTACCAAGATCAGCGACTGCGATCCCGACGCTGGCGCTGACGGTGACGTCATAACCTTCGATCGTGGTGGGACGGCTGACCACCTCGATGATCTGTTCCGCGAGCGAGATCGCCGCGGCGGGCTGCCCCGCGTCCATGTGAAGAATGGCGAATTCATCTCCGCCGAGCCGGGCGATGCGATCGGTCGCCGGCAGCACATCACGGATCCGGCTGGCGATCGACTTCAGAAGCAGGTCGCCAACGGAGTGCCCCAGGGAGTCGTTCACGTCCTTGAAGCCATCCAGATCGACAAACAGCACCGCGATCGAGTTCGGTGCCTGCGCGCCCTCCTGGAGTGCGGCGTCGAGCTGTTCCTTGAAGAGCAGGCGGTTGCTGAGACCGGTCAGCGGATCGTGATAGGCCAGATAGACCGATCGCGCATCCGCTTCCTCGCGGACCGCCATCTCCGCTTTCAGCTTCTGGTAAAGGTCCCTGAGGAGCTGGGTACGGTCGGCGACGTTTTTCTCAAGATTCTCGTTCGCCTCGGACAATGCCAGCTCCGCGTGCCGGCGTGCGATCTGGGTATTGACGCGCGCCAGCGCGACGGCAAAGTCGACCGGCTTGGTGACATAGTCGTTGGCGCCGAGGTTGAGCGCGTCGACGACGTTTTCGCTTTCGGACTTCGCCGTCACCATGATCACGGGGAGCGCAGATGCCGACTTCTGGCTGCGGATCCGCTTGAGGGTTTCTATCCCGTCAATTCCGGGCATCATGACATCGAGAAGAATCGCATCGAATTCGCGGCTCTCGATCAGCTCGAGCGCCATCAAACCGCTGTCTGCTTCGACAACCTCGAAGCCGCGGCGTTCGAAGCGTCTCACCAGGATGGTGCGATTGTCGCTGATGTCATCGACGATCAGGATCCGCGGCGTCGGCGCCGGACGACCGTCGGCCGCTTCGGATCCACCCGCTTCGGAGCGCAACGCGACGACACGTTCGGTTTGGGCATTTGAGGCAGACATGTGCAAATCTCTCAGGCCGTTGTTGCGAACGCAGGTGCCGCCGCGAAGCCGCTGTTCTCGCTGGAATGGGTTTCTTCGTTCATCCATGCCAGCACGCGGATGGTGAAGCACGAGCCGCGGCCGACCTCGCTGTTAACGGTGATTCCGCCGCCCATCAGGCCACACAGCTTCTTGCTAAGCGCCAGACCCAGCCCGGTTCCGCCGTATTTGGTGGAGGTCGTGCGATTGGCCTGGCCAAAATTCTGGAACAGCTTCGAAAGGTCCGGCTGCGAAATGCCGATGCCGGTATCCTGGACCTGAATTTCGATCCAGTCGCCGGCCGGCCCCTTGCGACGCGATACCGAGAGGGTGACCGTCCCCTTTTCGGTGAACTTCGCGGCGTTGCTCAACAGGTTCAACGTCGCCTGGCGCAACTTGGTCGGATCGGTCGACACGATGCCGAGATTGTCCGGACATTTCACGATCAGCTTGTTACCGTTCTGCGGCATGATCGGTTCAACGGTTGCGACGATGCTGCGAATTGTCTCATTGAGGTCGAATTGCTCGACTTTCAGCTCAATGAAGTTGGATTCGATCTTGGACAGGTCGAGCACGTCGGTAACCAGCGACAGCAGATAGCGGCCGGCGGCGTTAATCCGCTGCAGATCGGTTTTCTTCTGTGCATTGTTGCCTTCGAGTTCCTCGTCCTCGAGCAGGATCTCGCTGAATCCGATCACGGCATTGAGCGGCGTGCGCAGTTCATGGCTCATCTTGGCGAGAAAGATCGACTTCGCCCGATTGGCGACGTCGGCCATGTTCTTGGCCTCACGCAGCCGAAGCGCGGTCTCGCGGTGGCTCGCGGTCTCGCGCTCGATCTCGTCGCTCATCGACATCATGTTGGCGTAGTAGATCGCCATCCAGGACATGTAGATGGTTGCCGACAGGATCGAGATCCAGCCGACCGTCGAGAGAGCTTCCTTTGAGACAAGGTCCGGAAAGCCCCACACGCTGTGGGCGGCGCAAAACACCAGAATATTGAAACTGAACAAGGCGACGACCAGCAGCGGCCGCTTGGAAAGATAGAAGAAGCCGAGCAGCAGGCTGACGATCAGCCACGGCAAGAACGGCGAACTGACACCGCCATAAAAATAGGCACCGACCAGCGAGGTGAAGGCCAGCAGTTCGACCGTGATGATCGCCGTTCCCTGCAGATTGCGGGTCCACTTGTAAACGAAAGGCAGCAGCCAGAACAGCCAGATGCCCACGATCACGGTCCAGCACGCAAGGCCGGGATCGGGATCGGATCGATACAGAAACACGCTGATGGACTGCGAGAGCAACGGTCCGCACAGGTGGGTAAAGACGAAGTTTCGGGCGAGGCTCAATTCGGAGCGCTCGGCCTTGGCCGCGTCCGGAATGAACCAGTCGATTATCCGAAGCGAAAAATCCAAAATCTGCATTTTTGTGCAATCCCCGTCGCGCCCTGGGGTCTGTCACGATTCTCACAGACCCTAGATCACGGACCTTACCCAAGCGGCTTTAATTATCGGTTTAAGAACGGAAACCCTCAATTAATACAGCCTTAAAGGGACGTTGATAGATTGCAGGCCAACGGGAACCGATCCTGGCGAACCGAGATCGGGAACTTGCTGCTTCGCAGCTCGGACTGCGTCATTCGCAGAAAGCGGTACGGATCTCATGAAACGCAGGTTAATGGATGCGCTTGCAGCGCTCGACCGCCTGGTCAATTACTTCATCCCGCCTGCCATCATGGCCGATCGGGAAGCTCGCAAGCGAGCGCACGTATTCCTGATCAGTCACATCCTTGGACCGTTTATCGGCAACGTCGTGCCGGGCACGCTTTACTTTCTCGATCCGAATCCCGGCTACGAGGTGGCCATCCTGGCCATCTCGATCACGTCGTTCTGGATCTTCCCCGTGCTGCTGAAGGCCCGGGTGCCCTACAACCCGCTGGCGCTCGTCTCGATCCAGAACCTGATCTTTTGCATCCTGTGGAGCTGCTATTTCTACGGCGGTGTCACCTCCCCGACCCTGGCCTGGGTGCTGACCATTCCCCTGCTGGCCTTTTTCTACATCGGATCGTCGTCATCGCTGCGCATGATCGTCATCGGCATGTTCGCGGTAAATCTGGCGATATTTTCCGGCGCCTACCTGTATGGTTACCATCCGGTCAAGGATATCCCGGTCGCGGCAGTACAGGGCCTTGGCCTGATCTCCACCATCGCGGCGGCGCTGTATGTGGCGATGATGGCGCTCTACTACGCCAAGATCCAGACCTCGCAGGGCGAACTCGAGAGCGAGATGCGGCAGCACATGGCGACAGCCTCGGCGCTTCGTCTCGCCACTGCCGAAGCCGAGCGGGCCGGGGCTGCAAAGGCCGAGTTCCTCGCCAAGATGAGCCACGAGCTGCGCACGCCGCTGAATGCAGTGATCGGTTACAGCCAGATTCTGCTGGAGGACGCCGAGGCCGAAGGCGATACCTCCACCAAATCGGACCTGCAAAGAATCCATGGCGCCGGCCATCATTTGCTCAAGCTGGTCAACGAGATCCTCGACCTGTCGAAGATCGAGGCCGGCAGGATGGAACTCGACCTGCAGGAAACGGACCTGACCGACTTGCTCAGCGAGATGGCCGTCCAAGCCGAGCCGGCTGCCGCGAAAAACGGCAATACCGTATCCTGCCGGATCGACCCGAACGTCGGACGCGCCTTCTGCGACGCGTCGAAATTCCGCAGTATGCTCGGACAAGTGATCGACAACGCCGCCAAATTCACCCATGACGGCAAGGTTGAGCTTGTCGCGGAGCGTCAGCCCGAGCGACGGCGCCGATGAACTCGTGGTCCACGTCATCGATACCGGTATCGGCATCGCCCCGGAGCAGATCGCGGATCTTTTCGAGAAATTTACTGTGGTTGACGATTCCAGCAGTAGCAAATATGGCGGCACCGGACTTGGCCTGGCGCTGAGCCAGAAGCTTTGCCGCCTGATGGGTGGCGACATCACCGTGGAAAGCAAGGTCGGCCAGGGCAGCTGCTTCACGATCCGCATGCCGCTGATCGAGGGCTCGAAGGCCGATTCGGTCGCCGGGTCCACCGATCAGCAGCACGGCCAAGCCAGGCCAGGCGTTCACGCCGAGGCAACGCTGGTTCCGGCTTTCGAGGCTTCTGAAATTTCGGCTAACCCGGTAGCGGTCGCGGACCATGCATAAAATTCTGCTCGTGGAAGACAATGAGATCAATCGGGAGATGCTGACGCGCCGGCTGGAGCGGCACGGCTTTTCGGTTTGCTGTGCATGGGACGGCGCCGCCGGCGTCGCGATGGCGCTTAGCGAGATGCCGGACCTGATCCTGATGGACGTTGCCTTGGCGAAATGGACGGCTGGGAAGCGACCACCTTGATCAAGGCCAATCCCGCCACGGCCGCAATCCCGATCATCGCGCTGACGGCCCACGCCCTGGCCAGCGACCGGGACAAGAGCGTCGAGGTCGGATGTTGCGACTTCGATACCAAGCCGGTGGACATGCAACGCCTGCTTGGCAAGATTCGCGCCTGGCTGCCGGTGGACAAACCCGCAAGCGTCGCGGTCTAAATTCGCGAACCTGGCGGCCACGACGCAGCATCGGCGATGCGCGCTTCGGCTATTTGTTGTCCCGGCGGTGCGACCACCGAGGTCGTCTTTCCGACAACAACTTCCAGCTGGCCCGCGACCTCGACGGTCTCACTGTTTCGATACGGGTTGCTGACAGCCTTAACAAGGCGTCAAGCAGGCTTGCCGATAGCAACCGATTAACTACCCGACCGACATAGGCAAATAATACCGCCCCGCCCTACCGGGCCATTAATCACGTCCGTGCATGATGCCCTGGACGGGACAACACCAGTCAAAACAAAACGATTTCGAACAGGGGATAACGATGTCGAACTCAACCTACGCCCATATTCCGCCGGACGCGCTGACCGGCAGCATGAGAGATTTCCGGGTGCCGGGCGGAGCCGATCTGCTTCGCCGCACCGAGGGCTTTTTCAACTGGCAAAATTTGCGGCGTCAGAACGGTCTCTGGCCGTTTTCGCGCGCGACCGAAGGCGGACCCGGTACGGTTTGCTCGCCCAGGACGATAGCGGCAACCAGACGCGAGGCGTCAATTTCGCGTCGCAGGATTATTTGAGCCTGTCGGCGCATCCGGAAATCAAGGCGACCGGCAAAGAGACCATCGATCGGTGCGGCGTTCACAGCGCCGGTTCGCCGGCTCTGGTCGGCAACACCACGCATTCCCTCGCGCTCGAGCGCAAGATCGCCGAGTTTCCTGAAAATGGAGGAAGTCGTGCTGTATCCGACCGGCTGGGCGGCGGGTTTCGGCGTGATCAAGGGCCTGGTCCGTTCGGCCGACCATGTGGTGATGGACATGCTGTCGCATTCCTGTCTGCAGGAAGGCGCCAACGCCGCCACCACCAACATTCATCTGTTTCGCCACCTCGACAACGAGCCATTGCCGCAGCATCCTGACCGACATCCGGGCCAAGGACAAAGAGAACGGCATTCTGGTGGTGACCGAGGGCCTGTTCTCGATGGACTCCGATACGCCCGGATCTGGCCGGGCTGCAGGCGCTTTGCCACGAGTTCAACGCGACGCTGGTCGTCGACGTTGCTCACGACCTGGGCAGCCTCGGCGAGGAGGGCCGCGGGCAGATCGGCATCCAGAACATGCTCGGCAAGATCGATATCGTCATGGGCAGCTTCTCCAAGACCTTCGCGTCCAACGGCGGGTTCGTCGCCTGCAAGAGCCGTGCGGTGAAGGAATATCTCCGCTTCTACAGCGCACCCGCAACGTTCTCGAACGCGCTGTCTCCGGTCCAGGCGGCAATCATCATGAAGGCGTTCGAGATCGTCGATTCGGAAGAAGGACGCCAGCGGCGTAACGCGCTGATGACCAACGTGCTCAGCCTTCGGCATCACCTGACCGAAGCCGGCCTCGACTATTACGGCGACCCGTCAGCGATCGTCTGCGTCAAGATGGGAACGGAAGCCCTGGCTCGTATCGTCAGCAACCGCCTGCCCCCGCTCGGGCTGGTGGCCAACCTCGTCGAGTTTCCGGCGGTCGCGAAGGGCGCCGCACGCATCCGGATGCAGGTGATGGCCAATCACTCCGAGCAGAACATCACGGACGCGGTAAGGACGCTCAAGACCGCGCGCCTGCAGGCCGAATTGCATCTCGAGGAACTCGAGCAACCGGCCCAGGATGCGCGGCTGGCAGTCGCCTGAAAATAACACGGCCCGCCCGGACCAGTTGGCCGGGCGGGCCTCATTTTGCCGGTCGCACGACAACCGTGGTGTCCCGCTCCATGTTATGGTTTTGAACAAGATCCGCCCGGCCAGGTCCGGGATCATGCCCTGCGTCGCAGGTCAATGCTCGTAGACAAGCCGCGCCCTGATCGTGCCATCCAGCGACCGGATCTCGTCAAGAATCTCATCGCTGACGCCCGGCGGCAGGTCGGCGTCCAGCACGACGTAACCAATCTCACTATCGGTTTCCAGGTATTGCGCGAAGATATTGATATCGCGCAGCAGGAAGATTTCGTTCAATCGTCTCAGCATGCCGGGCACGTTGCGATGAACGTGGCTGAACCGGGCGCCGTGTGTTCGGGCTCGCAGCTGGACCTGCGGAAAATTCACGGCTCCCGTCGTTGAACCGTTTTCATAATGATCGATCATCTTGCGGGCGACTTCGGTGCCGATCCGGTCCTGAGCCTCTTCCGTCGAACCACCGATGTGAGGGGTGAGGATCACGTTGCTCATCCCCTGCAGGGGGGTTTGAAAGCGATCCGAATTCGATGACGGCTCGACCGGGAAGACATCGACCGCAGCGCCGGCCAGGTGTTCGTCGCGAATGGCCCTCGCCAGCGCGTCGAGATCAACCACGGTGCCACGGCTGTTGTTGATCAGATATGCCCCCCGCTTCATCGAACGAATCTCGGCCTCTCCGATCATGCCATGGGTGGACGGGGTTTCCGGAACATGCAGGCTGACGACGTCGCTTCGCGCCAGAAGCTGCTCAAGACTCTCGACCGGTTCGGTATTGCCGTGACGCAGCTTGTCGGTCTGGTCAAAGAAAATGACCTTCATCCCCATCGCTTCGGCAAGCGTCGAGAGCTGCGATCCGATATTGCCGTAGCCGACGATACCAAGGGTTCGGCCGCGCACCTCGTGACTGTCCGCCGCGGACTTGTCCCAGCCGCCCTGGTGAGCCGCGGCGGATCGCGGCAAAACCCGCCGCAGCAGCATGACGATTTCTCCGATCACGAGTTCAGCCACACTGCGGGTGTTGGAGAACGGCGCATTGAATATCGGGATACCGCGCCGACGCGCCGCGGCCAGATCGACCTGATTCGTTCCCACGCTGAAGCACCCAACCGCCATCATCCGGTCGGCGGACGAAAGAATATCATCGGTGATCTGGGTCCGGGAACGAATGCCAAGCAGTTCGACGCCTTGCACGGCGTGACGCAATGCATCCGAATCAAGTGCTTTGGGCAACCGCTCGATAGCGGTGAAACCATTTCCGGAAAAAAGCTCCACGGCGCTGTCGTTTACCCCCTCGAGAAGCAGGAGTTTGGTTGCTCCTTTCGGCGCGGTAGGGGCGGCTGGCATGCTGTCTCCGTCGAATTTGCGGGTGGGCTATAACATAATCGATCCCCTTCCGTTCAACGTTAATCTGGCCAAGCCGTCGCGATCCAAAGGTTTGTGGGCTCGGCCCCCGCATGCGATGCGGAAATCGGAACCAGCCGCCCCGTCGTGATTGTTCATGCCCTGATCGATCTCATGGGGCGCGGCCGAGCAGGCGCCGAAGCAGCGCTTTTGCACGCGCGGCAACGAGGCCCGCGAGCAGCGAAAGACCGTTCAATTCAGCTGCGATCCTGGGCGATCCAGCTGGCGCCGCGCCCGAGAGCAACCTGTCAAGATTTTGAGCGAAATCCAGCATCAGCCGCGCGGCGAGATCACGCACCAGCGCTTCCCGCGCGATCTGCGCCAGCATTCCCCTCAAGCTGTAGCCGATGGAAAGTTCAACACGCGTTGCGTTGCCCTGATCGAGCGGCACCAGCCGGTAACAAATCTCGCCGTGGGTGACGGAGCGGCTGCGCTGGTCGTTGCCGATGCCGACGATGCGGCCCGACCAGTTTTCCGGTGCGCGTTCGATCCGCGCAGCACCGCGAAAATTCGCGGAGATAGGCCCAATCCTGACGCGGATCGCGCCCTCTGCTCGTTCGGGCGATGGAGTTCCGGTCAGCGATACCCCTGGTACGCAGTTCGCCACCGCGGCGACATCGTCAAACATCTTGAAAACGGTTGCCGGCGGATGCGCGACCTTAAAATGATTTTCGAACACCGACGCCGGAGTGAAATCAGGGATCGCTACGACGACGTTGTCTTCGGGGTGCGCTTCTTCATCCTTCGGTGCATTCGCGATCGCCAAGGCGGCGGCATGACTGCCGTTGCCGGATCCGACCGGTCCCAGTTCCGCGCGTCCGCCGCCAGGCTCGGCCGGCACGCCCCGCCGGCGCCGTTGTTCGATCACCGAACGCACCGCCCGCACGATGCCAACATAACCGGTGCAGCGGCAGAGGTTGCCGCTCAATCCGACGCGAATGCTTTGCTCGTCGGCCTCAGGCAGGCGCTGCACCAGATCGCGGGCCGAAATCAGCATTCCCGGCGTGCAATATCCACATTGCAGGGCGTGCTCGCGGGCGAATGCCGTGCGAAGCTCACTGGCGATTTCGTCGTCATCGAGCCCCTCGATGGTGGTGATCCGGGCGCCGTCGCAAGCGACGGCATAGGTAATGCACGAGCGCGCCGGCATGCCGTCGAGCAACAACGTGCAGGCGCCGCAGACGCCGTGCTCGCAGCCGAGATGGGTGCCGGTCAGATGAAGTCCATCGCGGAGAAAATCCGCGAGATGGGTGCGGGGTTCGACGGATGCCGTGACGGCGCGCGCATTGACGGTGAGTGCGATCTTCGTCATGCGGACGCCTCGGCAACCGCGCGTCGCAGCACGGCAACGTGGATGTGCCGGTTGACCGCATCGGAAATCCCCGCTTTCGTCAGCATCGCATCGGCGACGCGCGCATCGAAACGCGCCTTGAACTCGCCATCGACGCTGCCGCCGAACAACTCGGCCGCGTCCTCGACGAGAATGGGCGAAGCTTCGATGGCGCCGATCACCATGCGGGCAGTGCCCGCATCGGGATCGATCAGCACCGCGCCGATCGCGTCGGCAAATTCGCCCGGCTTGCGGCAGCTCTTGAAATAACCCCAGCGCGCCGAAGCAGCCATGGCCGGCACACGGATCGATTCGACGATCTCACCAGGCGCCAGCGCGTTTTCGAGCGGGCCCACGACGAAGTCGTTGACGGTAACGCTGCGCACCGCCTCAAGGCTCCGCAACGTCAGTCGGGCGCCCAGCGCCGACAGCGCCGAAACCCAGTCCGCCGCCGGGTCGGCATGGCCAAGCGATCCGCCGATGGTGCCGCGGTTGCGTACCGCCCGGTAGGCGATCGCGCCGGCGACGCGCCGCATAGCGCCCCGCGTGACGTCGGGTATCCGTCCGTCCTCTATATCCGCATGCGTGACGCAGGCCCCGATCAACAGTTCACCATTGCTTGTGCCAACCTGTTTGAGTTCGGACAGCCCGGCGATATCGACGACGAGTTCCGGTTCGACCAGCCGCAGGTTGAGCATCGGCCCCAGCGATTGCCCGCCGGCGATGATCCGGGTCGCCCCGCCGGCTGTTGTAATCAAGCCAAGCGCGGTAGTCAGATCGGAAGGGCGTTCATAGGCAAACGGTGCCGGCTTCATGCCGCCGGCCTCGCGGACCGGCGCGCCGCCAGAATCGCCGCGACCACGCGGCGTGGCGAAATCGGCGAATGCAACAGTTCGACCCCGAGCGGCCGCAGCGCATCGTTCACGGCGTTGGCGATCGCGGCGGGCGGCGCGATCGCGCCACCCTCTCCGATTCCCTTGACGCCGAACCGCGTGTAGGGCGACGGCGTCTCCATATGGTCGAGGCGCGGTTCCGGCACTTCGGTCGGTCCCGGCAACAGATAGTCGGCAAGCGTCGTCGCCAGCGGCTGGCCGGCGGCATCGAACGGCATCTCCTCAAAGAGGGCGGTGCCGATGCCCTGCGCGAGACCACCATAGATCTGGCCGTCGACGATCATCGGATTGACCAGCACGCCACCATCTTCGACGATTACGTAATCAAGAATCTGGACTGTTCCCAGGTCCGGATCCACGGCGACGGTGACGGCGTGGGCGGCGTAACTGAAGGTGCCGCTGTCGCGCTGCGGTTTGTAGCCGCTGGTTGCTTCCAGCCCGCCGGGATCGACATCGGGCGGCAAGTCCTGCGGACGGCGGTACCAGGTGTAGGCGATTTCTTTCAGATCGATGCTGCCGTTCGGTCCATGCACGCCTCCATCGCGCAGGACGACCTCGGATGGGTCGAGTTGCAGCAGCTTGGCGCCGATCCGCTTCGCGCGCCGGCCCAGTTCGTCGCAGGCCGCCCCGACTGCGCCACCGGCCATCACCATCGAGCGGGAACCCCACGTCCCGGTCGAGTAGGGCGTGATCGCGGTGTCGCCATGGACGACGCGGACATTCGCGGTATCGACGCCGAGAATTTCGTTGGCAACCTGCGCCAGCGTGGTTTCGAGGCCCTGGCCATGGGAATGCACCCCGACCCTGATCTCGAGCCCGCCATCGGGCGTCAATCGCGCCATGGCCTGCTCATGGCCGGGCACCATCGGAATGCCCCAGCCGGCATAAACCGAGGTGCCATGCGCCGCCTGCTCGCAATAGATCGAAACGCCGGTGCCGATCAGCCGGCCGTCGGCCTCAACCGTGCGCTGGCGGCCCCGGATCGCCTTGACATCGATCGCCGCCAGCGCGCGGCGCAGCGCCTGCGGATAGTCGCCGCTGTCGAAATGCTTGTTGGTAATGTTGTCGAACGGCATTTGTCCGGGCTCGACCAGATTGCGCAGCCGCACCTCTCCCGGCTCAAGTCCGGCCTCGACCGCCACGGCGTCCAACATGATCTCGAGGGCGAAACACACGCCGGTTCGGGCGACGCCGCGATAAGGCAGGATCGGACATTTGTTGGTGGCAACCGAGAATGTCCGACAACGATAGGCGGGCATGCGGTAAGGCCCGGGCAGAATGCTGGCGACCTGCGCGGCCTCGAGGCAGGCCGAGAAAGGATAGGACGAATAGGCGCCGGAATCGACGATGGCCTCGCAATCGATGCCGCGCAGGGTGCCGTCACGGTCGGCATAGACCGTGATGGCGTAATGATGCTCGCGGCAATTGGCGCTGGCGGTCAGATGCTCGCGGCGGTCCTCGATCCAGCGCACCGCAAGACCATGCCGCAGCGCCAGCCAGCCGAGGCAGACTTCCTCTGGCAGCAGGATTCCCTTGTGGCCGAACCCGCCGCCGATATCCGGCGACACGACGCGAATCCGGCCTTGCTCGATGCCAAGACAGTCGGACAGACCATTGCGCACGATGTGGGGCATCTGTGCGCCGGTTTGCAGGGTCAACTGGTCGAGGCGACGATCGAAGCTGGCGACGACACCGCGGCCTTCGAGGGGTGACATGCACTGCCGCGCGGTGGAAATTTCACGCGTCACCTTGATGGGCGCGTCGAAGGCCGCGGTGATATCGACTTCGAAGGCGCTTTCGAGAAAGACGTTGTCGCCCCAGTGTTCGTGGACCAGGGCGGTATCCGCTTCGCGCGCCTTGCGCATGTCGTGGATGGCTGGCAATTCCTCCAGATCCAGTCTCACGGAGGCGGCGATGTCCTCGGCCTCCGCCCGGGTCGGCGCCACGCACATGGCAACGAGTTCGCCGACATGGCGCACCTTGCCGGTGGCGAGCACCGGCTGTTCCGAGATCTTGAAACCCGGCAATCCGGAAATCGCGCGGATCGGCTTGACCCCGGTCAGATCGGCGGCGGTAAATACCGCATCGCGATGGCGGTCCGGCACATGGATCGCCTTGATCCTGGCATGGGCCAGCGGGCTGCGCACGAACGCAACGTCCATGAGGCCGACGACGCGAATGTCGGCCACGAACTGGCCGCGACCGCGCATGAAGCGATCGTCTTCCTTGCGCTCGAGCCTGGCGCCGACCCCTTGTCCGGCATCGGATGCCATGTGCTAGGCGGCGACCGCTTGCGGCAGGATCGGGGCGACGGCGTCATGGCGCACGCCGGCGCGCAGGCAAAACACCGGCTGCAACAGGCTGTCGGCGATTACTTCGGTCTTCTCGTTGTCGCGCAGGATGAAACGTCCCGGCGTTTCGTTCAGCACCGAGACGTCGGCCTCCATGCCCTTTCTCAGCGCGCCGATGGTATCGGAAAGTCCCAGCATCCGCGCCGGGTGCGACGTCACCATCGGCACCACCTGCTCCAGCGAAAGGCCCAGCGCCATCATCGAACTCATCGCCTGCACAAGGCTGAACTTGGCTTGGCCGGCGAACGGATGATTTTCGTCATCGACATGCTCGTCCGGGGTTCCGGCCGGCGCCGGCACATGGGTGTTGTAGCCGTGAATGTCGGCTCCGAGCGTGGTCGGAACGATTCCCGCGGCGAGCGCCTTGCGGGCGAGACGGTAGGAGAAATGACTGCCATGGCCGACATCGACCAGCAATCCAAGATCGAGCGATGCCTGAATCACCGGATGCACTTCGCCTTCGCGATTGACGAAACCGCCGGGGTGTCGCGTGAACGGATGCGCCAACACGTCGCCCGGCCGAAGCAACGGCATGACGCGCTCGAGAATGGTGTCGACATCCTCGCCATTGGTGCCGTTCTCGGGCAGCCCCCACAGCTGGCCGAAATGCACGTAAACCGGCAACTCGGCGCGGCGGCCGATTTCGGCCGCCATCTCGATGACGCGGATGCCCCAGCGTGCGAAGCCACCGATTTCGGCATGCGCCTTGATGCCCCGCACCAGATCGCGATTGGCGATGGCCGCCTTCACGGTGGCGTCGATATCGACGCCGTCCGGGCTATACAGATTGGGATAATAATGACCTTCCAGGCCGCCCACCAGATAGGCCGACAGAAACGCATAAGTCCGCGATTTCGCCTGTTCGGCGACGAAATGCCGAAACCCGGGCAACGTCATGCAGGACGGCCCGCCCTGATCGACCAGCGTGGTGACGCCGGATTGCACGCCGACCATGTCGGCATTCATGCCGAAACGACCGGTGACGTATTGATAGATGTGCGCGTGGGTATCGATCAACCCCGGCAGCACCAGCTTGCCGGTGACGTCGACGACCTCCCTGGCGCTGTTCGGCAGGATGTCGGCCTGGACGGCGGCGATCCTGCCGCCCCGGATTGCGACATCCTTCAACCCATCGACGCCCGAGGCCGGATCGATCACGCGACCGCCGCGCAACAACAGGTCAAACGTGGTGCTCAAAGACATCGTTGCCCTCCTCTTCGCTCCGCCGGCGGCCGCCGCCGTGCCGGGATAAATACGAAGCATACTTCGTATTTTCGAGATGGTTCCTATTTAGCAACAATCATGCCATACCCTGCAACAAAATCGTGCAGTGCCAGACGAGGGTTCAAGCGGCAACCATGGCGAAGAAGCGAAAACAAAACAACGACAATTCCTGGCCGCTCAAGCAAAGGCCGGGATTCCTGGTCCGCCGCCTGCACCAGATTCATGTCGCCCTGTTCCAGGAAAAATGCGCGGCATTTGAAATCACACCGCTGCAATATAGCCTGCTTTCGGCATTGGCGGTACGTGAAACCGCCGACCAGACCACGCTGGCGGCGGACGTCGCGTTGGACCGGACGACAACGACCGGTGCACTCAAACGCCTGCAAGCGCGCAATTTTATCGAGCGCGGGATCGATCGCGAGGACCGCCGGGCCCGGAACTGCCGGCTGACCAGCGCGGGCCGCAAACTGCTGGAGCGGATGGAAGCTTCCGCCCGCGCGGCGCATCGCGAAACCCTGACTGGTCTCAGCAGGATCGAGCAGAAGCGCTTCGTCGCGATGATGCAACGGGTCGTGGTGGCTAACCCAAACCGCACGGACCGGACCGCGGATATCGCATGATCGACGCGCAATCCCCGCAACGTCCTGGCACGATTACAATCTGTGCAACCTGCCCCGAAAAAGGCAATTCCGAAACATCGGACGCTCCGGCGATATCGCGGCCCCGACGGTAATTCCGAAGCGTGCTTCGCACTTTTTTTGCGGCTTCCCCCGAAGCCGAGCGCGGCAAATTCTGCGAACGCCAGGCGCTGGCTGTCCTGATGTCCACCCTCCGCTTCCCCGCTTCAGAATCCAAGAAGCGCATAGAAACCCATGATTCCAGTCGGGTTTTGTGGCGGAGCCGGTATCGGCAGTGCGTTGGAGGAAGCTGCAATGCTACGAAACCGACATCTCGGACGTCCGCTGCGAGCCGCGGCCAAGGACCGCGTAAGGTGCCGGGTGGTAGCCAGGCGATCGGTCTGGCACGTCATTTGCTCCGCTGCTGTCATTGAGTTGGCAGCTAGGGTTCCGTGTCGATTTTTCGAGAGCTGGTCCAAGAGCTGCCACCGGCGCGGGAGAAATCCGCGCCGGGCACGGCGGGATAAAATCCCGGGAGACCTCAGTGGCCAGGAATTGGCGACGCGCGGTCTGTGCCAATTCCCTGGCTTCGCGAGGCCCTGGTGGAGTTGGCGATGTACATCTCGAACTTCCGGATACGCGCCTGGGCCATCCGCTGGCTGTTGTTGCCGCTCGAAATTCCTCGGGCTGGCCGGGAGTCCCAACGATGACCGCCTTTGCAAAGCTGATCGAGCGGCGGTTTGGCGATGGCGGCCCGTCGGGCGGCGACACCACCGACAATGAATTCATTCGACGTGTCATCGCGCGGAAAACCGTGCGCCGCTACAGCGACGTCGTCCCCGATGAAAGTCTGCTTGATCTGCTGGTCGCCGCGGCCTTGAGCACCTCGGCCAAATCGGATTTTCAGCAGGCCTCGATCCTGCGTGTCGTTGAGGCTTCGAAGCGGGCCGCGATCGGGGCGTTGTTTCCGGCCATGCCGTGGATCGGAATTTCACCGGCCTTCTTCATTTTTCTCGGCGATGCGCGGCGGCTGCAACGCGTTGGCGAGTTGCGCGGCAAGCCGGTTCGCAACGGCACGCTGGAAGGCTTCTTCAATGCCAGTGTCGACGCCGCGCTGGCGATGCAGACCATGATCCTGTGCGCCGAGTCGGCCGGGCTCGGTGTCTGCCCGATCAGCGTCATTCGCAACGAGATCGACAAGGTTTCAGCCATCCTCGGGTTGCCCGACCTGGTGTTTCCGGTGGCCGGACTTTGTCTCGGCTACCCGCAGACCGAAGGCCATGTGAGCCTGCGACTGCCCCGCGCCGCGACCGTCCACCGCGATCGCTACGATGACAGCACGCTGCCCGAGGCGATCGACGACTACGACCGGCGGCGCGACGCGCTGCATGGCATTCCCAGGGACCAACAGCGCTCCAATGCCGAATTTGGCGAGGCCGCTTTCTATGGATGGTCGGAAGACAAGGCGCGTCAGGCCGCCAAGGCCGAGGGTGCTGCGTTCCCGCCGTATCTTCGTTCCCACGGATTCACGTTCGATTGAAAATGCCAGCGACCGAAAGGACCCTCAACCGCGACTGGTCGACATCCTGCCCTGCTTGAATTGCCGCGACATCAAACCCACGGAAGGAACCCACCATGCCAATCACTTCGCCCGCTCGCTTCAGTTCGCTGTCACGGCGCCTCATGCTTGGATCGCTGGCCGTGCTGTTTGCGATGGCCGCGCCCGCAAGCAAGGGCCACGCCGCCGGCCTCGACGAAATCAAGAAGCGCGGCCTCACCGTCGCAACCGAAGACGATTTCCGGCCGTTCGAATTCGTCAAGGACGGCAAGCCGACCGGATTCGACAACGAACTGGTCGAAGACCTGCGCAAATACGCGCCGTTCGAGATCAAGCAGGAAATCCTGCCCTGGACCGGTATCCTGGCGGGCGTCAGCACCGGCAAGTACGACGTTGCCATTACCGCTGCGATCATCACCAAGGAGCGCAAGAAGTCGCTGGATTTCACCAGCCCGATCGCGGATGCGACCCACTATTACGTCAAGCGCAAGGGTGACGCCAGCATCGCCTCGGTCAAGGACCTCAGCGGCAAGACCGTCGGCGTCCAGGCCGGCAGCGCGCTGCTTGCCCGCCTTCCCGAACTCGACGCCATGCTGAAAAAAGCCGGCGGCACGCTCGGCAAGGTGGTCGAATATACTTCCTATCCCGAGGCCTATCAGGACCTGGCACTGGGCCGGACCGACTATGTCGTCAACACCGTCATTAACCTGAAGACGCTGGTCGCTGAAAAGCCGGCGGCGTTCGAACTCGGCCAGGCGGTCTCCGGGCCGTCGTTTCCGGCCTGGGCAGTTGCCAAGGACAACAAGGAATTGCTGGACTTCCTGAACGAATTTATCGCCAAGGAGAAGGCCAGCGGCCGATTTGCCGAATTGCAGAAAAAATGGTTCGGCGACGCCTTCCCGGATCTGCCTGCCGCGTTCGAGCCGGAATTCTAGCGGGCGATGAGACAGTGTTGAATCGCCAAACGCTCTAACCGCCCATCGGGCAGAACCCTTCCGTCCATGACCGGCGGCGACATTCTATCGATCCTTCAGGGTGCCCTGGTGACCATTTCCCTGTCACTGGCCGGCATCCTGATCGGGCTGCCGATCGGACTGGGACTAGCGCTCATCCGATGGGCCAACGTTCCGATCGCCGCGGCGATCGTCACGCTCTATGTGAGCATGTTGCGCGCCACCCCGCTGGTGACGCTGCTGCTGCTGTTGTTCTTCGCGCTTCCCAATATCGGCGTGCCGATCAATCCGATTTCGGCGGCGATCCTGGCGCTGGTCATGAATACATCGGCCTTCAACTGCGAGGTCTGGCGCGCCGCGCTGATGAGTTTTCCGAAGGATCAGTACGAGGCCGCCCAGTCGGTCGGCATGCGGGCCGGACAGCGCTTCCGCCGCATCGTGCTGCCGCAGATCGTGCGGGTGAGCCTGCCGGGCCTTGTCAACGAGATGTCGCTGCTGATCAAGGTAACGCCGGTCCTCGCCGTGGTCGGTGTCGTCGATATCACCCGCGCCGCGGTGCGGATCGGCGCCCAGACCTACGAACCGCTGCCGCCGTTTCTGGTGGCCGTAGCGCTGTACACGCCGATCGTGTTCGCGCTGGTATCGCTGCAGCGCTGGATCGAACGGCGCCAGGTTGCCGCCGAGGCCATCGCATGATCCACGATTTCGGCATCGTCTGGAGCGAGCGCGCGCTGCTCTTGAACGGACTCGCCAACACCGCCATCCTGTCGGCACTTTCAGCTGTCGCGGCGCTGCTGCTGGGATTCATGCTGACGCCGGCCCTGATGGCGAAGCATCGGATGGTTTCGGCGGCGGCGCGCGCGTTCGTCGACGGCATGCGCTGCGTCCCGTTCCTGCTGTTCGCCTATATCGTCTACTACGGCCTGCCGTCGCTCGGGATCAGGCTGGACAACTGGAGTTCGGGGTTGGCGGCCCTGATCGTCTACAACGCCGCCTACATGGCCGAAATCCTGCGGGGCGCCTGGGTCAGCCAGCCGCGCGAACCGATCGAGGCCGGCATCGCGTTCGGTTTTTCCGAGCTGCGGCTGTTTCGTCGCATCATCCTGCCGCCGTTGCTGCTGTCGGCGGGACCCGTGATCGGCAACCAGGTGATCCAGATCATCAAAGACAGTGCCTTTCTGACCATCATCGCGTTGCCGGAACTGACCCATGCCGCGAGTTCGATCCAGTCGCGACGCTACGTTCCATTCGCGGCTTTCATCACCGCGGTGTTTCTGTATTGGGGGCTTTGCCTTGTGATCGAGGCCGGCGTCGGTTCAATCGGCCGGCTCGCCGAAGCGCGCCGCTAGGAAAGCTTGGATGGCAGAGTTGAGCAAAGTTCTGGATGTGGCGGGCGTCTCCAAGAAATTTGGCGATGTGACAGTGCTCTCCGACGTCAGCTTCCAGGTCGACAAGGGGGAGACCGTTTGCGTGCTCGGGCCTTCGGGCTCGGGAAAGTCGACGCTGTTGCGCTGTATCAACTGGCTGGAACGGCCGGACGCCGGGCAGATCTACCTGAACGGCGAACAGATTGGCGTCAGCGGCGCCGGCGTCGTCATGAGCGACCGCGATCTGTCGAAGATCCGGACCCGGATCGGGATGGTGTTTCAGCATTTCGCCTTGTGGCCACACCTCACCGTGCTGCAGAACCTGATGGAAGCGCCGGTCCAGGTGCAGAAGCGGCCGAAGTCGGAAGTGCGCGACGAAGCGCTGGCATTGTTGTCAAAGGTCGGGCTCCTGGAGAAGCGCGATGCCTTTCCGGCGAAATTGTCCGGCGGCCAGAAGCAGCGGGTCGGCATCGCCCGCGCGCTGGCCATGCGCCCGGATCTCCTGCTGTTCGACGAACCGACCAGCGCGCTCGATCCGGAACTGGTCGGCGAGGTGCTGCTGGTCATGCGTGAGCTCGCCCACGAGGGCATGACCATGGTGATCGTGACACACGAAATGGGGTTCGCGCGCGAGGCGGCCACCCGGGTGCTGTTTCTCGATCGGGGACGGGTGGTCGAGACCGGATCGCCGGAGGGGTTTTTCGGCAATCCTGAAACCGAACGGGCGCGGCAGTTCCTGCAGCGTTATGCCGGCGATAGTTCCAACGGAAGACACTGACACGCAAAAGGAAGCCACGCGATGGATCCGATCTTTCATCTCTTGCCCGATGCGCCGAAGCCGGTCGCTCCCTACAGCCACGCGGTTGAGGCCGGAGGGTTCCTGTTCGTCACCGGACAACTGGCGACCGATCCCGACGATGATTCGCTCGCCATCCCCGCCGGCATCGAAGCCCAGACGCTGAAGGTGATGGACAACCTCAACCGGGTGCTCAAGGGCTGCGACATGACCTTCCGGAACGTGGTGTGCGTGCGCATCTTTCTGACCGATTTCAATGCCGACTACGCCAGAATGAACACGATCTTCTCGACCTATTTCGAAAACGACCGGCGCCCGGCCCGGACCACGGTCGGCGTCAACGCACTGGCCCGCGGCGGCATCATCGAGATCGACATGATCGCGTATCGGTCGTGAGGCGCCGGCGATGACTGCACCACGCATCGAGATCCCGGCGCGCCGCGGCAAGGCGGCACTGGTCGCGGCCGGGCAGACCATTACCGTCATCAATACCCACGGCGAACAGGTGGTCGATACCTGGGCGTTCAATCGGGCCGACCTTGCCGAATTCATGTCGAACGAGCACACCCGCGCGCACAGCCTGCATCTGATCCCGAAGCCCGGCGATATCCTGCGCACCAACAAGCGCCGTCCGATCCTGACCCTGACCGAAGATTCGTCGGGGGGCATTCACGACACGCTGATCGCCGCCTGCGACCGCTACCGCTACGCCTTCCTCGGCGTCGAAGGCCATCACGACAATTGCCAGGACAATCTGTTCAGCAGCATGGCCGAGTTCGGCCTGGTGCCCCCGGAGGTCCCGAGCCCGCTCAACCTGTTCATGAACATTCCGTGGACGGCGGACGGGACGCTTGGTTTCGCGGCACCGCCGCGACCGATCCCCGGCGGGGCCGTATCGCTGCGGGCCGAGATGGATCTGGTGATCGCGTTTTCCGCCTGCCCGCAGGACATCCTGCCGATCAACGGCAAGGCCGGACAGCCGGTCGAGGCGCACTTTACCATCACCTGAGTCCCAACATTCGAGGATCCAGCCCATGTCGTCGCACGACAACAAGCGGAAGACCGCCGAGGCCAATCGCCGCCGCTACGAAGAGCTTCGCGCCGCGGGACAGGAGGCAACGCCGAAGGGACTGCCCGCCGCGACCGCGCTGGACGGCGCCCCGATCACGCCAGACAAGGTAATCCGGCAGGAAGACGTCCCCGCCGGCTGGTACATCACGATGCCGTTGCGACGGGGCGAAGCGCTCCGGATCATCGACCGCTCCGGGCACAGCAGCGTCGCCCTGATCGGCTGGCGCAGGGATGATACGTCCGAGCGGATCAACTGCGCCGATACCGTCAAGGTGCAGTGGAGTGCCGCGATCTCGAAAGGACGCGTCATCCTGTCTGACATGGGGCATGTCTTTCTGTCCGTGATCGAGGATACCAGCGGGGCCCACGATCTGATGATCGGTGGTTCGACGCCGGATTCGGCGCTCGCCGCGTTCGGCACGACGGCGCGAAACACCCGCGACAATTTTGTTGCGGCCGCGGCCAAGACCGGTCTCGGCATCCAGGACATTCCACCCTGCGTGACCTTCTTTGCGCCGGTGTCGGTCGACGCCGGCGGGCGCTTCGTCTGGAATGCGGCGCGCAAGCGTGCCGGTGATTTCGTCGACTTGCGCGCCGAGATGGACGTGGTGCTGGTCCTGTCGAATTGCCCCCACCCGCTCGATCCCGCCCGTCCGGCGGCGTCGGAGCGGATCTCGCTGGTCCGCTTCGCGGCGCCGCCGGCCGCGGCCGACGATCCGTGCCGGACCACGTCATCTGAAATCATCCGGGCCTTCCAATTCACCGATCGGCTGTACGCCTGAAGGAGGCAACATGCGAAGCGAAACGCAGGCGATTTATGCGCAGGATATTGCCGCGGAGACGCCGTGGTCGCGCATCCTCAAACGTGGGCAGACCCTGCGCATCGTCGACAGCGAAGGCCAGCAGGCTGTCGACGCCCTGCTCTACGGCGTGGAAGATCGGGCGGAACGCTACAGTGCCCAGGATACGTTGCGCCGACAAGGCTCCGCCTATGTGGGGCTCGATACCAGCCTGATCTCCAACAAGGATCGGGTGATGGCACGCATCACCGCCGATTCCTGCGGGCAGCACGACACCTCGGCGGGATGCTGTTCCTGCGAAAGCAACGCGGTGCGTTTCGGCGAGGCCACGCGATACCAGCACGCCTGCCGCGAGAACTTCATCCTCGAACTGTCGAAGCATGGCCTGACCAAACGCGACATCGTCGCCAACCTGAACTTCTTCATGAACGTCCCGATCGACCCATCGGGAAATTTCACCGTGGTCGACGGCATCTCGGCACCGGGCAACTACGTCGACATCACCGCCGAGATGGACGTGATCTTTGTGATTTCGAACTGCCCGCAGGTCAACAACCCCTGCAACGGCTTCAACCCGACGCCGATCCGCGTACTGATCTGGGATTGAATCAGTGGCGCTCCGTTCGGGCGCGCCCCGGTCCGGAAGCGCTGCCCATCAACCCTTCGCGGCGACGATCTCGACCTCGACCAGCACGTCGGGCTTGATCAGGCCCGACACAATCTGGAGCATGAACGCGGGCTCGACGTCACCGAGGAATTCCTTGCGCACCTTGACGTAACCGGGAATGTCGGCAGACGACGTCAGTGACGTCGTTACTTTTACCAGGTCGGCCACCGTCATATCCGCTTTTTCCAGCATGGCCATGATATGCTGCCACGCCAGCCGCGACTGTGCCTCGATGCCTTGCGGAAACGTGCCGGTCTCGGTGACGCCGGGGGTGCCGGACGACAGCAGCCAGCGCAAACCCGGTTTGACTTCGATGGCGTCGCTATAGCGGCCGATCTGCCGGGCGGCGCCGACGTTGTGAATATGGTGGTTCATTGTCTTCTCTCCGTCTGTCGTGGAACGCCAATCGGCATTCCGTGCCCGAAGTGACTATAAACCTGCGTCGAGCAAGGTGCATCTGCGAGCGACAGAAAGGCACAGCGTCAGCGCTGCCGAGGCACGGTGCTCAATAGCGCTCCGGGACGTACATCTCAGGTGGAACGGGCGTGCGATGATAGTCAGGATTATGGACACGTGCCGGCAGTTTCACCGACAGCTGCGGAACTTCCCGATAAGGGATCTGCTCTAAGAGATGCGTGATGCAATTGAGCCGTGCCTTCTTCTTGTCGACGGCCTGGACCACATGCCACGGCGCCTCCGCAATGTGGGTATGTTCCAGCATCGCTTCCTTGGCCTTGGTGTACTGCTCCCAGCGGCTGCGCGCCTGGACGTCCATCGGGCTGAGCTTCCACTGCTTCAACGGGTCCTTGATCCGCATGGTGAAGCGCAGATGCTGCTCTTCGTCGGTGATCGAGAACCAGTATTTGATCAGCACGATGCCGGAACGCACCAGCATGCGTTCGAACTCAGGCACCGAGCGGAAGAACTCCTCGACGTCGCTTTCGGCGCAGAAGCCCATCACCCGTTCGACGCCGGCGCGGTTGTACCAGCTGCGGTCGAACAGCACGATTTCGCCGCCGGCGGGCAGGTGCGAAACGTAGCGCTGGAAATACCATTGGGTGCGCTCGCGCTCGTTCGGGGCCGGCAACGCGGCGACGCGGCAGACCCGCGGATTGAGCCGCTGGGTGATGCGCTTGATCACGCCGCCCTTGCCGGCGGTGTCGCGGCCCTCGAAGATCACCACCACCTTGAGCTTGTTCTGCTGCACCCAGCTCTGCAGTTTCACCAGTTCGCCCTGCAGGCGGAACAGCTCCTTGAAATAAACCCTGCGCTCAATGGTCTCGGTGGCGGAATGGCCCGTCAGTTCGTTGGTCAGTTCGTCGAGGCGGTCGTCGTCGATCTCAAGCTCCAGTTCCTCGTCGAAGGAGTCCAGCATCTCGGCCTCGATGCGGGCGCGAACGGATGACTGGCCCTTGCTGGATTTCTTGATCGCGGTGCTGGGCTTTTTGATCATGGCGGGCTCCGGCTCGGACTATGGGAAAAGGCCGGAAGGTTATGCGCAAAGGCGGGTGTCAGCCATGTGACATCCACGCTGTGCATGCGCAGGCCGCGTCACGCCGTCTGATGGCCGGTTCATCTACTGATCAACGGACCGGCCGGGTCATGGCCACGCCGAAGAGTCCATCGATTGACGTGTCGAGGCTGGCTTTTGAAAACATCGCGCCGCCAAGAGCGCGATTCTCCAGAGCGGGAATTTGCACGAAGGCAAGGACACTCAGATGCGGCAGCCTTCAAGCGCTCTGGCACGCATATTGCAGCGCAACAAACATGATCTATTTGACCGATAGCGACCGGGTTTTCTGGTTTCTGCTGATCACGGCAAGTCTCGGCGCGTGCTTCATCCGCGCATTCTGGGAGCTCGAACAAGCGCAGGAACGCCGCCGGCTGCGGGCGACCGCCAGGGAAAAATACAAGGCAAAATATTCGACCCGCAGGAGTGCCCGCTGAAAGTCCGGCAAATCAGTTTTGAATTTGTCAGTTCACCGCCAGGGCGCGTAACAGCAGGATCGGCGACAGTCCGAGGATTGCCGACCACAGCCCGAAGGCCGAAACGATCAAAAGATCGCGTGCTCCGAAAGACCATCGGTTGGCCATCAGCCTCGCGATTTGTATTTTGCTGCTCATATTTCCCCTCCCCCGTTCTATCGTTGGATGAAATTATAAGCAGCGAATTCTAAAAGTCCGGCCGCGGCGCCGGTTGCATTCGAGGAGTGGACGACACGGAAATTTAACCATCCGACCGATGGTTCAGCCCCGATGCAGTTCCGCCGGTGCCCGGGTAAAACTTCTTCGGCCGCGCTTGTAGCCGAACAGCGGCTGGGACAGTTCGGCAACGGCGGAAGCGGGATCCTCGCAGTCCAGTGCCACCAGATCGGCCGGATGGCCGACGGCAATCCCGTAGCTCGCGAGATTCATCAATTTTGCCGGCCGCGACGTCGCCATGGCAAAGCAGTCCGCCATGGCGTCACGCTGTCCGATCTGCAGGATATTGGCGAACAGATTGGCCATCCGCAGCAGCGAACAATCGCCAAACGGCGTGAACGGATTGAGGACGTTGTTGGTCGCCAGCGAACAGTTGACGCCGTGCTTCATCAGTTGATGGGCGGGCGCGACACCCCGCGGCACCAGATGGCTGCGATCGCGTCCCATCAGAAAAAGATCGGTCGCGGGCAGCACCGTGACCGCCACCCCCGCGCGCGCCAGCCGCAGCGCGATCTCGTCGAGGCGATCGGGCGGTACCGCCGACAATTTGGTCACATGCCCCACCGCGACCCGACCGCCATAGTGTTGCGCCTCGGTCTGCCGACACACTTCATCGAGATTCATCTGTGCAGGATCGAGATCGAAATCGAGATGAAAATCGATATCGATGTCGAAATGCCGCGCGATGTCGAAGATGCGCCCGATCTGGCGGTGCGGATCGGTGTCCGTATAGGGGCAGCCGCCGATCAGGTCGGCGCCGGTCTCGCAGGCCTGCCACAACAATTGGTCCGTCCCCGGATCGTTATACAGGCCCTCCTGCGGAAACACGCAGATCTGCAGATCGATGGCCCAGGCATAATCGCGCTTGAGCTTCTGGATGGCATGAAAGCCCTTCAGTCCGATGCGGGGATCGATTTCCACATGGGTGCGCATGGCGGTGGTGCCTTGCACGATCGACTTCTCGATGGTGCGGCGTGCGCGCAGATAAATGTCTTGCTCGGTAAAGCCCCGCTTGGCCGCGGCGGTTTCACTGATGGCTTCCTGCAAGGTCCCGGTCCTGCACTGGCAGCGGTCGGAGATGCAGGACTTGTCGAGATGAATGTGACTGTCGACAAAGCCGGACACCAGCAGCCGGCCGCCCAGGTCCACGACCGGCGCGTCGCATACGACGGACGGCGCGATCTCGACGATCCGACCGTCCCCGATCACGATGTCGACAAGACCCGGGCCTCGGTCAACGGTCCGGGCACGGCGAAAGACCAGATCAATTGTCACGCGCAGTCCATTCCGTCAGGGGGACGGTTCGTATCCGACGCAAGCCATATGCCATGAACCATTGCCCGTGTCGGCAGCGCCCAGGACCGGTCCATCGTTGCGCACATGGTTTTCACCAACCTGCCGCCGGCAGCGGCAAACAATGCGTGGCAATATGCCTCAAAAATGAGACGTCTGCTTAAATTTGGAGCAGATAGCCGAATTTGGAGCGGCGCCGTGGTCGGTACCCGGGGCATCTTGTGAAGCTTCCTGCGGGAATCCGCCAGCGGCCCCAAACCATCGGGATTTGTTAACGTTTTGGCACACGCGTTGCATTTGCCTCCATGAATGTCTTTTCCGATAGCCCGCCGGAGCGTCCACCGCGCCCGGATCCTCGGTAGACAATGGGGATTGGACGCGGATGAGTACCACGGCATCGCTGGAACTGGTGCAACTGACCAAGATGTACGGCAGTGTCACCGCCGTCGACGCCATCAATTTGCGCATCCCCGCGGGATCCTACTGTTGCCTGCTGGGGCCGTCCGGCTGCGGCAAGACATCCACCTTGCGCATGATCGCCGGCCATGAATCGGCATCCTCGGGCGACATCCTGGTCGGCCCGAAGAACGTCACCGACCTGCCCCCCGCCGAGCGCAACACCGCGATGATGTTTCAGTCGTATGCGCTGTTTCCGCATCTGTCGGTGATCGACAATGTCGCTTTCGCCTGGAAGATGAAAGGCGTCGCCAAGGCGGAACGCCATGCCGAGGCAAGACGGCTGCTCGAACTGGTCGACATGCAAGCCTATGCAGCGCGGCTGCCGGGGCAGCTTTCCGGCGGCCAGCAGCAACGGGTGGCACTGGCACGCGCCCTGATCACCTCGCCGCAGATCCTGTTGCTCGACGAGCCGCTGTCCGCGCTCGATCCGTTCCTGCGGCTGCGGATGCGGACCGAGTTGAAGCGGCTGCAGCGCGAGCTCGGCATCACCTTCATCCACGTCACCCATGGCCAGGACGAGGCGATGGCGCTGGCCAATATCGTGGTGCTGATGAATGCCGGACGGATCGAACAGCAAGGTTCGCCGCGCGATATCTTCAACCATCCGCAAACCGAGTTCACCGCAAAATTCATCGGTGGACACAACGTCATTGCCATCGGCGACGAAACATTCGCGGTTCGAAACGATTGCCTGACGTTGAGAAACCCCAACGACGGCGTCAACGGTCCCTCCGTCGCCGGCACCGTCAACGAGGTCGAATACCAGGGCACCTATATCCGCGTTGCGATTGCCGCCGACGGCGGCACCGACATCTCGGCGCAATTGACCGAAAGCCAGTACGACGCCGCCAGCTACACTGTCGGCGACCGCGTGGTCGCTACCTGGGACCCCGCCATCGCCAGCCCACTGAAGAAGACCAGTTCCGCAACCGTCACGTCACCCGAACCGGTGGCCTGACATCCTTGGAGACGACCATGACCGATCGCTTGAAAATGAAGAAAAGCATCAGCCGCCGCAATCTGCTCAAGGGCGCCGCCGGCGTGGCCGGCCTTGCCGCGGGCTCAGGCGCGATTACCGGATTTCCCTATGTCCACTCCGCCGAAGAGAAGGTGCTGCGCTATCTCGGCACGGCGGTGAACGAGGGTGACGACATTTCGAAGAAGTGCCTCGCCGATACCGGCATCAAGATCGAATACATCACCGCGACCACCGACGACGTGACCAAGCGCGTCATCACCCAGCCGAACTCGTTCGACGTGCTCGACACCGAATATTTCTCGCTGAAGAAGCTGGTGCCGTCGGGCAACATCCTTGCGCTCGATGCCAAGAAGATCAAGGAATTCGGCAACATCACGCCGGTCTTCACCAAAGGCCAGTTGCCGAACGGAAAGAAGATTGGCTCGCAAGGCACAGCACCCTGGAAGGTGCTTTACCTGGAGGGTGCGAATTCCAAGACCTTCTCGAAAACGCCGACCGAATTCGTGACCCTGATCCCGACCGTCTACAATGCCGATACGCTCGGCATCCGGCCGGACCTGATCAAGCGGCCGATCGGATCATGGGCCGAACTGCTCAATCCGGAATTCAAGGGCAAGGCCGCGATCCTGAACATTCCGTCAATCGGCATCATGGACGCCGCCATGGTGGTCGAGGCCACCGGCAAGCACAAATACGAAGACAAGGGCAACATGACCAAGGCCGAAATCGACCTGACCATGAAGCTCATGACCGAAGCCAAGAAGGCCGGCCAGTTCCGCGCCTTCTGGAAGGACTTCAACGAATCCGTCAACCTGATGGCGTCGGGCGAAACCGTGATCCAGTCGATGTGGTCGCCCGCCGTCACCAAAGTGCGCTCGATGGGCATCGCCTGCACCTTCCAGCCGCTCAAGGAAGGCTATCGGTCCTGGGCTTCCGGCTTCTGCGTATCGAAGGCCGTTTCAGGACCCAAGCTCGAGTGGGCCTACGAATTCGTCAACTGGTTCCTGTCCGGCTGGGCCGGCGCCTATCTCAACCGGCAGGGTTATTACTCCGCCGTGCTCTCCACCGCCAAGGCCAACATGACCGCCGACGAGTGGGGCTACTGGATGGAAGGCAAGGCGGCCGTCGCCGACATCAAGGCGCCGGACGGCACCACGCTCGAGAAGGCCGGCGCCGTCCGCGACGGCGGCTCCTACGACGAGCGCATGGGTGCAGTCGCGTGCTGGAACGCCGTGATGGACGAGAACGACTACATGGTCCGCAAGTGGAACGAATTCATCGCCGCTTGATGTCGTCTCAGATCTTGCCGCGCCCACAGGGCGCGGCAAGATTTAATTCCCGTTCTTTCCTGCCGAGATCGACCCTTCCATGACGCAAGAGCGAAAATCCTTCATTGCCTGGCTGCAGGCCGGGCCGATGATGCTGGTGTTCGCGCTGTTCTTCATCCTGCCGCTGGTATTTGTCACCATCGTCAGCGCCTGGGATTACAACGAATACGAAATGATCCCTGACTTCAGCCTGCGCGGCTACACCGACACGTTCGAGGGATGCATCGCCGATCTACCGAACCTGTGCACGATCCTGAAAACCTATCTGAAGACGCTGAAGCTGTGCGTGCTGACCTGGGGCCTGACGCTCCTGATCGGCTTTACCGTGGCCTATTTCCTGGCGTTCCACGTCCGCTCCAAAACCTGGCAGATCGTGCTGTCCCTGCTCTGCACGATTCCGTTCTGGACCTCGAACGTGATCCGCATGATCGCCTGGATTCCGCTGCTCGGCCGCAACGGTCTGGTCAATAAAGGCCTCGAGGGCATCGGATTGATCAACGCGCCCATTGAATGGCTGCTGTTTTCGGAATTTTCCGTGGTGCTGGCGCTGGTGCACCTGTTCACCTTCTTCATGGTGGTGCCGATCTTCAACTCGATGATTCGCATCGACAAGCGGTTGATCGAGGCCGCCTATGATGCCGGCGCCAGCGGCTGGCAGACCCTGCTGAACGTCATCATCCCGCTCGCCAAGCCGGGCATCGTCATCGGCTCGATTTTCGTCATCACCATCGTGATGGGCGATTTCGTCACCATCGGCGTGATGGGCGGCCAGCAGGTGGCATCCGCCGGCAAGATCATCGAAGCCCGCCTCAACGCCTTGCAGTTCCCGGCGGCCGCCGCCAATGCGGTGATCCTGCTCGGCATCACCATCCTGATCATTTCGTCGCTGACGCGGATCGTCGACATCCGCAAGGAGCTCTGAGCGATGGGCGAGACACGGTCGCGCTCCTTCTATGTGCTGGCGGCGTTTTTCATCGCCTATGTGCTGTTTCTCTATGGGCCGATGTTCGCGATCTATATTCTCTCGTTCCAGGGACCCGACGGCGGCCTGACCTTCCCGATGAACGGGGTATCCCTGACCTGGTTCGGCAAGGTGTTCTCCGGCTCGGGCATCGTCGACATCGGCGCCGCCTTCAAGCGCTCGCTCAAGCTCGGCCTCGTCGTCATGGTGCTGACCATCGTGCTGTCGGTATCCGCCGGCATGGCGTTCCGCAAATCGTTCCGCGGCGCGACGGTGCTGTTTTATGCGGCGATCGCCAGCCTGATCATGCCGTCGATCATCACTTCGCTCGGCATCGCCCTGGAATTCCGGCTGCTCGACGACTTCATGATCAAGCACGGCAGCGAGGGCTGGACCACGGCCATGGGCCTTTACACCTCGGGCCTCGGCGCTCACCTGACCTGGACCTTGCCGTTCGGGCTTCTGATCATGTTCGCGATCTTCAACCGGTTCGACGGCCGGCTGGAAGAAGCCGCGCGGGATCTTGGCGCGACGCCGTGGCAGACCTTCCGGCACGTGGTGCTGCCGATCATCCTGCCATCGGTGGTCGGTATCGGCCTGTTCGGCTTCACCCTGTCCTGGGACGAACTGGCGCGCTCGAGCCAGGCGATCGGCTCGGTCAATACCCTGCCGCTGGAATTGCAGGGCCTGACCACCACGGTCACCAAGCCCGATATCTATGCCCTGGGCACGCTGACCAGCGCGGTGTCCTTTCTGGTGATTTTCTCGGCGCTGGTCGTCATTCTTATCCTGCAGGCCCGGCAGCGCCGTCACGGATCGGACGCCGGCAAGGGAATGTTGTAGGATGCGCGACATGCGCATTCTCGTCGTCAATCCCAACACCACCGCCGCCATGACCGAAACCATCGGCCGGGCCGCGCGCGCCGCCGCGGCAACCGGCACCGAGATCATCGCCGTCAATCCGGCCGATGGTCCGGTCTCGATCGAAGGCTATTACGACGAGGCGTTTTCGGTGCCGGGATTACTGGCCGAAATTGCCAGGGGCGAGGCCCTGGCGGTTTCCGCTCACATCATCGCCTGCTTCGATGACACGGGTCTCGAGGCCGCGCGCAGCCTCGCGGCGGCGCCGGTGATCGGGATCGGCGAGGCGGCGTTTCATCTGGCCTCGATGCTCGGCCACCGCTTTTCGGTGGTCACCACGCTGTCGCGCTCGATCGCCGCCATCGAAACCAACCTGATGAAATACGGCCTCGCCGGCCGTTGCGCCAGGGTGCGGGCGTGCGAAGTGCCGGTGCTTGCCCTCGATGACCCTGCTTCGAACGCGTCGGCCCTGATCAGCGCGGAGATCGAGCGCAGCAAGCGCGAGGACGGCGCCGAGGCGCTCGTGCTCGGCTGCGCCGGCATGGCCGATCTCGCCGCGCGGCTCTCCGACAAGCACGGCGTTCCGGTGATCGACGGCGTCGCCAGCGCGGTCAAGCTCGCCGAAGCGTTGGGCGCGCTTGGCCTGAAGACGTCGAAGATCGGCGCCTACGCCACGCCGCGGGCGAAGCCATATCTCGGATCGTTCGCGCCGTTCGGACCGCGCTAGATCCTGGATCCGAGACTCGACCTACATCCTGCTTTCGAACTGCCGGATTGAATCCATCAGGGTCGAACGGGCCGTCGTCATGTGCGCACGACAACCGGCCGTCGCAGCGCTGCGGTCGCGGCTCTGCAGCGCCTTGATGTAGGTGAGGTGCTCCCCGATCGCAGCGATGTTGCGTTCCTTCTCGTATCGCTTGTTCCATTGATAGTGATAGTGAAAGATCATCGAGATGACGTCGTAGAAGCCGACGATGAAACGGTTGCGGGAAGCGTCGTTGATCAGGCGATGGAACCGCTCGTCGAGTTCCGAGAAATCGGAAAAGCGGGTTTGCGCCTGGTCGAGCAGCGCCAGATGTTCCTGTTCGATGAGTCTGAGCGCATTCCAGGCGGGATCGCTTTCGGGAAGTGCTGCGAACTGCCGCGCCGAACGCAGTTCGAACATCACCCGCACTTCGAACAGTTCCTCGGCAAATTCCTTTGTTACTCCCCTGAACATCCAGCTGCCGTTGGGCCGCCGCTCCAGCAGGCCAAACTGGCTGAACCCAGACAGATAATCCCGTATCGCGGAGGTCGATACGCCGAACTGGCGGGCCAGCTCCAGCCCATTGATCTGTTGCCCGGGCTTGCAATCACCATGCAGGATCCATTGCATGAACTGCTTTTCGACGATGTCCCGGACCGGCCTGGTTTCGCCCTCCGGGTAGCGATCGGCTGCGCGAGGCCGGCGCGCCAGCACTTTGCGGCGCCCGTCGAAGGCGATGAGCTTTTCCGCCGCCAGCTCCTGCAGGATGGTCCGGACCGTGGTGCGGCTGACGCCAAGACGTTGCGCCCATGACGGCTCCGATCCGATATCCGAGGTCAGATCATAACCGTCGAGCAACGACAGCGACCGGTTATAAGCCCGCTTGAACACGGCATTGCTCTTCATCGCGGTTCCCCAAGTCTTTGCGCGTCTGTTTTTTGCGATGCACTTTTTATATAAAAAACAATTTGACTTGTCGCGCGGCAAACCGTTTTTTGTCGATAACAAACAGAAGCCGCCCAGGGTGGGAGCGAGGCCGCATGCGCGCGTTGCAGTGCGTAAAACCGGGTACACTTGTCGTCGTTGACCGGCCGGAGCCCGCGCCAGGACCCGGCGAAGTGCTGGTTCGAATCCGCCGGGCCGGGGTGTGCGGCACCGACCTTCACATCTATGAGGGCTCCCATCCCTACCTCGCCTATCCGCGCGTCATCGGGCACGAACTGTCCGGAGAGGTCGCGGCCGCCGGTCCCGGCTGCGCCATCGCGCCGGGTCAGCAGGTCTATGTGATCCCTTATCTGTCCTGCGGCCGCTGCGTGGCGTGCCGGCACGGCAAGACCAATTGTTGCCAACAGATCGGCGTGCTCGGCGTCCATGTCGACGGCGGCATGGCCGAATACATTTGCGTCCCCGAGCGCAATGTCGTCGCTGCGGACGGCGTCACCCTCGACCAGGCCGCCATGGTGGAATTCCTGGCGATCGGCGCCCATGCGGTGCGCCGGGCCAATCCGCGGAAGACCGATCGCGTTCTCGTCGTCGGTGCCGGGCCGATCGGGATCGGATGCGTGCTTTTCGCACAATTGCGCGGCGCCGCCGTCACCGCCCTGGACATCCGGCAGGACCGCCTCGACTTCGCCCGCCAGCGGCTCGGCGTGAACCATGGCGTCACCGCGGGCGCGGATTCCATGCAGATCCTGTCGCGTCTCACCGACGGCGACTTTTTCGACGTCGTCATCGATGCCACCGGCAACGCCAGATCGATGATATCAGGTTTCGGCTACGTCGCCCATGGCGGCACCTATGTGCTGGTCAGCATCGTTCGCGACACCATCAGCTTCGACGACGCCGAGTTTCACAAACGCGAGACCACGTTGCTTGGCAGCCGAAACGCAACGCCGGAGGATTTCCAAACCGTATTCGGCGCCCTGCGGGAGGGACTGCTGCCCACCGATGCGCTGATTACCCACCGTGCCGCGCTCGAACAGGCGCCCGACTGCTTTCCCTTCTGGATCACGCCCGGCGCAGGTGTGATCAAAGCCATCATCGAGATCTGACCCGTGAGCGCGTTTCCAATCCTTCAGTTTGGCACCAGCCGCTTTCTGCAGGCGCATGCCGACCTGTTCGCCAGTGAGGCCATGGCGGGCGATCAGATGAGCCCCATCGTCGTGGTGCAGACGACGCAGAACCCCATGAGCCGGAAGCGTCTTGCCGCCTTTGCCACCGGCAAGCCGTACCCGGTTCTCATCAAGGGCATGGCGGACGGCGCCGTGGTGAACGACCGGGTCGAAGTCGGCAGCATCGGCAGCGGCGTCGACGCCACCGAAAACTGGGGCGAGGTCGAGCGGCTATTTTGCGAAGCCCGCTATGTGATCTCGAACACCGCCGACCGGGGCTACGAGACCGATCCCGCCGACAGTCCGGAAGGCCAGGTTCCGCGGTCGTTTCCCGCCAAGCTCGCCAAACTCCTGCTCGCCCGCCATCGCGCCGATGCCGGGCCCCTGACGCTGCTGCCGTGCGAATTGACGCCGTCCAACGGGCGAGTGTTGCGCGCCGCCGTGCTCGGCGTGCTTGAAGGGTGGCAGGCGGGCGCGCAAGCGCGCCGTTTCGTTGCCGAGGATTGCATCTGGGTCAATTCACTGGTCGACCGCATCGTGTCGGAGCCCCTTGAGCCGGTTGGCGCGGTCGCGGAGCCCTATGCGCTGTGGGCAATCGAAGACCAGAGCGGGTTTACACCGCCGTTCCGCCATGCGGACGTCGTCATCACGGGCGATCTTCGGCCCTATGAACGCCTGAAACTCTTCATTCTCAATCTGGGCCACACTTATCTGGCGGAGATCTGGGCAACTCGCAGGGCGGCGGCCGTCCTCACCGTTCGCGAGGCCATGGCGGACGAGACGTTCCGTGCTGAACTCGACAATCTCTACGACGAGGAAGTGCTGCCGGTGTTTGCCGGACTCGGCATGGCCGATCAGGCCCGTGCCTATCACTCGACCGTCATGGACCGGTTTCTAAATCCTTTCCTCGATCACCGTCTGGCCGAAATCTTCATCAATCATGAGGCGAAGAAGCAGCGTCGCTTTGGCGGGTTGATCGAACTCGCCCAGGCCAACGGGCTTCGCATCAGGCAACGGCGCCTGACGGCCGCGCTCGGTCGCGCCGGGGCAGATCATCGAGGCGCGCCGGGATGACGGCCCCGATCCGAAACAGTGTTTGATTTGCGGGTTTAACAAGCAACGGGAGCAAAGGCTCTCACCAACGGAGGAAAGCCATGAAGAAGACTGTCATTGCCGCGGTTGTCGCCTCGCTAGCGGCCTTCGCGACGCCGACTTTTGCCGCCGACGTCACCATCCCGATCATCGTCAAGGACACCACCTCGTTCTACTGGCAGATCGTGCTTGCCGGCGCGCGTAAGGCCGGCAAGGATCTCGGCGTCAAGGTGCCGGAACTCGGCGCGCAGTCGGAGTCCGACATCAACGGCCAGATTTCGATCCTGGAGAACGCTGTCTCCGGCGGTCCGGCTGCCGTCGTCATCTCGCCGACCCAGTTCGCCGCGCTTGGCAAACCGATCGACGCCGCCGCCAAGAAGGTCAAGATCATCGGTATCGATTCGGCCGCCGATTCCAAGGCTTTCACCTCGTTCCTGACCACCGATAACGTGTCCGGCGGACGGATCGCGGCCGATGGCCTCGCCGCGGCAATCCAGGCCAAGTACGGCAAGGCGGAAGGCGACGTCGCCCTGATCACCTCGCTGCCAGGGGTAGGTTCGCTCGACCAGCGCGCCAAGGGTTTCAAGGAACAGATCGCCGCCAAGTATCCGGGTCTCAAGCTGGTCGCCGACAAGGTGGCGGACGGCCAGGCGACCACCGGCCTCAACATCATGACCGACCTGATCACCGCCAATCCCAACCTGCGCGGCGTGTTCGCCTCGAACCTGATCATGGCACAGGGCGCCGGCCAGGCGATCGCCGAGAACAAGAAGGCCGACACCATCAAGGTGATCGGCTTCGACTCCGATCCCAAGACCGTCAAGTTCCTCGGCGACGGCGTGCTTGCCGGCCTCGTGGTGCAGGACCCGTTCCGCATGGGTTACGACGGCATCAAGACCGCACTGGCCGTCTCCAAGGGCGAAAAGGTTGAAGCCAATGTCGATACCGGCGCCAACCTCATCACCAAGGCCAACATGGGTTCGGAGCGCTCGCAGGAATTGCTCAGCCCGAAGATCAAGTGATAGGTTAGAGACGTCAAGGAGCGCCGGCCATGCAGTCGATAGCTTCAACCGGCGCCCCATCGTCTCGGCAGAACGCCCCCATCGGCAGCGGCGCGTCCGGCGCGCCGCTGCTCGTGCTCAAGAAACTCGATAAACGTTTCGACGCCACCCACGCGTTGAAGGCCGTGGATCTCAGCTTCGAGCAGGGTGAGATCCACGCCATCGTCGGCGAAAACGGCGCCGGCAAATCGACCCTGATCAAGCTTCTCACCGGCGTGTATCGCCGCAGCGGCGGCGAGGTCTACTGGGAAGGCCGGCCGGTGGCGCTGGCGACCCCGCACGAAGCCATCGACCTCGGCATCAATGCGGTCCACCAGGAAGTGGTGCTTTGCCCGCATCTCACCGTGGCGGCCAATCTTTTCCTCGGCGACGAGAACGTACGGTTCGGGCTGCTGCAGCATGGCGCCATGGTGCGCGAGGGCCAGAAGCTGCTCGACGAGCTTGGCTTCGACCTGCCGGCCGGCGCACCGCTTTCCTCGCTCAGCGTCGGCCAGCAGCAACTGGTGGCGACCGCGCGCGCCGAGCGGCGCGGCGTCCGGTTTCTGATCTTCGACGAGCCGACCGCCTATCTCACCCGCCAGGAAGCCGCGGCGCTGTTTGCGCTGATCCGCCGCCTCAAGGCCCAAGGCGTCACCATCGTCTATATCAGCCACCGGCTGGAAGAGGTTTTCGAGATCGCCGACCGGGTCTCGATCCTGCGCGACGGCGCCTTGATCTCGACCCGGACGGTTGCGGAAACCACCGAGGCCGATCTCATCTTCGGCATGATCAACCGCTCGCTCGAACAGATCTACCACAAGGAAACCGTGCCGTTCGGCCCTGTGATTCTCGCCACCAGGGCGCTGTGCGGCGACGGGTTTCGCGACGTTTCGATCACGGTCCGCGCCGGTGAGATCGTCGGCCTCTACGGCCTGATCGGCGCCGGGCGCAGCGAATTCGTGCAAAGCCTGTTCGGCCGGTTCCCGGCAACGTCAGGCGAGATCATCTGGCAGGGCCAGCCGGTATCGATCCGTTCCGAGCGCAGGGCGATGGACCTCGGCATCGCGCTGGCGCCCGAAAGCCGGCGCGACCAGGGCCTCTGCCTCAACCTCGGCGTCGGCTTCAACGTCAACCTGCCGATCTTCGACCGGCTCTGCAGCGGCCCGGTCATCAACATCGCCCGCGAGGCGCGGCACGCCGACCGCCAGATCAAGGATCTGCAGATCAAGACCGCGTCCCGCGGCGCCCATGCCGACAGCCTCTCCGGCGGCAACCAGCAGAAGATCGTGATCGGGAAGTGGCTCAATCACGGCGCCAAACTGTTCATTTTCGATGAACCCACCGTCGGTGTCGACGTCGGAACCAAGTCGGAGATCTACCGGCTGCTCGGCGCCTTGCTGCACCGCGGCGCCGGCATCATCATGATTTCCTCCTATCTGCCGGAGGTCTATGAGCTTGCCGACACGCTGCATGTGTTCCGGCGCGGCCAGATCGTCGCCAGCCACGGATTCAAGGACGCCTCGCACGAGGAAATTCTCGGCCAGGCGATCGGCGTTTGACAGCGGCTTTGGGGAGGGCGGCAGCGCGATGAGTGTCCAGACAATTCAACCGGTCAAGAACAGCGGCGCCGCCATCGGCGTCCTCCTCAGCCTGACCCTGCTCGGCCTTCTGGCCCTGATGTGGTTCGCGCTGTCGATGGCCACCAATACGTTCTGGACCACGAACAACATCGAGAACCTGCTGCGCCAGGGCGCCATGATCGCGATCCTGGCGATCGGCGAGACCTTCGTCATCATCACCGCCGGGATCGATCTGTCGGTCGGCGCCATTACCGGTTTCGCCAGCCTGATCGTCGCGCTGCTGCTCGGCGCCGACTATCCGATCTGGCTCGCCATCGTGATCACGCTGCTGATCGGCATCGCGATCGGCGCCTTCCACGCCTTCGGCATCGTCCAGATGGGCCTGCCGCCGTTCATCATGACGCTGGCCACCATGCAGGCGTTGCGCGGCATCGGCCTCCTGATCACCAACGGCGCGACCATCTCCATCACCAACGATACCTTCACGGATTTCTCGCAAGGCAGCCTGTTCGGCGTGCCGAACCTGTTCCTGATGGTGCTGCTGGTGGCGGTACCCGCCTATATCTTCCTGCATCACAGCAAATGGGGCCGCTATCTGTTCGCGATCGGCTCCAATGCCGAGGCCGCGCGGCTGTCCGGCGTCAACACCAAGGCGATGATCTACGTCGCCTATGTGCTGTCGGCGTTCTGCGCCGCCTTCGTCGGCATCCTGCTCGGCACCCGCATCGGGATCGGCAATCCCACCCAGGGCGAGGGCTGGGAATTGCAGGCGATCGCGTCTTCGGTGATCGGCGGAACCTCGCTGTTCGGCGCCATCGGCTCGATCTACGGCCCGCTGCTCGGCTCGTTCATCCTGACCACGATCAACAACGGCGCCAACCTGCTCAACCTCAATTCATTCTGGCAGCGGATCATCACCGGGCTCCTGATCATCGTCATCGTGTATTTCGACAACCTTCGCCGCAAGAAGCGTTAGGAAATTTCCGCGGACGGCGCTGTCGGGTGCCGCCCGCGGATCCATCAACAGGCGAGAACGTGCCTGCCGATATCGCCGTCATTCAAAATGGATGCGACGTCTGCAAAAGGTTTTGGTGCGTCTAAATCTGGTCTCGTCGCCGCGCCAAGCTAGTGGCGGGCGGCATGCTCACAATCTGTCATTTTCGCCAGATACCGCAAAGGCCGCGCCTATTGCATCTTGGTCGTGCCGCTGTCACGATTGCGTCGGTCCGTGAACCTGGGGCCGGCGCGTCTCAAGCTGGAACGCGATCATGAGAACAATGCTGTTCGTTGACGATCATCCGATCTACCGCGATGGTTTGCAGCGGGCCGTGACCGAAGCGCTGCCCGGCCTTCGTATCCTGGTCGCGGACGGCGCCAGTTCGGCGCTGGAGTTGCTCTCCGTCACCGACGACATCGATTTTTGTCTGTCCGACTACCGCCTCGTTGGCGGCGACGGCGTCACGCTTCTGGAGGAGGTTCGGCGGCGCTATCCGGGGATCGCCATCGGACTGCTCTGCGCCGACCCGACGGAAGCCGTCGTCGCCAGGGTGAGAGCCACCGGCGGCGTTGCCTGCCTTTCCAAGGACAGGGACACCGACGCCCTGGCTGCGGCGATCGATACGATTTTCAACGGAGGCACGGTGTTCGATGACAGCCCGCTGCCGGCATCCGCTTCCGGCACGCTGTCGATCCGGCGCCGCGAAATTCTGCTGCTGGCCGGCAACGGCCAACTCGACAAGCAAATCGGAGAGCAGCTCTGCATAACCGAGAGTACGGTGAGAAACCATTGGCAGCACATCTTCGCCCGTCTGCAGGCGAGCAACCGGACCGAGGCGGTCGCCAAGGCGATGCGGCTCGGGATCATTTGACCGCTCGAGCCGACGGCGAACGGCGCGCCGCCGACGTCGGCGCGGCGCGAATTCGGGCGCTGTACCGCTCCTATCACAGCCGAAGATTTTTTCTCGGGTCCTCAACCCTGGGCGCGGCGCTGGTCACCTTGATCAGCGTGACCCTTGGCTCGGGAAACCTGCCGATGGCCGCAATCTGGCTCGGCCTCGTCGCCGCAGCCGATGTCGGGCTGACGATACTGGACCGGCGTTTTCAAGCTGCAAATCCCCCAGACAGGGGGCTCGCGCGCTGGGGCTGGGCACGCGCGGCCGTCGCCGGCGCCCGCGGCTTTGCCTGGAGCCTCGGCCCGATCCTGATGTACGTGCACGGCGATACGGTTTCGCTGGTGGTGCCGGTATGGGGCTTGATCAACCTGATGGCGGCTTCCGCCTATACCGCGGCGCCGTTTTTTCCCTGCCTGATCGCGACGGCGCTCTGCGGCGTGCTGCCCGCCGCATCCTGGCTGGCGTTTCAGGGCGCCGATGCGGCGCGATTGTCCGCGCTGCTGCTGGTGCTGGCGCTGCCCTTCATCGGCTTCATCGGCATGCTGGGACGGCGCAACATCGGTGCATTGATCTCGAGCCGGCTCGATCTCGCCGAGATTCTGGCTCGGCAGAAGCAGCAGACGCAGGTCGTCGAGGACGCACTGGCCGAGCGCACCCGCTTCTTCAGCGCGGCCAGCCATGACCTGCGGCAACCGCTGCAGGCGCTCGGATTTTATACCTCGTTGCTGGCGACCAAGGGCGGCGATGACAGTTACAGGGAGATCGTCGGCAGGCTGGCGGATTGCGCCAGCAGCCTGGACCGGCAGTTCAACGCCATCCTCGGAATCGCGCAAACCGATTCCGCCGTGCGCCGCGCCCGCGTGGTTTCGACCCCGCTGCAACGGGTGCTCGAACGGGTGGAAGTCAGCGTCAGGCCAGAGGCGGAACAGAAGCGCCTCAAGATCAGGATCGTGCCGACCCGACAGTGGGCGGCGGTCGCACCCGACCTGCTGGAGCGGGTGCTTGCCAATCTGGCGATCAACGCCGTCCGCTACACGCCCGCGGGCGGGATTCTGATGGGCGTTCGCCACCGGGGAACGACGGCCGAGATCTGGGTTGTCGATACCGGCGTCGGCATTGACGAGCAGCATCGCCATAGCATCTTCGAGGAGTTTTATCAGATCGATAATCCGGCCCGCGATCGTGAGCGCGGATTCGGCCTTGGTCTTGCCACCGTCCGGCGCCTCTGCTTCGGAATGAACTGGCCACTGGATTTCTCCTCGAAGCCCGACAAGGGCAGTTGCTTCAAGGTGACTGTTCCGATCGCGGCACCCGCGCCGGAGCAACCCGCGCCGGAGGCCAACGCGCCGCTGGCGCTGACCACCGCCTCGAGCGTGGGCGTGGTGGTGATCGACGACGATCCCCTGGTGCGCGATGCCATGCAACGCATGATCGCAAGCTGGGGTTTGCGCGTCGAAACCTGCCGCACCGGCGACCAGGCCATGGCGATCCTCGAGGGACGCGACGACACGATCCGCTGGCAAGCGTTGATCGATTACCGGCTTTCGGGTGGAGAGAACGGCCTGGCGATAGCGGATCGCATCCTTCGGAGTTTTGGGCGGAGCATCGGCCTGGCGCTGATGACGGCTGAGACCGACAGCGCCATCTTTGAGCAGGCGGCGAGGCGGGAGATTGTCGTGCTTCGGAAACCGGTCAAGCCGATACGCCTGCGCGCCATCCTGACCGCCCCGGCGCCGGACCTGCCGCTCCGGCGCGCGGAAGTCGCCGTCGACGACCCCGGCCCGCCCTCCTCGGCGCCGGTCGGCCGGGTTCGCTGAACCGCCCGTGGGCGTTCATGCTCTCCACCGCCATTGTCGCGACAAAATGTTCTCCGCTTTGCGCCGACCGTGACAACATATACTGTAACCCCTGACATTGTTCCCGCCACGCAGCGCCGAACCACGTGGCGCACCCCGAAACACAGCGAAATGACCGACAACAAGGATCCCGAAAAAAGCCCGGCCCGGGCGGCCATGTTCACACCCGCGAAAACCTTGTTGCCGGGTATTCTCCTGAGCGTGGCGATCGCGTTCATATCGCTGGGGTTGCAGGTTTTCGAAGAACGCACCTTCGATCATCCCTATCTCGAAGCGCTGGTGATCGCCATCGTGCTGGGAATGGCGATCCGCACCGCCTGGCAGCCGAGCCCGCGCTGGCGCGCCGGAATTGCCTTCAGCGCCAAACAGATTCTCGAAGTTGCGGTGACGTTGCTCGGCGCCTCGATCAGCCTTGCCGCCATCGCTGCTTCCGGTGTCTCGTTGCTGACCGCCATCGTGGTAACCGTGGCCATCATGCTGGCTGCGACCTACGGGATCAGCCGGCTGCTCGGGCTGTCGGTACGGCTTTCGATCCTGGTCGCGTGCGGCAATTCAGTGTGCGGCAATTCCGCGATCGCGGCGGTTGCCCCTGTGATCGGCGCCGACGGCGATGAAATCGCTTCGTCGATATCGTTCACCGCGGTTCTCGGCGTGGTCGTCGTGCTCGGCCTGCCGTTGCTGATTCCACTGCTGGGCCTGACGCCGACCCGATACGGCGTGCTGGCGGGACTGACCGTGTATGCGGTGCCACAGGTTCTCGCCGCGACCGTGCCCGCCGGCCTGCTCAGCACCCAGATCGGAACGCTGGTGAAGCTGGTGCGGGTTCTGACGCTGGGGCCGATCGTGCTCGGCTTTTCGCTGTTCGGGCGCCATCTGCGGCGCGACGCCCAAGCCGGCGTCAAGCCGGCCGGTTTCAGGTTTTTTCAGATGGTGCCGTGGTTCATCATCGGGTTTCTCTGCCTGGCCGCGCTGCGGTCATTCGAGATCATTCCGACCGTCTGGGTAACGCCGCTACTCAAGACAGCTTCTTTCCTGACAGTGATTTCGATGGCGGCGCTGGGACTGGGGGTAGATGTCCGCGTGATCGGACGGGTCGGCGGGCGCGTCACCGCTGCCGTGACACTGTCACTGCTGTTGCTGCTGTTGATCAGTCTTGCGATCGTCCACCTGTTGGTGTGACGTGGCTATCGTCGGGAGGCTAAACGCACAACGCCGCAAGCGCCATCAGCACCCGGTTGGACACGTCCGCGATCTGGTCGGTAAAGCCCGGATTGAAATAGGCCACGCGCGCCACCACGATGGCCGTGACCAGGGCCCAGAAAATGCCGGTTCCGACCCGAACCATCCCGCGCGACAACGCCCCGTGCGGCTCCACAGGGAGCGCCTGGCTCTTCAGGATCGGCTCGCCAAAGCCGTCAAATTCAGCGTCCTTCATCGTCATTTTCGTCTTCCGGGACCGTCCAATCACACACCGAAATGTCGTGAATCCCGGCCTCGAAAGCAAAGGAACCGTCTTTCAAATTTGAGAGGAGCCGGGGGGAGTTGTTCTCCCCCAGGGCGGTAAAAGGGAAAATCCAAGACAATGGCGGTTTGGCGGACCCGGGAAGGGTTCAGCGGCCCGGAATTCTCAGGCCCATTCACCCTTCCGGAATACCGGAACCCGCCGGCCATCGGCGTGAACGCCGTCGATGTCGGTCTGGTCCGAGCCGATCATCCAGTCGATGTGGATGAGGCTCTTGTTGCCGCCCTGCGCCGCGATCTGCGCCGGCGTCAGCTTGCCGCCATCGACGAAGCATTTCGAATAGCATTGGCCGAGCGCGATGTGGCAGGCAGCGTTCTCATCGAACAGCGTGTTGAAGAACAACAGCCCGCTTTTCGAGATCGGCGAGGAGTGCGGCACCAGCGCCACTTCGCCGAGTCGGCGGGCGCCTTCATCGGTGTCGAGCACCTTGTTCAGCACCTCGGCGCCGCGCGTGGCTTTTGCCTCGACGATGCGGCCGGCTTCGAACCTGACCGCGATGTTGTCGATCAGCGTGCCCTGGTAGGACAACGGCTTGCTGCTGACGACATGGCCTTGCACCCGCGCCGCATGCGGCGTGGTGAAAACCTCCTCCGTCGGGATGTTGGCGTTGCAGGTGATGCCGTTCCGGGCGGTCGACGCGCCGCCCTGCCATTCATGACCGTCGGCCAGCCCGATGGTCAGGTCGGTGCCCGGCCCGGAGTAATGCAGCGCGTGGAATCGCTGCCCGTTCAGCCACTCGGTGCGACCGCGCAGCGTGGCATTGTGCTTCTCCCACGCGGCGACCGCATTGTCGTTGTCGACGCGCGAGGCGGCGAAAATGGCGTCGGCAAGCTTGGCAACCGCCACCGGCTCTTCGTCGTCGGGAAACACCTGCTTCGCCCACGACGTACTCGGATAGGCGATGATGTTCCAGTTGACGTCGAAATTGACGATCCTTTCCAGGGCCGGTTGATACGCTACCGAATTGGCCTTGCTGGCGCGCGCAACCTTTGCCGGATCCTGGCCCGACAGCAGCATCGGATTGTCGCCGACGATGGCGAGCCTCGCGGTGTTGGCGTCGAACGCCTTCGCCATCCCGTCATAGAGCCAGTTGGCGGCGCGGTCGAAGCTGTCGTTGGCACCGTGCCGGTAGCGCGACAGCGTGACTTCCTCATCCGAGAACAATGGCGTCACCAGCCCGGCGCCTGCTTTGTAGGCATGCTCGGCGATCCGTCGCACCAGCGGCAGCGCCGCGGTTGGCGCTGTCAGCAACAGGTCCTGCCCCGGCGCGAGTTGCAGGCCGATCTTGATGGCCACTTCGGCCAACCTGTCGAGTTTTACCGGATCGATTCGCGGGTGGGTATTCATTCGGTCAATGCCTTCGGGAATCTGGGGTGGGCTTCAGATTGCTTTATACACGACGGGCGGGTCGAGGCTGGCGAATTTCGCTCACGGCCATGCGGCAAAGGACGGCGTGTCGGTGGTCGGGCGCGCCGCGGCGATGGTTTGCCGGAACGCACCTGGAGACATCCCGGTCAATCGCTTGAAGAAACGATTGAAGTAGCCGGGATCGCGAAAGCCTAATCCGTAGGCGATCTGTTCCACCGGGAACTCGGTATTCTCCAGCCGCAACCGCGCTTCCTCGACGAGGCGATCATGAATGAGTTTTAGCGGCGTGCTTTGCGCGCTGCGTTCGCAGGCGTCGTGCAAATGCGCCCGGGTGACACCGAGCAGTTTGGCAAAGTCCGCAATCGAAAGGTTGTCCCGGTAGTGCAGTTCGACGAGTTGCCGGAAGCGCTGCACCGTCGTTGCCCCCGATCCCCGTACCATCGAATTGCTGCCGGAAGCCCGCCACAAATGCAGCAGCAGACAGCCGACATGATGGCCCATCATGGCGGAGGCACCGGGCTTTTGCTCATGAGACTCCCGGACCAGCGCCGCGAATGCGATTTCGACCTCCGACAGATTCGCGACAATCTTGTCCTGCTGCGCCACCGTGGCGCGGTTCAGCAAGGGCCGCAGATGCGCCGCGACCGGGCTGTCGCCGACGGTTCGCAAGATGAAACCCTCCGCGATCGAGGCAACGACGCCGTCGCTGCCCGCCGGGAGACGAAATTCGCCGGGCGTGAGTTGCGGCAGCCACAGCATGGAGGGCGCGGTGAGTTCGATGGTGATGCCGTCGTCACCCACAAACCTCGCCTCGCCATGCAGAACGAGAAACAACTGGCAGCGGGAAGATCCATCGAGACCGGCCATCGACCAGGTACGTGCGACCAAGGCGGTCTGCATGCGCGAGGCGATGACGGGCGGGCCGGCCGGCCTCGCGGGGCCTGTTACCCGCGCCGGGTGTGGTTCGGAACCGGACAGGACGGACATTTGCGGTTCAATTCCAAGTTTGTAGTGTAAAAGTACAATCTCTTGCTAAAAAAGTACATTCAATCGAGCGACGGAATGCGGCTTACTGGGCCCAACCGGGCCGCTCGCCCGGACCAACATGAGGAAATGCATTCGGGGAGCGGATTTCCGCGCCGCACCGGCGCTCGTCTACCTCGAGCCCAAGTCAGATACCCGGCTTCCGCGCCACGCGAAGCTGGACGAACGCATGAAAGGCGGTCGGATGCTGGTGCCTGCTCAGGGCGAAAACAAAGGCCTCACGCCGGACCGCATGGACCGGCTCGAGGTGCCACTGCTGCTTCGAAACAGAAACCAGCCCGCCTCCAACGGCGCATTTTTTGAACGCCTGTGCCCGGTAACCGGCAAGGTGGTATCGCGCGCCGCAGCGGCGACAATATCGGACGCTTCCGCCGCGGTCGCTTCGGCGGCGTCGGCGTTTCCGCGGTGGTCGGCCGTGGGGCCGAGCGAGCGCCGCGCCCGCCTGCTGGAGGCCGCTGCGATCGTCGAAAGCCGCGTCGAGGCGTTCGTCACCGCCATGGCGATGGAGACCGGCGCGACCACCGGCTGGGCCCGGTTCAACGTCGAGCTTGCCGCCGGCATGCTGCGCGAGGCCGCCGCGGCAACCACGCAGATCGGCAGCGAGGTGATCGCTTCGGATAAGCCGGGCATGACATGCGATCGCGCTGCGTCAGCCGGTCGGGGTCGTGCTGGGTATTGCGCCCTGGAACGCGCCGGTGATCCTCGGGGTGCGCGCGCTGGCGATGCCGCTCGCCTGCGGCAACACCGTCATCCTTAAGGCCTCGGAAATCTGTCCCCGCACCCATCGGCTGATCGGCGAATGCCTTTGCGACGCCGGATTGGACGGCGGCGTCGTCAACGTGATCAGCAATGCGCCCGCCGATGCGGCCAGGATCGTCGAAGCGCTGATCGCCCAGCCGGCGGTGCGGCGCGTGAACTTCACCGGTTCGACCCGGGTCGGCCGCCTGATCGCGGAGATTGCGGCGCGCCATCTCAAACCGGTCCTGCTCGAACTCGGCGGCAAGGCGTCATTGGTCGTCCTCGACGACGCCGATCTCGACGAAGCGGTGGCGGCCGCGGCCTTCGGCGCTTTCATGAACCAGGGCCAGATCTGCATGTCGACCGAGCGCATCGTCGTCGACGAGACGGTGGCGACACCTTTTGTCGACAGGCTGGCGAGGAAGGCGGCGACGCTGATCGCGGGCAATCCGCTGGAGAGCAAGCGGCCGCTCGGCACCATTATCGGCCATGAAGCCGTCGGGCGGATCGACGGGCTGATCAAGGACGCAGTTTCCAAGGGCGCGCGCATCCTGACCGGGGGACGCGCCAACGGCATGTTGATGGATGCCACGGTGATCGATCACGTCACGCCGGCGATGCGGATCTATTCCGAGGAATCGTTCGGTCCTGTAGTGGCCGTGATCCGCGTGCGCGGCGTCGATGAGGCAGTGCGGGTGGCCAACGATACCGAGTACGGCCTGTCGTCCGCGGTATTCGGCCGCGACGTCAAGCGGGCGATGGACGTGGCACTCCGCATCGAGTCCGGCATCTGCCACGTCAACGGACCGACGGTGCATGACGAGGCGCAGATGCCGTTCGGCGGCATGAAGGCGTCGGGCTACGGGCGCTTTGGCGGTAAGGCCGCGATCCATGAATTCACCGAACTGCGCTGGATCACCGTATCCAGCCTGCCGGGGCAATACCCGATTTGAAGCGACGCCGTCGCAGCTTCGGGAAACAGGGAGAGGGAGGACGCGATCATGAGGAAGACAGGGACTGACAACAAGACCGGCGCGCGAGGCGGTCTGTCGCGACGCGAGGTGATGGCGGTGGGCGCCGGGGGTGTGGCGCTCGCGGCGGGAAGCGGCAGAGTCTTTGCGGCGGGTGCCGACAAGACCCTCAAGGTTGGCTTCATCAGCCCGCGCACCGGCGCGCTGGGCGGTTTTGGCGAGACCGACGGCTATGTGCTTGAAGTGGCGCGCAAGGCGCTGAGCAACGGCTTCAAGATCGGCGACCAGACCTATCAGGTCCAGATCCTCGATCAGGACACCCAGTCCGATCCGTCGCGCGCCAGCCAGCTGGCCAAGAGCCTGATCAACCAGGACAAGGTCGATATGATGTTGGCGGTATCGACCCCCGAGGTAATCAATCCGGTGGCGGATGCGTGCGAGGCCGCAGGCGTTCCCTGCCTGTCGACGGTGATGCCCTGGGAAGCCTGGTATTTCGGCCGCGGCGCCAAACCCGGCCAGCCCTCGCCGTTCAAGTGGACCTATCATTTCGGCTTCGGCGTCGGCGAGTTCGCCAAGACCTATACCTCGCTGTGGGGCGGCAGCGTGCAGACCAACAAGAAGGTCGCCGTGCTCTATCCCAACGACGCCGACGGCAACGCGATCCGGGCCAATCTGGCGCCGCTGCTCGCCAAGGAGGGTTATACCATCGTCGATCCGGGTCCTTACGAAGACGGCACCACCGACTACTCGGCGCAGATCGCGTTGTTCAAGAAGGAACGCTGCGAAATCTTCAACACCTTCCCGATCCCGCCGGACTTTGCCGCGTTCTGGCGCCAGGCCGCGCAGCAAGGATACACGCGGATGGTGAAGATCGGGCAGATCGCGAAGACCGGGCTGTTTCCGTCCCAGGTCTCCGCACTCGGCGACCTCGGCTACAACCTGTCCAGCGCGTGTTACTGGCACAAGGCCTTTCCCTACAAATCGACCATCAGCGGCGTGTCGGGCACCGAACTCGCCGACGGTTACGAAAAGTCGTCCGGCAAGCAGTGGACCCAGCAACTCGGCGCTTCGATGGCCCTGCTCGACGCCGGCTTCGAGGCGCTCAAGGCGAGCGGCACGCCGACCGACAAGGCCGCGGTCGCCAAGGCGCTGTCGACCCTGAAGACCACTACCATGGCCGGCAAGGTCGATTTCACCAGCGGGCCGTTCCCGAACGTGTCGCCCGGCCCGATCATCGGCGCCCAATGGGTCAAGGCCGCCGCCGGCAGCAAGTTCAAGCTGGATTATGTCGTGACCGAGCACGCCACCGATCCCAACGTTCCGATCGGCGCCAAGCTGATCCCGTACACCAAGTAATGACGACCAGCGATACCGACACGATCCTTGCCGCATCCGGGATCCGCAAGCGCTTCAACGCGCTTGTGGTTCTCGACGGTGTGGATTTCGCCATTCGCTCCGGCGAAGCGGTCGGTATCGTCGGCCCGAACGGCGCCGGAAAAACCACGCTGCTCGGTGTACTGGTGGGCGCGCACGAACCGAATTCCGGATCGGTGCGCTTCCGCAACGCCGACGTCACGGCCGTGCCGACGTCGGAACGGTGCCGGATGGGAATCGTGCGCACCCATCAGATCCCGCGACCGTTCAGCGGCATGACGGTATTCGAAAACGTCTTCGCCGCCGCCAGCAATGGCGGCGGCTTCCATCGCAACGAAGCGTATGACCGTTCAATCGATTCCATCGAACTGTGCGGCATGATCGGGGTCGCCAACCGGCGCGCCGAAGCGCTCGGCCTGCTCGACCGCAAGCGTCTCGAACTGGCCCGGGCACTGGCAACCAATCCCGTGGTACTGCTGCTCGACGAGATCGGCGGCGGACTGACCGACGGCGAGGCGTCGGAACTGGTTGAAACCATCCGCGAGTTGCGGCGTCGCGGCATCGCCGTGGTCTGGATCGAGCACATCGTGCACATCCTGCTGCAGGTCGCCGAACGGCTGATCTGCATGGACGCCGGCCGAATCATCGCCGACGGTGATCCCAAGACCGTGATGGCCGATCGGGCCGTCATCGCGGCCTATCTCGGCGGCGGTGTCCAATGAGGCGGCTGTCGATCGAAAGGCTGGACGTTCGCCATGGCCAGTTGCAGGCGGTCAAGGATGTCTCCTTCACGGTAACCCGGGGCGAAACGGTCGCTCTCGTCGGCGCCAATGGCGCCGGCAAAACCACGCTTCTTCGCGCCATCGCCGGCGCGCATCCGCCTGCCGGCGGGCGGATCTTGTTCGATGCGATCGATGTCACGGCGATGCCGGCTCACAAACGGGTCAACTTCGGCATTGCGCTGGTTCCGGAAGGACGCCGTCTGTTTGCGCAGATGACGGTGGAAGAAAACCTGCTGCTGTCCCATGCCGCGAAACGGCCCGGCGTCTGGACCGTCGATGCGGTGATGGACGCATTGCCGCAGCTCAAGCGGCGCCGCCATGCCAAGGCCGGCAGCCTGTCCGGCGGCGAACAGCAGGCGACCGCCATCGGCCGGGCGCTGATGACCAATCCGGAGATCCTGCTGCTGGACGAAGTGTCGCTCGGCCTGTCGCCGATTGCGGTCGAACAGGTCTATGCCTCGCTGACGTCGCTGATGAAATCGGGAACCACCTGCATCGTTGTCGAGCAGGATCTCAACCGCGCGCTCGGCGTGGCCGACCGCGTCATCTGCATGCTGGAGGGGCGAATCGTACTGCAGGGCGTCGCCGGCCAAGTCTCGCGCGACCAGATCACCGACGCCTATTTCGGTCTCTCCGATACCAGAACGAAGGCTCCGGCCCCATGATGATTTGGGCCAACCAGATCGTTCAGGGCATCCTGCTCGGCGGCTATTATGCCATGATCGCCTGCGGACTGTCGTTCATGTTCAGCGTGATGCGCATCATCAATCTGGCGCATGGCAGCCTGTCCATCGTCGCCGCCTTCGCGCTGTGGGCGCTGGCCGACAGGTTCGGGATATCGCCGTTCTCCGGCCTCGTCCTGGTATTGCCGGCGATGGCGCTGATCGGGGTGGCCTTGCAGCGTTTCATCCTGGAGCAAAGCTTTCGCGGCGGCGCGCTGGTGCCGATCCTGTCGACCTTCGGGCTGACCATCGTCATCGAAAACCTGCTGTTCGAAAAATTCGGCGCCGATACCCGCTCACTGGCCCCTTTCATCGGCTCCCTGTCCTACGACTCCTGGGAAATCGCCGATGACGTCTTTATCGGTCAGCTTGCGGTCTTGATGTTTGTGACCGCGGTGGTCCTGTTGGGCGCCCTGCAACTATTCCTGTCGCGCAGCCATCTGGGCCGCAGCATCCGGGCGACGGCGGAGGATGCCGATACGGCCGGCCTGGTCGGCATCAATGCCCGCGCCGTCAATGCCACCGCGACGGCGATTGCGATGATGACGGTCGGCGTCGCCGGGGCGTATCTCGCCATGCGCGCAACATTCGACGCCTATGCCGGCTCGCCGCAACTGATCTTCGCATTCGAGGCCGCGGTGATCGGCGGCGCCGGCTCGCTGTGGGGGACGCTGGTCGGCGGCATCGTTCTGGGCATCGCCCAGAGTATCGGCGCGCAGATCAATCCACAGGGGTTTTTGATCGCGGGTCATGTCGTGTTCCTCGCGATCCTATTTGCCCGCACCTTCGTGACGGGACCGACGCTCCGCGAGCGGCTGCGGGCGGCGTTCGGGGGATCGACATGACCAACCGCCGCAGGATGAAGGTCGAGCGATGGACCGGAGCCTCGAAGGCTTCCGTGGCGGCGGTCGTGGCGGGCCTTGTGGTTCTCGCCGCCGGACCGCTGCTCTTCAGCGCCAATGCCGTCGACAAGCTGACCACCCTGTTCATCTACGTGATCATGGCGGCGATGTGGAACGCGCTGGCCGGTTATGGCGGTCTGGTGTCGGTAGGCCAGCAAGCCTTCTTCGGCCTCGGCGCCTATGGCGCGGTCCGCCTCGCCGATGCCGGCGTCGCGGTCTATCCGTCGCTGTTTGCCGCCGCGGCCCTGGTCGGTCTGCTATCGCTGCCGATTTCGCTGTTGATGCTGCGGCTGCGCGCCGGCGAATTCGCCATCGGCATGTGGGTGGTGGCGGAGCTCGCCCATCTCCTGGTCAACCTCGACAACCTGGTCCAAGGCGAAACCGGCACGTCGTTGATCGCGCTCAACGTCTACGCCACCGATGCACGACGGGCGCTGACCTATTGGTGCGCGCTCGGCGCCCTGGCGGTGCTGCTCGGCGCCCTGTTCGTGCTGCTGCGCAGCCGGGTCGGGATCGCGATCCAGGCCATTCGCGACAACGAAGAGGCGGCGGCGGCGATCGGCGTGCGCGTGCAGGCCACCAAGCGGATCATCTTCGTCCTGACCGCGACCGGTGTTGCCATGGCCGGCGCGCTGTGGCTCGCCACCGCCATCAGCTTTCAGCCGAAGACCTATTTCAGCGTGCAGTGGTCGGCCTACATGATTTTCATGGCGCTGGTCGGCGGGCTCGGCACTTTCGAGGGCGCCATTCTGGGCGCGGTGATCTTCTTTCTGATCGAAGCCTGGTTCGGTGCCGCCGGCGTCTGGTACCTGGTCGGCCTTGGCGCCACCGCGCTGTTGTTCTCGCTGCTGTTGCCGCGCGGCATCTGGGGCGCGCTCGAAGACCGCTTTGCCATCCGCCTGCTTCCGGTCGGTTACCGGCTCAATTTCACTAAGGACGTCGATCCACCCTCGTAGCCGCGACGGCAGCGGGCGTTCGAAAGATGCGCAAGACTGAACTTGAGGAGAATGCAGATGCTTCTGGGAAAGACGATCCTGATCACCGGTGTGGCCTCCGGCATCGGCGCGCGCACCGCCGAACTCACCGCGAATCTCGGCGCCGATATCGTCGGCATCGATCTCCGAACCCCGACGATACCGATGTCATCATTCATTCAGGCCGACATCTCGTCCCCTGCCGGCGTCGAGGCGCTGGTGGCGAGGCTGCCGAAGCGGATCGATGCGTTGTGCAATGTCGCGGGCGTCTCCGGCACCCTGGGCGTGGCCAGGACCCTGGCGATCAACTTCTACGGTCTGCGGGCGCTGTCCGAAGCCGTCAGCCCGCGCATCCGCGAAGGCGGGTGCGTCGTCAATGTCGCCTCCATCGCCGGCTTCGGCTGGCGGCAGAATCTCGAACGGACCAAGGCCCTGGTCGGCGTCCAGGGCTTTCCGGATACGGCGGCGCTGGTCAAGGAATTCGGCCTGACCGATGCGGAAGGCTATCCGGTCTCCAAGGAAGCCCTGCTGTTGTGGACGTTCCGCGCGGCCCATCAGGACCTCTTCAAGCGCCGCGGCATCCGCGTCAACGCCGTCAGTCCGGGTCCGGTCGAAACCCCGATCCTGCAGGAATTCCGTGCCGTGCTCGGCAACGAACGGGTCGACAGCGACATCGCGCGGGTCGGACGCGCCGGAACGTCGCCCGATATCGCACCCGCCATCGCCTTTCTTTGCTCCGACGGCGCCCGCTGGATCAACGGCGCCAATCTGCCCGTCGATGGCGGGCTCGAGGCTTCGGTCAATGCGGAGATCCTCGGCTTCTGAACGCACCGCCCGGAAATCGAGACGACGGCACAACCTGCCAACAAAGGGAGACGCACACCATGGACATTTCCTTCATCATCGACGGCGAAGCCGTGAATGCCGAAAAAGGCGCGACGTTCGAGCGCAAGGATCCGATGACCGGGAAGGTCGCAAGCCGGGCGGCGGCGGCAACCGCGGCCGACGTCGAAAAAGTGGTCGCGGCCGCCTCGAAGGCGTTCGAGACCTGGTCGCAGACCGGGCCCGGATTGCGAAGGAGCCTGCTGTTGAAGGCGGCGGACCTGCTGGAAAGCCGCACCAAGGACTTCGTCAAGCTGATGCAGGAGGAGACCGGGGCGACGGCGCCGTGGGCCGGCTTCAACGTTCACCTCGCCGCCGGAATGCTGCGCGAAGCCGCCTCATTGACCACCCAGATTACCGGCGAGGTGATTCCATCGGACAAGCCTGGCATCCTGTCGATGGCGATCCGCCAACCCGCCGGTGTTGTACTCGGCATGGCGCCGTGGAACGCGCCCGTGATCCTCGGCGTCCGCGCCATCGCCGCGCCGCTGGCCTGCGGCAATACCGTGATCCTGCGCTCCTCCGAAATCTGCCCGGGCACCCACCAATTGATCGGCCAGGTGCTCAACGAGGCCGGTTTCCCCAAGGGGGTGGTCAATGTGCTGTCGAATGCGCCGGCGGATGCCGCCAGGATCGTCGAGGCGCTGATCGCTCATCCGGCGGTCCGCCGCATCAACTTCACCGGATCCACCAAAGTGGGCCGCATCATCGCCAAACTCGCCGCGGAACAGTTGAAGCCGGTGCTGCTGGAGCTCGGCGGCAAGGCGCCGCTGCTGGTGCTTGATGATGCCGACCTCGACCAGGCGGTCGACGCCGCGGCATTCGGCGCCTTCATGAACCAGGGCCAGATCTGCATGTCGACCGAACGCATCGTAGTGGACAGCAAAATCGCCGATGTGTTCGTCGCCAAATTGGCCGCCAAGGCCGCAAAACTTCCCGCCGGCGATCCGCGCGGCCATGTCGTGCTGGGATCGCTGGTCGATCTGTTGCCGGCCGAACGCATGGACGATTTGATCGCGGACGCGGTTGCCAAGGGCGCCAGGGTGGTGGCCGGGGGCAAGCGCACCGGCACCGTGGTCGAAGCCACCCTGCTCGACGGCGTCACCCCGGCGATGAAGATCTACAGCGAGGAATCGTTCGGACCGGTGAAATCGATCATCCGCGTCAATGGCGTCGACGAAGCGGTCCGCGTCGCCAATGACACCGAATACGGCCTCTCGGCCGCGGTGTTCGGACAGGACATCGTCCGCGCCATGGCGGTGGCGAAACGGATCGAGACCGGCATCTGCCATATCAACGGTCCGACCGTCGCCGACGAGGCGCAGATGCCGTTCGGCGGCACCAAGGCCAGCGGCTACGGCCGGTTCGGCGGCAAGGCCGTGATCAACGAATTCACCGATCTGCGCTGGATCACCATCGAAGGGCCGCAACACTATCCGTTCTGACGGCAAATCAGTCGCGCGTCGGGCTCGCTCGCCGAGCCCGACGGTCTGCAATCATCGTCAGACGACAAAAAAGCCGTGGCTCGCGTCGCGGCGCAGCTGTTCGACCAGGCCATATTCCCAGTCGAGATAGGCCTGCATCGCGCCGGCATCGACGTTGGTTCCCTCGTAAGGGCGCCGGTAGCGATGCGCCGGATCGGGTTTTGGCAACACTTTTGGCGGCGTCGACTGCAGCGCGCCGTCGTAGCCGCCGTCAAGCACACAGGTCTCCCACCCCATTTGCGCGAGCCAGGACGCAGTCATGTCGGCGCGGGCGCCGAGATGATCCGTCAGCAGGATACGGGCCCCGCGCACCGGGGCCGCCATGTCGATCTCCTGCACCAACTGCCCGCCGGGATAATGACGGAAGCCGGCGATGTGGCCGGTGGTGTATTCCTCTTCGGAGCGAACATCGAACCGGTAGAGGGTGCGATGGGTCTGAGCCAGAAACGCCTCAGCCTCTACCACGCCGATACGCCGGACGCCGGCACGATAGGCGACTTCGCGGGCCTTCGATCTCGCCTCCTCGGAGGCTGCGATCCCACCGCGCCGGCCCGAGCCGTGCTCGAGTACCTGGTCGGCCAGAACCCAGCCGATGGTGCCGTTTCGCAGCGCCCTGACCTGGTTTCTTACGCCGGCATTGATCAGCGACTGGGTGCCGATGATCGACCGGGTGCGACCGGCACAATTGACGATGATGGTGGTCTCCGGGTCCGGTGCCGCCCGGCTGGCGCGCAGCACCAGTTCGGCGCCGGGCACGCTGATGGAGCCGGGGATGTTCATGGTGGCATATTCGTCGAACCGACGGACATCGAGGATCGCGATATTGGCTTTGGCCGCGATCAGGCTGGCGACTTCCTGCGCGGAGAGCGAGGGCGTATGCCGCCGTGACTCGACCAGTTCGCCAAATGCCTTGGCGTAGGAATTGACGTCCTGGAACAGCTCGAAGCCCGCTGTCCGCCAACCCTCGAGCCCGCCGTCGAGTTCGCAAACGTTGCTGTACCCCAGGAGCCTGAACTGATTTCACGGCCGCCGTGACAAGGCCATCACCGGCGTCGTAGACGACGATCAACACGTCCTTGCGCGGCAATCGCGTCTCCGCTTCGAGCGCGATGCGGTCGGCGGCCATGTTGGCGGCAAACAGCGGATGGCCCGTGGCAAAGGCGGCCTCGTGGCGCAGATCGAGTAACGCGATTTCATCGCGCAGCAACAACGCGGTGCGGACGTCTGAGGGGTGGATGGTCGGTACGGTCATGGATGTCGAATGGGCTATCGCCGCTTGAACCAGTCTTCCTGTTCGATCTGCAGCGGGATCAGCATGCGCACCACGGCATTGTACCAGGCGACCGCCATCATGATGTCCATCGCCTCCCGCTGGCTCAGTTGCCGGCGCAGGTCGGCCCAGGTCCGGTCGGAGACCTCGATCGAGAGCGTCGCCTCGCGGGCGTAGCGGATGATGGCCCGCTCGCGGTCGTCGAATTCGACCGAGGTTTCGAAATCGGCGAGCTGCTCGAGCTGATCACGGCGCAGGCCGGCGGCGAGCGCCGAATTCCAGTGATGGTCGAACTCGTATTGGCATTTGGTGACCAGTCCGACCGTCACGATGCTCAATTCACGCAACCTCGCCTCGACCGCCGAACCGTGGCGCATCTCGTGGGTAAACGACAGCAGCGGATCGAGCAGGTTGGGGATGTTCGCCAGCGCCAGAAAGATATGCGGCGCCGGATTGCCGCGCTCGGCCAGCATCCGGTCGTAGGCCGGCAGATGGGCTTTGGGATATTCCTCGCGGGATGGATAAGGGACGCGGCTCATAAGAACTCTTTCTGTGGGGCGGATGTCGACGCAGGCTGACCGGACCTCGATTGTGATCACAGGGACCAGTGGGAGCAACCCACATCTCGCGCATGGGTGTTCGCTCGACGCGCTGGGAATCCCGGGGAAATTCGGTCTAGAATGAAGACTTGCGAATATCGGGGTTTCCGCGCGCCATGACGCCGTTCAAGACCATCCGTGCCCGCGCCGAGAAGCGCAAGGGCGGCGCCAGGGGACTGGCGCGGCTGCTGCCTCCCAAGCCCAATCCGAAGGCGCTGGCCAGGCTCACCGATGATCGGGTTCTGGCGGAAATGACCCGGCGGGTGTTCTCCGCAGGCTTCGCCTGGAGCGTCATCGAGGCCAAATGGCCGGGATTCGAGGCGGCGTTTCTCGGCTTCGAGCCGGGCCGCCTCACGCTGCAGCCCGACGACTTCTGGGACGCCCTGCTCAAGGACACCCGGATCGTGCGCAACGGCGCCAAGATCATGTCGGTGCGCGCCAATGCCGGCTTCGTTAAGGACATCACGAAAGAACACGGCAGCTTCGGCAAATTTCTCAGCCGGTGGCCGTCCTCCGACCAGATCGGATTGCTGGAGCTCCTGGCCAAGCGCGGCAGCCGGCTCGGCGGCAATACCGGCCAGATGATGCTGCGCTTCCTCGGCTTCGACGGCTTCGTCACGTCCGGGGACGTCGTGGCGTGCCTGCGCGACGCCGGCCTCGATGTCGCCGAGACGGTGACCTCGAAGCGGGACCTCGCCAGGGTGCAGGCGCAGTTCAATGCCTGGGCCGAACAGACCGGCCTGCCCTACCTGCACCTCTCGCGCATTTGCGCCATGTCGATCGGCGAGAATTACGCGGCCGAGCGGCTTGCAAATCGCGGCCGCGCGGGGGACTGATGATGACGAGGAGGGTCTGCGAAACTGGAAACGACGCACCCGTCTATTCGACCGTCGGAAGCAATTTCCCCTTCCCCAGGTCCTGATGCCAGGTTCCGGAAACATCGTTGCCGTGGAAAGCCTTTCCGGAAAACGGCGACTCGGAGGTGTAGATCACCACAAAGAAGTTGGAAGCTTCGGGCTTCGCCAGATGATATTTTTCGAGAAACGCGGCGAACGGAAAATTCGTGATCGGGTCGGGCACCGTCGCAAACTGAAGCTGCTTTGCCTGCTGGAACAGGTACACCGCATAGCGATCCGAAACGACCGGGATGTGCGGATCGCGGTAAGGCTGCAGAACGTTGATCGCCTTGGCGCCGGCGCCTGGCCCGGCCTCGCGGTAGCCGTCGCGCCGCAAAAGCTCGCCGGGAATGTTTCCCACGATCCAATGCCGCACGGGAGAGTTTTCTCCAGGGGCCACCTGATCAGGCCACGATCCATGGGCATTGCCGTCGAAGTCGACCATGACGAGCGTGTAGAATTTTCCCGCCCTGGCGCGTTTCCACCGCACGACAGGAGCCGTCGGGATGTCCGATTGCACGAACAGATTGCCGCAATTCACCGCGCCATTGTAACGGCCGCCGGCGATGGCGAAGGTGACTTCAAGCGGCGGCGCGGAGCAGCCGTAGCTCAGCTCGTTTGCGGCGGCGGAGCGCGGAAACGCCAGCACCGCGCCAAATGCCATCACGGCGGCTGTCAGATGAGCTTGCTTGATCATGTCATTTGCATCCCGGATCCGGCGCGATCTCTCCGAGCGCGCGCACCGTAACGAGGTCGCGCCCCTTCGTCTTCGCCAGGAACAGGTTCATGGTGGTGTGATGATTCTTGCCCACGGTGATCTGCCCGGTCGGTGATTTGATCGTGAGACCCGCGAGCGCATCGATCATCGCTTCCTTGTCGACCCTGCCGGCCTTTACCAGCGCGGCCTTGACCGCCATCATCGCGTTGTAATGCGTCATTACGTAGTTCGACACCGTGGCAGTGGCGCCGGCTTCCGCCCTGACCTTCGCCACAAACGCCTTGACCGCCGGCGCGCGGCTGCTGGCAACAAACGGCACCACCACGAACATGTTCTGACCCTTGCCCGCAAAGATGCCGAGTTCAGCCTCCGACAGTCCGAGAAACGCCACGGTGGTTGCTTTGAACAGCCCCTTGTCGTCCGCCTGCGGAATGAAGTTCAAGCCATCGCCCTTCAGCGCGAACAGCAGGACCTTTGGCTTCGCCGCACCGATGCGATCGATCAGCGGAGAAAAATCCGGCTTCTCGCCATTGGTGGTGTATTCCTTGCCGACGACATGGCCGCCAAGCTTGGTTATCATCGGCTCGGCGACGTCGAACATCTTGTGCGGCCAGACCCGGTCGGCCCCGAGCAGGAAATAGCTGCTGCCTGCGGTGCGGTTCATATAGGGCAGCAGCTGGGCGAGCTCCTGGTTGGGGACGGTGCTGAACGAAAAGACGTAGCGGCTGCATTTACCGCCTTCGTAGTTGGTGGCGTAGAGCAGCGGCGTCCTGAGACTGTCGGCCACCGGCGAGATGGCATCCAGGTTTTGCGAGGTGATCGGCCCGATCAGCGCCAGCACGCCGTCGCGCTCGATCAACTTGTGCGTCGCTTCCAGCGCGCCCGCCGGTCTCGTCTTGTCGTCCTCGTAGATCACTTCGACCGGCCTGCCGAGAACCCCGCCGCCGGCGTTGATTTCCTTGACGGCGAGGTCGATGCCAAGCCTGGCCTGGTTGCCATAGAGCTCGACGCCGCCGGAAAACGGCAATACCGCCCCGATCTTGATCGCTTCGGCGGCAACCGCGCTCATCGGATTCATCACGCATGCGCAACCGGCGAGCCAGATCGTTGCGACAAATCCTGCAGCGGCCTTGCGGTGAAGCATTGCGGACAATCCGGAAAAAATGATGTGCCAGGGTCGATCAAGGAGAAAACGGCGACACGTAGCGTCGTCAGCCTATATCGCACCGGCGTGATTCGGTCGATGCGGACGGGCCGGCCGCCACCAGGAAACGAAACTTCAACGCACCCGGCTTGGTGGATTCAGTGTTGAATTGGCCGTCGCGCAGGACGAGGATGCGATTAAATAGCCGCGGATGATTTGCGCCAAATGAAACTCTTCCACACCAGCGAGGCTTTAAAAATGACATTCCTTCGGTCGCACCTGGGCCGCACCCTCACCGCATTGTTCATGCTCGCCGCGCTAAGCGCGCCGTCGGCCGGCGCCGACGGCGACCGGCAGCTGCTGGCGCCGACAGGCCATTTGCGTGTCGGCGTCTACGCCGGCAGCCCGACCTCGATGGTGACCGACGCCGCCGGCCAGACCCATGGGCTGAGCTACGACCTCGGGCGGGAATTCGCCACGCGACTGAACGTGCCGGTCGAATACGTGACGTTTCCCCGCGTGGTGGACGTGCTTGGCGCCATGAAGAATGGCCAGGTCGATTTCACGATCACCAACGCGACCCCCGCGCGCGCCAATGACGTCAGTTTCAGCCAGCCCGTGGTGGCGGTCGAGCTCGGCTATCTGGTGCCGGCCAAGTCACCGATCGGCGGCGCCGAAGACATCGATCGGCCGGGCATGCGAATAGGCGTGACCAAGGGCAGCACATCGGAACGCACGCTGCCGGCAAGGTTCAAAAACGCCAAGGTGGTGCCGGCCGAGAACGTCAGGGTCGTACTGGACATGTTCAAACGCGGCGAGATCGACGCCTATGCCACCAACAAGCCGACCCTGTTCGAAATATCGGATTCCATGCCGGGCGCGCGGATACTGGATGGAAATTGGGGGCTGGAGCACATGGCAGTCGCGATCCCCCAAGGGCGCGAAGCCGGCCTCAAGCTGGTCAACGACTTCGTGCAGGAGATTCAATCAAACGCCATCCTGGAGAATGCCGAGAAACAGGCCGGATTGAGGGGAGCCGTCAAGGCAACCCGCGACTGAGGGACGCCCGGCGATGGCGCTGGCATCCATCAATCGCCGCGCGTCACAAATGCTGTTCCGCAAGCCAGGCCGACACCGCGTCGACCAGCGGCTGCGTATTGTCGGTAAAGACGTGTCCGGCCGGGCCGACCGGATGTTGGTCGGGCACGAGCACATAGCGGATGCCCTGCACCAGCGATCCTTCCGCATGCGCCGCGCTCACCAGCATATGGGGTTCGAACGGCAGCACGATGCCGTCCGACTGATCGCGCAGCAGGATGATCGGATGCGGGATGCGCGGAATCCAGTAGGTGCCGTCGGCCGCGCTGGCCGGCTCATCGCGGTAGGTCAGAAAATGCTGGGCCGTCACCGGCGACTGCGCACCGCCGAGATAGGGCATTTTCATCGGCAGCAGCTCGGCCAGCTTGCCGGCCTTGAGGCCGTCGCGCGCGGCGGCGCCCAGCGCTTGATATGCGTCCTCGTTCTGGATCAGGATATTGCGCGACTTCCACGGCAGCTTGCCGAACGGTCCGGTCAGGATGACCCCCTTGATCACCGGGTCCCAGTCGGTCGCGGCGTAGTATTCCATCTGGACCGTACCGAGGCTGTGCCCTTCCAGCACGATCGAGGTGTAGCCGAGCGCCTTGGCGGTGGCGACGGCGGCCTCGATGTCCTTGCGTATGTCGAAGAAGTTGTCCGTGTTGATAAACTGGTCGTGCTGCCGCGTGCTGATGGTCAGCGCGGCATAACCCCTCGCCGACAGCGCTCGCGCGATCGCGCGCAACGGGATTTCAGTGAGATTGCCGCCGCTGCCGTGCACCTGCACCAGGATGGTGGCGCCGGCAGGCGGCTTGTCGTTCGGCTGCCACAACGCAGCGTCGATCTTGAAGCCGTCGATGGCCTTGATGGAGAGAAATTGCAGCGAAGCCCCCGGCAGCGCTTGCATGTCGTCCGGCAAGCCGGCGGGACGCGGCGCGGTATCGAATTCGATACTTGCGGCAATCTGCGCCGCCCTGGCCGGCGGCACAGCAACTCCCGCGAAGGCAGCAACCAACAGGGCGATCCCTGTGGAACGACGGCGCAATTTCATTGGCAATCCCCTGTGCGGAAATTGCAAAGTAGCCGATGTGACTGCAGAAGTCATCGAAGCTCGTCATCACGACAACACGAGCGACACTGTTTCCCGGTTGCGGCGGGTTCGCTTCCCGCGCTACGATTGAAGAAAGGGAGAAACGCCATGGAAGACACTGTGGCCCGGCACGCGGCCGAAGCCCTGCTCGCCGAGCACAAGGCCGGCACGCGTTTCAAGCCTCTCGGCCTGCCGCAAGGCCCCGCCACGATCGCGGGCGCCTACGACATCCAGCAGCAATTCGTTGGGCTGCTCCACTCCGAACATGGCGACACCATCGGCTACAAGGTCGGATTGACCTCGACGCCGATGCAGACGTTTTGCGGAATCGATCATCCTATCGCCGGCGTCGTTCTTGCCGGGCGCAGGTATTGTTCGGGAGCAACCGTGCGGCGCGCCGATTTCGGACGACTGGGCCTCGAATTCGAAATTGCCATCCAGTTCAAATCGGACCTGCCGGTCACAGCGAAGCCGTACACGGCCGCGACCATCGAGCCCCATATCGGCGGCGTTTGCGCCGCCATCGAGCTCGTCGACGATCGGGATGCGGATTATGCAAACCTCGACGTCCGGGCGCTGGTCGCGGACAATTCCTGGAATGGCGGCATTGTCGTTTCGGAGTTTGTCACGCAGTGGCCGGATCTGGCGAATGTCCTGGGAACGGCGATCAAAGGCGGCGTCCCGATCGGCGAGGGCCACGGCCGCGATATCCTCGGACATCCCTTCAATTCGGTGGCATGGCTTGCCACCCATCTTGCCTCACGGGGTGCAGGCCTGAATGCCGGCCAGATCGTGATGACCGGAAGCGTGCTGAAGACCGTGTTCCCCACGGAAGACGCCGACTATGAATTTTCGCTGGACCGGATCGGAAGTGTCAGCGTCAATGTGCGGTGACGATCCTTGCCGGTCATCGTCTGGCAGATTTCGATGATAACCGGCATGATGCACAGGTTCGCAAGCTGTCCAGCGTCCGCCAACCCCGGCAACACTACACGGTACAAGACTGATGATTGACTCCCTGATCACGCGATTGCCCAAATGCGAAATGCACATCCACATCGAGGGCAGCCTCGAGCCCGAACTGATGTTTGCGCTGGCGCGCCGCAATGGCGTTTCATTGCCCTACGCGTCGGTTGAGGCGTTGCGCCAGGCCTATCAGTTTTCGAACCTGCAGGATTTTCTCGACATCTATTACCGGGGCATGTCCGTGCTGATCACGGAACAGGATTTCTATGATTTGGCCTGGGCCTACCTGGAACGGGCGCGCGCGGACAATCTCGTGCACGTCGAAATGTTCTTCGACCCGCAGGGCCACACGGCGCGGGGCGTTGAGTTCTCCACCGTGATCAATGGTCTTCATCGCGCGATCGTGGATGCCCGGCAGGCCCTGGGCGTCCGGGCCAGCCTGATCATGTGCTTTCTGCGCCATCTCGACGAGGCGGATGCGGAGAAGACGCTGGATGCCGCGCTGGCGTTCAAGGACCGGATTGTCGGCGTTGGCCTGGATTCATCGGAAACCGGACATCCGCCAAGCAAGTTCAAGCGCGTATTCAACCGTGCCCGCGACGCGGGTTTCTTCCTGTCGGCCCATGCCGGCGAAGAAGGGCCGCCGAGCTACATCTGGGAAGCACTCGACGTGCTCGGTGTCGCACGCATAGATCACGGTATTCGCTCGATGGAAGATCAGGTTCTGGTCGGAAGATTGGCGCGGGACAAAACCGCGTTGACGGTATGTCCGCTTTCAAACCTGCGGCTGCGGGTGGTCGACGACCTGGCAAAACATCCGCTGCGCCGGATGCTGGACAAGGGACTGATGGTGACGGTCAACTCCGACGATCCGGCCTATTTTGGCGGATATGTCAACCAGAACTACCGTGCGGTATCGGAGGCATTGGGACTTGGTCGCGACGAGATCGTCACGATCGTTCGCAACGGAATCGAGGCTTCGCTGATGACGCCATCCGAGAAGAACGAGGCATTTGCCGAGATCGATCGTGTCCTCGCGACGATCGCGTGAGCCCTAAGGTCAAGGGCTTAGACGGCGCGCCACGGCCGAAAGTTATCGCTGGGCTTCGGTCCGCGCCTCGGACGGCGTCAAGCCGTATCTCCTGCGAAAGACGCGGTCGAAATACGACAGATCTCCGAAGCCCACATCAAATGCCACCGAGGTAATGCTGCGTTCGGCGAAGCGCCGGTCGGTCAGGATCCGGTGAGCGCTGGCGAGCCGCTGGCTGAGCAAGAATTGCGTGAAGGTGGTACCTTCGCCCTCGAACATCATTTGTACGTAACGCGGGGTGACGCGTTGGCGCCTGGCGAGTTCGTCAACCGACAGATCGGTGCGGTGAAGGTTCACGGCGATATCATTCTTGATGGCGCGCAGCCGTGCCGCGCGCAGCCCGCGTTCTTTTGCAATCTCCGCTGCGTCTCGACTGGCGCCAACGGAAAGTGCAATGAGGTCGTGCATATGCGTTGCCACCAGACGGCGGGTTTCCGGATTCTCGATCGCAAGCATGTTCCGAACGACGCCGGCATATTCGATCAGTAACCGCAGCGCTTCCGTGTCGTTTCGGATCGGTCGCGCAAAAATCGCGTCGAGATTGCCGACCATCGCGGCAAGTGCGGTCCGCGGCATGCAGAAGGTGAACAGTTTTCCCGCTGCGGGAAAGCTGTGGACCATGGGTTCCGCCCCCGTCATCAACACCGCGTCGCCTATGCCGACCGCAAGTTCCCGGCCGCGTTGCGATACAAGATGACTGCCGCCCAAGCCAATGTTCAGGATCAGGTCGTCGCTCTCGAGCAGCGCGGGGGTATGCAGCAATCGCATGCCGCCTGCTTCACCCTGGTTAAGGTGCAGGCCGGGCAGGCCGCGCAGGGCAATTTCGCCATGAAACCGCGCGCTGGCTGTGGGCTCAACCTTGAATTTGACGATCGCGCGTCCGAGCACTTCCCGCCACGCGTCGACGCGGTATCGCTTTGAAACGTCTTCGGTCGAAAACTGAAGCGTGGGCGAAACGCTCGGGGAAGGAGACACACGGGTTGTTCTGCTAACCATCAGAGCCTCGTGGGGCTGACTGCAGGATGCGGAATGGCGTCAATGCGGCTGCAACTTGAACGAACGGTATTTTCAAAATACCAGTAAATTTCGTTCTTGTCCTAACGATTGTACGTTTTGATCCAAGCCAACTTCCACCTGGTCACTCTAAGTTCACGCAGCCCTTGCGGTAGTCGATCGATAACCAACCAACTGGTGAGTCATGCCTGCACAAGATTTAACCCGTCGCCACCTGTTTGCCGGCGCCGCCTTCCTCGGTGCCACTATTGGAATTCTTTTCCTGACCGGCCCCGTGGCTGCAAGAGAACAGCAAGGCAGCGGGACCGATCAAGGTGGACCCACGAAAGGAGGCGGACCGAAGCCGCCTCGACACGGAAAGACCCCGCCCCGCAATCCCTTTGGCGGCACGGAGAAGCCAAGGTGAGCCGGCGTCGAAGCTGACGCGGTCAAAATGGAGCTTTCGGTATTATTGCGCGACGTTTCAGCAACCAGAGGAGAGGCCATGCGGACGGTGACCGCTCACAACTTGACGCAAATGCGCGGACCCTTGTGTTTGATCGTTTTGATCGCGCTGACGAGCATCTCGCTGACAAGTCAGCCGGCGAGCGCCGGTTGCGGCCCAAACACCACGGCAATTCCGTCAGGAGGGCTCCCCGCGCCACCCAAACATGCCCGCAGGAGCCCGTGTCCTAACATTCAGGAAGTGATTACCTCAGGCGGACTCAGGACTCCGGACGATGCTCTCAAGTCTGCCAAGACGAGGCCGGAATCTCCACAGGTTCGCTGAAGCCGCGATCGGCACATCCAGCAGAAACATCATGCCCACGTACGATGCAGCCGGCCGAAGGCTTCTGGTTAACATGCTCCGCACTGGCGTTGGCGGGTCTTTCAGCTAGCGACAGCCATGCCCGTCCGAAGCAAACGTTGCCCGATATGTGCTCGTTCCTCCGGATAATTGTCATAGCACAAACGCCACGGGCGCACCTGCAGTGACCAAGCACAAAAAGCCTCAGTCGAAAACTGGAACCGCGACCCGCGGTTAGAGTGCAGGATGCCGTTGAACGGATTGGAGCGCTCTGTGAATCGACCCCCGGGATCGACGTGATGTGCCATTGGCGACCGTCTGGGGCGGGCAACATACCGTTCAGCTGGAGCTTCATGCTGGCCCCTTACTCGACGACTGGGGGCGTGTGCGCCAACCGACCGCAATGAGCCACTCCTGATAGTCGTGCTCGAACCGTTCACGGTCGGCTGGCAGCGGTTGCGGTTTAGCACGAGCAAGCATTTCAGCGAGCGGTTCGAGACTTACCGCGCGACGTCGTTCGTCCACTCCGTCCGGATCCTCGATCGTGTGGGGCCACATGTTGCCGTGCGCGTCGGGCTTAAGCTGGGTGCCGTAGAGCTGCGGCCTACGTTCGAACACACGGATCCTGTCCTCCAGCATGGCCGGCTGCCAAGCTGGGATCAAGTGCTGGTGCGCGGCCGCAGCAAGGACCTTAAGGCACGCGCGCTGAAATTCCGGGTGTGCGATGGCGTGCTGGGCGATCAGCCAGGCGGCGTGCGCGGCTCGTTTGCCGACCAAGCGCTCCGTCGGCCATCCGATCTGGGCCATGATCGCCCGGAGCCGCAGCGCATTCTTCTCGTGAACGGCGGCCATACGTGGATCATAGCCCTCGTACAGCGTTCCCGACGCCGCCAGCTCGTCACTGACCTTTCGGTCGTGCTCTGCCATGGCGATGAGCTCGTCAGTAATTCTGCAATGCATCCCGAAATGATAGCCCAACGTGCGACCCTTCAACGGGTGAACGGCTTTGAGCTGATGCTCTTCCAGCGCGACAAGCTGAACACTGGCGCGGCTGCTTGCCTCTTTTGACGCGAAATTGCAGCAACGGTACGTGAACGCGAGACGGGCCGGCGATCGAGCCCGGCTTGGTGTCGAGGGCGCTCCATGTACCGGGTCTGTATACAGCGGCGGGAATTCGGCGACATAAGCGCGTGTGCCGCGTTGCAATGGGAGGTGAGGTCGCACCCTATCGTACAATCGGGAAATGGCGCGCCATGGCCGATGAAGATGGGCACTACTGCTTCGCAGCGCAGCTATGACGCGGCGACCCACAGTGCACTTCAAATTGGATAATCTGCGACGGCGCGGGATTTTGCACTACGCCTCGTCGGCGTTTGGCGAGCGCGATTCGCCTCACGCCGCCGCCGATCTGGTCGGGCGCTCGCTCTCGCGCCGATACTCCAGCAGATCGCCCGGCTGGCAGTCGAGTACCTCGCAGATCTTGGCCAGAGTGTCGAAGCGCACGCCGCGCACCTTGCCGGATTTCAGCAGCGAGACGTTCTGTTCGGTGATGCCGATCCGCTCGGCGAGCTCCTTGGAGCGCATCTTGCGGCGGGCGAGCATGACGTCGAGGTTGACGATGATCATCAGACGAAGCCCCGGTTCTCGGCAGCGACCCGACGCGCCTCGTGCATGACCTTGGCGAAGGCGATCAGCAGCAGCGCAGCGATTACCGAGACATAGTCGGCCGACGTGATCGTCAGGTGAAACTGGGTCGGCCGCGGGGTGACGCCGATGCGCGACACGATCTCAGTTGCCGCCCGCTGGACGATGCCGCCAAGCGACCCCACCAGTGCGAGGTAGCCGAGGCGGGTCAGCCGGCGCGGCACCTCGATGCTGAAGAAATCGCCCGCGCCCAGCGTGCGGAACAACGCCCGCGCCTCCCACATCGCCCAGGCGAACAGCGCGAGCGCGGTGACCGCGATCGCGCCGGTCACCAGCCAAGCGCGGTCGTCGATCGCGACCGGCAGGCCGTACAGGACCCCCGACTCGTGCCGCCGGACCCGCTCCGGATCGCTCCAGACATAGACGACGAACGTGGTGCCGATCGCCACGCCAAGCAGGGTCAGTCCTTCGGCCAGCAGTGCCAGCCGGCGCAGGCCGGCGCCGGGACGGTCGTCGCCCGCCGGCGCAGCACTCAGGATTGTGGTCAAAGTCATTCTCCTCTTGTCATATTTGATAAAATCATCGTATAACGATAATTATTTTCTGTCAAGGGTGACCGCATCATGATCCGACGACGCCTGATCGCTCTGTGCGCTGCGGTCGCCCTTGCAGCGTGTAGCCATGTGCCGCTCGGCTCGATCCTGCCGCTCACCCGTATCAAGTTCGACACCACCGACATTGCCCGCGCGCGCGCCGCTGTAAAGCTGCCGGACAGCCTGCGGCCGCGCGTCGGCGGCGTGCGCATGAGCGTGATCATGGGCCTGTCCGGCGAGCCGCCACAGTCGCAGAAATTCGATCTCGTCGAGTCGCATGATCGCGAGGATCAGGCCACGCTGGCGGCATTCGGCTCGGCAGGGTCCGTCGTCTACGCCTATCGCCTCGCCCCGGACGACGTCGCCCGCCTGGAGCGGATGCGCGCCGACATGATTGAGCGGGCCGCCGCGCTCAAACAGGAAGGAAAGAACACCGGCGGCAATCTTGCCATCAAGATCGGCGCCGAGGAGTTCTGCCACACCCGCGACCTCGGCAGCGAGCCGCTGCTGACCACCACCTACATCAAGACCAGCGAGACCGGCCAATACATCACCGCGCTGCGCGACGTCGACCTTCGCCTCGAGCCGGCCGCCAAGGACAAGATCGGCACGATGCCGCCGTGCTGAAGCCTTGGGCCGGTCATGCTAGAACGAGTTGAAGGAGCGGAACGGTCATGGACGCACGCCAGCGCCCTTGGCTGTCGCTCGAAGGACTGTCAGTCGGCGACGCCCTCGGGCAGCGCACTTTTTTGTCCCGCCGGCGATCATCGGGCGGTGGGAGCTGCCTGCAACACCGTGGCCCTGACCGACGACGCCGAGATGGCGAAATGGCGCGCCCGAAGAGATTCGAACTCCTGACCCCCAAATTCGTAGTCTGGTGCTCTATCCAGCTGAGCTACGGGCGCGTTTGTCGTTGGCGATGGCTGGGCGCAATGCCCGGCGATGCCGCATGCATTCCGAAACGGTTGGCGTCGGGAAAGCGCGCCATAGCTACCGGCTCCGGATTGGCTTGGCAAGCGCGGAAGCGGAATGGTCGGCACAATAGCCCGATTAACCCAATCGAATCAGGCCCAACCCTTAGGTTTTGGTTGCCGCGGGAGGTTTCGCCAAGGCGGCTTATGCCCGGACGCGGACGCCGCTGCGCACGCTGTGCAGTTCGACCGGCCGGTCAGGCAGCGTGATCCGGAAGGTGGCGCCGATGGTTCCTTCCACCAAATGGATGTTGCCGCCATGGGCGCCGACCAGTTCGGCGGCGATGGCGAGGCCAAGTCCGCTGCCGCCGGGGCGGGCCGAGCCCTGGAACGCCTCGAACAGGTGCTGGCGCGCCTTGGCCGGCACGCCGGGTCCGGTATCGGAGACTTCGATGATGGCGACCGCGCCTTCGCGGCGGCCGGTGACGCGGATCTGCTGGGTCGAGGCATCGCCCTGCGGCTGGTTCTCCAGCGCCTGGGCGGCATTGCGCACCAGGTTGAGCAGGATCCGAAACAGCTGATCGGGGTCGGCGTCGATGGAGAGCCCGCGTTCGACCGCGTTGACCCAGGTGATCGAGGCATCGCTTGCCAGCCCGGCCAATTCGCGGACCTCGTTGACCACGGGCTCGACCAGGATCATCCGCCGATCGGGTGCGGCTTCCTGCGCCCGGCCGTAAGACAGCGTCGACTGGCAAAACGCGATGGCGCGCTCCAGCGAACGCATCAGCTTCGGCGCAAAACGTTGCACCCTGGGATCGGGCACGCTGGCGAGCTGATCCGACAGCAATTGCGAGGATGCCAGCAGATTGCGCAGATCGTGGTTGATCTTCGATACCGCCAGCCCAAGCGCGGCCAGCCGGCTCTTCTGATGCAGCATCGACACCAGATCGCGCTGCATGTCGGACAATTCGCGCTCGGCGACGCCGATTTCGTCGCTGCGCTGTGACGGCACGATAATGCGCGCCGAACTTTCCGGATTCTGGTGAAAACCGACCAGATTGGCGGTCAATCGCCGCATCGGCCGCACGAACAGGAAATGCAGCGCCAAGTACACCAGCGCCGTGGTCAGGATGGTGATCCCGAGCGTCACCAGCAGAAGGTTGCTGGAAAAACGGTACATCGCCTGACGCAGCGGCAATTCGTCGATCACCACCTCGATGAACTGCGCACCGCCCGGCGCCGGCCCGATGACGCGGATGGCCTGGTTGCCGGTTTCCAGCATGATCACGAACGAATCAACGATGGCGGACCACACCGTCATCGAGCGCATGTCGACGTCGTGGTCGATCGCCGGCGGCAGGCCGGCGCTGGCGAGCAGCCGGCGCTGCTGGCCCATCTTGATGGCAACGCCGCGGGCGCCGATGCTGCCGAGGATCTGCCGCGCCAGCAAATCCGGCACCATGCCCGAGGGCGCCGCATCGAGCACCAGCGCCGCGGTATTGGCCGCCGCCAGCCGGTCGTTGAGCCGATTCATGCGGAAATTGGCGATCGCGGGCACGTAAATCAGGATTTCCGCAATCAAAACCAGCGGAATGGTCAGCAACAACAGCTTGCCGGACAGCCCGAGCGGTCGAAAGCGCACCGGCCGCCTTGTCTGGGGTGCCTGCTGCGGACCCGCCACCGGCACGATATCATCCTCTGATTTCACGGTTTTTACGATGCGCCTGGCTCTGATACGGGTCAAATTACGGTTCGTTTAGACTCTTGGCCGCCATTTTTAACACCTTATACCTGCAACCAATGGCAGCAGCGTGGCCGTGGCAGCCCGGGGTTCTGCCAACCCTTTGCAAAACACCGCGGATACCGAGTTAATCCGGCCGGTTTCCGGTTCCAAGGGGCTGCAGCATTGGCACAGGCCAAGATTGACGGAAACAGGTCGCTCCCGTATAAGCCCGCCAACTGTCCGCGATGGCCCGGCTCAACCGGGCGCGACCCGTTTGATTGGGCCGCAAACGGCTTGTAACCAGGCCAGCATCTTTGGACGCCCCTCATTACCTCGGCGAATTGCCCGGTCAGCGGAGAACGACCCGTGAAGCGGACTTATCAACCCAGCAAATTGGTGCGTAAGCGCCGTCACGGATTTCGTGCCCGTCTTGCGACCACCGGCGGCCGCAAGGTTCTCGCCGCCCGCCGCGCCCGCGGCCGCAAGCGCCTGAGCGCCTGAGCGGGCGTCGTCCGAGATCTCACCATGGATCGGTTACGGCAGCGAGCGGACTTCCTCGCCGTTGCCAATGGGGCGCGGATGAACAGCCCTGCCTTCCTGGTGCAGCGCCGGCCCCGTGACGATGACGGCCCGGTCCGGGTCGGCTTCACCGTAACCAAGAAAAACGGCACCGCGACCGAACGCAACCGGATTCGCCGCCGGCTTCGCGAATTGGTGAAACGCGTGGACGATCTGTCCATGCGACCGCACAGTGATTATGTGCTAGTCGGCCGTCGTGCGGCTTTGCACCGCGGCTTTGAAGCCATGCTCGAAGATCTCCGCTCGGCGCTTCATCGCCTCGATCGGCCGACGCCATCACGTTCGTGAAACCTTGCGTGAAACCTTGAACTCAGCCGACGACGGGCGTGCCAAAGCCTCGCGCCGCAACCCGAATTGAATGACGAGACCTGATGATGACCGACAATCGCAACACCATTCTCGCCGTCATTCTGTCCGGCCTCGTGCTGATCGGCTGGCAATACTTCTTCAACATTCCGCAAATGGAAAAGCAGCGCGCCGCCGAGAAGGCGCAGAGCCAGCTGGTTACCCCGACACCGCAGCCGACAACACCGACGACGACGCCGCAAACCGCGCCCGCACCCTCGGGTACGGTGCCCGGATCCAGCGCTCCGACCTCGACCTCGACGGCACCGGTGATCAGCCGTGATGAAGCCCTTGCCGCAGGTCCCCGCATCAAGATCGACACCCCGCGCCTGATCGGCAGCATCGGGCTGAAGGGCGCGCGCATCGATGATCTGGCGCTGGTACAGTTCCGCGAAACCGTCGATCCGGCTTCACCGGCGATCGTGCTGTTTTCGCCCTCGGATACTGCCAGTCCCTATTATGCGGAGTTCGGCTGGGTGCCCAGCGCCGGCTCGACCGTCAGGCTGCCCGATCGCAACACCGTGTGGCAGCAGGAAGGCTCCGGGAGCCTGACGCCGACCACGCCCGGTCGTCCTGAAATACGACAACGGCGAGGGCCTGACCTTCCGCCGCACCATTTCGATCGACGACCGCTATCTGTTCACCGTCAAGGACGACGTCACCAATATCGGCAATGCGCCGGTCACACTGTATCCGTTCGCGCTGATCTCGCGCCACGGCACGCCGCAGGTCTCCGGCTACTACATCCTGCACGAGGGCTTGATCGGCTATCTCGGCGACAAGGGCCTGCAGGAATATACCTACAAGAAGATCGACGATGCCAAGAGCGTCGACTTCAAGGCCACCAACGGCTGGCTCGGCATCACCGACAAATACTGGGCCTCGGCGCTGCTGCCGGACACCACCGCGCCGTTGCAGGCGCGGTTCTTGTCCGACCTGAAGGGCACTGTCCACACCTACCAGACCGATTACCTGCAGGATCCGCAGGTGATCGCCATCGGCGGCACCGGCAGCGCCAATGCCCGGCTGTTTGCCGGCGCCAAGGAAGCCAGCGTGGTCGGCATCAACTTCCCCCTCACCTCGCTCGGCGGCTACAACACCGAACTCGGCCTCAACCACTTCGATCTCCTGATCGACTGGGGCACGTTCTACTTCATCACCAAGCCGATGTTCCTGGCGCTCGACTTTTTCTATCACCTGGTCGGCAATTTCGGCATCGCCATCCTGCTGGTGACGGTGCTGGTGAAGCTGCTGTTCTTCCCGCTGGCCAACAAGTCCTACGCGTCGATGGCGAAGATGAAATCGGTGCAGCCGCAGCTGGCGGCGCTGAAGGAGCGCTATCCCGACGACAAGATGAAGCAGCAGCAGGAGATGATGGAGATCTACAAGAAGGAGAAGATCAATCCGATCGCCGGTTGTCTTCCCGTCGCCTTGCAGATTCCGGTGTTCTTCTCGCTCTACAAGGTGCTGTTCGTCACCATCGAAATGCGCCATGCGCCGTTCTACGGCTGGATCAAGGACCTGTCGGCGCCCGATCCGACCAACCTGTTCAACCTGTTCGGCCTCTTGAGCTTCGATCCCACCCAGGTGCCGCTGTTCGGGCACTACCTCGTGCTCGGCGTCTGGCCGATCATCATGGGCATCACCATGTGGTTCCAGATGAAGCTCAATCCGACGCCGCCGGATCCGACCCAGAAGATGATCTTCGACTGGATGCCGCTGATCTTTACCTTCATGCTGGCGGCGTTCCCGGCCGGCCTCGTGATCTACTGGGCCTGGAACAACACGCTGTCGGTGCTGCAGCAAAGCTTCATCATGCGCCGCAACGGCGTGAAGGTCGAACTGTTCGACAACCTCAAATCGACCTTTGCCTCCAAGAAGGCGACGTAGCGTAACTCGCCGGGCGGTCACGCCCGGGCTAAAAATTGCAATGCGGACTCTCTCCGTCATTGCGAGCCAACGGGTCGCGCGAATGCGCGCCCGATGATAAACTCCACGAAGCAATCCAGGGCCAAAAAGCAAGGCTGGATTGCTTCCACCTTCGCTCTTCGAGCTTCGGCGGACGCAGTCGTCGCAAGAGCTCCTCGCGATGACGGAGCGGGTGCCATTACTGTCCACGCGCGCAATGACGCGTTGAAAGTCTTCGCATGACAGAAGCGCACGACGCCAATCTGCTCGAACAGGGCCGGCTGTTGTTCGCCGGCGACTGGCAGTTCATCTGGGCGTCGCCCTCGATCGAAACCCTGCCGCCGATGGCCGGCACCGAAGTAGCGTTTGCCGGACGCTCCAATGTCGGCAAGTCCAGCCTCATCAATGCGCTGACCGGCCGCAATGCCCTGGCGCGGACCTCGCATACCCCCGGCCGGACCCAGGAGCTGATTTTCTTCGAAGGCCCGAAAGACGCCGCGTTCCGGCTGGTCGACATGCCGGGTTACGGCTACGCCTCGGCGCCGAAGGCCAAGGTCGCGTCATGGACCGCCCTGATCCACAAATTTCTGCAGGGCCGCAGCAACCTCGCGCGGGTTTACGTGCTGATCGATGCCCGCCACGGGTTGAAGGATGTCGATCTCGACGTCCTCAAGACGCTGGACAAGGCCGCTGTCAGCTACCAGGTCGTCCTCACCAAGGCCGACCAGGTCAAGGCGGCCGAGCTGGAAGCGCGCGTCACCGCCACCTCGGCAGCCCTGCTGTCACATCCCGCGGCGTTTCCGGAATTGCTGGTGACGTCGTCGAAGACCGGCGCCGGCATGCCGCAACTGCGCGCCGCCATGGTCCAATTGCTCGCGGAGCGCAATTGATGGCGCGCCTGCGTCCGTTCCGCATTCTGATCGTTCTGGCCGGCATCATGGGTGCCGACGGCGTCATCCTGGCGGCGCTTTCGGCCCACCAGGCCGATGCGATGCGGCTTGGCGCCGCGTCCTCGATGCTGCTGTTTCATGCCACCGCCGTGCTGGCGACCGCAGCACTCACCGAGCGCGGCCTCGTTCACCTGCGGCTGGGGCTCGCGGCAGCCCTCGGCTTCGTGGTTGCCGCGGCATTATTCGCCGGTGACCTGACCATGCGGCAATTTGCCGACCACAGCCTGTTTCCGTTTGCCGCGCCTGCAGGCGGCACGCTTTTGATCGTCAGTTGGCTGGTGCTCGCGGTGGCTGCAGCCTGGCCACGGCGCGACGCCTGAAGGGCGGCCGGACAAGCTTTGCGCCGGGCCGGCCAATCGGATAGAACCCGGCCAGCCCGCCCCGCCGCCCGCCGATGAGACCCTCATGACCGACGTGCCCAACATCAGTCCGCTCGATCAGGCCCGCATCCTGTCCGAGGCGCTGCCGCACATGCAGCAATATGACGAGGAAACCATCGTCATCAAATATGGCGGCCATGCCATGGGCGCCGAGGATCTCGCCAAGGCGTTTGCGCGCGACATCGTCCTCTTGGAACAGACCGCCATCAATCCGGTGGTGGTGCACGGCGGCGGCCCGCAGATCGCGCAGATGCTGCAGCGGCTCGGCATCAAATCGGAATTCGCGGCCGGGCTGCGCATCACGGATGCCGCCACCATCGAGATCGTCGAGATGGTGCTGGCCGGCTCGATCAACAAACAGCTGGTCGGCTACATCAACGAAGCCGGCGGCAAGGCCGTCGGCCTGTGCGGCAAGGACGGCAACATGGTGACGGCGTCGAAGGCGACCCGGACCATGGTCGATCCCGGCTCGAATCTCGAAAAGGTGGTGGACCTCGGTTTCGTCGGCGAGCCGGAAAAAGTCGACCTGACGCTGCTCAACCAGTTGATCGGCCATGAACTCATTCCGGTGCTGGCGCCGCTGGCGACCTCGGCAACCGGGCAGACCTTCAATGTCAACGCCGACACGTTCGCCGGTGCGGTAGCCGGCGCGCTGAAAGCCAAGCGGCTGTTGCTGTTGACCGACGTGCCGGGCGTGCTCGACAAATCGAAGAAGCTGCTTCCGGAACTTTCGGTCAAGGACGCCCGCAAGCTGATCGCCGACGGCACCATTTCCGGCGGCATGATCCCCAAGGTCGAAACCTGCATCTATGCGCTCGAACAGGGCGTCCAGGGTGTGGTCATCATCGACGGCAAGACCCCGCACGCGGTGCTGCTGGAACTGTTCACCAACCAGGGCACCGGCACGCTGATTCACAAGTGACGACGCCATCGATCAACAGGTTCGCCGTGGCCGGATTTATTCCGGCCATCCGCGCCCTGCTGGCGACCGTCCTGCTGCTGACGATATCGACAGGCTCGGCCCGCGCTGATTTAAAGCTCTGCAATCGCATGAGCTATGTCATCGAGGCCGCCATCGGCATCGACGACAAGGCCGCCACCGCGACGCGCGGCTGGCTGCGTATCGACCCGGCGCAATGCCGCGTCGTCGCCCAGGGTACCTTGACCGCCGATCGCATCCTCATCCATGCGCGCTCGCTCGCGGTTTACGGGGCTTCGCCGGTGCCGCAGAGCGGCACCGACAATCTGTGCATCGCGCCGGAGAATTTCGTGATCGCGGCGGCGCGGCAATGCCGGGCCGGCCAGACCCTGGCACCTTTCACCGAGATCAAGCCGACGCCGACCGACGACGGCAACCTCGTCGCCTATCTCGCCGAGGACAGCGAATATGACGACGATCAGGCCAGGCTTGCCGGCGTTCAGCGGCTGCTGGTGATCGCCGGATACGACGCCGCCCCGATCGACGGCGTCGATGGGCCGAAGACACAGGCGGCGCTGGCGGCGTTTCTGAAGAATCGCGGGCTGAGCCCCGACATCGTGCAGGCGCCCAACCTTTTCGAGACCATGATCAAAGCGGTGCAGGCGCCGTCCTCCAACGGCCTGACGTGGTGCAACGACACGTCTTACAAGGTGATGGCCGCGGTCGGTACCGACGACGGCAAGGTCGTTACCAGCCGCGGCTGGTATCGCATCGAGCCCGGCAAGTGCCTGCATCCCGACGTCACCGGGCAGCCGCGGCAGATCTTCAGTTTCGCCGAAGCCGTCGACGCCGACGGCCGCGGCATCAAGCTGAAGGACAAGCCGTTGAACTGGGGCGGCGGCACTACGCTGTGCACCCGCGAGAGCAAATTCGAAATCAACGAACAGGGTGATTGCGGCAATCGCGGACTCGGCGCCAGCGGCTTCGCCGCGGTCGACATGAGCGGCGGCGGCAAGACCCTGCGATTTGCGATGCCATGATGCAATCAAAACGTGCCTTCGGCCACATCGAGACCTGGGTGTTCGATCTCGACAACACGCTGTATCCGCACCACGTCAACCTGTGGCAGCAGGTCGATGCCCGGATCGGCGAATTCATCAGCAATTACCTGAAAGTGGATGCGGCCGAGGCGCGCCGGATCCAGAAGGACTATTACCTGCGCTACGGCACCAGCATGCGCGGCATGATGACCGAGCATGGCGTGCACGCCGACGACTACCTCGCCTATGTGCACCAGATCGATCATTCGCCGCTCGAGCCGAACCCGGCGATGGGCGCGGCGATCGCAAGACTTCCCGGCCGCAAGCTGATCCTCACCAACGGCTCGACCGATCACGCCGGCAAGGTGCTGGAGCGGCTCGGCCTCGACGGGCATTTCGAGGCGGTGTTCGACATCATCGCCGCCGACCTCGAACCGAAGCCGGCGCCGCAGACCTATCGCCGCTTCCTCGACCTGCACCGCGTCGATCCGGCTCGCGCCGCCATGTTCGAAGACCTCGCCCGCAACCTCGTGGTGCCGCACCAGCTCGGCATGACCACCGTGCTGGTGGTGCCGGACGGCTCCCAGGAGGTGGTCCGCGAGGACTGGGAACTGGCCGGCCGCGACGCCGACCACGTCGATCATGTCACCGACGATCTGGCCGGGTTTTTGGCGGAGCTGAACGGGGCGCGGTAAAGCACTCACACCTCAACGTGTCGCCCCGGCCTTGAGCCGGGGCCCATACGCCGTGTCCTCTCGTTGGCACCGTGTGGCAGATGCCTTCCTTTCACGGTTTACGCCAGGGGTTATGGGTCCCGGCTCAAGGCCGGGACGACGTGTGGAGAGGCTGCCGGCCACCTTGACTCCGTCCTCTCAAATCCCGACAAAAGCCCCTCGCCTGCGCCAAAAGCCTAAGGAATCCGCGATGTCTCTGTCCGCCCTCGAATCCACCATCAACACCGCATTCGAGGCGCGCGACAGCGTCAGCGCCGCGACCAAGGGCGAGGTGCGGGACGCGGTGGAGCATGCGCTCGATCTCCTGGACAAGGGCGAGGCCCGCGTCGCCGAGCACCAGGCTTCGGGGGCCTGGAAGGTCAACCAGTGGCTGAAGAAGGCCGTGCTGCTGTCGTTCCGCCTCAACGACATGGCCCCGATTTCCGGTGGTCCGGGCAACGCCTCGTGGTGGGACAAGGTGCCGTCCAAATTCGATGGCTGGGGCGAAAATCGTTTTCGCGACGCCGGCTTTCGCGCCGTACCCGGCGCCATCGTGCGCCGCTCGGCCTTCATCGCCAAAAACGTCGTGCTGATGCCGTCCTTCGTCAACCTCGGCGCCTATGTCGATGAATCGACCATGATCGACACCTGGTCCACGGTCGGCTCCTGCGCCCAGATCGGCAAGCGGGTGCATATCTCGGGCGGCGTCGGCATCGGCGGCGTGCTGGAGCCGCTGCAGGCGGGCCCGGTCATCATCGAGGATGACTGCTTCATCGGCGCGCGTTCGGAAGTCGCCGAAGGCGTCATCGTGCGCAAGGGCGCGGTGCTGGCGATGGGCGTGTTTCTGGGCGCCTCCACCAAGATCGTCGACCGCGACAGCGGCGAGACTTACGTCGGCGAGGTGCCGGAATATGCGGTGCTGGTGCCCGGCAACCTGCCGGGCCGGCCGCTCAAGAACGGCCAGCCCGGTCCCTCCACCGCCTGCGCGGTGATCGTCAAGCGCGTCGACGAGCGCACCCGCTCCAAGACCAGCATCAACGAACTGCTGCGGGACTGATCGAACCGGGGCTTGGCGAACTGAGTTTGTTTCCGCATAGCGCTGGCCCATCGCAGGTGCCTCATGTTATGCGGGGGGCATGAATGATGCGCTCTCCATTGCCCGCGACCTGCTGCGCTGCCCCTCGGTAACTCCCGCCGACGCCGGCGCGCTCGGCGTTCTTGAAAATCTGCTTAAGGCGGCCGGCTTTACCGTCCACCGCGTCACCTTTTCCGAGCCTGGCGCCGCCGATATCGACAACCTCTACGCCCGCATCGGCACCTCGGCGCCGCACATCACCTTTGCCGGCCACACCGACGTCGTGCCCGCCGGCGACGAGACGATGTGGGCTCACGGCGCCTTCGCCGGCGAGGTCAAGGACGGCCTGCTCTATGGCCGCGGCGCGGTCGACATGAAGGGCGGCATCGCCTGCAGCGTCGCCGCGGTGCTGGAATATCTCGCCGCCCAGGATCCTGCAGAAAATGGCGGGGCGCCGAAAGGCTCGATCTCGTTCCTGATCACCGGCGACGAGGAAGACGTCGCCGTCAATGGCACTATCAAGCTGCTGGAGTGGGTCGCGGCGCGCGGCGAGAAATTCGATCACTGCGTGCTCGGCGAGCCGAGCAACGTCGAGCAACTGGGCGATTGCATCAAGATCGGCCGCCGCGGTTCGCAGTCCGGCACGCTCATCGTCGACGGCGTGCAGGGCCATGTCGCCTATCCGCAGCGCGCCTCCAACCCGGTGCCCGATATCGCCGCCCTGATCGTCGCATTGAACGATGAGCCGCTCGACCATGGCAGCGCAACGTTCCAGGCCTCGAACCTTGAATTCACCTCGGTCGACGTCGGCAACAGGGCGAGCAATGTGATCCCGGCGCAGGCGAAGGCAAAATTCAACATCCGCTTCAACGATTGCCATACGCAAGCATCGTTGCGCGAACTGGTCGAAGCACGCCTGGTCAAAGCCGCCGGCAACCGGATTCGCGCGCACATCGTGTGGGAGGCTTCCAATTCCAATGTCTTTGTCACCAAGCCTGGCGCTTTCACCGATCTCGCGGTAACGGCGATCGAGGAAGTTACCGGCCGCAAGCCGGAGCTGAGCACCAGCGGCGGCACCTCGGACGCGCGGTTCATCGCGAGCTACTGCCCGGTGATCGAGTTCGGCCTGGTCGGCCAGACCATGCACCAGATCGATGAGCGCACCCCCGTTGCCGATCTGGAAAAGCTGACCCGGATCTATCGCGTTTTGCTCGACCGATATTTTGGCTGAGCCTTAGGGCAAGCCCGGGCATGACGAACTCTATTGAAGTGCCGTGGGATGGCTGAGCACCCCATCCTGCAAAATCTAATAATCCACCCTCACCAGGTACAACCCGTCCGGCGGGGCGACCGGTCCACACGCGGTGCGATCGCGTGCGTCGAGGGCTTTTGCCAGATCGTCGAGGCTCCATCGGCCCTCTCCGACCCAAACCAGCGAGCCCACCATGGAGCGTACCTGGCTGTGCAGGAACGAGCGTGCCGAGGTCACGATGTCGACGTTGTCGCCGTCCCTGACGACGTCGAGCTGATCGAGGGTCTTGACCGGCGATTTCGCCTGGCATTCGGTGTCGCGAAAGGTCGTGAAATCGTGCTTGCCGACGAGACGCTGCGCCGCCGCCTGCATCGCATCGGTATCGAGCGGCCTCGGCAATCGCCAGGCGTGGCCGATCTCAAGCGCGAGGTTGGCGCGGCGATTGCTGATGCGGTAGCGGTAATGCCGCTTGCGTGCCGAGAACCGCGCGTCGAAATCATCGGCCACGATCTCCGCGCTAAGTACGCCGATCGGATTCGGCCGCAGGTGAGCGTTAAGCCCATCGCGCAACCGGCCCGGCACGAACGGCTTCTCGATGTCGCAATGCGCCACCTGCGCCAGCGCGTGCACCCCCGCGTCAGTCCGCCCGGCGCCGTTGACCCGCACGAACGCGCCGCAGATCGCCTTGACCGCGGTTTCCAGCGCGCCCTGCACCGACGGGCCGTTGTCCTGAATTTGCCAGCCGCAATAAGGCTTGCCGTCATATTCGATGATGAGCCTGTAGCGCGGCATCAGGAAAACCGCACCGGCGGCTTGAGCGTCGTGCCACGCAGGAAGTCCACGGCCTTCATCGGCTGCTTGCCGGCACGCTGCAATTCCAGAATTCGAACGGCGCCGTCCGCGCAGGCGACCGTCAGCCCATCGTCGATGAGATCGCCGGGCGCGCCCGCGCCGCCCGCCTGTTCGCACCGCAGGATCTTGACCCGCACCGCCTCGCCATCGATCGGCACTTCGCCCCAGGCGCCCGGAAACGGCGACAGCCCATGGATATGGCGCAGCACCGCGCGGGCCGGCTTATTCCAATCGATCCGCGCCTCGGCCTTGTCGATCTTGGCCGCGTAGGTGACGCCGGCATCGCTCTGCGGGGTGAGTTGCAACCGGCCGCGCTCCAGTGCGCCCATTGCCCGCCCCATCAGGTCGCCGCCGAGCGGCGCCAGTGCGTCATGCAGGTCGCCCGCGGTCATCGCATCCGATATCGCGACCCGTTCGGCCATCGCCACATCTCCGGTATCGAGCCCTGCGTCCATCTTCATCACCATGACGCCGCTTTCGGTATCGCCGGCCATGATGGCGCGGTTAATGGGGGCCGCGCCGCGCCAGCGCGGCAACAGCGAGCCGTGCAGGTTGAAACAGCCGAGCGGCGGCACATCGAGAATATTCTGCGGCAGGATCATGCCGTAGGCGACGACGACGGCGGCATCGGCCAGGTGAGCGCGAAAGGTGGCCTCTGCCTCCGGGGTCTTCAAGGTGGTCGGCGTCAGCACGGCAAGGCCCAGCCGCGCGGCCGCGATGGCCACCGGTGTCGGCTGCAGTTTCATGCCGCGTCCGGCGGGCTTCGCGGCGCGGCTATAAACCGCCGCGATATCGTGGCCGTGCCCCACGAGTTCGAGCAGCGTCGGCACCGCAAAATCCGGCGTTCCCATGAAGATCAGGCGGAGGGGCATGGCAGCAGGGCCGATCCAGATCATGATGCGATTGAATAGAATCGCATCATGATCTTATCTTTTGTTTGAGCATGATCTTTTCGGAAAACCGGTTTCCACTTTTCCGGATCATGCTCCAATGGTTCGCCGAACGCCGGCGCTATTCCGCCGCCCGCTTCGCGGCCTTGGTGAATTTCTTCAGCACGCGGTCGCGCTTCAACTTGGAGAGGTAATCCACGAACAACACGCCGTTGAGATGATCGATTTCGTGCTGGATGCAGGTGGCGAACAGGCCCTCGGCATCTTCCTCGTGCAGTTTGCCGTCAAGATCGGTGAACCGGATACGCACGCGCGCCGGCCGCTCGACCTCTTCATAATATTCCGGGATCGACAGGCAGCCTTCCTCGTAGATCGACAGTTCCTCCGACGACGACAGGATTTCCGGGTTGATGAAAACCCGCGGCCGCGGCGTGGTCTCGCCTTCCTCGCTGGGCTTGGCAAGGTCCATGGTGATCAGCCGCAGCGGCTGCGCCACCTGGATTGCCGCAAGCCCGATCCCGGGCGCTTCGTACATGGTCTCCAGCATGTCGTCGGCCAACTTGCGCACCTCCGCCGTGACCTTCTCCACCGGTCTGGAGACGAGCCGCAACTGCTTGTCGGGCAGAATGATGATTTCGCGAATGGCCATGGCGGCGATGTAATCCGGGCGGTTGTCAGGGTCAATTGCGGCCAGCGGAACCGGTTTGGCAACGCCTTAACCGGCCGTTAACCCTGAATATTGAGAGCGTGTTAACTGCGTTTCGCGGGGGTTCGTTAACCACAAAAATTGAGACTTTGTTAACCACGAATATTCGCCGCATATTACCGTAATTGTTCCCTCTTCGTTCGCATTCGCGTCCGAATCGGTTACAAGGGCTGGATGAACGATATTCTCTTCATGATCGGCGATTGGCCGGTTCGTACCGGTCCGGCGCTGATCGGCTTCGGCGCGCTGGCGCTGACCCTTTTGCTAATCATCGCCATCGTGATCGCCCGCTCCGGCAGCCGCGGCGCCGCCGTGGCCATCGCGCAGGCGATCCGCGCCGACGAACTGGAACAACGCCTCAGCGAGATGATGCGGGCGCAGCACGAGGCCACCGGCCGCGTCGATGCGATGGGGCAGGCGCTGGCCGGCCGCCAGGCGGAGATGGCCCGTGCGGTAAGCGAGCGGCTGGATACGGTCACCCACCGGGTCGGGCAATCGATGGAGCAGACCACCCGCAACACCATGGACAGCCTGCGCGTGCTCCATGAACGGCTCGGCATTATCGACAATGCCCACAAGAACCTCACCGACCTCACCACCCAGGTGACGACCCTGCGCGACGTGCTGGCCAACAAGCAGTCGCGCGGCGCGTTCGGCCAGGCCCGGATGGAGGCCATCGTCCAGGACGGCATGCCGAAAGGCAGTTACGAATTCCAGCACACGCTTTCCAGCGGCAAGCGACCGGATTGCGTGGTGTTCCTGCCCGACCAGCGGCCGCTGTGTATCGATGCCAAGTTTCCGCTGGAGGCGATGACGGCGCTGCGCGACGCCCGCTCCGACGACGAGAAGAAATTCGCCACGCAACGTTTGCGTCAGGACGTGATGAAGCATGTCGCCGACATCGCCGAGAAATACCTGATCCCGGGCGAGACCCAGGACACCGCACTGATGTTCGTGCCGTCGGAATCGGTCTATGCGGAGATCCACGACGGCTTTGACGACGTGATCCAGAAGGCCTACCGCGCCCGTGTCGTTCTGGTGTCGCCGTCGCTCTTGATGCTGGCGATCCAGGTGATGCAGCAGATCCTGAAAGACGCGCGGATGCGCGACGCCGCCGACCAGATCCGCACCGAGGTGCTCAACCTCGGCGACGACCTCGGCCGGTTGCGCGACCGCGTGCTGAAGCTGCAGAACCATTTTGGCCAGGCCAACGAAGACGTCCGCCAGATTCTGATTTCGGCCGACAAGATCGAAAAGCGTGCCGGACGGATCGAAGAGCTCGATTTCAGCAAGACCGACGGACCTGCCGAGACGCCCCGCATCGTCAAGGCAGGTGCCCCCGACCTGTTTCCGCCGCTGCCGCGCAAGCTGCAGGCGGGGGAATAAGGGTTCCGCAGTCATCGCCCGGCTAGACCGGGCGACCCAGTATCCCAGAGCGCGGTTTTTCCAACCGAATCTGCTAGCACTGGCACATGAACAGGCCTGACGTTCCCGAACCCATTCCCGATATCGAGGCCAAACCTTCCTGGCGCGAGGGCATGGCGGTGTACCTGCAGCGCCGCGTGCTGATCGTGCTGCTGCTCGGCTTCTCCTCGGGACTGCCGCTGGCGCTCTCCGGTTCGACGCTGCTGGTGTGGATGCGCGAATCCGGCGTCGACCTGCGCACCATCGGGCTGTTCGCCCTGGTCGGCACGCCGTACACGTTGAAATTCCTGTGGGCGCCGCTGGTCGATGCGCTGCACGTGCCGCTGTTCACGCGACGGTTCGGCCGCCGGCGCGGCTGGCTGGTGTTCTCCCAGATGCTGCTGATCATCGCCATTCTGCTGCTGGCGCTGACCGACCCGGTGCGCTCGCCGCTGTCCATGGCGCTCGGCGCGCTGCTGGTGGCGGCGATGTCGTCGACCCAGGACATCGTGGTCGACGCGTTTCGCGTCGAGAGCCTGCCGGAAAGCGAACAGGCCGCCGGCATGGCCTCCTACGTCGCGGCCTATCGCATCGGCATGCTGGTCTCGACCGCCGGCGCGCTGTTTCTGGTCAGCGCGATCGAAATCGACCGGGCTGACGCGGTCTTCGGCGTGGATGTGGGGCTATGTCGCGATGGCGGCGATGGTGCTGATCGGCACCGCGACTGCCCTTGCCGCCACCGAGCCCGCGCAATCGGCCCGCACCGAGGCGGCGACGCGCGCCGACACAGCGTTTGCCCGCGTCATGCACGCCGCGATCGGCGCACTGTCCGAATTCGCCGCCCGCAAGGATGCCTGGGCCGCGCTCGCGTTCGTGGTGCTGTACAAGTTCACCGACGCGTTTTCCGGGACCATGACCGCGCCGTTCGTGATCGACCTCGGGTTTTCCCGCAACGACTATGCCGCCATCGTCAAGGGCGTCGGCCTCGCCGCCACTTTGATCGGCGGCTTTGCCGGCGGCTTCGTGGCCCGGACTTATTCCTTGCCTACCAGCCTCTTGATCGGTGGCGTGCTGCAGGCGGTCGCCAACCTGTCATTCTCCTGGCTGGCGCTGGTCGGCGTCAATCAATGGGCGCTGGCGTTCGCCATCACGGCGGAGAATTTCACCAGCGCCATCGGCACGGTGATCTTCGTCGCCTACCTCTCGGCGCTGTGCAAAAATCCGGTGCACACCGCGACGCAATACGCGCTGCTCACCGCCCTTGCCGCGGTCGGCCGCACTTATCTCTCATCGGGCGCGGGCTTTGTCGCCGCCGCAACCGGATGGCCGCTGTTCTTTGCGATCTGCGTCGTGGTGGCTGTGCCGAGCCTGATCCTGCTGGCATGGCTGCAGCGACGCGCGCATTTCGAGACGCTGGAGCCGGTGCGGGTGTAGTCGCAACGCCGGAAAGGGTGGAGCGACGCGACACCATCCCGCAAAATCTACTTTGCGATCGTCCACTTCGGCACGGCGACATCGCCGATGTGCCAGGCGGTCTGCGCGCAGAACAGCTCAGCGGCTTTCACCGCAATCGTCTTGCCGAGCCATGGCTTCAGGCTGTTCCTTTCGGCGTCGTTCATCGTGAACAGATGAAACGTGGTGACGCCCTTGCCGTCTTCGCAGAAATCGTCGCCTGAGGGCATCGTCCGCGGCACGCTGACGATCTGATAGGCGTCGATCCGGCTGCCATTGGGATGGCTGGTGTGGACCAGCCGCAACCGGCCGGTCACGATATCGCCGGCCTTGATGGCCTGTTGGGCACGGGCGACGGATCCAGGCAAAATTCCAGTCACCAGTGCCGCGAACAACAGCGCCGCAACCGCGCCTCGGCGAGCCGGCCGCTGCAATGGTCTCACGGCTTGTCCACCACGCTCCACTTGGTGACCACGGCTTCGCTCATTTGCCCGGCTTCCTCGGCACAGGCGACTTCCGTGACCTTGAGCGAAATCTGCTTGCCGACGAAATTCTTCAGCTGCGTCGCCTGGGCATCGTTGGCAGTGACAATCTGGAAGGTTTCGGGGCCGGTTTCCAGGTTGCAGAGCCCGTTGGGGGCCGGCAACCGCCTGGGTTCGCTGACCAGCTGGAAGGTGTTGACGCGCTTGCCCTTGGCGGCGCGGCTGCGCATCGCATTGAGCTGGCCGGTCAGGATGTCACCGCTCTTCATGGCCTGCTGGGCCCGCCCATCGATCGCACCTGCCGTCACCATGGCCACAACAGCCGCGGCCAGAACCGCCGATTTACCGAAGTCACTTCGCGTCATAAGTCCTCTTCCGATTTCCGTCCGTGACCCGAAAACATGGGACGTTCCCGGGGACGATCCAGTTCAAACAAAAATGCAGCACGATCATGGCCTGGATATGTGACCGTTCTCAAAACAGCGTCCGCTGCCGCATCGCTGCCGACAGCGTTCCCTCATCGAGATAGTCGAGTTCGCCGCCCACCGGCACGCCATGGGCAAGCCGCGTCACCTTGACGCCCGCCTCCTGCAACAGGTCGGTGATGTAGTGCGCGGTGGTCTGGCCATCCACGGTTGCATTCAGCGCGAGAATGATCTCGGCGACTTTCAAATCATGGGCGCGCGTCACCAGCGCGTCGATGGTCAGATCCTGCGGCCCAACGCCGTCGAGCGGCGACAGCGTCGCGCCGAGCACGTGATACAACCCCTGCGTGGCGTGGGCGCGCTCCAGCGCCCACAGATCGGCGACGTCGGCGACCACGACGATGATCGAGGGATCGCGGCGCGGGTCGGTGCAGACCGTGCAGGGATTCTGGGTATCGATATTGCCGCAGGTCTTGCAGACCTGGATCCTGTCGATCGCCACCTGCAATGCGCTGGTCAAGGGCGTCATCAGTGCCTCGCGCTTCTTGATCAGGTGCAGCGCGGCACGGCGCGCGGAACGCGGGCCGAGCCCCGGCAGCCGCGCCAGCAACTGGATCAGGCGTTCGATTTCCGGACCGGCAACCGCAGTGGCCATGTCAGGTCAGGCCCAGTCCCGGCGGCAACGACAGGCCGCCGGTCAGCGCCTGCATCTTTTCCTGCATCGCGGCTTCCGCCTTGCGGCGCGCGTCGCCCATGGCCGTCACCAGCAGATCCGCGAGAATCTCGTGCTCGTCCGTCTTCATCAGCGAAGGGTCGATCTTGACCGATTTCACTTCCATCTTCGCGGTCATGCGCACGCTGATGAGGCCGCCGCCGGAGATGCCCTCAACCTCGATATGATCGAGTTGATCCTGCATCTCCTTCATCTTCGATTGCAGCTGTGCTGCCTGCTTCATCATGCCAAGAAAGTCAGCCATGCATGGGATCCTCTACAAATTGTTAGACTGGATCATGGTGCGATTAAACCGAATCGCATCATGATCTTATGCTTATGTTTGAGCATGATTTTTTCGGAAAACCGGTTTCCACCCTCGGATCAAGTCCGAGGGCATGCTTTTCCGGATCATGCTCTAGTCGTCGCCATCGATTGCCTCCGATGGTTCCTCACCCGCAGCATCGGATTGCGGCGGCTCGGGAGCAAGCTTGCGCACTTCGACGACCTTGGCGCCGGGAAACCGCGCCAGCACTTCCTTGATCCGCGGATCGGATTCCGCGGCGCGCTCGCGCTCGCTCTGCTCGATCCGGCTCTGCGACCGGAGCGTCGGCTGGCCCGGTTCGTTGGACACGATCACGGTCCAGCGCCGCCCGGTCCATTGCTCGAGCTTGCGCGACAGATCGTTGATAAGCATCCGCGACGCACTGCGCTCCAGCGCCAGTTCGAGCCGCCCGTCCTCGATGCGGACCAGACGAACGTCGGCCTCCAGCGCCGCGCGGGTCAACAGGTCGCGTTTTTCCCCGGCCAGGGTAACCAGTTCGGGAAAGCTTGCGATCCTGAGTGCGGTGGGCGCCGGCTGTGCCTCCGCCATCGGAGCGATCATTTGCGGCTGCGCCGAAACCTCGCTGCGGGCCGCGGACATCGCGCGTGCGCCGGATGCCGGCAGCGATGACGTGCTTGCGGTGGACACCGGCGATGGCGGCATTTGTCGCGGCGCTGCGCCACCCGAGATGACGGGCGACGCGCCGCCGTTCTGGTCGAGCATGCGGATGGCTTCGTCCGGGGTCGGCAGATCGGCGACGTAGGCGATGCGTACCAGCACCATTTCGGCGGCGGCCGCCGGCCGGGTCGCGGCCTGTACTTCGGTGATGCCCTTGAGCAGCATCTGCCATATGCGCGACAATACCCGCATCGACAGTTTGGTGGCGAAATCGCGCGCGCGCAGGCGTTCGGTTTCGCCGAACGCGACATTGTCGGCGGTCGCCGGCACGATTTTCACCCGGGTGACGAAATTGACGAACTCGGCGAGATCGCTGAGCACCACGATCGGGTCGGCGCCGGTGTCGTATTGCTCGCGAAATTCGGCAAAGGCACTGGCAATATCGCCCCGCGCCAGCGAATCGAACAGATCGATCACCCGGGTCCGATCCGCAAGGCCGAGCATCTGCCGCACCATATCGGCGCGCACCAACCCGGCGGCATGCGCGATCGCCTGATCGAAAAGCGACAGCAAATCACGCACCGAGCCTTCCGCGGCGCGGGCGATGATGCCGAGTGCTTCCGGCTCCGCCTCGACGTTCTCCTTGGCCGCGATATTGGCGAGGTGCTTCATCAACACGTCGGCATCAACCCGCCGCAGATCAAAGCGCTGGCAGCGCGACAGCACGGTCACGGGAACCTTGCGAATCTCGGTGGTGGCGAACACGAATTTGGCATGCTCCGGTGGTTCTTCCAGCGTCTTGAGGAACGCGTTGAACGCCGCGGTAGAAAGCATGTGGACTTCGTCGATGATGTAAACCTTGTAACGCGCGCTGGCGGGCGCGTAGCGCACGCTGTCGTTGATCTGGCGCACGTCATCGACGCCGGTGTGGGATGCGGCGTCCATTTCCAGCACGTCCATGTGCCGGCTTTCCATGATCGCCTGGCAGTGGATGCCCGGAACCGGCATGTGGATGGTCGGCCCCTTCACCGATCCATCCGGCAGCTCGTAGTTCAGCGCTCGCGCCAGAATTCGCGCCGTGGTGGTTTTGCCGACGCCGCGTACCCCGGTCAGAATCCAGGCCTGGGGAATCCGCCCGGTCTCGAACGCGTTCGAGACGGTGCGAACCATGGCTTCCTGGCCGATCAGATCGTCGAAACTCGAAGGACGATATTTGCGCGCCAGCACCCGGTAGTGGTTGCCGCTGGAGGTCGCCGGCCCCCCGCCGAGCTCAAAGCCGCCCTGGTGGGCGCCGTCCGCATCGTCAGGGCTTTTTAGGGGAATGCCAGCATCGGTCATCGATCGATCCGCAATGTGTTGTCTCTCGAAGCCGGCTTGCGGAACTACAGCGCTTCCCGGTCATACTGGATCACTCGGTGATCCAGTATGACCGGGAAGCGCCGTATATTCTTGTGTTGGCGCATGTCCTTGTCGGCGAACCGGATCCACTTCGCCGGGACATGCGCTGGGGAGCGAATCCAGCGCGTGCAGGATATCGGCTTTTGCGCGATTCGCTTGGAAACGGGCGAAAAACACGCAGATAAAGTAGGAGACTGACGAGCGACCCGATCCGGACCTCGTTAGGGCTGCTTCCTTCCGGACCTGACCCGGTTGGCGAGTGGCTCGTCCACCGCCAATCTCCCGGGGCTTATTTGGGGCCAAAATGGCCGGAAAGCAAGCGCTGCGGCGCGGCGGTGGACGCCGGGAAAAGCCGCAGAATCAGTCCCGGTCCAGCGGCCGCAGACGGCGGCCCCGCCGGCCGCAAAAAAGACATGGATGCCCAGCGGAAAGCCGGGCATGACGGGTGTTGTTTGCGGAACCGCTCTCTGCGACGCTGCCGGAATTGTTCGAGAACCATGATGTCCCCCACCGACTGGTCGCTGCATCCGCAGCTGCAAAAAGACACCATCGATATCGGCGACCTGCCACTGTGCCGCGTGCTGGTGATCAAGGACGCCAATTACCCGTGGCTATTGCTGGTGCCGCGCCGGCCGGCGGTGGTCGAAATCATCGATCTCGACGAGATCGCGCAGGCGCAGCTGATGACCGAAATCAGCCGCGTCGCGCGGTCGCTGAAAGAGGTCACCAAGTGCGACAAACTGAACATCGCGGCGCTGGGCAATGTGGTGCCGCAGCTGCACGTGCACGTCATCGCCCGCCGCTCCAGCGATGCCGCATGGCCGCGGCCGGTCTGGGGCGTGGTGCCGGCGCTCGCCCACGACGCCGGCGAAGTGCAACATTTCATCAGCGCGCTGCGCCGCAAGATCTGGCTTGGTTGAACACATGACAATATTCAATTCGTTTCCGCTTGGCCGACCCGCCTTCGTGTCCGACATCCTCGACCGTGCCGCGCACTTGCGCAGCCATGACGACAAACTGCTGGCGCTGGAAAATCATCGCGACGCCCGCGCCTATGTGGTGCACCGCGACGCGCTGGTGGTGAAGCGCGAAGCCGGTGGCCTGCGCGCGCTCCTGACCATCGGCGAGGCGCTGCAATTCGGCGCCAATCCCGGTACCGTATTCCTGGGCTTGCGCGACGGCGCGCCGGTATTCGGCATGGGAATCGGCGCGCCGGCCGCGGAGAAGCTCTTGACCCGCGATGACGTCGCGGTAACCGAACTGCGCGGCATGGTGATGCAGGGGGCGCTACCGCTCGATCAGCTGTCGGCGATCGCCATGGCGAAATCGATGGTGACCTGGCATCAGCGCCACGGGTTCTGCGCCAATTGCGGGACCCGCAGCGCGATGAGGGAAGGCGGCTGGAAGCGCGAGTGCCCGAACTGCAAGGCCGAACATTTTCCGCGCACCGATCCGGTGGTGATCATGCTGGTCCATTCGGGCGACAAATGCCTGCTGGGGCGGCAGAAGCCATTCATGCCGGGGATGTGGTCGTGCCTGGCGGGCTTCGTCGAAGCTGCCGAAACCATCGAGGATGCCGTCAAACGCGAGATCTTCGAGGAATCGGGCATTCGCTGCACCGACGTGACTTATTATATGACGCAGCCCTGGCCCTATCCGTCCTCGCTGATGATCGGCTGCTCGGCGCGCGCCACGTCGGAGGAAATCGTGGTCGACCATGCCGAACTCGAGGACGCCCGCTGGTTCAGCCGCGCCGAGACCGCCCTGATGCACAAGCGCGAACATCCCGACGGCATGTTTGCGGCGCACCCGTTCGCGATCGCGCACCACCTCATCGGCCGCTGGCTGCAAGCGGGATCATGATCCAAGGGGATACCTCTGCAGCACCTGGTCGGGTGCCGCGTATTCTCTGCGTCGGCATTCCGGTACGCGATCTGACGCTGCGCGTGGACGGCTTTCCGCAACGCGGATCGAAAACCCCTGCCAGCCACTTCGACGAAATCTGCGGCGGCAACGGGCTCAACGGCGCGGTCGCGATCGCTCGCCTCGGCGGCCGCGCCGCATTGACCGGTCCGATCGGCGATCGCCTGGAGGCATCGAGCCGGTTTATCTTCGAAAAACTCGCCGCTGAAGGCGTCGATACGGCCAATCTCGTGCACATGCCGGGGCTGGTGACGCCGATCTCCGCCATCGTGATCGATGAGGACGGCGAACGCACCATCGTGACCTTCCGCGATCCCGGCTTGTGGCAGGTGCGCCTGCCCGACACGGAGCGTTTGCTGGCGGACTGCAACGCCATCCTGATCGAAAACCGTTGCGCCGAATTCGTTGCCGATCTCGCCGCCGCGGCCCGCAAACGCGGCATTGCCGTGATCACCGCCGTCGACCGCGCCATGTCGCTGGACGACAGCCTGCTGACCTCGTCGTCGCACCTGATCTTCTCGAGCGAAGCGCTGCAGGGCACTGCCGGCATGGCTGGCGACGCCGAGGCGCTGAAGAAGATGGCCGGACTGACGCGGTCGTTCCTTGCCGTCACCCGCGGCGCCCAGGGCACCATCTGGCTCGACCAGAATCAGAACCTGCACGAAACGCCGGCCTTTCCGGTCCAGGCCGTGGACACGCTGGGCGCCGGCGACGTGTTTCAGGGCGCCTTCACGCTGGCGATCACCGAACGCCAGGATCTGCCCGGCGCGCTGCGGTTCGCGGCCGCGGCCGCAGCGCTGAAATGCACCCGGCACGGCGGCGTCTTTGCCGCACCGCAACGCCCTGAAGTGGAAGCGCTTTTGGCCCAGCGCCCGGCCCCGACGCAGGTCGGCCCCTGAAATGGGCTTGCAATAGAAGAATGTTCTCTATATTAGGTGCATCAGCCCTATAAATGGAACAAAGTTCTTCTCATGACCGATGTCGCCGTTCATACCCTGGAACCGCACCGCCGTCTCGACGCCATCGACCGCAAGATTCTGACGGTCCTGCAGGACGATGCCTCGCTTTCGGTGGCCGAAATCGGCGATCGGGTCGGATTGTCCTCGACCCCGTGCTGGAAACGGATCCAGCGGCTCGAGGCCGACGGGGTGATCGTCCGCCGGGTGGCACTGGTCGACCAGAACAAGATCGGGCTCGGCATTTCGGTATTCGTTTCGGTGGAAAGCGGCGACCATTCGGAGGGCTGGCTGAAGAAGTTCGCCGAGGCGGTCAGCGCCATGCCGGAAGTGATGGAATTCTACCGGATGGCCGGCGACGTCGACTACATGCTGCGCGTGGTCGCCGCCGATATGCAGAGCTATGACGTGTTCTACAAGAAACTGATCAGCGCGGTGCCGCTGAAGAACGTCACGTCGCGGTTTGCGATGGAAAAGATCAAGTCGGTGACCGCGCTGCCGGTGCCGGCCGCGCCGGCGGCCTGATCAATCTTAAATGGTATCTCGCGCTCGAAACTCTTTCAGAGCGCATGTTGGGTTCGCAGCGGGCCGAAAACCCCCTTATTATACCGTTGGCGCGTTCACCGACAGTTAGCGTTATCCCGCTACTTTGTTAGGCATGGGGCACGCGGCGGAACCTGCGACATCGCGATCTCGGTGGCCCGCCTGGTTCAATGCCACGGCGTTGCTGCTCGCAAGCTTCGTCGCAATCGCCGCCCTGTCGCTGCAGGTTCATCCCGGAACTGAAGTGGTCGCGGTGGTCTTCCCGCCGTGGTGGAATTCGCAACACGCGTTGCAGGCGGTCGCTGCCGCCGACGCCGCGATCGTGCGGATGACAGCCCTGTCGGCGGTCATCGTGGTGCGCCCCGACGGCCAGGAGGGTCTGGTGCGGCTGCATGACGCCGGCGCCTGGTTCACCATCGATCCGCAGGCCATCGCCGCCTGCTTCGGCAATGCAGACAAGGATATTTGATCATGACGACCGACAACTGGAACCTCGATGCATTGCGCGAAACTGCCAGCAAAACGCTGATCGCGTTGCTGTGGCTGCACGTGCCGGTAGCTATCGCGATCGGAATGGCGCGCGGAAACGGATGGATGCTGCCAACCCTGATCACGATGCTGCTGGCGGCGGCTGCGACGCTTTCGTGGCGCGGCACCGGCAACGGACTGTCGACCCGTCTCGTTGTCGCGGTCGCCGTCATGGGCGGTGTCGGGGTCTTTACCTACCAGCTCGCGGGCCATGCCTGGCAGATCGACGTGCACATGTATTTCTTCGCCGCCCTGGCGTCGCTCGTCGCCTATTGCGACTACCGGCCGATCGCCGCTGGTACCGTCGCCGTGGCCCTGCATCACCTGGTGCTGAATTTCATCGTACCCGCCGCCATCTTCCCCGGCGGCACGGATCTCGGCCGCGTGGTTCTTCACGCGGTTATCCTCTTGATGGAGGCCGGCGTGCTGGCCTGGCTGGGACTGCAACTGGAGCAGTTGTTCACCATTACCGCACAGAAAACCGCTGAGACCGAGGCGGCGATCGCCGCCGAAGCACGCGCCAACAGCGAGCGCGGCGAAGTCCGAGCGCCGCTCCAGGAAGGAAGCCGACGCGGCGATGCGGGCACTCGCCGCGGATTTCGAGCGCAAAATCGGTCACATCGTCGAAGCGGTGTCGGTGGCCGCCAGCGAGATGCAGGCCATGTCGTCGTCGATGAGCCGCAGCAGCGAGGAAACCGCGCGACAGACGGCGGCGGCCGCCACCGCGTCGTCGCAAGCCTCGGTCAATGTCGGAACGGTGGCATCGGCGACCGAACAGCTCAGCGCCTCGATCGGCGAAATCGGCCAGCAGGTGACACGCTCGGCAGAAATCGCCGAGAAAGCCGCCGATGAAGCCCGCCGCACCAATGTCGTGGTGGAGGGGCTCGCCAGCGGCACCCAGAAGATCGGCGAGGTCGTGACCCTGATCCAGAGCATCGCCAGCCAGACCAATCTGCTCGCGCTGAACGCGACCATCGAGGCGGCGCGCGCCGGCGAGCACGGTCGCGGCTTCGCCGTGGTGGCCAGCGAGGTCAAGGCGCTGGCGAACCAGACCGCGAAGGCGACCGAAGAGATTTCGGCGCAGATCCACGGCATCCAGACCGCGACCGGAGAAGCCGTCGCGGCGATCCAGGCCATCGGCGGCACCATTGCCGAGATCAACGAAATCTCGGGCGCCATTGCCAATGCGGTCGATCAGCAGGGCTCGGCGACGCGCGAAATCTCCGGCAACGTGCAACAGGCCGCCAGCGGCACCAGCGAGGTCAGTGAAAACATCGTTGCCGTCGCCCGGACTTCGAGCGAGGCCGGCGAGGCGGCCTCAAAGCTGCTGCAGGCGGCGACCGGATTGTCGTCGCAATCCGAGCAGCTGAAGCTCGAGGTTGATGGCTTCCTGCGCTCGGTGCGCGCAGCGTAACGGTAGCGACACTTACAACCGTCATCGCCCGACTTGATCGGGCGACCCCGGTACTCCAGACCGTTCGCGATCGAACATGAACGCTCTGGAATACTGGGTCCCCGCGTGCGCGGGGATGACGGCAGCGCGACGCTCCGTTCAAATCTTCTGATTGTAGTCGCCGACTTCCGGGTGGGTGCGGAGCACCGAATCCATCGCTTCGAACATGTCGCGCATCCGCGCTTCGGAAACCGGGCTCTCGACCACCACCACCAGCTCCGGTTTGTTGGATGAGGCCCGCACCAGACCCCAGCTGCCGTCCGCGCAGGTCACCCGCACGCCGTTGACGGTGACGAGATCGCGGATCGGCTGCCCGGCCACCTTGTCGCCCTTCGTCTGCGCCGCTTCGAAATGCTTCACCACGGCCTCGACCACGCCGTATTTGGTCTCGTCGGCGCAATGCGGCGACATGGTCGGTGACGACCAGGTCTTCGGCAGCGCCTCCTTCAGGTCGGCCATGGTCTTGCCCGGCGCGCGGTCGAGCATCTCGCAGATCGCGATCGCCGAGATCAGGCCGTCGTCATAGCCCCGCCCGAGCGGCGCGTTGAAGAAGAAGTGACCGGACTTCTCGAAACCCGCCAGTGCCTTCAATTCGTTGGTGCGGCGTTTCATGTAGGAATGGCCGGTCTTCCAGTAGGTGGTTTTTGCGCCCTGTTTTTGCAGGACCGGATCGGTGACGAACAGCCCGGTGGATTTGACGTCGACCACGAACTGGGCGTCGCTGGTGATGGCCGACATATCGCGCGCCAGCATCACGCCAACCTTGTCGGCGAAGATTTCCTCCCCGGTGTTGTCGACCACGCCGCAGCGGTCGCCATCGCCATCGAAGCCGAGGCCGACGTCGGCCTTGTGCTGGAGCACGGCGTCGCGGATCGCGTGCAGCATCTCCATGTCTTCCGGGTTCGGGTTGTATTTCGGGAACGTATGATCGAGCTCGGTATCGAGCGGGATAACCTCGCAGCCGATCGCTTCCATCACCTGCGGTGCGAAGGCGCCGGCGGTGCCGTTGCCACAGGCGACCACGACCTTCAGCTTGCGCTTCAGTTTCGGTCGTTTGGTCAGGTCGGCGATGTAACGCGCCGGAAAGTTCTCGTGAAACTGATACGCGCCGCCGGCCTTGTTGCTGAATGCGGCGCTGAGCACGATTTCCTTCAGCCGGGTCATTTCGTCCGGCCCGAAGGTCAGCGGACGGTTGGCGCCCATCTTGACGCCGGTCCAGCCATTGTCGTTGTGCGAAGCCGTCACCATGGCGACGCAGGGGACGTCGAGTTCGAATTGCGCGAAATAGGCCATCGGCGTCACCGCAAGGCCGATGTCGTGCACCTTGCAGCCCGCCGCCATCAGGCCGGAGATCAGCGCGTATTTGATCGAGGCCGAATAGCCACGAAAATCGTGTCCGGTAACGATCTCCTGCTTTTGGCCCAGTTCCGCGATCAGCGTGCCGAGCCCCATGCCCAGCGCCTGAATCCCCATCAGGTTGATTTCCTTGCCGAACAGCCAGCGCGCGTCGTATTCGCGAAAGCCGGTGGGCTTCACCATCGGCTCGGATTCATAGGCATAGGTGTTCGGTACCAGAGCTGGCTTCGGCTTGGGAAACATTCAGGTGGCCTCGCGGTAGGCTGAAACGGCGCGCCGCAGCCTTAGCGAATGAGTGCGCCGGAGGAAAGACGCGAATTTGGTCTTCCGATGAGATTTGCCGGCGGGCCGAAGGCGAAACGCCTATTGTTCCAATACCATCTGGCCGTTGGCGTATTCGAACCGCTTCAGTTTCGACAGGAACGACAGGCCGAGCAGGTTTTCCGACAGCGCCTCGTCGGGCAGCACCATGGCATCGACATCGCGCACGATGATGCCGCCGATATCGACCATCGCAAGGCGCGTGCGCGCCGCCTTGATGGTGCCGTTGGCGGTCGACACCGTGGCCCTGTATTCGGCGGGGGTGGGCCGCAGGCCGAACCGCGCCGCGGACTTCTCGTTCAAGGCGATCACGGATGCGCCGGTATCGACCATGAAGTCGATACGCTGGCCATCGATCCGGCCGTCGGTCTGGAAGTGGCCGCGGGCGTCACGCGGAATACGCAGGCTGCGGGATCCGGCCGGGGCGCCGGCCTGCGTTACGGGCACAGCCTGCCGGGATGAGGCCATGGCGCGAGCCGGCGTCGCCGCCGTCATCTTGTCGGCCGTCTGCGCCATGAAGGTACCAGCACCGATCAGCACTGCCGACACGATCATCAAAGCACGCATCACGCTTACTCACAAAGCTCGCCCACCCGCGTCAGATAGCACCACATCTGCTCGCAAGCCGCGCCTAACGACGGCTGCAATCTTGGTGAAAAGGATGAGCGAAGGGTTAACGCGAACCCATGTACCTCACGTCCCCCTGGGCTTTACCCGCTTGGTCGGCATCGCGCCGGCCGGATCCTCGGGCCAGGGATGCCGCGGATAGCGGCCACGCAGATCCGATCGGACCGCGGCATAGCTGCCGCGCCAGAACCCCGGCAGGTCGCGCGTCACCTGCACCGGGCGGTGCGCCGGTGACAACAGCTCCAGCACCAGCGGTACCGATCCTTTGGCGAGCGAGGGATGAACGTTGAGCCCGAACAGCTCCTGCAACCGCACGGCAATGGTTGGACCCTGCTCGGCCTCGTAGTCGATCGGAAGCTGGGTGCCGGTCGGGGCCTCGAAATGGGTCGGCGCCTCGCGGTCGAGCCGGGTGCGCAAATCCCACGGCAGCAAGGCCATCAGCGCTTCTGACAGATCGCCCGCGGAAAACTCCTTCAGCGCGGTCTTGTCGAACAGCGCCGGCACCAGCCAGCTCTCGCGCTGCGCCGCGAGTGCACGGTCGGTGAGGTCGGGCCAGGGCTCACCTTCGGCGGCGCGCAAGAACATCACGCGGTCGCGCCACTGCTTCAGCGGCTTCGACCACGGTAGCCTGTCGAGGCCCGCGGCGACCAGACCATCGGCGAAGACGCGCGCGGTCTCCGCCGAAGGGGACAGCGCCAGGGGGGCTTCCGACAGCGTGATCGCGTGCAGGGTTCGCTTGCGCCGGGCTCGCAGCGCCATGGCAGCGCGGTCGAACGTCACCTCATCGGCGCTTTCGATTCCGTCGGCGAAGCGCAATTCGATCTCGCCTTGGGTGAGCGGCGCCGCCAGCAGGATGCGGCCGTTGGCGGCGGTGCCGGTCAGTTCGGCCACCGCGATATAAGGCGCGCGCGCCAGCGCCGAGGTCTGCTCGATCGCGGCACCCCGCCCGTTGGCCAGCACGAAACTGCCATTGCCGCGGTTGCGCGCGACCCGGTCCGGAAAGGCGAAGGCGAGCATGACGCCGGTGGAGGGCGGCTCCGCAGTGGAAGCGCGCTCCCCTGCCCCTCCACCTGTCGCCACCTGCGCGGCCCAGCGTTGCGCCAAAGTGCGGGCGCTGCCGGCGCGTTGCGAACGGTCGCGGTGGAATTGATCGAGTCTCGCGTCGAGATCGACGCTGTCGCCGCCGAGCCCGCGCTCGGTCAGGATCGCGGCGATGTAGGCGGCGTCCTCGCCGGCGCCGCCGCGGTATGAATCCACGATCATCCGCGCCAGCCGCGGCGGTAGCGCCAGCGCGCGCAGGCTGACGCCTTCCGCGGTAATGCGGCCATCGCCATCCAGCGCCCCGAGTTCGCGCAACAGGCTGCGCGCCTCATTCAAGGCGGGCGCCGGCGGCGGATCCAGAAACGCCAGCGTCGACGGATCCCGTACGCCCCATTGCGCCAGATCGAGCACCAGCGACGACAGATCCGCACTGAGAATTTCCGGCTGGGTGTAGGGCGCCAGCGACGCGGTTTGCGGCTCGTCCCACAGCCGGTAGCAGACGCCGGGCTCGGTACGGCCGGCGCGGCCGCGGCGCTGGTCCACCGCCGCGCGCGACGCCCGCACGGTTTCGAGCCGCGTCAGGCCGATGTCCGGCTCGTAGCGCGGCACCCGCGCCATGCCGGAATCGACCACGATGCGCACCCCCTCGATGGTGAGCGAGGTCTCGGCGATGGACGTCGCCAGCACTACCTTGCGCTGGCCCCTCGGTGCCGGCGCGATGGCGCGGTCCTGAGCCGAGGCATCGAGCGCGCCGAACAGCGGCACGATCTCGATCGCCGCGTCATGGACGCGCTCGGCGAGAAAATTCTGGGTGCGGCGGATTTCGGCGGCGCCCGGCAGGAACCCCAGCACCGAGCCGGCATCGGCGCGCAGCGCCATGGCGATGGCGTCCGCCATCTGCCGCTCCAGCTGCGCGTCGGCCTTGCGGCCGAGATAACGGGTTTCGACCGCGAAGGCGCGGCCTTCGCTACTGACAACCGGCGCGTCGCCGAGCAGCTTTGCGACCCGCGCCCCGTCGATGGTCGCCGACATCACCAGGATGCGCAGATCCTCGCGCAGGCCGGTCTGGGCGTCGCGCGCCAGCGCCAGCCCGATGTCGGCGTCGAGCGAGCGCTCGTGGAATTCGTCGAACACCACCGCGGCGACGCCGGTCAGTTCCGGATCGTCGAGAATCTGCCGCGCGAAAATGCCCTCGGTGACGACCTCGATGCGCGTCGCGCGCGAGACTTTCGAGCCGAACCGCACCCGGTAGCCGACGGTCTCGCCGACCGGCTCGCCCAGCGTCTTCGCCATTCGCTCGGCGCTGGCGCGCGCCGCGATCCGGCGCGGCTCCAGCATGATGATCCTACCGTCGCCGATCCACGGCGCATCGAGCAGCGCCAGCGGCACCCGCGTGGTCTTGCCGGCGCCGGGCGGCGCCACCAGCACCGCGGCATTGTGGCCCGCAAGCACGCGCGCGAGCTGATCCAGCACCGCGTCGATCGGCAGCGGCGTGTCGAAGCTGCGGGTCACGCACAGAATCCGGGGTTCGAACATGCCCTGTCATACGCGGACTTGGTGGGCGTATCCATCCTTCCTGGTTAGCGCGTGTTAACCACCAATGCAGCCAGTTCTGCCCCGGCCCTCGCCGCGGCACATTCCTTGATGTGGATAAGGCAATCGAAACCGGCCGATCCGAAGATGCCCCCGAAGGAAACAGCGATGACCAGAAACGGCACATTCGCCGCCCATGACCGACCGGCCCCGCCGGCGGCCTCGCGCGTCGACTGGGTCGATTACGCCAAGGGCATCTGCATCATCATGGTGGTGATGATGAACTCGGTGCTGGGCGTGGAACTGGCGGCCGGGCAGACCGGCTTCATGCATCTGGTGGTCGCTTTTGCCAAACCATTCCGGATGCCGGATTTTTTCCTGATCTCGGGATTGTTCCTGTCGGTGGTGATCGACCGCGACTGGCGCACCTACCTCGACCGCAAGGTCATGCACTTCGCCTACTTCTACGTGCTGTGGCTGACCATCCAGTTCGCCTTCAAGGCGCCGACTTTTGCCGCCGAACAGGGCTGGGCCCATGTCGGCCGGTTTTACCTCGAATCCTTCATCGAACCGCTCGGCACGCTGTGGTTCATCTATCTCTTGCCGATCTTCTTCGTTGTCGCCAAGGCGACGCGGTGGCTGCCGGGGCTCGCCATCTGGGCTGTCGCCGCGGCGCTGGAAATGGCGCATATCTCGATCGGCTGGACCGTGATCGACGAGTTTGCCGCGCGCTTTGTCTATTTCTATTCCGGCTACCTGTTTGCCCGCCACGTTTTCGCCCTGTCCGATGCCGCGCAGGCCAATCCGCGCCTGGCTCTCGCAGGGCTTCTGGCCTGGGCGCTCGCCAACGCCGCCATCGTCTATTCCGGCTTCAGCGAAATGCCGGTCATTTCGCTCATCCTGGGGCTTTGCGGCGCCAGCGCCGTCATTGTGATCGGCACGCTCCTGGCAAGCAGGCGCTGGCTCGACTTCCTGCGCTATTGCGGCGAGCACTCCATCGTCATCTATCTGGCGTTCTTCCTGCCGATGGCCATCAGCCGGACGCTGCTGCTCAAATGGTCCCCCGATCAGCACATCGGCAGCATTTCGCTGACCGTCACCATCGCCGGCGTCGTCGGCGCGCTGGTGATCTGGTGGGCTGCACGGGCGCTTGGCGCGAATTTCCTGTTCGAGCGTCCCGACACTTTCTGGATCGCGCCGAGGAAACGCGCGACGTTGCAGGCAGCGGAGTGATGCAACTCGTCGTCCCGGCGCGATGAGCCGCGCCGCGCACCGTCAGATCCCATCACCGATCTTAACGCCATCCTTCATCTGCGTCAGCTTCTCGCGATAGGCCTGGCCGTCGCCGAAATCGGCAAATCCCTGATAATGCGGATGCGGACCCAGCACGCGCCGGGCATGCTTGATCGGGCACCAGTACACTTCGGTCCGCGACGCCACCTCCCGCGCGAACGCGATCGCGCCGTTGCAATAGGAGCAATAGGCGCAATTGATCTTCTCAATCAGGTTCAGATAGGCAAGATGGTGCCGGTCGAACACCAGGTAATCGCGGCGGTGGACTTTGGGGATCCGGTAGACTGGAAAACAGATCGCCTGGTACGTCATCACACAGAGATCGAGCAACGCCACCGGAATAATCAGCGCGTAAATCACCGGCGCGGTGAGCACGATCAGCGGATTGGCGTCCATGACATAGTGCGTCAGCCGCGTCTTGATCTCGCGCTGGACCCTCAACACCTCTGCTTCAAACACGATGCGGTGGTTTTCGAACCGGAACCGCAGCTCTTCCCGCCGCTTTGCCAACTCGACCTCGATCTCGTCCTGAATCCCGCGCAGCTTCTCCATCAACACGTCGATTTGCGAGGCCATCAGCTGTTCCCGTTCCGCTGTTCTGGAGCATGATCCCGAAAAATGGACGCCGGTTTTCGGACAAGATCATGCTCAAACAACAGCTTCCAAGGGGTCACGGAACGGGCGCAGACGCAACCAATTCCGGCCAAGGCCCGGCAACAAAAATCCGGGCACATCGTGCCCCGGCAGGCTGTCATTCGGCGCAAAAATCCTTAAGTTGCGGCCATGCCGAAAACTTCCGAAAAAGCCGCCGCCAAGCCCGCCGCCATCAAGGCTCCCGCCAAACTGCCGGCCAAGGGCGACCATGTCTTTCTGGTCGATGGATCATCCTACATTTTCCGCGCCTACCACGCGCTGCCGCCGCTCAACCGCAAGTCGGACGGGCTGCAGGTCAATGCCGTGCTCGGCTTCTGCAACATGCTGTGGAAACTGCTGCGCGACATGCCGCCGGACAACCGGCCGACCCATCTCGCCATCGTGTTCGACAAATCCGAGCAGACCTTTCGCAACCAACTCTACAAGGACTACAAGGCGCACCGGCCGCCGGCGCCCGACGACCTGATTCCGCAATTCTCGCTGATCCGCGACGCGGTGCGGGCGTTCGACCTGCCGTGCCTGGAGCAGATCGGCTTCGAGGCCGACGACCTTATCGCGACCTATGTACGCGAGGCCTGCGAACGCGGCGCCACCGCCACCATCGTCTCCTCCGACAAGGACCTGATGCAGCTCGTCACCGACTGTGTCACCATGTACGACACCATGAAGGATCGCCGCATTGGCATCCCCGAGGTGATCGAGAAATTCGGCGTGCCGCCGGATAAGGTGGTCGAGGTGCAGGCGCTGGCGGGAGATTCCGTCGACAACGTGCCCGGCGTTCCAGGCATCGGCGTCAAGACCGCGGCGCAGCTGATCATCGAATATGGAGATCTGGAAACGCTGCTGAAGCGCGCCGGCGAAATCAAGCAGCCGAAGCGGCGCGAGGCGCTGCTCGAAAACGCCGAGAAGGCGCGGATCTCGCGGCAACTGGTGCTGCTCGACGACAAGGTCAAGCTCGACGTCCCGCTCGAGGATCTGGCGGTACACGAGCCGGACGCGCGCAAGCTGATTGCTTTTCTCAAGGCGATGGAATTTTCCACCCTGACCCGCCGCGTCGCGGAGTATTCCCAGATCGATCCAGCCGATATCGAAGCCGAAGGCGGAGCCAGGCCGGCCGCTCGCACCGGCTCAACACCGTCGCAAGCGCCCGCATCGGGCAGCGGCGATCTGTTTGGCGTCTCCGCCGCCGCACCCGCCTCGCCTTCCCTTTCCCGCCAGGGTGGCGGAAGTGCGAAGCAGGCGGGCAAGAACAACATCATTCTCACCCCGCAGGCGCTCGCCGCCGCGCGCGCCGAGGAAGCGCGGAAGTTGAAGGTCGATCGCAACAAATACCGCGTGGTCCGCACCCTCGACGAGTTGCGCGACTGGGTCTGGCGGATCCACGACACCGGCCATGTCGCGTTCGAAGCCAAGGCCACCTCGATCGATCCGATGCAGGCGGAACTCGCCGGCATCGCGCTGGCGCTTGGCCCCAATGACGCCGGCTATGTCCCGCTCGGCCACAAGCAAGCCGGCGACGGCTCGGGACTGTTCGCCGCCGGCCTCGCGCCGGATCAAATCCAGGCGAGCGACGCGCTGGATGCGCTGCGGCCGCTGCTGGAATCCCAAGGTTTGCTGAAGATCGGCTTCAACATCAAGTTTGGCGCGGTGCTGCTGGCGCAGCACGGCGTCACGCTCCGCAACGCCGACGACGTCCAGCTGATGTCCTATGCGCTCGACGCTGGCCGTCATGCCCATGGGCTCGATGCGCTGGCCGAAACCTGGCTCGGCCACGCTACCCTCACCTACGGCGAGGTGATCGGCAGCGGCAAGGCGAAGCTCGGCTTCGATCAGGTCGCGATCGATCGCGCCACCGCCTACGCAGCCGAAGATGCCGACGTGCTGCTGCGGCTGTGGCGCGTGCTCAAGCCGCGCCTGGTCGCCGATCGCATGACTGCGGTCTATGAGACGCTGGAGCGGCCGCTGATCTCGGTGCTGGCGCGGATGGAGCGGCGTGGCATCTCGATTGACCGCCAGGTGCTGTCGAGATTGTCGGGCGAGTTCGCCCAGACCGCCGCGCGGGTGGAAGCCGAGATCCAGGAGATCGCCGGCGAGCCGATCAACGTCGGCAGCCCAAAACAGCTCGGCGACATTATCTTCGGCAAGATGGGATTGCCGGGCGGCAGCAAGACCAAGACCGGCGCGTGGTCGACCTCGGCGCAGGTGCTCGACGAACTGGCCGAGCAGGGCCATGAATTCCCGAAGAAGATCCTGGAATGGCGGCAGGTGTCGAAACTGAAATCGACCTATACCGACGCGCTGCCGACCTATGTGCACCCGCAGACCCACCGCGTCCACACCACCTACGCGCTGGCGGCCACCACCACCGGGCGGCTGTCGTCGAACGAGCCGAATTTGCAGAACATCCCGGTGCGCACCGAGGATGGCCGCAAGATCCGCCGCGCCTTCATCGCGTCCCCAGGCCACAAGCTGGTATCGGCGGATTACTCGCAGATCGAATTGCGGCTGCTGGCGGAGATCGCCGATATTCCGGTATTGAAACAGGCGTTCCAGGACAGCCTCGACATCCACGCCATGACCGCGTCGGAAATGTTCGGTGTGCCCATCAAAGATATGCCGAGCGAGGTGCGCCGCCGCGCCAAGGCGATCAATTTCGGCATCATCTACGGCATCTCGGCATTCGGCCTCGCCAACCAACTCGGGATTCCGCGGGAGGAGGCCAGTGCCTACATCAAGAAGTATTTCGAGCGCTTTCCCGGCATCCGCGCCTACATGGATGCGACGCGGGATTTCTGCCGCGCCCACGGCTATGTCGAGACGCTGTTCGGCAGAAAGTGTCACTACCCCGACATCAAGGCTTCCAACGCCTCGGTGCGCTCCTTCAACGAGCGCGCCGCCATCAACGCCCGCCTGCAGGGCACCGCGGCCGACATCATCCGCCGCGCCATGGTGCGGATGGAAGACGCGCTGAAGGCGAAGAAGCTGAAGGCGCAGATGCTGCTGCAGGTGCACGACGAGTTGATTTTCGAGGTGCCCGAAAAGGAAGTGTCGGCGACACTGCCGGTGGTGCAGCACGTCATGCAGGACGCGCCGTTTCCCGCGGTGCTGCTGTCGGTGCCACTGCACGTCGATGCCCGGGCGGCGGACAACTGGGACGAGGCGCATTAGCGCCGTCTCAGATGCCGAGTGCGCTCTGGTAGGCAAAAAGCGCCGGCACGCCGCCGGTGTGGACGAAGACGACATCCTCGTCCTGGCGCCAACGCCGCTCGCGGATCAGGGCGATCAGGCCCGCAAGCCCTTTGCCCGAATAGACCGGATCAAGCGGAAGAGCCTCAAGGCGGCCTGCAAGCCGGATCGCTTCGATGGTGGCCTGGTGCGGCACCCCGTAAGCAGGTCCGGCGTGCCCCGCGACCACTTCCACCGATGTTGCGCCGAACGGAACGTCGAGCCGATTGGACGCTTCTTGCGCCAGCGTCACGACGTCGGCTCGCACCCGCGCCGGCTCGGCGTCGATGTCGATCCCGACGATCCGCGTGCTGGGCATCGCCACGGCCGCGCCGACGACGAGACCGGCCTGCGTGCCGGCGCTTCCCGTGCAGTGCACGATGGCGGTCGGCGTGAAGCCCAATTGCGCGCTCTGGGATTCGATCTCGGAAATCGTCGTGGCATAACCGATGGCGCCCAGCGCATTCGAGACCCCGTACGGGACGAAATACGGCTTGTGCCCCTTCGCTTCGAGATCGGCGACGAGCGCGCGAATGGCGGCATTGCGCTCACCGGTCCACGGCACGTCATGAAAGTGAGCGCCGAACAGCCGATTGAGAAACGCGTTGCCCGACCTCTCGTATTCCGGCGTCGGCGGTTCAAGCCGGCCGTGGTAGACCGCAAGATGGCACGCAAGGCCGAGCTTCGCCGCGGCCGCCGCAACCTGCCGCTGGCTGTTCGACTGCACGACGCCGCCGGAGACGATCGTATCGGCGCCGCGCGAAAGGGCCTCGTGCAGGACGTAGTCGAGCTTGCGCAACTTGTTGCCGCCAAAACCGAGGCCGGTGGCATCTTCGCGCTTGACCCACAGCCGTGGTCCGCCGAGATGGACCGTCAGTCGCTGCATCGGCTCGAGCGGGGTCGGCAGATTGGCCAAGCCCAGGCGGGGAAAACCCGCGAGCCGGTCGGATAGCGACCTGCGATCCATTTGCATCGTTCTGCCCGTCAAACTCGCACGTAACGACGGCTGCCGCTCAATCCAGCTTCGCCTCGAACCCGCGCTTGACGCCGGGCCGCTCCATCAGCTGATCGTACCAGCGGCCGACATTGGGAAAATCCTTGAAAGAAACCTTGTGGCGCTCGTGCCGCCAGGCCCAGCCGAGAATGGCGAAATCGGCCACCGACAGCGCGCCCGCGACGAATTCGTGATCGGCGAGCCTGCGGTCGAGCACGCCGTACAGCCGAACCGTCTCGGCGGAAAAACGCTTGAGGCCGTAGGCGCGATCGGTCTCGTTTTCCAGCGCGATGAAGTGATGCACCTGGCCCGGTATCGGCCCAAAGCCGCCCATCTGCCACATCAGCCATTCCAGCACCGGAATCCGCTCGATCAACGGAACGGGCAGAAACTTGCCGGTCTTCTCACCTAGATAGAGCAGGATCGCGCCCGATTCGAATACACTGACGCGGGCTCCGCCGGGACCATCGGGATCGACAATCGCGGGAATCTTGTTGTTCGGGCTGATGGCGAGGAAAGCCGGGGCGAACTGCTCCTTCTTGCTGATGTTGACGGGTATCACCTTGTAGGGCAGCCCCATTTCCTCCATCGCGACGCTGATCTTGCGGCCGTTGGGCGTATTCCAGGTGTGCAGTTCGATGGTCATTCGATCACCTCCCAAAAGCTGCGTATTCAGTACCCCGGAACCGCCTGATATCACAACCGCCTGACCGGCATGCGTTGTTGACGATCGGACATACGCTCTGGAATGTGGCCGGCCCGCCCGGTAGATTGCGCCGGTTCGAACCCAGAGAATTCAGCCGTGTCCAGATCCGCCTCCCGTGCCCGTCTCGCCGACATCATCCGTGCCCGTTCGTTCGGGCGCGGCGAGATCACGCTGGCGTCCGGCCGCAAGAGCGATTTCTATTTCAACCTGAAGCCAACCATGCTCGACCCCGAAGGCGCTGCACTGCTGGCGGAGCTGACCTTTGACGCGTTGAAAGACGATAAACTCGATTATATCGGAGGGCTGGAAATGGGCGCGGTGCCGCTGGCCGGCGCCATCGCGCAGCTGTCCTGGTTGAAGAACCATCCGATCGCCGCGTTTTTCGTCCGCAAGAAGCCGAAAGAGCACGGCGCCCGGCTCGCCGTCGAGGGGCTCGCGAAAGGCGAAACGCTGCAGGGCAAGCGCGTCGTCATCGTCGAAGACGTGACCACCACCGGCGGCTCCGCCATCAAGGCACTCGACGCGGTGCGCGATGCCGGCGCCGAGGTCGTGGTGGTCTACACCATGGTCGATCGCGAGGAAGGTGCGGCCGAAAGCTTCGCGGAGGCCGGCGTGCCGTTCCGCTCGCTCTACAAGGCCAGCGAATTCCTCAAAGGCTGACGCGGTTTTTCGGAACACGAGCACCGGCATACCGGCGCTTCACCCCTCGTTTACCATCCCTGACTAAAGTGGATTTGTGCCGAGGCGTTGCCGCTCCGGCGCGGGTTTTCCATGGCGCGGGTGGAGTGAGGGTGTTGCGTACCAGATTGAGTTTTTCGCTCCGCGGGTTTGGCGGCGTCGCCGCCGTCACGCTGACCGCCGTATTAGTGTTGACGCCGCAGGGCGCGTCCGCCCAGGGCCTGTTCGATTTCCTGTTCGGCGGGCAGCAGAAACAGCAGCAGCGAGCGGCACCGCAAGCCAATTTCTTTGCCGATCCGTTCGGTCTCAACCAGCCTGCCGCGACCCCGCCGCGCCCGCTGGCGTCCGCCGGCGGTTCCGGTCCCTCGTATTGCGTGCGGAGCTGCGATGGCCGCTATTTCCCGATGCTGGTCCGCGGCGGCGCGACGCCGGCGCAGCTGTGCCAGGCGTTCTGCCCGGCCACGCCGACCAAGGTGTTTTTCGGCGGTTCCATCGATGGCGCCACCGCGAGCTCAGGCGAGCGTTATGCCGACAGCGAGAACGCCTACCTTTATCGCAAGGAAATGCGGATCGATTGCACCTGCAACGGCCGCAGCCCCACCGGGCTTGCGCCGGTCGACCTCACCCTCGACAGCTCACTGCGGCCGGGTGACGTGATCGCGACTACCAGCGGCCTCGTCGCCTATTCCGGCGTCCGGGTCGGCGCCAACCAGACCGCGGAATTCACCCCGGTCGCCTCCTACCCCGGATTGACCGCCGAGGTTCGCGCCCGGCTCGGCGAAATGAAGGTGGCCCCGGTCAGCGCCGAGATGATCGCCGACGAGGCGCCGCTGCCGGAGACCAGCCGCGAAGTCGCCCCACCCGTCACGACGATGCCGAAAACCGGCTTATCGCGGGCCAAGCGCGCCGACAACGATTGATTTCGCGGGGGGCGGCCGTTCAGCGCCCGACGATGACGCCGATCACGTTGGGCGCCGCAAGGTATTTTTCCTCGATCGCGGCCCGCGCCGCCGCCTTGTGTTCCGGCGTCAGCAATCCGCGCTTCTCGGCGAGGATCATCCAGCAATAGCCCCACCAGTCTGTCAGCATGCCGTTGTCGTCGACAAGGTCGTAGCCATGCTCGGCGGCGAAAATCCGCGCATGCGCCTCATCGAGCGTGTCGAGGAAAGCATGATCGGCGTCGGAGAACAAATCGTCGGAAAAATCGTCGGTGGTGTAACCCCACACCGACAGGCAGACGGCATTGAACTCGCGGTCGATTTGATCGTCATCGACCGGCTGCCGCCGGGCGACGAGGTGCAATCTGGAAAGCGATCGCGCGAAGTCGGCGATCCGCGTCAGCGCGAACTGATCGAAGGCGATGGTGGACATGTAGTCCTCGAAGGCTTGAACAGACCATAGATATTGTATCGGTGAAGCACCGAATCACAATGATATATCAAAGACTTGCTAAAGTGTTCTTAATTTGTTCCAGTACTGCTGTCGCCGCGGCGAACGCCGGGACGGCGTGGATTCAAGCGCGCCAGCGCACTCACATCGCCGACAGCATCCTGTCGCCGCACGCATTGGCGTAGAACTTACCCCCGCATTGCCGGCGGATCGCTGCGCAGCGCGCGGCAGGCGATGCCGGCTGGCTGACGCTGTAGGCGCAGCTGAGACCATCGGCCTGGACGCCGGGCCTCATGGCCTTGCCTTCGGCGGCGAAGGCGGCGCTGGTCGCCGTGATGCAGAACATCAGCAGGGCTGCGACGACAATCTCGATCATCAGTCTCATGATTGGTCCTCCCACTCTGGCCGGCGTTTTAATGGCCCCGATTACCACCCTAGCAGCCGCGCGGCCGACTTAGAATTGCACATAGCGGCCCGGTCCTTGCATAAAAGCTGTTCAGCGCGCCGGAAAAGACGCCGCAGGGGCGGGTTTCGATCCACGCGCAATGGGCGTATGATTCCGCACGGGGAACCAGGTTCGGGGTAAAGGCGTGTCAGATCAATCGGCTCCAGCAAGATTTCAGCCGCAGAAGCCACCGCTCGACGACCTGGCCCTGGCCGATGTCAAAAGCGGCATTCTGGCCAAGCTGACGCTGGCGATCGGCAAGGACGCGGCGACGGCCACCAGGCAGGACTGGTACAAGGCGGCGGCGCTGGCGTTGCGCGACCGCATCGTCCACCGCTGGCTGATGACCGAGAAGCAAAGCTACGACGCCGGCCGCAAACGGGTTTACTACCTGTCCCTGGAGTTCCTGATCGGCCGGCTGTTCACCGACGCGTTGAACAATATGGGGCTGTTGCCGCTGTTCGACGCGGCGCTGGGCGACCTCGGCGTCGGGCTCGACGAGTTGCGCAAATGCGAACCGGACGCGGCGCTTGGTAACGGCGGCCTCGGCCGGCTGGCAGCCTGCTTCATGGAAAGCATGGCGACGCTGGATATCCCGGCGATGGGCTACGGCATCCGTTACGATTTCGGCCTTTTCCGGCAGATCATCACCCAGGGCTGGCAGCAGGAATATCCCGACGAGTGGCTGGGCTTCGGCAACCCCTGGGAATTGCAGCGGCCGGAGGTGGTCTATCAGGTTCAGTTCGGCGGCACCGTCGATCGGGTTCCCGACACCAGGGGCCGGGAGCGTCTGGTCTGGCGTCCGGCGGAAACCGTGCAGGCGGTCGCCTACGACACGCCGATCGTCGGCTGGCGCGGCCAGCACGTCAATGCGCTGCGGCTGTGGTCGGCGCGCGCGCCGGACCCGCTGCAACTCGAAGTCTTCAACACCGGCGATTATCTCGGCGCGGTGGCGCACGAGGCCCGCGCCGAGGCGATCTGCAAGTTTCTCTATCCCAACGACGAAAGCGCGGCGGGGCGCGAATTGCGGCTGCGCCAGGAATATTTCTTCGTCTCGGCCTCCCTGCAGGATCTGGTCAAGCGCCACATCGCGGCCGACGGACAGATCCGGGGGCTGGCGAAAAAATCCGCGGTCCAGCTCAACGACACCCACCCGAGCCTTGCGGTCACCGAATTGATGCGGCTGTTGGTCGATGTCCACGGCCTGCGCTGGGACGATGCGTGGGCGATCACCACCGCGACCTTGTCCTACACCAACCACACCCTGCTGCCGGAAGCCCTGGAGTCCTGGCCGGTCGAACTGTTCGAACGTACCCTGCCGCGGCATCTCGAAATCATCTACCGGATCAACGATGCGCATCTGGCGCAGGCCGAAGCCCGCTGCCCCGGCGACGTCGATTTCCGGGCCTCGGTGTCGCTGATCGACGAGCGGGCCGGCCGCCGCGTCCGCATGGGACAATTGGCCTTTGTCGGATCCCACCGCATCAACGGCGTCTCGGCGATGCATTCCGACCTGATGAAGGAGACCGTGTTTCACGACCTGAATTATCTTTATCCGGGCCGCATCACCAACAAGACCAACGGCATCACGTTCCGGCGCTGGCTGATGCTGGCCAATCCGAAGCTGACCGACCTGTTGCGCGCGACCTGCGGCGAAGCGGTGCTCGACGACCCCACTCAGCTCGCGCGTCTCGAGGCCTATGCCGGCGACAGCGAATTCCAGCAGCGGTTCCGCTCCGTCAAGCACCACAACAAGGTGGCGCTGGCGCGGCTGATCGGCGAACGGCTGGGGATTCAGGTCGATGCCGGCGCGCTGTTCGACGTCCAGATCAAGCGTATCCACGAATACAAGCGGCAATTGCTCAACATCCTCGAAGCGGTCGCGTTCTATCATGCGATCAAGGACGAGCCGCAGCGCGACTGGGTGCCGCGGGTCAAGATCTTCGCCGGCAAGGCGGCAGCGAGCTACCGTTACGCCAAGCTGATCATCAAGCTGATCAACGACGTCGCGGCCGTCGTCAACAACGATCCGGCGATCGGCGGGCGGCTCAAGATCGCGTTTCTGGCCGACTACAACGTCAGCCTCGCCGAGGTGATCATTCCGGCCGCCGACCTGTCGGAACAGATTTCCACCGCCGGCATGGAAGCCTCCGGCACCGGCAACATGAAGCTCGCACTCAACGGCGCACTGACCATCGGCACGCTCGACGGCGCCAACATCGAGATCCGCGACAATGTCGGCGCAGAGAATATCGCGATCTTCGGCATGGAAGCCATGGACGTGGTGGTCCGCCGCAAGCAGGGACTGGATGCTTCCGACGTGATCGCGAAATCGCCACAGCTGGCGCGGGCCATTAAGGCGATCGAATCCGGCGATTTTTCCCCCGACGATGCCGGGCGCTTCGCGTCGGTCGGGCATGCGCTGCGCCATCTCGATCACTACATGGTCAGCGCCGACTTCGCCTCGTATTACGAAGCCCAGCGCGGCATCGACGCGCGCTGGCAGGCCGGCTCGGCCTGGGCCCGCGCCGGCATCCTCAATGTCGCGCGCATGGCCTGGTTCTCGTCCGACCGCACCATCGCCGAATATGCGCAGGACATCTGGGACGTGCCCGTCAAGTCGGCGGCCGGGGACGCCGAGCCCGCGCGGCACGCCCAACGCAAGACGCCGTGATCAGGCTCGATGCGGCTCGCGGGCGAGCCGTCTTCGAACCGCAGCCGGCGCCCCGACCGGAACGCTCAGACTTCCTGGGTGGCGTTGCCTTGAATCAGGCTGGTGTTGCCGGTGTAGGGATCGGTGATGACGGCCTTGACCGCCGCGACGCCGCCCTGGGCCAGCGTGCCCGGCGCATTCGCGGTGGCGGGCACCGCCGGCGTGCCGGGGTTCGACAGCGTGAACTTGGCGTCGCCGACCCGGAACGAACCGCCCTTGATCAGCACGCTCTGGTAACTCACCGTCGATCCGCTCTGGTACTTTATCTCGGCGCGGAATCCGTTGACCTGGGAAACGGTGAGCTCGAATTTCTGGTTGTTGCTGAAGGTACCGGTCCACGTGCCCCGGTAATCTGCGGCCTTGACGTCGGTATAGGGGGCGTTGGACGCGGGCGTGTTCAGCGGCGCCGAAGCATAGGCGGATTGCAGGATAGTCATGATGTCGCTCATGCCGATGCTCCGTGCCGGTTCACATGTCGTCGCGATGGGAAACCGACCCGGTTAATCGAAGATTGAAGAGTGTTTCCGGTCATTTCCGCAGACAGCGACAGATACAATGAAAGACAAAAATCCACCCGGACTAGCTCGACGCGATTCAGCCGAAACAGCCGGCCATGACCTCGCGGGTCGTTGCCCGCCGCATCATCTTCATAACACTCGCCGCTTTCACTATTCCGGAGAACCATATGCTGTCGCCTGACGCCGGCCATTTGTTCGACGACGCCACCCGCGTCCGCGCCGGCGACAGCCGCTGGATCGGCCACACCAGCGACGACTACTGGGCGTTCGTCGGTCCGTTTGGCGGCGTCACCGCGGCGACCATGCTGCGTGCGCTGATCGATCATCCGGAGCGTTCGGGCGATCCGCTCGCCCTCACCGTCAACTTCTGCGCACCGATCGCGCAAGGCGCCTTCGAGCTGGACGTCCGCCTGATCAAGGCCAATCGCTCGACCCAGCACTGGTCGGTCGAACTGACGCAGGGGAGCGATGTAGCGACGTTCGCGACCGCGGTGTTTGCGGCGCGCCGTCCGTCCTGGTCGCATCATTCGGCGGAATTTCCGTCAGCGCCTCCCTTTGAATCGACGCAGCCCTATCCCAGGCCCGCGGCGTCGTGGGTCCGTCAATACGACCTGCGTTTTGTCGAGGGCGCACCAGGATTTGGCGCCGCCCCTCATGCGTCGCCCGCGAGCGCCTTTTCGAAGCTCTGGATTGGCGACCGGCATCCGCGAAAGATCGATGCGCTTTCACTGCTGGCGATGTCGGATGCGTTCTTCGGGCGCGTCTTCCACATCCGCAACGAACTGGTGCCGTTCGGCACGGTGTCGCTGACGACCTACTTTCACGCCGACGCGGCCGATCTGATCGCCGAGAATATCACCCACGTCCTCGCCGTCGCCGACGCCAGGATATTCAACAAGAGCTTTGGCGACCAGAACGGCGAATTGTGGTCACCGCATGGGCGGCTGCTCGCGACCACGACGCAGATCGCTTATTTCAAGGCGTGAGCCGCCTCGTTACGAGGCGATCACCGCCTCGGCGCCGGCCTTGGCATGAACCGGCAGCAGCAGATAGCTGACGCCGTTTTGCTGGGCCTTGGGAAAGCGGCCGGCGCGAATGTTGACCTGGATCGAGGGCAGCAGCAGGGTGGGCGTGGACAGCGTCGCGTCGCGCGCGGTGCGCATGGCGACAAAGGCGTCCTCGGTGACGCTGCCGCGCAGGTGAACGTTGGTGTCGCGCTGCTCGCGCACCGTGGTTTCCCAGGCGTAGACATCGCGTCCCGGCGCCTTGTAGTCGTGGCACATGAACAGCCGCGTCTCGGACGGCAGCGCCAGGAGCTTCTGGATCGAGCGGTAGAGTTGCCGCGCATCGCCGCCCGGGAAGTCCGCGCGCGCGGTGCCGTAATCCGGCATGAACAGGGTGTCGCCGACGAACACCGCGTCGCCGATCCGGTAGGACAGATCGGCCGGCGTGTGGCCCGGGGTGTACAGGGTTTCCACCGTCAGTTCGCCGATCCGGAACGTATCGCCATCGGCGAACAGCCGGTCGAAATCGCTGCCGTCGGTGCGCAGATCGTCGGCGTTGAAGATCGGCCGGAAGATGCGCTGCACGTCCTTGATGTGCTCGCCGATGCCGATTTTGGCGCCGGTCTTCGACTTGATGTAGGGCGCGCCCGACAGATGATCGGCATGGGCGTGGGTTTCCAGTGCCCACTCGATGATCAGGCCGTCGTCCAGCGCCGCCTGCAGGATGGCTTCGACCGATCGCACGTCGACGCTGCCTTCCCTGTGATCATAATCGAGCACGGGATCGATCACGGCGGCACGGCGCGTTGCCGGATCGGCCACCAGATAACTGATGGTGTTGGTCGGCTGGTCGAAGAAAGCCTTGATCATGGGCGCTGACGATGGAGGCACGGTCGAACTCCAAATCCCGGGCGCAGGTAGAATCATCTAAATAAGCGCTGATAAGGAGAATACCATGCCATCTTCACGGCGGCCATGGGTCATTTTGACTTCGGAGTCGGCGGCGCCGGCCGGTCCTGCCGCCGTGTCCAACAAAAAGGGCGGCCATTTGGCCGCCCTGTTCGATTTACGGGACCGTGGGTGAAAGGCTCATTCTGCCGCGAGCTTCACGTCCGGCGCGGCGGCGCGGACGTCGGCATCGACCTGGGCTTCGAACTTGGCGAAGTTCTTCTGGAACATGCCGACCAGCGCGCGGGCGGTCTTGTCGAACTCGACCTTGTTGGCCCAGGTCTTGACGGGATCGAGAATCTCGCTGGGCACGCCTGGCAAAGCGGTCGGCACCGCGAAGCCGAAATACTTGTCGGTGCGGAATTCAACGTTGCGCAGCGACCCGTCGAGCGCCGCGGACAATAGCGCGCGGGTGACCTTGATCGGCATCCGCTTGCCGGTGCCGTACTTGCCGCCGGTCCAGCCGGTGTTGACCAGCCAGCAATCGACATTGTGCCTGGCGATCAGCTCACGCAGCATGTTGCCGTACACGGAGGGATCGCGCGGCAGGAACGGCGATCCGAAGCAGGTGGAGAATTCCGGCTGCGGTTCCTTGCCGAGGCCGCGCTCGGTGCCGGCGACCTTGGCGGTGTAGCCGGACAGGAAGTGATACATCGCCTGCGCCGGCGTCAGCTTGGCGATCGGCGGCATCACGCCGAAAGCGTCCGCCGCCAGCATCACCACGTTCCTGGGCTGGCCGGCGCGGCCGGTGCGCGAGGCGTTGGGGATGAATTCGAGCGGATAGGCGGAGCGGGTGTTTTCGGTCTTGGACCCGTCGTCGAAATCCGGCTCGTGGGTGTGCGGATCGAGCACCACGTTCTCGAGCACCGCGCCGAAGCGCTTGCTGGCCGCGTAGATCTCCGGTTCGGCTTCCTGCGACAGGTGGATACACTTGGCGTAGCAGCCGCCCTCGAAATTGAAGATGCCGTCCTTGCCCCAGCCGTGTTCGTCGTCCCCGATCAGCGTGCGCTTGGGATCGGCCGACAGCGTGGTCTTGCCGGTGCCGGACAGGCCGAAGAAGATCGCGGCGTCGCCGTCGGGACCGACGTTGGCCGAGCAATGCATCGGCATCACGCCGCGGTCGGGCAGATAGTAATTCAGCGTGGTGAACACGCTCTTCTTCATCTCGCCGGCATAATAAGACCCGCCGATCAGGACGATCTTGCGGGCGAAATCGATGGCTACGACATTCTCCGAGCGCACACCGTGGCGTTTAGGGTCGGCTCTGAAGCTCGGCAGGTCGATGATGGTCAGTTCGGGAACAAATGTCTCGAGCTCGGAAGCGTCGGGGCGGATCAGCAGCGTGCGAATGAACAGCGAATGCCAGGCGAGCTCGGTGTAAACCCGGGTCTTGATCTGGAAGCTCGGATCGGCGCCGCCATACAGATCCTGCGCGAACAGCGTCATGCCTTCGGCATGCTTCTTGAAATCGACGTAGAGTGCCTCGAACTGCTCCGCGGTGATCGACTGGTTGCCGGCCCACCACATGTTCTTGTCGGTAGAGGCATCGCGGACCGTGAACTTGTCCTTCGGGCTGCGACCGGTGAATTCGCCGGTGTCGGCACACAAGGCGCCATCGGCTGAAAGGGTGGCTTCACCGGCGGCAAGCGATTGCTCGACGAGCTTCGCCGCGCCGAAATTCCAGTTAATGCCTTTGAGATTCTTTAAGCCGAATTTGTCGGCACCGAAGGCACCGTTGCGTACGCCCGTCTCTTGCACGAAAACTCCTCCTCGAACCCGTCTATCCCGATCGCGCTTGTCGCAGGACGCGCCGGTCATGGTTACCGCAATATAGCCTTCCGGGCCCGGTCCGGCGATCTAATAGTCAGGAACGCCGTGCTTGCCAAGCCGATCCCGCAGGATTTGGTTTATTCTGCGGCGCCGTGAGGTGCGCTAATCATTTGCTGCGGTGCAGGCCTTGTTAAGCGCTTACAGCGAAAGCATTCGCAGTATTACGTGCGACCATGGGCCGCGATTTGCCAGGTCTTCCGCGCGATCAGGCCTTGTTGCGATGCACAAGGAATAGCTTCAGCGGGCGGCCCCCTCGCCGATCAGGGCAAAGGGACCCCAGAGTGCGGGGTAGGCGTTGCTTGCGCTCGAGGCATCATCGAGATAGCTGAGCATCGCCTGACGCAGAGCTTCGGCGCGGCCGATCCTGGAATCGGATTTGATACGATCGAACGTCAATGTCGTCAGCCGGGTCGCTGCTTCCGACGAGACCGCCCAATGCGAAACCAGTAGCGCCCGCGCGCCCGCATAAAAGAACGACCGCGCCAGGCCGGACAGGGCTTCGGCGCCGGGCTTGTCGCCGGCGATGGTGTTGCACGCCGACAGAACCACCCAATCGGCATTGAGCTTGAGCTGCGCCACTTCGCTTGACGTGAGCAGCCCATCGTCCAGATCGGTTGGCTGCGTTGGGATGCTGAGCGCCAGCGAGGGTTCGGCAAATCCCTTGACGTCGCCGGCCACCAGACCATGGGTGGCAAAGTAGACGATACTGTAGTTCGAAAGCTGAGCGCGCTTGACCACGGTCTCGCTGGCATCGCTGCCGAGATGAATGTCGGCGGAGGAGACACCGAGGTCGCGCGCGACTGCATGGAGTTCGTCGGCCGTATCCGGCAACGGCGGCAAGGCTTGCGCAAGCTTCGCGCGATCGACCCCGGCGCCCTGCCAGAAATCGGTATAGGCGGCGGTGGTCACGCCCCGCGCCGCCGATTTGATCGCGGCGCGTTTGTCGCCGGCGGAATCCTGCGCCGGATTGAAGCGCGGATCACCGAATCCGATCATCGGCTTGATGCCCTGGTCCAGATGCGGGAACGCGCGCAACGCCCGCAAACTTACCACCGACGGCAGCACCGATACCGCCTGACGCCGGATCAGCCACGCGGCCTTACGGTAGCCGTCGAGCTTCTCCGGAATGGCAGCGGCCGGCTTCTCGGTTACCAACAGATGGAACGGCAGCGCCGTCAGTGCGCCCGACGGCACCACCAGCAGCGAGTGCTTGTCCTTGACCAGCGCCTCGACCGGCCCCAGCAGCGTCGCATAGAGCTCGTGCGCAGCGGCGAGGTCGAACAGGTCCTTGTGGCCCGGGGCTTGACCGCTGTCGCCGAGCACATTGATATCGAGACCGTGGCGGAACGTCGCGACCTGCTGCGACAGCGCCTTGGCGCCGAACGGAATCTGTTTCCAGTCGAAATTCCCCGCCGTCAGGGCGAAGACATAGCTTTCGTCATCTCCGACCGCGAACACGACCATCGCCTCGTCGGCCAGCAGCAGCCGCTCGATCTGCTTTGCGGTCTGCGGCATCGGATTCGACAGTGCCGCGTAATCGGGAAATTCGGACGCAAAGGTTTTCTGCAGCGTCGTCCGTTCGGCGGCAACCGTTTTGGCCCGGTCCCTGCTCCGCTGCTCGGCAACCGCGTCGCGCTTCGATCGATCCTTCGAGACCGCCGCGATGATCGCCTTGTCGAGCGCTTCCGCCTCGGCGGCGAGATCCTGATCGGTGCGCACCAGTTGGGCAAGGCGATCGTTCCCCGCGGCCAGACGAACCGCCAGCTTGTTGATGGCGGAAGCCGCCGACGATTGGGCGCCGCGCTGCACCACGTCGAGCGCGTCGTCGAAGGCTTTTTCGGCAGGAATCAGTTGCTGACGCTGCGCGCCGAACAGCACCGGCAGCGCCATCGACGGCAGCGCCCGCCCGGCTGCGATCATCGTTTCCGCGATCGGCAACGCATCGGCGACGCGACCCTGGAGACGATAGAGCGAGGCAAGATTGTTCGCCGAGGTCGCGGTATCGGGGTGATCGGGACCAACGGCCTGTTGGCGGATCAGCAATGCCCGCCGATAGAGCGGTTCGGCATCGGCAAGACGGCGTTGCCTTTCATAGAGGTCGGCCAGATTGTTCAGGGAACGCGCAACGTCGGGATGATCGGGGCCGAGCACCTTTTCGCGAATCGCCAGCGAGCGCCTGATCAGCGGCTCGGCATCGCCATAGCGCTCCTGGACCTTTTCGACCTGGCCCAGATTGTTCAGCACGGTCGCGACCGCCGGATGGACCGGACCGGCCGCCTTCTCGTAGATCGCCAGCGCCCGCTTGAACAGCGGCTCGGAGTTGGCGTGGCGGCCCTGCTTCTCGTACAACGTCGCGAGGTTATTCAGGTATTTCCCGAGCTCCGGATGGCCCGGGGGCAGCGACTGCTCGCGGATGGCCAGCGCCCGCTTGAACAGCGGCTCGGCATCGGCATAGCGCTCCTGCCGCTGGTAAAGCGCCGCCAGATTGTTCAACTCGGGCGCGATGTCAGCATTCAGCTTCTCCATGATCGCCAGCGCGCGCTTGAACAGGGGCTCGGCTTCGGCGTCCTTCCCCTGGTCTCCATAGAGCTGCGCGAGGTTGTTCAGCGCCCCCGCGACGTCGCGATCGTATGGACCACGGGCCTTCTCCAGATTGGCCAGCAGGCGCTGCGCCAGCGGGATCGCCTCGGAATATCTTCCGGCGCGATCGAGTTCGTTAATCCGGGTGTTGAGGGCTGCGGTCCCGCTCTGTTGCGCGAATGAAGGCGTCCCGACACCAACGCTCGCGACCAGCGCCAGCGCCACCATCAGGTGCGATCGATTAGCGGGTTTCATGACGATCCTCGCGCAACAGCCCTACACGTCTTGCGTCGCGGATAGTCGCGCGCGAGTTCAAATCGGCAGCTGCAACAGTCGGCTCAGGATTTTGCCCGCGCCTCGCCCGCGAGCATGACCAGCACCTTGCGCAGCTCTCCCGGCCCCGTAATCCGTTGCGGGAAATCCAACCGCAGGGTTTTCGTTTCGGCCGCAAGGTCGAGCCCGTCGGGATCGCAACCGGTACAGCGCCAATCCGCGGTCTCGGCGCCGAGCAGCCTTGTGGCGTAGAGGTTGAGTGCCTCCCGGTGATCGGCGTTCATGTGCTCGACGGCGCCCTGCTCGGCGTCCAGCAAGGCCTCGGCGTCACTGATGTCGGTAAGGAGCTGGTCGGCCCCGAGATCGACAATCCGCCCGAAGCCAGCGACCAGATGCGCACCGGTGGGGCGAATCCGGAAAAACGAGAAGTCCTTGAAGTCCACGAACATCTCCGCCGAAGGATGGGCGTTGAGGTACCGCCGCCGCAGCAGCTTTGCCTCCTCGCTTCCGGCGGCGGCCTCCTCGGCGGTTCCCGCCAGCATGATTCGCGCGCCTTCGAGCGGGTCGCCGGCCCGGCGCTCGTCCAGCATCAGCGAGACCCGGGAATCGCCGAGGATGTTCCGGGTATGCAGCGCGAGGCGCGAAATCAGCAGGATTGGCGAGCCGTCGGGGTGGCTGGCCAGGTTGACCAGCGAACAATAAGGAGCGCCGCTGCCCGCCATGAGGGTCGCTAGCGCCCCCTGCCGGCTGCATCGGAGCAGGCCCCGGGCGAGGCTGGAAGGGCTAAAATCGGCGGTCGGCTGCATCGGTTAAATCCGGGAATCTCATTGCAAAAGCTGGCATTTTCCCTGCTAGGGGACTATTATATAGGCGTTCAGTCGCGCCCCTGTCGCGTGTCAAGGAACTCGGTCACACTTCAGCCTAGCTTGCATTGCTCGGTGACTGTGTTCAAAGGCCCCGGTCGCGCGGTCATTGTGACCAGAACATGATCCCGAAAAAGATCATGCTCAAATACAAAGATTCGCCGTTTCAGCCCACTCCCGTTCGGAAAGCAGGCTCATGCCCACAATCGCCTTGGTCGACGACGACCGCAACATCCTCACATCCGTCTCGATCGCGCTGGAAGCCGAAGGCTACCGGATCATGACCTACACGGATGGCGCGTCGGCACTCGATGGCTTCCGCACCAGCCCGCCGGATCTCGCCATCCTCGACATCAAGATGCCGCGCATGGACGGCATGGAGACGCTGCGACGGCTGCGGCAGAAGTCGGATCTGCCCGTGATCTTCCTCACCTCCAAGGATGAAGAGATCGACGAGTTGTTCGGCCTCAAAATGGGCGCCGACGATTTCATCCGCAAACCGTTCTCGCAGCGCCTGCTGGTCGAGCGCGTCAAGGCCGTGCTGCGCCGTGCGGCACCGAAAGACCCGGCCGCGATACCGAAGGAAGTCGATGCCAAGGCGCTCGATCGCGGGCTGCTGCGGATGGATCCGGAACGTCACACCTGCACCTGGAAGAACGAGCCGGTCACCCTGACGGTGACCGAGTTCCTGATCCTGCAGGCGCTGGCCACCCGCCCCGGCGTGGTGAAAAGCCGCAATGCGCTGATGGATGCCGCCTATGACGATCAGGTCTACGTCGACGACCGCACCATCGACAGCCACATCAAACGGCTGCGCAAGAAATTCAAGGTGGTCGACGACGATTTCGAGATGATCGAAACCCTCTACGGCGTGGGATATCGCTTCAAGGAAACCTGAATTGACCGGCGTGTCACGCCCTGGCACCTGGTGCTCGGGACGTTAAATCGCTGACGACAGGACGCGTGTGGGGTAGGATGCCGCGACAAGGCTCCTTCGCGGAGGCTTTCGAAAACAACCGGACAGTTTTGGCCATTGCTGGATCGAACGCAGCCTGATCGAAACCTCGAATCCGAGGCCGCCTCGCCGGCCCTCGATCAGGACGGTCGTGCCGAGCGGCTGGCGTCCACGCCCGGCTGGCAGCGCCCGTTCGGCTGGCTGCGCCGGGCCGGGCAGTTTTTCTTCACCCTCAGCTTCTCGAGCCTGACCCGCCGCATCGTCTCGCTGAATCTTGCCGGCCTGATCGCGCTGGTGGCGAGCATTCTCTACCTCTCGCAATTCCGCGCCGGTCTGATCGACGCGCAGGCGCAGAGCCTGTTGGTGCAGGCCGAGATCATCGCCGGTGCCATCGGCGCCTCTGCAACCGTGGAAACCAACGCCATCACCATCGACCCCGACCGGTTGCTGGACCTCAAGCCCGGCGAAACCTATGGCGCGCCCGACGAGTATTCGGGACTGGATTTTCCGATCAATCCCGAACGCGTCGCGCCGGTGCTGCGGCGGCTGATCTCGCCGACCAAGACCCGCGCCCGGATCTTCGACCTCAGCGGGGAGTTGATCCTCGACAGCCGCAGCCTGGTCGGACGCGGCGACGTATTGCGCTTCGAACTGCCGCCGCCGGCGACGGCAAAACCGGGATTCGTCGAGCGCGCCATGATCGCGGTGCGCACCTGGCTCAATCGCGGCGACCTGCCGCTTTACCGCGAACTCGGCCAGGAGAACGGCAACGGCTATCAGGAGGTGCAGCAGGCGCTGGATGGCCAGAAGAGCGCGATGGTGCGCATCAACGAACGTGGCGAGGTGATCGTCTCGGTCGCCGCCCCGGTGCAGTGGTTTCGCGCCGTGCACGGCGCGCTGATGCTTTCGACCCAGGGCGACGACATCGACCAGATGGTCACCGCGGAGCGCCTGGCCATTCTCAAGGTCTTCGGCGTCGCCGCCGCGGTCATGATCGTGCTGTCCCTGCTGCTCGCTTCCACCATCGCCGGCCCGGTGCGGCGGCTGGCCGACAGCGCCGAGCGGGTTCGCCGCCGGATCCGGACCCGGGTCGAGATTCCCGACTTCACGCGGCGTCGCGACGAAATCGGCCACCTGTCCGGGGCGTTACGCGACATGACCGAGGCGCTCTACAACCGCATCGAGGCGATCGAGCGGTTCGCCGCCGACGTTTCCCACGAATTGAAAAATCCCCTGACATCGTTGCGCTCGGCGGTGGAGACGCTGCCCTTGGCTCGCAACGAGAACAGCCGCTCGCGACTGCTCGCGGTGATCGAACACGACGTCAAGCGGCTCGATCGGCTGATCTCGGACATCTCCGACGCCAGTCGCCTCGACGCCGAACTGCAACGCCAGGACGTGGTCCCGGTCGATATCCGCCGCCTGCTGACGACGCTGACGTCGGTTTCCAACGAGACCAAGCTCGGCCACGACGTCGCGGTCGAAGTCCGTTTCGAGGGCCGAAGCCAAACCGATACGTTCTCGGTGCCCGGCCACGATTCTCGGCTGGGACAGGTGATCTCCAATCTGTTGGTCAACGCCCAGTCGTTCTCCACTCCGGGCGGCAAGGTGCGCCTGGTCTGCCGACGGCAGAAATCCGAGATCGAAATCGTCGTCGACGACGACGGCCCGGGTATCCGCGACGACGCGCTGGAGCAAATCTTCGAGCGGTTTTACACCGACCGTCCGCACCAGGGTTTTGGCCAGAATTCCGGCCTTGGCCTGTCGATCTCGAAGCAGATCATCGAAGCGCATGGCGGGCGGATATGGGCCGAGAACCGCCCCGGCCCGGTCAACCCCGACGGCGAGCCCACGGTCGCCGGCGCGCGCTTTGTCGTCCGGCTGCCGGCGCCGTGACCGATTCCCCGGGCGTCAGCGTCCACGCTTCCGCCGTGCTCGTGGGCGACCGCGCCGTGTTGATCCGGGGCCCGTCGGGCGCCGGCAAATCCCGCCTCGCGTTCGATCTCATCCTGGCCGGGCGAGCCGGGCAAATACCGCCCGCCCGATTGGTCGGCGACGACCGGGTGATGCTGGAGGCAAGGACCAACCAGCTCATGGTGCGGCCGGCGGCGGCACTGGCTGGCCTGATCGAAATCCGCGGACTCGGCATCCGCCGCTGCGACTTCGCACCCGAGGCGATCGTGGGCCTCGTAGTCGACCTAAGTGCCGACGACGCCGAGCGCCTGCCTCTGCCGGGGGCGCTGCGAACCACCGTGGCGGGGGTGGAACTGACCCGAATCCCGGTCAAATCGGATTATTTTCCGCTTCCACTAGTTGTAGCGCAGCTAACAACAATCGAAGGTTATTCTGGCGTGCGACAGACGTGCGACATTTGAGAATTTGTTCGAAGGGATTTGGTAACCATATAAGCCTCACTATTGCCACGGAATAAACCTGCCCCGGCTCCCCCTGACGCCATCGATTTTCGGGAGAAAGGCAAAGAGGCCTCTTGCATAGGGGCTCTGGATGGTCAAAGTGGCCGTTTCGTGCGGTGCACCAAAAAGCGCCCACGAGGAGTTTCCAATGATTGGTCTAGTACTTGTGACCCATGGGCGCCTTGCCGACGAGTTCAAGGCAGCGCTTGAACACGTGATGGGACCACAAAATCAAATCGAAGCAGTCACGATCGGCGCCGAAGACGATGCTGATTTGTGTCGAAGCGACATCATCGAAGCCGTCAATCGCGTCGACAGCGGAGACGGCGTTGCGATCCTCACCGACATGTTCGGTGGCACCCCTTCCAATCTCGCCATTTCCTGCATGAGCCGGCCCAAGGTCGAAGTGCTGGCCGGGATCAATCTTCCAATGCTGGTCAAGCTTGCCAAGGTGCGCGAGGAGCGCACGCTTCCCGACGCCATCGCCATGGCGCAGGAAGCCGGCCGCAAATACGTCACCATCGCCAGTCGGGTTCTCGCCGGCAAATGACCGCGACGCCGGACGACGCGCCTTCACCGGGTGACGACGCCGCGTCGACTGTACCGTCTGCCCCGGGCGGCGCGCTGGTTCGCGAAATTCCCATCATCAACAAGCGCGGTCTGCATGCCCGGGCATCGGCGAAATTCGTCCAGATGGTCGAACGCTTCAACGCCGAGATCACGGTGACGCGCAACGGCGAGACCGTCGGCGGCACTTCCATCATGGGGTTGATGATGCTCTCGGCCGGCCCAGGCACCAGCATCGTGGTTTCGGCCACGGGACCGGAAGCCGAGGCTGCGCTGGCGGCACTGACCGAATTGATCGGCAGCAAATTCGGCGAAGAGATCAACGAAGAGTAGCGGCGAATAGCCAATAGGAGGTAGCGAATAGGGAAGAAGGCACCTTCCGTGTTCTTCTTTCTATTCGCCATTCCCTATTCGCTCGCCACTACTGCTTCCCCGGCGGCACCAGAAACACGTTCCACGCCGTGGCGGCACCGGCGACGCCGTGGAAAAACCGCCGCGTCGTGATCACGATGTGTTCGGCGTTCGAAGCGTTGTCCTTCATCCACGCCTCGCATTTTTCCAGCTTCCAGTCGCCGGCTTCGCAGATGCCGACGAAGCCCAGGCGCCTCGCCTCATCGAGCGACGTCAGGCCGCTTGTCCATTGCTCGCCGGGCACCAGCGAGGCTGGATGATCGGGACTGTAAAACGTCATCGGCTCGCCGGTGTCGTTATAAGCCGCGACCACCGCCCACCGGGAGTAGAAGCGGGTGTGCCAGACTTCGGTCAGTTGGCGGGCGAGTTCGGATCGCGCGCGGTAGGTTGCGCCCTCGTCGCGCTTTTGCCCCGCGTCGTAGACCACGATCTGCGGCGACGCGGCCAGCACGGCAAGGGTGGCCGCCAGCCAGATCGCGGTGATGCGAACCAGCCCTATCCGTTGCAGGCGCAGATACGGAATCGCGATCACCGCCAGCGGGGTCAGGAAGAACAGCGAAATTCCCCAATCGGTCTTGAGGTAGACGTCGAAAATCAAGGCTCCAACGGGCGGCCCGACCGCGACCACCAACTGGATGATCCAGACATTGATCGCCTGCGGCATCCGCACACCGGCATTGGCGCCGCGCCACCAGAACCCGGACGGCTTGCGCCAGGTGGAAGGCCACGCCAGCGCAATTCCCGCCAGCACGAGCGGCAACGCGAGCAGTGCTGCGTTGTGACCGATGTAATCCAGCACCAGTCTCTCGATCGTGCGATGATTGGTGAGAGAGTAGATTTCGCCGGCATAGGTGAAGGGCAGGAAATTCACCTGCACGAGCCAGAGGACATGCGGGATCATCGCCACCACGAGCGTGACGATGGCGATCCATGGCGCGGGGGAGCGCAGGAACAAAAGGCGCGCCGGATGCAGCAACGCGGCGATGCCGATCGCGCCGATCATGGTCAGCACCCAGTATTTCGTCATCAGCGCGGCCGCGGCGGCAAGTCCCAGCAACAGGCCCGAGCGCACGCTGCGTTTGTCGAACGCATCGAGATAGGCCAGCACCAGCAGCGGCAAGGTCACGAGTTGCAGCAGGTCCGGATTGAACTTGAAACCCTTAAAATTGAAGATCGGATAGAGCGCCAGCATCACCACCGTGAAGAAGGCGCGGCGATGATCGACGACGCGCAGCGCGAGCAACCAGCAGATCATCATTCCGCAACCGAGCGTCGCCATTGCCAGCGCATAGGTGGACCAGTCGGCGGCCGGGAAGATCATGAACCAGACGCCCGCGACCCAGCCGGACAACGGCGGGTGCTTGCCGTAGCCGAGCAGGAATTTCTGGCCCCAGGCGTAGGCTTCGGCGACGTCGAAATGCACATCCTGTGCCGACTTGAGCACCGTCAGAATGACGGTCCAGAGCGCGGCATGCACGATGACGAATCCGGCTACCAGCCGCACGCTGGCCCTGTCGTCACTGGCCCCGGCAGCGAGCCCGGCTGCCAGGCGCCGGATGGCCGATCGGAGGGACCCGCGCGACGCGGCGGGCAAGGACAGGGCTTGCGTCATGGCCCTTCCGTAGCGCGTTTTGAGCGCAAGTGGAATCAGGTTGGCGTGAGGAACCGGTTGGCAACGGCCGCACGGCTGCCACCGCTCCGGCGCGGTGGTGCATTGCGCGCAGGGAAGCGGATTATGCGGCTGAAAAGCGCGCCAGGACCACTATTTTCGCGCATTTTTCAGCGGCAAACCACATTCTACTTTGCCGAAAAATGCGCAGATGCTATCCCGCGCCCCATGACCACCATCCCCATCTCGAATATCCGCAATTTTGCCATCGTCGCACACATCGACCATGGCAAATCGACGCTGGCCGACCGCCTGATCCAGATGACCGGCGGTCTGACCGATCGCGAAATGGCGGGCAAGGAACAGGTGCTCGATTCCATGGATATCGAGCGCGAACGCGGCATCACCATCAAGGCGCAGACCGTCCGGCTGAACTACCACGCCAAGGACGGCAAGGATTACATTTTCAACCTGATGGATACGCCGGGCCACGTCGACTTCGCCTACGAAGTGTCGCGCTCGCTCGCGGCTTGCGAGGGTTCGCTGCTGGTGGTGGACGCGAGCCAGGGGGTCGAAGCGCAGACGCTGGCCAATGTTTACCAGGCGCTCGACAACAACCACGAGATCGTCCCGGTCCTCAACAAGGTCGACCTGCCCGCGGCCGAGCCGGAAAAGATCAGGCAGCAGATCGAGGACGTGATCGGCATCGACGCCTCCGATGCCGTCATGATCTCGGCGAAGACCGGCATCGGCGTGCCCGACGTGCTGGAAGCCATCGTGACGCGGCTGCCGCCGCCGAAAGGCGACCATGACGCCACGTTGAAGGCGCTGCTGGTCGACAGCTGGTACGACGTCTATCTCGGCGTCGTCGTGCTGATTCGCGTGGTCGACGGCGTGATGAAGAAAGGCCAGCGCATCCGCATGATGGGCACCAACGCCGCCTATGACGTCGAGCGGGTCGGCTTCTTCACGCCGAAGATGACCCAGGTCGACGAACTCGGTCCCGGCGAGATCGGCTTCATCACCGCCGCGATCAAGGAAGTGGCGGATACCCGGGTCGGCGACACCATCACCGACGACCGCAAGCCGGTCACCAAGATGCTGCCGGGCTTCAAGCCGGCTATCCCGGTGGTGTTCTGCGGCCTGTTTCCGGTCGACGCCGACGATTTCGAAACACTGCGCGCCGCGATGGGCAAGCTCCGCCTCAACGATGCCAGCTTCTCCTTCGAAATGGAGACCTCCGCGGCGCTTGGCTTCGGCTTCCGCTGCGGCTTCCTCGGGCTATTGCATCTTGAAATCATCCAGGAGCGATTGTCGCGCGAATTCGACCTCAACCTGATCGCGACCGCGCCGAGCGTGATCTACAAGATGCATCTGACCGATGGGCAGGAGATCGAGATTCACAATCCGGTCGACATGCCCGACGTGGTCAAGATCGCCGAAATCCAGGAGCCGTGGATCGAAGCTACCATCCTGACCCCGGACGACTATCTCGGCAGCGTGTTGAAGCTGTGCCAGGATCGCCGCGGCGCGCAGAAGGAGCTTACTTACGTCGGTTCGCGCGCGATGGTGAAGTATGATCTGCCGCTCAACGAAGTGGTATTCGATTTCTACGACCGGCTGAAATCGGTCTCGAAGGGCTATGCCTCGTTTGACTATCATCTGACCGACTACAAGGCGGCGGATCTGGTCAAGATGCAGATCCTGGTCAACAACGAGCCGGTGGATGCACTCTCCATGCTGGTGCATCGCACCCGCGCCGAGGGCCGCGGCCGCGCCATGGTCGAGCGGATGAAGGAACTGATCCCGCCGCACATGTTCCAGATCCCGATCCAGGCCGCGATCGGCGGCAAGGTGATTGCGCGCGAGACGGTGCGCGCGCTGCGCAAGGATGTCACCGCCAAGTGCTACGGCGGCGACATCACCCGCAAGCGAAAACTTCTGGAGAAGCAGAAGGAAGGCAAGAAGAAGATGCGACAGTTCGGCAAGGTCGACATTCCGCAGGAAGCGTTCATTGCCGCGCTCAAGGTGGATAGCTGAGAACGCGCGACCGCCCAACCAGCAGTCAGCCCACTGCTGCCCGTTTGCGCGCGGCCGGCAGTTTTCCTCTCCAGCCTAAACCGATGCATGCGGCGCTGGCGGCGAGCCAGATCAGTATCGAGACGATGAGAAAAAGCCCTTCGGCGACTGAACACTGGTCGTTGTCAAGGCAGGCGGGCGATAGCGCGCCGATTGCCGCGGCCACCACCAGCACAACGCAGAAAATAGCAAACGTCAGCGACAGGTAAAGGCAAATCACGGCAATGCGCCGCGGCCGCGAAGGCATGTCCGGATTCTGGAAATCGGTGCGTTCGGTGATGTAGTGATGCGGCCGGGCCCGGGCTGGATCGCAGAATCTGGACGGTCGATCGCGTCAAGAGATCGTGCACCGCTTGATTGCGGCGGGTCGCGGCCATCACCAGGAAGGAATACCAGCCCAGCAGGCTCTTCAGCGCGAGGCGCGCCAGAGCTTTGGCAAAGCTGACGTTACCGCCGTGGTTCTCGTCCACCACGCGCAGATTGGCGAAGGTGTGTCCCAGCGTGCCGCCGGTGAAAGATACCAGAATTGGCTCATACAGCACGAGCACGGCGACGACCAGGAAGCCAAGCATGCGGGAGACCGTATCGCTGCGCAGAGATATCGCGACGAAGACCGCACCGAACACCACAAAGAGCGCGATGATCCAATCGATCAAGATTGCCTTCAGGCGGCGGCTGAATCGCGCGTACCTCAGCGGCAGCAGGCTTTCAGGCGGTGCCGACACGTCAGCTCGAGCACTCATGTGAGCCGCCCATCGATGTCCCTGGCCGCTTCCGGGCTTTTGCGCTCTGTCGCCATTTGCCTGTCCATTTCCGGCCTACGGTGCCGGATTCCATCATGAGACGCCGTGAAAGCGCTTGAGGTTCGGTCGAGGTCGGGATACCAGCGCCGATAACCTCGCCCGGCGGCACGCCCTGCCCGCTGCGCCGGCATGGAAACAGGGACGCGGCTTGGCAATGACCGGCAAGACAAGGTCGACCGCCGTCAAAAATCGCGCCCCGCGCTTCGCCGATGCCGCGGTCGGCGCCGTTTTCGACAGTTATCCGAAACCGCTGCGCGCCAGACTGCTGGCGCTTCGCGCCCTGATCCTGGAAACCGCGGCCACGACGGAAGGTGTCGGCAAGGTCGAGGAAACCCTGAAATGGGGGCAGCCGAGCTATCTCACCGCCGAGACGAAAAGCGGCAGTACGATCCGGATCGGCGAGCTAAAGCCCGACGCCAGCCGGTATGCGCTGTTTGTCCACTGCCAGACCGATCTGGTGTCGACTTTCCAGCAGCTTTATCCGAAGCAATTCAGCTACGGCGGCAACCGAAGCGTCATCTTCGATATCGACGACGAGCTTCCAGAGCCGGAGTTGCGCCATTGTGTTGCGCTGGCGCTGACCTATCATTTGAACAAGCGGAAATCGCCGCGTTAGACCTGGTAGATCCCGTAAAATAAGGAGGATGGGTTGAACGCTGCTGGATTGCTTCAGGCCACCAGGAACCGCGGCGAAGCCGTCGCGCCGGAATCTGCGGCTCCGACTTCCTTGCCGGATTGGACCCGCAGCAGTTCGACAATCTCGGCGTTGGGCCGCGCCTTGCTGAACAGGAAGCCCTGGGCTTCGTTGCAGCCTTCGGCGCGCAAGCAGCTCAGTTCGGCCTCGGTCTCGACGCCCTCGGCGGTGATGGTGACGCCGAGACCCTTGCCGAGGCTGATGATCGACCGCACGATCGCCTGGGCGTCGCGGTTGGCGCCGAGATCGCGGACGAACGACTGATCGATTTTGATCTTGTCGAACGGGAAGCTGCGCAGGTAGCTCAACGACGAATAGCCGGTGCCGAAATCGTCCATCGAGATGTGCACGCCGAGCGCACGCAGCGCATGCAGTGTCGCCAGCACCTCGGCGCTCTTTTCCAGCAGCAGCGTCTCGGTGATCTCGAGTTCAAGCCGCTTCGCCGGCAGCCCGGATTGTTTCAGCGCGTCCATCACCACCGAGAGGAGATTGCCGACCCGGAACTGCAGCGGCGACAGGTTGACGGCGACGCGAACCTGGTCCGGCCAGCCGGCGGCATCCATGCAGGCGCGGCGCAGGATCTGGGCGCCCAGTACATTGATCAGGCCGGTGTCTTCCGCCACCGGGATGAAATCCGCTGGCGAAATCATGCCGCGCTCCGGATGCGGCCATCGCACCAGCGCTTCGAAGCCGCTGATGCGGCCGCTGGCGAGATCGATGAGGGGCTGATAGTACGGCCGCAGCACGTCGTCCTGGATCGCAAGCCGCAGATCGGTCTCGACCTTGCGCCGGGTCTGTGCCCGGGCATCCATGCCCGCCTCGAAGAAGCTGAACGTCCCCCGCGTATCGTTCTTTGCCCGCGACAGCGCCATGTCGGCGTTTTTCATCAGCTTTTCGGAATCCTCGCCGTCGCCGGGCGCCATCGCAATGCCGATCGAGGCCCCGATCACCACGGAGTGGCCGTCGAGCAGATAGGGTTCGCCGATCGCCTCCAGTAGCCGCTTCGCCAGCAGCACTACGTCTTCGGGACGGCCGATCCCGCTCTGGATGATCGCGAATTCGTCGGAAGAAAGCCGCGCGATGGCGTCCTCCTCGCGCAGCGCGGATCGCAGCCGTCGCGCGACGCCGCGCAGCAGCTTGTCGCCGATACCATGGCCGAGGGTGTCGTTGACGGCCTTGAAATTGTCGAGGCCGAGAAACAGCACCGCGACCTTCTCGGAGCTGCGGCGGGTCTGGGTCAGCATGTCGTCGAGGCGCTGACGTAGCGAATTGCGATTCGGCAAGCCGGTCAGTCCGTCATGATGGGCCATGAAGGTGAGCCGCATCTCCGCCCGCTTGCGTTCGGTGATGTCCATCAGCGCCAGCAGCACCGCGGGCTCTTCGCCGTAGGCTAGTTCGCGCGAATAGATCGCCAGGTCGATCAGCGAGCCATCGGCCTTGACATGTTTCCAGGTGCGCGCGGTCCGCTCGTCGCTGCTCTCGTTGCCGGCCCAGGGCGGCTCGGATTCGAACGCCTGAAGATGGCGGATCGTCAGCATCTCGAATTCGGTGCGGCTGTAGCCGTAATGCAGCAGCGCGGCGTCGTTGACGCTGAGGATGCGCTCGTCATCCAGCGCACAGACGATCATCGGCACCGGATTGCCATCGAACAGCAGGCGGAACGAGGCCTCGCGCTGCTTCATTTCGGTGATGTCGACGCGCAGGCCGATGATGCCGCCGTCGCTGGTCAGTTGCTCCTCGATCAGGATGCAACGGCCATCGGCGAGGATCTGCTCATGGCGCTCGCCAGGGTCATAGAGCTTCGAGATCCGCTCGGCGATCCACTCTTCCTCGCGGCCGATCGCTTCGGGGTAATCGCCACGCGCGACGCCAATCCGGATGGTGTCCTCGAGTTTCGCACCCGGCTGGAACAGATCGGAGCTGCGGTTGTAAATCTCGGCGTATTTCTTGTTCCAGAGGATGTAGCGCCCCTCGGCATCGAGGAACACGACGCCCTGCGGCAGGATGTCGATGGCCTCGCGCAGCCGCTCATGGGATTTGCGCGCTTCCGCAATCGCAGCTTCGGCCTCGGCGCGCTGACGCACGACTTCGTCGACCGCGGCTGCCTTAAGGCCGCGGGTCGGAATTTTCGGACTGGGCTTTCCCGGCTGGCCGAGCGGCCTGATACGTTTAACCGGCGGCGACTTCAGTCGTTTCCGTGTTGGCCGAATTTTCGGCATTGGCACGCCTCACTCGCATTCTGCGCAGTCAGTTCTCTGATAAGTGTCTGAAAAAACAGTATCAACCGACCGTGATCGGGGTTTTTCCGGCACCGCCCATGCAGCTCATGTATACAAAGCTGCCTGTTTAAGTGGCTGGATCGGCCCCGGACAAACCGCGCGGCGCCCCGCAAAGGCAGCAAAACACTGGAATCGCAGACGAAATATTTCGCCAGCCACGGCGAAGCGATAGCCAAGCCAACCCGCCGCAGCAATTTGCGTCAATCATCGGCAGGGTTAGCGAGCTGTTAAGAAACCGCCGAAACGGCCAGCTCACCTGCCCTTGCGATCCGCGTAATGACCGTCTCTCGCGCTCGGGTGTCGGTTGCAGCGGGTTGTGGTTAATGTTTTCGAACGCGCCCGGCCTTTGCAACGATCCGTGATGGCGTGTCACCGAATTGTGGGTCGGATCGGCTCGCAAAGTGAAGAATTCGCACTCTGCTTGCGCTATGAAACGATCCGATGAATAGCCGTGTGATTCTCACCTTGCTGGTGTTGCCCGTCGCCGCGGTCACAGCTGCCGTCGCGATTGCGCAGGACAAGGGCAGCGTCGATCCCAAGCCGCTGCCGCCGCTGGCCAATCCGAACGACCCGAAAATCGGCGCCAAGGAGCTGTTCGGCCGCAAGCTGCTGCCGGCAAAGATGCCCCCGCACGTGATCGGCTCCTATGCCAAAGGCTGCATCGCCGGCGCCGAAGCGCTGCCGATCAACGGCGACACCTGGCAGGTGATGCGGCTGTCGCGCAACCGCAACTGGGGTCATCCCGAACTGGTTTCCCTGTTGGAGCGGCTGTCGGCCAAGGTGCACCAGGTGGCGGGCTGGCCGGGACTGCTGGTCGGCGACATGTCGCAACCGCGCGGCGGTCCGATGATCACCGGCCATGCCAGCCACCAGGTCGGACTGGACGCCGACATCTGGCTGACACCCATGCCGGACCATCGGTTGTCACGCAACGAACGCGAGGAGATGTCGGCGGTCATGATCGTGCGCCACGACCGGCTCGATGTCGATTCGAAGGTCTGGACGCCAAGCTATCTGCCGGTGATCCGCGCCGCGGCCCAGGAGCCGCAGGTCGAGCGCATCTTCGTCAACGCCGCGATCAAGAAGGCGCTGTGCCGCGAAGCCAAGGGCGACCGCGGTTGGCTTGCCAAGGTGCGCCCATGGTACGGCCATGACTATCACTTCCACATGCGGATCAAATGCCCCGCCGGCGACAAGGAATGCGTGCCGCAGCCACCGCCATCGGGCGGCGAAGGCTGCGCCGCCGGTGAATTGGCCTATTGGTTCAAGGACGCGATCATCCATCCCAAGCCTTCGCCCACCCCGCCGAAACCGGCGCCTCCGATGACCCTGGCCCAGATGCCCGCCGCGTGCCGCCAGGTTCTCAACGCCCCGTAGCCATTGGCGGTGAACGGCTATCCCGACCTCGCCGAAATGAGCTAGAACGTCGCGTCGGCCGCCGTAAGCGCCTGACGCCCCGGGGACGGCGGTCCCGAATTCATCCGTAAACACATGCCCGCGCGGCACCGTCGTGCCATGGCTCAATCCATCGGGGATTATCATGCGCATCAGTGCACGCAACCAGATCAAGGGCACCGTCGTCGACGTGAAAAAAGGCGCGACCACCTCCCACGTCCGGGTCGACATTGGCGGCGGTCAGATCATGACGTCGTCCATCACCAATGAGGCGGTCGACGACCTCGGCATCAAGGCCAAGAGTGCCGTCACCGTGGTGGTGAAAGCGTCCGACGTGATGATCGCAGTGGATTGACGCACGCAGCTGTCCTGCCGCTGGTGGGGTCTGTCAGCAGTATCGCCGTCGGAATGGTCGCAGGTTGAAGGCCGACCGAGGTCTTTACCTTCGTTATCAGCCTGTTATGTTACGCGCCGCGATGTCCCGTCAGGCCGTAAGCCCCGGGGACTGCCGGAACGGCGCTTCCGCACGTCGCATCAATCGTTCAATCAACGCCTGTTTCGCGTGCGGTTTCGCCGCGAGCATGCATGGAGCGCCACATGCACCGTTTTGCCGGGTTTATGCTTGCCTTCACGATCCTGTTCGGATCGATCCATTCGCCCGCGCTCGCGCAGGACAAGAGCCTGACGGTATTCGCCGCAGCCTCGATGAAAAACGCCCTCGACGATATCGATGCCGCCTATGCGGTCAAAACCGGCGTCAAGGTTTCGGTGAGCTATGCCGCGAGTTCGACCCTCGCCAAGCAGATCGAACAGGGTGCGCCCGCGGATGTTTTCATCTCCGCCGACACCGACTGGATGGACTACGCCGTCTCCAAAAAGAACATCAACGAGCCGACCCGGGTCAACCTGCTCGGCAACAGCATCGTGCTGATCGCGCCGAAGGACTCCAAGATCGACAACGTAACCATCGGGCAGGGTTTTGACCTCGCCAAGCTCGCCGGCGACGACAAGATCGCAACCGGTGACGTCAAGGCGGTGCCGGTCGGCAAATACGCCAAGGCCGCGCTGGAAAAGCTCGGCGCGTGGACGGCGGCGGAGCCGAAGTTCGCCATGGCCGAGAGCGTCCGCGTGGCGCTGACACTGGTGGCGCGCGGCGAAGCGGCGCTCGGCATTGTCTATTCGACCGACGCCAAGGTCGAGCCGGGCGTCAAGATCGTCGGCGCCTTCCCGGCGAACTCCCATCCGGCAATCGTCTATCCGGTGGCGGCGACCACGACGGCGAAAGCCGAAGCCACCGACTATATCGCTTTCCTGCGTTCTTCGACGGCCAAGACCATCCTCGAAAAATACGGATTCACCTTCCTGATCAGCCCCGTGACCTGAGCGTGTTTGACATTTCGCCGACGGAATGGACCGCGATCCAGCTTTCGCTGCGGGTCGCGGTGATCGCGACGCTGGCGGCAACACCGCTCGGCATCGCGATCGCGTGGTTGCTGGCGCGGCGCGACTTCTGGGGCAAATCTGTGCTCGATGCGCTCGTCCATCTGCCGCTGGTCCTGCCGCCGGTCGTCACCGGATATCTGTTGCTGCTGACGTTCGGCCGCCGCGGCGTGTTGGGCGCCTGGCTCGCGGACCATCTCGGCATCGTATTGGCGTTCCGATGGACTGGGGCCGCGCTGGCGTGCGGCGTGATGTCATTCCCGCTCCTGGTGCGGCCGATCCGGCTCTCGATCGAGGCGGTCGACCGCCGGCTGGAGCAGGCCGCGGGCACGCTGGGTGCCGCGCCGTGGCGGGTGTTTTCCACCGTAACGTTGCCACTGGCATTGCCGGGCGTACTGGCCGGCATGGTGCTCGGCTTTGCCAAGGCGATCGGCGAATTCGGCGCTACCATCACTTTCGTTTCGAACATTCCGGGCGAGACCCAGACCATTTCCTCGGCGATCTATTCGCTGATCCAGACTCCGGATGGGGACACCGCGGCGCTGCGTCTGGTCATCATCTCCGTCGTCATCGCCATGGCCGCGCTGATCGCGTCGGAGTGGTTCGCGCGGCGCGCCACGCAACGCCTGCATGGAAATTGACCGTGCTGCGTATCGACGTTTTCAAACAGCTTGGCGAATTCTCCATTGAAGCCGCGTTCGCCAGCGAGGGCCGCGTCACGGGGCTGTTCGGCTCGTCCGGCGCCGGCAAGACGTCGCTGATCAACATGATCGCGGGTCTGCTGCGACCCGATCGCGGCACCGTCGCAATCGATGGCGAGGTGCTCGACGACACCACCAGGGGGCTGCACATCGCCGCGCACCGCCGCCGCATCGGCTATGTGTTCCAGGACGCGCGGCTGTTTCCGCATCTCGACGTTCGGCAAAACCTCGACTACGGGCGGCGGATGAACCGACTGCCGCGCGACGTCGCAAGCCAGAAGCGCATCACCGACCTCTTGGATATCGGCACCCTTCTGGAGCGACGCCCCGGCAAGCTGTCCGGCGGCGAACGCCAGCGCGTCGCGCTCGGCCGCGCCTTGTTGGCGCAGCCGCGGCTCTTGTTGCTGGACGAGCCGCTCGGCTCGCTCGACGAGGAGCGCAAGGCGGAAATCCTGCCCTACCTGATCCGGCTGCGCGACGAAACCGGTGTGCCGATGGTCTATGTCAGCCACGATGCCGATGAAATGCGCCAGCTCGCGAGCCAGGTCGCCATCATCCGGCACGGCCGCGTGGTGGCATTCGGCGGTGCTGAGGTGCTGACGCCAGCAGTCCAGCCGACCTGACTCACGTTGCGGATCCAAGGCGGCGTTGATCTTCGGAAGTGCGCGAGGTGACAAGCCGAGGATGAAATCTGAAATTCCAGTTTTCAACGTTTAGACTCTTCAGCTCGCGCACTTCCGAAAACTCAGCCGCCGCGCCGAGAACAGCGCCACTCAAATTCCCGCCAGCGACGACCACATCCGCGCCAATCTTCGTTTCAACCGCGCAGTGCGGGTCAGTGGCACCGCCGGCTCTTCGTCCTCTGGCAGGCGCAGGCCGACCACATTGACCCGACCGCCACCGAGGCTGCGCGCGACCAGGACGATGGAATCCAGCGGCAAGGTCGCGCCTTCTTTCGGGGCATGGTCGAGGTGGACGTCGAAATAATCCGCCAGGGTCAAATTCGACTGCTCCGGATCGACCGTGACGCCATAGATTCCCGCGATGTCGCCGAGCGTGACTTCGCCCGATACCACGAAGTCGCCCAGCAAATGCGGATCGGGTGCCGAGCTCGGCGGCATATCGACAAAGAAACGATCCAGCGCCTCGGCTTTTTCCGGCGGCGCCAGCAGATAGATGTAGTCGCCGGCGGTGACGGGATCGGCCTCGGCAGGTGAAAGAATCTTCTCGTCGCGGATCACCAGCGTGGGTTTCGACCATGACGGAATCAGACCGCGCCGCAGATACAGGCTCTTGGGGCGGACCGAATAACCGACCAGTTGCTGCTCGAGCTGGCCGGGTAGATCGAGTTCGATGCGCCGGGGCCCGCGATCGGAGCGCGGCAGCGCCACGTGCAGCCGGCGCGCCGCCGCGGCCAGGGTCCAGCCCTGCAGCAGCAGCGAGATGATGACGACGACAAAGGCGACGTCGAAATAGAGGTATGCCTTCGACAGCCCCACCAGCATCGGTATCGAAGCCAGAAAGATCGCGACCGCACCGCGCAGCCCGACCCAGGCGATAAAGAGCTTTTCCCGCCAATTGAACCGAAATGGTGCGAGACAAATAAACACCGCGAGCGGCCGCGCCACCAGCATCAACACCATGGCGACGCCGATCGCCGGAACCAGGCTGCTCGGCAACCGCTGCGGCGAAACCAAAAGACCCAGAAGCACGAACATGACGATCTGCGCCAGCCAGGTCGCGGCGTCGAGAAACGTCACCACCGAATTATGCGCCCGGGTCGGCCGGTTTCCGATGATGATGCCGGCGAGATAGACCGCGAGAAAACCCGACGCATGGCCGAGCTGCGCCACCCCGAAAATCACCAGCGCCGCGGTGCAGACGAACGGGGCGTGCAGCCCTTGCGGCAACGCCACCCGGTTCAGCCCCAGAACCACCAGCCGGCCGCCGACCACACCGATGATGGCGCCGAGCAAAGCTTCCCGGGCAAATTCCATAGCCACATGCCAGAATGAACTGTTGCCGACCGAGATCAGCTCCACCAGCATCAAGGTGAGAAACACCGCGAACGGATCGTTGGTGCCGGATTCGAGTTCCAGCGTTGCGCCGACGCGGGGGCGCAGCCGCAACCCCTGCGCATGGACCAGCAGAAACACCGCCGCGGCATCGGTCGACGCCACCACGGCGCCCGCCAGCAGCGCTTCGGTCCAGTTCAGGTCGAGGGCGTATTTAGCCATGGGCGTCGTGATCAGCGCGGTCAGCAGCACACCGGCAGTAGCCAGCACCATCGACGGCGCGAGAACCGTCCGGATGCTTTGAAATCGCGTCCGCAAGCCGCCGTCGAACAGGATCAGCGCCAGCGCCACCGAACCGACCAGATAGGTGGTCCGCAGATCGTCGAATTGCAGGCCGCCTGGTCCGGAATCGCCGGCCAGCATGCCGATCAACAGAAAGATCAGCAGCAGCGGCGCGCCGAAGCGCAGCGCCAGCAGGCTCGACAGGATGCCGGCCATGACCAGAACCGCGCCGAGCAGGATGGCGATGCTGACCGAATCGAGCGATGCCATGAACGTCCATCAAGTAAGATGCTTGCAGTAAATACCGGCATTTGCATGCTTATCGTCGCCCCGGTTGGACGCCAAACACTTTCTGCCGGCAGCGACAATGTGGCCATTTTTGCCGGGGTTTGTTCCCGCTGCGCCCGGGCTGCCGATGGCGCCGACGCCCTGCTTGTGGAAGTCTGCGTTAAACTCGAATCGGAACCGCGCAACGACCATGCAAGATCATATTTTAGCGATGCTGGACTGGAACGATATCCACACCTGGCTGATCGCCGGTGCCCACTCGGTCGGGGCGGAGATCACCTCGCCGTGGTTCTATCTGCAGCTCGGCATCATCATCGCCGCAGCCGGGTTGGCCTTCGCGACAGGGGCCGCGGTCCGGTCGCGGGTCGACATGACCGCGCTCATGATGGGCTGGCCGGCGCCGCTGCGGCTGTTTATGCGTGTCCTGGTCGACAGCGCGGCCGCCGCGACGTTTGCGGCGCTGATGAGCATCGCCCGCATCATCATGCTGATTTCGACTTGGCCGAGCCGCAGCTATCTGCTCGACCTGTCCGCCAAGCTCGCCTTCGCGTGGCTGGTCGTCCGGCTCGTCACCAGCGTCATCCGCAATACCTTCGTCGTACGGCTGGTAGCGCTGTCGGCCTGGTGCGTCGCCGCCCTGAGCATCGTGGGGCAGCTCGGTCCCGTCACCGATATGCTGGATTCGGTGGCGATCGATCTCGGCGGGCTGCGCCTGACGCCGCTGCTCTTGATCAAGCTCGCCGTGCTGATGGCGGCGGCGCTGTGGCTGTCGAATATCGCCAGCAATTTCGCGGAAGGGCGGATCACCCAATCCCGCGACCTGACACCGTCGATCCAGGTGCTGCTGGTCAAGATCGTGCGGCTCGGCCTGATGGCACTGGCGATCGTCATCGTGCTGAGCGCGGTCGGCATCAACCTGTCTGCGCTGGCGCTGTTCTCGAGCGCGATCGGCGTCGGCATTGGCTTCGGCCTGCAGAAGATCGTCGCCAACTTCATCAGCGGCGTGATCCTGCTGGCGGATAAATCGGTAAAGCCCGGCGATCTCGTCAGCGTCGGCGACAGTTTTGGCCGCGTCAGCGCCATGAACACACGCTACATCTCGGTTGCCGCCGGCGACGGTCGCGAGATTCTGATTCCGAACGAGGACCTCATCACCCAGAAGGTCGTCAACTGGACCTACACCGACAAGAACACCCTGGTGAAGGTCATCTTCGCCACCAACTACGACGCCGATCCGCGGCTGGTTTGCAAGCTGGCGGTCGGGATCGCAACCGCGACGCCGCGGGTGACGCGGCTGCTGCCGCCGACCTGCCTTTTGACCGAATTCACCGAGGCCGGCATGAAGTTTTCCCTGAGCTTCTGGATTGCCGATCCCGATGCCGGGATGGACAACGTGCGCAGCGACGTGATGCTTTCGCTGTGGGAGGCCTTCAAGCAGGAAGGCATCCGCGTGCCCTATCCGGTGCGCGAAATCCGCATTCGCGGCGGTGCGCTGCCGGTCGACACCACGGTCGAAGTTCCGAACTGACGCGCATGCGCTTTGCGACCGAGCTCATTCCCGCAAAACTCCAGCGGCGCTACAAGCGCTTCCTCGCCGATGTCGAGCTTGGCGACGGCACCCTCATCACCGCCCATGTCGCCAATCCGGGTGCGATGACCGGATTGCAGGCGCCTGGCGCCACGGTCTGGCTGTCGAAATCAGCGAGCGCAACGCGCAAGCTGCCCTATTCATGGGAACTGGTCGAAGCCGATTTCGGGACCGGGGCCGAACTGGTCGGCGTCAATACCCTGCATCCGAACGCGATCGTGGCGGAAGCCTTGGCCGAGCGCGCCATTCCGGAACTGCGCGACTATGCCGGCTTTCGCCGCGAGGTAAAATACGGCGAAAGCCTGTTCGGCAAAGCATCACGGGTGGATTTCTTGCTCGAAGATCCACAGCGGCCGCCGTGCTATCTCGAGGTCAAGAACGTTCACCTGATGCGCCGGCCGGGCCTCGCCGAATTCCCGGATTGCGTCACCGCGCGTGGTGCTCGGCATCTCGATGAATTGGCCGCGATGGCGGCTTCCGGGGCTCGCGCGGTGATGCTGTTCGTGATCCAGATCGGATCGGCGAGGGCATTTGCATTGGCCCGCGACATCGACCCGGCCTACGGGCTGGCGTTCGACCGCGCCCGCGCCGCCGGCGTCGAGGCGCTGGCCTATACCTGCCGGGTCAGCCATGACGGGGTGGCGCTGGCGCGACCGGTTCCGCTCCTGCCCTAGAACCGCCGCGCGGCCGTTCAAAGCTTGCGGCAGGCCGCCGCGATCATTAAATTGGGATTTAAATCACTGCGTCTCCCCGCCCCCATCCAAGCAAGATCCGCCGATGAGCTATGTCGAAGCCACCGAAACCTCGTTGCGCAAAACCGGGCAGATCAAGCTGCATGGCCCGACCGCGTTTGCCGGCATGCGCAAGGCCGGCGCCCTGGTGGCGCTTTGCCTCGATGAACTGACCGAAATCGTCAAACCGGGGGTCCTGACTTCGCGGATCGACGATTTTGTCCGCGACTTCGCCTTCAGCCACGGCGCCTACCCCGCTACCCTGATGTACCGCGGCTATCGCTATTCGACCTGCACCTCGATCAACCATGTGGTCTGTCACGGCATGCCGGGGGACCGCGCCTTGAAGGAAGGCGACATCGTCAATATCGACGTCACCTTCATCGTCGAAGGCTGGTATGGCGATTCGAGCCGGATGTATGCGATCGGGCCGATCGCGCGCAAGGCGGAGCGGCTGATCGAAGTGACCTACGAAGCGATGATGCGCGGCATCGCCGCGGTGAAGCCCGGCGCCACCACCGGCGACATCGGCCACGCGATCCAGAGTTTTGTCGAACCGCAGCAGATGAGCGTGGTGCGCGATTTCTGCGGACATGGCCTCGGGCGCATGTTCCATGACGAGCCGAACATCATTCACGTCGGCCGCCCCGGCGAAGGCGTGCCGCTCAAGGCCGGCATGTTCTTCACCATCGAGCCGATGATCAACCTCGGCAAGCCGCACGTCAAAATCCTCTCCGACGGCTGGACCGCGGTGACCCGCGACCGCTCGCTGTCGGCGCAGTTCGAGCATTCGGTCGGTGTCACCCCGGATGGCGTCGAGATCTTCACGCTCTCGCCGGGCAAGCTCGACAAGCCGAAGACGGCGGGATAACGCGCGTCAGCCTGCTTTTCGACCGCGCGTCCGCGCCTTGTCCTGGCCGAACACGGCGATGAGATCCGGCGCCTCGACGGCTTCGCCTTCGAAGCGCAGGCGCTCCTCGACATGGCGGAAGTGATGGCGCGAGACTTCGACGGCGCGGGCGGCGTCGCGCAATCGCAGCGCCTCGACGATCATGCGGTGCTCGTCTACGCCGCAGACCGACTGCGTGGCCGGTTCGTACACCGAGACCATCACCGATGAGCGGCTGAGCAAGTCGCGCAGGAAGCGCGACAGATCCGGATTGCCGAGCCGGTCGACCAGAAGCAGATGAAACGCGCCGGACAGCTTGACCGAGGCAGCGCGGTCGCCGCGTTCGGCGGCGATGCGTTCTTCCGCGAGATGGACATCGAGGCGGGCCAGAAACACCTCATCGATGATCTCGACGAGCTGCGATACGACGCCAGCTTCGAGAATGCGATGCGCCTCGTAGACGCCGCGGACATCTTCGAGAGTCGGGCGCGGCACCCGCGCACCACGGTTCGGAATCATCTCCAGCCGCCGCTCGGCGCCGAGCCGCTGCAGCACCTTGCGAATGCGCTCGCGCGAAACCGCGAAAATCTCGGCCAGCGGCTTTTCGGCGAGTTTGGTCCCGGCCTTCAGCCTGCCTTCCAGGATGGCGCGAAAGATCGCGTCGTAAACCGCCTGGTCGGTTTTCGGATCCGCCTTGGCGGCGCGGCGCTTTAAGGCTGTCGTCTTCATCGGCGCCTACCTACGCGCAAATTATGTGCACAGTCACCCCCAAATTATGTGCACATTCCCGTCGCTGGAGCATCTGACCATCATCGATGTATCATTTAAGTATTTGATTTAATGATATAATTTTAGATTGTGCACATTTGGCATGGCACTTGCTATGCCTTGTGAACCAAAAACACGGAGGGGAAAATGGCGGAACGATCTCTATCCCGGCGCGGCGCCCTGAAGGCCGGCGCGGCCTTTGCGGCAACCATCGGCATGCCGGCCCTGCTGCGGGCGGCGCCGACCGAAATCGTCATCGGCGGCCCGGCGGGCGCGGCGAAGTATTTCAATGCCGATCTTTTCCCGGTGATCGAGAAGAAGCTCGACATCAAGGTGCTGTACGAGGGCACCAACTCGCTGACCAACCTGCAGAAGATGAAGGCCGACAAGGCGGCTCCAAAAATTTCCGTCGTCATCATGGACGACCCGGTGATGCTTCCCGCTGCCAGCGAGGAACTGATCACGCCGATCTCCGCCAAAACCGTTCCGAACCTGGCTAACCTCGTCGACGGCGCGGTGCATCAGGACGGCATGTGGGCCAACTACCAGAAACCCTGGGCCGGCATCGCCTATTCGACCAAGCGCATGAAAACGCCGCCCAAGAGCTGGGCCGAGCTGTGGGATCCGCAATTCGCCCAGAAGATCATCGTGCCGTCGCTCTCCAATACCGAAGGCTTCTGGACGCTGCTCGCCGCCGCCCATCTGGAAACCGGCAAGCCCTACAAGGATGCGCAATACGATATCGACGCCGCGTTCAAGAAGCTGAAGAGCCTCAAGCCCAATTTGCTCAACGTCTACACCAACGCCCCGCAGGCCATCAATCTGATGGAGCAGGGCGAGGCCTGGATGATCGGCGGGCAATTCTCGGCCTACACGCTGATCCGCAAGGCCGACGGTTCGCCGGTCGATCTGGCGGTGCCCGCCGATGGCGGTTTCGCCATGCCTTCGGGCATTGCCAAGGTCAAGGGCGCGCCTGCCGGCGACCTGGCCGACGCCGTCATCAACGAATTCCTCAGTCCCGCGTCGCAGACGATCCTGGCCGACAAGGCCTTCGTCGCGCCGACCAACAAGGCGACGCCAAAGCCCGCGGAGTTTCCCGAGAGCGCCGCGCTGTTCGCGCCGGACTGGGCCTTCTTCGCCAAGGAACGTGCCGGCTGGGTCGATCGGTGGGCGAAAGAAATGACATGACGAGCGCGGCTTCGGGAACGCCGCATCTCGTCATCGGCAATGTCTCGAAACGGTTCGGCTTGACCACGGTGCTGGACCGGATCGACCTGACCATCGGGCGCGGCGAACTGGTTACGCTTCTGGGACCATCCGGCTGCGGCAAGACCACCCTGCTCCGCGTCGTCGCCGGCCTCGCCCAGCCCGACAACGGGCAGGTCGAGTTGGCAGCCCGCGACATCACCCATGTCCCGCCGCACCGCCGCAATGTCGGCGTGGTGTTCCAGAGCTATGCGCTGTTCCCGCATCTCAGCGTCGCCGGCAACGTTGCCTTCGGCCTCAAGGTACGGGGCAGCGAACGCAGCAAGGTCGACAGCGCGGTGCAGCGGGCCTTGTCCCTGGTCAAGCTCGAGCATCTCGCATCCCGGCCGATTTCGGCGCTGTCCGGCGGACAGCAGCAGCGGGTCGCGCTGGCCCGCGCCATCGCGGTCGAACCGGACGTGCTGTTGTTCGACGAGGCGCTGTCGGCGCTCGATCGCAAGCTTCGCGAGGAGATGCAGGTGGAACTGCGCCGCCTGCTGCAGGACATCGGCGCCACCGCCATCTTCGTCACCCACGACCAGGAAGAAGCGCTGACTATGTCGGACCGGGTCGCGATCATGAACCGCGGCCGGATCGAACAACTGGCGGATCCACGCACCATCTACATGCGACCGGCCAGCCTGTTCGCGCTCAACTTCGTCGGGCTGTCGACCCGGATCGCCGGCACCGTGGTGGCCTGCCGCGACGGCACGGTCGATGTCGACACCAATGTCGGCCGGCTTTCGGCGGTGGGCAATTTCGTCGACGGTTCATCCGTCGTTATCGCGGCGAGGCCCGAACAGTTGACAACGGTGACCGAAGCGAGGGGCAACGCCGTATCCGGCCGGATCCACTCGGTGGTGTTCCAGGGTTCGCGAACGCTGGTGGAAGTCGATGCCGGACGCGGCGAGCGGCTGTTGGCCGAATTGTCGGGCCGCGAGGCGACGCTGCCGCGGGTCGCCGACGAAATCCGCCTGGCATGGCCGGTCTCGGAGACATTTGCATTTCCCGCCGAGGTCCATGCATGACCACTGTTACCCTCGAGGTGCCCCAGCAACCGCGCGCCGTCGACCACGAGCGCGCGCTCGCCTTCGGATTCTCGGCGCCCGCCTTCCTGATCCTGGCGGGTGTGTTTGCATTGCCGCTGGCGCTGCTGCTCGGCGTCAGCGTGATCGGCGCCGACGGGGTGACGTTCGCCAATTACAGCCGGCTGTACGGGACGGCCTATTACCTCGGGGTGATCTGGAATTCGTTGCGGCTGGCGCTGCTGACGACGGTGATCGCGCTGGCGATCGGATTTCCGGCCTCTTTCGCCCTTGCTCGCGCTCGCGGCGTGGTTCGCTCGCTGCTGCTGGCCACGCTGTTTCTGCCGCTCGCCGCCAGCGTCATCGTCAAGGCGTTTGCCTGGACTATCCTGCTGCGCAGCGACGGCGTGGTGAACCAGGCGCTGATCGCGCTGGGCGTGATCCACGATCCGATCCGCATGATCTTCACCGAAACCGCGCTGATCGTCGGCTCGGTCAATATCTTCCTGCCGTTCATGATCCTGCCGATCTATGCCGTGGTCGCCCAATTCGACAGCCGGCTGTCGGAAGCGGCCGCAACCCTGGGCGCCTCGCCGCTGGTCGCGTTCTGGCGTGTGACGGTGCCGCTGACCTTGCCGGGAGTCATCGCCGGCGTCGCGCTGGTGTTCTCGCTGTCGGTTTCGGCCTATGTGGTGCCGACGCTGCTGATCGGGGAACGCTACCCGACGCTGGCGACCACCATCGCGAAGGCCTATCTCCTGGCCCGCGAGCCGGGGTTCGGCGCCGCGGCCGGCGTCACGCTGCTGGTGATCGCGATTCTGGTGGTGGCGCTCAGCGCGCGACTTGCCCGCGAGGAGCGCGCGCGATGACTGCCCGCCTCGGCATCGCGTTGGCCTGGGTGATGGCAATCGGCGCCGCGCTGTTCTTGCTGGCGCCGCTGGTGATCATCGCGGCGGCCAGTTTTTCGCCGACCCCGGTGTTCGATTTGCCGACCGACGGCGCTTCGCTGCGCTGGTATGCGCGGGTCGGGAAACTGGAGGGCTTCTGGCCGGCCCTGTCGCTCTCGATGCAGATCGCGCTGCTCTCCACCGCGGTCTCACTGGTGATCGGCACCCTTGCCGCCATCGCGATCACGCGCGGCAGGCTGCCAGGCGCCGGCGCCTTTGCCACCGCGCTGGTCAGCCCGCTGATGATGCCCGGCCTGGTGCTGGGTATCGCACTGCTGCAATATTTCCGCGCCATCGGCTTCACCGCGACCTGGAGCGCACTTTTGGTCGCGCATCTGGTGGTGACGCTGCCCTACGTGGCACGGACGATGATCGCCGGGCTGGCGCGATTCGATTTCACCCTGATCGAAGCGGCCCGTACGCTCGGCTGCACCTATGCCGGCGGCATCCTGCGCGTGATGGTCCCGGCGCTGGCGCCTTCGTTCCTGGTGGCGGGCCTGTTCAGCTTTCTGGCTTCGTTCGACAACTATCCGGTCTCGATTTTCCTGACCGACGTGCGCACCAAGACGCTGCCGATCAAGATGCTGCAATATATCGAGGAAGCGCCGGACCCGACGCTGGCGGCGCTCTCGACCCTGATCCTGGCCGGCACCGTGATCCTGCTGGTTCTGAGCGATCGCGTGGTCGGCCTGCATCGCATGGCCGGTACGGCGGATTGACCGGTATGACGACAGAACTGAAGCCCCCACCCTCGCGGCGCGATTTCATCGGCTACGGCGGCGCGCCGCATCGACCCGCGCTGGCCCGGCAAGGCCCGCGTCGCGGTGTCGTTGGTGCTGAACTTCGAGGAGGGCGCGGAATTCACGGTCAGCGAAGGCGACGCCGTCAACGAATCCACCTATGAGGTCGACCATCAGCTCAGCGGCCCGGACCCCTGCATCGAGAGTCATTTCGAATATGGCACGCGGTCTGCGTGGTGGCGGATTATGGATCTGCTGGATGCCCATGGCGCCAAATGCACCGTGAGCTGCTGCGGCCGCGCGGTCGAGCGTTCGCCCCATCTGGCGCAGGATGCGGTCCGGCGCGGACACGAGATTTCAGCCCACGGCTGGCGATGGGAGAGCCACGCCGGAATGGACGAGGCAACGGAGCGCGCAGCCATCGACAAGACCGTCGTGGCGATCGCCCACGCCACCGGCCAACGTCCGGTCGGCTGGCACACCCGGTCGGCGACTTCACTCAACACGCGGCGGCTCCTGGTCGAAGAAGGCGGTTTTCTCTACGACAGCGATGCCTACAATGACGACCTTCCCTACGACGTCGAGGTGGCGGGACGCCCTCACCTGGTCATTCCCTACGCCTTCGACACCAACGACATGCATTTTCAGCACACCGGACGATTCCGCGGCGCGGACTTCGCCGATTACGTCATCGACGCCTATGACTGGCTGGTCCGGGAAGGCGCGACCGCGCCGAAGATGATGTCGATCGGCCTGCATTTGCGCATGATCGGACGGCCCGGCCGGATCGGCGCGCTCGACCGGATCCTTCGGCATATCACCGCCAGCGAGGCCGCGTGGATTGCCAGACGCGCCGACATCGCAAAGCACTGGCTCGCGATATTTCCCAACCGCCGCTAACCTTGTGTCGATAGCCGGTGGCACTCCTGGCGCAGCAGCGTCAGGAAATGACGCTGCACCGGCGTTGGCAACCAGCCCGAACGAATCGTGACGCCCACCACCCGTTTCGCGGCGCTTAAATCAATCGGCAACACCGACACGCCAGCGCCTTGAAATTCGTCCATGGCCAGGGCGCGCGACATCAGGGTCAGGCAGTCGCTTTCCCGCAATATCGCCGTCATCACCGCCAGCGAACTGGTCTCGGCCACGATGCGCGGCCGCATAGGCAAGCGGTTGAACAGGTCTTCGATAAAGCTGCGGCGGGGCGTGTTGCGGGTGGGCGCTACCCAGGGAAACGCGGCAAGATCGTTCTCGCGCAACATCGCGCCATTCGCCAAAGGATGGCCGGTCCGCGCCACCGCCACGTGCGGATCGTTGAAGAGCGAGCGTTCCACCACGTCGCCGCGGAGGCGCGGAGAACGCAAGGCACCAACCACCACGTCGAGTGCGCTGCTGCGCAGCCCCTCGATCAGCGCCTCGTGCGACGCCTCTTCGATTTCCACCTGCACGTTCGGGTAAGTTTGAAGCAGCCGCCCCACCGTGCGGGCCAGCACGGATTTCGGCATCAGGGGAAGGCAGCCGGCGAAAACGCGGCCGCCCGCGGCACCGCGTTCCGCTAGCAATTCGTCGAGAGCCTGGTCGATCTCGTAGAGGGCAAGACGAAGCCGGCCGGCGAACGCCAGGCCGGCTGATGCTGCGGACATGCCCTGGGGAGTCCGACGATAGAGCGGCGCGCCCACCACGCGCTCAAGGTCCCGCGCCGCACGATGCAGGGTGGGCTCGGCCATGGCCAAGGCCTGCGCCGCCGCCCTGAAAGAGCCGAACTCGACGATGGCCAGGTGGGCGCGAACCTGCGGCGTCGTCAGGCTGCGTGAGACCAGCCGTGCATCCGATTGCCTGGCGAGGCCGACCCTCAAGTCCTGGAGCCCGAGCTGGGCCTGCTTCAACATGCGCTCCACCCGCCGATGCAGGATTCGGCCGGCCTGGATAGGCGCCGAGCCACCGGGGCCACGATCAAACAGCCGCACGCCGACCTCACTTTCCAGCTTGTCCAGAGCGTGGGTCACCGCGGGCTGCGACAGACCGATATCCTGCGCGGCTGCGCCAGCCGATCCGGTGCGGATCACGGCGTCAAAGATCGTCAAGCGACGGAGCGTCGGACGCCGAGGCGTCGGTTGGGCGGGCATGGCGAAACCTTCTGCAAGATGACTTAGCAAAAATCTATGGGACTCTGCCGTGGTTTCTATGAATTGGTTCGCCAACCCAGTCGCTACAGTGCGAGAAAGGCCCAAACAGAGATGGGAGACCGGACTTGGACGTGATCGATAGCCATACTCACGTAATTTCACCGGATGCGGAGCGCTATCCGCCCGCGCCGCTGGGCGGCCACCAGTCGGACTGGTCCAGGGCCCGCCCGGTCAATCACCACGGCCTGGTGGCGGCGATGGACCGGGCGGGAATTGCCAAGGCCGTGGTGGTGCAGGCATCCACCGTTTATGGCCATGATTCCCGCTACGTGGTCGAAGCCGTGCGCGCTTATCCGGACCGGTTCGTGGGGGTTTTCTCCATCGATCCCCTGGCCAATGACGCCGTCGAACAGCTGAAGCGCTGGATCGGCGAAGGTCTGGACGGCGTCCGCCTTTTCACCACCGGCAGCACCATGCCGGGACAGGCCCATTGGCTCGCCGACGAGAAATCCTACCCGGCGTGGGAATATGCCGAGGCCAATCGGATCCCGGTCTGCCTGCAGATGACTATCGCCGGCATCCCGATGCTGCGCGTCCTGCTCGAACGGTTTCCGAAAGTGCGGGTGCTGCTCGATCACCTGGCACGCCCGGACCTCTCCGACGGCCCACCCTATTCCCGCGCCCAACCGCTGTTCGACCTGGTGAACTTTCCAGGCGTGTATCTGAAATTGACCAATCGCACCATTGCCGCGGCAGGGGAAGGAGCTTCGACCACAGCGACGTTCATCCCCTATGCGGTCAAAGTATTCGGCGCCGAACGCATTCTCTGGGGTTCGAATTTCCCGGCGGCCGATGGTGCGCTGCCCGATCTGCTTTCGCAGGCCAAAGCCGCCGTCGCATCCTTGCCGCAAAACGAGCAGGCCATGATCTTCGCCGGTGCCGCGCGCCATCTTTATCCAGCCCTTGATCCAATCCTTGGCGCCGGCCGTGGCTGAACGCCCAATCCTTCGCAGCGTGCTCGGCGACTATCCGCACACCGCGGCGCTCAAGCGCGGCGCGCTGCAGAGCCCCGACGTACAGCTCCGCTTCACAACAGTGGAGCCGATCCACAAGGCCTTTGCGCCGATGGTGCGGCGGGTCGAGTATGACCTGTGCGAACTGGCCATCGTCACCTATCTTCAGGCCAAGGCGTACGGCAAGCCGGTGGTGCTGCTGCCGGCGGTGGTCGCTTCCCGGCTGCAACGGGGTTGCCTGATCTATCATCGCAGTCGTGGGGTGGTGACGCCGGAATCTCTGACAACCTCGCGCATCGGTGTGCGCGCGTATACCCAGACTACCGGCATGTGGGTCAGGGCTCACCTCGCCGAAGACTACGATCTGCCGATCGAAACCATGCACTGGATCACCCGCGACGGCGCCCATGTGGAGGAGTATGTCGACCCGCCGATCGTCGAGCACGCCCCGACCGACAAGAGCCTGCCGGATATGCTTCGCGACGGTGATGTCGATGCCGCCATACTGGGCAACGATTTGCCCAAGGGTGACGCATTCGCACCTGTCATATCGGATCATGCGGCGGCGGACAGGGCCTGGTATTCCCGGCACGGCTTCATGCCGATCAATCATGTGGTGGTGGTCAGCCGGGACGCGGCCCGGGCCGCGCCCGACGCCGTCAGGGCGGCCTATGGTCTACTCAAGCAGGCTGACGCCGAGGCGCCTGCAACCACCGACGGCCTCAAGCGCACAATGTTCGGTTTCGATCGCTTGCGTGAGCCCATCCAGTTCACCCTCGACACCTGCCGCCGTCAACTTCTGTTGCCGAGGACTCTGAGCGTGGACGAAGTATTCGCCGACGCAAAAGCCATTCTCGGAGATCTGGGGCCGTAGCAGGGTGCAAGTCTCGATGAAAACCCGCTCATCGGCCCGACATGAGATGATCGAATAACGCAACAACAGGGTCTGGGAGGACCGAACAATGACCGCAGCGTCCGAAACGGCGGCGCCGCCGAAGCCGAAGCGCAAGCGCTTCTACACCGATCTGTCGCTGCAGGTGCTGGTCGCCATGGCGCTGGGGGTGGGGCTCGGCGTCTGGCAGCCCAACATCGCGGCCCAGATGAAGCCGTTCGGCGACGCCTTTATCCGGCTGATCCAGATGGTGGTGGGGCCGATCATTTTCTGCACCGTTGTGCACGGCATCGCCAGCATGGGCGACCTCAAGAAGGTCGGCCGCATCGCCGTCAAGGCCATCGTCTATTTCGAAGTGGTCACCTCGATCGCGCTCGTGATCGGCCTCGTGATGGCCAATCTGCTGCAGCCCGGCAGCGGCATGCATGTCGATCCGGCTGCGCTGGCCGCGGCCGGCGGTAACACCCAGGGCTATGCTGCCGAAGCCAGCCATCCGGAGAGCATGAGCGCCTTCCTGCTGAACGTCATCCCCAACGCCGCGATCGGCGCCTTCGCCAGGGGCGACGTGCTGCAGATCCTGCTGTTCTCGGTTCTGTTCGCCTGCGGGCTGGCCGCGGCCGGCGATGCCGCGAGGCCAGTGCTTGAGGTCGTCAGCGGCGCCGCCAAGGCGCTGTTCTGGATCATCAACCTGGTGATGAAATTCGCTCCGGTTGCCGCCTTCGGGGCGATCGCCTTTACCGTCGCGCAGTTCGGCGTCGCCTCATTGGCGTCGCTCGCCGCGTTGATCGGCGCATTCTATCTTACCTGCCTGATATTCCTGGTGCTCGTGCTGTTTCCAATCTGCCTGTGGGCGCGCTTCAGTCTGTGGAAGCTGATGCGCTATATTCGGGCGGAGCTGCTGCTGGTGCTGGGCACCAGTTCATCGGAAAGCGTCTTTCCGCAGCTCACCGCCAAGCTGGCCAAACTGGGTGCGGAAGAGTCGGTGGTTGGGCTGGTGCTGCCCACCGCCTACAGCTTCAACCACGACGGCACCTGCCTGTACTTCGCCGCGGTCAGCGTCTTCCTGGCCCAGGCGACCGATACCGCGCTCGGCTGGCAACAGCAGCTTGGCCTGCTGCTCGTCCTGCTCTTGACCTCCAAGGGTGGTGCCGGGGTTTCCGGCTCCGCCCTCGCCGTGCTGGCGGTTACGCTGGCTGCGACCAAGACCATCCCGGTCGGCAGCATGGCGCTGGTACTAGGCATTCACCGGATTCTGTCGGCCGCGTTCGTGTTCGTCAACATCGCCGGCAACGCCGTGGCTACCCTGGTCGTTGCCCAGTGGGAAAACGCCATCGACCGTACGCGTCTGGAGGCTGAGCTCGACGCAGGCTACCGCGCCTGACCAATGCGGTCCGACGACCGGACCGGGGCGATTGTGGAATTTGCAGCGGCAGGGCAAGATGCGGGAAGAAGTCAGCGGACAACAACGGTGGACCCGCAGCAGATGACAACCGACGCGCTTCTCGGTTCCATTTCGCCAAATAATTCCGATTCATCGCGGTCCGCCGCGGACGATGCGGCGGCCGCGGAAAAACGCATGCGGCGGCGGGTGGTGCTGGCGTCCATTCTCGGCAACGGGCTCGAATGGTTCGATTTCGTCGCCTACGGTTATTTCGCCAGCATCATCGCCAAGGTGTTCTTTCCCGGCGGCGGCGATCTTGCGCTGATGCTGACCTACGCGACCTTCGCGGTTGGGTTCGTGGTGCGGCCGATCGGCGGCATCGCGCTTGGCGCCTATGCCGACCGCTACGGGCGCCGCGCAGCGCTCTCTCTGCTGATCGTGATGATGGCGTTCGGCACGCTGACCCTGGGACTGACGCCTTCCTTTGCCACCATCGGGATCGCCGCGCCCATCATCATCGTGCTTGGACGCGTCGTGCAGGGCATTTCGATTGGCGGCGAATTCGCCAGCGCCACCGCACTGCTGGTGGAATACGCCCCGGTCAACCGCAAGATGACCTATGGCAGTTTGCAGATGTCGTCCCAGGCCATCGGCCGGGTGCTGGCAACCAGCGTGGGACTCGGCGTCTTGCTGACGTTCCCGCCCGCGACCGTGCAGGACGGCGCCTGGCGGATCCCGTTCCTGCTCGGCTCGCTGATCGGGCCGTTCGGCTTTTATGTGCGATACCGGATGGCGGAATCGCCGGAATTCAAGAAGCTGATGGAACACAAGAAGGACGTGGCGCGCGCGCCGGTAAGCGAGGTGCTGCAGCATCATCGGCTGCCGCTGATCTGCGCCATCGGGCTCACCATCATCGGCACGTCGCTGACCTATATCTGGAATACGTATCTTCCGACCTATGTGGTCGACCAACTGCACCTGCCGCTTTGGCAAGGCCTGCTCGGGGTCGCCATCACTTCCGCCATCGGCATCGGCACCTGCGTGCTCGGCGGCTGGCTTGCCGACAATTACGGCCCCTACCGGATGTTCTTCCTGTTCACGGCGATTTCCGCGCTGATCTCCTATCCGTTCCTGGCCTACGTGCTGGCGGCGCCGAGTTTCGCCCGGCTGTTCTCCGCCCAGCTTGCGGTGCTGACCGTATTCGGGCTCTTGCAAGGCTCCGGGCCTGGGCTGCTCGCCGGCCTGTTCCCGGTCGAAGTGCGCTCCACCGGCATGGCGATCTCCTATAATCTCAGCGTGACGGTGTTCGGCGGCTTCGCGCCGCTGACCGTGACCTGGCTGATTGCGACCACCGGGAACAAACTGATGCCGGCGTTCTACATCATTGCCGCGGCTACACTCTCCATCGTCGTGGTCGGCAGCACGCTCAGCGCGCTGCGGCGGCGCGGCGCTGTCAATACCTGAATTCGAAGAGGACTTGCCATGCCTGATACGCTTTCGTCGGTGCTGCCGGAAGTGGCGGCACGCGCGGTGAAGACGCGGCGAGACCTGCATCGGTTTCCCGAGCTCGGCATGATCGAGTTCCGCACCGCCAGTATCGTGGCCGAGCGCCTCACTTCGCTGGGGCTCGACGTCAAGCTCGGCCGCGCGGTGATGGATTCGGCGAGCCGGATGGGCATGCCGTCGGAGGCAGCGCTTCACCGGCCTACCAGGACGCCGCGGCCAATGGCGCGCCGGCGAAATTTCTTCCCGCCTTTGCCGGCGGCCACACCGGTGTGGTGGCGACGCTCAAGGGAACCGCACCCGGCCCGACCATCGCGCTGCGGGTCGACATGGACGCGCTGCCGATCCTGGAGAACGATACCCAGGCGCATCTGCCGGCGCGGGAGGGTTTCGTCTCCGCCCGCCCCGGCGTGATGCATTCCTGCGGCCATGACGGCCACACCGCGATCGGGCTTGCGGTCGCCGAGGTGCTGTCAGGCATGAAGGACAAGGTGCACGGCACGGTGAAATTCATCTTCCAGCCCGGTGAGGAAGGCGGCCGCGGCGCGCTGCCGATGGTCAACGCCGGCGTGGTCGACGACGTCGATTACTTCATCGCCATCCATCTCGGCACCGGGGTGCCGAGCCGCACCTTCCGCCCCAGCGTGCGCGGCCATCTGGCGAGCGCCAAGCTCGATGTCACCTTCCGCGGCCGCGCCGCCCATGCCGGCGGACACCCGGACGAGGGCCGCAATGCCCTGCTCGCGGCGGCCAACGCCGTGGTCGGGCTCTATGGCATCTCGCGCCATCATGCCGGGCGCTCGCGCGTCAATGTCGGCACGCTGAAAGCCGGCTCCGGCCGCAACGTGATCGCCGACGAGGCAACCATGGCGATGGAGGTGCGCGGCGAGACCGAAGCCATCGCCGACTACATGCTGGAGCGCGCCGAGGCGGTGCTGAAGGGCGCCGCACTGGCACAGGACGTGACCGTGGAGATCAAGCTCGCCGGGCGCACCACCGTCGCTGCTTCGGATGACGCACTGTCGCGACGCCTGGCTGCTGCGCTCTCCGGGCATTTGCCGGGCGTGGAGGTCGATGCCGAATCCCACGTCACCGGCGGCAGCGAGGATGCGACCTACTTCATGCGCCGGATACAGGAGCGCGGCGGACAGGCGATCTATGCCGTGGTCGGCTCCGACATCCCTTCCGGCCGCCACACCCCAGAATTCGATATCGACGAGAAGGATTTTCCCTGGGCGATCGAGGCGCTGGCGACGGGAATAGCGGCGCTGGGAACGCAGAAGGAAGCCGGCTAGCGAGGCCAGCTTTCGGTTGCAAATGCCGGTGGGCACGGCATGGTAGTCGTGTTCTGTAAATGGTGTACCTGTGCCGATGCCCACAGATGCGAACGAACGTTCCGATCCCCCTGAGTCCGCCGAGACGCCGCATTATCACGGCCATCGCGAACGGCTGCGGGAGCGGTTTCACAACGCCGGACCGGAAGCCCTGAGCGATTATGAATTGCTCGAGCTGGCGCTGTTCACGGCGCAACCCCGGCGCGACATGAAGCCGCTGGCGAAATTGCTGATCAAGAAATTCGGTTCGTTCGCCGAAGCCATCCACGCGCCGGAGACACGGCTGCGCGAGGTCAAGGGGGTCGGAGACGCATCGATCAACCTGATCAAACTGATCGCCGCCGCGTCCAGCCGCATCGCCAAGGCCCAGGTGCCGCAACGCACCCTGCTGTCATCATGGAGCACTGTGATCGACTATTGCCGCACCGCGATGGCGTTCGCCGACAAGGAGCAGTTCCGTATCCTGTTTCTCGACAAGCGCAACCAGCTGATATCGGACGAACTGCAACAGGTCGGCACCGTGGACCATACCCCGGTCTATCCGCGCGAAGTCGTCAAGCGCGCCCTCGAACTGTCGGCGACCGCCGTCATCCTGGTGCACAACCATCCCAGTGGCGATCCGACGCCATCGCAGGCGGATGTGCAGATGACGAAAGCCATTGTCGATATTGCCGCACCGCTCGGCATTTCCGTGCACGACCACATCATCGTCGGCAAGAATGGGCATGCCAGCCTCAGGGCGATGAAATTGATGTAATCTCGCTATGTTGAGACGCGTCACACCGCCCGTTCCTGCCACGCCGAGGCGCCTCCACGGAGACGATCATGTCGAATGGTCCCAGCGCGGTTCTCTCTTCCGACGAGATCGACGCGATTGCACGTGACGCCGTTGCAGAAGGACTGGCGGGCCGCAAGCAGACCGCATGGCAGAAGATCCAACCACTTCGAAAGGCCCAACGCCATCAGCCTGAGGCGGCCCGGGCGTTGCTATGGATTATCGACGAACGAAGCCTCGCAAGGGAAGAGGCGGCAGACGTACTTTCAGAGATAGCAGATGCTTACGATGACGACCCAGGCATCCTCCCGGTGGTCGGCCTATGCCTCGAAGCCGTCCGCAACATTGATGATCTGAACGCGCCACCGCCGGGACACCAAATATTTCAGACGATGGTCGAGAAATTAGACCGCTTGGGCAAGCTCCACGAGGGGCAGCCTGAACAGGAACAGATATTGCGCGGGCTGGCAACGGCGGCGCGCATGATGGCGCGCCAATGGGATGCGATCGCCGAGGACAGTCTACGGAAACTCACTGAAATCGATCCATGCAAGAGCGCGCACCATTACAATTTGGGGCTTTTCTACAAGACGCGCGGCAGGTTCGCTGAAGGCGTGACTGCAAACCGAGTTGCTGCAAGTCTCTCGCAAGAGGTTGTCGACAGCTACGAATGGAACCTTGGAATCTGCGCCACTGGCGCCAGGAAAGCCGAGACAGCCTTGGACGTGTGGAAGCGCATGGGGCAGAAACTCGCGCTTGGACGGTTTGGATTGCCGGAAGGCGGATATTTTGCCTGCAAGGTGAAACTCGCCGAACGACCTCTTGCAGAGCGAGCGGCAGACCTTGATGACCCAGGCGAAGAGGAAACGGTATGGATCGAACGGTTAAGTCCGTGCCATGGCATTATCCGCAGCGTGTTGTACGGCAATCTCGGCGTCGACTATGGCGACGTCATCCTCATGGATGGCGCCCCCATTACGCATCACACTTACGGTGAGCAGCAAATACCGGTCTTTCCCCATTTGGCAACGCTTCTGCGTCGGAACTACCAGTTCTTCGATTTCGCAGGCACGCAGGAGACGGCACGGCAATTGGCCGACATGAGCGAAGACCTGGACGGGGACGCCGTCATCTATTCGCACTCGGAGAGCGTTAAAATCATGTGCGCAAATTGCTGGCTCAATCCCGACATCGATCACGCTGATCACGAGAAAATGGAAAAGCGCGTAGTCACCGGTCGTATCGCCGCCCCGCCCGACATCGCGCCTGCACGACTTTTGGATTTGATCGACAAGGGAATCGAGAAGCGAGGAACTTGCCAGCTCTATGCACCCGATCTTTGCTCAGCAGCGGGACAGTTGGCGCGCGAGCGGATCGACAGACGTCGATTTGCCCTACTGACGGACAACTAGTCCAATCGAATAGTCGAATAGATACTCTATACTTCGTTGAGGCGTTGACGCCCAAGGCCATCGTCACAATTGCCGCACCGCTCGGCATTTCCGTGCACGACCACATCATCGTCGGCAAGAACGGGCATGCGAGCCTGAAGGGGATGAAGCTGATCTGAGCGGCCTCGCCGCTTTGCGAGCAGGTCCGGTCTCTTGCCGACATGGCAAGAAGACGCAAATCGTCCGCCGGCTTCAGACCGTCGTCTGCGGTATCGGCCCCCTGGCGATCCCGGTATCTTCCGCACCCATCGGCTTGAAATCGACGCACATGTCGGCGCCAGGGATGATGGCGGCGCCGGCCCGGGCGACGGCGAGGTCCTGCATGCCGGACCCGGAGCCTGCCGCGACCGCGCCGAGAATGAAGCCGTCGACGCGGATGGGGAGACCGCCAATCAGATTGGTCCAGCGGCTTTCGTGGGCCAGGGTGACCTGGATTTCCACGTCGGCGTGAGCGCCGCCGGTCGGTGAGCCTGATAGCGCCGACGTCCGCGCCTTGTTAATGGACGAGGTGACGCTCAGCCCTTTCGATCCGTCCATTCGGCCAAACGCCAGCAGGTTGCCGCCGGTATCGACCACGGCGACGCACATCGGCTGCCCGATGCGGGTTGCTTCGGCGATTGCCGCGTTCAGCACCTTGAGCGCGCCGTCGAGCGTCAACGTTCGAGTATCTCTGATGTCGGTCATGGCCGTTCCTCGAACAATCCAATGGAAAAATCCCGCGCCAGGGTGCGGGCCGCTGCGACCAGAGCCGCATCGCCGCCGCGCCAGCCGATGAGCGACAGTCCGATCGGGATCGGACCGGATGTCGCGACGGGCAGGTTTACCTGCGGGAGCCCCGTCAGGCCGGCGATACCGGTCAAGTCGACGATCCGATGAACTGCTGCGCGGATCGCCGAGAGGCGCGCGTCGCGGCCGATCGGCAGAATGGGCGAGGTCGGCAGGCACAGCATGCGCCGTCCGTCGAGCAAACCGTCAAGCCGGCTCGATGCGCTCGCGCGGAACGCCCTGGCGGCCGCGAGGTCGCTCGCGGGAATGCGGCCATCGTCGGCGAACGCGCCGGCCACCTCCGAGGAGAAGCGCGGGTTGACCCGGTCGATCCACTCCCGAAAGGTGGCATGGAATTCGGTCTTCTGCAGCACGCGCTGGTGGCGCGCCCAGTCGAGAAGTTGGCCTTCGGCGAGTGGTGACTGGGTGGTCGGTGCGGCGTCGCGCAGCCGGTCAATGACAGGGCGCAACGCGTGCTGCACCGGCTCGTCTGCCAAGGCAAAACAGTCGGCCGCGACGATAATCTCGATGGGGGCGGCATCAACGGCCTCTTCGCCGAGTAGCACAGCGCCGACCCGGCTGAAAGTCATCGCATCGCGCGAGAAATAACCGACGGTGTCGAACGAGGGCGACTGGGTCATCATGCCGCGCGACGGAGATCCGGCCATGAGTCGGACGCAGGCCGTAAAGCCCGCAGAAGCTCGCGGGTATGCGCACCGAGCCCCCGGAGTCGGTGCCTAGTGCGACATCGACCAGGCTGCCCGCGACAGCCGAGGCGGAGCCGCTCGACGAGCCACCCGGTACGCGGTCCGGCGCGCGGGGATTGAGCGGCGTGCCGTAGAAACTTGTTGATGCCAAGCAGCCCGAGCGAGATTTCATCGGTGATGGTCTTGCCCGCCAGCGAGGCGCCGGCGTCCAGCAGGACGTCGACGGCCCAGGCGATCGGCCTTGGCCGCCTCGTGGGTGGCGGCCCAGTCGGGATTGCCGCAGCCGGTGACGAAGCCGGCGACATCGAACAGGTCCTTGGCCGCGAAGGTCAGGCCCGATAGCGGGCCTGACCGGCTGCGGCGCCCGGTGGACGGTGTCCCCGGGAACGAAGGCGCCAAGCGTGTCTCGCACGGTGTTTTCCCGATCAATCGCAGGCGCGCCCTATCCGGGCGCGCCTCCTTCTTCTCACTCCTTGTAGAGCTTGCGGAAGTCCGGATGGGTGTGGAACCAGTACTCGAAGCCCTGTACGTTCTTCTGCATCGCATAGTCGGCGAAGCGGGTATAGAGCGGAATGCGCGGCAGATCGGTCATGACGATATCGACCATCTTGTTCAGGCTTGTCTTGTAGACTGCCGGATCGCGGGTGAAGCGCGCCGTGTCGATCACCTTGTCGAGCTCGGGATTGACGTAGTTGGCCGTGTTGAACACCGAGTTATTGCCGCCGTGAAAGGTCCAGAAGAAGAAGTAGTCAGGGTAGTCGAGCCAGCCGTAGAATTCGGCAATGACCATCGGCATCGTCTTGCTCGCCATCTGGGCGAACCAGTTCGAGCCCGGCACCTTCTCGATCGTGAGCTCGACGCCGATCGTTCTTCAGCGCTTCCTGGATCAGGATCGCGGTCGGCTCGCGCACGGTGGATTCGCTCAGATCGATCGACAGCGTGGTCTTGAAGCCGTTGGGGAAGCCGGCCTCGGTGAGCAGTTGCTTGGCCTTCGCCAGATCCTGGCCATGCTTGATCGGAACCGGCCACGTCGCGTCGGGATAAGGTTTCGCGGGATCGCCGCCGAACATCGGCTTGGCGCGGTTATAGAGCGCAGAACTGACGATTTCCTTGTAGGGGATGGCGTAGGAGATCGCTTCGCGCACCTTGGGATTGTCGAACGGAGCGAATCTTCACATTCATATCGACGAAGACGAGGTCGTTCTGCACCGGCACGCCGATGATCTTGACCTTCCCCTGTTCCGCCAGTTCGGCGTAGTCCTTGGGCGGCAGGCCGACCGACATGTCGACGTCGCCCTTTTCCAGCAGCGCCCGTCGCGTGCCGGCCGAGGCGATCTGCCGATAGATGACGCGCTTGAGCTTGGGCAGCGGTCCGGACTTCCAGGCGTCGAACCGAGTGAAGACGGTCTGCTGGCCTGGCGACCAGGTCTCCACCTTGAAGGCGCCGCCGCCGCAATCATTGCGTGACACCCACTCGAACGCCCACGGGTCCTTGGCGGTGTCGCGTGCTTCTTGGCCAGTTCGGAATTGACGATCACCGGGACCGGCACCACGAGGTCCGGCATCGTCAGCTTGTTGAACTGATCGAAGGTGGCCTTGAAGGTGTGATCGTCGACACCGAGAACTGCTCGGGCTTGACCAGCGATCCCGCCGCCATCTGTACCGCCGGAAATCCGCCGGCGGCGATGGCGCGGTCGAACGACCATTTGACGTCCTTGGCGGTGACCGGGGTGCCGTCGTGGAAGGTCGCGTCCTTGCGCAGATGGAAGATGTAGGTCTTGCCGTCGTCGCTCGCCTCCCAGCTTTCGGCGAGTTCCGGCGTCACGACCTTGGCGTCATAGGAAACCGTGCCGTCGGCGAGTTTCTTTTCGCCATGGCTGACGAGCCGGTCATAGGCCTGCCAGACGACCATGCGGCTGTGATCGTTGGCGGTCGGCACCATCGTGTCGAGGCCGTTGGGACCCATTTCGGACACGATGACCAGCGTGTCCTTTGGCGATTTCGGCCGCGCAGCGCGGAAGCGCCGGGAACGGCGACCGACGCTGTGAGCAGCGCTGCCGTAACGAGACTACGATCGAGCTTCATATCGTGCATCCTCCTGGATTTGCGTGAGGGAAGGCAGAGGCGGTGTCAAAGGCCGAGGTCGCCCAACAGTTTCGGCCATATGTGAGCCCACGGACGCGCTTGTTCGAAGGCGCCGGAGGCGGCGAGCACGGTTCGGTCCGCCAGATGGCGGCCGATGATCTGCATGCCGACAGGCAGACCGTCTGTGGTGAAGCCCGCGGGAATGCTCGCCGCCGGCTGGCCGGTCAGGTTGCAGATGAAGGTGAAGCACAGCCAGTCGCCCGTAGAGACCATCTTCCCTTCGATGATCTCGGGTCCCTGCATGTAGAGCGGGAAGGCCGGCACCGCGAGCGTCGGCGTGATCAGGAGGTCGTAGTTGGCCATGAACCGCCACATGCGATTGCAGACCATCTGCCGGATCATCTTGGCGTCGGTGAATTCTTCCGCGGTCCACTGCCGCTGCAGCAGGCCGACGAGGTGCGGCGACATCTCCTTCTCGCGCCCCTTCATCATGCGGCGCATGCCGCTGAGGTCGGTATCGCCGGCGACGATGGTCCAGAAATGCGGGAACGGGTCTTCCCAGCCCGGATTGGCGCGCTCGACCGTGCAGCCGAGATCGGTCTCGAACACTTCAACCGCCTCGGAGACGACGCGGCGGACTTCCGGATCGACCGGCGCGTAGCCCCAGTCTTCGCTGTAGGCGATGCGAAGACCCTTGATGCTCTCTTTGGTGGCGCCGACATAATCGAAGTCGGCGGCCGGGATGGAATAGCGGTCGCGCGGGTCGGGTCCGGTGATGACCTTCAGCATCAGCGCCGAGTCGGCGACGGTTCGGCTCATCGGGCCGACATGTTCGATCGATTCCCAGCTCGACACGCCGGGATAGCGTTCGTCCCGGCATCCCGGATAGAGCGGCACCCGGCCCATCGAAGCCTTGATGCCGTAGAGCCCGCAAAGTGCGGAGGGAATCCGGATCGATCCGCCGCCGTCGGAGCCGATGGCGAAGGGGGCGACGCCGGCAGCGACCGAGGCGCCCGAGCCGGCGCTCGATCCGCCGGACGTCATGTCGAGATTCCAGGGATTGCGGGTGGCCGGGAACACCGGATTGTGGCCGACGCCGCTGTAGCCGAATTCCGGCACATTGGTCTTGCCGATGATGACCGCGCCGGCGGCCTTCAGCCGCTCGACACGATGTCGTCCTCGTCGGGCACGAAGTCGCGGTAGAGCGGCGAGCCCATCACGGTGAGGATGTCCTTGGTGGCGACGAGGTCCTTGATTCCGATCGGCACGCCGGCCAGCAGGCCGGGGTCCTCGCCGGCCGCGATCTTGGCGTCCACGGCGGCGGCAGCCGCTCGCGCCACTTCGGGCGTCGGGCGTGCAGAAGGCATGGATGTGCGGTTCGAGTTTCTCCATGCGGCGAAGCACCGCTTCGGTCACCTCGACGGCGGAAAGCGTCTTGTCCTTGACGCGCGCGGCGACGGTGGCGGCGTCCATGCGGCAGATTTCGTTGTCAGTGCTCATGAGATTCCTCCAACTGGTGAAAGAGCGAAGTGGCAGGCGGCGAAATGGTCCGGGCCGACTGGCGCGCAGCGGCGGCATGGCCTTGGTGCAGAGATCGGCGCTCTTCGGGCAGCGGCCGTAGAAGCGGCAGGCGTTCGGATCCGGATCGATCGGGCTCGTCGGACTGCCGTCGAGCCGCGGGCGCGGCTTCGCCTCGCCGCGCCGGATCAGGGATCGCGGCAACCAGCGCCTGCCGTATAGGGATGACGCGGGCGCGGTGAAGAGCGCCTCGGCCGGCGCGATCTCGACGATCTTGCCGAGATACATGACGACGACGCGCGAACACAGAAGCCGCACCACGTTGAGGTCGTGCGACACGAACAGATAGCTCATCGCCAGCCGGTCGCTGAGATCGGCGAGCAGCTGCAGGATCACGGCCTGAACCGACACATCGAGCGCCGAAGTAGGCTCGTCGAGGATCAGCAGCGAGGGCTCGACCGCAATCGCGCGCGCGATGCCGACGCGCGCGCGTTGCCCGCCGGACAAGTTGATGCGGATAGCGCTGCAGCAATTCTTCCGGCAGCCCGACAAGCGCGGCCGTGCGCGCGGACGCGCGCTGTCGATCTCGGCACGCGTTACCCATGTCCGAGCAGCCGCTTCAGCGGATCGGCGATCGCACTGGAATGACGCGGAAGGATGGATTGAGACTTTCGGTCGGCGTCCTGGAACACGACCTGGATCCGCGCGCCGGTCGGGGCTGCGGAGGCAAACTGCGCCTGCGACATGGCGGTGAGGTCCTCGTCCGCCGAGCAGCAATCGTCCCGCTGTCGGATCGATGAGGCGAGCGAGCAGGCGCACCATGGTGGATTTGCCGCAGCCGGATTCGCCCACCAGGCCGACGCTTTCTCCCGCTCCGATGGTCAGGTCGACATCGTCGACCGCGTGGAGCATGGCGCCGCGCGCCGCCCGCTTGACCGGGTAGAATTTGGTCAGCGAGCGGCGCTTCGAGCAGCGGCGTCATGACAGCGGAAACCAGCAACGCACGACATGCCCGGGCGACACTTCCGTCCAGGGCAGCTCCGCCTCGTCGCAGATCGGCTGCTGCCGCTCGCAGCGTGCGCTGAAGCGGCACAGCGGCAGCGCGACTGCGCAAATCGGGCAGACGAGCCGGGAATGGCAATCGAGGTCGTCGAGGCGCGATTTCGGGCACCGGCGTGGCGGCGAGCAAGCTGGCGCGTATAGGGATGGGCGCGGATGAGTCGAGAATCGCCTCGGTCGGCCGCGATCTCGACGACGTGGCCGGCATGCATGACGGCGATCCGGTCGCAATATTCGCCGGCGAGGCCGAGATCGTGCGTGATCAGCAGCGTCGACATTCGCGTCGAGCGGCTCATGTCGCGGATCAGGTCCATGATCACCGCCTGCGTCGTGACATCGAGGCCGGTCGTCGGCTCGTCGGCGATCAGCACCGACGGCGTGCAGGCCAGCGCCATGGCGATCATCACGCGCTGGCACATGCCGCCGGACAGTTCGAACGGATAGGCTTCGGCGCGGCGTTCCGGGATCGGGAATGCGGACCCGCGCGAGCGCAGCGATCGCCGCCTGCTTGAGGTCGCGGCTGGGCATGTTGGCGTGCTCGCTGCAGCACATCCTCGATCTGCTTGCCGACCTTGCGGATCGGATTGAGCGCGGTGCGCGGGCTCTGGAAGATCATCGCCATTTCGCGCCCGCGCAGTTCGCGTCATCGCTTCCGGCCGAGCGGCCAGAAGATCGATGCCGCCCATCTTGATGTGGCCCTTGGTGATATGCGGCCGCCTCATCGATGAGGCCCATGACGGCGTAGGCCGTGACGGACTTTCCGGAGCCGCTTTCGCCGACGACGCCGACGATCTCGCCCTTGCGTGACCGACAAGCGTTACATCGTCCAGCGCCTGCACCACTCCGTGGCGGGTGCGGAACTCGACCGACAGATTGTCGATGTCGAGCTGCGCCATCACACGCGCTTCCTTGGATCGAGCAGATCGCGCAGCCCGTCGCCCAGCATGTTGAAGGAGAACACCGCGAGCACCAGCGCGGCGCCCGGGAAACATGAAGGCCCACCATTCGCCGGAGATGATGTAGCTCGCGCCTTCCGACACCATGATGCCCCATTCCGGCGTCGGAGGTCGGACGCCCAGCCCGATGAAGGAGAGGCCGGCGGCATTGAGGATCGCCCATCCCATGTTGAGCGAGGCCTGCACCATCATCGGCGGCAGGATGTTCGGGACGATGTGGTTCAGCGAGACGCCTGCAGCGACCCGTTGCCGCCCATGCGCGCCGCTTCGACATAGCCGAGCTCGCGCCGCACGTTCACCTCGGCGCGCGCGAAGCGGCAATAGAACGGCAGGTTGATGATCATCGTCGCGATGATGATGTTGAGCACGCTGTTGCCGAGCGCTGCGACGATGCCCATGGCCAGCACGAACAGCGGAAAGGCCATGATGGTGTCCATGACGCGGCCGACGATCGCGGTCGGTCCAGCCGCCGAAATAGCCGGCGAGCGAGCCAAGCCCCAGGCCGAGCACGAACGACAGCGCGACCGCCGAGATCGCCATGCCGAGATCGAGCCGCGCCGCCACGATGACGCGGCTGAGGATGTCGCGTCCGAGCGCGTCGGTGCCGAACGGATGCAGCGGCGCTGGGCGGCGCCAGTTTGGCTGGTGGCGTTGGTCATCAGCGGATCGTACGGCGCGATGTAAGGTCCGAAGATGGCGCAGAGCGCCAGCAGCGCCAGGATGACACGGCGACCAGCGTCAGGCGATTCTCGCCGAAGGCATAGCCGGTGTTGCGGGCGAGCGCGATGAAGCTCATGCGCTTCAGCCCTCGAACCGGACGCGCGGATCGATCACCGTCGCAAAAATGTCGACCGCGAGATTGAGCAGCACGTAGAGGATCGCCATCATCAGGACGAAGCCCTGCACGGCGGCATAGTCGGAGGCGATGACGGCGGATACCGCGTAGGCGCCGACACCTTGCCAGCCGAACACCTGTTCGATCAGCACGTTGGATCCGAGCAGGAAGGAGAACACCATTCCGAGGACGCTGCTGATCGGCAGCAGCACGTTGCGGAACGCGTAGGTGATCAGGATCTTGCGCACCGGCAGACCACTGGCGCGCGCGGTGCGGACGAAGTCGCTGCCCAGCGCCTCCAGCATGGCGGCCCGCGTGATGCGCGCAATGGGCGCCAGCGCGAACAGGCCGAGCGATATCGAAGGCAGGATCAGCTGGGCCAGTGCTGCCCGCAGCACCGCGCCAATCGCCGGCAAGGAGCGCGTCGATGGTGTAGGCGCCGGTGACGTGCGGCGGTGGCGAGAAGGCGATCTCGTTGAGGCGGCCGAGCGGCTGCGGCGCCCAGCCGAGCAGAAAATAGAACACGTAGACGAAGCAGCAGGCCGACGAAGAAGGTCGGGAACGCGGCGCTGACGGTAACGAGCGACACGGCAGGCGTGATCGACCGGTCCGTTGATGCGGGTCGCGGCCCAGACGCCCATCGGGATGGCGATGCCGACGGCGAACAGCAGGGCGAAGGACGACAATTCCAGCGAGGCGGGAAGCCGTTCGAGCGAGATCGGTCAGGACCGGCTGCCCGGTCGTCAGCGAGTGGCCGAGATTGCCCTGCACGAGGTCACCGACATAGTGCACGAACTGCACGGGAAGCGGGCGGTCGAGTCCCAGCGTGGCGCGGATACTGGCGATCGAGGCGGCATTTGCGGCGGGCCCGGCGAAGTACGCCGCCGGATCGCCAGGCAGCGCGTGCGAAATGAAAAAGGTGAGGACCACGACGCCCACCAGGCTGGGGACGGTGCCAAGGAGACGCTTCCAAACGAAAGCCATCAGCGGTTCGCCTGCCGTTATTCGCCGGTGCGACGGCTTTGCCGGAGCGCATCAACGCGTTCGGGCCCCAGTCGAGATCGGACGCAGCCAGGGGCGATTGGCATGCATCACAGTCATGTCTGGATTTAAGCAAGCGTTATGCCAGCTTCATCGATCGAAGCCGTCAAGTGCTTACAGCCAACGGGCGAGCGCTTTTACGCGAAGCAGCCCGTGTTCATCGCCGCGAAGCAGGGTGGCTCAAAAAATACCGCTGCAAGACTTTTCGCCACATGCATGAAATTCATGCAGCGGGAGCCTCATTTCGGCTCAGTGAACTTGCGGTGTGTTGACCCAGATGATCCGCGCTTCGTCCGGTCCGACGTTGCGATAGCTGTTGGTCAGATAGGCCTTGAAGAAGAAGGAATCTCCTGCCGTCATCAGATATGTGGTGTCGTCGATCGTGAGTTCGATGGTTCCGGACACGAGGTAGCCGACCGCTTCGCCCTGGTGGGTGATCAGGTCGATCTTCTCGCCGCCCGGAGCCACCACATGGACATTCGCTTCGAGCAGATTGCCGGCTGCCACCGGCACCAGTCGCTCATACATCACCCCGGTTCCGCCGCGCAGTGCGTCGACATGCACCTTGAGGCGATCGTCGGGCTTCTGCACCAGTTTGTATTCGTCGATCTTGAGGCCGAAGAACGACGCCATGTCGCGGTCGAGTGCGTGCACCATCTTGTCGAGCATCGGCAGCGACGGCATGACCTTGCCGGCCTCGATCTTGGAGATCATGCTTTCGTCGCAACCGACCGCCTGTGCCAGGTCCCGCATGCGCAGTCCCTTGGACAACCGGGCGCGCCGGAGGCGTGGACCAATGCTCAACGAGTTGTTATCGGAACCCAACGCGACCCTTCCGGAGTGTGACCGAGCTTCGAATGTATGCACAATAATCACGTGATTGACCAGCATGTTGTGGTGCAAAAGGCTCCAAGTGTGGGATTCCCGTCGGAGATGGTGCCCCCAACACGGCTGAATCAGATCCAGGTGCGCTCTACAGCCCGCCGTCGACCTGGAAGCACTGGCGCGTGATGCGCTGGCTTTCGTCGGAGGCCAGGAACAGGGCCACGCGGGCGATGTCTTCCGGCGTTACCGCGTCGGGAATGGCCTGGCGCGCGCGCATTTCGGTGATTCTGGACTCGTCCTGGAACCAGAGCCGGCGCTGGCGTTCGGTGATCACCATGCCCGGCGCGATGGCGTTGACGCGGATGCGGTCGGTACCGACGGTGCGGGCCAGGGAATTGGTGAAGCCGACAATGGCCGCCTTCGCCGCGGCATAGACCGGTAGCTGCGGCGCACCGCGCATCCAGGCGATTGACGACATGTTGATGATGGACCCGCCGCCGCGCGCGCGCATCTGTGGCACTACCGCCTGCGCGGCGAAGAAGACGTGCCTGAGGTTGACGTCGATCATCCAGTCGAACTCGTCCGGCGTCACCTCGGCCAGAGCCTGGCGGCGATCGTTGGCGGCGTTGTTGACCAGCACTGCGGCGTCGCCGAGTGCGCCGTGAACCTGGGCCATCGCGGCGCGCAGGGCGTCGATGTCGGTCAGGTCGCAAACCACGAACAGCGGCGCCGCACCGCCTTCGCCCCCGACCTCCCGCACCAATGCGGCACCGGCTTCGGCATCGATGTCGAGAAAGGCAACCCGCGCCTTCTGGGCGGCGAAGGCGCGCACGAACGCGGCGCCGATACCGCTGGCTCCTCCGGTGATCAGAACCACCTGGCCAGCGAGGCCGGCATAGCTTGTCTGGGTCATGCGATGAGGCGCTCCGTGGCAGGGTCGAACAGGCAGATGCGACGAGTGTCGAGCGCGAAGGGCGCGAGCGCACCCGGCGCCGGCCGGATGTCGGGCGAGATTCGCCCGAGCACCGGCTCACCGCCGAGACGCAGCAACACCACCGTCTCGGCCCCGGTGGGCTCGATCATCTCGACCGGTGCGGAGACCGTGATCGGCGCGCTAGAGGCGCCGGCAAAGCTGCGCCCGGCCTCGGCAATGCATTCCGGCCGGATGCCGAGCACCACCTCGCTGTCGCGAAACGCCGCGGCGGCGTCGTAGCCCTGCAGGCGCAGGCGGACCTCGTCCGGCCGTCCGGCGCCGATCACCACCTGCGGCGCGCCGTCTTCCACCACCAGCCGCGCCGGCATCGTGTTCATCGGCGGCGACCCCATGAAGCGGGCAACGAACAGATTGGCCGGGTAACGGTAAATCGTATCCGGGTCGGCGAATTGCTGCACCTCTCCCTTGTGCATCACCGCGATCCGGGTCGCCATGGTCATCGCCTCGATCTGGTCGTGGGTGACATAGACGATGGTGGCGCCGATGCGCGCATGCAGCCGCTTGATCTCCATCCGCATCTCGACGCGCAGCTTGGCGTCGAGATTGGACAACGGCTCGTCGAACAGGAACAGCAAGGGATCGCGCACCAGGGCGCGGCCCATGGCGACGCGCTGACGCTGGCCGCCGGAAAGCTGCGAAGGCCGGCGTTGAAGCAGGGGCTCGATCTGCAGCAGCCGGGCGACATTGGCAACCGCCGCCTCCTGCTCCGGCCTCGGCACATGGCGGCATTCCATGCCAAAGGTGATGTTCTGGCGCACCGTCATCGACGGATAGAGCGCGTAGGACTGGAACACCATGGCGATGTCGCGGTCCTTGGGGGCGACGTCGTTGACGATCCGCCCGCCGATCTCGATCGTGCCGGCGCTGGATTTCTCCAGCCCCGCGATGATGCTCAGCAGCGTGGATTTGCCGCAACCGGAAGGCCCGACCAGGACGGTGAACTCACCGCTCTCGATGTCGAGGTTGATGCCCTTCAGCACCTCCAGATTGGCGAACCGCTTCGACAGGCCGCGAATACTCAACGCCGCCATGATGACACCCTCACTTCACTGCCCCCGCGGTCAGCCCGCGCATGAAATATTTTCCGCCGACCAGATACACCAATAGCGTCGGCAGGGCCGCAATCAGCACCGCCGCGCTCTGCACCCCGTACATCGGCTCGGAGGTGATGGCGGCGCTGAGCGCGATCAGCGCCGCGGTCACCGGCTGCTGGTCGCCGGAGGTAAAAGTCACGCCGAACAGAAACTCGTTCCAGATGCCGGTGAACTGGAAGATCACCGTCACGATCAGGATCGGTGGCGACAGCGGCAGCACGATCCGCCAGAAAATCCGGAAGAAGCCGGCGCCGTCGATTCGCGCCGCCTTCAAGAGATCTGCCGGAATGCCGACATAGTAGTTGCGGCAGAACAGCGTGGTGAAGCTCAGGCCCTGGACGGTGTGGATCAGGATCAGGCCGGCGATCGAGTTCATCAGCCCCAGATCGCGCAGCACGACCACCCAGGGGATCAGCTTCATCTGCTCGGGCAGGAAGATGCCCAGCGCCACCAGGCCGTACACGATGTTGTCGCCGCGAAAGCGCCACAGCGCGATCGAATAGCCGGCAACGGCTCCCAGAAAGGTGGAAGCAAGCGTGGCCGGGATCGCCAGCGTAAGCGAGTTGCGCATGTAGGGCTCGATGCCCCAACAATGCTCGGCCATGCAGAACTTGTTCCAGGCCTCGACGTAGTTGCCGAACACCAGTTGATGCGGCCAGCCGATCATCGAGGTTGAGGCGATCTCCTGGCTGGAGCGCAGCGAGTTCATCACCACCACGCCTAGCGGTACCAGGAACAGCAGCGCCAGCACGGCCAGCGCCGCGTAGACGATGGCGCGAGTCCACCTCATGCCCGCGCCTGCCGTTGCCGCCGCCAGCGCATGTAGAGACCGTAGGGCAGAAGCACCACCACCAGCGTCAGCAGCAGCAGCACGGCGGCGGCCGAGCCGCGCCCCAGTTCGCTGCGCTGGAACATGAAGTCATAGACCACCAGCGTCGGCAGCGTGCTGGACAATCCGGGCCCGCCGCCGGTCAGGGCCCGCACCAGGTCGAACGCCTTGATCGCCGACTGCAGCAGGATCACGAACACGGTGACGAAAATCGGCCAGATCGTCGGCAGCACCACGCGGCGATAGGTCCGCCACGACCCGGCGCCGTCGATCTGCGCCGCCTTGATCAGGTCGCCATCGACTGACCGTAGGCCCGCAAGAAACAGCGCCATGGCGAATCCGGCACCCTGCCAGACGCCGGCGAAGATCACCGTGTAGATCGCCTTGTCCGACTGCACGAGCCAGTCGAACCGGAACGTGGTCCAGCCGAAATCCTGCACCAGCTTCTGGATTCCGAGGCCCGGATTGAGCAGCCAGCTCCACACCGTGCCCGTTACCACAAACGATACGGCCAGCGGATAGAGAAAGATCGTGCGCAGCACGTTCTCGCCACGCACGCGTTGATCGAGCAGGATCGCTAGCAGCAGGCCCAGCGCCATCGTCAGCAGCACGAAACCCGTGCTGTAGATGAACAGGTTGACATAGGCGATCTGGAAGTTCGCCGTACGGGTGACGGCAAAATAGTTGCGCAGACCGGTCCAGGTGTAATCCGGCATCAGGCTCGAGGCCGTGAACGACACCCAGGTGGTCCAGGCCGTGAATACCAGCACGTGCCCGGCGGTAATCGTCAACGGCAGCCAGATCGCCAGTTCGGTGAGCACGCGGCCGAAGCGACCGCGCCAGATGCCCGGGGCGCGTTCGCGCCCCGAGCCCTGCTCACGCGTCGACAGCGTCAGTGCCGTTGGCATCGCAACGATCCTACTGCGCGGCCGCCACCGCCCCGACCAGCCGCTTCTGGCCTTCGGCCGCCGGAATATTGGCGTCGTGGACATACTCGGTCAGGACGTCGATCATGGCGGCCGTCATGCCGTTCGGCTGCGCCATGTTGTGCCCGAGGCTCAGCAGCACGCGGTCCTTGGCAATCGCATCCTTCAAATTCTGCGCCGAATTGCGCTGGCCGTCGGTAAAGCCCTCGGTGGTCAGATCGACGTCGGTACGCGCCGGGATCGAGCCGGTGATCTTGGAATACATCTCCTGCGTCGACGGCTGCATGACCAGCTCGGCGAACAATTTCTGCCCGGCTTCGAGATCGGCGCCCTTCGGCTTCCAGAAGATGAAGCAATCGGCGTTGAGGTCGAAGCATGGCGGGCCGCTCTCCTGCGGGGCGGGTCCGCTGCTGAAGTCCGCGGCGGTGGCGCCGGCCTTCAAGAGGTTGCCCTGCGCCCAGCCGCCCATCAGCACCATGCCCATGTCGCCCTTGACGAAGGCCGGCAGGTTCACCGCCCAGCCCTGCGCCGCGATGTTCGGGTTCATCCAGTTGGAAAGCTTGCGAAGCTGCTCGAAGGCGGCGAGCACTTCCTTGCTCTTGAGGGCATCGGGCTCGAGCTTCATGATGGCGCGCCGGTAGACATCGGGGTCGATGCCGGCAAGCGCGATCTCGAACTTCATGCCGTCGTCCCAGCGGACGCCGCCATTGGCCACCGGCGTCATGCCCGCGGCCTTCATCTTCTCAGCCGTGTCGTTGAACTCGGCCCAGGAGGTCGGCGCCTTGGTCACGCCGGCCCGCTGCATGCCCTTGGCGGACATGAACAGCGTGTTGATCCGGTAGACCTGCAGCGGCAGCGCGATCCAGTGGCCGCCCGGCTGGCAACTCTTGGCCAGTTCGGCCGGTGCGCGGTCGGCGTAGCCGGCGGTTTTCACCCACGGCGTGATATCCACCGTCGGGGCGATCTTCGACCATGCGGCGATTTCCGGCCCCTTGAGCTGCGAAACGGCCGGCGGATCGCCCGCCATGATCTGCGCCCGCAGCTTGTTCATCATCTCGGTGGTGAAGCCCGGAACCGGATTATGCTGCCAGACGCCGCCCTTTTCCTCGAACAGCTTGCCGAGCGCGGAGATCGCGGCGCCATCGCTGCCGGCGGACCATTGCGAAATCGCGGTCAATCGCGGCTTTCGCGCCCTCGGCGCGGGCCAATGCCGGCATCGCAAGCGCGGCCGCGGATCCAGCGAGCAGATGACGCCTTGTAATCATTGACATAGCTTGTTCCTCCCGGGTTTTTGACAGTTGATGCGCGCAAGCCGCGCCGCTTATTCCGCTTCCATCTTACGCAGCCTCCGCAGACGAGGCCGGCATGCCACCGCGGCGCGCCAGACAGCACGCCGCAAAAGCCAGTGCCGCATTCGGATCGTTGCCGTTCGAAGGCGGGACGAAAGCGAGCGATATCTGGGCGAGCGCGCGCCCGCCCATCAGGGACGCGTCGATACCCTCGACCAGGGCCGCGCGCTCTTCCTCACCCAACTGTGACGGCCAGCCGCTGACCACCACGCCGCGACACGGCTTCACGTTCAGCGTGTTGCCGATGGCGAGGCCCAACCGAAACAGCCGGCGCCGCAGTTCCTGGCGTACCCGCGACGGCATCGGAACCGCAGTCACCCACTCATCGCCGAGCCGCAGCAACTCCTGCTCGGGAAGACCAAGAAGCCCGGCCAATGCCGGCAGGGACGTATAGGCCTCGACACAGCCGCTGTGGCCGCAGCGGCAGCGCGGGCCGCCATCGCCGAATACCATGTGGCCGAGTTCGACCGGCGCCGGGGCATCGGCTTCGATCGGGTCATCCATCCAGGCCCCGGCGACGCCGTGGCCGACAAAGACAAACAGATGCGCGCCGGTGAACGGATAACTCTCGGTGCGGCAGCGATGGAACGTCGCATGCGCCACCACCGAATTGGTGAATTCGACCGGCACTCCCGCAAAGTTCTCGCCAAGCAGGCCGGAAACAAACCCGATATCACAGGGAATGATCAGGTTATCGAGTTCGCTCAACCGGCCAAGCCCCGGAACCGAAACCCCGATTTGCGCCAGTTGAACCTGGCGCCGCCGCGTCCATTCCTGAAGCAGATGCAGTGCGTCGTGAAACAGACGGCCGATGGATTCGACCGTGGGAGATTTCGGCAGCGGCAGGCGTTCGGTGTAATGCAGCTCGCCGGCCAGCCCGCTGACCCCGACGCTCAGCCGCTCAGCGGTCAACTCGAGCGCGGCCAGCCGCACCGAGCCATCGAGGGAGACGAGGCCGGTCGGACCGCCGACGTAAGGCGCGGGTCGCCTCACTTCTTCGATCAGTCCTTCGGCCTTGAGATCGAACAGGATGCGCGACAGGCTCGCCTCGGACAGGCGCACGGCCCTGGCAAGAGGCGGCCGAAACGCACCGCCCGACTGAAGCAGATGCCCCATGATCGCGGCGCGCGTCTGCCGCCGGCTTCTTGGCTGCTCAGACATTCCATCCCTGTCGTTAATTCTTACTTTGAGTAAGGATGCGCGCGAAACCTTCCAACTGTCAAGGCGCTTGCCAGCGGATGCACGTCGCCCACTGTTGTGCGCGGCACCAAATCCGCTTCACCCAATGTGTTGTTTCGAATTTGTTCAGTGAAGCCCGGCATCGAGTGCATAGATCTGACCGGTGGCGCCACGGCCGCCGTCCGACGCCAGAAACAGCGCCAGGGCCGCGCATCCCAGCCGTCGAGAAGGACCGGCAGGGCCTGGTCCGCGATCAACCTGGCTTCGACCTCCGGCGTGCGCCACAGACGCCGCTGCCTTTCGGTGTCGATCCCGCCGGGCACGACGCCACAGACGCGCACCCCGTGCGGCCCCAGTTCGCGGGCGAGGCCGCGGGTCATGCCCTCGATGGCCGACTTGGCCGACAGATAGCCGACCATCGCCGGCCGGCCGCGCCGCGCGGCCACCGAGCCGATCAGCAGAATGACGCCGCTGCCCGCTTTCACCATGCCGCGCGCCACCGCCTGGGCGCTGAAAAACTGGTGATCGAGATTGATGCGGAGTGTTGCGCGCCAACTCGTGGGCGTCACCTCATTCCAAGCGTGGCGGGTGTCGTTTGCCGCATTGGAGATCAGGACATCGACCGGCGCCGAGCGCGTCACGCTCTCCATGCACGCGATGACGTTTTCGGCAACGGAAAGATCGGCCTCGATAAAGCTGATATTTGCACAGGCGGGTTCCTCGCCCGCACGCGCGATGGCTTCGCGGTCACGATCGATGCCGTACACGACGGCGCCTTGCCTCGCAAAAGCCTGGACCAGGCAAAGGCCGATACCGGAAGCACCGCCGGTCACCACCACCCGTTTGCGGGCCAGCCCCGGATAGCTGGCGTCGAGGCACTCGATCGTCCGCGTCATCAGCCCGCCCCCACCACCTGGCTGGGATCCGTCAGGGCGAGTGGCGGAAAATGCAGGCCGCGCTGGCCCGACAGGTCGCGGTTGCGCTTCATCTCCAGCTCCGGCGCCGTCATCCCGACCAGCCGGCCGTCCTGAACCCAGGCGAGATCGTCGCCGTAGAGCTGCGCGACCAGGGCGGTCTCGAGTTTGCGACGCAGAGCCTGCCTGCCCGGCTCGGCGGACAGATCGTTCAATTCGCCCGGATCGTCCTGCAGGTCGAACAGCTGGAAGCGGTTGCCGGCGGCATACCAGAGCAGCTTGTGGCGCCCGTCATGCAGCATCCGCGTCGCCTTGGCGCCGGTCAGCGATTCGCCGTAGAGATATTGGCGCCTGATGTCGCCGGCCATGGACAGGCCTTCGCAGGTCTGCGGCACTGGCAGGCCGTCGAATGTAGAGTGTACCCGTGACAGTCGTACCAGGATGCATGCCGGTTCAAAGGTGCCGCGCACAGCTTTCAGGCGGCACCCAGAATGCCACGGGTCGCCTGGTCGAGCTCCTCGACATAGCGGCGCCGGGCATGGCTTTCGATCAGAATGCCGACCACCTTGCGGCTGCCTTCGGCCTCCACCACCGCCAGCACCTCGGCTTCCGCATCGTCGAAGATCTTCATGGCCGACTTCACGTTCATCGCCGGCAACAGAACGACGCCGATGAAATTAGCGAGGTCGACGACCCTGCTTTCATCGGCGATGGCGTCGAGCTCGCTGGAGAACAGCTCGGGAAGCATGACCAGCCCGCAATAGCCGTCCTCGCCGTCGACGACGACGACGGCCGGCCGCGATCCCAGCGCGAACTCGCGACGGCATTCGGCGATCGTCGCCATGGCGTGGACCTTGCCGACGTCGGTCCCCATCATGCGTTCCACCGTCAGGTTGCGCAGCCAGCCGACGTCGGCGGCGCTGCGGATGGTCTCGCCGCGCAGATGCAGCCGCCAGGTCGAAAACGAATGGCCGAACACGGCGCGGACGAACACGCTGGTGACGATGCACGCGGCGAGCACGGCGGCGGAGACGTCGACGCTGCGGGTCATCTCGAGCACCAGGAACGACATGGTGAGCGGGCCGCCGACGATGGCGACCCCGAGGCTCGCCATGCCGGTCAGGGTGCTGGCGATGGGGTCGATGGTGAGGTGAAAAATCGGAAACTGCAGCACCAGGGCGAACCATTTTCCGATCAGGCTGCCGACGAACAGCGAGGCAAAGAACAAGCCGCCGCGAAAGCCCGAGGCGAGCGAGATCAGGCATGCGCACAGTTTCAGGCCGATGATCATGGCGATCAGGCCCAGCGCCATGTCGCGGTTAAGGTCGAGCACCATGGCGCCGTGGCCCGCGGCCAGCACCTGCGGCGTCACGATGGCCATCGCGCCGATACAGACGCCGCCGACCACCGGCCTCAGCCACACCGGCATCCAGCGCTGGTTGAAGGCCCGTTCGACCACGGCCGAACTGCGCATCACCGCAATGCCGATCATGCTGACGATCAGCGCCAGCACGATGAGGGCGAGGTACTGCTCGCCGGTCACCGCACCGACATGGGGCACTGCCAGCGAATACGGCGCGCCGCCCAGCCACTGCGCGGTAAGCGCCGCCGACAGCGACGCGGCAAGAATTCGGCGCGGCGCTGCCGACCGCGTAGACGCCGACGATCAGTTCACAGGCGTAAAACGCGCCGGTGATCGGCGCGCCGAAAGCCGCCGCGATGGCGGCGGCGGCGCCGCAGCCGACGATCAGGCGCATGTCGGTGCGCCGCAGATTGAAATACCGGCCGAGCAGCGACGCCGCGCCGGCCCCGATCTGGGTGTATCCGGCCTCCAGCCCGACCGAGGCACCGCAGCCGTTCGAAATCAAGGTCTGGCCGCCGACCACGACGCTGTCACGGATCGACAGCCGGCCGCCGCGCAGCGCGTTGGCCTCGACCGGATCGACCGCGTTCGAAATCTTCCAGCGCCGTCGCGACCATTCCATCAGCCCGAGCAGCAGGCCGCCGGTGGCCGGCGCAACCAGGGCGACCCACGGCGTCACCACCGCATTGGCGCTCAACCGCACATCGAACGGAATGCCGTAGATCAGGACGTGGGCGATTTGCGCGATCTCGCTCATCAGCGTCACGATGCCGCCCACCACCGCGCCGAGCAGCAGCGCCAGCGGAATCAGAAAGAACTCGTTGCCGCGCAGCAGCACCCGCAGCACGGAAATCACGCCCTTGGACCTGATGTGATCGGTGAGATGCCCCGCCCGCGGAAACGCCATCAGCTTGCGAACCTCCGGGGAAATCCGTTCAACAAAGGACTTGTCGCTTGCCGGCGAGCTGCACGCGCGGGCATTGCGACAGAAATGGCATTGCGACCAGGGATTGTCAAAAGGTCTGCGTTCATCCGGTATAGTACCCGACTGCGGCGGTTGCTGTCACATGCCCAATGCCGAAACCGCGCCAGTTCGACGGCGGACCGCGCTATTGCCGCAGCATGATCAGGGGATCGACGCTGTCGGGCACCTGCCGCCACTGGGCGTTGTCGTCGGCCTCGAAGTGCCAGGCGTCGCCCTTGTCAGAGAACAACAACAGTTCGCCGCGCTCCAGCCGCCACATGGTAGGGGCGAAACTCTGCACGACCGGATCGCAGCGCGGCTTGAGGAAGACCTGGAAGTTGTCCTTCCCGGCCTCGGTGTTGGTCAGGGTCAGGCCGCAGATCGGTTTGCCATTGCTGCGCACCATCGCCCAGTCGCCGATCATCTGGTCCATCGATTTGGCCAGCGACCGCGCCGCCGCGAGGTTCTGCAGGATGTAGATGCCCTCGCCGGTGCGCAGCCCTTCGAAGATCCCACTCTCGACTTCGGTGAAATCGATCACCGGCTGTCCGGCGGCGTCCTGCAGCCGCACGATATCGAGGCCCTTGATGCTCCAGGCCTTGATGTCCGAGGTGAACGGCAGTGCTGTCGCGCAGCCCGGCTCAAGCTCGAGCTTGAAACCCTGCGGCGACGAATTCCGCCTTCAACGTCACCACGCAGGTCTTGCTGCGTTCGGTGGTAGACAACTCCCATTGTCCGATCATGTCCTTTTTCAGGCTGGTCGCATCCTGCGGCCGCGCCGGCGCGGTGGCGACCAGCAAGACGGCCACCGCCACAAGACCGGAGCGGCGGGCGCATCTGACGGGAGCCGTGCCGGACCGCCGGTCCATCGCTCAGCGGCCCTTCACCGGGGTTTCGGGTATCGGCGTCAGCGGCGCCTTGCCGGCGAACCATGCCTTGAGATTATCGACCACGAGCTGGTCCATGGCATTGCGCGTCACCACCGACCCCGATCCGATGTGCGGCAACAGCACCACGTTCTGCATGGCGCGCAGTTCGTCCGGAACGTTCGGTTCGTTGGCATAGACGTCGAGCCCGGCGGCCAGAATGGTCCCGGATTTGAGCGCGGCGATCAACGCCGGCTCGTCGATCACCGAGCCGCGCGCCACATTGATGATGATGCCTCGCGGGCCCAGCGCTTTCATGACCTCGGCATTGATCATCTTGGCGGTCGAGGGGCCGCCCGGCGTGATCAGGATCAGGGTATCGACGGCTTTCGCCATCTCGATCAGGTTGGGATAATGCTGATAGGCGACGCCGGCCGCGGGATTGCGCGAATGGTAGACCACCGGGACCCGCGAGGCCTCCAGCCGACGCCCGATCGCCTGGCCGATCCGGCCCATGCCGACCACGCCGACCTTGCGATCGCGTAATGAGCCGACGCTGAGCGGAAAACCTTGCGCCGAGGTCCACAGTCCGGAACGCAGATAGCGATCGGCCTTGATGAACTCGCGTGCCGTGGCGATCAGGAGGCCAAGGGCGACGTCGGCGACTTCCTCGGTCAGGACGTCGGGCGTATTGGTGACGACGATGTTGTGCTCGCGCGCATAGGTGGAATTGATGTGATCGTAGCCAACGCCGAACGACGACACGATCTCGAGCTTGGGAAATTTGGACAGTACCGTCGCGTCGGCAACGACAGGCCCAGTGGTGGCGATACCGCGAATGCGCCCGGCAAGATTGGAGCTGAGCAGTTCAAGATCGGCCTGGGTCTCGAAGGGATGCAGCACGAATGCGTCCGAAAACCCTTTCTCGACGATCGGTTTGGCCGGTCCGTAAATCAGCAAATCAACCTTTTCCGACGAAATACCCGCAGCCATCAGCTTTCCTTTCCAGGCGCACCCGCGCGCCAGCCCCGCGGTCCGGGAACATCACACCGGCACGGACGCCTATAAATGCCAATCCCGGCCGCGGAGAGCAACCAACATTCCAGCGATCTGAATGGATGATCGGAGCAGCCCCAGCGAAAATCCGCCTTGTTTTCGCCGATCCCTGCCGGCGGCGGAGCCGCGTTGCGCCTAGCGCGGGGCTTCCGGGGGGTTGCCTTCCGCAGCGTTGTTGACCGGGGTGGTCTTCCGCGTCGCGTTCTTCGGCCGCAAATCGAGGCCGACGCCCTTGTTGACGAATTGCAGGCTATAGGCCTTGCGGAAGTCGAGGTCCCGGCGCATCACACCCGCGCGCGACATCGTGTCGAAGAAACTGCCGACCCGCGCGTCGGTCATGGCGCCGATGCCGTCGCGCACGGCATCGCCGGAATCGACAATGCCGAATTCCTTCATCCTGGCCAGCGAATAGCCAAGCAACTCATCGGACATGTCAGGGTTGAGCTTCTTGATCATGGCGTTAGCCGGCGCGTTCTCGCCATACAGATAGTTGTACCAGCCGATGATCGAGGCATCGACGAAGCGCTGGACCAGATCCGGCTTCTTCTCGACCAGATCACGCCTGGCTTCGATCACGGTGGAATAGGCATTGAAACCGTAGTCGGCGAGCAGCAGCACGGTCGGCTTGAAGCCGCCCTGCTTCTCGACCATGAACGGCTCGGAGGTGACGTACCCCTGCATTGCGCTTCTTTTGTCGAACAGAAACGGCTGCAGGTTGGATGTGTACGGCTTGATCTTGCCCTCGCTGAACTTGTATTCGGATTTCAGCCATTGGAAATAGCCGGCCTGGCCTTCCCTGGAAACGAACAGGGTGAAGGGCCGCAGGTCTTCCAGCTTGCCCACCTTGGCGGTGGGATGGACCATCAGAATCTGGGGATCCTTCTGGAACATGGCGGCGATGGTCACCAGTGGCAGATTGCGCGCCACCGCGTCCAGCGACGTCAGGGTGTTGGCACCCATGAAGAAATCGAGCTTGCCGGCGATCAGGAGCGCGCGGTTGTCGATGCTGGGGCCGCCCGGCACGATGGTGACGTCGAGGCCGTAGCTCTTGTAGGTGCCATCGGCCAGCGCCTGGTAAAATCCGCCGTGCTCGGCCTCGGCAATCCAGTTGGTTCCGAACGACACCTTGTCCAGCGTCATCTGGGCGGCGGCCGGCGCTCCGGCCCACAGCAGCAAGAGACCCGCCATTAACGTTCGCAGCAGAAGAGCCGGGCGCATGATTGGACTCCGTTGCTCGTTTTGGCCCATGATGGGGGCAATTCCGGCGTCCGGAGCCTGCCGGCATCCGGTCCAAACGGTCTCCGACACTACCGCCGAACTTCAACCAAGGATAACGCTTCGCGCGATGATTTCCACCGTTCCTCCCCGTGACTGGACCGATATCCATTGGCCCGATTTCCACCTCGCCGACCCAAGGCGATGGATCGCGGTGTTGCCGCTGGCGGCGACCGAGCAGCACGGTCCGCATTTGCCTCTTGGCACCGACATCATGATTGCGCAGGCTTACCTGGCGCGGGTGCGCGAACACCTGCCCGAAACGCTGCCCGCCACGTTTCTTCCCGTACAAGGCGTCGGGATTTCCACCGAGCATATCGCCTATCCGGGGACGCTGACATTGCCGACCGAAACTGCGCTGCAGGGCTGGATGGCGCTGGGCGAAAGCGTCGCGCGCGCCGGCATCCGCAAACTGGTAATGGTGACCAGCCACGGCGGCAACAGCGCCGCCATGACCCTGGTCGCTCAGGATCTCCGCGCCCGGCATGGCATGCTGGCAGTGACCACGGGATGGGGCCGGCTTAGCGCGCCAGAGCAGGTATTTGCCGCGGAAGAGACGCGCCACGGCATCCATGGCGGCGCCGTTGAGACGTCGATCATGCTGGCCTGTTATCCGCGGCTCGTGCGCATGGAAAACATCGCTGCATTTCGCTCCACGGCGCTCACCATGGAGCAGGATTATCGCCGGCTCTCGGCGCATCGCCCGGCGCCGTTTGCCTGGCAGGCCGAGGATCTGCATGCCTCGGGCGCCATCGGCGACGCCACCCAGGCGAGCGCGGAAAAGGGTGATCGGTTGCTCGATCAAGGCGCGCGCGCTTTCTGCGAGCTGCTCGCGGATGTCGACCGGTTCGACATGGCGGCGCTCGGCAAGGGGCCGGCAATTCAGGGGTGACGGCTTGACCGTTGGCTGTTGCAGGCGAGTCACGGCCCGCTAACCGCCACGATCGAACTGCGCTCGATCGACCCGCCGGGAAAATCGCATCGGCCTTCGAACCTAATCCCGCAAAGCTCCGACTGATGTGCATGTCGGCCAACTGGCCGCGCACCAACAGACTGGAGTATCCGATGTCGACCAAGACCAGGATTGCCGCGTTCGCTTTCGCAGCGCTTGCCACCGCCGGCACCATCGCGGCCACCGCCGGCCCGGCGCAAGCCAAGGGTCCCGGGCTCGGCTTCGGCATCGCCGCCGGCATTGTCGGCGCCGCCGTGGTGGGCACCGCCATCGCCGCCGACCAGGCCGATTACTACGATAACGGCTACGGCTATCGCCGCTGCGGCTGGGTTCGCCAGTTCGACGCCTATGGCAACTATGTCGGCCGGATCCGCAACTGCAACTACTGAGCGGTAATCGCCGAGACAATTCCATGAGTCCGGCGCGGGCGCCTCATCCACCCCGTGTCGCACCCGGCCCGCCCGGTTGTCCCCCCGGGCGGGCCTTTTTTTGCCGCGCTCGATGCGAAGCGTTACTCTACCGCCGCGAAGGATTCCGCGCGTGCCATGGCCCAGGCTTCGCCGAAGCGCGGGTCGCTGGTGCCGTCGAGCAGTTCACCCGGCCGCAGCGACGGATACAGTTTGTCAAAGCTCTGCACTGCGGTGGTCGAGGTTCGCTGCGAGAAATGGATCGGCCTGATGTCCTGCGGGTGATCGAGCCCGGCGGCGGCGATCAGTTCGGCCAGCGCGTGCAGGGTCGAGCGGTGATAGTTGTAGACCCGCTCGGTCTTATGCGGCACCACCAGAGCGCGATTGCGGGTCAGGTCCTGGGTGGTAACGCCGGTCGGGCACTTGTCGGTGTGGCAGCTCAGCGACTGGATGCAGCCCAGCGAGAACATGAAGCCACGCGCCGAATTGCACCAGTCGGCACCGATCGCCATGGCCCGCGCCATGTCGAATGCTGTGGCGATCTTGCCGGAAGCGCCGATCTTGATGCGGTCGCGCGCATTGATGCCGACAAGGGCGTTGTGGACGAAGTTGACGCCCTCGCGCATCGGCATGCCGAGATGGTCCATGAATTCCAGCGGCGCGGCGCCGGTGCCGCCCTCGTTGCCATCGACCACGATGAAATCCGGATAGATGCCGGTCTGCAGCATCGCCTTGCAGATGGCGAGAAACTCCCAGGGGTGGCCGATGCACAGCTTGAAGCCGGCCGGCTTGCCGCCCGACAGCCGCCGCATCTCGGCGACGAAGGCCATCATCTCCAGCGGCGTCGAAAACGCCTTGTGATAGGCCGGCGAAATGCAGTCTTCGCCCATGGCGACGCCCCTGATCTTCGAAATCTCCTCGGACACCTTGGCCGCCGGCAGCACGCCGCCATGTCCGGGCTTGGCACCCTGGCTGATCTTGAGTTCGACCATCTTGATCTGGTCGTCGGACGCGACGCGGGCGAATTCCTCCGGGTTGAAGCTGCCGTCCTTGTTGCGGCAGCCGAAATAGCCCGAGCCAATCTCCCAGATGATGTCGCCGCCGTTTTCGCGATGATAGGGGCTGACGCCACCCTCCCCGGTATCGTGGGCGAAGCCGCCCTTCCTGGCGCCGGCGTTCAGCGCCCGAACCGCGTTCGGGCTGAGCGCGCCGAAACTCATGGCCGAGATGTTGAAGACGGAAGCCGAATACGGCTTCTTGCAATCCGGCCCTCCGATGCCGACGCGGAACGCCTCCTCGGCATGCGGCCTCGGCGCCACCGAATGATGCATCCACTCATAGCCTTCGCGGTAGACATCCTCCTGCGTGCCGAACGGCCGCTTGTCGAGCACCATCTTGGCGCGCTGATAGATCACCGCGCGGGTATCGCGGGAAAACGGCATGCCGTCCTTCTCGCTCTCGAAGAAATACTGCCGCATTTCGGGTCGGATTTCCTCGAGCAGGAAGCGGATGTGCGCCGAGATCGGGTAGTTGCGCAGCACCGCGTGGTTTTGCTGCAGCAGGTCGCGGATGCCGAGAAGGGTCAGGCCGCCGAAAATCACCAGCGGGATGGTGACGACATCCAGCACCTTGTGATCGATGATCCCGAGACCGAGCAGCAGTGCCGTGACGACACCGCAGATCGTCAGCACGATGAAGCGCGGCGAGAACGGAAGCATCAGCGTTTCCATGGAATCCCTCGGCGGTACCGATTTTCAGAACGATTTATGAACGATAACACCTACATTGGCCTGCGGGTATGACATCCACCCACCTGGGCAAACCTCTTTCGCAGTGCAGCGAAAGCCCGCGCGCCGGCGGCGACGATCAATGGCTGTGGGGGCGCATCTCCTCGGGGATAGTGCTGCGCTGCAGGCCGCCCTGTTCCAGCCAGGTCTCGGTGTTCTTGACGGCCCGTTCGATATGATCGGCGGTGCGGGAAAAATCATACGGCGATCCGACCAGCGGGCACAGCGGCGGCACCACGAAATATTCGATGGTGGGGTCGATGTTCTGCAGTTCGCTCACCAATTGCCGGGCGATCAGCAGCGTCAGGGCATGCAGCGCATTGGCGACGGCGCCGGTGGGCGGCGTGTCGGTGGCGCAGGCATACCCGGTCGGCAGGATGATCAGGCGCTGCGCGCCCTTGGCGATCGCCACCCGAACCGGTGTATTGCTCGAAATCGCACCGTCCGCGAGGTAGTGATCCTTGTAGCGCACCGGCGCGAATGCACCCGGTATCGCGGTCGAGGCGATGATCGCCTGCGCCGCCGGCCCATCCGACAGCACCACGCTGTCGCCGGAAGCGAGATCCGTGGTGACAATGTGGACGGGAAGTTTTGCGTCCTGCAGGTTGCCGTAAGGCAGGTGATCGTCGAGCAGCTTTTGCAGGCCGTCATGCGGGATCAGGAAGTCCCGTTTGCGGATGAAGTGCAGGACGGTTCGCCAGGTCAGCGGGAATACGTCCTGCCGCTTCAGGCCGCGCCAGATGGTTTCCAGCTGCAGCACGCCTTTCAGCGTGGGATCCCCGGCATAGTAAGCGCCGTTCATGGCGCCTACGCTGGAGCCGACCACCATGTCCGCCTCGACCCCGCGGGCGGCAAGCGCATGCAACATGCCGACCTGAATGGCGCCGAAGCTGCCACCGCCGGCCAGGACGAAGGCCGTCCTGGGCGGAACGGCATGTTTGGGTTGGGACAAGGCCGTCATCACTCCACGCTGTTCGCGGCACGCGCGAAATCAGGTCGCGCTTATAGCAGCGACAGATCGGAACCGACTATCAAATGTTTGTTTGGCAGGCGGCTGCGCCGCTCCCGTTCCTTGTGGCAGGGGCATGCGCGCCTGCCACGCCTGCGTCATCTCGGCACCGGTTGCCCGGGTTGCGCATGTTCGCAGCCCTGGACTAGTCTCAAGGCGAGTGAGGGGCAATCCTGATGAACGTTCTTGGAATAAACTCCGTCTTTCATGAATCATCTGCCGCGTTGCTGATCGACGGGAAAGTGGTGGCGGCGTGCGAGGAAGAGCGGTTCAACCGCGTCAAGCATGCCAAGCCGTCGCGGATCGACAATCCGCACGAGCTTCCCGAGCACGCGATCCGATTTTGTCTTGACCATGCGGGGCTGAAGGCTTCCGAGATCGACCGGGTGGCGTACTCGTTCGATCCGCAGCTTCGCCGCACCGAATATCGCGCGGAGTGGTGGCCCGACAGCCGGATGGAGGCCGATTTCCTGCACTTCCTGGATAAGGTCGGCGGCGCCACCGACCGGCTGCTTGGACGCAAGCTTGGCCAGACTTTCAAGTTCGTGCCGCATCATCTCGCGCATGCCGCTTCCGCCTATTATCCCTCCGGCTTTGATTCCGCCGCCATCCTCGTCATCGACGGCGTCGGCGAGGCAGTCTGTTCCACGCTGGCGCGGGGCGAAGGCGCGCGAATTGAAACCGTCGAAACGTTCTCGTATCCGCACTCGCTCGGGTTCGTGTGGGAGAATGCCAGTATTCATCTCGGCTTCTCGCCCTACGATGCCTCCAAGGTCATGGGCCTCGCGGCGTACGGCGATCCCGACGTCTATCGCCGCGAATTGGCATCGATCATCCAGGTCAGCGACGATAGCTATCAGGTCGATCTCGCCGCGCTCGGCTTCCCGGCCTACGATCCGAAAGGCTTCGAGCTTCTGCTCGGACCGAGACGCAAACCGGACGACGAAATTGTCGCGCAACACATGCACTTTGCCGCCGCGCTGCAGGACGTCACCAATGCAGCCGTGCTGGCGCTGCTGCGGCGTCTCGAGCGCTCCGTCGGACCCGGGCCTCTGTGCGTGGCCGGAGGTGTCGCGCTCAATTGCGTCACCAACGATCTGATGCGCCACGCCAGCGCCTTCAAGGACATCTTCATCCCGTCCGCCCCGCATGACGCGGGCACCGCGGTCGGCGCGGCCCTTGCCGTTCACTGTGCCGAACGCGGCGTGAGGCCGCCGCCCAGCGGCGCAACGCCCTATCTCGGTCCGCAATTCGACGAGCGAAAGATTCTGGCTGCCGTCAAGGAAGCCGGCCTGACACCGCGGCGATGCAAGAACGCCGCCCGGGAGGCGGCTGACATGATCGCCGACGGTAACATCGTCGGCTGGTTTCAGGGCCGCATGGAATTCGGCCCCCGCGCGCTTGGCAACCGGTCGCTGCTCGCCGATCCGCGGCGGCCCGATACGCGCGCGGTCCTCAACCGGAGGGTAAAGCATCGGGAAGACTTTCGGCCGTTCGCGCCCAGCGTGCTCGCCGAACACGCCGACGACTGGTTTGAAATCGGGCCGCACCTGGCAAGTCACGAATACATGCTGTTTACCTGTCCGGCGAAAGCGGAGCGCCGCGACCGCATCCCGGCCGTGCTCCATTGCGATGGAACGGCCCGCGTGCAAATTGTGCCGCGTTCGGCCAATCCGCGCTATCACGAATTGATTTCGTGCTTCTTCGAGCGAACCGGCGTGCCGCTGGTTCTCAACACGTCCTTCAACGACAGCGAGCCCATCGTATGCACGCCCGCCCATGCAATCGCCACCTTCCGCAGCACAGGCATCGATGCGCTGTTCATGGGTGACATTTGTCTGACATCGGAAAACTGACCAGGTAGGCCGAATGACGGTTGACGATCCCAGGTGGTCTTCGCTTAATCCATGGCTGTTCGGCCGCCAGAGCTCCGGCGAGATCCGGTTCTCGCCCAATTTTTCGGTTTATGTGCTGCCGCCCGATGGCGTCTGTCTGTATTCGGAAAACCGGAAGATTTTTCTTCGCGGCGAGCTCTACTGCGCGGTCGCCTCGCGCATCGGCGCCGGGCAACGTCCCGAAGCCATCGTCAACGCGCTTTCTGGTGAATTCCCCGCCGACAAGGTCGATGAAGCCATCAGACGCCTGCGCGATCGCGGTTACGTGGTGTCCGCAGCGCTGATTGAGGATAAAGCGGCGGGCTATTGGGCCAGCCTGGGGCTCCCCAACGAAACCGCCGCGGAAAACCTCCGCAACACCAGCGTGCGGATTGGATCACTGGGAGCGACCGGTGAGAGCGAACTGGGCGCCGCGTTGCGCAACTTCGGCGTTCGGGTGCTCGACGACTCCGCCGATCTGACTGTCGTTGTGGTAAGCGATTATCTCGACGGCCAGCTGGCCGAATTCAACCGTCAGCGGCTGGCGCAGAAGCAGCCATGGCTGCTGGTCCAACCCTCGGGGATCTTTCCCCTGGTCGGTCCGATCTTCAGCCACGGAAAGAGCGCCTGCTGGGCCTGCCTTGCCGATCGCATGAAATGGAACCGGCAGATCAAGGCCTTTCTCGACCGGACCCACGCGCACTGCGTGGCAGCGTCACCGCTCGGCACGGATTTGCCCGCGCCGAGCGCGATTGGGCTGGCGGCGACCGAAATCGCCAAGGCCATCGCGAGCGGTTTTCGCACCGACCTGCACCACACCATCGTCAGCCTTGACCTGTTGGGATCGACAGTCGTCCGGCACCCTGTTGCGGCCCGGCCGCAATGCCCCGCTTGCAGCGGCAAGCAGCTGTGGGACGCCGAGCGCGCGCCTCTGCCGATCAGGCTCCGCGTCGGCGGCAAGGCCGTGCTGACCAGCGATGGCTATCGAGCGGCCACACCGGCCGAGACGGTCGCCAACTTTCGAAAGCACGTCAGCCCGCTGACCGGCGTCGTGTCACAGCTTGAGCGGATCAAAAGCGAGCAACCGCTGGAGTTCACCTTTCACGCCAGACACGGCTTTTCGCCGCGCCCCGAAGCGGTCACCGCGCTGCAGGTCCAGGTGGTCGGCGACAGCTATGGCAAAGGCAGCACCGCGGACCAGGCTGAAGCAAGCGCGCTGATGAAAGCCGTCGAACGCCGTTGCGGGATATTCCAGGGCGACGAGATCAGGACGACGCGCAGGTTCGCGGATTTTCCGGAGGGCGACGCGATTCCTCCTGACGCCATTTTGTTGGAAAGCGATGCACAGCATGGTCGCGGCGTGGATCGCGCTTCCGATCCGTCGGCCGAGATGGAATGGTCGCCGGTGTGGTCGCTGCGCGACGAGCGTTTCAAACACGTTCCGACCGGCCTCTTGTATTTCTTTCACGATGCCGCGGGCAGCCATCAGTTCAATGCCTATTCGAGCGGCTGCGCGGCTGGCAATACACTCGAGGAAGCGATCCTCCAGGGCTTCCTCGAACTCGTCGAGCGAGATGCCTACGCGATCTGGTGGTACAACCGCCTGCAACGCGGCGAGATCGATCTCGACCGGCTTGGCGACAGTTACATCCGGGATCTGCGCGCCCAACTCGCCGCGATGGGACGCTGCCTGTGGGTGCTGGACGTGACCAGCGACATTGACATTCCCGTCGTCATGGCGGTCGCGCACTGGAAGGAAGATGGCCGCGAACGCATCGAATTTGCCGCAGGCGCGCATTTCGATCTCCGTTTCGCCGTGCTGCGGGCGGTGACCGGGCTCAATCTGATTTTCACGGTTGATCGGGTCACCCGCCCCGCCACCGCCCCGGCCGTCGCAGAGGGAAGCCGTGCGCTGCCGGTACCCTTGGGCAAGCATGCCTACGCACGGCCTCACGGCAAAGCCGGCACGCGGGGGGCGCGATCCTCAAAATTTGCCGGTCTCGATCGGCGCGAGCAGGTTCTCGCCTGCGTCAAGCTCGCCAAACGTCTTGGCCTGGATTTCCTGGTTCTCGACCAGACCCGGCCTGACGTGCAGATTCCCGTTGTCCGGGTGATTGTTCCAGGACTGCGGCATCTCCATCGCGGTTTTGCTCCGGGACGGCTCTACGATGTGCCGGTCAAACTGGGGTTGCGCAAACGGCCCTTGCGGCAGGCCGATCTCAATCCGCTCCACCCGCGACCATTGTAGTCCCGGCGCGGAGCTAAAATCGCGCCGCTGGGCCTAGCGCTCGACGAAGGCCTTTTCTATGACGAAATGGCCGGGCTCGCTGTGGCTGCCTTCGACGAAGCCACGCCCTTCGAACGTCTGGCGCAGTTCTTCCAGCATGCCGGGGCTGCCGCACAGCATGATGCGGTCGGTGGCGATATCGAGCGGCGGCAGGCCGATGTCGTTGAACAACTGCTCCGAGGTGATGAGATCGGTGATGCGGCCGCGGTTGCGGAATGGTTCGCGCGTCACGGTCGGATAATACACCAGCTTGTCGGCCAGCATCGGCCCGAACAATTCATCGTCGCGCAGCTTTGCCACCAGTTGCTCGCCGAACGCAAGCTCGGAAACCTGGCGGCAGCCGTGCACCAGCACGATGGTCTCGAACCGCTCATAGACTTCCGGGTCCTTGATCAGGCTGGCGAATGGCGCCAGGCCAGTGCCGGTGGAGAGCAGCAGCAGCCGCTGGCCCGGAATCAGGTTGTCGGTGATCAGCGTACCGGTAGCCTTGCGGCCGACCAGGATGGTGTCGCCTTCCTTGATCTTCTGCAGCCGCGAGGTCAAAGGCCCATCGGCCACCTTGATGCTGAAGAATTCCAACTCTTCCTCGTGATTGGCGCTGGCCATGCTGTAGGCCCGCAGCAATGGGCGGCCATCGACCTCGAGCCCGATCATGGCAAACTGGCCATTCTGGAAGCGGAAGCCGGAATTGCGGGTGGCGGTGAAGCTGAAAAGCGTATCGGTCCAATGCCGGACAGAAAGAACTTTCTCTCGATGGAACGCGCTCATGTATTTCGTTTCTTCCGCGGTAGATTTGCTAGAACAAATCGGGTTTTCGAGGTCTTGCGATGCGCAAAAAGCCCTTGCAGCAGTGGGGTTTGTCGCGTTTGACGTAATCGAAACTGGTAAATAGTCAACATCACCTGACGCGCAATTGAGGACTCGAGGTGGCGTTTGGTGGACATGCGTGGCATGCATTTTCCGTGATGGAACGCTCACCCAAACCGGCGACATTTCCTTGCTGAAACGGCGTGAATTCGAACGATTAATTGCCTCGAGCGCGCCGAAATCTACCTAAAGTGGCCTGATCCCGTGAAAGCTTAACAGGGGCAAGGATGCTCAACAGCCAACGAACCTTCGTGAACGCGGTCAAGAAATATTGCGAACGTCGCGGCATCACGGTGGAGATCAAGTCGCAGGGCTGGTTCATCATCATGCAGCGCGGATCACAGCGGCGCTTCGCGTTCGGCTACGATCTCGGCCTCAACAGCGCGGTCACCTATCAGATCGCCAACGACAAGGCGGCGACCGCGGAGCTCCTGGAAACGTGCGTGGTGCCATGCGTGCCGCACACGCTGTTTCTCAAGCCCGAGCTCAACGAATATGTACCGCCGGTGGGATCGTGGGAGGCGATGCTGGGCATGCTCGCGCAATTCAAAGGCTGCGTCGTCGTCAAGCCCAACCAGGGCACCAGCGGTCAGCAAGTATTCAAGGTGGCGAGCAAGCCGAAACTCGAACTTGCGGTGAACCGGATCTTCGCGCTCAATCTCAGCGTGGCGATTTCGCCGTACCTGGAAATCGAAGACGAGGTGCGCGTGGTGGTGATCGACCACACGCCGCGCGTGGTCTACAGCAAGCGGCGGCCATCGGTGGTCGGCGACGGCAAGCGTTCCCTGCTCGAACTGGCGCTTGCCACCGTGCCGGCCAAGCGGCTGTCGCACGTGCTGCGCGGCATGGCCAACGATTTCGACCGCGCCGCGCTCGATGCGGTCCCACCGTCGGGCCACGGCTGCGCCGTGAACTGGCGGCACAACCTCGACTCCGGCGCCGAGCCGGTGCTGCTGGAGCACGGCGAGACGCACGAGGCCTGCGTCGCGCTCGCGGTCGCCGCGGCCAAGGCCATCGACCTGCGCTTTGGCTCGGTCGACGTGGTCCGCGCCGACGGCGCCTGGCAGATTCTCGAGATCAACTCCGGCGTGATGATGGAAGCGCTGAGCAGATCGCACCCCGGCCTGGTCGAGGCAACCTACAACGCCGCGCTCGACAAGGTGTTCGGCGAGGGTTGACGCGCGCCGTGCTGCCGGGCCGAAACGCCGTCAGGTAACAAGCGGCAGCCCGTAGGATGGGTGAGCTCTCGCGAAACCCATCACTCACACGCGATGTCTCGATGGGTTTCGCCGCGAGGCTAGGCAATAACTTGCCCAACCTCTGCACTCAACCCACTACGGGCTTTTCACAAAGCCCGTGCGGCATGGGTTTTTGAAGAACGATGGATTGCCGGGCATAGGCCAGCGGAAGCGACGCCGTCCTTCGGACGGCTATGTCCGGCACTGACGGTGTTAGCTAAAGCTCAATTGCTGGTGCCCTGGGTGTCATCGAGCACTCTGAAACTCTCCTCGAGCTGCGGTGAGATGGCGACGTCGAGCTTTTCGCCGGTGGGCAGGCGAGCGACGAACCATTTCTGGTAGAGCGGGATCAGGTCGTGGTTGGTGGCGAGCTTGCGGAAGGCGCGTTCCACCACGGCGGAGAGTTGCGGCTCGCCTTTGCGGAACATGATGCCGTAGGGGTCGTAGGACAGGTAATCGCCGGTCACCTTGAACTTGTCCTGGGCCTTGTGCCGGGCGATCAGGCCGTACAGCAGGATGTCATCGGTGGCGAACGCGTCGGCCTTGCCGTCGGACAGCATCTGGTACGACTGCTCGTGATCGGCGCCGGTGAGGATAGTGAGGCCGAGCTGGAATTTGGCATCAACCGCATGCATCGCCTGTTCGTTGGTGGTGCCTTTGGTCACCACTACGGTCTTGCCCTTGAAATCGCGCGGCGCCGCCAAGGTCGAGGCTTTCGGCACCATCAGCTTGGTGCCGGCCACGAACATCAGCGGCGAAAACGCCACCTGCTTGGCCCGTTCGGCGTTGGCGGTGGTCGATCCGCATTCGAGGTCGATCTTGTTCTGCACCACCGCCGGAATGCGGTCGTCGGAAGTGACCTTGACATATTCGATCTTGAGGTTGGCGTCGTCGACCTCGACGCCGATCTCGTCGACCACGGCCTCGCACAGTTCGAGGCTGTAGCCGATCGGCCGGTTGGCCTGGTCGAGGAAGGAGAACGGCGGTGAGCTTTCACGGTAACCGAGACGCACGACGTGGGTCTTCTTGATGTTGGCCAGGGTCGCGCTCAAACCCTCTCCGCCGGAGGTCTGGGCCAGCACGGCCGTTGTCAGCAGCAACGCTGCCGACACCAGGCCACCGGCCCAACCCCATCGCCTTGATATTCGGCGCATCGAAAACTCCGTCAGTGGCCGGCCATGGCGGGGATTTCGCCGGGGATCATGTCCGGTGGCACCACGTCGTCGGGTCCGAGCGCGTGCTCGGGCGCCAGTTCACCTTCCCATTTGGCCACCACCGCCGTGGCCAGCGAATTGCCGATCACGTTGGTGGCGCTGCGCCCCATGTCGAGGAAGGTGTCGATGCCCATGATCATCAACAGGCCGGCCTCGGGGATGCCGAATTGGCTCAACGTCGAGGCGATCACCACCAGCGAGGCGCGCGGCACGCCGGCGACACCCTTGGAAGTGATCATCAGCGTCGCCAGCATGGCGAGCTGGGTCGCGAGCGACATCTCGATATGGTAGGTCTGCGCGATGAAGATCGAGGCAAAGGTGCAGTACATCATCGTGCCGTCGAGGTTGAACGAGTAGCCGAGCGGCAGCACGAAGGCCGAGATCCGCGACGAGGCGCCGAACCTGTTGAGGCCTTCCAGCGTCTTGGGATACGCGGCTTCCGAGCTCGCGGTCGAGAACGCGATCATCAGCGGCTCGCGGATCAACCGCAGCAGATGGCTGTAACGCGGCCCGATGACGACGAACCCGACGACGACCAGAATGCCCCACAGGATCAGCAGCGACAGATAGAAGCCGCCCATGAACACGACCAGCTTCCACAACACCAGGAGGCCGTTCTTGGCCACGGTCGCCGTGATCGCGGCCCACACCGCCACCGGCGCGAACAGCATGACGTAGCCGGTGACCTTCAGCATGATGTGGCCGAGATCGTCGATCAGCGACAGCAATTGCTTGGAGCGCTCCGGCAGCGCGCCGAGCGCCACCGAGAAGAACACCGCGAACACCACGATCTGCAGGATCTCATTCTGCGCCATCGCATCCGCGATCGAGGTCGGGATCAGATGGGTCAGGAACTTTTCAATGGAGAAGGCCGATACCGGCAGGCCGGTCGATTGTGCCTTGTCCGGCAGGGTACCCGGAAAGTTGGCGCCGGGCTGCAGCAGGTTCACCATGACGAGGCCGAGCAGCAGCGAAATGAACGACGCCGAGACGAACCAGCCCATGGTCTTGGCGAAAATCCGCCCAAGCCGCGCGCCGCTTCCCATATGGGCGATGCCGCCGACCAGGGTGGCAAATACCAGAGGTGCGATGATCATCTTGATCAGGCGCAGGAACAGCATCGCAATCAGGTTGATGTCGCTTGCGATCTCGACCCGGCTGTCGGGCAGGTAGTTGAAGATCAGCGTTCCCATCACAATGCCAAGAGCCATTGCGATCAAAATGAATTGCGTAAACCTGTTGGCCATTTTCAACCCCTGTAGAACCCCGACAAAATCAGTCTGGCAGATTTTGTAGGCGGCGCAACATTCTTCATAATTCCGTCAAACGGTTCATGGCCGGCTCAAGGTTCCGGTTGTGCGACGACCGGCAGGCGACTAGCGTCGGCGCAGCGTACAAAGCGTGCAGCTTGATCGATTTGTGCGCGCTCACTGATCGAATAAGGCTCAAACGGGAAGAGATGCCATGACCGACGGCCGCAATCGTCAAGTCCTGCTGGTGGAAAAGCCGACCGGCAAGCTCGGGCCCGAACATTTCAAGTTGTCCGAAGCCGGTATTCCCGAACCCAAGGACGGCGAAGCCTTGGTGCGCGTGCGCTATATCTCGCTCGACGCCGCCAACCGCGCCTGGATGCATGGCGCCACCTACCGCGCCGCGGTCGAACCCAATACGGTGATGGCCGGCGGCGGCATCGCCGAGGTGGTGTCATCGAAATCACCTGGTCTCGCCAAGGGCGACATCGTGTTCGGCGACACCGGCTGGCAGGAGTATGCCGTGGTGAACGCGAAACACCTGAGCAAGCTACCGCGCATCGAGCCGATGACGCATTTGCTCAGCGTCTACGGCATCGCCGGCCTCACCGCCTATTTCGGCCTGCTCGATGTCGGCAAACCCAAAGCCGGCGAGACCGTGGTGGTTTCAGCCGCGGCGGGATCGGTCGGATCGATCGTCGGGCAGATCGCCAGGATCAAGGGCTGCCATGTGGTCGGCATCGCCGGCGGCCGCGACAAGTGCCACTGGCTGACCTCGGAGCTCGGCTTCGATGCGGCGGTGGACTACAAGGACGGCGCGGTGTTCAAGGCGCTGAGAGCGGCGGCGCCGAAGGGCATCGACGTCTATTTCGACAATGTCGGCGGCGACATTCTCGAAGCGTGCCTCGCGCAGATGAACCTGCGCGGCCGGATCAGTTGCTGCGGTGCGATCTCGCAATATGACGGCGCGCCGTCGGCGACCGGGCCGCGCGGGGTGCCGGGGTTGATCGTGGTCAAGCGGTTAACCATGCAGGGCTTCATCGTGATGGATTACATGGACCAGCGCGACAAGGCGCTGGCCGACCTGCAGTCGTGGGTCGCTTCCGGCAAATTGAAGGTTCAGGAAGATGTGATCGACGGCCTCGAGAACACCCCGAGGGCGCTGATCGGGCTATTGGCGGGCGAGAATCGCGGCAAACGCATGATTCGCGTGTAAGGATTACGCCGGTTTTGTTTCGCGAATTTTCGCTTCGCCAGGAAGTGGATCCGGGATCGAAATCTCGACTCATTGTGGTCGCACAAGCTTCACGCAGGGTCTGTAAGGCAGGCGCGAAACGTTGACGCTTCGAGGCTCCATGAACGCGAACGCCGATTTCGATCTCGATCTGACGCCTGCTCAGTGGGAAACCCTGAAAGCGCTGCGCCCGACGGTTGGCGAACGCCGGCCGGTGAACGGATTCGTGGTGCAGGAGCTCGTGGCGCTGGGACTGGCCGCGGTGGCAGACGGCCGTGCCACCATCACGGCAAAGGGACGCGAGGTGGTGCTGCGCGGTTCGCCGAAGCTGTGGGACGTGGCGGCGTGAATTCCAGCAGACGCTTGTCGGTGGGCCGCGGCGATTGGTCCGGCATCGTCCCCCTACCCCTGAGATTCGAGCTTCGCGCGCATCAACCTCCCCACCGCAAGTGCGGGTGGGAGGGGAGCAGACGCCTCTCGGATTTAACCACAAATAACGAGAGTCCCCTCATTACCCCTCCCCTTGCCGCATTGCGGGATGGGACAAGACGGGCAGTTCTTGCTACATCTAGGGCCGATGAGCATTTCCCTGCATCCCGATACGCCCGATGGACGCACGCTGACGGCTGCGCCGGTGGCCGGGCCTGTGCCGGCGGGGGCGGCGCGGCAGAAGATCCGGAGCCGGCTGTTCACCAAATATGTCGCACTGTTCGTCGCGGTGGTCGGCGTGGCGCTGCTTTCCAACGGGATATTCGAGGTTTTCTTCTATTACCGCGAACACAAGGCGGCACTGATCCGGATCCAGCACGAACAGGCCGAGGCGGCGGCGGCCAAGATCGGTCAGTTCGTCAAGGAGATCGAGAGCCAGCTCGGCTGGACCACGCAGCTGCCGTGGTCGGCGGGCTCGATCGAGCAGCGCCGGTTCGACGCGCTGCGGCTGTTGCGCCAGGTGCCGGCCATCACCGAACTGGCGCAGGTCGATTCCACCGGCAAGGAACGCCTGCGGGTGTCGCGGCTTGCCATGGACGTGGTGGATAGCGGCCTCGACCTCTCCAAGGACCCCAAGTTCACCGAGGCGGTCGCCCACAAGGTCTATTACGGGCCGGTGTATTTCCGCCGCGAGTCCGAGCCTTACATGACGCTGTCGCTGGCCGGCACCCGCAAGGACGCCGGCGTTTCGATCGCGGAAGTGAACCTGAAACTGATCTGGGACGTGGTGTCCCAGATCAAGGTCGGCGACAAGGGCCATGCCTACGTAGTCGGCGCCAACGGACGCCTGATCGCGCATCCGGACATCTCGCTGGTGCTGCGCAACACCGACATGTCGGGCCTGATGCAGGTGCAGGCGGCGCAGGCCGGCAATGCCAATTCCGGCGCCGAGGAATTGCAGGGTGCCAAAAATATCCAGGGCCAGGAGGTACTGACCGCGTCGGCGCCGATCGCGCCGCTCGGCTGGACCATGTTCGTCGAGTTGCCGGTGGAAGAGGCCTACGCCTCGCTCTACGCGGCGCTGCAGCGCCTCGCCATCGTGCTGTTGGGCGCGCTGGTGTTCGCCATGCTGGCAGGAATGTTCCTGGCCCGGCGCATGGTCGGGCCGATCCAGGCACTGCGCGCCGGCGCCGAGCGGATCGGCAGCGGCGATTTCGCCCAGCGCATTTCGATCAAGACCGGCGACGAACTGGAGGGCCTGGCCAACCAGTTCAACGACATGGGTTCGCGGCTGCAGGAATCCTATGCAGACCTGGAGAACAAGGTCGAACTGCGCACAGCGGAACTGAGCGAGTCTCTTGAGCAGCAGACCGCCACCTCGGAAGTTTTGGAGACCATCAGTTCCTCGGCGGGCGAGCTGGAACCGGTTTTCAGCAAGATGCTCGAAAATGCGACGCGCATCTGCGACGCAAATTTTGGCACGATGAATCTCTATGAGGGGGCCGGCTTCCTCACAGTTGCGTTGTACAACGCACCGGAGGCCTATTCGGCCACACAGATGCACAAGGTCATTCAACCGCATCCCCAGAGCGGCCTCGGCACCATCGAGCGGACCCATCAGACCGTTCATATCGACGATATCAGAACACAACCGCCCTATCTTGAGGGCAATCCAAACGTACGGGCGCTGGCCGATATTGCGGGCGCGCGGACGCTCGTGATCGTTCCGATGCTGAAGGAAAGCGAACTGATCGGCACCATCACGATTTTCCGCCAGGAGGTCAGGCCGTTCACCGAGAAGCAGATCGAGCTGGTTGCCAATTTCGCCAAGCAGGCCGTGATCGCGATCGAGAACGCGCGCCTGCTCAATGAATTGCGCGAACGCACCACCGAGTTGTCGCAATCGCTGGAAGAATTGCGCACCGCGCAGGACCGCCTGGTGCAGACCGAGAAGCTCGCCTCGCTCGGCCAGCTCACCGCCGGCATCGCCCACGAGATCAAGAACCCGCTCAATTTCGTCAACAATTTCTCCTCGCTGTCGGTGGAGCTGATCACCGAATTGCTCGAGGTGCTGGAGCCCGCCTCCCTCGACGTCAAGACCCGGGAAGAGATCGACGAACTGACCCACATGCTGAAGGGCAACCTCGAAAAGGTGGTCCAGCACGGCAAGCGCGCCGACTCCATCGTCAAGAACATGCTGCTGCACTCGCGTGAAGGCAGTGGCGAGCACCGCCCCGCCGACATCAACGCCATTGTCGAGGAAAGCCTCAACCTCGCCTATCACGGCGCCCGCGCCGAGAAATCCGGCTTCAACATCACCCTGCAGCGCGACTTCGATCCGCAGGCCGGCCTGATCGACCTCTACCCGCAGGAAATCACCCGGGTGCTGCTGAACCTGATTTCCAACGGCTTCTATGCCGCCACCAAACGCAAGGAAGCCGGCGCCGACGGTTTTGAGCCGATGCTCACCGCGACCACGAAAAACCTCGGCAACAAGGTCGAGATCCATATTCGCGACAACGGCACCGGGATTCCGAACGAGGTGAAGGAGAAGATGTTCAATCCGTTCTTCACCACCAAGCCGGCCGGGGAAGGCACCGGACTGGGGCTGTCGATGAGCCACGACATCGTGGTGAAACAGCACGGCGGCACCATCGATGTCACGACCGAACCGGGCGCCTTTACCGAATTCGTGATTACGCTGCCGCGGGCCGCGGCGGCGACGGCTCGGGCCTGATCATGACACCCCCGCAGGCCGCCAAAGCTGCGAGCGGACCCACGGCTGCCGATCTGGAATTGCGGCTGCAGTCGGCGCTTGCCGAACGCGACGAACTGCGGCAGCAGCAGACCGCGTCGGCGGAGATCCTGCGCGTCATCAGCCTGTCGCCGACCGACGTGCAGCCGGTATTCGAGGCCATCGTGCAAACCGCCGTGCGGCTGCTCCGCTGCGACCTCTCGGGCGTATTGCTGTACGACGGATCCACCATTTCGCCGGTAACGACGGCCACGCGGCAGGGCCTGCTCTCGGACTTGGGGCCCACGCATTTTCCGATCGATCCCGCCGCCAACTTCCCGTCGCGCGCCATCCTGGCCAAGGAAAACCTGTACCTGCCCGACTGGTCGAAGATCGAGTTGCCCGAGCACGAGCGGCATATTCAGGCCCATTATGGCATGAACTCCGGGCTTTACCTGCCGCTGCTGCGGGACGGCGAATGCATCGGCCTGCTTTTCGTGGGCGGCACACGGCCAAACATCTTCGGGCCCGCCGACATCGCGCTGGCGGAATCGTTCCGCGACCAGGCGCTGATCGCCATCGAGAACACCCGGCTGTTCAACGAGACCCGCGAAGCGCTGGAGCGGCAGACCGCGACCGCCGATATCCTGAAGGTGATCGCCAGTTCGCCCGACGATGTGCAGCCGGTGTTCCAGGCCATCGCCGACCGGTCGAACCGGCTGATCGACGGACGCTCGACGGCGGTGTACCGCATTGTCGACAACATGCAGCATCTGATGGCGTTCACGCCGGTCAATCCCGCGGCCGATGCCGCCCTCAGGGCCTATTTCCCCGCGCCGCTGTCGACGTCGACCAACGCCCACGAAGCGATCCGCAACGGAGAAGTATTCGTCTATGTCGACAACGAAGTGGAGCTTGCGGGGGAACCGGCGCGGCTGGCGGTGGCGCGGCAGCGCGGCTGGCGCAGCGCGCTGTTGGTTCCGCTGATGCGCGACCGGAAGGCAATTGGGTTGATCACCGTTTCGCGGGCCGATCCCGGTACTTTCGCCGATCATCACGTTCGCCTGCTGCAGACTTTCGCCGACCAGGCAGTGATCGCCATCGAGAATACCCGGCTGTTCAACGAGACCCGCGAAGCGCTGGAGCGGCAGACTGCGACCGCCGATATTTTGAGGGTGATCGCCAGTTCGCCTGACGACGTTCAGCCGGTATTCGAGGCCATCGCGGAGCGATCGAACCGGCTGGTCCATGGCCTGTCCACCACCGTGTTCAAGCTAGCCGACGGCATGATGCACCTGGTGGCATACACCCGCACCAACGCGGAGGCCGACGCGACGCTCAAGGCGATGTTTCCCATACCGCTCGCCAGCTGGAGCTGGTCAGATGCAACGAAAAGGGGCGAGGTCTACCACGTCACCGATACCGAACACGAGGTCGACCGGCTGCGTGAACTGGCACGTCTGCGCGGCTATCGCAGCATGCTGTTCGTTCCGCTGGTCCGCGACGGAGTGCCGATCGGGCTGATTGGCCAGACGCGGGTCGAGCCGGGCGCGTTCACCGACCATCACGTCCAGCTGCTGCGCACCTTCGCCGACCAGGCGGTGATCGCCATCGCCAATGTCGGACTGTTTCAGGAAGTGCAGCAGCGCACCGGGGAGCTGTCGGCGTCGCTGGATGAGCTGCGCGCCGCGCAGGATCGCCTGGTGCAGACCGAGAAGCTGGCTTCGCTCGGCCAACTCACTGCAGGCATCGCCCACGAGATCAAGAATCCGCTCAACTTCGTCAACAATTTCGCGGCGCTGTCCGCCGAGCTGATCGACGAGCTGGACGAGGCGCTTGTCCCCGCCGCGCTCGACGACAAGACCCGCGCCGACATCGACGAGCTGACGCAGACGCTGAAGGGCAATCTCGAAAAGGTGGTGCAGCACGGCAAGCGCGCCGATTCCATCGTCAAGAACATGCTGCTGCATTCGCGCGAGGGAGGTGGCGAGCACCGCTCGACCGACATCAACGCGCTGGTCGAGGAAAGCCTCAATCTCGCCTATCATGGCGCCCGGGCCGAGCGCCCGGGCTTCAACGTCACGCTCGAGCGCGATCTCGATGCGGCGGCCGGGACCATCGATCTTTACCCGCAGGAGATCACGCGGGTCTTGCTCAACCTGATTTCCAACGGCTTTTATGCCACCGCGCAGCGCAAGGCGGCGGTCGGCGACGGCTTCGAGCCGGTGCTCTCCGCGACCACCAGAAATCTCGGCACCCGGGTCGAACTCCGGATACGCGACAACGGCATCGGCATTCCGAACGAGGTGAAGGAGAAGATGTTCAATCCGTTCTTCACCACCAAGCCGGCCGGCGAAGGCACCGGGCTCGGACTTTCGATGAGCCATGACATCGTGGTGAAACAGCATGGCGGCAGTATCGACGTTCTCACCGAACCCGGCGCGTTCACCGAATTCATCATTACACTGCCGCGCACGGTTGCGGCGGAGACCCAGAGCGGAGGCCCCTCTTGAGCGTTTACATCCTCGTCGTCGATGACGAGCCGGACGTGGAAGCCCTGTTTCGACAGCAGTTCCGGCGCGATTTGCGTTCCGGGCGCTTCACCATGGAATTCGCAGGTTCCGCGGCGGAGGCGCTGAAGCGCGCCGCCGAGATCCACGATCCGTCGCTGATCCTGATCCTGTCCGATATCAACATGCCCGGCATGACCGGCCTCGAAATGCTGCCGAAGGTGCGCGCCGAGCGACCCGACGTGCCGGTCATCATGATCACCGCCTATGGCGATGCCGAGACCCGGCGCAAGGCGATCGAGAACGGCGCGGTCGGGCTTTTGACCAAACCGATCGATTTTGCGCTGCTGCGCCACGAGATCGATACCCGACTGGGCCAGGCCGCATGACAGCCACCATTCTTGTCGTCGATGACGAGCCCGATCTCGAGGCGCTGGTGCTGCAGAAGTTTCGCCGGCAGATTCGCGACGGATCGGTTCAGTTCGTGTTCGCCCATGACGGCCTCGAGGCGCTGGCGTCGATCGAACAGCACCCGCATGTGGACATGGTGGTTTCCGACATCAACATGCCGCGGATGGACGGGCTGTCGCTGCTGGCGAAGCTGCAGGAGGCGGAGGACAAGAAATCGACCATCATCGTTTCCGCCTACGGCGACATGAGCAACATCCGCACTGCGATGAACCGCGGCGCGTTCGATTTCCTGACCAAGCCGATCGATTTCGGCGACCTCGAGATGACCATCGAGAAGACCATCCGTCATGTCGAGATGTTGCGCGACGCGCGACGCCGCCAGGCCGAGGCCGAGCGCGCCCATGCTTCGTTGTCGCGCTATTTCTCGCCGCAGATCGCCAGCCGTCTCGCCGCCATCGGCGAGGCGGATGGCATGGCGGTACACCGCCGCGAGGTGGCGACCATCTTCACCGACATCACCGGTTTCACTTCGCTGGTGGAAAGCACCGACCCGGAAGTGCTCGGCGCCCTGCTCAACGAATATATCGGCGGCATGACCGAGATCGTGTTCAACCACGAAGGCACCGTGGCCAAGATCATCGGCGACGCCATCCAGGTACTGTTCAACGCCCCGGGCGAGCAGCCCGACTACGCCACGCGCGCGGTCGATTGCGCCCACGGCCTCGACAGCTGGGCGCAGCAATTCCGCACGCGCTGCGAGGCCAACGGCGTCAAATTCGGCGCCACCCGGATCGGCGTTCACGCCGGCCCGGCGCTGGTCGGCAATTTCGGCGGCGGCCGTTTCTTCGACTACACCGCTTACGGCGACACCATCAACACCGCCGCCCGCCTCGAGGCCGCCAACAAGTTCCTCGGCACCCGCATCTGCGTCAGCGCCACCATCGCCGACGCCGCCGGCGCGCCGACCTTCCTGGGCCGCCCGGTCGGCGACCTGATGCTGCGCGGCCGCAGCGAGCCGCTGCGCGCCTATGAGCCTTTATCGGCGGAAGTGTTCGCCGCGCCGACCACGGCGCAATATGTCGAGGCGTTCGGCAAGCTGGAAGCTGGCCATGCGGCCGCAATGCCGGCGTTCGCGGCACTGGTCGGGGCGCATGCGGACGACGCGTTGGCGGGGTATCACCTGAAGCGGCTGCTGAATGGGGCGAAGGGGGTCAGGATACAACTGGAGTGAGGGGGCTGGAAGTTCCTCACTTTCCGGATCATGCTCTATCGGCGCCCGGTCGCCAGCCCCGAGGCGGCGTCTCGCGGGGCCACCACCGTGTGCGCCGAGCCACCGCAAACCTTGTCGAGTTGCTGTTCGGTCAGTTGGCTTTTCGAAGCATCTGCACGGGTATCGGGCGTCCGGTGTTTGGTCATGGCGGTCTCCTTCGCGCTGATGGGCAGACCTTAGCCAAGTCACCGAGGGACCGACTGTGACCGAGGTCACCCTGCAGCGACGTGCTCAGCGGTCCGCTCGTAATCTAGGATAAATCGATGGATTTTGCAGAGCGCGTTCGGCAGAGCTTTTCCAAGCAAGGACTCATGAGCACCCTGGGTGCGTCGCTGGGCGCCATTTCGCCCGGCGCGGTCGAGATCGTCATGGTCGCGAGCCCGGCGATCTCACAGCAACATGGCTTTGTTCATGCCGGCGCGGTGAGCGCCATTGCGGACAGTGCCGCCGGTTACGCCGCACTCAGCCTGATGCCCGCCGGCACCGGCGTTCTGACTACGGAGTTCAAAATCAACCTGGTCGCGCCCGCCGTGGGTGATCGCATCATTGCGCGAGGGCGGGTGGTCAAACCGGGCCGGACCCTTACGCTATGTCAAACGGAAGTCTTCGCGGAAAGCGGGAGCCAGGAAAAGCTGATCGCGCTCTTGACCGCGACGATGATGTCGATTGAAGGCCGAGAAGGCATAGACGACTGATCTAGCGCCGTGTCTCGCGCTTCGACTCAAACAGGCTCAAATCGATCGACTGTCCCATGGCCTGATAGCCGGTGCGGTTCGGATGCAATTTGTCGCCGGGGCCGCCGGCGGTGCTTTCCGGTACGAATTCCGGCCTGAGGCCGCCGCTCTGCGGATCGAGCGCGATCTTGTCGAAATCGACGACGCCATCGAACAGGCCCGAGGTGCGAATGAAATCGTTCAGCGCTTTGCGCTTGCCGTCCTGTTCCGGGAAGCCGTGGGCGGGGCTAGAACTGCCGAGCGCGCTGACGACGGTGGCGCCGATGACCGATATGCCGGGCAGGCCCGCGCGCAGGTGATCCACACCGCGTTTCATGGCTCCCGTCACGGTGTCGAGCGAGGCATTGCCGTTCCTGCTGAAGTCGTTGATGCCCTCGAGCCAGATCACCGTGGAAACGCCCGACAGCGACAGTACATCGCGGTCCAGCCGCTGCCCGGCCGCGGGACCGCCCGGGAACGGTTTTAGCGGTCCATATTCCTCGGGCCCCGCGATCTGATTGCCGCCGATGCCGGCATTGACCACAGCGATGCGGTTGCCGTGGCGCGCGCGCAGCCGGCGCGCCAGCACATCGGGCCAGCGGTCGTCGCCGTTCATGGTGGAAGCGGTGCCATCGGTGATCGAGTCCCCGAGCGCCACAACAGCAAAGCTGTCGGACGGCATTTTCATCTCGAGCGCATCCATGAAGAACCAGGATGCGGTGGTGAACGGAAACGCGGCCTCTTCTTCCGACAGGCCTTTGGCGCCAGCGCCAGGCACACTGATATAGGAGGTGGTCAGGGCCTTGGCGTGCCAGGTCATGGGCCCGCTTTCGCCTACGACGTGGAAACTGACGGCCAGCTTTCGCCCGGCCCATTCGGCGGCATCCGGATCGCGAACGAAGCCCAGGGCGACAGGATCGCTCCAGGCGGAGGCACCCGCCGCCAGGGTGACACTCGCTTTTCCGGCAAAGCTCACCAGCCGGTTGGTCCCCTTGGTGAGAGCCGCGCCGCCCTGCTGCAGGCCGACGAACGCGCCGTCGATGGTCAAAGGCCTGGTCCCGAACGCATTGGTGACGCGTATCCTGGCCTCGCGCCCCCAGATCGAAGGTGCAACCACCAGACGGAACGTCTGGTCCCTGGCGCCGGTCTCGGCCGACGGGAACGCAAAGCGTTGATCCGGCTGCGCCGAAGGGTTGCCGACGGGATAGGGTCCCTGCACCGAGCCCGCCCAGGCCGCGACCCATTTCTTCGCGATCCCGGCGGAAGCTGACTGTGGAAGGACCATGAACACCGTCGCGATGATTGCAAGAATGAGCCCCGGCATGGTGTTTCCCCTGATGTTTTTTGGCGTGGCGCGTCGGCAGGCTAACGCAGCTTAAGCCGTATCGCCAGATCACCTGTCCATTGTCTTCCGGATCGCGCCGTCGAGGGTTTCACTGCCAAGATAGCGCTTGAGCAATTTTTCGCTCGGGTCTTTGGCAGGCTGTCGACGAAGATCACCCGCTTCGGCACCTCGAAATGGGCCATGGCGCCTGCGCAGTGCCGGATCGCGGCATCCCCGTCCGGCCTCTCGCCGCCCCTGACCACCGCGATCACCTGGTCGTCCAACGGCCATCACTGGGACAACCCGTGACGGAAATTACCGCGCTTTACAGCAGCTGTAACGCGAAGGCCAATCGACGAAACCCACCGCGTGCACCCCTTCAGGCGATGGGTTCGACAGGGCACATCCGCGCCTGCGGGCTGTGATCAATGTTTTGCGATGTAGATCCCGGGCGGCAGCGGCTGCGGGTTGAGGAAGCGGATGCCGGGCGGCAGCGGCTGCGGATTGAGGCCGCCGGCGACGCGATCCAGGGCCTCGACGGAGAGGGCCTCGACGCGCTCGTCACGCTCATCGGTCTCTTTGGCTACGCAATCGGTGCTCATATGTGATCTCCGGTTTGCAGGTGTTGCGGTGTCTTGCGCGATATCGAGCGATAGCGCGCCCGCCATATTGTCGCGCGGCGGTCGAGATACCGTGAGCCAAATCACACAAACCCGGCGGGGCATTTGTTTGCCGGCTGATACCTCGCGCCGCCTGGCTTGGTTCAGCGCGCGGGAACGTTTGAAGGCAACAATGCCGCCAGAACGATCGTGGCTATTCCGCAACATATCCAGACAAAGCGCGTGCGTGGCCGGTCCGATGATTGACTCAAGGCGGATCGGGATTGATCGTCCGGTCATTGATCGAGGTGTTATTGTGTTGGAGTTCATACTTTTTGGCGTCATTGCCTTTGCCGCGGGATATTGGGCGGTGCTGTGGTTCGCCGGCCGCCGCGACGACGTGCTGGGCGGGGGATTCATCCTGAATGCTGAGCCGGGTGACGACCTGCAAAACCTGTCGAAGCGATCGACGCGGGCCTGAGGCTACATCGAATGCCGCTCGACCCATCGGGAGGCCCGCAGCATCCGTGACAGCAGCCACTCCCGCGCCTTGAGGGCCAGCTCGGCGCGAACGATCCGCTGGTCGTCGAGCACCCGTCTGGTCTGGCCGTTTTCCGTCCGGTATTCGATCCAGTCGCCATCGCGGCTATCGGCAATGCTGACCATTTCATCCATCAGCGTTTCGCAGCCGATCTGCCGCGAGTACCAATAGAGTCCCGCAAAGCCCTCGCGGTCCTCCGCCACCCACCGCCGTACCGCGGCCTCGGTGGGCATCAGCGGTTCGCGGCACAGGTCGGCCAGCGAGCGGCCCGCGCACAATCCGTCCAGAATGTACGCGGCGATGTCGGCCGCGTAACGGGTCGGGCGGGCCCATCTGGCGCCGCCGGCGCGCAATGCCTCACGGTAGCGCGCCGCAAAACCGTAGCGATCATGGGTGACCCAGTCGCGCACCGTGGCGTAGCGCGGCATGGCGGGGTCGCGGCAGACGTCGATCAGGGTGCGGCCGCTGCGCAGCTGATGCAGGATCCGCTCCGCGAGCCCGGCCGACCAGGCCGGACCATGGCCGAGCCGGACGCCGGCGATCCGGCGCGCGCAACCGTAGGCGGCGGCGAAGCCATCGCGATCATCGCGGACCCAACCCTGCACCGTGCGGGCGGACGGCATACCGGGGTCCCCGCACACCTCGCGCAGCGGCCGGCCGGTGCGGATCTGATCGAGAATACGCTCGGCGATATCAGGCGTATAGCGGCAGGGGCGCGCCATGGTGGTTTCCGTCGAGGTTGCGATCGGCCAGCACAACTCCGGACGGAGCGCCCGGTCAACGGAAATCCGACTTGTTGTGGATAGGCAGGCGCCGGCAAGCGCGCTCCGGCACTGCGTAAAAACATTCTGCTCGCAGTGGAAAAATCACATTGACAACCTTAGATTGTCGACGGATTAATCGATTGCCGGAATCATCCGCGAACGCGCTTCGAAGTCGATCACCCAGCCCTCGCTTCGAATGCCGGTGCCACTCCCCTCCTCCCGACGACCGATGGTCGCAGGCGAGGAGGGGAGCAGGCGCCCCCGGGCGCAATCCACCCGTTCACGCCTGTCGCAACTTGCTGGCGGCCGATTGTCATTTCGTGCCCCGCGCCTGTAAGCTTAGCGGCGGGAGGAGGCCTGACATCATGGGGTATTTCGACGCTTTAGTCAGCAGTTCCTTCAAGGTCGCGCAGGATGGGCACAGGCTATTCTTTCCCTGGGGCACGCTCGGACGAGGCTATGTCATCGACTCCGAGGAGGATTTTAGACGCCTTGAACGACTGATCAAAATGTTCATGGTCGTGTCGCTTATCCTTGTCATCGGCTTAAGTTCGTTCGGATCATATCTGCAAAGCTTCGTCGTTGCGGTGCCGCTGATAGGTTTCTATGCCGTCTGGGCGCGGTATCTGACGCGACGGCTGCAGCCGTCGAATGAAAGACTGTCGCTGAAAGAGAGCATTGCCTCCCAGGCCCGCGCCCATAGCGCGCGGAGCCTGTGGTTGCTGGAAATCGGCGCGCTGGTGTTGTTCGGTGGCAGCATTTGGATGTTTTTAGTCGAGCCGGAAAAGCGGCTCGTCGCGATCGCAGGCATTGTTCTTTTCGGTACCGGCGTCGTCATGTTTGCGATCCAGCTTGTTCAGCGGAATCGCCGGTCTGCCGCTTGAGGCCCTCTCTGTTCATGTCCGACAAGAGCGACGACAGCCGCCTTGCGAGAATCGCCTCGATTGCAGAATCGCTTGGGTTTGTGCCGCTTGTCGCATTCAGATGGGCTTGATGATGGTCGGCCTGCCGATCTTAATGCTGGCCCATTCTTCCGGTAGCCCATCCGGCAGCGAGGCGGGGCCGTAACCCGCCGCGATGGCGGCCGTTGTTCGATGGCCACACGCCCCTCAACCGCGCCGATTGTCATCACCCCCACCGCGCCTGTAAGCTCAGGCATGGGAGGAGGCCTGCCCGTGGAGACGGGCGGCCGAGACGATCATGTTCGAAGGACACGATCCCTATCTCGTCGCGCTCTCGGCGGTGATCGCGATTTTGGGTGGTTACACCGGCTTCGGCCTCGCCGCGCGGATTCGCGGCACGCCGCGCGCCAGCCGACGGCTGCTGCTGGCCAGCGCCGCGGGATTCCTCGCCGTCGGCATCTGGACCATGCATTTCATCGGCATGCTGGCGGCGCCGATCCCCGCCGATACCGTCTACCTGGTGCTGCCCACCATCGTCTCATTCCTGATCTGTGCGCTGGTGATCGGGGTGTCACTGTTCTTCGTCTCGGTCGGCGAGCCAACGCTGCGGCGGGTGGCTTCCTCGGCGATCCTGCTCGGGCTCGGCATCGCCAGCATGCATTACGTCGGCATCCATGGCCTCGCCGGCAATTTCGCCATCGAGCATGACACCGCGATGGTGCTGCTGTCGGTGGCGATCGCCATCGTCGCGGCCTATGGCGGTTTGCGGATTTTCCTGGCGCGGCAGGACGGCGTCCGGCTGATGCTGAGCGCCATCGCATTCGGCATCGCGGTGTCGGGGATGCACTACACCGCGATGTACGGCATGCACTTCGTGCCGATGTCGGGCATGGCACACCACCAGATGGGCGGACTTGCCGCGTCGCAGCAAATGCTGTCGCTGGTGGTGGCCCTGCTCTGTTTCGTGGTCGCGGCCGGCTTCCTGCTATCGTTGGTTCCCGAGCCGGGGCGGCGGCCGGCGGAAACGCCGACCGAGCACGGCGACGCGACGGCCATGGCCGGAACCAGCCCGGCGATTTCTGGCGAGCCCTTGGTGGATTCGGTCGCCCAACCCGAGGCGATTGGCCTCGCCGCACCGCGGCTACGGTCGGCGCCACTGGGCGGCCTCGGTCAGCCCCGGGCGCAACTTTCGCCCAGGCTTCCGGTCGAGGGCGCCGACGGCACCCATTTCATCGCTACCGCGGATGTGCGCAGCGTCCGCGCCGACGCCCATTATACCCGGGTGCATGACGGCACCCGGGAGCGGATGTGCCCGTGGTCGATTTCGGAAGCCGAGGCGCAGCTCGACCCCAGCCTGTTCGTGCGGGTGCACCGCAGCCATATCATTGCCATCCCGCATGTCTCGTTCGTCCGCAAGGAGGGCGACGGCGCGGTAATCGAACTGGACGGGCCTTCGCCGCATCGCGTTCCAGTCAGCCGCGCCAAGATCGCCGAAGTGAAGGCGCGGCTCGGGCTGGCACGGCGGCATTCGCCGACACATTGAGCCCTTGTTGGCGCATGATCTTTTCGGAAAACCGGTACCCACTCTTCCGGATCATGCGCAAATACGTCGCCATCCCTGACGCAGTTGGTGCGGCCATTGCGCGTCTCGTGCGAATTACCGGGGCTCGTGACCGCCATGTTGCGCCTCCCCGGGGCCGGCGCGAGCCTCCCGCCAACGTCCGCGCCACAGGACGAAGGGAGGAAAACCATGATTCCTGGCTCATTCAGCTATCACCGGCCGAACAGCGTTGCCGACGCCATCAAGCTGCTGGCGGATCTGGGCGACGAGGCCCGGCCGCTTGCCGGCGGCCACAGCCTGGTGCCGATGATGAAACTGCGGCTCGCTACCCCCGAACACCTCGTCGACCTGCACGGCATCGAGGCGTTGAAGGGCATCCGCCGCGACGGCGGGGCTGTGGTGATCGGCGCCATGACCACGCAGCATGAGCTGCTGGCTTCCGATGAGATCGGGCAATCGCTGCCGATCCTGCACGAGACGGCGCTGCTGATCGCCGATCCGCAAGTGCGCTACATGGGCACCCTCGGCGGCAACGTCGCCAATGGCGATCCCGGCAACGACATGCCGGCGCTGATGATGACGCTGGGCGCCGGCTACAAACTCGAGGGCAAGGCCGGTTCACGCGTCATCGCCGCGTCGGACTTTTATCAGGGAGCCTACTTTACCGCGCTTGAGCCGGGCGAGATCCTGACCTCGATCTCGATCCCGGTCCCTGCGGCCGGCCACGGCTACGCCTACGAGAAACTGAAACGCAAGGTCGGCGATTATGCCACCGCCGCGGCAGCCGTGGTCCTGACCATGGCCGGCGGCAAGGTCGCAAGCTGCAGTATCGGCCTGACCAACCTGCACGAAACCCCGCTGCTCGCCACCGACGCCGCCAAGGCGGTAATCGGCAGTAGCCTCGACGACGCTGCGCTGAAAAAGGCGGCGGCCGCGGCAGAGGCGATCATGTCGCCGGCGGCGGACGCGCGCGGGCCGGTGGAATACCGCAAACATGTCGGCGGCATCATGGTGGCACGGGCGCTGCAGCGCGCCGCCGGCCGCGCCAAGTAAGGGAGGACGAAAAGATGGCAAAAACCCAAGTCACCATGAAGGTCAACGGCGCCGAGGTCGAAGGCCTGGTCGAGCCGCGCACCCTGCTGGTGCATTTCATCCGCGAGAACCTCGGGCTTACCGGCACCCATATCGGCTGCGAGACCACCCATTGCGGCGCCTGCACCGTCGATCTCGACGGCATGTCTGTGAAGAGCTGCACGGTATTCGCGGTGCAGGCGCAGGGCTCCGATATCCTGACCATCGAAGGCATCGCCAACGCCGACGGCACGCTGTCGGCGCTGCAGGAAGGCTTCCGGATGATGCACGGGCTGCAATGCGGCTTCTGCACCCCGGGCATGATCCTGCGGGCACAACGGCTGCTCAAGGAAAACCCCTCGCCGAGCGAGGAGGAAGTCCGGATGGGCATCTCCGGCAACATCTGCCGCTGCACCGGCTACCAGAACATCGTCAAGGCAATCCAGTACGCCGCCGCCAAGATCAACGGCGTGGAATTCCAGGAGGCTGCGGAATGAACGACATGACTCCCACGCGGGAACAACGCGAAGCCAAACTCGAAGGCATGGGCTGCAAGCGCAAGCGCGTCGAGGACGCCCGCTTCACCCAGGGCAAGGGCAATTATGTCGACGACCTGAAGCTGCCGGGCATGCTGCACGGCGACTTCGTCCGCTCGCCGCACGCCCACGCCCGGGTCAAATCGATCAACGGCGACGAGGCGCTGAAGGTGCCCGGCGTGCTGGCGGTGATCACCGCCGAGACGCTGAAGACGGTCAACCTCGCCTGGATGCCGACGCTCGCTGGCGACGTGCAAATGGTGCTGGCCGACGGCAAGGTGCTGTTCCAGAACCAGGAAGTGGCCTTCGTCGTCGCCACCGACCGTTATGCCGCCGACGACGGCATCAACAAGGTGGTGGTGGAATACGAGCCGCTGCCGGCCCTGATCGATCCGTTCAAGGCAATGGATGCCGACGCCCCGGTGCTGCGCGAGGACCTCGCCGGCAAGACCTCGGGTGCCCACGGCCCGCGCAAGCACCACAACCATATTTTCGAATGGACGGTGGGTGACAAGGACTTGACCGACGCCGCGTTCCGCAAGGCCGAGGTCAGCGTCAAGGAAATGATCTCCTATCACCGCACCCATCCCTCGCCGCTGGAAACCTGCCAGTGCGTGTGCTCGTTCGACAAGATCAAGGGCGAACTGACGATCTGGGGCACGTTCCAGGCGCCGCACGTGATCCGCACCGTGGTGGCGCTGATCGCGAAAATTCCCGAGCACAAGATCCATGTGATCTCGCCGGACATCGGCGGCGGCTTCGGCAACAAGGTCGGCGCCTATCCGGGCTACATCTGCGCCGCGGTGGCGTCGATTGTCACCGGCAAGCCGGTGAAATGGGTGGAGGACCGCATCGAGAACCTCACCGCCACGTCCTTTGCCCGCGATTACCACATGACCACGGAAATCGCCGCGACCAAGGAGGGCAAGGTCACGGGGTTGCGGGTCCACGTGCTGGCCGACCATGGCGCGTTCGATGCCTGCGCCGATCCGTCGAAATGGCCGGCCGGCTTCTTCAACATCGTCACCGGGTCGTATGACTTCCCGACCGCGCATCTGGCGGTGGACGGCATCTACACCAACAAGGCACCGGGTGGCGTCGCCTACCGCTGTTCGTTCCGGGTGACCGAGGCCGCCTACTGCATCGAGCGCGGCATGGATATCCTGGCGCAGAAGCTCAAGATGGATCCGGCCGAGCTTCGCCTGAAGAATTTCATCAAGCCCGAGCAATTCCCGTACCACTCGGCGCTGGGCTGGGAATACGATTCCGGCGATTACCACACCGCGATGAAGAAGATGATGGAAACTGTCGACTATGCCGGGTTGCGCAAGGAGCAGGCGGCGCTGCGTGAAAAATTCAAGCGCGGCGAGACCCGCGAGATCATGGGGCTCGGGGTGTCGTTCTTTACCGAGATCGTCGGCGCCGGACCGTCGAAGAACTGCGACATTCTCGGGATTGCGATGTTCGATTCCTGCGAAATCCGGCTGCATCCAACCGGCGCCGGCATCGCCCGGGTCGGTTCGAAGAGCACCGGCCAGGGCCACGAGACTACCTGGGCGCAGATCATCGCCACCGAGATCGGCATTCCCGCCGATGACATCATGATCGAAGAAGGCAACACCGATACCGCGCCTTACGGGCTCGGCACCTACGGCTCGCGCTCGACGCCGGTAGCGGGGGCCGCCATCGCCATGGCGGCGCGCAAGATCAAGGCCAAGGCGCAGATGATCGCGGCCTGGCTGCTCGAGGTCCACGAGGACGACCTCGAATGGGACATCGACGGTTTCCGGGTCAAAGGCCTGCCGGAAAAATTCAAGTCGATGAAGGATCTGTGCTGGGCCGCCTATCATGCAGTGCCGCCCGGCATGGAGCCCGGCCTGGAAGCGGTGAGCTATTACGATCCGCCCAACATGACCTATCCGTTCGGCGCCTATATCTGCGTGATGAATATCGACGTCGATACCGGGGTGTACAAGGTCCGCCGCTTCTACGCGCTGGACGATTGCGGCACCCGCATCAACCCGATGATCATCGAGGGTCAGGTCCATGGCGGCCTCACCGAAGCTTTCGCGATCGCGATGGGCCAGGAAATACGCTACGATGAGACCGGCAACGTGGTGACCGGCTCGTTCATGGATTTCTTCATGCCGACCGCGGTGGAGACCCCGCACTGGGAGACCGACTTCACCGTCACCCCCTCGCCGCACCATCCGATCGGCGCCAAGGGCGTCGGCGAAAGTCCGAATGTCGGCGGCGTGCCGGCGTTCTCCAACGCCGTCAACGATGCGTTCTCGTTCCTTGGATCGACCCACATCCAGATGCCGCACGACTTCTGGCGCAACTGGAAGGCGGCAAAGGGCCTTGGAGTATTTGCGTAAGCGATGAAGTACCGGCAAGGATATCGCGATGCGTGATCGCGAACAGATCGCGGAACGCCTGGCCGCTTCCGGCTACATCGCCGACAGCGAACTTGCGACCGCGATCTCGCTGATGCAACTGCTCAGGCGGCCGCTGCTGCTGGAAGGCGAGGCCGGCGTCGGCAAGACCGAGGTGGCGAAGGCGCTGGCCTCGGTCCATGCGACCGAACTGATCCGGCTGCAATGCTATGAGGGACTGGATCAGTCGGCCGCGCTGTACGAGTGGAACTACCAGCGCCAGCTGCTGGCGATCCAGGCCCATCGCGGCGACAAGGCCGATGCGATCGAGGACCAGATCTTTTCCGAAAAATACCTGCTCGAGCGGCCGCTGTTGGCAGCGATCCGCCGCGATAAGCCGCCGGTGCTGCTGATAGACGAAATCGACCGGGCCGACGACGAATTCGAGGCGTTCCTGCTCGAACTGTTGTCGGACTTCCAGGTCTCGATCCCGGAACTCGGAACCATTACCGCAGTCACCATCCCGCATGTGGTGCTGACCTCCAACGGGACCCGCGAACTATCCGACGCGCTGCGCCGCCGCTGCCTGTATCACTATGTGGATTATCCCGACGTCGACCGCGAGGCGCGCATCATCCTGGCGCGGATCGCAGGTGCCGGAGCCTCACTGGCGCTGCAGATCGCGCGCATGGTGGAAAACATCCGCAAGGAAGAACTGCGCAAGGTGCCGGGCGTCGCCGAGACATTGGATTGGGCGGCGGCATTGGTCGGCCTCGACGTCCGCGACCTGCACGACGCGCCGGAGACCGTGCACGAGACCCTGATGTGCCTGCTCAAAACCCATGAGGACAAGGCGCGATTCCAGCCGGAAGTGACGGCGAGACTGTTGGGGAAAGTGGCATGAGCTGCTGCGGCGCATCGCCCCCGACATCCGATGACCTGGACGAGGTCTCGCGCCTGGTGGCGACAAAGCTCGCGGCTTTCCTGCGGACCTTGCGCAACAACGCCTTCGCGGTGGGACTGCGCGAAGGCCAGGACGCGGCGGCGCTGATGGCCGCCGGCTATGCCGACAAGCCTGGCCTGCTGCGTTCGGCGTTCAAGCATCTGTTCTCGGCACGAAAATCCGACTGGGAAAAGTTCGACGGGATCTTCGACGCGTTCTGGCTCGGCCAGCGGGTACGTTCGCGGTCGCGGACCATGGGCTCGGCGAAAGCCGCCAACAATCCCTCGCTGAAAAGCCTGCAGGAAAACCGCCCGGACCACGGCGGCGCTGAAGCCGCCACCGATCAGGTGCCGTCCACCGACGATGCGCCCGACGAGCGCCGCGGCGAAGGCCGCATGGAAGGTGCGTCGCGCGCGGACAACCTCGCCGAGGTGGATTTCCGCAAGCTGGCGGAACCGGAACAGATCGAACAGGCCCACGCCATCGCGGCACGGCTGGCGAAAGCGATGCGCACCAAACTGACGCGGCGCGACCTGGCGCGGCGTCGCGGCTACCGGCTCGACCTGCGGCGGACCATCCACCGCAACATCAGCCACGGCGGCGTGCCGATCAACCTGGTCAGGCGGCAGCGCAAGGACAAGCCATTGCGGCTGGTGGTGCTGCTCGACGCTTCCGGCTCGATGAGCATGTACACCGGCGTATTCCTTCGGTTCATCCACGGCGTGCTGGACCAGTTCCGCGAGGCCGAGGCGTTCCTGTTTCACACCCGACTGGCGCACGTCTCCGACGCGATGAAGGAGAAGGATGCGGGACGCGCCCTCGACCGGTTGTCGATGATGGCGCAGGGCGCCGGCGGCGGCACCCGGATCGGCGAGTGCCTGCAGACCTTCAACCGCCAGCACGCGGCGCGGGTGATCCATTCGCGAACCTGCATCATGATCGTGTCGGACGGCTATGAAACCGGTGACGCCAAACTGCTCGGCCGCGAGATGGCCGCGCTGGCCAGGCGCTGCCGCCGCATCGCCTGGCTCAATCCGATGATGGGCTGGGAGGGTTATGCGCCGGAGGCCGCCGGCATCAAGGCGGCGCTGCCTTTCATCGATCTCTATGCGCCTGCCCACACGCTGAAAAGCCTGACGGAACTCGAACCCTATCTGGCCAGACTTTGACGGGAGATGACCGGATGACCGTTCATGTCGAAGTGATGGATCTGGTGACCCGGCTGAAGGCGGCCGAGGAAGCCTTCGTGCTGGCCACCGTGGTGCGCACGGTCTCGGTGACCGCGGCCAAGGCGGGGGCCAAGGCGGTGATCCGTCCCGACGGCACCATCGCCGCCGGCTGGATCGGCGGCGGCTGCGCCCGCGGCGCGGTGCTCAAGGCGGCGCGCGAGGCGCTCGCCGACGGCGAGCCGCGCATGGTCTCGGTGCAGCCGGAGGACCTGCTCACCGAGTTGGGCGTGAAACCGGGTGAGAACCGCGACGGCATCCGTTTCGCCAAGAACATGTGCCCGAGCCAGGGAACCATGGACATTTTCGTGGAACCGGTGCTGCCGCATCCGTCACTGGTAATCCTCGGCGCGAGCCCAGTAGCGCTGTCGCTAGCCGCGCAGGCGCGCGGGCTGGGCTATCATGTCACGCTGGCGGCACCGGCCGCCGACGTGGCCGGGATTCCCGACGCCGATCAAGTGATCGATGGCTTTGCGCTCGGCGGGCTGCACCAGGCACGGCGCTTTGTGGTGGTCTCGACCCAGGGCAAGGGTGACGAGGCGGCGCTGCGTGCGGCGGTTGCCACCGAGGCCGCCTATCACGCCTTTGTCGGTAGCCGCCGCAAGATGGCGGCGCTGCGCGCAAAGCTGGTCGCCGAGGGAACCGACGCCAACGCGCTTGAACGGATCAAGGCACCCGCCGGCCTCGACCTTGGCGCTATCACGCCGGAAGAGATCGCGATGTCGATCCTGGCCGAAATCACGCTGGAACGCCGCCGCGGCCAGCGCGGCGAAGCAGCGGACTCGACCAAGGGAACCCGATGACTGGCTGGTTGATTGAAACCTGCAGGCGAGTGCGAGAGGCGGCAAAACGTCCGATGGAGATTTTACCGGCGGAATATCCGGTGAAAGAATCTTTGAACCTTTCTTGCAGACCGCAGACATATCAGTGCTGGGGGATTGCAATTTCCAGCTTCAAACGCAGCGCCACCGACGAATATACTCCGTCGGGCCGGCGCTGTGTTACTTTGGGCGATAGAAAATTGGTCCCAATCAAGGCTGCGCTGCGTAGTAGCGCGCGGCCTGATCAATTTCCTCCGCCGTCATCTGGCGGGCGATGTTGCGCATCTGCTGGCTGATGTCGTTGCGGCGCTTGTCCGTCGCGAAGGCCTGCAGCTGGGCCTTGATGTAGACCGCGGACTGGCCGCCGAGCCACGGACTACCCGCCTTGTTGTCGATGTCGCCGTGGCAGGCGCCGCATGGCGGAATGTTGCGCATCGGAGCGCCGATCGTGACGATCCCGGGCGCCACCAGCGCGGCGTCCAGATGCGGCGACGGCACCCGCGGCAGATAGGCGTAATAGGCGGCAAGGTCGAGCATTTCCTGGCTGGTCATGTTGGCCGCGAAGGGCGACATCACCGCATTGACCCGGGCGCCGGATTTGAAGTCGTTCAATTCCTTGTAGGTGACGGCCGCATATTGGCCGGCCAGGTTGGGCGAATTGGCGTCGCTGACGCCTTGCGGCCCGTGGCAGATGGCGCAGCGCTGCGCCAGCGTCGCGCCTCGGCCGATCGATACCGAATCCGCGGCCCGAAACATTTCTGGTGTCATGACGACGCTGGAAGTCTTGAAATCCGGCTGCTGCGAAACGGTGCCGGGTCCGGGGCGAGGCACTCCCGCGGCGCTGCAGATGGCGTCCCATATGCCGCTGAGCTTGAGGTCGGGCTGCGCCAGCGGCAGCCAGATCAACCCGGCGAGCGCCGCCACCACGGCGATGACGACTGTCACGCCGACGCTGGCGGCGAACCAGCGATTGCGCACGGTGAACAGCCGCTCATCGCTCATCGCGCGGCTCCGACATAGACCACGGGCACGTTGGTATCCTTGAGCGCCATCAACTGGGCAATCGGGAAACCATAATTCACCACCGTCAGGCCGACCATCAAGGCCAGCCACAGCCCAAAACTGTTCAGCGCCACCGGCACCGTCGTCGGTGGATGCACCGCCATGGCGAAGCGATAGGCGCCCTCATCGCGCCGCGGGGCCAGTTGTCCGCGGACCAACACCGCCAGGAACAGAATACCCGATGCCAGCAGGATCAGCCCGCCGATGGCTGATAGCGACACTGACAGAGCCTGCGGGGAAATCGCGGGATTGGCGTAATCGTAGAACGCCATGCGGCGCGGCATGCCGAGGATGCCGACATAGTGCCACGGAAACGTGGTGACGATCATGCCGATGAACCACAGCCAGAGCTGCGCACGCATCAGGCGCAGATCGTCCAGCGCGCGGCCGGTCAGATGCGGCCACAGGTCATAGGCGATGGCGAAATACATGATGACGATGGCGCCGCCGAAGATCAGGTGGAAGTGGCCGGTGATCCACTGGGTGTTGTGGATGGTGGTATCGAGCTGATAGCTCATGTTGATCAGCCCGCCGGCGCCGCCGAAACCCAGCATCACCAGCGACAGTGCGGTGGCCAGCATGATCGGGTTGCTCCAGGGCAGCGCGCTGACCCAGCCGAATGCGCCGCGACCGCCGCGCAGGCGGCTGGCGATCTCCGCCGAGGCGCAGATGGTGAACACGGTGAGCAGCGTCGGCAGGGCGACGAGGCCGGTGAACACCGAATGCATGAATTTGAAGCCGGCGCCGACCTGCGGATCGGCGAACAGGTGATGCACGCCGATCGGCATCGCCACCACCAGGAACAGGATGAACGAGATCCTGGCCATGGGATCGCTGTAGAGCCGCCCGCCGATGGCGCGCGGGAAAATCGTGTAATAGGCGATGTAGGTCGGCATCAGCCAGAAATAGACGATGGCGTGCAGTGTCCAGGAGAAGAACACCCGCGCCAGGCCGGCGTCGATGGTGGAACGCAGGCCGAGCGCCACGGGCAGAATCTGAAACAGCAATTCAAGCGCGGCGCCGACTGCGGTCCAGCCCCACAGATAGGAGCCGGCGACATTGGCGAACATCGCCAGCGGCACCGGTTTGCCGGGATTGTCACGCTTCCAGGCGGCCAGATTGATCGACATCAGCGCGACCCAGATCCAGGAGCCGACGACGACCAGCACGACGCCGATGTAGTAGAACGGATTGCCGATCATCGGCGGATAGAAGGTGTAGAGCACCGACGCCAGCCCCAGCGAGACCGGGATCATCGCGGTGACGGCGCCGACCGCCACCAAAGCAAATCCCGCCCAGGCCCAGCGGGCGCCGATCAAGGCTCTGTCGAGGGTGGCTTCAGTGATCGCATAGCCGAACCCCATCGCGATCAGCGTCGGGAACACATACCCCATCGCCGAACCGTGCGCGGTGACCGAGCGATAGTAGAATTCCGGGTTGAAGTGCCAGGCATTGAGCGGGCTACGCACGAACATCTGCCAGGCGCCGAGCAGCAGCGCCAGGCCGAACACCGCGAAGGCCAGCCAGAAATGCGCGAGAATGAGCCGTTTGCTAGTCAACACAGGTCAGCCTCCGCCGCGACGCCATCATGCCGGCAAAGGCGGCCTTGTCGACCACCTTGACCTTGCCCCACATGCCTTGATGCCCGATTCCGCAAAACTCCTGGCAGGGCATAACGTGTTCCCCGGTTGCCTTGAAGCTGATCGGCAGCTCCGACACATAGCCCGGCACCAGCATGGTGTTGATGTTGGTGCCCTCGATCAACAGGCCATGCACCACATCGGAACTGGTGGCGCGCAAGGTGACCGGCGTCTCTGAGGGCACCACGATACATTGCGGGGTGAAGGAATATTGCTGCCCGATAGCGCGCACGGTCACCGAACCATCGGGCTCCAGCGCCGAGCCGAGATTGCTTTCGATGAACTCGCCGGACAGATGCAGCGTCTTCGGATCGGCGGTCTCGACATGGCCCTGCGGCATGGTGGCCTGATGGATACCGATGAAGGTCGCCATGCCAACCAGGAGACCGACGATGGCGACCGACAGCGTGGCCCAGCGGCGCTCGATCCGAGCGGCGACATTAGCGCTTTCACCGTGGGTCGATTCGGAACTTGTCATCGGCGGGCACTCACAGTACTGGTCTCAAAGGGCGGCTCCGCGCGGCAGAAAGACCAAAACATAAAACGCAAACCACAGCACGACGACGATGGCGGTGGCGATGCCGGCCACGGCGATGGCACCGTGCGGACCTCCGCGGACGATGGTGTGGACCGGGTCTTCGGCCGCTTCCGGCGCGACGGGCGGCGGTGAATTGATCATGTGGCGCCTCAATCAAGCGTTGCGGAACGCAGCTCATTGGCCTGGCGCGCCGAGACCGGCGCGCCGCGGTTGCCCCAGGAGGTCCGGATATAGGTGACGACCGCCGCCACTTCGTCGTCGGACAGGCCTTGCGCGAACGGCGGCATGCCGTAGGGCATCGGATTGCCCGCCGTGCCCGGCGGATAGCCGCCATTGAGCACCATGCGGATGGCGTTTACCGCCGAGGCCATCTGGATCGACGGGTTGCCGGCGAGCGGCGGATAATGCGGCGGCTTGCCGGCGCCCTCGACGCCATGGCAGCTGGCGCATTGCTTGTCATAGATGGTCTTGCCGAGCGACAGCAGCAGGCTGCTTTCGGCGGAGGGCAACGGCCGCGGCGGTTTGTCGGGCGAGGTGCCCTGGGCCAGACTCTTCAGATAAACCGCCATGGCTCGGGTGTCGTCGTCGCTGAGATATTGCAGGCTGTTGTAGACCACCTCGGCCATCGGGCCATAGACCACGCCGCGATCGGAAATCCCGGTGCGCAGCAGGTCGGAAATTTCCTGGATGCTCCAGTCGCCGAGGCCGGCTTCCTTGTTGGAGGTAAGCGAGGGCGCGTACCAGTTCTGCATCGGAATCAGACCGCCCTCGAACGCCTGCGAATCCGAACTGCCGCCCAGCGCGTTGATCGCGGTGTGGCACATGCCGCAATGGCCCAGACCCTCGACCAGATAGGCGCCGCGATTCCAGTCCGCCGACTTGGTCGGGTCGGGCTTGTATTCGCCCTCCGTGAAGAACAGCGTGCGCCAGCCGAGGATCAGGGAGCGGTTGGAGTAGGGAAAGCGCAGTTCGTGCGGGCGATTGGCCTGGCGCACCGCCGGGATCGACTTGAGATAGCCGAAGATCGCGTCGCTATCGGCGCGCGTCACCTTGGTGTAGGAGGCGAACGGCATTGCCGGATAGACCAGCCCGCCATCGGGGAAGCGCCCGGTGTGCATCATGGCGTAGAACTGGTCGGAACTCCATTTCCCGATGCCGGTGTCGGGATCGGGCGTGATGTTCGAGGTGTAGAGCGTGCCGAACGGCGTTTTCATCGGCAGTCCTCCGGCGAAGACCTTGCCTTCCGGCGCGGTGTGGCAGGCGATGCAGTCGCCGGCCCGCGCCAGATATTCGCCCCTGGCCAGCATTGAGCCGGCATCCGGCGCCGGCTGCTGCTGCGCCCTGGTAACATCGGGCGCCATTGCGACCAGCAACAGCCAGAACCAGGTGAGAGCCCGCAGCATCCGTTTCATGCTCTGTGCCATCGGCGCGGCCCCTTCAGTTCGGCTCGCTGCCGCACACCAGCGGCATCGGCAGGCTGCCATGCGCGGCCGGCGACGGATCGGCGGGCGCCGGACGCGACGACAGGAACGCCGCGATAGCCTTGACGTCGTCCTCGGTCAGCCGGCCGGCCACCTGCTGCATGCAATCCGGCGCCGCGGCGGTTCGGGTGCCATAGCGCCAGGCGCCGAGCTGCGCGCTGATATAACTGGCATGCAGCCCAAGCAGACCCGGAATGGCCGGCTCCATCCCGGTGAAGGATGGGCCGTGGCAGCCCTGGCAGGCCGGGATAGCTCGTGCCGGATCGCCATGGATGACGAGGTTTTCGCCCCGCGCCAGGATCTCGTTGCTGACCACCGGCGGGGTGAGCGTCGGGAAAGGCGGCCGCAGCGATGCAAAATGTTCGGCGATCTGCTTGAGGTAGGCGTCGGGCAGGAATTCGAGCAGGTAATTCATCGGCGGATACCTGCGCCGCGCGTCGCGAAACGCCACCAGCTGGTTATAGAGATAACCGGCCGGCTTGCCGGCGAGACGGGGGAAATATTCGTCGTTGGTGCCCTGCCCCTCGGCACCGTGGCACGACGCGCAGGCCAGCACCCGTGCCGCCATGGTATCGGGCGCGCGCTCTGCGCTTTGCGCGGCGGCGGGCAGCGCCAGCAGAACGACGAAAAACCGCAAAACATGGCTAAACGTCACCGACAAGTCCCTCGCTCGACGACAGCCAAGAATTGCATATCTCAACACCAGGAGCAACGAACCCGGAGGCTTCCAGAGTGCAATGCCGATAGACGCAAGTCGCACGGCACTGTTGTCTAAAATCACAATGATCCAGATTAATGTTGGGCGAGCCATGCAGGATCGTGGGACCGTAGGATGGGCCACGTCATCGTCACTGGCAAAGTCCTCAGCCAAATGCTCTTGTAAAAATCCCTCAATAGCCTATATCGACGACATTCGAACGTTCGCTCTGCCTTGTTGACCACGCCGTAACCGGCCTCATTCCCCAAGACATCGTTGAAAATCGAATCGAGCCCGTGCGGAGGTCGTGCGGGCAACGCGCTTTCGCGCATCTTGGAGAAACTTACATGACTACCGGAACAGTTAAATGGTTCAACGCAACCAAGGGCTTCGGCTTCATTCAGCCCGACAATGGCGGCACCGACGTGTTCGTTCATATCAGCGCCGTCGAGCGCGCGGGTCTGAGCTCGCTCAACGAAGGCCAGAAGCTTTCGTTCGAAGCCAAGACTGACAGCGTCCGCGGCAAGACGAGCGCGGAAAACCTTCGCGTCGAATAGAACGGTCGAGGATTTCCACGGATGTACTGGAATCCTTCGATCGATCTTTAAAATACCGAGGCCCGCCGGCGACACCAGCGGGCCTTTTGTCTGCTGATCATGCGACGTCAGCATCGAGTAACGTGAAACTCGTGCCAATCACGCCGCGGCAAAACCTGCGACGATCAGGAACGGCCGACGGCTTCCGTCGATGCGGTGCCGGCGCGCGGGTTGTCCTTGCGGCTCAGCATCTCTTTCAGATAGGCCACGTTGGCTGCGGCCTCTTCGGCCGGCAGGTCGGCCTTGACGATGCTTTCCGCCTCGCCGAAGCGGCCCTGCAGGCCGACCACCAGTGCCAGATTCTGCCGCACCCGGGCATCGGCGTTCTTGTCGGCGTAGGCGCGGCGCAGCGCGTCTTCGGCCTTGGGCAGATCCTTCGACAGCACGTAGGACATGCCGAGATTGGACAATACCGAAGGTTCCCCGGGCATGATCTTCAGCGCGCTGGCATAATAGCGCCGCGCCTCGTCGTGGCGGCCGAGTTGATCGAGCGCGGTGCCCTGCACCGACAGGATCCGCCAATCGGGGTTGTCTGGGCTGTGGGCGCGCGACAGGACGTCGAAGGCCTGCTGGAAATTGCCGTTGTCGGCCAGCGCGCGGCCGTAACCGGCCAGCAGTCGCTTGTCGGCCGGATGCGCGTAGGTCGCCTGTTCGAATACCGCGACGGCCTGGGAGCGCTGGCCCGTGGCGCGCAGCGCCTGGCCGTAACGCAAGGCCGCGTCGGCATCCTTGGGGTTGGCGCGGTAGCGTTCGCCATAAGCTTCGGCCGCGCGACGCGGGTCGGCATCCGGCGTCGCTTCCGCCCGGGCGTTGAGGGAACCGGTCAGGTCCGGCATGCCCGCAGTCTGGCAACCGCCAAGTCCCGCGGCCAAAACCGCCGTCACGGCCGCGGTCACAAGAAACCGGGCAAGACAAGACTGCTGACGCATGGCACGTTGACTCACGATGGCGGGGCCAGTGAAGGCCGAATGGGCCTGAGCAATAGACTGTTAACCCTAACGTCTGGTTAATTGGGCCTTGATACGCCGTGCTAACCCCCGCGCCCTACAGCGCTTCCCGGTGATATTGGATCACCGAGTGATCCAATATCACCGGGAAGCGCCGTAGATTCTCGTGTTGGCGCATGTCCTTATCGGCGAACCGGATTCCACTTCGCCGGGACATGCGCTAACCTGCAAAGCCAAGCGAGACCGAGACAAAATGCATCCTGTGTTCGACGCCGCCTCTGCCGCAGTTGCCATTCCGATCAGCTTCGTCACCAAAACGACCTGGCAGGCGCTGAGCGCCACCCTCCCCGCGCCGGCGCAACAGTTTGCCTTGGCTAACGGCTTTGCCGCCAAGCCGGGAGAATGCCTGACGCTGCCGTCCGCGGAAGGCGCGATCACCCACGTTCTGTTCGGTCTCGAGGACGAGACCACCAAATCGCGCGACCTGTTCCGGCCGGGACAATTGCCGGGACTGCTGCCGCCCGGTGTCTATCGCTTCGCCAACGCGCCGCACGATATGCGGCTGGCGGTGCTGGCCTTTGCGCTTGGCAGCTACCGGTTCAGTCGCTACCGCAAGGCCGAGGCGCCCGACGTGCGATTGCAGCCGCCTGATGGTATCGATGTCGCCGACATCGGACGCATGGCCGATGCGGTCACGCTTGCCCGCGACCTGATCAACACCCCCGCCAACGACATGGGGCCGGAACAGCTGGCAGACGCCGCGCGGCAACTCGCTGCCCGGTTCGGCGCAGAGTTCAGCTGTATCGTTGGTGACGAACTCAAGGCGCGGAATTTTCCATTGATCCATGCGGTTGGGATGGCGTCGCCGCGCGCGCCGCGGCTGATCGATTTCAGCTGGGGCAATCCGGCGCATCCGAAGGTGACGCTGGTCGGCAAGGGCGTCTGCTTCGACACCGGAGGGCTCGACCTGAAGCCATCGAGCGGCATGCTGATCATGAAAAAGGACATGGGCGGCGCCGCCAACGTGCTGGCGCTGGCGTCGATGGTGATGGACGCCAAACTCGACTTAAGATTGAGAGTGCTTATTCCAGCGGTGGAAAATGCGGTCAACGGCAACGCGTTCCGGCCGCTCGACATCTTCCCGTCGCGCAAGGGACCGACGGTGGAAATCGGCAACACCGACGCCGAAGGCCGGCTGGTGCTGGCCGACGCGCTGGCGCTGGCGGATGAAGAAAAGCCGGACCTTTTGGTCGATCTCGGCACGCTGACGGGCGCCGCCCGGGTCGCACTCGGCCCCGAACTGCCGCCGTTCTACACCAACGACGAGACGCTGGCGCTGGACCTGGCGCGCTGCGCCAGCGCCGAGAGCGATCCGTTGTGGCGGTTGCCGTTGTGGGCGCCTTACGATTCCTGGCTTGATTCGAAAGTCGCCAACATCAACAATGCGCCGTCCGGCGGCTTCGCCGGCTCGATCACCTGCGCGCTGTTCCTGCAGCGCTTCGTTGAGGCCGCCAAAAGCTGGCTTCATGTCGATATCTACGGCTGGACCCCATCGGCGAAGCCGGCGCGGCCCGAAGGCGGCGAATGCCAGGCGGCGCGCGCGATCTACAAATTACTGAGCGAACGCTATGGATGATCCGCGCCTGACCCCGGCACGCCCCGATCTCGCCGCAAAATACCTCGAAGGCAAAGTCATGGCTGAGCGCTTCGTCGAAGGCGAGACATTCGAGATCATCGACGCCATGGCGCCGCTGCGCCAGGAGGCGTCGTCCAGCGCCCTGCTGGATACGCAGGCGCTGAAGGGCGAACGCGTCACGGTCTATGACCGCAACCCCGAGGGCTGGGCCTGGGGTCAGCTCGACGGCGACGGCTATGTCGGCTGGCTGCCCGATCGCGCCCTGGCAAGGCCTGGCGCATCGGCGACCCACAAGGTGACGGCGCTGCGCACCCTGGTGTTCCCCGGCCCATCGATCAAGCTGCCGCCGACTGACACCCTGACGCTGGGAGCGAAGGTCGCGGTGAAGCGCGACGATAGCGGTTTTGCCGTGACGGCCGATGGCGGCTTCCTCACCCCGCAGCACCTCGGTGCGCTCGACCATTTTGAAGTTGATTTTGTCGAAGTGGCGGAACGATTCGTCGGCACGCCGTATCTGTGGGGCGGCAAGACCGCGCTCGGCATCGACTGTTCCGGCCTGGTGCAGATTGCGCTGAACGCCTGCGGCACGCGCTGTCTGCGCGACACCGACATGCAGGAAGGCTTCCTGGGCCGAACCCTGTCCGATGCCGAGGCGCAAAGCCTGCGCCGTGGCGACCTGATCTTCTGGAAGGGCCATGTCGCGATCGTGCGCGATGCCGACACCGTCGTTCACGCCAATGCCTATCACATGGCGACTGCGACCGAAAACACCCGCACCGCCATCGCCCGGATCGCGGCGGCAGGCAGCGAGGTCACGAGCGTCAAGCGGCTGGATTGATGTCCGTCATGGCCGGACTTGTCCCGGCCATCTACATCTTTCTTGCGGTGGTTCAGCGAAGACGTGGATGCCCGGGACAAGCCCGGGCATGACGGAGTGCAAAGCTTACGTCTGCGCAGAGTCGAAATATTCCCGCAGTCGCGCGCGGTGCAGCGCCAGCCATTGCAGCGCGGTGATCAGGAGGCCGTTGGCGACCTGGCCGTGGTCGAGCGCGGCCAGCGCGTCGTCGATCGATACCACGAAGGTCTCGATATCCTCCGATTCCGCAGCGACGCCGGCTCGCGTCGAGACGCGCGAGGCATCGACGAAGCCGAGAAAGAACACCACCTCCTCGTCGGTAAAGCCGGGCGTTGGCAACACGCTGTACAGTTCGATCAGCCGCTCCGGCGCGACGCCGGTTTCCTCAGCGCATTCGCGCCGCGCCGCGACCGCGGCGGCTTCGCCGTGCTCGATCCGGCCGGCCACGATCTCGACCATGTCGCCACGGCCGGTGGCGAGATGGCCGGGAAGCCGGAACTGGCGGATCAGCACCACCTGCTCGCGCGCAAGGTCGACCGGCAGCACGGCGGCGACGCGATCGGCGCGCAGCACGTCGCGCTGCTGGCGCAGCGGCGGCTCGCCGTGACGACCGATCGAAATCCCGTAACGCTCGTAGTTCATGTAGCCGCGCCCGATCAGCGTCGGGCCTTCGAGCGTCACCTCGGCGGCGCGATCGGCGATCGCAGGTTTTGCATCGTTGCGTTCGCCCATCGCAGAACCTATTGCGCCGTCGGCGCGCCGGGCGCGGCTTCGATGCGGAACGCGGCGGCGAACAAGGCCCGGGTGTAATCGCTCTTTGGATTCTTGAACAGCTCCGAGGCTGGGCCTTCCTCGACCACCTTGCCCTGCCGCATCACGATCAGATGACTGGCGAGCGAGGCCACCACGCGCAGATCGTGGGAGATGAACAGATAGGTCAGGTCGTGCTTGCGCTGCAGCTCGCGCAGCAGATCGACCATGTGCGCCTGCAGCAGCATGTCGAGCGCGCTGGTCGGCTCGTCCAGCACTACGAAGCTCGGCTCCAACACCACGGCGCGGGCGATGCTGATGCGCTGGCGCTGGCCGCCACTGAATTCGTGCGGATAGCGCATCCGGGTCTCCGGATCCATGCCGACGTCCTTCAGTGCCTTGATGACGCGCACTTCCCGCTCGGCTGCCGAAAGCGCGCCCTGGTGCACGCGCAGGCCCTCGGCGACGATGTCGCCGATCGACATCCGCGGGCTGAGCGCGCCGAACGGATCCTGGAACACGATCTGCATGTCGCGGCGAAACGGCCGCATCGCCTTGAACGGCAGGCCCTGGATGTTGCTGCTGAGAAACACGATCGGCCCGCTCGACGAGATCAGCCGCAACAGCGCGAGACCCAGCGTGGTCTTGCCGGAGCCAGAACTCGCCAACCACGCCCAACGTCTCGCCCTTACGCACGCTAACGCTGACGCCATCGACCGCCTTGATGTATCCGACCGTCTGGCGCAGCAGGCCGCGCTTGACCGGAAACCACACCTTCAGGTCGTCGGCCGACATCACCACCGGCGCATCGGGCCGCGGCGGCGCCGGATCGGGCTTCGGCTCGGCGGCCAGCAGCGCGCGGGTGTAGGGATGTTGTGGGGCGGTGAAGACCTGCTCGACCGGTCCCTGCTCGACGATCTTGCCGTTGTTCATGACGCAGACCACGTCGGCGATGCGGCGAACGATGCCGAGATCGTGGGTGATGAACAACAGGCTCATGCCGAGACGGGCGCGAATTTCCGCCAGCAGCGCCAGGATCTGCGCCTGCACGGTGACATCGAGCGCGGTGGTCGGCTCATCCGCGATCAACAGGTCCGGCTCGTTGGCGAGCGCCATCGCAATCATGACGCGCTGGCGCTGGCCGCCACTCAACTGATGCGGATAGCTCTTGAGCCTGCTCTCGGGATCGGGAATCCCGACCTGGGTGAGCAATTCGAGAATCCGCCCCCGCGCCCCGTTGCCGCGCACGCCGCCATGCAGCTGCAGGATCTCGCCGATCTGGGCCTCGATGGTGTGCAGCGGGTTGAGCGACGTCATCGGTTCCTGGAAGATGATCGAGATGTCGTTGCCGCGGATCGAGCGGATATCGTTCTCCGGCAGATCGATCAGCTCGCGGCCCTTGAAATGGATGCTGCCACTGGGATGCGACGCGGTCGGATACGGCAGCAGTTTCAGGATCGACAGCGCGCTGACCGACTTGCCCGAGCCGGATTCGCCGACCAACGCCACGCACTCGCCGCGTTTGATCTCGAACGAAATATGGTCGACCGCGACCGACGTGCCGCCGCCATGGCGAAACGCCACCGAAAGATCGCGGACATCGAGCAGCGGCTGGTTGATGGCGTCCATCAGGAGGGCTCTCGCGGCGGCTTTTTCTGATCCCTCCCCCTTGTGGGGAGGGTGGCCAGCCGAAGGCTGGTCGGGTGGGGGTAGCCACACGCAAGGCTTCCGTTGTGGCTTTCCCCACCCCGGCCTCCGCTTCGCTCGGCCGACCCTCCCCGCAAGGGGGAGGGATCACTCACCGTCATCGCCATCCCGCTATCCATGCCACTCCTACCTGAACGTCTTGCGCGGATCGAAGGCGTCGCGGACGGCTTCGCCGATGAAGATCAGCAGCGACAGCATGATCGCCACCGCGAAGAAGCCGGTGAAGCCGAGCCATGGCGCCTGGATGTTGGTCTTGCCCTGCGACAGCAATTCGCCCAGCGACGGCGACCCCGGCGGCAGGCCGAAGCCGAGGAAGTCGAGCGCGGTCAGCGTCATCACCGAGGCCGAGACGATGAACGGCAGGTAGGTCATGGACGCCACCATGGCATTCGGCAACAGATGCCGGAACATGATCATCCGGTTGGAGACGCCGAGCGCGCGGGCCGCCATGATGTATTCGAAATTGCGGCCGCGCAGGAATTCGGCGCGCACCAGACCCACCAGCGACACCCAGGAGAACAGCAGCAGGATGCCGAGCAGCACGAAGAAGGCGGGCACCAGCACCGACGACAGGATCAGCAGCAGATACAGTGACGGTATCGCGTTCCACACCTCGATGACGCGCTGGAACAAGAGGTCGGTCCAGCCGCCGAAATAGCCCTGCACGGCGCCGGCAGCGATGCCGATGATCGAGGACAGGAAGGTCAGGGTAAGGCCGAACAGCACCGAAACCCGAAAACCGTAAATCAGCCGCGCCACAACGTCGCGGCCCTGGTCGTCGGTGCCGAGCCAGTTGTATTCGAGATCGCGGCAGCCCTTGAGGCCTTTTTTCTCGACCACCTGCCTGCACTCGGCCTCGGTCAGCATCCAGGTCGGCTTCGACGGCGCCGGGGTCGGCAGGTCGAGATTGTGAGTGTCGTAGGAATAGCGGATCAGCGGCCAGACGATGGAGCCGCCCTTGTCCGCGATCAGCTTCTGCAGATAGGGATCGCGATAGTCCGCGGCGGTTTCGAAATCGCCGCCGAACGTGGTTTCCGAATAGCTGACGAAGGCCGGGAAATACAGATGACCGTCGTACCTGACCAGGAACGGCCGGTCGTTGGCGATCAGTTCGGCGAACAGCGAGACGAAGAACAAAATCAGGAAGATCCACAGCGACCAGTAGCCGCGCCGGTTCGATTTAAAATTCTGCCAGCGGCGCCGGTTCAGCGGCGAGACCGCGAACCGCTGGCCGGTCGGCGGGACGGCTCCGCCGAGCGGCGACTGCGTCGTGGTCTCGACCGGCGGCGGCGCGATCAGGGTCATCAGACGTCCCGCGCCTCGAAATCGATCCGCGGGTCGATCCACATGTAGGCGAGGTCGGAGATCAGGTTGACCACGAGGCCGAGCAGCGAAAAGATGAACAGGTTTCCGAACACCACCGGGTAGTCGCGGTTGAGCACGCTCTCGAAACTGAGCAGGCCTAATCCGTCGAGCGAAAAGATGGTCTCGATCAAGAGCGAGCCTGTGAAGAACGCATGGATGAAGGCGGCGGGGAAGCCGGAGATCACGATCAGCATGGCATTGCGGAAGACGTGATTGTACAGCATCTGGCGTTCAGAGCAGCCCTTGGCGCGGGCGGTCATGACGTATTGCTTGCGGATCTCGTCGAGAAACGAATTCTTGGTCAGGAGCGTCGTGGTGGCGAAGGCCGACAGCGACATCGCGATCAGCGGCAAAGTGAGGTGCCAGAAATAGTCCAGGATCTTCCAGTACCACGGGAACGTGCTCCAGCCGTCACTGGTCAGCCCGCGCAGCGGAAAGATGCTGAGGAACGAGCCGCCGGCGAACAGGATGATCAACAGGATGGCGAACAGGAAGCCGGGGATGGCGAAGGCGATGGTGATCAGCGTCGAGGTCCAGGTATCGAAACTCGATCCGTCGGACACCGCCTTCCTGATGCCGAGCGGGATCGAGATCAGGTAGCTCAAGAGCGTCATCCAGATCCCCAGCGACATCGAGACCGGCAGCTTTTCCTTGATCAGCTGCACCACGCTGATGTCGCGAAAATAGCTCTTGCCGAAATCGAACCGGGCGAAATTCCACACCATCAGCGCGAAGCGTTCCGGCGCCGGCTTGTCGAAGCCGAACTGCTTTTCGAGGCTCTTGACGAATTCGGGATCGAGCCCCTGGGCGCCGCGGTATTTCGCACTCATGGCGTCGCCGGACATGCCCATCGGGGCCGAGGGGCGCAGATCGCCGGTTGAGCCCGAGACGCGCGAGGCGCCGCCGGTATCGGCGCCGCTCAGCAGCGCCAGCACCCGCTCCACCGGGCCGCCCGGCGCGAACTGCACCACCACGAACGACACGAACAGGATTCCGAGCAGGGTCGGAATCATCAACAGAATGCGGCGGGCGATAGTCGGTTATTTCGCCTGCGTTGTGTTTGGTGATGACGATGAGTGATCCATCCCCCCTTGTGGGGAGGGTCGGCCGAGCGAAGCGGAGGCCGGGGTGGTCGAGACGAGCGAAGCTCGCTCTCGGGTAGCCAAAGAAAGGCGCTTCCGTTGTGGCTACCCCCACCCGACCAGCCTTCGGCTGGCCACCCTCCCCACAAGGGGGAGGGATAAGGCTGCGTCGTTCATATCCGCTAGCCCTGCTTCCCGGCCTTGTCGGGATCGGACCACCACAGGGTGCGCTCGCCGACGCTGGAGGAATAGTTGTCGATCTGGTAGCGCGGCAGCACCTTGGGATGGTCGAACACGTCCCAGTAGGCCACCGGATGGGTAGCCCGATACCACTGCGCCACCCAGTAGCGGCCGGCGCGGAAGACGCGGTCGAAGGCGCGGCAGGCCACCGTCAGGTCGGCGCGGCTGGGCGCATCCAGAATCTTCTGCACCATGGCATCGATGACAGGATCGGCGATCCCGGCCAGATTGTAGGAGCCCTTGGTGTTGGCCGCCTGCGACGTGAAGAACGGCCGCAGCGAGTCGCCCGGCGTCGCCGACAGGCTGAAACGCTCGATGGTCATGTCGAAATCAAAATCCTCGAGCCGGGCGCGGTACTGCACGGCATCGACCCGCCGCAGGCTGGCCTCGATGCCGAGGGCCGCAAGGTTCTTGAGGTAGGGCCCGTGATGCGGCTCGATCGACGGCTCGTCGATCAAAAATTCGATCCTGAACACCTCGCCGTTCGGCAGCACGCGTTTTTTGTCCTTGATGACCAGCCCCGCGTCCTGCAGCAGCTGCGACGCCTTGCGCAGCAGGGTGCGGTCCTGTCCGGAGCCATCCGACACCGGCGGCGTGAACGGCTCACCGAACACCTCGTCCGGCACCTTGCCGCGAAACGGCTCCAGGAGCTTGAGCTCTTCGCCCGACGGCGGACCCTTGGCCATCAGGTCGGAATTCTGGAACGGCGAATGGGTGCGGCTGTAGGCGCCGTACATGATGGTCTTGTTGGTCCACTCGAAATCGAACGCCAGGATCAGCGCCTCGCGCACCCGCGGGTCCTTGAATTTTTCACGCCGCAGATTGATGAACCAGCCCTGGGCGCCGGACGGGGTATCGTCGGGCAGGATCTCGCGCTTGACCCGGCCGTCCTTGACGGCGGGGAAATCATACTGGGTGGCCCACACGCGGGAGGTGAACTCCTCGCGGTACAAATAATTCTTCGCGGTGAAGCCGACGAAGGCGACGTCGCGGTCGCGGTAGAACTGGTAGCGCACGGTGTCGAAGTTGAACATGCCGCGCGACACCGGCAGATCGGCGCCCCACCAGTCCTTGACCCGCTCGTATTCGACGTAATTGTTGACCTCGAACTTTCCGACCTTGTAGGGCCCGGAGCCGAGCGGAACGTCCAGCGTCGATTCATCGAACGCGCGGCCGGCATAGTAAGCCCTGGAAAAAATCGGCATGCTGACGACGAACAGCGGCACGTCGCGGGCGCGATGTTCGGCGAATGTCACCACCAGCGTCGCGTCATCGAGCGCCTCGGCGCTGCACCATGTCGCGCATCTGCTGCACCACCAAGGGGTGCCCCTTGGTCCTCAGCGCCGTCAGCGAGAACGCGGCGTCCTGCGCGGTGATCTTCGAGCCGTCGTGAAACCGGGCTTCGCTGCGCAGGGTGAAGCGGTAAGTCAGCTTGTCGGGCGAGATCTGCACTGATTTCGCCAGCTGGCCATACATCGCATCCGGCTCGTCGGCGGCGCGCGCCAGCAGGGTGGCGAACACCAGGTCCATGCCCTGCGCGCCCTCGCCCTTGAGGATGAAGGCGTTGAACGAATTGAAGGTGTAGTACGACTGGTTGTTGGTGCGCACCGAGGGGATGGTGGAAAAGGTGCCGCCTTTCGGCGCCGCCAGGTTGACGTAATCGAAGTGCTGGAAATCCGGCGGGTATTTCAGGTCGCCGAATACCGACAGACCATGGGTTTCGGTGCCGGCTTCCTCCGCCGCCGCGACGCGCGGGGTGGACCCAGGCGACCCCCATCGCTCCGATGCCGAGACCGAGTACCTGCCGGCGGTCGAATCCTGCCATCCGCGAAAGACCCTTCAAGATCGTTTGCCGATCCTGGCGGCCTTGTCGGCGTCCCACCACCACAAATCCGGGAAACCGGCAATGCCGTATTTCGGCAACGGATCGGGATGGCTGAAACGGTCCCAGCGGGCGTAGCGCTCGTAATTGATGGTGAACATCGGCACCAGGTAGAAATTCCACAACAGCACCCGGTCCATCGCCTTGGTGGCGGCGACCAGTTCGGCGCGGTCGTGAGCGAAGATGATCCGTTCGATCAGGGCGTCCACGGCAGGGTTCTTGATGCCGGGGGTGTTGCGGGAGCCGGACTGGTCCGCCGCCCTGGAGCCGAAGAACTCGCGCTGTTCGTTGCCCGGCGACAGCGACTGCGCCCATAGATCAGTGACGATGTCGAAATCGAAATCGCGCAGGCGATTCTGGTATTGGGCGTCGTCGACATTGCGAATCGTGACGGTGACGCCGAGCCTTTCGAGATTGGGCTTGTAGAACAGGATACCGCGCTGCTCGGCGGGATCCCGGGTAAGGAATTCGACGCTGACGGGCTTGCCGTCCGGACCGGTCAGCTGGCGGTTCTTGATCTCGAAGCCGGCCTCCTTCAACAGCCGCGCCGCCTCGCGCAGATTGTTGCGCACGTTTTCCGGATTGCCGCCGACCGGATTCTGGTAGGGCGTGGTGAAGACCTCGGGCGGCACCTTGTCACGCATGGTTTCGAGGATCTGCAGCTCCTGGCCTTCGGGCAGGCCGGTCGAGGCCAGTTCGGTGCCGTCGAAATAGCTGTTGTCGCGCTGGTAATCGCCGAACGAGAGCTGGCGGTTCATCTCCTCGAAATCGTAGGCGTAGTTGAAGGCGCGGCGCAGCCGGACATCCTTGAACAGCGGCCGGCGCAGGTTGAACACGTAGCCCTGCATGCGGCCGATGCTGGCGGTGGGGAATTTCTCCTTGATGACGCGCCCGTCGCGCACGGCCGGGAAATCGTAGCGCGTGTTCCAGGCGTTGGCGCTGTTTTCCACGATCCAGTCGACCTGGTCGCCCTTGAAGGCCTCGAGCGCCACGGTGGGGTCGCGGAAATACTCGTAGCGCAGCACGTCGAAATTGTTCTGGCCGACATTGGCCGGAACATCCTTGCCCCAGTAGTCCTTGACCCGCTCCAGCACCAGCGAGCGGCCGGCGTCGAATTCCTTGATCCGGTAGGGTCCGGATCCCGAGCGGGATCTCGAGCGTGGTGGCGCTGACGTCGCGCTTCTTGCCCTGGGCGTCGGTGCCCTCCCACCAGTGCCTGGGCAGCACGTAGAGTTCGCCGGTGATGGAAGGCAGCTCGCGGTTGCCGGGGCTGTCGAAGGTGAACAGGATTTCGCGCTCGCCGGATTGCTCGGCCTTGACGATGTGGCGGTAGTAGAACCGCTCCCGCGCGCTGTATTGCTTGAAGGTGTTGAAGGAGAAGATGACATCTTCCGGCGTCACCGGCTTGCCGTCGTGCCAGCGCGCGTTCGGGCGCAGGCGGTATTTGACCCAGGAAAAATCGTCGGGACGGGTCATCTGCTCGGCCAGCAGGCCGTAGGCGGTGGCGACCTCGTCCTGGGACTGCGTTGTCAGCCGGTCATAGATCTGCGCGACGCTGCCGGCGATGGTCCCTTTCAGCCCGGCCACGACGATGTTGAAATTGTCGAAGGTGCCGATCGCTCTCTGGCGCACCATCCCACCCTTGGGGGCATCCGGATTGACGTAGTCGTAGCGCTTGAAATCGGCGGGATACTTGACGTCGCCGAACAGCGAGAAGGCGTGTTTCCACGCGGGCTCACCGGCGGCCGGAGATGTCGCGGCCTGGGCGGCGGCCAGGGTAGCGGTGGAGATCGCGGTCGCGCCTGATATCGCGGGGGAGACGGCGGCACAGGCGCCGCTCGCAAGAAGACGTCGTCGGGTAATAGCCAATGTTCTGAGTTCCCGTGGTGCCGAAAAGCGATTAGAGGCGCCATATAAGGCGAGGATTCGACCGATTATGCCGGTTTTGCCGGATCATACCATCCCGGTCCATGGCCGGTTGCGGCGAAAGGTCCCGATAACGCAGTGGTGAGGCGATCGCACCCGGATGACAGTCTCCAAGTTCGTCATGCCCGGGCTTGTCCCGGGCATCCACGTCTTTACTAACTCGCAGCAAGACAGGCGTGGATGGCCGGGACGAAGCCCGGCCATGACGTGTGGAGAGGTGGTGCCCGGGACGGAGCCCGGCCATGACGTGCAGAGAGGTCAGTGGCAAATACAAAAACGGCCGGGAAAATCCCGGCCGTTCAATCCATATTGGCGTCGCGACCGCCGGCTATTTCGCTGCGGTCGGGATCGGTTCCGGGTTGTCCGACAGCGTGCGCAGGTAGTTGATGACGTCGGCGCGTTCGGAATCGCGCTGGATGCCGGCGAAGCCCATGGCGGTGCCGGGGACAAAACCCTTGGGATTGTCGATGAACTTGTTGAGGTCCTCGAAGGTCCAGGTGCCGCCCTTGGCCTTCATGGCGGCGGAGAAATTGAAGCCGCGGCCCTCGCCCTTCTTGTCGCCGACGATGCCGTAGAGATTGGGACCGACGCGGTTGGGGCCGCCCTTGTCGAAGGTATGGCAGGCGGCGCACTTCTTGGCCGAGGCGGCGCCCTTTTCCACCGAGGCGGTCTGCAGCAGTTTTTCGATCGGCTCGGAGGGTGCGGCGGCCTCCTTGTGTCCCTCGGCGGCTTCCTTCACCGCGATGTCGTAGCCCGGCTTTTCCAGCTTGCCGGGGGCGAAAATCGCCTGCGCGGAAAAGTTCAGGACCAGCAAGACCAGGCAGGTGGCAAGAATGGCACCGAGAATTTTATTGAGTTCGAAGGAGTCCATTTTAGCTTCTGCTCCACGCCGGGAAGGTCGCCTGGAAGGCCGCTTGGGACGGCCACGGATTGATCGAGGAATCAAGTGTTCGCAGCTGCACAGGCAGCGGGTTTGAGATAACGGTTTGCCCCCGCTCTGGCAACCCGTATAAACGCCGCAACTTTCGCCCTTTCCGCCGCCAATTCCGCGCGATTGCATATGAAGTTGAACCGCTTTTTTTTGGGCATGACGCCTGCTCTCATCCCTCCCCCCTGTGGGGAGGGTCGGCCGAGCGCAGCGGAGGCCGGGGTGGTCGAGACGAGCGAAGCTCGCTCTCGGGTAGCCACAAGCGAGGCGCTTCCGTTGTGGCTACCCCCACCCGACCAGCCTTCGGCTGGCCACCCTCCCCACAAGGGGGAGGGATAAGAAAGAGCCGATGACGCAGACCCGCACTCTGGTGCTGATTCCGGCCCGGCTGGCCGCGACCCGCCTGCCCCGCAAGCCGCTGCTGGACATCGCCGGGGCGCCGATGATCGTCCATGTGCTGCGCCGGGCGCAGGCCGCGCAAATCGGCCGGGTGGCTGTCGCCACCGACACACCCGAGATCGCCGAGGCGGTGACCGCCCATGGCGGCGAGGCGGTGATGACGCGCGCCGACCATCCGTCCGGGTCGGACCGGATTTTCGAGGCGCTCGGCACCCTCGATCCCGCGGGCGAAATCGATACCATCATCAACCTGCAGGGCGATCTGCCGACCATTCCGGCGCAGGACATCCGCGCCGCGGCGGCGCTGCTCGACGATGCCGCGGTGGATATCGGAACGCTGTGCGCCGAGATCCGGGTGCACGAGGAACACACCACCCCGAGCGTGGTCAAACTGGTCGGCTCGCCGTTGGGCGGCGAGCGGCTGCGGGCGCTGTATTTCACCCGCGCCACCGCGCCCTGGGGCGACGGGCCGCGCTACCATCACATCGGGCTTTATGCCTACCGGCGCGCCGCGCTGGAGCGTTTTGTCAAATTGCCGCCGTCGGTGCTGGAACAGCGCGAAAAACTCGAACAGTTGCGGGCGCTGGAAGCCGGCATGCGGATCGACGCCGCCATCGTGAATTCGGTACCGCTGGGGGTCGATACGGCGGATGACTTAGAGACCGCGCGCCGCATGCTGGCGAAAAGCTGAACATGATAGCACCCGTCATTGCGAGGAGCTCTTGCGACGAAGCAATCCAGTTCTTGCTTGTGGCCCCTGGATTGCTTCGCTGCGCTCGCAATGACGTTGTTAGTCCCCTCCAGAACCCAGAAACCTGAAGACCATGAAAATTGCATTCCAGGGCGAGCCCGGCGCCAACTCGCACATCGCCATTGTCGAGGCCTGGCCCAGTGCCGAGCCGATGCCGTGCCCGACCTTCGAGGACGCGCTGGCGGCGATCTCCTCCGGCGAGGCGGATCTCGGCATGATTCCGATCGAGAACTCGGTCGCCGGGCGCGTCGCCGACATTCATCACCTGCTGCCGCAGTCGGGTCTGTTCATCGTCGGCGAATGGTTCTTGCCGATCCGCCACCAGCTGATGGCGCCGCGCGGCAGCAAGCTTTCTGACATCAAGACGGTGGAGAGCCACGTCCATGCGCTCGGCCAGTGCCGCCGCATCATCCGCAAGCTCGGCATCAAGCCGATCGTCGCCGCCGATACCGCGGGCTCGGCGCGGATCATCGCCGAACGCGGCGACAAGAGCTGCGCCGCGATCGCCTCGCGGCTCGCCGCGCAGATCTACGGCCTCGATATCCTCGCCGAAGACGTCGAGGACGAAACCCACAACACCACCCGCTTCGTGGTGCTCGCGCGCGAGCAGAAGTGGGCGGCGCAGGGCTCGGGGCCCTTGGTGACCAGTTTTGTTTTCCGGGTCCGCAACCTGCCCGCCGCACTCTACAAGGCGATGGGCGGCTTTGCCACCAACGGCGTCAACATGACGAAGCTGGAAAGCTACATGGTCGACGGCAATTTCTTCGCCACGCAGTTTTACGCCGATGTCGACGGCCATCCGGAAGACCGCGGGCTGAAGTTCGCGCTGGAGGAGCTGCAGTTTTTTTCGAAGGAGTTCCGGATCGTGGGCGTGTATCCGGGGCACCCGTTCCGGGCGACGTTCAGTGAGAAGGCGGAGTGAGGGGTGCGGTAGACGGCGGTGCGCTAACCCCGTCATTGCGAGCGCAGCGAAGCAATCCAGAAAGCAACAAACAAGAACTGGATTGCTTCGTCGCTGCGCTCCTCGCAATGACAGACTCTAATGCTTCGGCCACACTATCAACGTCATTGCGAGCGGAGCGAAGCAATCCAGTTCTTGCTTTGCGCCGGCCGCTCAAATCAGGTCGCCGTACAAATCCTTCCACTGCGGATTGAGGCCTTCAATCAGAGCCAGCTTGGCGGCGCGGCTGCCGGCCTTGAGCTGCTTTTCGCGGGTGATCGCGCCGATCATGCTGTCGTGAAGCTCGTACCAGACCAGCATCTTGCAGCCGTATTGTTTCGAAAACCCCGCCACCTGGCCTTGGCGATGTTCGAATGCCCGTTTCGGCAGATTGCTGGTGACGCCGGTGTAGAGCGTTCCGTTGCGCCGGTTCGCGACGATGTAGACGCAGGGCTCTTTCATGACGTCCTCTTCGCGCACATTTCGTCATTGCGAGCCAACGGGTCCGGCCAAAGGCCGGCCCGATGATAAACTCCGCGAAGCAATCCAGAGGCCACAAAGGAAGACTGGATTGCTTCGTCGCTTCGCTCCTCGCAATGACGGTGGAGAGGCCGGTGGACTTTAAGCCGCCGCGCGCTTGCCGAGGCCGAACGCTTGCGCGAGCAGGCTGTAGCTCTTCTTCCGCGCGTCGTGGTCGTAGACCGCGGTGATGATCATCAGCTCATCGGCCTGGCTCGCCGTGATCAGCGGCTGCAGTTTTTGCAGCACCGTGGCGGGGCTGCCGACGAACAGTTTGGAGCGGTTGCGGGCGATGGAGGCGCGGTCGGCGTCGGTGTAGGGATAGGCCTCGGCTTCCTCGATGCTCGGCAGCGGCAGGTACTGGCCGCGGTCGCGGCGCAGGCGGTTGAGGTCCATGGAGGAGGCCTGGCGTTCGGCCTCGGCGTCGGTTTCGGCGGCGACCGCGGCGACGGCCAGAATGCCGTGCGGTTTGCTGCGCCAGCGCGAGGGGGTGAAGTTGGCGCGGTAATGCACCAGCGCGTCGACGGCGTCGTGGCTGGCGAAGTGGTGGGCGAAGGCGAAGCCCATGCCGACCTGGGCGGCGAGGTCCGAAGAGTAGTCGCTGGAGCCGAGCAGCCAGATCGGCGGCAGCGGCACGTCGTCGGGCATCGCCACCACGTTGTTGTAGGGATGGCCGGGCGGGAATTCGCGGGTCTCCCACAAGGTCAGTTCGTGCAGCCGCTCCAGGAAATCGTCGCCCTCGCGGGCCTCGAGCCGGCGGCGCAGCGCGTGCGCGGTGGCGCCGTCGGTGCCGGGGGCGCGGCCCAAGCCGAGATCGATGCGGCCGGGAAACAGCGCCTCCAGCATCTTGAAACGCTCGGCCACCATCAGCGGCGCATGGTTGGGCAGCATCACGCCGCCGGAGCCGACCCGGATATGGCGGGTGACCGCGGCGATCTGGCCGATCATCAGGTCGGGCGCCGGCGAGGCCACTGAAGAGAGGTTGTGATGCTCGGCCAGCCAGTAGCGGACATAGCCGAGTTCGTCGGCATGGCGGGCGAGATCGATGGAGTTGCGGAGCGCCGCGGCGGGCTTGGTGCCGGTGGTGACCACCGACAGGTCGAGGATGGAGAGAGGGATCATGGGGGTAAGGTAGTCTTACGGTGTGAGTAGCGGAAGCATTCATCTCGTTTTCTGCGTCATACGCGGGCTTGACCCGCGTATCCATCCATCTTCACGAGAGTCTTGCGAAGAGGATGGATCACCGGGTCAAGCCCGGTGATGACGGTAGAGCTAGTGGATGACGATCCCGGCTCAAAGGGCCTTGCCGCGCAGATCAGGCGCGCGGTCGCCACGAACAAGGCTTCCGTTGTGGCTACCCCCACCCGACCGGCCTTCGGCCGGCCACCCTCCCCACAAGGGGGAGGGATAAGAAGGAAGGTCGCGGCGGCGCGCCGGCTGGCGAGTGGGACGGCGGGGATGCGAGGCGACCGTATTGCCCATCTGCCCACGCCTGGTGCGGCCAAGGGGGCGGGATCGCCAGCCCCGTCATTGCGAGCGGAGCGAAGCAATCCAGCGAAAAAAAGCAAGAACTGGATTGCTTCGTCGCAAGAGCTCCTCGCAATGACGGGGTTGGATGTCCTGCCCAATATTTGGAAAATATGCCGACGTATGTGGACTATTTTGGTGTAAGTGGGCCACTTCCCACCAATTTTCCGGCCCCGATGGGCTGTTTCCACCGGCCGGTTTCGCTTATTTTAGGGTTCTTGCGCCAGGATATGCGTTTCTGGCGAGCGCATCGCACAAGTGATTTCGAGTGGAGTTTTGACAGCCATGACTGAGGTTACGCCGCCCGCCGAGGCCCATCGCGAACCGAAACAGCCGGCGATCTCGTTCGAGTTCTTTCCGCCCAAGACCGCGGAGATGGAGAAGAGCCTGTGGGAGACCATCAAGCGGCTGGCCCCCCTCGCCCCGAACTTCGTCTCGGTGACCTACGGCGCCGGCGGCTCGACCCGGGAACGGACCCATTCGACCATTACCCGCATCCTCAATGAGACCGGCCTGACCCCGGCGGCGCATCTGACCTGCGTCGGCGCGCCGAAGGGCGAGATCGACGACGTGGTGGCGCGCTATCATGAGGTCGGCGTCCGCCACATCGTGGCGCTGCGCGGCGATCCGGCCGGCGGCATCGGCACCGCCTACCTGGCCCATCCGGAAGGCTACCAGAGCTCGGCCGACCTCGTCGCCGGCATCAAGCGGCGCTATCCCGATATCGAGGTGTCGGTGTCGGCCTATCCGGAAAAGCATCCGGAGAGCACGCGACTTCGACGCCGACATCGACATGCTGCAGGCCAAGGTCGACGCCGGCGCGGCGCGGGCCATTACGCAGGTGTTCTTCGACAACGATCTGTACCTGCGCTACCTCGACCGCGTGCGCGGCCGCGGCATCAAGATCCCGGTCGTGCCCGGCATCATGCCGATGCACAATTTCAGGCAGGCGCGCGGCTTCGTCACCAAGGCCGGCACCACGGTGCCGGACGTGGCTGGCGGACAAGTTCGAAGGCCTCGACGACGACGCCGAGACCCGCAAGCTGGTGGCGGCCACCGTCGCCGCCGACCAGGTGCGCAAGCTCACCAAGGAGGGTGTCGACACCTTCCATTTCTACACCATGAACCGGGCCGACCTCGTGTTCGCCATCAGCCACCTGCTCGGCATCCGCCCGAACGGCGCGCGGAAAGCAGCCTGATCCCATGACCGTACCCGCCTCACCCGCACGAACCATCCTCAAGGCGCTGGCGCGCCAGCGCATCCTGGTGCTCGACGGCGCCATGGGCACCATGATCCAGGCGCTGCAATACGACGAAGCCGGGTTTCGCGGCGAGCGCTTCAAGGACTTTCACCGCGACCTGCGCGGCAACAACGACCTGTTGATCCTGACCCAGCCCGAGGCGATCGAGGAGATCCACGCCGCGTACCTGCGCGCCGGCGCCGACATCGTCGCCACCAACACGTTTTCCTCGACCTCGATCGCGCAGGCCGACTACGACCTCTCCGAGCATCGCCTATGAGATGAACCGCGAGGGCGCGCGGCTGGCGCGCGCCGCCGCCGAACGTGTCTCGCGCCGAGGACGGCAAGCCGCGGCTGGTGGCCGGCGCCATCGGCCCGACCAACCGCACCGCCTCGATCTCGCCCGACGTCTCCAACCCCGGTTTTCGCGCGGTGACGTTCGATGATTTGCGCATCGCCTATGGCGAGCAGATCAACGGCCTGCTCGACGGCGGCGCTGATCTGCTGCTGGTCGAAACCATCTTCGACACGCTGAACGCCAAGGCGGCGCTGTACGCCATCGCCGAGATCAGCGAAGCGCGCGGCATCGACGTGCCGGTGATGATCTCCGGCACCATCACCGACAAGTCCGGCCGCCTGCTGTCAGGCCAACTGCCCGAGGCGTTCTGGAATTCGGTGCGCCACGCCCGGCCCGCGACCATCGGCTTCAACTGCGCCTTGGGCGCCGAGGATTTGCGCGCGCACATCGCCGACATCGGCCGCGTCGCCGACACGCTGGTGTGCGCCTATCCCAATGCCGGGCTGCCCAACGAATTCGGCCAGTATGACGAGAGCCCGGAATACATGGCGCGGCTGATCGGCGAATTCGCACGTGACGGCCTGGTCAACATCGTCGGCGGCTGCTGCGGCACCACGCCCGACCACATCGCGGCGATCGCCGCCGCGGTGCGGCCGCACGCGCCGCGCGAAATCCCGACCATCGAACCGCGGCTGCGGCTCTCCGGTCTGGAGCCGTTCGAACTGACGCGCGGCGATCCCGTTCGTCAACATCGGCGAGCGCACCAACGTCACCGGCTCGGCCAAATTCCGCAAGCTGATCACCGCCGGCGACTATACCGCCGCGCTGCAGGTGGCGCGCGACCAGGTCGAGAACGGCGCCCAGATCATCGACGTCAACATGGACGAGGGCCTGCTCGACTCCGAAGCCGCGATGGTGACGTTCCTCAACCTCGTCGCCGCCGAGCCGGACATCGCCCGGGTGCCGGTCATGGTCGAACTCGTCGAAATTCGCCGTGATCGAAGCCGGCCTGAAATGCGTGCAGGGCAAGCCGGTGGTGAACTCGATCTCGATGAAGGAAGGCGTGGAAAAGTTCATCCACGAGGCGAAGATCGCGCGGCGTCACGGCGCCGCCGTGGTGGTGATGGCGTTCGACGAGGCCGGGGCAAGCGGACACGTTCGCGCGGAAAACCGAGATCTGCAAGCGCGCCTACGACATCCTGGTCGAACCAGCTCGACTTCCCGCCGGAAGACATCATCTTCGATCCGAACATTTTTGCCATCGCGACGGGTCTCGAGGAGCACAACAATTACGGCGTCGACTTCATCGAGGCGACGCGCTGGATCCGGCAAAACCTGCCGCACGCCCATATCTCCGGCGGCGTCTCCAATCTCAGTTTCTCGTTCCGCGGCAACGAGCCGGTGCGCGAGGCGATGCATTCGGTGTTTCTGTACCACGCCATCAAGGCCGGCATGGACATGGGCATCGTCAATGCCGGGCAGATGATCGTCTATGACGACATCGATCCCGAACTGCGCCAGGTGTGCGAGGACGTCATCCTCAACCGCGATCCGACTTCCTCCGAACGGCTGCTGCAGCTGGCGGAAAAATTCCGCGGCAAGGAGAAGCAGACCAAGGAGCAGGACCTGGCCTGGCGCGAATGGCCGGTGGAAAAGCGCCTCAGCCACGCGCTGGTGCACGGCATCACCGAATATATCGACGCCGACACCGAAGCCGCGCGGAAAACGGTGGAGCGGCCGCTGCATGTGATCGAAGGGCCGCTGATGGCCGGCATGAACATCGTCGGCGACCTGTTCGGCGACGGCAAGATGTTTTTGCCGCAGGTGGTGAAATCGGCGCGGGTGATGAAGCAGGCGGTGGCCTATTTGATGCCGTTCATGGAGCAGGAGAAGGCCGACAACCTCGCGAAGGGCATCGTCGGCGACGGCCGCAAGAACGCCGGCAAGATCGTGCTCGCCACCGTGAAGGGCGACGTCCACGACATCGGCAAGAACATCGTCGGCATCGTGCTCCAGTGCAACAATTTCGAGGTGATCGACCTCGGCGTGATGGTGCCGGCGACCAAGATCATCGAGACCGCCAAGGCCGAGGGCGCCGACATCATCGGCCTGTCCGGCCTGATCACGCCGTCGCTGGATGAGATGGCCTTCATGGCCGCCGAGCTGGAACGCCAGGGCTTGAAACTGCCGCTGCTGATCGGCGGCGCCACCACCAGCCGGGTCCACACCGCGGTCAAGATCGACCCCAGCTACCGGGCCGGGCCGGTGGTGCATGTCAACGACGCCAGCCGCGCCGTCGGCGTGGTGTCGCAGCTGTTGAGTGACAACCGCGAGGCCTATGCCGCCGAGGTGCGCGCCGAATACGCCAAAATTTCCGCGGCGCATTTCCGCGCCCAGCAGGACAAGAAGCGGCTGAAGCTGGAAACTGCCCGCGCCAACGCCACGCCGGCCGACTGGTCGAAGACCCAGCCGAAGCCGACCTTCCTCGGCATCCGCAGCTTTTCCGACTATTCGCTCGAAGGAACTCGCCGACTACATCGACTGGACGCCGTTCTTCCAGACCTGGGAACTGACCGGGCGGTTTCCGGCCATTCTCGACGACCCGAAAGTCGGCGAAGTGGCGCGCTCGCTCTATGACGACGCGCGAAAAATGCTCGACCGGATCGTGAAGGAAAACTGGTTCAAGGCGCAGGCCACGATCGGCTTCTGGCCGGCCAACGCGCAAGGCGACGACATCGTCGTCTATGCCGACGAGAGCGCGCAAAAAGCCGATCGCCACCTTCCACACCCTGCGCCAGCAGCTGGAAAAGCGCGAGGGCCGCTTCAACGCCGCGCTGTCGGATTTCATCGCGCCTGCCACGCAGCGGCGTGCCGGACTATATCGGCGCCTTCGTGGTCACCGCGGGGATCGGCGAGGACGTGATCGCCGACCGCTTCAAGAACGCCAATGACGACTACTCCTCGATCCTGTGCAAGGCGCTGGCGGACAGGCTCGCCGAGGCCTTTGCCGAGCGGATGCACCAGCGCGTGCGCAAGCGAATTCTGGGGCTACGCCCCGGACGAGGCGCTGCCGCCCGACGAGCTGATCCTGGAAAAATACGCCGGCATCCGCCCCGCCCCCGGCTATCCGGCGCAGCCCGACCACACCGAAAAGGCGACGCTGTTCCGCCTGCTCGACGCCGAAGCCACCGCCGGCGTGAAACTGACCGAGAGCTACGCGATGTGGCCGGGCTCCTCGGTGTCCGGGCTCTATTTCAGCCATCCGGAGAGCTATTATTTCGGGGTGGGGAAGATCGAGCGGGACCAGGTCGAGGATTATGCGGCGCGGAAGGGTGGAGTGTTGGCGAGGCGGAGCGGTGGCTGGCGCCGGTGCTGAATTATATTCCGGTGAGTGAGGCGGTGCCGGCGGTGGCGGCCGAGTGCGCCGAAGCCGGTGGCGGTGGCGGCGAATGATGTCGCGGCCGAGGAGATTGCGTCGCATCCGGCGGGGTGCCAGTGCGCGGTGCATTTCAAGTATCGGAAGAAGGAGGTAGGGGCGGGGTGAGCCTCCAGGAGATCGTCAGGCACGCGCAAACCGAGGACCAAGCCCCCGGCGCGCAGCACTCTCCACGATGAAATCGTGACGCTGCGTATGGTCCTCAAAACGGCCATTCGTCACGGGTGACTTCAATACCTCCCCGACCTGTCTCCCCCTATAAGACAGAGGGCAAGGTGGTGCACCGGCCCTGGTTCAGCCCAGAAGAATACAAGCAGCTCTATGAGGCAGCGCGCGCCTACGCGAAAGAACCTGCGCGCAACCGTTACAAATGGAATGCTGAGCAGGTCTACGACTTCATCCTGTTCATGGCAAACACAGGGCTTCGTCCGGATGAAGCCTTCGATCTCCAACACCGCGACATAACGATCGCCGAACATGACGCTGGCAGTCCGATTTTAGAAATCGAAGTGTGCGGCAAGCGCGGCGTCGGCCACTGCAAGAGCATGCCGGGCGCTGTGCGCGTTTATCAGCGTTTGCTCGCCCGCGCGAAACCCGTTCAAGGCGAAACACGCCGACAACAGCAACAGCGGCGCAAGGAAGGGGGAGAGCCACCACCGCCGCTAGCGGTCGAATATCCCAAGTCGACCGACCTGCCTTTTCCCGGGAATCATATCAAGCTGTTTAACAACCTACTGGATCGTATCGGCCTCAAACTCGACCGTGATGGAAAACCAAGAACGGCCTACAGCCTTCGTCACACTTACATCTGTATGCGATTAATGGAGGGGGCAGATATTTATCAAATCGCCAAGAACTGCCGTACCAGTGTTGAAATGATTGAAAAGCACTATGCCATCCATCTCAAGAACACGTTGGATGCGACCGCGATCAACGTCCTAAAACCGAAAGTCAAAACCAAAAAGGAACCGGCGACGACCAGTCGCGCTGATTATCATGATGATCTTTGAAATTTCGAACCGCTTGCCGGTGAGGTAGGCGCGCCCCTTGCGGGCAGCGCGTCCTGGGGCTTGGCCCCTCTTCTTGGGCCTGGGCCAATTACCTATCCCGAGAAGCGCATTTCCGACCATAGGGTCGCCCACACAACCAGTCATTGAAAAACTTCCCCGTTGCCTTCACAATGTCAGTCGCAGGGTGCGCCAGACTTAAAATCCGTTGGGGGTAACCCCGTGCCGGTTCAATTCCGGCCGCCCGCACCATAACGTCTCGAATAACTTCTGCTTTCAATCACGGCTATCTATGCACATCGTCCGCCTAAAAATCTCCGGCTTTCGGGGGGTGCGTTCGGCGGACATTGCGCTGGGCCGTCATGCCGTACTGGTCGGGCCGAACAACAGCGGCAAGACCACCATCATTGAGGCGCTGGCGCTGCTCTTCGGGCGCGACCGGCTGGTGCGTCGCCTGACCGAGCATGATTTTCACGGCAGCGCGCCGGACGAAACCGCGCGCATCCTGTGCATCGCCACCGTAACGGGCTTCACGCCCAACGACCCGCATCACCATTCCTCTTGGTTCAGTCCCGAGCGCGGCGTCGAGAAATGGTTCGACCCGAACGCCAAGACCCTGAGCGCCGCGCCGGACGCGCAGCACACCGACCTGGCCGTGCAGATCGGCTTTGCCGCGCGGTTCGATCTGGACGAACTGGAGGCCGAAACCATCCGCTTCTTCGTGGACGACGAGGCCACGCTAGGCGATCCGTTCGCGGAAGACGCGCACCTGCGCACCATCCATACCAAGGCGCTACAAGAGCTGGGCTTCTTTCTGGTCCCGGCGTCGCGCACATGGGATCGCTGGATTTCCTTTTCCTCGGAACTGTTCCGCCGCGTGGTGGCCACGCGCGGGGACATGCCCGCGCAGGCCGTGCGCGCCGAGCGAGCAGCGCCTCTGGACCCCGCCCGAAGGCGCGCGGCTCGAAGATCAGCCGGGGCTCTCCGAGATCGTCAATGCCGCCAATGACGAGTTGCGCGCGCTCATGGCCAGCGCGCCCAAACTTCAGTTGCGCCTGACTGCGACCGACAGCGATTCCGTTCTGGAAAGCGTCGTGCCGCATTTCGTGCAGGGCACGGGGCCGACCCTTCCCTCGCAGCGACAGGGCACCGGCCTTGTCTCGCTGCAAAGCCTTCTGCTGCTCATGCAGTTCGGCAAGGCGCGCGCGGAAACGGGCCAATCCTTCGTGCTGGCCGTCGAGGAACCCGAATTGCACATCCAGCCTTCGCAGCAGAAGCGGCTGGTCAACCGCCTCAATGCGCTGTGCAACCAGACCATCGTGACCACGCATTCGCCCATCGTCGCCGCGATGTTTCCGGCTCCCGATACGCTCTTCATCGAAACGCGCGAAGGCGTGCTGAACGCCAAGCCGCTCATGGACCCGGTGCCCGCGCAGCCGACCAACCACCAGCAACATCTTGCTCTATGCATGGCGGCAGAAGCTCGTCGCCGCGCTCATGCACGAATGCGTGCTGATCCCCGAAGGGGTTTCGGACGTGGCATGGCTTGAGGCGCTGCAAACCGCCCTTGAATTGCATCAGGGCTGGCAGGACGCCGGAGACGGCGCGCCGCTTCTCTCCACCTTCGTTGGCGTCGTGCCGACCATCGACGCCAAGATTGCCGATACGTTCGCGCTTGTCAGCGCCGTTCACGCGCGGCCCTGCATCCTCGTGGACGGGGACAATGAAGGGCGCGGCTACTTCGATGCAGTGAAGGCCAGCAATCCGCCGCCGCGCTGCGTCGTGTTCTGGCCGGAGGGCTGGGCGATGGAGCATGTGGTTTCGTGGATTGCGGGCGCGGACGAAGCCGCGATGCTGGCCGCGCTTGGAACCGCGCTCGGGCAGGCGTTTGCCGACCCTCAGGCGCTTACCGCTCATTTGCTCACGCAGAAATCCTACGCGCCGACCCATGAGAGCGCCGCCGTCACGCTTATGGCCAATGCAGCCTGCCGGGCTCGCGCCGCGCAGTTGCTCAATGCCTTGTGCGACGTGCTGCGCGATCCCGCGAACGCCAACACGCCGCTCTTTCGCGCGCATTCCGGCGGACTCGACCGCAGCCATGCACGTTTTCCGGTTTGCGCCGCCATGACGTTCGATTTCTTCGAGGGCGCGGCGGGCACGGGCAAGACCCACAATCTCGTGGGCCGCGCGGGAGAACTCGTTCAAGACGGGGCGCTGGGCGAAGGCCACAAGCTCTTGGCGCTCACCTTCATGAATGGCGCGCGCCGCCGTCTGGATGCGCGCCTTGGCGAGAACCCGGCGTTCCGCAGGCGCTTCGATTGCCAGACCTTCGATGTGTTCGCCCGGACTGCTGGCCGCGCGGCGCAGGAGCCTGATCACGCCCGCGATGCAGGAACAGGCCGACGCTCTGAACGAATTTGACGGGCCGTGCGCTCTGGCGGCGGCTCTTCTGGAACACGAACCCGTCCAGCAATGGGTGGCGCGAAGCTTTCCGCTGGTTCTGGTGGATGAAGCGCAAGACCTCGACGACCACCGCATGCGTATCCTTCAGGGGCTTTCGCCATCCTGCCGGATCGTCGCGGCGGCGGACGCCTTCCAGTGTCTTCACGAACGGGCGCGACACCGCTGCCTCTAATGGGCTGGCTTGAAGGCGCGGGACAAACCCACCGCCTCACGCAGTCTCGGCGCACCGACTCAACAGGGCTTCTCGCCGCCGCGCTGGCCGTGCGCGAAGGACGGGATGTGAAGACCGTTCTGACAGCGAACACGTTCAACAACAGGACGACATGGAACGGCGCCGGCTTCCGGCTTCTGGACGCGCCCGCGACGAAGCCAATCACGCGCTTCTGGCATGGGCGATTGCCAACGAGATTTCGCAGCGCCAAGGCCCGGTCGTCATTCTCACGCCGGATGCGGGCAACGCGATTATCCGCGCGGCGCTCGATACCGTTCAAACCAAGCAATACACGCGCAAGAACGGCGCGACCTTCGGGCCGTATCCGCATACATGGGACCGCCATGACAACGAAGAGGCCGACGCCTTGCTGGCCGATATCGCCTTGCCGGAAAGGCCTCCTGCGCCGATCTGCGCGCGCTGTTGACGCCTCTGGCCGGACACGCCCCTATCGCGCAGGCGATCAGCCGCATGGACCGATTGCGCCGGGCGCAAGGGCAAGCGGACTTCACCGCCGCGCAAGTCACCGAGTTCGTGCGGGAGTCCGTGCGCAACCGTTCGCGTCTGGGCTTCCGGCAACAGCGCGGCCATCTCGCCATGACGATCCAGCGCGCCAAGAACCGCGAGTTTCCGAACGTCATCGTGCTTTGGCCGCATACCGCCACAGGAAGTGCGGAGCATCTGCGCAGATTGCTCTACAACGCCATCACGCGCGCACAGAACCATTGCACCGTCATTGTCCTCGGGCAGGGACGGACTGAACGCCCACCTTTCGCGCCGGCTGCTGTATAGTAGGAAGGCAGTCCATTAGAACACAGCCCATATTGCGGTTGCTGCGGAATAATTGCAGCCACGTCCCTTCTCTGGCCAGACAGAGTAAAGCCGTTAGGATATGCTGGGCTGCTTGCGATGGCTAGCAATTTGCAAACGTCGGAGGAATTGATCAACGGCTTTGACCGCTTGCATGGAGTAGCTGTGCAGCATGGTCAATTTCCAAAACCGCGTTTCTTGCCCACACAGCCAATCGATGGCTCTTGTTGAATGCGCATCAGCACGGAAGCTTTCCCAAAGGATATTGATTTCGCTGTCGATTGGATTAGCGGCCTAATCGGCGCTGCGATCGACAAGCGCGTAGCTGGATTTCAAGCAGCAGGAACGAACCAATCCGCTTTTAGCGTCGCATTTTCGCAATAACTTCCCGTTGGAATTCGCCTTGGCCAAGGCGCGGAGATACCGCAAGAGCACCGGGCGGCCTGCCGAAAGGGGATGAGTACGACGCGCTTTATAGTTTTCTCATTCCGACCCATCGGATTGACAGCGCGCTTCCGACTGACGTCAAGATTCCCTTCGAGGGCCGCCTGCGCGAGGCCGTGAACGGCTTGAATGGCGCCGACCGTTTGCGTACGAAATCAGCATTGCGACCCATCTCATGCAAAAAGGGTTGGGACGTCGAGTTCATCCACTATTCGGGAGCGCACGTTTCTACCTCTGCACGTCAAGGGGCTGTTGAGATCGAGGTTGAGTGCAAGACCACCTCCGGCGACACCGGGCGGAAGATTCATCGGCAAGAGGTGAACCGTTTGGCCGATTTGTTGCTGCCAATAACGCAACAAGTCGCCAGCGAGCCCGGCTGCCATCGCATTCTCATTACGATTCCCGACCGCCTCGGAAAATCCATACAGGAGTTGTCCGGCATCGCCTCGGTCGTAGCTTCTGCCGTACAGCAGAAGGGCTCGGCGTCGAGCGAACTTGCACCGTGGGACTATGCATTCGACGACCTCCATCGCTGGCCCGAGCCAGGCGATCCTGACCTCCTGCCTTTCTTTGAAAAGCGCTTTGGCGTGCAAAATGCCAATCTCCTATTTCACGGCAAGCGCGATTTTTCCGTGGCCGCCGTCATGATACGAAGTGCAAAGGCGGATTTCGTGGTGGACACCATTTCCGGTCAGGCCAAGGAAGCCGCCGACCAGTGCAGCGGAACGAGGCCAGCGTTGATTGCCCTGCACCTGATCGATGAGATCGACCGTTCGGAACTTCGGACCATGTTGGAAACGCCGAACGAATTGCATGCGATCATGCATGCCCTCCTGAAAGGAGGAACGCGGCAGCACGTCGAATTCGTTAAGCATTCACCGTCCCCCAGGTTACGCGAACTGACATGGTTCCGGAGCGAGATGGCTCTCGGGCAATCTCGTTATGCTGAATAATCCGAAGCCTCTCTTCCCGTGTGAAGAAGTAAGATCAATTTTCCGTCCTGCATAATAATAATCATTTGCTGGCACGGAGAAAGGTGAAGGACGAGGCACGGCGGATCTCGCTGTTCTGCACTGATGCTTCCCCCTGCCGGGCAAACCGGCAGGGGTTTTGCGTCCGCGTCAGGGCGAGAAATCGCTGGGGGTCGCGCCAGCGCTGCGCGGATAATGTTGCGCAGGTTAATATACGCGGCAGCGTATTCGTAGGAGCCTTCGGGAAATTCCGAAAGAGCCGTGGTCATCCGTGCCGCCAGGGCGAACAGCTCGGTTCGTGTCAGGCGCATCAGTTCGGTCAGTGTCAGCACTCGCATCGTTTCCTCCATCGTTTCGACCGCGCCAATCGCGGCCTTCTGACGGAGGCCCTGCACCGGAGATGGCGGGTGCATCGCCTGCGACCGGAACGAAGAGGAGGAGTGCCCCGCACTTGCAGCCATGCAGCCGACGAACGGTGCTAAATGGCCGGAAGAAGGACGGGTTTGGTGTGGTGGGATGGAGGGGCTGGGTGTTGAGACCTGTCGAACGGGCTCGGTTCGGACTTTGATCGCACAGTGACGCGTGTAGGCTCATAACTAGGGTGACGGCTGATTCGCGACGCGCTCCGTCTTATCAATCCGCAGAACAACACGCGGAATTGCTAATGAGGTAAGCGGATCGTGGCCGGGCACAATCAACACAACATCCCGCAGGCGCTCCAACGGGGATTTCGCGTTCCAGGCGGCAGCAAGAAGGAAAGCAAGACTTGGCGCTATGATAAGGACAGTCGAGCCGGCATTGCGGAAGATCAAGGAAGAAGTCGCCGTCGAGCCCGATTTCTATTCGGAACCGTCATCCGATGGCTCCAGAGACGTGGATGACAACATCACCGATTACGAGGCCCTGTTTGGTCGCCATCTTCATGAACTGAAGAACGCACCATCGACGAGGCGGTTGATGCGATATCGCCGCGGAAATGTATCTCACCTCACGATCCGAAACGCCCATTTGCGGGACCTTTACCGGTGGGGTCAAGACAACGGGTTGATCGCGCCGTCAAGGTGTTCTGCAACGAGGCTACCCTCCGGCCTATCCTCGGCGTCGACCGGGAAACGCCGTGGGAGAGAGTCAAGCGCCTCATCGACGAGCATTTCGCGGGCAACCCAGAGACTAGCGGCAGACGGATTGCCTGCGCATGTGCTCCATCAAATCGCCCATACGATGTTGAAGGAGCGGTTTCGGACTTTCTTTGCCGAACAGGCTCCCTTTTACGGCGGATATTTGGACGCTGACGGCGCAGAGCACCTGGCATTATCCGCGACAGCCATAACGGAATTCTGTCTTCCGACCTTGCCCCCGATGGCCGGACAGAGCCCTCAAGGAAACTCGTTTGGAGAGTCTTGCCATGCCCGCATGACGGGTTCGTATTGCCGGATTGCGTCGCCCTGGCGGTGGACGACCAAGGCGGCCTTAAGCCGCTCATGATGGCCGATCTCAAGGAGATTACGGCGGTATTGATGCCGCTATCCTCCGAGAGGATGCTTGTGGGTTGCCGTGAGGCCGCGCCGGTTTCGGCGTTGGACGAGTTCAATGAGGCTGCGGCCAGGGCCAGCCATAACTTCTTCATAGCGGCGCGGTTCGACGAGCGGCTGAAGGCTCTTGCCGACCGCATCGGCAAGTCATCCCGGCCGAATGATCGAAGAGACGGTCGGCTCGACGTTCAGCGAGTTCCTTGCGGAGCGAAGTCCGGCATTGCCCGCCCCCACAGCCGCCCCCAATTCGGACGATCTTCTCACCGGCGGCGAGGCCTCCGACGGAGGACACGAACGGGAGCCGCCGCAGGCACCGCGCTATTCCGTGCATTTTCTCGCCTGCGCCGACGAGCCGACAGCCAACGGGATACGAACGAATATAAACTTGGCGGAGCTCGGGCGTGATTGAGCCGCCAATCGAAATTCTAAAGTCGCTTTGGTCGCGGCTTCCTAACGGTCGCTGGGGCGTCACTGATATGAAGGGCCTCAAACTGAAGCCGACGCCTGGGTGCGACAATGACTATTTCACATTTGAAAGCAGCGTCGAGCTTATGACTACGACGCCGAGCCGAAATATTCATGAGGTGTTTGCTTCATTCGGATCGACCGATTTTCTGATGCAGCAGAGTATTCTTCCCGTAGTCGCATGGAAGGAAGACGACCCGTTTATTCGGTGTATCGGAACAGCGTCGGTTGTGAGCTGTTCAGGCTATTTGATAACTGCCGCCCACGTCCTGATGGACCCCTATGACAGCGGTTACGGCGCCGTGCGGGACGGTTCGGGATTTTCTGTCGACGAGGCGTTGCATTTCGGTGTCTTTATGCCGATCAGTCCTGCCTATGGTACGCGCGGTATCAGATTTTTTCCCTTTGAAAAGTTCTGGCTATGGGGCACTTGGAAGGAAAGCCCGTTGATCAACGAGAAAGACAAGTTTGAATATCTGACAGACGTTGCGATCTGCAAGATTGCCGAGATGCCCCACGGGGCGGCGCATCAGCCTCTTGGTCTGTCGTTGAACCCGTTTGTGTCGGGTGAAGCTGCGTATGCATTAGGCTACGCCGGGATGAATCACATTCCCCTAGAACAACATGAAAGCAGTTCTCTCGTCGTTCGACGGCTTTGCGATGGATCTTTACGTGTCTATCGGCGAAGTGATGCAAACTTTTTCCACAGAACCATTTGCAGAAGGACGTCACCACACCGGGGCCTTGCTTTGACTTCAAAGCCAAAATACCCGGGGAAGATGAGCGGAGCGCCTTATCTTTGGCGTTGAACGGTGCTGTCGTCCGGGGGTAGTCAGCCGAAGCTTTTCAGATGAACGTCATGCGTTCGGTGCAATGTTGGGACCAGCGATGCACCTGTCCCTCCACGAGCCTCCAAACAACGAGAAGACGCTGCGGACTTTATGGAGTTGGGTAATGAGGGTATTGCGCGCATACACGGAATGGGTCTCTAACACCTGCACTCACCCAAGTTGGTCTGTTCTGTATACTCATTCGACCTTACCTCGCAAAAGTAGTTTGGCGACTACAGCTGAAACCTGATTTTCATAGCCTTGGTCGGACATGCGTTGGAGGCGCTCCCGCAACCACGTCTCGTCCCACAGCTCCCAACGCTTTTCAGCGAAGTGCTTGTGCAGGCCGGCGCGGTCGGCATCAGTGGCGATACGTCCACACGCCAGGGAGAATTTGATCTCAGGGTTTGGCGGGCAGGCACCGGACTCTGCGAATTGAAGCCTTAACCGCTCGAAGACTACGTTCCTCAACTGGTCGTCGGCGAAAAGCTTGTATCGCTCCGCCGATTTTGTCGCCGCTGCCGTCGAACGCACGCAGCGCGACGCCGCGGGAGTTAAGATAGCTTTTGCACTCGACAACTCTCAAGAGGTTGTCGCGCCCGTTATAAGCGACGATGTCTAACTCCCAGCGAGGCGATGACGGTCTACCAATCAGACGCTTTCTTCCTTGGTCAATTCCACCTTGACGGAGGTGCGAACCCAATAGCCTTCCATCGGAGATAATTTCGCTGACCAGTTGTTCAATGCGTCCATAGGGCCGGCCTCACAACGAGTATTGCGCCTTTACAAGCTTCTTTTCGCCCGATACCGGACTGGTGTCAAAACCATCAAATCGCCGAGTTGCTGTAGCGCTCCAGCTGTACCATACCGAGGCCGCCGTTGTAGCCTGACGTCAAACCGGAGCCGTCGCTGCGGACACGACGATAGCCGGATATCGCCGCGCAAACTGGCGCGGCAACACGTTTGAATTGGCAGATGACAACACTGATCGCTTGGGTCTCATACCCAAAATCAAGGCCAAATAACATAAGCGCCATCCATCTCGCCAGCGATAGTCGCATAACCTGGGGCTCTGCCAACAGACGATGGGACGCTGGTCGTAAGCTCTTCACGTCCGACAGGAGCGCGCACGTATTTGGTTACTGCGGGGACGTTGTGTTTCCGAGCCTGGTTTTAGCCCAAGTCGTTTCGGCGATCGACCAGAAGCAGATTTTCGAGGAAGACGCGGCACCCATGGACCAGCACGCGGCCATAGTGTCGGTCGTACTGTAAAAGCTCTTTTGATCGCCGGCACACGCTCCCGACCAGAACTT
>CAVPZI010000008.1:0-181172 GCA_963710235.1 uncultured Alphaproteobacteria bacterium
GGACGATGAGCACCCTGCCATCGCCCAAGAGCGTGGTTCCGGCAACCCCTCTCATGCCGCTCAACAGCCTGTCCATCGGCTTGAGCATGACGTCCATCCGCTCGCCAAGGCGCTGGACCTCGATGCCACCAAGTTGTCCCGCCGCGGAAGTCACGACCACTTTGGCGTCGCCGGCGCCACGGTCGGTGGCCAGTCCCAGATCTCGGCGAGGTCGATCAACGGGATGGTCCTGTCGCGCAGCACGAACGCCCTGCCGGCGCCGATGGTCGCGATGTGATCGCGTGCGACCATCGCAGGTCTCGACCACGGCATCCAGCGGAAAGCCGAACACCTGGCCGGCGGTTTCCACGGTCATGACCCGCGTCATCATCACGGTGAAGGGCAGGCTGAGCCGCACAACCGTGCCGGCATTGGCACGGGTACTCGACACCGACGTGACCGCCCAGCCGCTCGACCGCGGACTTGACCGAGTCCATGCCGACACCGCGGCCGGACAGGCCGGTAACCTCGGAAGCCGTCGAAAACCCGGGCGCGAAAATCAGGTTGACGATATCGGCCTCGTCATCTCGTCGAGCACGGCCGGGGAAACCAGGTTTCGCGCCGTTGCGGCGCGGCGTACGCGGCCGATATCGATGCCGCCGCCATCGTCCTCGACTTCGACAATGAACGTTGTTCAAGATGCCGGCTCGCGCGCAGCACGACCGTCGCGATCGCGGTTTTCCAGCTGCTCGCGGCGCGATGCCGGCCTCGATGCCGTGATCGATGGCGTTGCGCAGGATATGCAGCAACGGCTCGAACAGGCTTTCGATGATCGCCGTGTCCGCTTCGGTCGATTTCTCCTTCGGTCACGAATTGGACCGCGCTTTTGCTGACTGGCTGCCGATTTCGCGGACCAGCCGCGGGAAAACGCGCAAACACCTGCCGCAACGACAGCACCCGCATCCTCAGCACGGCGCGTTGCAGTTCGCCGACCAGCCGGTCCAGCCGCGCCTGCTGTTCGCGCAGGCCGGCGGCGGAATCGTGGCGTCCACGACGACGTGCGCCTGGGCCGCCATTGTCCGAAGGCGTTCTTGACCACCGTCAACTCTCCGGTCAGGTTGACCAGCGCGTCGATGCGTTCCATGTCCACTCGCATCGTCCGTGCAATCGGACCTTGCGGCGCGCTCGCCCCGGCGTCTGCGCGCGCGTCGCCGGCTCGTGGCTTGCCCGCAAGGGTGCGCCTGATTGCAGCAATAAGGCTTGCCGCATCATGGCCGGCTCCCATCCCTTGCGCCAGTGCGGTTTCGATTTCCACCGCCTCGGGCGCGAGCCCGGCATGACGCAGCACGTTGGCTGCGACCCGACGGGCGGCGCCGAGCCGGCCGGCCTTTCCTTCGTCTACGGACACCTGCAGCAGGTCGATCTGGGCGTTCAGAGGCGCGCGGGCCGCGGCCGTCAGAGGCGGGCCGTCGCTTCGTGGTTCAGCGCGACCACTTCCACCTGGTCGATGACGTCGCGCAGCGCGTCGGCTGACCAGAGCCGGCCGCGACGCCCTGGTCAGGGCGACGATCTCAATCAGGCACGAAAGGATCGAGGTCGGCGAGGACGACATCCTTTTGCCACGACAGATCGACGGCGACGAGATCCGGAATCTCGGCTACCAGCGCCAGCGGGTCCTGGCCGCGAAAGAAGCGTCCGCGTCGGGCCGGTAGCGCAGCGCAGTCCGCGCCTCCGGCAATTTGTCCCGATGATGCTCCGACAAACGTCCGCGCCAATCCGGATCACGTTCCGCTTGCACGGGTTCGCCGGCGGGCGCCGCGGCGGCGCGACCCGGCAAGGCTGCGCACGAACTGATCGGTCGGCCGGCGTCGGCGTCGGCGGGCGGTGTGCCGCTCGCCTGCATGCCATCCAGCCATCGCGTGACCTGGTCGAGACAGGCGAGGCAGTCGTTGACGATCCGCGGCGAGATCGGCCGCGCGCCCGATCGCACGCCCGACAGAACCTCCTCGGCGGCGTGCAGCGCTCGTCCCATCGCGGCAAAATCGACGATGCCGGCGGCACCTTTCAGCGTGTGGAACGCCCGGAACAGCGCTGTCGATGCGTTCGGGTCGTCGGGCGCGCTGCCTTCCAGCGCCAAGCAGATCGTCGGTGGCCTGCTCGACCAGTTCGCGTGCACTCGAGCAGAAACTGTTCGAGAATTCGTTCATCGCGCGGCGCCCGCACAGCAGCGCGACGTATTCCGTCAGGGTTTCCTGCGAGACCGGCTTGACCAGGTAAAAATTGGCGCCGGCCTGCCGCGCGGCCGCCGCGATGTCCTGGGCGCCGGCCTCCGTGCTCGTGACCAGCGCCGGGGTGGCCGACGGCGGAAGCTCCTTCGCGCGCAATGTCCCGCAGAAAGGTCATGCCGTCCATCTGCGGCATGTTGACGTCGACGATCGGCGATCGTCAGGCGATGCATAAGCAGCTTTTCCAGCGCCTCCAGGCCGTTGAAGGCCTCGTCGACCTCGAAGCCGGCGCGCTCCAGGGCCTGGCGGTAATAGACCCGCACCAGGCTGGCGTCGTCGACGATCAGCATCGCTGTTTCGTCCGGTTGCCGTCACAGGCGTTTCTCCTGCGGCTTTGATAGACGATGGCATCGGAATAGCGGCAGACTTCGAACAGCGGCGAAATGCGGCTCATCGATTCGGTATGTCCAAGGCAGATGTAACCGCCGGGCAAGAGATTATCGTAAAGATTTTCCGCCGCAATCCGGCGCGATTCGTCGTCGAAATAGATCAGGACGTTGCGGCAGAAGATCACGTCGAACTGGCCCTGCGGCCGCGGTCTCCCGGGTCTCCACGATGTTGACCGGCGAAAACTGCACCGATTGTCGCAGATCGTCCAGAATGAGCCACCGTTCGTCGTCGAGCTGCTCGAAATATTTCTCGATCAGATGCCGGCGCCAGACGCATCAAGGCGCGCTTGCCGAAGATACCCGCCGCGGCCGCCTCCAGCACCCGGGTGTCGATGTCCGAGCCGACGATCTCGATATCGTATGCATCGACTTCCGGCCAGTTCTCCAGAAGCCAGATCGCGATCGAATAGGGCTCCTCGCCGGTCGAGCACGGCACCGACCAGATGCGGATCGACTCGTCGCGCGGCTTGTCCCGGATCCGCTCGGCGCAACAGGTCGTTGGTCAGGCATCGGAGCTGATGATCCTCGCGATAGAAATAGGTTTCGTTGACCGTGAAGGCGTTGATGAACTGCTCGACCTCGCCGTCGCATGTCGCCGCGCAGACAGGCGAAATAACTGGCGAAGGTGTCGTCGCAGGTCGCGGCCATGCGTTCCGCGATGCGGCGCTCGACATAGTATCGCTTGGTTTCGGTGAAGACCATGCCGGTCCGCCGATAGAGAAATTCGCACGAGCCTGCGGAATTCTTCTTCGGTGACAGGCGCGGCTTCAGTCACGAGGCGGCGCCTGCGACCCGATCCGCTCGCTGGCGACCTTGATGGCGAATGTCAGAAAGGGATCGTCGGGAAACGCGCGGCGCATTGCGCCAGCAGGAGGCAGCGCGTTCCGGACCGCCGATCTCGGCCAGCACCTCGATGGCCGCGGCGCAAACATTCGGTTCGCGTCTCGGTGGCGAGAAGGCGGCCGAGCAGCGCCGCGGCCTCGGCGGTCGGCAGGTCGCGCGCCAGTTCGCAGGCCAGCAGGCGCACGTCCGGATCGGCGTCCGCGAGCAGGCCGGGGATGCAACCTGAGGCCGCGTCGGGCATCGCCTTCAGCGCATCGAGCGCGCCGGTGCGCAGGCTGGCATCGTCGGACGCAGATAGGGCACGACGGCCGCGGCGCTTGCCGGGCGTGCCGATGCGCGCGAGGCTGGTGAAAATCGCCTCCCGGACCCGCGGGTGCGTCTCCCGGGAAAGGGCCTCGCTCAGGACTGGAAGGCCGTCGGGAATAGCCCCAGCCGACCGCGCCGCCGTCCAGCGCTCGTCGTCCGCGCCGTCGCGCAGGGTCCTGGCCAGTCTGCGTGCTGGTCGGTCTGATTGTCCGGCTCGATCGGGGCAGCCGCTGGCGGCTTGCGGATCAGCGGCATCAGGGCACCAGCTTTTGCAGTTGCGTCCGCGATGTCCGGCAGCGGGACGACAAAGTCGGCGCCGTCCGCCTTGACCAGTTCGCCGGGCATGCCCCAGACCACCGCGGTTTCCTCGGCCTCGGCGATGGTTCGTGCCGCCCTTCGGCGTTGCAGAACGGTCATCGCTTCGGCGCCATCGTTGCCCATGCCCGTCATCAGGACGCCGATCAACTGGCTGGGAGCCATATGGTTCATGGCGCTGCGCACCAGCCGGTCGGCGCTGGGGTGCCAAGGATAGTCCGGCGGCCGCGGGCGCCGCCATGGCCACCAGGCCACCGCCCCGCCGCGAACGACGATGTCGGCGTCGCCGCGGCCGATATAGGCGGATCCTGGCTGCAGCAGCTGTCGGCTGCCGGACACTTCCACCACGGTCAGTTCGCACAGCGCCGTCGAGGCGCCGCGCAAAGCGGCCCGGTGAAGCTCGCGGGCATGTGCTGGGCGATCAGGATCGGCCAGGGAAACGCGGCCGGCAGGGCGGTCAGCAACGCCTCCAGCGCCGGCGGACCGCCGGTCGAGGCGCCGATCAGGACCAGGCCGTCGCCGGTCGCCGCGCCGATTCGCCGGCTCGGCGCGGCGCCGGCTGCGGGCCTGGGCGCGCGCCGCCGATGCGGTGCCGCACCCGCTCGCGCAGCCGCAAGACTGGCTTTCAGTCGGCTGCCGGCCGCCTGCCGGACTTTTGCGATCAGTTCGGGCGCCATCTCGTCGATGCGCAGCGAGACTGCGCCCGACGGCTTGGCGACAAAATCGACGGCGCCGAGCCGCAGCGCTTCCAGGGTCGCATCGGCACCTTCGGCGGTCAGTCGAGGACACCATCATCACCGGACACGGCGCTCGATCATGATGCGATCCAGGCAGGCGAGGCCGTCCATCTCCGGCATATGGATGTCGAGCGTGACGACATCGGGCATGGACGTCGGCGAGTCGACGCCAGCGCTTCCCTGCCGTTGCGCGCGAACGCGACCTCGAAATCCGGCTGCGTCGGCGAAAATCTGGCCGATCAGTTTCCGCATCAGCGCGGAATCGTCGACCACGAGGATCTTGATCACGAGCGCGGCCGTCGCGCTCCTTGCGCCGGCAACCTTGCTGAAGTGTCCAGCAGGCCGCGTTCGGCCCGGCTGAGAAGTTCGGACGGATCCAGCAGCAACATCATGCGCCCGGCCTCTTCCAGGTTGATGACGCCGATCACCAGACCGACGCCTCGCCGGTGAGATCCGGCGCGGGCTCGATCGCGCCGTCCGGGCAGCGCAGCACCTCGGTGACGCTGTCGACGATCAGGCCGGCGCGATGCTGTCGGTGCGCACCACGACCAGCCGCCGTCCGGCGTCGTTGTTCCAGTGTCGGCATGTCGAACCGGCGCCGTTGATCGACGACCGGCAGCACCTCGCCACGCAGATTGATGACCCCCTCGAGGAATTCGGCGTCTTCGGCACGCGGGTGATCTGTTCGGGACCCGCGCGACCTCGTCGACGGCGTCGATCGGCAGCGCGAATTCGTCGTCGCCCAGCTTGAAGACCAGGAAACGCAGGTCCTGCGCCATTTGCGAGGCCGGACGCTCGACTTGGCGCTCAGCGCCGGATACGGTCTCGGCCAATGTCTGCATGACGTCCTCCCGAAAAAGATGGTTCGGCCAGGATCGAGATCAGCCGCCGCCGCTTCGCCGCGATAGATCTCGCATGATCTGCGCCTCGCCGCCGGCGCGTGCGCCAGGATCGGCGGCGCCGGCTCCAGCAGCTCGGTCGGCGGAGATGATCGCGCGGGTCCGGTCGACCACCAAGCCGACGAGCGTGCGCCGACCGCGGTGACGATCACCTTGTCCCGTCCACGCGATCCGGGCGGCAATCCCAGCAGGCCGCGCAAGGAAAACAGCGGCAACAGACGTCGCGATACGCCATGACGCCCAGCACCGCCTCGTCGCTCCCGGGCACATGCGTGAGGTTGCCGGGCGCGGTGACGATTCCTGGACCGTTCGAGAGGCGAACGCGTATTCCTGTCCCGCGACATCGAAGGTCACCAGCCGCCGACGCTCTTCCGTCGGATCGTGCGCGGCCCAATCGCCGCGGCAGCCGATGCCGCGGCCGCGCCGGCCGTGCGTCCTTGCGCGGAAAGGCGCGGTCAACAGGGCCTCGATATCGAGGATCTTGGCGACTGTCCCCGGCTGGCCTGGAAACGCCCTGAAGCTGCTCGCCGGCTTGCGGTCGAAAGTTCCGCCTATTCGGATGCGACGTCCGCTCGGCGCCACCGTCATCAGTGCGGCCACCTCGTCGACTGCCAGCGCGACCGGCGCTGCGCCGTCGAGCACGATCGGCGCGAGCGGCGTGTCCGCGGCCTCGTGTCAAGGCCCAGCAGGCCGCGCACGCTGGCCACGGGCACGACCGCCGCGCAGATTGGCGAGGCCCAGCAGGCATCCGGCGCCTGAGGCACCCGGGCCAGTGTGCGATGCGGATGACCTCCGATACTCTCCGGCCGGCAGGGCGTAGAGCCGCTTTCCGACCGGAAGGTCAGAAATAGCGTTCGGTCGCCAGCCTGTCCGATGTCGCGTCATTCATTGGTTTTTCAGTTCGTCGCGCCAGCGAGGCGATTTCCTCGATCGCCGCGGCAAGATCCTCGGCGCCCTGGGCTTGCTCCGCCGAAGCGGTGGCGGCCTGGCGCGAAGCCGGATCGGCCTCTTCGGCCGCGGCCGCGATCTGCCGGCCGCCGGTCGCGGTTTCGCCGGCCGCGCGAGAATTGCATCCGCGCCTTGCAAAATCGCGCGATTGGCGGTTCCAGCGAGCCGACATCGCCGTCGACCTCTTCGAGCGATCTGACAATGGCGCGGTTGTTCTGCACCTCGAGCTTCGGCGGCGGCGATGATCTGCTCGAGGTCGCGCCGCAGCGAGGGTGATCTGATCGAGAATGCCGCGAACCGTGTCTTTGACGCGCTCGACGCTTTCCGCCGCTTCCCGAGCCAGAGCGCGGATGTCGTTGGCGACGAGCGCGAAGCCACGGCCCGATTTCGCCGGCGCGCGCCGCCTCCACCGACTCCGCTCACCGCCAGCATGCTGGTCTGGATCGTCACCAGAGCGATCGGATTCCACGATCTTCTCGATCTGCGGCCCGACGGCATCCAGTTGCACGATCGTCGCCAGGCTGCCGCGGGTTTGTTCGAGCGCTGTCGATGACGCCGCAACCAGTCGACTGACCGAAGCGGCCGGCGTCGATCAGGGCCTTTCCATCGTCGGCGACGCGCTCGTTGGCGCGGCCGGCTTTTCTCCTGGCGCAGTCCGGGCGCTCTTCTCGATCTGCGTCAGTGCGGCGGAAGTCTGCTGCGTCGCGGCGGCCTGCTGTTGCGAGCCGCGGTTGATCTGTTCGACCGCGGTCATGATCTGGCTCGCGGCGCTGGATAATTCCTGAATAGTGGCCGAAAGCTCTTCGGCGGTACTGCGATCTGTTCGGCGAGCCGACGTTGCCGCCCGGCCGCTCGCGCAGTTGTTCGGATAGCGGCAGCGAGCCCTTGCGCCGCGGCCTGGCCCTGATCCAGCGACTGCGCCTGCTGGCGGATCGCCGACTGGGCCTCACTGGCGGCGGAGGCCTGTTCCTCGGCGGCGCTTGCCACAAGTTCGGCGCCCTTCTGCGGCCTCCTGGATGGCGCGTTCCGCTTCGATCGATGCCGTCAGCGTTTCTTGGCTGCCTTCCGCTGATGAGCTTCATGTCCGCGCGCATGGCGGTCAGCGCCTCGACCACGCGTGAGCCGGCGCTGGCCTCGTTGACCGCGGTGTCTGCGGCAGACTCCACCGCGGCGACCGCGCCTCGCACGTTGACCGTGGATCTCTTCGGCAAGGCCCTGAACTTCCAGAGCGCTCTTGTCGGAGGTTCGGCCAGCGCGCGAACCTCATCGGCGACGACGGCAAAGCCGCGGCCGTGATCGCCGGCTCGCGCGGCCTCGATCGCGGCATTAAGCGCCAGCAGGTTGGTCTGGTCGGAAATCCGGCTCACCGTGCCGGTGATGTCGCCGACGTCCTGGGCGCGGCGTTCCAGTTCCGCGATGATCTTGCCTGAGGTGACCTGGCGTTCCGCATTTTTTTCAATCGCCCGCACCGAGGCCGAAATCTGGGTCGCGGTCTCCGCCAGCAGAACTTGCGGTCGCCTCGGTGCGGCGGCGCGACGTGTCGGCTTCGTCGCGGGCCGCCGTCAGGCTGGCCATCACGTTCTTGATCGCGCCGAGCTGTTCCTGCGAGGCACCCGCCGCCTCGTCGGCGCCGGCGGCGATCTGCTCCATCGCACGTCGCAATTCTTCGGCCGCCGCGGACGCCTGGGTCAGGCCGCTGGCGAGTTCCTCGGTCGCCGCGGCAATTCGCTCGGCGACCTTGTCCTGCTGCAACGCCTTGCCGTTGCCGGCGGCGCGCGCGGCCCGCGCCGCGACGGCCGGCTTCACCGCGACGTCGGCCGCGGACGGGCGCTTGATCGCGGACGCGGATTTGCCGCCGGCGGGGGGAATTTTGGAAGTCTTCATCAGGGCCATTGCGGTCTCGCAACCAACGGGGAAACTCTGCTCAATTTGGCATTCTTCCGAGGTCTCGGTGCGGTTGTCCATGGTCTAATGGGCTGGGCCGGGCGGGGCCGCCGAAAGACCGAAGAATTGCTTAATTTCAGGCCGCCAATGCTGACCTTGCTGCGAGTGTGGCGGCGGTTCCCGCGGCGCAGCGTCGTCAGCTGAAAGCGCGTCTTTGCTGGAAGGCAGGGCAAGAAAGAGCTGCGGCGACACTCGTTTCACATGCGATAGCCCCTGGGCCGCAACGGTCAGGCGTCCAACACCCTGCGTACGGTGCTGGCGAGGTATCGCCCTTCAGCGGCTACTGCACGAGCTCCACGCCTGGATCGAGCCGGCCCTGGTGAACGATGGCGTTGCGCGAATAGCCGGTCATGAACAGCACCTTCAGGGCCGGGTGCTGCTGTCCCGCCTGATCGGCGAGAGCGCGGCCATTCATGCCGGGCATCACGACGTGGGTCAGCAGCAGGCAATTCCGCTATATTGCGTCATCAGGCGCAAGACGTGGTCGCCGTCCTTTGCTTCCAGCCCATCAAACCCGCCCCCCTAACCCACCAGATCCCCTAAAAAATAAAAAATCCGACAAATCCCCACATCACCCAACACACCTCCATAGCCTAAGATCTGGCCTCGAATCCAGTTAGAAACACTATCCGACCACCCCGACCAACCAAACCATATTATACGTACGCCCCTGCCCACCCCATACCACCATCAGTCAGATACCCCCAAGATAGGATCAATCTCATACGAACTCGCCTCCCAACAACGCGCCACCCGTGCTCAACGTCCGTATAGGGGGGCATGTCGGCGATGTAATGGTTCGCGCTGATGATCTGTTTGGGATGAGGTGAACATGGCCGCTATATTGCAGATGCTTGCGAGAGCCCTCGCTCAAGCTGTGCCTCCGGGCGGACATTGAGCAGATACCGCTGACCCGACGCGAATGATCCACAGCGGGACGGGTACCCGCTAGGCACGCCATCCGGGATTGGTCGGAGGTCACGTGCTGGCCCCGTTCCATTCAAACTGGGTTAATGGCCCCCTTTAGATTTTGAGCTTGTGGGGTTCTCGCGAATGGAACTTTTTGTGTTCTCCAGCGTGAAATAGGTTTCGGTGGAGGATCACTATGAGACAGCGTTCACCTGACCGCGACCTAGACGCCAAGGCAATCGACGCCCTCATTGAGGCCCAGAAACTTCCACCTGGGTCTGAGCGCACCGAGGCACTCAACAGGGCGGCGCGGCTCCGCAACGCCGCCGATACCTACAGCTATCTCTTTTCCAACGAACTCACCGCGCCGAAGTAAGGCCTTCAGTCGCGATGGCCAATGACTGGTACGAAAAAAACGTCGCTGTTGTGGGCTCCCATTCGCTCCACAGGACTAGCTAGCTAAGCCACGCAGCGTTTCCCGCTCAAGTTCCCGCCGATCCCAGGTCGGGTGCGGAATAATTGAGATCCTCTGGATTTATGGCTGAACGAGCCGCCAAATCGATTTTTACCAGTCCCTGTGGCTTCACATTGTTCAGGTCCGGGGCCAGCGCCGTGTAATGATTGAGATACTCTTGCGCCATTCGTCTCGAGGTAAACCGCTTTTCAAACTGGGCCCGTACGCGACGTCGGTCGAGTTCGGCGAGACGTCCTACGGCCTGGATGGCTTCCTCTTCGTCTGACACAACAAAGCCGGTTATCCCGTGGTCAACAACTTCTGGTACGGATCCCGACCCAAAAGCAATAACGGGCGTGCCACAGGCCATCGCCTCAATCATCACCAAGCCAAACGGTTCGGGCCAGTTGATCGGAAACAGCAGAGCAGCGGCGCCGGCGAGAAATCCTTGCTTAGCGCGATCATTGACTTCCCCCACTAGCCGGACCTGCTTTCCGTCAACTTGGGGCTCAATGCGCTCTCTGAAGTAGGTCGTTTCGCCCCGTGGCACCTTTGCAGCAATTTGAAGAGGCATGCCAACGGCTCGCGCGATGCGTATCGCTGGTTCTGGCCCCTTTTCGGCCGTCACCCTGCCCAGGAAGGCGAGATAGGGGCCCGGTTCAAACGCAGGCCGGAGTAAGTCGGGCGGCAGGCCGTGATAAACCGTGCCGACCCAATTGGCTTGCGGCAGTGGGATGCGCTGATTTTCCGAGATCGATACAAAAGCCGCCTTCGGAAACCGGCGGATTACATCCGGGAAGAGAGGTAAATCCAGGCGCCCATGGCACGTGGTCAGAAAAGGGACGCCAAGTCGGCTGAGCAACGGCAGGTGCAGCCAGTCGATGTGTGCATGGATCAAGTCGAAGTTCTTCGCCTTAGATGCTACCTCCTCGATTAGCGCTGCTAGCATAGCCATCGGGTCGGTACGGGGGCGACCGAGGCGAAGAGCCCGGGGGCAGACAGCGTTGAGTTCAGCGCCGGTCACTGAATCCCCGCTCGCAAATAGCGTTACTTCATGGCCCAAACGGACCAGCTCATCCACCAACCAGGCGACGACCCGCTCAGTGCCTCCGTAAAGTTTAGGGGGTACACTTTCCGCTAAGGGGGCAATTTGCGCAATTCTCATCGGCTTTCCGCATTGAGTAGATCGAGGTTCGCAAACCAGCAGTGCCTTCCTCTCGATATTTTCTCTTCAAGATCGGCCCCTTGATCACCAAGGTCGCTGCCCTCGCGGCTATGCAGTTAGACTATTTTCGTGATTCACCACGTTCGCCGAATAACGGTTAGAAGTCCTTCGCTCTATCCGCAGTCTATAATAAGTCCGAGCAAGCCGCAAAGTTGCGATGGAAACGGATTTCCCGGCAATTTTCCAGAAGACTGATCGAGCATTTTCAGGAACTAGTGTTTGTGAGCGCGGTTCTTCCAACCACAATCGTTGTGGAAACACTGGAAGGACCAAGAATGAACACTAGACTGCAGCAGCCGCCCTCGTTGCCCGGCCGCACCGAACCAGTATCAGGGTCCGGAACTGCGATGAAGCGACTCCAATCCATGCTCATCATCGCGTTCATCTCGGCCTTCGCCCTGCAGCACAAAGTTCATTTGCCTTCCTGACGCGCTGTCGAGTCGTCTTCCCAATCTTATCGTCTCGTCAGATGCATTTGCCTCCTCTTGAATGCAATGATCTTCATCGACGAATGGCGGAAGTTCTCGCCCTTCGCGAAAAGGTGCATCCATAGGTCATTGACCCGCTGGTGACGAGCGCTCGCGCGGATAGCCAAAAGGCGGTGGCTGCCGCGTTCTATATCAAGCCCTGCTAGCCTTGCGGGCGCCCTTTTGCCAATGTTGCGCGTGATCGAATGCTAGAACCAAATACGGAGACAATACTCGTCAGGCGCGATCAGTTCAGCATCACGCCGCAAGGCATCGCACACAAGCCTACTGACGCCGCCTTCACGCCACATCCTGGCGATCCCTTTTCGGGAATTGAACGCCTGGGTCGACTTGCCAACCAAGGTCCCAACCGGAGTGGTTTTAGAGCTGATGACGTGGGCAGGATAATGCGGCAGCTTTGGGCCGAATACGTCGCGAGCAATCCTCGGCTTTTTAATCTATGAGACTTTCGTTCCGGGCAGGGCATCCGCCGCTCCAAAGAAAAAGATCGCCAATATAGGCGCGGGTGCGCTCGAGCATCCGGGGAATGGCGGTGGCGGTTCCTCCCACCGTGCCGGGACCGTTTTGCGCTCTACCTGACGGCCTTGTATTCCTCTCACCAGCCTCACGCCTAGGCGGCGCGGGCTTCCCCTGATCCAGCGCCCGGAGCATCCCGATATGGGCATGCCCCATCGGACCCCGACCTTCCGCAACCATCAAAACGGCCTCGGCCGCAGTCTGCCAGTGCAGCTTGGCCTAATGGCCGGTTTCGGTTTGGAACTCCAGCCGGCTGCCGCACCGGTATGCAGACGAGTCCTCACGTCGAACATGAATACCCCTTTGGACAAACGGTTGGTCCAGGAAAGCAATCCGGGGAGCCGCTAAGGGAATGAAACCCGCGCGACACGGCAAGGGATGCTCCGCAAAGCTCGTGAAGCTGAGGTCGCCGCCAACATAACAAGCTGGATTTCATCCCCTGGATGGCGGCGTCCCGCGAGGTGAGGCCGCCATGCGCGGATGGGTTCACCGTATCGACCTCATCGTTCTTGTCCGTTTTGAAATCATCGATCGGCACGAAGTTCAGGAAAAGCTTCCGTTCTCCTGAACGGCGGCAGTCGGCGCGGATATATTACTATTTGATGCGATTTTGGGCGCAACATTTTCGAGCTGCAACGCTTATAATTTCTAAGGGGCTGGAACGGTGGAGTGTGAGCATGGCTGCCCAGATCGTAATGGACCATACCGGCGATACCCGACATTACTTCAATGCCGAAGACACTGAGGCGCTTTCTAAAGCGGAGGCAAGGTTCAAGATGCTAACTGCGGTCGGCTTTACGGCTGCCGTTCGCGACACATCGGGCAAAGCTGCCGTCACTCGAACGTTCGACCCAACTGCTGAAGAAACGGTATTCTTCCCGCGGCTTGTTGGCGGCTGACGACGCAATCATGCTCATTCAGCGGCTAATTTCCGCGCGGCCCAATCTTTGGCGTATGTGGGTTAAAGGTACTCGTCATGTTCTAGCCATCCACCAGCGGCGCAAAGTTATTGAGGATATCCGGAAGGGGCGCGGCATTACGTTGCTGCGTGAATGGCTTTCCCCCGAGCAACGAGCACAGTTCGAAGCGTTTAGGCATTTTGACGTTACCGGCTGTGACACGGGTACGCGCTATCGCATACGTCACGGCACAGCACCAAACGTACACGAGATTGACGCTACGGGCTGTTCGGTCATGGGCTGGTGTTTCGCGCCGTCGGGACGTCTAGTGGCGGGCGACGTCATGCTCGCTCAGAAAATTGCTTTGGAGACAAACGAGCGCGCCGCATTGGCCATTGCCAACCGATTTCCCATGGGTGACCGCACATAGGTTTGGTTCGCTCCGGCTCCCTGAACACGTGATGGGCGACCCGATGGGCGCGCCAAGGCCGCTCTGGCCTCCGACTGGAAGCCCAGCGTGAGGCCATTGCCCGGTTCGCCGAGACGGAGGGCTTCGAGCTGGCCGGTGAGTTCGTCGAGGTCGAGACCGGCAAAGGTGCCGACGCGCTTGAACGCCGCCCGCAGTTGGCTGCGACATTGACTGAGGCCAAGCATCGCAAATGCGCGGTCGCGGTCGCCAAGCTGGACCGGCTCAGTCGCGACGTTCACTTTATCAGCGGCCCGATGGGGAGCGCGTCTGGTTGGTGGTTATCGAACAGAGATTGCACATGCCGTTATCGTTCTCGCTTTAGTTTTCGTTTTCCCCAATGCGTTTCCTTGCTTGAGGATTTGAACTCGCGCTTGCTCTTCGGATGCAGGGCCTGCAGCACGCCGATTCTCGCGAACATGACCGGGCCGCTATGCTTGACCACCAGCAGAAGCGCTTCGACGGCGTTCTGCCATTTCGGCAGTTCATGGTCGGCCTTCGGAAGGCTCTGGATGTATCTGGCGGCATCACCAAGGGTGACAAGCTGCCCGCCGCTCGGCAACGGGATCGGTTCATCGAACTTGCGCTTCCACCCGGGATCAGCCGCCACGGCGGCCCCATCTTCTGGTGCTCAATGCCGCCAGCCTTTCTTGTCGGCGTCGACCCTTGACGCCGATCGACACTTGCGACCTCGTCGGCATCGTGACGTGCGCGTCACCGTTGTGGTGACGGAAAAATCTTATCTGCGCTGTCGCGGTTGAATGCGATCGATCGCTGCCAGGACAAACCCGCGCGGAAAAAATCGCAGCAAAGACGGAATAATCTTTGTGCCGAGACCGGGCAGCACGGCGCGCTTGTTGGCCATCAGCCCGCGATACCCTGCTTGCGCGACATCAGATGCCGAGATGTTGAGGATTTCATGCTCAAGCCCGGGTTTAATCCCGGCCCGCGCCTGAAAATCCGTCGACACCGAACCGGGACAGAGCGTCGTCACGCGCACCCCGCGCGGAGCGAGTTCCTGGCGGAGCGCTTCGCTGAACGACAGGACATACGCCTTGGACGCATAATACACCGCCATCCCGGGGCCCGGCAGAAAGCCGGCAAGCGAACCGACATTGAGGATACCGCCGCGATGCCGGATGAGGCTGTCGGAAAACCGTAACGACAAATCGGTCAGCGCGCGGATGTTGACGGCGATGATGCCGAGCTGCTCTGCCCGATCCAGTTCGATCGCATTGCCAAATAGACCGAATCCCGCATTGTTGACGACGAATTCAACCTCCACCCCTTCCGCGGCCAAGGTAGCGGCGATTTTGTCGCAAGCATCGGAGTGTTCAAGGTCGCAAGGAATCAAAATCGGCGCCGTGCCGCCAGCGGCGACGATCTCGCTCGCCAACGTCCGTCAGGCGATCCACGCGTCGATCAACAAGCGCCAGTCGATGGCGCTTTGATGCAAAAACGCGCGCCAGTTCGGTGCCTATTCCAGCCGCTGCACCGGTAATCAGCGTCACACGATCGGGGTCATGCACTCGTTGTATGCCTTCTTGGGCCATGGATGTCTGCACGTGGACTCCAAGGCGGACGTCGAACGAACTCAACGATAAGCCTCTAGACCCTGGCTCAATACCAACTACGGCAAACGTGCCCTGCACCCCACACCGCACGCCTTCGTTTTTGGCGTTTGGAGATTTTGGACATGCAGACACCGCCAACCATTGTCCACGACTGATCATCGTGTTCTCCAAGTTTAGCTTCGAAGGCCGTTCATGCCTTCTCTCGGTCGGTGTACATTGACCCAAATCAACCCGCACGGCGGGAACGCTGGTCCTGGTCGTTCAGAACTTCGTGGTTCTGGTTTTCGATCCACTTAAGGGTGCTGATTGCAGTGACGCAATATGCCGCAAGTGGCGGATAGTGTTTAAAAAGTCTTTTTTCGGCTGACGAACGAAATTTTTCAGGACCGCTGATGCGTTCCGCACGCGGCGATGTGAGGGACGCTCCGATTGCGCGGACCTTGCGGTGCTCAGGAAGAATTTGTCCTTGCTGGCATCGCTCAGAATCTCCGACGGCTCGCTTCGCTTGGTGCCCGGCCACCACACATTGCCGCCAAGTGCATTGCGTAGCGTAGGAGTTGCCCAGCATCAGTGCCGGCAGATCAAAGCCGGTCGTCCCCACTGGCGTCCATCGACCGAAAGCAACTTTCGCAACAAAATCTGTCCGGTCTCAATCTCGAGTCGGGATGGTACCGACTTCGCGATTGCGCTAGGCTGGCCTCTTAAATTCAAGCCCAATGATCGTTGAGTACGCCCATCAATGGGCTGACCCTCACAAAGAACTATCGGCACTCAACTGGACTGTTTGCCGTCCGCCATTCAATGCCTTGAGCTGGTCGACATATTCTTCAGGCTTCAACAAATGGAACGGCGTCTTCAGGCCCATGAAGCTTGCTATGCGACCGATGAAAGCGGTGCAGTTAGTCGTTTCTGCATTCCATACCGGTGAGGTCGCCTGGAGATGCTTGATATAGGCGAAGACCTTTTTGGCATCGCCCTCACTCAGATATACGCGATAGCTGGCGGTTAGATACTGCTCGTCAAGATCGCCGTAACTCGCACCTGTCTCGGCGGGCACCCAAGTGAGATGGCCCAATATATACGGCAGCGTGTCGCCTGCTGGGTGTAGGCCCGCAACTTCGACCTGCCTTTCGCTCGTCTTGCCGTACCAGATGAAGGCGTGACCATAGGACGCGGCCGTGCGGGCTCGAAAATTGACGTAATAGGGTCCCTTGACTGCAGCAGATCGTTGAGCTGGCTTTAAACCCGCGGTGGACGTGGACGCCACTTCCCCTGGCACGGCAGTCGTCGCCGCAACGCGAGCCTTGGGCGGCGGTCTGTTGGGATAGTCCTGCTGCTGACGCTGATCGGCGCGTGCCGCAAGTTGTTGCGCGGCACCGCTTTCAATTCCGTAGCCCACCGTTGCCACGACGATCCAGAGTGGGGCAAACAATTGAGAACTGCGCCGCTTCCGATTTGCTCTATCCACCTTAAGCCTCACAGGCACAACACAGCCATTAACGAACGCGCCCGCATGAAATGCGGGCGCCGGCCTCAAAGGCGATCCGATCCCGTCTGGACGACGGATTGGTCTCTAGGCCTAGTATTTGGCCGCTACAACCGGGGCTTTACCGACCGGATATTTGCCAACCGGATATTTGCCAACCGGATACTTGCCGACCGGATACTTGCCAATGGGGCCCGATTGTAGACGGGCTGAGCATGAGGAAGGTCGGCAGCAACCGCGGTTCCAGGCAAAAGCCAGAGATGCGACCCCAAGATCAAGCACCTCAGCATCAGAATCTCCTTTTTCATGGTACGGATTAGTAACACTAACCTTTCCCCTCCTTCAGCTCGCAATGAGACATGAGGGCTCGGAGCGTCTTTTCTCAGGCGGATGTTGCAGATAGGGCACTCAATTGAACATGTGTCGGAAAACCAACGGGAGCCCTGCTCAAAAGACGAGGGAAAACGCGATCCGCGCCATATAAGCGCGATAAGACTCGCCGAACATCTCCACCATCATTCGCTCTTCCCGTGCGACGCGGCCAAAGAACAATGTCCCGAACCCGACCAGTCCGGCAAAGCCGGCAACCCAGTTGGGCAGCAGCAACGCCTGAGCCACCGCCCACAGCCAAAATGCCGAATACATCGGGTGCCGAATCCGCCTGTAGATGCCATCCGTCACCAGGCGATGGCCTTCCCGCAAATCGAGACTGACCGACCAATTCCGGCCAAGCGCCTTGTGCGTCAGGTGGAACATCAAGAGGGCGCCGACCGCGAACAAAAGGCCGAGCCAGCCCTGAATGGGATGGAAAGTGTAGGACGCAAAATGAGGAAAGCCCGTCGCAACGAAGGCGAGCGGCAGAATGCCCAGGCCGCTAAGGGATATCAATAATAACACGAATTCCCGAGGCCCCCGGGCGCTCCGCACAAATTTCTCGCCGCGAGCGCGGCGCGCGTATCTGTAACGGATGAGGTACCAGCCGATCGCCAAATAACGAAGACGGACTTGGAGAGGGCTGGTGTCATATTGCCTATCCGCGACACCGCGAGTGCTTGTATGAATGCGCCGCCGCGCCGACAAGCGAACCATCCTCGCCGATCATCGAAATGGCTCCATCGGGAGCGAGTGTCTGTGATTTGGCTGAAACCGGGCCGCATACCAACATGAAATAGTCGTACAATGCTCGCTTGTCGTTTCCGCTGACGAACTGACAATGTAAGCGGTAAAATCTGCGGCGGATCTGCCGATACATGGCGTGCTCGAGCATGCGACCAAGCTCCACTTGCCGGACATGCGGACCATTTTCCGTCGGCAACGCCATCTCGGCCATCGGGTCGATATTATAAAAGTTCATTATGTCGACGCGGGCCTGATAGTCGCCCCAGAAGATACCAGATCGAGCGACGCGTGCCACCGCGGCACGAAAGCGTGTTGCTCCGCGGTGTAACCCGATCTTGAGCACGGACGATCCAATCGTGAGGAAGGTAACCGGAATTTTGCGCGAAGCTATGCCGGGATCAAGCGTCAATACGCGATCCAGAAGATCAATCGCAAGCACGGCGCCGAGGCTATGACCTATGATAAGCAGTTCGTCTGCATCAGAACCGTTGGCCGCCGCGACAATTTCCGCGGCTAACCTGTCCAATCTTTGCTCAAGGGTCGAATTGCGCGCCGAATGTACTCGCGGGAAAATATCCAGTCATCGAAAAGTATGTCCAGGTGGAGCCAGTGCCAGGGGCCTGCCAGCACTGCAGCGAACACGAACAAGGCGGCAACCGATCGCGAAAGAAAGTGATCCGCTGGCCGCAAAAACCAACTTTCCCACAACGCCGTCAATCAAAATGAGGGTGCCGAACAAGAATGAATGGATAGAGAAAGAAACCTGCATACTGCCAATTGGTCCTTATGTAACCCGCGGAGGGCGCCAGCCTGAACGAAATCCAGAAAGGCAACGATACCGAGCGGAATGCGGTAATAGATCGGGCGCGCGACTAAAGCTTTCGATAACGTCGTCCCAACGAACAAGATGGTAGTCGGTCTCGACCCGCCAATTTGGCCCGGTGGTCGTGACGACCCAACTCGCCTGATCGTCGTCGTGACTGGACAATCGATGGCGTTTTCACGGACCACGTAAGCTCAAACCGTTCTATTTCCCGGCCAAAACGGCGTTGCGCGCTCGCATGCGGCGTGATTGGATCAAAGCCGCCAATATGAAATACCAGTCTCTTTGCGATTGCGGCTTCTGTATCCACTATGCTCGGTCGATTTGTTGAGTTCGGACCGCCTAACTTGCACTAATTCAACAAGTGCTTGTCATAGGCATCTAACTCGTACACCGAACTGCTGGGCCGATGGTTGTCAATAGGAAATCGCTAAGGGAGCGCGGACCCAGTGTATTGGCCCTGGCTCGCAGCCAATTCCCAAGACTTTGACCTCCAGGTTTTTGGCGTCCAAGACTTCGACTGCAAAGGCTTCGACTGCAAAGGCTTCGACGGTCAGGTCTCGAATTGCCGGATTGGCATTCTTCGGAACTGTGATGTTGGCCGGCGCGACTGGCTGGATGCTCCCCGAGGCCTGGGGAGGCATGTCCCCGCCGCCGAGAGGTGTCTTGCTGCCAATCCGGAGTCTCTCGCTGGGTGCAGCATTGCCCCGCACTGCGGCGCGTCTGAAATCTGGTGAGCGAGTAAAAATTGTGGCGATCGGCTCGTCGTCGACGGTCGGCCTCTGGGTGCTTACGTCGGCCGCAACATACCCAGAGGTGATGCGCCGAGAACTTTCAAGACTCAGATCAAACATCAACATCGAGGTCATCAATACCGGTCGGGTCGGCGACACGATCGGGCAACATTGCCCGGTTCGAACGCGATGTTCTTGCCTATAAGCCCGATCTGGTCGTGTGGCAGCTTGGCACAAATGACGTGGTCTGGGGCGGTCGCCCCGACCAAGTGCTGCAAGAGCCGGGTTGTTGAGGGCGTTAGAAAGCTCAAGGCAGGATCTGCTGACGTCGTTCTGATGGACCTGCAATATGCACCCACGGTACTGGCTTCTGCGCACTATGCAACCATGCAGGCCATCATCGCCGATGTAGCGAAGCATGAACGCGTTGGGCTGTTTTCGCGTTTCGCGATAATGCGAAACTCGATCAATGCTGGTGTTTCGCAAGGCGATCTCGTGTCGTGGGACGGGTTGCACATGACCGCCGACGGCTATGATTGCATCGGTCGGGCCCTTGCCCGAACCATCTCAACTAACGCTCGTTGATTTGTCCGCAACGGAGGATATCGACAAGAGCGCGTGGCGCTGGACTAAGCATAGTTTCGATCAAAATAGAGAGGCCGTTTCAAGGTATCACCCTTCCACACGGCACCATCTTGGTGGTCGTGGTGCTCAGCGCGGGATAGCCGGTGTTGCCGTTGTCGTTGAGCGCAAACGTCAGCGTCCCGGTACCAGGGGACCTGAGCTGTGTCAGCAAAGCAACCCGACTTGCCAGAGCCGAATTGGCGCAAGGTAGACTGCACCGTTCAGCGGACCGCGGCGACGATATCGAAAGCGCTCGACAGAATGCTTGCCGATATGCCCGAGAGGCAGCTCCACATGTGTCCGTCATTCTTGAGCGATGCAAGTTACAGCCCCCCCTAATGCTGATCGCGTATTCAAGCCGCTGGGGCTGGGGCGCCGAGGCCGTTCGCGGTGCGGCAGCACCGGGCAGCGCGCCTTCGATCACGAAAACAAAAAAGTGCCAATCAACAAGCCGGCTGCGAATGCCCACAGGCCTAACGTGCAAGCCGAGACAATGCGGACGATGTTCCGCAGGTCGTTCTCATGCGAGATCTCGTCGTGGGATCGATCCGTCATTGCAGCCGCCCTGCAGTTGGCGCGCTCAGCCCGTTACGAGAACCGTGACGCTCCTCCCCAGACGTGACCAAAAGAAGGCAACAGATCGGCGGTCAAAGCTCCGGTCAGACCATCAACCTATCTGGATTTTAGGACGGCTTGAACTGGCCGCGGGGCTGTGAGCCGACGCCTCCCACGGCATCGTTTTGGCCGGCACCGGCAGCGGCTGTTCAGCCATCGCCGGCGGCTTGAGGCGGTAAAAAACCCTTCTTATTCGCTGGGCAGCGCTCACAGCGCGAGACCGCGGCGACGAGAACAGGCACTGGCCTCACTCGGTGCTAAGGGCTTAGGGCGCCGCCCGTACCCGGCGTTGCCTCCGATCGACCGGCAGCATACGGCCGGAGCACCTCGCGCGTCCGGCGCCTCTCTGGCCGGCCGATAACCGCGGATTATCCTTCTGCTCCACGATCTACCTGATCCCGTCCTGGTGGTCATAGTTCGTAAGGTGTGCGTAAAGAGCCGTCGGCTGAAGGACAATCCGCCGGCCGGCGGCTTTATCCACAATGGGCGCCTATGAATTATCAAGCCTTCACAAACGATAGCCTGACCATGATGTACGAGGGGGTCGTGGCGCCCTCGCAGCTGACGATGCGCTCAAGGCACAAGGCGAAGGGCCCAGATTTCGCGTTCGGGAGACCTCCGACTGGAAAGATCACGCCGGCGGCCTCGAGTGGAGATGCTCAAGCGCGGGATGCTGTTCGAGATCATCGACTGGTCAGAGGACCAGGTAACGCTGCCTTTCTAGAAATTATGGACGGCGCTCGGAGCCCAGATACCCCCAGGACCGCGAAGGGGGCCGTGCCCGCGCTGGGGCGGATCGGCCGCTCACTGCCGCCTCGGAAACCGAACCCGCACCAGCAGCCTTCCTAGAGTCGTCTAGGGCTATCCTGGTCAGCAGGGATTGGTGATCTGCGTGAATGTCGAGATCAGATGCTCAACAACCGATGTCGGCAATGACGGATGCGTCAGGTACCCGACATGATCGAGCCAGCGGTCGGCGCTGATCGGGTCGAATGGCTGCATTTGTGATCGCGGCAATAGATCAGCACCTCGCGGACGCCGGAGGGCGCGCATTTCGCCGATGGGTGATTTCTTGCGGGTCGGCGTTACCGCGAACAGGGGTAGGCCATCGTAACCTGCAATGGCCTGCAGCTTGTTGGAGATCTTGCCCGAGGGATGAAGCGAAAGTGAATTCGGGCCGCTTTGCCGTCGTAGCCTCGGTAATCGACCATCAGTCCGTAGTCGGTCGGAATTGTCTCGTCGAGAGTGAAGGCTGAATGTGTCCTGCGCTCCAGTTTTGGTGCCCATAAGCCGCGATGGATTCAAGACCGGTCAGAATGACGGGCTCGCAGGCACATTCCAACGCTGCCGCTCTCGTACAGGTTAGTCACGCATCGAGATTCCCAGAGCGGCAGGCATCAAGCCAGTCTACGACAACGGCCAGAGGATCGAACTTGTCCGGTGAAGTTGAATAGGGTCCGTCACAAAAGCAATCGCGCCTTCCCCGATCCGCGGAGTTAGATGCTTAATCATGAAACGGGGCTTGAACGCCCGCGCCGGCGAAGCACGTCGGGCATGCACGCCGGAATCGCGCATCTCGCCGAAGGTAATTTTGGTGGGGTAGGGTCACGATTAATGAAATAATCTCTTGCGTAACGCCTTCAGAAATTCCCGGTGAGTGCTGGCGTATTCCTCAATGATCTTGCGAATTTCTTTCGTGATGCGCGACGGCTTGCGAGCCGTGGGTGGCTTCTGATCGCGAGGAGCGGTTTTGTCCGTCGGCCTTTTCATCTTTTGCCAGCCCGAAGCAAACAATGGTTGCCTGAGCCAAGGTTTCCCGTCGGGCGAGCGTGGGTTGATCTATGTCAGTGCTGAAGAAAGGCGGGCGGCGCAGTCGGCATCGGACCTATGACCCGACGCCGACCGTCGCAGTGGACCCGTACATCCGGGGCCAGACAAAAAGCTCGGAGCACGGCCCCGCCTTCGAGCTAGGGGGCAAGGAGAGGCGGGTGCCGTGCCGGGCCGCGGATCAGCACGAAACATGGCCCGGCTGGAACAAGCCGACGCTCGGACGTTGGTTCCGGCGGGCAATGGCCGGGCGTCACAACCTCAATGCGGGCGCCGACGGAGTTTCTTGATGATCTCCCGCAGCTGGTAGGCGTACTCTTGGATGATCCGGGGCCTCTTCTTAACGCGACCGCTTGGGCGGCGGTTGCCAAGCGCGAGGCGGCGCGGTCAGCGCAGGCATCGCCACCGACCGGTGTCCTGACCCTTCGCCCAACCATGGTTTGCCAGCGATCTCACCAATCTCGCGGAGAGTTGCTATCCCGGCGTTATCCCGAGCAGCCTTTGGCCGCCTCGGCGTTCTAAAATTTCGTTCTAAGTATTTGATTTTATTGGTGAGCGCGGAGGGACTCGAACCCTCGACCCCATGATTAAAAGTCACGTGCTCTACCGCCTGAGCTACGCGCTCACGTGGGGCGCTGTGTAGGGGGCGGACCCGCGTGGGTCAATAGCGCCGCGATGCCGGAACGGGTCTGTGGGAAAGGCCAATTCCCTTGATGGGACCGCCTGTTAGCGGCCGTTTGCAAGTGCCCGGCGACTGGCAAAATGCTGCTTTTCTACTCAGCTGGCTTCCCGGTGAATCTCCGAGGCCACCGGCTGCGACGCGCTGCTCACCTTGGGCAGCGACACCGGGCGAAGGCCTATCAGTTCGGCGGTCCGCACGCTCGTGCGGCGCCAGAACGCGAATTCGTTGAGCCGCGAATTCTCCAGGATGGCGATGGCCACCGCGGAAAGGAACGGCAGGCTTTCCAGCACCAGCACCGCGGCGAAGATGTAGATCTCGCGGACCTGCTTGAAGCTGTTGGAGGCAATCAATACCACGGCGCCGACCAGCAGCAGCACGCCGATCACGGCTTCCCAGAACGCCTGGAACTCGATCGACATGCTCGACAGGCCGCCCTTCGAGGTCCGCGCGAACGGCAGGTGCTCGGTGATCAGGCCGTTGGCGACGGCGCGGCAGACCGTCCATTGCACCGACATGGCGGCGACCATGGCGCCCAGCATCTGAGCGGTCTTGACCGGCACGCGCAGCCGATACAGCGCGACGAAGTGGATCAGCGACACCAGGAATGCGGCGATGATCGGCAGGGTCAGGATCTTGTCGGGGATGGCGATGTCGGCGAAGGCCACGATCGGTACCCAGATCAGGTTCAACAGTGCCACCAGCACGCCGAGGCTTTCGGCACCGAGCCAGTTCAGCCAGCCCAGGGTGAATTCGCGCTTCTGGTCGGGCGTCAGCCGGCTCGCGCCGGGCAGGAACCGGCGCCAGTGCTTCTTGACGATCTGGAAGCCGCCATAGGCCCAGCGGTGGCGCTGCTTCTTGAACGCCTCGTAGGTGTCGGGCAGGAGGCCAAAGCCGTAGCGCCTGTTGGTGTAATGGGTGAGCCAGCCGTGCTCGATGATACCGAGCCCGAGGTCGGTATCCTCGCAGATGGTATCGCCGGCCCAGCCGCCGGCCATGTCCATGGCGGCGCGGCGGATCAGGCACATGGTGCCGTGCACGATGATGGCGTTGCACTCGTTGCGCTGGACCATGCCGATGTCGAAGAAGCCGGCATATTCGCCGTTCATGATGTAGTGCATCAGCGAGCGGTCGCCGTCGCGGTGGTCCTGCGGCGCCTGCACCAGGCCGACGTGCGGATCGGCGAAGGCCGGCACCAGGTCCTTGAGCCAGTTCGGCTCGACCATGTAGTCGGCGTCGATGATGCCGATGATTTCCGCGTCCGCCGCGGTGCGCGCCATGGCGATGCGCAGCGCGCCGGCCTTGAAACCCTCGACCTTCTCGGCGTTGATGAAAATGAAGCGCTCGCCGAGGGCGCGGCAGTGGTCCTGGATCGGCTGCCAGAATTCCGGGTCCGGGGTGTTGTTGATGATCACCACGCACTCGAAATTCGGATAGTCGAGCCGCGACACCGCATCGAGCGTCAGCTTCAGCATGTCGGGCGGTTCGCGGTAGGCCGGGATGTGAATCGAGACTTTTGGTAACGCTGTGCCGGTTGCTGCAGCCAGCGCGGTGCCCGCTGCGTCCGGCGTCGCCGGCGACAACAGGCGGTGCGGGCGGTGGCCAAAGGCGATGGCGGCGATTTCCTCGATCCGCGCCATGGCGATCAGCACCAGCGGCACCAGCAGGATCAAGCCCAGCGTCAGCGCGAAGGCCGATCCGAACACGAAGTAATGCCCGGCCCAGTAGGCGAACACGATGGCGCTCCATGCGCCGACGCCGTTGGCCGCCGCCGACAGCACCAGCGCCTGCAGCCCCGTGGGTTCGACCAGGCGCAGGATCGGCAGCGACAGCAGGATCCCGACCAGCAGCGCAATCAGCGCCTGCTTCCAGTAGGCCTCGTCGACGATCGGCCCGGTCCAGGCGAACTTCGGCTCACGCGCGGCGTTGAGGATGCCCCAATAGGGGCCGACGCCGCCCTCGAAGAACTTCCACGGCTGGTCGATCGCCTCGACGATGTTGTATTCCATGCCGATGGCTTCGGCCCTGGTGACGAAGTTGCGCAGCACCGAGGCCTGCTCGAACGGGCCGGGAACCGCGCTCCTCAGATTATAGCCGGCGCTCGGCCAGCCGAATTCGGCGATGACGATGCGCTTGCCGGGGAATTGTTCGCGAAGCAGCTGGAACCGGTCCACCGCCTGGTCGACCGCCTGCTTGTCGGTGAAATTCTCCCAATAGGGCAGAACGTGCGCGGCGATGAAGTCCACCGAGGAGGCCAGGCTCGGATTGTCACGCCAGATGTTCCAGATTTCACCTGTAGTCACAGGAACATTGACCGATTTCTTCACCCGCTTGATGAGCTCGATCAGATCGTCGACCTTCTGGTCGGCGCGAAACACCGTCTCGTTACCGACCACGATGCCAATGACGTTGCTGTTGTGCCGCGCCAGATCGATGGCAGCCAGGATTTCGCGCTCGTTGCGATTGCTGTCCTTGTCGATCCAGGCGCCGACGGTGACCTTGAGGCCGAATTCCGCGGCAATCGGCGGCACCAGCTCATTGCCTTCCGTCGACGAGTACAGCCGCACCGCTCGGGTCAGCGTGGAGAGCTTCTGCAGGTCGGTGCGAACCTTCTCGGAGTCGCCGCTGGCGACGGTGTGACCCGGTTCGAACGGCGCATAAGAGGTGCTGGGCAGGATGCCGCGGAAATCAGGGGCCTCCTGCCTGTCGCGCAAGACACCCCAGAGAGCAGCGTGAGCGGCGGTTACCAGAACCAGAACGGCAACGACGGCGCGCATCGCAGACAGACCATTACGGGGCGAGCGTGGCCGGGAAGCGGACCCGTCCCCTAGGTCCGACCAGTACGGCGGCAGAACAAGCATAACTCTGCCACGCGAATTAACAACTCATATGACGCCACTACTTAAGGGAAGCGATGGCGTTTTGAGGGCGGCATTTCTTCCAAGCGCAAAAATTCCGGATCGTTCCGCCAGCGCTTCGAATTAATCTCGGCGCTTACTTCGGTGGCTCGGCGGGTGCCGGCGCCGGCGCGGGAGCAGGGGTTCCGGCGGGGGGCGGCGGTGACGCGGCCGCCTGGGGCTGCGCGTTCGGATTGATCCAGCAGGCGTGCACCCGGCCGTTGAGGGTCTCGGCTACCTTGGGATCGATCTGGGCGCCGAACCTGGTCAGGCAGCGGAAGGTGGCCTGGACATGGCCGCCCGGGCAGCCGAACCGGTCGTAGAGATCGAGATGGCGGAACGCGGTGTCGAGGTCGTCGAGCCACATCAGCCGAACCACCCGCCGGCCGAGCCAGACGCATTCCGGGTTGCCGGCGGGGCCGTCGAGCACCTTGGCCGCCTCGACGAATTCGTCGGTCTTGCGCTGGCTGTCCTTGGCCGCCTCGGCGGCATTGTTGGCGGCGGGCTTCTGACCCTGGTCCTGGCCGCTTTGGGCGCTGGCGGCTGAAGTACCGAGGGCTAGCGCGAGGCCGACGACGGCTAGATCACGCAAAACCGCACTCCGGAACCGAACCAGCAGCCGACGCATAAAGTCCCCGATTTGTTGCCTGTCGCACGCACGCCGACCGGCGGTTTGATGCCGTTCAAATGGGTCCCCAATGCGGCGGGAACACCACCGGATTCCCATGACGGACATTTTGGATTTTGGCAAGCAATCGCGCAAGTTTATCGCTTCGTGGTAAAGCCGGCTCGCGATCGGGCCGCAAACCGGCGCACGGCGCTCGCCAAGCCGGGATTTACGGCAGGTCATGATCGCAACCGCTTGGTCACAAGGTCTTGGCAGCAAGGTCTTCGCAGCAAGGTCTTCGCAGCAAGGTCTTGGCAGACGCTGTGCGACCGGCTAATCGACACTCCTCCTGGAGGATGGAACCGATTTCGTTTCGCACGCCGCTGGCGCTTCTTGTCGTATCCCTGAGCGCGATTGTCGCGGTGTGGTGGTGGTTGGCCACGCCGGTCGTGCTGGTGCGCGCGCCGATCGATCCGGCGGCCAAGCTGGAATGCGTCTCCTACGCGCCGTTCCGCGGCACCCAGACCCCGCTGGTCCCGACCACGCACATTTCCGCCGCGCAGATCTCCCAGGACCTGGCGCAGCTCGCCGAGATCTCCAATTGCGTGCGCACCTACTCGGTGGAGAACGGCCTCGACCAGGTCCCCTCGCTGGCCGCCAAGGCCGGGCTGAAGGTGATCCAGGGCATCTGGCTCGGCAGCAACCGGCTGAAGAACCTGGCGCAGATCGCCACCGCCGTCGGCCTGACCAGGGAATATCCCGGCGTCATCACCGCTCTCGTGGTCGGCAACGAGGTGCTGTTGCGCGGCGAGATGACCACCGCCGACCTCGCCGCCAACATTCGCGCGGTCAAGGCCCAGGTTGCGGTGCCGGTCACCTATGCCGACGTCTGGGAATACTGGCTGCGCAACCGCGAGGTCTATGAAGCGGTGGATTTCGTCACCATTCATATCCTGCCTTACTGGGAAGACTTCCCGGTCCGTGCCCGGCACGCCGCCGCGCACGTGGATTCGATCCGCAAGCGGCTGGCGGTGGCGTTTCCGAACAAGGAAATCCTGATCGGCGAGACCGGCTGGCCCAGCACCGGGCGGATGCGGGACGGCGCCTTGCCGTCGCGCACCAACCAGGCGCGGGTGGTGTCGGAAATCCTCGATCTGGCCAAGCGGGAAGGGTTTCGCGTCAACCTGATCGAGGCCTACGACCAGCCGTGGAAGCGCCAGCTCGAAGGCACCGTCGGTGGTTACTGGGGATTGATCGACGCCGACCGGCGCGCGCTGAAATACCCGGCGGGCATTCCGATCAGCAACTATCCGCAGTGGAAATGGCTGATGGGATCGGGGATCGGCCTAAGCGTGCTGGTGTTCGCCACCGCGATGCTGGCGCTGCGGCGGCGGCCGTGGACGCCGCGGCCGGTATCGTGGGTCGCGGTGGCGGTGTCGGCCACCACGGCGGGGATCCTGCTCGGTGTCGCCGCCGACAAGATGCTTTACGAGAGTTACGGGGTCGGCGGCTGGCTGCGCTGGGGGGCGCTGCTGGCAGCAGGTTGCGCGTCGCCGCTGCTGAGCGCCCACGCGCTGATGTTCGGCCGCTCGCTGCCGACCTTCCTCGAACTCCTGGGCCCGCGGCCCGGCCGGACCTCGTCGATCTCGTCGGTACTGCTCGGCGTGGCGCTGCTGGTGGCGGCGGTGATCGGCTCGGAAACCGCGCTCGGCTTCGTGTTCGACCCGCGCTACAAGGATTTTCCGTTCGCGGCGCTGACCATGGCGGTGGTGCCGTTCGCGGCGCTGATGCTGGTCAACCGTCCGCAGACCGGGGTGCGTCCCATTGTGGAAGCGGTGTTCGCGGGGCTGCTCACGGCGTCCGCAATCTATATCGGCTTCAACGAAGGCCCCAACAACTGGCAGTCGCTGTCGACCTGCGCGATCTACCTCGTCTTTGCCGTCACGCTGTGGCAGGCGCGGGCCGCGCAAATCCCAGAATGAGCAGTGCGATCGCGGTACCCGACAGCCCGATATTGTAAAGCACGATGCCGAAACCGGCGGCGACCAGCCCCGCGGTCAACAGCACGATGGACGGCCGGATCAGGTGCAGCGCGGCGATGATCAGCGCCACGATGCCGAACACCTCATTGCGAAACAGCGCGGTGATCAGGATCCGGGTCTTGCACAGCATGGTCGGCAGCCCGGCGTCGCAGGCCAGCGCCACCGGGGAAAACTCGACCGCGAAGTAGCGCAGGTACAGCGCGTAACCGACGCTGAGGAAGCCGACGATCAAAAGCCATTGCACCTGGTAGGGCGTCAGCCGGAACGGATGTTTTTTCATGGGTATGATTATGGTTCGGATCGGGCGGGGGGACAAGCGGCCGAGGCCGGTCAGCGCAGGCCCAGATACTGGCTTAATGACGATTTCGGCGGCGGTGGCTTGGAAGCATCCTTGTCGGACACCTCCTCGCCGCGCGGGCGCTTCGAAACGCCGCCGCGCCGATGGGAAGATCGCGACGCCGCCGGCACCGGGCGATCGGGTGTAACGGCTGCGGGGGCGGGTGTTGTGCTGTCGCTCTTGCTGCCAGCGTCACTGCTGCCGCTGTTTTCGTTCTTGAGTGCCAGCCGCTGGCCGTCGAACAGGGTGGTCTCACATGGCCGGCTGTTCTCGGCCATGGTGGCGCAGATCCTGGCCGCAGTCGCCGCGTCGTTCAGCGGGCCGGCGACGAGGCGCAGCTGCATGCCGAGGCCATTGTTGCGCTCCTTCACCACGATCAGCGGCCGCAGGTCCGCCAATACCTTGTTGGGACGGTATTTGAGCAGGCCGCGCCACAGCGCGCGCAGCCCGTCGATCGAGTTGGCGGCGCCGAGGTCGACGCCGAATTCGGTGCGTTGAACCGCGATGGCGGGCTCGCTGGTTTCCGCCGTATCCGGCTCGGTGGTGGCGGGCGCGTTGGCGGTGGCGACTTTTTGCTGGGTCGACGTCGCCGGCCCGGGATTGGCCGGGGCATCGGGCTCGGTGAGCCTGGTCGCTGCCGCATCGGGCGGCGCCATGATCGATTTGGTTGCCATCAATGGCGCCGTCGTCACCGGCGGGATCGTCGTCGTCACCGGCGCGACCGTTGTCGTTGCGGGCGTGACAGTGGTCGCCACCGGTGCAGGCGTTGTTGTTGCCGGTGCTGGGGTCACCGGCGCCGGCGGCGCGGTGATGGCGGCCGTGCTTGCATTGTTGGTCGGCTCCGGCCGCGCGGTGACTTGATTGGGCTGCGATGGCGCCGGCGTTGATGGCGAAGGCGTCGACGGAATCGACGGCAGCGCCATGATGGCGCCCGGCTTGTCGGGAGGGGGGCTTGTGGTGGTCGTGGCGGTCGTTGTCGTCGGGATCGGCGCGGGCGCACCGCCCGGCGCGGTTGCCGTAGCGATCGGGTTGTTTTTGGCGACCGTCGACGTGGTCATGGCGGGCGGATTCGACGCATTGGCGGCCGGCGGGTCGGCCGCGGTTTGCGCCGGCGCCGGACCGGACGGCGCTGAAACCGGCGAGGTCGAATTGGACGCGATCGGGGTGGCGGGCGTCGCTGGCGATGAGGTCGGCGAGACCGGCAACGCCCCGGCATTCTGCCGGATCGATCCGGTGACCGAGTTCGAGGCCCTGTTCGACCGCCGAGACGCGCGAATACAACCGGTCGCGGTCGCTGTTCAGCGTATCGATGGCGGAGGCCAGTCGCCGTGTCTCGTTCTGGCTTTCCTTGGCCACCCACTGGATCTGCTGCGCCTGGCGCACGAGATCGGCGGCGGCAACCTGCTCGCGCCGCAACCCCATCGAGGACTGGTTGGCGTAAAGCGCGATGACCACCGCGGCAATCGAGCCGACCCCCCACGATCCCAGTCGCCACAGCGTGCGCCGGTCGATTTCGTCTTCCTCGGCCAGAAATCCGTTTATCCAGCCGCCGGAATTGTCGGCCGAAAACGTGTCAGCCCATTGCTCGCGATCAGTAGCCATACGACGTCTTTGGCCCTCCCGCGGCCCGGCGAATCACATCATAAACATTAACAGAAATGCGGCCTCAAACTTGGAACCCAAACGCCGCGACGCGGCGAATCAGCTTTCATGTTGGTCGCAAAACGCTTTAAGACGGCGCTGACGGCGTCGCCGCCCACACTCTCAAGGATCCGGATGACCGGCAGAACCAGCCTGACCATCGTGCTCGCCGCCGGCGAGGGCACACGGATGCGGTCTTCGGTCCCTAAGGTGCTGCACCAGGTCGCCGGCCAATCCCTGCTGGCGCATGTCCTGGCGGCAGTCCCGAATGGGGCGGGCGCGGCGCTCGCCGTGGTGATCGGGCCGGACCATGAGGCGGTGGCGATTGAGGTGAAACGGCTGCGGCCGGACGCGGCGGTCTTCATTCAGCGCGAGAGGCTTGGCACCGCGCATGCGGTGCTGGCGGCACGGGAGGCGCTGGTTCGCGGCGCCGACGATGTCGTGGTCGTGTTCGGCGATACGCCGTTGATTTCGGCCGGGACGCTGGCGCGGCTGCGGGCGCCGTTGCGGGGCGGCGCGGCGTTGGCGGTGCTGGGCTTTCGCGCCGCCGATCCCACCGGCTACGGCCGGCTCCTGGTCGAGGCCGGCCAGCTGGTGGCGATCCGCGAGCATGCGGATGCGAATGCTGTGGAGCGCGCCATCACGCTGTGCAATGCCGGCGTGATGGCGTTCGACGGCAAGCGCGCGCTCGCTACAATCGAGAAAATCGGCCGTGGCAATGCCAAGGGCGAGTACTATCTGACCGACGCGGTTGCAATCATTCGGGAACAGGGACTGGGGGCCGTCGTGATCGAAACCGGCGAAGATGAAGTGCGCGGCATCAACACCAGGGCGCAGCTCGCGGAAGCCGAGCAGGTGATGCAGGCGAGGCTGCGGCAGGCGGCGCTCGAGGCCGGCGTCACCATGGTGGCCCCCGATACGGTCTATCTTGCCGCCGACACATCGTTCGGCCGCGATGTCACCATCGAACCATTCGTGGTGATCGGCGCCGGCGTCCATATCGCCGATGGCGCGGTGATCCACTCGTTTTCCCATCTCGTTGGTGCTGTTATCGGCAGGAACGCCTCGGTCGGGCCCTACGCGCGGCTGCGGCCGGGCACTTCGCTCGGCGAGGGCGCGCGGATCGGCAATTTCGTCGAGACCAAGGCGGCGGTGCTGGAAGCCGGCGTCAAGGTCAATCACCTGACCTATCTCGGCGACGTCGATATCGGCACCGGCGCCAATATCGGCGCCGGCACCATCACCTGCAACTACGACGGTTTCGACAAGCACAAGACCAGCATCGGCGCCGGCGCGTTCGTCGGCTCCAATTCGTCGCTGGTGGCGCCGGTGAAGATCGGCCGCGGCGCCTATATCGGCTCGGGCTCGGTGATCACCCGCGACGTGCCGGATGATGCGCTGGCGGTCGAACGCAGCCAGCAGGTCAAGCGCGACGGCTGGGCCAAGCGGTTTCGCGACATGAAGCTGCGCAACCGCAAGCCGAAGGCGAGCTGAAATTTATTCTTCGAATTCGGAAAACATCGATCGGGTGATGCGCCAGCCGCGTGGTGTCGCGCGCTTTGGTTCCTCGGCCTGGACGCGCCGCTCGATTTTGGGCTTGGCCGGAAGCTTGCGGAAGGGCGGCGGCCAATGCGCCAGCCGGACCCCCTCGGTATCCAATGACCGGTTCTCGAACGAAGCACGGCTGCTCCGGCTACGGGATCCTGGATCGCGCGCATTCGCCACGGGCTTGACCTCCGGACAAATGAGCGTTGCCGATAAATATTGCCGACTGGTTAAGCCGATCGCGAAAAGCCGCGCCGTTGACGGCAAGTTTCAACGCCGCCGCACAGTCGGGGCATTTTGAGGGTTTTGCAAGCCCGGTTGCCGCGCCGCGTTCGCCACCGAAAATTTGGCGGCAGGCTCGTTGGAGGCGACGTTGTCGGTCGAACGCTGGCTCAGTGCCCCGTACAGGATCAGGGCGGCCAGGATCGAACCGTAAACGCCGACCGATCCCAGCGTCCAGCGGCGGGCGACGCGGCGATCGGCCTCGCTCAGGTTATCCGGGTATCTTTGCATGGCGCTCTCCGATGGGTTGATGTGCTAACCATAGGGCGAGCGCGACCAGGGCTGTGTGAAGCAGTTCACTGCGGCGCAGAAATTGCGCTGGACGCACGCGTCGGGCGAGCAGGCCGCACCCATTCACGGATTTTGCAGTTCTGCGACGCCGCGTTAAGCCAACCGCTTAACCCTGTCTTTATCCGCAACAATTATTGAGTACGTTGGCGGTCAGGATTTTTGTTAAGCGAAGTTGGCGCGGTTTCGGGCAGCTCTCGGCGACTTCAGGGGATATTGAACCGCATGTGCGGCATTGTCGGAATTCTGGGCAAGGGACCGGTTGCGGAGCAACTGGTCGATTCGCTCAAGCGCCTCGAATATCGCGGCTACGATTCCGCCGGGGTCGCGACCCTGAACGACGGGAAAATCGAGCGGCGCCGCGCCGAAGGCAAGCTGAAGAACCTCGAGGCGCGGCTGCAGAAGTCGCCGCTCGCAGGCCATGTCGGCATCGGCCACACGCGCTGGGCCACCCACGGCAAGCCGACCGAGAACAACGCCCATCCGCACTCGACGGCGCGCCTCGCCGTGGTTCACAACGGCATTATCGAGAACTTTCACGAATTGCGCGAAGAGCTGCAGGCCAAGGGGGCGGTGTTCACCACCGAAACCGACACCGAGATCGTGCTGCATCTGGTGGATTCCCAGCTGGCCAATGGCCTGAAGCCGGTCGAGGCCGTCAAGGCCACGCTGTCAAGGCTGCGCGGCGCGTTTGCGCTCGCCTTCATCTTCGCCGGCGAAAACGACCTGATGATCGGCGCCCGCAACGGGCCGCCGCTGGCGATCGGCTACGGCACGGGCGAGATGTATCTCGGGTCCGACGCCATCGCGCTCGGCCCGCTGACCGATACCATCGCCTATCTGGAGGACGGCGACTGGGTGGTGCTGACCCACGACAAAGCCACCGTCTACGACAAGAACAACGCCGTGGTACACCGCGACGCGACCAAGCACAGCGCCGCCACGTCGCTGGTCGACAAGGCGAACTACCGCCATTTCATGGCCAAGGAAATTCACGAGCAGCCGGAGGTGGTCGGCCATACTTTGGCGCGCTATGTCGACATGGCGACCGAGCGCGTCGCTCTGCCGACAAAACTGCCGTTCGATTTCCGCGACATCCAGCGCATCTCGATCACCGCCTGCGGCACCGCGAGCTATGCCGGCTATGTCGCCAAATACTGGTTCGAGCGGCTGGCGCGGCTGCCGGTCGAGGTCGATGTCGCCTCGGAATTCCGCTACCGCGAGGCGCCGATGCGCCAGGGCGACCTTGCGATCTTCATCTCCCAGTCCGGCGAAACCGCCGATACGCTGGCGGCGCTGCGCTACGCCAAGGAACAGGGCCAGCACACGCTGTCGGTGGTCAACGTGCCGACCTCGACCATCGCCCGGGAAAGCGAGACCGTGATGGCGACGCTGGCCGGCCCCGAAATCGGCGTCGCCTCGACCAAGGCCTTCACCTGCCAGTTGATGGTGCTGGCCGCGATCGCGGTCGCCGCCGGCAAGGCGCGCGGTGAACTGTCGGACGTGGACGAGGCCAGGCTGGTGCATGGGCTGGTCGAGATCCCGCGGCTGATGGCGGCGGCGCTGCGCACCGAACCGCAGATCGAGAAGCTGGCGCGCGATATCGCCAAGCGCCAGGACGTGCTCTATCTCGGCCGCGGCACCAGCTATCCGCTCGCGCTCGAGGGCGCGCTAAAGCTCAAGGAAATTTCCTACATTCACGCCGAAGGCTACGCCGCCGGCGAACTCAAGCACGGGCCGATCGCGCTGATCGACGAAAACATGCCTGTCGTGGTGATCGCACCCTATGACCGGGTGTTCGAAAAGACCGTTTCCAACATGCAGGAAGTCGCCGCGCGCGGCGGCAACATCATCCTGATGACCGACGCCAAGGGAGCCGCGGAAGCCACCATCCGCTCGCTGGTGACCATCGTGCTGCCCGACATGGCGGCGACCTTCACCCCGATGGTCTATGCCGTTCCGGTGCAGTTGCTGGCCTATCACACCGCCGTGGTGATGGGCACCGACGTCGACCAGCCGCGCAACCTGGCGAAATCCGTAACCGTCGAGTAGGCGGAAAGTCGCAGGTCGCCAGCAGCCCGTCGCAGCGCCGGCGTTTGGCGTGGAAATTCATCTGATTCAATCGGTTGGAGCGGGTTTCCGGGAAACCGGGCAAACTGCCGTGCTGCCGAGTGGACTGCTTCACACTGGCGAAACTCTGCTAGAATGCCCATTCAATGGAGGGGCGCTCCCGGCGTCCACTTGGCATACTCGTTTCGAAAGACGTTGGAACCCGATGGAGCGCAACGGCCTGCCCCTGACCCCGCCACCCGCTGAACATCCGGATGTCCCGCGGGGATTCATGGCGCGATTCCGCAATTATTTCCTCACCGGCCTGATCGTCGCCGGCCCGATCGCCATCACCTTCTACCTGACCTGGTGGTTCGTCACCTGGGTCGACGGGCTGGTGCGGCCGTTCGTGCCGGTGGCCTACCGGCCGGAAACCTACCTGCCATTCGGACTGCCCGGATCCGGGCTGATCGTCGCCGTCATCGCACTGACGCTGCTCGGTTTCCTCACCGCCAACCTGATCGGGCGGACCCTGGTTGAGATCGGCGAAAAGCTGCTCGGGCGCATGCCGGTGGTGCGCGCCATCTACCGGGGCCTGAAGCAGGTGTTCGAAACCCTGTTCTCGGGATCAGGATCGAGCTTTCGCCGGGTTGGCCTGGTCGAGTTTCCCTCTCCCGGGATGTGGTCGATCGTGCTGATCTCGCAATCGCCGAGTGTGGAGATCGCCGCTTCCCTGCCGGGCGAGGACGAGCACATCTCGGTGTTCCTGCCCTGCGCGCCGAACCCGACCACCGGATTTTTCTTCTATGTGCCGAAGAGCAGGATCATCGAGGTCGAGATGAGCGCCGAGGATGCGGCGACCCTGATCATGTCCTGCGGCGTGGTGCAGCCCGGCTCCGACCCGCAGAAGAAGATCGCGGCGCTGGCGGAAGCTGCGAACGCCAACCGCAAGGCCGGGGGTGCCGTGCCGCTGCAGCCCGAGCCCGCAAAGGCGGGGCAAAGGTGGATTGAAGACGAGGCTCAGGCGCGCCTGCCGCCTTGATCAGAAATTGCGCCCCGGGTTGAGCGCAAACGTAACCCGGGTTTGCGGATTTACGTCCTTCGCGCTCCATTGAGGCTAAGGCTCAAAACTACCCCGCCTTGATCAGTGGCAACGCCTCGTCGCGTTCATACAGATACAATAGACACCGCAGCGCCTCGCCGCGTTCGCCGGTCAGTTTTGGATTGTCCTTGAGGATGCGCAGGGCTTCGTCGCGCGCCTGCGTGATCAGCTGGGCATGAACATCGGAGCGGGCGATGCGGTAGCCGGGCAGGCCGCTCTGGCGGGTGCCGAGCACGTCGCCTTCGCCGCGCAGCTTCAGGTCCTCCTCGGCGATGCGAAAGCCGTCACTGGTTTCGCGGATGACTTTCAGCCGCGCCGACGACATCTCGCCGAGCGGCTCCTTGTAGAGCAGCAGACAGGTCGAGGCTTCCGATCCGCGGCCGATCCGGCCGCGCAGCTGGTGCAGTTGCGCGAGCCCGAAGCGTTCGGCGTTCTCGATCACCATGATGGTGGCCCTGGGCACGTCGACGCCGACCTCGACCACGGTGGTGGCAACCAGCAGGCCGATCTCGCCGGCGGCGAACTGCGCCATCACGCGATCCTTCTCGGTACCGCGCATCTTGCCGTGGACCAGGCCGACCTTGTCGCCGAAGCGGTCGCGCAGGCTTTCAAACCGCTGTTCGGCATTGGTCAACTGGACGGTTTCGGATTCTTCGACCAGGGGGCAGATCCAGTACACCAGCTTGCCGGCGTCGAGCGCCCGGCCGATGCCGTCGATGACCTCGCCGAGGCGGCTGGTCGAGACCGCGCGGGTATCGATCGGCTGGCGGCCGGCGGGTTTTTCGCGGAGTTCGGAGACGTCCATGTCACCGAAATAAGTCAGCACCAATGTGCGCGGGATCGGCGTCGCGCTCAGCACCAGCACGTCGACCGCGTCGCCCTTGGCCGTCAGCGCCAGCCGCTCGCGGACCCCGAAGCGATGCTGTTCGTCGACCACAGCGAGCGCCAGGGCCTTGAACAGCACGTCGTCCTGGATCAGGGCATGGGTGCCGACCAGGAAGTCGATCTCGCCCGCTTCGAGGTTTTTGAGGATTTCGCGGCGCTCCTTGCCTTTTTCCCGGCCGGTCAGGATCGCCACCCGCAAGCCCGCACGCTCCGCCAACGGTGCGATGGTCTTGATGTGCTGGCGGGCCAGGATTTCGGTCGGCGCCATCAGCGCGGCCTGCTTGCCGGCTTCGGTCACCGCGGCGGCGGCGAGCAACGCCACCACGGTCTTCCCGGAACCGACGTCGCCCTGCAGCAGCCGCAGCATCCGCAAGGGCTGGCGCAGATCGTCGGTGATGGCGGCAACGGCCTGCTGCTGCGAGGATGTCAGCGCATAGGGCAGCGCGTCGATGATTTTCTTGCGCAGATGGCCGTCGCCGGCATTGCGGTCGCCGGCCGGCCGGCGCAATTGCGCCCGCACCAGCGCCAGCGCCAACTGCCCCGCCAGGAGTTCGTCGAACGCCAGCCGCGACCAGAACGGCCCATCCGGCAGGATGTCGGTCAACTCATTGGGGATATGAACCCGGTTCAGCGCCTCGGCCAGCGGCGGAAATTTGCAGCGTCGCAGCACCTCGGGGCTGACCCACTCCGGCAGCGCCGGCAGCTTTTGCAGCGCTTGCGCCATGGCCCGGCGCAGCGAGCCCACGGCCAGGCCTTCGGTCAGAGGATAGACCGGGTCGATGCCTGATAATTTGGCGAATCCGGCTTCATCCACCACGCGGTCGGGATGCACCATCTGCAGGGTGCCGTCGTACATCTGGCCGACACCCGAGACGTAGCGCTTCTCGCCGACCGGCAGCAGCTTTTCGACGTAGCCCGGCGCGGCGCGGAAGTAGGTCAGCACCACGTCGGCGGTGTCGTCGCTGGCATAGACCAGGTGCGGCGCCCGCGACCGGCCCGGCGGCGCCGGCCGATGGCGGTCGACCGTTACCTCCAGCGTCACCATCTGACCCGGCACCGCGTCGCGGACTTTCGGCCGCGCCCGGCGATCGATCACACTGACTGGCAGGTGCAGCAGCAGATCGACCAGCCGGGGCGTCTCATCGCGGTCGAGCAGGTAGCGAAACAGCTTGTCCTGCCGCGGTCCGACGCCGGGGAGGCTGGTGACCGGCGCAAATAGCGGATTGAGCAGTTGAGGGCGCATCAACACGACTCGGAGGATTGGACCGGTGCCGAAATATCCAAGGCTTTCTGAATATCCAAGGCTTGAATGCATTTTGGCGCGAATGCAATGCGCCAGAAGGTGCTGACTTTGACGATGTCAGTGGCTATATCAACCGCGCCCGGCACGTCCGGGCTTTTGGCGTTGCGACGGGATGGGTGGATGACGGGATCGACACGATCGAGCGGCGGGCTGGACGACCGCCGCAAGCGGCTGTTGTTCCGCTGCTGGCATCGCGGCACGCGCGAGATGGATCTGGTGCTCGGCCGCTTCGCCGATGCCGAGATCGCCGGCTCTGTCCGACGCCGAACTGGCGCAGCTCGAGCATCTGATCGAACTGCCGGATCCGGATCTCTATGCCGCCCTGACCGGCGATGCCGTGCTCGCCGCCGAATACCACACCGCCTTGTTCGACCGCATCAAGGCGTTGCGCGGCGTCGGGGTGACGCCATGAAGACACCGAGCCGTTCGCCGGCCGAACTGCTCGCCCCCGGCCGCGCGCTGACCTTTGCCAACGTGGCCGAGGGCGCCGAGGGGCTGGTTGTTTCGGATCTTGCCCGCGCGGTGGCGGCACGGCCCAAGCCGCCGGCGGTCAGCCTGTGTGTGGTCTGCCGTGACGGGCCGCGCATGCAGCAACTGGCCCGCGCGCTGGAATTCTTCGCAGCCGACCTGCCGGTGCTGCAGTTCCCGGCGTGGGACTGCCAGCCCTATGACCGGGTGTCGCCGCATGGCGGCATCCTGGCGCAGCGGCTGACCACGCTGGCGCGGCTGTCGCGCCTCAAGGGCAGCGAAAAGCCGCTGATCGTGCTGACCACGGTCAATGCGATCGTGCAGCGGGTGCCGGCGCGCGAGATCGTCGCCGCGCAGGCGCTGTCGGTGGCCCGGGCCATGTGGTGCCGATGGATTCGATCGTCGCCTGGCTGGAGCACAACGGCTACAACCGCTCCTCGACGGTGCGCGAACCCGGCGAATATGCGGTGCGCGGCGGCATCCTCGACCTGTTTCCGGCCGGGCTCGACCAGCCGGTGCGGTTCGACTTCTTCGGCGACAGCCTGGAATTGATCCGCACCTTCGATGCCGAAACCCAGCGCACGCTGATGACCATGCGCGGGCTCGACCTGGTGCCGATATCGGAATTCCAGCTGGTCACCGAAACCATCCGCCGCTTTCGCATGGGCTATGTCGCGGCGTTCGGCGCGCCGGAGCGCGACGACATGCTTTATGAAGCGGTCAGCGAAGGCCGCCGCCATCCCGGCATGGAGCATTGGTTGCCGCTGTTCCAGGAGCGCATGGACACGCTGTTCGATTATCTGCCCGACACGCCGGTCGCCATCGAACCGCAGGGCGAGGACGCCGCCCGCGAGCGGTTCAAGCAGATCGCCGACTATTACGAGGCCCGGCGCGAGGCGCTGGAGCATCGCGGCGGCGGCGCCATCTACAAGCCGCTGCCGCCCGACCGGCTGTATCTGACCGAAGACGAATGGTCGAAGCGGCTCGACGAGGCGCCGCTGGCGCGGCTGACGCCGTTCGCGGTGCCTGAAGGCAGCAGCGGGGTGATCGACGCCGGCGCGCGGGCAGGGCGCAACTTCGTGCCGGAACGCGCCGACAGTTCGGTCAACGTGTTCGAGGCCGTGGTGGCGCATGTCGGGGCATTGCAGAGCCAACGCAAGAAGGTAGTGATCGCGCTGTGGAGCGAAGGCTCGCGCGACCGCATGGGCAGCATGCTGAAGGATCACAAGCTGCACAACCTCACCAGCGTCAACAGCTGGCGCACCGTGCAGGCGACGCCGCGCAACGAGACCATGCTGGCCGTTGTCGGCATGGAAAGTGGCTTCGAGACCGACGACGTCGCCGTCATCAGCGAGCAGGACATTCTCGGCGACCGCCTGGTGCGGCCGCGCAAGTCGAGCCGCAAGCTCGACAATTTCATCTCGGAGGTCACCAGTCTGGCGTCCGGCGATCTCGTCGTCCATGTCGAGCACGGCATCGGCCGCTTCGTCGGCCTGCAGACCCTGGACGTCGCCGGTGCGCCGCATGACTGCCTGGAACTGCGCTATGCCGGCGAAACCAAACTGTTCCTGCCGGTCGAGAACATCGAACTGCTGTCGCGCTACGGTTCCGACCACGCCCATGTCGAACTCGATCGGCTCGGCGGCGGCGGCTGGCAGGCGCGCAAGGCCAAGCTGAAGAACCGGATCCGCGAGATCGCCGGCGAATTGATCAAGATTGCCGCCGAACGGCATCTGCACGAGGCGCCGAAAATGCCGGTGCAGCCGCATCTCTACGACGAGTTCTGCGCCCGCTTCCCCTATGAGGAAACCGAGGACCAGCTCGGCGCCATCAATGCGTCGTTGAAGGATCTCGAAAGCGGCCGGCCGATGGACCGGCTGATCTGCGGCGACGTCGGCTTCGGCAAGACCGAGGTGGCGTTGCGCGCCACCTTCGCCACAGCGCTCGAAGGCAAGCAGGTCGCGGTGGTGGTGCCGACCACGCTGTTGGCGCGCCAGCATGCCAAAACCTTCACCGAGCGGTTTCGCGGTTTCCCGGTCAATGTCGCCCAGGCCTCGCGGCTGGTGTCTGCGAAGCAACTGACCCAGGTCAAGAAGGGTCTCGCCGAAGGCGGTATCGATATCGTGGTCGGCACCCACGCGCTGCTCGGCAAGTCGATCAAGTTCCGCGATCTCGGGCTATTGATTGTCGACGAGGAGCAGCATTTCGGCGTCAGCCACAAGGAGCGGCTCAAGCAGCTGCGCGCCAACGTGCATGTGCTGACGCTGAGCGCCACGCCGATCCCGCGCACCTTGCAACTGGCGCTGACCGGGGTGCGGGACCTGTCGATCATCGCCTCGCCGCCGGTGGACCGGCTGGCGGTGCGCACCTTCGTGGCGCCGCACGATCCGTTGATGATCCGCGAAGCGCTGCTGCGCGAGCGCTACCGCGGCGGCCAGGCCTTCTATGTGGTGCCGCGGATCGAGGATCTCGCCGAGGTCAAGGATTTCCTCGACAAGCACGTGCCGGAGATGAAGGTCGCGGTGGCCCACGGCCAGATGCCGCCGACCGTCATCGAGGACATCATGTCGGCGTTCTACGACGGCAAATACGATATCCTGCTGTCGACCACCATCATCGAATCCGGCCTCGACATTCCCACCGCCAATACCCTGATCGTGCACCGCGCCGACATGTTCGGACTGGCGCAGCTTTATCAGCTTCGCGGCCGGGTCGGCCGCTCGAAACTGCGCGCCTATGCGCTGTTCACGCTGCCGGCACAGCAGAAGATCACCGCCCATGCCGAGCGGCGGCTGAAGGTGCTGCAGTCGCTGGAAACGCTGGGCGCCGGATTCCAGCTCGCCTCGCACGATCTCGACATCCGCGGCGCCGGCAACCTGCTCGGCGAGGAGCAGTCCGGCCACATCAAGGAAGTCGGTTTCGAGCTGTACCAGTCGATGCTGGAGGAGGCGATCCTCAACCTCAAGGCCGGCGTGGCGGAGCCCGCGGCGGACCGCTGGTCGCCGCAGATCACCGTCGGCATGCCGGTCTTGATCCCGGAGGACTACGTCGCCGATCTTTCGGTAAGATTGTCGCTGTACCGGCGCCTCGCCGATCTCGACACCGACGACGAAATCGACGGCTTCGCTGCCGAGCTGCGCGATCGCTTCGGCGTGCTGCCCGACGAGGTGCGCTACCTGTTCAAGGTCGCGGCGATCAAGGCCTATTGCCGCCGCGCCAATGTCGAGAAGGTTGATGCCGGTCCCAAGGGTGCGGTTATCAGCTTCCGCGACAACAAGTTCGCGCAGCCCGACCGGCTGGTCTATTTCATCCGCCAGCACGGCCAGGCCGCCAAGGTGCGCCCCGATATGAAGGTGGTGTTCTTCCAGGACTGGGAGACGCCGGAGGAGCGGTTGATGGGCACGACGGAGATCATGCGGCAGCTGGCCAATTTAGCCGAAGACCGCAAGGCGGCGTAGGTATCGGCGCTACGACGCTGCCCGATGCCGGTCCTGCTGGTCCAGCCGGGCCAGGATCGATTTGGCGGAATCCGCCGGCTGCGAGGTGGTCAGCGCGACGTGGGGATCGGCACGCGATTCCCGTTTCGGGCCGTGCAGGGTGTGCTTCATCACGCTGGAAAGCCGTTTGGCGATCGTCTGGGCCTCGCGCAACCCGGTTTCCGCGAACACCGCGATCAACGATCCGTCGTCGGCAAGGGTCGCGAAATCCATCCGGCGCATCAGGCGGGTGAGGATGCGCCCGGCATCGAGCTGGACCCGCAGCGGCAGGCGGTCGAACGAAAATCGCGCCACCGCGAGGCTGCTGCCGCGCGACGCGGTCTGATGGATGGCGGTGGCGAAGTCGCGATCGAAGGCAGCCTTGGTCAACAGGCCGCTACGCGGATCCAGGAGGCCGTCGGAGTCGATGGCGGTCATGGTCCGGCGCAGACGCGCCTCGAAGGCGTGCTGGCGGATCAGCGGCAGGGCGCTGGCGGCAATGGCCGCCGGTTCGCCCGACACCAGTTCGAGATTGGGCAGGTCGTAGGCCGGCGTCAGGCCGCTGACGGTCACGACCACCGGCAGGTTGCGAAACCGGGCATCCTCGGCGAGCACGGTGAGGAACGCGTCGACCACACGCGGGCTAAAACCTTCGGCCAGCACGACGCCGTCGAGGTCGCGCGCGTTGAGGTGCTTGGCGGCGGCTTCGATGCTCAGGGCGCCGACGACGCCCAGCCGTTCGCCGAAGGCCACCGACAGCGCGGGATAGGCGCCGCCGCGGCCGATCAACAGCACCGTGGCGTCGTCGAGCGGATCGGTTTCCGGTGGTGGCGCAGCCAGAGCGGCGCCGGCGTCAAGCCGCCGCAGCACGGTGGCGTGCAGGGTCCTGATCCGCAGCGCCGCGCGCAGCCGTGCGCTCAAACGCTCGATATTGCCGCCGGCCTGCGCAAACGGAATCGCGTTGGTGGGCAGTCGCGGTTTGGGATCGATCACCAGCAGTGGAACGTAAAGCCGCTGGGCGGCCACTTGTTGCGCGAGTTGCCAAAGCCGGGCCCCAACGACGTCCACGCGCTCGACGGCATCCGATCCATCAGCCAGCACCGCCGCCGGCTGCAGCCGTGCGATGGCCTGCGACGCTTCGGACCACACCGCGTCGATCATCGGAAACATCTTGGTTTCGGCCAACGCCGTCGCGAATGACAGCGGCTGGCCTGACGAAACCACCAATATCGGGCCCTGCTGGGACATCTCAAAAACTCGGATCGACGCAATCTTGACCGCATGATCCTTATTTGAGCAGCCTTAATGCCCCGTCAATAAAATCGGCAAAACCGTTTAGGATGTCGTGCCCCGATCGCGAAAGGCTTCCACCATCAAGGGGTTGAGCCCCAGTTCCGCAAGCGCCTCGCGGGCCCGGGCATTGTTGTTGGCGCGCCCGGCAAGGCGGTGGCCGCTCCAGCGGTCCGGCAGTGCGGTTAGCATCGCGCCTTGCCCCAGCCTTCGCGCCCACTCCTGCAGATCGTCCGCCAGGAAGCGATAGCCGCCGACCGCCATCAGTCCGGACGGCGGCGCGGTGATCAGGATGCCGCCGGTGGCGCGGTCGAGCCGGGCGGCATAGCCGGTGTCGACATAGTCGACGACCGGCTGCGCTACCAGCAGGTGGCTCGAGGGCGTCGGCGCCGCGTAGGCTTCAACCGAGATCATCGGTCCGCGCAGCCCGAGCGTGCCTTTCGGGGTCAGCACGATGTCGCCGGCGATGGAGGATCCCGCGACGGCGCGCGGCGCGCCGTGCGGGCCGGGCTTGATGGTCAGCGGCGCGCCGTCGTCCTCGCGTCGTGCGCCAAACAGGCCGGCCTCGCCGAACAAATAGATATCGGTCAGGCTGGCCTGGCCGCTCGGCCACGGGTCACTGGCGGCGACCTGCTCCGGAGCGCGCCAAAGCCCGATCACGGTGCGCAGCGAAGGCATTTCCGGCAGCATACCGCTTTCCGCGAACCGCAAGGCCAGCGCCGCCGGTGCCACCAGGGCGTCGCAGTTAAGATCGTTGACCTGGCGCTGCAGCACGTCCCCATCGAAGGGGTGGTGCAGCACCAGCGTCCCGCCGCTGAGCAGCCAGGGCAGCATCGCCGACGCCATGCTGGCGAACGACAGCGGTCCCTGCGCCGACAGGATAACGGAACCCTGCCGCATGCCGCTTTCGAGAAACGCCACCAGCCCGCCGGCGATCAGGTTCAGATGGGTTCGCGCCACCGCGCGCAGGCCCCCCGGAATGACGTCGAACGAGATGATCGCGGCCCGGCGCGCGTCCTGGGTGGCGGGACGGACCGAATCCGGGCCCTCGGCCATGGCGAGGTCGAGGGATGCCATGCCTTCGGGCAGATCCGGGCCGAAGCCGGCGACATGGCGGATCGAAAACGACTCGGCCGCGGCGTTCATGGCAAGGTCGGCGTGGTCGACCCCGTCGATCCGGCCGGTGGTCACGATGGCGCGCGCGCCGGTCCGGTTCAGCGCGACGGTCAGTTCGGCCTGGCGCCACAGCTGCGGCAACAGGGCGACGACCAGCCCGGCGCGATGGGCCGCCAGCACGGTCAGCATGAACTCGACGGTGTTGGGCAATTGTACCGCGATGACCGAGTTGGCCGGCAGGCCGGCCTCGATGAAATGGGCCGACAGCGCGGTGATGGCCCGGTCGGCCTGCGCGTAAGTCAGGCGCAGCGGCGGCTGGCCGCTGACCCGCGGCTTGTCGGCGGGATCCACCAGCGCCAACGTGTCGGGCTGACGCGCCAGGATGCGGCGAAACAAACCGTCGAGGGTGGGCTGGGGATTGTTCTGGATCACGGTGTTACTTTTCGACGGGCTTCGGCTGTGGTTTCGGTTCGGGTTTCTGCCACCAGGTTTCGGGCAGGTATCCGGTTAGCGCGTTTGCCGCAGGCCGTTCTATCCGATTCCATCGGGCGATCCATTGCTCTTCAATGTTATAAAGCGGAATCGCATAACAACCGGACATCAGCACCCGGTCCAGCGCCCGCACCGCGGCAACAAAGTCCACCCGATCGTGAGCGGCCAGCATCGCCGCAATCATGGCGTCGATGGCGGGATCCTTCGCACCCATGTAGTTGCGGGTGCCCTGGCTGTCGGCGGCCGCGGTTCCCCAGTAGAACGACTGCTCGTTGCCCGGCGACAGCGATTGATCCCAGCGATTCTGGATCATGTCGAAGTCGAAACCGAGCCGGCGCTGGTCGAATTGCACCGGATCGACCGAGCGAACCGAGATCTCGATGCCGGCGCGCTTCAGGTCGCGGGCGAAGGCCAGTGCGATCCGCTCCTGGTCGCGGGTGGTCACCAGGATCTCGAAGGTGAGGGGGGCCTTGGTGGCGCGCTGGCGCAACACTGTGCCGTCGAGGTCGTAACCGGCCTGCGACAGCAAGGCGAGTGCGCCGCGCAACGCCGACCGGTCGCGGCCCGAACCGTCGCTGACCGGCAACCGGTAGCTGCCGTCGAGAATGTCGGATGGCATCGCCGCGTAGGGTTTCAGCAGCATACGTTCGCGCGCGTCGGCGGCGCGGGTGTAGGCCGACAGTTCCGAGCCGGCGAAGAAGCCGCCCGAGCGCGCATAAAGGCCGAAGAAATAATTGCGGTTGATCCATTCGAAATCGAACAGCAGCGTCAGCGCCTGGCGCACGCGGATGTCGGCGAACATCGGCCGCCGGGTGTTGAAAACCAGAAACTCGGAAGGTTTCGGCAGGCCGGTCCGGATGCTGTCGCGCACCAGGCCGCCGGCTTGCGCCGCCGGAAAATTGTAGCCGTCGTGCCAGCGCGACGGCTCATCCTCGACCCGGAAATCGTACAGGCCGCGCTTGAAGGCTTCGAACTGGCCGTTGGCTTCCCGGTAGAAATCGAGCTTGATCTCGTCGAAGTTCCAGAGCCCGCGATTGGCCGGCAGGTCGCGCCCCCAATAGCCGGGGTTGCGCGTGAACGTGACGCTGGCGCCCGGCTTCACGGCGGTCACCCGATAAGGACCGGAGCCGAGCGGCGCCGTCATCGAGGTGTCCTCGAAGGTTGCGGCGTCGACCGCATGTTTCGGCAACACCGGCATCAGGCCCAATATCAGCGGCAGCTCGCGATCGTCGGCACCGCCGAAATCGAACCGCACCGTCAGCGGATCCAGCGCCTCCGCCCTGGCAACCTTGGCATAGTAGAGCCGGTAATTCGGACGGCCCCTGTCGCGCAGCAAGGCCCAGGAAAACAGCACGTCTTCGGCCTTGACCGGGACACCGTCGGAAAAGCGTGCCTTTGGGTCGAGATGAAAGGTGATGAAGGATCTGGCGTCGTCGGTCTCGATGGTCTTTGCCAAGAGGCCATAAAGCGTGAACGGCTCGTCGTTGCCGCGCGCCATCAGCCGCTCCACCACATAGCCCATGACTTGCTGGACGCGATGCCGCGGACGATCAGCGGGTTGAGACTGTCGAAGGTGCCGGGCAGGCCCCACAGCAGCCGGCCGCCCTTCGGCGCGTCGGGGTTGGCGTAGGGCATATGATCGAAATCGGCGCCAAGGGCGGCCTCGCCATGCATCGCGATAGACGTGCGCTGTTCGGCAACCGCCGCGCCAGCCACGCCGACCAGCAGGATTGCCAGGGTAGACATGGCTTTGGCAGACAAGATTAGGACGGAAAAGATTTGGGCGCGGAGCCAGCGCGCGGAGGCGAAAACGCGCGGCACAACACTAAGCTTTGATTCGATGCGGCTCACCCCTCGACTTTAGCATGAGCCCGCAATCCAGGCTGCCACGCACGACAAAACGGCTGTCGGCATTGATCTTTTCGCCGGCCGCTGTATTGAAGGCGGGCAATTGACTGGGATCGCGCGGACTGTCACGTAACCGCCTTATTTGGCACCGAGACACCCGCCAAACGGCTCAAGTATCGGCGCCCAAGAACCTCGAAAAATGCGCGGTTTCGGGTGCTACCGTTCAGAAAGGGTTTTCCGCAATGACTTTCCGTATCTTGGCCGCGCCGGCGTTGCCGCGCGGGCGGGTTTTGACCCTGTGGGCAGCGACGGCCTTGACCGCCGGAATGATGCTTTCCCAAGCCCAGGCCCAGACGCCGCCAGCGCCAGCCGCTCCGCCAGCGCCGAAGGCCGCGCCCAAGGCGAAAGCCGCGCCGCGCCCGGCTGCGCAGGCCCCGGCGCCTGCACCGAGCCAGGCACAGGGGCCAGCTCCGGCGGGACAGCCTCCCGCGGGCGCCCAGCAGCCTCCGGACCAGCAGATCCCGCAACTGATCTACGCGCCGTGGACCAAATTCTGCCTGAAGGGCCAGGACGCCGGCGCCAAGCAGGTCTGCTTCACCGGCAAGGACGGCCGCATCGAGTCCGGCCAGCCGGTCATCGCGGCGGTCATCATCGAGCCGGAAGGCGAGCCGAAGAAGATCCTGCGCGTGACACTGCCGCTCGGCATGCAGCTGGTGCACGGAACCCGTGTGATCGTCGACAACAACCCGCCGGCGCAAAGCCCTTACGTGATCTGCTTCCAGAATGGCTGTATGTCGGACTACGAGGCCACTCCCGAGTTGATCGCCAACCTCAAGAAGGGGCAGAACCTGATCGTCCAGGCGATCAACTCCAACGGCGCGCCGCTAACCTTGCCGCTGCCGCTCGCGGAGTTCGCCAAGGCCTATGACGGCCCGGCGACCGATCCGAAGGTGTTCGAAGAAACCCAGAAGAAGCTGCAGGAAGAGCTGCAGAAGCGCGCCGAGGAGCAACGCAAGAAGCTCGAGGCCGCGCAGCCGGGTGGCGGCACGCCGGCTCCCAACCCGGCGGCCAAGTAGGTTTCGTCATCACGCATAAAGGCGCCCGATCCGGGCGCCTTTTTTCATGGAGATCTTGCCGCCGTTGCGCGCAACCCCGCGCCAAGGCCGGTATGCGCTGTTCGGGACCTAATTGAGCGACGGATTGCGCGGACGGTAGCTGCCGGATTTGTCCTTGACGAAAATCTCGGCGACCTGGGAATGCCGGATCGGCTCGCCGGTCTCGTCGGGCAACAGGTTCTGCTCGGACACGTAGGCGACGTATTCGGTTTCCGAATTCTCGGCGAGCAGATGGTAGAACGGCTGGTCCTTGTGCGGCCGGACTTCCTCGGGGATCGACAGCCACCATTCCTCGGTGTTGTTGAATTCCGGATCGATGTCAAAGATCACGCCCCGGAACGAAAAGATCCGGTGGCGGACGATTTGTCCGATCTGGAATTTGGCGGTCCGGGCTTTGATCATCCTCGTCGAATAGACCAGGATTGTGGCTGATGCTAGAGGCAAACCGCTGAATTTCCGCCACCGATCCCGATCCTGTCCGGGGCCGAAACCTTAACAAAATCGACCCCGTCCATGATGAACGTACTGAATCTGGCGCTGCCCTATTTCGGCTTGATCTTTGTCGGCTTTGCCTGCGGCAAGCGGATGCGGCTGCCGGATTCCGGCCTCGCCTGGATGAATTTCTTCCTGCTGTATGTGTCGCTGCCGGCATTGTTCTTCCGGATCATGTCGAAGACGCCGTTCGAGGAACTGAATAATCCGCCTTTTGTGATCACCACCACCCTGGCAACAGCCATCGCTTTCGGCCTGGCGGCCCTGATCGGGCGACTGACGGGCCGGCTGCCGGTGCGCGAAGCGGCCATGGCTGGATTGTCGGGCGGCTACGGCAATATCGGCTACATGGGCCCGGGGCTTGCGTTCGCGGTGCTCGGCGCCAAGGCGGCGGCGCCGACCGCGCTGATTTTCTGCTTCGACAGTATCTTCCTGTTTTCGATCCTGCCGCTGACCATGGCGCTGACCGGCAGCGAGGGGCGCCCATTGATGCCGACCCTTGGTATCGTCGCCCGGGAAATCCTCTTTCACCCGCTGATCGTGGCGGCCTATTGCGGAGCGCTCGCCGCGGCGCTGCATCTTGAGCTGCCGGTCGCGCTCGACAGCATGCTGCAGTTCCTGCAAAGCGCCGCGGCGCCGGTGGCGCTGTTCGTGCTGGGCGTCACCGTGGCGCTGCGGCCGTTCGGACGGGTGCCCTGGGAAATCCCCGGCGTGATCGCGGTGAAGCTGATCGCCCATCCGCTGATCATCTTTGCGCTGATCCACTGGTTCGGTCCATTCGATCCGCAATGGTCGGCGACGGCGCTGTTGATGGCCTCGCTGCCGCCGGCGCTCAACGTCTTCGTCATCGCGCGGCAATACGACACCTGGGTCGAACCGGCATCGGTCGCGGTTCTGGTCGGCACCTTCGTGTCGGTGCTGACGCTGACCAGCGTGATGTACCTGCTCCAGACCGGACAGATTGCGTTTTGAACGCGGATGAGCGTCGCCGGCAGGCGGGAGCCGACCGCTTCTCGCATGCGGCGGCGCGATCCGTCTGCTGACCGCTTCGATTCGAATTTTGAATTAATAGGGTCAGGATCGTTCAGGCATGCGGCGCTGGCGGCGTGCCTCCGGCTTCCCTGATGAGCTGGTCAAGATCGGCTTGCGCCGTACGCGCCACGATGGAAGCGCTGGCGGCCTGCGTTTTCAAAAAAGTGATCGCCGTCTCAGCCTGCGTCAACGCCGCAGCGATCTGGGCGTTAAGCGGTGGATCGGTCACGGCGTCGGCGCGAATAGCAGGCGGCGAGCCGCCGCCCCGATCGCGCCGCCACGACGGCGCCAGTCCCTCGCGCATGGCGAGGCGGCGCAGCGGGCCCAGCGCCCCGATCAGATGCAGGCCGAGCGCGCGCGCCGATTGCAGCGGCAACAGATCGCTGAGCAGCGACCGGTTCGCCATGTCGATCACAAGGGTGCGGCTGTCGATGTCGCCTCGGCGCGCGCGCTCGAACTGCGACAGCACCGGTGCAGCACCTGGATCTTCTCCGGACAACAGCACCCCGCGCACGATGTCGGCGATGTCGGCGACATCGCGCAGTCCCATGTTCAGGCCCTGGGCGCCGATCGGCGGCAGCACGTGTGCGGCCTCGCCGGCCAGCACGATGCGGTTTGCGGCCACCCGCCGCGGCTTGTCGATCGAAAGCGGAAATAGATGCCGGCCGGGCTCGACACGGATGCGGCCGAGAATGGAATGCGACTGCCGCTCGGCCGCCTCCGACAGTTCGTCGTCGCTCAGCGCCGCCAGCCGCGTGGCCTCTGCCGGCGCGGTCACCCACACCACGCTGGACCGATCGCCGGGCAACGGTACGAAAACCACCGGACCATGGCCGGTATGAAACTCGGTGGAAATGTCGCGATGGGGCCTGGAATGACCGACGTTGAATGTCAACGCCGCCTGGTCGAGTGCGCGCTTGTTGACCGAAATGCCGGCGGCGTCGCGGCACAGCGATTGCCGGCCGTCGGCACCAACGACGAGACGCGCCGACAGCGTTTCACCATTTTGCGTGCGCACGGTCACATGGCTATCCTCAGCAGCGACGGTTTCGGCTTCGTCGTCGATGCGGCGCAGCGCCGCAAGTTCAGCGGCACGCCCCTCCAGCGCCGCCATCAGCGCGCGATTCTCGATGTTGTGGCCAAACGCGTCGAGCCCGATTTCCTGCGACGAGAATCTCACTTCCGGCGCCCGGATCAATCGCCCGGTATCGTCGACCAGCCGCATCTCACGTAACGGCGCCGCCTGGTCCTGGCAGCGCTGCCAGACCTCGAGGGTGTCAAGGAAATCGACCGAACCGCCGAGCAGGGCCGTGGTCCGGTTGTCACCATAGGGTTGGCGGCGCGCCAGCAGCGCGGTGCGGGCGCCGGCACCGGCGAGCGCAATGGCCGCGGCGAGGCCGGCAGGGCCACCGCCGACCACCACCACGTCGTCGATGTCGCCCGGATCGGAAACCATGTTCATTTCGGCACAATCGACATTGTTGACGGCATTTTCAAGTCGCGTGACGGGTCCGACCGGACCGTGGCCTCGCGCGGCGGAACGCCGCAAGGGCGCGATGTACAAATCAGGCCGATTCCTGATAGCACTGCCGCCAAATGACCCCGTCATCGCCTCAGCCCTCGCCTCCGGCTTCACGGACCGCGCGCGCGGCCGCGTTCTGCGTCCACATCTTTACCGCGCTCGGCGCCGGCGTGGCGTTGCTGGCGCTGCTGGATGCGGTGAACCAACGCTGGGCCACGATGTTCGCCTGGCTCGGACTGGCGCTGGTGATCGACGGCCTTGATGGTCCGATCGCGCGGCGGCTCGACGTCGTGCGGCTGCAGCCGGACTGGTCGGGCGAGGTGCTCGATCTCGTGGTCGATTTCGTCACCTATGTGTTCGTGCCGGCTTACGCCATCGCCGCCAGCGGCATGCTGCTGCCGTTCACCTCGCAGCTGTTGGGCGCCGGCATTGTCGTCAGCGGTGCGCTGTATTTCGCCGATCGCCGCATGAAGGCGTCCGACAATCACTTCCGGGGATTTCCGACGCTGTGGAACGCGGTGGCGTTCTACCTGTTCCTGCTGCATCCGACGCCGGTGCTCGCGAGCTGCTGCGTGGCAGGTCTGATCGTGCTGACCTTCGTACCGATCCACGTCATTCACCCGGTGCGGGTGACGCGGTTGCGCGGGCTCAATCTGGCGCTGATGGCGCTTTGGGGCGGCCTCGGCATCTTCACGCTGGCGCATGATTTCGACGTTGCGGCACCCGTCTCGGTGGCGCTGTGCGGCATCGCACTCTACATTGTCGGCGCCGATGCCGCATTCCGCCTGTTGCGGCCGGAGCGCGCGTGATCGGCCTGTTCACCAGCCCCGAGGCCTGGGCGGCACTGTTGACGTTGACGGCGCTCGAAATCGTGCTCGGCATCGACAACGTGATCTTCCTGTCGGTGATCGTGTCGCGGATTCCGCCACAGCAGGCGAAGCGGGCCCGGCAGATCGGGCTGTTGCTGGCGCTGCTGTTTCGGATTTTGTTGCTGAGCCTGCTGGTCTGGCTGATCGGATTGACCGAGGCTGTCGTGACCGTCGAAGGCGTCGCGCTGTCCTGGCGCGACCTGATCCTGATCGGTGGCGGGCTGTTCCTGATTGCGAAAGCGACCCACGAGATTCACGGCGAGGTGGAAGGCGGCGATGAAGCCGCGGATGCGACGCCGAAGCCCGGCGCATTTGCGCTGGTGATCATCCAGATCATCATCATCGACATGGTGTTCTCGCTGGACTCCATCATCACCGCAATCGGCATGGCGCAGGATCTCGCCATCATGATCGCCGCGGTGATCATCGCCTGCATCATCATGTACGTATCTTCGGGGCCGGTGGCGCGGTTCGTGGCCAACCATCCGACCACCAAGATGCTGGCGCTGGCTTTCCTGGTGCTGATCGGCGTCGCCCTGGTGGCGGACGGCTTCCAGTTTCACATTCCGCGCGGCTACATCTATTTTGCTATTACGTTCTCGGCCGCCGTCGAAATGTTTAACGTTCTGGCCAAGCGCAACCGGAACAAACCGGTCTAACGGCCACCCGCTGGACGATTGCCTTGACAGGCCCGCTTCGATAGCTTTCGCCTGATTTGACACGAAATCCGCCGGAGGGACCTGACATGATCAAGGCCATGCGCGTGCATCAGGTGGGTGGCCCCGAAGCCATGGTTTTCGAAGCCGTGGACGTTCCGGCTCCCGGGACCGGAGAGGTCCGGATCCGGCAGCACGCGGTCGGCCTGAATTTCATCGATGTGTATTACCGTACCGGCCTGTACAAGGCGCCGTCGCTGCCGTTCATCACCGGAAACGAGGCCTCCGGCGAGGTGATCGCGGTCGGACCCGGCGTCACCAATTTCCATCCCGGCGACCGCGTCGCCTATTATTACAATCTCGGCGCCTACACCACGGAGCGCAACATTCCCGCCGACAAGCTGGTCAAGCTGCCCGACCACATCACCTACGAGCAGGGCGCGGTGCTGATGCTCAAGGGGCTGACGGTCTGGTATCTGCTGCACAAGACCTTCAAGGTCGAACAACATCATCGTGTGCTGATCCACGCCGCGGCCGGCGGCATCGGGCTTCTGGCTTGCCAGTGGGCGAGGGCGCTCGGCGCCCATGTGATCGGCACCGTTGGCTCGAAGGCGAAAGCCGATCTCGCGCTCGCCAATGGCTGCGACCATGTCATCCTCTACAACGAGGAGGACTTCGTCGCGCGCGTGAAACAGATCAGCCGCAACGAATTGTGCGACGTGGTTTATGACGGGGTAGGCAAGACCACGTTCCCGGGGTCGCTGTCGTGCCTGCGGCCACGCGGCATGTTCGTCTCGTTCGGCAATGCGTCCGGCCCGGTGCCGCCGTTCGCCATCGCCGAACTCAACAACCACGGCTCGCTGTTCGCCACCCGGCCGAAGCTCAACGACTATGTCGGCAAGCGCGCGGACCTGATGGAGGGCGCCGACACGCTGTTCTCGGCGGTGATCGACGGCAAGCTGCACGTGCCGATCAACCATGCCTACGCATTGAAGGATGCGGCACGCGCCCATACCGATCTCGAGAGCCGGGCAACCACCGGCGCATCGATCCTCAAGCCGTAGGTTTCAGCCCACGCATCGCGCCACGCCGAGCTTGCCGAGAATGGCGTCGAGCTTGGCGATCATCTCGGCGATTTCCTCGCGCGTCACGTTGAGCGCCGGCATGAAGCGCAGCGCATCGGGGCGCGGAGCGTTGAGCAACAGGCCGTCTTCCAGCGCGAGAGCGGCGATGGCCCCGGCGATCGGCCGTTTCAGGTCGAGCGCCAGCAGCAGTCCGCGGCCGCGGACCTCGCCAAGGCCATGCCGCGCGGAAATCCGCTGCAGCTCGCTGGCGAGATGGAGACCCGTCTCGGTGACCGACTTCAGGAAAGCGGGACGGCAGACCTGTTCGGTGATCGCAAGCCCAACGGCGCACATCAGCGGATTGCCGTTGTAGGTGCCGCCCTGGTCGCCGTGCTCGAAACACGACACAGCGTCGGTGGCGAGCACGGCCGCAAGCGGCACGCCGCCGCCGATGCCCTTGCCTAATGTCATGATGTCGGGCGTGATCCCGGTGTGCTGGTAGTGAAACAGCTTTCCGGTCCGCCCCATCCCGGTCTGGATCTCATCGAAGATCAGCAGCAGGCCGTGTTGATGGGTCAGCGCCCGCAGCTCGCGCAGGAAGGCATCGGTCGCCGGCCACACGCCGGCTTCGCCCTGGATCGGCTCCAGCATCACGGCGACGGTGTTGTCGCTGATCAGGCGTTTTACGGAGTCGAGGTCGTTGAGTTGCGCCTTGGGAAAGCCAGGCACCTTCGGCTCGAACAACGGCTCGAACGCCTTCTTGCCCGACGCCGACATGGCGGCCAGGGTACGGCCGTGAAAACCGCCGTCGAAGGTGATGATTTCATAGGCGCCGTTGCGGTTGAGGGCACCGTATTTGCGGGCGAGCTTGATCGCGGCCTCATTGGCTTCCGAACCCGAATTGGTGAACAGCACCTGGTCGAACGCGCTGTGCGCAACCAGCGCCCGCGCCAGCGCAAGGCTGGGCGCATTGTGGTAGGCCGGGCTCGGCGTCAAGAGCAGGTTGGCCTGTTCGGCAAGCGCATCGGCGACGACCCGCGGCGCGTGGCCGAAGCTGTTGACCGCCCAGCCCTGGATGAAATCCAGGTAGCGCTTGCCGGCCGTGTCCCACAGCCACGCGCCCTGGCCGCGCTTGAACACGACCGGCGGCCGCGCGGTAAACTCCATCAGGGCGTCAAACGGATCAACGGCGATATTCATCTTGGGTCTCCTTGGGGTGCTGAAGCGGGGGTGGTCGCAAAGCAGGCCAAAACGCGAGAAGGCCGCACTTTGCGGGTGCGGCCTTCTCGAAAACGTCAGCTGAAGTTTATCTGTTCAGCGTTGTCGTCGGACACGGCGCGACCCATCGTCGTCGTTGGCACGACGGCGGCGGGCGGCGGCGAAAATGGTCCGGTTCGAATTCATGGGGGGCGAATACATCGCAAACCGTGGCGACGTCAAGACCGTTCGGCCGCGTTGCTGCAAAAAAAGCCGCTCCACTGTCTGTCGAGCCGCGCCAGGGCGTCGGCCAGCGGCACAACCGAGAGACGGCCATCGGCTTCCTGCAGCAGATCGAGACGCTTGAGCCAAGCCAGCGCACTGTCGATTTCGAAATCCGCCGAAACGCCGAACGCATGTGCCAGCAACTGTTCGACCCGCGCGTCGAGCGCCTCGCGCGCCAGCGGCACTTCGGCCGTCAACAAACAGAAATAGGCAAGCAGCGCCTCTTTCCAATCCTGATCCTCGGCCTCGCCGATGATATAGGTGAAGATGCCCGAGTTATTGTTGATGTTGCGGTAGTAGATATTGTCGGTGAGCTGCTTCTGATGGATCAGCGACTGCCGGTGGAAGTTTCCCCATTGCCGCAGCAGGAAGGCGCCGAGCGCGAACAGGCCGCTGAGCGCGGCCAGCGCCCGTTCGGTGTCATTGTCACCGATCGCGCTGGTCGCGCCCAGATAGAAACCAGCGACGAGAAAGAGCACCGTCAGGGTCGAGGCGAGCTTGATCAGGATCGGCACGCCGCCGATCAGCGCCGGAACGCCCAAGGTCAGATGGTCGAACAGGCTTCGCACCACGCGCGCATTGGGAAACAGCGCTTTGAGATCGGCACGGGCGATGTGGCGGAAATACTTGAACAGGACCGCGCCGGCACGGACCTTCTGCCCGCTATGCCTGGCGCCTGCCAGCGTCTTGTGCGCATCGGCCGCGGCGGTTCCCTCTGGCTTGGTCGCAACCATCAGCACCACATCGTCGTAGACCAGCACCTGGCGCCGTAGATGGCGCAGACCGAGCCAGACCGGGTCCTCGATGGTTTCGGTGTGATGCCCGCGGCGGAACATGCGGACGTCGCGATAGTCTTCGACCGGTGCCTTGATCCTTACCCGCACCCGCGCGCGCTCGGCAAATGCACGCCTGATCTCGTCGTACCCCAGCTCGACAAAGTTGGCGTCGTGCAGGACCCGGGCGAATTCTTCGCTCAGTGTGCGGTAGGCCGTATCGAGGTCGGTTGCGGAACTGAAAGCTGACGGGTCGACCTCCGGATCGAACAGGAAATAGGCCTCGCGCAGCCGATCGACCTTTTCAAGATACTGGTAGTGAAAAATGGCGCCGAGCATTCGCGCAAATTGTCCGAACCCGGCTTGTCCCACCTCGTCAAGCAGGCCCTCGGCCTGCAGGCCGGCAATGATGTCCGACTTCCGCAGCGGAATGACACGGTCTCGCGGTACTCCCAGGGAAGGTTCGTTTTCGCTTATCAAATGCCACCCAGCGACATGCTACCCATCACGGCAGCTTCATCCCGCAGATTTCGGTTCGCTTGCCGTCATCGTCGGCCCCGCAAACATTTGCAGAACTTAAAACCCCGCCACGCTGCCGTGAAGATCATAGGCATCCGCGCGCTCGATCTTGGCGGTGACGATTTCGCCGGCGCGGAGCGGACGGCGGCTCGAGAGATAGACCGCGCCGTCGATGTCGGGTGCATCGGCCTTGGAGCGGCCTTTCGAGACGGTCGGGCCGACCTCGTCGATGATGACCTGCTGGCGGGTGCCGATCTTGCGCTTGAGCCGGCGCGCCGAAATCGCCTGCTGCCGCGCCATCAGCGCGTTCCAGCGTTCCTGTTTGATCTCTTCCGGCACGGCGTCGGGAAGCGCGTTCGAACCTGCGCCGGCCACCGGCTCGTATTTGAAGGCGCCGAGCCGATCGATCTCGGCTTCTTCCAGCCAGTCGAGCAGGGTCAAGAAATCGGCTTCGGTCTCGCCGGGAAAGCCGACGATGAAGGTCGAGCGCAGCGTCAGCTCGGGGCATTCCGCGCGCCATTTCTTGATCCGCGCCAGCGTCTTCTCCTGCGCGGCCGGCCGCTTCATGGCTTTGAGGATTTCCGGGCTGGCGTGCTGAAACGGAATGTCGAGATAGGGCAGGATCTTGCCTTCGGTCATCAGGCCAATGACCTCGTCGACATGGGGATAGGGGTAGACATATTGCAGCCGGACCCAGGCGCCGAGTTCGCCGAGTTCTTTCGCCAGATCGAAGAATCTGGCGCGGACCTCGCGGTCCTTCCAGGGGCTCGCGGCATATTTCAGGTCGACGCCGTAGGCCGAAGTGTCCTGCGAGATGACAAGCAATTCCTTGACGCCGGCGGCGACCAGTTTTTCGGCCTCGCGCAGCACGTCGTTGGCCGGGCGCGACACCAGGTCGCCGCGCAGTTTCGGAATGATGCAAAAGCTGCAGCGGTTGTTGCAGCCTTCGGAAATTTTCAAGTAGGCGTAATGGCGCGGGGTCAGCTTGATGCCCTGCGGCGGCACCAGATCGAGATGCGGGTTATGCAGTGGCGGCATGGCGCGGTGCACGGCGTCGAGCACGCTCTCATATTGCTGCGGTCCGGTGATGGAGAGGACGCCGGGATAGGCCTGCTCGATTTGCTCGGGTTCGGCACCCATGCAGCCGGTGACGATGACCTTGCCGTTAGCGGCCATGGCCTCGCCGATGGCGGACAGCAATTCCTGCTTGGCGCTGTCGAGAAAACCGCAGGTATTGACGATGACGAGGTCGGCGCCATCATGCTTGCGCGCCAGCTCATAGCCTTCGGCGCGCAACCGCGTGATGATCCGCTCGGAATCGACCAAAGCCTTGGGGCATCCGAGTGACACAAAGCTGACTTTTGGCGCGGCGGCCTGTTGCATGTTTGATCTGCCTGATGGATGGGCAGGAGCTAGTCCCAATTGCCTACCATTACAAGGCTTTAAGCGCTGGTTCCGCGTGCTATGGATGGTTTTGCCGTCAATGCGAGCCGTAGGATGAGCGCCGAGTCGTCGCCAAAGATCGTCATCGTCGACGAAAACCCGATCCGCTCCGCCATTCTCGAGGAAGGGTTGCGGGAAGCGGGATTTACCGCCGTCGAACACATTCGGGAGATGCACAATCTCCTGGCGCGGATCTATGCGCTCGATCCCGACGTGATCGTGATCGATCTGGAAAATCCCAGCCGCGACGTGCTGGAGCAGATGTTCCAGGTCAGCCGCGCGGTGCGTCGCCCGATCGCGATGTTCGTCGACCAGAGCGACAGCGATTCCATCCGCGCCTCGGTCGACGCCGGAGTCTCGGCCTATATCGTCGATGGCCTGAAGAAGGAGCGGCTGAAGCCGATCCTCGATCTGTGTATCTCGCGCTTCAACGCCTTCGCCCGCCTGCAGGACGAACTCGACCGCACCAAATCGGCGCTCGAGGACCGCAAGGCAATCGATCGCGCCAAGGGAATCCTGATGAAACTGAAGGGCCTTACCGAAGATGAGGCGTATGTACTGCTGCGTTCGACCGCGATGCGCGAAAAGAAGAAGATCGGCGACATCGCACAGTCGATCATCACCGCCGCGGAGCTTTTGAAATGACCGGTCGACCGCTGCATATCGGTTTCATTCCGCTGGTCGACGCCGCGGCGCTGATCGTCGCCGTCGACAAGGGATTTGCCGCCACCGAGGGGCTCGATGTCACCCTGGTGCGGGAAGTGTCGTGGTCCAATGTCCGCGACAAGCTGAATATCGGCCTGTTTGACGCCGCGCATTTGCTGGCGCCGGTGGCCATCGCCTCGAGCCTGGGGCTCGGGCACGTCAAGGTGCCCACCGTGGCCTCGTTCAATCTTGGGCTCAACGGCAACGCCATCACGGTGTCACCGGCGCTGCACGCGGCCATCATGGCCGAGGCCGACGGCGATCCGCTCGATCCGATGGTCACCGCGATGGCGCTGGGGCGCGTGGTGGCGTCGCGCCGCAACAGCGGCGCCGAGCCCTTGACCTTCGGCATGACGTTTCCATACTCCACCCATAACTATCAGTTGCGGTTCTGGATGGCCGCGGGCGGCGTCGATCCCGACGAGGACGTGCGCCTGGTGGTGCTGCCGCCGCCCTACATGGTCAACAGCCTTGCCAGCGGCCATGTCGACGCCTTCTGCGTCGGCGCGCCGTGGAATTCGATCGCCGTCGATCACGGCGTCGGGCACATCCTGCATTTCGTCTCCGATATCCTGGTACGCGCGGCGGAAAAGGTGCTGGCGGTACGGCAGGACTGGTCGGAGAGGAATCCCGAGATCGTGGCGGCGCTGACCCGGGCACATTATCGCGCCGCCGAATTCATCGAGGATGCGGCCAATCGCACCGAGATCGCCGCGATCCTGGCGCGACCGGAACGGATCGGGGTGGCCGCCGAGGTGATCCAGCGCACGCTGGATGGCCGCCTCAAGATCTCACCCGACGGCACCATCCGGCAAAGCAGCCGCTACCTCCTGGTAGGGCGCGAACGGGCGGGGCGGCCCGATCCCCGGCAGGCCGCCTGGCTTTACGCGCAGATGGTGCGCTGGGGACAGACCTCGTTCAGCCCCGACGCACTCAAGGTCGCCAAGGCGGTGTTCAGGCCCGACCTGTACGACGCGGCACTGGGAGCGGCGGCTGATGACGCCGGCACCGATCTTTCGGGCGCGGTGGGGGCGTTCGCCGGCCCGCCTTTTGATGCCGACGATATCGCCGGACATCTGGCGTCGTTCCGGATCGGCCGCCAAACGTCCTGACGCCGGCCAGACCGGGCGGGCTGATGGGGTTTTAAGCAGACGGCCGGATAGGCTAATTGTTGGGCAGTGATGCCCAAATGGGCGCGGTCGCCCTCCGTGCAGCGCGTCACGGTTCACACAAGATATTGATATATCATAAGTTTGCTTCCTTGGCGAACTGGCACGTGATTTGAATGGTGCAGTGCGGCCGGCTGTCGCTGACGTCCGCCGGCCTTTGTCCCTGGATGGATTCCCGCAGCAACGAGGCTGGCCGGGCCGCTCCACGGAAACCGGCGAGGCGCGGTGCGCCGAACGGGTTCCAGGCGGTTCGCATTCCCTTACCCGTTGACGCCACAGGTGGTGGCCGCAGGAGCTTCGCGTCCGATCATGAAACTCGAAACCGTCGCCGTCGATTTCACCGACGAACAGAAGCGCTACCTCGAAGGTTTTACGTCAGGCCTGCAGATCAGCCGCGTCGGGCGCGGGCTCGGCGGGGGCGGCGCCGCGGCCAAGGCCAATAGCGAGCCGACCGGACCCGACGCCGCGCACATCAAGGCGCAGGACCGCGTTACCGCCGGCGGCAAGAAACTCGCCGATCAGGAGAAGTTCAAGCGCGAGGAACATCCGTTCGACGCCTATCCGCGCCTCAAGGCGCAGGCGCTGGAAAATGCGCCGCCGTCTCCGGCGGACAATTTTCGCTGGCGCTATTACGGCCTGTTCTACGTCGCGCCGGCGCAGGATTCCTACATGTGTCGCTTGAGGATTCCGAACGGCATTCTGACCCACTGGCAGTTCGAAGGCATGGCCGATCTCGCCGAGCGGCTGTGCGGACCGTTTTGCCACGTCACCACGCGCGCCAATCTGCAGGTGCGGGAAATTCCACCCAAAAACACTGTCGCCTTGATCGAGGGCATCCAGGATCTCGGCCTGTGCTCGCGCGGCTCCGGCGCCGACAACATCCGCAACGTCACCGGCACGCCGACAGCCGGCATCGATCCGCAGGAACTGCTCGATACCCGTCCCTATGCGCGGGAATGGCACTACCACATCCTCAACGACCGTTCGCTGACCGGATTGCCGCGCAAGTTCAACGTCGCCTTCGACGGCGCCGGCAGGATTGCCGTGCTGGAAGATACCAACGACATCGCCTTTGCCGCCGTTGAGGTCAAGGATGGTTTCGGCGTCGAGCCGGGAATCTGGTTTCGGCTCGGCATCGGCGGCATCACCGGACACAAGGACTTCGCCAGGGAGACCGGCATCATCGTCAAGCCGGAGGAGGCGACAAAGGTGGCCGACGCCATCGTGCGCGTGTTCATCGATCTCGGTGACCGCACCAACCGCCTCAAGGCGCGGCTCAAATACGTCATCGACGGCATCGGGATGGAAAAGTTTCTTCTCGCGGTCGAAGAGAAGCTCGGCCATGCCTTCACCCGCCTGCCGGGCGAAGCCGCTGCGCCACGCCCGGCATTCGATCGCCTGGCGCATATCGGCGTGCATCCGCAGAAGCAGGCAGGTTTGAACTGGATCGGCGTGGCGCTGCCGCTCGGCAAGGTCACCTGCGCGCAGATGCGCGGCCTGGCCAAGATCGCCGCGGATCTCGGCGACGGCGATATCCGCCTGACGGTCTGGCAGAACCTGCTGCTACCCGGTGTGCGTGACGACAAGATCGCGCTGGCGACCGCTGCGATCGAAGCGCTTGGCCTTGCGGTCAGGGCCTCCAGCATTCGCGCCGGACTGGTCGCGTGCACCGGCAATGCCGGCTGCAAGTTCGCCGCCTCCGACACCAAGCGCCATGCCGCCGCCATCGGCGACTGGTGCGACACTCGCGTCGAGATCGACACGCCGCTCAACATCCACCTGACCGGCTGCCACCACTCCTGCGCCCAGCACTACATCAGCGACATCGGCCTGATCGGCGCCAAGGTGGCGGTCGGGGCCGACGACGACACGGTGGAGGGCTATCACCTGTTCGCCGGCGGCGGTTTTGGCCCCGACGCCGACGTGGGCCAGGAGGTCTATCACGACCTCAAGGCCGACGATGTGCCGCAGACCGTGGAACGGCTGCTCAAGGCCTATGTCGCCTATCGGGCCTCGCCGGACGAAATCCTTCCTGACTTTTGCGCGCCGCCACGACGGTGAAACCCTGCGCAAACTTGCCGACGCACAGGTGTCCCCATGAACCAGATCACCCCGCCGCCCCGGATGGAAATCATCCCGTCCTCGGCACCGTTCTCCGAGGCGCAACGTTCCTGGCTCAACGGCTTCTTTGCCGGCCTGTTGTCCGGCGATGCCCCGGCGGCGCTGTCGGCGGAGCAGGGCACCGCCTTGCTCGGTGGTGTGACCGGCGACGGCGATGACGGCGAGGCGCCGTGGCACGACCAGACCATGCCGATCGTGGATCGCATGAAGCTGGCCGAAGGCCGCCCGCTGCGGCGGCGGATGATGGCCGCCATGGCGCAGCAGGATTGCGGCCAGTGCGGCTACAACTGCAACGACTATTCCGAGGCGATTGCCGGCAAGACCGAACCGCGGCTCAATCTCTGCGTCCCTGGCGGCAAGGAAACCGCGCGGATGCTGAAGGCCCTGCATGAGGAGCTGGAGAAAGCGCCGGCCACATCGACGCCTGCCGCCACGCCCGCCCCGGCGCCTGAAGCGATCGACCTGCCGCTCGGCCGTTCGCGCGACAATCCGGCGCCGGCGACCTTCCTGTCGCGAAGACTGCTGAACAAGGCGGGCTCGGAAAAGGAAACCTGGCACATCGAGTTCGATCTAAGCGGCTGCGGTCTCGATTACGTGGTTGGCAACTCGTTCGGCATTTTTGCCAGCAACGACCTCGGCCACGTCGACCAGATCATCGCGCTGTTAGGCGCTTCGCATACCACCGAAGTGCGGGGCAGGGCGCTGCGCGACGTGCTGCGCGACGAGGTGTCGCTGGCGCCGGCGCCGGACAGCCTGTTTGAACTCCTGTCCTACATCACCGGCGGCGCCCAGCGCGAAAAGGCCCGTGCCTTGGCCCAGGGCGAGGATCCCGACGGCGATGCCGCCACCCTCGACGTGATGGCAGCGCTGCAGAAGTTCTCCAATGTGCGGCCGCATCCCGAAGCCTTTGTCGAGGCGCTGGAGCCGCTGCAGCCAAGGCTGTATTCGATTTCGTCCTCGCACAATGCGACGCCGGGCAAGCTGTCGCTGACCGTCGACTGCGTCCGCTATGTGATCGGCAAGCGCAAGCGCCTCGGGCTCGCCTCCACCTTCCTCGCCGAACGCATCCAGCCCGGCGACCAGCTCATGGTCTATGTCCAGAAGGCCCACGGTTTCGCCCTGCCGAAGGATCCGGCGACGCCGATCATCATGATCGGCCCCGGCACCGGCATCGCGCCGTTCCGCGCCTTCCTGCACGACCGCCGCGCCACCGGCGCGACCGGCAAGAACTGGCTGTTCTTCGGCCACCAGCGCAGCGGCAGCGATTTCTTCTACGGCGACGAGTTGAACGCGATGAAGACGTCGGGCCTCCTGACCCGACTGTCGCTGGCCTGGTCGCGCGACGGCGCCAAGAAGTTCTACGTCCAGGACCGCATGCGCGAGGTCGGCCGCGAGTTGTGGACCTGGCTCGCCGAGGGCGCCAACGTCTACATCTGCGGCGACGCCAAGCGCATGGCCAAGGATGTCGAACGTGCGCTGGTCGACATCGTGGCGCAATTCGGCGCCCGCTCCACCGACGAGGCGGTGCTGTTCGTCGCCGACCTCAAGAAAAAGGGCCGGTTCCAGCAGGACGTGTATTAATCATCGGGGAGAGGTTTCAGGACGCCGAAATGAACCTTTCGACCGGTCAGCAGCGACCAATCCGGATGATGGATCGACCGGGAGCTGATCGAATGGTGAGGCATGCCCTGCTGACCGCGCTGTTCGCATGGGCCGTGATCTGGTCGACCGTTCCGGCCGCCGCCACCAGCGAGTACGAATACGCCAGGGGCGAAGATGTCGTGATCGACAGCGGCATGGCGCCGAGCCGGCGGCTGTCGCTGGCTTCGCACGGCGAGGGTCCTTCGGGCGACGACAGGTTTCACGTCTATCTGATGGCCGAGCCTGCGCACCGCCGCATCGCCGTGCTCGACGATATCAGCTCGCATGACATTCTGGATTCCGGACCGACCGCTTTCCACGCCGCCTGGTCGCCGGACTCGCGCCATGCCGCGGTCGCCTTCCGCACCGATCGCCATGTAATGGTCACGCAGCTGTACCGGATCGAACGCGGTCGCGCGGTGGAGATCGGCGGAGCTTCGCTGTTCAAGGACGTCACCAGCCGCGAGGTGCATTCCCCAGATGACGACGAGCGCGTCAGCGTAACCCGGTTGTCGTGGCTCGGCCCACGGCGTTTCGTGCTCACGGAGTACCGCTATTTCATCACCTCATCGCCAAACCTGCTGCGTTCGCTCGGCCGCTTCGGCAAGCTCGACGACAAAAACACCGACGACAAACGCTCGTTCGTGAAATTTTCCGCGGAGGCCGAATGCGAACTGATCGGCGGCAACCGCTATCGCATCGTCGATCTCAAGCCGGGTGATTTTAACGACTGACGAAACTGGGTCCAGATCGCCGGCGACTTCGTCGAGAGTGCCCTCCGGCTCAGCTCCCGCGCATCCTCCCGTCGGCCCATTTCTTCAGGTCGCTGACCGTCAGCACCTTGAGGAAGGGATTGGCGCCGACCAGCTTTTCGCGGGTGGTTCGCCCGGTCACATCGGCAGAGGCCATCAGGGTGGCGGCGTCGGCGTTCTCTGCGGCCGAGAGCAGGGCCACGGCGCCGGCCGGTCCGGCGAAATAGGCTAGATAGAGCGAGCCGGGTGTGACAGGCAGCCCTCGCTTGTTCAGGGTGAATGCATATTCCTCGACCAGACGCGTCGCCATTTCGCGGGCCAGCTTGTCGTCCCGGCGCAGTTCCAGGACTTCCTTGTCGCTGCGTCCCTGGATCAGGTCGCGCCGGTGCCGCCGGACGGCCTCCATCCAGGTGTCGTCAGTGAACTGGCCGGCGCCGGTCGCGCTCGAGTGCTTGTTTTTCAAATTAGCGTCGCCGCCGGATTCGACGGTCACGATGCGTTCGACAAGGGCGCGGATGTCCGTTTCGTCGAGCGCCTGCCGGTCGAAGCGCACGACGTCGAACACATGCCAGGTGACGACGAAAGCGAGCGCCACCGCTGCCCCGGCAAGAGTGAGGTTTTGCAGCGAGAGCCAGCGCAGCCACGCCGTCCACCGGCGCCAGCCCGGCTCAGTCAGACGGCCCTTGTCGGGACGCTTTCCTGGTTTCGAGGCGGGACGCCGCCGGCTGGCTTTGGCCATCTCAATGATTCACGACGACAAATAAAGATCCTAAGGCCCGGGAAAGGCCGCACTGTTTCCAGATCCAAAGATGACTTTAGGGGCCAATCGGGCAACTTAGCGGCGGATTCGAACCGGATGGGTCGGTCGGATGCGAAGACGGCGAACACGGTTAACGCATGATCTTGGGGCGTGTGTCACCATTCGACAGCCGCGAGTCCGACGACGGGCATCAAAACAGACACTCTCCCCAGAGCGAGAGTTAGATACACCGTCGCCGCATGCGAGCCGATCGGCGGCAACCGCTATCGCATCGTCGACCTCGAGCCGGGCAATTTTAACGACTGACGGACCGCGGTTCCAATTTCGCGAAAGTTCGAACGAATAATATCCCCTGATCGAATCGTCGTGGAGAATTTTCGTCTGCAGATCGGAGTCCGTGACGGAATCGGCGTCATTATTCCGCGGTGCATCTTGTTTCCCGGCGGCAGCCGCATTCTCTTACCCGCCATGGGGCGTTGGAGATCGACCATGCGCGAACTGTCCGCGGAAACCCGTCTGCATATGCACGCTTTGACCGTTTCGGGACGGGCCGCCGTTGGCATCCAGAGACTGGCGCTCTACGGCGCCTTTGTTCTGATCGCGGTGATCGTGTTCGGATCGTTCTCGGTGCACCCGTTCTGAACGGGTATCAGCTCGCCGTCTTGAACGGCTTCACATCGATCCCGGCTTGCTTCAACGCCTGCCGTACGGCGCGCGCAATCCCGACCGCGCCGGGCGTGTCGCCGTGAATGCATACCGTGTCGGTGCGCATCCTGATCACCTTGCCGGTTACCGAGACGACGGCACCGTCCTCGACCATGCGCACCACGCGCGCGGCGATCTGCGCCGGATCGTGCAGCACGGAGCCTGGCTTGCGCCGCGACACCAGCGAGCCATCGTCCTCATAGGCGCGGTCGGCGAACACCTCATGCGCCATCGGCAGCCCCGCGGCATCGCCGGCGGCAACCAGTTTTGAATTCGCCAGCACCACGAAGATCAGGGCCGGATCGACCGCCTTGATGGCGGCGGCGATGGCGCGGGCGGTCATGTCGTCTTCGCAGGCGACATTGGAAAGCGCGCCGTGCGCCTTGACGTGGGTCACCTTGTGCCCGGCCATGGTGGCGATCGCCTGCAGCGCACCGATCTGGTAGGCGACGAGGTTTTCGATTTCCGCCGCGCTCAGGCCGACCACCGGACGGCGGCCGAAGCCATGCAGATCGCGGTAGCCGGGATGGGCGCCGATCGCCACGCCGCGCGCCTTGGCGAGCTCGACGGTGGTGCGCATGGTGTCGGCATCGCCGGCGTGATAGCCGCAGGCGATATTGACCGAGGTGGCGAGCTCGATCATGGCGGCGTCGTTGCCCATCGGCCAGACGCCAAAGCTTTCGCCGAGATCGCAATTCAGATCGATGATCATGTGAGTGGGTCCGCTTGCGAGAATGAATCCTGCTGCTGCCCGTCCGGCGCCGGGTGAGTTTGCCACGTCCGCGCGTCGAATGCATTGACCGCGGCGCCGGCGACATTGGCGCTGTGCAGCGCCTCGACGTCGAGCACAAGCGTGGTGACGTCGTGGACGCGCCCGGCCAGCGATCGCAACAGCGCGTCCATCGCCCGGTATTCGGCCTGCGCCTCCGCCATGGTCACGGCCTTGAAGCGAAAGCCGCGGCCGGCCGGGGTCTGCCCGAAGCGGCCGAGATCGGCGGAAATGACGGTTGCGATCTTCGGATAACCGCCGCTGGTGCCGCGATCCGGCATCAACACGATGGGCTGGCCGTTGCCGGGCACCTGGATGCTGCCATGCACGGTGCCGTCGGAAACGATGTTGTGGCCATGGAGATGCTTGATGGCCGGGCCTTCGAGTCGGTAACCCATGCGGTCGCTGGTGGCCGAGATCCGCCACTCGCTGTCGAGGAACAGCGCCTTGGCGTCGCCGAACTCGTCGTCCTGCGGGCCCATCACCAGGCGGATCGGGCCGTCCGGCGGCGCCGGCAGATCGATCCGGCGCGGTGGGGCATCGCCTGCGGCGCGCGACCTGCAATTCATCGGCCGGCTGCAGCGGGCGGGGATAGGGACTGCCAAGGCCGAAGCGGGCGTTGACCGCGAGGCTGCCGAACATCGGCTCGCCCTGCACGCCGCCTTCGATGGCGAGATAGCTGAACACCCCGCCGCGCGCGACGCCGAGGCTGAGGCTCTCGCCCTCGGCCAGGGTGAACGCACTGTTGAGCGCAACGCCGCGCCCGGCGACGTCGGCGGGCCGTGTCGCGCCGGTCAGGCTCAAGCGGACTGCGCCGCCGCGCGCGGTGAACACGCTGCTGAGGGGCCCGATTTCGATGGCGGCGGCGAACGGCGCATTGCCGACCAGGGTGTTGGCCGCCGCCAGCGCCAGCCGGTCGACCGCGCCGCTCGGGGTCAGGCCGTAACGCTGCGCGCCAAAACGGCCGCCATCCTGCACGGTGGTTCCCGGACTGATGGCGGTGATCACGAGTCTCGTCATGGCGCCATCAGCTCCGCCACGATCTCACCGCGCTCCGCGGCGCGGTCCTGTTCGGCAAAGGTTTTGGCGTCGACGACGCAGAAGGTCACGGCGTCGCCGGGCTCCAGCAGGAAGGTCGGGTCGCGGTGCAGTTGATAGGTGCGCACCGCGGTGCGTCCCAGCAGATGCCAGCCGCTCGGACCGGCCAGGCACTGGATGCCGGCCTGGATGCCGCCGATCGAAATCGTGCCCGCCGGCGTCACCAGGCGAGGGTTCTGCCGCCGTGACATCTGCAACGAGGCGTCGAGGCCGGAGAGGTAGGACCAGCCGGGCGAGAAGCCGATCATGGCGACGCGGTAGTCGCCGGCGGCGTGCCGCGCCACGATGTCATCGGCAGTTGTGTCGAGGGTTTTGGCAACGTCCTCAAGATCGATGCCATGCTCGCCGCCATAGACCACGGGTATCCGCCAGCGCCTGACGTTACTGGTAGGCGGCACTGGCAGTCGCGCCAGCGCCGTCAGCCTTTCGCCCAGCGCCTCAAATCCGATCTGGACCGGATCGTAATGCACCAGCAGCGAGCGATAGGTCGGCACCGCCTCGGTGACGCCGGCAATCGCTTCGCTTGCCAGCGCCTGGTCGAGCGCCAGCACCCGCCGGTTGGCCTCCGCGTCGATGGTGCGGCTGAATTCCACCGTGATGGCGGCGTCGCCACTGGGCAGCAGGCGGGGTGGGGAGAGGGACGCGGCCATGGCCTTGAAGCGCTCGTCGGGAGGAGCTTCAGCCATAGCGCGTTTTGGGGGCGAGTGGAATTGGGCTCGCGCAAATAAGCCTGCGACTTCAATAAATTAATGCGTATGCCGACGATAAGTCGCAGTGATCGAAGGCGCCGTTCAGGCCATCGTGTACGCGGTCTTGACGATGGTGAAGAACTCGGCGGCGTAGCGGCCCTGCTCGCGCGAACCGTAGGAGGAGCCTTTGCGGCCGCCGAACGGCACGTGGTAGTCGACGCCGGCGGTCGGCAGGTTGACCATCACCATCCCGGCCTCGCTGTTGCGCTTGAAGTGGGTGGCGTATTTCAGGCTGGTGGTGCAGATGCCGGCTGACAGACCAAAATCGGTGTCGTTGGCGATGGCCAGCGCCTCGTCGTAATCCCTGGCGCGAATGACGCTGGCGACGGGGCCAAAGATCTCCTCGCGCGAGATCCGCATCTTGTTATTCGCCTCGGTGAACAGGGCAGGCATCATGTAGAAGCCCGGCGCGTCGCGCTTGAGCAGTTCGCCGCCGACGGCGAGCCTGGCGCCCTCGGCGGTGCCGATCTTGAGGTAGGACAGGTCCTGGTCGAGCTGGCTCTGATCGACTACCGGTCCGATCTGGGTGCCGGCCTTGCAGGCATCATCGACCACGAGGCCCTTGATGCGGTCGCTTAAGGCCGCGACGAACTTGTCGTGGATGCCTTCGGTGACAATGAGGCGCGACGAGGCGGTGCAGCGCTGCCCGGTGGAGAAGAACGCGCTGTTGGCGGCGCTTTCCACCGCGATCTTGAGGTCGGCGTCGTCGAGCACCACCATCGGGTTCTTGCCGCCCATCTCGAGCTGGAACTTGGCCATCCGCGCCACGCAGGCGGCCGCGACCTTGCGGCCGGTCGAGACCGAACCGGTAAAAGTGATGCCGGCGACGTCCTTGTGGTTGAGCAGGGTCTCGCCGACCACCGAGCCGCGGCCCATCACCAGGTTGAACACGCCTTTCGGCAACCCGGACCGCGAAATGATTTCGGCCAGCGCATGGCCCGAGCCGGGAACGAGATCGGCGGGCTTCAACACCACGCAGTTGCCGTAACACAACGCCGGCGCGACCTTCCACGCTGGAATCGCGATCGGAAAGTTCCACGGCGTGATGATGCCGATGACGCCGAGCGCCTCGCGCGTCACCTCGACGTCGATGTTCGGGCGCACGCTCGGCACCTTGTCGCCGGTCAGGCGCAGCGCCTCACCGGCAAAGAACGCAAAAATCTGTCCGGCGCGCCCGACTTCGCCGACGGCTTCCGGCAAGGTCTTGCCTTCCTCGCGCGCCAGCAGGCGGCCGAGCTCGTCCTTGCGGGCGAGGATTTCGGCGGAAATCTTGTTCAGGGCGTCAAAGCGTTCCTGCGGCGTCGAGTGCGACCACTTCGGGAACGCGGCCTTGGCGGCGGCAATGGCGGCGAGGGTCTGCGCCTCGTCGGCCTGGGCGTATTCGCCAACGACATCGCCGGTGTTCGACGGATTGACGTTCCGCGTGACGCGGCTGCCGGAGATCCACTCGCCGTCAATCAGGTTCCGGACTACCTCGTTCATGGGACGCTCCCTGGAATGATTGTGCAAAAGTCCCGGCGTGGTTGCGCGCTCGCGCCGATCCGCCGGGTATTCTGTAGTTAGTAACGCTTTGTGGGTTTCAAGTCCAAGCCCCACAGTGGATCGATCGATACGCGATTTAAATTGACAAGGGCGGCGTGGACGAATTTCACCGGGTCGCGACGCGACGCGGCGTGATCTGGCGCGCCAGTTCGATCAGGCTGGCGAGCAGCGGTTGATCGTGGTCGCGCCGGCAGACCGCGAACAGTTCGACCTGGGCCTTGGTCTTGAGCTGGATCGGACGCATTACCACGCCTTCGACCTGCAGGCTCGATGCCGACTGCGGTACCAGCGCATGGCCGAGACCGGCGCGGACCAGCGACAGCATGGAGTGGATCTGGCCAAGATACTGCACATAGACCGGCCGGATGTTGGCCTGGGCGAATTGCGCCACCAGCAGATCGTAGAAGTAGCGCGACTCGTAGGGCGCGTACATGACGAAGGGCTGATCGTCGAGATCGCCGATCGTGACGTTCTTCTTGCGCGCCAGTGGATGGTCCGCCGGTGACGCCAGTTGCAGGTTCTCGGCATGGACCTGGACCGCGTGCAGACCCGGCCTGACGATGGGCGGGCGCAGAAACCCGATGTCGATCTGGTCGGCATGCAGGGCTTCCAGTTGATCACCTGACACCATCTCCTTGAGCGAAAGATCGACGTCGGGCAGGGTCTTGAGGCAGGCCGTGACCAGCCGTGGCAGGAAGTCGTAGGCGGAAGCCGCGGTAAATCCGATCTTGACCGCCCCGGTCTTGCCGAGCGCGATGCGCTTGGCGACCAGCGCGGCGCTTTCCGCGAGGCGGAGGATGCGCCGCGCCTCGGGCAGGAAGCTGCGTCCGGCCGGCGTCAGCTTCACGGTGCGGCTGGTGCGCTCGAACAATTTGGCATCGAGATGATGCTCGAGGATCTGGATCTGCCGGCTGAGCGGCGGCTGGGTCATGCCAAGCTGGGCCGCGGCACGGCCGAAATGCATCTCTTCGGCGACCGCAACGAAACACTGGAGCTGGCTGAGCTCGAACATCGATGCAGATCTCGCATTGAAACTGGGAGATCTACCTTGAATTAAGTATCGCACAGCCGCAAGACCCCAAGCACGGCAGCAATGTTACCGGCAGCGTGGTTATTCGGCCGCGGCCTGAGCGATCCGGCTTTCAACCGTCGAAATGCCGGCGATGAGGGCCGCGAGTTCCGACGTCTCCTGCGCGTTCAGGTCGGTCAGCGGCGAGCGCACCGGCCCGGAATCCCGGCCGATCAGTTTCATCCCGGCCTTGATGATCGACACCGCATAGCCCTTCTTGCGGTTGCGGATTTCGATCAGCGGCAAAATGAAACCCTTCAGGCCGGCATATACCGCCGCGCGGTCGCGGCGGCGCACCGCGGCGTAAAACTTGGTGGCGAAATCCGGCACGAAATTGAACACCGCCGACGAATAGGTGGTGACCCCCATTTCGAGATAGGGCAGGGCGAAGGTTTCTGCGGTCGGCAGGCCGCCGATGTAGGTGAGCCGGTCGCCCATCCGGCTATAGACCCTCGTCATCAGTTCGACGTCGCCGACGCCGTCCTTGTAGCCGACCAGGTTAGGGCACTTGCTGCAGAGCTTTTCGAGGGTGATCTCGTTGAGCATGGCGTTGTCGCGGTTGTAGACGATCACGCCGAGTTTTGTTGCGGCGCAGACCGCCTCGACATGGGCGGCGAGACCCTCCTGTTCGGAAAATACCAGGTAGGGCGGCAACAGCAGGATCCCATCGGCTCCGGCCTTCTCTGCGGCGACCGCCATTTCCCGGGCGATACCGGCGCCGTAACCGACGCCGGCAATGACGGGGACGCGACCCTTGGCCTGCTCGACCGCCACAGCGACGACGCGGGCGACTTCGGCCGGGGTCAGCGAGAAAAACTCACCGGTACCACCGGCGGCAAACAGGCCGGCAACGTTGTAGCCGCACAGCCACTCCATATTGTCGCGGTACTGCGCCTCGTTGAAAGACATGTCGGCGTGAAACGGGGTGACCGGAAACGAAAGCAGGCCGCGGCTGATCTGCTGCGCCATTTCCCCGGGTGTCATGCTGCTCATGGCGAAAAACTCCGTCGTGCCGCGCGGTGACCGGCGCCCGATCGGACGGCGGCGAATGATGGTCCTGCCTCGGTCCGGTTGTAATGGTTCGGGCGATGCCGGTCCAAGACTAAGTGTGGATCGATCGATGCATCGCAAGCATCAATCAGCATGGACCTGATGCCGATGCGCAATGTCCGAACGCCGGCAGGGGCCGCGGCAATGCGCACTTGACGCCAACCGTGTCGCCCGCAAGATGCGGCGCCGTTCAAATCTCACCGGAAGAGCCCTTCGCATGTCCCTTACGCCAGAAGCCATCGCGGCGCTTGCGCGCGTCTCGACCGCGACCATCACCACCGTTCTATTGAAGAAGGGGCTGCGGAACGTCTGGTTGCGCGGTTCGCGGCCGCTGCGGCCGGGTCAGGCGCGGCTGGTGGGACCGGCCTTCACCCTGCGCTTCGTGCCCGCGCGCGAAGACCTCGCCACCCCGGAATCCTGGTCGTCGCCGATATCGACCCGGACCGCGATCGAGGCGATGCCGGCGGGCTGCATCGCCGTGGTCGATGCCATGGGCATCACCGACGCCGGCATCTTCGGCGATATCCTGTGCGCGCGCATGGTCAAGCGCGGCGTCGCGGCGCTGATCACCGATGGCGTGGTGCGCGATCTCGAAGGCGTACTCGGCACCGGTCTGCCAGTATGGTGCGACGGCTTTGCGGCGCCGCCCTCGGTCGCCGGGCTCACCTTCGTCGGCTGGGGCGAACCGATCGGTTGCGGCGGCGTCGCGGTGTTTCCCGACGACATCATCGTCGCCGACCAGGATGGCGCCGTGCTGATCCCGCGGGCGCAACTCGATCATGTTCTCGCCGAAGGACCGGAGCAGGAGCGGATGGAGGGCTGGATCGTGGAGCAGGTCAACAGCGGTGCGGTCCTGCCCGGCCTCTACCCGATGAATGCCGAGACCAAGGCGCGCTACGCCGCCTCGAAGAAGTAACCAGCAACAGCGAAAGGTCACCCTATGGATATCCATCCCGCCGGTTCGCGGCCGTCGATCCGCCCGCCGTCCGACTATTTTACCGGCACCGTGTGGCAGGACCCGATCATCGCGGCGGCTGCGCCGGCGCGGGTGGTGTCCGCCCGCGTCGCGTTCGAGCCCGGCGCGCGCACCGCCTGGCATACCCATCCGCTCGGGCAGACCCTGTACGTGATTTTCGGGGTCGGCCGGGTGCAGGCCAAGGGCGGTCCGATCCGCGAAATCCGCGCCGGCGACACGGTGTGGATTCCGCCGGGCGAGAAGCACTGGCATGGCGCCTCGGCCAGGAACGCCATGGTCCACATTGCCATGCAGGAATCGCTGGATGGCAGCCACGTGACCTGGATGGAGAAGGTGACGGATGAGGAATATAGTGTTTCGACCGGTGGATAGATGATTTGGCTGATCTTAAGCAAAAGAATGAGATGAGCGATTCGAAGTAGATCCTACTCCCGGCCGGGTCTGGCAGCGGGAGTTCAGATCCGCTGCGCGGTCCAGGTGCCCGAGCACAGGTTGCCATGCCAGGTGCCGGAACCGGAGGCGCCGGACAGGCGGCCAGAACCGACCGCGCTCTTCAGTCCGCTCTTCAACGACACGCTGATGGCGCCGGCCTCGGCGACGCGGCCGGAAGCCGAGACCATGCTGTCGGTGGAGGCGATCTGGCCGTTGCTGATGCCGATGGAAACGCTGGCGCCGCTGCCGCAGCTGGCGCGGTCCGATGCGATCTGAACGCTCCATGCACCGTCGAAGGTCGACGCCGCCGCCGGCGTGGCCATCAGCGATCCCGCCAGCATCACGACGCGAACCAGAAATGCTCCCTTGAAACGTACTCCGCTGAAGCGTGCTTTGCTGATGCGTGGCATGACATTCCCCTGTTTCTGATGCGTTTCAATCTGACGCATCGGGGGAAACGGCGATGTGATGGACCTCACGCAGCACGGCCGACCAATCGAACCCAACCGCGGCGTGGCGCTACATGACCGCGATGTCGCTTTCGGCAAAGACAACCTGCGGGACGTGCCGCCCACAAGCAAAAGACCCCGCCGGAGAGGCGGGGCCTTGTGGAAATCAAGCCTGGCGCGGGGTCAGTTCACCCGGGTCCAGGTCTGGCCGCCGCAGAACATGCCGCCGAACGCGCAACCCTGGACCCGCAGCGTATCCGGTCCCTTCAGGGCGATTGTAGAGTCGTAATTGCCGCCGCTCTTGGGATCGTGGATCCGGCCGGTCCACTTGGCGTCATTGGCGGCCGTCATGTTGATCAGGACCTTCTCGCCGTTCTGGTTGGTCCTGGCGTCGACCGAGTAGCCGCACAGATTGGTGCCGCAGGCCTCGATCCGGACCAGGCCTTCCTTCTTCTCGGTCTGCCAGACCCCGAGCGGGGACGCGGCCGTGCGGCCGCTTTCGGCAGGAACCTGTTGGCGCTGGATCGGTGCCGAGACCGGCGCGGTGGCGACGATGGCCGGGGCGGGAGCCGGGGTCGGAGCCGGCTGGGTCTGCGCGGTCGGCTCGGTGCTCGGCGCAGGCGCCGTGGGGGCCGGATTAACCGGCGTGTAGGACGGCTGGGTGGCGGTTGCGGTGGTGGTCACGGGAGCTGGCGGTATCGCGGGCACCGGGGCCGGGGCCGGCTCGGTCCGGGTCGATACCGACGGTTCGGTCCTGGCCGATACCGGCGGCTGCGGGTCGGTATTGGCCTGGGTGTCTGGCTGCGGATAGGCCGGGGCGCGTTTGGCGCGCTTCGGCCCGGAGTTGTAGACCCCCGGGATCGAAATCGAGACGCACGACGGCTGGTCGCAACCCGTCGGCGCGTCGATATGGATGGTGCGTCCGCCAATCTCGAACGAGTACGAGTCGCCGGCATGGGCCGCCGGGCTTGCCAGCAGCAGCACAGCAATTGCGAAAAGGCGTTTCATGATGATCTCCTGAGCAGGTGGAATCTCGGGTTTGATCCTAACCGGGAGCCCCAACAGACAGCGTGAGGTGGGTCACGCTCGATCGCCATTGCATCGCGATGACGCCCACTGTCCCTGGAAAACGCGTTCACACCGGTGAGTTGCCGGGGCGTGATGGTCGGTTCAACGATTCCAGGTCTGCACAAATCATCGGCAACCAGGCTACTGGGCCCGGAATTGCCGGTAGTTCCGACGATTCCCAGGGTTTAGCCCGGCGATAGAACAGACCGCCTAGGCCGGCCTAGCCGAACCAGTTGCGGTAGATCCGGCCGTAACTGCCGTCTTCCATCATGATATGGAGCCACTGATCGACAAAATCCTTCAGCGCGGCGTCGCGCTGCAGCCAGTAGGCTTTCTCGGCGAAGTCGAACGGCTTGTCCGGATGCACCGCGCAGAGCACGCCCGGGTGGAGCTTTTGCTGATACTGCGTCTCGGAAGAATTCGTCATCATCAGGTCGGCATTGCCCTTGGCGATTTCATCGAAGATGGTGACGTTGTCGTTGTAGACCTTGATCTCGGCATTTTTCACGTTGGCGCGCGCGAACCGCTCGTTGGTGCCGCCGGGATTGACGATCACGTGGGTGCCCGGCTTGTCGATATCGGCGAGCGTTTCGTATTTTCCCTTGTCGGCGCAGCGCGCGATCGGTGTCTTGCCTTCGCGCATGATCGGACTGGAGAACATTCCCTTCTTCTGCCGGTCCAGCGTGATCGAGACTCCGCCCATCACGATATCGAAATGGTCGGCCTCGAAATCCGCCATCATCTTCGGCCACGCGGTCGGCACGAATTCGACCTTGACGCCGAGCGCTCTACCCAGCGCCTCGGCCATGTCGACGTCGAAACCGCGGAAAGTCGAGGTGGCCTTGTCGAGCGAGGTGAACGGCAGATAATCGCCGGTCATGCCGACCCGCAGCGTTCCGCGCTTGACGATGTCGTCGAGCCGCGACGGCGATGCCGCCTGTTGCGCGTTGGCGGAGCATGCCATTGCCATCAGGACCGCGGCGGCGAGACAGGTCCAATTTCGAAACAGCATATTCGGAGCTTCCTTGCGTCAACCGGGTTCAGGCGGGTTGGATGCGAAATGATTGGGCGTTCGCCGCCGGAACCTACCACTGCCTCCGCAGTTGCAACAACCGACCGGCACTTCCCAAGCGTTTTTCCCGGTAGGTTTTCCGAGTATCGGGTCACTGGCGCGCCAAGTATTTTTTTGCAGCGCAGCAGGAAATATCCATCGACCGCCTGCATGGGACGTGCGAGGGACTGTTTTATTAACCGCAACATCCTGATATTTTAAGTTGATTGAACGATGACCGAGTTGAGTGACATCGAAGGCGTCGAACGCCGGTTCCGGCCACCGGTGCCGTCGCCGCGTCAATCCGGTCTGGGCTTTTTTGCATTGTTGGCGGCGCTGAAGCGCAATCCGCTCGAATGCTGGACCGAAGAGCACTTCACCAAACCGATCTGCCGGGTCCGCCTGCCGATCGGTCAGGTGTTTCTGGTGCACGACCCCTCGGCCATCCGTCATGTCCTGCTCGACAACGCGGCGAATTATCGCAAGGACGCCCTGCAGCGCCGCGTGCTGTCGGCAGGTTTGAACGATGGCCTCCTGAGCGTCGAAGACGAACGCTGGAGTTTCCAGCGAAGAACCCTGGCACCGGTATTTGCCCGCAAGACCATTGCGAAATTCGCCCCCTCGGTGGTTGCCGCCGTGGATGCCCTGTCGGACAGGTGGCGATCGTTCGACCCGCGCCAGCCGGTCAACGTGGCGTCGGAAATGACGCTGTTGACGCTCAATGTGCTGGCCTTGACGATTTTCTCCGACGGCCTCGGCAGCGATGCCGACGAGTTCAAGGCCGCCATGAACGTCTATTTCGGCACCATCGGCCGTATCGGGGCCTTCGACCTGTTGGGCCTGCCCGATTTCGTGCCGCGGCCTGGCGGCAAACAGCTTCGGCAAATTCTCGGCTACTTCAAGGATGTCACCGATACCATCGTCGCGGCGCGGCGGCAGCGCGAGCTTTCGGATGGCGTGGCCTCGGCCGACCTGCTTTCCCTGCTGCTGCATGCGGTGGATCCCTTGACCGGCAAGCCGATGACCATGGCCGAGGTCCATTCCAACATCCTGACATTCCTGTCGGCCGGCCACGAAACCACGGCGAATGCGTTGACCTGGTCGCTGTTTCTGCTGTCGCAATCACCGCATTGGCTGGTTGAGGTCGAGCGCGAGGCCCAGCGTGAACTGGCCGGCCCGGCCGAAGGTCTCGCCGACCGCCTGACCGTCACGCGAGCCGTGATCGATGAAGCGGTCCGGTTGTTTCCGCCCATCGCCGCCCTCAGCCGGGTTGCGCGTGGGCCCGATGAGGTCGGAGGTCATGCGGTAAAGCGCGGTTCGCTGATCGTGATCGCGCCTTACGTTCTGCACCGTCACCGCCTGCTCTGGAACGATCCGGACGTGTTTGACCCGACCCGTTTTCTCGGCGACAGCCGGCATGGGATCAACCGGTTTGCCTATATGCCGTTCGGCGCGGGGGCGCGGATTTGCATAGGTTCGGCGTTTGCCCTGCAGGAAGCGACCATCGCGCTCGCCATGCTGGTCAGCCGTTTCAGCTTCTTGCTCGAGCCCGGCGCGCAGATCTGGCCGAGCCTGCGCGTGACGCTGCGCCCGCAATCCGGCGTGTCGATGCGCATCGAGCCGAAAACCGATCGGCACTTGCTTCATTGAAGCTGGCGGACGCGCGATCCGGGTCGCGAAACGGCGATCCTGAATTGCCAGAGCGGCGATCCTCAGGCGCCAGGTGGCGATTTACTTTTCGCCGGCGCCGGGCAGCGGGGGCGGGTAGGACGGACCCGACCCGGTCATTTCGTTCTTGAGAACATTGAAGCGCCGCCAGGCGTCGGCTTCCCGACCGTCGATGAATTTGATCGCGTCCTCTTGCGACATCGGTCCTGAGGTCATCGGACGGGAATTGCTGCCGATGGTTTCCTCGACAAGATAGCGTCCATTGCCGATCGGCCGTGCCGACCATTTGAAACGGATGGCGTCGAGCGGGCCGGGGCCAAACTTGACGTAGCCATCGACCTCCGCCGCCGCGACCGGGGCTGCAGGCGCTGCATCGGGTGCCGGCGGAGATACCGGAGCGGGAGCCGATGCGGGAACGGGTGGCGATGCCAGCACAGGTTCGGGTGGAGGCGAAGGCGGCGCGGCCGGGACTGCCTCGCTGGCCTCGTTGCCCGAAAAGCGGAAATTCTCGGCGGTAGCGGCGACGGGCGGAGGAGCCGGCGTTTCGGCCGCGGGCAGCGGCGGCGGCACCGCCGGTCTGCGGATCGGCCGGCCGGCCGGCTGTTCGAGAATGCTTGCGATCGCGGCCAGTGCGTTGTCGGTTGGATCGTCGTTACTCACACCCTGCACTCCAGAACCGATACGGACCGAACCGAACAATTGGTTCTGACCCCAACGCCGGTCCTGCGTTCGGCGTTCCCAGACGCCCTGGGCTTTCTGGCCCCCGCCGAGATCGTCGCCGTCCTTTTTCTCCATAGCCCACCCGTTCGCACCGGCAGCGCCGAGCGGTAAAAACCGCATACCGTGCGGCACAAGCATAGCCAGTCATGCCGACGGTTTGAAGATGTCTTCGCCGCCCCTGGCGAGGCCCCGCACACCGCAGCCGCACCGGATCAGCCAAGCACATCCTGGTTAACGACGTTTTGCCGGATCGGCTCGCCGTCCAGCGCGCTCAGCATGTTGCGGGCGGTCTGCTCGCTCATGCGGTCGACCGCCTCGCGGGTGACGCCGGCGACATGGGGGGCGATGATGACATTGGGCAGGTCGAACAGCGGGTGGCCGGGCGGCGGTTCCTGTTCGAACACGTCGAGGCCCGCGCCGGCCAGCCTGCCCGCCACCAGCGCGTCGTACAATGCCGCCTCGACCACGATGCCGCCGCGGGCGGTGTTGATGAGATAGGCCGACGGTTTCATCCGCGCCAGCCGCGCCGCATTGAACATGCCGGCGGTCTCGGGCGTCTTCGGGCAGTGCAGGCTGACAAAGTCGGCGCGCGGCAGCGCCGCGTCGAGATCCGCCACCGGCTCGCATCCGGCAGCCGTGATCTCGGCGGGGGTTTTATAGGGATCGTAGACCTGCACGGTCATTTCCATCGCCAGGAAACGCTTGGCGCTGCGGGTGCCGATGCGGCCGAAGCCCACGATCAGCACGGTCTTGCCGAACAGATCGTACGGCAATACCCCAAGCCGGGTGCCCCACTTGCCGTCCTTGACCAGCGCGTGCAGTTCGACGCCCCGCTTGACCAGCGTCAGCATCATGAACATGGCCTGTTCGGCCACCGACGGCGAATTGGCGGTGCCGGCCACCATCAGCGGCACCCCGTGCCGGCTCAACGCCGTGACATCCACCGAGTCGTAGCCGACGCCGATCCGGGCCACCACCTGCATGCCGTGTGCGGCCTTCAATTCCGGCTCGCCGAACCGGGTGGCGCCGAGCGCAACGCCGTGGACCGGCGCCTGCTGCGCTAGCAGCTTTTCGAAATCGGCGGCCGAGATCATATTGGAAAATTCGACGGTCTCGACGTCGCCGCGCTCGGCCAAAATGGCGCGACCGCGCTGCGAAAACGATTCGGTGATCAGCAGTTTCTTCTTGTTGGTCGTCATTCCTGCCCCTGGATTTTATGGAGGCGCCTGCCGTTATCGGGCAGCGCCGGTCATTTCCTTTAGCAGCAGCATCTTGATGAGGTCCACTGGCAATGCACGCACGCCGCGGGCCCGATCGGAGCCGGCAGTGGAGCCCCGTCACGAGCGCGCGGCCAGAGGCCGTCGAACTGGTGTCGGGTGTCATGTTTTTGCAACTTTTTGCCGGAAGGAGAAGGCATCGCGTCCCAAGCCCGTGCCTGCGACGATAACGGTATTGCTGTCCCGTGGCGTTTGCGTCATGTCTCGCCCCCACTTGCCGACAACCCATTCGGAGGAACACGTTATGATCCGCCTGACGATGCCACCGCGCGCATTCCGAGGCTTGTGTCTTGTGCTCGGCGCAGCCGTCTCGATGTGGCTTGCGACATCGCCCGCGGCACATGCCCAGGGACTGGTCAAGGGCGTCGAGCAGGGCGCCAGGTCCGGCAACAAGGCGGCGGGGCCGGTTGGCGCCGTGCTCGGCGGGGCCATCGGCGGCGTCACCGGCGTGATCGGCGGCGTGCTTGGCGGCAACAACAACAGCAACGTGGCTGGGCCGCAGGGCGCCTCACCGGGCGGCGGCACCAAGAATGCCAAGACGGCGAAGGGCGCCAAGGGCGCCAAACCGGCCGAGGTCGCGCAACCGCAACCGTTGACCGCCGAGCAGATCGTCGCCAACAGCGACAAGAACATCGAGCGCATCAAGACCGAACTGCAGTTGACGCCCGAACAGGAAAAGAACTGGACCGGGTTCAACAGCGCCATGCACTACCTCGGCCACAATGGCGCTGATCGGCTGTCGCTGCGCATCGCGCGCGCGCAACGCGATCCGCCCGACGACATCATCGAGCAAATGCGCAATGAAGCCCAGTTCCTCAACGACCGCGCGGTCGATCAAAGGGCCGTCGCCGACGCGGCGGAACCGCTGTTCGCCAGCCTCGACGCCAAACAGAAGGCGATTTTCATCGAGGAGATGGTCCGCCTCAGCCGTGAGCGCGGGCTGGATTAGGTCGATTGTTCCGGTTCCGCGCTTCGCCATCGGTGTCGAGCGCGGAACCAGCCGGCTCCGCGGGCGTTTGCCTTCGACGAGGAGAACGCCATGGCTGAGACATTCGATCCCGCACCATTCGACAAGCACGCCGCCGATCCGAAGGAAGCGGCAAAGGCGGACCGGCAGACCCATGAACATCTCAAGACCGGTCTGGTCGACAGTTTTCCGGCGTCCGACCCGGTCAGCATCACGCAGCCGGCAAAGACTCGCCACGACGAAGAGCCGCCGTCCTTGTGGAACAAGATCCTGTCGGTGTTTCGATAGAACGGGCTGACTCGGTCCGCAACATAGGCCGCTCAGGCCGAAGCCGACGATCAATCCTGGCGGGCGCGGACGAAACAGCGCACGCCGGCATCGGCGCTGACCGGCTTCTCGACAAAACCCGCTTCACGCAGCCGGCGTTCACGATCTGATGTGACCGAGGCGTCATACAGGATCAGCAAGATCGGCCCGTTTGCGGCCAGGGCCGCGGGAGCCGTCCGGAAAAACTCGTCCGGGAAAATCCGCAGGCACTTGTCGCTGCCGCGGTTGAAGTGAAAGGCGCAGGCCCAGCGCCATTCCGAAAAAATCCGCAACGGCGTTCCGAGCTGCTGCATCTGCGACAGCATCGGCCCGACCGGGCCGGGCTCTTCCCGGGCCAGGATTTGCAGTTCAATCGCGTCCTGTCGCGCGTGCAGCGTCTGAGCGGTGAAATGCTGGCTCATGGCCAGAACCAGCGCGATGGCCGCGACGACGAGGACCGCAGCGGGGCCGTATCGGGCAGCGAATCCAGAACGCGGCGGCGTCGCAGGCCTATCGGGCAGGGGCCAGACCGGCAGCTTGCCATAGCGCTGTAGCAAAACCTTGGCGCCGACGCTTGAGGTCAGCGCCCACAGCGGCAGGGCCAGGGCCAGGTTGCGCCGGTCGTAGCTGAAATACAGCGCCCACAGGCAACTGAACGGGATGTTGACCGCGAGCAGCACCCAGCGATAGCGGGCATCCCGCAGCGCTGCGATGTTGAGGACCACAAATACCGCAAGGGCGGCCGCGACCACCGCGGTTTTGGCGAAGCCGAGCCACGCATAGGCGATTGCGAGGGCGTCGATGGCGCGTGCCAGGCGCGAGCGGTTTTCATAGACCCCTTCGAACAGATAGCCGAATTCCGAGATGTTGCTGCCGTTGCGGATGGTCACGAAGGCGTAGATGTAGACCGGCGCGCACAGTGCCAGCGCAAGCGCCGTCTTCCAGGTCAGGCTGAGGCCCTCCCTGAAGACCGGCGCCAGTTGCCTTTTCTCCTCAAGGGTCCAGCACAGGCACAACAGCGGCACCGCGCCGATCATGTACAGGCCGACCTGTTTGGTCATGGCGGCGCCGCTGGCCAGCAGCAGTGCCAGCAAGATGGCCCGGTTGCGCTGGTCTGCGGGCACCGGCAGCAGGATGGTCGTGACGGCGAGCAGCGAAAGGAACGCCACCGGCACGTCGATCGAATCCTGCACCGAAGTGCCGCCGATGCCCCACCGGATCAGGACGAACGCGATCGGGAGACTCAGCAGCAGCACGGCATCGCGGCAGCGCACCGCGACAAAGGCCAGCGTCTCGAACGTCAGCAGCCAGAACACGAATTTGAACGACGACGAGAAGAACTCGATTCCGCTGTCGCCCATCAGGACATAGGGCAGGGACCACAGCATCGGGATCAGCTGGGGATAGTGATAGATCCGGTTCGGCAGCCGGTTGGCCGCCCAGTCCAGCGCCCACAAATTCCATTGCGCGACCGGATCGTAGCCGACGAGGATCGAGCCGAACGAAGCTGCAAGCAGATAGAGCGTCTGCAGAAAGACGAGGAGGGCCGCAAGACAGCACACGAGCGGCAGAAGCTGCAGGCGGCCGCCGGCCGGCTTCACGGCATCGCAAAGCCCGCGCCAGGCGGAGCGCGCACCCTCGAGGATGGTCCCGAACGCGAGCCTGCGGTCAAAGATCAGGGCTGCCAGCGCCATCGAAACCAGCACGCAGGCCACGACGCGCGCGGTTGCCGTGGTGTAGACGCCGAACCAGACCGCGGTTTCCACCAAGAGGCCGTTCGCGATCACGCTCAGCGCGAACGGTCCGGCCAGCGGCGGCAGCAGCCGCTCGATGCGAAAGGCGCGGACGATCAGATAACCCGGGGCAAAGCCCCCGAAGACAAAACCGACCGCTCCCCAGAAGAATGTCATGGCGCCGTCAGCTCAATTCGCAACCGGGTTGAGGGAGGGTAACGGCGAGCGCGACGGCCTCCCGAACAAGGCGGCGGTTTAACCAAATCGGCTGCGGCACGGCAAGGCGGAGATCGGCTCGAGCCGCGTTGCCAGGATCCCTAAATCGCGACCGAACGGACTTGGCCCTGGCCGCAGTCATCAACGCGGCGTGGTCGATAGCTGCCACAAACCCTAGATGACGGATTCCATGAAACCAATCGGTTCAAATACCCAGGACCTCATCCTCGCGCAACGGCTTCGCCGTTGTCGCGTAGGAGATCGGCTGCGTGCAGCGCAGACGGTCGTCTCGAAGGATGGCCGCTTGCACGGCCGTCATCCGCGGCCATCCTTCGAGACGCATCGCTTGCCCGATGCTCCTCAGGATGAGGTTCGGGAGCATGCCCATTCAAACCTCGGAAACGCTGTACTAGTAACAGGGCGGAAAGCGATAGGAGATGACCGAGTCGAAGCAGCGCGGGATCCGATCGGCAACAGGACCATTGTCTGTTGCGGGGCTTGGCGCCACTGCAGCGGGGGCAATGGTTGCCGCGCGGTGATGGGCGCCTTTTCGATGTGCGAAGGCCTCGGTTGGAAACGTCGCGACGGATACGGTACCGACGAAGACGAATGCGGCAAGCAAAATAATGGATCGACCCGACATCAACTCATTCCTCTCCAAATGGACCGCATTCGTGGCTGCTGGCCGCGCTCGAATTTCGGTCGATCAATTGTTCTTCGCTCCTTCGCGTATCCACGCCCGGATCGCATCACGGTCGCAGATCGAGAGTTTCTTCTTGCCGAGCGGCATGTGGGTTTCGGGCGCCCCGCGCCAGTCCAGGAGCCACATCAGATTGCTGCTCTCGGGATCGCCGGGAATGACCATCTTGCCGAACTTGGTGCCCTTTATGACCCCTTCATAGGAACTCAGATCGAGCCCGCTCTTCTCATTTCCCTGTCCGCCGGGCTGGTGGCAGCTGAAACAGCGCCCGACGAGGATCGGCATCACGTCTTCGGCAAAGCTGGTCTTTGCCGTGGCGGCACATACCTGGCCTGATGAGCTTACGATTTCCTCGCCGATGGTGCCGCCGATCGCCAGAAAGATCGCCCCTCCCAGAACTAACAGTCGTCGCCTCATGTGAATGTCCTTCTTGCCTGCTCTCGACGTCTCGCGCCAAGCGCCAGCGATCACAAGAGCGAAGTCAGATTAGCACGATACACATGCGTTCGGCATTGACCCAAATCAAGATTTTGGCTCCTGACGGTCGCCTTGCCGAACCGGAGCAGGACTGCCGTTTCGAAATGCTGCAGGCTCCGGTCGGCGAATTTGCCAAATTTTTGACCTAGCTCAAGGCGCGGTAGTGCGGGCGGGCTATGATTAATCCCTGCCAATAAAGGTTGGGGGACGCCGTTCGCCGCGTCCCGGGGCATCTGCCGATGAGCGTTTTCAGCCCTGACTTAAGAGGGTTAGATATCTGGTACGTCTCCTATCGTTCGAACATCACGCCCAGGCGCGAGGATGGTGAATGCAGAATTATCCGCGCGACCAGAAAATTCAAAGCGGAAGCCGATGCCAAGCGCTTTGCCCAGGAGATCATCGAGAAAGGCTGGAGCGCGATTGCCGGTACCCTGAATCCATATAAGCCCAAGAAAACGGTAGCATCGACGCAAATTCTCGATTGGATCGCCAAAGACTAGGCGAACCTTCCAGGGCGACGCCTATGCGCCGCCGGCGCGCGTTGCATTTCTCCAAACCGGCGGCTTTCCGCTGCCGATTGCCGCTTGCCAATGCCAGGATCAAGTGTGCTGAGGCTGCAGCCGGGCGAGCCTTGCATACAATCCTTCTGCGCAACGACCGCGGCGTGACTGCCCTGTTCAACGATTCGCCCTTGATCGACGAGCAGGATCCGGTCGCAGGACAGCTCCGTGGCAAGCCGATGGGCGATCACCAATGTGGTGCGGTGGCGCATCAGCACTTCCAGCGCGGTTTGCAGCAGCGTCTCGCTTTCAGCGTCGAGCGAGGGTGTCGCCTGCGATATCGCCAGCAGCGGAGGCAATCGCTCGGCGCCGGCCGGCCTGGCGCCGTTTCTAACGGTTGAACTGTGTTGTTGTGCGCCGGTCCGCAGTTTCGGGACAGCGGCAACGGCCGTCATCGTGGTGTCGGGAGGCAGCACCATTAGCGCGTCGTGATCGTCCAGTCGTTTTATTGCGCCAATCGGCCGGTCACCCTGGTTGCTGCCCCATCCAGGAGTGGTGCTGTCATCGACGGTCGATACAGGGCCGGGACAGCCGTGCCAATCGCGCATTGGTCTTGATCGAAGTCAAATCATTCCATTGAAACATCGAATACGATTGTTCGGCTCGTTCCCATCAACGGAGATGAAAAATGAATTTCAAATGGCTGGTTGCCATTTCGGCGGCGGCACTGCTTGGCGGTGCGCTGACGATTGCCGCTCCTAAATCCGCCGATGCGTTACCGGCTTACGCGGCGTCAACCGGGAAAGCCTGCGGCGCGTGCCACCAGAATCCGGCCGGCGGCGGTGCCCGCAACGCTTTTGGTGACGCATTTGCCGCGAACGGCCACAAGATGCCGAAGAAATAAGGGTGCCGAGTCGCGGACCCGTCCGCGGCTCAATTCGACCACACGCTTCCGTGCCCTTTCCGGTCCAAGACTCCGAATGATCACGTCTAAGCGCGATGCCGTGCTTGGCGGTGAGCAATTCTGCACAGTCCTTATGCTCAGAGGCAGGGTTTGAAAAAAGCGCTTCGCCGAGAGGCGCAGCGGCGCGGCGGCCCGAGACCAACATTGTTGCGTTGCGAATAACAAGGTGGGGGCTCTACATGGCTGAATCCGGCGGCGCGGGCACGAAGACCCGGTTGCAACGCGTCTGGGCATTTTTCAGACGTCCGTCTTCGATGGCCTGGAGCTCCCTGGTGGTCGCGGGAACATTTGCAGGAATCCTGCTGTGGGGCGGCTTCAACTGGGCGATCGAACTGACCAACACCGAGGCTTTCTGCGTCTCCTGCCACGAGATGCGGGACAACGTATATCAGGAGCTGCAGCAAACCATTCACTGGAAAAACCGCTCCGGAGTACGCGCGATCTGCTCGGATTGCCACGTGCCGAAGAACTGGTTCTACAAGATGAAGCGCAAGATCGAGGCCTCCAACGAGGTGCTTCACAAGATTCTCGGCACCATCGACACACCCGAGAAATTCGAAGCCCACCGGCTTGAACTCGCCACCCACGTATGGGCGACGATGAAGTCGACCGACTCGCGCGAATGCCGGAATTGTCACGCGGTCGAATCGATGGACCCTCACAAGCAGTCGGTTGCCGCTCAAATGATGCCGGAAGCGATCAAGGCCGGCGCCACCTGCATCGATTGCCACAAGGGCATCGCCCATCACCTTCCGAAAGAGCCGACGGAATCCGAGGAGCCGGAAAAACAATAGGCTGCATCTGGATTATTAAGTCGAAATGTTTCGAGTGTGACTTTTTAGCAATATACGGGGGCGGCACGCGGGGCTCACACATTAACAAGAAGTAACAATTGCCGACGGTTGAACGTGGGGCGTTTTGATGAGCAGGGCGGGCGGTTTCAGTGGGTGCCTCGACAGGGCGGCACGATATGCGAGGGCATATCATGCACAGCCTTTGGCCAAGTCTCTCTCGCTTCTGAAGTCGGTGCTGGTGGGTGGAGCGGTGCTCGGGCTCATACAGCCCGCCTTCGCGGTCGGGGTGATACCCGAACAAGGCATTTTCCCCACATCGGGCCAAGGCGTTTATGCCGCATTGCTCGCTCTCGAAGCAGCCGGGCCGGCGCCGGTTCAGCGCGACGATGACGCGTTTTCCGCGCTCGCCGGCTTTGCGCAAACGGTCAAGCTGGAAGTGAAGACATCCGGACAGAAGGCCGTAACGTCTCGCCAGAATGAGGATGCAATCTTTTCCGAGCTCACCGAATTCGCCCAACGCGTCGGCACCAAGCGGCCGGTCGCGCATGAGCCGCGCCTGAAGCTTGCCGACGCCGACAATGCCGTCGACGCGCTGAAGGATTTCCTGCGCGGCAACTCCGCGCCTCCGGCCGACGCGCCGAAACCGCCGGTGGCACTCCCACGAGGGCAAAACCTGCCGGTCCGCCCGTTGAAGCGCACTTCGTCGGTGAGAAGGTCTGTGCGACCTGTCACGCCGGCCATGCCGAATCGTTTTCGAAGACCCTGATGGGACGCATCGGCAAAACCCAGCCCGGCAAGTTCGCCTGCGAGAACTGCCATGGAGCGGGTTCGGAGCATGTGAAACTGGGCGGCGGCCGCGGTATCGGCGGCATCATCTCGTTCAGGGCCGATGACCTGTCGCGCAGCGTCCAGGACAATAACGGCATCTGCCTTGCCTGCCACGAAAAGGGCGACCGCACCTATTGGAGCGGCAGCACCCACGAGGTCCGTAACGTGGCCTGCACCAACTGTCACACGATCATGAAGAGCGTGTCGGCCAAATTCCAGCTCAAGACGGTGTTTGAGCCCGAGACCTGCTTCCAGTGCCACAAGGACCGGCGTGCGCAAATGGCGCGCTCTTCACATATGCCGCTGCGCGAAGGCAAGATGGTCTGCTCTGACTGCCATCAGCCGCACGGCACGGCAAATGAAGCTCTGCTGAGAACCGCTACGATCAATGACACTTGCTACAAGTGTCACGCCGAGAAGCGCGGACCGTTCCTGTTCGAGCATACGCCGGTTCGCGAGAACTGCCTGAATTGTCACGACGCCCACGGCTCGATCAACGAGTTCATGCTGAAGGTCTCGCGGCCGCGGCTCTGCACCGAGTGCCATGGGTTTGGCCATTCGCCGAACGCCGGACCCAACAGTTATCAGATCATGGGACGTGCCTGTAACAACTGTCACACCCAGGTACACGGAACCAATAGCCCATCAGGAGCGCTCCTCCACCGATAAGACCTGACATCCTAACGAGCGAATTAGACGACCATGAATTGCCCTGGGGGGCTAAAATGAAATCGCGATCTGGCGTTGTTTTTTCATGTGCTGCCGGGGCTCTACTCGGCATGGCGGCCGTCGTGCCCGGCGCACTGGCGGCCGACGCGGGGCTTCCGGTCAAGGCTCCGGTTATCGTCGAGCTTCCCTGGTGGACGCACGGTTTCATCGAGTTCGGCGGGCGCGGCTTCCTCAACGATCCGCAGCGAAGCGGGCACATTTTCCAGGGCGGCAACAGCCTGGCGAAGTTCTACGAATACCGGGATCTGAGGCCAGGGCCGTTCGGCGACTTCTTCGTCGCCGCCGGCAGCGGCGACGGCCGCTACGAAATCGACGCATGGGGCAAGGGCGTCGGTTACCGGGACCAGCGTTACGACGCCTATCTGTCGAAAGCGGGCGAGCAGTATTTCAACTTCATGTGGGATCAAACGCCCCACCTCTACAGCACCAGCGCCAGCACGCTGTTTAATACCAACGGCAACGCGCTGACGCTGGCCAATCCCGGTATCGGCCAACAGATGTTCAATGCCGGCGGCGTCGGCTGGCCCAATTCCGCCAGTTCGGCGGCGAATATCGCGCTCCTCAATACCAAGGCCGCTGCGGTAAGCACCATTATCAATCAGAATGTCCATCCCACCGATGTCGGCATTCGGCGCGATACGGCGGCCGTGGATTATCGCTATACCCCGACCGATAACTGGGACTTCAGGGCCAACTATTCCAATATGAGGCGGACCGGAAGCCAGGTCGACAGCGTGCTTTTTACCGCCACGAACACCGGTTCTCGCGTTGATGTCGCCAAGCCGGTTGCCGATACCACGCAGAACTTCGGTGTGAATGGTGAGTATTCCGGGACATCGGCCTGGGGCCAGAAGTTCAACGCGATGGTCGGCTATAACGGCTCGGTCTACAAGGACGACTTCCTCGGCTACACGGTCCAAAACCCATTTTGCAACACCGCGGGTCTGTGCGCGGGGGCGCCGGGTACGCCAACGGCTCCCCTCGCGCTTATGTCGACACCGCCTGACAACCAGATGAACGGAGCCACCGGTACCTTTGGCGCGGATCTGCCGCTCAATAGCCGCTATATGGGAACGGTCTCCTACAGCGGAATGCGGCAGAACTCCCAGTTCCTGCCATTCTCGATCAATCCCGTTGCGCTGGTCCCCAGTGGACTCCCGGGGGCGTCATTGTCCTCGCTTCCACAGCAGAGCCTGAACGGGTCCATCAACACGCTGTTGGTCAACAACGTCCTGACCACCCAGATCAACCACGACCTGAAGACGAAGGTCTACTATCGCTATTACAATTACGACAACCAGACGCCCCAGCTGACAATCAATGACTGGGTTATCACCGACGCCGCATCGCCGCAGGCGACCGGTCACCCGCAATACTCGCCGGTGAACCCTCTCATGGTCGGCTATATCAAACAGAATGCCGGCGCCGAGGGGACCTGGAGGCCGGTCAATTCGGTCAATCTTGGCGCCTCCTATGGCTATGAGCACTTTGAATTCACGCGATTCGACGCCAGCTCCACCGGTGAAAGCACGGGCAAGCTCTACGCCGACTGGAAACCGGAGCGGTGGGTCACCCTGCGGGCAAGCGGGTCCTATGGCGAGCGTCGTGCGGGAAATTACGATTATCTCGGCAATGTCGGCATGTTCCAATGGCCGGTGCCGAGGACTGGCCTCGGGGTCCCGGGAGCCCCCGTATCTGGCGTCATTTCGACACCTTTGACCGGTTTTCCGAATGCCCCCAACTACTCGCCGGCCTATCGGCAATTCTACCTCGACGATCGCAACCGCGCCCAGATCAAGTTCCAGGTCGACGTCGACGTGCTCCGCAATTTCACGGTCACGCCGACTGTCAACTGGCGTGACGACGAATACCAGCTTGCGCAAAACCAGCTGGGTCTGACCCACGACCGCTCGCTGGGCGCAGGCGTCGAGATGGCCTATGCCGCCACGCCCGACCTCAGATTCCTGTTCTCCTATATGAATGAGCAACGCGGCCAGAACCAGCTCGGGTCGAGTACCTATCTGTTCCCGTTTGCGACAAACAACGTCAATGGCGGCACGGGATATCTCTGCCCCAACACCAGCCCCAACGCCATCGGCGCCCCGGCCACCTACCTGTGCCAGGCTTACGGCGCAAATATCGACGACCGGGTGAATACTTTTATTGGGGGTGTGAACTGGGCGGCGATCCCGCAACGGTTGGAACTCGGCATGAACTACATGCTGTCGAGGGCGAAGAATTCTTCGCCTGTGATCATGTTGAATGGAACTGGACCGGTCATCTCGAATGATTTCGGAAACAACCTGCAGAACCAGTTCCCGGATGTGACAACCACGTTCCAGCGGGTGGAGGCGAACGCGAAATACACCTTCGATCCGGACTACATGCGCAGCCTCGGCTTGAGGGGCAATGTTTCGCTCAGGCTCCGCTACGCCTGGGAGCGCAACAGCGTGACCAACTGGAACAACGATACGATGCAGACCTACATGTTCCAGACGCTGAACCAGGTCCAGACAGCGTATTACCAGACCCTGGCGGGCAACAATCCGAACTACAACGTTCACATGTTGGGTGGGACGGTCGCCTGGGCCTGGTAGTGCGGAGTTCCGGCACGGGACAAGGTGGCAGGCAGGTGCCCTATTTGGCGCGCCGTTTGACCGAAACCTGATATATATCAAAGTCGGCTTCGGCCCACTTGGTATCCAGACCGCACGCGCCGGAGCGAACAGGTTTGCTCAGGCAGCGCTTTGTAAAGTGACTAGATGATTCTCTGGATCAGTCTTATCGTTGATGACGCTTGCAGCGATCTTCGCTGTTTGGTGGCCGCTTGTGCGCCATCAAAAGCCCGCCCGTTCGGGCAGCGACATCGCGGTTTATCGCGACCAGCTGGACGAGATCGGGCGCGATGAGGCCGCAAGCCGGATCGGAAATGTCGAAGCCGAGGCGGCGCGGGTCGAAGTTTCCCGCCGCTTGATCGCCGCCGCCGAGGCGGCAAAAGCCGCGACAGATGTTGCGGCACCTGGTCCTGCCAGACCGTACCGCCGGGCAACGATCGCCGCCGCCATTGTGCTGCTGCCGCTCGCCGCCGGCACTACTTATCTTACGCTCGGCTCGCCGAACCTCGCGCCGGTTTCGATGAGTGTGGAAGCCGGCGGGCAACAGCTTCCGGAGGGGATCGAGCAGACCGTCACCGAGGTCGAGAAATATCTTGAGGCCAATCCCAGGAACGGGCGCGGCTGGGAATTGCTGGCGCCGGTTTATTTGCGGCTTGGACGCGTCGATGACGCGGTGCGGGCACGTCGCAACGCGCTGGAGATTCTGGGTCCGGATGCCGCGCGGCTGGGCGATCTCGGCGAAGCCATCGTGATGGCATCCGGCGGTGCGGTGACTGCCGAGGCCAGGGATTTGTTCACACGCGCCAATGCGGCCGATCCCGAAGACGTGATGGCGCAATATTATCTCGGCCTCACCGCCAAGCAGGACGGCCGCCGCGACGAGGCGGTGCAGCGCTGGACCGCGCTGCGTGACACAAGCCGGTGAGGGCGCCGAATGGCTGCCGCTGGTCAAGGATGCGCTGGCGCGTATCGACGAGAAGGGCCCATCGGTCGCGGCCGAACCGCCGGACCGTCCATCGGCCGCCGTCACGCCGCCGGAGCACAATGGTGACGCCATCGAGGCGATGGTCGAGCGCCTGGCCACGCGTCTGCAAAAAGATGGATCCGATGTGGCGGGCTGGATTCAGCTGGTGCGTTCCTATCGCGTGCTGGGCAAGACCGACAAGCTGAAGGCGGCCATAGCCGATGCGCACGCTGCGCTGGCCAGCGATCAGGAAGCGCTGCAGCGCCTGGAGCAGGGTCTTGCCGCACAGACCGGGACAGCGGCAAATGTCGCGCCGAAGGGGCCCAATCCGAGCGACATCGCCGCCGCTGGAGCGATGGCGCCGGCCGAGCGCAGCGACATGATCGAAAGCATGGTCGCCCGTCTTGCCCAGCGCATGGCCGAGAACGGCTCGGACGTCGACGGCTGGCTGCGTCTGATCAAGGCCTATTCGGTGCTCGGCGAGCGCGACAAGGCGCAGACCGCCGCCGCCAATGCCCGCAGCGCGCTTGCCGGCAATAATGACAATCTGCGCCGCATCGGCGAGCTGGCAAAAGAGCTCGGACTGGAAGGCTCATGACGCGCAAACAGCGGCGCCTGATCCTGATCGGCTCGAGTCTCGGTGTGTTGGCCTTCGCGGTCGCGCTGATCCTGAGCTCGCTGCGCCAGTCGATCGTGTTTTTCAATTCGCCGACCGACATCGCCGACAACAAGGCGCCTGCGGGAAAACGCGTTCGCCTCGGCGGCATGGTCAAGATGGGCAGCCTGGAGCGCGGCGACAATCTGCAGATCCGCTTTGCGGTGACCGATGGCAACAAGGACATCCCGGTCAGCTACCGCGGCATCGTGCCCGACCTGTTCCGCGAAGGGCAGGGCGTGGTTGCCGAGGGCCACATCGAGCCGGGCGGCACGTTCAAGGCCGAGACCGTGCTCGCCAAGCACGACGAGAATTACATGCCGCGCGAAGTTGTCGAAACCCTGAAAAAGCAGGGACACTGGCAGGAGACCGCGGCGCCGAACGCCATGCCGGTCAAGGCAAGTGTAAAGTGAACCGGGAGCCATCGCCATGATCGCCGAACTCGGTCACTTCGCGCTGGTGCTGGCGCTTGCGCTGGCGCTGATCCAGTCGATCTCGCCAGTGCTCGGGGCGCGCAAGGGCGATGTCGCGCTGATGAAACTCGCCGACTCGACCGCGCTGGCGCAATTTGGCTTCGTCGCACTCTCCTTTGCCGCGCTCACCGCCTGTTATGTGATGTCGGATTTCTCGGTCGCCAACGTCTACGAGAATTCGCACACCCAGATGCCGCTGATCTACAAGTTCACCAGCGTCTGGGGCAACCACGAGGGCTCGATGTTGCTGTGGGTGCTGATTCTGTCATTGTTCGGCGCATTGGTTGCCGGGTTCGGCGCCAACCTGCCATCCACGCTGAAGGCTAACGTGCTGGCGGTGCAGTCCTGGATCGCGGCGGCCTTCTATCTGTTCATCCTGTTCACATCGAATCCGTTCCGGAGGCTGGCCCAGGTGCCGGCCGAGGGCCGCGACCTCAATCCGATCCTGCAGGATTTCGGCCTCGCGGTGCATCCGCCGATGCTCTATCTCGGCTATGTCGGTTTCTCCATCGCATTCTCCTTTGCGGTCGCAGCCTTGATCGAAGGCTGCATCGACGCGGCGTGGGCGCGCTGGGTGCGGCCGTGGACGCTTTTGGCCTGGATGTGCCTGACGGTCGGTATCGCGATGGGGTCCTATTGGGCCTATTACGAACTTGGCTGGGGCGGCTGGTGGTTCTGGGATCCGGTGGAGAACGCTTCGCTGATGCCCTGGCTCGCCGGCACCGCGCTGCTGCATTCGGCGGTGGTGATGGAAAAGCGCAATGCGCTGAAGGTGTGGACCATCCTTCTGGCCATCCTCACCTTCTCACTGTCGCTGATCGGCACTTTCCTGGTGCGCTCCGGCGTACTGACGTCGGTTCACACCTTCTCGAACGATCCGGCACGGGGCCTGTTCATCCTCGTGATCCTGATGGTGTTTATCGGCGGCAGCCTCGCGCTGTTCGCCTGGCGCGCGCCGCTGCTCAAGCAGGGCGGCCTGTTTGCGCCAATCTCCCGCGAGAGCGCGTTGGTGTTCAACAACCTGTTCCTCGCGACTGCGTGCGCGACCGTGTTCGTCGGCACGCTATATCCGCTGGTGCTTGAGATGCTCGCCGGCGACAAGATCTCGGTGGGTGCGCCGTTCTTTAATCTGACCTTCGGGCCGCTGTTCGTGCCTTTATTGGTCGCGGTGCCATTCGGGCCGTTGCTGGCTTGGAAGCGCGGCGATCTCTACGGGGTCGCGCAGCGCCTGCTGGCTGCGTGCGCGGTAGCGATGCTCGGCCTTGCCGCGACCTTCGCGTTCAACGGCACGCAGGCCGTGTTCGCACCGTTCGGCATAGGCCTTGCGCTGTTCGTGATGGCCGGTGCAGTCACCGACATTGCCGAACGCATCGATCTGCACAGCCTGTCGTTTGAAACGATCGGGCGCCGCGCCGCGGGGATGCCCCGTTCGGCCTGGGGCACCTCGGTCGCGCATTTTGCGCTCGGCGTTACCCTGCTCGGAATTGTCAGCGCAAGCACCTGGGGCAGCGAGCGTATCGTCGCCCTGAAACCGTCGCAGACCGTTTCGATCAGTGGCTATGACCTCGTTTTCGATGGCATGGTGAGCCGCGAAGGCTCGAATTATCGCGAGACCGCCGCCCACTTCACGGCGCACAAGGCGGGCAAGGTGATCGGCGTCATGGAGCCATCGAAGCGCACCTTCCCGTCCCGCGATGGCATGTCGACCACCGAAGCCGCCTTGCTGACGCGGGGTGTCAGCCAGCTCTATCTTTCGCTCGGCGACAACAACGCCGACGGATCGATCGCCGTGCGGCTCTACCATAAGCCGCTGGTGCTGCTGATCTGGCTTGGCGCCCTGATGATGGCACTGGGCGGCGCGCTATCGCTATCGGACCGCAGATTGCGCGTCGGCGCGCCGAAGCCGGCAGCGCGGATCGTTGCCCAACCTGCTGAATGATTTCGCTGCCGGCCGAGACGGCTGCATCGCAGCCGCTTCGGGGAAGGGCTCAAGGACGTCGAATGGCTTGCCGTATTGTGTTATTTCTGGTGGTGCTGGCGCTGTTCGGCGCGACACCGCTGCGCGCTGTCCAGGTAGACGAGATTCTTCCCGATCCAGCGCTGGAAGCGCGCGCCCGCGCGATCTCCCACGACTTGCGCTGCATGGTGTGCCAGAACCAGTCGATCGACAATTCCGAGGCGCCGTTGGCGCGCGATCTGCGCCTCCTGGTGCGCGAACGCCTCAAGGCCGGCGACAGCAATTCCCAGGTGGTCGATTTCATGGTGGCGCGTTATGGCGAGTTTGTGCTGCTCAAGCCCAGGGTGAGCTGGCATACCGCCATCCTGTGGGGCGCGCCGCTGACGATATTGATCGCAGGCCTGTTTGCGGTCGGCTTTTCGGTCTTGCGCCGGCCTTCCGGGCCAGACCTGCCCGTAATCGCGAAATTGAGCGAAGAAGAGCGGCTGAAGCTTACCGCCATTGAACGGTCGTAACCGGACGGCGTCTCGCCGACGGTTCCGATTTCCTGATCTGGATCAAGGCAATCGCTCCGGATCTCGGTTCTAATGTGTCGAATGAGACGGTGGACAGGCTCGTCAGGGGATACCGGGGGACAAAGGCATCATGGATTACAACGTCTTTTTTGATCGGGCCTTGAGCCAGCTTCATGACGAGCGCCGCTACCGCGTTTTCGCCGATCTCGAACGTCTGGCGGGCCGGTTTCCGCATGCCATCTGGCATTCGCCGGAGGGCCCGAAAGACGTCGTGATCTGGTGTTCGAACGATTATCTCGGCATGGCCCAGCATCCGAAGGTGGTGGGCGCGATGGTCGAGACCGCGACGCGGATGGGCACCGGGGCAGGCGGCACACGAAATATCGCCGGCACCAACCATCCGCTGATCGAACTGGAACGCGAACTCGCGACATTGCACGGCAAGGAAGGCGCCCTGGTCTTTACCTCGGGCTACGTCTCCAACGAGACCGGTATTTCGACCATCGCCAGGCTGCTGCCGAATTGCCTGCTGCTCTCCGACGCCCTCAACCACAATTCCATGATCGAGGGCGTGCGCAAGTCCGGCACCGAAAAGCAGGTCTGGCGTCACAACGACATGGCGCATCTCGAGCAATTGCTGCGTGCGGCCGACCCCGACCGGCCGAAACTGATCCTGTTCGAAAGCCTGTATTCGATGGACGGCGATATCGCGCCGCTGCATCACATTTGCGACCTTGCCCAGCGCTACGGCGCGCTGACCTATGTCGACGAAGTTCACGCCGTCGGCATGTATGGGCCGCATGGCGGCGGCATCGCCGAGCGGGACGGCGCCATGGGGCGCATCGATATCATCGAAGGAACGCTGGCCAAGGCCTTTGGCTGTCTCGGCGGCTACATCGCCGCAAACGCCAATCTGATCGACGCCGTGCGCTCCTATGCGCCCGGATTTATTTTCACCACCGCACTGCCGCCGGCGGTCTGTGCGGCGGCAACCGCGGCCATCCGGCATCTGAAGTCGTCGCAGTGGGAGCGCGATCGCCACCAGGACCGGGCCGCGCGCTTAAAACTCGTGCTCAATGCCGCGCGGCTTCCGGTAATGCGGAGCGACACCCACATTGTTCCGCTGCATGTCGGCGATCCCGAAAAATGCAAGATGGCGTGCGATCTCCTGCTATCGGAACACGGCATCTATATCCAGCCGATCAACTATCCGACGGTGCCGCGAGGCCTGGAGCGGCTGCGGATCACGCCGTCGCCATATCACGATGATGGGCTGATCGACCGCCTCGCTGAAGCTTTGGTGGAGGTCTGGGCCCAGCTCAAGCTTCCGCGCCAGCTGCAAATCCTCGCCGCGGAATAGCCTTTGCGTAGGCCGGGGCGGTGCGAGGCGAATTTCCTTGCGCGGATTCGTTCGCCGCTCAGGGCGGCGCAAACTGCAGGATGCTTTCGATGATGATCAGGTCAATTGTCGCGGCCATCTGCATGGTCCTGTTTTCTTCCGGCCTGCAGGCTGCTGGCTTCGCCGATCTCAAGGCGGCAAATGCGGCGGCCGGGCAGGGTGCGAGTGACGAAGCGATCCGGCTGTTCACCGAGGCGCTGGCCGCAGGCGATCTTTCCGCCGACGACCAGTTCGCCGCCCGCAAGGGCCGTGGCCGCGAATACGCGGCCAAGAGCCTGATTGCCGATGCTTTCGAGCGGCATGAGGAAGGCCATCGTTTGCGCGACAACGCGATCACCGACTTTTCCGCAGCGCTCAGCATCAAACCCGCCGACGAAGACACCCTGGTCGAGCGCGGCCAGGGCTATCACATGAACCAGCAATTCGATTCTGCGATCGCGGATTTCAGCGCCGCATTGAATCTCAATCGCACAGCTTCCACCCTGGTGCGGCGCGCGGCGAGCCAGCGCGCAAAAGGCGCCTATGACGAAGCCAGGGCCGACTGCAGCGCGGCGCTCGCGATCGAGGCTCCGGATGCCGGCCTCGACATTTGGGACGTCTACAACGAGCGAGGCTACGGCGAATTTATGGCCGCACGTTATGACGAAGCCGCCGCCGACTTCCACAAGGCGCTTGAGCTTGGGGCAAGCTCGCGCGCCGACGATGTGTTGTGGCTTCCCTACCAGTTGGCCTGGCTGCATGTTGCTCACGCCAGAGCAGGCCGTGATGACGCCAGGGAACTCGAGCGTTTTGCCGGCAAGTACAGTGAAAAGCAATGGCCGGGAACCCTGATTGCGTTTTTCCTTGGCCAGTTGCGGCTTGAGGACGTGTCGCCGCCATCGAACCACGGCGCGATGGGACGCGGCCGCGAATGCAATCTGTCACTGCTGGCTGGCGAGAACGCGCTGGCCAAAGGCAATGGCGAGCAGGCTCAAAAGCTGATCTTGCGCGCCCGCGAGGTTTGCAACATTCATACCTTGCAATATCTGGTCGCGGGTGCCGAACTGAGCCGGATGAAAAAATGAAACGGGTCGGCAGCAGCAGCAGCCGGAACGCGGCTCTTGGCGCATGATCCGGAAAAGCATGCCCTCGGGCTAAAGCGCGAAGCGCGTCTTCGCGTACGACCCGAGGGGATCATGCGCAAACAAAAATCCGGAGCGCCATCGCGATTCAAAGCGATAGCGCTCTAGTTGAGCCGACGCCGCTCGTATTCCAGCAGGAGCGTCTTGACCTCCGCCAAGTTTATCAGGGCATCGGCGACCGTCAGCACGGTCAGCCGTTCCGGGCCTGTTTCAAGCCGCATGGCCTGAGCAATCTGTGCTTCAGCGAGCTTCTTGAGCTCGTCCGGGTTCAGATGCGCATCGAAAAATGCAGGTCTTGTCATCGCAGGCGTTCCAGAAATACCAGGCCTGATTTTTTACCTTTCGGACGATCAGGTTGTCTGCACGGTGCCCGACAGATTAGACGAATTCTTGCTGGGACGATGCTTGTTGGACCGGTCGTTAGACGTGAGGTCGTTAGACGTGAGGCTGGTAGCTTCTGCCGGTAACCAATAGCGTCTGCTCCAGGCCGGTGAGGAAAACACCGTTTGGGACAACGCGAATGACCCTCTTCTGTTCCAGCTTGGCAAGCGTGCGGCTGATCGTCTCGAGCTTCAGGCCGAGAAAATCGGCGATATCCTGCCGCCGCATAGGCAGCGGCACGGTTTCCGAAAATACCGACAGGCGGGCCAGCCGGTTGCGCCAGCCAACCAGGAACATCGCGACCCTTTCCTCGGCCGATCCATTGCCGAGCAGCAGCAGTTGGTCCCGCGCCATATCAAGTTCGCGGGTCGCAAATTCCACCATCAGCCGCATCATGCTGGGGCTGGATTGAATGAATTTCGTCAGCCCGTCGCGCGGAAATCGGCACAGTGTGACCTCGCCGATGGCGTCGGCCGAAAAACCATGCCCGCCGGCCAGCGGCATTCCCAGGAAATCGCCGGGCAGGGCAAAGGCGACGACATGGCGGCGTCCGTCCGGCAGCAGTTTGTAGAGTCGCACGACCCCCTGCGAGAGGCCAAACGCACATTCTGCCGGCTCCCCTTCCGCGAAGATGGTCTTTCCCGAACGAAAATAGACCTGGGTCGCGAGGTTCTGAAGTGCTCGAAGCTCATGCGCATTCGGGTTGGCTCCGCAGAACAGGGTCGGGAAGAAAGCGCGCGGCATTCGCCACCCCATGTCACCTCCCGAGGCCAACTCGGGAAGCACTCGACACACTCAGCGGTGCCGATGTCTAACGAATTACAACGGTAATCGCTGGTACTGGTTGATCTGCGTCAACCAGCTACAGTGGCATAAGGCAAAGAATTACGCTGTTGGTCCGGCAAGATCCGGGATCGGCGGCCATGCCGTTCGCGGTCATTTGCGCCCTCCGGTTACAGGGGCCGGGTGGCCACCATGAAGTTTAAAGCATACCGGAAAAGCAAGGCAGCTGTCCATGCGATACTACGGAAGCCTTGGTCAGAGCTTTCTCGATTTCGACCTTGAGCACGCTGTCGATGTTTTCAGGCGTTACCGGACCGACCATCTTGTAGACGATGGTGCCTTCGCGCCCGACCACGAACGTCTCCGGCACGCCATAGACCCCCCATTCGATCGCGGCACGGCCGTTGCCGTCGACGCCGACGATGCCGAAGGGATTGCCGTAGCGGCCGAGAAAGCGCCGCGCATTGTCGGGGGCATCCTTGTAGTTGATGCCGATCAGTTGCAGCCGCTTGTCGCGGCCAAGCTGGGTCAGCAGCGGCGCCTCATCGTGGCAGGGCACGCACCACGAGGCCCAGACGTTGACGACGCTGACCTTGCCCTTGAACACGGCCGGGTCGAGCCCGGGCACCGCTGCGCCGTCAATGGCAAGGCCGGCAAGCGGCGGCAACGCAGTTTGCGGCGCCGGGTGGCCGATCAACGCGGAAGGAATTCTCGAGGGATCGCCGCTGCCCAGCCGGAACCAGAAGACGCCGCGAGCGTCGCAAAGGCAAGCAGCGGCAGTGCCATCAACCAGGATCGGTGTTGGGGCGGGCTCTGTGTTGTCGAAGGCTCGCTCATCCGATGTCCGCTGCACTTCGTCCGGAGCGTCTGCTGACGCCGGATGCGTCGAGTTGGCGCAAGAGCGCCTTCTGGCGTCGATAATCGGTCGCAATCCACAGGATGAAATCAGCACAACGGCGGTGACAAGCAAATAGGATGTCACGATAAAGGACGCATAGGGACCAAGCGAGCATCGCGTTCACGCCGATCCAAATTGTTGTCTTGACGCGTTTTCTTGACGCGAGCCGGAGCCCAATTGGCTTGAAAACGCCATGGCTTGCATCATCCGCAGCGCGCGCACCCGGCGGCGCAGGATCTCGTTGCGCATCGCCGCCAGATGCAGCGTGAGAAACAGCAGCGAAAACGCGATCGCCATCACCAGCAGCGGAATCAGGAAGGCGCGGTCGAGCGTCGAGCCGCCACTTCGCATCACCGAGGCCGGCTGGTGCAGCGTGTTCCACCAGTCCACGGAGAACTTGATGATCGGCAGATTGATGGCGCCGACCAGGGTCAGCACGGCGGCGGCCCGCGCCGCCCGCGAGGGATCCTCCACCGCGCGCCACAGCGCGATCAGCCCGAGATACATCAGGAACAGGATCAGCACCGAGGTCAGCCGCGCATCCCATTCCCAATAGGTGCCCCACATCGGACGGCCCCACAGCGAACCCGTCACCAGCGCCAGGAAAGTAAAGGCGGCGCCGATCGGAGCGGCGGCCTTGGCGGCGACGTCGGCCAGCGGATGCCGCCACACCAGGGTGCCCAATGCCGCGAAACTCATCACGCCCCAGACGAACATCGACAGCCATGCATTCGGCACGTGAACGAACATGATTTTTACAGTGGCACCCTGCTGATAATCGTCGGGCGCGACGGCCGATTGGTAAAGGCCGATCAGCATCAGGATTGCGGTTGCGGCCGCAAGCCACGGCAGGATGCGCGCGGTCAGCATCAGGAATCTTGTGGGATTGGCGAGGTCGATCAGCGTCACGGTATCCTGACAGGCGTCGGTGGCGTTATGAGCAATCGGAGCGTCCTATTGTCCATAAATACTCAATGCGAGGGTTGATCGACATCAATCAATCTCCGGTGCAGTCCAGCCTGTGCCGCAGGCTTGCAGTCGCCGCGAACGGTCCGACGACAAACTGACCACCGTCAACGCGCATAGGATCGAAAACGGGATTCCGAACGACAGCGGTCCCGATATCGCGGCCTGCGGCGACACCGAAGATCAGCACCGGGATCGGCAGCGTCGATAACGGCATCAGACGGAAAACTGGCGGAAGGGGTGGGATTCGAACCCACGGTACCCTTGCAGGCACGCCGGTTTTCAAGACCGGTGCCTTAAACCACTCGGCCACCCTTCCAAACCATTGCTGTCGCTATCGAAAACGACATCGGCGTCGGCGCCGAAAGCCTGCTGCGACTGAGAATGCGGCTGATTTTCGATACCGGCGACCGCCGCGTTATAGCAGGGCCGAAGGTCAAGTCGAGCGCGTCACCGCGCGGGGCACCGCAAGGTTCGGCAAGCAATGGTGATGCTGGCGGATCGCTTCAACGACCAATCGGACGGCTTGGGCGGGCCCTCAGGCTACTTCTCGCTCGGCATTTTGACCGGAACGTGCGGTGAGGTGCTGATCACGCGGCGAGCGCCGTCGGGATAGGCGCGACTGCGGAGGGTTTCCAGAAGCAGAAAGAACTTTTCGGCAAGCATGTGCGTCGCCTTGTCCAGGTTGCTTACGAGACGCCGCAGCCCCCGGAACGCCGCGGCGCGGCCGGAACGGAGGCTCGGTCAGCTCAGGCAGGCGACATAAAAGATCGCCGCTCCCAGCATGGTGGCAATGGACCAGATGGCCGGATCCCAGCTCGAGCCGTGTTCGGTGTCCAGGGTCGACATGATGACCCTCCTCAGCGCGCGACGACGGTGTCGGAACTGGTGATCACCACCGGCTTGCCGGCCTTGATCACGCGCGCGGTCTGGGTGAAGCCCTCGTCGGAGCCCTTGTGGGCCGAGAGGCTGAAACCGGTGACCAAAATACCGGCCACCAACGCAACCACCACGATCTTGAGGTGGGTCATGCGGTCAGCGCTGTAAATTGAGTGGTTCATCGAAGCCTCCTGTGCCGTCTTTTGGCGGCTCGTCGTTGTCCCATACGTACCGGGCCCCGGTTTCAGGGCCATTGCGTCAGGTGGCCAAAATGGTTTCGTCGGACGGGAGTTTTGTTTCGTGCCGGTCCGAATCGGGCGTGTATCCGGCTTGAAGCGGCGCCAGAACGAGGCCGGCCGGGGCGGTTTCAGCGTCCGGATGATTCGCGCGGCATCAGCTCGGGGAGGGGGCCGGAGCGATGGCGCGCGCCGGCGCCGCCGTTCAACTGGCCAAGCAGCAGGCTGACGGCAACCGCCGCCACCTCCGCAAGGTGCAGATTTACCGCCGTGAGCTGCGGACGGCTTTCCCGGGCGCGCAGGCCGTCATAGCGGGTGACGACGAGGCGCTTGACCGCCGCAGTGACGCGGTCGCGGGTCCGGGCATCGACGCGCGCGCTTTCGTTCAGCACGTTGGACACCGTCGCCGGCGATACATTCGCCGCTTTGGCCACGTCGACGATTTTCACCCGGGGTTTCAGCATTGGTCGCAACCGGCGTTGCCGGGCGTCGAAGCGGCGCTGTTGCTGCTTCCGGCGCTCGCATTGGGAGCATGGTTCAGCCAGGTCGCCCACGCGGCGCTCGGTCAGCGCCGGCTGCGGCTGTTCGTGCTCGGATTTGCCATCGTCTCGGGCCTGGTCCTGATCGTGCATCGCTAAACCATGATCCGGAAAAACCGGTTTTCCGAAAAGCATGCCCCCGGGCACGACCCGGGGGATCACGCTCAAACAAAAAATAAGTCCGCACCACTCCATTGGTTAACTAGCGGTAGCCGCCCGGTTGAAATGCGAGCTTTTCCGCGGACGGAATCTTAGATTTTTTGGCTTATTCAAGACCCCAAGAAAAAGCGGATAAATGCGGGGGCATCATCATGATCGCTGAAACGTTCCTTTTCCTGGCCGGCGTCGTCGGCGCGGCGGCGTTGCTGGTCAAGATCTACGAATGGCGGCAGGACGTCCTTTACGGGCCCTACATCCACAGCCAGGAATAGGCCGGATCGATCCCGACGCGGTTCTGCCGTTGCGGCACCCGCGTGCATTGCTCGTTATAAGTGATATATTAGATCGATACTTCTTTTGGGTGTCCACTGGTCCCCATATTCCCGAGCGAACCAGTGCAACTTGCCGCTTGACGGACTTGTCGCCGACCATGAGGCAAGCTCGCCCTCCGGTTGGGAACCATTGGTTTACCACAGCGACGTTCACCCCATTTCCGCCGCGTTCGGGCTGCGATATGTTCATACCTTGGTGCGGAAGTGGGTCGCATCAGGGATTGCCGGCCGTTTGGGGAAGCCTCCAAAGTAGGCACGCGGTCGGTGGAATGGTAATTGGGGCGTATGGGGATTCGAAAACCAGATCCGGTTGGCCGGACAGCGCGCATTGTCGCCGCGGTGGCCACCTGCACGGTACTGGCCAATTGTTCGTCGTCCGGCACCTTCAGCCGCATCGATCCGAAATACGGCGTTTCCTCCAGTCCGCGGGTGGTCGCGTTCGGCGAGCCGGTGCCCAAGGGCGGCGGTACCTACCGGGTCGGCAAGCCCTACGTGGTGGCGGGCCGAGTCTACGTGCCGGAAGAAAACCTCGGCTACCGCGAGGAGGGCATGGCCTCCTGGTACGGCGACGACTTTCATGGTCGGCTGACCGCCAATGGCGAGGTGTTCGACATGGCCTCGCTGACGGCCGCGCATCCGACGCTGCCCATGCCATGCTACGCGCGGGTCACCAACCTCGGCAACGGCAAGTCGCTGGTCGTGCGTGTCAACGACCGCGGGCCTTATCACGGCAACCGGCTCATAGACGTCTCGAACAAGGCCGCCGAACTGCTTGAATTCAAAGGCAATGGCGTGGCTCGGGTGCGGGTCGAATATGTCGGCCGGGCGCCGCTCGAAGGATCCGACGACCGCCAGCTCATCGCCACCCTGCGTACCGGCGAGCCGGCGCCGTCGCCGTCATCGGTGCGGGTGGCATCGGCCCGGCCGTTCGTGCCGGATCTTCCGCCCTCCGGCCGTGGCGCCATCCGCGGCGAGATTCCGATGCCGGAAGGACGGCCCTATACCCTGGGCAACACCTCGGCCGACATGGCCTCGCTCAATGCGACCTCGGAAATGTCGGCATCGGTGCGTGGCCGATCCAGCGGGCGGGTGCTGGATAACCCGCGCGCTGTCACCTACGAGGCCGACGGCAGCTACGCCCCGCCAACCCGTCCGGTCACGGCCTATGCGCCGGTCGACCAGCGCGTACCGATCGAACTCTTGTCCGGGCGCGGGCTCTACTAGCCCATTGTTTCTTTGAGGAATCCGATCAGCGCGGCGTTCACCTGATCCGGGCACTCCTGCTGGATCCAGTGACCGGCGCCGTCGATGATCAGCTTCTGCTTCAGGCTGGGCACCACCCGCGCCATATCCGCCACCCGTTTGGCGCCGATCAGGCCGGTGATCACCCCATCCTTCGATCCGGCGATGAACAACGCGGGCTGCCGGATCTGCGCACCCTGCCAGGGCGCGGTGAGTTCCCAGTTGCGGTCGATGTTGCGATACCAGTTCAGCCCGCCACGAAAGCCGGACTTTGTGTAGACCTCGGTAAAATGCGCGAGGTCGGATTCCGTGAGCCAGTCCGGCAGGGTGCGATCGCGCGTCGCCTCGCCGAGAAACCCTTTGCCGGCGGCAATGAACTGCCCCGCCGCCGGATCGGAAAATCGGCGGCCGAGCAACGTTCGCATGGTCAGGTCGACGTCGCGCTCGAATTCGCCCTCGGCAACGCCCGGCGCCTGGAAGTATTGCCAGTAGAAATTGCGGATGCCGTTGGCGCGCAGCATGTCGAGCGGCCGGGCCGGACCGCGCGAGGGCGGCGGCACGCTTAGTCCCGCCACCGCAGGAAACAGCTCGGGCCGGAACAGGGCGGCGTGCCAGGCCACCGGTGCTCCCCAGTCATGGCCGACGATGGCGGCCTGCCGGTGTCCGGTGGCTTTGACGAGGGCGACCATGTCGCCGACATGGTCGAAGATGCTGTAGGCGTTGACGTCGTCGGGGGCGCTGGTGGCGCCGAAGCCGCGCATGTCGGGCGCCACCACGTGAAAGCCGGCCGCGGCCAGCGCCGGAATCTGGTGTCGCCAGGAGTAGGACAATTCCGGCCAGCCGTGGCACAGCAGCACCAGCGGGCCTTCGCCTTCCTCGTGCAGAAATATCTCGATTCCATTGGCCGATACGGTGCGCATGGACGGCATCGCTTTTATGCCTTGTTTGAGAGATTTCATGGGTCCGCGACACGATAGGGTCGGTGCAGCCCGCATGCAATCGATGGGCGAAGGTCCGCGTTGTTCGCGGCATCGCCAACTGTTAGAACGCGGCGCGCAGGACAGGGTGCATGGCCATCGATTTTCCGACTTTTGACCGAGGTTTATTCAAGTTTGCGCGGCCCTGGCGTGGTGTGCTGGCGGGCCTGGTCGTCGCCGGTCTGGTGCTCGGCGGCGCGGTCCATGCGGCCAATAACAGCGTGCAGGGCGCCAAGAAGACGGACGATGGCTACGACGCGGACGCGCCTACCGCGATCCTGATGGAGGCCTCGAGCGGCAGCGTGCTGTGGGAGAAGAACGCCGACGAGCTACGCGCGCCATCCAGCATGATGAAGCTGATGACCGCGGAGGTGGTGTTCCATGCCCTCCAGCAGGGTAACCTCAAGCTGACCGACCAGTACACGGTCAGCGAAAATGCCTGGCGCAAGGGCGGCGCGCCGGCCGGCGGATCGACCATGTTCGCGGCCCTGCACAGCCGCATCAGTATCGACGACCTGCTGCATGGCGCCATCATCCAGAGCGGCAACGATGCCTGCATGGTCCTGGCCGAGGGCCTCGCCGGCAACGAGGTCGCGTTCGCCGAGATGATGACCAAGCGGGCCCGCGAACTCGGCCTGACCCGGTCCACCTTCGCCAATTCGAACGGGCTGCCCAATCCCGGCAACAAGATGACGGTGCGCGAGCTGGCCAGACTGGCGCGCTACATCATCCAGACCTATCCCGAATTCTACAAGTTGTTCGGCGAGCGCGAATTCACCTGGAACAAGATCCGGCAGCCGAACCGCAATCCGCTGTTGACGTCGACGCTCGAAGGCGCCGACGGCCTGAAGACCGGCTACACCAAGGAGGGCGGCTACGGCATGGTGGGGTCTGCCGTCCAGAACGGCATCCGGCTGATCGTCGTCATCAATGGCCTCGATGATCCCGACGATCGGGCCACCGAGGCCAAGAAAATCCTCGAATGGGGATTCCGCAATTTCGAGGCGCGGCCGCTGTTCAGTGCCGATCAGCAGCTCGGCTATGCCAAGGTGTTCGGCGGTGACAGCCGCTCGGTGAAACTCGTCGCCCGGGAACCGGTCAAGGTGATGGTGCAGAAGAGCGGCGCCGACAAGCTGATTGCGCGGGTGGTCTACAACGGCCCGGTGCGCGCGCCGATCGCCGCCGGGCAGCAGGTCGGCGTGGTCAGGGTCTGGCGCGGCGCCAACGTCGCCGTCGAGGCCCCGGTCTACGCCGCCAATTCGATCGGCCCCGGTTCGACCATGCGGCGCGCCATCGATGGCGTCAGTGAGCTGGTGATCGGGGCGTTTCGTGCCGGCGCCGAGAAACTCTGATCATGGCCCAGACCACCGCCAGGAAGGTCCCGATCCGCGGGCGATTCATCACCTTCGAAGGTGGTGAAGGCTCGGGCAAATCGACCCAGATCAGGATGCTGGCCGACCGGCTCGATGCAGCAAAACTCCGCGCCATCGTCACCCGTGAGCCCGGCGGATCGCCTGGCGCCGAGATCATTCGACACCTGGTGCTGTCGGGCATGGGAAAACTGCTCGGGCCCGAAGCGGAGACGCTGTTGTTCGCGGCGGCGCGGGACGATCACGTGCAGACCGTGATCAGGCCGGCGCTCGACCAGGGCATCTGGGTATTGTGCGACCGGTTTTCGGATTCGACGCGGGCCTACCAGGGTAAGCTCGGCCAGGTCGATCCCAAGATCCTCAATGCGCTGGAACGCGTGACCATCGGGGACCTGAAACCCGACCTCACCGTCATTCTCGACATCCCGGTCGAGGTCGGCATGCAGCGCGCCGCCGCGCGCCGCGGCGTCGGCGCGCCAGACCGCTTCGAGGCGGAAGACATCGGCTTTCACCAGAAGCTGCGCGACGCCTACCGGCAGATCGCCGCGGACGAGCCGCAACGCTGCGCCCTGATCGACGCCAACGCCGATGCCAACACCGTCGCCGCCAAGGTATGGACGGCGTTGCGCCAGCGCCTGCTGGCCACCGTAACCGTCACCGAGGCCGCGCAGGCATGAGCGCCAAACAGGTCGAACCGCAGATCTCGAGCCGCCATCCGCGCGAAACCCTGGCGCTCTACGGGCACCGCGACGCCGAGCAGACGCTCCTCAATGCCTACCGCAGCGGGCGGATTCCGCACGCCTGGCTGATCGGGGGGGCGCAGGGCATCGGCAAGGCGACGCTGGCCTACCGGATGGCGCGGTTCGTGCTAGCGCACCGCGATCCCATGGCACCCGACGTGCTGGCCGCCAAAACCCTCGAGATCGATCCATCCAATCCGGTCGCCCGCCACATCGCCGCCGGCGCCCATGGCGGTTTGCTGGCGCTGGAGCGAACCCTCAACGACAAGGGCGTGATGCGCACGGTCATCACCGTCGATGAGACCCGCGAAACCATTTCGTTTTTCGGCTCGACCGCGGCGGTGGAGGGCTGGCGGGTCTGCATCGTCGATACGGTGGACGAATTGAATGCCAATGCGGCCAACGCCCTGCTCAAGGTGCTGGAAGAGCCGCCGCGGCAGTCGTTGTTTCTATTGGTGAGCCACGCCCCGGCGCGGGTGCTGCCTACCATCCAGTCGCGTTGCCGCAAGCTGCCGTTGCGGCCGCTCGCAACTGGTGACGTCATCGCCGCCGCTGCAGAAGCCGCACAGTTGGCGCCCGACGATGCCTTGCTGGCGGACGCCGCCGCCGCATCGGAAGGTAGCGTGGCCCGGGCGCTTACCTTGCTCGGCGGCGATGCGCTGAAGCTGCACCAGCGCACCGCGGCGCTGCTTCAGACGCTGCCGCGGGTCGATCCGCGCGAGCTGCATGCACTGGGCGACGCGCTCGGCAGCAACGACCGGGTGGCGCTCGCCGCCTTCATCGACAGTGTCGAGCGCTGGATCAGCGCGCGGCTGCGCGCCGATGGCGACGCCAATGCCAACCTGCCGCGGCTTGCGCGGCTGGCGGAGGTATGGGAAAAGATCAGCCGGGCCGCGCGCGACACCGAATCCTATAATCTGGAGCGAAAGCCGCTGGTTTTTTCGGTATTCGGCCTGCTCGCCGACGCGACAAGCTGAGCCTTCCGCCCGCGGTGCCCGACAATCTTGTTTGAGCCATAAAGGAAATCGTGGTGGCGCCCGCCAAGAGAAAAACCGTCCGCAAGCGAAAGACGAAGAAGGCCAGCAAGCCGCGCACCGGCGCCGCCAAGGCGGCGGCGTCGAAGAAGCGCGCGGGCAAAACCAGGCGCGCGGCAAAGAAGGTCAGCAAGGCAAGCAAGAAAACAGGCAAGAAAGCCGTTAAGAAATCCGTTAAAAGAACCGTCAAGAAGACCGCCCGCAAAGCCGCGAAAAAATCGGTTGCCGGGAAGGCGGCCAAAAAATCAGCCAGGAAGCCCGTCAAAAAGCCAGCACCGAGGCCGCGCGCACCGGCACCCGCTGCTGCGGCAAACAAAAATTCCTATTACATCACCACGGCGATCGCCTATCCGAACGGGACGCCGCATATCGGCCACGCCTATGAGGCGATCGCGACCGATGCGCTGGCGCGTTTCCAGCGGCACGACGGCAAGGACGTATTCTTTCTCACCGGCACCGACGAGCACGGCCTGAAGATGATTCAGACCGCGCAGGGCGAAGGCATGACACCGGCCGATCTCGCGGTCCGCAATGCCGGTCGCTTCAAGGAGATGGATGAGCGGCTCAATGTCGAATTCTCCCGCTTCATCCGCACCTCGGAGCCGGCGCATCATCGCTCGGTCCAGGAGATCTGGAAGCGCATGCAGGCGGCCGGCGACATCTACATCGATACCTATTCCGGCTGGTATTCGGTGCGCGACGAGGCCTATTACGCCGAGGACGAGACGGTTCTCGGCGACGACCAGGTCCGGCGCGGGCCGCAGGGCACCCCGGTCGAATGGGTCGAGGAGAACAGCTATTTCTTCAAGCTGTCGGCCTATCAGGACCGGCTGCTCGCGCTTTACGAGGGCCAGCCCGATTTCATCGGGCCGGATTCGCGGCGCAACGAGGTCATCAGCTTCGTGAAGGGCGGATTGCGCGACCTGTCGATCTCGCGCACCACGTTCGACTGGGGCGTCAAGGTGCCCACTGATCCCGAGCACGTGATGTATGTCTGGGTCGACGCGCTGACCAACTACATCACCGGCGTCGGTTTTCCCGACGAGCAGGATCCGAACTGGCGCTATTGGCCGGCCGACGTGCATATCATCGGCAAGGACATCATCCGCTTTCACGCGGTGTACTGGCCGGCCTTCCTGATGTCGGCGGGTGTCGCGCTGCCGAAGCGGGTGTTCGCCCACGGTTTTCTGTTCAGCCGCGGCGAGAAGATGTCGAAGTCGCTCGGCAACGTGGTCGATCCGTTCAATCTCGCCGACCAGTACGGCGTCGACCAGGTGCGCTACTTCTTCCTGCGCGAGGTGCCGTTCGGCCAGGACGGCAGCTACAACCACGAAGCCATCGTCGCCCGCATCAACGCCGACCTCGCCAACGATCTCGGCAATTTGGCGCAACGCTCACTGTCGATGATCGCCAAGCAGCTCGACGGCGTGCTGCCGGAGCCCGGCGCGTTCAGCGACAACGACAAGGCCATATTGGCGGAGGCCGATGCCATGATAGGGGCGGCGCGCACCGCCATGGCGACGCAGCAGATCCATCAGGCGCTCAATGCGATCTGGGCCGTGGTGGCCGAGGCCAACCGCTATTTCGCCGGCGAGGCGCCGTGGGCGCTGGCCAAGACCGATCCGCCGCGGCAGCGCACCGTCCTCTATGTAACTGCCGAGGTGGTGCGGCAGGTCGCCATCCTGACCCAGCCGGTCATGCCGGCATCCTCGGCCAGGCTGCTCGACATTCTGGGCGTACCTGCCGACCAGCGCGACTTCGCCATGCTCGGCGGTTCGACGCGGATCAAGCCCGGCACCGTGCTGCCGGCGCCGACGGGGGTTTTCCCGCGCTATGTCGAGCCCCCAGCTTCAGCGGTCTGATTGCGATGCTTGTCGATAGCCATTGCCATCTCGACTTTCCGGATTTTGCCGACGATCTCGACGCTATCGTCGCCCGCGCGACCGCGGCGGGGGTGGTGCGCATCGTGACGATTTCGACCCGGGTACGGCGCCTGCCGGAACTGCTCGCCATCACCGAGCGGTTCCCAAATGTCTATTGTTCGGTCGGCACCCATCCCCACAACGCCGACGAGGAAGACGGCATTGCCGCTGCCGAACTGGCCGAATTCACCCGGCATCCGAAGGTGGTGGCGCTCGGCGAGGCCGGGCTGGATTATTTTTACGAACACGGTTCGCGCGAAGCCCAGGCGCGCGGATTCCGCGCTCACATCGCGGCGGCGCGGGCGACCGGACTGCCGCTGGTGATCCACACCCGCGACGCGGATGAGGATTGCGGTAAGATTCTCGACGAGGAGATGGTCAAAGGCGGCTTTCGCGCCGTGCTGCATTGCTATACCGGCGGGCGGGATCTGGCGATGAAGGCCATCGGCCTTGGGCTGTCGATTTCCTTCACCGGCATTCTGACCTTCAAGAAATCCCAGGCACTGCGCGATCTGGCGGCGGAATTGCCCGCCGACCGGATCATGGTGGAAACCGACGCGCCGTATCTGGCGCCCGGCAAATTCCGCGGCAAGCGCAACGAGCCGTCCTATGTGACGGAAACCGCCAAGGTGCTGGCGGAGACCCGTGGCGTCTCGCTGGAGGCGCTGTCGCGGCAGACCACCGAGAATTTCTTCCGGCTGTTCGACAAAGTGCCGGCATCGGGCGTGCCGGCATGACGCTGACGCTGTCCATCCTCGGCTGCGGATCGTCGGCCGGGGTGCCGCGGCCGGCGCTGGGCTGGGGCGCCTGCGATCCGAACAATCCGAAAAATCGCCGCCGCCGCTGCTCGCTGCTGGCGGAACTGGCAACGGAGCACGGCATCACCCGGGTGGTGATCGATACCTCGCCGGACCTGCGCGAGCAGCTGCTCGATGCGGCGGTCGATCATATCGACGCGGTATTTTTGACCCACGAGCACGCCGATCAGACCCATGGCATCGACGACCTGCGATCAGTGGTGCTGCATCAGCGCCGGCGGATTCCGGTGTTTCTCAATCAATCCACCGCGAACAACATCCTGGCGCGGTTCGCCTATTGCTTCGTCGCGCCCCAAGGCAGCGACTACCCACCGATCCTGACCCAGCATGCCATCGAAGGCGGTGAAAGCCGGACCATCGAAGGGAAGGGCGGCGCGCTCGAACTCACCGCCTTCGACCTGCAGCACGGCAACATTCCGGCGCTCGGCTACCGGATCGCCGCCGCCGCCTACACGCCTGACGTCAGCGACATCCCGCCGCAAAGCTGGCCGGCGTTGCAAAACCTCGATCTGTGGATCATCGACGGGCTGCGCTATGCCGGACACCCCAGCCATTTCAGCATCAACGATGCCTTGTCCTGGATCGAGCGTTTCAAGCCGAAGCGCGCCGTCATCACCAACATGCATTCGGACGTCGACTACGAGGTGCTGCGGCAAAGCCTGCCGAAGCATGTGATCCCGGCCTATGACGGGATGCGGCTGGTGGTGGGATGACGAACCTCACCGCAATCCGCTAGGATGCCAAGTGGTCGGGCATCGGACCACGAAAATGTCGGTCAAGGTTTTCATCAGCTATCGCCAAAACGACAGCGCGCCTTCCGCGGGGCGCGTCAGTGATACTTTGCGACGGGTCCCCGAAATCGCATCCGTGTTCCTGGATGTAGATGCGATGATCCGCCTGGGCGAGAACTTAGTCGCCGTGCTGGAACGGGAGGTCATCAATTCCGATGTGCTGCTGGTCGTAATCGGACCAGATTGGCTTGTCGACCGCAACGACCACCGCCCGGTTGACGACAAGAAGGATTTTCCACGGAACGAAATCGCATGGGCGCTGAAGAATGATATGCCAATCGTGCCGCTTATTCTGGACAACGCGAAAATGCCGCGCGCGGATCAGTTGCCCGCAGAAATCGAAGGTTTTGCCAATCGCAAGGGACTTCGCATCCGACACGACATCTTCGCTGCTGATATGGATAAACTGGTCAGTGAGATCATCGCCCTTGGGCGGCGACAGAACACGGACTCTGATAGCGGCAAAATCAAAGTTGACCAGCCGGGCGGGCCCGATCACGGCGGGACGCTGGCCACGGAGCTGGGCTTCATGCTCGGGGGGCTGCTTGCCGGTGTATTCCTGTGCATGGCGGTCATGTTTCTGCCCGCTCAACTCATTTTGGCCTCCGGCTCGCAAGGTCGCAAAGTCGTGACTTACGCCGCCATTGGCGCCATCATATTCGTCCTGACGCCAACTTTTCTGATCCTTCGTGCCAGGCTGCTGGCAATGCACGGTCTGCTTTCCTATGGCCTGGTGTCGGCATTTTTTATGTGTGTTGCTCTTATCGCCGCGTATTTTGGGGATTCGACGGCAGAGCAACTCAAGACCGTAACCATCAGCGTCTTCATTGTCTTTTCCAGCTCGCTCGGCGCTCTCTTGATGCTTCGCCTCAAGCGCCAGTGGGAACCGAAATCTGGATAGCCACCTAAGCCGAAATCGCCTTGGCCGAATGCACCCGCTCCCGCAGCACGAATTTCTGGATCTTGCCGGTCGACGTCTTCGGGATGGTGCCGAACACCACCGCCTTGGGCGTCTTGAAACCCGGCATCTGGCCGCGGCAGAATGCGATGATGTCGGCTTCGGTGGCGCTGGCATTGTCCTTCAGTTCGATGAAGGCGCACGGCACCTCGCCCCATTTCGCGTCGGGTTTGGCCACCACAGCCGCGAACAGTACGCTGGGGTGCTTGTAGAGCACATCTTCGACTTCGACCGAGGAGACGTTCTCGCCGCCTGAAATGATGATGTCCTTCGAGCGGTCCTTGATGATGACGTAGCCGTGCTCGTCGAGCACGCCGAGGTCGCCGGTGTGAAACCAGCCGCCCTCGAACGCCTCATGGGTGGCCTTCTCGTTCTTCAAATAGCCCTTCATCACGATGTTGCCGCGGAACATGACCTCGCCGATGGTCTCGCCATCGCGCGGCACCGGCTGCATGGTTGTTGGATCGAGCACCGTGACGGCTTCCTGCAGCGGGTAGGGGACGCCCTGGCGGCGCTTCAACTCGGCGCGCGCATCGGGGGCAAGGTCGTCCCAGCCGGGCTGCTCGGCGCACAGCGAGGCCGGTCCGTAGACTTCGGTCAGCCCATAGACATGGGTCAGCCGGATGCCGATGTTTTCCGCGCCCGACAATACCGCCATCGGCGGCGCGGCGCCGGCGATCAGGCCGACCACCGGCCGCGCCGGATTGACCGCCTTCGGCGCACCCGGCGCATTGATCAGCGTATTATAGACAATCGGCGCGCCCGACATGTGGGTGACGCCGTGTTTGGCGATCAGTTCGAAGATCTTGGCCGGTTCGACCTTGCGCAGGCAGACATTGACGCCGGCGGCCGCAGCGATGGTCCAGGGAAAGCACCAGCCGTTGCAATGGAACATCGGCAGCGTCCACAGGTAGACCGGATGCTGGCCGAGATTGCCGGCAAGAATGTTGCTGACCGCGTTGAGATACGCGCCGCGATGATGGGTTACCACGCCCTTGGGGTTGCCTGTGGTTCCGGAGGTATAGCTCAGGGCAATGGCGTCCCATTCGTCCTGCGGCGGCCGTGCGGCGAAGTTCCCGTCGCCGGAGGCAACGGCGTCCTCGTATTCGATGTCGCCAATCCGTTGCCCGCCCCCGAACGCCGGGTCGTCGACATCGATCACGAACGGTTTTGGTCCGGTCATCAGCGTCAGCGCTTCGGCGGTGACGCTGGAAAATTCCGGGTCGACCAGAATGATTTTGGCGCCGCCATGGTCGAGCTGGAACGCGATCGACGCCGCGTCGAGCCGGATGTTGAGCGCGTTGAGCACGGCGCCGGCCATCGGCACCGCGAAGTGCGCCTCGTTCATCGCCGGAACGTTCGGCAGCATCGCCGCCACGGTATCGCCTGACCCGATGCCGCGGCGCGCCAGGAAGGAGGCGAAGCGCCGGCAGCGCTCAAGGGTCTGGGCCCAGGTAAAGCAACGGTCCTCATGAACGGCGCTGGTCAAGTTCGGATAGATCGCGGCGGTGCGCTCGAGGAAGCTGATCGGTGAGAGCGGCACATAATTGGCCGGCGTCTTGTCCAGCCCGACGTCGTATGGCCCGTGCGATTTCATTCGATTTCTCCAGCAAATTCAGCTGATCGTTCGAGATCCCTCAACAGTCAGATCGTTGCGGCACGAATCTTCGTTTTAATTGCCTGCAATGGCCTTCAAAACATTGATCCAGAGCAATTTCCTACAGGAACCCGATCGAGATCCAGGGAAATATCGCCACGATGATCAGGCCGACCACAAGCGCCAGCAGGTAGCCGAGGATTGGCCGAATGCCTTCGGCGGGATCGACCCGCCCGATGGCGCAGGCGGCATAATAGCCGACCCCGAACGGCGGCGCGAACAATCCGATGCCCATGGCCAGGATGACGATCATGGCGTAGTGGACCTCGTGAACGCCGACCAGGCGCGCGATCGGGAACAGCAGCGGGCCGAACAGCACGATGGCCGGAATGCCTTCCAGCACGCTGCCGAGCACCATGAACGCCACGATGGAAACCGCGATGAAGGAGGCGCCGCCGCCGGGCAGGCCGGTCATGGCGGCGGCCAGCGCCCGCGAAAAGCCGGACTGGGTCAGTCCCCAGGCCATTCCGGTGGCGGTGCCGATAATCAGCAGGATGGCGCCGGACAGGCAGGCAGTCTCGATCAGCATCGGCAACAGCCGGCGCCAGTCGAAGCGGCGGTAGATCAGGAGCCCGGCCAACAGCGCGTAGACGATGCCGATGGTGGAAACTTCGGTGGCGGTGGCGACGCCCTCCACCACGGCGGCGCGGATCACGAACGGCAGCGCCAACGCCGGCAGCGAAATCACGAAAGCGCGCAGGATTTCCGCTTTTGACGCCCGCTTGACGTGACTCAGATTCTCGCCGCGATAGCGCCACCACACCAGCACCGACAGGGTGATCGCCAGTACCACGCCCGGCAGCAGGCCGCCGGTGAACAGCGCGGAAATCGACACCCCGGTGACCGAACCGATGGTGATCAGCACCAGGCTGGGCGGGATGGTTTCGGTCTGGGCGCCGGTGGCGGCTAACAGCGCCACCAGATCGCCCGGCTTGGCACCGCGCGCCTTCATCTCCGGGAACAGCACGGGCGCCACCGCCGCCATGTCGGCGGCCTTGGAGCCCGAAATGCCCGACACGAGATACATGGCGCCCAACAGCACGTAGTGCAGGCCGCCGCGGACGTGGCCGAGCAGGCTGGCGAGAAATCCCACCATGGCCCGCGCCATGCCGGTCATCTCGATCAAGAGGCCAAGGAAGACGAACAGCGGCACCGACAGCAGGATGAGATGGCTCATGCCCTCGTCCATCCGGCCGACCAGCACCAATAGCGGCGTGTGGGTGGTCAGCGCCATGTAGCCGAAGATCGACAGTCCGAACGCGAAAGCGATGGGAATGCCGGCGAACACGCAGGAGCCGACCACGCCGACAAAGAAGATGATCAGGTTGAGATTGCCCAGCGTGCGCAATTGTCCCTGCGCCAGCCAGAACACGCCGATGATGCCGGCGACGGTCGCCAGCGCCGTCAGCACCGCGCGCGGTCGGCCGACGCGGACCAGGCGGAGCAGGGCGAACAGCACCATGACGGCGATGCCGACCGGCAGGGCGGCGGCGCGAAAGCTGTTGGCGATCTGCAGCGCCGGGGTGGTGATGTAGCTTTCCTCGTAGGCGTATTCACAGGACGGCCAGGCCACCATCAGCAGGAACGCCAGCGCGGCGCAGGTTCCGACCAGGTCGAGAAACGCCCGCGTCGACGGCCTGGCGCTGGCGACCGCGGCGGTCATGCGCATGTGCTCGGCACGCCGGAACGCGACCCCGGCCCCCAGCATCGCCAGCCAGAGGAACAGGATCGATGCCAGTTCGTCGGTCCAGATGATCGGCGCGCGAAAGCCGTAGCGCGCCACCACGCCGATGAACAGAATGACGATCTCGGCAACGACCAGCAAGGCAACGGGTATCTCGACCAGATACCCGAGCCAGCGGTCGAGCCGGTCGGCAAGCGCGGACTGGCGGACGGCGCCGGATGTCGTTTCGCCAGCTACTGCCTGCGAGACCTCGGCGTGAGCCATGGCGTTTAAGCGAGCTTGCCGACGGATTTCTCGAGCAGGGCCCAGGCCTCGTCGCCGTACTTTCCCTTCCACTCGGCATAGAAACCGGCGGAACGGAGCTTGTCGCGGAACGCGCCGGTCTGGGGCTGGTTGAAGATCAATCCCTTGGCCTTCAATTCGTCCTGCAGGGTGGCGTTCAGCTTCGCGGTATCCTCCCGCTCCTTGACGCCGGCGGCATTGATGTTCCTGGCGACGATGGATCGGGCGTCCTCTGGCAACTTTTCCCAGGCCCGGCGGTTGGCGAGGAACCAGAAACCGTCCCACATGTGATTGGTCAGCGAGCAGTATTTCTGCACCTCATAGAGTTTCGCGGTCGAAATGATCGCCAGGGGATTTTCCTGACCTTCGACCACCTTGGTCTGCAGCGCGGAATAGACTTCGCTGAAATTGATCGAGGCGGGAGCCGCCTCGAATGCCTTGAACATCGAGGTCCACAGCGGCGACACCGGCACGCGGATCTTGAAGCCCTTGAAATCATCGGGCCCGTTGATCGGCCTGGTCGACGAGGTGGTCTGGCGGAAACCGTTGTCCCAGATCTTGTCCATCACCACGAGGTTGGCCTTTTCAATCTCCTTGCGGACGAAGCCGCCGAGATCGCCGTCCATCGCTTTCCAGACCATGTCGTAATCGGCGAACGCAAAGCCGATGCCGTTGATCGATGCGGCCGGCACCAGCGTCGCCAGGATCAGGCCGGACAGGGTGAAAAACTCGACGCCGCCGGACCGGATCTGGCTCAGCATGTCGGTGTCTGAGCCGAGCTGGTTGTTTGGGAAAATCTGCATGTCAACACGGCCGTTGGTCTCGGCCTTGATCGCCGCCGACATCTCCTTGGCGCGAACATTGAGCGGATGGGAATCGGGCAGGTTGTTGGCGTATTTGTAGGTAAATTCGGCCTGCTGGGCGCGAGCGACGAACGGCGCGCCGACGCCACCCAGAACGGTCGCGGCTGCCGACGCCTTCAGCACTGTGCGGCGCGAAAAACCCATCCGATTCTCTCCCTGAAAACCCATTGTTCTGATTGAGCCCACCATACGGCGCTGTTGCGGTCTGGTCATCACGCCATCGCGGTACGGTCAAGCTTTTTCAGACCAGCTGTGTGCAACACCGCCTGGAACCATTGCGTCTCGGAAGAGATCGTTGGCGGCGTTGCAACTCCGACAACCGCAAAGATGGCGAGGTCAACGGGGGCACATCGCGAACGTCGACAACGGCTTCGCTCGCGGCCGGGTTGCTCCCGGCATATCCGGGGGTTTTCGGCCGATTTTGTTGAAAATTGAACCCAACCCTTTGGTTTCACTACGGCTATTTATATTCCATAATATACCTTATGCGAATTCGAGATATGGCCAAGGTTGCGGTCCTTGAAGCCCGACTGGATCGAAGCCCGGAACAAATTCCCCTGGCCGACAATTGTGCCCACTGGTCTGGCGGCGCAGTTGGGTTCATTGGATGATCTACCCCGGAGCCGCTCATGTCGGGACCGATCCTTACCATTCCCGAGTTGTTGCGCGAGGCGGCCGACGCGCTCGAAGAAGCTTGCCGAGAGCGCACCGACGCGCCGCCGGCGTCGCTTGCCTTGGTGGTGATGCTGCGGGAGCGCGCGGACCGGCTCGATACCCCTACCGTCACACCCGACGACACTGAACCTGATGGGTCCACCGTAACGCAGGATGAGCCGTAGCTGGTCGCGACGTGTTCGCGAAAGCAAGCGACCCTACCCTCTTGACGCACCTCGCCGGGCAACGTGCGTGCTGTCTCCTCCATGGCATTTCGACTGCGCCTCCAATCTGAAACTTGAAGGGAGAACCATCATGTCGGACACTCAGGTCCTGATCGTCGGCGCCGGTCCGACCGGCCTCGTCCTCGCATTGTGGCTCACGAAACTGGGCGTCGGCGTCCGGATCGTCGACCGGGCGGCCGAGCCCGGCACCACATCGCGCGCGCTCGCGGTGCACGCGCGGACGCTCGAACTCTATCGGCAACTCGACCTCGACGGTCCCGTCGTCGAGAAGGGCTACACCGTCCCCGGCGCCCGGCTCTGGGTCGGCGGCGAGCAAAAGGCCCGTATACCGTTCGAACAACTGGTCTCGGACCTGACGCCGTACGGTTTTCTCCACATATTCCCCCAGGACGAACACGAACGCTTGCTGATCGACCGCCTGCAGCAGATGGGCGTGAAGGTGGAGCGCCCGGCCGAATTGCTGGGCTATTCGGAAAGCGCGGATGGGATCGAGGCGCGATTGCGCGGCGCCGACGGCGCCGAAACTTCGGTCCGGGCACGGTTCATCGCCGGCTGCGACGGCGCGCATTCCAAGATACGCGAGGTCATGAAAAGCGGATTTCCCGGCGGCACCTACGGTGAGGTCTTCTACGTCGCGGACATCGACGGAGAAGGTCCGGCCTTCAACGGCGACCTCAACGTCGACCTGGAAGACTCCGATTTCCTTGCGATTTTTCCCCTGGCGGACAAGGGGCGGATCCGGCTGATCGGCGCCATCCGTCCCGACGAAGGCAAGGACCTCGACAGGCTCACCTTCGAGGACATCCGCGATCGCGCCGCCAAGTCCCTGCGGCTCCAGGTCCGCGAGGTCAACTGGTTTTCGGTCTATCACGTCAGCCACCGCGTGACCGAGCACTTCCGGAAGGGCCCCTGCTTCCTCCTGGGAGACGCCGCGCACATCCATACGCCGGTCGGTGGCCAGGGCATGAACACCGGCATCGGCGACGCCATCAACCTGGCATGGAAGCTGAAAGCCGTCCTTGCCGGCGACGCGCAGGACTCGTTCCTCGACACCTTCGAGGCCGAGCGCCGGGCGTTCGCGCTGCGCCTCGTCAACACCACGGACCAGGCCTTCAAGTTCGTGGCGTCGAGCGGCCATCTCGCGGAGATGGTCCGGACCCGCCTGGCGCCGATCCTGCTTCCGCAGCTCGTCAGGTTCGATGTGGTCCGCGAATACATGTTCCGTACGCTATCGCAGATCACGCTGAACTACCGCGGCAAGGGTCTCGACGAAGGACATGCGGGATCCGTTCAAGGCGGTGAACGGCTCCCCTGGGTGCGGGGCGCCGGCTTCGACAACTACGACGCCCTGACGCAAATGGACTGGCAGGTGCACATTTACGGCGAGGCGGAAGACGCCTTGAAGCGGTGGTGCGATGACCGGCGCGTGCCGCTGCACGTTTATCGCTGGACCGATGCCATGGGCGAGGCCGGCCTGAAGAAGGACGCGCTCTATCTCATTCGGCCGGACACCTACGTGGCTTTGGCGCAGCGCGAGCAGGATCCGGCGGCGATCGACGGCTTCCTGCAAAGGGTTCGAGTCCGCATCTAGGTCGTAGACATGATGTTTAAGGCCGCGTTGCAGCGGCCGCAAACCCGACCGTTGGTGCCTGCGGAGTGTCGTCCCGGGCGCCGTAACCTGCGCCGGGACGACGTTGCCATGATCGAGTTCAGACCGCGCTATCTTCTATAGACGACCGGCGCTCTGTGCCAGACGACGGGTGCCGGCGGAGGCCCGAAGTCGCGCTGCCAGATCCTGCCGTCATCGAATTGGATCCGCGTTCCGTCCGGCGAATAGACCGCGCTCTCGTTACGCGCGTCGATCCAGATCCGGCGGTTCGGTGCGGTAAAATCGGGCCAGGCGCGGTACGAATCCCCGGTCTCGGTCACAAGGTTGAACTGGTCTCCGTTCTGGGTGACGAAGGCCGGAGCACCCAGGTAACCGTCACGGCAATCCTGGATGCACCTGTAGGTGCCAGTAAGGTTGATCGATTGCGCCGAGGCGCCGCTGGCGAACGCGGCGACAGTGCCAATAACAACAAGCGGCAGACATCTCATGGATCACTCCATCGCTAAAGGTCGGATTGGTCTTGTTGCGCCCCTCCTCTGTCGTGGAGAGCTGCGCGGGCGCCGGGACCGCTGGCCCGGCACATTCGCACAAAACCGATGCGAATGACGCGGTCGGATCGGCCCTCAACTGGCGGCCCATCCGCGACATAAAATCCTGACGCCGTTGTTTGTTCCGGGCTTCCGACACGGGTACTTAATCGTGACGTCAGATGGTTCCAGAAAGTTGGTTCCCCCTTTGACGCTTGCAGGTTTAGGCGACGACGCCTCACCTTCGGCGGTGGCTGTTTGCTTTCTGCGTTAGGAACCCTGATCCGCTCGAACGCGTTGTGGTTGACCATGCAGACCTCACGCGGCTTGCCTCATTCCGTTCCCAGGCTTGATGATTTTGGCCGCAACTTGGAACTTCCAAACCGTTAGATCGTCTCGCAGCAAACAGATCTTACCGTGAGAACACTGCGAATTATTCTGACGCGGCTTTCGCGCTCATTGTCGGACGTGCGATGCACGTGCGGAGACCGGCACTCCCACAAAAAGCAACACGCTGACCATCGTCAGCGAAAGTCCGATATCATTCGAAAGCCCGACGCCATCGCTGCGGTCGAAGAACAGCCACGCCGCCAAGGCGAACCAGCCAACCAAGCCGACCGCAGCCCCATAAACCCTTGGGTGAAGCTGATCGAATACCGGCCGGTTATGGGCGATGAGTTCCTTGCTCATGAAAACCCCCTTTGGCGATCGTTGGGACAGCCGGTCTCGGGGCGTGAAGCCATTGCGAAACCTCGCAACCAGAAACCTTGCAACTACATGCCGCGAGCCAACCGCTGCAGAGATAACCAGCCCTGCCTGCCTCAGGTTTCATAAAATTCTGTCGAGCCCGGGGGAACCGACGCGGTCATTTTTTCGTTTTTTGCCGTAGGACAGGATCTCTGTCCACCGTTTTGGATGGACGGGGCGGCTTGCTGAAAGGGGTGAGCCCATGAGACTCCTCACGCGAGACGACGTCAGCAAGGCGGTCGCCACCGCCGACGACGTCACCATCGCCCAGATCATCGGAACCGGCGCAACCGTCGACGAACTGGCGGAGGCGCAGGCCTGGCTCTGCAATGACGAACCGCTCATGAATGCGGGCAGACCTTTGGCGACCGGTCGCGTTCGCGAACTCGTCGATATCCTGTCCGAGCTTGAGGCAGATGGGGACGAGGAGAATCAAACCGGCCCGGTTGCAAGCCAGGAATAACGAGCGGTTTCATTGGGGAGGCCGGAGCTGTCGGCGATCGGCGCGACCGCGGTGCCCGCTATTCCGCAGCAGACTCCAGCGGCGCCTCACGCGGCACGATGATCCGGATTTTCGTCCCCGCGCCGGGCCTGGTTTCCAGTTGGATCCGGCCACCCAGACGATTGGTCACGATGTTGTGGACGATGTGCAACCCGAGGCCGGTAGAGCCCTGGTCGCGCCGCGTCGTGAAGAACGGGTCGAATACCTGGCGCCTCACCTCCGGGCTCATGCCGCAGCCGTCGTCTGAAAACAGCACTTCGACGTTGTCCTTGCCCGAGGCCTGCGCCGCAATATGGACGGACCCGCGTGCGCCGTCCGGAAAGGCGTGCACCGCCGAGTTGATCACGAGGTTGGTGAGCACCTGGCCGTACGGTCCGGGATAGCTGTTCATGGCGAGATTGGGCTCGCATTCGACGCTGACCTTGAGATTGTGGCTGCGCAGCCCGAACCGCAGTCCCTTGACGACCTGTTCGGTGACCTGGCCGAGATCGAATCCTCGGCGGTCCGAGACGTTGCGGTCGGTGGCCACCTGCTTGAACGACTGGATCAGATCGACCGCGTGACCAAGATTGATCATGATCTGCGACGCCGCCTCGCGGCTGGCCGCCATGAATTCGGTCAGGCTCGAGCGGCGCACGTCGCCGCCGGCGACATCGGCTTCAAACCGATCGGCCTTGTGGATGAATGCCGACGCCACCGTCAGGCTGGTACCGACCGGGGTGTTGATCTCGTGCGCGACGCCCGCCACCAGCCGCCCCAGCGCTGCCAGTTTTTCGGTCTGCACCAGGCTGCCCTGCGCGGCACGCAGATCGTCAAGTGACTGCGACAGCTGCCGGGTGCGCTCCTGCAGCTCGGTGAACAGCCGCGTGTTCTCGATGGCGATCACCGCCTGGCCGGCAAATGTCTTCAAAAGCTCGACCTGCGCCCTTGGGAACAGTTCCGGCTCGAGCCGCATCACCGCGATGGCGCCGATCGCGACTTCGTCCCGAAGCATGGGCACGACCAGGATGCTGCGATAACCCGAGGTCCGCTGCAGTTCGCTGTAGCCGCCGGAGATCAGGACATCGGGCTCGTGCACGACGCGCCGCTCGCGCAGCGCCACCGCGATCAGGTTGTTGCTGGTGAGCGGTGCCGGATAAGCCTTCCGCACCGCCGCCACCGATTCTGGCGAGAACTGATCGTGGGCGACCAGGTGGACATGCTCCCCGCCCCGGCGATAGACCGCGCTCAGCACACTCTGGCAGAGCCGCGCTGCATTCTTGACGATTCTCTCGAACACCGGCTGCAGATCGGTCGGTGCGTCTGAGATCAGGCTGAGGACCTCGGCGGTGGCGGCCTGCCGCTCCCGGGCGTCCTGGAGTTCACGCTCAAGCCGCGCGAGTTCATCGCCAGGGCTGGAGACGCGAACGGCCTTCGGCGCCGGGCTGCGCTTTCGCGTCACTGCCGTGCGGTTTGGCGATTTCTCCGGTCCGCCGCCTGCTCCCGAGCGCCGTTTCATTGCCTTTCCCGAGTCTGAGGATGCGCCATCGTAACGGCTCAGGCCGGCAATGGGAAACAGGCGTCCTCGGGGTGCGGCGCCTGGTTCCCGCTCACCAGGGCGCCCTGCCCCGCGTTCCAGTGTCGGACCGGCGGAGGCGCTGTCAGGCGGGGCATGGCCACCACGGGATGTCGTCGCGGGATATCACGCGCAAGGCGGGCGCCGCGGTCGATTCCGGTTGCCCGATCCCGGCCGCGTCGGTATCACCCGTGAACGCCGCAACAAACTATCCATTTCATTAAGCGGGCCCGCCATGAAACGCGATCTTCGGGGGTTGGTCATTCCGCTCGGCCTGATCGGCCTTGCCGAGATCGGCGCCAGGGTCAGTCATCTGCAGAGCGACAGCCTGGCGCCGCCATCGGACATTATCGTGGCGTGGTTCGAGGCGCTCGGCGACGGCAGCCTGCTCACCACCACGGCGCAGACGCTGGCCTGCGCCATGACCGGCCTTGGCCTTGGCTTCGGCATCGGACTGGTGCTTGGCCTGCTGATCGGATTGTTCCGTCCGCTCGACCGGCTGCTCGAGGTCATCATCGAGACGATCCGGCCGATTCCGTCGGTGGCCCTGATCCCCATTGCGTTGTTGATCTACGGATTCGGTTACCGGATGGAAATCGTCATCATCGCCTTCGCCACGCTGTGGCCGGCGCTGATCCTGACCCGCGCCGCGGTGTCGGACATCGAGCCGCGGTTGCTAGAGGTCTCGCACGCGCTGCAGCTCAGCCTCACTGCGCGCATCTTCAAGATCGCTATACCGGCGGCGCTACCACGGATTTTCCTGGCCCTCCGCCTCGCCGTCGGCTTTTCGCTGATCGTGGCGGTGACCGTCGAGATCAGTTCCAATACCATCGGCGTCGGCAGCCGCATGATGCAGGCGAGCCAGGCGCTGCAGCCTGAAATCATGCTGGCCTATCTGGCCTGGATCGGCGTGCTCGGCTGGGCCTTAAGCGCCATGATGTCGGTTGCGCAGCGCAGGTTGTTCGGCGCCGCGGCCAATCTGGAGGATCGATGATGCGGCACACGCGCGCGCTTTGGCTGGCCGCGAGCTTCCTCGCCGCCGCGGCCGCCGTTCTCACCTGGCAGCTGGTCGCCGATGCCAGGCTGGTGTCACCGGTATTCCTGCCGGGGCCAAATCGCGCCTGGGCGTCGCTGGTGAATGGACTGCTCCACGGCGACCTGCTGGCGCGCTGGATCGGCACCATCCGGCACATGGCGCTCGGGTGGCTATTGGCCTCGCTGCTCGGCATCATGCTCGGCGCGCTGATCGGCTCGTCGGCGCGCGCCCGCGCCTATCTCGGGCCGATGCTGGAGCTGATGCGGCCGCTGCCGGCCTCCGCGATCATGCCGCTGGCGATTTCGCTGCTCGGCCTGTCCGAGCGCATGGTGCTCGCCGTCATCGCGTTCGGCGCGCTGTGGCCAATGCTGCTGGCAACCGTGCACGGCTTTGCCGCGGTCGAGCCGCGCCTCTATGAAGTCAGCCGCGCGCTCGGGCTGTCGAAGCTGGAGCAGATCTACAAGATCTCGCTGCCAAGTTCGATGCCGGATATCCTTTCCGGCATGCGGCTCGGGCTGACCGTCGCCCTTATCCTGGCGGTGGTCGGCGAGATGCTGGCGGGCCAGGAAGGTCTCGGCAATCATATCCTGCTGGCCGCGCGGTCGTTTCGCGCCGCCGATCTCTATGCCGGCGTCATCCTGCTCGGCGTGACGGGCTACTTCACGGCGCTGTTGCTCGGCGCGGTCGAGGCGCGCGCGCTGCGCTGGCGACCGTCGCGATAATCGAATGATTTCACCTACCGGAAACGGTCACACGAGGACGCAAAGCGGGTCAGCATTCGCGCACCGTATCGGTCTGAGAAACATCATGACTCCAGGTCGCATCTGGTGCGCCGAATCGAACGTCACTTCGAGGCCTGATGCGTCCGCAGGCGCTATCCTCCAGCGCAAACCCGCCATATGATTGTTCAGCTTACAACGCCTGACTGACAATCAAACTGGTGACTGACAATGGCTTCCCAAGACGCGTCTCAATCCGACCGCAACTCCCGCATCGACAAGATCCTGCAGCATGCCATCGATCCGCATGTGCACTCCGGCCCATCGATCGCGGAGCGCTCGCTCGATCATCTGGAACTGGTCCAGCAGATGTCGGAAGCGGGCTTCGACGCCGTGGTAACCAAGGATCATGACTATGCCGGCGTTGCGACGGCACAGCTGATTTCCAAACATTACCCGGAATTGCGCACCAGGATCTTCTCGAGCATCGTGCTGAACAACGTCGTCGGCGGGATGAATCCCTACGCCGTCGAACATACCGCTGCGATGGGCGGCAAGATCGTCTGGATGCCGACGCTGGCGGCGGAGAACCATCTGCGCTGGGAGAAAACCGCCAATTGGGTCCACCCGGCGTCGACCCAGAAGATGCGGCCGGCCGCGCCGATTGCTGTGCTGGATGACGCGGGCAAGGTTCGCGACGACGTCAAGGAAGTTCTGGACGTGGTGGCGAAGAACGACATGGTTCTGGCCAGCGGCCACATTCACGTCAGTGAAACCTGGAAGGTGTTCGAGGAGGCGCAAAAGCGCGGGGTGAAGCGGCTGGTGTTCACCCATCCGGAAGACATCGTCGGGGCGAGCCTCAACGACGTCAAGGGTATCGCGGCCATGGGCGCGATCGTCGAGCACTCGCTCGCCATGTTCCTCAGCAAACGGAAGGTGGAAGGCCGCAGTCCCGAGGATCTGCGGCGCCAGATCGATGCGGCGGGGATCGAGAGCACGATCCTGTGCTCCGATTTCGGCCAGAAGGGATCGATGAGCCCGCTGGAAGGATTCCGCCGCGGCGTCGAGATGTGCATGGATCTCGGCTACGAGGACGCCGACATTCACAAGATGGTCGCTACCAACACCGCGCGCGTGCTGGGGTTGGACGCGTAGGGTCCGGCCCCCGCTCCCACCTCACGGCAAGTCTCGGCGCGGCGCGAATGGAGCGCCGCACCAAGGCGAAGCAAGCTCACGGGTGGATTTCCTCCAGACCGACACCGTTCACGCGAACCGGCAACGCCTCGATCAGCACGAACACGATCCGGCACCATTCCGTGGGGCTGGGGTTTCGCCACAGATGATTGGTACCGCGCTGCACGACAATGTCGCCGGGTCCGAGGCTGGTCCGGTCGCCGCCCTCGAGTTCGAGTTCGATCGCGCCGCGGAGAATGATGCCGTAGTCGATCGAATTCGAGCGGTGCATCGGGGATTGCTGGGCCGGGGCCAGGTCGACCACCCGGATCACCGATCCGCCATGCAGCGTCAGGCCGGCGGCGCGGGTCGCGCCGTCGGTGTCGTCATTGTTGTCGGCGGGAACCGTCGCCGTGGTCCAGACCAGCGCGAATTTCGCATCGCCGCGCGCGACGCCAGCCGGCGTCATGCGATCGTCGATACGGATGTTGGCGCGCCCATTCGGATCGTGGCCGGTGACGACGCGGCGAATGTCCGATTCCCCGCCGCGCGTCATTGCGGCGCTGCCAGCACGCCCGATCCGGTGATTTTCAGATCTTCGCTGGTGATCAGCCAGGCGTCGTTGTCGCGCGCGAGCTCAAGGTCCCAGGTCCCGAAGCCGACCACAACGCCGCCGCCTTCCTTGCGCACATGCCAGGCCTGCAGATAGGCGTTCACCCTGGCGTGATCAGCGTCGACGATAGTGATGGTCGCGTTGGTGACGTGATGGGACGTCCGCACAAAACCGGCGCCCTCAAATACCCGCTTGGCAAGATTGGCCCGCATCTCGATCGAGCTCATGGTGTTCGGAAAACTGCACTTCTCACCCGGGCAGACGGTCGGCTCGCCGCGACCGAGAAACACCGAGAACCTGTAATCGGGCGCGAAACAGCCTTTCCAGATTGCGATGCCCTGATCGAGATTGCCGCGGCCGATGGCATCGATCCCGAACGGATAGCAGCTCAAATGATTGCGCACGCTCTCCTGCAAACCCGGATTGGAAGGGTTCCGCGCCGGCGGTGAAATTGACCAGCCCCAACACCAACGCCAGCGCAGCACTCCCCACAGTCCGACCGCCGAAAAGCGCCATCTGTCCCCTCCCCTGTTGTTGTCAAGATCGTTGCGAACCTTCACGAAGCCTGCAGTTCCCCGCCCTGCGTCTCGATCGCAGGCAGCGGCTCGTCATGGATCCTGGCTTCAAAGCCCCGCAATCTTTGATAGATCGATATCAGTTCGACGATCGTGCTCCACGAATTGACGAGATATTGAAAAGAAGAGCTGACCTGGCTGAAGGCACGAAGGATTTGCTGAATGATGCCGAGCGTGATTTTGCCGACAGCGATGCTCGGGATCAACAGCAGATAGCCAACGATGGCATCGGTCTGCAGATAGCCGTAACGGGCGACATTGAAATACAGGAAATTCAGGTAGAGACGAAAGTAGTTTCGGCGAATTGCGCCAAACAACTCCTGCACGGTGGGTGGATCGGCGCGGGCCGCATCGTCCTCGCCGAGCACCAGCTCCTTGCGATAAGCCGCTTCGACGCGCTGGTTGAAAAACTCGATTCCGGGCAACCGGATGCCGATCAGCGCCAACAACGCGGTTCCGAACAGCGACCAGACGACCGCTGCAACGACCAGCGGATAGGGGATCACACCGACCAAAGGCAGCTCGGTGATGTTGCTCGATAGCTTGACCAGGATCGGCAGGAATACCACCAGGGTCATGACGGACTGAATCAGGTTGACGCCAAGACCTTCCATGGTGGTCGAGAACCGCATGGTATCTTCCTGGACCCGCTGCGATGCGCCTTCGATGAGGCGAAGCCTCGGCCAAAAGGTCATGTAGTAGTCGTTCATCGCGGTGCGCCAGCGGAAGATGTAGTGACTGACAAAGAAGTTGGTCACCACCGCGACCATTATCCCGATCAAGGCGATGCCGGCAAATACCCACAACAAGCCGTAGAATTGCTCCGCCGGGACCGATCCCGGTTTTGACAGCGCCTGCTGGAGCAGGTTGTAGAACAGGCCGGACCAGCTGTTGATGGCGACATGGACCTGGACATTGAAGTAAGTGACGAACAGGATGAAGGCGGAGCCGAAGACCGACCATCGCGCCCAGGGATGCGGCGATACCACGCTCCAGACGCTGGCGAAGGCGATGAGGCAGAGGCCCAGATACAGGTAGAACCACAGCGAAGGCCCGGTCCACAGCATCGCCACGCCGACCGGCGCATTGGCAGCTGTTGCGGCAATACCAAGCCTGTTGCCGAGATCGTCGACGACGCCGTACCACAACGCAATCCCCAGCAAGGCGCAGACCACCGCCGAAATGAAGAACGCCTTGGGCCGTGGGAAAAATGAAACGAACATGCCGGTATACCCTCGCTCGGTGAGTTAGATTCGCGTACGGCTTTTGCGGAGAATGGGGGGAGCGGGGGCGGAATGCAACAGATGGCGGGCCGCATCCGATTAGCGTTACAGCATTGTAATCCCAGCATTTAGTAACTGCATGAGCTATGCGGAGCGCAACTCTTCCACCAGGACCCGCATGTTCTCGGAATAGTCCACCGGGACCACGACAAGTTGCACGCCACCTTCGGCGAAGGCTCGTTCAAGAGACTCGCGCAGGCCGGAAGCAGAAGCCACACGGGCTCCCTTGGCACCGTAGGCCCGGGCGTAGGCGACGAAGTCGGGGTTGCCGAAGTTCAGTCCAAAATCCTTGAAGCGGTCGACCTCCTGTTTCCAGCGGATCATGCCATAGGCTTTGTCTTCCAGGATCAAAACCACGAGATTGAGACCGAGGCGTACCGCGGTCTCCATCTCCTGCGAATTCATCATGAAGCCGCCATCGCCGCATACCGCCAGCACGCGGCGGTCCGGATGCAGCAGGCAGGCCGCCATCGCCGACGGCAGTCCTGCCCCCATGGTGGCCAGCGCGTTGTCGAGCAGCAGGGTATTGGCGACGTCGGTGCGGTAGTTGCGGGCGAACCAGATCTTGTACATGCCGTTGTCGAGCGTGACGATGCCGTCGGGCGGCATCACCGCGCGGACGTCATGGACAATACGCTGCGGCGTCAGCGGGAAGCGATCCTCCTCGGCGCGATCGGCAAGCCGCGCCAGAATGCCCTGGCGCAATCCCGATAGCGCGGCAGCATTGGGCAGCTTGCCGTCGAGGCGGTCGGCCAGCAACGCGAGGCTCATGCCGACGTCGCCGATGATCTCGGCCTGCGGAAAGTAGACTTGTTCGACGGTCGCGGGAACGGCGCCGACATGGATGACGATGGGTCCCTGCGCGCCCATCAGAAACGGCGGCTTTTCGACGGTGTCGTGGCCGATCGACAGGATCAGGTCGGCCTGGTCGATGGCCTGATGCACCCAGTCCCGCTCCGACAGCGCGGCGGTACCGATGTAGAGATTGGAACCGCCGTTCACCGCACCCTTGCCCATCTGGGTGTTGAAGAACGGGATGCCGAGGCGGCGGACGAAAGCCGACAGCGGCTCGGCGAGATCGGGCCGGCTTGCCGCAGCACCCAGCATCACCAGCGGTCGTCGAGCCGCCATCATCATGGTGGCGGCACGGTCGACGGCGCTCGTGGGTGCTGCCGGCAGATCGACCGGATGTGGGGGCACCAGTGCGGCATCGGCGTTCTCGGCCGCAATGTCTTCAGGCAGTTCGAGATGAACCGGCCCCGGCCGCTCCTGCTGACTGACACGAAACGCGTCGCGCACCAGGGTCGGAATGCTCCGGGCACTAATGATCTGGCTCGCCATCTTGGTCAGCGGGCGCATGGTGGCCACGATATCGACGATCTGAAACCGTGCCTGCCGGCTGCTCCGGATCGCCTTCTGACCCGTGATCATCACCATCGGCATCGCGCCGAGATGCGCGTAGGCGGCGCTGGTCGTCAGATTCAACGCGCCCGGTCCCAGCGTGGTGAGGCAGACCCCTGCCCGGCCCGTCAGCCGTCCATAGGTCGCAGCCATGAAACCCGCCGCCTGTTCATGGCGCGTCAGCACCAGCCTGATACTGGATTGCCGCAGCGACTCCAGCACATCGAGATTCTCTTCGCCGGGAATGGCAAAAATGCATTTGACGCCTTCCTGCTCAAGCGCCGTGACCAGCAGATCGGAGCCTTTTGCCATGGTCCGCGCGTCCTTTCCCGAAAGGCCAACCGAGTTGACGAGGATCGAATTCCGCTACATCACGCGCGCCTGGGGCCGACGCAATCGCCGTTCGACTATTCAGAATTTGCCGATTATTCAGGATTTGTCTGCAGCCCGCGAGGTTATTTTCACGCGCCGGCTCAACATCTCGTGTATCAGAGCGATCGGTCAAAAGGAATGAACGCGTCGGGCACGGCCGCGATGGCGGCCAGCCGCGCCCGCATCTTTGTCATGCCGGCGTACCAGGTCGTAATTGATGTGCCTGCGACCTAGATTTCCAGGTCCTCGAGCCGGACCGGCAGCTTGCGGATGCGCTGACCGGTAGCGTGGAAGATGGCGTTGCAGATCGCCGCGTTGGTGCCGACATTGCCCAATTCGCCGATGCCCTTCACGCCGGCCGGGTTGAGGTGATCGTCCTGCTCGGACAGCAGAATGACCTCGACGCTGGGCACGTCGGCGTTCACCGGCACCAGGTAGTCGGCGAGGTTATCGTTGATGTAGCGCGCGTTGCGCGGGTCGATCTCGGTCGCTTCATGCAGCGCCGATGACATTCCCCAGATCAGGCCGCCCATCAGCTGGCTGCGCGCGGTGCGGGGATTCATGATGTGGCCGGCGGCGAAGGCCCCGACCAGCCGCGGGACGCGGATTTCGTGGGTCCAGCGGTTGATGCGGACCTCGACGAACTCGGCGCCGAACGCGTAGGCAATCTTGCCTTTCATGCCACTGCCACCGACCATGCGGACCTGGCCCTTCTGCATTGCGCTGAAGGCGTCGGTGGGCGCGCCGTCCGGCTTCCACTCGCCATATTCCTCGACCAGGCTCACACCCAGCGCATCGAAGGCCTGCTCCAGATTGAGCGGGCTGTCGCCCTTCGCGGCCCTGGTGACCGGCGTCTGTCCGATACCGACTGTCTCCTTCGCCCTGTCTCCCAAGGATTCGTTCGGGTTCAGCGCCTTGAACAGGCGCTGCCGGATCTGGTCGCAGACCGTGATCACCGCCGAGCAGGTGCTGGCGGTGGAATTGGAGCCGCCGGCGACCGGCGCGGGCGGCAAGTCGCTGTCGCCAATGAACACCGAGACCTTCTCGATCGGCACGCCGAGCCTTTCCGCGGCGGCCTGGCCGATCACGGTATAGGCGCCGTTGCCGATCTCGTGCCCGGCGATCTCGACCCGGGTGCGGCCGTCGCGCTGCAGCCGTATCCGCGCCGCAGCTGGCGCCATCTGGCTCGGATAGCAGGTGGTGGCGCAACCCCACCCGGTCAGCCAGTCGCCCGACGACATCGACTTCGGCTGCGGATTGCGCTGGCTCCAGCCAAAGGCTTTGGCGGCTTCGTCGTAACAAGCCATCAGCGATCGGGAAGTATAGGGGTTGCCGCCGATCGGTTCCCTGGTGGTGTCGTTGACGCGACGCAGTTCGACCGGATCCATCTGAAGTTCGACCGCGAGTTCATCCATCGCACTTTCCAGCGCGAACAGGTAAGGCACTTCCGGCGGCGAGCGCATGAAGCCGGGCGTGTTGCGGTCGGCGCGCACGATCGAGACCTGGCTCTCGATGTTCGGGCAGGCGTACAGCCGCGTCGTCGTCTTGGTGCCGCCCACCGCATAGGCGTCGGCGCGGGACGAGATTTCCCAGCCCTCATGACGAAGAGCTGTCAGCTTGCCATCGCGGCCGGCGCCGAGCTTGATCTGGTGGCGGGTCTCGGCGCGATAGGTCGCGATGGTGAACCCCTGGTCCCGGGTGGCGACCAGCTTGACCGGGCGCCCCAGCCGTCGCGCCAGCGATGCGATGATCGCGGTGCGCGGCGTCATCGATCCCTTGGACCCGAACGCGCCGCCGACATAGGAATTGATCACCCGGATCTTGTCGACGTCGATGCCGAGCTGCTCGGCGACGCCGTTTTTCAAGCCGTACACATACTGGCTGGGCTCGTAGATGGTGAGCCGGTCGTCATTCCAGACGCAACTGGTGGCGAACAGCTCCATCGGATTGTGATGCTGCGGCGGGGTTTCGTAAGCGGCCGTGATCTTGACCTCGGCGGCGTCGAACGCCCTGGCGAAATCGCCCACCTTGGGGTCTTCCTTGAACTGGGCTAGTTGCCCCTTGGCCGGTGCGGTGGTGGTGCCGCCGGAGCCGAACGACGCGGTCGGGATCGCCGCGGTGTAGTCCACCTTGACCCGATGCGCGGCCTCGCGTGCCGCCTCGAAAGTTTCCGCCAGCACGACGGCGATGATTTCACCGTCGTTGGCGATCTCGCTGGATCGCAACGGCTGAATCGTCGTCGAGGAATAGCCGCCACCACTGAACAGTTTGGCAGGCTTGAGCTGTTCGGCGTTCTGGTAGGTGACGATATCGATCACGCCGCGAACCTGCCTGGCGGCGGCAAGTTCGAAGCGGTCGATGCGGCCTTTGGCGATGGCACTGGTGACCAGATAGGCAAAGACCGGACGGCTCAGCGCAACGTCGGCGGCATACTGGGCCTTGCCGGTCACCTTGGCGACGGCATCGAGCCGAGGGATCGGCTGGCCCATATTGGCTTTCGGTTCCGGAGCGGCAATCGACATGATCAGACCTCCATCATCGCAGCGCGGTGCAAGGCGCGGCCGACCACGCGCTTGCCGAGCCCAATCTTGAACGAATTGTGCTGCCTGCCCGCGGCGCCCGCGAACGCCGCCTCGGCCGCGCGCTGCGCCAGCGCGTCGTCGAATTTTTGTCCTTTCAGCAGGGATTCCGCCTCACGCGCGCGCCACGGCACCGTGGCGACGCCGCCCAGCGCCACGCGGGCGTCGCGGATCAGGCCGTCCTCCACGTCAAGCGCGATGGCGGCCGAAGCCAGCGCGAATTCGTAGGATTGCCGGTCCCGCGCCTTCAGATAAACCGAGCGCGGCCAACGGCCCCGAACATGGAAGCCGGTGATCAGATCACCCGCGCCGAGCGTGGTCTCGATCTGCGGGGTGTCGCCGGGCGGCTTGTGCAGGTCGGCGAACGGAATGGTGCGCGGTCCGGATCTGCCGGCGATCTCGAGCTCGGCGTCGAGCGCGATCATGGCCTGGGCAAAATCGCCGGGATAGGTGGCGATGCATTTCTCGCTGGTGCCCAGCACCGCGTGGCTACGGTTGAAGCCCTCAATCGCGGCGCAGCCCGAGCCCGGATTGCGCTTGTTGCAGGTGGCGTAGCTGACATCGCGGAAATAGCTGCAGCGGGTGCGCTGGAGCACGTTGCCGCCGAGCGTCGCCATGTTGCGCAATTGGGCGCTGGCCGCCAGCTTCAGCGCCTCCGCAATCATCGGATAGCCGCGCTGGACCTCGGGATTGGCGGCAACATCCGACATCCGGGCGAGGGCGCCGAGCCGCAGATCGTCACCATCGAGCGTGATGGCCGACCACTGTCTCGCCAGCGGATTGATATCGACCAGGATGCGCGGACGCATGACATCGAGCTTCATGAGATCGATCAGCGTCGTTCCGCCGGCCAAAAATTGCGCCGGATTTTCGCTCAAGGGATCGTTGCTCGCTGCGGCGGCAAAAACCGAGGCCGCGATCGAAGCATCCGTGGCGCGCTGGTAGGTGAACGGTCGCATGGCACTAGCCCTTCTGCTGCTCTGACATCGCCGGCGCGGCCTGCTGGATTGCGGCGACGATGTTGGGATAGGCGGCACAGCGGCAGATGTTGCCGCTCATATATTCACGAATGTCCTCTGCACTGGAGGCGTGCCCTTCCCTGACGCAAGCCACCGCCGACAGGATTTGTCCTGGGGTGCAATAGCCGCACTGGAAGGCATCCTGATCGACAAAGGCCTGCTGCATCGGATGCAGCTTGCCGTCCCGGGCGAGGCCCTCGATGGTGGTGATCGGCTGATCCTGGGCGGCAACGGCCAGCGTCAGGCAGGACACCACCCGCCGATCGCCGATCAGCACCGTGCAGGCGCCGCATTGGCCGTGATCGCATCCCTTCTTGGTTCCGGTGAGACCCACATGCTCGCGAAGCGCGTCCAGCACGGTGGTGCGCGCATCGATGCTCAGCAACCGGGATGCACCATTGACCTCGAGCCTTACATCGACCGGCAGCGAGGGATCCGGCGAGGTTGCCGGTTCGGCAGCCGCCTGTGCGGATCGCGCGACCAGGGGCACCACCGCGGTTCCCGCCGCGCCCGCCATGAATTTACGCCGGCTGAAACCGGCAGGTTTTGGTGGGGCGGTCTTGTCGGGCATGACGACCTCCGTCGCTCCGCAAATGAGAGCGCACAGCTGCGCCCCCGGCGCGCGCCTGCGCGCCGAGCGACCAACCGAAACCACCAATCGTTGTTCCGAAACCGAGACTGCACAATGATTTGAGCGGCGGGGATGTCGCCAACCCACGGCCGTCTGCCCCAGGCGAACCGGCGCCCTGGCTGCGCCGCCGTCAGACCCGGAAGATGGTCAGGCCGAGCAGCAGCAGAACCAGGAAAATCACCAGGAAGATGTAGAAAAGAATCCGCGCCACGTCGGCGGTTGCCGCCGATATGCCGGTGAATCCCAGGAGGCCGGCCACGATCGATATGATAAAAAACAATAGCGCCCATCTGAGCAAAGTCATCGCCCGTTCTCCTCATTCTCGGGCCAACAACCCGGGTGGCGACCGGTTTGTTCCGCGTCCGGAACGCGAATCCAGGCCGGGAAACGCGCCACACAACAAACCGGGCGTTTGGTCGGATACCGAACAGACAGCAGTTGCCTGCCGTCATATCCTGACAAGGTTGCTAGTTGTCCGCTGGACGCCGTCGATGCCGAGCCGCGATTATAACCCGCCGCTTTCCCCGATCGAACGTCCACGCTGCGCGCATTGCGGCACCCGCATGGTGCTGTTGCGAATCGCACCCGGCCCCTCAGGGTTCGACTGCCGGACCTTTGAGTGTGGCAAGTGCGACAACCTCGATACGAAAATGGTGTTGCGGGACCCGATGACCTCGGACGCCGTCAGCCGGCTGACCGACTGCCTCAAGCCGCCGCGGTGACCGGCGATGAAACCATCACCAACGAATCGCCCGGCACGGCATCACGATTGGGACGCGCTCGCCCGGGAGGCGCTCGACGCGGCGCTGCAGCTGCCCCATGGCGAAGCGCGGTCCGAAGCCCTGCGCAAGGCCGGTCAGTTGCGTCTGGCGGCCGAGATGAAACAAATGCTGACGACCAGGCCGAACCGGCCGGAGGAGTCATGAGGCATGGAAATGCCAATGCGGTCCGGATTGCGCCGATGTCGGCCTTTCGCTGGCGATGACGCTCGTCATGGCCACCGGCGTGCTGTGCGCGATCGTATTCATCGCCGGACCGGGTTGAGATGCCCACTTGCTTTGCCTGTCGGCATTAATGCCGGCGGCCGATCGCAATTCCCAGCAAAACCGCGACGAACAGTGCCGACAGCGGCGCCTCGCGCGTCATCGCGGCCACGATACCCAGGGGCCGGTGCGGACGTCTCGCCCGCTCGAGCGCCTCGATCAGGCGGCCGACCGCATCAACCAGGGCTGAAGATATTTCGGTTGTGGTTCGCGTCACGTCGGTGACCGTGTCCAGGGCACGTGCCGCCGCATTAGGCTGGGGGGTCTGTTCGTCCATCTCGCATTCCTGCTGGCTTGCGGCTTCGACACACCAATGGACCCGACGAAAGTTTGTTCCGCGCGCCGGAACCATTGCCCGCCTGCTCTGCTTGAATCCGGGTTCCGTCATGCTGGGAGCGCTTGCGATGACCGAGTTCACCTGGACGAGGCAACCCGTACCCTATGGTGCCGATCAAACCATCTACGTGATCGTTGACGGCTGCCAGCAAGGCAAGATCTACCAGGAAATCGAGATCGAACGCACCGATCTCGAGGCCGCGCTCACCGATCTGTTGTCCGGGCAATTCAACGAGCCCATCCGGGTCGTCGCCTTCAACACGCTCGAGCACTGGTCAAAGGACATCTCCGTCGATGTCGCGCGTGAAATTCAATGCCGCTGCGACATGGACGGTTCGGACGTTCCGCAATATCTTGCTGGCTTCATGGAGACCCATATCGGTTCGCGCCAGCAGGCGACGGCTGCGGATGACGGCGGAATCTCCACCTCCGCCCGTGACCACGCCTGAGTCCTGAATACGTTATCCGAAGCCCAAATCCGAGCGCATCATCGCTATTGGCCGAAGAATCCCAACCGCGGCATTTCGAACAGGTCCCCATGCACCTCCCGCCCCTCGCCGGGCTGGTCGATCTTCCTCACCTCGGCGACGGCACCATCAGCGTTGTCAGGCTGACGCTGCCGCCGGACTTCGACGACGGCACCGTCGGCGTCGTCAGGCTGATGCTGCCGCCGGACCTCGACGACGGCACCGTCGACGTTGTCAGGCTGACGCTGCCGCCGGCGCTCCGCCCATCTGCGATGCTGCGTCTGCTTTCTTTCCGCAGCTCTCTTCGCAACGTCATCCTGCGGCTTCACGGTGGACTGCTGCACAGACGGTTGTTGCGCCTGCTGCGGCTGATCGTTTGTCGCGGCATGCTGTTCGCCCGTTGCCTGCGCCGGCTGATTTTGCGTCGGCTGCACGGCGGCCCGCACCGGCTCAGGCGGCGGCGATGGCTGGGTTGCGGCGCCTTGCGGCGAAGACGGCGGGTTGGGCTCTGGATCGGGCGCCGAAGGCGCACCGAGCGGAACCGACGCCTGAGCCGACGGCGCCGACCGCAGCGGCGCGGCCGAGGCCACGCGCTCCACCCGGTTGGGTGGATCGAACTTGTGATTCGAGCCGGTCACCACGAGACCGCCGCTGAAGCCGAGGCCCATCGCCAGAACGACGGTTCCTACGCCCGCGAAATAAGAAGAAGGATTGAATGCCATGGCGCAGGTCTCCTTAGTTCGGGCCTTAACGCTCGATCCGAACCGGCGTTCCACCGCCGCGGTCACCTGGAAATAGCTATCGTGCCGGTTCCGTGGTCACGAAAGGGAACATTACACGCGCGAAGCACTTCTCTCGCCATTGGGTTCATCATGGAGGAGAGCAAGATGAAGTATGCAATCGTAGTGGCAGCGCTGGCTGGTATCAGCTTCGCCGTGCCGGCAAGCGCGGATGATGTAAGACTCGGTGTTGGCGTCGGTCCGGTCGGCGCCGGCGTGACGGTTGGAGAACACCGCGATCATGACCGTGACCGCACTACCGTCATCAAGGAGCGCGAGCCGGAGCGCGACAAGACCGTGATCATCCGGAAGGATCGCGAACCGGACGTTGACCGCAAGGTCATCATCGACCGCAACTAAGTCTGTCGCGGCGTATTTGCAAAGAGGAACGACCCCGCCAGGGGGCGTTCCTCCCGCTGTTTGGTTTTACTCCACCTTGTCGAAGCGATCGTCCAGCGCGTAGCCGGCGCCGCGCACCGTGCGGATCGGATCCTGCTCGCGGCCGGGATTGAGCAGTTTGCGCAAGCGGCCGATATGCACGTCGACGGTGCGCTCGTCGATATAGATGTCCCGTCCCCATACGCTGTCGAGCAGTTGCTCGCGGCTGAAGACGCGGCCGGGATGCTCCAGGAAAAATTCCAGCAGGCGATATTCGGTCGGCCCGAGATCGATCGGCCGGCCGGAGCGGGCCACCCGCCGCTTGTCGCGGTCGAGTTCGATATCGCCGTAAGCCAGCACGGTGGCGAGACGTTCGGGGCTGGCGCGCCGCAGCAGGCCGCGCACCCGCGCCAGCAGCTCCGGCACCGAGAACGGCTTGACGATATAGTCGTCGGCGCCGGTGGCGAGCCCCCTCACCCGCTCGCTTTCCTCGCCGCGGGCGGTCAGCATGATGATCGGAAGCTGCTTGGTTTCCGGCCGCGCCCGCAGCCGGCGGCACAACTCGATGCCGGACAGGCCCGGCAGCATCCAGTCGAGCACGATCAGGTCGGGAACGCGCTCTTTCAATCTCGTGTCGGCGTCGTCACCGCGGGCAACCGTCTCGACCTCGTAGCCCTCGGCGTCCAGATTGTAGCGTAGCAGCGTGGTCAACGCCTCTTCGTCCTCGACCACCAGAATCCGTGCGCTCATAAGTGCGATCTCTCATCAAAAATTGCGTTCTTCTCTTCGTCAATTCGCAAAACTCGTGTCCGTCCCCGGATCATATCCGATGGCCTGCCGTCACTGAACACGCACTAGTTGCCGGGAGCATTCGCAAAGCTTGTCATGTCGCCCTTGGGTCGTTTGTCGAGGATCTGCTGGCCCTCGATCATGTAGAATACGGTCTCGGCGATGTTGGTGGCGTGATCGCCGATCCGTTCGATATTCTTGGCGCAGAACATCAGGTGGATGCAGAAGCTGATGTTGCGCGGGTCTTCCATCATGTAGGTCAGCAATTCGCGGAACAGCGAGGTGCAGATGGCGTCGACCTCCTCGTCGCCTTTCCATACCTGCATCGCCGCCGGCAAATCGTGCGCGGCATAGGCGTCGAGCACGGATTTTACCTGCGACTGCACCAGGTCGGTCATGTGCTCGAGGCCGCGGATCAGTTTCAAGGGATGAAAGTCGCTGTCGAGCGCGGTGACGCGCTTGCCGATATTCTTCGACAGGTCGCCGATCCGTTCCAGATCGGTGGCGACGCGCAGCGCGCCGACGATCTCGCGCAGGTCGACGGCCATCGGCTGGCGCCGGGCAATAGTCAGCACCGCGCGCTCCTCGATGACGCGCTGCAATTGATCGATTTCGGCATCGCCCGCGACCACGCGCTCACCGAGCGCGAGATCCCGGCGGATCAGGGCGTCGACCAATTCGACGATCTGGCGCTCCGCCAGTCCGCCCATCTCGGCCACGAGCCGGGTCAATTCCTGCAGGTCGCCGTCGAAGGCCTTGGTGGTGTGTTCAAAAGCCATGATAGTTCTCCCCGCGCAAACGCGCGTCAGCCGAAGCGGCCGGTGATGTAGTCCTGGGTGCGACGATCGGTCGGCGAGGTAAAGATCTTGTTGGTCTCGCCGAATTCGATCAGTTCGCCGAGATACATGAAAGCCGTCGAGTCGGAGACGCGGGCGGCCTGCTGCATGTTATGGGTGACGATGGCGATGGTATAATCGTCCTTCATCTCGTCGATCAGTTCTTCGATCTTGGCGGTCGAGATCGGGTCGAGCGCCGAGCACGGCTCGTCGAACAGGATCACCTCGGGCCGCACCGCGATGGTGCGCGCGATGCACAGCCGCTGCTGCTGGCCGCCGGACAGGCTCAGCCCCGATGCATTGAGCTTGTCCTTGACCTCGTTCCACAACGCGCCGCCGCGTAGCGCCTTTTCGACCCGGCCGTCCATCTCGGATTTGGAGATCTTTTCGTAGAGCCGGATGCCGAACGCGATATTCTCGTAAATCGTCATCGGAAACGGCGTCGGCTTCTGGAACACCATTCCGACCCGGGCGCGCAGCAGGTTGAGGTCGAGTCTCGGATCCAGCACGTTGGTGCTGTCGAGCATGACCTGGCCCTCGGCGCGCTGGCCGGGATAGAGGTCGTACATGCGGTTGAAGATCCGCAGCAAGGTCGACTTGCCGCAACCGGACGGTCCGATAAAGGCGGTGACGCGGTTGGCAACCAGCGTCAGGTTGATGTGCTTGAGCGCATGGTGCTCGCCGTAATAGAAGTTGAGGTCGCGGACGCTGACCTTGGCCCGCGCCTCGCCGTGTCCCATCATCGGGGGCGCCGAGACGTCGGGAACGCTGGTGGATAATGAAAGCTCACTCATTTTGCTGTCCTCTCGGCGCCAAGGATGCGCGCGCCAATGTTCAAGGCAAGTACGGTCAGGGTGATGATCAGGGCTCCACTCCAGGCGAGCTGTTTCCAATACTCATAGGGGCTTTGCACGAAGTTGTTGATGGTGACCGGCAGGTTGGCCATGGTCTTGGTCAGGTCGAAACTCCGGAACTGATTGCTCAGCGCGGTGAACAACAGTGGCGCGGTTTCACCGGCGACGCGCGCGGTGGCCAGCAGCACGCCGGTGATCAGCCCGGATCGCGCGGCGCGATAAGCAATCCGCTTGATCACCAGCGAGCGCGGCAGGCCGAGCGCCGAGGCCGCCTCGCGCAATGGGTTCGGCACCAGCCGCAGCATGTCCTCGGTGGTGCGCAGCACCACCGGAATGACGATCACCGCCAGCGCCAGCGCGCCGGCGATGGCCGAGAAGCCGCCCATCGGCACCACCACGGCGCCGTAGACGAACAGGCCGATGATGATCGAGGGCGCGCTGAGCAGGATGTCGTTGATGAAGCGGATGACGCCGGTGAGCTTGTCGTTCTTGCCGTATTCGGCGAGATAGGTGCCGGCGAACATGCCCAGCGGGGCGCCGATGCCGACGCCGATCACCGTCATGATGACCGAGCCGATGATGGCGTTCAGGAGCCCGCCCTCGGTCGATCCCGGCGGCGGGGTATCCTGGGTGAAGACCTGCACGCCGATGCCGGCGAGGCCGTTGTAGAACAGGGTGAACAGGATCAGCGCCAACCAGGTGACGCCGAACAGTGCAGCGCCGAAGCACAGCGTCTTGATGACGACGTCGAAGCGGCGGCGGGATTTATAGATCGGGTTCATGTCAGTTCCCCGCCTTCCTTTCCAGCCGCAGCAGCATCAGCCGCGCCGCCGCCAGCACGAAGAAGGTCAGCACGAACAAGAGCAGGCCGAGCAGGATCAAGGCCGATTGATGCAGGCCGTCGCTTTCCGCGAACTCGCTGGCGATCGCCGCCGAAATCGTGGTGCCCGGCGCGAACACCGATGACGAAATCCGGAACGAGTTGCCGATGATGAAGGTGACCGCCATGGTCTCGCCGAGCGCGCGGCCGAGCGCCAGCATGATGCCGCCGATCACGCCGACCCGGGTGTAGGGGATCACCACCTTGCGCACCACTTCCCAGGTGGTGCAGCCGATGCCGTAGGCCGCCTCTTTCAACACCGGCGGCACCGTCTTGAAGACGTCGACCGAGATCGAGGTAATGAACGGCAGCACCATGATCGCCAGGATCAGCGCGGCATTGAACAGGCTGAGATAGGACGGCGGACCGGCGAAGATCGATCCGAGCACCGGAACGCCGTCAAAGATCCGGATCATGAGCGGCTGGAAGGTGTTGGCCAGGAACGGCCCGAGTACGAAGAAGCCCCACATCCCGTAGATGATCGAGGGAATGCCGGCGAGCAATTCCACCGCCATCCCGATCGGACGGCGCAGCCATTGCGGGCAAAGTTCGGTCAGGAAGATCGCGATGCCCAGGCCGACCGGAATGGCGATCGCCATGGCGATTACCGACGTCACCAGAGTGCCATAGATCGGCGACAGCGCGCCCAGCACCGGCGGATCGGCCGACGGCGCCCAGCGCTGCGTCCACAGGAAGGCAAATCCGTACGCTTTCATCGCCGGCCAGGCGCCGACGATCAGGGACAGAATGATGCCGCCGAGAATCAGCAGCACCGAGATCGCCGAAACCCGCGTGATCCAGTAAAAAGTCACGTCGCCGAACTTGAAGGCGCTCAGCGCCTTGGCGCGATCATAGGGGCCGGCGGCTTCCATCCCAGTGCTTTGAACGGCCATGTCTGCCACGCCAATCCCCTGTTTCATTGTCGTTGAAGTTTGTCGTGCCGGCGACATCGGCTGGCCGCCGGGCCACAAGAAAGCGGGGGAAAGGTCAGAAACCTCTCCCCCGGATCACGCCTGATCAGCTCTTGATTTCGTCTGACCAGCTCTTCTGGATCAGCTTGACGACGCTCTCCGGCATCGGGATGTAGTCCAGTTCTTCCGCGCTCTTGGCACCCTTGGCAAACGAGAAGGTGAAGAACTTGATGGCTTCCGCGGTTGCCGCCTTGTCGGTCGGCACCTTGGGCATCAGGATGAAGGTCGAGGCGACGATCGGCCAGGACTTGTCGCCGGGCTGGTCGGTCAGGATCAGGTAGTAGCCCGGCGCATGGGCCCAGTCGGCGTTGGAAGCAGCCGCCACGAAGGCTTCGGTGGTCGGCTCCACCGTCTTGCCGGCCTTGTTGACCATCGCGGTGTAGGTCAGCTTGTTCTGCTTGGCGTAAGCGTATTCGACATAGCCGATCGAGTTCTTGGTCTGGCCGACATTGGCAGAGACGCCTTCATTGCCCTTGGCGCCGACGCCGACCGGCCATTCGACCGCGGTGCCCGAACCGACCTTGGTCTTCCAGTCCGCGTTCACCTTGGAGAGGTAGTCGGTTACGTTGAAGGTGGTCCCCGAGCCGTCCGCGCGGTGCACGACGGCGATGGCGGCCGAAGGCAGCGTCAGCTTCGGATTGAGCTTCTTGATTGCCGGATCATCCCACTTGGTGATGGTGCCGAGGTAGATGCCGGCCAGGGTGTTGCCGTCCAGCGCCATGTCGCCGGGCTTGACGCCCTCGATGTTCACCACGGGCACGATCGCGCCCATGATCATCGGCCACTGTGCGAAGCCGTCCTTCTCGAGCTGTTCGACCTTCATCGGCATGTCGGTGGCGCCGAACGTGACGGTCTTGGCCTGGATCTGCTTGATACCCGCGCCGGAGCCGATCGACTGGTAGTTCACACCAGCCCCGGATTCTTTCTTGTAGGCATCGGCCCATTTCGACAGGACCGGAAAGATAAAGGTTGAGCCCGCGCCGGTGATATCGGCGGCGAACGCCGAGGTTGAAGCGGCCACAAGGCCGGCAGCAACGATGGTTTTAAGGAAATGCACAGGTTTTCTCCATATGATTGAGCAAGGCGCCCTTCACCTGGGAACGCGCCCCATGCGGCCTGTGTAGTGGCCGGCCATGGACCTAATATTGCGGTTACATGACAGTCATGTGACATGGCCGGGCTACGAAGGTCTTGTGCGGCCAGATTGCATCATAAAAAATCCCACAATATCAAATATTTAATCCGGTTCCATGATCTGGCGTGGTAGCCGCGACGGCCCCGGTATCATAGCCCGCAACCGACGTTCGCCCCTGTGGACAACTTTTGCTACGGCCCTCACGGCCAGTCCGGGTCTCGGGGGTCCGCCCTCCCCGATCCGTGGCTCCGACCGCTCCGTGTCGCTGAAAAACACTCCAAATGACCTGCCCAGCGCGATGGCGGGGATGCCGGCGGTCCTCGACACGCCAATCTGGTTGCGCCTATCCTTGAGCGATGACCGATCCTCACCAGCACCATGACCACGACCATTCGGAGCTGTCGGAAACCGAGCTGCGGGTGCGCGCGCTCGAGACGATCCTGACCGAAAAAGGCTATGTCGATCCCGCCGCGCTCGACGTTCTGATCGAGACCTACGAGACCAAGGTCGGGCCCCGCAACGGCGCCCGCGTGGTTGCCCGTGCCTGGAGCGATCCGGACTATCGCACCCGCCTGCTCAAGGACGCCACGCCCGCAATCGCGGAACTTGGCTATGCCGGACGCCAGGGCGAACACATCGTCGCGGTCGAGAATACGGCGGAACTGCACAACATGGTCGTGTGCACATTGTGCTCCTGCTATCCGTGGCCGGTGCTCGGGTTGCCGCCGGTCTGGTACAAATCGGCACCCTACCGCGCCAAGGCCGTCAAGGACCCGCGCGGCGTGCTCCGGGACTTCGGATTCGAGTTGCCGCCAGCGACCCGGATCCGGGTCTGGGATTCCACTGCCGAGATCCGCTATTTCGTGGTGCCGCTGCGCCCCGCGGGCACCGAGGGCTGGAGCGAAGCGCGATTGAGCGAACTCGTCACCCGCGACAGCATGATCGGGACCGGGCTGCCGATCCAGCCGCGCAAAGATTCCTGATGGACGGCGCGCAGGACATGGGCGGCGTTACGGGTTTCGGCCCGGTGCAGCCGGAGCCGGACGAGCCGGTGTTTCATGCCGAGTGGGAGCGCCGCGCGTTTGCCTTGACGCTCGCCATGGGGATGCCCGGCGGCTGGAATATCGACATGTCGCGGTTCGCCCGCGAAGACCGGCCGCATCAGGATTATCTCGCCAAGAGCTATTACCAGATCTGGCTGGCGGGCCTCGAACGCCTGATGCTGGAGCGAGGCCTGGTTTCAGCCGAGGAGATCGAATCCGGTCATCAACTGGTCGCGGCCAAGCAGGTCCCGAAAATACTGACGGCCGAGGGCGTCGCCGGCATGCTGCATCGGGGCGGACCGACCGAACGCGACCCACGCGCGCCTGCTTTGTTCAAGGTCGGCGACCGGGTGCGGGCCAAAACCATCAACCCGTCCGGACATACGCGGCTGCCGCGCTATGTGCGCGGCCATCTCGGAACCGTTGAACGGCTGCATGGCGTGCATGTGTTTCCCGACAGCAACGCCCTTGGCCAGGGCGAAGCGCCGCAGTGGCTCTACACCGTGAGCTTCGAAGGCCGTGAACTGTGGACCGACGCGCCGGATCCGGATCTCAAGGTTTCGGTCGACGCCTGGCAATCCTATCTGGAGCCGGCGTGATGGCGCTCGACCGCAACGCCGCCGTTCTCGCCACCATCGAATTGCCCGGCATTCCCCGTGATGACGATGGCCCGGTGTTTCGCGAGCCGTGGGAGGCGCAGGCCTTTGCGATGGCGCTGGCGCTACATGAGCGCGGGCTGTTCACCTGGAACGAATGGGCCGAGGCGCTCGCCAGTGAAATCAGGCGCGCGCAGGGACTGGGCGATTCCGACAGCGGCGACACCTACTATCGGCACTGGCTGGCGACGCTGGAAAACCTGATCGTCAGCAAAGGCGTCGCAAGCGCCCTTACCCTGAGGCGCACCCGCGACGCCTGGGATCGCGCCTGCGATCGCACCCCGCATGGCGCGCCGATCGTGTTGCGGTCGGAGGATTTTCGCGGTTAGGCCGTGCGTGCGCGATATTCCCGCCAGCCCCGCGCACGCAGCGCGCAGGCCGGACACTCGCCGCAGCCAAAACCCCAGTCATGCCGCGCCCCGCGCTCGCCGAGATAACAGGTGTGCGAATGCTCGCGGATCAGATCGACCAGCGTGCTGCCGCCAAGCTCGTCCGCCAGCGCCCAGGTCGAGGCCTTGTCGAGCCACATCAGCGGGGTGTGCAACTGAAACGATCGCGCCATGCCGAGGTTGAGCGCGAGCCGCAACGCCTTGATGGTCCCGTCGCGGCAGTCGGGATAGCCCGAGTAGTCGGTTTCGCACATGCCGCCGACGATATGGCCGATGCCGCGCCGGTACGACAGCGCAGCGGCGAAGGTCAGGAAGATCAGGTTGCGGCCGGGCACGAAGGTGTTGGGCAAGCCGTCGGCGCCGAGCGCGATGGCAACGTCGCGGGTCAGCGCGGTATCGGAGATTTCAGCCAATGTCGGGATGTCGAGGGTATGGCTGTCGCCGATCTTGCTGGCCCAGGCGGCATCGATCGCCTTGATGCCGTCCAGCAAGGCGTCGCGGCAATCGAGTTCGACCAGGTGACGCTGGCCATAGCGGAAGCCGAGCAATTCGACCCGCGCAAAGTGCTGCAGCGCCCAAGCCACGCAGGTGGTGGAATCCTGTCCGCCCGAGAACAGCACGAGCGCGGTTTCCGTTGCCAGAGTTTCGACCATGGCGTGCCAATAGCACTTGGGGGAACGGCCGCCAATGGATGTGCATGACGTGAAAATCGCCAGCTTTTCGCTGGGAGGCACGCCGCTGTTGCGGCATAGATGGCCCGATCTTGCCCCAACACCTGGTGTGCCATGCTGCCCTCCCGCGATATTGCCGGCCTGCTCGAAATCATGGCGCAGCTGCGCACGCCCGGCACCGGATGCCCGTGGGATCTCGAACAGGATTTTGCGACGATCGCGCCCTACACCATCGAGGAAGCCTATGAGGTCGCCGAGGCCATTGCCCGGGGCGATCTCGCCGATCTCTGCGATGAACTCGGCGACCTCCTGCTCCAGGTGGTGTTTCACGCCCGCATGGCCGAAGAGCAGAATGCGTTTTCGTTCGGCGACGTGGTGGAAGCGATCACACGCAAGATGATCCGCCGGCATCCGCACGTGTTCGCCGACAGCGAGGGGCGGCTGACGCCATCCGGCGTGAAGGATGCGTGGAACCGCATCAAGGCCGAGGAAAAAGCCGAACGCGCCGCACGCCGGCCCAAGCAGGACAACTCACCCGCGTCGCTGCTGTCGGGCGTCAAGGCCGGACAGCCGGCGCTGAAGCGGGCGCTGGAACTGCAGCGCAAGGCCTCCAGCGTCGGGTTCGACTGGAACGATCCGCGCCAGGTGCTGCGCAAGATTCACGAGGAGGCCGACGAGATCGAAGCCGCGCTCGATCGCGGCGACAAGGCCGAAATGGCCGCCGAGACCGGCGATCTCCTGTTCGTGCTGGTCAACCTGGCGCGCCACGTCGGCGCCGATCCGGACATGGCGCTGCGCGGCACCAACATCAAGTTCGAGCGGCGGTTCGCCTATATCGAACGCGCGCTGGCCGCCCAGGGCCGCACGCTGGAGCAGGCTTCGCTAAAGGAAATGGACGCGCTCTGGACCGAGGCGAAGGGCCAGGAGAAAGTTTAATATCGCGAAAACTTAAGCCCAGCGCCGTCCCGGTGTTGGCCGGGACGACGCCGATGCGTCAAACACCGGTCTGGCTGATGAACTTGGTGTTGAAGTAGCCGTCCATCGCCTCGGTGCCGCCTTCGGAACCATAGCCGGAATCCTTGACGCCGCCGAACGGGACTTCCGGCAGCGCCAGCCCGAAGCTGTTGATCGAGATCATGCCGCTTTCGATCGCGGCACCCACCGCGGTCGCGGTCTTGGTCGAACTCGTGAACGCATAGGAGGCAAGCCCGAAGGGCAGCCGGTTGGCTTCCGCCATCACGTCATCGAAGCTCGAGAACGGCGAGATCAGCGCCAGCGGGCCGAACGGCTCCTCGTTCATGGCGCGGGCGTCCTTCGGCACGTCGCTGACCACGGTCGGTTCATAGAAATGACCCTTGTTGCCGACGCGATGTCCGCCGGTCTCGAGCCGGGCGCCCTTGCCCACGGCATCCTGCACCATGCCCTCGATGGCGTTGACGCGGCGCGGATTGGCCAGCGAGCCCATTTTCGAGTCCGGCTCAAGGCCGTTGCCGACTTTCATGGCCTTGGCGCCTTCGACGAACTTGTCGACGAATTCCCGGTAGACCTTGTCCTGCACCAGCATGCGCGTCGGCGAAATGCAGACCTGCCCGGCGTTGCGGTATTTCGCCGCCGACAGGATCTTCGCCGCGGACGACACGTCGGCATCGTTGAATACGATCGCCGGCGCGTGACCGCCGAGCTCCATGGTGGCCCGTTTCATATGCAGGCCGGCCAGCGCCGAGAGCTGCTTGCCGACCACGGTCGAACCGGTGAACGAGATCTTGCGGATGGTCGGGTGCGGGATCAGGTATTCGGAAATCTCCGACGGCACGCCGAACACCAGGTTGACGACCCCATCGGGGACGCCGGCGTCGGCGAAGGCGCGGATCAGTTCAGCGGGTGAAGCCGGGGTCTCTTCCGGTGCCTTGACGATGATCGAACAGCCCGAGGCCAGCGCCGCCGACAGCTTGCGGACCACCTGGTTGATCGGAAAATTCCACGGTGTGAAGGCCGCGACCGGGCCGACCGGCTCCTTGATCGCCAGCTGGTAGACGCCGGGACCGCGCGCCGGGATCACCCGTCCGTAAGCGCGCTTGGCTTCTTCCGCGAACCATTCGATGACATCGGCCGCGGTCATTGCCTCCATCTTCGCCTCGGCCAAGGTCTTGCCCTGCTCCATGGTCAAAAGCGGCGCGATGGTGTCGGCACGCTCACGCATCAGGCCGGCGGCCTTGCGCATGATCCTGCAACGCTCGAAGGCGGAGACCGCGCGCCAGACCTTGAAACCCCGCTCAGCCGCCTCCAGCGCCTCGTCAAGATCGACGCGCCCGGCATGGGCAACGGTGCCGATGGCTTCTTCGGTCGCCGGATTCACCACCGCGATGGTCTTGCCGGAACGAGCGGGACGCCACTTGCCATTAATGAACAGCGAGGTGTTGGGATAGGTCACTAACTTCTCCTTGGTGTAATCCGGGGCTCTAATTGCAGGGCAAGGAACAGGGCCGGCCCCTCCCGGTCAAGTGCTTCCTTCGGACATCTGCGTTGCAGTATTTCGGGATACCAAACGATGCCTAGACGGCGTGCGGCACGGCGTCGAACCGGTTGACCACGATGTCGCGCTTGGTTTCGTCGACGCGGACGGTCATGTTGAAACGCCCCTCGGCGAGCTCCTTGTTGAGCACTTCAGCGTTACGATGCAGCCAGCTGATGCCGGCGCCATCAGCCGCGTCGATCGACAAGTCCAGCGTCATTCGCGTTGCGGCCAACCGGTCCTCGATGGCGACTTTCAGCGCCTCGATGCCCTCGCCGGTCTCGGCCGAAACCAACAGACACGGACGCTCGGGCGGCCGGCGGGCGGCGATGTTGAACAGGTTCTCGCGCTCCTCGGGCGAGAATCGATCGATCTTGTTCCAGATCTCGAGAATCCGCGAGCCCGCGTTGGGATCGATGCCGAGCTGGCGCAGCACGTTGTCGACATCGTGCTGCTGCGCCTCGGCGTCTTCATGGGAGATGTCGCGGACGTGCAGGATGATATCGGCTTCCAGCACCTCCTCCAGCGTGGCGCGAAACGCGGCGACCAGTTGGGTCGGCAGGTTGGAGATGAACCCGACGGTATCCGACAGCATCGCCTTGCCGCCGTGCGGCAGGGCGAGCGCGCGCAAGGTCGGGTCCAGGGTTGCGAACAGCATGTCGGCGGCGGCCACATCGGCGCGGGTCAGGCGATTGAACAGCGTCGACTTTCCGGCGTTGGTATAACCGACCAGCGCAACGACGCGGTACGGCACCCGCTGCCTGCCGGCGCGATGCAGCCGGCGCGTGGCCTGAACTTTCTTGATTTCGTTCTCGATGCGACCGATGCGGTCGCCGATCAGGCGCCGGTCGGCCTCGATCTGGGTCTCGCCGGGACCGCCCATGAAGCCGAAGCCGCCGCGCTGGCGCTCGAGATGGGTCCAGGACCGCACCAGCCGGCTGCGCTGGTAATTGAGATGCGCGAGTTCGACCTGAAGCGCGCCTTCCTTGGTCTTGGCGCGACGTCCGAAAATTTCCAGGATCAGCCCGGTGCGGTCGAGAACCTTGGTGCTCCAGGCCTTCTCGAGGTTGCGCTGCTGGATCGGCGACAGCGCGCAATCCATCACCACGAGTTCGATCTGGTTTCCGGCGATCAGGCCGACGATCTCCTCGACCTTGCCCTTGCCGAGATAGGTGGCCGGCCGGATCTGGCTGATGGGCGCTACGATCGCCTCGGCGATGGTCAGGTCGATGGCACGCGCGAGGCCGACGGCTTCCTCGAGCCGCGCGTCGGTATCGCGCCCCGCATGGGTTGAGGCCTCGTCACTCAGGACATGACCGTCCATTGACGCATCGGCGTCGCCGCGCCGTCTGCGCAAATACGGGCCGATGACGATCACCCGCCCGGTTGTTTCGCCCCGCGCCGGCCCTGGACGGTCGGCGCCCCCTTCAAGGTTGCGGGGTTTCAATCAGTTCGTTCTCAAGCTGGAGCGTCCTCGCCGCCTTCGAACAACTGGATCGGGGCCCCCGGCATGATGGTTGAAATCGCATGCTTGTAGACAAGCTGCGAATGACCGTCGCGCCGGAGCAGCAGGCAGAAATTGTCGAACCAGGTAACAATTCCCTGCAGCTTTACTCCGTTGACCAGAAAGATCGTCAGTGGCGTCTTGGTTTTACGTACGTGGTTGAGGAAGGTGTCCTGTAGATTTTGTGCGCGGTCTGCCGCCATTGTTTTTGTCCCGCCGTCTTGTTGTGCGTCTTTTTGTTGTGCGTCGTTTTTATTCAACCGGACTTGAGCTCTCTGCGAAGCATCGCACGGTTGCCGGTTCCCCTGAGATCCCCCTCCGGGGCCCGGCCGGTCGATTAGAGGGCAGGCGCGGTTTTTAGGCAAGTCAGTTCACGCGGCAGTAACCGCAGGGAAGGCCGCAACCCCCGGGAAAAATCGAGAAACCCCGCGCGCAATCTCCGGGCGAGACGGTTGGAAATGCTATCTGCGGTCAACGGGCCGGGCTGCTGTCACAAAGGCGAGCGGCAACCGGGACTCCCGCCGGTCGTCGGGGCCATCAGCCGACGCCGAGCGCCTTCAGCTTGCGATGCAGTGCCGAGCGTTCCATGCCGACGAATTCGGCGGTACGCGAGATATTGCCCGAAAAGCGGCTGATCTGGGCGATCAGATAGTCGCGCTCGAACACTTCGCGGGCCTCACGCAGCGGCAACCCCATGATGTGCTCGCCGTTGGTGGAAGTCGGCATCGCCGGTACCATCGAACCGACGTCCTGCGGCAGCATGTCGGCGGTGATGATCACCTCCGGACCGCCGCCGGCGAGAATCATGACGCGCTCGACATTGTTGCGCAGCTGGCGGACGTTTCCCGGCCAGACGTGGGACTGCAGCACGGCCATGGCATCCTGGCCGATCTGGCGCTTCGGCAGGCCCGTCGCCACCGAAATCTGGTCCATGAAATAGTTGATCAGTTCGGGAATGTCCTCGCGGCGTTCGGACAACGGCGGCACCCGGATCGGAACCACCGAGAGCCGGTGGTACAGGTCCTCACGAAAACGGCCTTCGGCGATCTCCTCTTCCAGATTGCGCGCGGTCGAGGAGATGATGCGGACGTCGACATTGACCTTGGTGGTGCCCCCCGAGCGCTGAAAGGTCTGATCGACCAGCACGCGCAGAATCTTGTTCTGGGTTTCGCGCGGCATGTCGCCGATTTCGTCGATGAACAGCGTGCCGCCATGGGCCTCTTCCAGGGCGCCGGCCTTGCGCGGATGCTCGCCGTTGGTCTGCTCGATACCGAACAGTTCGACTTCCATGCGCTCTGGCGTAATCGCCGCCGCGTTGATGACGACGAACGGCCCTTCGGCGCGCGGTGAGGCCTGGTGCAGGGTCCGCGCCGCCAGTTCCTTGCCCGAACCCGAGGGACCGACGATCAGGATACGGCTGTTGGCCTTCGCCGCCCGTTCGATGGTCTGGCGAAGCTGGTTCATGCAGGCGGAGCGGCCGGTCAGCGTGCTCGCCACCGGGGCCAGTTGCTTGAGCTCCTTGACCTCGCGTTTCAGGCGCGAGGTCTCCAGCGCCCGGGTCGCCACCAGGATCAGGCGGTCGGACTTGAACGGCTTCTCGATGAAATCGTAGGCGCCGCGCTTGATCGCGGCGACCGCGGTCTCGATGTTGCCGTGGCCGGAAATCATCACCACGGGCACGTCGGCGTGGTCGCGCTTGACCTGCTCGAGCAGTTGCAGGCCGTCGAGCTTGCTGCCCTGCAGCCAGATGTCGAGAAACACCAGATGCGGGCGCCGGTTGGAGATCTCGGTCAGCGCCGAATTGCTGTCGCGCGCGGTACGGGTGGTGAAGCCCTCGTCCTCGAGAATCCCCGCGACCAGATCACGAATGTCTGCTTCGTCGTCGACTATCAGGATATCATTTGCCATGGGTCATCACGCCTGTGTTTTCAGCTGCCTGTCGCGGCTTCGATTTTTGCTTGGTTGTTAGTCGCACCAGATGGCTCACTGGTTTCGGAATTCGGTGGTGTCGGCTCGACTTTCGCACCATCGGCTTCAGTTTTCAGTCCTTCGGCATCGATTTTCTTGGCCTGCCCCGAAATCGCGAACCGCAGCCGCATCCAGGCGCCACGCTGGCCGGGCTTGATGCTGGCGGCATCATTGAGTTCGATCCGTCCGCCATGGTCCTCCAGCACCCGCCCGACGATGGCCAGCCCAAGGCCGGTGCCCTTTTCGCGGGTGGTCACATAGGGTTCCAGCAGACGCGCGCGGGCCACCTTGGGCAGGCCGACGCCGTTGTCGATCACGTCGATGATGATGTCCTCATTCTCGCGCGCCGCGATGATGTCGATGCGTCCTCTGCCGAGTTCATCGGCGGCAACGGCCTCGATGGCCTCGGTGGCGTTCTTGATGATGTTGGTCAGGGCCTGCGAAATCAGGCGCCGGTCGAACCGCGCCCGCAGCGGCTCGTCCCTGATCTCGGCCTCGATATCGATGTCGGGATGGCCGACCCGCATCAGGAACACCGCCTGGCGCACCGTATCGCCGACATCCTCGCCCTCGATCACGGGCTTCGGCATCCGCGCGAACCGCGAGAACTCGTCGACCATCCGCCTGATATCATCGACCTGACGAACGATGGTGTCGGTGCACTGCTCGAACACCGCCTTGTCCTCGGTGATGACCCTGCCGAACTTGCGCCTGATGCGTTCGGCCGAGAGCTGGATCGGCGTCAGCGGATTCTTGATCTCGTGGGCGATGCGGCGGGCGACGTCGGCCCAGGCCGAGGTGCGTTGCGCCGACACCAGTTCGGTGATGTCGTCCAGCGTGATGATGTAGCCGTCGCGGGACTGGCTGGTCTGCTCGGCGCTGATCCGGACCGAAAGGTTGCGCTCGTGATCCTCGCGGGTGATCGTGATCTGGCCCTGCACCAGGCGCTGGGTGCCCTCCCGCGCCGTCTTCATCATGTCGTCGAGTTCGGGAATCACCTCGGACAGCGGATGGCCCAGGGTTTCGGACTCCGAGTGCCCGAGCAGCTTTTCGGCAGAGCGATTGAGGATGCCGATGCTGCCGGAGCCGTCGACGCCGACAATGCCGGCGCTGGCCGACGACAGCACGGCCTCGATGAAGCGGCGCCGGCTGTCGATCATTTCGCTGGCGTTGACCAGTTCGTCGCGCTGGCTGCGCAGCTCCTGCGTCATCTTGTTGAAGGTCTCGCCGAGATTGGCAAGGTCGCCCTCGGATTTCAGGACCGGCACCTGCACATGCAGGTCGCCGGTGGAGACGATATTGGCCGCGCCCATCAGCCGGCGGATCGGCGCCACCAGGCGGTTGGCGAAATTCAATCCGATCAGCACCGACGACATCAGCACGGTCAGCGCGATCACGGTGAACATCAGGGCGAAAGCAAACTGAATGCCCAGCCGTTGCGCCTCCATCGCGGCATATTTGCTGGCGCCGCTCGCGATTTGCGCAACCCTGTCAACGACGCTCGGATCGATCGGCCGCGCGACGTAGAGGAAGGTATCCTCAAACGCCCGCAAACGGATCATCGCAACGACGTAGTTCCCGTTCGGGATTACGACTACTTCCGGGTGGTCCGCATTGACGTTCTGCAGGAACTCCGCGGGCGGCGGCTCGAAATCCTCGCGAAGGCCGGTCTGCGCGGTTTCGATCTTGTTCGCCTGCTTGTCGAGCAGCATCGCCGCCGGCAGATTGCGGGCTTTCGCGTCCCTGGTCAGGAATTCCCGAAACGTTTTGCGATCCTGATCGTACAACACCCGCGCCTGCGCGATATCGCTGGCCATTCCGAGGATTTCGCCACCAATGAGCTGGACGTGGTCGTCCATATAGGCGCTGGCAACTTTCAGGGAATTCTCGATCAACTCCCGCGTCGGGGCGGAGAGCATCTTATCGAGGCCGCGGTCGAGCGTGACATAGGCGACGACCGAGACCAGCACCGCCGGCAGCACCGCGATGGCCGAGAACAGGCCCACGATCTGGACGTGCAGCCGCGCCGCAGCCCGGCCGCGGCGCCGTGCCTGTACCACCTGCCAGACTTCGCGGATGATGATGACGACCAGGAGCAGGATGGTCGCGGCATTGATCAGCAGGAAAAGGAAGACCACCTTCCCGGTCGCGGCGATCGGCGTCAGGCCGGTCAGCACGACGAACGTCAGGCATGCCGACAACAGCGCCAGCACGACTGCGACTGGCGCCACGAGCCTGCGCAGCGACCGCCCGCGCGGTTCGGCTATCGACGGATCAAATGAAGGGGCCGACGTTTCTGCGCTGGTCATTCCGGAATTTGGTAAGCGTGAATGCCCCCGCCAACCGGATCAGGCTGGTGTGCGGACAGCGGGGTGATGCAATCCTACGACAGTGTTGCCGGATTGCGACATTTCCGCGGCATATCCCAGCGCGCGTTATGCCGCAGCGCGGCGTTTCCGTGGGGTTGGACGCTGGCGGAGCCGGAATCGTTCGATTCGAGCGCCCGTCTCAACCGCCGGTGCGATAGACCTGAATATCGAGGTCGCGGATCTTCTTGCGCAGCGTATTGCGGTTGAGTCCGAGTAGATCCGCCGCCCGTATCTGGTTACCACGGGTCGCGGCCAAGGCCGCCGTCAGCAAGGGTACTTCGATCTCGCGCAGGATGCGGTGGTAGAGGCCCGGCGGCGGCACGCCGTTGGGGAAACTGGAGAAATGCGACGACAGGTAGACCTCGACTGCGCCACCCAGGTTGTCGACGCCATGGTTGGAATTGCCGCCGGAAGTCACCGCCGGCGGCGCCAGTTCGCCATCGATCACCGAGCCCGTGATCACGTCCTGCGGATACAGCGCGGCCAGCCGGCGCGCCAGGTTCTCGAGTTCGCGCACGTTGCCGGGCCAGCGATGCTGTTTCATCCGCTCCAGCGCCAGCGCGTCGAGCTTTTTCGGCGGCAGTCCATCTTTTTCGGCCAGCGCGAAGAAATGCCGGATCAGGTCGGGCAGGTCCTCGATGCGCTCGCGCAGCGGTGGCAGCCGCAGCGGCACCACGTTGAGCCGGAAGAACAGGTCTTCGCGGAACAGCCCCTGCTGAATCAGGATGCGCAGGTCCTTGTTGCTGGCGGCGACGATCCGCACGTCGGTCTTGATCGGGGTGCGGCCGCCGACGGTGGTGTATTCGCCCTGCTGCAGCACGCGCAGCAGCCGGGTTTGCGCCTCCATCGGCATGTCGCCGATTTCGTCGAGAAACAGCGTGCCGCCTTCGGCCTGTTCGAAGCGGCCCGACGCGCGGGTGTTGGCGCCGGTGAAAGCGCCGCGCTCGTGGCCGAACAGTTCCGATTCGATCAGGTCGCGCGGGATCGCCGCCATGTTCACGGCGACGAACGGACCGTTGCGGCGCTTGCCGTAATCGTGCAACGCGCGCGCCACCAGTTCCTTGCCGGTGCCGGACTCACCGGAAATCATCACGGTGAGGTCGGTCTGCATCAGCCGCGCCAGCACCCGGTAGATTTCCTGCATCGCCGGCGAGCGGCCGACCAGCGGTATCGAATCGAATTCCGCTTCTTCGTTCTGATTGGCGACGCGTTCCTTGGGCTCGGCCAATGCGCGGCCGACGATGGCGATCAATTCCTTCAGGTCGAACGGCTTCGGCAGATACTCGTAGGCGCCGCGCTCGGATGCCCGGATCGCGGTCATGAAGGTGTTCTGCGCGCTCATGACGATGACCGGCAGGTTGGGCCGCATCTTCTTGATGCGCGGCAGCAGGTCGAAGGCGTTCTCGTCGGGCATCACCACGTCGGTGATGACGAGATCGCCCTCGCCCTGGCTCACCCAGCGCCACAACGTGGCGGCATTACCGGTTAACCGGACCTCGTATCCGGCGCGCGACAGCGCCTGGTTGAGAACGGTACGGATCGCGGTGTCGTCATCGGCGACAAGAATGCTACCTGCGGGCATTGTTATTCCTTATCTTGCCTCGCGCGAGGCATGCGACAACGTACCCGGCACGTCGCCGCCGTTGCTTTGGTCGAAGTTCTTGGTGGTGCTGAACATGGGCAAGAGGACGCGGAAAACCGTCTTGCGCGGTTGCGATTCGCATTCGATGATGCCGCCGTGATCGCCGACGATCTTGGCGACGAGTGCGAGGCCGAGGCCGCTGCCGGTCGGCTTGGTGGTGACGAACGGATCGAACAGGTTGGGCAGCAAGTCTTCGGGCACACCGGGACCGTTGTCCTTGACGCAGAACTCGAGCGGCAGCGACACCCGCGATTTTTTTCCGGGCACCGACAAACGGACCCCCGGACGAAACGCGGTGGTGAGCTGGATCTCGCCGTCGGTGCCGAGGTCGGCGACCGCTTCGGCGGCGTTCTTGACCAGATTGAGAAATACCTGAATCAGCTGGTCCTGGTTGGCGAACACCGGCGGCAGCGAGGGGTCGTACTCCTCGATGAAACGGATATTGCGGGCGAAGCCGGATTGCGCCAGCCGCTTGACGTGATCCAGCACCGAATGGATGTTGACCGGACCGCGCGCCACCGGCCGGTCGTCGCCGAACACCTCCATGCGGTCGACCAGGGTGACGATCCGATCGGCCTCGTCGCAGATCAGCCGTGTCAGCATGCGGTCTTCCGAGGACGCCGCCTGCTCCAGCAGCTGGGCGGCGCCGCGAATGCCGGACAGCGGGTTCTTGATCTCGTGGGCCAGCATGGCGGCCAGCGCGATCACCGAGCGCGCCGCGCTGCGATGGGTGAGCTGCCGGTCCATCTTATCGGCAATGGTGCGTTCCTGCAGCATCACCACGATATGTCCAGGACGTTCCGTCAGGGGTGCCACGTGCAGATCGACCTGGCGGTCGCCGCCGATCCGCGGCGTTCCGAGATCAACCTTGTATTCGTTGACCGGCGACCCCGAGCCGCGCACCTGGTCGATCAGCGCCAGCAGGGGGCTGCCGAACGGGACCAGTTCCTTGAGCGACTGGCGGCGCAGAAATTGCGTCGAAATCTCGAAGAAGGATTCCGCGGCCATGTTCGCATCGACGATCTTGCCGTCCGGCGCGACCAACAGCACCGGATTCGGCAAGGCGTTGAGAACGGCCTCGCTGTCGGTCGGAACCGATCGGCGGTGTTCTGCGGCGACGGTCATGCTGCTGCACTCCAGGCAAAGTCGTCGTACGCGTCCTCAAGCGAACGATGCACGCCGGAGGCATCCTCGGCAGTCAGAATTTTCTGGCGCCAGCCCTTGAGACGCGCCGACGGCGCGCGGCTGTACGCTGCGGCGACCTCGAGCGCCCAGCCGAGATGCTTGCGGGCATGGCGAAGGCCGATGCGCGCCCCGTAATGGCGCAACACGTCGTCATAGAGTGTGCGGATATATTTCAGCTGATCGCTGAGGCCAGGGGCCGGCTCTGCCACGCCTGAACTCGAGCCGACGGCCGATCTGGCCGGGCAACCAGGGCTGCCCCTGCGCGCCGCGCCCCATCATGACAGCATCGGCGCCCGACATTTCGAGCGCGGTGACCGCTTTCTGGTACGAAGTGATATCGCCGTTGACGACCAGCGGGATGCCGACCTCATCCTTGACCGCGCGCACCGCGCTCCAGTCGGCCTCGCCCTTGTAGAACTGGCAACGGGTGCGGCCATGCACCGAAATCAGCCGCACGCCGGCGGCTTCGGCGCGCCGCGCCAATTCCGGCGCATTGCGCGAACGATCGTCCCAGCCGAGTCGCATTTTCAGGGTCACCGGCACCTTGACGGCGGCGATCGTCGCCTCGATCAGTTTCAGGGCGTGGTCGAGGTCGCGCATCAGCGCCGAACCCGACTGGCCGCCGGTCACATGGCGCGCCGGGCAGCCCATATTGATGTCGATGATGTCGGCGCCGCCTGCCTCGGCAATCCGCGCGCCTTCCGCCATCCAATGGGCTTCGCAGCCGGCAAGCTGGACCACATGCGGTCCCACCCCGGTCGCTTCGCATCGCAGTTGCGACATCGGTCGGCCATTGACCAGATCGTTGCTGGCGGTCATTTCTGAGACGACGAGACCGGCGCCAAGCGAGGCGGCCAATCGCCGAAACGGCGCGTCGGTGACCCCCGACATCGGCGCAAGCAGGACCCGGTTGGCGATTTCGATATCGCCTATTTTCAGTGGCTCGGGACGTAGGGATTGCAGGCCGGTCACGAACCTACTCGCGCATTTCGCAACCGCATCATTGCGGTTGCCCTGAGTCTCATTTTGCGCACAATTCTTGGGCAGTCAAGTTTCATGCCTACACTTTAGACAGTTCTGCAAAATGTGCAAGTGCAGTGCAGCAAAAATGTCGTTATCCGCCCCCAGATATTCGGAAACGTCTGTTTTCGCGCCACGGGCGTGATAAGGGCTGTGCGCCGCCCTGCCCCGGCAAGGTCGCTCCCGCCTGCTTAAAATGACCCCTCGCGGACCCCGATGCCGAACCAGAAACGGACTGCCGCCATTATTGTTGCTGCCGGGCGCGGACTGCGCGCCGGCTCCGGCGGACCGAAGCAATATCGCTCGATCGGCGGCCGAACCGTGATCTCGCGAGCCATGGAACCATTTTGCCGTCATCCACAGATTTTTGCGGTGCAGCCGGTGCTCAATCCGGACGACACCGCGATGTTCAACGAGGCGGTGAGCGGCATGCGCCACCGGCCGCCGGCGCCAGGCGGCGCCACCCGGCAGGCGTCCGTGCATGCCGGACTGGAGGCGCTCGCTGGCCTGTCCCCCGACATCGTCCTGATTCACGACGCCGCGCGGCCGTTCGTCACCGCGGCGCTGATTTCGCGCGCGGTCGATGCCGCCGATGCCACTGGCGCGGCGGTGCCGGCGATTGCGGTCGCCGACACCATCAAGCTCGTCAACCAGACCGGCCACGTCGACGCGACCCCGGAGCGTGCCCGGCTGCGCATCGCGCAAACCCCGCAGGCATTTCGATTCGATGTCATCCTCGATGCGCACCGCCGTGCCGCGCGCGACGGACGCAGCGACTTCACCGACGATGCCGCACTCGCCGAGTGGGCGGGATTGACGGTGGCAACCTTTGAAGGCGATCCTGCCAACATGAAGCTGACCACTCCCGAAGATTTTGTCCGCGAAGAGGCCCGTCTCGGCGCCATGCTCGGCGATATCAGAACCGGCACCGGCTACGACGTGCATGCCTTCGGCGACGGCGATCACCTGATGATCTGCGGCCTGCGCGTGGCGCACAACCGCGGCTTCCTGGCGCATTCCGACGGCGATGTCGGGCTGCATGCGCTGGTCGATGCCATCCTCGGCGCGCTCGCCGACGGCGACATCGGTTCGCATTTTCCGCCGAGCGATCCGCAGTGGAAGGGCGCAGCCTCCGACAAATTCCTCAAATATGCCGTCGATCGGTTGACCGCGCGCGGCGGGCGGATCGCCAATCTCGAGGTGACGCTGATCTGCGAGCGGCCGAAAATCGGCCCGCACCGCGATGCCATGCGGGCACGGATCGCCGAGATCACCGGGCTCGATGTCTCCCGGGTGGCGGTCAAGGCCACCACCAGCGAACGGCTCGGGTTTACCGGTCGCGAGGAAGGCATTGCGGCGACCGCCAGTGCCACCATCCGCCTGCCCTGGAAAGATTGAGATGGGCGGCAGCGACACCCGCGCTCTTTCGCGTTCGCTGCTCGACCTTTGCCGGATGCGCAAGCTGACCATTGCCACCGCCGAGTCCTGCACCGGGGGCCTCGTCGCCGCCGCGCTGACCGACATTCCCGGCTCGTCGGACGTGATCGACCGCGGTTTTGTCACCTATTCCAATGAGGCCAAGCGCGTCATGCTCGGCGTCAATGCCACCACGTTGTCGACCTTCGGCGCGGTCAGCAAGGAGACGGCGACCGCGATGGCGATCGGCGCCCTGGAGAAGGCCGGCGTCGATCTCGCGGTTTCGATCACCGGCATCGCCGGTCCCGGCGGCGCCACGCCGGGCAAGCCGGTAGGGCTGGTGCATTTCGCCGTCGCGGCGCGTGACGGCCGCATTGTCCACCGCGAATGCCGGTTCGGCGCCATCGGCCGCAGCTCGGTCCGCGCCCGCTCGGTGGTCGAAGCGTTGCGCATGCTGATGGACCTGGCGCGCGGGCCGCAGGTGTCCGCCAAGGTGCATCGTGCCGCGGCCACGCGGTCGCGGCCGCGGGTGGCGCGAACCCCGCGCCGCACCGCGGCCAAGCATCGGCGTCCGCCGCGCGCCTGACGATCCTGCCGGTCAGGTGGCGCGGGATCTTCCGTAAACGGCATCGGCGCGTTTTTCGAACGCCGCGGCGAGGCGCTGAAACGCAGTGTCGAACATCGAACCCATCAGCATCCCCAGCATCCGGCTCTTGAACTCGTAGGAAATGAAGAAGCCGACGTCGCAGCTGTCGCCGGATTTCGGCTCGAAAGTCCAGCGGTTCTCCAGCTTGCTGAACGGCCCCTGCAGGTATTCGACCAGGATCTTCAGGTTGGCCCGGTCCAGCGTCACCCGGCTGGTGAAGCCCTCACGGACCACCTTGAACGACACCGTCATATCGGCGACGATGATTTCAGTGCCATCGGGCTTTGCCGTGCGCTGGCGCACCTTCAGCGATTTGCACAGCGGCACGAATTCCGGGTAGCGCTCGACGTCGGCGACGAGGTCGAACATTTCGGTCGCTTTGTGCGACACCCGACGCTTGTTGGAAAAAGCCGGCATCGCCGCCGGGCTCAGCGGGTCAGCGCAGCGCGGGCCGCCGAAAGCCGGGCGAAATCGTCGCCGGCATGATGCGACGAACGCGTCAAGGGACTGGCGGAAACCATCAGAAAACCCTTGGCGTAGGCGGTCTTCTCATAGCCGGCGAATTCATCCGGCGCGACGTAGCGCATCACGGCATGGTGCTTGCGGGTCGGCTGCAGATACTGGCCGATGGTGAGAAAATCGACGTCCGCCGAGCGCAGGTCGTCCATCACCTGCAACACCTCATGACGCTCCTCGCCGAGCCCGACCATGATGCCGGACTTGGTGAAGATGTTGGGGTCGATTTCCTTGACCCGCTGCAGCAGCCGGATCGAATGGAAATATCGCGCGCCGGGCCGCACCGTGAGATAGCGTGACGGCACGGTCTCGAGGTTGTGGTTGAAGACATCGGGTTTCGCGGCCGCCACCACCTCGAGCGCGCCGTCCTTGCGCAGAAAGTCCGGCGTCAGGATTTCGATGGTCGTGGTCGGACAGCGTTCGCGAATGGCGCGAATGGTGCGGGCAAAATGCGCAGCACCGCCGTCGTCGAGATCGTCGCGGTCCACCGAGGTGATGACGATGTGGGCGAGGCCGAGCTTTCGGGTGGCCTCCGCGACGTGCTCCGGCTCCAGCGCGTCGAGCACGCCCGGCATCCCGGTCTTGACGTTGCAGAACGCGCAGGCCCGGGTGCAGGTGTCCCCCATGATCATGAAGGTGGCGTGCTTCTTGTCCCAGCACTCGCCGATATTGGGGCAGCCGGCCTCTTCGCAGACGGTGACGAGGCCGTTTTCCTTGACGATCTTGCGGGTGTCGGCATAGCCGCGGGTATTCGGCGCGCGGACCCGGATCCAGTCCGGCTTCGGAGGCGACAGCGCGTCCGGCCGGTTCACCTTCTCCGGATGGCGCGGCCGGAGCGGTGTGGCAGAGACGGTATCGACGACAACGACCATGGAATGTCCAATTGCGAGCACCCTAGGTAATCCGACGGGCCCCCAACTGCAACCCGCCCTCGCCTTGGTCACCTGGAAGCTTTAGCCTGCCGCCCGCCCCGCTCCTGCTTGCATCGCCTTGCCACCCAGCCGATCGAAATGGCCAAAATCCGCGTTCCCGCGCCTCCACCCACCCCTCGGCTGGGCCGTGCGCTCAAGCGCTCGTTCTTCGCCCGCAGCGTCCACGAGGTCGCCCCCGACCTGATCGGGACGACGCTGCTGGTCGACGGCGTCGGCGGCATCATTATCGAGGTCGAAGCCTACCATCACACCGAAGCGGCGGCGCATTCCTACCGCGGGCCGACACAACGCAACCAGGTGATGTTCGGGCCGCCCGGCTTTGTCTACGTCTACCGCTCCTACGGCATCCACTGGTGCGTGAACTTTGTCTGCGAGAAGGCGGGTTCCGCCAGCGCCGTGCTGATCCGGGCGTTGCAGCCGACCCATGGCCTCGCCGCCATGCGGCGGCGGCGCGGCCTCGACGACGAACGATTGCTCTGCTCTGGTCCGGGCAAGCTCACGCAGGCGCTCGGCATCACCCACAAGCACAACGCCCTGCCGCTCGATGCGCCGCCGTTCGCGCTGCATGCACGGCTGCATACGCCCGACATCGTCGCCGGTTTGCGGATCGGCATCACCAAGGCAGTCGACCTGCCCTGGCGTTACGGCATGCGAGGCTCGAAGTTCCTCAGCAAACCGTTTTCGGCGGAGTAATCGATCCGAACTCCGAAAAGCTCGTTGCCGGCACCGTCACGCCGCACTTTTGAGCCGGTCCAGCGCCTCCAGCAACTTGGCCTTGCGCGCCACCGCCGCCTCGCGCTTTTCCTTCTCTTCCTCGACGATTTCCTCCGGCGCGTTGGCGACGAATTTCTCATTCGACAGTTTGGCATCGACGCGCTTGATATCGGCCTCGGCCTTGGCGATTTCCTTGTCGAGCCGGGCGCGCTCGGCCGAAAGGTCGATCACGCCCTTCAACGGCAGTGCCGCGACCTCGCCGCGGACCAGCAGTTGCACGGCGCCTTCCGGCGCGCGGTCGACAAATGAAATGTCGCTGAGGCGGGCAAGCCGCCTGACGACGTCGCTCAAGCGCTGCGCCCGTCCCTGGGTTTCAGCCGATGCTCCGGCCAGCACCAGCGGCAGCAGCGTTGCCGGCGCAATGTTCATTTCCGCGCGCAGCGAACGAACCGCGGTGACAAGATCGACCACCCAGCCGATTTCTGCCTCCGCGGCATCGTCGGTGAGGTTGTCGTGGCCGGGCCAGCGCGGCCAGGGCGAGCAGTCCGGAACGCGCGGGCCCGCCCTCCGCGGTCACCGTCCAGAGTTCCTCGGTGATGAACGGCATGAACGGGTGCAGGACTTTGAGGATTTCATCGCGCGCCCACGCCACCATGGCGCGGGTTTCTGTCTTGGCATCACTTGCCTCGCCCATCATCACCGGCTTGGCGAGTTCGAGATACCAGTCGCAAAACACGTTCCAGACGAAACGATAGGCGGCGCCGGCGGCATCGTTGAAACGATAGGCCGCGATGGCTTCGCTGACCTCGCCTACCGCGCGCGCGGTTTCATGCGCGATCCAGCGATTGAGGGTTTCTTTCGCCTTGGCCGGATCGAACCCCGGCGTCAGCACGCATTCGTTCATCTCGGCGAAGCGGCAGGCGTTCCACAGCTTGGTCGCGAAATTGCGGTAGCCTTCGACCCGCTGCGATGCCAGCTTGATGTCCCGGCCCTGCGCCGCCATCGCCGCCAGCGTAAAGCGCAGCGCGTCGGCGCCGTAATCGTCGATCAGATGGAGGGGATCGATGACGTTGCCCTTCGACTTCGACATCTTGGCGCCCTTCTCGTCGCGGACGAGGGCGTGGATGTAGACCGTCGGAAACGGCGCGTCTTTGAGGAAATGCATTCCCATCATCATCATCCGCGCGACCCAGAAGAAGATGATGTCGAATCCGGTCACCAGCACGTCGGTGGGATAATAGCGCTCGACGTCTGTCATATCGTCGGGCCACCCCAGCGTCGAAAACGGCCACAGCGCCGAGGAAAACCAGGTGTCGAGCACGTCCTCGTCACGGGTGATGAAGCCCTCGCGCTTGGTAGGATCGAGCGCCATGTCGTGGCCCTGCTCGGCGGTAATGACTTCCTGCTCGACGTAATAGCCGAGCGCATTGCCGACGGCTTCTTCCTCGGTTTCGGCGACGAACACCTTGCCGTCCGGTCCGTACCAGGCCGGAATCTGGTGGCCCCACCACAGCTGGCGCGAGATGCACCAGGGCTGGATGTTTTCCATCCACTCGAAATAGGTTTTTTCCCAGTTCCTGGGCACGAACGACGTGGCGCCGTCGCGCACCGCCGCGATGGCCGGCTGCGCCAGCGTCTGGGCGTCGACGTACCACTGGTCGGTCAGATAAGGCTCGATGACCACGCCGGAGCGGTCGCCGTGGGGCACCATGTGGACGTTGGGCTCGATCCTTTCCAGAAATCCGAAATCCTCGAGGCGCGCGACGATCTGCTTGCGCGCCGCGAACCGTTCGACGCCGTGAAGTTCGTCGGCGAGTTGCGACGCGCCCTCCGGCAAGCCGCGCAGATAGTCCTCGTTGTCCTTCAGCGCGAGACGGCCCTCGATGTCGAGCACGCTGATCCGTGCCAGGCCGTGCCGGTTGCCGATCTCGAAATCGTTGAAGTCGTGCGCCGGCGTGACCTTGACGGCGCCGGAGCCTTTTTCCGGATCGGAATAGGCGTCGCCGACAATTGGGATCCTGCGGCCGACCAGCGGCAGGATGACGTGCTTGCCGATCAGATGACGGTAGCGATCGTCGTCCGGATTAACCGCCACACCAGAGTCGCCCAGCATGGTTTCCGGCCGCGTAGTGGCCACGACGATGAAGCTCGTCGGATCCGCCGGATCGAACGACTTTCCTTCGAGCGGATAACGCAGATACCACAGGCTGCCCTTGACCTCGACCTGCTGCACCTCGAGATCGGAGATCGCGGTCAGCAGATTCGGATCCCAGTTGACCAGCCGTTTGTCCTTGTAGATCAGGCCGTCGCGATGCAGTGCGACGAACACCTTCACCACCGCGCGCGACAGCCCCTCATCCATGGTGAAGCGCTCGCGCGACCAGTCGCAGGAGGCGCCAAGCCGCTTCAACTGGTTGACGATGACGCCGCCGCTCTCGGCCTTCCACTGCCAGACCCGTTCGAGGAACTTGGCGCGGCCCATTTCGCGGCGGCCGGGCTCCTGGCGTTCCATCAACTGGCGCTCGACCACCATCTGGGTGGCGATGCCGGCGTGATCGGTGCCGGGCTGCCACAACACGTCGCGGCCGCGCATCCGTTCAAAACGGCACAGGATGTCCTGCAGCGTGTTGTTGAGCGCGTGGCCCATATGCAGCGAGCCGGTGACATTGGGCGGCGGGATCACGACCGTGAAGGGTTTGGCGCCCACGCGGTCCGGCCGGCCCGCCTTGAAGGCGCCGGCAGCCTCCCAGGCGCCGGAAATACGGCCTTCAATGTCAGCGGGCTGATAGGTCTTCTCGATCATGGCATCGCAATCGGTCTGATGGGATTTGGCGACCCGCGAAACTACGAGGCCGGCTGGGTTAGAAACCCGCCGGCGGGTCCCAAGTCAACCTATCCAAGTCAACCTTCCAGCCCCGGCGCCGGGCCGACACGCAGCCAGCCAATCGCGAGATGGCGTCAAAATCGGGGCTGCGGGGGCGCTGTGGCAGCCTAGCGGCCGCGCGAAACCCGCTCGATTTCGGCTTTGACGATGCGCTCGACCAGGCCGGGCAGATTGTCGTCGAGCCAGGATTTCAGCATCGGCCGCAGCATTTCCTTGACCAGGTCTTCCAGCGTCCGGGCGTTGTTGCTCAACACCGTATGGGCAAGGCTGTTGAAGGCCAATTCGACCGCCGACACCGTCGAGCGCGACAGAATGGGCTGGGCGGGCGGACCATCGTAGGACGGCGGATCGAATGCCGGCGAGCGTTGCCGCTCGCTCGCCGCCGCTTCGGCAAACTCGAGATCTTCTTCCGGCTCGACCCTGCGGAAGGCGTTCGACGGCGGCGGGGTCACCACCGCCATTTCGTCCGTCAGCTCGAACACGTCCTCTTCCGGCGCCGGCGGAGGCGGACGGCGCGGGCTCCGGCTCCGCCGCCTCGAGGCTTGCCAGCATCGCATCGATGTCGTCCTGGCTGTTGCTGGCGGGAGCGGCCGGCGGCGGCGGCGCCGCCGGTTTGGGCGGCGGCGCAGGTGCGGCTTTCGCTGCGGGTGGCGGAGCGCTCGGGGGCGCCGGTGCCTTGGCCACAGGCGGCGGTGCCGCGGGCTTGGCGGCTTCCGGCTTGGCGGGCTCGGGCTTTTTCGGCGGTTCTGGAGCGGCGGGCTTTTCGGCGGTCGCGGGTTTGGCTTCGTCGTCGGCGATGATTCGTCGAATCGACACCAGAATCTCCTCCATCGAGGGCTCCTGGACCTTTGCAGGTTGCGTCATTCCCGACTCCACATCATCAACGCCTTTGCCGGCATTTTACACCAAACGTGACAGGATTGCCGGTTCCGGGTTGGTGGGGCCGGACTTTCATCGCACCAGCCCGACTTGTCCCCAGATCAAGTGCCGCTCGACATCGCGCGGTCCCCGCCCATACGCGCGGGCAGTCAGGCATCGTGGCTTCCGGAAAGCCGAATGCGGCACGAATCGCTCTGCTACCTCAAAGAAAGGTATGGCATGGCAACAATCGATTGCAAGCAAGGGGCTGTGGACACAGCCGTTATACGCCGGCGAGGATGCCGCGATCAGCGGCCGTCGGGCGTGCGGACGCCGATCCAGTTGTCGCGCGTCTGGTGATAATGCACGCTGGGATCGTAGGTGGTGGTCGCAAGTTTCAGCACGATCGGCGACAGGCGGCCGACGGCGTTGAGCACCGAGTAGGAAGCCACTACGCGGTCGTGCTGCGCGGTAACCAGCGCGACGCGTGCATTCACCAGCGCCTGCTGCGCGTTCAGGACGTCGAGCGTGGTGCGTTGTCCGGCCTTGGCCTCCTCGCGAACGCCATTGAGCGCGATCTCCGATGCCGTCACCTGGGCCTGGGCCGATGTAACCTGCGCCTTGCCGGCCACCAGCTGGCCCCAGGCGGTGACGACGTTGGCGCGGGTCTGGTCGCGGGTCTGCTCAAGCGCCAGACGCTGCTGGGCCAAGGTTTCCTTCGATTGCCGGATCAGGCTGTATTCCGCGCCGCCCTGATAGATCGGGACCGTAATCGATGCAATTCCCGAGGCGATGAACTGCCGCGGAATCGAAATCTGTGTATCCCAGCCCTGCTGGGCGCTCGCGGTCAGGTTGACCGTAGGCAGCAGCGCGCCTTCGTTGACCTTGACCTGAAGGTAGCTGACGTCGATGCCGAACATCGAGGCGGTCACGTTGGGATTTTCGGTCAGGCTGAGGTCGACCGCGCCGGGCAGCGACTGCGGCAGGAAGCGATCCACCGGCGAGCCCGGAGCGAGATTCTCGGGCTCGTTGCCGATGATGCGGCGGAAGTTCGACTTGGTCGTCACCAGGTTGGATTCGGCTTGCAATTGCTGGGTCTTGCCGGCGGCGAGTTGGGCCTCCGACTGGGCGACGTCGGTGCGGGTGACTTCACCGACATTGAAGCGGTCACGGGTCTGCTTTAACGTCTGCTCGAGCACCCGGGTATTGCTGCGCTGAACCTCGACGATGGCGGCATCGCGCAATTCATCCATGTAGATGGTGGCCGCCTGCAGCAACACCGTCTGTTCCAGAACCCGCAGCGCTTCCCGCGCACCCGAAACCTGGCTCTCCGCCACCCGGGTTTTGTTGGCGGTCTGCTGGCCGTTATAAAGGTTCTCGGTGATCGTGGCGCCAACGGTGCGCGGCACCTGCACACCGGTGGAATGCGACGTGCCGGCCGCCGAACTGGTGATCACGTCCGTGTATTGATAGCCACCGGTCGTGGTAACCGCGACCTTGGGGCGGTAACCCGACAAGGCCTGCGGCACATTCTCGTCGGTGAAGCGCACCTGCGCGCGCTGGGCATTGAGCTGGGGATTGCTCTGATAGGCGCGCACCAGTGCGGCCTCGATCGTATCGGCGAGGACAGGCGCCGTCCCTGCCGCCATCAGAAGCACCGCAGCCGCAGCTCCGGTAACGAACTTCACGCGACGCATCCCCGAAATTCCATTCATGCCGTTCCGCCGATTCCAAAACAGTTGGAATCGGGTCATGCCCGCTCTGACTCGATTTCCCCGCCCACCCTATTACTCGCCTTGGCGAGACGGAACCCCCACCGGACCATCCCTGCGGAAAGTCTTGAGGTGGGGCATCCAAGCCACACTCTTGATATCCAACGCAGATGACAGATCCGGGTCTTAGAAAACGAAGGCGGGCAACCGTTCCAGGCCCGGCAAAACCGGCGCGGTTGCGTCGAAAAGCGCCCGGTTCCCGAAGTCGGTGTGGGAATGCGTCACCATCATTGCCCGTTGCGGGCGGCCCATGGCGAAAACACCGACCAGCCGGCCGCCATCGCTGAGCTGATGATAAAGCCGGTCCGGAACAACCTCGGTTGCACCGTCCAGGACAATCACATCATAAGGTGCATTGGATGGTTCCCCGTCGGCCGCGGCAGCGTTGCACGTGGTGACATTGCTGCATCCGAGCGCCGCAAGGACCTGCGCGGCGCTGGTAGCCAATGACCGCTCGCTCTCGGTCGCGGTGACCCGGCCGGCGAGTTTCGCCACCACGGCCGCCGCGTAACCGGTCGCGCAGCCGACCACCAGGACGTTGTCGCCGTCCTTGACTTCGGCGGCCTGCAGCATCTTGGCCAGCACTGCCGGCTTGATAAGATGGCGTTTGGGCGTGCCGGCTTCGCTGACATCAAGGTCAAGGTCCAGGTAGGCCAGCGCGCGCCGGCTCTCCGGGACAAACCGTTCGCGCGGCACCGCGAGCATCGCATCGATGATACGCAAATCGGTCACGTCGCCGGGACGAACCTGACCGTCGACCATTTTCTGCCGGGCGGTCGAGAAGTCGGACATGGGCAATCCTTTGGCGATCCTGCGGCGTCATCTTGATGCGCGCGGCGTCATCTATGATGCGCGGCAACATCTTTGATGCAAGGTTCGCCAAAACGCAACCAGCCCGCCGCCGCGCCCACGCGCGGTTTCCCCGGAAAACCACCAGGCGGCGGTGGCGCGCCTATTCGATCGGAACCGCCAGACGGCCGATCAGCCAGGCCACCTGATCGAGCGATTCGGGATCATGAGCGTCGACTGCCTTTGCCAGCAGCGCGAGACATTCGTCATCGCTCACGGACGGCGGTGCGGTCCAGGCGGTCGGTGGCGAGGTCGTCGTAAAGTCCGGTCGCTGCAAACGGGTCGAAGTACGATCAACATGCACGCTGGGCATCAAATACCTCCAGAATCGACTCCGGCAGTCGATTTGTCGGCGGCGAATGCGACGTTTTGGCGGTCAGCCAGCGCGAGCCGGCGGATCAAGGCTGGAGGATGACGCGTCCGTGATCAGCCTGCCGCTGCCGGAACGGGGCGACAAATTGCGGGTTTATAAAGCATTTCCCGGCATAATGAGGCCGGGCGAGCCCGACGCATTTCCGCTTTGCAAGCCAAGGCGGCTTTGTTATACGCGTGCCGCTCGCGAAGATTTGTTTCGCATCGTTCCTCGGTAGCTCAGCGGTAGAGCATTCGACTGTTAATCGAATGGTCGCTGGTTCGAATCCAGCCCGGGGAGCCAGCGCAATCCGACCAGTAATGGATTTTCGGTTGTCGCCCGCAGTGCTTTGCGCGAGCGCATACACCGATGGTTGAAGCACGGAGGCGCGAACGACGGGCCCGTGGCCGGCGCCGAATCACGCCCAAAAAAGTAACGGCCCGAAGTGGAATCCACTCCGAGCCATCTGTGCGAGACCAACGTACATCCGGTTCGCCTCGTACTTGAACCGATTCTGGATTGTCACGGTTAAAGAACCGTTAAAGAAAAATCCTGGATCACAATATCTTCGAGATCGCCGACCTGCTGCTCCAGGACCTTCACTTCCTTTCGTAACCGGCTCCAGAAACTGGAGATTCCTACTGTTCGAACACCATCCGGCAGGCCTCGCTCAGGCTGGTCTTCCTGCGGCGCAGGCAGGCGGTGATGGCGGCGACGTTGGGGATCTCCCCGGCGCACAGCCGGTAGACGTCGGGCGTACAGGCCCTGCGCTGTTCGGCGGTCGCGAGGGACTCAGGGCCCGCGAAGCTCGGCGCCCCGGTGCTCACCAGCACGCCGAGTACCAGGACCGCTGTGGCGCACCGCACTCCGGTTCGAGTTGCGGCTGTTGACGATCTGGATATCGAAGACTTGCTCGTTAGGTTCCCGTGCATGTGTCACCCGCATTGTGCTGCCTGGCGTCAAGCGCCGCTGCTGCCGAAAATATCGGGGCGACAGCCGGAAACTGTGAAATTCCTCACACTCCGCCTGCAGAGGCGGCGATAGCTTTCGCCGCCGACAGCGTAACCAATCGGTAACCAAGGCCAGCATCACCGGCCGATCGATACAATTTTAGCAATCAGTTCAACGCGCCAACAAATGCGATCTGAGACAGTGCCCGTCTGACGACGGAGCACGCCCATGAGTGAGTTCGAGTTCGACCGATTGCTGGAAATGGTCAGTGAGGCCGTCGAAACCGGCCCGCAGGAGAACGAGATGTGGGGGGCGTGGTTTTTTGGCAAGGCGCCACGGGCGGCGAACGACAATCAGGCTGCGTGGTCGTTCATTCCGTTCCCGGCCGGCTGGTGTGCATCCTGCTAAGCTAAAAGTGAGCGCACAATTTCCAAAAGCGTGCCCTCGGACTTGATCCGAGTGGCGAATATGGACTTCCGGAATCATGTTCTGGAATGCATCGGGACGTTTCCAAAATAAACGTCCCGCTTCTTCTGACCGGCAACCGGCGCCAAGCCGGATCGGCCCTGTTCAGCCTGTCACTGCAAGGTTTCGTGGACGGCAAGCACTGTTGCCGCGGGCTGGTTCACGACTTCGGTGACGACGGAATATGCAACGTCAAAAGCACCGGGCTTCTTCGGATTAGGCGTGACACCCTTCACCTGGAGCGTGGCGCGAACCACCCGTCCGTCGCTCAGCGTAATTTCCGTCACCCCGTGTCGGACGCTCGCCACCGTCAACGGCGGTCGCGCAGCAATCTTGAACGAAAACGGCTGGGCATATCCAAAGGTCATGATCGCGCTCCATCCACTTTATCTTTGCCCCGAACGTATTCCGCCCCGACTTACCAACATCTTAGCGGGCGATCGGTTCCGATCTGCACCCCGGTTCGGCCCGGCCGTGGGAATCGAAGAAAAACCATTGAAAAATCAAATATTTGGGGCTGCAGGCGGGCCGACTGCGATGGCGGCGCATTGCGGGCGAACAGCGAAAATCCAGCTTTGATCTCGCTATCATTAGCGATTCGTAAAGAATCAGAGATAGCATTCGCGCATACCCAGTATGATCTTGGGAGGCGACCCGCTGATGACGGAGACCGACGATCTAAACCGCGACATCAAGGCTCTCAAAGAACTCTTGAAGATCGCCTGGCAGGATCTCGCGAGCAAATCGCTGACGCCGTACGAATTCCGCGAAAAACGCAATGAAATGGACCGCTGCGCGGCGGAACTGCGCGGCCTTCTCAACGCGCTCGAGGCGGAGCGCCGTCAGAGCCGCGCCCGGTTCCAGGCGCAATCCGAACCGCGCGTGGTCCGATTGCGCCTTTTGGCCTGAGCCGGCAAAAATCGGCTGATCCGTCCGGCGTTTAGGGATGGAGGCCACGTCCGGAATTGAACCGGAGTACACGGTTTTGCAGTTTGCTAATGCTCGTATCGGCTGAAATCAGTTGATGCAAGTTAGGCCCAGTTTATATGGGTTTCTTGCATCTACCGTTTCAATTGGTATGGACTGAAACAAGTACGTATCAGGCCGTTTGGTAGCAAAATGGTAGCAAAATGGTAGCAAGCCGTTCGCGACCCGTTCGCGCGCCCACGGGGAGTCCACTGGTGCGTCTTCCCGCCCTCCCCGCCGAACAGCCACTCGCCCCGGATAACGCATAGGCGGGCGCCGCGCGAGTCCCGGCGGCCCCTCCAAGCCGGTTGACCGATCAGCCGAACCGGACCTGCCTGCCGGCCATGGCTGCTTCGCACATGGTTTGCCTGCTTCCCTATCTGAGCTCGAACGCCTCGATCCGGCGGTTGCGGATTTCGCTGCCACTTATCGAGTGCCTGGTCGACGGCGTGCGCTATTTCCGCGAGGGCGATCTGCCGGCGCCATCAGGCGATGATCTGGGGCCGCTCTATCGGCCGAGGCTCACCCTGGCCGCCGGTCGGCCGTCACCGCACCGCAACGCCGCGCTGGCCCAGGATGCCGGCGATCCGCACCGCGCCGCTGTCGACCCTGCGGTAGAACGTCGACGGCGCCCAGCCACGCCGGCGCAGCACGCGGCGGACGGGAATGCCGCGGGCGACGGCCAGGGCCCAGACGCCGAGGCAGCGCCGCTCGCCCTCGCCGACCAGCATTAGCCAATCGAACGCTTCCTGCATGCGGCTGAAATCGAAAGGGAGCGCGCCTTTCGCACGTTCCCAGGATTGCCACACCCGCTCGCGGCTATCGCTCCAGCTCACCAGATCCCTGAATTCATATGTCGGCGTTGCCGGCCAGGCGGTGGCCATCCCGCGCGGCCGGCCGGCTTCGGGCAACCGCAGTTCGACCGCGAAGGCTTCGCGCAAGCGCTGTTGAACCAGGTGGGGTGTCCATTGGGCCTGCATCGGCGAGAGGCTGGTTCCGAACGGCGGCGATCGCAACCGGCCGGCAGCGTCACTGGGTAGACGATAAATGAAAGGGGCCGCCAACTGAGGCGGCCTCTCGGTGCGTTTAATTTTTCGCGTATCCGGTAATTGTCCCCTGCCTCGACGTCCATGTACCTGTCTGCAAACAAGCCTGGAAATATTGCTGGCAGCGCGCTACGCCTTCACTGCCCTGACCCGCATTTATCGAGATACATGAGGCCTTGGCACCTGAACATGACTTGGATTTGGCCTCCGCATTTACAGTCAGACTGATCAGCGCCATCCCTAAAATTGCTAAGAATTTTATCATTCTATCCCCGAAAGTTGTTATCTTGATCGCTATCGCGTCCTGAGTGTATCAGATCGCACGTCCTCCAACTAGGCCACTGCGAAATTCAAATTAGGCCACTAGGGGTTAAAACAGGCCAGTACCCTGCACCGTAAACCCGCCGCGCAGGATGCCGAGCCGTTTCAGCCAGGCGACGCGTGACCTTTCCTCAATGCTGGACTTTAAAAAATGTCCTGACACGCCACAGGCCCCGACGGTGTCGGGGCCTATGAGGCCGACTGCCGGCGATGCTTACCTCAGCGAGCTGTTGATCGAGGTGAACTTGTCGTTCAGGGTGACGCCGAGCGTATTGACGATTGCGATGATCGCCAGCGATATGCCCGCCGCGATCAGGCCGTATTCGATTGCAGTTCCCGCCTCATCGGACCAGAATTCAGACAAACGACGCCTCATGTGAGTCTCCATGCCACAAAATGGATGCTGTACTTTCCACGTGGCGGACCATGAAAGAGGAAACCTAAGGTTGTGTGAACGGGGTTTCTGGAAAAGCGGGATGGTGAATCGATCAAATTTTACCGACCGACAAAGCGATCCCAAGGGCGCTTCGGCAATGATGCGGGCACGGCACGAAGGCGGTGTCAGCGCCGCGACGGCAACCCGCCTAGGCTTATCGGATCGTTCGGTGATGCCGTCGCTGGTTAGTGCGTCGCAAGTCGGTGACGCTCGACGCTGGCGCGGTGACGGCGCGCGATGGTGCTGTTGCTCGCTCCCGGTTCGTGCCTGCCGCGTGCGCCCCATCTCATGCCGGGACAACGAAAGCCGTCCCGGGTATTGGGGGGTCCGAGCGGTGACGGCCTTTGAAGACGCAGCGCTCTCCTAGGGTCTGTTTGGATTCATCTTGAGTTTATCACGGCAGCGGCAAGATCGATCATTGCTTCAAAGCTAGGTCGGTTTTGTCAGCACGCATGGCGATCCGCTTGAATTCCTTGAGCTTGCAGAAGAAGTTTTCGATCAGATGCCGCCATTTGTACATTTCCTTGTCGATGTCGAGAGGTTTTGCGCGCCGCGCGTGCTGGGAGATGACCACTTTGGCGCCGCGTGCGTCGAGGTCAGCGATGATGGCGTTTGTGTCGAACGCCTTGTCTGCGACCATCGCATCGAAGGCCAGCCCCTCGATCAGCGGCGGGACGCCGACCGTGTCGAAGCGCTGTCCGGGCAACAGCACGAAACGCACGAGATTGCCGACCGCGTCGGTCAGTGCCAGGATTTTGGTGGTCATACCGCCTTTTGAGCGGCCGATGGCCTGGTTTTGCGTCCCCCTTTTGCGCCCTGTCCGTGCCGGTGCACTTTGACGATGGTGGCATCGACCATGACGTATTCCATGTCCGGCGCGTCTGAGACCGCCTCGAACAGACGCTTCCAAACGCCTGCCTTCGACCAGTCACGGAAACGCGTGTAAACGCTCATCCAATTGCCGAAGGCACCCGGCAAATCGCGCCATGGACTGCCCGTGCGGGCGATCCACAACACTGCTTCGACAAACAGCCGGTTGTTATTGCCGCTCCGGCCGGGATCCCCCGGCTTGCCAAGACAAAGCGGCTCCATCTTCGCCCATTGGGCGTCAGTTAAAACAAATCGGTCCATCCCAAGCTTAAATCACAATCAGGCCCGGATGAAATCCTAAATCCAAACAGACCCTAGTAAGGACGGGACCGATGGTCCGCCCGTTCGGTTAATGAAATGCTAAACCGCCCAGCCGTCGCCTTTGATGCGTGACACGATGACGTGAAGCCGCCCGCTATCGGTCGACTTGTCCCCGCTGTGATGCTGTCGCCGATGTCGTCGTCGGTCGAGATGACGCGATGAGCGCGAAGGGCTTGCGATGTCCCGTTGCCCCAGAAGCGGACATCCGGGCTGGCCATCAGCATGTCCGCTTTGTGCCGATTTTGTTGCAAAAGTCGGTTGAGACCGGCCGCGAAGAGTGATTCCGTTGTGTTGCGCGAATCGCGACGAGGTCGATCCATGATGGGCCGTCTGAAGAGTGACCAAGGTCAACTGTTCTACGAGTTTCGTCTTGGCGATGCGGTCCCCGAAGATCACCTTGTGCGGAAGGTCGCCGCCGCTCTCGATCTGGCGTGGCTTCGTAGTGAACTAGTACCCGGAATCAGAGCTGAGTGATACGGCGGCCTTTGAATCTGCGTTGCCGGACCGTTTTCCTGGTCCAGGCGAAGGGTTCAGCTCTGTCGTTGTATGCTTTGATGTAGGCATCGATGTGCTCCTGGAGCTGTTTGAGGCTTGTGAAGGAGGCGCCGCTAAGCGACTGCCCCTGCAAGATCGAGAACCATACCTCGACCTGATTGAGCCAGGACGCGCTTGTCGGCGTGAAGTGAAATTGCACATTGGGGTGCGCCTTGAGCCAATGCTCGTTCTTCTTGTGGGTGTTGAGGTTGTCGAGGATGACGTGAAGCTGGCGGTCCGGAAAAGCCGCGGTGACGCTGTCCATGAAGTCGAGAAACTCGACGCGGCGACGGCGTTTTGAATGCGTCGCGATGATCTTTCCGGTGGCGACTTCGAGCGCCGCAAACAGCGTTGTCGTGCCATGCCGCTTGTAGTCGTGGCTCTGGCCGGTCAAGGCGCGGCCATTAGGTAACTTCAGATAGCCTTGCGCTCGCTCCAAAGCCTGGATCGAAGGCTTTTCGTCCACGCACAGCACAATAGCCTTGCTCGGGCGGGGCGATATAGAGGCCAACGACATCGGCGGCTTTGGCCGTAAAGTTCGGATCGTTGCTCTCGCACCAGGACTTGCGAACCACAAGGTCGATCTTGTGGGTGCGCAGGAACCGCCAGACATATTGGACATCAACATCGCCCAGCGCCCCGGCCAGCAGGGGTCCGGTCCAGCGTGCGAACCCTGCCGGCGGCGGTTTGTCCAGCAGCTTCAGAATCCGCTTGTCGGTGGCCTTCGTATAGATCGGTTGCTTGCCAGGCCGCGGCTTGTCTTGCAGCCCCTCAAGGCCATGGTCGGCATAACGATGCCGCCAAAGGCTGACAATCCGCGGCTGCACCCCAACTTCCTTGGCGATCGAGCGGGTGCTGCGCCCGGCGGCTGCCAACAGAACTATCCGCGCTCGCTTCAAATCGCGCTGCATTGTCATCGGTGAGCGACAACACGCCTCAAGCACCTTGCGATCTTTCCTCGAAAGGTGGACTTCTATTGCTTCGGGTATCATCCCGATCTTGAATCACGACTCACCTTCTAAGAAAAGGGGGTACTAGCAGCGCATTATTCGTCCATGGGTCGCCCGTCGATCGATCCGGAGCTGATGATCCGGATGCTGGTCGTAGGGTATGTCTTTGCGATCCGCTCGGAGCGGCTGCTCTGCCGTGAAGTGCAGGTGAACCTGGCCTATCGCTGGTTCTGCAAACTCGGTATTGAGGATGCTATTCCCGATCATTCGGCGTTCTCACGCGCTCGCAACGAGCGTTTCCGCGAGGGAGACGTCTTTCGTCTCGTATTCGAACGAGTTGTCGAGGCGTGTATCGCAGCCGGTCTGGTTGGTGGCGAAGGTTTTGCGGTAGACGCGAGCCTGATCCAGGCAGATGCCAACAAGCAGCGCTCGATCGCGGGGCAGGATTGGCGCAGGGATCGCGACCCGGCGAGGTCAAGCCGCGCGGTCAAGGAGTATCTGGCGACCCTCGACGACACGGCGTGGGGCGCCGCCAGCGACGTTGTCCCGAAGTTCGTCTCACCATCCGATCCCGCGGCGCAGTGGACTGGCGCTCACAAGGGGCCAGCATTCTTTGCTTATTCCGACAATTATCTCATGGACGTGAAGTTCGGCGTCATCGTCGATGTCGAGGCATCCCGCTCCATTCGCCAGGCTGAGGTCGGCGCGGCGAAGACCATGATCGAGCGAACAGAGCAGCGTTTCGGCCTCAAACCTGAGCGGCTTGTCGGGGATACTGCTTACGGGGCAGCTCCGATGTTGAACTGGCTGGTCGAGGATAAAGGCATCGCTCCACATATCCCCGTGTTCGATAAGTCGAAGCGGGATGATGGCACCTTCTCGCGTAGCGACTTTCGATATGATCGTAAGCCTCCGGTGAGGACCGCTGTCGGCTAGGTTTAGTGAAGTCCGCAGCACTTCTTGTATTTCTTTCCCGAGCCACAGGGACAGGGATCATTGCGGCCGACCTTTTTCGTTGAGACGGCAGAAGGCCGCGGGTCGCCCTGCATTGGTTGGTAATTCGCAAACCGCCAGTTATTGAGTGTGACGACCCAGCGCGCAATATTGTCGGGGGCCAATCTATTGAGGACGTCGCTGTCCTTTCGTGGCGCGCGTTGATCGCCGCAGGCAACGTCGACGAGCATCATCATTCCGCGCATCGCTGCCGCCGTCTCGGCATCAGCGTTGAGGAGTTTTTGCCAGGCTTCCGAGCGCAATCCGACGGCCGTCTCGAAGCCCTCGATCCAAAGCTCCCAGAGGATGTCACCGTTGCGGGTGTCGACGCTGAACAACGGACTGTAGCGGTCGGGGCGCTCCATGAGCGTCCGCGCGACGCCATTGTAATGTTCCATGACGAGACCGAGAACCCGGTTGGCATGATCAAGGTTGTCGAAGGTGGGCTGCTGCTCTCCGCCGTCCCGATTCCAGATAATCGGAAGCCACTCGCCCGGCTTGATCAGGTCGGGGCAGACCAGCAAACCGGCGATGAAGCCATCAAGCTCTTCGAGCAGCATCGTCTCCTCGCCGAGATCGAGCAGTTCCTCGTCAAGCAGCTTGAGGCGGCGCGATAGATCGGGCATGGGCGCTCCAATTCCACGGCAGCAGTTCGTCGAGCCTTTGAACGGGATGCTCGGCGATGCGAGCCAGAACGTCGGCGAGCCAGGCTTGCGGATCGACGTCGTTCATCTTGGCCGTGACGATCAGGCTGTACATCACCGCGGCACGCTCGCCGCCGCGATCGGAGCCGCAGAACAACCACGACTTCCGACCCAGAGCGATGCCGCGCACGCCGCGCTCGGCGGCATTGTTGGACAGGCAGATGCGGCCGTCGTCGAGGAAGCGCGTGAACGCGCTCCAGCGCTTGAGCATGTAGTCCATGGCCTTGGCGACGTCGTTGCCGCGCGAGAGCTTGGCGCGTTGCTCGCGCATCCAGGCCTCCAGATCGGCAACCAGCGGCGCGCTGAGTTCCTGGCGGACGGCCTTGCGCCTTTCGGCGCTTTGACCGTTGATCGCCCGCTCGATCTCGAACAGGGCATCGATCCGGCGGACTGCTTCCAGCGCCAGCGGCGAGATCACTGCCGGCTTCTTGCCCTGAGCCTTGCGACGCGCGTTCTCGGCCAGATCCGCCATCACGAAGAACGGACGCCGGGCGTGGACCCAACAGGCGGCTTCCAGGATCGGACCAGGCGTGCGGCCGGGCTCGTAAAGCTTGCCATAGCCGCCATAGGCGTCGGCCTGGAAGATTCCGCTGTAGTTGGCCAGGTGCGCCTGGGGATGCTCGCCGGCCCGGTCGCGCGAGTAATAGAACACCGCCCCCGGCGGGGCCGGCCCTCCAAACGGCTTGTCGTCGCGCACATAGACCCAGATCCGGCCGGTGTCGGTCTTGCCTTTGGCCAGAACCGGCACCGTGGTGTCGTCCCCATGCAATCGCTCGGCGCTCAGCACGTAGGCCTCGAGGCGCTTGAACAAAGGCGTCAGCGCCGCCGTGCAGCCGCCGACCTGGTCGGCCAGGGTCGACAGACTGATCGGCACGCCCTCCTTGGCATAGCGCTCCGCCTGCCGGTTGAGCGGCTGATGCTGGCCAAACTTCTCGAACAGCACCATCGCCAGCAGGCTGGGCCCCGCCCAGCCGCGGGCGATCACGTGGAACGGCGCCGGGGCCTGGCTGATCTTCTCGCAGTCCCGGCAAGTGAACTTCTCGCGGACGTGCTGGATCACCTTCCAGGATTTCGGGATGACCTCCAGCGTCTCGGTGATGTCCTCGCCGAGCCTGGACAGCCGCGCGCCGCCACAGCAGGCGCAAGCCATAGGTCCCGGCACGATCACCCGCTCGCGGGGCAGATGATCCGGGAACGGCTTGCGGGACGGCCGCTTGCGCGTGAACGACGCCACCTTCGTGGTTGCGGTTTTGGCCGCGGCCATTTCGGCGGCGAGTTCGTCCTCGGTCGCCGCGGCTCTCCAGTTCCTCCAGCGTCAATTCGAGCTGATCCAGCAGCCGCGCGGTGCGCTCCGAGCGCGGGCCATAACGGTCGCGGTTCAGCTTCTCGATCTGCAGCTTCAGATGGGCGATCAGCGCCTGGTCGTCGGATTGCTGAGCGCGGGCGGCCGCAGCCTCCGCGCGAGCAACGATCAATGCCGCTTTCAGCGCTTCGATGTCGTCTGGCAGCGATTCAACGCCGTCATCCATGGCGCTGATGGAATCACAAAATCAGCGATTTGCGGCGACTTTTTTCTGCAGCCTCAGAACATTTTTTAAGCCTATCCCGCGCTCTGCGGTCGCCAGGTGTGTTGCGGATTTCGCCAGTCGATCGCCTCCAGCAGATAACTCATCTGCGCCGCGGTCAGCGCCACCACGCCGTCCACCGTCGCCGGCCAGACAAAACGTCCACGGTCCAGCCGCTTGGCGTAGAGCGACAATCCAATTCCGTCATGCCACAAGGCTTTGATCAACGAACCGGCGCGACCGCGGAACACGAAGACATCGCCGGCGAACGGATCGCGGCCAAGGCCTTCCTGCACCAGCAACGCCAAGCCCTGCATGCCTTTCCTCATGTCGGTGTGGCCGGTGGCAATCCAGATCCGCACACCTGCCGCGACCGGGATCATCGCCGCTCCAGAACTGGCAAGCACCCGCGCCAGCGCGGCCGCATCGACGCCGGCGTCAACAATGACGCGACGATCCTTCCCGATCTCGATCACCATGCGGCCGCTCGCCGGCGTGGCAGGCAGCTGACGGCGTCGATCTCCGCAACGACCATCGCCGGCACAAAGCCGGATCTGCTGCACCTGCAGGGCCATCGGCTCCGGGCGGAACGATCGCCGCCAATTCAGCAATAAGCGAGCGCGATATGCCATACCGCCTCGCCGTCGACGATATCGCCCGCGGCGCCTGCAAGCTCTCCAGAACGATCCTGAGCTTCTCGTCATCCGACCAGCGCCGCCGCCGACCCGTCTCAACAACTTCAAGCCGTTCAACCTGAGTACTGCACTTATCGCTGTCCATAAGGACTGTTCCCATATTTCACGCTCACTCCACAAGGCGGCCTACACCGGAGGGAGACATATGATCCGACCAGCGACGTCTATCACTGCCCAGGCGGCAAGCGGCTCGGAACGAGCGGCACCGTGCACGAGGGCAAGACGCTTCTATATCGTGCGAGCAAGCTCGACTGCGATGTATGCCCGCTCAAACCGCAATGCTGCCCAAAGGAGCCATCGCGCAAGATCCCGCGCGACATTCATGAGCATGCTCGAGACGTTGCCCGGTCGTTCGCAGGCACCGAGGCCTTCGAGCAATCACGGCGTGAGCGCAAAAAGATCGAGATGCGGTTCGCACACTTGAAGCGCATCCTGCGGCTCGGTCGGCTTCGACTGCGCGGCCCTCGAGGCGCCCAGGATGAGTTTGTTCTGGCCGCCATCGCCCAGAACCTGAGGCGGATCGCATCGCTGGTTGCGCGACCACCACCCACTCATGCCCTGTGTACTGCGTAAGCGTAGGAGTTGCGTAGAGAGCGTCAGGACCGGCGGATCAAAGCCGGTCGGCCTTAGCGAATGGCCGAACGATACCCATCGGTTACAGCCGACTTTTGCAACAAAATCTGCCATTAGCGGTCGTCAAATCGCAACGTCCATAGACAAACGTAGACAACGATACAGGCCCAATTAACTCCCCTCGGGAATCCGTGGAATGCGGGCGATATCCATAGCCCACGGCATCGCCGAACTGCAGAAACCTTGAGATTTCGGGGTAAGTTGTGCGCGCTGTTTGATAGCCCCAAGGCGCAACATGAACAACGACGGATGGCTTTCCAGCGACGTCGAATAAAGAGCTGAACCACAGTCGGTACAGAACGCTAGCAGACGTTTGTTGCCGCTACGTGCTGTCTTCACATAAGTCTTCGGCTGTCCGCGAAGTTGGAAATTTTCAGCCTTTGCGGGAACGCCAGCTCGATATGGCGCGCCCGACATGATCTGGCAGTCTGAGCAATGGCAAATGAACACGTATTCCGGATTGATATCCGCCTCGTAGCTGATCTTGCCACAGTGGCAACTGCCCTCAACTTTCATTCGCATGTTCGCTCGATATACTGACCGTTCGTCGTTCCTAGAATATCATGATCGTCCGCTCCGGGTCAAAAACGGAAGTCGCGGCCTTGCGGCGGCATGTCTGCTCCGCCCCCAACAGCGGACATCACGCTCCGGCAATTGCGACGTCCGGTTCGTGCCATTAACGGACTCATGAAGCGCAGCAACAGATACCGCTACTCGATGACTTCGTCGGCGCGGGCCAAAAGCATCGCCGGAATTTCGAGGCCGAGGGTCTTGGCGGTCTTGCAATTCACGACGAATTCAAACCTGATCGACTGCCAAATCGGAAGGTCGGCCGCTTGGCTCCCTTGAGAATTTGACCGGCATAGATGCCGACCTGCCGGTATCCATCCGTAAGGCTGATCCCATAACTCATTAGGCCACCTGCAATCGCATATTGCCGAAACTGGTAGATCGCGGGCAGTCGGTTGTCGGCCGCAAACGCGATTATCCGATCGTACCTAGTGTCGAAAAAGGGGTCGGCGGCTACCAAAAGGGTATCGGCCCGCTCGCTAACCAGCGTTTGGAAAGCCAGATCCAGTTCGTCGTCATTCCTTGCGTGCGCAATATGAATGCGCTGATTGATTATACCGGCTGCATCCCCCAGCTCTCGCGCCTGGGCCTCGGCCTCCTGAAAATTCGGATCGATCAATATGCCAACGACCT
>CAVPZI010000009.1:0-429538 GCA_963710235.1 uncultured Alphaproteobacteria bacterium
GTCAGAGCAGATTGATTGAGTAGAGTCACAAAGAGCCTCCCGTATGTTGCTCGCTGATGGTTTGCCGTCTAGACTTGGCAATCTATGCGTGCAACGACACTAAGGCAAGTCTGATCGTCATGCTCGATGAGCCCTAGGCGCGCTGAAACGTTGTGGATCAAGCCGTTTCCGTCTGTTCTGCACACGTCACTCAAAGACATTGCAGATAGAGAACACGCCGCTATTTCCGCGGGCCGCAGAATTTAGTCGCCGCTTAAGTCGTCCTCTCTCGTTGTTCTGGCGCGTTCACAATTGCTTATCACGGGTCGATCTCTTCCCAAACTGTTCCGAAGCCGAAGCCGATAAGAAGACCAACCGGGTAAAACCAAATGCCGTGCTGGTCAGGCGCGCCGTAGCGTAGCAGGGCCAGCGCGCCGGCTCCGGTCAACACAGTAACCGATGCTACCATTGCTGATCGCGTCCACTGTTCAGCTTCCTGCACGAAGAAGCTCACAAGCATACCTATGATAAAGCCCAGCAGCGTAGCACCGACCGCCGCGATCAGATCTTTGAAGATCAACGCAACGGCTAAACCTCCCAGGCCGACCAAGACCACAAAGAGTCCGAAACAAACCGTGCGCCAACTCGTTTCTTTCTTCACCATCTCGCCGGCTGACCGTTGCCGCAAGGACCAGCCTTACCCTGCCCTTACGTTGTTTGCGCGCGCCGACGAAAGTGATCGAGTAGATTTGCAGCGCAACTGGTAAGCTTTTGCACACTTAAGCCGCATGATGCTTTTGGATGCGGATCCCCGAATGGGACGAGTTTAAAAACCCGTGCGCAACTGATGCCGGTTCGCGGACGATCATGATCACTGCCGTCGCGTCCCAGTGCATGCTATGTGCGGCAGGCCCAGAAAAAACCCATGCGGTGTACGATGCAAGCAACCACTCGCATCATAGATGTAGTGCGGTGGTGGATTCCTGTGCCCGACTGGAGTCTGTGTTTGTGGTTTCGGAGGTCGTGGTTCTTGTTGCTGCTGCGGCGTCGGTATGATGAGGGACAAGATACGTTGTATATAGGGCTTCATACATGCCCTAGCCTTGTCAACCTGATCTGCTTCCAAGCGGGATATTGTATTGTCGATGCCGTTGATCAAACTTCGGCACTACTACTATCGAGGGTCGCCTCGGAGGCTGATGCCCCTGCTTGGGCAACAGAAACCTCCCCCTTCGATTTCTGCGTAATTGTGACCTTCTGACCGCCGCTCAAACACATTAGATTTATTGCCCGTAGTGCAAGCTCCGCGTCTTGAGGAGACGCTGACTGGGCAGGAGTTTCTATCGACGCGACTAGTGGCAATAGCGTTAGAAGTACTAGAAATCGTGGCATGAGAGGGAGTTCGCGTTCAATCTGCCGCCGTCGTCTGGACCGTTAGCGCAGCACACTATCGGAACACCCCCAGGCTGTACAGCGCGATAGTCGGGTCCTAGCCGTAGCCGACGTTCTGTCAGTGCCAGAGCATGTCGCCTTTTGACCCCCAGCGAGGCCTCCCGCGCTCAGATTGCGACGGTTGAGTAGATAGGTTTCCCCGCGGGCCGATATGGACCCTGAAGGGCCGTCGGAATTGCCTTGCTACCGCCTAATCCGATCTGGGCCCTCGCCCATTTGCGCAATTAAACAGACTTGACCACCAGTCGAGCGCGGCCTAACGCACCGCTAGCTCCGCAGCGTCGCCTGCTTTCGCCACACCCGCAGGTCGGCCATGACCTTGATGGTTGCCGCAACGACCAGCCCACAGAGCGTCGCCTTCGACACCGTCTCCATCGCGCCCTCGATCAGGAGGGCATGGACCACGGTCGCTGCGACGATGACGATCGCCAGCAGCGTATGGGCGATGCGCCATGTGCGCGGCCGCAGTCCCAATCGCCGGCGCAGTGCCGCCAGCAGCGCCACCGCGAAGATGGTCCACATGGCGATCACCCCGAAGGGGGAGAACGGCGTCGGCGAGGTGAACAGCAGGGCGTCGACCCTATCGGGCGGACTGGTGCAACATGTACAGCACGCCCCTCATTCCGACCGTATGAGCCGCCCCGCAGGTATCGCCGTCGAAATCGGGGATAATCTCCAGCACGCCGGAAAAAAATTCCGGCCGATGTCGGAAGGCGCCGGGTTGCTTCGTCCTTGGGGTATAACGCAACCGCACAGCCCCAGGCAAAAGGACAAGCCATGACCGACGCGACCAAACAGAAGTTTATGGTTCTCTATCTCATCCCCGCCGCGGTGATGGCGGATTGGGCGAAAACCGACCCCGCGACGCGACAGGCCGCAGAACAGAAAATGCAGGCCGAATGGGGAAAATGGATGGGCGAGCATGCCCATATGATCATCAGCACGGAAGCGGGCGGCAAGACCAAGCGCGTCACCGCCAACGGCGTTTCCGACAGCAGGAACGACATCACCCTGTGTTCGTATGTCGAGGCTGAATCTCACGAGGCGGCGGCAAAGGCGTTCGAAAACCACCCGCATCTGCAGATTCCGCAGTCATCCATCGAAGTGATGTACGTCAGGCCGATGGGCGGGATGTGACGGGCCGCGAGCCAGGCCGGTAGCTTCGCGGTGCGCACCGCAACCAGCACCAGGCTGCCGAACGGATCGTAGACCGTAGATCGGGTAACGGGCCCCAGTCCCGCGTTCCAGGCCAGCCGCGCCAGCTACGGCGCTGTTTGAAGGCGCGCGTCGCGCGGCTCCCTTCGGAGTGGGGCTGTTTGCGCTCAGGCCAGAGTTAATCGTACTGCGTCATACGCGGGCTTGACCCGCGTATCCATCCATCTTCGCGAGAAATTCTTCAAAAAGAGGATGGATCACCGGGTCATAGGCGAGCGGAAGCGACGCCGTCCTTCGGACGGCTATGCCCGGTGATGACGCAGAAGATGCAGCAACCGCCCACGGTCGTGACGCAGTACGATTAAGTGTTGCTACAATAAAATCAATGGGTTACTCAAGTCCTGCGTCTTGTCGTGGACCAAGATTTTGGAATTTGCCAGGTCATGCCCCCTTTCTCCCGCCGGCTGCTTCAGACTGTCGAGGCGATCTACGATGCCGCGCCCGATCCAACGCAATGGCCGCGGGCGCTGGCCGAAATTGCGGGCTGCTTCGACGATGTCGGCGCGATCATCCAATGGCGAAGGGATGATGGTTCATTCGGAGCGATTGCGTCGGATAGTCTCACGGAGGCGCAACGCGACTATGTCGAGCAAGGATGGTCGCAGCGAGACATCAAGGCCGAGCGCGCCGCACAGAGCGGATGTCTGTTCAGTGGCGAACCCTTCTCGGACCGTCATATCGGCGCTGAAATCGAAATCCAGAACAGCCCGTTCTCGACCCAATTTCTGGCGAAGCACGGTCTCGGCTGGTTTGGTGCCGTCACCGTATCGCCGGACCCGCATATCCTCGTAGGCTTGAGCATCCAGCGGGATTCCCGGACCAGGCCGCCCTATTCCGAACCCGAGCTCGAACTGCTTGCCCTGATCGGACGGCATGTCGAGAAATCGCTGCGGCTGTCGATCCGGCTGCTGGATGCAGAGCTTGCCAATCTCGGTTTTGGCGAAGCCCTGACCCGGATCGGCATCGGCGTCTTCGCCCTCGATTCGATGGGCCGCGTGGTGTTTTCCAACCCGGCGGCGCAACGGCTGGTCGGGGATCCGCTGGATATCGTCGATGGTCATTTGCGCGTCCGCGTCAGCGCTGCCCGGCCTGCGTTCGACAATGCGATCACGCGGGCGCTGCGCGGCAATCCGGACGACCTGACCGCCGAGCCAAGGCCGGTTCTGGTCCAGTCCGCCGCATCGGACCGGCGGCTGGTTATCTACCTGCTGCCGATATCGGTCGCGACCAAAACAGAGCACTTTCTCACGCAGGCGCGTGCGATCGTGCTGGTCATCGAGCAGAAATCCGGCGAACCGGCCGACCCCGCCGTGGTTCGGGACGTGCTGGGGCTGACGCTGGGCGAGGCACGCATCGCGGCCCTGGTCGGTTCAGGACTGGCACCCAAGGAGGCGGCAGAGCGGCTGGGTATTGCGGAAGAAACCGCCCGCAGTGTTCTCAAGCGCGTGTTTGGAAAAGTGGGCGTATCCCGGCAGGGCGAGCTGGTCGCGCTGCTCTCGAAACTGGTGCTGCGGTAGAGATTTTCAGAGCGGGAATTGCGGTGCAGTGCTGGAGTGCATTTGCACTCATTGAGTTTTTCGATGCGTTGCGATGCTCGCGGCAGATTACGCCTTACGCCTTCGCTCGTTGATATCAAGCGGATGAGAGCGGCTAATCCGCCCGACGCGCTGATAAAACCCTCTGAAAACAACGGGCTTAGCGGCGAACTTCAGTCAGGAAAGCCCGCGATTTAATGGATTTTCAGCGCCTGGAATGTTATATTTTCAGCGAGGATAAGCCATGGCCGCGCCTCCTGAAACAGTGACCCGAACTCCACCGCCGCCTACATCCGCGGGCTCGCGGCGCAGCATCAGGTCGCGTACGTCCAGACCCCTTCCGATCTGCTCACCCAGCACATGACGCGGCTCGCGGATGACGCGCTCGAGCCCGACGAGATCGAATGCATGCTGTTCGCCTTGCATCGCGCCGGCCATCTCAGCCGCCGGCAACTGGTCCACCTTCAAGTGAAATACCTGCGCGAAGCCAGGCCGTGACCTTCAGATTTCACGCTTTGGGATGGGTAGTGGGCTTATTTGCCGTGGCTGTGCCCGCCTTGGCTATCGAACAAGTGAGGACCTGAAATCGCGGGGAAACCCACTGCAACATGATCACCCAATCGAAAATCGCGAACGATGCTCTCGCGTCGGCCGAGAAAATTTCAAGAGCCCTTTCGCAGTCGGGTTATAAAGCGGATTTCTCTCTGGAAAGCCTTAAAGCAGGTTGACAGGTTCTTCGAGGAGCAGGCAAACGAATGGACAGCCCAAGCCGGGCGGCCTCCTGTCACAGGAATTGGGTGCACGTCTATTTGCAATTGGTGCCTACGTCGGCGAGGTCATTCGTCGTCAGAACGGCGGCGAGTGGCAGGGTGACGACAATGACCCTCGAGCCGAGGTCAATATCGCCGTTCACCTTAAAGACTCGGAGTGATTTTGTGGCCTGTCCAGCGCGTCATGAAACGCTTCAAAAATGGGGCGGAGGACGGCATCTGGATATACGGCAACGCGGCGGAGGCACCCGCGACAAGGCAATGTCCGGTCTTGGCGATTTTGTTGCAAAAGTCGGTTGAGGCATTCGGCGAACCGTGATTCCGTTGTGTTGACGCGATTCTCGGCGAGGTCGATCCATGATGGGCCGTCTGAAGAGTGACCAGGGTCAACTATTCTACGAGTTTCACCTTGGCGACGCGGTTCCTGAAGATCATCTGGTGCGGAAGGTTGATGCTGCACTCGATCTATCCTGGCTTCGGGGCGAGCTTGCACCTCACTATTCGTCGATAGGTCGCCCGTCGATTGATCCGGAACTGATGATCCGGATGCTCATCGTGGGATATGTCTTTGCGATCCGCTCGGAGCGGCTGATCTGCCGCGAGGTGCAGGTGAACCTTGCCTATCGGTGGTTCTGCAGACTCGGTATCGAGGATGCCATCCCAGATCATTCGGCGTTCTCGCGAGCCCGCAACGAGCGCTTCCGCGAGGGAGAGGTTTTTCGTCGCGTGTTCGAGCGGGTCGTAGAGGCGTGTATCGCGGCCGGACTGGTTGGTGGCGAAGGCTTTGCGGTCGATGCCAGCCTGATTGCGGCGGACGCCAACAAGCAGCGGTCGATCGCGGGCGAGGATTGGCGCAGGGATCGCGATCCCAAGCGGTCCAGCCGCGCCGTGAAGGAGTATCTGGCGACCCTCGACGATACGGCGTGGGGCGCGGCCAGTGACGTCGTCCCGAAGTTCGTGTCGCCATCCGATCCGGCGGCGCAGTGGACCGGGGCTCACAAAGGACCGGCATTCTTCGCTTACTCCGACAATTATCTCATCGACGTGAAGTTCGGTGTGATCGTCGATGTCGAGGCATCCCGCTCCATCCGCCAGGCCGAAGTCGGCGCGGCAAAGACCATGATCGAGCGGACGGAAGAGCGTTTCGGTCTCAAGCCGGAGCGACTTGCCGCCGATACCGCTTACGGTGCTGCTTCGATGCTGAACTGGCTTGTCGAGGAGAAGGGCATCGCGCCGCATATCCCGGTGTTTGACAAGTCAAAGCGAGATGACGGCACCTTCTCGCGCAGCGACTTTCGATATGATCCGACAAACGATGTTTACCTCTGTCCCGCCGGTAAAACACTGACGACAACCGGGACATTGGTGAATGGCGGAACCACGCTGATCTATCTGGCGAGGAAGCATGATTGCGATGGCTGCGAACTCAAATCGATGTGCTGTCCGAAGGTCCCGTTTCGCAGGATCCCGCGCGACGTCATGAGAACGCTCGAGACGTTGCTCGGTCTTTCGTGGACACCGAAGCCTTCGAGCAATCACGGCGCGAGCGAAAGAAGATCGAGATGCGGTTCGCTCACTTGAAGCGCATCTTGAGGCTCGGTCGGCTCAGGCTGCGTGGCCCTCGAGGCGCCCAGGACGAGTTTGTTCTTGCCGCCATCGCTCAGAACCTGCGACGGCTCGCATCGCTGGTCGCTCGGCCGCCGCCATATGCGGCTCAGTGCATTGCGTAGCGTGAGAGTTGCGTAAAGAGCTTCAAGGCCGGCAGATCAAAGCCGGCCGCTCTAAGCCCAACCGCTGACGGGCCCCTCCGAGGCCACCGACTTTTGCAACAAAATCGGCACAAAAGCGGACATAGGTGTCTGAAACTGCCCTGACAAATGGGGCGCAGCCGGCGACAGTTAAGTGCACTGTCACCGTAATAGCACCCGGCACCGGAGTAAGGCAGCATGTTGCGGACCCCCTTATGCGACGTTCTCGGCATCGATGTGCCGATCATCCTGGCGGCGATGGGCGGCACCGCCAGCCTCCGCCGAATTTGCCGCCGCGGCATCGAATGAAGTGCACTTGGCAGCATCGGCTCGCTATTTGAACCACTGCGGCGGTGAAGCGCGACATCGACGTGGTGGCGCAACTAACCAACCGAAATTTTGCGGTGAACCACATTCCACCCACGTTGGACGCCGATGCGTTTCGCCAGACCGGCGGCGCGGCCGGCGGTCATCTCGTTCGCGCTTGGCGATCCCGGCGATCTGGTGCGGCAGGCTCACGACATCGGCGCCAAAGTGATGATCCAGGTCACCACGGTCGCGCAGGCGATCGAAGCATCAAAACGCGGCGCCGATGTCATCATTGCGCAGGGCAGCGAAGCCGGCGGCTACGGCGGCAACGTCAGCACGATGACCCTGGTTCCGCAGGTGGTCGATGCGGTTTCGCCGATTCCGGGCTGTCGCCGCCGGCGGCATTTTCGACGGTCGCGATATTGCGGCAGCACTCATGCTGGGGGCGGTCGGTGCGCCAACGTCGGTACCCGTTTCCTGGCGTCGCTGGAGTCTCCGATCGATGATGCGTGGAAAGCGGCCATTACCGCGGCCCAATCCGAGGACGCCGTAAAGATGGATGTTCTCAACGATATCCAGCTGCTGCCCGGTACCAAAGGCGACCGCACCGTATTGCGTTCCCTGCATATCTCCTTCATGGACGATGTTAACCCCAGCGCTATGTGGCGCCAGGATCGCGAACAGTTGTGGGCCGAGATGCAGGCAAGAGCCCGCGCGGCTGGCGTCACGAGGTGCTCTGACAGCGGGGCAAAGCTCAGGAGGGATCAGGACAATCCTGCCCGTGGCCGAGATCCTGCGCCAGCTGATCACGGAAGCCGAGCGCAGTTGTCGCGTGCTTCCAGGCTGGCCTAGCCAAGTCACGCGGCGGGGTTGCGACGCCCGAGCGCAGAGGGAGAACCCGGACCGCGAGTTCCAATCCCTGTCGCTCCGCCAGTTGCACCGAGGGCGCGAGACGCATGCTGGCCCGCGCTGTCGCCGCATGGTAAAGCTCATCATCGGTGAAACTGGCCATGAAACGAACGTTCGGTGCCGCTGCGCTCGGCTTCCTTCTGTTCGCTGTGACGGCGACGGCGCAGGACATGATGCGCGGCGTCGACCTGTCGTCGCCCGACATGGTCTCGGCGGAGATGACGCGCGCGGAGGTCGAGGCCGCGGTTTCGAAGGGTACTGCAGCCGCGCCTGCCGATTTCACCGGCAAGAGACTATCCAACCTCGACCTGTCCGGGATCGACCTGTCCGGCGCAATCTTTCGTGCGGCGCGGCTCAACAAGACCAGGCTCGCCGGCGCGAATCTCGACCACGCGGTGCTGGACCAGGCATGGCTGCTCGAAGCGGACCTCACCGCCGCAAGCCTGAAAGGCGCGAATTTGTTCGCCGCCCAGATGATTCGCGCGCGGCTCGACGGCGCCGACCTCTCGCAGGCGCGCGTTGCGGCCGATCTCACCGGCGCGAGCCTTGTCGGGGCCTCGATCGCGGGCGCGAACCTGGGCGCCGACATGCGCAACCAGTCGATGGGGCTGATGCGCACGGTGCTGAAATCCGCCAATCTCGTACGGCTGAACGCGCGCGGCGCCGACCTGTCCCGGGTCGATCTCGAATTCGCCTCGCTGAAGGGCGCCGACCTGACCGGCGCTTCCCTCAAGGACGCCCAGCTCGGCGGCGCCGACCTGACCGGCGCCACGGTCATCGGCACCGATTTCGACGGTGCCGATCTCGCTTCGGCGAAATTGATCGCGCCGATCGGCCTCGACCAGGCCAGGAATTTCGACAAGGCGAAAAATCGCGACCGTCTGGTCGAGCGCTGAAGCTCCGACCGTCTTCGAGCTACGGCGGACAAGCCGCTCGCCATGACGGTGAGAGGTCAGCCCGCGTCGTGCGGAATTGCCGCCGCAGCCGTGATCCGCGCCAGGACGCGCCGGCGGTGATTCAATCTGAGCATACGGGCACCGTCATTCAGTTGCAGGCAAGGTCGGCGTCAGTCGAAACGGGCGCCGATCTTGTGGGCAAAGGCGGAAACGCACAGGTTAAGAAACTCGGCGTTCTGGTCCTTGATAGCCTTGAGGAACTCGACGATAGCGCTTTGCGCCGCCAGGCGTGTCTGCGGATTCAGATAGTCGAGAGACGGCGGCAATTGGCTCTTCATCCTGCTCTTTGCGGCATAGAATTGATTATAGAAAGTCTCGACGCGCGCCTTGTGCTGGTTACCGAACGCCTGCACCATCGCTTCCATGTCGTCCGCCCCAAGCTCGACGCCCTCGTTTTCGATCCACTCCATGTTGTATTCAAGCTGCCTGCAGGCGTCGAGGAACTCGGTGTCCGAGAGGCTGCCATCGAATTGCCTGAGCGTCTCGGACCATTTCTCGAAGAAGGTGAAGCGCCAGCGTGACGCCAGCATCAGCGCGGTGAGGAGCAGCGAAGTGTCCGGATCCCCGACAAACCGGCGATCGAAGGTTTCGACCAGCAGGATGTAAAAGCGGCGCTTGCCATTCTTGTAAAGCTTGTGATGGTTCAGGACGGCCCGGTAGATGCGCCGATCCTGACCGCTTCCCCTGAAGGTTACATCATCCGGCTTCGGCAGCCTTTGTGCGCCGGCGAGGCTGATGTTGGTCTCGAGCCTGTCCATCCAGGGTATGTTGGCGTGCCCGGGCCGGGACAGCGCCTGCCGGAGCTCTCCCCAGGTGATGTGGGGCGCCTCGTTGGCCGCAAGCGAATGCGGCACATTCATGCCCAGAATTTCGAACGCCCGGCTGGACCCTACCACAATCGACTGTGCCGGAATCCTGCCGCCGGGGCCCTGGAACGGGGGAAACACCGTCAGCTCCAGGGCGGCCTGAACCGGCGTATCCGATTCTTCATCGTCCTTGCGGGCATCCTCGAAGGAATATGCGATCCTGCTGGCGGCCTGGGCAAGATCAACCTGGTATTGCACCGGGTCCGTTGTTCGGTGTTCGGGAGTGTACAGGCCCTTGCTGGCACAGATCGCCCTGAGCAGCTTGCCTGCCGAGCTGTTCCACCAGTTCCTGGCGTCCGGCGTCAAATCATTGGGCGGATCGGGAAGGTAGGGGGCAATCGGGCTGATCAGCGTGGTGTTATAACCATTCACCACGGCCGGAAGCTTGATCTTGTCGACGTCGTGCAGCCACGCCACCGGCTTGTCAACCGTCGCTCTGTCCTCGTGCGGCTTGAGGATGCTGTACATGCCGATCTCATAGCCACAATAGACACTCTGATCCCCGGTAAATACGACAAGCAGCCAATCGGCGTCCTGCAGCGCGGCCTTGATCACCGGCTCAAACTTCTGACCCGGCTCGATGCTCTCGGTATCGAGAAAGCACTTCAGCGAACGCGCGCCCTCGCCGGCCTGGGCCAGCAGCGTGAGCTGATCCCTGATGGCGTGAGCTATGATCGTATCCTGATGCGCATAGCTGATGAAAACATTGGTCGTGCCGGGCGTGTCGGGCATCTGTTTCTCCGACGTCAGGTCCGAAGGGGTGAACGGGGATGCTGAAGCGAAATTCCCCAATGCGACCCTCGATAGCGCATGTTTCTGACCGCAACCCAGTATGGCCTGCACGCTCGTTGGCAAGTGTGGTCCGTTTCACATTTGAAGCCTGTCCGCAGCCTTGCATGGCTGGTTTTTGCGTCGATCACCAGCGGATGGTGGCGGCTAACTAATCCGCCCTGCGGCCTGCGGCGCGCCGGCGAAGCAGCACGGCTGCCCCGAACAGCAAGCCGACGTAATTCAGCAGCAGCGGCGGCCAATGGAATACCGCCCCGGGATTGGCGACGAAGGCGAACAGATGGTTGGTGCCGAGCAGGAAAAACAGCACCACGCAGCCGCTCACCACCGCGTGGGCGAGACGGGCGTCGCGCAGGCGCAGCGTCAGGAAAACAATGATCGCGGCGCCCACGTTCCAGAACGCGATTTCACGCTGCCAGCCGGGGTTGCCGCCCCACACCGATCTCTCGGCGCCGAGAAATTGAAACGCGGTCTGGACGATGAAAGATGAAACAAATGCCGCAAGGCAGACGATCAGAAAGATCCGGGTAAGCCGATCCAAGGCGATCCTCCCGTGACGGCATGGGCGCGACCCGCGGGTTTCCCGGCGCGCCAGAACTCACAAATAGCATGGTCGGCCTGCCGTCGCATAACGTCTTCAGGATCGTGCAACAAGCGCCAGCCTCGATACCCGGTTGCGGTGCAAGATTGCTATTTGGCGGAGGCAGGAGGATGCTCTCTCACTGTAGGCACACTGGAGAGCACCATGGGCCATGCCGGTCTCGACAATCGCCATCGCAACCACGACGCGGATATCAGCACCAAGCACGGAACCACCACCGTGCAGACGTTGCGCCGGATTTACGGACAGAGTTTCGCCGCCGGGCATCCGGAAACCCGGACACTGGGCGAGGTTCTGCTCAAGCTGAACGAAACGTCGTTGAGCCAGCTCCGCCGCGATCATGAAACCGGGCATTTGAAGCACAAGCTGGCAAAGGCTGCGAAATAAGGTTCGCAGCGCCGAGGCGTGGCAAGCCGCGATGGAAGCGCTGTTGCCGGTCGCCGGGCATGACGGGCCGGAGATGTTCGCGCGCATCGGGATGATGCGGGCGCTGAACCGGCACAGCGCGAAGGCGACACCAGCGCCGCGACGGAAACGCGCGAAGGCTTACCGGGTTGTTCGGTGATGCCGTCGATCCGGCTTGCCCCTGGCGCGAGGCGAAGGGCATCACGCGGTTGTCGAAGCGCAGTACCGGAAGCAAGACGAGCAAGCGGACAAAAACTCCCGGACCGAAGGTCCGGGAGTTTCGCCGTGGACAGGCGGTTCAGTCAATCTTCAGATAACTCCCCCCATGAAAAAGATTGGCAGGTGTGACACCTGCTTCAACAGGGCGGCAAGGTCCAGAGGCTGGTGCGGCTGATGCCCATGGTGATTGCCGTGGTCGCCACCATGTCCGCCGTCGGCAAGGTAAAGCCCGCCCGAAACCGTTTCGAGCTCGGCCGTGGAAAGTTCGCTGTTCGCGAAGTCATCGTTAGCAGGAAGTGTCATTCTCATTTCTCCAGTTGATGGCCGCCGGACCGTCCCGCGACCGCAGGCAAGATGTCGCTTGCATCCGCTGGTTGGCCGTGACTCGCGTCACGTAGTCGCGTTGAGCAGTGCTTCTGTCGCTGGAGTCCTGATGGCCGCGAAACGATGCCAAGTGCGGGTTCACGTGCCACACGGTGGTGCGGGCAAAAGACTACGTCTTCACGGAGTATGGAAAAAGGTGACGGGAAGACAGCTTTTCCGGTTTTGACCCGACCGGGACACCGGCATCGAATGGTGATGTGACATTCCGATGACGCAATCGAATGGCCGGTATCAACAGCGTATCCCGGCACTGAAACCTGCTTCGCGAGGGAACAAATCCCGCGACATCGCGTTTGCGCGACATCCGCGTTGGCCGGGCTGCTCACCGTCGCGGGCGGCACGGCGAGCGGCGTGCTCCGCAGGGACGCGCCGGCGTTTGTCTCCTCTCTCACTTCCATTCGACTTCAAGCCCAGTCATCGACAAGGGAGCTCAACCATGAAGATCGTCGTGATCGGCGGCACCGGCCTGATCGGCTCGAAGACCGTCGCCATTCTGCGCCAGCGTGGCCACGATGTCGTCGCCGCCTCGCCCAGCAGCGGCGTCAACACCCTCACCGGCGAGGGGCTCAAGGAGGCGCTGGCCGGCGCGCAGGTGGTGATCGACCTCGCCAATTCGCCCTCGTTCGAAGACAAGGCGGTCAAGGAATTCTTCGAGACTTCCGGCCGCAACCTGCTCGCGGCGGAGGCCGCGGCGAACGTCCGGCACCATGTCGCGCTCTCCATCGTCGCCACCGACCGGACCGACAATGGCTATTTCCGCGGCAAGCTCGTCCAGGAGAAACTGGTCGAGGCTTCTGCCATCCCCTACACCATCGTGCGCTCGACCCAGTTCCTGGAATTCCTGCGCGGCATCGCCGACTCAGGTGCGGATGGAAACAAGGTCAGGCTGCCGCCCATCCTGTTCCAGCCGATCGCTTCGGACGACGTTGCCGCCAGCGTTGCGGACGCAGCACTGGCGCCGCCGCGCAACGGCATCGTCGAGATCGCCGGCCCGGAACGGGCGCCGTTCAACGAAATCATCGCCCGCTACCTGAAGGCGGTCGGCGACCCGCGCGAGGTGGTGAGCGATCCCGAGGCGCGATACTGGGGCGGCCGGGTCGAGGAGAAATCGCTGGTGCCGCTGGGCGAGGCGCGCCTCGGCCGCATCGGTCTGGACGAATGGCTGCGCCGCTCCCAGGCCGCCGCCTGATTTCGCATCGCTGTTAAGACGTGGATGCCCGGGACAAGCCCGGGCATGACGTGGCGTGTTTGTACGCGACATCAACTCCGTCATTGCGAGGAGCTCTTGCGACGAAGCAATCCAGCTCTTGCTTGTGGCTACTGGATTGCTTCGCTTCGCTCGCAATGACGGTGAGAGGTCTTTCCGGATTCTGCGCTAGGCCTTGTGATGCACGGCCTGCAGGCCATAGACCGGGGTCGGAATGCCCTCAAAGCGCGCCTTCAGCTGCAGGGCGAGGAACTGCGAGTAGTGGCGCGACTGGTGCAGGTTGCCGCCGTGAAACCAGAGGCCCTCCTGCTGCGTCGGCTTCCACATGTTGCGCTGCTCGCCTTCCCAGGGGCCGGGGTCCTTCGTGGTGTCGGAGCCCAGGCCCCAGACCTTGCCGACCTTGTCGGCCATGTCGCGGCTGATGAGATCGGCGACAAAGCCGTTCATCGAACCGTAGCCGGTGGCGTAGACGATGACGTCGGCGGGCAGCTCCCTGCCGCTGTCGAGCCGCACGCCGCCCGGCGTGATTTCCTCGACCTGGCCCGACGCCAGTTTGATCTTGCCGTCGATGATCAGCTGCGAAGCGCCGACGTCGATGTAATAGCCGGAGCCGCGACGCAGGTACTTCATGAACAGCCCGGACTCGTCGTCGCCGAAGTCGAGCCGGAAACCGGCTTTCGTCAGCCCGGCATAAAACCCGGCGTCGTCCTTGCGGATCTTGTCGTAGACCGGCTTCTGCAGCCCGTTCAGGATTTTGTACGGCAGCGAGGCGAAGACCAGGTCGGCTTTCGACGTCGTCATGCCGGCGCGGACCGCGCCCTCGGAATACAGATCCGCCAAGGTCGCCATCAGCGAATCCGAGCGCACGATATGGGTGGTCGAGCGCTGCACCATGGTGACGTCGACGCCGGCCTCGTAGAGCGCGGCGCAGATGTCATGGGCGGAATTGTTGGAGCCGATCACGACGACCTTCTTGCCCACGTAGCGGTCGGGACCCGGATGGCGGGAGGAATGGTGCTGCTCGCCCCTGAAACTGTCCATGCCCTTGAATTGCGGCAGGTTCGGCCGGGCGGACATGCCGGTGGCAAACACCAGCTGTTTCGGCCTGAGCGTGATCTCCTTGCCGTCGCGCTCGACGACCACGTTCCATTGCTTGTTGGCGTCGTCGAAGCTGGCGTGCCGGGCCGTGGTGCCGGTCCAGTAGTTCAGCTCCATGACCTTGCTGTACATCTCCAGCCAGTCGCCGATCTTGTCCTTGGGCGAGAACACCGGCCAGTTCTTCGGAAAGTCGATGTAGGGCAGATGGTCGTACCAGACCGGATCATGCAGGCAGAGCGACTTGTAGCGGTTGCGCCAGGAATCGCCGGCGCGCGGGTTTTTCTCGACGATGATGCTGGGCACCCCGAGCTGGCGCAACCGCGCGCCGAGCGCGATGCCGCCCTGGCCGCCGCCGATGACGAGCACATAGGGCTGGGTTCGGGTGCCAAGCTGATCGGTTTCCTCGTCGCGCAATTCCTTCCAGGTCCTGGCGCCGGGATTGACGCCGTGCCGGGCGCCGAGCGGCCGGGTGAAGCCGGCCTTTTCCTCGTGACCCTTGAGTTCGACCATGGTCGTCAACAGCGTCCAGATCTGGCCGTTCTGCAGGCGGACCAGGCCGTAGCCGCGCGCAACATTGGTCTCGAACGAGATCCAGCTTTCGGTCACGCCAGTCGTTTTCGGTGGCGCTTTCGCCCTCGGCGATCTTCCAGCCGCGCGGAGCGGTGCGCGCCAGGCAGGCGCCGAGCATCTGACGCACCTGGTCGCGGCCTTCCATGGTCTTGATGTTCCAGGTGAAGGCAACGAGGTCGCGCCAGTAGCATTCCGGCGCGAACATCGCGACCGCAGCCTCGATATCGCCGGCCGCCAGCGCCGCATCGAATTTGTCGAGAAAGTTTTGAACGCGCGCGTCGAGCGTGGTGTCGAGCATCGTCTCCTCCCCGGTCGTTATTGTTTTTGGCGGGTGTCGCAACCTTACTCCAACCGCCGGATGAATCCAGACTTGATGAATCCGGAACCGCGTTGCCCGATCCGGCCGCGGGCTTGCGGTTCCGCAGCGTTCAGCCGCCGGGATGCGAAGAACCACAAACTGGTGGCGTTCATCGTCGGTGGGGTCGCCGCCCCACACCGACCTCCCGGCGCCGGGAAATTGAAACGCGTTCTGGACGATGAACGATGAAACAAATGCCGCAAGGCAGACGATCAGAAAGATCAGCCGGTGGGGCGGACTGGATTAATCGCGCCGTGCTGTGCAAAACCAATTGAAAAAAGTTGACTGGTCCGGTCGGGCATGGTGTTTTGTTGAAAGTGAATTGTTTCGCTCAAAACCCGTCCGCAACCTGCGTGACGGGTTTTTGCGTTGGGGCAGCCGCCTTGCGCCTTGCGCGCTGATCACCCGCGGATGGAGCGGCTCATCCGCCCGACGGGCTGAGGAGTCGATATCTGCCCCATTTTGAACCGGCACCGAAGCACAGGTCGTCGGAGCGGACGCTTCGCGGTTGCAGCATCGCCATACCGTAGCCGGGACGTCATGGCGGAAGCCGCGTCCGGGTCCTGGTTTAATATCTGGCCTGCCAGATGCTAGTTGTAGTTGCAGGTTTGCCGCATTTTGCTAGTTTTCATGCGACGCGGTTGCCTAGAAGGAGTATATTTCCGATGCGCGCAGCCTTGGCGCTCCTTGCCTTGCTCTCGATTGCTCCGACGGCCTTGCTTGCTCAAACATCAGCGCACGACGACGCGCTATCGCTGACTGATCTGGTCCGGGAGGTGAAAGTCGCGCTTTTGCAAGTCGGGGAGGCTGCCGAGAGGCAAAATCTGCCGCAACTCGAGAGCGCCGTTCTGACAGCCAAAACGTCCATGAAAGTGGAGGGCGACGGCAAAATCAGCTTGTGGATTATTGAACTCGGCGGTGGCCAGAACAACGAATACGCGTCGACGGTAACGCTGACGCTGAAGCCGCCGGCGCCGGGATCGCCGTCCAATATTGCAACCCTGCGCCTTGCCGATGCCTTAAGGGAGGCCATCATTTCAGGAGCGCGGGCAATCAAGGCGGCAGCTCAGGGAAATCCGCCACTCATCGCAGATAAACTGGAAGCGTCGGTCAATTTTGCCGTAGAGCGGGATGGGAGTGGAAAGGTGGCAGTCAAGTTTCCGCCATTCGAGGTTTCCGGCGGTGCGGGTGTAAAGAGCGCCGCAGTTCAGACGATCACGGTTACATACAAGAAATAACCTACGATGCGTGAAGTTTTCCGTTGCAACCCACTGGTTCATCTCGCCGGTATCGTCCTGGCGGTCGTTGCAATGTCGACTTTCGCCTGTGCAGAATACACGTTTCGAACGGATCCAGCCCTTCGCACGCGGAGCCTTACAGCCACGGTGCGTATATTCGCCGCCGAAACCGGCGGCGGACAACTCGGGTCGGGCTTTGTCATCGACAGCGGCGATGAATTGATCCTGACTGCCGCCCACGTGGTTGCAGAACTCGAGGACGTTGCCTGGGTTTCGTTTCCGAGAGAGACGACGCGCCATCGGGTGAAACTGCTCGCCGCAAGGCCCAGCGGCTCCGGCAATTCGGTCGCGCTCGACCTGGCAATCCTGAAGCTCGATCCGGCTATCGATAACGTCGACAGCCTCGAGCTTCAATTCGAGCCGATCAACTCGGAGCAGGAGCACGGAATAACGGGATACGGGCGCTCGAACAGGGAACCCCAGCAGGCGGATGCAAGGCCGAGCTTCTCCGACACATGCACTTATACCATTCGCAGCGAGACCCTTTATGGAGACAGTGGATCGGCGGTTCTGACCGCCGCGGGACTGGTAGATGGAATCGCCGTCGACGGAGCCGAGTCAGGCGGCGGGGCTTCGATGGCCGAGATGAAAGTACTTCCGCTCTCTTGCGCGATGCAGCAAATCCTGGAGCTGGTCCCCGACGGCCAGAGCAGCAAGATCATGACTACGATTCTGACAGGCAGTGACGCAGATTTGCGTCATGCATTCGAGCCTCCGCCAAAGAGCGGCTGGGTCAGCAATCTTCGGTTGGCGAAAGCGATTCAGGGGTGGATCATCGCGCATCGGGGCACACAGCAGGCGATGGATGCCAGCCGCGTGGCCAATGCCGTTAAAATAATGGTGCAGCGGCAACTCGGGTATGAAATAGCCGTTGAATTTTGCCAGACTGGTCTGGCTTCCGGAAAGGACGCGGGTGACGCGTTCCAGCAATATGCTGGTGCTGAATTCGACCGCGGTTCGAAGGCGAATGCTCGAAAAGCCTACGCGGAAGCGCGCAGTCTTTATTTGCAACACGCCAGCGAGAATAATCCCGGCGGAGTGGCAGCCGTATACGCCCCGCCGGCCAGGCAATGATCGATCCGGAATGGGAATTTTGCGGCGGCGCGGCGCGGAGCCACTCGTCGAGGAAGCCCAGCGATTGACCCCGGAGTTACGGCGACAGTGCGCGACTAATGGGCGTCACCGTGATTGCACGCTCTCTCCGCGCAGCGGCGCCTGCCTGCGCCACACCCGCAGGTCGGCCATGACCTTGATGGTGGCCGCAACGACCAGCCCGCAGAGCGCCGCCTTCGACACCGTCTCCATCGCCCCCTCGATCAGGACGGCGTGGGCCACGGTGCATCCGACGATGACGATCGCGAGCCCCGTGTGCGCAATGCGCCAGGTGCGCGGCCGCAGTCCCAGGCGCCGGCGCAGCGCCGCCAGGAGCGCCACCGCGAAGATGGTCCACATGGCGATCACGCCGAACGGGGAGAACGGCGTCGGCGACGTCAACAGCAGGGCGTCGATCATGTCGGGCGGACTGGTGATCCAGAGGCCCAAGACGTGGATCACCACCGCCACCACCAGCACGCCGCCGGTCCAGCGATGGGCGCGCCGCCCGACACGCCCCGACAGTCCCGGCAGGTATCCGCCGACCAGCAGCGGCTGAAACAGCATAATGCCAAGGCCGACAATCCCGGCGAAACCGGCCACGATGTAGACCGGACCGCGCCAGGCGAGCAGCGGGTTCAAGGCTGCGGCGGCGATCGGCACACCAACGGCCGCGGCAAGGGCGAGGGAAATCAGCGTCCGTCTCAAGGCTGCTCGGGCCAACCCGGTCAGGCCGGCTCAAGGACGAAGTGCGCCTCCAGGCTGGTCTCCCTGGCGCTGCGCATCACCGGACGCAGGAACACGGTCTTGAATTCATCGCTGTCATAGGCGAGGTGACCATGCGGCTGGCCGAAGATGGGAATGATCTGCGGCATCTCGAGACGGAACATGCCGTTCTTGTCGGTGAGCGTGGCGCCATGGCTCTGCGGCTCCGGCTCCTGGCCTTCGACCGTGTGCGCCCAGATCTGGATGCGCTGGCCGGAGAGCGGTGCGCCGTCGCCGGCGCGGCGGACGGTGCCGCTCATCCAGAAGCCGCCCTTGCCGATCCGTTCCACGAATGCGGCGCCCTTGCGGTAGTTGTTGGCCCCGCCCGGCATCGAGGCGGTCGGCGCGAGACCTTCCGCGCGGGCGGGCCACAGCAGCCCGGAAACCCCGGTGGCGAGGACGGAGGTTGCCAGGACGGAGCCGCCGGCGGCGACGAGGTTGCGGCGGTTGAGCAGGACGGTTGTCATGTCAATTCCTCTCAATTCCTGTTGGCGGCCGTGCGGTCGCGCCGCCGAGGGTACAACAACAGGCGCGACACGCCCAGTTGGGAGAGGCGCGGCGCGCGGCAGGCCGCAATAACAGTGTTGTGAACGGGCCTGCGGGAGCTTGCCGCGTGCGAAGCCGGCGATGGAGCTCTGGAACAGGCTACGGCGTGCGGCGGGTTCGTGCCAGCATATCAGATGGAAGCTCATCGAACATTTTGCGAAAGTCGCGGGCGAAGTGGCCAAGGTTTCCAAAGCCACATTTGAAGGCAATTTCCGAGACGGAAGTTCGATTATTTGCTTCCTGGAGCATCTTTCTGGCACGTTGCAGCCGCGTCGATTTTGCGAATGCCATTGGCGTGTATCCACGATTGTTCCTGAAAGCCGTGTAAAGGCTGCGGATGCTCGTGTTGGTCTGTAACGCCAGCTCCTCGATGGTGATGGCTCGATCCCATGACGCCTCGATATATTCTTCCGCCAATCGAACCACGCGCGGTGCTGCTTCTTTTGCGGGGGTCTCAAAGAACTGGCTGAAGTTATGCCGGCAGGCCGAAAGAACGGCCATCGTAAGCGCCTGCTCCAGTTCCGTAAGCATCGCGTTCGGCAACCGGGCGTCCGCCGAACCAAAATGATCAGCCAGGAACATGGCCAGGTCGCACATGACCCGCGCGTTGGGCTTCATCGCCGGCGCAAAGGGGTCGAATATCAGCGCGCCCCGCGGTTTCGCCCCTAAAAGGGCCAGCAGTGCCTTCTCCAGCGCTGCGGTTTCTATTCGAACGAGAAGTTGTTGATAGCCGGGCTCGAACACAATGCGGATTGGTTGCCCGGGAGGCACGATGCAAGGCTGCTGCGCACTAACCACAATCGTACGGCCGTTGAGAATTGTGGTGGCTGTGCCATTGAGGGCAATCAGCAGCCGGGCAAAATCGCGCTCCGCGAAGTCGACGATGGTCTTCGCGCCATACCCGCAGAAGCCAAGGCCGACATTTGTGAGGCGAAGATAGTTGACCACACCTTCAAAGCCGTCGGAATTGGGGACTTCAAACCGGCTCGCGCCATAGCCCGTAAACAGCGCATGTCGCATCTCTTCCGGATCGTCCGTCCGAATGACGGGAGACCGGCTCAGCAGGCGTTCACGGCGATCCAGCATGGTGGAAACGAGCTGCATTGTTGCGCTGTCAGGCGTAGAACCGATTCGCGCGAATTAAATCGCACAAAAATGGCTTCGGAACTGATCCAGATCAACTTTTTCGGGTCGATTGCTCAAATCCCGCCAGCGACATCCAATTCGCGACGTCGCGGATTGAGCAAGGTTTGCAGGTTTTGGCGCTAGAAAACCCTTCAAGCCCGGCGCCGTGCACAATAATAATGCTGCACATGTCCGGGTGCAAAAAGTGCCGGAGCACCCCGAAGGCGACGCGACGCCAACTAGTTCGCCCGAGTGGGCGGCCATTGCAAACCAGGGGTTCGGCGTCGGCTCCTGGCAATTTGCGAAGTGGCAGCCAGCACCGGGTCTGTCAGGTTGCCGGGGTAGGCCGGCAGCGAACCGCCGGCGGTCACAACAGCGCTTCCGTCCGTTGCATACGAGTGATTTCCCATCGGAGATGAACTCATGACCAGCGGATATTTACTCAAGCCTCCGCGAACCCTTCGTGAAGCCTGCCGTGACACCCGCGCGGCACGTCCAGAACTAATAACCGGAGATTGCGGTTCGTGTCTCCATGGCGAGCTATGCCTGTTTTACCGACAGACCAGACGTCGCCGTCGTGGCGAACGCCGTAAAGATGGCAACCCGACAGCATCGCAAATCGTGCAAGGCCGTTCGTGGCTGAGATAATCGAAAGAAAAATACCGCCGCGCGTCTGCAACAGGTGCGGCGCGCCGATGGAGCATCTGGCTGACCTTCGCGGCATTGCGGCTTATCCTTCCGGGCGGATATTTGTCTGCCGGGACTGCAACCACGTCGTTACCGATCCGATATAAGGCCGCCTCGGTCGGCGGCCCACCAGCCGTTCAGGCCCGGCGATGCGTGCGCTCGCCTGGGCGGGTGCCGAGCGCTTGTTTGGCTCCGCCTGCGGCGGCTTGAGCCTGCGGGGTCCAGGCTTCGGCGAAGCCTGATGGAGTGTCTGGAAATGGCGCCCATTGGCGGCAATACCCGCCCGCCTCCGGCTCTCAGCGCACGGCGCGAAGTATGGGCTTGCTGTGACGAGCGGGCGGCCCCAGGTTTCACCATGGCGTCGTCTCGTGCTAGATGGATCAGTCACGCATGAGGATATTTCGGCGGTGGTGCACGAAGCGCTCGATCAACGGCCACTGCTGCTGGCATCCCTGCCGCCATCCCGGCTGCAGACCCGGTTGGCATGCGGCGTCGTCGCGACCATGCTCGTGCTGTTCGTCGTCACGCTGCGGTATGTGAACGTCCCGCTGCCGCGCGTCGACGCCTTCATTCCCATCCATGCCATCACCACCCTCATCAACGACCTCATTACCGCCATCCTGCTGTTTTCCCAGTACAGCATCGAGCGCCGCAGAACCCTGCTGGTGCTCGCCAGCGGGTATCTGTTTACGGCATTGGTCGTCGTTCCGTGGGCGCTCACCTTTCCAGGCTTGTTCGCGCCCGCCGGCCTGCTCGGCCCCGGGTTACAGACCACGGCATGGCTCTATACGTCCTGGCACATCGGGTCACCGCTGATTCTGATCGTCGCGGTTCTGCAGAAAGATCCGGATGGCAAACCAGGCGAATCGCGGCGCTCCGCGGCCGCAGCCGTCGGGCTCGGCATCGCCGCCGCCGTCGCGGCGGTGGGCGGGCTGGGCTGGCTGACGCTCGCGGGAGAACGGTTTCTGCCGGCGATCGTCCAGCCCGACGGCATTCACCTGAACCAGATTCTCGCGTCTTCGCTGAGTGGCCTGATCATGCTGCTGGCCGGCGGCGCGCTGGCACTGCTGTGGATCAGGCGGCGCTCCGTGCTCGATCTGTGGCTGATGGTGGTGTGCTGCGCGTGGCTGCTTGAAACCGCGACCGCCACCCTGTTCGTCGGCGCCCGGTACGAACTCGGCTGGTATGCCGGCCGCAGCTTTGGCATCGCCGCGACGTTCGTCGTGCTGCTGGTGCTGCTTTCCGAGACGCTGATACTCTATGCCAGCCTCGCCCAATCGATCATGAGGCAGCGCAACGACCGCCAGGCACGGCAGATCGCCATGGACGCGATGGCCGCTTCGATCGCGCACGAGATCAGGCAACCCCTGGCATCGATCGTCCTCAACGGCGAAACGGCCCTGCATTGCCTGACCGGGGCAACATCCGACCTCGACGAGGCACGTGACGCGCTGCGCTGCGTGGTCGATGACAGCCACCGTGCGAGCGCCGTGATCAGCGGCATCCGGTCGATGTTCCAGAAGGGCGCCCGCGGGCAAACCCGGCTGGATGTCAACCAGCTGGTTCGCGAAACGCTCGCCATGATCGATCTCGATCTGCGCAGTGCCGGAATATCGGTCAGGACCGATCTGCACGACGGCATCCTGCAGCTGTCGGGCGATCGGGGCCAGTTGCAGCAGGTATTGCTGAATTTGATTTCGAACGCGATCGAAGCCATGAGCGCCGTGGCCGATCGGGCCCGCGACCTGCAGGTGCGCACCCATGTGGTCCAGCAGTCCTCCGACGTCGTGGTTACCGTGGAAGACTCCGGTACCGGACTGGGGGGCGAGGACAAGGACCGCATGTTCGAACCGTTTTTCACGACAAAGTCCACCGGCACCGGCGTAGGGCTTGCCATCTGCCGGGTGATTATCGAGTCCCATGGCGGAAGCCTGGTGGCGTCAGAAAACAAACCTTGCGGGGCGATCTTCGAGGTCACCCTGCCGAGCGGCGGCCTGTGAACGCAGCCGCCGGCGGATAAGGAACTCCGGAAAACGAACGGTGCGACGATCCGGTCCTTGACCGGCGGCAGCTTCGTCATATCAATTGAACCCGCGACGCCAGATCATGATGCGATTAAATGGAATCGCATCATGAACTATCTTCTCGTTTGAGCATGATCTATGGACGAACGAATTGGTTCGTCCCGGAAAAGCGGTCCGGATCATGCTCCAGGCGAGCGAAAAACACAGGAGGACAAGAAATGCTGCGTTTAGTCCTGTTGGCTGCAACGGCAACCGTGGTGATGAGCGCGACCGCCATGGCCGACAACAAATCCGATTGCCAGAAAGGCCTCGCGATGATCAAGGCGGAACTCAAGAAGAACCATCCCCCGCCCGTGCTCGCCACGTTGCGCACGGCGCTCAGCAATGCCGAAACCGAAGTGATGGAGGAGGACTGGTCCGAGTGCATGGACTTCATCAAGACCGCGCGGGCCGCACTCGGCAAGTAGCCGCACCCTGCGCCAATGCGGTTGCCGCGTGCGCCGCGTCAATGGCCGGCAAAAGGATTGCCGGCCTGGATCGAGCAACTCCCCGCGCCGGCCTGCATGGAGACCACTTCGTATTCCGCCTTGTCGAAACCTTTGAGCCTGGCGCCCGGGCCCGCCTTGCCGATCGTCACCGCCAGCGAACAACCGGAAAATCCCGCATCGAATGTCGCCGCAAGCCGCCTGGCGACACCTTGCGTGACCCGGGTGGCAACGAGGGTGTTGCCCGCGAAATTCACATTCGGCGCGGTTTTTTCGGGGCCGAAATCGCCGGTAGAGGCGTGCTGCCCGTTGGCGTTGCTCGACGAGCACCGGGTGAACAGGCGCCCGGCATCGCTGACGTAAAAAATGCAGCTGAATTGCCCGGCCGGGCTTACCGTCACGCCATCCGACAGCCGCCTGTAAACACCGGTTTCTCCCCAGCGGGCCGTCACCGCCTTGTTGTACAGCTCGCGCGGCGCCGCGACCGCGCCCTGCGCCGCCATCACGCCCAGCCCATGAACGATCAAGACCAGCCCGATTGTCTTCCCGTACGGCATCAATCCCCCTGGCGCCATTCCCGCGATGGCGCCGATGTGGTGTCCATCGGCCGCAGTCTGGCCGAGGTCGCAGGTTCATGCAATGGCGAGCGAAAGCGACGCCGTCCTTCGGGCGGCTATGGCCCGGCCATGACGTAGAGCGTCTGCACGCGACATTAACTCCGTCATTGCGAGGAGCTCTGGCGACGAAGCAATCCAGTCCTGCTTGTAGCGCTGGATTGCTTCCGCCTTCGCTCTTCGAGCTTCGGCGGACGCAGTCGCTTCGCTCGCAATGACGTTGAAAGTTTGTCACCGTGGCTCACTTACTTCGACCGCCCCCGGATCGCTCCCGTCGTCATCGCAGATCCTCCCGCTTCTTGAGGATACGGTCGATCAATCCCCATTCCAGCGCCTCCTGTGGCGTCATGAAGTGATCGCGATCCAGCGTCCGCTCGACCTCCTCGAAACTGCGCCGGCAATGCTCGGCGTAGAGCCTCGTGATCTGGCGCTTGGTCTTCAGCATCTCCTCGGCATGGATCAGGATATCCGACGCCTGGCCCTGGAAGCCGCCGAGCGGCTGATGGACGTGCAGGCTGGCATTGGGCAGCGCCACCCGCTCGCCGGCCTCACCCGCCATCAAGAGGAACGAGCCCATCGAGCGGGCCGTGCCCATGCACACCGTGTGCACCGGCGCCTTGATGAATTGCATGGTGTCGTACATGGCGAAGCCGCTGGTGACCATGCCGCCCGGCGAATTGATGTAGAGATGGATCGGCTTGTTCGGATTGTCGGCCTCGAGAAACAACAGCTGGGCGCAGACCAGCGCCGACACGCCATCGTTGACTTCGCCGTTGAGAAACACGATGCGCTCGCGCAGAAGCCTAGAATAGATGTCGAAAGAGCGTTCCCCCCGGCTGGATTGTTCGACCACCATCGGGACGAGCTGCATCGCTTCGCGCATCGGCGAACTCCTTAGTCTTCAGATTCCGTGAAGTGCGTCGGGGCGTCAGGCGGCGCGCATCAGGCAGCGTCCGTTGCTGTTGGCGGCCCGCGGCAGTTCGTGCCGGGCCCGCAGGTCCGTCAGCCGATGGATGATCCTCAGGCGGGTGCCGCCGTCGGCGTTGGGGCTGAGCTGGAACGTCACGATAGAGTGCAGGAAGGGCGGCTCGTCATCCCGCATCCGGTAGCCGATCTCCTCGCCCGGCACCGAGCGCACCGGCTCGGCGTCGGCCAGGGTCGCCTTCGGCAGCCATTTGTCGCGAAAGGCGGCGATGCTGAGCGCCCGCCAGACTTTTTGCGGCGGCGCGTCGAGCTCGACGTCGAACACCAGAGGGGCCGGCTGCGCCTGGTCCGCAAAATCCTGTTCCGTCAGGTCTTGATCCGTCAGGTCGTTCATTGGTCCATATCCTTCAGCAACGTTTTCAGCGCGTCGACCCGGCGCGGCCAGAAGGCGCGATACTTCATCAGCCATCCGGCGATCAGCGCCAGGCCGTCCGGATCTACCTCGTAATTGACGAAACGTCCGCTGCGCGCTTCGCGCACCAGGCGGGCGTTGCGCAGCACCGCCAGGTGCTGGGACATCGCCGGCTGGCTGATCGCCATGCCTTCGCGCAACGCGCTGGCGTTCATGCCGCCATCCGCCAGCTTGGCGAAGATGGCGCGGCGGGTCGGGTCGGCCAGGGCCTTGAACAGGTCATTCTCGATCATGCCGACAGATAAGCATATACTTATGTGACGCGCAAGCCCCCGGAGAGGGTTGGGTTGGCGGGCACGTCATCCGATGCGCGTCGGTGGCTACTTTTGCTGAATGCGATTGAGATAATCGACAACCGCGAGGATGCGTGTTCGCACCACGACTTCCGGGCTATGCTCCGGCCCGGCCAAATTCCAGTAATACGGATCAACAGCGTGAGGCAGGCCGACGATGGGGTTGAATCGTTCCCCCCAGATCGGCATTTCACGGCTGCCGTGAGCCGGGACTGCTTTCGATCCATAGATGGTTTCATAAACCGCGTTGGTGGGAAACACCCCGTTGTTGCTCCTGGCCAGCACCGTCAAATCGGCAGGCGGTACCTTGAGCTGGCCGCTGACCGGTCCGTTGCCCTTTGCATCCGCACCATGGCAGCTCGCGCACGAAGACAGAAATTCCGACTTGCCGATGTCGACGCCTTCAGCCTGGGCCGCAGCGGCGAAACCAGCGGCAAGACCGATCATGATCAGCCATTTCACCCTGCGTTTCATCATGTCGCGCTCCGACGCCGGCCAGACAGACCTTACCACTAGCCGCTTTGTCCCGCGACAAGCTTGACCCACATCAAGAGCAGCCTCGGGGCATATCGGCGCCGATCACCCCTCACGGCGCGGCCGTGCGCCCCAATGAACTTGATCGCGACCTGCGCGACTAATGGCGTGACCGGATCAAGGGAGCCAAAATGACGGGTCGGACAAGCTGGATCGGCCTGCTCGTGGCCTGCAGTATCGGCGTCTGCAGCGCCGCGGCCGCCGCGCAGCCTTTGGCGCCGCCCGCGGCTTACAGGATCGAAGCGAAATACACCCAGAAATCGCCGGATAGCACGATCGCGATCGAGCAGTACCTGAACCAGGATACCGACGACTGGAAATGGCAGTTCTGGCTGCGCCGGCAGGGCGCACTGACACTGCTCGATCCGGAGCCGGCCGGGTACCCTGCGGATTTCATCTTCAGCAGCGACCTGAAATGGATCGTTCGGGTGCAAAAGATCGGCTCGGGCACCGCCACGCTGCATCTGTACCACCTCACGCCGCAGGGCTTTTCGCGCGCGGGCAAGAAGCCGCTCGGCGAGATGGCGTGGGACTACCTGAAGAGCAGGCCCGACTGGCGAAAGCTGGTCAAGGCGCCGGAGTATCACGACTCGGCGTATCTGCTGGAGGGGCTGGAGGACAACTATCGCGCCCTCGGCGTCGACTGGCCGGCGAACCGCTACCTGCTGATCGGCCTGTCGGGGGATGCCGACGTCAAGGGCCGCAAGCCGATGCAGACCGGCGTGGTGAACGGCTGGCGCTGCAGATATGATCTCGAGACCGGCAAGTTCGACGTGCCGGCGGTTTTTTCAGCCAACAATGCCAAGGCCGTGGTGCCCGAGTGACGCGGTGATGGTGCGGCTTTGTGCCCGATGAACGGATGTCTGGATGCGGTTCTTCCTTACTGAAATCGTCGCCCGTGTCGTCGCGGTCTATTTGTGCGTCGATTGCTGGCGCAGACTGCGGAACGGCCTCGCCGAGCGGAAAATCGCGTACTATACCGGTGGCGATCCTCTGGACTGGCTGTTTTTCGACTGGTCGAACCGGGTTGTCCAGCGGGATGCCGCGCCGGTCATGTACTGGATAGAAATGGGCCTGCAGGCAACCGCCTTGCTCGGATGCCTCGGTATGGCGATATTCGGCTGGTTCCAGCCCAACAGCTGAGCTGGTGCAGACCTCACGCGTGAACCGAAAGGAACGATGATGCAAGTGCGGGCCTTTGGGCGCACCGGGATGCAGCTGTCGGCGCTGGGCTTCGGCTGCGGCGCGGTCGGCGGATTCATGGTGCGCGGCGATCCGGCCGACCAGGAACGGACCATCGCGCGGGCGATCGCCGCCGGGGTGAATTACTTCGACACCGCGGTGCAGTACGGCAACGGCCAGTCGGAAAAGAACCTCGGCCGCGTGCTGCGCAAGCTGAAACCGGCCAACGTGGCCGTCGGCACCAAGGTCCGGATATCGCCGGAAGAGTTCGGCCGCGTCAGTGACGCGGTGACGACGTCGCTCGAAGGCAGCCTGGGGCGACTGGGGCTCGAGCGGGTCGACATCTTTCACCTGCACAATACGATCACCGAAACCGGGGGCGGTGTGGCGCTGAGCGTGCGGCAGGTGCAGGACGACGTGGTCCCGGCGTTCGAGCGGCTGCGGGCGCAGGGCAAGATCCGTTTCCTCGGGATGACGGCGATCGGCGAGACGTCGGCGCTGAAGGAGGTGATCGACACCGGCAGCTTCGACAGCGCCCAGGTCGTCTACAACATGCTCAATCCATCCGCCGCCACCGAACTGCCGCAAAACTATCCGGCGCAGGATTATCAACGGATGTTCGATCATACCAAGGCCGCCGGCGTCGGCGTCGTCGGCATCCGCGTGCTGGCCGGCGGCGCGCTGTCGGGCTCGCTCGCGCGTCACCCGATTGCCGGTCCGGCGCCCGAGCCAATCGGTTCGGCCATGCGCTACGAGGCCGATGTCGAGCGCGCCCGCCGCCTGACGGCGCTGGTCGACGAGGGCTTCGCCACAAGCCTCACCGAAGCCGCGACGCGGTTTGCGCTGTCGCACCCGGCGATGGGCACGCTGCTGGTCGGCATGGCGACGCCGCAGCAGTTCGAGGAGGCGCTGGCCGCCGTGGAAAAAGGCCCGTTGCCGCAAGCCGCGCTGGAGGCGCTGTCAACGCTGCGGCAGGCGTTCGCCGGCGAACCACGATGATTGCGCGAACCGGACCGCCTCGCCCGTCGAGCGCTGATCGTCCGTCAGGCTAGCCCCGCGAACAAGCACCCGGATATTTGCCGTGACCACGCTGCTCGCGTTCACGAAAATGAGGTTCGCCGCACCGATCTTCAGAGGCTCGAGAATGACCGAACGATTGTCGAGGGTGTGAATATCGACGATCTCCGGGTCAGCGATCATGACCGTCTCAAATGCGTTGTCGAGATTCAAGATCGAAGTGACGCCGAGCCTCATGACGATTGTTTCATCTGCCGCCCCGGCAAGCGAGGGTGCGGCAAGGGCGAGAATCAAACCGAGCGCACAGGCCCGAACCGTTGCAATCATTTTGCGGCAATCCAGCTTCTCGAACGACCAAATGGATAAGTGCAAAGTGCTGAGCTCATACTGCGGCCGCGCCGCCTGGCCATCTGTGAACTGGTTCACCTCCGCATAAAGGTTTTTTCCTGCCGGACGGGACGTCAATTTGTCCCGCAGGGCAGACATCGGCGGCGGGATCTGGCGATGAAAATTTGCGTCAGAGATGGCTGGCGGATGGCGCGGAGCCTGGCATCGGGCCGCGCTTCGCCAACCCGCTCAGCCGTTGCGCCGCTCGCCGCGCAGCGTCGGCAGGCCGATGCCGGCGGCGTCGAAGCCGCCGTCGACGGCGAGGACCTGACCGGTGATGTAGCTCGCCCGGTCGCTGCACAGGAAGAAGATGGCTTCGGCGAGTTCGTCCTCGAGGCCGTAGCGGTTGAGCGGGATGGCGTCGTGATAGTCGGCGCGGATTTCCGCGGTGTGGACCGCCTTCGCCATCGCGGTTTCGACCGGCCCGGGCGCGACCGCGTTGACGCGGATGCCGAGTAGCGCCAGTTCGACCGCGAGCTGCTTGGTGAGATGCGCCAGCGCCGCCTTGCTGGTGCCGTAGGCCACGCGCAGCGTCGAGCCGCGCAGCCCCGAGATCGAGGTGATGTTGACGATGGCGCCGCCGCCCTGCTCGCGCATCAGCGGGACCGCCGCCCTGGTGCACAGGAACGGGCCGGTCAGGTTGACCGCGAGAATCCGGTTCCAGTCGGCTTCCGGGGTTTCCAGCGCCGGGCCGAACACCGCGACGCCGGCATTGTTGACCAGGGCGTCGAGCCGGCCGAAGCGCGCCGCCAGCGCCGCGACCGCCGCATTCACCGCGCCCGAGTCCGAGACGTCGCAGGTGAGCGCCAGCGTGCGATCCGGAACGGCAAGGCTTGCTGCCGCCTCGCGCAGCAATTCGCCCTCGATATCGAGCAGCGCCACCTGCCAGCCCTCGGCGAGAAAGCGCTTCGCGGTCGCAAGCCCGATGCCGCGCGCGGCGCCGGTGACGAGGGCGACTTTCGGCGGGACGGGGGCCATGGGTTGATTTCCTTTGCTGGGGATTACCGCGCTTCGCGCGGATTATTGTGCGCGCTGTGCAAAAGTAATTCAAATTAGTTGACTGGTCCGGTCGGACGTGGTGTTTTGTCCAAAGTGAATTGCTTCGCTCAGAACCCGTCCGCAGCCCTGCGTGACGGGTTTTTGCGTTGAGGAACGCCGCGCTAGCTCCGTCATTGCGAGGAGCTCTTGCGACGAGCAATCCAGTCTTCCCTTGTAGCACTGGATTGCTTCGCGGAGCCTGTCATCGGGCGGGCATTCGCCCGACCCGTTGGCTCGCAATGACGGTGATGCTCTAGAGTTTCGGCACGTTGCCCTGCGGCGCCGGATTGCGCGCGTTGTTTTCCGCAGCAAGCGCATCGCCGTCGATCGCGGCCGCGCTGACGATGCGCTTGAGATCCAGCAGGGTGAATTGCGCATTGCCGACCCGGTCCGGCGCAATGCCCGGCGTCAGCTGCACGCTCAGGGCGCCGTCGCAGTTGGCCGCCTTCGCCTCGTCCAGCATCGCGCTCAACGTTCTTTCCCTGGCCTGCAGACGTTTCATGACCGCGACGCAGCTGCCCTTGCCATCGGAACCGTTGAGCTTGATCGCCGCTTTCGGATCGAGTGGCCGGTCGATGGCGTCGAGCGCCGTCGCCGCCTTGAGCTTGGCGCCCACCGATACGATCTTGCCGGCGCGATAGATGTAATAGAGGTGCTGATCCCCGACGAGGGTCGGCACGCCGTATTTGTCCATGGCCTGTTTTATCATCTCGGCCCTGGACGGCTGCTGCTCCTGCGCAAATGTCAGGCTCCGGGTAATGACATAAGCGCGATTTGTGGTTGCGGGCGAGGAGAAGCTGGCCGAGAGCACTTCGCCGCTCTGTTTCGCCGCTGCGGGAAAATCAAAGGTCAACGCCGCGATATAGTCGGCATTGCCGGCGAATTTCTGCCGCTGGATGTCGGTTTTGGTCCCGGCGCGGTCCTTGAAAGCCGATTCAAAGATAGCCCGCGCGGATTCCGCGGTGGAGTCGGAGGAGATACCCAGAATATCCGGGTGCATCTTGGCCGTGAACGCGGACAAGGCGGCCTTCGGCTTGATGTCGGAGGCCAAAGACGCTGCGGACAGGCCTGCCAGGCCGATGGCAAGACTTGCAACCAGGGCGCGGCGAAGCATGGATCACCTGAAAGCCGGAATGAAGAAGCCATGAAAGAGATGGGGATTACGCCAATTTCCGAACCGTGATGTCAACAGCGGTGTTCGATTTCTTTCACGCTGCCGGCACCCTGCCGGCCATGACGTAGAGCGTTTGTACGCGACATCGAGCCCCGTCATTGCGAGGAGCGAAGCGACAAAGCAATCCAGTCTTCCTTTGTAGCGCTGGATTGCTTCGCTGCGCTCGCAATGACGTTGAGAGTTCGTCGGTCAAACCCGCTGCCACGCAGCGCGGCGCGAAGGCCCATCGCCCTCACCCACCATCATCCCGCTCACCCGTGCAGCTCGCACTTCCGTCAACGTGCGCTGAATGCGCTCGCCATCGACGGCCGACCCAAGGAGACTCCGCGCATGACTTCGCGTTCGCTCTATACCGCTGAACTCGCCGAACGCATCCTGGGCGAACTGCGCGCCCGGCGATCGCTGCGGTCGATCTGCCGCGACGAGGGCATGCCGTGCCTGGACACCGTGTCCGAATGGATCAAGCAGGACCGCGACGGGTTCGCCGCCCGCTACCGGCAGGCCCGCGAGATCGGGCACGGCCGCCCCGGCCGCGTCGACTACACGCGCGAGATCGCCGACCGGATTCTCGAGGAGCTGATGGGCAGCCGCACCCTCATCTCGGTGTGCCGCGATCCCGGGATGCCGGGCCACACCACCGTCTGCGGCTGGGTCGCGACCGACCGCGACGGCTTTGCAGCGCGCTACCGGGCGGCGCGGGAAGTCGGGCAGCTCCGCCAAGCCCAGGTGGCGTACTCGGTGGCGATCACCGACCGAATCCTCGCGGCGCTCGAGACCGGCCAGATCCTCTGCGACATCTGCGCCGAGCCCGACATGCCCTCGGTCAGCGCGGTCCACGGCTGGCGCAGGGAAAACCGCGACGGTTTCGCGGCGCGCTTCGAGGAGGCGCGGCAGACCGGCTGCCAGGCTATTGCCGAGGACATCCTGAAGATCGTCGACGGGCGCGACAACGACTGGATCCTGTGGCACGACGAAGACGGCCACCTGCAGCGCCTGCTGGACCCCGAGCGCAACAAGCGCACGGAAATCCAGGTCAGGGAGCGATGGCGGCTGGTGTCGAGGATGGCGCCGCAGCGATTCGGCGAGCCGCCGAAGGCCGCCGCCGGGCGGCCGGAGGACGGCGGCGCCTATGAGCGCGACCTCGCCGAAATGCGGGCGCTGATCAACGGCCGCAGCCGCGGGCTGCCCGGCGAGGAGGAGCCGCTCGATGACGCCTGAGATGACGCGCATCGCCGGCCAGTGTAGCCAGCGGCTGTGGCGGCTGAACAACCTCTACCAGATCACCGACAAGAAGGGCCGCCGCGTCACCTTCACGATGAATTCGGCGCAGGAAGCACTTTATCGCGACATGCATCGGCAGAACGTGATCCTGAAGGCGCGGCAGCGCGGTTTCACCACCTTCATCCAGCTGTTGATGCTGGACGCCTGCGTTTTCAGGGACGACATGCGCGCCGGCACCATCGCCCACACCCTGGGCGACGCCCAGGTGATCTTTCGCGACAAGATCCGGTTTCCCTACGACCACCTGCCCGAGATGATCAAAGCCATGGCGCCGGCGCGGTATGACAATGCCTGCGAACTGCTGCTCGGCAACAATTCCAGTATCCGGGTCGGCGTGTCGCTGCGCTCCGGCACGCTGCAATACCTGCACATCTCCGAATACGGCAAGATCTGCGCAAAATTTCCGCAGAAGGCGCGCGAGGTGCGCAGCGGCGCCCTCAACACGCTGGACAAGAACGGGATGGTATTCATCGAGAGCACCGCCGAAGGCCAGGACGGACATTTCTTCGAGCTGTGCCAGAGCGCGCGGACGCGGCGCAACGCAGGCCTCGCGCTCACGTCGATGGACTTCAGGTTCCACTTCTCGCCCTGGCACGAGGATGAGGCTTATGCGCTGCCAGCCGGATCGATGGCGCTGCCCGCCTCGTCGCTCGATTACTTCGCGCGGCTGGAGCGGATCGGGATCGCGCTCTCGGCGGACCAGAAGGCCTGGTACGCGAAAAAGAGCGAGCAGCAGCAGGGCGACATGAAGCGGGAGTTTCCCTCGACGCCCGACGAGGCCTTCGAGGCGGCGATCGAGGGCGCCTATTACGCGGATCAATTGGCGCGGATGGAAATGGATAGCCGGCTCGTGCGGCTGCCGATCGAGACGTCGATTCCGGTCATGACGACCTGGGATCTCGGGCTGAACGACGCCTGCAGCATCTGGTTCATCCAGGTCGTCGGGCGGGAAATCCGCTTTGTCGATTACTACGAAAACTCCGGCTTCGGGCTCGAGCATTATGTGCACGAGCTCGAGCGGCGCCGCGCCCAGTACGGATTCGTTTATGGCACACACTACTTTCCGCACGACGTCGCAACCTGCGAGATCTCCAACGGCAGGAGCCGGTTCGACACCCTGGCCGGGCTCGGCGTCACGCCGACTACCGTCCCGCGGGTGGCCAACATCAATGACGGCATCAACGCGGTGCGGCGCCTGCTGGGCCAATCGCTGATCGACCCGATGCGCTGCGACCGCGGCCTGAAAGCCTTGCGCAACTACCGCAAGGAATGGGACGAGGACCGCGCCAGCTTTCGCGACAGGCCGTTCCACAACTGGGCCTCGCACGGCGCCGACAGCTTGCGCAATTTCGCGCAAGGGTTCGTCGAGCCGCCGATGGTGCGGCCGCGGTCGCGTTATCGCGCGAGGCCGGGCGGCGGGGAAACGTGGGAGTCGGCGTGACCACGCGCGCGGAGAAACCGCTGGACGGTTCGGGCGGAATGAAGCAGAATTCTACCTCCGGTACATGCGGATCGGAAATCACCGGAAAGATTGCACCCGCACCGCGGAGGGAAGTTCATGCCACAGACAGCCAGTTCCGCCGCCATCCCGCCGGGCTGGATCGGCGGCTTCGCGCAGTCCAATCCCGCCTTTGCCTATCCCAATCCGGACCTGTCCTCGCTGCCGCTGCTGCGCAACATGGACAACATCAACCTGCTGCAGCGCCAGCAGGCGGCGATCTGGCCCGAGTTCAGCTGGGAGACCGTGCCGGGCGACCCGAAATCGAGATGCTTCCAGATGTTCGCGCCGGATATTTCCCGGCTCGGCTATACCGATACGGGCAGGGTCTATTCGATCATCTGCCCCCAGCAAGGCGCCTGCTCGCCTTCCCTGGGCTGCCTGAATATCGAAGTGTCGGTGACCAGCCAGCGCGGCTGGGCCGACGAGACGGCGCCCAAGAAGCAGGAGCTCGCGGCCGACATGACCGTCGAGGGCAAGATCTGGTTCAGCCCGAGCGCGATGCAGAATCCGTTCGTGAAGTTTTTCTGGACGCTGTTTACGACCAACGGGCGGCCGTTTCCTTCCGACAAGGCCCACGCGATCCTTGTCAACCTGCACAAAGTCAAGGACCCGGCGCAGCCGATCCTTGCGGTCCGCGGCGGCGAAACCACGCGCTTCAAGAGCCCCGACTTCGCCATTCACCCGCAAGCCTGGACGGTTGCGAACGTGGAAGTCGAGATCGGCCCGATCAAGAAGACCGGCGACGGCATCGTCGACGAATTCAACCAGCTGATCATGGACGTGTTCAACCTCGCCTCCGGCAACCTGCTGCTGCCCGGCAACGTGCTGACGTGGAACGTGTGGGTCACGGAGCCCGCGCTCGTCGACCGGCAGGAGTGGAAGGATCACGCCGAGAAGTGGCGCGACTCCATCGACGCCGACCATGGCAGCCCCGACGGTCCCGGCACCGCGCCGCGGTATTTCGACGGCACCCCGTTCCTGGCCATCGAGGCGGTGATCGAGGAAGAGATCGACAAGATCATCGCGTGGCTGAAGAAGCATTTGGGGAAGTTGTAGGGGGGCTTGCGGACATTGCCTCGCGTTTCGTCTTGGCCGGGCCGTAGCCGTCCAAAGGACGGCGTCGCTTCCGCTCGCCTATGGTCCCGGCCATCCACGTCTTTCTTGCTGCGAGTCAGTAAAGACGTGGATGCCCGGGACAAGCCCGGGCATGACGAGTGCTCTGGAAAACCGTCGCCGCCATGATCGCCTCCCCCACGCATGGAGGGTGGCCCTTCCTCACGTCTTGAGCTGCACCCGCTTGATCTCACCGACGATCACGAGGTAGCTGAACACGGCCAGGAGCGCGTTGAAGCCGACGAACACCAGCGCGTCGTTGAACGAACCGGTAGACTGGATGATGTAGCCGATGATGATCGGGGTCGAGATCGACGACAGGTTGCCGAACATGTTGAACAGACCGCCGCTCAGCCCGGCGATCTGTTTCGGAACCGTATCTGACACCACCGCCCAACCGAGCGCGCCGACGCCCTTGCCGAAGAACGCCAGCGCCATCACTGCGACCACGATCCACTGCGCGTCGACGTAATTGCAGACCACCATGCAGGTCGACAGCAGCATGCCGGCGACGATCGGGGTCTTGCGCGAGGCGGTCAGGGAAAATCCCTTGCGCAGCATGAAGTCCGACCAGATGCCGCCGAGCACGCCGCCGGCGAAGCCGCAGATCGCGGGGATCGAGGCCACCATGCCGGCGTTCAGGATCGACATGCCGCGCTGCTGCACCAGGTAGACCGGAAACCAGGTGATGAAGAAATAGGTCAGGGCGTTGATGCAGTACTGCCCGAGATAGATGCCTATCATCATCCGGTTAGAGACCAGCTGCTGCAGGTGGCTCCATTCGAACGGCTTCTGCCCGTCGCTCTGCGCGCGCGATTGCCCCTTGGCCGGGTCCATGTTGACCAGTGCGCCGCCCTGCTCGATGTAGTCGAGTTCGGGCGCAGAGAGGCGCGGGTGCGCGTTGGGCGCATGGACGACCACGAGCCAGATCAATGACACGACGATACCGACCAGCCCCATGAAGTAGAACACGTAAGGCCAGCCGAGCGCCGACGTGATCCAGCCCATGATCGGCGCAAACAAGACGGTGGCGAAATATTGCGCTGAGTTGAAGATGGCGGACGCGGTGCCGCGCTCGTTGGCGGGAAACCAGGCGGCGACGACGCGGGCGTTGGCGGGAAACGACGGCGCCTCGGCGAGGCCGACCAGGAGGCGCAACGCGAACAGCGTGTAAAGCGCCAGCGTCGCGGGGACCAGGCCAACCGCGCCCTGCAGCAGGGTGAACAGCGACCAGGTGAAGATGCTGACGAAGTAGACCGCCTTGGATCCGAACCGGTCCAGCAGCCAGCCGCCGGGGATCTGGCCGATCACATAGGACCATCCGAACGCCGAGAAGATGAATCCCATCTGGAGCGGACTGAAGCCGAGATCCTTCGACAGCACCGGCCCCGCGATCGCGACGGTGGCGCGGTCGGCATAATTGACGATGGTGACGGCGAACAGCATCGCCACGATCGAGAAGCGCACGCGGCCGACGCCGGTTCCGGCAAACTCGATCGAAGCACTCATGGGATGGTTCCTCACCCAGGTATTTTCCCGATCAAAGCACGGTGGACTGCATTGAGCTAGAGCGAAATGAATTCAGTGAAACGACATCACCAGCTCCGTCATTGCGAGGAGCGAAGCGACGAAGCAATCCAGTTCTTGCTTGTGGCCTCTGGATTGCTTCGCGGAGCCTGTCATCGGGGGCGCATTCGCGCGACCCGTTGGCTCGCAATGACGGAGAGAATCAGCGCACCACAAACACCAGCTTGCCGCGGAAGTGGCGGGATTCGCTTACCCGGTGCGCGGCGGCGGCGTCGCTGAGCTTGTAGCGCGTCACTTGCGGCGGACGGACCGCGCCGCGCGAAACCAGTTCCACGATTCGCTGAAGATGCGGCCAGTCGCGGCCGACGCTGGGCCGCAATGCCGTGACGTCGCCGCGGTCCGGCTTCGGCGCCTGGGCGCCGGAGGCAATGAAGGCGGCCCGGCCGCCCGGCTTCAGCACCGCGAACGAGCGCTGCGCGACCTCACCGCCGACGGTATCGAACACGGCGTCGCAATCCTTCACCACGGTGGTGAAATCCACCGCGTGGTAGTCGATGATCTGGTCGGCGCCGATGCCGCGCAGATAATCGTGGTTCGATGCACTTGCAGTGGTGATGACGCGGGCACCCAGATGCTTTGCCAGCTGGATCGCAAAGCCGGCGACACCGCCCGCGCCGCCCTGGATCAGGATGGTCTCGCCCGCCTTGAGTTTCAACGTGTCTTCGACGGTACAGATCGCGGTCAGCCCGGCCAGCGCCAATGCGGCGGCATCGACATGGGACAGGCGATCGGTTTTCTTCGCGACGATGGATGCCTTGATCGCAATCTTCTCGGCATAGGCGCCCTCCTGGCCGACGTCGCAGACGGCGAACACTTCGTCGCCGAGGCGCAGGTCGCTGACGCCCTCGCCGACCGCCGAGACCACACCGGAAAAATCCCGCCCGAGAATGTAGGGGAACTTTGAAAGCTGGCCGGATTTGCCGTCGCGCACCTTCCAGTCCGCACCATTGACGCTGGCGGCGACGATATCGACCACGACCTGGCCCGGCGCGGCGACCGGATCCGGCATGTCGCCGTAGTGCAGGACTTCCGGCCCGCCGTGGCGTTCGATGAAGGCAGCTTTCATTTGGTATACCTCTCGTTTCTCCGTCATGCCCGGGCTTGTCCCGGGCATCCACGTCTTTGCTGACTCGCAGCAAGAATGACGTGGATGGCCGGGACGAGCCCGGCCATGACGAACTTGGATGTGTAGCATGCGCGGATCAAGTCCGGCCATGACGCAGAATAAGCATCAGACCTTGTGCAACTCCAGCGCCGCCGGATGAAACAGCTCTTCCGGGGTGAGCAGCCGCGACGACAGGCCCTCCTGGTGATGGCGCTGCAGAAAGCGCGTCAGCACCGTGCGGTTCGGCTCGAGGCCGTAGGACCAGAAATCCTCGCCCATCAATTGGCGCGCGGCGCGCAGTTGCTCCTCGACGAAAGGCAGCGTCACCTTGGTGGCGGAAGTGTCCGAAAGCCTGGCCAGCGCGATCGCCTTGGCGCGTTCGAACGCCTTGTACACCGCGACCGGCAGCCAGGGATGCTTTTCCGCGAGCGTTCGGCGGATGCCGAGCGTGTGCATGATGGGAAACAATTTCGTTCGCCGGTACCAGTCGGAGGCTGTCTGCTGCGGGTCGGCGAACAGATAGCCGACGTTGGGATCGCCGCGATCGAAGCACGATGGCGCCCGCGGCCCGATCACCGCGTCGAGTTCGCCGCTTGCGAGCAATGCGGAAATGGTGTCGCCGGGGCCGGCATTTTCCACCACCACATCAGCCGGCAAATTGAGCGCGATCTTTTCGACCCGGCCCGGCTGCTCGTAACCGCCGCGGACCCAGGTGATGTCGCTTGGGCGGACGCCAAAGTCCTCCTCGAGGAACAGGCGCACCCAGATGTTGGCGGTGAGCTGATATTCCGGCACGCCGATGCGACGGCCTTTCAGGTCGGCCGGTGACCTGATGCGGTCGCTGCGGACATAAACTGAAGTATGGCGGAAGGCGCGGGACGGGAACACCGGCACGGCGATGTAGGGACTGGTACCGGCGGCGGTCTTGACGCTGTAGCTCGACAGCGACAGTTCGCAGATGTCGAAGTCGGCATGGCGGAAGGCGCGAAAGAAAATCTCTTCCGGCTCCAGCACCATGAATTGCGGATCGACGCCGTCGATGGCAACCGCGCCGTCGAACAGCGGGCGCATCCGGTCATAGTCGCCGACCGCGACCGACAGCTGCAGTTTGCTCATGCCGTTCTCATGCGATCAGGCGCGCGAGGAAGCCGTCGCGGCGTCCGATGTTTCCGCTGCCGTCCGCGGCACCAGGCTCATCGCGGCGCAGGCCACCGCGCCAATCAGCACCGATCCGCCCATCGCCGCGTAGATCGTCGGCACGCCCCATTGCGCGGCGACCAGTTGGCCGACCACCAGCGGCCCGGTCACCGATCCGAGCCGGCCGAGTGCGGTGGCCCAGCCGACACCGGTGGAGCGGATCGTCACCGGATAAATGATGGCGGACAGCGCGATCAGGCCCGAACTGGCACAGCCGAGCAGCAGGCCGAACAGGCCCTGCGCCGTCATGACAGCCGGGAGCGACGGCGCGGCCCATCCGACCGCGACGTAAGCCAGCGCGCCCAGCACCAGGGTCGGCGGCAGCACGCGCAGCACGCCGAACCAGCTCAGCAGCAGCCCGGCGGCGGCCGAGCCGAACAGCGAGCCGAAGTTGAACAGCGCCAGCGCCAGCGCGGTCTGCTCCGGCGCAATGCCGACGCGGCGCAGCAGGATCGGGCTCCACGACGAGTTGGTGACCAGGATCATGAAGGCGAAGAAGAAGCTGACCCACAGCAACAGCGTCGCCGCGGCGCGCCCGGACCTGAACAGGTCCAGCACGCCGGCGGTGGGCGCGGTTTCGCGCACGAATTCGAACCGGGTCTCGGAAGATATCGACAGATCCGGGAAGATTTTTCGCAGCGTGCCGGCGATCCGGTCCGCCGGCTTGCCGGCGGTGACCAGGAAACTCACGGATTCCGGCAGCACCATCGCGAGGATGATCGCGAGCAGGATCGGCAGCACGCCGCCGACGATGAAAATGGATTGCCAGCCATAGGCCGGGATGATCCACGAGCCGAGGATGCCGCCGATCACGCCGCCGAGCGGAAAGCCGGCCCACAACAGACTGACCACCGCCGCCCGGCGCGGCTTTGGCACATATTCCGAAGCAAGGCTGATGAAGCTCGGCATGGCGCCGCCGAGGCCAAAGCCGGCCAGGAAACGCGACACCAGCAGTTCCGGCAGGCTGCCGGCGGTGGCGGTGGTCAGCGTGAACAACCCGAAGCAGAAGGTGGCGGCGACCAGCACGCGCTTGCGGCCGACCCGATCGGCCAATGGCCCGAGCAGGAAGGCGCCGAGCGCAAGCCCGGCCAGCGCGGTTGAAAACACCACCCCGAAGGCCGGCGGCGGAATGTGAAGCTGCGCGCCTATCGCCGGCGCCGCCAGGCCGATCGACTGCAGGTCCATGCCGTCCAGCATGGCCACGAGCGCGCACAGCGCGATCGCGGTCCATTGCGCCCGGCCGACCGGGCGCGTTTCGATCAACGCGCCGACATCGACAACCCGTTCCCCCGGCATGCATCCCCCCAAGTTTTATTGCGCCTCTTGTGCGCGATGGTAGGCCCGATACGATCCGGCGCAAGAGCCTCTCTATCCACAACAACGGCTTCCCACCATGTCCGATGCGCCCGCCCCCGTCTCCGAACTGGTCGACGCCAACCACATCCTGTTCGACCAGGGGGTGGTGGACGGGTTTGGCCATGTCAGCCGGCGCCACCCGGAGCAGCCCGACCGCTTCCTGCTGTCGCGAAGCATGGCGCCGGCGCTGGTCGGCGCCAGGGACATCCTCGTATTCGACCTCGACGGCGCGGCGGTCGAGACTGGCGCCCCGGCGCCGTACCTGGAGCGGTTCATCCACAGCGAGATCTATCGCCGCCGGCCGGACGTGATGGCGGTGGTGCACAGCCACTCGCCCGCCGTGGTGCCGTTCAGCGTAGTGAGCAGCATGCCCCTGCGCCCGGTTTGCCACATGTGCGGTTTTCTAGGCGCGGCGACGCCGGTGTTCGAGATCCGTGATTTTGCCGGATCGGGCAGCGACCTGTTGATCCGCGACGCCCGCCTTGGTGCGGCGCTGGCGCAAAGCCTCGGCCAGGGCACCGCGGTCCTGATGCGCGGCCATGGCGCGACAGTGGTCGGCGGCACCCTGCGCCAGGCGGTGTTCCGCGCTATTTACACCGAGGTGGGCGCCCGCCTGCAGGCCGAAGCCTTGCGGCTTGGGCCCGTCACTTATCTGACCGAGGAAGAGGCCGAAGCCGCCGCACGATCCAACGACGGCCAGATCGACCGGGCGTGGGCGCTGTGGCTGAAGGCGGCGCGGAGCCGGTCGATGGCGACGTGAGGGCGGGCTTCGAAGACCACAATTACGATCCGTCCGGCGGGATCAGCGGCTGAACAATCTCCAGGAATGGCGGCAACGCTTCGCAGCGCGTGGCGTGCGCGACAAGCGCCGGATGGCGCGCACCATCGAACAGGCGAGGATGCGCCTCGCCGGTAAAGCGCAGCGCGCAGGCCACCGCGACATCGGCATGACCGATGCGCTCACCGAACCAGAACGGGGAGGCGATGGCGGCGCGCGCGGTTTCCAGTGCGTCAAGGACGCTGCCGATCTGGGCTTCGCAGCGCTCGACCCAGACCGGAGATTGATCCTTGCGCAGCACGCGCTCGTAAAGCAGGCTGACCGCCTTGTCGGCGAGCCCGGTCGCCAGCGCGCAGATTTTCAGGCCTTGGCGGCGCTCCGGCCCGTGCTCCGCGATCATCGCTCGGTCCGGGCCTACCAGTTCATCGAGAGTGTCCAGAATCGCGGTGCTCTCGATCAGCACCTCGCCGCTGTCGAGCACAAGTGTCGGCACCCGGCGCAGTGGATTGAACGACGCGATCTTGTCGGCATCGCCAAACGTCGACCACGGCCGGTGCTCGAAGGACAGGCCGTAGAGCCGCAGCGCAATCGCCACGCGCCGCACGAAGGGGGAATCGTATTGGCCGATCAGGATCATGGGGTTTGGGGTGCCTTGCGGGGGTGGAACGATGATCATCTCAGCTTGCCAGAGATTTGCGGCGGAGCAAGCAGGCCAGGACGCGCCATCACGGCAAACAGCAGGTGCTTTGAGGCAACAGGCGAATTAATTCGCCGCCAGGACTCGGGGGTGGCCCGCAGCAGACCTTGCCCGGCCGAAACCCGCGTGGTCCAGTAGCGTTGGGACGATATGAACACACCGAATTTCAAGGCAACACTGAATTTCAAGGCAGCGTCGATCGCCGCGGTTTGCGGCGTGGCGCTGCTCGCTGCAATGCCGTCCGCCGGCACGGCCGTTGCCGCCGACCTGCCGCCGGTGGTCAAGGCGCCGCCGAAGGCTGCCGAACCCTTCAATCCGTTCTGGGTCGAACTCGACGCGCTGGCCTGGACCGTGAAGGGCGACCGGCTGCCGGCGCTCTTGACCACCAGCCCGGTCGGCACGCCGTTCGCGGTGGCCGGCACGCTGGGAGCGCCGACGACGACGGTGCTGTTCGGGAATTCCGCCGTCAACGGCGACTGGCGCGCGGGCGGGCAGTTGCGGGCCGGATACTGGTTCGACCCGCAGCGCCAACGCGGCATCGAGGCCAGCTTCTTCGACCTGCAGAGCCGCTCATCCGGCATCGCGACGGATTCGACCGCCAATCCGATCCTGGCGCGGCCGTTCTTCGATGCCGTGGCGGGGGCGCAGTCTGCGACATTCGTCGCCTTTCCCGGCGTGGCGACCGGCAGTGCGGTGATCAGCGAGACGTCCCGCCTGCTCGGTGCCGGCGCGCTGTACCGCCAGGACATCGGAGGGTGGAGCGAGGCGCGTATCAGCGCGCTGATCGGTTATCGCTATCTGCACTCATCCGACAAGCTTGCCATCGCGACAACAACGAACACGGTTGGCTTTTCGCTCGGCGTCAGCGACCAGATCAACGCGAGCAGCGATTTCCACGGCGTCGATCTCGGCATCGCCGGCGAATGGAGCCGCGATCGCTGGACGCTGGAATGGCGCGGCAAGGTCGCGCTCGGCGCCAACCTCTCGAGCGCGCAGGTCAACGGCGCGACCGCCGTGACCATCGCCGGTGTCACCACCACGGCGCCGGGCGGAATGCTGGCGCTGTCGAGCAACATCGGCAACTTCTCGCAGACCCGCTTCGCCGCGGTGCCGGAACTCGACCTCAAGGTCGGCTACCAGGTGGCGCCGCAATGGCGGATCGTCGCCGGCTACGATCTCGTCTACTGGACCAACGTGCAGCGCGCCGGCGGCCTGATCGACACCACCGTCAACCCCAGTCTGTTGCCAGGGGGTATTGGCGGCGGGCCGCAACGCCCGCAGCCGATGTTCAACACCTCGCCGCTGCTGGCGCAGGGATTTAATGTCGGTGTGCGGTATAATTATTGAGAAGCCGAAGCCCTCATCCTGAGGAGCGGCCTCTTGGCCGCGTCTCCCGCGACAACGGCGAAGCCGTTGCGCGTGGATGGACACAGGCACCGACGTGCGGCCCATCCTTCGAGACGCTTGCTACGCAAGCTCCTCAGAATGAGGGCGTCGTGGTTGCCCGGCGGCGACCATTACTCCCCTTCGTCGCTCGCCAGCACGCCCTTCACCGCATTGGCCCAGCCCTTCAGTTTGCGCGCCCGTGTCGCTTCGCTCATGTTGGGCTTGAAGCGGCGTTCCAGCCGCCAGTTGTCGGCGAATTTTGCCGGTTCGGGATAGATGCCGGCGCTGAGCCCGGCGAGATAGGCGGCGCCGAGCGCGGTGGTTTCCTGGATCATCGGGCGATCGACCGGCGCGTTGAGCAAATCTGCAAGGCGCTGCATGGTCCAGTCCGACGCGGTCATGCCGCCGTCGACGCGCAGCACCGTGGTGGCGGCGGAGGCGTCGGGCCAGTCGGCGCGCATGGCGGCGGCGAGGTCGTGGGTCTGGTAGCAGACGCTTTCCAGGACGGCGTGGGCAAGCTCGGCCGGGCCGGTGTTGCGGGTCAGCCCGAACAGCGCGCCGCGGACGCGCGGATTCCAGTACGGCGCGCCGAGGCCGACAAAGGCCGGCACCAGATACACGCTCTGGCCGGAATCGGATTTGTCGGCGAGCGGCCCGGTCTCGGCGGCGCTCTTGATCAGGCCCAACCCATCGCGCAGCCATTGCACCGCCGAGCCGGCGACGAAGATCGAGCCTTCCAGCGCATAGGTGCGCTGGCCATTCGAGCTGATAGGCGATGGTGGTGAGCAGCTTGTTCTTCGAGGCGACGGGCCTGGAGCCGGTGTTGAGCAGCGCAAAGCAGCCGGTGCCGTAGGTGGATTTCACCATGCCCGGGGTAAAGCAGGCCTGGCCGATGGTGGCGGCCTGCTGGTCGCCGGCGATGCCGCGCACCGCGATGGCGCCGCCGAACAGGTCCGGCACACAGTCACCGAAATGCGCCGAAGAATCCTTGACCTGCGGCAGCATCGAGCGCGGCACCCGCAACAGTTTCAAGAGGTCGTCGTCCCACTGCCCGGTGTGGATATTGAACAGCAGCGTGCGCGAGGCGTTGGTGGCGTCGGTGGCGTGGACCTTGCCGCCGGTCAGCCGCCACAGCAGGTAGCAATCGACGGTGCCGAACAACAGCTCGCCACGTTCGGCGCGGGCGCGCGCATCGGGCACGTGATCGAGCAGCCACGCGACTTTGGTGCCGGAAAAATACGGATCGATGATCAGGCCGGTTTTGGCCGAGACATCCGGCTCGTGGCCGTCGGCCTTGAGCTTCGCGCAGGTGTCGGCGGTGCGGCGGTCCTGCCAGACGATGGCGCGGTGGATGGCTTGTCCCGTGGCGCGGTCCCACACCACGGTGGTCTCGCGCTGGTTGGTGATGCCGATGGCGGCGACATCCCTGGCGGTGATGCCCGCCCGCTGCAGCGCGTCGCGGCAGGTGGTGATGGTGGAGACCCAGATGTCCTCGGGTTCGTGCTCGACCCAGCCCGAGGCCGGGAAGTGCTGCGGAAATTCCAGCTGCGCCGTGGCGGCGATGGAAATGTCCTGGCGAAACACGATGGCGCGCGACGAGGTGGTGCCCTGGTCGATGGCCAGCACGAAGGTGGACATGGCGGCGCTTCCCGGGTGGTGTTGGTGGTGAGGCAAGGCAAGCGGATTGGGGGGCGAAGGTCAATATGGCTGCGGCGCAGGGCTATCGCATCTGAAACATGCCGTCATCGCAGCTCCTTCTTATCCCTCCCCCTTGCGGGGAGGGTGGCTGGCCGAAGGCCAGTCGGGTGGGGGTACAACGAGCAGTGAGTCAGTGCCCGTTGCACCCCCACCCCGGCCTCTGCTTCGCTCGGCCGACCCTCCCCGCAAGGGGGAGGGATTACGAGAGGCTACACCGACGCGGTGGTGACGCCGCCGTCGATCACGATGGTCTGGCCGGTCATGAAGGTCGAGGCGTCGGAGCCGAGATAGGCGACCGCGCCGGCGATCTCGTGCGGCTCGCCGATCCGGCGCAGCGGCGTGGTGGCGCAGCGGCGCTTGAGGCGTTCCTCGTCTTCCCACAGCGCGCGGGCGAAATCGGTCTTGACCAGGCCCGGCGCGATGGCGTTGACGCGCACGCCCTTCGGGCCCCACTCGCCGGCGAGGCTGCGGCACAGCGCAAAGTCCGCCGCCTTGGAGATGCCGTAGGCGCCGATCACGGTGGAGCCACGAAGTCCGCCGATCGAGGAAATGATCACCACCGATCCCTTGCCGCGTTCGGCCATCTGCGGGATCGCCGCTGCGCACAGCCAGATGTTGCTCTTGACGTTGGAGGCCATGATCTTGTCGAAGGCCTCGTCGGTGATGTCGAGCAGCGGGCCGTAATACGGATTGACCGCGGCGTTGCAGACCAGGATATCGATCGGACCAAAGTGCGCGTTGGTGCCCGCGATCAGTGCGGCGATCTCGTCCTTCCGCGAGATGTTGCAGGGGATCACATGAGCGTCACCGCCGTCCTTGCGGATCGCGTTCCGCAACGGCCTCGCAGGCATCCGCCTTGCGGCTGGAGATCACCACTTTGGCGCCGAGCCTGGCCAGCAGCTCGGCGGAGGCGCGGCCGATGCCGCGGCTCGACCCGGTGATGACGGCGACCTTGCCGGTGAGATCGAACGGGGTGTTTTGCATCGGGGGCTCCTAGAATTGATAGCGGCGCAGCCCGCCATCGACCGGAATCACCGCACCGGTAATGTAACGCGCGACCGGCGAGGCGAGGAACACGACCAGTGCGGCGAGATCCTCGGGCTCGCCCCAATAGCCGACCGGGATCTCTTCCTCGGCAAAGTGCTTGCGATAATCTTCCGGGTAATTGCGACGGATCTGCTCGCTCATGATCCGGCCGGGCGGAATGCAATTGACCGTAATGCCGTGCTCCCCGATCTCGCGCGACAGTCCCTTGGCCCAGGCATGGACCGCGGCTTTGGCGGCAAATGCGGCATTGAGCCCCTCCGGTTCGGACTTGCCGGTGATGTTGATGATGCGTCCCCAGCGGCGCTCGATCATCTGCCGCAGCAGGGCGTGGGTGACCTGCCGGTAGCGGGTGAAATTCAGCGCCATGGCTTCGTCCCAGGCGTCATCGGGGGCATCCACCGGCAAGGGCCGGCTGCCGCCGGCGTTGTTGACCAGGATGTCGACGTGTCCCAGTTCGGCCAGTGCCGCGGCCGCCAGCTGCCTGGCGGAATCCGCCTGCATCAGGTCCAGGGTTAGGGGGATCACGGCGGCGCCGCCTTCGGCCTTGACCTCCTGCGCAAGCGTGTCGAGCAGCTCCTTCCGCCTCGCCACCGCGACGACGCGAACGCCTTCCAGCGCCAGCGCCCTGGCCACGGCGCGGCCAATCCCGATACTGGCCCCACTCACGACGGCGGTCCTGGACTTGAGATCGAGATCCATGTCTGGCGTTTCCCCTTGCTGTTGACGCCGGCAGCGACGTTTTGCGTTGCGCGGCAGCGAATTTACCCCTACGGCCGTTCAGGGCAAAAATAAAGCTCCCGGCCAGGGCATGGAATCCACGGCGGTATCTGAACTCTTCCGGGCACAGATCGGGAGCCGCGCTCGACCTTCTGATGCGCTGCGACATCAGGCCCTGTTCGATTCGGCTTAAGTCTGGTTGTTCCAATGGCGGTTTTCTGCCACCACTTGAGACCGGAAAGCCAAAACAACCGGTTTCCGCGGCAGTTGGAAGGAGACGTCATGCGCAAGATCATTCTGGCGGCGGTTGCGGCCGCCCTAGTCGCCGTGCCAGGCGCCGTCCTGGCGCAGAGCCCGATCATCATCAAGTTCAGCCACGTCGTGACCAACGACACGCCGAAAGGCAAGGGCGCGCTCAAGTTCAAGGAACTCGCCGAGAAATACACCGACGGCAAGGTCAAGATCGAGGTCTATCCCAACTCCTCGCTGTACAAGGACAAGGAAGAGATCGAGGCGCTGCAACTCGGCTCGGTGCAGATGCTGGCGCCGTCGACGGCGAAATTCGCGCCGCTCGGCGCCAAGGAGTTCGAGGCGCTCGATCTGCCCTGGCTGTTCAAGGATGAAGCGACCTACGCCAAGGCCATGAAGGGCCCGGTCGGCAAGTGGCTGTTCCAGAAGCTCGAGTCCAAAGGCATCACCGGCCTCGCCTACTGGGACAACGGCTTTCACATGGTCTCGGCAAACCGGCCGCTGCTGATGCCCGCGGACTTCGAGGGCCTCAAGTTCCGCATTTCCGGCTCGAAGATCGCCGACCAGTATTTCCGCAATGTCGGTTCGATCCCGCAGATCATGGCGTTCTCGGAAGTGTACCAGGCCCTGCAGACCGGCGTGGTCGACGGCTGCGAAAACACCGCATCGAATTATCTGACGCAGAAATTCCACGAAGTGCAGAAGGACATCACGGTCTCCTACCATGCCCACCTGCAATACGCCGTGATCGTCAACTCGAAATTCTGGAACGGGCTGCCGCCCGATATCCGCAAACAGCTCGACAAGGCGATGGACGAGGCGACCGAATACACCAACTCGATCGCGGTCAAGGAAAACGAGGATGCGCTGGCCGAGATCAAGAAGACTGGCAAGACCACGCTGCACTACCTGACCGACGATCAGCGCAAGGCCTGGCAGACCGCGATGGCGCCCACCTACAAGTGGGCCAAGGGCCGCGTCGGCCAGGAGGTGCTCGACCTGATGGCAAAGGAACTCGCCATCAAGATGAATTGACGGGTCAGTCCGCTGAATAACAGCCTGCTGCACAGGGGTGAGAAGACGGTCGGGGGCGACGGCGCTCCCGGCCGTTTCGCTCTGAGACCGGGGAGTTACGTGCTCAGGGGGCTCAATCGAGCGCTCGATCATCTGGAGGAGTGGCTGATCGCCTCCCTGATCGCGGCGGCGACCGTGCTGATCTTCGTCGCGGTGGTGCACCGCTACGGGACCGGCGTCTCGATCGACCTGTCGAAATGGCTGGCCGCGCGTGGCGTGCCTTTCCTGCCTGCCATTCTCAAGGACATCTATCTGTGGCTTGCCGCGCTCGACGTCTCGTGGGCGCAGGAACTCTGCATCTACATGTTCATCTGGATGGCCAAGTTCGGTGCCGCCTACGGGGTGCGCACCGGAATCCATGTCGGCGTCGACCTTCTGGTCAACCGGGTGCCGCCGCCTTCGCGCAAAAAGGTCATCGTGTTCAGCCTTTTGTGCGGCGCGTTCTTCACCGGCATGATCGCGACATTCGGCGGCTCGTTCGTGGCCGAGATGTTCAAGACCGGGCAACAATCCAACGATCTCGAAGCGCCGATGTGGATCGTCTATCTCGCGATCCCGCTCGGCTCGGGCCTGATGTGCTTCCGCTTCCTGCAGGTCGCCTGGTTTTATTACTGGACCGGCGAACTGCCGCATCACAACGAGGCGCAGGTTGCGGGCCTCGATACCGATGTTCCGGTTCCGGCGCTGCATCCGGCGCCGGCCGATCCCGCCGAGCACTCCGGCGGCAGGACCAGCCCGCTGGGGCTGATCCTGATCATGGTGCCGATCCTGATCCTCGTGGTTTGCCTCGGCGAGAAAGCCGGCGTCCTCGTCATGCCGCAGGCCCTGCGCGCCGCCACCATCTTCGCGCTGCTGATCGCGCTGATGCTGACCGGCATACCGGTTTCGATCGCGCTCGGCCTCACCGTGCTGACCTTCCTGTTCACGCTGACCCAGGTTCCGATCGAAGCGGTATCGATGAAGCTGTTCACCGGCATCGAAAGCTTCGAGATCATGGCGATCCCGTTCTTCATCCTGGCGGGCAATTTCCTCACCCATGGCGGCGTTGCGCGGCGCATGATCAACTTCGCGACATCGCTGATCGGGCACTGGCACGGCGGACTGGGACTGGCCGGCATCGTGGCATGCGCCATGTTCGCGCTGGTTTGCGGCTCGAGCGTCGCCACGGTCGCGGCGATCGGCGCGATCGTGCTGCCCGAAATGGTCAGGCACGGCTATCCGATGCGATTTGGCGCCGGCATCATCACGGTCGCCGGCTCGCTCGGCATCCTGATGCTGCCGTCGATCCCGAAGATCATCTACGCGATCTCCACCAACACCTCGATCGGCGCGCTGTTCGTGGCCGGCCTCTTGCCCGGCTCGCTGCTGACCTTCATGCTGTGCGTGGTGACCTGGTACCTGGCCAGGAAGCGGGACTATCCGCGCATGACCAAATCGAGCTGGCTCGAGAGCTGGCACGCGTTCCGGGAAAGCATCTGGGGCCTGATGCTGGTGGTCATCATCATCGGCGGCATCTACAGCGGCCTGTTCACCGCGACCGAAGCCGCGGCGATGGCGGCGGTCTATTCGTTCTTCATCTCGGTGTTCGTATACAAGGCGCTCAAGTTCAAGGATGTGCCGCACGTGTTGCTGAGGGCCGCCAACACCAGCGCGATGCTGCTGTATATCGTGACCAACGCGGTACTGTTCTCGTTCGTTCTCAGCAACGAGAATATTCCCTCCGCCCTGGCCGACTGGATCACCGCGCAGAATCTCGGCTGGGTCGGTTTCCTGCTGCTGGTCAACGTGCTGCTGCTGCTGGCCGGCAATTTCATGGAGCCGACCTCGATCATCCTGATCATGGCGCCGATCCTGGCGCCGGCCGCCAAGCGGCTCGGCATCGACCTCGTCCACTTCGGCATCGTGATCGACGTCAACATGGAGGTCGGCCTCTGCCACCCGCCGGTGGGCCTCAACCTCTACGTCGCCTCGATGATCGCCGGCATGCGCATCACCGACCTGGCCATGGCGGTGATGCCGTGGCTGCTCACCATGCTGGTGTTCCTTCTGATCGTGACGTTCTGGCCGGGTCTTACGCTGTGGCTGCCGACGGTGCTCGGGATGCACTGAGCGCCTCTCCACCCGTCATGGCCGGGCTCGTCCCGGCCATCCACGTCTTTCTTGCTGCGGCTCAGTAAAGACGTGGATGCCCGGGACGAGCCCGGGCATGACGGTATTTGTGGAGCGGCGTCCCCGTCCCCAACGATCGGCGGTCAGATCAACCCGCCGGCTTCCGTCACCCGGCGCAGGTGATAGTCGCTGTCGCCAAAGGTGTTTTCGATCATGGTCAGGCGCTTGAAGTAGTGGCCGATCCTGGCTTCCATGGTCATGCCGATGCCGCCGTGGAGCTGGATCGACTGCTCGCCGACGAATTTCAGCGACTTGCCGACCTGCACCTTGGCCGCCGCCACCGCCCTGGCGCGCTCATTGGCGTCGTCGAAGTCGCTCGCCATGGTGGCGAACATCGCCATGCTGCGGGCCTGCTCGACCGCCACGAACATGTCGGCGGCGCGGTGCTGCAGCACCTGGAAACTGCCGATCGGCACCCCGAACTGGGTCCGGGTTTTCAAATATTCCACCGTGGCTTTCAGCGATTCATCCATCAGCCCGACCGCCTCGGCGCAAAGTGCGGTGCGGGCGTCGTCGACCACGGCCTCGATCAGCGGCAGCGCGCCGTCGGGATCGCCGATCGCAGCGTCGGCGCCGACCTCGACGCCGGTGAAGGTGATGTCGGCGGCGTGCAGGCCATCCTGGGTCGGATAGCCCTTGATAGAAACACCCTTGGCATTGGCCGGCACCAGGAAGGCGCCGATGCCATTGCGGTCGCGCTGGCCGCCTGAGGTGCGCGCGGTGACCACCAGCGTATCGGCGGTCTCACCGTTGAGCACGACGAATTTTTCGCCGTCGATGACGAAGCCCGCGCCCTTTTTCTTGGCCGAGGTGGCGACATCGTTGAGGTCGTAGCGCGAATTCTTTTCGAGCTGAGCGAACGCCAGCGTCTTGCTGCCGTCGATGAGGGAAGCAAGGTGCGCCTCTTTCTGCGCCGCCGAACCACCGCGGCGCAGGAAGCCGCCGCCGAGCACGACGGTGGCGACATACGGCTCGACCACCAGCGCCCTGCCGAGCGCTTCCATCACGATCATGGTTTCCACCGCACCGGCGCCGAAGCCGCCGTCGTCCTCGGAGAACGGCAGGCCCAGCAGGCCCTGCTCGGCGAGCTTGTTCCAGACACTTTTGCTCCAGCCGCCCTTCTCGGCGCGGTATTTCTTGCGCGCCTCGAAATCGTAAGAGGTCTTCAGCAGACCATCGACGCTTTCCTTGAGAAGCCGCTGCTCCTCGGACAAATCAAAATCCATTTTTACTACTCTCTCTATACCATTCTCTTCGTCATGCCCGGGCTTGTCCCGGGCATCCACGTCTTGCCGGCACCTCAGCGAGAAAGACGTGGATGGCCGGGACGAGCCCGGCCATGACGGAGTGTGTGTTGCAGCCCCGGTGCAATGCCAATCAAAGCCCCAGCACGGCCTTGGTGATGATGTTGCGCTGGATCTCGTTGGAGCCGCCGTAGATCGAGACCTTGCGGTTGTTGAAGTAGCTCGGCGCGATCTGGGCGGTCCAGTCCATGGTTTCGTTGCTGCCGTCGTCGCCGTGCTCGTCATAAGGTGCTGCGAACGGGCCGATCACTTCCATCAGCAGCTCGGTGGTGGCCTGCTGGATTTCCGAGCCCTTGATCTTGAGCACCGAGGACGCCGGATTGGGTTTGCCCTTGCCGTGCTTGCCTTCATCGGCGACCACGCGCAATTGTGTCAATTCCAGCGCCTTCAGTTCGATCTCGACCATGGCGAGCTTTTCGCGGAATTTGACATCCTCGAGCACCGGCTTGCCGCCGGACTCGACCTTGGACGCGAGCTCCTTGATGCGGCGGATGCGTTCCTTGGAAACGCCGACCCGGGCGATGCCGGTGCGTTCGTTGCCGAGCAGGAACTTGGCGTAGTCCCAGCCCTTGTTCTCCTCGCCGACCAGGTTGGCGACGGGCACCTCGACGTCATCGAAGAACACCTCGTTGACCTCGTGGCCGCCGTCGATGGTCTGGATCGGCCGCACCGTGATGCCCTTCGTCTTCATGTCGATCAGGATGAACGAAATGCCGGACTGCTTCTTGGCGGCCGGATCGGTCCGGCACAGGCAGAAGATCCAGTCGGCGTGCTGCGCCAGCGTGGTCCAGGTCTTCTGGCCGTTGACGACATAGACGTCGCCCTTGCGCTCGGCCTTGGTTTTCAGCGAGGCGAGGTCGGAGCCGGAGCCGGGCTCGGAAAAGCCCTGGCACCACCAGTCCTCGACGCTGGCGATGCGCGGCAAATAATGCTTCTTCTGCGCCTCATTGCCGAAGGTGTAGATGACAGGGCCGACCATGCTGACGCCGAACGCCAGCGGCGCCGGTGCCGGGGCCATCTGCAGTTCCTCGTTGAAGATGTAGTGCTGCACGGAGGTCCAGCCGGTGCCGCCATATTCCTTCGGCCAGTGCGACACGCCCCAGCCCTTCTTGTTGAGGATGCGCCACCACTGCACCATCTCGTCCTTGCCGAGATGCCGCCCTTCCACGAGTTTCTGCCGCGTCGCGGCCGGGACGTTGTCCTTGAAGAAGGTGCGCACTTCGTCGCGGAACGCCAGTTCTTCCTTGCTGAAGCTGAGATCCATCGGGTTCTCCTCTAGATTGAATTCGCAGTCAGGCGAAAGTCTTTCGATACGTCGTCCCGGCGAAGGCCGGGACGACGATATTACTGCACGATCTCGAATAAACCCGCCGAGCCCATGCCGCCGCCGACGCACATGGTCACGACCGCATACTTGGCCTTGCGGCGGCGGCCCTCGATCAACGCGTGGCCGGTCAGGCGGGCGCCGGACATGCCATAGGGATGGCCGACCGCAATGGCGCCGCCGTTGACGTTGAGCTTCTCCGGATCGATGCCGAGCTTGTCGCGGCAATACAGCACCTGCACCGCGAACGCCTCGTTCAATTCCCAAAGATCAATGTCGTCGATCTTGAGGCCGTGGCGCTTCAGCAGCCGCGGCACCGCGAATACCGGGCCGATGCCCATCTCGTCGGGCTCGCAGCCGGCGGAAACGAAGCCGCGGAAGATGCCGAGCGGCTTTAAGCCCTTCTGCGCGGCGAGCGTGTCGCTCATGACCACGGTGGCGCTGGCGCCGTCGGACAGCTGGCTGGCGTTGCCGGCGGTGATCGTAAAACCTTCGCCGCGTACCGCCTTGAGGCCGGCGAGACCTTCCGCCGAGGTATCCGGCCGCGGGCCTTCGTCCTTCGACAGCGTGACGTCCTTGAAGGAGATCTCGCCGGTGGCCTTGTCGGCGACGCCCATCCTGGTGGAGATCGGCGCCAGTTCGTCGTTGAACCTGCCACCCTGCTGGGCGGAGGCGGTGCGGCGCTGGCTTTCCAGCGAGTATTCGTCCTGGCGCTCGCGCGAGATGCCGTAGCGCTTGGCCACCGTCTCGGCGGTGTCGAGCATCGGCATGTAGACGTCGCCCTTGATCTTCACCAGTTCGGGATCGACGGCGTGGAACTTGTTGGCGTGGTCGTTCTGCACCAGGCTGATGGATTCGCCACCGCCGCCGACCGCGATCTCGACGCCATCGAACAACACCGAGCGCGCCGCCAGCGCAATCGCCTGCAGGCCGGAGGCGCATTGCCGGTCGATGGTGGTACCGGCGGTGGTGACCGGAATGCCGGCGCGCAGCAGCGCCTTGCGGGCGATGTTGCCGCCGGTGGTGCCCTGCTGCAGCGCGCAGCCCATCACCACGTCCTCGATCTCGGCAGGGTCCAGTTTGGCGCGCTTGACCGCTTCGCCGATGGCGTGACCCAGCAGGGTGGCGCCTTCGGTGGCGTTCAGTGCCCCGCGATAGGCCTTGCCGATCGGGGTGCGGGCGGTGGAAACGATGACGGCGTCGGTCATGGACGACCTCCTGTTGCGAGTTGCTGTTGTTTCGGTTGTGTTGCGGGCTGCGCCTGGCGCAGTTCGTGGCGCGACAGTTTGCCGACCGCGGTGCGCGGCAGCTCGTCGACGAAGTCGAGCGCCGCCGGCAGTTCGTGCTTGCCGAGCTTGCCGGTGAGAAAACTCCTGAGATCGTCGAGCGTGAACGAGGTCGCGCCGGGCTTCAGTTTGATGAAGGCCTTGGCCGCCTCGCCGCGGTATTCGTCGGCAACGCCGATGACGATGACTTCCTGAACGGCGGGGTGCTCGTAGATCGCCTGCTCGATCATCTGCGGATAGACGTTGAAGCCACCGGAGATGATCATGTCCGTCTTGCGATCGACCAGGTAGAAATAACCGTCATGGTCCATGTAGCCGATATCGCCGGTGAGAAAGCGGTCGCCGACGAAGGCTTTGGCGGTCTCCACCGGCCGGTTCCAGTAGCCCTTGGTGACGTTGGGCCCCTTGATGCGGATTTCGCCGACCTCGCCCGCCGGCATGGTCTTCCGGGGATCGTCGAGCGCCACCACGTCCATCTCGATGCCGGGCAGCATCAAACCAATGGAGCCCGGCTTTTCCGGTCCTTCCTGCGGATGACCGGTGCCGGGCGAGCAGGTCTCGGTCATGCCCCAGCCGCTCTTCAGCTTCATGTTGGTCTTGCGCTCGAAGATTTTTGCCACTTCCACCGGCAGCGGCGCGCCGCCGGAACCGCAACTGACCAGCGAAGAAAGATCGCGGCTTTCGAGGTCGGGCAAACTGGCGATGGCGATCCACATGGTGGGAACGCCGGGAAACGCGGTCGCGCGCTTGACCTCGATGTCGCGCATCACCGCCTCGACCTCGAAGCGCTGGTGCAGCGAGATCAGATCGCCGCGGCCGAGCGAGCGCAGCAGGATCACGGTCAAGGCAAAGATATGAAACAGCGGCAGCACGCAGATCACCCGCTCGGTGGCGTCCTTGCGCGCCGCGCGCGCGTTCGAGGTCCAGATGTCGTAGATCGAGACCGCCGAAGTCAGGTTGCCGTGGCTGAGCATGGCGCCCTTGGGCTGCCCGGTGGTACCGCCGGTGTATTGCAGCAGCGCGGTGTCGTCGGGCGAGACCACGGGCCACGCTGCCGGCGGCACAGCGCCTTTGGTGAATTCGGCAGACGTGACGATGGCGGGATGCGCGGGGATAGGCGTATGCGGATTGCCGACCGCGCCCCAGCGATCGTCCTCGCAGACGATCAGGCGGTCGAGCAGGCCCTTGTCGAGAAACTTCAGCGCTGTCGGCAGCAGCGCCGCCAGGTTGCTGGTGACCAGGATGCGGGCGCCGGAGTCGCCGAGCTTGTGCGACAGCGCCCGCTCGCCGTCTAGCGGCGAGAGATGCACGACGCGGGCGCCGGCCTTCAGCGCGCCGAAGAAGTTGATCGGATGGTCCGGCGAATTGCCGAGGAACAGGGCGATGGAGGTGTCGCGGCCGCAGCCGGCGCGCAGGAACGCGGAGGCTGCGACTTCGGCCATCGCCTCGAGTTCGACAAAGGAGATCGGCTGATCGCGAAACTCGATCGCGGGACGGGAGCCGAAGTCCTTTGCCGCCTTCGACAACAGGTCGGGCAACGTGCCGCGATGGATCGGCGCATCCCAGCGCACGCCCTCGGGATAGAATTTTTCGCCGGGGTGGGTCATGGGCATCGCCACCAGCACTGAATGTTCCCTCCCCCCTTGCGGGGGAGGGTTAGGGAGGGGGGAGAGCCGCAAGTGGAGCGCCAACCTTGTGGCTTACCCCCCTCCCCGACCCTCCCCCGCAAGGGGGGAGGGAGCAGAGACGGCGTGCGCGCATTGTTCTTCACTATCATCACGCCGCTTTCGCCAGCGAGGCGAAGGTCTTGCCTTCTGCCGCCAGGCGCTTGAGCAGTGGGGCGGGCTCCAGCGACGGGTCGCTGGTTTCCCTGGCGTAGAAACTCAGCCGCTCAGCGATGTGCTTCAACCCGACCTGGTCGGCGTAGAACATCGGGCCGCCGCGGTAGATCGGCCAGCCGTAGCCGTAGAGCCAGATCACGTCGATGTCGGATGGGCGTGCCGCGACTTTTTCTTCGAGGATGCGGGCGCCCTCGTTGATCATCGGATACATCATGCGCTCGAGGATTTCCTCGTCGCTCACCGTGCGGCGCTTGCGGCCGAGGCGCTGCAGGGTTTCGTCGATCAGCTTTTCGACTTCCGGATCGGGCAGCGGCGCGCGCGAGCCGGATTCGTATTTGTAATAACCCTTGCCGGTCTTCTGGCCGAAGCGGCCGGCTTCGCACAAGGCGTCGGCGATTTCGGACTTGATGCCGCGGTCCTTGCGCGAGCGCCAGCCGATATCGAGGCCGGCGAGATCGCCCATGGCGAACGGGCCCATCGGCATGCCGAATTTTGTGACCACCGCGTCGACCTGCTGCGGCAGCGCGCCCTCGAACAACAGCTTCTCGGCCTGCTTGCCGCGCTGCGCCAGCATGCGGTTGCCGACAAAGCCGTCGCAGACCCCGACCACCGCCGGCACCTTGGCGATGCGGCGCGCGATCGCCACCGCCGTCATCAGCGCGTCGGGTGCGGTCTTTTCGGCGCGCACGATCTCGCACAGCTTCATCACGTTGGCCGGACTGAAGAAGTGCATGCCGAGCACGTCCTGCGGCCGCCTGGTCACCGCGGCGATCTGGTCGATGTTGAGATACGAGGTGTTGCTGGCCAGCACGGCGCCGGGTTTTGCATAAGCGTCAAGCGCGGTAAAAACTTCCTTCTTCACCGCCATGGTCTCGAACACCGCCTCGATGACCAGATCAGCGCCCTTGACGTTCTCGAGACCGACCACGCCGGTGATCAGGCCCATGCGCTTGGCGGGGGCATCGGCCGGGATGCCGCCGCGGGCGGCGGTGGCCTCGTAATTCTTCTGCATCACGCCCATGCCGCGCTTGAGCTGCTCTTCGCCGGTCTCGATCAGCGTTACCGGGATACCGGCATTGGCGAACGACATGGCGATGCCGCCGCCCATGGTGCCGGCGCCGATGATGGCGACGCGCTCCACCGGACGCGGCTTGGTCCCCTCCGGCACGCCGGAGACTTTTGCGGCCTCGCGCTCGGAAAAGAACGCGTAGCGCTGCGCCTTCGACTGGTCGCCGGCGACCAGTTTCAGAAAACTCTCGCGCTCCTTCTTCAGGGCTTCGTCGAACGGCACGTCGAGGGTCCAGCTCACCGCCTCGGCGCAGGCCAGCGGCGCTTCGAGGCCGCGGTTGCGCTTGTTGGCCGCAGCCGCGGCATCGGTGAAGATCGATCGGTCCGCCCGCGCCGCCGCCAGCTTGGAATCGTCGTCGCGCAGCCGGCGCACCGGCCGTTTTTCGGCCAGCGCCTTGCGCGCAAAGGATTCGCCGCCCGAAGCCGGGCCTTCGACGATGTCCTCGATCAGGCCGTTCTTGAGCGCCTCGGCAGCGCCGATCGGGTCTCCCGTGACGATCATCCTGACGCCAAGCTCGGGACCGACCGCGCGCGGCAAACGTTGCGTGCCGCCGGCGCCCGGCAGCAGGCCGAGCTTCACTTCGGGCAGGCCGAGTTTGGCGTCTTTGGTGGCGACGCGGAAATGCGCGCCGAGCGCCACTTCGAGGCCACCGCCGAGCGCGGTGCCGTGGATCGCGGCGACCACGGGCTTGGGGCAGTTCTCGATTTCGGAAATCACCTCGGTGAGACCCGGCGATTGCGGCGGCTTGCCGAATTCGGTGATGTCGGCGCCGGCGATGAAGGTCCGCCCGGCGCAGGTCAGCACGATGGCCGTGACCGCCGGATCGCTGCCCGCGCTCCTGATCGCCTCGTAGATGCCGCGCCGCACCGCGGCACTCAGCGCATTGACCGGCGGATTGTCGACCGTGACGACGGCAATCCCATCGTTGTTCTCAAGCTTGACCACATCGTTCACGGCACACTCCCTGGCACAGGTTCGACTAAAGTTTCTTGATTTCGCAGTGCGGAATTTAATTCCGCATCTTGACAGTGAGGGTTATTTTGAAGAGCGTCCAAAGTCAACGAGGTCCGCCGTCATAGGCAACCATCCGGACAAGAATGAAACGTTTAGGCAAACCCGTGGCGAGCGATCGCTCCTTTGTCGTCGCGTTGGCTCGCGGCCTTGATGTGTTGCGCGCATTTCATCCCAATGACGGACTGCTTGGCAATCAGGAGATCGCGGCCCGTACCAAGCTGCCGAAGCCGACGATTTCGCGGCTGACCTATACCTTGACCAAGCTCGGTTACCTTACACCGGTTCCACGTTTCGAGAAATATCAACTGGCGCCCGCGGCCATGGCGCTGGGCTATGCTGCACTTGCAAATCTCGGGGTCCGGCACCTGTCGGAATCGTTTCGCGAGGAACTGATGCGCGAGACCGGCGGCGCCGTGGCAGTCGGCGGCCGCGACCGCCTGAGCATGATCTACTTCGGCCAGAGCCGCACTGGCGCGGTGGGCGTGCAGCTCGATGTCGGATCCCGGGTGCCGATCGCCACCACGGCGATGGGACGCGCCTATCTGTGGGCGCTGCCGGACGAGGAACGCGCAGGGTTGATGCGCGAGATGCGTGAGCATTACGGCAGCCGCTGGCCCAGGATCCGCGACGGCATCGAACGATCGGGCGAAATGGTCGAGCGGCACGGTTTCACGATCTCCGCGGGCGAGTGGCAGAACGACGTGCACGCGGCGGGTGTGGCGCTGCAGCTCAAGGATGGAACCGGCCCCTACGCCTTCAATTGCGGCGCGCCCGCATTCCGTTTCACGGAAGAACGGTTGCGCACCGATATTGGACCTCGCCTGTTGGCGATGGTAAGGAACATCGAATTGGCGCTCGGCAGCGTGTCGCCATCCAAACATCAAGACACAAAACACCAAGACACAAAACACCAAGACACAAAACGCCAAGACGCAAAAAACCAAGACACAAAAAACAACGACACAAAAAGCCAAGAAACCAAGCGGTTGAAGCCAGGAGGGAAAGTTGCACGTGTGGTCGAGGGGATCCGGTAGCCTTTGTCATGGTGGCCGCGGGCAATGTCCCGTGGGTCGTTGCCAGTGACGCAGGTACAGCTTGCGCAGGAGCCGTCCGGCTCCGTTGCGCCGCTGCTCTCGGTTCACGACGTCAGCGTCGTGTTCGGCGGCATTGTCGCGTTGAACGGCGTGTCGTTCGACATGATCAAGGGACAGATCCTCGGCCTGATCGGGCCGAATGGCGCCGGCAAGACCACGTTGTTCAATTGTCTCAGCCGGCTCTATCAGCCGAGCTCGGGCGATATTTTGATGGAGGGCGAGAGCATCCTCAAGCGCCCGGCGCACCGCATTGCCGAAATCGGCATCGGCCGCACCTTCCAGAACGTGGCGCTGTTCGCCAACCTGTCGGTGCGCGACAACGTGCGGGTCGGCACCCATTGCCGCACCAACAGCGACATCGTCAGCGACTCGCTGCGGCTGCCCTGGGTGCGCCGTGGCGAGGCGGCGCTGAATGCGCGCGTCGACGAAATCCTGGATTATCTCGACCTCGGCGCCGTCGCCGACGTCATCGTGGCCGGCTTGCCGTTCGGCACGCAGAAACGCGTCGAACTGGCCCGGGCGCTGGCCGCCGAGCCGAAGATCCTTCTGCTCGATGAGCCGGCTGGCGGCCTCAACCACGAAGAGGTCCATGTGCTCGGCGATCTCATTCGCCGGATTCGCGAAGACCGCGGCGTCACCGTGCTGCTGGTCGAGCATCACATGGGGCTGGTGATGTCGATCGCCGACCATGTGGTGGCGCTGAATTTCGGCAAGAAGCTCGCCGAAGGCACGCCGGCTCACGTGCAGAACGACCCGGCGGTGATCAAGGCCTATCTCGGGAGCAAGGACACATGACGGCGATGCTCCACGTCAAGGACCTGCGCGCCTATTACGGCCAGGTCCAGGCCCTGCACGGGCTCGAATTCGAACTCAGCGAAGGCAGCATGACCACGCTGCTCGGCGCCAACGGCGCCGGCAAGACCACCACGCTACGGGCGATCTGCAACATGGTGCGCTCCACCGGTGCGATCGAATTCGAGGGCAGTTCGCTGTCCGGCCGCTCCACCGAAAGCATCGTGCGCCGCGGCATCGCCCATGTGCCGCAGGGCCGCGGCACCTTCACCACCATGACGGTGGAAGAGAATTTGCAGCTCGGCGCCATCAGCCGCGGCGACCGCGGCGCCATCGGCGCCGACATCGAGCGGATGTACGACCACTTCCCGGTGCTGAAGGAGCGCTACACCCAGCAGGCCGGTACGCTGTCCGGCGGCGAGCAGCAGATGCTGGCGGTGGCCCGGGCGCTAATGCTGCGGCCGCGGCTGATGCTGCTCGATGAGCCGTCCTTCGGCCTTGCGCCCTTGATCGTGCGCGACCTGTTCAAGATCCTCGGCAAGATCAACCGCGAGGACAAGGTCACGATCCTGGTTGTCGAACAGAACGCCCAGCTCGCGCTCGAGCTCGCCGACACCGCCTACGTCATCGAAACCGGTCGCATCGTGATGTCGGGCTCGGCGGCGGAGATCGCCAACAACGAAGACGTGCGCAAGAGTTATCTGGGGTACTAGATGAACGGTGCCGTGAAACGCGTGTTTGGCGACGGGCTTTCTGCAATCCCGTCATGCCCGGGCTTGTCCCGGGCATCCACGCCTTTACCCCGCCCCAGCAAGCAAGACGTGGATGGCCGGGACGGAGCCCGGCCATGACGAGAGGAAACGTAGGGACACCGCCATGGAACTCCTGACCAACCAGATCCTGGCCGGCATCGCCACCGGCGCGATTTATGCGTGCATGGCGCTGGCGGTGGTGATGATCTACCAGGCGATCGATCATCTCAATTTCGCCCAGGGCGAAATGGCGATGTTCTCGACCTTCGTGGCCTGGCAGTTGATGCAATGGGGCGTGCCGTACTGGGGCGCGTTCATCCTCACGCTGGCGTTTTCGTTTGCCGGCGGCATCGTCATCGAGCGGGCGCTGTTCAAGCCGCTGGCCAAGGCGCCGATCCTCACCCATGTCGCCGGCTTCATCGCGCTCTATGCCATCATCAACAGCGTCGCGGGTCTCACCTGGGACTTCACCATCAAGCAGTTCCCGACCCCGTTCGGATCCTCGCCGTTCCTCGGCAGCCAGCTGATCTCGACCCACCAGGCCGGCATGATCGGCGTCACCATCGTTCTTCTGGTGCTGCTGTACTTCTTCTTCCAGTACACCCGGATCGGCCTTTCGATGCGGGCCGCGGCGACGATGCCGGAATCGGCGCGCCTCGTCGGCATCAACACCTCGTGGATGATCGCGCTCGGCTGGGGCATGGCGGCGGCGATCGGCTCGATCGCCGGCATGCTGATCGCGCCGGTGGTGTTTCTGGAGCCCAACATGATGGGCGGCGTGCTGATCTACGGCTTTGCGGCGGCGGTGCTCGGCGGCCTCACCAGTCCGTTCGGCGCCGTGGTCGGCGGCTTCCTGGTCGGCATCTTCGAAAATCTGGCCGGCACCTACATCCCCGGCGTCGGCAATGAACTGAAGCTGCCGATCGCGCTGGCGCTGATCATCACCGTGCTGGTCGTCAAACCCAATGGCCTGTTCGGCCGTGCCATCGTGAAGCGAGTTCTGACCATGAGCGCCATTCAGGAAGTCGCCGCTGCCGAGCCGCCGGTCGTCGAGGCCGTTCCGAAGAAGGCGATGGCGCTGGGGCCGGTGGCCTCGCTGATCATCCTGGCGCTGCTGATCCTGACCCCGCTGTTCGTGAAGAACTTCATCATCTTCCAGCTGACCATGCTGTTGATCTACGCCATCGCGGTGCTGGCGCTGAACATCCTGACCGGCGGCAGCGGGCAATTCTCGCTGGGCCAGAGCGCGTTCTATGCGCTCGGCGCCTATACCTCGGCGATCCTGATGGAACACGCCGGCATGAACTACGCGCTGACGCTGCCGATCTCGGGCCTGATCTGCTTTGGCGCCGGCTTCCTGTTCGGCCAGCCGGCGCTGCGGCTATCGGGCGTCTACCTGGCGCTGGCGACCTTCGCGCTGGCCACCGCCATGCCGCAGCTGCTCAAGCTCGGCGTGTTCGAGAAATGGACCGGCGGCGTGCAGGGCCTGGTCGTCGACAAGCCCGACGCGCCGTTCGCCCTGCCGATGTCGCAGGACATGTGGCTGTATTATTTCACGCTGGTGATCTCGGTCGCGATCTACATCGCCTCGGTCAACCTGCTGCGGTCGCGCTCCGGCCGCGCCATGATGGCGATCCGCGACAACGAGATCGCGGCCTCGGCCATGGGCGTCGACGTCGCGCTGTACAAGACGCTGGCGTTCGGCGTCTCGGCCGGCATCACCGGCGTCTCCGGCGGGCTCGGCGCCATCGCGGTGCAGTTCGTGGCGCCCGACGGCTACACCATCCAGCTCGCCATCGCGCTGTTCCTGGGCATGGTGGTCGGCGGCGTCGGCTGGCTGCCGGGCTCACTGGTCGGCTCGGCCTTCATCGTGTTCGTGCCCAACATCGCCGAGAATGTCAGCAAGGGGCTTTCCGGCGCGGTGTTCGGCGCCATCCTGATCGTCATCATCTTCGTCGTGCCGCATGGCGCGCGGCAGCTGGCCTACGGCGCCCAGCACCTGATCGGCAGACTACGCAAGCACTGAAAAACCACAGGGACCAAAAGTCCATAGCACAAGGAGGAACCATGCTTTCCGGACAAAAATTACGTATCGCTGCGCTCTCGACAGCGGTCATCGCTTTCGCCGCCATCTCGACCGGCGCACTCGCCCAGAAGAAGTACGACACCGGCGCCACCGATACCGAGATCAAGATCGGCAACATCATGCCGTATTCGGGTCCGGCCTCCGCCTATGGCGTGATCGGCACGACCGAGAAAGCCTATTTCACCATGATCAACGAGCAGGGCGGCATCAACGGCCGCAAGATCAACTTCGTCAGCTATGACGATGCCTACAGCCCGCCGAAAGCGGTCGAGCAGGCGCGCAAGCTGGTGGAGAGCGACGAGGTGCTGCTGGTGTTCAATCCGCTCGGCACGCCCTCGAACTCAGCGATCCAGAAGTACCTCAACGGCAAGAAGGTGCCGCAGCTGTTCGTCGCCACCGGCGCCACCAAGTGGAACGATCCGAAAGAGTTCCCCTGGACCATGGGCTGGCAGCCCTCCTACCAGAGCGAAGCCCAGATCTATGCAAAATACCTGCTCAAGGAAAAGCCGGACGGCAAGATCGGCGTGATCTACCAGAATGACGATTTCGGCAAGGACTACCTCAAGGGGCTGAAGGACGGGCTCGGCGCCAAGGCGTCGCTGATCGTCGCCGAGGAGAGCTATGAGGTTTCCGAGCCGACCGTGGAATTGCACATCGTGCGGCTGAAGGCGGCCAATGTGGATGTGGTGATCAGCATCACGACGCCGAAATTCGCCGCCCAGACCATCAAGAAGATCGCCGAACTGACCTGGAAACCGCTGCAGATCGTGGTCAACGTCGCGTCTTCGGTCGGCGCCGTGATGAAGCCGGCGGGCCTGGAGGCCTCGCAGGACGTGCTGTCCGCGAACTACGGCAAGGACCCCCAGGATCCGCAGTGGAAAGACGATCCCGGCATGAAGAAGTGGGCGGCCTTCCTCGACAAGTACATGCCGGGCGCCAACAAGACCGACGCCAACCTCGTCTATGGCTACGGTGTGGCGCAGACAATGGTGAAGGTCCTTCAGATGTGCGGCGACAACCTGACCCGCGAGAACGTCATGAAGCAGGCCGCGAGCCTGAAGGACTTCGAGACCGATACCGCGCTGCCGGGCGTGAAGATCAACACCTCGGCCACCGACTACGCCCCGATCAGCCAGCTCCAGATGCAACGCTTCAAGGGCGACAAGTGGGAGTTGTTCGGGGATATCATCAGCGCGGATGCGACGAACTGACGGCGAACGCCGTCATGGCCGGGCTTTTCCCCCAAGCCGGATGTTTCCGGCTTGGGACTTTAGTTAGAACGCAACTCGGCACAGCCGAGTTGCTGCGCATCCACGTCTTTCTTGCTGAGAGTCAGTGAAGACGTGGATGCCCGGGACAAGCCCGGGCATGACGCGGAGGGCAGCGGTGCCAAAAGAAACGGCTGAAAACCCTGATCGCCAGCTTTATTCCGGCACTCACGACGAAAGAATGAGCCCTTTGTGACCCTGTCACAGAGGGCTTTTTGTTGCCGATATCGGCCTGAGGGTATTGAATGCCCGTGAGGCCAAATCGCCTCCAATCAAAAAAACAAGACACATTCAAAACACCAGGGAGATTCGAAATGCGCGCATTGCATCTGCGATCGGCCGCGATCCCGGCTGTCCTGCTGCTGCTGACTGCCAGCAGCGCCCTCGCCCAGAAAAAATACGACACCGGCGCCACCGACACCGAGATCAAGATCGGCAACATCATGCCCTACTCGGGTCCGGCCTCCGCCTACGGCGTGATCGGCAAGACCGAGGAGGCCTACTTCAAGAAGATCAATGCCGAGGGCGGCATCAACGGCCGCAAGATCAATTTCATTTCCTACGACGACGGCTACAGCCCGCCGAAGACCGTGGAACAGGCCCGCAAGCTGGTGGAGAGCGACGAGGTGCTGTTCATCTTCAATTCGCTGGGTACGCCGCCGAATTCGGCGATCCAGAAATACATGAATTCGAAGAAGGTGCCGCAGCTGCTCGTCGCCACCGGCGCCACCAAGTGGAACGACCCCAAGGAATTTCCCTGGACCATGGGCTGGCAGCCCTCCTACCAGAGCGAAACCCGGATCTACGCCAAATACCTGCTCAAGGAAAAGCCCGGCGCCAAGATCGCGGTGCTCTACCAGAACGACGACTATGGCAAGGATTACCTGAAGGGCCTCAAGGACGGTCTCGGCGCCAAGGCGGCCTCGATGATCGTGGCCGAGGAGAGCTACGAGACCACCGAGCCGACCGTCGACTCCCACATCGTCAAGCTGAAGTCCTCCGGCGCCGACGTCTTCCTGAACATCACGACACCGAAGTTCGCCGCCCAGGCGATCAAGAAGATTGCGGAGATCGAATGGAAGCCGCTGCACTTCCTCAACAACGTCTCGGTCTCGATCGGCAGCGTGATGAAGCCGGCCGGCTTCGAGGCCGGCCAGGGCATCATCTCGGCCAATTACCTCAAGGATCCCAGCGACCCGCAGTGGAAGGACGACGCCGGCATGAAATCGTACGACGATTTCCTGGCGAAATACTTTCCGGAAGGCAACCGGATCGACAACAACGTGATGTACGGCTTTACCGTGGCGCAGACCATGGTGCACGTGCTGAAGAACTGCGGCGACGACCTCACGCGGGAAAACATCATGAAGCAGGCGGCCAGCATCAAGGACTTTGCGCCGACGACCTTGCTGCCCGGCATCCACATCAACACCAGCGCCACCGATTTCGCGCCGCTCGAACAGCTGCAGCTGATGCAGTTCAAGGGCGAGAAGTGGGTACTGTTCGGCGACGTCATCAGCGGGGAGCTGTCGAATTGACGGGATGAGCGGGGGCGGCCAACACAAAATGGTCATCGTCCGACCCGACCGGAAGACCCAGTATTGCAGGGCGTCAGCGATGGAACGCAAAGCTCTGGGATACTGGGCCACCCGCTTACGCGGTGGTGACGGCGGAAAAGCACGACGAAAGAATGAGCCCTCTGTGACCGCGTCACAGAGGGCTTTTCATACGATACATTTAATTTCCGCCTTTGTCGGCGGTCAGGGCAAGCAGCTGGGTCGCCCAGCTGGATACGAGGATGACCAGAACCAACCCGTACACCAGGTGTCTTAATTTTTTGATGCGCTCGATGTTGGATTTGTATCGGTCGTCATGCCTCGTCACCCGCTGCATGGCGTGCCGGTACCAGGGCTGGTTTTCTTCGGTCCTTCCAGCATCGAGGTTTGTCGGCTGCTCCTTTTGTTTCATAGCAAGTAGATAAGCCATGGCTTCTCCTTTCCTTGCATCAAGGATCTTGCTCTTCTGCCCGTCGGTGAAAAAGTAGAGCAGCTGTCGGGGATCTCCTACCGGTTTTGCGGCGGAAAACATACCGGCCTCGAGACACTCTGCAATGAGTTCGGCAGCTTTGTCGGCTCCGACTTTTGAGTTCTCCCTCACGGTGTCCAGCAACAGCCAGTGCGGCACCATTTCATATTTTTTCAAAAGATAGGCGAGATATGCGGGAATTTGTCGGTGTTCGTATTCGATATCGTCACCATAAAGGTGCTCCCAGACGGCGTCGATGGCCAAGAGCGGGGTGTATATCGAAATAATATCCTGGTCTGAAATCTTCGCAGACGGCTGCATTTACACTCCTCCGGCCCGCCAGCCTTAGTCTTAACCGCGAGCGGTCGCGTTGGTTCAATTGAAATATAATTGCCGGGAAAAAACGGGCAATTTTCATACCGCGGCTCCAAAGACCCGGCTTGCTACCCTCGTATTGCAATCGGCTTTTCCGCCCGGTTTTCACGAACGGCTTCGCAGATCGCTATTGAAATTTTTCTCCAGGTGGGGGTTGAACCGGTGAGGACGTCAAGGCGTGCTCAGCACAACATTCACGAACGGAGATCAACATGCTTAAATATTTCGCCGGGACCGCGGGTCTCGTATTTGGTGTTTCCATATTGGTGTCAGTCGGTACTGGGACCCTGGCCCACGCTTGCGAATCGGTGTTTTGCAAAATTGGGGATGGCCCTCGCCACGTTGTCGAGGGCGTCGTGGCCCATCCACAGCGGATCTTCCCCCCTTGCTGGGGCAGCGATCGATGCGACGATCCGGCCAAGGCCGGGCCGACGCAAGGGCCTCATCCATCAAAACGGGCCAAGCTTATCAGTGAAGACTGCAAAGATGCCGTTACCGGCGCCGACCGCGCCGACAACACCACACGTCCGTCCAGTATCTCGCTCGATGAGGCGCGGAACGAAATCATCCGTCGCTATCAGACCGCCGATCTGTGCCAGGCGAATGGTGATACTTCGCGTATTACCAAGCCGGGCTCCGGCCGCTGGATGTAAAGCAACAAGCAGCAACGAAAAGGGCGAGGTTCATCTCGCCCTTATCGCGGGTGCGCAATGCAAGCACCCTGCCGAAGGCCAAGACCAAAGAATGAGCCCTCCGTGACCCTGTCACAGAGGGCTTTTTGTTGCCGCCATCCCTGCAAGGGTATTCAATACGCCCTGAGGTCCAATCGCCTCCAACAAGGGAGAATGGAATATTCGAAATCACGAGGGCGATCCGACTTGCCGGCACATTGACAGTTGCATCGGCCGCGTTCGGCGGTTTGCGTTGCGTCTTCGGGCGGCGCCCTTGCCCAGAAGAAATACGACACCGGCGCCACCGACACCGAGATCAAGATCGGCAACATCATGCCCTACTCGGGGCCTGCCTCCGCCTATGGCGTGATCGGCAAGACCGAACAAGCCTACTTCAACAAGATCAATGCCGCGGGCGGCATCAACGGCCGCAAGATCAACTTCGTCAGCTACGACGACGGCTACAGCCCGCCGAAGGCGGTCGAGCAGGCGCGCAAGCTGGTGGAAAGCGACGAGGTGCTGTTCATCTTCAATTCGCTGGGCACGCCGTCGAACTCGGCGATCCAGAAATACATGAATTCGAAAAAGGTGCCGCAGCTGTTCGTCGCTACCGGCGCCACCAAGTGGAACGACCCCAAGGACTTCCCCTGGACCATGGGCTGGCAGCCGTCCTACCAGAGCGAATCGCACATCTACGCAAAATACCTGATGAAGGAAAAGCCGGACGCCAAGATCGCGGTGCTCTACCAGAACGACGATTACGGCAAGGATTACCTCAAGGGTCTCAAGGACGGCCTCGGCGCCAAGGCGGCGTCGATGATCGTGGCCGAGGAGAGCTACGAGACCACCGAGCCGACCATCGACAACCACATCGTCAAGCTGAAATCGAGCGGCGCCAACGTGTTCATGGACATCACGACGCCGAAATTCGCCGCGCAGGCGATCAAGAAGGTGTCGGAGACCGAGTGGAAGGTGCTGCACATCCTCAACAACGTCGGCGCCTCGGTGGGCAGCGTGCTGAAGCCGGCCGGCTTCGAGATTTCGCAGGGCATCATCTCGGCGGCCTATCTCAAGGACGTCACCGATCCGCAATGGGTCAACGACCCCGGCATGAAGGCTTTCCTGGAATTCCTCGCCAAGGATTTTCCGGAGGGCAACAAGCTCGATAACTCCATCGTGACCGGCTACGGCGTGGCGCAAACGCTGGTGCAGGTGCTGACCCAGTGCGGCGACGACCTGACGCGGGAGAACATCATGAAGCAGGCCGCCAACCTCAAGGACTTCCGCACCGAGATGCTGCTGCCCGGCATCAAGATCAACACCGGCCCGGCGGATTTCGCCCCGATCAACCAGCTGCAGCTGCAGCGGTTCAAGGGGGACCGGTGGGAGCTGTTCGGGGATGTGATCAGCGCGGATGTGGGGGAGTGAGGCGGGAAGCCCAATTCGCCTGAGACAAGCAGCCCTCCGCGCCTCGCGGGGGGCTTTTTGCTGATGGCAGGCAGGATGGGTTGAGCGCTTGCGAAACCCATCAGTCACGGTTTTGCAGGTGGCGGGTTTCGCGGAGTTTATCGTCGGGCCGGCCCAAGGCCGGACCCGTTGGCTCTACCCATCCTGCCATTTCAAGTTTTAAAATCAAATTTCAAAAACGGCTTTCCTGCGCTGTGCGGGTCACCTCCCGCCTTGCGCATTCCGCCGGCCACCTTGTCGAGTTCGAGGTCGGAGATTTCGTTGGGTGCGCTGTCCGGCGCGCCACTGATCCCAGGCTTCGCGGGCGATTTCTGCTCCGGCTTGTTTTCGTACCTGGTCATGATGGTCTCCCTTGTGTTGCGGGACGCCGCCAGCGATAGCCGCGCTGGACAGTCTTGTGCCAGGGCGAAGCGCCCCGAGCCGTGACCTGAATCACACCAACTGGCGGGCCAGGGCGGATCGGCCAACGATCATAGCGGATGGCCGCAGCCCGGGCGAGCCTTGGGGGCGGCTAATCTAGGCCGTGTACCTATAAACTGGCCAAGGGCCACGTCAGCTTTGCTCCTATAGCGACCCAGTGCGTGCGGCAGCGCAATATGTCGCGATGTGCCAGAAGCGGAAGACCGAGACCTCCGTTGATTACTTCGTCGGCGCGAAATAGCAGTGACGAAGGCACCTTCAGCCGAGCGAACGTTCATGACCGTCTTGACGGGCCTTGCGCGCTTGGGCGGATCCGTCATTGCCCTCACCATTGCTCCTGCTAGTCTTTTGGACGGGTCTATGGAGCTGCCATGCGTATCCTGTTCTCCACCGTCAAAGACATCGGGCACGTCACACCTCTCGTGCCCTATGCGCAACGTCTGCGCGATCTCGGGCACGAGGTTCGGGTCGCCACCTCGACCGACGAGGGCGCTGTGGCGGCGCTGAAGAAAGCCGGACTTGCGCACGCACCATTCGATGGCCCGGCCCCTGACCAGCTGCAAGCGGTCATGAAACGTGTGGATGAACTCAAGGGCGAAGAAGCGATCGCCTTTGGCTTTCGCGAAGGTTTTGCCGGCGTCGCCGCGCGTGCTGCAATGCCGAAACTGCAACAGACCATCCGGGAGTTTCGTCCGGATCTCGTCATCCGCGAATTTGCCGAGTTTGCCTCGCTGATTGCCGCGGAGGCGGCGGGCGTTCCGCAGGCCGGCGTCGCGGTGTATTGCAGCGAATACGAGTCCTGGATCGCCGCACAGGTCGCCGGAGCGGTCGACCAGCTCCGCACTCTGGTTGGCCTGAAGCCCGACAACGGGCATGCCCAGCGCAGCCAGCGCACCTTCACGTCGTTTCCGCCGTCATTCGACCGCGGTCCGCCATTGCCCGACCGGCCTGCGTCTTTCCGCGTCGCGCCGGAGATTCCGCCCCGGCACGCCGCCAGCGCGTTGCAGCCCGACTGGATGCCTGATGGAGACAAGCCATTCCTGTTCATGACCTTTGGGACGGTCGCGGGCCGTTCGGAGCGCGTGAGAAACGCTTATCGGGTCCTGCTGGAGGCGGTCGGCTCGCTGCCCGTGAAGGCTCTGCTGACCACCGGACCGGTCATGCCGCGCGAAGAACTCGGAGTGATCCCGGACAATGTTCGTGTCGAGGATTCGTGCCTCAGGTGGAGATTATGCCGTACACCAGCGCCGTCGTCTGCCATGGCGGTTCGGGGACTTTGTTAAGCACACTCGCCACGGGGTGCCCGGTTGTCGTCATTCCGCTTTTTGCCGACCAGCCTGCCAATGCACGTGCGGCGGAAGCCGCCGGGGCCGGGCTGGCAGTGTTCACCCATCATGCCGACGAGATCGCGAAGGCGATCCGTGCTGTCCTTACAAGTGAATCCATTCGCGCGGGCGCACAAAACGTCGCGGCAGAACTGGCCTCCATGCACCCGATGAACGAGGCGATCGTCGAAATTATTTCAATAGCCGGGAAGTAATCTGATCACCTCGCCTCGAACACGCGGCGGGATGACAAGCAGAATTCATGCGGTGGTCGATAGTAATGGTCTGCCGGTGGCGGCTGGCGTTGAGTCCCGGGGAGGGCCACGACGTTCGGCTTGCCGGAAAACTGCTGTCTCGTCTGAAATCAGGATCAATGCTGCTTGCCGACCGTGGCTATGACGCCGACTGGATCAGGGAGCTTGCCATGAAGAGGGCGCGTGGGCCAATATCCCGCCGAAGAGCAATCGCAGCGCTTCGATCTGCTTCAGCCCGTATCTCTACCGCGCACGCAACCGCGTAGAGCGGTTCTTCAACAAGATCAAGCAATGTCGTCGGGTGGCAACGCGCTGCGATAGGCTTGCCGCCAACTACCTTGCCTTCGTTCAACTCGCGTCAATCAGGCTATGGCTGCGCCTTAATGAGTCCGCGTCCTAGTTGCTACCCGCCTCACCTGCCCTACGCGCTGTTCCGACGGCGTTACGGAGTCCGCCCGACGCGTTCAACGCTGAATCCATTGCGCGCCGGCGGACGCTCCGAGGGTTCGCGGCCGAGCCTGGATTTCAGATCGGCAAGATCGGTGAAAGTGTCGGCCTGGCGCCGCAGGTCGTCGGCGACCATCGCCGGCTGGGTCGAAATGGTCGAGACCACGGTGACGTGGACGCCGCGCCGCTGCACCGCCTCGACCAGCGGGCGAAAATCGCCGTCGCCGGAAAACAGCACGATCTGGTCGACGTGCGCGGCGAGTTCCATGGCATCGACCGCGAGCTCGATGTCCATGTTTCCCTTCACCTTGCGGCGGCCGCTGGCGTCGGTGAATTCCTTGGTCGCCTTGGTGACGACGGTGTAGCCGTTGTAATCGAGCCAGTCGATCAAGGGGCGGACGGAGGTGTATTCCTGATCTTCGACAATCGCGGTGTAGTAGTGCGCGCGCAGCAGCACGCCGCGGCTCTGGAATTCCTGGAGCAGGCGCCTGTAGTCGATATCGAAGCCAAGCGCCTTGGCGGTTGAGTGGAGATTGGCGCCATCGATGAATAATGCAATCCGGCTGTCAGGGGACATCGTCTGAAATCCATGATCCAAATAAATAAATGAAACGGCTGGGGCGGCCCGCGATCAATGCAAGTTCGTCGGCGCGAGCGACGAGGCGGTATAGCCTGGGATCAGGACCCGTTCTTGTGATTGCCGGCCAATGATTTGGCTTTGCGGGCCATACCCCGATTTTTCGCGGCCCGGCATCATGCACCTCATCGCTGCCGTCTTTCTTCCTTCGCGAGCAGATCCAGAAATTCCGCCAGCGCCCGCTTGCCGGCAACCTCTGCCGCCAGCCGGGTCTGATAACCGCCCTCCGTGACCATGATGCCCATCGGGGTCCGATGACGGCGGATTTCCCAATACCAGGACTGGCCGGGGGAATTGGTCTGGAAGGTGACGATGTAATAGTCAGACGGCATGCCCACGATCGCCCGCAGCACAAAGCCGCAGTTTGTTCTGCTCCGACACCAGGGCGTCGAGCTTGATCCGCAACTTCCCGATCTGCTTCAATACGTCGTGGCGCTCCGACCCCGGCGGGATGTTGCGGGCGGTCTCCACGAGCCTGGCGGCCGCACGCGCAAGCTCCGTCGCGCCGTCGATTTCCTGCGCCAGCCGCTCGATCTGCATGGTCAAGGCGAGCAGCCTGCGCGATGAATCCGAGCCGCGCAAATGTCCGGCGAAGCGGCGGAATTGCGCAAGCTCGCTGTTCACGCCGGTCAGCGCGGCAATGTATTCGGGCACACCCAATTGAATGCTGCGATCCGCGCTTCGTTACCGCCGGTGGGTCGACGTCCCGGCCACAATAACCCGATCCGCAAAGCCGGGTATCGGGGTGCGGGCGATTTTCCAATAATGGATAGCGTTTCCGGCCACGGTCCGCTTGCGGGACGGGACCCGTCTTGTTCTGCTGGCGGTCCCGGGGGGCGGGGTCCTCAACCATCGCATAAAGATGCGAGGGGCACTTCGGCGGCTGGCCCAAGAATCTGAACCAGCCTCCGATTTGCCGGACCGGCTCCGTGGTGCGCGGATGACGCGCCAAACTCGCCATCAGATGCAACGACGAAGCAACCTGGCGCCGGCGGCCCGGACCGGCATGTCGCCGGACCATTCAGGAATATCGTGCAAGGCCGAAACCTGGTTTTGGTCGTCGATGACGACTTGGGAATGCTCGAGGGACTCGCGCGGCTGCTCCGGCTGCACGGGTATGAAACCATGCTGTTTCCGTCCGCGGCGGCTTTCGAAAACCATGCCGACTTCGAACGGGCGGCTTGCGTCATTCTCGACATCAACCTGGACGACGGATCGGGCATCGAGCTCCGGCGTCGCCTTGCGGCCGCAGGCGTTGCCGTGCCGGTGATCTACATGACCGGGAATACCGACGCCGCCGTTCGCGCGGCCGCGCTCGCTTCCGGATGCAGCGCCTTTCTGATAAAGCCGTTCTCCGCACAGGCGCTGCTGGAGCCGCTCAAGCGAGCGGGCAGGCCTCCCGACGGCGGCGACGCGCGTTGACGCATGCGCCCTGTCACGACGTCAAGCCGGCTTGCCGGCCAGCGTGACCGAAGGCGATTCACCGAACAAGCGGTGGTAGGCCTGCGAAAAGCGGCCGACGTGCCAGAAGCCGTGGTCCAGCGCGATGGTCTTGATCAGGCTTCCGGGATCGGCGCGCAGCAGGGCCGCGCGCACGGCCCACAGCCGGTTGAGGGTGATGAACTTCAGCGGGCTCATGCCGTTCACCGACACCATCGCGGTGTGCAGGGTCCTGGCGGTAACGCCGAGTGCTGCCGCTACTTCGGCTCCGCCCGGAGATTTCGTCGCGTGAGACCGGATGAACTCATCGGCCATGCTGCAGATCCGGACGTATCTTCCGGTTGCCCGGTTGGCCGGCCGCTCCGATTGAGCGGTCATGAAGGCATGATCGATGGCGCCCAGCAGGCTTTGGCGCATGCCACGCTGCGCATCGTCCTGCAAGAATAACTGCGGGTCGCCAGAGGCCAGATCCAGCACGTTGCGTATGACCGATCGCAGGTGTTGGAGCGCCGCCGGTTGAACGTAGTCGATCCTGGCCGCCTGAGCCGGCGCGGGCCATTCGCGGACGCCTTGCGCGGCCGGCATGAAAACGGCACCGATGGTCAATTCGCTCGGCTGGAAAATACGGTGTGGGTCGGTCAATCCATGGGTAAACAGCAACGGCCGGTCCGCGCGCAACCCGTTGAGTTTCAGCCCCGGGGAATCGCCCATCGGCAGCGCGATGCCGATTTGACCTTGCGCCAGAGATGCCTCCGAAGCGCAGGGCGGGCGCTTGACCACGACGAGCCTTGCATCTCCGATTGGCAGTTCCAGTTGGGAGAACCCGGTGGCGCGCGTTATGGGAAGATGCCGGCGCCTGACGCCCTGCAACATGCCGCTAAACTGGTTCGGATCGGTGCAAAGCACCGGCGGTCGAATCGATGCACGCAACGACGGCGGCTCCAATAGGTTTCCCCCCAACGCGTGCTCCGAAATGGCTGAACCTGTGCGGCCGGATCATGCTGCATCGCACCATCACAGAACCGTGATCCAGTCGTCATAACGCGAGGCGCCTGGCACCGCAATTGAACAATTCGTCGGGTGATGCTGCTGCTGCCTTGCCGCGGCTGCGAGACTCCGGAAATCGACGTCCGGTGCCGCGGCGAGAGACACGAAGACGGTTCTCTCGCGGGTGACACCAACGACAAACACCCGCACGTCGGTTAAGCAGCGGACGCAACGTTCAGCACGCCCACCCGCTCGGCCAGGGAGACAAGTTCCGCCAGGGACCGGGCTTGCATTTTCTCCATCACCCGCTGGCGATGGGCCTTGACGGTGCGTTCGGTCGAGCCCAGCGCCCTGGCGACCTGCTTGTTGGTCTGGCCGCGAACGATAAGTTCGAAGACTTGCCGCTCGCGCGGCGTCAACGTTGCGATACCGGCGCGAACGGCGCGCAGCGGGCCGTTCAGGCTTTGCGCAGAATCGTGATGGGCAATCGCCCGCTGGACCGTGTGAAGAAGCTGGTCCGATGATATGGGCTTGATCAGAAAGTCCTCCGCACCCGCCTTGATGGTCCGCACGGTGGTCGGAATATCGGGATAAGCGGTGATGAAGATGATCGGCAGTGCCGAACCGAGATGGCCGAGGCGCTCCTGGAGATCCGGACCGCTCAATCCCCGCATCCTCACCTTGGCGAGGATGCAGCCCCGCATGCTTTCATTCGGCAAATTATCCAGCAGATGCCGGGCCGAGGGATAGATCGCGACTTCGTAACCCGCCTGTTTCAGCAAGTGTCCGACGGCTGTCCGGGACGAAGCATCGTCGTCGACAACATGCACGAACCGCTGCACGGGTGCATCCCAGAAGGTAATGGCAAGAAAGGCGGAAGACCAATTCCGTCGCATTCTCTGATACGCACGACGGAACCGTTCGGATACCCTATGCTAGTCGTGAAGAATGACGCGGGTTTGACCTGGATCAAATTTCGACAAATTCGCGTTGATCGTCCGAAGCTCCGGTGGCGTTGCCCGGCTCGTGCGCGCCATCAGACCGCGCGGCGGGCCTCGATCAGCCCGCGATCTTCAACTCCTGAACCTCACCGCGTCGATGGTATCGGCGTTTTCGCAATACTCCACATAGTTCGTCGCAGCCGTGCCGGCCGCGAGCTCCTGATGGCACAGGCGCTTGTGCGTGCAGAACGAACAGACGCGCGCCATGTCGCGCAGCAACAATGGCTCCGCGCTCCGCAAGGCGGTTTCGTCGATGCCCAGTGCCGCGAGCATGTGCGGCAACTCGTTCGCGGCGTCCGGCCCCTGCCGCACCAGCATCTCGAGATCGGCGGGTGTCACGTTGAGATCGCGCGCGATCCGCTCCAGCTCGCCCGGAGCGGCCGCGCAGGCCATCAGGTCCCTCAACTCCCGGCGCTGCCTGAGCCAGTCGCCAAACAGATCGATCGCGTTCGTGACAAACGGATAAGGCTCTTGCCGGGTTGTCGTCATCGCACCCTCCATCATCCAAGATATCATGCCGTCCGGCTGGGCCGGCCGCCGCTTCAGCAGTGCGCCGACCGTTCCGCCTCCGCCTCCTGCTCCAGTCCCAGGATATACCGACGCACGACCTCGAACCTCTCCTCGACGACCTCGCTGAACAGCGGATCGCTCCGATCGGTCAATCTCGCGGCGATCTCCGCCCAGTCCCGGGGCTGCAGAGCCTTGACGGCGGCCGGGAAGAAGTCCCGCTCTTCCCTGGCCATGTGGCGCCGTTCATGTTCGATGAAGTCGGCAATGATGTCGTTGACGGTTTGCCGCAGCAGCTCCCGGTCGGCCAGTACACCCTCGACCGCGCGCGCGACACGGTTCAGGCGTTCGCTACCCCTGCGGTGATCGGCCGCGAGGTCGCCGATATTCGCGGCCGCAGCGGGATCGCGCAGCTTCAGCTTCTCGAACACCACATCCTCCAGCGGATGGTGGCAGGCATCGGGATAGACCTGGAAATAAGAGATCACCGCATGGATGACCTCGTAGTCCGGGTGCTCGCCGCGAGCGAAAATGGCCAGCTCCCGCTCAAGGACGAGGAGCAGCTTTTCGATGTCGCGATGTTCCTGCTGCAGGATATCGATGACCATCGCACCCTCCGTGAAGATAAATTGTTGTAACTATCGCGGATGTGGCGCGCTCGTCGTTGCGATAGATCAAAAATGGATGGAAATGGCGCTACCCGGACGTGGCGCGCGCCGAAATCCGCCACAGCGGTCCGCACGATACGGCCGGTTTGCCGCCGGTGCGGGCGTTCCAGCCACATCTTGAGCCATCATCAACCGGCAATCGCTCCAGGAAAGCGCGTGAAATCGGCGCCCGATGCGGTACACTCACCACTGACGATCGCCGGATTGCACAACCCGGGGGACGACATGGCCATCACCGAGGATCAGGTAAACGCCGCCCAGCAGGCCTGGTGCGACGGGCTCGTCGAGATCGGCCGGATTCATCAGGCCGGCGGAGATTTCAGGGCCGCTGCCCTGGCCTTCATCAATGGGCTGTACGACTACGCCGAGGGGGTGGTGTTTTTCAAGCCGACGATGGCGCATGGCAAGCAGACGTTCCGGGATTCCGCCAAAGGGGCGCTGTCGTATTTCGTGGCAGGGGATCCCGATTTCCCCGATGACAAGGGATTTGCCCTGAAGCCGTGGGCGCGGGTGTGGTACGAGAACAACGCGGCGGAAAACGGCATCCAGATTCACGGCAACATCGGCATCACCATGGGGAACGTGTACCTGGCGGACCATCAGGGCAACGAGACCATGGTCGACAAGACCTTCGTGTTCCGGCTTTGCAGCGACCGGCAATTGCGCCTTTGCGTTCACAAGTCCGCCCTGCCCTACTCTCCGACCAGTTGACCGGATCGTCTCCGTGCGGCGGCGGTGACAGGGCGGGCACCGGCGCAGACAACAGGAGCCGCGCGAGGATTTCCAGATGTCACGTTACGCCATCACCCGCGGCGATATTTTCGGCGGCCTGACCGCCGGCGTCGTGGCGCTGCCGCTTTGCCTTGCATTCGGGGTCGGCTCCGGACTGGGCGCCGCCGCGGGGCTGTATGGCGGCATCATCCTGGGCGTCGTCGCATCGCTGGCCGGCGGCACCCCCGTTCAGGTGTCCGGCCCGACCGCGCCGATGACGCTGATCTCGGCGGGCGTCGTCACCGCGAACACGCTACCGACAGGGCAGGTCAATCTCTCCAGCGTGTTCGCCGTATTCGTTCTGGCCGGTGCGCTGCAGGCCTTGCTCGGCATCTCAAGGCTCGGACGTTATGTTCGCTTCCTGCCCTATCCCGTAATCTCCGGCCTGATGACAGGGATCGGGGTCATCATCATCATCCAGCAGATCTTCCCGGCTGCGGGTCTGGACTCACCGTCCTCGAACCCCGTCGCGATCCTGCGCTCCCTTGGCGCGCTGCAGCACGGTGTCCTCCCCGGCGCGGTACTGCTCGCGGCGGCTACGGTCGCGCTTGCCTTCGCGCTGCCCCGTTTCGTTTCGGTGGTGCCGCCGTCGCTGGTCGCGCTGGTCACGCTCACGATCATCGCCGCCATGTTCGGGATTTCGACGCCGACCATCGGCGACATCCCCGGGGGCCTGCCGCGCTTCATCGTTCCCCATTTCGATTTTGCAGATCCCAAACTGGTCATCACCGCGGCGTTTCAACTGGCCTTCCTGGGGTCGATCGACGCGCTGACGACATCGCTGGTCGCCGACAACATCACCCGGACGCATCACGACAGCAACCGGGAGCTGGTCGGGCAAGGCCTCGGCAACATGGCCGCGGCCCTGTTCGGTGGAATTCCGGGTGCCGGCGCCTCGATGCGGACGGTGATCAATATCAAGGCGGGCGGACGGCATCGTTCTTCCGGTGTCATCCATGCCCTGTTCCTGCTCGCGGTGCTGCTCGGCCTGTCCAGCGTGGTGCGGTATATCCCCCATGCCGTGCTGGCGGGAATCCTGATCAGCGCCGGTTTAGGCATCATCGATTATCGCAGCTTCGCCCATCTCAGGAGCGCGCCGCGCGCCGACAGCGCCGTCATGCTGCTGGTGGTCGCGTTGACGATATTCACCGACCTGATCACCGCCGTCGGCATCGGCATGGTCGCCGCCTCCCTGGTCTTCATGGCGTCGATCGCCGGAATCATGGAGCAGCGGACCAAGCTCACCCTGGTGGAAGACGAACCATGGGCCGATGAGGTCGAAATTCCGCAAGCATTGAAGAAGCGCCTGCTGATCAAGCACGTCGACGGCCCGCTGTTCTTCGGGTTTGCCCAGGCGCTGCGCAAGGTTTCTTCCCAAGTGACGGATGGCAGGATGCTGGTGCTGAGGATGGAACGGGTCTCCTATATGGACCAGTCCGGAGTTTATGCCCTGCAGGACGTGCTGGTCGATCTTAAGGCCGCGAACCTGCGCGTCCTGCTGGTCGGCCTTCCGCCAGGCCAGATCGACCGCCTTGAAGCGATGCAGGTGGTGCCCGGCCTCGTGCCGAGAGAGGACGTGTTCGACAGCTTCGACGCCTTCAGGCGCGACTTGCCCGGGATCATCGCCAAACTCGGATAAAGCGGTGCCTGTCCGATGGCTCGGCAAGGGCCATCGCATATGACAAAATTTGCGACGGCGAAGGAGTTGCCGGGACGACCCGTGGAGGGATGGTGCGCCCATATGCAATCGCCCTGCCGCGCGCGGGGAGAGGTGAACCGTCATACGCGACCGCCCCGACAGCGCCGGGACGGTCTTGGCAAGAGGCACGCGCTGGGCAACAATGCCGTGACGTTGCCCGACCTGCCGCGCCTGCCTGATGCCGCCCGGACGGAGCCGACAATGACCCGACGATCTTCGCGGTTTGCGATCTGCGCGATCCTGGTCCTCGGTTTGCCAGGCTGCGGCGAGAAAGCGCAGCAGGCCGACGAAGCGCCGGTTCGCGGCCTGCGCGCCACCAAGGTTGCGGCAAAAGCCGAAAGCCGCCTTCGCCGTTTTCCCAGCGTGCTGCAACCTGCCGATGTCTCCAGCCTCGCCTTCGAGATCGGCGGCCAATTGAACGCCGTTACCCTCACCGTCGGCCAGAAGGTGCAGTTGGGCGACGTGCTGGCGGAAATCGACCCGCGGTCGCTGCAGACCCAGGTCGAACAGGCCGACGCCGGCGTGCAGCAGGCCCAGGCGCAATTCGACAACGCCGAAGCGGATTTCCAGCGCAAGGACGAACTCTTGAAGCGGGGCGTCGCGACCCAGGCGGTGTTCGATCAGTCGCGGGCCACCATGCTGAGCGCCAGGGCCAAGCTCGACCAGGCGCGCCATCAACTTGAACTGGCCCATCACACCCTCGACCGCAGCAAACTGCTGGCGCCGTTTGCCGGCACCATCGCCCGCGTCGAGGTCAAATCCTTTGCCCAGGTCGCGGCCGGCCAGCCCGTCGTCACGCTCTACAGCGACGCCCGCTTCGAAATTTCGTTCCTGGTACCGTCGCCGACGTTCCAGAGCCTCGTGGTCGGCCAGGCGGTCGACGTCAGGATCTCGGACATGCCCGACCTTGCGCTCAAGGGCGCAATCAGTGAATTGGGCGCCAAGGCCGAGCAGGTGTCGGCGTTTCCCGTGGTCGTCCGGCTCGACAACGGCGCCCCCGGCCTGAACGCGGGCATGTCGGTTGAAGTCAACATCGAGGAGCCCCTGATCGGCGGCAAAAGCGGCTTCCTGCTGCCGCTCAGCGTGCTCGCCCCCGAAGGCGGCAAGGAGCTGCAGGGCAACGGCACCGTGTTTCTCTATGACGCTGCCAGCTCAACCGTCAAAAAGCGGGCCATCGCGGTCGGCGGGGTTCGCGACAACCGCCTCGTGGTGACGGAAGGCCTGGCGGCGGGGGATATCGTGGCGTCGGCGGGCGTCTCCTACCTGGTCGAAGGACAGAAGGTGAAGCTGCTTGCCTTCGAGGAGCAGGCGCCGTGAACCTGCTCACGCGATTTGGCCTGGCGCGGTCGCGCTTCACCATCGCGGTCATGATCGGCTTGCTGCTCGCCGGCATCGTGCTCTATCCGAATTTCCCCAAGCGCGAGGATCCGGTCATCGTCATCCGCACCGCGGTGGTGTCGGCGCTGTTTCCGGGAATGGCGCCGGAGCGGATGGAAAATCTCGTCGCGATTCCGATCGAGCGAAAAGTCCGCGAGCTTGCCGAGGTCAAGGACATCAGGACGCTGGTCAGCGAGGGTTCGCTGACGATCTACGTCGATCTCAAGGACGAAACCGGCAATGTCAACGCGGCATGGCAACAGCTTCGCGACAAGATGGGCGACGTCAAGGTCGAGCTGCCCGACGGCGTCATCGGCCCGTTCGTCAACAGCGACTTTGGCGATGTCGCCATCGCCACCCTCGCGATCACCGGCGAGGGTTTCTCCCCGCGCGAGATCAGGGACGTCGCCGACGACTTCCGCAAGCAGCTCTATCACCTGACCGGAATCGCCAAGGTGGATCTTTCGGGCGCGCAGGACGAACGGGTCTGGCTCGAACTCGACACCCGGAAGCTCGCGGCCGTCGGGGTTCAGGTCAACACGCTGATCAAGGACCTCAAGAGCCAGAACGTGGTGCTGCCTTCGGGCAGCATCGATGCCGACGGAACCCGCCTGCTGCTCGAGACCTCCGGGGATTTCCCGAACGTGCGCGCCATCGAGACGATGCTGACGCGCGTCGGCAGCACCGACAGCCTGGTGCGGCTCGCCGATCTCGTTACCGTTCGCCGCGGCTACATCTCGCCCAAGGTCAAGCCGATCTACTTCAACGGACGCCCCGCCATCGTGCTCAGCGTGATCATGCAGCCGGACCAGGATGTCACGCAGCTCGGCCGGAAGCTTCGCACCGCGGCCCGCGATTACGAGGCGCGGCTGCCGATCGGATACGCCATCGGATTTTCGACCTATCAGGCCGAACAGGTCAGCGCTTCGGTCAACTCCGCGCTGTCGAACGTGGCGCAGACCTTCATCGTCGTTGCGATCCTGGTGGTGGTTTTCCTCGGTCTCAAGGCCGGATTGATCGCCGCGCTGATCGTTCCGTTCGCCGTGATGTTTTCGCTGATCGGCATGCGTGCGCTCGGGATCGCGCTGGAGCAGGTTTCGATCGCCGCCATCATCATCGCGCTCGGCCTTCTGGTCGACAACGGCGTGGTGATCGTGGAGGATATCGTCAGCCGGCTCGGCCGCGGCATCCCGGCCCGGGACGCGGGCCTTGCCGCCGGCGAACAGTACGCCCTGCCGCTGCTGATCTCCTCGGTAACCACGGTCGCCGCGTTCCTGCCGCTGTTCCTGCTGTCGGGAGCTTCGGGCGAATATGCCTACTCGCTGGCAGCGGTGGTGGCGTTGACGCTGGGCGGCTCCTGGATCGCGGCGCTCTATGTGCTTCCGGCACTCACCGTCTGGTTCATCGGAGGAGAAGGCGCCCGCACGGATCAAGCCGCCTCGCCCTCGCCGCTGCAACGGCTTTACGGCGCTGCGCTGAATATTGCCCTGCGCTTCTCTCCCATCGTGGTCGCGGCCTGCATCGTGGCGGTCATCCTGGCGCTGACGCAGTTCGGCCGCCTGCCCAAGCAGATGTTTCCGCTGAGCGAGCGCAACCAGTTCCTGATCTATATGAACATGCCGGACGGAACCGACATCTCCCAGACCGAAGCGCGGGCGCTCGATCTGTCCCGATGGCTGGCGGACAAGTCGATCAATCCCGAAATCTCAAGCCAGATCCTCTATGTCGGGGACGGCGGCCCCAGGTTCTACCTGACCCTGACCCCGGTTGCCCCGGATCCCGCATCCGCCTTCTTCCTGATCAACGCGAAGGATTACCAGGGCGCGGTGCGGGCCGCGGATCGCGCCTGGAAATATCTTTATGCCAATCATCCGGAAGCGCGCTTCGGGATCAAGCGGCTCGCCATGGGATCGGTGGAATCGGGCATCGTCGAGGTGGAAATTTCAGGTCCCGATGCGGACCGCCTGCTCGCACTCGGCGAGCGCGTGCGATCGCTGTTCCGGGCCGCCCCCGGCATCCGCGACAATGACGACGATTGGGGCAACAAGATCGTCAAGGTCGTGGTCGAGATCGACCAGGACCGCGCCCGCCAGCTGGGCGTCACTTCGGAAGAGGTCGCCCAGTTGCTCAATACCTATTTCAGCGGCACTGGAGTCTCGATCTATCGCGAAGGCGACAATCTGATTCCGATCGTGCTGCGGGCGGGCGCCTACACCTCGCAGAGCCTGGAAGGCCTCACCAGCGCGACGTTTGCGAAAAATGGCGGGCTTATTTCGCTGGCGCAGATCGCCAGACTGAAGCCGGGGTTCGATTTTGCGCGTATCCGCCGCAAGAATCAGCAACGGACACTCACCGTCACCGCACGGAGCGTCTCCCTGACCGCCGGCGCGTTGCTGGACGCCATCCACGGCGGACTGCGGGCGCTGGACCTCGGCAACGCCTATCAGCTCGAGATCGGCGGCGAGATTCAGAAAAGCGCCGAGACCAACCAGAAACTGGTCGCCGGTTTTCCGGTCGCGCTGGTCGTCATGGTGCTGGCGATCATCCTGCAGTTCAACTCGTTCCGGCGCACGCTCCTGACGTTCATGAGCATCCCGCTGATCCTGACAGGCATTCCGTTCGGCCTGCTGGCGACCGGGCAACCGCTCTCGTTCTTCGGCACGCTCGGCATCATCAGCCTTTCCGGCATCATCATCAACAATGCCATCGTGCTGATCGACCAGATCGATATCGAGCGGCAGGAGCTGGATCTGCGGGACGCGATCGTGGCGGCGTCGGAAAAGCGGCTGCGCCCGATCCTGCTGACGTCGGCGACGACCGTGCTCGGCCTCGCCCCGATGGCGATCGCGGGCGGCGCGTTGTGGCAGCCGATGGCGGTGCTGATGATGTCGGGACTGGCGGTCGCTTCGCTGCTGACGCTGTTTTTCGTTCCGGCCGGATATTTCCTGCTGTTCCGGTCCGACCAGGCGCGCTCGCCTGCTACTTCGCCGTTGCCGCAAGGCTCCTGAAATCCACCTCCGATGCCGCGGCGAGATACGTGAAGATACTCCACACCGCGACCGCCTGGTTGAGCTGCCTCGGGTCGATCTTGTCGAGGGTGTCGTCGGCGGTGTGGTGGGTGTCGAAGTAATCGAGGCCATCCTGGCGCAGCGAGATCGCCGGCACGCCGGATTTCTGCAGGTCGCGGATGTCGTCGCCGCCGAACAGCGCGGCGCGGCGATCGAGGTTGGCGCCGAGCGGCGCGATGAGGCGTTGCAAGGTCTGGCCGAAATCGCTGGCGGCGGCGCCGGGCGGAAGCTGCACGGCATAAACGTTACGGGCGCCGAAATCCGCTTCGGCGGCCAGCACGATTTTGCCGGTTTCTTCGCGGTGCACGGCGGCGTAGGCGGCGCCGCTGAAATCCATCTCCTCGGCGCCGAACAGCACGAGGCGGATGGTGCGGCGGGGGCGCTGCGGCAGCGTGGCGATCAGCCGGGCGGCGCCAAAGGCGATGGCGCAGCCGGCGCCGTCGTCGGTGGCGCCGGTGCCGAGGTCCCAGGAATCCAGATGCCCGCCGATCAGGACGATTTCATCGGGGCGCTCGCTGCCCTTCAGTTCGCCGACCACGTTCCAGGACGGCGCGTTGTCCTGGAACGCCGGCGTCAGCACCAGCTTGATCCGCACCGGGCCGCGCGCCGCCAGCCGCTCGAGCTGCTCGGCGTCGGGAATCGCCAGCGCCGCCGCCGGAATTTTCGGCGCGCCGTCCATGTAATTGAGCGCGCCGGTGTGGGGCAGGCGGTGGCTGTCGGTGCCGAGCGAGCGCAACAGATAGGCGACGGCGCCGCGCTTGGCCGCCTCGGACGGACCCGAACGGCGGATCGCGTTGGCGGCGCCATAGCCGCTGCCGTCCTGCACCCGCACCATGCGCTGGGTCACCACCGCGATCTTGCCGGTGAGCGAACCGGGCGCCGCGGCCAGCAGTTCGTCGTAGCTCTTGAACAGCGCAATCTCCGCCTCGATGCCGCCCGCATCCGTCGCCACCGAACCGCCCAGCGTCGTGACGGCGAGATGTTGCGGCACGGGCGCCATTATCTCGGCGCTCTCGGCGCCGCGGATCCAGGCGCGCAGCGTAAACGGCTCGGAATGGACGTTGTCGAAACCCGCCGCCTTCAGCCTGGCCTCGGCCCATGCCACCGCGCGCCGATGCGCCGCGGTGCCGGCCAGGCGCTGGCCGATCTCGGTGGTCAGCGATTGCACGAAGTCGAAGGCGGCGGGATCGGTGAGCGCCGCCTGGCCGAGGGTTGAGGCGGTAGCCAGCAGCGATTCAGGAGGCCGCCCGTCGGCGGTAGCCGTTGTGGTTGCGGCGCTGGCCGCAAACGCTACCGCCACGGCGAAGAAGCGCAAGAGTTTGAGCATCGGGATGGCTCCTTTGGCAATTCATCGGGGGCTGAATCGGCCGTTGTCGAGTCGAACCGCGCGATCGCGCGACGGTCAGTATCCCGGCTTGATCATTCGCAGACAAGCCCGCAGGGCTGAGGCGAGGCGCGGGCCAAAAGAAGATGGCAGGCCCGCAAACGCATGCAGCCGGCGGCTCGCGTCGCCGGCTGCACGTTCATTGCGATGTTGAGGCCGGTCACTGCGCCAGTTGCTTGACCGCGTTCACCGCGCCATCCGTCGCCAACTCGGCGATCATTCCGGCCGGGCCGGTCATCGCATTGCCCGCTGCGTTGGTCAGGGAGTGAGCGACGGCAGCAAGCTGGCCCCAAGTCGGCCCGTTGTTGTTGCCGCCGTGGCCACCGCTGCCCGTCACGACGGAAAGTTCGTCGATCGACAGTTCGCGGGTCTCGTTCGAGGTCAGGGTGTTGATGAGGGTATGCATGGTCATTCTCCTTGTGTGATGTGGGTTTGAGGTTGCGGGTTTGAGGGCAAATCAGAACTGGCGCGGATCGGTCGGACCGTGCCCGGGCGGCAGCAACACCGGCGGTTTGCTCGGCGGCTTGCTGGGCGGGGCGGTCGGTCCGCCGGCGCCGCCGGACACGGCATCCAGTTCCGTCTCGGACAGCAACGCGGCGGAATATCCGCTCTCGAGGGAGGTCGTCTTGAAGAGGTCGGTCTTGAACCTGGTCATGGTCAGTCTCCTGTTGGGTTAGGGTGCGATCATTCACACCTGCACCTGTGTCTCACATCCGGGCTCGGGGGTTTATCGAATTATCCAGCGTTTACAGCCGTTTACGCGCCATTGACGCGACGTTTACAAGGCGGCGGGCGGATCAGGGCCTAAGGGTTACGCGGACCCTGTGATCGGGCCGCGCTGCGCGCGGAGCCGTTGGCCAATTAGCCGATGCTCGAACCGTTCGCGTCATGCGATTGATGAAAGTCGGCAGGCCCGGGCAGGTTACGCCCGGGCGGCTGACGCCACTTCTCGCGGGATTGGGAAGCGAGGGTTGCCAGCGATGATCCGAGCCGTGAAAAACGGCAGATCTCGAGCCGACGCTTTTCAGGCGCCGTGGATCGCGCAAAGTTCGGTAGCGGCGGCTCGCCCGGCTTGCGTGAGCGCACCAAGGGACTTGTTGCCGGCCGCGGCGCAGTCGAGAATTTTGCCGGCGATGTGTCGGCGGGTGGAATGTTGTTCACTTCCGATCGACAGGACGCTGCATGCTCTCTCGAGGGCGACTTCCATGTTGGCGAGCGTCCTGGAATCAAAACTGTCTGCAATCATGGTGCCTCCTTCCGGATCAGCGAGTTGCGTTGAACGGCTGTGAATTTCATGCCTCGGTATGCCACGACAAGTCCTAACCGACCCAAGCGACAAATCGGATAACCATGAAAATACCGATAGCTAGAACGGCGGTGAGCGCGCAGGACATTCCGATGCGCATGGCAAGATAAATGAGGCCGAGGTCGTCGTTCATGGCGGTTGTCTGATATGGCTCGCCAGGCGATTGATATCGTCGCATTTCAGAGGATACAGAACCACTCTCTTGCTTCGATGAAGGGCACTCGGCGCGTTCGAAGATTCGCTTTGCAGAACCAGCGGAACGAACGGGCGGAAATCTAATCCCGCGCACCATCGTTGTCTGTCCGATTTCCGACGCAGATCAGGGGGGAAATTATTTTTGGGAGCCTGGAACTATTTCTGCTGAAGCTCACGAGGGACTGTGCAGGCCCGCAAACGCATGCAGCCGGCGACTGGCGTCACCGGCTGCACGTTTGTTGTACCGGTCAAGTCGATCAGTCTCTCGATTGCTTGACCACTTCGACGGTGCCTATGGTCGCCATCTGGGCGATGAGCCCGGCGCCGCCGGTAACCACGCCGCCCGCCACCGTTGTCGCGACGCTCGCGGCGGTGGCGAGCGAGCCCCAGCTCGGGCCACTGTTGCTGGGGCACTGCGGGCCGTGTCCGCCGGATACGGCCGAAAGTTCATCGGTCGACAACTCGCGGGCTTCATTCGCATGGAAGGTATTGACGAGGGTATTCATGATTTTTCTCCGTGGGTTTGCTGTGATGTTGTTGAGGTGATGCCAGATCAAGCCTGGCGCGGGTCGGTCGGACCGTGCTGGGGCGGCAGCAGCGGCGGTTTGGTCATCGTGCCGCCGGAGACGGCATCCAAATCCGTCTCGGACAGCAACGTGGCGGCATGTTCGGTCTCGAGAGCGGTCTTGGCAAAGAAGTCGGTCTTGAACCTGGTCATGGTCGGTCTCCTGTTGGGTTAGGGTGCGATCATTCACACCTGCACCTGTGTCTCACATCCCAGGTCGGAGGTTTACTGAATTATCCAGCGTTTACAGCCGTTTACGCGCGATTAACGCGGCGTTTACAACGCGGCGGGCGACGGCAGCTTTCGGGTATTCCGGGACAGCCCGGACCGGCCTTTCACCCTTCAAAACGACAGTCGCCGATCAGGTTTCAAGGGTGCGAAGCCGGCCGATCTGCCGGCCGGGCTGAGGGTTCGCCGGCAAGCTGGTACGGCGGATCACGACCCGTCGTTACCAGTCGCCAGGATGACGGATTGCGCCGGAGCCTGTCATCGCTCCGCGCTTCGCGCGAAGCTGTTGGCTACGCGGCCTCGGCTACGCCGCCGGCTCTCCGCGATAAAGCCAGAGCGAAGGCACTGACCCCGTTGGAGATCAGTTCGATGCCAAGCAGGATGCCGAGGCTTGTCGCGGCCGACGCGGGAAAGTTCGACAGAATGACCACCCCGATGGCCAGGGACGCCAGGCCGGAAACGAGAACCAAAATCTTGAAGTCGGTTCGATGAACTCTCCAGCCAACGATGAATTTGAAGAGTCCCGAAACGATGAACATGACGCCCAGCACCCATGTCAGCTTGATGAGACCTTCAAGCGGTTCACCGAGCAGATCGACGCCGATCACGACAGCAACAACGCCAAGCAGCAGCGTCCATAGCTTTCCGCCCCAGCTTTTGGCACTGAAAGCCTCGAAAATCTGAACGGCGCCAATAATCAGAAACGCCCAGGCCGCCAGCTTCACCGCGGCCAGCGAAGCCGGAAACGGGTTCATCAGGGCCAGAACCCCAACGACCGCCGAAACAACACCCAGGATGGCCAGCAATATCCAGTTTGGCATCGCACTCTCCCTGCGGTCTGCATCAGCCGTTTTCCGCCTTGCGCACAAGAGAGCGCGCTGGTGTATTCGCACGGCTTGATCCACATCAATGGAACGACATGGAAAGACCGCCCCCAACTGCGCTTCCGAAGCGGAGCTGACCGGCGATGGATGAGTCCGCGCCCGCGCCGCTTCGCGGCAGAGTCGACGAAATGATCGAACGGCAATGCCGTTTGCCCCGCTGCACGAGTCCGGTTAAGGCACTCGCCGCTACTGCTGACTGTACTTGATCTGGAGAGACCCAAACGTCAACGACAGCAACTCCTTCGGGCCTGCGTCGTCGTGGGTCACCTTCACCGCTTTGTCGCCGCCGGCCACCTTCTCGAGATCCTTGTCGTCGAGCGCGCCGCTGATCTGATGCTCCAGCTTCTCGTCGTGCTTGCGCATGGTCGTCTCCCTTGCTGCGGGACGGGACGCCGTCCGCCGTTGCTACGGTTGACAGCTTTATGCCAAGGCGGCTCAGGTCGGGCTGTGACCGGGGTCACACCCATCCGGTACCCCCGGGGCGGATCGGCGAGCGACCATAGCAGACGGCCAGACCGCGGGCGAGCCTGGGCGTCCCGCCGACACTGCCTGCCCGTGCCGGTCGAAGCGATCGAATGCCCCGCCAGATTGCTGCGGCGCATCGATGGCTTGGCCGAATGCCGGAAATCAAACGGCCAGGTATGCCGGTCGACGCTACTTCTGTCTGGACAAATTGCGCCGAATAACACCAGCGCCGCCGTAAACGACGAAAACTAATTGAACGCAAACCAGGCTTTGGCAACGAACGTCGCGCCGCACCAGTTCGAGACCAGTCCATCCGGGTTGGTAACGAGATCAACGCGGCCACCCGGCCGCGCATTTGGATCGCCCGTAAAGACAAAGCAGTTCTCTTTCGACAGATTCGTATCGTAGTAGCGCAGATCGAGGTTGAAGGCCTTGTGCGTGAAGGTCACGCCCATCTGCCAGTTGAGATAGGCAGGCAACGGGAAGCCGCCGAGTTGCGGAGTCTGATTACCGAACCAGGAATAGCCGGCAGCCGTCGTGAATGATATGGCCAGGTTCTGCGGCAGCAGCCGACCCGGCACGTCGAAGCCGACCCCGGCCGCCACGTACTGGCTCCAGGCGCCGCTGTTCGAGACATTCGGCGAATAGGCGTAGCCGCCGGCGACGCGGACCTGTTCGCCGATGCTTCGATCGCCGCGGATAACCGCCTCCCAATAATTGATGCCGTTGGTCTCGCCGGGAAGCCTTTCTCCGGGATAGGCGAAATAGGTCACGCCAAAATCGAAATCGATCGTTGCGATCTTCGGGCGCATTCCGGCTGCAACGGTGAATTCAGCGGCCGGTTGGGTCGGCAGTTTGACGGTAGCGACCGTCGTGCCGGCGTACAGCGAGTCAAATCTTGCTTCAAAGGCGGCGCCGGCCGCGGGCCCATGATCGGACAGCGTGGTCCCGCGATAGATGTAGTCGGATGCAAACCCCGCGCGGGCGCTAAATTCGACCTCGTTCGCAGACGTTGCGTGGTTGGTGTCGGCCGCGGACCATCCGCGATTGCCAAGGCCGATCGCGCCGGCCGGCCCGGGGGCTTCGGCGTGCGCCAGCCCGCCGGTCATTGGCGCAAGCCACAACCCGACCAACGCGGCAATCGAGGCACCGCTTACACGCCGAACCGTTGCAACGCCTCGCTGCCGCACTTTCGATTACCCTCCAAGCGCTACCGCGACGCCGACCAGCGCACTACCGATCGCCACCATCGAAAGACCCGCCGCCCACGGCCGCAGCCCGCTGCGAATTCCAAACACGTAACCACAGCAGAACAGCATCACGATGGTGACGGCGTAGGAGACACGCAGCGCCAATCTCGCGTCGCTCAGCAAAAGGAACGGGATCACGACCGGGAAGGTCGAAAGGAAGCTCAACAGGCAAAGACCCAGCGCTCCGGTCCAGTCGCGTTTCGCCAGCCCTGGACCGGGGGACGGTTCGGGCAATTGCTGCAATCTTTGCTGCATCAATTCCAATTGCTCCGGAAGCAAGACCGCCGCCAGTTCTGGCGGCAGCGCGTCAGCGATGACGCGCCGCGCTGTTTCGGGATCCGGCGCCTGCCGTATCGCGCGCAGTGCCAGAATCCTGTCTCCCCGGCTGTTGATGCGAGCCAACAGATAAAGGCCGCCGTCAACAATGCCCCAGGCCAGATTGCAGCCGAGCGCACCGATCAGCATCGTTTGAATACTGACGTTGGCTCCCGTTGCGACACCGAGCGAGCAGATGAAGGTCAGAGCCATGATCAGGCCGAACAAGGTCTCCGAGATCCGTTCCATCGGATCCAGCACGTTACCAAAAGGAGTATCTGAAACCTCTGACATCTGATCAAACGCCCATGGCTTAAATCTTCGGGGGATGCTTCGCGGGCACCATCGTGGCGGGGGAAATGTTGAATGTCAGCCACGTATTCCATCCCGACGGACGGTTGGCGGCACCGAACTCCCCGTATCCCCGCAGGCTGAGGAAGCCCTGCATGTCCCCGACCGGGAAGTTATATCCGATCTGCGGACCGACACCGAAAACGCGCGACCTGAAGCCACCGAGGATCGGGTTCTGGCCGAAATCGTCGGTGATCTGCTGGTAGGCGTAGCCGGCGACGCCGACGAAAAGCTCCTTGGTGAGATAGTGCGATGCACCCCAGTCGAAGTGGAAATCGATGCCGCTGCGGTACCGGGTGTCGGGATTGGTCAAATTGTACGTAAAGCCGGCGGCGCCCGAGAATTCGTTCCCGCTCGCCGGGTTGAGATACGTATAGCCGCCGCCGGCGTCGACGGCGGCGTGGCCGAGCCCGATATTGGGAATTCGCAGCGGATCATAGTCACCGACCGGAATATTGCCGGTGACGTAAACCATGTAATTGTTGACGCCCTGGCTCCACAGCAGCTGCGCGAACGGCGCGAGGTCGCCGTAGGAGACCAGCGCCCCGTCGAGCACGCCGCTGCGTGTCACCACCAGCGGTCCGGATATCGCGGTCAGGGTTCCGGCGATACTGGCGGCGGCCCGGCCGTACTGGCCGGCGAGGCCGGCGACCAGCTGACCGCCCAGCACCGGCGTCGCGAACGTATAGGATGGCGCCAGCGTGACGAGATCGGCCCGCCCGGTCAGGGCCAAATTCAGGCTGACGTTGACGTTGGTGGGAATTCCGCCGGCCAGGATCTGTCTCGCCGCGGCAGCGCTGCCGGACGCGGCGACGCTGGAATGGTAATAGTTCACGTTGAGCGCCCAGCCCGGGGTCTGCGGCACGGCAACGAGACTGGCAAGCTGTCCCGGAAACCAGAATGAGCCGCCGCCCTGGTCGGCATGGGAAACTTCAGGGCAAAGCAGCAGCGCCGCAGCCATTACCGCGCCGCCAACGACACGGATTGCTGGCTGGTTCGATCCCATTGCAAACCTCTGGGCAATATTTTCAGCCGGTGGCAGCCAACCAAAGAGCGACCCGCGAACCATACCGCATCGGGTTGCGACGGCGCTCAAAACTAGGGCACAGGCAGCACCGAACATGCGTGCCAGAATGGTAACAGCCGGGGATATTTATTGCAGCTAAGGGCTCGGAGTGTGGGACGTTGTACGCGTCGTCGCCGGCGCCTTGTCTTCCACGTGCGTGGACAAGGCAAGCGACCCTGATCATCGCACCTAAAAAGGGGCGGCCCACTCAGCCGGGTGTCTTCCGGCTGTTCTGATCCAGGAAGGCACACTGCTGCCATCACGCCGAAATGGGCCGATCGAGTACCCCTACGGCGCTGCGACCGATCGGTACGCGGGACGCAAGATCCCCCGCACCGTCCCGACTGGCGGTGTGCGTTTCGGCTGCGGCAAACAATCCTGCTTCGTCCGGCGTGGATCCGATGTGCTCAGGCAGGCCGTACCATCCGCACGACCCAGATCAGCAAGACCGCGCCGAGGAAGCCGCAAACCAGGTAGCCGACCCATCCTCCCAGCGAGATCCCGAAGTAGCTCAGAATGGCGCTGGCAACTGCCGCACCGACGATGCCGAGCACAACATTCATGATCATGCCCATGCTGCTCTTCATGAATTGTTCTGCCAGCCAGCCTGCAATGCCCCCGATGATGATGGCTGTTACCCAGCCCACTCCAGCGTCACCCATGGCTCGTCTCCTCGAAAAGGCGCTCGTTGCGCCCGGGCAGGTTGCGCCCGACCGGCGGGGGACCGTTGATCTGTCTCAACGCGAAGCACTGAAAAGAGAGGCGCGCCGCGGGAAGCCGACCCCGTTCCGGCGATTTCCAGCGGGTGCAGCGAGCAACTGGCAAGTACTGCCAAGCGTTCGGTAATCCGAAGCGGCCCGATGGCCTGTCATTCGAAGATCTCAGGCCCGCAGGTGGGTCACCCCGGCGATTTGGACTTGTTACCGGGCGACGTCCGTGGCGCCGGCATGTTGACCACGACACTGTCGAGTTCGGTCTGCACCGCGCCGGTCACGACCGGATCGTCCGGCAATTGATCCTGCGGATCATACCACGGCCGCCGGTCGGAGGCGCCGTCCTGCAGCGCCTGCACCATCAGGCGGCCGATTTCCTCGCCTTCGAGCGGGACCAGCTTGTCGTTGTCATAGCGGTAAAGCTGCGGGCAGAAATAAAGCGCGTGGATCCGCGGGTCGTAACCTTCGATTTCGAGAAAATACTCGGTCTTGGAAAACAGACTGAATTTTCTCCGGACCTTGCGTTCGCGGCTGGTCAGGGCCACCCGCAACTTGTCGCGCGGCGAGCCGACGATGGTCGATGCCTCCAGCAGCACGATCCAGTCCTGCTTGCGCACATTGTCCGGATGAACCGGGACGAGGTTTCCTTTGGATTTGCTCATGGGACCCAGCCAGCTTCATTGCACCTAAGAAACCAGCCTATCAGCCTATGGCCGGGATAACCAATCAACTCGCAGGGAACCCGAAACGCGCGGCCGGTGCGGCGCACACGGCTTCCTGGCCCCCACCCGATTGGGGGGCTCGTTGTTGATGGTTCAAGTCAAATCGTATTCAATGCCGGCATTGCCCGAACCCGATCATTGCCGCAGGACACGCCCGATGACCTCCCGCGCTTTCCGACTGGCGACGCTGCCGGTCGCCGCCGCCCTCATCGCCGGCTCCATCGGCGCCGCCACCGCCCAGAAGCGCTACGATACCGGCGCCACCGATACCGAGATCAAGATCGGCAACATCATGCCGTACTCGGGTCCGGCCTCCGCCTACGGCCTGATCGGCAAGACCGAGGACGCCTATTTCAGGATGATCAACGACCAGGGCGGCATCAACGGCCGCAAGATCACCTTCATCAGCTACGACGACGGCTACAGCCCGCCGAAAGCGGTCGAGCAGGCGCGCAAGCTGGTGGAGAGCGACGAGGTGCTGTTGATCTTCGGTTCGCTCGGCACGCCGTCGAACACGGCGATCCAGAAATACATGAACTTCAAGAAAGTGCCGCAGCTGTTCCTCGCCAGCGGCGCCACCCGATGGGGCCGGCCGGTCGAGTTCCCCTGGACCATGGGCTGGCAGCCACCCTACCAGACCGAGAGCCGGGTCTATGCGCGTTACCTGCTGCAGAACCGGCCCAACGCCAGGATCGGCGTGCTCTACCAGAACGACGATTTCGGCAAGGATCTGCTGCAGGGCCTCAAGGACGGGCTTGGCGCACGGGCGGCGTCGATGATCGTGCTGCAGGAGCCCTACGAGACCTCCGAGCCAACCGTCGATGCCCACATCCGCAAGCTGAAGCAGGCCGGCGTCGACACCCTCCTCAGTTTCACCACGCCGAAATTCGCCACCCAGAGCCTCCGCACGGCCGGCGAGATCGGCTGGAAGCCGTTTTACATCCAGAGCAACGTCAGCGCGTTGACCGAAAGCGTGCTGAAGCCGGCCGGGCTGCAGAACGCCCAGGACATCGTCTCCGCGAACTATGTCAAGGACCCCGGCCACCCGTTCTGGAAGAACGATGCCGGCACCGCGCGGTACACTGCCTTCGTCGCGAAATACCTGCCCGGCACCGAGCCGCGCGACGGCAATGTGGTGTACGGCTACGGCGCGGCGCAGGCCCTGGTGCAGGTGCTGAAGCAGGCCGGCGACAACCTGACCCGCGAGAACGTGATGCGGCAGGCCGCCAGCCTGAAGGATTTCGTGCCCGACACTGTCTTTCCCGGCATCCGGATCAACACCGCCGCCAACGATTTCTATCCCATCGAACAGATGAAGCTGATCCGCTTCAAGGGCGAAAGCTGGGAGGCATTCGGCGACGTCATTGGCGGCGAACTGGACGGCCGCAGCACGCCGCCGGTGGGGGTTAATCCGCCAACGCTAGCGCCTGTGGTGGCGCAGCCGGCGCCGGCGCCGGTCGTGGTGCAGCCGAAGCCCGCGCCCGTGGTGGCCCAGCCGGCGCCGGCGGATTTCGGCCGCCGCGTCGCGCTGGTGATCGGCAATTCCACTTACAAGAACGCCCCGGCGCTGCCCAACCCGACGCGCGACGCCACCTCAGTGGCCGACGTGCTGCGCCGGCTCGGATTCCAGTCGGTGACGTTGCAGACCGATCTCGGCCGCGAGGCGCTGGTCAACGCGCTGCGCGACTTCGCGCGGACCGCGCAGAGCGCCGACTGGGCGGTGGTGTATTTCGCCGGTCACGGCATGGAAGTCGGCGGCGTCAACTACCTGCTGCCGGTGGATGCGGCGATCGAATCCGACCTCGACATGCCGTTCGCGGCGGTGCCGCTCAGCCAGGTGCTGAACGCCACCGAGCGCGCGCAGAAACTTCGCGTGGTGATTTTGGACGCCTGCCGCAGCAACCCCTACGCGGCGCGGATGAAGCGCACCGACACGCTGGCCTCGCGCAGCGTGGTCGCGCGCGGCTTCGCGCGGGTGGAGCCCGACCCGGGCACGCTGGTGGTCTACGCCGCCAAGGACGGCGAGACCGCCTCCGACGGCGACGGCGGCAACAGCCCGTTCACCGCGGCGCTGGTCAAGAACCTGCAGACCCCGGGCGTCGAGGTGCGCCGGCTGTTCGACAACGTCCGCGACGACGTCCAGGACCTGACCAAGCGGCAGCAGATGCCCTACACCTACGGCTCGGTGTCGGGCCGGCAGGATTTTTATTTCCTGCGCTGAGCGATAACCGAGGACGTTGTGCGAACGCGCGACCCCCCTGACGCCTCGCTATTGCAATCCGGCGCGGCGCAGCCCTTCCATGTAATGCTCCCTGTCGAGCCCCCGCTCCATGGGCATCTCCGCGGCGATCCAGGCCAGCGAAATATTCGGCTGGGCCCGGCGCAGTTCGTGCAGGGCAGCCGACGCGGCCTCGGTTTGCCCGGCCATGCCTGCGGCGGCGGTCAGCACCCGGTGGGCGCCGACGAAATCTCCGCGCTGGCGCAGCGCCTCGCGGGAAAACCGCATGGCCTCGTCGTAGTTGCGGCCGACGTACTGGGCGTAGGCGGCGATACCGCAATAAATCGCCGAAAACGGATCGCGCGGGCTTAGCCGCAGCGCGCGCCGCGCCGCGATCTCGGCCTCCTCCCAGTGCCCGCAGTAGGACAGCGCCAGGCCGTAGTAGCCCTGGGCGAGCGAGAAGCTCGGATTGAGCTGCAGCGCCAGTTCGAACTCGGCAAGCGAGTCGGAAAAGCGCCGCTCGAACAGACGGACGGAACCGAGCGCGTTATGGGCCCAAGGGTCTTCGCTGTCGGCCAGGATCGCCGCCGCCGCCGCGCGCTCGGCCAGCGCCGTCGATGTCGCCATGTCCGCCCACCCCATGTGGGCGCTAAACGTCAGACTGGTGGCGAGGACGCCGAGCGCCTGGCCATAATGCGGGTCGATGGCGATCGCCTTCTCGAGCAGCGCCTGCGCGACGACGTTGTCCTGCCGGGTCACGCGCCAGTAGTACGACAGCGCCCGCATCACCAGATCCCAGGCATCCATGCTGTCGGGCGGCTTGCGCCGGGCGCGAAGGCCTTCCGCCGCGTAGAGCTGCGGCTCGACCGCGGCGACGATGGACTCGGTGATGTCGTCCTGCACCGCGAACACATCGGTGAGGTTGCGGTCATAGTGCTCGGCCCAGATGTGGCTGCCGGTGGCGACGTCGTTGAGCTGCGCCGTGATCCGCACCTGGTCGCCGCTCCGGCGCACGCTGCCCTCGACCACGTAGCCGACGCCGAGCTCCTCGCCGACCTGTTTGATGTGGACGGCCTTGCCCTTGTAGACAAACGAAGAGTTGCGCGACATCACCAGGAACCAGCGCAGCTTGGACAATGCGGTGATGATGTCCTCGCTGATGCCGTCGGAAAAATAGTCCTGCTCCGGATCGCCGCTCATGTTGGTGAAGGGGAGCACGGCGATGGCCGGCCGGTCGGACAACAAAGGCTGCAGCGGGGCCTGGTCCGGCCGATCGGGGACTGGCGTCACCTCGACGCCGGCCCGGCCCTCGTGCACGATGCCGACGAAGCGAAGGCCCTTGCGGGCGACGGTGCGGATCAGCTTCTGGTCCTTGCCGTTGTCGCCGACCGCGGTGCGCGCCGCGTTGATCCGGCTGGTCAGTGTCGATTCCGACACGATGCGGCCCTGCCAGACCGAGGCAATCAGATCATCCTTGCTGACGACGCGGTCGCGGTTGCGCACCAGATAGACCAGAAGGTCGAATACCTGCGGTTCGACACTGACCGCCTGCGAACGGCGGTGCAGCTCGCGGCGGTCGGTATCAAGCGTATGATCGGAAAACACAAATTGCACGCCTTACCTCAAATCCGGCCGACCCGGCCCGAAGGAATAATCAAGGCCGTCTCAAGCCTAAGTCAAGCGCAGGGCAAAGCCATATGGTCGCGGCACCGGCATCATCGCCACTCGATACAGGGTGAAACGGGAGCCAAATATGACCACCGCAACAAATGCCGCAGCCAGGCCGGCGGCGACCCAATCAAATACCGATCTCGCGGCCCTCAAGACCAGGCAGCAGGCCGCCTGGTCGTCGGGCGACTATGCCATCGTCGGGACTACCTTGCAGATCGTCGGCGAAACGCTCTGCGAAGCGCTCGATCTCAGGCCGGGGCAGAAGGTGCTGGATGTCGCGGCCGGCAACGGCAACGCGACGCTGGCCGCCGCGCGCCGCTGGTGCGAGGTGGTGTCCACCGACTATGTGGCAAGCCTGCTCGGGCGCGGACAGCTTCGCGCCGAGGCCGAAGGCCTGCCGGTCGAATTCAGGGTGGCGGACGCCGAGGCATTGCCGTTTGCCGACGCCGCCTTCGACACCGTGGTTTCGACCTTCGGGGTCATGTTCACGCCGAACCAGGACAAGGCGGCAGCCGAGCTGTTGCGGGTGTGCAGGAGCGGCGGCAAGATCGGTCTCGCCAACTGGACCCCGGAAGGTTTCATCGGCCAGCTGTTCAAAACCCTGGGCAAGTATCTGCCGCCACCGCCGGGCACGAAATCGCCGGCCCTGTGGGGGACGCCGGCGCGCCTCACCGAGATGTTCGGCACGGCGGCCGCCTCGATCGAGATCGAACGCCGCCACTTCGCGTTCCGCTACCGCTCGCCCGGGCATTTCCTCGAGATTTTCCGCACCTATTACGGCCCGGTGCTGAAGGCCTTTGCCGCGCTGGACCCCGCCAGCCAGCAGGGGCTCGCCGATGATCTGCTGGCGCTGATCGGCCGCGCCAACCGCGCCACCGACGGCACCATGGTGGTGCCCAGCGAATATCTGGAAATCGTCATCACCAAGCAGTGACGGGTCCGATGGCGTCGTTGATCCCTCCCCCTTGTGGGGAGGGATCGGAGCCGCGGCGAGCGCTCGTCTCATGCGATCGCGCCGTAACGAGAGAAACACCAAACCACCATGATCGAACACCGCCGCGGCAACATCGACTACGACGAGACCGGCCAGGGGCCGACCATCGTGTTCGTGCCGGGATCGTGCAGCACCGGCGCCGCGTGGCGGCCGGTGATCGGCCATCTGCAGGGCCGCTTCCGATGCGTGACGACGAGCCTGCTTGGCTATGGCGGCACGGCCGAACGCCGTACCGCGCTCGACAGCGATATCGCTCACGAAGCCGATATCATCGAAACGGTGATACGGCGCGCGGCCTCTCCGGTGCACCTCGTCGGCCACTCGTTCGGCGGCCTCAGTGCGCTGGCGGTGGCGCTGCGGGGCGAGGTGCCGCTGCTGAGCCTGGCGATCCTCGAGGCGCCGGCGCCGGAAATACTTCGGCAGATGGGAGAATACACGCCCTATCGCGCTTTCCGCGAAATGACCGACACCTATTTCAGCCTGTTCCAGGGCGGCGACCGCCATGCCATCGAGCTGATGATCGACTTCTACGGCGGCACCGGCACGTTCGAAAGCTGGCCGCCGCGGGTTCGCGACTACGCCATCGCGACCACGGCCACCAACATCCTGGATTGGGCCAGCGCCTACGGCTTCCGGCTGACGCGCGCCCTGCTCGCGAAACTCGACATCCCGACGCTGGTGCTGTGGGGCGGCGACAGCCATCCGGCCATCCGGCGAACCAACCAGTTGCTGGCCCACTGCACCAAAGCCTCGGAAGTCCGCCTCGGCGGCGCCGCCCACTTCATGATTTCGACCCACGTGGAGGAGGTCGCGCGAACGCTGGCGCAGCATGCCGGTTCGGCGACGCCGCCGCAGCTGCGGTCATCTGCGCCCGGCCGCAGGGCCGCCGGCGTAAGATCATGATGCGATTAGATAGAATCGCATCATGATCTTATCCTTTTTTTTGAGCATGATCTTTTCGGAAAACCTGTTTCCACTTTTCCGGATCACGCTCTAGGCGCTGACATTTTCCGCTCTGAGAAGCGTGCGCGGCGTTGGCGCCGCGCATCTCAAGCGCATCTCAAGAGCAATTGGATCAAAAATCGCCATTCCCCGAAAGTCCTGGTCCGCCGGAACGCTTAAAGCAATGGGCAGGCCATCACGCCCAACCTTCGCAGGACCCGCCATGACGATGCTCAGCAATATCCCCGGTCATCCGCCGGCCGCATTCCGAAACCGGACCGGCGTCGGAAATCGAAGCCGGCCTGGAAATCGAAGCCGGGCTGGCCGTCTTCTGGTCGCCCGCTTCAAGCGGTTCGTCGATCACCTGGTCGCCGCCGTCATCGCGCGTCACGAGCGCCACGCAGCATTCGTCGAACTGCGTCAGCTCAGCGACCGTGAGCTGAAGGACATCGGCATCCGGCGCTACCAGATCGGCGAAGGCCTGGACGATGCGGCCGAAACACGCGCGCGATTGCAGGGTTTCGACCGGTGGCGCAACGCATGAAACAAGCGGTCGCCGCGACCGGCCGGTTCTCAAGAAATAATCAGGGTCGCCTCACGGATAAATCAGGCGTCGCGCAAGGTTTTGCGGCGGCGCTTCCGCCATGCTGCAGACGTTGAAGTGCATTATTTTCCGAATCGGAGACCATTATGACGCAGACCCAATCCATCAGCCCGGCAGGACCGGGCCATCGCATTTTCAGACTGGCGGCCTTTCTATACGGCGTTGTCGCCTATCTGGTGTTTTTCGTCGCGTTTCTCTACGCCGTGGGCTTCGTCGAGGGCCTCGGGGTGCCAAAGACCATCGACAGCGGCGAGGTGGCGCCAATCGCCGAGGCGATCGTCATCAACCTCTTGCTGATGACGCTGTTCGCCGTGCAGCACAGCGTGATGGCGCGCAAGCCGTTCAAGGAGTGGTGGACGCAATACGTGCCGAAGGCGGTCGAGCGCAGCACGTACGTGCTGTTCGCCAGCCTGACGCTGATCCTGTTGTTCTGGCAGTGGCGTCCGATGCCGGCCACGATCTGGCATATCGAGGAGCCGGAAATGGCGATGACGGTCATGGCCGTTTCTTTCGTGGGCTGGTTGATCGTCCTGAGCAGCACCTTCCTGATCAATCATTTCGAGCTGTTCGGATTGCACCAGGTCGCCAGCAACCTCACCGGCAGTGAGGCGCCGGCACCGCGTTTCCGCACGCCGCTTTTCTACAAGTTCGTGCGGCATCCGCTCTACCTCGGTTTCGTCATCGCGTTCTGGGCCGCGCCGGTGATGTCGGCCGGGCATCTGTTGTTCGCCGCGGTGACGACGGCCTACATCTTCGTCGGCATCTTCCTGGAAGAGCGCGACCTGGTCGAGATGTTCGGCGACGACTACCGCCGCTACAAGCAGCGTGTGTCGATGTTGTTGCCCTGGCGTCATATGACCAAGGGATGAGGGGCAAAAAATACGACTCTTACGGTTCGGCGCTCGTGGCGCCGAACCCGAACAGAACCTTGTTGCCGATACCGATCATTTTGAAAGTTAAAAGGACAAAACATGTCTCATAGCGGAAATTGCTTTTGCGGCGCCGTCACACTCGAAGTCACCGGGCCGCCCGAGGCGATGGGCTATTGCCATTGCAGCTCCTGCCGTTCCTGGTCCGGCGGACCGGTGAACGCGTTCAGCCTGTGGAAACCGGACGCGGTGCGGATTGTGGCCGGCGCCGAACATGTCGCGGCGTTCCAGAAGACGCCGCTGAGCCGGCGTCAATATTGCGCGAAATGCGGCGGCCACCTGATGACGGATCATCCGCCGATCGGCCTCGTCGACGTCTTCGTGGCGACCATTCCCACGCTGGAATTTTCGCCCGGCGTTCACGTCAACTACGCCGAGACCGTGCTGCCGATGCGGGACGGCCTGCCGAAGCTGAAGGACTTTCCGGCCGAGCTTGGCGGTTCCGGGCAGGCCGTGCCGGAGTAACCGCCTCTCGCGTCGCGCCGCCTTGCGACGCCGGCAAAGGACCGGCATAACACCCTGGATGACCGACACCCGCCCCCTGCTCCGCGCCATCTTCGATGCCGCCGTCGCCGCCGCGCATCCCGACTCGATGCTTGGCGTCCATCTGCCGGCGCCGCCGAAGGGCCGCGTGATTTGCCTCGCCGCCGGCAAGGGCGCCGCCGCCATGGCCGCTGCCGCCGAGCGGCACTATCTCGACGCCTTCGAGATGGAGCCGGAACGGCTCGTCGGCATTGCCACCACGCGCCACGGCCACGGCGTTCCGACCCGGCGGATCAACGTGATCGAGGCGGGACATCCGGTGCCCGACGAAGCCGGGCTGAAGGGAGCCGACGACAGCCTCAAGCTGGCGCAACAAGCCACCGCGGACGATCTGTTGCTGGTGCTGCTGTCGGGCGGCGGCTCGGCGAACTGGATCGCCCCGGCCCTGGGCATCACGTTCGCGCAGAAGCAGCAGGTGACGCGGGCGCTGCTGCGCTCCGGCGCGCCGATCGGCGAGATCAACACGGTGCGCAAACACCTGTCGCGGATCAAGGGCGGGCGGCTGGCCCGCGCCGGGAAGCTGGCCGAGATCGTCACGCTGGCGATTTCCGACGTGCCGCATGACGATCCCTCCGCCATCGCCTCGGGGCCGACGGTGCCCGATCCGACCACGCTTGCCGATGCCCGCGCGCTGGTGGCGCGCTATGGCCTGACGGTGGACGACGCGGTGCGCCGGGCGCTCGATGACGACGCCAACGAGAGCTGCAAGACCGGCGACGCCGCGTTTGCCCGCGCCCGCTATGCGCTGATCGCGCGGCCGCGCGGCTCGCTCGACGCCGCGGTCAAGGTCGCGCGTGACGCGGGGTACGAGATCGTCGATCTTGGCGCCGATCTTCAAGGTGAAGCGCGCGACGTCGCCGCCGATCACGCCCGGCTGGCGCTGGAAGCGCGCGCCAGAGGCCGCCGCCTCGCCATCCTGTCCGGCGGCGAATTGACCGTGACCGTGCGCGGCAACGGCCGCGGCGGCCCCAACCAGGAATACGCGCTGGCGCTGGCGGCGTTGCTGAAGGACGCGCCTGGAATTTCGGCGCTGGCGGCCGATACCGACGGCGCCGATGGCGGCGCCGGTGCGGCCGACGATCCCGCCGGCGCAATGATCGACGCAAAGACGTTCGCGGCGGTGCGGGCCAAGGGACTCGATCCGAAAGCGTATCTCGACAACAACGATGCGACGGCGTTTTTTGCCGCGACCGGGGATCTGCTGCTGACGGGGCCGACGCTGACCAATGTGAACGATGTGCGGGTGATTTTGGTGGAGAAGGTCTAGTCCGCCACGTCTCATCGTCATGGCAAGGAGCTCTTGCGACCGCGTCCGCCGAAGCTCGCAATGATGTGGAAAGTTTGTTCATCGACGCCAAAGTGGGGACTCGGCCGACGTTCACCAATGTGAACGATATCGGGCGATTTTGGCGGAGAAGGCGTGACGGGCAGACGATCAGGAACCGGAAGCCGTCGATGCCGGTTCATTCACCCTCTCCGACGTCCCTGGCAACCTGTGGATGTCGGCGAAAGCGCCGATTTCAACCGCGAGCCATACTTCCGCCTGCGCGCCCTGTCGTATATGAGGGAAGTGCCGCCGGAACGTGCCGATCATCACCCGGAACAAGCCGGCGGCGTGGCTGGCGGCGACGGTTCCTTAATCCGAATGTCGCAATCTGGCACCTGATCGACGCGAGCGCACACACGCATTTCAACCGGGGCATGGCATGGGTAATCGGTTTACGACAGCGCAATCCACCGGGGCGATGCGGCGGCGGGGCTCCCGCGATTGCAACGCTGGCGGCGATGGCCGCGCTGGCGGCGCTGACCGGGCCCGCCGCGGCAAGGACGGCGCGCCCCGCGGCCCCCACCGAGGCGACGGCGCCGCGCGAGGCCGGCGAGCCGATCATGGCGATCGTGTCGATCCAGAGCCAGAAGGTCACCTTCTACGACGCCGACGGCTGGATTACGCGCGCGCCGGTGTCGACCGGCACCACGGGACGCGAGACGCCGGCCGGCGTGTTCGCCCTGCTCGAGAAGGACAAGGACCACCACTCGAGCATGTATGACGATGCCTCGATGCCGAACATGCAGCGCATCACCTGGAACGGCATCGCGCTGCACGGCGGGCCGCTGCCCGGCTATGCGGCCTCGCACGGCTGCGTGCGGATGCCGTTCGGCTTTGCGGAAAAACTGTTCGACAAGACCCGGATCGGGATGAGGGTGATCATCTCGCCGATGGACGCCGAGCCGATCGAGTTTTCCCACCCGGCCCTGTTCATGCCGAAGCCCGAGGCGCTCGCGGCCGCGCCGGGGCGGGCCGAGACGCTCACCCGCGAGGCCGTGGAGGCCGCAGGGGCGGCGGACGAGGCGAAGAAAGCCGCCGTGACCGCGGCGCGCGAGGCCGCATCGGTCACAGCTTCGCTGCGCAAGCTGGAAGCGCTCAAGAAGCGCGCCGACGCCGAACTCGCCTTCGCCGACAGGGCGCTCGCCGCCGCCAAGACCGACCCCGCCAGGGCGAAGGCCGACGCGGCGGAGCAGAAGGCCGCCGCCAAGGACGCGGATCTGGCCACGCAGCTCGAGACCGCCAGGACCGATGCGACGACCAAGCCCGGCGCCGCCGTCGCCGCCAAGGACGCCGCCAAGGCGGCCCTGACCAAAAAGGCCGACACCGCCAGGGCGGCCAACGATGCCAGGCTCGCGCTCGAGCCGGTCTCGGTCTACATCAGCCGCGCGACGCAGAAGCTTTACGTGCGGCGCGACACCCACAAGCCGGCGCCCGACGGCGGCGGCGAGGTGTTCGATACCAGCATCGAGGTTCCGATCACGATCCGCAATCCCGACCGGCGGATCGGCACCCATGTATTCACGGCGATGGCGCGCAACGAAACGGGCCTGCGCTGGAGCGTGGTCACCATCGACGACGCCGACGACGCCAAGGACGCGCTGGAGCGCATCACCATCCCGCAGGACGTGCTCGATCGCATCGCGCCGACCGCGTTGCCGCGATCCTCGATCATCATCTCGGACGAGCCGCTGAGCGCCGAGACCAACTATCGCACCGAGTTCGTCGCGGTGCTGAGCAACCAGCCGCAGGGCGGCTTCATCACGCGCCGGCCGACCACCGACGTCATGGTCGCGGACGACGACAGCCAGGGCGGCTTCGGCCTGTTCTTCCAGCGCTGGGGGCCGCAGCCGCAGCCCCAGCCGGTCGATCCGCGTCGCCAGCTCTATCGCCAGGGCCCACCGGGCCAGTACTATTATCGCCCGGTGCAAGAGGGCCAGTACTACCGTCCGGCGCCACGGGGCTTCTGGTAGGACGCGGCACGCCGTGATGCAGGATGGGTTGAGCGCAGCGACCGCGCGAATGCGCGGTCGATAGCGAAACCCATCGGCGGCGCCGGTTGTGGTGATGGGTTTCGCAAGAGCTCAACCCATCCTACGCACCCGGATTTGAATCGCCTGCCGACCGCCGGCCGTCTATGGTGAACTGATGTCGCGCTTCAAGTTTCTGTCGATTGCCATCGTCCTGTCGCTGCTGCCGGTGGTCGCGGCGGCCGCGCCGGCGCACAAGCGGCCGGCGCCGCGCTGGCACGGCTACGGTTTCCTGCCGGGCTATCACCAGCCACCGAACAACAGCCTGCCGGCTTATGCCCAGAAAGCTGCGGTTTTGCGCATGGCGCGCCGCGAGCGGCGCCCCTGGTATATCGATCCGACCCCGGAATATTACGGCTACGATGGCGACTGGCACTATTTCGGCCGACCCGGCTTTTACCGCGGCCAATACAATGGCGGCAGCTTCGGTCCGTGCTGGACGCAGACGCCGATCGGGCCGAAGTGGAATTGCGGCTGATCAGGCCATTGCTCAAGGGGCAGTCGGGCTCACCCGCTCAGCGACGCGATCCACGACGTGATTCCAGATCACGCAGAACGCCACCCACGCGACCAGTTTCCAGCCCATCGGCATGCCGCACCAATGGGCGACGATGAGCGTTGGCAACGCGAACGTGATCGTCCGCCCGGTGATGCGGAGCGATGCGACCATGGCGGCCTCGACCTCGGCGAAATCCCAATCGTACCACCGGCGCGCAGTCCGGCTGCGGCGGCGTGGCGCGGCGGGCAATGCGGCGACGTCATCCTGCCTGCCGAACAGGTGCACGCTGTCGGCCCAGACGATGCAGAACAACGTCAGCGCGACCATGTTCCAGCCCGGCGGCACATCGCACCACCACGCCACCAGCGGAAACGGCAAGGCGAACGCCAGCGGCCGCACGATCCAGCGCAGACAGAACGATCTCACGACGACAGCCTCGAATTTCACAGCGCGTGTTCCTCGATCACGTCGAGCGGCGCCGGCAATGCGCCGGAGCGCAGCAGGATGGCGAGGTGGTTGGCGCTCTCGACGGTAAAATTGCCCGAGATCTGGCCGGAGCCGCCGGTGATCGGCTCGCGCAGGATCGGCGCCGCCAGCACCACGCCGTCGAGCACGATGGCGAACGGTGCGCCGACCTTTTCCGCGGTGATCCTGGCGAACTGTTTGGTACCGGCGGCATTGAAGCGGAACGAGACGATGGGCTGGTTGGTGGCCCGGTCGAAGCCCGGCTGGGCGTCGGTCAGGGTCTCGCCCGACATGGCGACGCGCTTCTCGACCACATAGGACTCGCCTTTCTGGTCGTGCAACAGCTCGGATTGCGGCGGCACCCGATCGGGTTTCGCGGCAGGCAAATCGGCCGCCACGTCGATGAAACGAAACGTCAGCCGGCCGGGCGCCATGATGAAGGCCTTGAGGCTGTTCACATCAGGCTGACGCGGCAGCGCGATGACGATCCGGTCATCGCCCTCGCGCCTGAAAGTCGGCTTCAGGTCGCCGAGGCGGCGGCCGAGCACATCGATGGTCTGGTCGAGCGCGCGATCGAGCCCGTCGGCGATCGCCGCCGGCGTCGGCACCAGCGACAGGACGCCGCCGCTCGCTGGCGTGATGGTGAACCGCTCGGTTGGAGCAGCGCCCGGTGTACCGGCTTGTGCGCTACCCTGGCGCGACACCTCGCGCAGCCGGGCCATGGCCTGCGCGGGATCGCCGCCCTCGCGAACCGTCACCTCGACGCTGTCGCCGGACGGCGCCATCGCCGCAAAGCCGATGCGGGTCTCGCGCATCAGGCCACGCACCTCCTCGGACAAGGCGCGCACCACCAGTTGCGGCACCGTCGAGGTATCGAGCCTGACGGTCAGTTGCATGCGCGGCTGCGGCGTCGGCGCCGACCGTGCCGGGACAATGCCCAGATGAACGAGAACGGCAATCAGGATGGCCAGGGCAACCGCAAACGCGCCGCCCGCCAGGGGAATGGCGAGCTTGATGCCCGGCCTTTCCGGTGGGCCGCTTTTTTCGGTAACCTGGCTGTTTTCGTTGACCTGCATACCTTGCCTCCGGCGCCGCGTCTGGCAGTACCGCGAACGACCTGCGACGCCAAGCTTTGGTCGGTTTTCAGCGGTCGAAGGTTCAGTGCGAGCCGCGCTTAAGGATCTTCCACGAGCCGCCGCGCTCCGAGCCAGCCGATCAGCGGCGCGATGAAGGCCAGGGACCAGATAAATTGCGCGATCTGCGGCGCGATGGCGGCGACGACGGTCCCGAACAGAAACACCGCGATGGGGATCGAAGCCGGCACCAGGTTAGGCCAGTGGCCGCGCCCCTGCGCGGCAATGAACCAGAGCAGCGCGTTGAGGATCGCGATCACCGTCAGATGCGCGCCGTAGATCACCGCGACCACGCTGCTTTCCCGGTAGCTGCCATAGAGGCCGTTGGTGACCGGCAGCACGATGATCGACAGCAGGAACAAGAGATTGAGGAACACGGTGCCGCGGCCCGCCACCGGCGCCACGGCCAGGCGCCGCTGATGGCTGATCCAGAACAGCCCGGCGATGATGAAGGACAACATCAGCGCGATCACCGGATGGGCATAGGTGTGATAGATATCGGTCCAGCTCGGCGCCGCGGCCATGCCGCTGACCTTGGGCAGATCGTAGGCGAGCAGCGTCATGGCGACGCCGAAGATGGTGTTGCTCAACGCTTCCAGCCGGCGCATTTCGAACTGATGGACCGGGTGCGGCATTGTTCCTCGCGGACGTCGCGCCGGCGTGAGAGCCGGCGGGCGCAGTCTGGCGGGTTACGCCGTTGCGGGCAATGCCGATGCGTTGATGGCAGCCTCTCACCGCCCCCTCCGTCATTGCCGGGCTTGACCCGGCAATCCATCCCACCTCAAATAAACAATCAGCTGGAAACCGTCGGCCGCCCGATGTCCTACTGGGTCTATATGCTCGCCAGTGCTCCCGGAGGCACGCTGTATGTCGGCGTCACCAACGATCTCGTCCGCCGCACCTATGAGCACCGCGAAGGCCTGGCCGATGGTTTTACGCGCAAATACGACGTGAAGAAGCTGGTCTACTTCGAGGCCCACGACACTGCCATGGCCGCCATTCAGCGCGAGAAAAACATCAAGCACTGGTCACGCGAATGGAAAATCGATCTCATCGTCCGCGATAATCCGGCCTGGAACGATCTGTACGATGAGATCGTCGGGTAATGTCGCGTGTCGACCGTCATTGCCGGGCTCGACCCGGCAATCCATCCTCTTCAAAAGTGCGCACATGGCCGCAAGAGTCGTCCGAAGATTGATGGATACGCGGGTCAAGCCCGCGTATGACGGTGACAGTGTTGATGGGCTCTCGCCATCACGCGATCCCGACGCGCTCGTCAAAACTCCTGCGCGATCTTGGCCAGCGTGGCCAGCAGCGCGGCGTGGCCGGCGGGGCCGAGCACTTCGATCAGCCGGGATTCGTGCTTGGTGGCAACCAGTTTTTTGGCGCGGGCCAGGATGGTGCGGCCCTTGTCGGTCAGCATCAGCACATGCGAGCGGCGGTCGTTGACCGAGCGCATGCGGACGCAGAGTTCGCGGCTCTCGAGGCCATCCAGCATGGCGACGAAGTTCGGCCGCAGAATGCCGAGCGTGCTGGCGATCTCGGTCTGGTTGCGGCCGGGATTGTTGTCGAGCAGGAGCAGCACCGAGAACTGCGCCGGCGTCAGCTGCAGCGGCGCCACGCAGCGCAGGAAGTCCTCGAACACCTTGAGCTGGGCGCGCTTGAGCGAATAGCCGAGAAGCTCGGACAATTCGCCCATCTTCAGCGCGCCGGCCTCGGCGACGCCGTCCGTCGGCAGCTTGAGCGCCCCGGTCGGTTCGGCAGGGCCCGGATCGGCGGACCCGGCGGCGGCCTTCTCGGAGGCAGTCTTGGAAACAGTCATGGCTTGCCACCCGCAATTCGGTAAATTCGCACAGATACACTCCTGAACGGCTTCAATTTCATGAGATTATAATTGATAATTGTTATGAAATATACCAAATAAGGGCAGCGGAAAGCAACTGCTGTGGACAGGGGGAGCGCCAGGCTTTGAACACGTCGATCTTGCTGTTCCTGGTGCAGGACGGCATCACCAACGGGGCGATCTACGCGCTTTTGGGGCTGGCGCTGGTGCTGGTGTTCGCGGTCACCCGCGTCATCCTGATTCCGCAGGGCGAGTTCATCACCTATGGCGCCCTGACCTACGCGACCTTGTCGGCCGGCCAGGTTCCGGGCACCGCCCGGCTAGCGGTGGCGATGGGCGTGGTCGCCTTCATCTTCGACCTGTTCGTCGGCCGCCGCGCGCTGCATATGCGGCTGGTGCTGCGCGCGCTCGCGGTCAACATCGCGTTTCCGCTGGCGATTCTGGGCGCGACGCTGGCGCTGGCCGGGCGCCACAACACCATACCGGTCAACATCGCGCTGTCGCTGGTGACGGTGGCGGCGATCGGGCTGTTTCTGTACCGCATTGCGTTCCAGCCGATCGCCCACACCTCGGTGCTGGTGCTGCTGATCGCCTCGGTCGGCTGTCACCTGGCGCTGCAGGGCATTGGCCTCGTGTTCTTCGGCGCCGAGGGCCAGCGCGGCCCGACCATTTCCAGTGCCGCGGTGACCATCGGCCAGTTGCGCTTCACCGGGCAGAGCATCGCGGTCTATGCCATCACCATCGCGCTGATCGTGGCGCTGTGGCTGTTCTTCGGCGCCACGCTGTATGGCAAGGCGCTGCGCGCCACCGCGGTGAACCGGCTTGGCGCGCGGCTGGTCGGCATCCGCACTTCATTATCCGGACAGATCGCGTTCCTGCTGGCCTCGGTGATCGGCGCCATCTCGGGCATCCTGATCGTGCCGATTACCACGCTCTATTACGACACCGGCTTCATGATCGGCCTGAAAGGTTTTGTCGCCGCCATCATCGGCGGCCTGGTCAGCTATCCGCTCACTGCGGTGGCGGCGCTGGTGGTCGGCACCGTCGAGGCGTTCTCGTCGTTCTATGCCTCGAACTACAAGGAGGTCATCGTGTTCACGCTGATCCTTCCGGTGCTGGTGCTGCGGTCGCTGGCGGCGCCCGCGGTCGAAGAAGAGAAGGACTGAGCGCGATGCGGCTGCGTTCCGGTCCTGCTGTTCACGCTCGTGATGGCGCTGATCCCGTTCATTCCCGGCATGCCGCCGTTCTGGATCGTGCTCTTGAACAATATCGGCCTCGCAGCACTGGTCGCGATGGGCCTCGTGCTGCTGACCGGGGTCGGCGGGTTGACGTCGTTCGGCCAGGCGGCGTTCTGCGGCTTCGGCGCCTATACCACCGCGGTGCTGACCACCGCCTATGGCCTGTCGCCGTGGCTGACCTTGCCATTGTCTCTGTTGGTCAGCGGCGTCGCCGCGGTGCTGCTCGGCCTGGTCACGGTGCGGCTGTCGGGACATTATTTGCCGCTCGGCACCATCGCCTGGGGCATCAGCCTGTTCTACCTGTTCAGCAAACTCGAGGTGCTCGGCCGCAACGACGGCATCTCGGCGATCCCGCCGCTGTCGATCGGATCGCTGAAGATGCTCGATCCGGGCGACATCTATTTCGTGATCTGGATCGCGGTGATCCTGTCGGCGCTGCTGACCATGAACCTTTTGGATTCGCGTACCGGGCGCGCGATCCGGGCGCTGCGCCGCGGCCACATCGCCGCCGAGGCGTTCGGCGTTGCCACCGCGCGGGCGAAACTCTTGGTCTTCATCTATGCCGCGGTGCTGGCCGGCCTGTCCGGCTGGCTCTATGCGCACTTCCAGCGCTCCGCCAGCCCGACGCCGTTCGGGCCGCAGGCCGGCATCGAATACCTGTTCATCGCGGTGGTCGGCGGCGCCGGCTATGTCTGGGGCGGCGTGCTCGGCGCCGCGCTGGTGGTGGTGTTGAAGGAGATACTGCAGAGCTACCTGCCCATGCTGTTCGGCGGCCAGGGCCAGCTCGAAATCATCGTGTTCGGCATTTTGCTGGTGACGCTGCTGCACCTGGCGCCAGGCGGTATGTGGCCGTGGCTGACCGCACGGCTGCCGTTCAAGCCGCGGCCGAGGCGGCCGGATACGTCGCAGGTGCTGGCGGCACGACTGCGGCCGGGCTCGCAACCGGACGTGCTGCTGCATGTCGAAAAGGCGCGAAAACAGTTCGGCGGCGTGGTCGCCGTCAACGATGTCTCGTTCGACGTCCAGGGCCGCGAGATCGTCGCCCTGATCGGACCCAACGGCGCCGGCAAGAGCACCACCTTCAACCTGATCACCGGCGTGCTGTCGGCGTCCGGCGGCTCGATCTCGGTGCTCGGCAAGAGCGTCGACAACGCGCCGCCACAAGAGGTGGTCAAGCTCGGCATCGCCCGCACCTTCCAGCACGTCAAGCTGGTGCCCGACATGACGGTTTTGGAAAACGTCGCCATCGGCGCCCACCTGCGCGGCCACGCCGGCGCGCTGGCCAGCATGTTCCAACTCGACCGCGCCGACGAGGCCAAGCTGCTGGCCGAGGCGGCAAGGCAGATCGAACGCGTCGGCCTTGGCGACCAGATGGACCAGCTGGCCGGCAGCCTGTCGCTCGGCCAGCAGCGCATCGTCGAAATCGCCCGTGCCTTGTGCGTCGATCCGATGCTGCTGCTGCTCGACGAGCCCGCCGCCGGATTGCGCCACATGGAAAAGCAACAGCTCGCCGCACTGCTGCGGCAACTGCGCGACGGCGGCATGTCGGTGCTGCTGGTGGAGCACGACATGGGATTTGTCATGGACCTCGCCGACCGCATCGTGGTGCTGGACTTCGGCACCAAGATCGCGGAGGGCACGCCCGCCGCGATCAAGGCCAACCCCGATGTCATCAAGGCCTATCTCGGAGCCGCGGCATGAGCGCGCTGTTGTCGGTTTCCGACGTCCACGTCGCCTACGGCAAGGTCGAGGCGGTGCGCGCGGTGACGCTGGAAGTGCGCGACAACGAGATCGTCACTATCATCGGCGCCAACGGCGCCGGCAAGACCACGCTCTTGAATGCCGTCATGGGTATCCTGCCGCTGAAGGGGCACGTCGCCTTTACCGGCGAGGAAGTGGCGCGGATGGACATCGAGGACCGCGTCGCCGCGGGCTTGAGCCTGGTGCCGGAACATCGCGAACTGTTCGCCACCATGAGCGTGGAAGACAATTTGCAGCTCGGCGCCTTCCGCGTCGCCAGGGCGACCGCGCAGGCGTCGTTCGAGCGGGTCTACACCCTGTTTCCGCGATTGAAAGAGCGCCGCAAACAACTCGCCGGCACGCTGTCCGGCGGCGAACAGCAGATGCTGGCGATGGGCCGGGCGCTGATGGGCGCGCCGAAACTGTTGATGCTCGACGAGCCGAGCCTTGGCCTCGCGCCGCTGATCGTCGCCGACATCTTCCGCACCGTCACAGAGCTCAAGGCCGCCGGCGTCTCGGTGCTGCTGGTCGAACAGAACGCCCAGGCCGCGCTGAAAATCGCCGACCGGGCTTATGTGATGGAACTGGGCGAGTTTATTCTCGACGGCGCGGCGAGCGAGATCGCCAGCAATGCGCGCGTGGTGGCGAGTTATCTCGGATTTCAGCATGAGGGTGGCAGCGCGATTTGAGCGGGCGGCATCCCACCCCGCTCGCTTTGTTATCGCCTTACCCGGATAAATCGCGCGCATCGCAACGCCTGTCACCGACGCCGCTGGGATCGAACGCGCGATACAGGAAACTCGGTCAATTGCCAAACGCTGCACTGTTCGTGCTACCGACGTTTTCGTGCAGGTCCACCGCGCGCTGACTATAAGACTTGCCGAACGGTATCGCGTACCTGCGATCTATCCGTATCGGTTCTTTCCAACCAGCGGCGGGTTGTTATCGTACGGAATCGATACGGTCGTCGTGTTTCGGCAGGCAGCCGGATACGCGGACAAGATTCTGAAAGCTGCAGCGCCAAACGACCTCCCGGTGCAGGCGCCGCTGTCTTTCAAGTTGATCGTGAACCTGAAGGCTGCACATGCGATTGGTCTGCCGATTCCAGAGTCGTTTCTTCTTCGCGCCGATGAAGTGATCGAATGAGCGTGTTCAGTTTTGCGCAGCATAGCGTTTGATCGGCAGCAGCGGCCTCTGGGTCACTGAATTCGTACTGAGCTAAGCCGGCATGCCGTCCTACGCGGTGTGCATCATGGAATTCCGCGAAGGACTGGTGGCTCCCGAAACGCAATAGTTCGCCGACCGGTTCGACCCCGCTCCCTCGCGTGCGCATCTCGTTGAGCGCGCGGGCGAAATCACGTCATCCCGAATGCCCCGCCGGGGTGAACCATGGGTGCCCGGTCACCGGGACCGCCTTTGCCAACGACACCCGTTCCGTCAACGCTTGCACAACCCGCTCTTGAGCTCCCAGCCGTCGCCTGCGCGGGCGACGGCGACGATGTCGAAATACAGCCGCTCCGCCGGATCCGCCTTCGATATGAAGGTGACTTCGCAGAGGAATCCATTGGCGCTGGCGTCGTGACATTTGGCTTGCAGGACCTGCAGCCCCTTGTCGTGCAGCGTGCTGCCGGTGGACGCCTCACGTTCATAAGCCGATTGAATGATCGCGATATCGGGCACCGGCTGGCAGGACACTGTGACCAGCGCACAGATCCATCCGACGGCCTGCCACATCGCCGCTCCCCGTCGTTATCTACTTTCTGCACGCCCATCAGCCGCGATGGATTTCCAGGCGGCCATCCGGTTGTCGGACCAGTAAGAATTTTTCCGAAGATATTGTTTAATGCACCCTCAGGATGTATGAGTATCGAAATACAGTCAAGCCAAAAATGGTCTCTTCGCAATCCCGTTCTGCGGGGCTCGACTGCAGAACCCACCAGCATAACCGCAACAACACAACCTCAAGGGAAGGAGGCGCTCATGACCAGACAATCTGCCAAGCGTGAACGCTCGGTGCGGCAATGGATCGCCGCAGCCGGCGCAACCGTGGCGCTGTGGAGCGGCATCGGAACGGCGGCGGCCGACACGCTGCTCGATCCGCCGGTGTTCACCAGCCAGAACGGCGTGCTGGACATCATGATGGTGGCCATGCCGCAACCGATTGCGGGGATTTCGTTTACGCCGCCACACAGCAGTGCCATCATCCATCCGACCGGATGGGTCTATCAGGTCTGCCCGCGTCCGGCTTCGGGCCTGAGTTGCCCGTCAAACAGCCGTACCCAGTCGCCTTATGGCGGCGTGCGGCTCGCCCTGCAGCCGGGCGACACGCTGAAGATTCGCTTTGTCAACAGGCTGCCGAAGATCGATCCATTGAAGCTGAAGCATGCGACCGATCCGGGGGAGGCCAATCTCTACCTAAACCCGACCAACCTGCACACCCATGGGCTGATTACGCCGGCGCGGGCCGCCACGGTCGGCGATCCGACCTTCGGCGACTTCGTTTTCGTGACCGTCTTCAATTCGGCCAACGGCATTCCGGTGCCGCAGACCACGCACCAGCATGGGCCGATCGTGATGGATACGGTGGATTACAAGATCACCATTCCTTCCAACCATCCCTCGGGTCTGTTCTGGTTCCACCCGCATGTTCACGGCATTGCGCTCAACCAGGTGGTGGAAGGCCTGGCCGGGATCATCACCATCGGCCACGTCGGCGACAACGTGCGCGGCGATGCCGCCACCACGCCCTGGCGCGATGCCGACGTCCGGCATCTGATGCTCAAGGAAATCCAAGTTCTTGCCGCCGGCACCATCGGTTTTGACAGCGGCCCGCAGCCGGTCGTCAACGGCGAGGTGTTGCACCAGGAAGATCCGGATTTTTGCGCCCAGCTCCCCGGCAGTCACGAGGTGCGTCAGGGTTCGTGTCCGGGCCAGGACAGCAGCGCGGATGACGGCAACAATTACACCGGCGGAAAATGGTACATGACCGTCAACGGCCAGCAATTCCCGACCGTGCCGATTACCGCGCCGGACGGCGAGGTCTGGCGCATCGCGACCGGTGCCGGCAGCGTCAGCTGGGACCTGCAGCTCGTCGATGACCAGACGCACAATCCGATGACGGTTCAGCTCCTCGCCATCGACGGCGTCGCCGTTCATCTGCCCCAGGACACCACGCCGGGAGCCATGGTGCAGATGGCAGGAAGCCGGTTCAAGGTGGTGCCCTGCCCGGACGTCACCGTGATCGGCTCAACGGTCCCGGTCTGCGTCAATGAAATCGTCATGATGCCGAGCGCACGCACCGAATTGTGGGTCACTTACCGCGACGCCTCGGGCAGGATAGCGCCGCCGCGCAGCGGCGCCTCCGCCACCCTGAAGATGGTGGGACTTACCATGGGCAGCGGCGACGCGTGGCCCGCGGTCGATCTCGCCAAAGTGCTGTTCAACCAGTCCGGCGGCCGTCAGTTTACCAGCAAACAGCTCATGGTCGGCGGCGCCACCGACGCGGCCGGTCTGCAGCAGTCAGGCGGCATCTTCAAGGCCGAGGTCCCCGGGGCCACAGCCACGGCGGCGACCATGACGGCGGCGCAGACCACCGCGACGGCAACGGCGTGCGTGCCGCTTCCGAGGGGCCATCGCCGCCGCATCTTCTTTGGCTTCTCGGATGTCGCCACCGCCGACACCTTCGCGCTCGGATACGAGGAAGTCGATCAGAACGGCAAGGTCGTCGCCGGATCGCAAAAACCTGCCCCCAACCAGCTGGAGCAATTCGATCCGTCGCGCACCACCGTCTGCCTGCCGCTCGGACCCGGGCAGACGCCGGTAACGGAGACGTGGGAACTGGTCCAGCTGTCGACCGAGAACCATAATTTCCATATTCACCAGACGCGATTTGCGAGGACCGGCAGCAATGGCGGGGTGTTGCAGGACAACTTCCCGCTGGGCGTGGCGGCGCCCGATGCCAGCATCGCCGACCAGGTCGCCAACAATCAAAATGGCGTCTGCACCATCTCGCAATGGCGCAGCGGCCACTGTGTGTCGACCCTGCAGGTGTTCGACATCCCGTTCGCCGAGCTTGGCGAGTTCGTCTACCACTGCCACATCCTTGAGCACGAGGACGGGGGCATGATGGCGAGGGTGGCCGTGGTGCCCGCCTCCCACTGAGGCCGCGCCCGAATTTCCGGCGCGGGGGCGAGCGTCCCCGCACCGGTCCTGCGGCTCTGTTCCGGGGCGTCGCATCACCCGCCAGCGTCATTGCCGGGCGAAAGCGCGAAGCGCGTCTTCCCGCTGACGACCCGGCAATCCATCCTTCTTCAGCAGGTCCGCTTTTTTGCGAACCGGCCGGACACGCGGGCCACGCCCGCGTATGACGTGGAATCTTGCGCCCCATCCGCCTCGATTACTGACTGCTGAACAGATTCTGCGGGATGCCTGCGGCAGAGAAGAGGAAGTCGCGCGAGGCCTCGAGCTGCTGACGCAGCCGGTTCAGATCGGCGTCGAGCAGCTGCCCCTTCCACTTGCGCACCTTGCCGGCGACGATCACGGTCTCGACGTTGGTGCGATCCATCAGCGACACCACCGCGCCGGGCACCTGGTTCAGCGGCGCCACATTGAGCCTGGTGGCGTCGAGGATGATGATGTCCGCCTCCTTGCCGGGCGTGAGCGAGCCGGTCTTGCCATCGAGCCGCAGCGCCTTGGCGCCGTTGATGGTGGCATAGCGCAGCACGTCGCGCGTCGTCAGCGGGGCCGCCAGGCCGGCGGGCGGCGTCGGCCACGGATTGCTTGCGGCGCCCGGCGGAAGTCCCCAGTCGATCGGGTTCGGCGGAAGGCCCTGATCGAGGATCATCTGGTTTACCAGCACGCGCTGCAAATTCATGCAACTGCGCATCTGGGTGAAGAAGTCCGCCGTCAGCGTGCACTCGACATCGACGCTCAGGGATGGCTCCATCTTCAGGCTCTGCATCTTCAGGATCGGCGGCATGCCGTGCCGCATGTTCATCTCGATCGGAACCGCAAGCGAGACCTGCGCGCCGGCGTCATGAACCGCCTGCCAGCCCTGGTCGGACATCCCGGTCATGTGGATGAACAGGTTGTCCGGACCGACCCTGAGATTGCCGGGCGGCTGGCCGTTCGGCCCGACGCCGCCCTGGCCCTGGGCGAGCTGGTCCAGGATCGGGCGAATCCCGAACGGAGACAGGATGTGCGCGGCGATCTGCAGTCCGAGCTGGCGCCCGATGGTCCAGGACTTCTGGTAGATCTGGGGCCCGAGGTAGACCTCGCCGCCCATGATCATGGTGACGAGCTGGTCGCTCGAGGAGAAGAACCGCTGGTTGATGCGGAACGCGTCCTGCGGATAGGCATAGTTCGAGGGGTTGCTTCCCGCGCCCTCGAAATAGCCAAAGGCGGAGAGCGGCGTCCGGAATCGAACAGGGCCTGGATGGCGGCGTCCGAATGCTGCGGCGTGTGATGGATCTGCGACACGTCATGCACGGTGGTGACGCCGTCGTCGAGCTGGCTGAGGGCGCCGAACAGTTCGTTGATGTAGACGTCCTGCGGACGGTAGACCGGAGCGAACTTGTTGAGAATGAACTCGAAGTAGGTGGTGCTCCCGCTCGGCGTGCCGGAGCCGTCGTTGATCAGAACCCCGTCGGCGAGGAAGCTGCGCAGCGCCGTCTCGAACTGGTGGTGGTGGGTATCGATGAAGCCGGGCATGACGATGCGCCCGCGCGCATCAATCACGTCGGCGGTGCCTGCCGCCAGGTTCGGCCGCACCGCGAGGATGGTCTTGCCCTCGACCAGCACGTCGGCCTCGGCGAAGTCGCCCACTCTCGGGTCCATCGACATCACCGAACCGCCGCAAATCACGTAACGCCGGGCGGGCCTGCCGGTGTTCTGGGGCATATCCGCCACCGGGTTCGTGGCTTGCGCCACGGCTTGCGCTGCGGCAGGGCGCGACGCGAACAGATGGAGACCTGCGGCGGCAACGCCGGCCGCCGCTGCTCCCTTGAGGAAATTGCGCCGCGAGCCGAAATGGTTGTTCAGCATTCCCTGGTCGCACAGTTTGCACATGCTTGCCTCCCCTCGCTCGAGCCATTCGGAATGATGGCTCTGCACGCATTCTGCTCCCGCCCAGATGGCCACTTCAATCGGCAACTTGAGGGCGATCCAGCAAAAGATGACGCGCGCCGCGGGCAGGCCGCCCATCACGGCATCCCACTTTCGGTTCGCCGGATTTTCGTGGGACGGATTTTTTTCCGGGGGTTCGATGCATATCCCTCCCCCATGTGGCCCGATCAAACGAAGTTCGATCGTGGGTGGCCAGCCGAAGGCCGGTCGGGCGGGTAGTCACAGCGGAAGCCTTGAGCCCATACCTGCGCCTCGGTCATCTCGGAAGAGACGACAATGGATTGCTCATTTCGCGATCGCGGCGACCCGACTTCCGAACTCGTCGCCAGTGCTTTTCACAACTCCAAGACGCTGATGGTATCGAAAACCGAACTCAACCTCACATGCTGCAGCCATGGCCAGATTGGCAACTGACTTCGCCTCATCTGCCCTACCCAATTCCTGGAGCAGGATAGCCCGAGCACCATGGGCCTGGTATCGATCAATCGGAAACACCAACCGATCACTATGGGCGCCGAGCACCTCCAGTGCCCGGATATACAAGTGTTCCAGCCGCGCACCCGCAACCAGACACGCGTAATTCAGGTAGGCGTGTGTCCTCCAGCGTGGAAAATCGCGCTCGCGCGCCAACGCTTCTTCATATGAGTTGATTGCTCCATTCAGATCGTCGAGTGCCGCGAAAGCTCTGGCTTTGTCGACATGCGCTTGTGCTTTGTCGACCTCATCTCCGAGAGTGAAATACTGGTCCAACAGACGCAACGCTATCCGTGGATGGCTCTCTGCAAGATGTGATGCTTGTATTCTCAGGTACTGGGATTTGTCGCGCGCGCGACGCAGACGCTGATAGAACTCAGACTTGATTTCGTCATTCCAGCTGGAATTCCTAAACCAATCGTGTCGAGCCACAGAACCTCCAGTGAACGCACTCGTGCCTATTATTCCGCGGAGCTTTCGTTGACCATTGTAGTGCAGGTCGAGCGCAGCGAAACCCGGGGAAGCCGCTAGTGTTGAAACGTTTGCCCCGGATTGCTTCGCTATCCGAGCTACAGGTTCTTGAGCTATCCCGCCGTTGCACCCCCACCCGACTGGCCTTCGGCCAGCCACCCTCCCCACAAGGGGGAGGGATAAGAGCTGCGGCGCAGCTTGCAAAAATAATCTACTCGCTCAGGCCGTAGAACGTCATCTCATACTCATGCATCAGCGCGTTGCGGCGTTCGCCGGACGTGCCGACGTAGGGCGAGTTGTTGGTGGCGCGGGTGGATTTCTCGGCGAAGTCCATGTACGAGCCGTAGTTGGAGCGGCTCGTGCGCGGCCAGAGCGGCAGGCCCTGGCCGTTGGGATCGCCGGTCTTGACGAAATTGGCCCACATGGTCGAGGCCTGCTCCGCCAGTTCGAAATCGGTGGGCGTCCACGGGCGCTGGCCGGGTTCGTTGCGCAGCGAGTTGAAGGTGTACCAGAGGTCGGACGAATGCCAGGCGCCGTAGAATTCGCGGTCGCGGCCGGGCGTCGGATGATCGAAGTAGAACACGTAGACCTTGCTGGCCGGATTTTTAGCCGTGAGCAGCGAGCCAGCAATGCGGTTCTGCTCCAGCAACAGGTCGGCCTGGGCCTTGAGGTGCTGGCGATAGGCATCGCGCGTGGTGAGCGCCGGGTATAGCTTCTCGAACGCATACTTCGTGTAGAGCTCGTCGCCGAGCAGCTTTTTCCAGTAGGCGTGGAAGGCGTCGATTTCCATCACCTTGTCCGGCGCGCCGTCGAGCGCGGTGCGCTCGTCGGCCACGGTTCCGACGATGACGTCGACGCCGTTGAGCGCGCCCGTCGTCAGCAGATCGACCGAGTCCGGAAGTCAGGACCTTGCCGTCGAGCACGGCATACATGTTGCTGGTCACGCCATACAGCTCGTCGATCTTCGAGGCGTCCTTGTAAAACTCTTCCACCGGGACGCCGCGCAGATCGTCCACGGTCTTGCCGGGGAAGTATTTTTCGAACACCTTGGCGGCCGCGGCGGTCTTGGCCTCGAGCGTGACGTAGTTCGGCTTGCCGGGCTGGGCCATCACGGTGGGGCTCGAGTGCATGATGGCGCGCTGGAACAGGCCCCTGGACAATGGCGTCGACATCACGGTGCGGACATTGCGCGACCCGGCCGACTGGCCCGCGATGGTCACCCTGCCGGGGTCGCCGCCGAACGCCGTGATGTTGGCGTGCACCCATTTCAGCGCTTCCACCGCATCCAGCACCGCGAAGCTGCCGGCGCCCTCCTCCTTCATGCCCGGCAGCGCCAGAAAGCCCATGATGTTGAGCCGGTAGGCCGCCGAGACCACGATGATGCCTTTTGCGGCCAGTTTGGCGAAGTTGAACTCGACTTCGGAATTGTTGCCGTGGCGGTTGCCGCCGCCGTGGTAGTAGACCATGACCGGCAGCGAGCCCGAGGCAGGCTTCGCCGGGGCCCAGATGTTGAGATAAAGGCAGTCTTCGCTGTCCTTGGGGTCCTTCGACGGATCCCAGTAATATTCGGTGTAATAGAAAGTGCCGGGCGGATTGGCGCTGGCGAGCTGATAGCAGCGGTTCGGCCACGCCGTGCTTTCCTTGACCCCGGACCACGCCACCACCGGCTGCGGCGCGCGCCAGCGGTTTTCACCGACAGGGGGTGCCGCGAAAGGCACCGCCTTGTAGACGGTGACGCCGGCGACATCGGTGGCGGCGCCACTGATCTGGCCGCCTTCCACCGCAACGGGTGCATCGGAGGTTTGCGCTGAGGCCGTTGAGACGACAAGTCCGGCCAAAACCACGACAGCCATCATGCTGGGGAATTTCATGATCGGTTTCCTTCCCTGCAGTTGCCGGCGTCATTGCGGTGCGCGCGGCTTGAGGGGGGCAGTATAGGCGGACGGATGCAGGCCGCAACCGGCGCTGGAGGCGACCAGCACCGCGCGAAATCGAGCATTGTGGCGCCGCGTGTCACATGGGCGTTGGATTTCGCATGGCAAGATCAGGCACACGCGCGCGTGATGCTGCATGGCGTACGGCAAATGATCATGGCGACGCATGGACGACCTGCGCTGCGGATTTCGAACATCGCGGCGGCGTTTCTGGTCATTTCCCTGCTCGGCGGCGCCGTGACCGGCATCGCGCCGGGCCATGCGGCCGGGCAGCGACAAGCCGACGAACCGTTCGGTCTCGTGCCCTACCCCGCTCCCGAAGGGGCGCTATGGGCCAGGTGGCGCGCCATTCAAGCCGACATGGACGCCGACGCGGAGCTGCTGGCGGCGTGCCGTGCCGATCCGCCCGGCTGTCCCTCGCCCGCGGCGGTGCGGTTTCTGAGGATCGTCGCCGATGCCAGTCGATGGCAGGGCGCCGCGCGCCTCGACGCCGTCAATCAGGCGCTCAACGCGGCGATCCGCTGGCGATACGGCGCTACGGAGCCGTGGACGGCGCCGCTCGCCACACTCGTCGCCGGTCGCGGCGATTGCATGGATTTTTCCATCGCGAAATACCTCGCCCTGCGCGAGGCCCGCGTGGCGGCGGATGACTTGCGGATCCTGATCGTATGGGACGATCTGGCGCGGCAGTACCACGCGGTGCTTGCCGCGCGCGACCAGCGGCGCTGGCTGATCCTAGACAATCGCATTACGGTGCTTGGCGAGGACGTCGAATTCCGGAATTTCCTGCCGCTTTTTGCCATCAGCGACCAGGGGGTGAGGCAATTCAGTCCGCCCTCCCCATTCAGGATTATCGACCGACTGGCTGGCAGTACCGTCCTCAGCAGCGCCAACTGATCTTCGCCTCGCGGGCCCCCGGGGGCGGAGATGGCTCGGGCGGGCAATGTGACGTGCATCACTTTTCTGGGAGGTGCAGAGTGCGATATTGATGCTGCTTGAACCGGAGGACCACGCCATGGACGATCGCGGACTCGATCTGGAAAAAACGCCCAAGCTCACTGAGGCTTCGCACACCGGCGTCAAGGCAGAACTCAGCGAAGCCGAGCTGGCGAATGTGACGGGCGGCGGCGACGCGGCACCGAAGGCCTCGAGCAGCCTGGCTTTGCATTGCTGCACCGGCAAACATATCGCGACGGGCAAGATCACCGTCTGATCAAGTAAGCAAAAGAACCGGCCTCCTTGCGAAGGCCGGCTTCTTCATTCGATGCGGCGCCGCCTACTCGCCGGCGGGAACGTACTTGCCGTTCTTCACGGTCAGGATGATGCGGGCGCGATCGTCCAAGCCATAACGGTCGGTTTCCGTGAAATTGTAGACGCCCTGGCTCGCCGGAATCTCGCGCTCGGTCAGGAACGCCTTGCGGATCGCTTCGCGGAATTCCGGCGTGCCCGGCTTGCCGCTCTTCAGCGCCACCGGGATGACGCGCTTGAGCACTTCAAACGCGTCGAAGGAATGGCCGGCGAACTGGCTGCGGCTGTTGGGGCCGTATTTGGCCTCATAGGCGGTGTTCAGCGCCAGACCGGGCTTCTTGGTCAAAGCCGTGTCGGGCTGGCCTTCCGGGTTCATCACCGGACCCGATGCCATGATCACGCCTTCGGCGGCAGGACCGGCGATGCGGATGAAGTCCATGCTGGCGGCGCCGTGGGTCTGGTAGATCAGGCCCTTGTAGCCGCGCTCGCGCAGCGCGGTCTGCGGCAGCGCCGCCGCGGTGCCGGAGGCGCCGACCAGGATGGCATCCGGATTGGCGGCCACCAGCTTCAGCACCTGGCCCGCCACCGAGGTATCCGGCCGCGCGAAGCGCTCCTCGTCGACGATGGAGAGGCCCATCGGCTCGCCCTGCTTCTTGATGTCGTTGAACCACAGGTCGCCGTAACTGTCGGAATAGCCGATATAGCCGACGGTCTTGATGTTGTGCGCCTTCATGTGCTGGTACAGCACCTTGCCCATGATCGGCACCGGCTGCGGCATGTCGACCGACCACTTGGCGCGCTCGGGCGTAATCGGGAACGGGGCCAGGCCGAAATGCGGAATGCCGGCCTCGTTGGCCACGGTGGAGACCGCGGTGGTCGGCGGCGTGGTCGCCGAGCCCATGATGATGTCGGCCTTGGATTCGGTAACGAAGCGCCGCGCGTTGTTGGTGGCGTTGGTGACATCGCCGCCGTCGTCGAGCACGATCACCTTGAGCGGCACGCCGCCGATTTCCTTGGGCACGAATTCGAGCGCGTTGCGCTCGGGAATGCCCAGCGCCGCCGCCGGCCCCGTGGTGGTGGTGGTGATGCCGATGACGATTTCATTGGTCTGCGCCAGCGCCGGAGCACTGAGGCCGACAACCGCTGCGAGTGCCGCGGCGGACAGGTAAAACTTCTTCATCAATTCCTCCCTTTGGTGTTCTGTGGTTCAGTCTAGATCAGTTGATTGCGGGATTTAGCCCCTTCTTTAGGTCATGCCGGGTTTCACCCCTGCATGAATTTCGCCTTGATTTCCTCCGGTATGGGCGCCGATTTCAGCCGACCGGGATCATCCGGATGGCGTCCGACCAGGACCCTTGTCTCGAACGCCTCGATGGCCAGCGCGGTGCCCTTGAACACCTTGTGGGTGACCTCGAAGCTGGAGCGGTTGAACTTCTCGACCCGGCTTTCGATGGTGATCCAGTCGCCGTGGGTCGAGGCGATATGGAATTTGGCGCGGGTGTCCACCATCGGAATCCCGACCAGGCCGTAACGCTTGATGATGTCCTGCTTCGAAAACCCGGCGGCCTCGAACATGATCGAGGTGGAGTCGTCGAACATGGCGAAGTAGCGCGGGTAATACACGATGTTGGCGGGGTCGCAATCGCCCCACTGGATCTGCACATCGCGGCGGTGGACGAACATACGATACCCTCAGCGCGGCGCCATGCGCAGCGAGGCATCGAGCCGCACCACTTCGCCGTTGAGATACGGGTTGTCGATCATGTGCAGCGCGAGCGAGGCGAACTCGTCGGCGTGGCCGAGCCGGCGCGGGAACGGGATCGCCGCGGCCAGCGAGTCCTGGGCTTCCTGCGGCAGATTGGCCAATAGCGGGGTGAGGAACAGGCCGGGGGCGATGGTGAGGACGCGGATGCCGAACTGCGCGAGTTCGCGCGCGATCGGCAGCGTCATGGCGACGATGCCGCCCTTGGAGGCCGAGTAGGCCGACTGGCCGATCTGGCCGTCATAGGCCGCCACCGATGCGGTGGAGATGACGACGCCGCGCTCGCCGCCCTCCAGCGGTTCGAGCTTCGACATCTCGTTGGTGGCGAGCCGCAGCATGTTGAACGAACCGATCAGGTTGACGCGGATCACCTTCTCGAAATCCGACAGCGCCATCGGCCCGTCGCGGCCGACCACGCGCTTGGCGACGCCGATGCCGGCGCAATTCACCAGCACCCGCGCCGGGCCGTGGGCTTTTGCCGCAGCGACGATGGCGGTCTCGGCGGACGCAGCATCCGAGACGTCGCAGGTCACCGCGACGCCGCCGATCTCGGCCGCCACGGTCTCGGCGAGTTTGGTGTTGAGGTCGACCACCGCGACCTTGGCGCCAAGCGAAGCGAGCTTGCGGGCGGTGGCGGCGCCGAGGCCCGATGCCCCGCCGGTGACGATGGCGGCTTGTCCCTTGAGTTGCATGGCTTCCTCCAATTCGATGGCCGTGCTGGTGACGGCTGATAGATGTCAGGCGGGTACGATCACGTGAGCGGCGGGTGCGTTCGAATAGATGGCTTCGATCAGATCGGCGCGGTGGTCGAGCACGGCGCGCTGGTTGACCGAACCCTTGTCGGTAACCTCGCCGCGGTCGATGGACAGCGGCGTGTCGAGCAGGACCGCGCGGGTGATCCGGGTCGAGGATCCGGTTGATTCGCGCAGGAATTTCGTCAGCCGTTCGGCAAAGGCGGCGCGAATGACCGGATCGGCCGCCGCGGCGGCGAGATCATCAGCGGGCAGCGCCGGATTGACCACGCGGCAGCCGTCGAGATCGAGAATCACCAGCGCCGAGATTTCGTCGCGGTTGATGCCGGCGATCACCACGTCGCGCACCAGCGGCGCGCCTGACGCGATCAGCCGCGCCCGCAACGGCCCGACACTGACCCAGGTGCCGCTGGCGAGCTTGAAATCCTCCGAAATGCGGCCGTCGAAATCGAAGCCGGCGTGCAGGTTTTGCGGATCGACCGGCTTGAGCGCATCGCCGAACTTGTAAAAGCCCTCGTCGTCGAACGCCTTGGCGGTCAACTCCGGCTGGCGCCAGTAGCCCGGGGTGACGTTCGGTCCCCTGGCGCGCACTTCCAGCTTGCCGTCGTTGGGCACCAGCTTGGCGTCGTTGCCGAGCACCGGCAGGCCGACATGGCCGGAGCGGCTGGTCTCAGGCTTCACCGACATGAAGAACGGCGCGGTTTCGGTGGCGCCGAGCCCGGTCAGCATCGGCACCCGCAGGCCGGTCTCCTGCACCGATAACTCGTCGAGCGCGTTCCAGATATAGGGCGACAGTCCCGCACCGGAGAAGAACATCGCGTGCAGGCGGTGGAAGAATTTCTTTCGCAAGGCGGTGTCCTCGCGAAAATACGGCAGCAGCAACTCGTAGCCCTTGGGAACGTTGAAATAGACCGTCGGCGAGATCTCGCGCAGGTTGCGAATGGTCTGGGCGATGCCGGACGGCGTCGGCTTGCCTTCGTCGAGATACATCGAGCCGCCATTGTAGAGCGTCAGCCCGATATTGTGGTTGCCGCCAAAGGTGTGGTTCCACGGCAGCCAGTCGATGATGACCGGCGGCTCGTCCTTCAGGAACGCCAGGGTCTCGCGCAGCATCACCTGGTTGGCGCAGATCATGCGCTGGGTGTTGATCACGGCCTTGGGGTTACCGGTCGAGCCGGAGGTCAAAAGAAACTTTGCAACGGTATCGGGACCGATGGCGGCGTGCGCCGCGTCGAGGCTCGCGTGCTCGGGCGTTGCCAGCAATTCGGCGAGCGCGGTGACGCGATGGCCCGACATCTCGCCACGCGAGGCGACGACCTCGGTGACCAGCGGCACGTTGGCGCGCACCGCATCGGCGAACACCGAGGCGTCCTCACAGAACACCAGGCCCGGCGTCATCAGCCGCATCAGGTAGCCGAGCTTGCCGTAGTCCTTCGAGACCAGCGAATAGGCCGGCGACACCGGGCAGAACGGAATGCCGGCATAGAGCGCGCCGAACGCGATCAGCGCATGGTCGATGGAATTGCCGGACAGGATGACCACCGGCTTGTCGGCCGACAGACCCCGCGCCAGCAGCGCCGAGGCGATGCTACGGGTAGATGCGAAGAGTTGCGCGTAGGTGATCTGGCGCCAGCTGCCGCTGGCGTCGCGCTCCGCCATGAAGACGCGATCGGGCGCCGTCTTCACCCAATGATGCAGGCGATCGGTAAGCCGGACCGGGTAATCGCCGAGCGCGCGTTTCGGCCGCAGATAAATCGTGCCGTCGTCGCGGCGGTCGATCGTGACTTCAGGTGAGCCGAACGAGATCGGCCGCAGCGGATGACCCCCCGGCGGGCGCCGCGGCGCCTCGCTCTTCTCCACAGGTCGTGGGGTCGGGTTCGTGCTCATGTCAGGACGGTTTTACCTTGGCGGTCTTGCGATCAAGGAACGCCCGGATCCGGGTCTTGGCTTCCTGGTCGCTCTGCGCCACCGTCGCCATCAGCGATTCCATCAAGAGGCCGGTCTGCGGATTGGCTTCGGCGATCATCGGCAGCGCCTGCAGCACCGCGAAATTGGTCAGCGGCGCATTGTTCGCCACCTGCGCGGCCAGTTCCATGGCCTTGTCGAACGCGCCACCCTCACTGGTGAGGTATTGCGAAAAACCGAGCGGCACGCCCTCGGCCGCGGAATAGACCCGGCCGGTCAGCATCATGTCGGCCATCCGCGCCACCCCGATCAGGCGCGGCAGCCGCACCGAGCCGCCGCCGCCGACGAAGATGCCGCGCTGGCCTTCAGGCAGCGCGTAATAGGCGGAGGGTTCGGCAACGCGGATGTGGGTGGCGCAGGCAAGCTCGAGCCCGCCGCCGATCACCGCGCCCTTCAGCGCCGAGATCACCGGCACCCGGCAGTATTGAATCCGGTCGAACACGCGGTGCCACATCTGCGAATGCACCAGGCCCGCGGTGGCATCGCGTTCGGTCAGTTCGGACAGATCGAGCCCGGCGGAAAAATGCGCGCCGATGCCATGGACCACGACCGCCCTGACGTCGTCGGGAACCGCGGAAAAGACCTGCTGGATTTCCTGGATGATGCCGTCATTGAGCGCATTGCGCTTGGCCGGGCGGTTGAGGCCGATGGTCAGAACGGCGCCGGCCGCTCGACGGAGAGCAGCGCGGAGTCAGCTGTGGTCGCAGCGGCGGCGTTTCCCATGGGCGGTAATTATGTCCTGTGCAGAATAATTATATTTTATAACGAATTCGGCGGGAGTCAAGGTGCCGACGTCATCTTACCCCCGCTGTGGCGGCAGGGTCGAACCCGGCGGCCGGGGCCCCGACTTCGGTCCGGCAATGGCTCATCCGCGCTCCCCAACCGACCGAGGCCGCCCCGCACCCTGCCCCGCCGCGCGACGCAAAGACCGAAGTTTCCTGGCAGATTTGATTCACCTCAAGCACACGCGATCTGCCGGCGATTAATGATGACTTATCTTCCGTGCATCCTGCACGGAACGGCCAAAGGGTAAAACGTACGGTTTAAAATTACCCAGAATCGGAGGCCATCATGCTGGAATTCTACGAACCCGGTGCCGCGCTTGTCGAAAACGCGGTCGCTCAGAACGTGGCGCGGTTGAGCTCGACAAACAGGTCCGCCCTCGACTTTGCGTTCGGGGTGCAAAAGGCGATCCTCGATCAGATGATCTTCGCCGGCAACGATATGCTGGACCGCATTCAGACCGAGACGCACCTGTTCAACGAATTCTCGTCGAAAATGGCGGAAGCGCATTCGGTCAAGAACCTGAAGACGATGTGCGAGGAATGCGCCGCGCATCAGATCGCATTCGTTCGTCGCGACAGCGAACGGATCTTCAAACATGGCGAGCGGATGATCGAGGCCACGGCGGGTCTGTTGCAGAACCGACCGCAGATCTGATCGGATCTGGGGACTGCGGCGGTTCGAACTGCGACAACGGCTGCTATGGCGAGGTCTGAAGAAATGAGTTCGGCGCAACCGATATCGATCGTGCCCGGGGCTGATACGGCACGATTGCCACCTCGCGCCCATGCCCCGGACGCTGGCAAGGCATTAGATCCGCCGCCTGGCCAACTTGGCATGCAGCACAAGGCCGCAACGCCCCGGGACCAGCAGCCGGAGTTGTATGAGGCCGATCGTGCCTTCCACGCCGTGCTGGCACGGCTGACCGGCGGCATATCGCCGGTCGCGCTGTCACTGGCCTGGATGGACTGGGCTTCGCATCTGGCGGCGGCGCCGCAGCGGCGACTGGAATTATCGCGGGACGCCTCGCGCGGCGCGAGACAGCTCCTGGAAGCTGCGCTTCATTGCTTTGCGCCCCAGCACGGACCCTGGTCCCTGATCGAGCCAAAGCCGCAGGATCGGCGCTTTGCCAAACCGGAATGGGAGCGGCCGCCGTTCAATCTGCTGGCGCAGGCGTTTTTGCTGAACGAGCAATGGTGGCACGGGGCGACCACCGGCGTGCGCGGCGTGGCACCGCGCAACGAAGCGATCGTCGAGTTCTCGGTGCGGCAGATGCTCGATATGCTGGCGCCATCCAATTTCGCCGCCACCAATCCCGAAGTACTGGACAGGGCGGCGCGAAGCGGCGGCGAGAATTTCGTGTCCGGCGGGCAGAACTGGTTCAGTGACTGGATGCAACTGCTGTCCGGCAAGCCGGCGGCGGACCAGGAGTTCGTTGTCGGCAAGACCGTCGCGGTGTCGCGCGGCAAGGTGGTATTCCGCAACGAACTGATCGAGCTGATCCAGTACACCCCGACCACGGCCAGGGTGCGTCCGGAACCGATCCTGATGGTTCCCGCCTGGATCATGAAATACTACATCCTTGACCTGTCGCCGCGAAACTCGCTGGTGAATTTCCTGGTCAATGAAGGCTACACCGTCTTCATGATTTCGTGGCGCAATCCGACGGCTGCGGATCGCGATATCGCCTTCGACGACTATCGCAAACTCGGCGTGGACGCGGCGTTGGCGGCGATCGGCGAAATCGTCCCGGGCCGTCAGGTTCATGGAATGGGCTATTGCCTGGGCGGGACATTGCTGTCGATTGCCGCCGCAACGATGGCGCGGGACGGCGACGCCAGGCTGAAGTCGGTTACCCTGCTTGCGGCGCAGACCGATTTCACCGAAGCGGGCGAACTCACCCTGTTCATCAACGAGAGCCAGGTCGCGTTTCTCGAAGACATGATGTGCGAACGCGGCGTGCTCGACACCACCCAAATGGCGGGTGCGTTCCAGTTGCTGCGCTCGAACGATCTGATCTGGTCGAAGCTCAGCCGCGACTACCTGATGGGACAGCGGGCGCCGCCGAGCGACCTGATGGCCTGGAATGCCGACGCCACGCGCCTGCCGTGCCGGATGCATTCCGAATATCTGCGCAAGCTGTTCCTCGACAACGACCTGGCCGAGGGCCGCTATCAGGTGGAAGGAAGACCGGTCGCGCTGTCCGATATCCACGCGCCAATGTTCGTGGTTGGCACGGTTCGCGACCACGTGGCACCCTGGAAGTCCACCTATAAGATCCATTATCAGGTCGACGCGGAGGTTACCTACCTGCTGGCCAGCGGCGGCCACAATGCGGGAATCGTCGCACCGCCCGGCGAGCCTGGCCACTCCTGCCAGGTCAAAACCAGGGCGAAGGATGGCCTCTATGTCGGCCCCGACGAATGGCTGAAGGCCGCCCGGAAGGTCGAAGGGTCATGGTGGCCGGAATGGGCAAGGTGGCTGGCCGCGCAGTCCGGCGAACCGTGCGATCCGCCGCGGATCGGTGCCGGGCGCACCGATGGCCAGACGCTACCCGACGCGCCCGGCGACTACGTCAGGCTTTGAGGCTAAACCCGAAGCGGTTTTAGCGCGGCCAGTTCCCGGTACGCCGCGGCGGCGCGCTTTATCAGCCGTTTTTCACGCTTGCGGCGCGGAAATCGTGGGGCGGTGTCGACACTGTCGCGCCGCAGGGCGGCTGCAAGGGATTGGCCTATGGCGTCATCGTTCAACTGCCCGAGCACTTTTTGCGCCCGACGCAAATGCTTCAGCGCGGCCTTTTGCCGCGACAGCGCCTCGTTGCGGAACAGGTCCAGGAAAAATTCGGTCGAATAACAGGATTTCTTGTTGAGTAGGCGCAGCCGATGTCGCTTTTTCGTGGTCATCTTCCGGAGCTTTCGGCTCTTGTTCAGAAGCTTTTCCTGCCATTGCATCAATTTACCGGCACTGTAGGACGCGGTCGGGCACGCCCGCTGCCTGGCCACCCGCTTTCCCTTCCGGGTGGACCACGGTCCGCTCTCGATCCAGTCCGATGCGCTCTTGATCAGGCGCCGGTACTTCGCCGACCGAAGCGCCCGTGCCAGATCCCGGTGGCCCTCGGTTCGCCTTGCCTTAAAGGTGCGGGTGTCACCCAGCCGTGGTTCGCCGGCACCTTCAAGGCGCTTGATCGCGACATCGAGATCCCGCACGGCGCCAAGATGGGCATGCAGCCATTTCAGTTCGTGCCTTACTGGCGTCCGCCGGGAGTCGGCGACCATCGGCGAGAAAAACGAGATGGCGGCGCGCAGGCGGGCGAGCGCCACCCGCATCTGATGCAGCGCTTCGGCATCGCCTTCGCATGTAGCGGCATGATTTGCAGTCAAATCCGCCAGGCAGCGGCGCGCCACCACGCGAAACGCGGTGTCGCAGGCCATCACCGGATTCAACCGCGGCTGCGGCCGCGGCATCCTCCCGATGCGCGACGCAGCCTTATTTCCCGATCTAGGCGATCGCGGCATGTCCTGAGCCCTCACGATACGTGATTCGAAGCTGGCACTGCTGCAAGGTCAATTCGGGCGTTCCGGAGGCATCGATGATGTCCCAGTCGATCGCGCCGATATCATAGCGTTCCTGCAGCCCGGCGATCTCGGGCGTCGCGTCGGATGCATCGCGCTGCCGGCGGCCGACGCGGCCCTGCCTGGTCGCAAGATCGGCCTTTAGAAAAAGCCCGGCAAACCCGACGTTCAGCTTTCGCGCCACGTCGCGGATCGCGGCCCGCTCGGCCTGACGCGCAAACACCGCGTCGACGACGACGGAGTGGCCCTCGGAAAGAACCTGCGAGGCGTGCTGGACCAGACGCTGGTAAATGGTCGCGGTCATCTCCGGCTGGTATGCGACTTCGGGCAGCCGATCCGTTTCATCGACGCCGAATTCCTGCTTTCGCAGCACATCGGTGCGCAACACGACGGCTCCTGGCTGCGGCAGGACGATGGGAGCAAGGCCGCGCGCCAGAACCGATTTCCCGGTTCCGGACAACCCGCCAACAGCGACGAGCGTCGGCGCCGGGGGATGGATCAACTGCCGCGCAAGCCCGAAATAGCCCTGGGCGGTGTCGCGAGAGGTCCCGCCAGGACGGGCCAGCAGCACCTTGGCGCGGATCGCCGCGCGCAGCGACATGAACAACGGCAACGCCTTGAGCGCGGCGGCATGCTCGAGCGATGCCGCCTTCAGATAGCCGTTGAGCAGGGCGTTGGCGGCGGCATGCCGGCCGTAGTGAAGCAAATCCATCACCGGGAACGCGAGATCGTAGACAACATCGACCGATGCAATGACGGGATCGAATTCGATCGCATCGAACAGGACGGGCTTGTGCCCGATCAGGACGATGTTCGCCAGATGCAGGTCGCCGTGGCACCGCCGCACATGTCCCTGCCCGCCGCGCTGCTCCAGCAAGCTCCGGACCCGAGAAAACGCCGATTGCGATGCCTGGTCGAGGTCGTCGACATCGCTGGCGGGAAAACAGGCCGCGGTTCGGAAAGCCGTGGTATTGTCGTCGATGAAGGTCGGGATCGATTGGATCCAGGGCTCGGCCGGCGCCGGCGGCGCGACGGCATGGGAGGCCGCGATGGCGTCGGCCATGGCCGCAACGAGGTCGCGATCCGGCTCGCCGGCCTCCGCCAGGTGATCGACGGTCTGGCGTTCGTCGAAGCGGGTCATTTCGACCGCATATTCGACCGGCACGCCATCGCCATCGATGCCCAGCGATCCATCGTCAGCCTGCGTGATCGCGACGACGCGACGGTAGATTTGCGGCGCGAACCGACTGTTGATCTTCAATTCCTCATCGCAAGCGGCTTTCCGCTTCGCCAGCGTCGAGTAATCGAGGAATGGAAAACGGACGGCACGCTTGATCTTCAGCGCGCGGGTGCCTTCGAGAAACACCGATGCCGCATGGGTATCGATGCGGTGGACATCCTTGTGCCTTGCCGGATCGGTCAGGAATGCGAAAACGCGCTCCTGCAGGCGTGAGGTGGCGGTTGTTGAAGCGGTCATGCGCCGTAGATTCTACTGTTGGCGCATGTCCTTGTCGGCGAACCGGATCCACCCTCGGATCAAGTCCGAGGGCATGCTTCGCCGGGACATGCGCTAGGGTTCGAGCACCGCGGCGCCCAGGATTTGTCCGGTCCGCAGTTTTTGCAGCACCTCGTTGGCCTCGCCAAGCGGGAATGCCGTCGTCCGGGTGCGGATTCCGGCCTTTGGGACGATTTTCAGAAAATCCAGCCCGTCCTGGCGCGTGAGGTTGGCGACCGACACCAGCTGTCTTTCTTCCCACAGAAGACCATAGGAAAAGCCTGGAATATCACTCATGTGGATTCCAGCGCATACCACCCGGCCGCCCTTGCGAACCGCGCGCAGCGCCGCCGGCACCAGTTCGCCGGCGGGAGCGTAGATGATGGCGGCATCGAGAGGGGTATCGGGCAGCTGATCCGAGGATCCGGCCCACGCCGCGCCGAGCCGGCGGGCAAAGTCCTGCGCCGCGATGTCGCCGGACCGGGTGAAGGCATAGACCGACCGGCCCTGCCAGCGCGCGATCTGGGCGACGATGTGCCCTGCTGCGCCGAAGCCATAGATGCCGAGCCGCCCGGCATCGCCCGCCATCACCAGCGACCGCCAACCGATCAGGCCGGCGCACAACAAGGGTGCGATCGAAACATCATCGCCGTCTTCGCCGAGCGGGAAAGCGTAGCGGGCGTCGGCGATGGTGTGGGTGGCGAAGCCACCGTCGCGCGTGTAGCCGGTGAAAAGCGGATGATCGCAGAGATTTTCCATGCCCTCCCGGCAAAACCTGCAGGCGCCGCAGGTGTATCCGAGCCAGGGGATACCGACCCGGTCACCCGGGCGATGGGTCGTGACGTCGCCGCCGACGAGATCGACGCGGCCGACGATTTCGTGGCCGGGCACGATGGGATACCTGATGCCGGGAAGCTCGGCGTCGACCACATGAAGATCGGTCCGGCAAACGCCGCACGCACTCACCCTGACACGGATCTCTCCGTTGCCGGGGACGGGATCGGCGCGCTCGACCATTTCAAGAGCCACGTCCGGAGCAGGCAACACCATGGCGCGCATCGGTTTCTCCAGAAGGAACCGGCAACACGGGGCCGGATCATACATAAGGCCGCAAGCCGGTGAACCCCTGACCTCGATCAAATCAGGATGGCCGGCGTGGCCGGCAATTCGCCTTGATGAAGATCAATCATGATTGTCCGCAAACACTTACCGTGAAGCCAAAGCAGTGCCACAAGCGCACGCCCGCCCCAGCCGGACGATTTGACCTGATGTCGACCTATCGCCTCAAAAACCTGCTCGCGCCCCGTTCGGTCGCGCTGGTCGGAGCAAGCCCGCGGCCCGGATCGGTCGGGCGGGCCATTCTCGGCAATATCCGCAAGGCGAAATTCAACGGCCAGTTTGGCCTGGTGAATTCGCACCATCCCGAGATCGATGGCGTTGCCACGGTCAGTCGCCTGGGGCAATTGCCTTTTGTCCCCGAGCTCGTGGTGATCACGGCGCCGGCGGCGGCAGTCCCAGGTCTCATCGATGAGGCGGGAGCTCTCGGCGCCGCTGGCGCCCTGATCGTCGCCGCCGGGCTTGGCCATGGCGCGGGATCACCGGCGGAAGCTGCCGGGCGCGCCGCCCGTCGATATGGCATGCGACTGATCGGCCCGAACTGCCTTGGCATCATGATGCCCGGCGCGACGCTCAATGCGAGCTTCGCCGCGCACATGCCGGCTGCGGGAAATCTCGCGCTGATCTCGCAGTCCGGCGCCATTGCCGCCGGCATGGTGGATTGGGCGGCGCAGCGCGGGGTGGGGTTTTCCGGGATGGTGTCCATCGGCGACCAGCTCGACGTCGATATCGCCGATCTGCTCGATTTCTTCGCGCTCGACGGCAAGACGCGCGCCATCCTGCTCTATGTCGAAGCCATCAAGGACGCCCGCAAGTTCATGTCCGCGGCGCGTGCGGCGGCAAGGATCAAGCCTGTCGTCGTCGTCAAGTCCGGCCGCATGGCGCAGGGGGCGAAGGCGGCCGCGACCCACACCGGCGCGCTGGCCGGTTCGGACGCGGTCTATGACGCTGCATTCCGTCGCGCCGGGATCCTGCGGGTATCGGATCTTCGCGAGTTGTTCGACTGCGCCGAGACGCTAGGGCGGGTCGAACAGCCTTCGGGCAAGCGGCTGGCGATCCTGACCAATGGCGGTGGCATCGGTGTGCTTGCCGTCGATCGGCTGGTCGAGCTCGGCGGTGCCCCTGCCACGATCGAACCTGCCATCCGCGAAAGCCTTGACGCGGTTCTGCCGCCGACATGGTCCGGATCGAATCCCATCGATATCGTTGGCGATGCCGACGCCGCACGCTATGCTGCAGCACTCAGGGTGTTGCTGGCCGACGCGGGCAACGACGCAATCCTGGTGATGAACGTTCAGACCGCGATTGCTCCGGCTGACCAGATCGCAGCTACCGTGACCGACATCGTCGGCAAGTACCGCCAGCAGCACCTCGGCTCGGCCAAACCGGTGCTCGCGGTCTGGGTCGGCGCGGACCAGAAGATCATTGATCTTTTAAACGGCGCCGGGATTCCGAACTACCCGACCGAAGACGATGCGGTGCGCGGCTTCATGCATTTGGTAAGGCATCGCGAGGTTACGGCCACGCTGGCGCAGGTCCCGCCGGCGATGCCCGGCGAATTTGCGCCCGATTGCGATGCTGCCCGGCAAATCGTCGCAGCGGCGCTATCCGACGGCCGCCAGTGGCTCGACCCCGTTGAGATCGCGCGGTTGTTCGCCGCCTACGACATTCCGATGGTGCCGACCTATGCGGCTGCGGATGTCGAGCAGGCGGTCGCCCACGCGGCGCCGTTGTTTGCGCAAGGCTCGACCGTTGCCCTCAAGATCATGTCGCGAGACATCATCCACAAATCCGACGTCGGCGGCGTCGTGCTCAATCTTACCAACGTCGATGCCGTGCGCGGGGCGATGGCCGACATCCTCGCACGGGCGAAATCGCTGCGTCCCGAGGCGAGGATTTCCGGTGTCATCGTGCAGGCCATGGTGGTACGGCCCAAGGCCCGTGAACTGATTCTTGGACTTGCCGACGATCCGACCTTCGGCACCGTCATCGTGTTCGGGCACGGCGGCACGGCGGTCGAAATCATCAACGACAAGGCGCTGGCGCTTCCGCCGCTCGATCTGCGATTGGCCCGAGACCTGATCGAGCGCACCCGTGTCTCGCGGCTGCTGCGCGCCTATCGCGACGTTACGGGGGTCAAGCACGACGCGGTCGCGATGGTTCTGGTCAAGTTGGCGCAGATGGCGGCGGATATTCCGGAGATCCGGGAGCTTGATATCAATCCCTTGCTGGCGGATGAAGGAGGCGTGCTGGTGGTGGATGCGCGCGTCGCCGTGGGATCGGCCAAACCAAAGTTCGCCGGTTCAGGTCCCGCCAATTTCGCGGTGCGGCCGTATCCGTCGCAATGGCAGCGGCATCTTGAAGTGAAGAACGGCTGGCGGATCTTTGCGCGCCCGATTCGCCCGGAAGACGAACCGCTGATCCACGGCTTCCTGCTGCACGTCACCAGCCAGGATTTTCGGATGCGCTTCTTCGCACCGATGAAGGAGTTTCCACACGCATTCATCGCCCGGCTGGCGCAACTCGATTATGCCCGTGCGATGGCCTTTGTCGCGTTCGACGAAGCCACAGGCGAACTGGTTGGCGTGGTTCGGATTCACTCGGATTCGATCTACGAGAACGGTGAATACGCCATCCTGCTCAGGTCCGATCTCAAGGGCAGAGGGCTGGGCTGGGCCTTGATGCAGCTGATCATCGAATACGCCAAATCCGAAGGACTGAAACGCATATCGGGCCAGGTGCTTCAGGAAAACCAGGCAATGCTGAACATGTGCCGGGAGCTCGGTTTCGCGGTAAAGTCCGATGCGACGGATTATACGGTCTGCGATGTAACGCTGGAATTAAGCAAGACATGAAGACAGGCAGAAACCTCGGCTGCCGAATCTCCCGGATCGTCAACGGGGATGGATCGTACGCCCAAGCCTCTTGACCCGGCTCGACAGCACCACCAGCACGACCAGGACCATCCCGAGTAAACCGATGTTCTGGGCCGACATCAAAGCGAAGGCGACCTGGATTTGCCAATTTGATTGTTCGCCCTCCGCGACCGGCGCGACATTCGGCACGATCAGGATGCGAGCCAGATAAGCGGCTGCAAAGATCGAGGCGAACGGCAGCAGGGATTTGAGAAAAGCAGGCAGTTGGCTTTCCGCGACTACAGGCGATCGACCGATGCGACGCGGTAGGTGTGCAACTTGCCGGCTTCGTTGATCGAGACATATTCGCCGGGTATGAAACGCTCTTCGGCGAAGTGAAACCCGGCCTCGTCCGGCGTATGGGCCCCGGCAACGTAGTGCAACACCCAGCCGCCACCCTGACGATGCACCAGATGACCATGGTCGTCCTCCCGGCCCGGCCGCAATCGCGCGATCCGGCATGCCTCGCGGTGCTGCCGCCAAAGCACAGGGTCGATCCGGTCGTCGGCATCGAGCGGTGCGACGATGACATAGGCGACGTCGGCGTCGCCCTCGGGGTGGCCGGGCTCGCGTGCGAGTTCGATCCGGATCCGGCGAAACCGCGCCGGAAGGGATGCATTCAGGATCGGCCTGGAACCGGCGTCTAGCATGTTGGTTCGCTCCTCGTTTGTGGTCCGGGCCAACCGCGGCCCCACGATTACTTCTGCTCTGCCGCGGGGGCAGCTGCAGCCGGCTTCTTCAGGCTCCTGATGATGATCGTAAGCAGCGGCAGGATCAGCAAGGGCAGGATGCCGTTCAACGGGTGATGGATCATTCCGGACGCCTGCGCGTGCAGCGCCCGCGCCTCGAGCTGCAGCGCATCGACCGAGGAACCGTGGATTTCGGTCGCGAGCCCGAGTTCACGCCCGCTCGGCGGCCGTGCCGCGATCACGAACAGAAGGGCGGCAACCGCGAAGTTGAACGCGCCGAGAATGGCCGCCGCCGCAATCGCGCTCCAGACCTGCACCAGCGCGAAATAGGCCGCCAGCTCCAGCATCAGCAGCCCGAACGCCGCGATCAACGCGGCAAAAGCCCGCAGACCAAGCCCGACGAGCAGGTGCCGCAGCCGGATATCGGCGATGATCCGGTCGGTGCGCCAGAGGATCCGAAGATGGTTGACGACATTGTCGGTGTTCACCCTAGTGCCTCCTCAACATGAAGCCGACAACGACGCCGAGCGCGAAAGCAGACGCGAGCGAGGCGATGGGGCGACCCGATATGATATTCCCGACATGGTCGTCCTGTTCGCTCAAGGTCGCGCCGAGATCATCCAGCACCGCCTTGATCCGGTCGGCGAGAGCATCGGTGCGATGTTTTGCGGTGTCGAAAATGCCCTCGCCCGTTGTGTTAAGGAGGCGCGCCATGTCGCCCTGCAGCGCCTGCAGCTCCTCTCTCAGCTCGTCCGAGTCGAACATCGGTCCTGCCCCTGTCGCATCATTCGGCGGGAAGTCTATGGCCAGGCCACGCCGGAACGATTGATATGCGTCAAAATCCCACCCCTCCCCGATCCTTGCCCGTCTTGAGGTAGGTCAATCTGGGCGCCGCCCCGGGGTCTAGAAGGCAAGTATCCGATTTGAAGAGGAACACGGTCTTGGCGACTGCCCCGCAACTAACCGCCACGTTCTCGGGTGAGGTACTTGAGTTGCGCCCCGTTGGATCCTGGACCGCCGCCAATGTCAGCACGCTGGAGACCCTCTCCGGCACCGTGGCGGCTGAGCTCGACCGGTCACGTACGATAAGACTCGATATGAGCGGCGTGCGCGAGCTCGACACGCTGGGGGCCTGGCTCTTGGAAAAGCTGTCGCGGCGGGCGGCCTCCGCCGGCCATCACGCCGATGTCGTCGGCGTTGCCGCCAACTACGCCGGCCTGATCGAGGAGGTGCGCCAGGTCAATCGTCACAATGCCGCGCCGGCGCCGGCAGTAAATCCGGTTCTGCTCAAGGTCGGCGAGGTCGGCCGCGCCGCCATCGGCGCCACGGAAGACCTGACCATTTTCCTGCAGATGCTGGGCGCGCTGTTTGCGGCCATCGGCGGCCTGCTGCGCCGGCCGCGGTCGCTGCGCCTGACGTCGCTGTTCTATCAACTCTACAAGGTCGGCTTTCAGGCCATTCCGATCGTCGTTCTGATCACCTTCCTGATCGGCGCCATCATCGCCCAGCAGGGCATCTTCCATTTCCGCAAATTCGGCGCCGATTCCTATGTCGTCGACATGGTCGGCATCCTGGTGCTGCGCGAGCTCGGCGTCCTGATCGTCGCCATCATGGTCGCCGGCCGCTCCGGCAGCGCCTACACCGCCGAACTCGGCTCGATGAAAATGCGCGAGGAAATCGACGCGCTGTCGACCATGGGTCTCGATCCGGTCGAAGTGCTGATCCTGCCCCGCGTCGTCGCACTGGTCTGCGCGCTGCCGATCCTGACCTTCATCGGATCGATGGCCGCGCTCTATGGCGGCGGCCTGGTGGCATGGTTCTATGGCGGCATGGGACCGGCGATCTTCATCGCGCGGCTGCACGACGCCGTATCGGTGACCAGCTTCGAGGTCGGGATGATCAAGGCGCCGTTCATGGCGCTGGTGATCGGCATCGTCGCCTGCAGCGAGGGCTTGCGGGTCAAGGGCAGCGCGGAATCGCTCGGCAGGCAGACCACCACCTCGGTGGTGAAGTCGATCTTTCTCGTCATCGTGCTCGACGGGCTGTTTGCGGTCTTCTTCGCGTCGGTCGGGATGTGACGATGCAGGACGCAACCCCGTCATTTGCCATCCGCGTCAGCGACCTCGTGGTCGGCTTCGGCCGGCATGTCGTGATCGACCATCTGTCGCTGGACGTGCGCCGGGGCGAGATCCTCGGCCTGGTCGGGGCTTCCGGCGGCGGCAAGTCGGTGCTGATGCGGACCATCATCGGCCTGATTCCGCGGCAAGGCGGCGAGATCGAGGTGATGGGGGCCGCGATCGGCGACAGCCATGACCGCGGCAACCGCAACGCGGCCGGGCGATGGGGCATCCTGTTCCAGCAGGGCGCCCTGTTTTCGTCGCTCACCGTGCGGCAGAACGTCCAGTTTCCGTTGCGCGAGAATCTCGTGCTGTCCGAATCGTTGATGGACGAGATCGCCACCGCCAAGCTCGAGATGGTCGGACTGAAACCGGAGGACGGCGACAAGTTTCCGTCCGAATTGTCGGGCGGCATGACCAAGCGCGTGGCGCTGGCCCGCGCGCTCGCGCTCGATCCCGCGATCGTGTTTCTCGACGAGCCGACCTCGGGTCTCGACCCGATCGCGGCGGGCGATTTCGACGCCCTGATCAAGACATTGCAGGAAACGCTGGGGCTGACGGTGTTCATGGTCACCCATGACCTCGCCAGCCTGAATGTCGTCTGCGACCGCGTCGCCGCGCTTGCGGACGGCAAGATTGTCGCCATCGGACCGATGCGCGAGCTGCTGCAATCCGAGCATCCCTGGGTGCGGGCCTATTTCCACGGCAAGCGCTCCCTGATGCTGCAACCAAAAGCGAGCTGAGAAATGGAAACCCGCGCTCCCTTCGTCGTCGTCGGCGCCTTCGTGCTGGCGGTCATCGCCGCCGCGTTCGGCTTCGTATACTGGCTTCACAACACCGGCGGGCTCGGAGCGCGCGCCACCTATCACCTCCAGTTCGACGGTTCGGTGCCGGGACTGCTGGTCGGCGCCGCCGTGATGTTCAACGGGATCCGCGTCGGCGAGGTAACGGATCTGAGCCTGGCGCCCGACAGCCCGCGCCGCGTCAATGCGATGATCTCGGTGGCGTCGACGACCCCGGTGCATTCGGACACCAAGGTGGGCCTCGAGTTCCAGGGCCTGACCGGCGTTCCCGTGATCGCGCTCGAAGGCGGCATGCTGCTTGCGAATTCCGGGACGGTGACCACGCTGGTCGCCGAGCCCGGAGCGGGCGAAGGCATGACCCAGGCGGCCCGCAGCGCGTTGCGGCGGGTCGACACGGTGCTGGCCGACAATGCGGAGCCGCTGAAGAACACGATTGCCAATCTGCAGGTTTTCTCGGAGGGCCTGGCGCGCAACACCGGCAAACTCGACAACATCGTCGCCGGGCTCGAAAAGATGACCGGCGGCGGTGCGCCCGTCAGACGAATTGCCTACGATTTGCGCGCGGCGCAGGACTTTGCGGCCCCGGACAAGACCATCAAGGGACCGTTGGCGATTCCGGAGCCGACGGCGGTCGTGATGCTCGAGACCCAGCGAATGCTGTTCTCGCCGGCCGGTGACGCCCCGGAATTCGCGGAATTTCTCTGGGCTGACGCCATCCCAAAGCTGCTGCAGGCGAGATTGATCGAGAGCTTCGAGAACTACGATCTCGCGCACGCGCCGCTGCACACGGCGGACGCCGGGCAGGCCGACTTCCAGCTTCTGATCGATGTCAGGCGTTTCCGGGTTTCGGTGGAGTCGGAGCCAACCGCTGAAATCGGATTGTCGGCGCGGATCGTCGACCGGGACGGCAAGGTCATCGCTGCGCGGCTGTTCGAGGAAAACCGGAAATTCGACAGGCTGGAGCCGCCGCCAGCCGTTGCCGCCTTCAACGACGCGTTCGGCCAAATTGCGAGGGATATGATCGCCTGGACGGTTCAGGCCCTGTAGCCGCGGCACGGTCAGCGCCGCGGCCCGGCGTTTTCAGCCGGTACGGTGGGAAAACTGCGAAAGCGAGGCAATTTTTGACATAGGACAATAAATGCAAATCACCGTGCGCTATTCTGCCGATCTTTAGCAAATCCGGGGCAGAGCCCAAAAAGGGCGCGCCAGGAGGCCTGGATCGGATGGCCGAGAGCCACCGCCCATAAGACCCGATGCCGCAGTATGCGAGACCAGAAATGATGGACGACCCGGCAATGTGGCAAACGATTTCAACGGCGCCGTTCGACCGCGATCTTGAATTGGCGGTGATCGAGGACGATCGCGTGCATTCGCTGGTGTTTGCCTGCTGTCGCGCGCCGGATGGCTGGATCAAGGTCCAGACGCGCGAGCGTGTCATCGTCAGCCCGACGCATTGGCGCCCCTGGGGGGCCAGCGACTAGTGTCCTGAACCAGAAGTTCGCGATATCGGGTCGTATCTGTGCCGGGGCATTGGACCGGCAGGAAGCGTTCGATGGAAGCAAGGATGCTCATCTGACGTTGAGCGATGGTGAGCGTGCGGAACGAAGTCGTTGGGATGCGGCGGAAGATGGCGCAGGCGATGGAACTGAGAGCGCGGATCGTGCTGACTGCGCGGCGAGGCTGCGATCAGACGAAATGGCGGCCAATCTGGGGCTGGATCGGTCGACGGTAGCGCAAGAGAGGCGCTCGACCGTGGAGTGAGCCATGGACGGACTGCGTGACGAGCCGGGGTCAGGGGCACGTGTAGCGGGGCCTGTTAGCCAGCCATCGAAGCCGTGATCAGTGGGGACGTTGAAGCGTGGCGCCGAGAATTGTCCATGACGAGATGGACGTTCCGCGGCATGGCGAAGGCAATGAAGCCTGTCGATATCGTCGAGGCAACTTGCGGAACTGGCAGCACGGTGGCGTTCGTAGCACTTGCCGATGACCGGATCGGAGGCGTTCAAGCTGTCGACGGGTCCGAGCTTCGTGAACAGCGATGTGCGATGCCGTGGGCCTCGTGTAGTCATGGCTCCTTCGGAGCTGGCTGGCCTGGACGCATGCGGCAGCATCGAGATGACTGCGGTCCAGCGCGCTGGACCGCAGTCTGCGGATGCTGTCGATGCATCCAGGCAGCTAAAACGAAGGAGCCGTGACTACCGGTGGCGACGGCACGTAAATCGCTGCCCGACGACGTCGCGCACTTGTGGCCACGACAGTTTGGATCGGTCGAGAGCTTACGGACGCCTCCATGCGCCGAGTGCGGCTGGAGCCCAAAGGCCCGCGAGATGCGTTGCACCGGCGATACCGACAGGCCGCGTGGCCTCGTCGCCATGCCGCAGGGAACTCCAATGGGTGGCGTCCTAGGGCACCACTGATCCAACGATCGGCTCACGATAACGGCTTCGATGCGGGCATCGTGAACCTAGCCCCGAGCGTTCGTCATGGCTCACCGCTACGACGCCGCCACTTGCCTACGTAGAGATCCCAGCGTGGCCGCCGTCTATCGCAGGTCGCCGGCTCTCAGAGCTGCCCTTCGCTTCATCGTCACGACTCACGCTCATCATCGTCCGGGCAAGTTTGCGCCATGACTCCTTGCTCCATCCAACGCCGCGGCAATGCCCGCAAATCACGATTGCGAACTTGGTTCAGGACACTAGGTCGTAAACATCATGCCTACGACCTAGCCCTTGTCCCGGGGTGTGGTCTTGGCGGCCTTGGCAAGCGCCAGCTTGGCCTCTTCTTCCGCAAGCAGCCGTTCAATCGTCCGGCGCTTGACCGGGTCCGTTTCAGCCGCCAGCAGCTTCTTGAAATGCTCGATGTTTAGATCCGCCACAGTCTTGTCCATGGACTGCCGCTCCACTTTCACCGATACAAGGGTTTATGCTATCTGACATAATCCCGATCAAGAGGGAAGCGCCTGGCGCCCCTGGATTTTCCGGCGGCGCCATCACCGGCCGGGTTGGTTTCCCGCCGTCGATACCGGCCGTTTTGGGGACGTGACAAGGTGCCAAAGAGGGGGTTGGTGGTCGAAACCGCGCCGGACTGGATCGTCCGATGACGGCCCGGCCCCGTTTCTGGTTTCGTTACGGGTCGGCGGTGGCCGCCGCCATCCTGGTATTTGTTCTCCGCCTCCTGCTCCATCAATACTTCGAGGACCGCACCTTCACGGTCATTTACGTGCCGGTCGTCGTGTTTGCCGCCTTCGCAGGCGGCCGCGGCCCGGCCATCGTTGCGACGATTTTATGCGTGGGCATCAGCGCATTCTTCCTCGGGGCAAGCCTCCTCACCAATCCGGCGAGCCTGATCGATGTTTCGTTTTTTGCGGTGCTGGGGCCGATACTGGGCTTCATCGGCGACCGTCTGTCGCGCGAATCGGACGACTCGCGTCACCGGCAGGCGGAACTGCAGTCGATCCTGGATACGGTACCGGAGGCGATGATCGTGATCGACGATCACGGTATCATGCGGTCTTTCAGCGCCACGGCCGAACGTCTGTTCGGCTGGTCGGCCGCGGAGGTAATTGGAAAAAACGTCTCGATCCTGATGCCTTCGCCCTATCGCCAGGAGCACGACGGCTATCTGCACCGTTACCGCAGCACGGGCGATCGCCGGATCATCGGTATCGGCCGGATCGTGGTCGGCGAACGCAAGGACGGCTCGACGTTTCCGATGGAACTGGCAGTGGGTGAAGCCAAGGTGGGTGCCGAACAATTCTTCACCGGCTTCATTCGCGACCTGACCGAACGTCGAAGCCAGGAACGGCGCATGCACGAGCTGCAGGCGGAGCTGGTCCATGTTTCCCGTCTGACCGCGATGGGCGAAATGGCCTCCTCGCTGGCGCACGAGCTCAATCAGCCGCTATCGGCTATCACCAGCTACCTGCGCGGTGCGGCAACCCTGCTGAAAGCCGATCAGGTCGACAAGGAGCGTATTCGCGAGGTCCTGCACCGCAGCGCGGACCAGGCGCTGCGTGCCGGCGACATCATCAAGCGGCTGCGGGAGTTCGTCGCCAAGGGAGACATCCAGCCGACGTTGGAGAATCCGGCGATCCTGCTCGAAGAGGCCGCGGCACTCGCCCTGGTCGGATCCAGGGAGCTAGACGTGCGCGTGTCGCTTCGATGCGATCGCGATCTTCCCGACATCGCGGTCGACAAGGTCCAGATCCAGCAGGTCGCGCTCAATCTGATCAGGAACGCGGTGGAGGCGATGGAAACCACCAGCCGTCGCGACCTGACGATCGCGGTCACGCGCCAGAAATCAATCGCGCTGTTCTCGGTCGCCGATAGCGGTACCGGCATCAATCCGGAGATCGCGCAGCACCTGTTTCAACCCTTCGTAACCAGCAAGGCAAACGGAATGGGCGTCGGCCTCTCGATCTGCCGAACCATCATTGAAGCGCACGGTGGCCGGATCTCCGCCATTCCCAACGACGGCGGCGGCACCATTTTCGAATTTACGGTACCTTTCGCCGAGCCGGAGGATGGCCATGAACGATAAGACCGTTGTCCATGTCGTCGACGACGACGCAGCGATGCGCGACTCGACGGCATTTCTGCTGGATGTCAACGGGTTCAAGCCCCGGATCTACGATTCGGCCGGCGCGCTGCTGGCCGAAATCCCCCATCGATGCGCGAAGCTGCGTGGTTTCGGATATCCGGATGCCGGGAATGAACGGCATCGAACTCGTGCGTGAGCTGAGGAGCAAGGGTTCCACGAGCCCCGTGATCCTGATCACCGGTCATGGTGACGTGGCGCTTGCCGTCGAAGCGATGAAGGCCGGCGCGGCCGATTTCATCGAGAAGCCGTTTGACGACGCCGTCCTGTTGGGTGCGATCCGGTCCGCCCTGGACGCCCGGCCGGCAATTCAGGGCGACAGCTCGGCGAAACAGCAGGCTGAAGCCCGCCTCGCCGAACTGTCCCCCCGGGAGCGCGATGTCCTGCGCGGGCTGGTCGCCGGGAAGATCAACAAGGTCATCGCGCACGACCTCAGCATCAGCCCGCGCACGGTTGAGGTTTACCGCGCCAATCTCATGGCCAAGACCGGCACGCGCAGCATGTCCGAATTGATGCGCATCGCGCTGGCGGCAGGTTTATGAGCGGCGCGCCGGTCCGCGGTCAGGCGATGGCGTAATAGCCGACAGCCGGGGCAACCAGCGGCAGCGCATGGCGGCGATTGCATCTGCCGAACGCCAGCGCGCGAATGATGTCGTCGCGCGCGATCATGCCCTTCAGCCGGTTATTGCGGTCCACCACCGGCAGGCTCTTGAAGCGATGGGCGCCCAACAGGTACAGGACGTGTTGCAGCCGTGCTTCGGGGGCGACGGTCACGACATGAGGCGACATGATCTGGTCGACGGTCGTTCCCATCATGTCGTCATAGTGTGGAAGGATGCTGGCCGGGGTGAGCGCAAAGGCCTTCAAAGCATCGGCCTTGGAAACGATACCGACCAGTTCTCCGTTGCTGACGACCGGATAGGCATCGAGATTATCGGTGGCGAACAGGCGAAGTAGATCACCTGCGGTCGTCTCCGGCGCGACGGTTTTCGCCGGGCTCGTCATGTTGCGCTCGACGGTTTCCTCGAGAAATTCGTACATCGCGTCCCTCTTTGGATAGTGGCTGGGTTGACGTGAATGTTACGGCGGGATCGCTCTGCGCGATTTGACCCAGATCAAGCCGGGCGATGACGCCCATCGGCTCGATCGCCCATCGTTTGATGAAAATCAAGGCAACCGCACCGGAGTGGTTCAAACTGTCGTTTCAATGAATCGGGAGACTTGAAAATGCCCCGCAATATTGGAACGGTCGACCAGGCCATCCGCGCGATGCTGGGTCTGGCCCTCATCGGCTATGTCGGGAAGAACAGCCCCCTCACGCCGGATTCGGTCGTTGCGCTGCTGGCCGGCATTTATCTGTTCGCCACCGGTATCCTTTTGCGCTGTCCGTTCTATGGTGTGCTGGGCTTCACCACATCCGGACGTCTGGATCGCTCGGCCTGAAGCCGCCGGACGGCGGAGGTAACGGTGTCTCGCCATTACGGAGGCGCTCAATTTCGTCGGCGTCTGTACGGCATCCTCGATCAGGGTGCCGGCGCCGACAGAATTGGCGCGGTCGTGAACTGGACGCTGATCGGGCTGATCGTCGTCACACTTGCCGCGACGGTGCTGGAATCCGTGCCAAGGCTGGCGGCCCGGTATGGCGCGACGTTCGATGTCATCGAAGACATCGCCCTGGTCACCTTCTCGGTCGAATACGCGGCGCGGCTCTGGACGGCGGTCGAACATCCGCGGTGGCAGCGTTTCGGTCCAGTTTGGGCACGGCTGCGCCTGGCGGCCAGTCCCGCCGGGCTGATCGATCTCGCCGCCGTGCTGCCGTTCTGGCTGCCGCTGTTCCTCGCGGCCGATTTCAAGTCCCTGCTGGTCTTGCGCCTGATCCGCTTCTTCAAGCTGACGCGCTATTCGCCCGCCATGCGTTCGCTGCTGGAGGCGCTCTACACCGAACGCCGCGCGCTTGCGGGCTGCTTCGTGATTCTCTGCGGCGCGACGCTGGTCGCGGCCGCACTGATGCATCTCGCCGAAAGCGCCGCCCAGCCGGAAAAGTTCGGCACCATCCCCGAAGCCATGTGGTGGGCGATCGTGACGCTCGGAACGGTCGGCTACGGCGACGCCGTGCCGATCACCGCGGCAGGCCGGCTGGTGGCCGGACTGACGATCTTTGTCGGCCTGCTGATGGTGGCGCTGCCGGTGGGTATCGTGGCGACGGCGTTCGCCAACGAGGTGCACCGCCGCGATTTTGTCGTCACCTGGGGGCTGGTGGCGAGGATTCCCCTGTTCAGCGAACTGACGGCCGTGCAGATCGGGGATGTGATGAAGATCCTGCGCGCGCAGAAGGCGGATCGAGGCACGGTCATTGCCCGGCGCGGCGAGCCGGCCCATTCGATGTACCTGATCGTGGACGGTGAAGTCGAAATCAAGCTGCGCCCCAAGCATGTCCACCTCGGCGCCGGCGACTTCTTCGGAGAAATCGCCGCCTTGCGGCGGTCGCGGCGCTCCGCCACCGTGGTTGCGCTGCGCCCTACCCGTTTGCTCGCGCTCGATGCAGCCGACCTGCACGGGCTGATGGATCGCGAGCCGCAAATCGCGGCCCGTATCCGGGATGCGGCGCGAACCAGGCTGGGCAGCACACTGGACCTCGCGGATGGCGATCTGCTCGAAGCCGAACTGCCGACGGCCTGATCCGACCGCCCCATAACGCGGGTTCTAGAACGGTCGCTGCTTCGGGCGGTCGACCGCCCGCGCCGGGCCGGGAGAACCGGTGAAGCGGCGGGTCTGCAGCTGCGCCCACGCCAGCGCACCGGCAAAGATCGCGAACATGGCAACGACGCCGGCAAGCATGATGATGGTCGAAACGGGCATCGATCGTCTCCTCTTCGAGGCCACATGATTTGCACGGGCAATTCCGTTTCATGTTGACGTGGATCAAAACGAAAGCCCGCGGGAGCCTTAGATTTCGTTCAATCGTCCACAGCGGAGATCATCATGCGCGCCCATCAGATCATGACCAGGAATGTCATCACCGTCAGGCCCGACACGCCGATCGTCGAGGCAGCCAGGCTGATGCTGGAGAACCACCTCAGCGGCCTTCCCGTGCTCGATGAACAGGGAAAACTGGCCGGAATCGTCTCCGAGGGAGATTTCCTGCGCCGCGCGGAGATCGGCACGCAGCGCAAGCGGCCGCGCTGGCTGCAATATTTCATCGGACCGGGTCGCGCGGCCAGTGAATTCGTCCTTGCCAGCGGGCGCAAGGTCGATGAAGTCATGACGCTCGAGCCGTTGGCGATCACCGAGGACACGACGCTCGAAGAAATCGTACAGTTGATGGAGAAGCGCCGCGTCAAGCGCCTGCCCGTCATGCGCAACGATCGGCTGGTCGGCATCGTGACGCGCGCCAACCTGCTGCAGGCCGTCGCGAGCCTGGCGCGCGATGTGCCCGACCCGACCGCCGACGACGACCACATCCGGGAGCGCGTTTTCAACGCCATCGCCAACACGGACTGGCGGCCGATCGGACTGCAGGTGACGGCGCGCAACGGCGTCGTCCATCTGCACGGCATCGTCGTCACTCCAAGCGCACGGCAAGCCGCGATCGTGGCGGCGGAAAATATCGCGGGCGTGAAGGAAGTGCACGATCATCTGTGCTTCGTCGACACCTATTCGGGCTTCTACCTCGAATCGCCCGAAGACATAAAGGCCGCCAGCTGATCGCCGCCGGAGGCTCGACCATTCGCGTGACGCACAAATTTGATTTCGGTCAAAGCCGGCGCCTGCGGTTCGGTATAGCCAGACTTGTTGAATTAAGGAGGTCGCCGTGCCCTCGTTCGATGTGCGTTTCATAAAAACCGTTTGCGACGACACCGGCCATGAGCATCGCGCCTGCCAGGCCGCGTTCACCGTCGACGCCGCATCGCTCACGGAGGCGGTGCAGCGGGCGGAAGCGCTGTTTTGCGGTCAGAAGCGCATTCATGACTGGACCCTGTTCGCAGACGCCGTGGAGTTTCGATCCCGGACCGCGCTCGCGGCGCATGGCCGGCGTCTTGCGGCCGCCCGGACGTCCCGGGATCCGGTCGCGATCAGTGGAAATTCAGGCCGCATCGACCTGGATCAACCAGGCGGCCCTGGCGAACCCAAGTAGGAAGGAAGGCATTGGACATGTTTGCACGATCTGGCAAGGCCGACAGGGTTTCGCTTTTCGGGACTTTTCTGGACGGAGCAAGAAAGGCGGTTTTCCGCTGGAACGAGATCGGCCGTCTAAGCTCGCAGGAAATCGAGGGAATCGCGCGAGACTTGCATGTCTCGACGCCGGAGTTGCTCTCGCTGGCCCAGACATCGCCGGGCTCCGCGGCGCTGCTCGATCGTCGCCTGGCGCAGTCCGGCCTGTCGAAAGACGTCCTGGCCGCCCGACGCGGCGAGGTGCTGCGCGATATGGAGCGGGTATGCCGGCTTTGCATCGCCAAGAACCGTTGCGCGGCCGATCTCGACGGTGCCGACCATGTCGAGCACCAGCCGGAATATTGTCCCAATGATCTCACGCTGGAGGCGCTTGTAAGCAAGGCAGCCCGCCTCGATCGCCCGGTTGATCTCGCCGCGCCCACGCCGGCGAACCGTTGATCTCGATCAAACGGCCGGCGCCGCGTCCATGATTTCCTCGCCCTACTGTGTCCAGAAAGAAAGCCGCACCATGACAACTGCGTCCATGGGTTCGAAATCGATGACGATCGGCGAGGCAATCCTGTTTCCGCTGTTCGCCGTGCTCGCCTTCCTGTGCCTGATCGGAGCGGCACTGGCCCACGATACCGCCTTTGCCTTTCATGCCTCGCTCGGCAGCATCGCCAGCATCGCGGCGGCATTTACCATCCTCAATCGCTACTACGATCGGCCGGCCGAGCCGCCGGCGCAGGAGATCGGCGGACGGCCCAACTACAACCTCGGACCGATCAAGTTTGCCTCCGTCGCGGCGGTGATCTGGGGTATCGCCGGGTTCGCGGTGGGACTTATCATCGCCTCGCAACTGGCCTGGCCGGCGCTGAACCTCGACCTGCCCTGGACGACTTTCGGCCGGCTGCGGCCGCTGCATACGTCGGCGGTGGTGTTCGCCTTCGGGGGCAACGTGCTGATCGCGACCTCGTTGTATGTGGTTCAGAAGACCTGCCGCGTTCGTCTCGCCGGCGAGCTCGCGCCGTGGTTCGTCGTGCTCGGCTACAATTTCTTCATCGTGATCGCGGGCACCGGCTACCTGCTCGGCGTCACGCAATCCAAGGAATATGCCGAACCGGAATGGTACGCCGACCTCTGGCTGACCATCGTCTGGGTGACCTATCTGCTGGTTTTCCTGATGACGCTGGTGAAGCGCAAGGAGCCGCACATCTTCGTCGCCAACTGGTTCTACCTTGCCTTCATCGTCACCATCGCGGTGCTCCATCTCGGCAACAATCCGGCGCTGCCGGTCTCGTTCCTCGGATCGAAGTCCTACATCGCCTGGGGCGGCGTGCAGGACGCCATGTTCCAGTGGTGGTACGGGCATAATGCGGTCGGCTTCTTCCTGACCGCCGGATTCCTCGCGATCATGTATTACTTCATTCCGAAGCGCGCCGAGCGGCCGATCTATTCCTACCGGCTTTCCATCATCCATTTCTGGGCGCTGATCTTCCTGTACATCTGGGCCGGCCCGCATCACCTGCACTACACGGCGCTGCCGGACTGGGCGCAGACGCTCGGCATGACGTTTTCGATCATGCTCTGGATGCCGTCCTGGGGCGGCATGATCAACGGCCTGATGACCCTGTCCGGCGCCTGGGACAAGCTGCGCACCGATCCGGTGCTGCGCATGCTGGTGGTGTCGGTCGCCTTCTACGGCATGGCCACCTTCGAGGGGCCGATGATGTCGATCAAGGTGGTCAATTCACTGAGCCACTATACCGACTGGACCATCGGCCACGTGCATTCCGGCGCGCTCGGCTGGGTCGGCTTCGTCTCGTTCGGTGCGCTGTACTGCCTGGTGCCCTGGCTGTGGGACCGCAAGGGCCTCTACAGCCTCAAGCTGGTCAACTGGCACTTCTGGATCTCGACCATCGGCATCGTGCTGTACATCTCGGCGATGTGGGTGTCCGGAATCCTGCAGGGCCTGATGTGGCGTGCCTATACCTCGCTCGGCTTCCTCGAATATTCCTTCATCGAATCCGTCGAGGCGATGCATCCGTTCTACATCATCCGCGCCGCCGGCGGCGCCCTGTTCCTGATCGGCGCGCTGATCATGGCCTTCAATCTCTGGATGACGGTCAATGCCAGGGAGGCCGACGAAACCCAAGCCGCCGCATTGCTCCAGCCCGCCGAATAGGACGCCGCATGTCTCTCTGGAACCGACACGCCATTTTCGAGAAGAACTCGATCATCCTGATCGCGGGCATTCTCGCGGTCATCGCCATCGGCGGCCTCGTCGAGATCACGCCGCTGTTCTATCTCAAGAGCACCATCGAGGCGGTGGACGGCGTGCGGCCGTATACGCCGCTGGAACTGACCGGCCGCAACATCTATGTCCGCGAAGGCTGCTACCTCTGCCACTCGCAGATGATCCGCCCGCTGCGCGACGAGGTCGAGCGCTATGGGCACTACTCGCTGGCGGCGGAGAGCATGTACGACCATCCGTTCCAGTGGGGCTCCAAGCGCACCGGTCCGGATCTCGCCCGGGTCGGCGCCAAATATTCCGATGACTGGCATGTCCGCCATCTGATCGATCCGAGGTCGATCGTGCCGCAATCGGTGATGCCCGGATATCCGGCGCTGGCCGAAACCGAGGTCGACGCGGAAAATATCGCCGCTCATCTGCGCACCAGCCGCGCCGTCGGCGTGCCCTATACCGACGAGCAGATCGCCAGCGCCAGGGCCGATCTCAAGGCCCAGACCGATCCCGACAGTCCGGACGCCGAGGCGTTCCAGAAGCGCTATCCGAAAGCCGTCGCCCGGAATTTCGACGGCAAGCCCGGCAACCCGACCGAACTCGATGCCCTGGTCGCGTATCTGCAGATGCTGGGCACGCTGGTGGATTTCAAGCTCTACGACGAAAAAGCGAATTTGCGCTGAAGGGTTCAAACATGAAAGCGATCGTTTCCATCGAAAACCTGGCGTCGAACCTCGTCCTGACCTTGTGGACGCCGGTCTTCGTCGGGATATTCGTCGCCATCGTGCTCTATGCGCTGCGCCCCCGGAACAAGACGCTTTTCGATGCCGCGGCCAGAATGCCGCTGCGGGAGGACTGACAGAACATGGCCGAGCATCAGGATTTCGACAAGGTATCGGGCCGTTCGACAACGGGCCACGAGTGGGACGGCATCAAGGAATTGAACACGCCGTTGCCGCGCTGGTGGATCCTGACGTTCTACGCCACGATCCTGTGGGCGATCGGATACTGGGTCGTGTATCCGGCGTGGCCGCTGGTGACCGGCTACACGACCGGACTGTTCCATTATTCGACCCGGGCCAGCGTCGCCGGCGAACTTGCCAATCTCGAAGCGCTGCGCGGCGAGAAGATGAAAGTGCTGGGAAGCACCTCGCTTGCGGATATCGAAAAGGACCCGGCCCTGCTGGCGCTGGCGCGGGCGCGGGGCAAGACGGTGTTTGCCGACAATTGCGCGCCCTGCCACGGCAGCGGCGGCGCGGGTGCCAAGGGATATCCAAATCTGAACGACGACGACTGGCTGTGGGGCGGTTCGCTCGATCAGATCCTGCAGACGATCCAGTTCGGCGCGAGGTCGGGACATGCCAAGGCCCATGATAGCCAGATGCTGGCTTTCGGTCGCGACGCGATCCTGAAGAAGGACGAGATCGTCACCGCGGCAAACTATGTGCGTTCCCTGTCCGGCCTCTCGACCGCCGCCGGGTTCGATGCGGCAGCCGGACAGAAGATCTTTGCCGCCAACTGCGCGAGCTGCCATGGCGACGACGCCAGGGGCAACCAGGAGGTCGGCGCGCCGAACCTGACCGACAGGATCTGGTTGTACGGTTCGGACGAAGCCACGCTGGTTGAAACCATCAGCAACGGCCGTGCCGGCGTCATGCCGGCCTGGAGCGGGCGTCTCGACCCCGTCACCATCAAGGCGCTGGCCGTGTACGTGCATTCGCTGGGCGGCGGCAAATAGCCGCCGACAGGCCTGTCGTCGGCCGCGGCGGCCGGTTGATGTAGGTCAAGCACGGGCCCGGTCACGCGCGATAAATTCACCCGAGGACCCTTTGTGAACCCTCAGGTCATGAAAAACATGGTGTCACCCGACGACCTGCTGATGGACGATGACGGGCCGCTTTATGTGGCCCACAAGAAAGTCTATCCGCAAAGCGTCTCCGGCACGTTTCGCAGGATCAAGTGGCGGCTGATGGCGTTTTGCCTCGGCGTCTACTACCTGCTGCCTTTCGTGCGCTGGAACCGCGGCCTCGGGGCGCCGGGCCAGGCCATTCTCATCGACCTGCCGAATCGCCGCTTCTACTTCTTCTTCATCGAGCTGTGGCCGCAGGAAATCTATTACTTCACCGGGCTGTTGATCCTCGCCGCGATGACGCTGTTCCTGATGAACGCGCTCGGCGGGCGCATCTGGTGCGGCTATCTGTGTCCGCAGACGGTCTGGACCGACCTGTTCTATGCGGTGGAACGCTGGGTCGAAGGCGATCGGCGCGAGCGGATCAGGGCCGACGCGGCGGGCATGACCGCCAACCGCACCGCGCGACGCGTATTGAAGCACGCGATCTGGCTGGCGATCGCCTGGTGGACCGGCGGCGCATGGGTGCTCTACTTCGCCGACGCGCCGACGCTGGTCAAGCAGCTCGCCACGTTCCAGGCGCCGGCGATCGCCTATATCTGGATCGGCATCCTGACGCTCTCGACCTACGTGCTGGCGGGCTATATGCGCGAGCAGGTCTGCGTCTACATGTGTCCGTGGCCGCGCATCCAGGCGGCGCTGACCGACGAGTGGGCGCTCAACGTCACCTATAAATACGATCGCGGCGAGGCGCGCTGCTCGCTGAAGAAATCGATCGATCTGCGGGCGCTCGGCGACAAGGTCGGCGACTGCATCGATTGCAACCAGTGCGTGGCGGTCTGCCCCACCGGCATCGATATCCGTGACGGCGCCCAGCTCGGCTGTATCCAGTGCGGGCTTTGCATCGACGCCTGTGACTCCGTCATGACCAAGATCGGCCGCGAAACCCGCCTGATCGGCTACGACAACGACATCAACGTGCAACGCCGGGTGGCCGGGAAAAGCGAGATTTTCAAGCCGTTTCGGGCGCGCACCACGGTCTATGCATCGCTGATCGTCGTGGTTTGCGCCGTGATGCTTTATGCGCTGCTGACGCGGACCCTGCTCGACATCAACGTGCTGCACGACCGCAATCCCGTGGCGGTCAAGCTCAGCGACGGTTCGATCCGCAACGCCTACACCATGCGTTTCCTCAACAAGCACGGATTCGGCGTCGTGGTCGCGGTCGACATCGACGGCCCGCCCGACGCCAAGGTCCACATCGTCGGCGTCGACTCGGTGACCCCGGACCGGCCGATGATCGTGCTGGGCCGCGACCAGACCACCGAGCTGCGCGTGCTGGTGACCGCGCCATTCAGCGAGGCGCCGGAGAAATCCGTGCCCGTGACGTTTCGCGTCACCGACATCGGGCTTGGCGAGGTCGCCACCGCCACCGATCATTTCGTAACCCTAGACATGCCGGTGAAACCGGTCCGAGGGATCATGCAAACCTGAATGCCAGGCCGCCGAGGAACCGACACATGAGCGCATCTGCTTCAACCGCGCGGCCGCTGACCGGACGCTTCGTTTTCATTGCGGTGGTTTCGTTCTTTGCCGTCGTCATCGGAGTCAATGTGGTGATGATGCGGTTGGCCATCAGCCACCCTGCCCGGTACCGAGGTCGACAGCGCCTATAGCGCCGGCCTGGCCTACCAGCGGGAAATCCTGCTCGCCCGCCAGCAGGATGCCCGGGACTGGAAGATCGATGCGCATATCGAGCGCAACGCCGACGGCGCCGCCGCCCTCACCGTTCGTGCCCTGGATCACGGTGGCGCGCCGCTGGCGGGCCTCGCCATCTTCGCAAGGCTCGAGCGCCCCACCGACCGGCGCGCGGACCGCGCCTTCGAAATCGCCGAGAGCGGCGGGGGCAGCTATCGCGGCTCGGCACAGGGCGTCGCGCCGGGGCAGTGGGATCTCGTGATCGAGGCCGACAGCTCCGGCAAGCGCGTGTTCCTGTCGCGTAACCGTATCGTCCTGAACTGACGCGTGAGAGCCATGTCATCGACGCTGGATTTTTCGCATTACCTGAAGAGCCCCAAGAGCGGCCTGCTTCGTCTCGATCTGGCAGTCGAAGGCATCAATTGCGCCGGCTGCATGGCCAAGATCGAGCGCAATCTGTCCAGGATTCCCGACGTGACTTCGGCGCGGGTCAATCTGACCGACCATCGCCTGGCGCTGGAATGGAAGGTGGGATCGGTCGATCCGGCCATGTTCGTCGATCGTCTCGCCGAACTCGGTTACAAGGCCTACCCGTTCGAGCCGGCGGATGCGGAGACGCGGGAAGCCGAACGTGCCGGCGCACTGCTGCGCCGGCTCGGCGTCGCCGCGTTCGCGGCCATGAACGTCATGATGCTGTCCGTGCCGGTCTGGTCCGGCAATGCCGGCGACATGCTGCCCGAGCAGCGCGATTTCTTTCACTGGCTGTCGGCCCTGATCGTGCTGCCGGCCGCCGCCTACTCCGGCCAGCCGTTCTTCGCATCAGCCCTGGGCGCGCTCCGCGCCCGCCGCGTCAACATGGATGTGCCGATCAGCATCGGCATCGTGCTCGCGCTCGCGATGTCGCTGGTCGAGACGGCTTCCCATGCCGACCATGCCTATTTCGACGCCGCCATCATGCTGATCGCCTTCCTGCTGGCCGGCCGATACCTCGACCAGAACATGCGGCGGCGTACCCGTGCGTTTGCCGGCAACCTCGCCGCGCTCAAGGCCGAGACGGCGACGAAATTCATCAACGACACCGAGATCAGGACCGTCCCCGTCGCCGCCATCAAGCCGGGCGATATCGTGCTGCTGCGTCCCGGCGAACGCTCGGCCGTCGACGGCAACGTGATCGAGGGGCGATCCGAGATCGATCAGAGCCTGATCACGGGAGAAACCCGGCCCGCGCTGGCGTCGCCCGACAGCGTCGTGTTCGCCGGCACGCTGGTGCTGTCGGGCGCGTTGCGGGTCCGCGTCGCCGCGGCATCGGAACAGACGCTGCTGGCCGAGATCTCGCGCCTGCTCGAGAATGCGCTGCAATCGCGCTCGCATTACCTTCGCCTGGCCGAGCGGGCCTCGCGGCTATATGCGCCGGTCGTGCACGCGGCCGCGCTGCTGACCATGCTCGGCTGGCTGCTGTATGGCGCGACCTTCCACGACGCCGTGGTGACGGCGATCGCGGTCCTCATCATCACCTGCCCCTGCGCGCTCGGCCTCGCCATACCTGCCGTGCAAACCGTGGCCTCGGGCGCGCTGTTCGGCTCGGGCGTACTGCTGAATTCCGCGGACGCCATCGAACGCATCGCGCGGGTCGATCGGGTCATCTTCGACAAGACGGGAACACTGACTTTGCCCGAGCTCGATGTCGCCAACGCCGCCTGCATCCCCGCCGATGTGTTCGAACTGGCCGGCCGCGTGGCGCTTTCGAGCCGCCATCCGGTCGCCGCCGCGGTCGCGCGCGCCGCGGCGGCGAAATCGCCGTTGCCCGGGATCGAGGAAGAACCGGGGCAAGGCGTCCACGGCATGCTCGACGGGCACGAGATCAGGCTCGGCCGGCCGTCCTATTGCGGCGCCGACGAGCTTGCCAATGATGTTCTCAGCCGTGACCCGGAGGCCTCGGTCGTGGCCTTCAGGCACGGTGAAACTCGTCACGTATTCGCGGTGAGGCAGCGCCTGCGCCCGGACGCGGCCGAGGTCGTCGCGATGCTGCATCGGTGCGGCATCGCCGTCGAGATGCTTTCCGGCGATCGCGAGCCGGCGGTGCGGCAGGCCGCGCACGTGCTCGGAATTCGCGAATGGCGCGCGGAGGTGACCCCGGTCGACAAGATCGCCCGGATCGACGAACTCGCCCGTCACGGCTCCAGGGTGTTGATGGTCGGAGACGGCCTGAATGACGCGCCGGCGCTCGCCGCGGCCTACGCCTCGATGTCGCCGGTGAGCGGCGACGCATATCAGCCAGTCGGTAGCGGATGCGGTGTTTCTGGGCGAGCGGCTGGCGCCGGTTTCGGCCGCGATCCGCGTTTCACGGCAAGGCGCTGCGGCTGATGCAGCAGAACCTCTGGCTCGCCGTGGTCTACAACGCGCTCGCCGTGCCCGTCGCGGTGCTTGGGCTGGTGACGCCGCTGATTGCGGCAGCCGCGATGTCCGGCTCCTCGCTACTGGTCATGCTCAATGCGTTGCGGGCGCGAGCGAAGACGGGGGAAATGGTCTGATGGAAGTGCTGGTGTTTCTGGTCCCGCTTGCGATCGCCTTGGGGTTGATCGGTCTGGCGGGCTTTCTCTGGTCGCTCAGGAGCGGCCAGTATGACGATCTGGACGGCGCGGCCTGGCGGGCCCTCGCCGACGATGAGCCGGCGGGGTCAGCGGACGGCCAGCAACACCCCTAGCGCAATGGCGATGCCCGCCCAGGCGATCACGAGGCTCCAGTCGACGCGTTTTCGCGAAGCGCCGAACCGCGACTGCACCAGGAAGAATGCCAGCATCTTTTTCATCGGCCGTCCTCCTCGTCTGGACAGATGGAGCCGCGCCGCGACATCCGTCAGCAACAGCCAACCGGAACGATGTCGGGATGCCGGTAGCGCCAATGGGTCGCGGCAACCGACACCGGCTGCAACGTTGCTGCGTCGAGCCAAACGTCGCCGTGGCGCAGAAAGGGATCGTTCAGCACGTCGATCTCGCCATCGATGACGGCAAGCTCGACCTCGCGGTCAGCCGGTGCCGTCGCGATGTCGCGCCACTCGGGCGCATTCACAATGCGGGACAAAAATGCAGTCAGCCGGTTCATGGCCAAAGGACACCCGTCGTGATCCATGGCGCCGACTTTGCGGGAATCCTCCGCCGATGGGCTTGACCTGCCTCAACTCGCCGCAGGTTTGGGCTGAAACCGGTAAAATTACCAGGCTACGGGTTTGTACTTAGGGGAAATATCCAAATTTCGGAAATCGCGGAAACGGGCAAAGTTCCGATCACGAACGATCAAACCGGAGTTGTCCCATGCGCGCCGCAACCACCAATTCCTCGATCCACGCCCGCCCGCCTGTTGTTCGGCTGGGCTCGCTTCCCGAAGGCCCGCTGGGCATGATCGGCGCGCCGATGCAGTTCAGCCGCAATGCCGAAGTTTACGGTGAGGACGAACCGGCAGAATACCTCTATCAGGTCATTTCCGGGGCGGTGAGAACCTATCGGATGCTGGACGACGGGCGGCGCCAGATCTCGGCGTTCTATCTGCCGGGCGACATCTTTGGCGTGGAAGCGGGCGAGGCGCATCAGAGTTCGGCCGAGGCCGTGACCGATGCGCAGGTGCTGGTGGTCAAGCGCAGCAGCGTTATGGCCCGCGCCGAGCACGAAAAGGATCTGGCCAGGCAGCTTTGGACGCTGACGGTACGGGAGTTGCAGCGCGTGCAGCAGCATTCCCTGGTCCTGATCAAGAACGCGGAGGAACGGGTGGCCGGATTCCTGCTCGAGATGGCGGGCCGCAGTTCCAGCACCGCGGCGATCGAGCTGCCGATGTCGCGCCAGGACATCGCCGATTACCTGGGGCTGACCATCGAAACGGTGTCGCGGACCATCACCCAACTGGTGCAGTCCGGCGTCATTGCCCTGGAGACGTCACGGCGCATTGCATTCCGCAACCGGGCCGCGCTGCATCGACTCAACGCCTGACGGGCGGATTGCCGCCGGGTTCGTCACCTACAGCGCTTGCCGGTCATATTGGATCACTGAGTGATCCAATATGACCGGGAAGCGCCGTAGGTTCTATCGTTGGCGCATGTCCTTGTCGGCGAACCGGATCCACTTCGCCGGGACATGCGCTAGCGCAAGGAAAAACGCGCGCTCACAGCACCTGGTGTACGTCGAGTTCGACCCGGTCGGGGTGCCGCGCTCCGACGCCGATGAACAGGTTCCGCATCAGCCAGCGGTAATTTGCGGCACCGGTTTCGAACTTCGGCACCGAGCGGAAATAGATCAGCGAAGGATCGACCGCCTCGCCCTTGGCGATGCGGTCGAGCAGTTCTTTCGGGCCGAAGCGGATGCCGATGTTTTCGATGTAGATCACCGCACCGTCGTCGGTCTCGAAGGTGTATTTGGCCTCGAGTTCGGTGAATCCGTCGGGGCGGATGACCTGGAAATCGGCGCCGCAGGGATGGATCTTGCCGCTGATAGCGCCGCGCACTTCTCCGCCGAGGACTGGAATGACCCGGCGCAGGCCGTGGCCGGTCTCGCCGGCGACGATGGGCGCGCCGATCCGGATGGCGAGGCTGAAGACGTATCTGGTCGCAAGCTGTGGGGTCGTCATCGGCCTATCCGATCATGCGCATGGGCAGCCAGATCGCCAGCAGCGGAAACGCGATCAGGATCACCAGCCGAATCAGGTCGGTGATCACGAACGGCAGCACGCCAACGAAGATTGTCGACATGTTGACGTCCTTGATCACACTCTTGATGACGAACACGTTCATCCCGACTGGCGGATGGATCAGGCCGAGCTCGACGGTCATGACGATGATGATGCCGAACCAGATCGGATCGAAGCCGAGCGCCGTCACCACCGGGAACACGATCGGCACGGTCAGGATCACCATGGCCATGGCGTCCATCAGGCAGCCCAGCACCAGGTACATCAAAAGGATCAGCGCCAGCACGCCATAGGGGCCGATGCCGAGCCCGGTCAGAAACTCGGTGACATGCTGCGGTGTCTGGGTGATGGTGAGGAAGTAGCCGAAACACAAGGCGCCGATCAGGACGGTGAACACCGCAGCCGCGGTGCGCGTCGCCTGCAGCAGCGATGCCAGGATGCCTTCCCGGGTCAGCTTGCCGCGCAGGATGCCGATGATGAAGGCGCCGACGGCGCCGACCGCGCCGGCTTCGGTGGGAATGAAGAAGCCGCCATAGAGCCCGCCGATCACGAACACGAACAGCAACAGCGGCGACCAGACGTCGCGCAGCGCCACCAGCCGGTCCTGCCAGGAGCTGCGCGGGCCGGCCGGCAAAAACCCCGGCCGGACGAAACCGATGATGGCGATGGTGATCATGTGCATCGCGATCGCCAGCAGGCCCGGCACGATGCCGGCGATGAACAATTTACCGATGTCCTGCTGGGTGATGATGCCGTAGACCGCGAGCACCGTGGAGGGCGGCAGCATGGCGCCGAGCGTGCCGCCGACCGCGATCACGCCGGTAGAGAACGATTGCGGATAGCCGAAGCGGCGCATTTCCGGATAGGCCACCGCGGAGAACGTCGCTGCAGTGGCAACCGAGGAGCCGGAAATCGCGGCAAACGCGCCGCAGGCGGCGATGGTGGCGATGCCGAGCCCGCCCTTCCAGTGGCCGACGAAGGTGTTGGCGGCGCGGAACAGCTCGCGGCTGATGCCGGACACCGAGACGAAGGCGCCCATCAACAGGAACATCGGGATCACGCCGAACGAATAATCCGTCACCGTGCGCATGGTGGTCTGGCCGATCAGCTTCAGCGCCGGGGCCAATCCCGTGAGGTAGCCAAAGCCGGTGATGCCGACCAGACCCATCGCCATGCCGACCGGCACGCGCAGCAGCATCAGCGCGAACAGGCTGATGAAGCCGATCAGCGCCACCGCTTCATTGCTCAGCTCGAAGCTCATGACGGTAGACTCATGTCAGCAAGTTCATTTGGACCGGCTACTCCGCGGTCTTGAGTTTGATGTCGTGGATATCTTCCGGATGGAAGATCAGCCGGTACGTCCGGATCGCGATCAGCAGCACCGCGGAGACGTCGCCGATCCACGACACCGCGAAGAATGGCCAGATCGGCACCCCAAGATCCATGGTGAGGATATGCTCGGCGCGGGTCGCGGCCACCTTGTCGAACAGCGTGTAGGTCTGCACCGTCACCACGAACAGCAGCACCAGGGTGGCGAACACGTCGATCCAGCGCTGGTATTTCGGCGAGACGTTGGCCCAGACCAGGTCGACGGTGATGTGGGTGCCCCGGTAGCTGGTGGCGGCGATGCCCCAGAAGATCAAAATGCCGAGCAGGTACTGGCCGAAATTGTAGTAGTCGGGAATCGTGTAGGCGAAGAATTTGCGCATGAACACCGCGACGAAGGTGTTCAGCGCGACGATGCCAACAAAGATCGCCGCGATCCACTCGATGGAATCGATGAAGCGGTCCATCGCATTTTTTCGCGCCGGCGGCGGCGGACCGGCGATGGCGCCGTCGGAGGTGATTTCGGGGGTGTCGGTCATGAAGGCAAGCGTTGGGGAATGATTTAGGGCACGCTCAGCAGCGGCAACTCCGTCATTGCGAGGAGCGAAGCGACGAAGCAATCCAGTGCTTCCTTGTGGCCTCTGGATTGCTTCGCGTCGCTCGCAATGACGTGGAGAGGACTGTGCCTTAGAGCCCCGCGCCGAATTTCTTCAGCGCGGCCTGCAGGTCGGCGTCGATCTTGTCGGCGTCGCCGCCGGCCTTCTTGACGGCTTCCTTCCAGGAGGCGTGTAGCGGTTCGGTCGCCTTCTTCCACTCGGCGAGTTGATCCGGGGTGAGCTGGTAGACCTCGTGATCCGGCAGCGCCTTCATCTTGCCGCGGCCGGCAAACTCGAAGTCGGTCCAGGGATCGGTGACCTTGGAGGCCCATTCCGGCGTGCAGTGGTCGTCGATGATCTTCTTCTGGCCGTCGGAGAGCGAATTGTATTTGGCCAGATTCATGTTGTAGGTGAACACCGTTGAGTAGAGCGGCACGTCCATGGTGAACTTCACCGCCTTGTCGATGCCGAACAGGAACATCGATCCCCACGGGAAGGTGATTTCATCGGCGACGCCGCGCTCGATGGCGTCGCGGGATTCGGGCGCCGAGGCCTGCACGTTGGTGCCGCCGAACATTTTTACCATTTCACCGATCGTGCTCTGCGCCGGCCGCACCTTGACGCCGTTGAGATCGGCGGGCAGCAGGATCTTCTTCTTGCCGTGCAGGGCGCCCGGATCGTGAATGAAGGAGAAGCACACCTTGGTGTCCTTCATCTCGGTCGGCGCGTATTTATGGTACCACTCGTTGAGCGCCAGCGTGCCCTTCTTGCCGTCGGAGAATGTGAACGGCAGCTGGCCGGCGGCGGCGATCGGGAAGCGGCCGGCCTGGTAGCCGGGGTTGACGTAGGTGATGTCGGCGATGCCGTCGCGCGCCATGTCGTAATGGTCGAACGCCTTGCCGAGCTGTTCGGAAGGAAACACCGTCATCTTGATGGTGCCGCCCGAGGCCTTTTCGATATCCGCGGCCCAGGCCTGGGTCGCCGGCACCAGCGGATGCGCCGGCGGCACCCACAGCGACACCTTCATGTTGACGGTCTTGTCCTGCGCCAACGCCGGCGTCACACTGGCGGCCAGCAGCAGCGCCAAAAACAGCTTCCTCATCGACATCCTCTCCCTGGTGACATTCGTGATAATGAGGGGCTTCAATCGCCCCTTTGCGGATATTGTTATATGATATAATTATCATTGCAAGCCGCACGGCAATGCGGTTCAGGACCGTAACCAAGAACCTATAACAGCCGGGGGAGCAAGTATTGCGGACAAAAGTAGCAATCATCGGCGCCGGGCCGGCCGGCATGCTGCTCGGTCAGTTGCTGCATCGCCACGGCATCGACAACGTCATCCTGGAACGCAAGGACCGCGACTACGTGCTGGCGCGGATCCGGGCCGGCGTGCTGGAACAGGGCACGGTCGAGTTGCTGGAACAGGTCGGCGTCACCGAACGGCTGCACCACGAGGGCCTGGTCCACGACGGCATCGAACTGTTGTTCGGCGGCGTCCGCCACCGCATCGACCTGAAATGCGCCTCCGGCGGCAAGGCCGTGACGGTCTATGGCCAAACCGAAGTGACGCGCGACCTGATGGACGCCCGCGACAAGGCCGGCCTCACCACGGTCTATGACGCCGCCGATGTCAGCCTGCATGATTTCGCCAGCGATCACCCGAAAGTCCGCTACCGCAAGGACGGCGCCAGCCATGAAGTGGCCTGCGATTTCATCGCCGGCTGCGACGGTTTTCATGGCATTTCCCGGCAAAGCGTCCCAGCCGACGCGATCAAGACGTTCGAGCGGGTCTATCCGTTCGGCTGGCTCGGGCTGTTGTCGGAAACCCCGCCGGTGTCGCCGGAACTGATCTACACCAACCACGAACGCGGGTTTGCGCTGTGCTCGATGCGCTCAATGCACCGCAGCCGGTATTACGTGCAGTGCTCGCTCGACGAGCAGGTCGAGAACTGGTCCGACGACAGGTTCTGGGACGAGCTGAGGCTCAGGCTCGACCAGGAGGCGGCCGACACCCTGGTGACGGGTCCGTCGATCGAAAAGAGCATCGCGCCGCTGCGCAGCTTTGTCGCCGAGCCGATGCGGTTCGGGCGGCTGTTCCTCGCCGGCGACGCCGCCCACATCGTGCCGCCGACGGGCGCCAAGGGCCTCAACCTCGCCGCCAGCGACGCGCATTACCTGGCGCAGGCGCTCAACGAATATTATGACGGCAAATCCAGCGCCGGCCTCGACGGCTATTCGGAACTGGCGCTGAAGCGGGTGTGGAAGGCCGAGCGGTTCTCCTGGTGGATGACCTCGATGCTTCATCGGTTTCCCGACGCCGACGGTTTCAACGGCCGGATTCAATTGGCGGAGCTGAACTATCTGGTCGGCTCGAAAGCGGCGACGTCGTCGCTGGCAGAGAATTACGTGGGGTTGCCGTTTTAGGACGCGAAGACGATACGATCCTCCCCGTCATTGCGAGCGGAGCGAAGCAATCCAGTGCCGCAAGTAAGAACTGGATTGCTTCGTCGCAAGAGCTCCTCGCAATGACGAACTCATAGATTGGAACGAGCACCATGCTCACGTTCTACTTCGTGCCCGGTGCGAGTTCGATGGCGGTGCATATCGCGCTGCACGAGATCGGCGCGCCGTTTGAGGCGCGGCCGATTTCGTTTGCCAGAAAAGAGCAGCGCACGCCGGAATTCCTCAGCCTCAATGCCGAGGGCAAGGTGCCGACGCTCCTGGTCGACGGCCGGCCGCTGACCGAGGTCGCGGCGATCCTTTATTATCTCGCCAAGCGGTTTCCCGACGCGGCGCTGCTGCCCGCGGGCGACATCGAAAGCGACGCGCAGGCGATTTCCTGGATGTCGTTCATTGCCTCCACGCTGCATCCGGCGCGCCGGCGCGGGCTCGACTACGCCAATCAGGTTTATGGCATCGCCGATCGAAGGCTGGGCAGCGGCTGGGGGCTCGGGCGCTATTCGATCGTCGACATCCATCTGTTTCGCTTGTACTGGCGGCTCGCCAATTCGTTGAAGCCGGATCCGGCGGCATTTCCCAACCTCACGTCGCTTCATGCGCGGATGATGGCGCGGCCGGCGGTGCAACGAACCATCGAGGTCGAATCCGCCATCGGCTACGAATTGCCGCCGTAACCGTTGCCGGGCGGCTGTTTCAAACAACTGCTGAAACCGCGTTTAAAACTTTGTAGGTGATGCGTTTCGTCTCAGGATCGCTTTCAATGGCCCGAGCGCCACCGCAAGGGCTTGCATGACTCCAGCCGATATTCCCGAAGGTTTTGAACGGCACTTCCGGCAGTCGCCGGTTACCGATCCATGGGAACCGCTCTACTCGAAACGAACCGACGCGGCGATTGTCCTCGGCCTGCGGGTCGCCACGCCGCACACCAATTCGCGTGGGCTCGCGCATGGCGGGTTGATCACATCCCTGGCCGACGCAGCCATGGGGCTTAGCTGCGCCACAAAACTCGGCAACACCCGGCTGGTCACCGTCAGCATGGCCATCGACTTCGTCGGCCCGGCAGCGATCGGACACTGGCTGGCGATCGAGACCGACGTCATCAAGACCGGCAGCACGCTGTGTTTCGCGCAATGCGCCGTGACCGCGGACGGGGTGATGTGCGCCCGTGCCAATGCGACCTTCCGCGTGGTGCGCAAAGAGGCGTGACGCCGCCTCCTCAGCGCTTGCTGAAATTCCAGTCGGCGGTTTCGGTCACAAGATCGATGAAGGTCCGCACCTTGGCCGACAACAGCCGCGAGGTCGGGTAGACGATGTGGATCGGCAGCGGCGAAACCTCGAAATCGGCCAGCACGATTTTCAGCCGGCCTTTGCCGAGCGCCTCCGCCGCCTGGTAGGCCATCACCCGGGTGAGACCGCCGCCCTGCCCGGCATGCCAGATCGCGGCGTCGGCGCTGTTGGTGGAAAAACGCGGCGTCACTGCAACGCCAAATTCCTTGCCGCGCTCGACAAAATGCCACTCCGGCGCCGCTGCGGTGGCGCCGAACTGGATGGTGTCGTGCGCTGTGACTGCCGCCGGCGTTTTCGGCTCACCGCGGCGCCTGAGATAGTCCTTTGAGGCGACCACGATGCGCCGCATGTCGCCGACGGTGCGCGCCACCAGGCTGGAATCGGCCAGATGGCCGATCCGCACCGCGCAATCGACGCCGTCTTCCACCAGATTGACCATACGATCCGTCAGCCGCAATTCGCCGGCCACGTCCGGGTAACTCTTGAGCCAGGCCGACATGACCGGCGTAACGTGAAGCCGGCCGAACCCCAGCGGCGCCGAGACCACCAGGCGCCCGCTCGGCTTCGTCCGTTCGGCGCTGGCCGAGGTCTCGGCCTCCTCGACGTCGGCCAGGATGCGGCGGGCGCGCTCCAGATAGCGGGCGCCGACGTCGGTCAGCGTCACCGACCGCGTGGTCCGCTGCAAGAGCCGGGCGCCGACGCGCTCTTCCAGCGCCGCGACCAGCCGCGTCACCCCCGACGCCGACAGCCCGAGTTTGCGGGCGGCGGGCGCGAACCCGCGCAGGTCCGCGACCAGGACAAAGGCCTGCATGGCATCGATACGGTCCATGCCACTATTTCATATATTGCAACAATGAAGTGTCAATCCGGATAATTGTTTAAACGGCGGAACAGGCCATTTTAACCGCGAGACGAGTTTGCCGCTCGCCCGGGATTATTTCTGGGAGACACCTCATGACCGACACCCTCACCTATTCCAGCGACGTCGCCTTCAGTCCCGCGGTGAAATCGATCCAGGCCCGCAAGGGATCGCGCGATGCTTATGCGCGGGTGGAGCAGCACGGCGGCTGGCGCACCGAGGTCGACGAAAACCTGGCGTCGTTTCTCGCCGACACCAACAGTCTCTATTTCGCCACCGCCAGCGCCGACGGCCAGCCCTATATCCAGCACCGCGGCGGGCCGAAGGGCTTTGTCAAAGTTCTCGACAAGAGGACGCTGGCGTTCGCCGATTACAGCGGCAACCGGCAGTTCATCACCCAGGGCAACCTCGCCGAAAACCGGAAAGCCCATCTGTTCGTGATGGATTACGCGCATCGGCGCCGGGTCAAGATCTGGGGCGAGGCGCGGGTGGTGGAGGACGATCCGGCGCTGCTGGCCTCGCTGATGCCGCAGGGCTACCGGGCGCGGCCGGAGCAGGCGATCCTGTTCACGATTTCAGCGTGGGATACCAACTGCCCGCAGCACATTCCGCAGAAATTCGACGCCACCGACGTCGCGGCCGCGCTGGCGATGCGCGACGCAAGGATTACTGAACTCGAGGCGGAGCTGGCGGCGCTGAAGGGCAAGGCGGCCGCGGATTAGCCCAGCGCGCGCCGGCCAACGCGCAGGAGACGTAATGCTGGATCAGCCGCTCGATGGCGCGGACCACCGCGCGCCGCAGTTCGATCCGGACCTGCTGCGAGGCCCGCTTGAGCCCGGTCGTCATCCTGGTGACGAAGGGATTGAATTCCGGCCGGCCGAAGCCGGCGCCGCAGCCGTGAAGAACGATCATGACAAAGATTCCCTGAATTATATTTGCTGTCTCGAACCTAGCAACAGGCTGCTGCCAGCGTCGTGTCAGCAGCGAAGACCGGTGCCAAAAGACGTGGATGGCCGGGCATAGGCGAGCGGAAGCGACGCCGTCTTTCGGACGACCATGGCCCGGCCATGACGGTCACTTCCGGGGGAGGCTAAAATAGACGCCACTCACTCCCGCCAGAACGGCTTTTCGATCTCGTTGATGATGTCGCAGCGGCAGACGCCGACATCGTGCAGGTCGCGCTCGGTCCAGCGCGCCAGTTCGCGGCGTTGCAGCTGGCGCTCGCGCCAGACGTGGAGCGTCTCGCCGATCTGGGCCAGCAGCCCGGGACCAGAATGACTGGTTCTCGCTTCATGGATGTCCGTGCGCATTGTTGTCTCCCGAAACCAGGCTGCCTCAGGCCGCAAGCTCCTCGTCCGACCACGGGTGATCCGGATAGAACTGCCCCATCATGCGGTCGACATAGGCGTTGAGATTTTCGAACTGCAGCGCGCGCCGCCGCAGCGACGACTCGAAGAACGGCGTCAGGATTCCGGCCACCATGCCGAACACGGTGGCGTCGGTGCCGCACGGCCGCTCGCCCATCAGGTAGCGGCTTTTGGCCAAAAGCTGCGACAACGCCGCCAACGAACGGGCGGCGAGGCCGACGGCTTCTTCCGGCGTATGGCGGCCAAGCCCGCCGATTCGGTAGTTCTCCGCCACCCGCGCCACTGCGCTGGTGCAGACCGCTTCGCGCGCCTCCTCCGGGGCGGCGTCGAAGAAGTGCACCGGTCCCCTGGCGAAATTCTCCGGATCGAGCCAGCGGGCGGCAACCAGCGCGGAATAGACGTGGTGTTCGACCATGCGCTCGACGGTCCAGGCCTGGGCGCGCTGCAGCGGCGACAGGCCGGCGTCGAAATCGAAGCCATATTTGCCCTCGATATGGGCACGGATAAAGGTAGAGTTGGCGATCTGCTCGCCATCGTCCTCGATATAGGGCATTTGTCCCTTCGGCGAGGCGGGCGGCAGCGCCAGCTGCTTGCAATAGTCGAGACCGGCCATCTTGAGCTGGACTTCGGTCTTGGTCACGAACGGGCTCTTTTCCGGCAGGCCGAATCCGGCGCCGAAGCCATAGAGGGTAATCATGCGGGCCTCTTTACGGTTTGAAACTTCGCCCAGTCTGCCCAACCCCTGCTGCCAACGTGCTGTCAGCATCGACCGCCGCTGCCACCGAAAAAGAGGCCCCCGATGAGACGCGCCGACCGGCTGTTCCAGATCATCCAGGTGCTGCGGCGCAGCCGGAAGCCGCTGACCGCCGACGCCATCGCCGACGAGCTCGAAACCTCGAAACGGACCGTCTACCGCGACATCGCCACCCTGATCGGGCAGCGGGTGCCGATCCGCGGCGAAGCCGGCATGGGCTACATCCTGGAGCGCGGCTTCGACATGCCGCCCTTGATGCTGACCCCGGACGAGATCGAGGCCGCGGTGCTCGGCGCGCAGTGGGTGGCCGGTCACGCCGACCCGACCCTGGCGCGCGCCGCCGCCGACCTGATCGCCAAGATCGCCGACACCGTGCCGGAACGGCTGCGCGGATATGTGCTGGAGCCGGCTACCCGCGCCCGGCCGGACTGGAACGCCACGCCGGACCGCATCGACATGGCGCGGATGCGGGCGCAGATCCACGCCAGCAAGAAGGTCGCGCTCAGTTATTGCGACGAGCACGGCCGCCAGACCACGCGCACCATCTGGCCGATCGCAGTGGGCTATCTCGCCGCCGTGCGCCACGTCATCGCCTGGTGCGAATTGCGCGCCGACTTTCGCAGTTTTCGCGCCGACCGGGTGGTGGAGGCCGAGTATCTCGACGAAAAATATCCGGAACGGCGCGAGGCGCTGCGGGTCAAATGGCGCCAGGCCCAGACCTATATGGACGCGCCGGACGAGCCGCCTGCGTCGGCGCCGCAGAATGCCATATCGGGAACCGGCGCGCCGCGCTAAACCGCCTGGATGGAAACCACCGCCCTCGCTGCCTCCGATTCAGGCCCCTGCCAGGCCTGCGGTGCGTGCTGCGCCTATTCGCGCAACTGGCCGCGCTTCACCACCGAGGACGACGCCGCGCTGGATCGCATTCCCGAACAATACGTCAATGAGCGGCTGTCGGGGATGCGCTGCGACGGCGAGCGCTGCATCGCGCTGGTCGGCAACGTCGGCGTGGCGACAGCGTGCGGAATTTATGCCATCAGGCCGGAGGTGTGCCGGACCTGCATGCCCGGCGACGCCGAATGCACGATGGCGCGGCGCGCCCATGGGCTAACGCCAATCGGCGCTGCGCCTTAGGAATTCGCCCCGAATCAGGCCGGGGTGAGTTCGCTGTCGTCGTCCTCGAACGCCGCGAACCGGCTGAGCGGCTTGGTCGACAGCGTGATCGGCTTGCGGTGGCCGTAGCCGGACGCCACGGGGCGCGAAGCCGGGGCCTCGCGCGCCAGCGCGTACAGCGTCGAACCGACGCGGCCGCCGAGCTGGATCAATTCACGCTCGTCGCAGCTGGCTGCGATGGTGACGGCGAGTGCGTGCAGGTGGCTGCGGCGATAACAGAACAACGCCAGCATCGCCCGCACGTCGGACGATACGCTCTCCACCAGTTGAGCCAGGCCATTTTCGTTGGCCCGGTACATCTCACCGAGGAGGTCTTCACGAACCGGACAAAAGTCGTTTTCGAACGCTTGGCGGCTGGTCCACATGGCTGTTCTCTCCATGCGGCTAACATGCGACCCAATCTGTTAACGAGAGGTTAACCACCGTACCTGTTGCGGCTACGGGGGCTTGAAGCCGAAGCGCGAATCAGACACGCGCGGCCCGGGACCGGGCCGGCTCAGGCCGCGCGGATATCGCCGACGAAGCGATCGAAGTCGGCACGCAGCGCGTCCGATAGCTTTGCCAGGGCGCTCGCCGAATCCAGCACCTCGGCCGCGGCCGCGCCGGTCTCGTTGGCCGCCTGGCTGACGCCGGCGATATGGACGTTCACCTCGCTGGTGCCCGCCGACACCTGCTGCACGTTGCGCGCGATCTCCCGGGTCGCCGCGCCCTGCTGCTCGACCGCTGCTGCGATCGCGGAAGCGATCTGGTTGACGCGCTCGATGGTCGAGCCGATGGCCTGGATGGCTTTCACGGCCGAACCGGTCGCGCCCTGGATCGCGGTGACCTGGGAGGCGATCTCGTCGGTGGCCTTCGCGGTCTGGGTGGCGAGACTTTTGACCTCGGATGCCACCACCGCAAAGCCCTTGCCGGCCTCGCCGGCCCGGGCCGCCTCGATGGTCGCGTTCAGCGCCAACAGGTTGGTCTGTCCGGCAACGTCGCTGATCAGCTTGACCACGTCGCCGATCCGCTGCGCCGCCTCGGCCAGCGCCTTGACCTCGCTATTGGTCTGCTCGGCCTGCGCCACCGCGGCGCCGGCCACGCTGGTCGAATTCGACCACCTGGCGGCTGATCTCGGCGATCGAAGCCGACAGCTGTTCGGTGGCCGCGGCCACCGTCTGCACATTGGTCGACGCTTCTTCCGAAGCCGAGGCCACCGTGGTCGACTGGTGGCCGGTCTGTTCGGCGGTCGCCGACATCGATTGCGCGGTCGCCTGCAATTCGGTGGAGGCGGTAGCAAGGGAACGCAGCGATTCGGTGACCGACCGGTCGAACGACACGATCAGGCCTTCGACCGCCTCGCGGCGTGCTTCGCGCCGCGCCTGGGAGGCCTGCTGCTCTGAGGCGAGATGATCGGTCTTGACCATGCTCTCCCTGAACACCTCGACGGCGCGCGACATGTCACCGATCTCGTCGGTGCGCTCGGCGCCGGGAAATTCGACGGCGAGGTCGCGCTCGGCCAGCCGGCGCATCGCCAAGGTGAGCTTGCGGATCGGCATGCTGATGCGCCGGTGCACGATCAGGAAGCCGATCGTGGTCACCCCGAGCGCGATCACCAGCATGATTCCGTTCAGGATAAGGCTGCGGGTGGCGTCGCCCATCTGGCGCACCGCGCGCGCCACCATCTCGCTGAGCGCCGCGTTGGCGGCATCGACGCTGTATACCAGCACCGCGGTGTTAAGCTTTTGCAAGTCGTTCATCGGCAGTTCGGGCTTCTGGCCGCTGCTCAGCGCCTTGGTGACATCCTGCTGCCTGGCAAAAAGCGCCGCAGCGCCGGCTTCCTTCGAGCGGTTGACCGCATCGACGATGGCTGCCGGCGCATCGGCCCGCGCGGCCGCTTCGCTGACCTGGCTCCAGGCGAGCGCGGCCCGACCGCGGTCCTCGGCAGCGCTGACGATATCGGCCGGGCTGAACGGCTGACCGGCAGCAACGGCGCCCTCGATCCGCACCGCCAGCAGCCCTCCGCTGAGGCGGGCCGCCCAGGCGGATTGCTTGACCATCAGCAAGTGGTCGACCATCGGATCGACCAGCTTGAGCGAGGCCTCGAGCGGCTGGCTCAGCGCCAGGATGGCATCGAGATAGGCCTGCGAGGCCTTGCCATAGTCCGGCGCCACTGCCGGATCGCGTTGAGGTTTCGGCTGATGAATGGCGGCGTCGGACCTGGTTCGCAGGGTCGCCAATGCTTCGTGGGCCGCCGTCAATTTGGCGAACAGGGGCGTCAGGCCGGGCTCGATGGTGCCGTTAAGCCGCTCCACCGCCGCGCTATAACTGGTTTCCGAGCTCTGCCGGTTGCCGGCGATGCGAGCGTCGGCGGCGCCGTCGGCGGGCGCCTCGCTGATCAGGGCCGCGAGCGTGGTACCGCGCTCTATGCGAAATCCGAGCAGCGTGGTGAACAGCTGCTGGCTGGTGCCGGTGAGGGAAGCGACGCGCTGGGCGGCGGCGTTGCGCTCGATGGCGGCGGAGAGTCCGGCGGCACTGAGCGCGACCAGCAGCACCCCGAGTACGCCGATGATCAGGCCGAGCACGAGGCGTATCGACATTCCGGCAAAAATTCGCATCGCTCGCCCCGCATCCGTGAAGAAGCGATTTATCGGGGACAAATCTTTAATCTTTGGTGTAATTTTTTCACCGACACGTCGCGCGAGCGTCGGGGCGCGGTTTCGTCGCAGGCTGGAGGGCGCTGCCGAGTCGCGTAGAGTCACGAGGGCGCGGCCAGATCGGTAATGCGACTGTCGGCGCGGCGGAGCCGCCGGCAAAGCTCGCGGTTGATGTTCTGCAGCACCATCACATAGGCGTGGATGTCGGTCTTGTAGCACGTGTAGAGTTGCCGGGCCGTGAGTTCGTACAGCAGGGTCGGGCTTTCTGCGACGACGGTGGCCGACCGGTTCTGCATTTCAATCAGCGTCATCTCGCCGAAAAAATCGCCAGGCTTGAGATCCGACATGCGGATGACGCGCCCCGCATCCCCGAGCTTGCTCACCACGAGTTCGCCGGAGTGGACAATGAACATCGAGCGGCCCTGTTCGCCTTCCGCCACGACGGTGGCACCGGCATCGAAGCGGCGCTCGGCCAGCATGGCGATCAGGAGATTCAGGCTCGCGTCCGAAAGGCCACCAAAGAAGGGGGTGGCGAGCAGGAAAGCTTTCAGATCGGGAGAGCTGACGGCCATCGGCGAAATATACGCTCGCTGCCAGCGGCGGCAAGCGGGCCAAGACCAGCGGGACGAACTAGATCGCGTTTGCTTTCAGCCAGTTCGCCACGGCCTGGCCGATGGCGGATGCGGAATCCTCCTGGATGAAATGCGAACCGGGCACTGTCACCTCGGTCTGGTTTTTCCAGCTCCGGCAGAACTCCCGCGAGGCGCCGATCAGGATGGCGCCGGGGTCGGCATTGACGAACAGTTTTACCATGTCGTTCTGCGCCATCCATCGCGCATAGGCCTCGACGATGGCGACCACGTCGGCGGGTTCGCCGGCGATCGGAATCTGGCGCGGCCAGGTCAACGTCGGCCAGCGGTCCTCGCGCGAAAGGAACGGCCGGCGGTACTCCGCCATCTCGGCGTCGCTCAGCTTGCGAAGGATCGAGCCGGGCAGCACGCGTTCGACGAACAGATTGCGATCGAGGATCATGCTTTCGCCCTTGTCGGAACGAAAGCCCTGAAACACCGGCGTCGCCGCCGCACTCCATTGGTCCCACGAGGCGATCGGCTGCACGATTGCCTCCATATAGGCGATGCCGCGCACCCGGTCGCGGTGCCGGTTGGCCCAGTCGAAACCGAGCGCACTTCCCCAGTCGTGCACCACCAGCACCACGGCTTCCTCCGGCTTGACCACCGCGGCGATGAAACGCTCGAGAAAATCGCGATGGGTGGTGAAGCGATAGGTGTCTGGCCCGGCGCCCGGCAGTTTTTCGGAATCGCCCATGCCGATCAGGTCCGGCGCGATCAGCCGTCCCTGGCCTTCCAGTTCGGCAATGACATCGCGCCATAGATAGGACGAGGTCGGATTGCCATGCAGAAACAGGATCGGCCGGCCCTCGCCGCGCTCGTGATAGGCCATCCGCCGTCCCAGCACCGTGACGGTCTTTTTCGAGAGTGGCTGTTCGGTCATGGACGGACTCCCCGGGGGCAAGCGCGCAAGCATGCCGTGGGATCGGGATGGGCGCAATCGATCGGGCAAAAACACCAGCGTCACCTCGCTGCGGACTCGACCTTTCATATCCGACAGCTCTCCCGCTTCGCGGAAGGATCGGGTAATACCCAACCATCCCACCCCCGGAATCCCCGATGCCGTTTGCCTGCACCATCTCCGATCTGCGGCAGCGGCCGGATTTTTTCGACGCGGTCGCCGATCGGATCTGGCGGGCGTGGTGGAAGACGGATGGGCATCCCCTCGCCTATATCGCGAGCCGGCTGCGGGAAAACCTCGATGCGGCGCCAATTCCGTTTGCGCTCGTGGCGCATCGGGAAGCGGAATTTCTCGCCACCGCGTCGGTGATCCAGTCCGATCTCGCTGAGCGGCCGCAGCATACGCCGTGGGTCGCAGCGGTCTGGGTCGATCCGGCGTTTCGCGGCATGGGTGTCGGCGCGGCGCTGGTCGAGCGGGCGGCACAGGACTGTTTTGCGCTGGGGTTCGGCCGCGCCTATCTGTGCGCCCGGCCCGAGCGATGCAGTTTTTATACGGGGCTCGGCTGGGTCGCGATCGAGCACGGCGTCGGCGGCAAGCAGCTCAGCGTGCTGGTCCGCGATGCCCGAGCGGGATGATCCATCATCCCGCTCGATTTTTAACATTTGAGCATGATCCTATCCGAAAACCGGTTTCCACTTTTCGGGATCATGCTCCGAATAGTCAGCCGTTCGCGGCCATGTAGATCGACAGGAAGAAGCCGGTCAGGTGATGCAGCGCCTGGTCGATGCCGATCAGCCACCAGAACCATTGATGTTCCGGGGTGACGTTGAAGGTGGATACGCTCAAGCCCTTGGCGCGATCGATCGTGATGTGAATGGCGAAGTCGACCAGCCCGATGAACCAGAAGCGCGGCGCGATGATCAGGAGCAGCGCCGTGGTCAGCACGCCGTGAATGAGGCAGTGCACCAGAAGCGGCAGCGCCCAGCCGGTCTTCTGGTCCTTGCCGAGCGCCATCCAGGAGTTTTGCAAAAAGAAATCTGCAACCACATGCTTGACGGTGAGGACGAGCATCCACCCGACCAGCGCACCTACCGCGACCGACGACGACATGGGGGGAAACGACAAACTGACGCCCTTTTTGCAATGCCCTGGAAGCGCGACTTAAATTCAGGCGATCAGCACGACTTTCTCGCAAACACCGGGTGATTTGACCCCGTAATGCCCATTTATGACACCTTGCGGGCTGGATTGCACGGTGGGGAACCGGAAAAACCCCAAGTGTGGCCAGATACGCACGTCACATCCCTGGATGCACGCGTCGCATCCCTGGATGCGCGCGTCGCTTCCCGGATGCGCCGGTCGTATCCCGGCTGCGCAATCCGGAGGTGGCAATCGGATCTCCGACCGGCCGGTAGGGTTACCGCAACGGCCGGTTTGCAATCCGCAACCGGGGCGATATCATCGGCGGACAAGAAAATTGTCGTTCGTTTTTAGATATTTACCGTTGCGTCCGGGGCTCGATCGGAGCCGAGCTTGCGGGACACCTCCAACGCCTCCGGTCGCGCGGATCAGGAATGAGCCCGGAAGAACCGTCGTCAGCCGTGGTATGGCCCGTCGCCGCCTCCGTCGCCGCCATGACCAACCGCAGGCAGGCGATACTTTTTGTCGCGCTGACCTTGATCCTGACCATCGCGACGGTCTGGGGCGGCCGGCTCTGGTTCCGGCAGTCCGAGACACTGGTATTCGCAACCGGCGATGCCAACTCGGTGGAGACGCGTTTCGCCAACAAGCTGGCCGCGGTTCTCAAGAGCAGCAATTCACGGCTGCGCCTGAAAGTGGCGGCCAATCCCGACAGCGCCAGGGCGCTGGCGCAGTTCGATCGCAGGCAGGCTGATCTGGCGATCCTGCGCACCGACGCCAAGGTGCCGGCGCGGGCCCGCGCCATGGCGATCCTCGAACACGACGTGCTGCTGCTGATCAGCCCCGGAGGCAAAAAGATCACCTCGATCGCGGCGCTGAAGAAGAAGAAGATTGCCGTGCTCGGCGACGGCGACAGGGATACCGCGCTGGTGCGCAATCTGCTCGGCGTTTCCGATGGCTCCGACGGCGCCTCACGCGTGGCACCGGCGCCGCCGAATGCCACGCTCGACAAGCTGCTCGCCCCGGGTGGCTACGGCGCGGTGGTCGCCATCACCCCGGCTTCCAGGATCATAAGGGACAAGAGCTACGAGCAATATGCCAAGCGCGGCGCCGGGTTTGTCCTCAATCCGATCGATGAGGCCAAGGCGCTGACCAGGAAAAATCCCGGAATATTCGAGGAAACCCTGGAAACCGGCATGCTGTCGTCGGCGCCGGCGATACCCGACGACGACATCTCCACCATCGGGCTGCAATGGCTGCTGGTGGCGCAGTCGCGGCTGTCGACCGTCACCGCTGTGGAACTGGCGCGCGCGATCTATGAAAACAAGGCGGAACTGGCGCTGCCGGACGGCTTCGCCACGGCGATCGAGCCGGCCGATACCGACAAGGACGCCTTTATCATCGCCCACCCGGGTGCCGCCGGATACATCAATGACGCCACCAAGTCGTTCATGGAGCGCTACAGCGATGTGATGTATATCGGTGTCGCCGCGCTCGGCGTCATCGGATCGATCTTTGCCACGATCTACACCCAGCTGACCCGCGTCGCGCCGGAGAAGGCCAGCGAACTGGCAACCGCGATTCTGAGCATCGGCGAGCGCATCGAGCACGCCCGTTCGATCGAGGCGATCGAGGCCCTGCAGGAAGAACTCGAAGCGGTGCTGCGCGGGGTGGTGATCGGACTGCGCGACGGCACCATTTCGAGCGATGGGCTGGATACCTTCCGGCTCGGCTACGAGTTCGTCCGCGACGAGATCGCCATGCACAGCGAAAGCCTGCGGCGGCACGGCAGCCACGACGACAAGGTGGTCGTCGTCAAGGCGGCGCAAGGTGGCTGAGAAACGCTCCGGCAAGGCTTTCGGCAGGGCCCTCGGAAAGACTTTCGGCAGGGCACGGTTGCAGCAAAATCGATTGTAACGCCGGGCCAAATCCCTAGATATTGATGCTGGAACAGCGCCCTGAGAGAGAACGGCCGTGACAGCGAGAGCCACGCAATGAGGAGACCGGTGGTCGGCGTGATCGGGAACGCCCATCTCGTCGAAAAGCGATTCGCCGCCCAGCTGGTCGGAGAGCGCAACCTGCGCGCGGTGGCCGAGGTGGCCGGCGCGCTGCCGCTGATGTTTGCCGGCTCGCCCGACATCACCGACATCGGCGCGCTGCTGGAGGTGGTCGACGGCATCCTTCTGACCGGCGCGCGGGCCAACGTGCATCCGACCCGCTTCAACACCGAACCGGATCCCAAGCACGAGCCGTATGACAATGCGCGAGACGACGTGGCGCTGGCGCTGACCGAAGTCTGCGTCGCGCGCGGGGTGCCGATCTTCGGCGTCTGCCGCGGCCTCCAGGAGATGAACGTCGCCTTCGGCGGCTCGCTGCATCCGGAGATCCGCGAGCTGCCGGGCCGCATGAACCATCGGATGCCGCGGCTCGAGAACGGCGACATTCATCCCGATGCCGCGGTGATCTTCGCCGACCGCCATGACGTCACCCTGGTGCCGGACGGCGCCTTTGCCAAACTGCTCGGGCGCGAGACCATCCGCGTCAACTCGCTGCATGGCCAGGGCATCCTCGAACCGGGCAAGCGGGTGGTGGTCGAAGGCGTGGCGGAAGACGGCACCATCGAGGCGATCCGGATCGCCGAAGCGCCGGGATTTGCGCTCGGGGTGCAGTGGCATGCGGAGTACGATCCGCAATTCAACCCGGTCAACCGCGCGCTGTTCGAGGCGTTCGGCGACGCGCTCTTGAAGCGGCGGCGGGCATCGCCGGTCCAGCGCTGACCGTTATTCCACAGCCTTCCGATTCGCCTCCGGGCTCTAAACGCCGCTACCTCACCACGACACCGGCTTCACCGGCCAGCACCCGGCCCTTGATCTGGGCGATGGCGCGCTTGAGCGCGGCCTGGCGCGGATCGGGCATGGCCGCGGCGCGGGCTTCGGCGATGGCGGCGGCGAGATGTGGCAGTTTCAGCTTGCCGTCGAAGGTCGGCTTGGCGAGTTCGTTGATGATGAGGTGCCAGTCGGCAAGGCCCCGCCGGTAAAGATGGCCAGAGCCCTGCACCATGGTCGCGGTCTCGACGATGGCGGTGACGGCCTCGGGCTGCCTGGTCAGGCTGCGGTCGATCATGTGCAGCCACCGCTCCACCCAGATCCGCTCCCGGGCATAGCGTTCCGAATGCGCCCGCCAGCGCCGCAGCGAGGCCTCGAGCTTGAGCCGGCGGATGCTCCATCGGCTCGCGGTCGAGAAGCGCCGCGTCACCGGCATGTGCAGCCAGCCCAGCCGTCCGAGCACGTCAAGCACCGGATCGGCGACCATTCCGGGCAGGGATTCCACCATCTCGTCGAGCCGAAGCTGGCGGACGTCGTCGGCGAACGTATCCTGCGGCCGCAGACTGCGGATCTCGAGCTCGGTCAGCTTCAGCTGCGCGATCCGGATCGGATCCTCGTAGCACATCCGCATCGCCATCAGCCGCGCGATCTCGCCGAACAGCGCAACGTCGACGTCGCGACGGCCGACGAACCGCTTCAGCCGGTCGAGATAAAGCTGGGCGTAACCCGGGCCCTGATAGTCCAAGAGCCGGTGCACGGCTTCATGGGCGATCGGCTTGATCGCTTCGGGCAAGCCTGCGGGCAGACGCGGCAGCACATCGTCTTCTTCCCCCATCAGTTCGCCGAACAGCGAACGGACCGGGGTGAAGAGGGTCCTCAGCCTCGCTCGCCAGTAGCTCATGCCGGCTCGGTGGAGGCGGCGACCGGCTCCGGCGTGGTGAACTCCGCCAGCCGTTGCTCGAGCTTGTCGATGTTCTGGAACAGCCGGGCGCTGGCGAGCCGCAGAAAGTAGAAGCCGAACGCCGGGTTCTGCACGTAGAGCTCCTCGACCTGGCGGTAGCTGACGCTGAGAATGACGCCGCTTTCGATGCATTCCAGCGTCTGGGTCCGGGCGTTGGACGGCGACAGCATGCCGAGTTCGCCGACAATGGCGCCCACCGGCAGCACGATGCCCGATTCGACCAGCTGGTAGCGGCCGCTGACGATATAGAACATGTCCTCGGCCTTTTCGTCCTTGTAGAACAGCATCTCGCCGGCGTTGCATTTTCGCTCGGTCATGAACGGCTTCAGCCATTCCATCGACAGGTCGCTGTTGACACTTCTTTTGACGTCGCGCACGAGCTGCAGCATCTGGTGCAGGCGGTAGCCGTTGAGCGGCAGCAGCACCGAATGCAGTACCAGCTGCGCGTAATTGTGGCTCGGTATCGACGCGGCGATCAGGATGACATTGGTCAGCATGCCGAACACACGAAGCGGGATCATCGTGCGCATGGTGTAGGTCGCAACCACGAAAATCGAGGCGAACAGACTGCCGGCGGCGGCCGCGTGTTCCCCTAAATGCGATGTATCCATAAGAAGCCAGCCAGTTTTCAAAGAGTTGACGGTGCTCGATCGGCTTTCGGTGCGCTGCAAGATAAGCCGGAGGCACGATCCGGGGAAATCCCCCAGGGCCCCATGATATAGGGGGAAGAATCGACCTTTTGTACGAGAATGTTGCGGGCCTTCGCCGAAAGTACCAATCGTTACAAAGTGAAACACGGGGTGCGGCGCGGCCGGTCGTTGACGGCCTCCCCCCGCCCGGGCACTTTGTGGCCTGGTGGCCAACGTTTCCGTGGCCACCACCCCTGCATCGATTGGCGCCGACGCTCCCATGCCCAAGCCGTTTCCTCTCGCTCTCGCCCAGTTCACGGCCGCGACCACCGCGCGCGGCGTGACCAAGGCGTCCTATGTCGCAATTGCGGTCGGCCTCGTCACCATGCTGATCCTGTCGGTGGACCCGGCCTACCAGGCCGCGCCGCACTGGATCGAAACCATCCTGTGGACCTGCGCGGCGTTCTTCATTTTCGAATGGGCGGTTCGGCTGCAATACGCCTTCCGGATGCGGCGCCTCCTCGCTTATGCGGTGTCGATCCGCGGCCTGGTGGATACCGCCGCGGCCCTGGCAGCCCCGCTGGCGATGGCTGTTGGCGTCAACTCCCGCTCGGCGTGGCTGCTCGGCGGGTTCTGGCTGTTGAAGCTGATGCCCGGGATTCCGGGATTGCGGCAGTTGCGCCGGGTGCTGGTACTGGAATCCGGGCCGCTGTTGAGCGTGCTGGCGATTTTCCTGATGGTGCTGTTCCTCGCCTCGGTGATGGTTTTCGTGCTGGAGCGCGACGTCCAGCCGGCCGGATTCGGCAGCATTCCCGCCACCCTGTGGTGGGCGGTCGCGACCCTGACCACCACGGGGTATGGCGACGTCGTGCCGATCACGCCCTTGGGACGCATCGTGGCGGCGCTGGTGATGATCTGCGGGCTCGGCGTGTTCGGGCTCTGGACCGGTATTCTGGCCACCGGCTTTGCCGCGGAAACCCGCCGCGACAATTTCCTGAAAACCTGGGAATCGGTCACCAAGGTGCCGTTCTTCGAAGCGCTCGGGCCGGCCGCGATCGCCGACGTCACCCACATGCTGCGCACCATCGACCTGCCGGCGCGTACCACCATCATTCGCAAGGGCCAGGTCGGCGACTGCATGTATTTTCTGGCCAGCGGCGAAGTCGAAGTGGATCTGCCGGGCAAGAAAGTAAAACTGGAAGAAGGCGCGTTCTTCGGCGAGATGGCGCTGCTCGGCAACAACCTGCGCTCCGCCAACATCACCACCACGCGGCTGTCCAAGCTCCTGGTGCTCGATCTGGTGGATTTCCGGGTGCTGATGGCGCGGCATCCTGACCTGGCGCAGACCATCGACGTCGAAGCCAAGCGGCGCGCGCTGGAAAACAAGTAGACGGAAACAAACAGGCGCGGTGTCACTGCAATGCCGCGCGCGCAAGGAGAACACCGAAATGCCGGAAGCGACAGACGATGCGAGCGCGCCGGTTCTAAGCGTCGATGGCGCGCGTGCCACCATTCGTCTCAACCGGCCAAGGCACCTGAACCGGCTGCAGCCCGCCGATCTGAAGGCGATGCTGAAGCTGTTCGATGCCGTCGAGGCGGATCCGGCAATCCGGGTGATGGTCCTGACCGGCACCGGCCGCGCCTTCAGCGCCGGCTTCGATCTCGGCGCCATCGCCGAACGCGTCGACGGCGCGGCAGCGCCGCAACCCGCCGGTCCGTCGTTCGAAGCGGTGGTCAATCGGCTCGAGGATCTCGCGCTGCCCACCATCTGCCGGCTCAACGGCGGGGTCTATGGCGGCTCGACCGACCTGGCGCTGGCCTGCGACTTTCGCATCGGCGTCGACAGTTGCGAGATGTTCATGCCGGCGGCGCGGCTCGGGCTGCATTACTATGCCGGAGGCATCCGCCGCTACGTGTCGCGGCTCGGCGCCGACAATGCCAAGAAACTTTTCCTTACCGCGCAGAAGATCGAAGCCACCGAGATGCTGCGGATCGGCTACCTTACCGCCACCGCGCCCGCCGAGGCGCTCGACGAGGAGGTGGACAAACTGGCGACGATATTGGCCGGCAACGCGCCCGTGGCGATGCGCGGCATGAAGCGCGCCATCAACGAATTCGCCCGCGGCGAACTCGACGAGGCCGCGGTCGAGCGGCGCTACCGCGACAGCCAGCACGGCGACGAGATCAGGGAAGGCATGGCCGCATTCGCGCAAAAGCGGCCGCCGCGGTTCTAAGGCGGGCATACGGCATCCGGGCCGACACGGCGATCGATCGACCGTGCCGTCACCCCCTTGATCTATGTCAACGCCGTCCGGATGCCCATCGATAGTTGAATAGGTTCGCGCGCTTCGCTTTGCGTCCAGGGCGGCGGCGTCAGACGTCTGTAGCTAAGAAGGTAATCCAAATGATCGGAAAACAGTTGATCCTGTGCTGTGCAGCTATTGCGCTTGCAGGCCCTGCCTACGCGCAGGTCGAACTCAAGACCTACGCGGACAGCGACGGCTATCTCGATGTCCAGAAACTGACCTGCGCGCAACTGGCCAATACGTTCCAGGAAGACGCCGACCATCTGACCACCTGGTACAGCGGCTGGTACAACGGACTTGGCAAGAAGCATTTCATGGTGGTCGATCGCGCAAAATCGCTCGAACACGAAATCATCGTCTATTGCAAAGCCAATCAAGGCAAGAAGGTCATCGAGGCCATCGACGTGGTGTTCAAGGCCTACCGGGACGCCCGTGGCATCAAATTAAAAGAGTGACCTGGTCGCTTCGCTATCGCCGCTTGTAAAACCCGGCAGGGCCGAACAATGTACTGCCATCGATGGCGAGATCAAAAATGCCCGGTTTCAGGAAACGCCCCGTCATAACAGCGGTCATCGCGGTGCTGGCCCTGGTTCTGGCGGTTGGCCATCCAGCGCGTGCCCAGACCCTGAAGGCCGTCCAGGAACGCGGCACGCTCAATTGCGGTGTCAGCCAGGGGTTGCTGGGCTTCTCCAGCATGGACGATACGAAATCGTGGACCGGCTTTGACGTCGATTTTTGCCGCGCCGTGGCTGCGGCGATCTTCGGCGATCCCGCAAAAGTGACGTTCGTGCCGCTCGACGCGACGACCCGTTTCACGGCGCTGCAGTCGAAGGACATCGACGTGTTGTCGCGTAACTCCACCTGGACGATGTCGCGCGAAAGCGCGCTCGGCCTGATGTTCGCCGGCGTGGCGTATTACGACGGCCAGGGCTTCCTGTTGCGCCGCGATGCCGGTATCGATACCGCCCTGCAGCTTGGCGGCAAGACCGTGTGCACCCAGGCCGGCACCACGAGCGAGCTCAATCTGTCGGACTATTTTCGCGCCAACGACATGGTGCTGAAGGTCGTGGCGCTGGGCACCGCCGAAGAAAGCCGCAAGGCCTATGACGATCGCAAATGCGACGTGCTCACCAGCGACGTATCGCAGCTCTACGCCGAGCGCCTCAAGCTCGCCGCGCCCGACAGCCATATCATCCTGCCGGAAGTCATTTCAAAGGAACCGCTTGGGCCTGCGGTGCGCCAGGGCGACGACCAGTGGTTCAACCTGGTGAAGTGGACGCTCTATGCATTGATCAACGCCGAGGAACTCGGCGTCAAGTCGGCAACGCTCGACGATGCGATGAAATCCTCGAGTCCCAATATCCGGCGCCTGGTCGGCACCGAAGGCGAATTCGGCGAGCAACTGGGCCTTGCCAAGGACTGGGCGGCGCGCGCTGTTGGCGCGGTCGGCAACTACGGAGAGATCTATGAACGAAACGTCGGAGTGCAGTCGAGGCTCAGCATTCCGCGCGGACTTAATGCGCTCTGGACACAAGGCGGGATCCTGTACGCGCCTCCCGTCAGGTAGTTCTTCAGGGGTCACGGCATGATCGTAGACTACTATTCGCTGCTGACGAAAGCGGTCGCGGGCAAGGATGTAGCGGCACGCCACAAGATCTACCAGGACGCCTATGATCTTGTCGCCAAGTCCCGTCTCTCGCGCGAGGCCACCTCCTCTCACATCGCGGCACTTGAAGACGCCGTCCGGCGGATCGAGGATGACATCGCCGCCGAACAGCCCCATGAAGCGGATGCTGCGGCCATCAACGAGGTGCTGTCGACGCGCAGCAGGTCGAAGCCGTTCATCATCGGCGCCTGCGCGGCCGTTGCCGTCATCGCCGCCTCGGCCTTGCTCTACGGATATGTCGCCCGCAAGGGCCCCGGCATTGTCGCGGGTATCACGGCGCCATCGTCGAAGGTGCAGCGCGGTCGCGAAGAGGCCGTCATGGCGGACCTCAAGGCCGGTGTCGATGGCGGCTCCTCGGGACAGGGCCTTCCGTTTGCGCTGCAACGGCAAGTGATATTCTACCGCACCACCGTCGTGCCTGGGTCGATCGTGATCGATCGGGAAAATCGCTTTCTGTATCTGATCAATTCAAACAATTCCGCGCGCCGCTACGGGATCGGGATCGCAGAGGAGTGTCTCAAGGGAGGCAGCATCTCCCGCGTGATCAACAAGCTTGAATGGCCCGACTGGCGGGCTCCGGCTGCCAACACCAGGGAGGCGGACGCGCTGGCTCCGGCGGCCGGCCGCCCCGGCAGTCTGCTGGGCGCACGCGCGTTGTTGCTCGACAAGCCCGGACTGCTCATTCATGGGACCAATACGCCCCAGACGATCGGCCATCTCGTCGCTTCCGGGTGCATCCGGCTTGTGAATGACGATGTCGAGGATTTGTACCGACGCGTTTCGGTGGAAACGCGTGTCGTGTTTGTGAGCTAGGCGCACGCGCCGTTCGACGCCCGTTTCACGCGACAGTCGCGTACGCGGCAGGGGACGCTGCTTCCCACGAAACATTCCTGAAACACGAATCTCGCTTTCGGCATTGAACGCCGACAGCTAGCGTCGCGACGTATGGGCAGGGACAAGACAACGGCGCAACGCGCCAAACACTGGAGAAGACAATGTTTCGCAAGGTTACCCTCGGACTGATCGCTGCTGCCGCCCTCACCGCCGGCGCGCTGAGCCCCGCTGCCGCGCATGGCTTTCATGGCGGCTGGCACGGCGGCTGGCATGGTGGCATCGGCTTTTACGGCCCCGGCCTCTACGTCGGCGGCCTGACCGACGATTGCATCCAGCAGCGCGTCGTCAACACCCGTCATGGGCCGCGCCTGCGCACCGTCAACGTCTGCGCGTTCTGATCACCTCCGTAGCGTAAAGCGTCATGAGAACCCCGGTCGCCTAGGACAAAGCTGCGCTTTGTCCAGAGCGATCGGGGTTTTCCAACTCTATTCGTCGATGAACCGCACCGCATCCGCAACGCTTGCCCGCGAAGTGCGGTAGCTGTTGACCATGTGATCGTGGTCGGCATATCCGAACGAGATGCCGCACACCACGCGGCGGTCGTCGCCGAGCCCGAAGTGGTGGCGCACCGCTTCCGAATAGAACGCCAGCGCCGCCTGCGGGATGGTACCGAGCCCGAGCGCCTGCGCCGCCAGCATGAAATTGTTGACATAGCCGCCGCAATCGACCGCGCCATAGACGCCGAGCGCCTCGTCGGTAGTGATGATGGCGACATGGGGCGCGCCGAAGAAGTTGAAATTCTCCAGCGCCTGTCGGGCATAGGCCGCCTTGTCGCCGCGCGCGATGCCGAGGGTGTTGTAGAGCTGGAAGCCGCTTTCACGGCGCCGTTCGAGGTAGACCCCGCGATACTCGCGTGGAAACGCAAAATCGCCGTTGAGCGGTTCGCCGCGCGACGCCCGCGGATACAGCGCGTCGTGGAATTTTTTCGTGGCTTCGCCCGAGGCGATCACCAGTTGCCAGGGCTGGCTGTTGCACCACGACGCGGTGCGCTGCGCCGCGGTCAAGAGCCGCTCAATGGTCGTTCGCGGCACCGGATCGGGCTTGAAGGCGCGACAGGAATAGCGCTTTGCCAGCAGGTCTTCGAGCACGTCGATGGGTGGGGTGGATGTCATGGTCAGCCTCTCGGTCGTCATTGCGAGGAGCACTTGCGACGAAGCAATCCAGTTCTTGCTTGTTGTTTCCGGATTGCTTCCGCCTTCGCTGAAGCTTCGGCGGACGCAGTCGCTTCGCTCGCAATTGTTCGCGTTGTTATCTTCCCTTGGTCGGGATCTTGTTGAACGGCACGTCCTTGTCGACCCGGATGTCGCCGGGCAGGCCGAGCACGCGTTCGGCGATGATGTTGCGCAGGATTTCGTCGGTGCCCCCCGCGATGCGGGTCGACGGTGAACTCAGCAGCATCTGCTGGAACTGGCCGTGCGCAACTTCCTCGGCGTCGCCGGTGAGGACGCCGGCCGCGCCTTCCAGATCCATGGCATACATCGCGATATCCTGCAGCATCGAGCCAGCGACCAGCTTGCCGATCGAGTTTTCCGGTCCCGGCCGCTCGCCCTTCGACAGCGCCGAGATGGCACGGTAGCTGGTGTATTTCAGCCCGCTCGACTTGACCGCCCAGTTCGCCAGCTTCGAACGGGTGGCGCGATCGTCGATCGCAAGGCCGTCCTCGATCATCAGGTCGGAGCAGAACTCGAAGATTTCCGCAAAGCCGGTGGCGAGCCGCGCGCCGATCGACATCCGCTCGTTCATCAGCGTGGTCAGCGACACGTTCCAGCCGTCGCCCACCGCGCCGAGCCGCTGGCTGTCCGGAATGACCACGTCGGTGAAATAGACCTCGTTGAACTCCTGCATGCCGTTGGCCTGCTTGATCGGCCGCACCTCGACGCCTTTGCTCTTCATGTCGAGGAAGAACATGGTCAGGCCCTTGTGCTTGGGCACATTGGGATCGGTGCGCGTGATCAGGAGGCCGTAGTCGGAATAATGCGCGCCCGAGGTCCAGATCTTCTGGCCGTTGACGATCCAGTTGTCGTCGTTCTTCTCGGCGCGGGTGCGCAATCCGGCAACGTCGGAGCCGCCGGCGGGCTCCGAAAACAACTGGCACCAGATCTGTTCGCCGGCGGCAAGCTTCGGCAGGTAATGCCGCTTGTCGGTCTCGCTGCCATAGGCCATCACGGTCGGCCCGCACATGCCCTCGCCGATCTGGAACGGCTGCGTCAGCTTGCCGTAGACGCCCTCTTCCTGCTGCCAGATCACGCGCTCGATGGGCGAAGCGCCGCGCCCGCCATATTCCTTCGGCCAGTGCAGGCAGGCCCAGCCGCCATCGGCTTTCTTCTTCTGCCAGGCCTTGCCGACCTCGACGATGTCGTGGTTCTGCAGGCGGATACGGCCGAGCGACGACTTGGAGAGTTCCGCCTCGAGCTGCTTTGGTGCGTTGGCGTCGATCCACGCGCGCGCCTCGGCGCGGAACGCGGCTTCCTGCGGGGTGTCGTCGAAATTCATTTCTGTCTTCCCTTGGTCGGGATCTTGTTGAACGGCACGTCCTTGTCGACGCGAATGTCGCCGGGCAGGCCGAGCACGCGCTCGGCGATGATGTTGCGCATGATCTCGTCGGTGCCGCCTTCGACCCGGGTGCCCGGCGCGCGCAGCAGCATGGCCTGGAATTTGCCGGCGGCCTCCGCGTCCTCAGGCCCGCTCAGCACCCCGGCCGCGCCCTGCAGGTCCAGCGCATAGGCGGCGACATCCTGAACCATGGATCCCGCGACCAGCTTGCCGATCGAGTTCTCCGGACCCGGCCGCTCGCCTTTCGACAGCGCCGAAATCGCCCGCATGCTGGTGTATTTCAGGCCGCTGGCCTTCACCGCCCATTGCGCCAGTTTCGAGCGCACGCTGCGGTCGTCGATGGCCGGGCCGTCCTCCAGCATCAGGTTGCTGCAGAACTCGTACAATTCCGGAAAGCCGGTCGAGACCCCGGCGCCGATCGACATCCGCTCGTTCATCAGCGTGGTTAGCGACACGTTCCAGCCGTCATTGACCTCGCCGAGGCGCTGGGCGTCGGGAATTTTCACGTCGGTGAAATAGACCTCGTTGAAATCGGACTGGCCGTTGGCCTGCTTGATCGGCCTGATCTCGACGCCTTTGCTCTTCATGTCGAGGAAGAACATGGTGAGGCCCTTGTGCTTAGGCACTTCGGGATCGGTGCGGGTGAGCAGAATGCCGTAATCGGAATAATGCGCGCCCGAGGTCCAGATCTTCTGGCCGTTGATGATCCAGTCGTTGCCGCTTTTCTCCGCACGCGTGCGCAGGCCGGCGACATCGGAGCCGCCGGCGGGCTCCGAGAACAGCTGGCACCAGATGTTCTCGCCCGAGGCCAGCGACGGCAGGTATTTGCGTTTCTGGTCCTCGGCGGCAAACGCCATCATGGTGGGACCGCACATGCCGTGGCCGATGATGAACATGCCGCTGAGCTTGCCGAAGGCGCCCTCTTCCTGCTGCCAGATCACCCGTTCGATCGGCGAAGCGCCGCGGCCGCCATAATCCTTCGGCCAATGCAGGCAGGCCCAGCCGGCCTCGGCCTTTTTCTTCTGCCAGGCCTTCGCCACGTCGAGGATGTTGGCGCCTTTCAGCTGGGTGCGCCCAAGCGAGGATTTGCGCAGTTCGTCTTCATATTGCATCGGCGCGTTGGCGGCGATCCAGGCCTTGGCCTCGGCACGAAACGCGGCTTCCTGCGGGGTGTCGTCGAAATTCATCGTGAAGTGTCCTTCCGTCTCCCGCGTCATCACCGGGCTTGACCCGGTGATCCATCCTCTTCGATATATTCTCTCGCGAAGACGGATGGATACGCGGGTCAAGCCCGCGCATGACGCATTAATTTCAAGCCGCGTTGCGCTTGCGCATGCGGTCGATCAGCGCGTCTTCCCAATACGACAGGCTGCCGAGCGAAAGCGCCAGCGCGTTGGCGCGCCGGTAGTAGAGGTGACAATCGAATTCCCAGGTGAAGCCCATGCCGCCGTGAACCTGGATGTTGTTCTTGGCGCAATGCTGGAACGCCTGGGTGGCGCTGATCCGCGCCGAGGCCGCCGCCTCCGGCAACTCCGAGGCGTTGGTGGAGAGCGCCCAGGCGCCGTAGTAGCAGTTGGAGCGGGCCAGGGTGGCCGAGACATACATGTCGGCAAGCATGTGCTTGACCGCCTGGAACGAACCGATCGGGCGGCCGAAGGCGATGCGATCGAGCGCATAGTCGCGGCCCATTTCCAGCGCGCGGTCGGCGCCGCCGACCTGCTCGAACGCGGTGAGCACCGCGGCGCGGTCGAGCACCTGGGTGAGGATGCTCCAGCCTTCACCGGCGGCGCCCAAGGGTTCGGCCTTGCAGTTCCTGAAGGCGATCTCGGCCTGGCCGCGCGACGGATCGACGTTGGTCAGGGCTTTCGCCTCGACGCCTTCGCCTGTCAGTTCGACCAGGAACAGCGAGATGTCGGTTTCGCGGCCGCTTGAACCGGTGCGCGCGGCGACGACGGCGAAGTCGGCGATGGCGCCGTCGGGCACCGGCTTCTTGACGCCGTTGAGCGTGCCGTTGGAAGCGGCGAGCTTGATCGCGTCGGGCGACGGGTTGCCCCTGCCCTCGAACAGCGCCAGCGTTCCGATGGCGCTGCCCGATGCGATGGCCGGCAGCCATTTGCCCTTCTGGGCGTCGCTGCCCGCCAGCAGGATCGCTTCCGCCGCAAGGTAAACCGTCGACGAGAACGGCACCGGCGCCAGCGCGCGGCCGATCTCCTCGGCAATGACGCACAACTCGAGATGCCCGGCGCCGACGCCGCCGAACTGCTCGGGAATCGCCACCCCGAGGAATCCCATGTCGGCCAGGCCTTTCCACAGTTCGCGGTCATAAGGCGCCTTGCCGTCGAGCACCGCCCGCACCGCTGCGGGCGCACATTGCTTGGCGAGGAAACGCCTGGCCTCGTCGCGCAGCTGCTTTTGTTCGTCGGAGAAATCGAAATTCATGGGTGATTATCCGGTTTGAGATGCTAGTTCAAAATAATCACGTCCTCGCCGGGACGCTCGGCATAGAGCCGCTCGACGAGGTCGGCGCGGCGGTCGAGGCCGGCGCGCTGGTTGATGTAGCCCTTGTCGGTGAGTTCATTGCCGTCGATCGACGCCGGCTCGACCATCAGCATGGCGCGGGCGATGCGCAGGCTGGTAGCGCCTTCGCAGGTGGCGTTGTGCGCCTCCAGGCCGTTCTTGAGACACGCCAGTACGGCGGGATGCCGCACCACCTCCTGGTAGGTCGCCTCTGGATTGCCGACCAGTTGCCGGCAGGCATGAAGGTTAGGCCACGCCAGCAGGCCGATGTAAGGCCGGTCCTGTCCGGCCACCAAGGCGTCCTGGATCACCGGCGTCGCCGCGGCGATGGCGTCGGTGCGCAGCGGCCCGACCTGGACGAAGGTACCGGTCATCAGCTTGAAATCCTCGACCACGCGGCCGGAGAAGATCAGGCCCTGCACCGGATCCTGCGGATCGACGAACACGCCGGCATCGCCGATGCAATAAAAACCTTCGTCGTCGAACGCGGCCTTGGTCAGGTCGGGCTGGCCGTAATAGCCGGGGGTGACGTTGACGCCGCGCAGCCGCAGCTCATATTTCGGACCTGACGGCACCATCTTCAGTTCGACGCCCGGGAATGGCAGGCCGATCAGGCCGACCCGCTCGGTGTCCCAATAGGTGCCGGTCGAGGTCGGCCCGGTCTCGGTCGACCCCCATCCGGTATAGAACACGATGCGCTCGCCGGTCGAGCGAATCGCCAGCGCCTGCATCCGGTCATAGAGATCGTCCGGCAGCCGCGCGCCGCCATAGGCCATCATCGCCAGATTCCTGAAGAAGCCGCGACACAGCGCGTCGTCCTTTTCCATCGCCGCGGCCAGCGCGGCGTAGCCGGCCGGCACGTTGGCGTAGTAGGTCGGCGAGATCTCGCGCAGGTTACGCAGCGTCTCGTCGATCATGCCCGGCAACGGCCGGCCGTCGTCGATATAGAGCGAGCCGCCTTCGGTCAGCACCGGATTGAACAGCGCGTTGCCGCCCATGGTGTGGTTCCACGGCATCCAGTCGAGATAGGTCGAGTCGGGGCCACCGGGATCGCGCGGCCGCGCCTGCATCATCATCGCCGCGTTGGCGCACATCATGCCCTGGGTATTGATGACCGCCTTGGGCATGCCGGTCGAACCCGAAGTGAACAGCAGCTTGCCGACGGTGTCGGGGGTGATCTCCGCAATTGATTTCGCGACCGCGCCGGTCACCGGCGTTGCCAAAAGATCGGCGAAGGCGATGCTGTTGATGCCCTCGACGGGCCTTGCGACGTGAACGACGGTGATACCATCGAGATCGAGTGCCTTCAGCGCCTTCTCGAAAACCGGGCAGTCCTGCACCATCACCAGTGAAGGCTTGATCAGGTTGAACAGGTATTTCAGCTTGGCGTGATCCTGGCTCATCAATGAGTAGGCCGGGGATACCGGAGCCGCCGGCAGCCGTGCCTGCATCGCCGCCATGGTCATCAGCGCGTGCTCGATGGAGTTGCCGCTCAGGATCGCCACCGGGCGACCGGACTCGAGCTTGAGATCGAGCAGGCCCTGGGTCAGCGCGTCGACGTTGCGTTTGGCCTCGCCGTACGAAAGTTTACGCCACTGCCGGTCGGTGCCCGCGCGCTGCGCCAGCCAGGTGTGGTCCGGGCGCTGCTGGGCCCATTTCTCCAGCGATGCCGGAATGTGCTTCTCGTAGGCCTTCAGCGGAATCCGCGACTTCAGAACGATGACGCCGTCGCTGCGCCGCTCGACGGCGATGTCGCGGGGCAGCCATTCGATCTTGCGAAACGCCGGCTTTTCCGGCATCGCGGCGGCAGTTGCAGGGGTAGCCATTCTTGTTCCTCCGGTATCGTGATCTCGCTTGGGTCTCTTGACGGACCTTGTTGTTGCGCCCTCTCCCACAGGGGGAGAGGGAAGAAAACAATCACCTCGGCGCCATGCGGATGGCGCCATCGAGGCGGATGGTCTCGCCGTTGAGCATCGCGTTCTCGACGATGTGCACCGCCAGTGCGCCGTATTCCGAAGCGTCGCCCAATCGGGCCGGATGCGGCACCTGGGCGCCGAGGCTCTTGCGGGCTTCCTCGTTCAACCCCATCAACAGCGGGGTGAGAAACAGCCCGGGCGCGATGGTGTTGACCCGGATCAGGTGCTGGGCGAGGTCGCGCGCCACCGGCAGCGTCATGCCGACCACGCCGCCCTTGGAGGCCGAATAGGCGACCTGGCCGATCTGGCCGTCGAACGCCGCGACGCTGGCGGTATTGATGATGACGCCGCGTTCCTCGCCGACCGGCGGCTGCCTCAGGAGCTGCTCGGTGAACAGCCGCAGCACGTTGAAGGTGCCGATCAGATTGACCTGGATCACCTTGCTGAACTTGGCGAGCGGATAGACGCCGTCGCGGCCGACGATCCGCGCCGAGCCGCCGATGCCGGCGCAATTGACCAGGATGCGCGCGGTGCCCTGGGCCGCCTCGCCTTTGGCGATGGCGGCCTTGACGTCGTCCTCGCTGGTGACGTCGCCGACCAGCGCCGTGCCCTTGACTTCGGCCGCGACCTTTTCGGCGTTCTCCCTGTTCTGATCGAGCACCGCGACTTTGGCGCCCCTGGCCGCCATGGCGCGCGCGGTGGCGGCGCCGAGACCGGAGCCCCCGCCGGTGATGAGAACGGCGACGTCTTTTAGCTGCATGGCAGGCCTCTCCCTGGACGTTTTCTTTTTAAGTACGCGAATGGCGCAACGGGAGTTTCGCTACTCCCTGTTCGCTTCTCTCTTCTGCAGCATTCCCCCGAAAATCAGCGCATCCATGTGCGCGATGTAATCGCGGCAGACCTCGTCGGTGACCGGACCGACGCCGGCGGCGCGTGACATGGCGTGGCGGCCGAAGAACAGGTGGTCGCAGGCGCCGATCAGGCTGGTGTAGAACAGCACCGGATCGATGGCGCGGAATTCGCCCGCCATGACCCCTTGCGCCAGCAGCCGGCGATGAAAGTCCAAGAGCGGCGCGACAAAGAATTTGGAAACCTCATCGGCGGCCTCCGTGCTGCTCTCGTGCAGCAGGTAGTGGATCAGCCGGTTCATGTAGGGAAACTGGTAATAGGCCTTGATGATGCCGGCGATATGCAGCTTCATTTTCGCAGTCGGCGAAATCGGCTGAGCCATCAGGGTGTCGAGGTTGGCCATTTCGGTGGCGGCGTCGCGCGCCAGCAGCGCCAGCAGCAGGCCGTCCTTGTTGCCGAAGTGGTATTTCACCAGCGCGGAATTGACGCCGGACTTCTGCGCGATGTCGGACAGCGACACCTCGATCGACTTGCGCGCGATCATCAGTTCGCTCGCCGCGCCCAACAGCCGCTCGGCTGTGGCACTGCGTGCGGCCGGCAGCCGGATCGCTACGCTGGAATTCAACTGCGGCATACCCATCCAATCTGAAAGTCGGACCGCAGCTAACCCGATGATCCCGCCGCACTCAAGAGTTAATTGATTGATTGACTAAGCCGCGCTTCGACATTTAAATCCGTTCAAACGGCAAGCACCACATCAGGGAGATCGCACCATGGCCGAGGCTTATATCGTCGCCGCCGCGCGCACCGCCGGCGGCCGCAAGGGAGGCCGCCTCGCCGGCTGGCATCCGGCCGACCTCGCCGCCAGCGTGCTGGATGCGCTGGTGGAACGCTCGGGCGCCGCCCCCGACCAGATCGAGGACGTCATCATGGGTTGCGTGATGCAGGCCGGCGAGCAGTCCAACAACATTGCCCGCAACGCCATCATGGCGTCAAAACTGCCGGAAAGCGTGCCCGGCACCTCGATCGACCGCCAATGCGGCTCGTCGCAGCAGGCACTGCATTTCGCGGCGCAAGCGGTGATGTCAGGATGCATGGACGTGGTGATCGCCGCCGGCGTCGAAGCCATGACCCGGGTGCCGATGGGGCTGGCCTCGTCGCTGCCGGCCAAGAACGGCTTCGGCCACTACAAGAGCCCGAACATCGAGAAGCGCTATCCCAACATCCAGTTCAGCCAGTTCACCGGCGCCGAGATGATGGCGGAAAAATACCGGCTGTCGAAGGACGAGCTCGATCAATACGCCTACCAGAGCCACCAGCGCGCCATTGCCGCAACGCAAGCCGGCAAGTTCAGGGACGAGATCGTGCCGCTCCAGATCACCCGCGCCGACGGCTCGACCGACACCCACACTATCGACGAAGGCATTCGTTTCGACGCCAGCCTCGACGGCATCCGCGGCGTCAAGCTGATCGCGGAAGGCGGCAAGCTCACGGCAGCCAGCGCCAGCCAGATATGCGACGGCGCCTCCGGCGTCATGGTGGTCAACGAAAACGGCCTGAAATCGCTCGGCATTCAACCTATGGCGCGGATCCATCATATGACCATGATGGGCGGCGATCCCGTGATCATGCTGGAGGCGCCGCTGCCGGCGACCCATCGCGCGCTGAAGAAGGCTGGCATGGCCATCGACGACATCGACCTGTTCGAAGTCAACGAAGCCTTCGCCTCGGTGCCGACGGCGTGGTTGAAGGACACCGGCGCCGATCCGAACAAGCTCAACGTCAACGGCGGCGCCATCGCGCTCGGCCACCCGCTCGGCGGCTCCGGCACCAAGCTGATGACCACGCTGCTGCATGCGCTCAAGCAGAACAACAAGCGCTACGGGCTGCAGACCATGTGCGAGGGCGGCGGCATGGCCAACGTGACGATCGTGGAGAGGCTGTAACGAGGACGCGGATTTTATTCCGCAAGATGAGGGCGTCGTCCCGGTGACCGGGGCGACCCTGGATGCCGTGGAAAAAAACTTTGGCGGCGGCGTAACGCCGTCGTCTCCTTGCCGTAAGGGGTGATGCGTCCCGCTTTCGCCGGAACGAGCCGGGCCAGAGCCCATCCTCGAAAAGAGTTAATCCACCGTCGCCGCAAGGAATTTCCATGACCCATCCATCCGCGCATGCCCGGACCACGCCCGACAAGATCGCCTACCAGATGGCGGGCACCGGCAAGGCGATCACGTATCGCGAACTCGACGAACTCTCGAACCAGGGCGCGCAGCTGTTTCGTTCGCTCGGGCTCAAGGCCGGCGACCACGTCGCGCTGCTGATGGAAAACCGGCTGGCGTTCATGGAGATCTGCTGGGCGGCGCAGCGCAGCGGGCTGTATTACACCGCGATCAGCCGTTACCTGACCAGGGACGAGATCGCCTACATCGTCAACGATTGCGGCGCCAAGGTCGTCATCACCTCGCCGAAATGCGCCGAGGTCATCGCCGGCCTGATCAGCGACGCCCCGGGCGCGCCGGCATTCTTCATGGTCGACGAGCCGCTGCCCGGCTTCCGCTCCTGGGATCATGAAGCGGTCCGCCAGCCGAAAACGCCGATCGCCGACGAGGTCGCGGGCACCGACATGCTGTATTCGTCGGGCACCACCGGGCGGCCCAAGGGCATCAAGCGCGAATCGCAGAACACGCCGATCGACGTGCCGAGCCCGTTCCTGAAACTGTTGTGCGCCGACATGTGCGGCATGACATCCGACAGCATCTATCTGTCGCCGGCGCCGCTGTATCACGCCGCACCGTTGCGCTTCAACATGATGGCGATCACGCTCGGGGGCACGTCGGTGATCATGGAATCCTTCGACGCCGAGGAATTTCTGAAGCTGGTCGAAAAACACCGCATCACGCAGTCGCAACTGGTGCCGACCATGTTCGTGCGGATGCTGAAGCTGCCCGAGGAAATCCGGCTGCGCTACGATGTATCGTCGCTGAAGGGCGCGATCCATGCCGCCGCGCCCTGCCCGGTCGATGTCAAGGCGCGGATGATCGACTGGTGGGGACCGATCCTGATCGAATATTACGCCGGCTCCGAAGGCAACGGCGTCACGGTGTCGACTTCGCAGCAATGGCTCGAGCATCGCGGCACCGTCGGCCGCGCCGTGGTCGGCAAGGTCAGGATCCTGGACGACGAAGACCGCGAGCTGCCGGTGGGACAGATCGGCACGGTCTACTTCGCCGACGCGCCGCAGTTTTCCTATCACAACGACCCCGACAAGACCAAGCGGGCCTACAACGCGCGGGGATGGTCGACGCTCGGCGACGTCGGTTATCTCGACGGCGAGGGCTTTCTCTACCTCACCGACCGCAAGTCCTACATGATCATTTCCGGCGGCGTGAACATCTACCCGCAGGAGACCGAGGACGTACTGATCAGCCATCCCGAGATTGCCGACGTCGCGGTGTTCGGCGTGCCCAACGAGGAAATGGGCGAAGAGGTCAAGGCGGTAGTGCAGCCGCACGACATGCGCCGCGCCGGCAAGGATTTCGAGGCGGAACTGATGGTGTTCTGCCGAAAGCATCTGTCGCCGATCAAGTGCCCGCGCAGCATCGACTTCGAGGCCGAGTTGCCGCGCACCCCGACCGGCAAGCTGGTCAAGCGGCATCTGCGCGACCGCTACTGGCCGAAGCCGGCGGGACAAGCGCGGCCATGACGGACACATGACCGCGCGCGGGCTATTGATTTCCGCGCCGCGTTCCGGCGCCGGCAAGACCACGGTCACGCTCGGCCTGCTCAAAGCGCTGGCGCGACGCGGCGTCAAGGTGCGATCGGCCAAGGCCGGGCCCGACTATATCGATCCGGCGTTCCACGCCGCCGCCACCGGCGCAAGCAGCATCAATCTCGACAGCTGGGCGATGCCGCCTGCGCAGATCGACGCGCTGGTGATGGACGCCGCGCGCGAGGCGGACATCATGGTGATCGAAGGCGCCATGGGCCTGTTCGACGGCGTGCCCGGCGTCGCCGGCCGCAGCGGGGCTGCGGGCGATCTGGCGGCGCGACTCAAGCTGCCGGTGCTGCTGGTGCTGGATGTGGCGGCGCAGGCGCAATCGGCCGCCGCAGTGGTGCGCGGCTTTGCCGGCCACGATCCGGACGTGAACATCGCCGGCGTCGTGCTCAATCGAGTGGGCAGCGCCCGTCACACCCGGATGATCACGGAGGCCATCGGCAAACTCGGCGTGCCCGTACTCGGCGCCATCCCGCGCGACGCCACGCTGGCACTGCCGGAACGCCATCTCGGCCTGGTGCAGGCCGGCGAGCACGGCGACCTCGCCACGCGTCTCGGCCGGCTGGCTGACATCGCAGAAACCGATCTCGACCTCGATGCCATCATGGCGCTGGCGACACCGCTCGACCGGCCCGCCGGCGGCGGCGCGCCGATGCTGCCGCCGCCCGGTCAATGCATCGCACTGGCGCAGGACGCCGCGTTCAGCTTCATCTATCCGCATCTGCTCGACGGCTGGCGCCGCGCCGGCACCGAGATCGTGAGCTTCTCGCCGCTGGCCGACCAACCGCCGCCCGAGCATTGCGATGTCTGCTGGCTGCCCGGCGGCTATCCGGAGTTGCATGCCGGCGTGCTGGCATCGGCAACGGCCTTTCGCGATGGGCTGAAAAAATTTGCCGCGACACGGCCGGTTCACGGCGAGTGCGGCGGCCATATGGTGCTCGGCGAAGGCCTCGAGGATGCCGACGGGGTCAGGCATGCCATGACCGGCCTGCTCGGCCACGCCACCAGTTTTCTCAAGCGGAAACTGCATCTCGGCTATCGCGAGGCAAAGCTTCTGGCGCCGAGCGCGCTCGGGCTCAAGGGAGAAGTGGTCCGCGGTCACGAATTCCATTACGCATCGCTGATCTCGCCCGGTGCGGACCAGCCGCTGGTCGAGCTGGCCGATGCCGATGGCCACGAGGTCACCGAACGCGGCGGCCGGCGCGGCCATGTCACCGGGACTTTCTTTCACGCCATCGCGCGCGCTTAACCGGAGCGATCAGGACATGGATGCCGTCGATGCCGCCTTGCTGCCGCCGGGGATCCGCTCGCGCTTCGTCGACGGCATCAACGGTCTGACCGTGCATGTGCTCGAAGCCGGCTTCGAGACCCCCGGGCGGCCGTGCATCCTGCTGCTGCACGGCTTTCCCGAACTGGCCTATAGCTGGCGCAAGGTGATGGGGCCCTTGGCCGCGGCCGGCTATCACGTGATCGCGCCGGACCAGCGCGGCTATGGCCGCACCACCGGATGGCATGCCGATTATGACGGCGACCTGAGTTCGTACCGCCTGCTCAACCTGGTGCGCGACGCGCTGGGGCTGGTGGCGGCGTTCGGCTATGCCTCGGTAGACCTGGTCGGCCATGATTTCGGCTCGCCGGTCGCGGCATGGTGCGCGCTGGTACGGCCGGACGTGTTTCGCAGTATTGCGCTGATGAGCGCGCCGTTCGCAGGGCCGCCGGCACTGCCGTTCAACACCGCCGATGCGCCGCCGGCGCCCGTCCGCGAAGACCCGGTTCATCGCGAGCTGGCCGTCCTGCCGCGGCCGCGCAAACATTACCAATGGTATTATTCGACACGTGAGGCCGACGCCGACATGACCGGAGCGCCGCAGGGCGTACATGATTTTCTGCGCGCCTATTATCATCACAAGAGCGCGGACTGGCCCGGCAACACCCCTCATCCGCTCAAAGGCTGGACCGCGGATGAGTTGGCCAAACTGCCGACCTATTACGTGATGGATCTCGACAGCACCATGGCGGAAACCGTCGCCGCCGAGATGCCCTCGGCGGCGCAGATTGCGGCATGCGGGTGGTTGCCGGACCGGGAACTTGCTTACTACGGCGCCGAATACGCCCGCACCGGATTCCAGGGCGGTCTGCAATGGTACCGCTGCGGCACCTCAGGCGCTTTCAACGCCGAACTGCAGATATTTTCCGGCCGTCGCATCGACGTGCCGTGCTGCTTCATTGCCGGCAGGCAGGACTGGGGCATCTACCAGCGGCCCGGCGCCATCGAGGCGATGCAGTTCACCGCCTGCACACGCTTTCTCGGCTGCCACCTGATCGACGGCGCCGGCCACTGGGTGCAGCAGGAACAGCCGGAACAGATCAGCCGGTTGCTGCTGCAGTTCCTGGCCCAAGCGGCAACCATCGACCGGGCCCGAGACCGGTAGGCAACCGGCACCGAAATGCGGTAAAAAGGCAGCGGGTGACCGGGCCGTCAGGCGTGCCGGCCAACGGCGGTGTAGCGTTGACTTTCGAGATGACAGAACCACGGCTGTTCATGCGCGCGGGCGCAGCCGCATCGATCGTCGGCCACATGGCGGTCCTGTATGTGGGCCTCATGTTCGCCAACGCCCGCCCGTTCGAGTATACGCCGTCCGAGACCATCGCTATCGACATCGTCACGCCGGAAGAAGCCAAGGCCCTGCCGAAACCGGCGGAGCCGCCGAAGCCCCCGGAGCAGAAGCAGCCTGATCCGATCGATTTTTCGGCCCTGACCGCGCCGGTGGCACCGACGCCGCCGCTCGAGCCGCCGTCGCCAGTCCGCGCAGAAACGGGCATCGCAGAAGGCCGCACCGGCCGCGCAACCGGCGCCGCCGCCGCCCGCCCCGCAGCAAGCCACGGCTCCGCAGCAGGCTGCCAAATCGCAAGGTGCCGACGTCGCAACAAGCCATGGCGCCGCAGCCGACGCCGGCACAACCCGCGGCCCCCTCGCCACCGGTGCCGCCCGCGCCCGAGCCCGACATCACCGTCAAATACGGCGTGTTGCTGGGCCTGCCCGCGGCGGGTGGATCCAGCGACTTCGACGCGCCGGCTATCGACATCGCCAAGATCGCCACCGACAACATCGCGGCGTTCCGCCGCCATCTGAAGTCGTGCTCGTCACTGCCGGCATCGGTCGCCCCCAGCGACAAGGTGCGGATCGTGCTGCGCGTGGCACTGACCCGCGACGGCCGGCTCGCGGCCGAACCGGCCCTGATCGAGGCCAGCGCATCGGTGAAGGGCCCGCTGCTGATGCAAAAGGCGATGGAGGCGCTGCAGACGTGCCAGCCCTACGCCATGCTGCCGGCGGACAAATACGACGAATGGAAGGTGCTGGACCTTGCCTTCACGCCGCATGATTTCGTCGGCGGATAGCGTGCGCCCGGCCGATTCGACTTTGCTAGGCGATGCGAACATGATCGCGCCGCGTCCGGAGAACAGCCCAATCAGGAGAGCAGCCTTGGCCCCATCGCCATTCAGTTTCATGACCGCCGTCGGCATGTCAGCGGCGCTCAAGGCCGGGAAAGTCTCCGCCGTCGAACTGGCGCAGCACACCATCGACCGGATCGAACGCCACGACGGCAAGGTCAACGCGGTCTGCGTGCGCGACTTCGACCGCGGGCTCGACGCGGCGCGCGCCGCCGATGCGGCACGGGCGCGCGGCGAGCACACGCCGCTGCTCGGAATTCCGATGACGGTGAAGGAGTCCTACAACGTCGCCGGACTGCCGACCACCTTCGGACGCCTGGAGCACAAGGATTTCATCCCGCCGCAGGACGCGTTGGCGATCGCGCGAGTCAAGGCGGCCGGCGGCGTGATCCTCGGCAAGACCAATGTGCCGGCCGATCTCGCCGACTGGCAGAGCTACAATGACGTCTATGGCACCACCAACAACCCGTTCGACCTCGGCCGCACCCCGGGCGGTTCGTCCGGTGGATCGTCGGCGGCGCTGGCGGCCGGCTTCGGCGCGCTGTCGCTGGGATCGGATATCGGCGGATCGCTGCGCTCGCCGGCGCATTACTGCGGCATCTATGCCCACAAGCCGACCTTCGCGCTGGTGCCCGGACGCGGCCATATCGCGCCGCCGGCGCCGCCGCTGCCGTTCGAGCGCGACCTGACGGTGATCGGCCCGATGGCGCGGGGCGCGGCCGATCTCAGACTGCTGCTCGACGCCATCACGGCGCCCGACGAATGGGAAGCCGGCATCGGCTACCGGCTGGCACTGCCGCCGCCGCGCCATGTGGGCTTCAATGGCTTTCGTGTCCTTGTGCTCGACGATCATCCGCTGCAGCCGGTCGCGGCCGAGATTCGCGCCGCGGTCGAAACGACGGCCGCTCAATTGCAAAAGGCCGGCGCCAGCGTGGTGCGCCAAAGCCCGTTGCTGCCCGATCTTGCCACCTCGTCGCGGCTCTATATGCGGATGCTGTTTTCGTTCCTGGCCGCGTCCTGGCCGGCCGAGGTCTATGACGACATCAGGACCCAGGCCGCGCAGCTCGATGCCGGCGACAACAGCCTGCGTGCCGAGCGCATGCGCGGCGTCGTGCTCAGCCATCGCGACTGGGTGATCGCCACCCGCGGCCGCACCCAGCTCAGAGCCGAATGGCGCAAGCTGTTCGAGAGCTTCGACGCGGTGATCTGCCCAATCATGCCGACGCCGGCTTATCCCCACGATCACGCGCCGGACCAGGAACAGCGTCACATCGTCATCGACGGCAAGAATTTCAATTATGTCGACCAGCTGGTATGGCCCGGCATCGCCACCCTGCCTGGCCTGCCCGCGACGTCGATTCCGGTGGCGATGTCCGCCGACGGATTGCCGATCGGGCTGCAGATCGTCGGACCCTGGCTCGAGGACCATACGCCGCTGCAGCTCGCCGAGTTGATCGAGCGCGAATTCGGCGGCTTCGTGCCACCGCCGATGTTTGCAGATTAATCAGCCTCTATTCGATTACTTCTTCGGCGCTGGTGAGGAGCATAGGCGGCACAGCGAGGCCGAGCACTTTGGCGGTCTTGAGGTTGATCACCAGTTCGAACCTGGTCGGCTGCACCACCGGCAGGCCGGCGGGCTTCTCGCCCTTGAGAATCCGCGCGGTGTAGATGCCGGCCTGACGCCAGGCGTCGCCCTGACTGGACCCATAGCTCATCAGGCCGCCGGCCGCGGCGAACTCGCGGTTGACGTAGATCGCAGCTATCGCGTGTTGGACCGACAGTGCGGCAAGCTGTCCGCCGTACGTATTGAACAACGGGTCCTGGCTGATCATCAGCGCGCCGACACGAAGTTCGTGCAAGCGGGCAAAGACCGCGTCGAAATCGCGTTCGGTGCTGGCACGCACGACATGGGTTTGCAAACCGAGCTTAAGGGCTGCGGCCTGCAAGATTCCCGACTGGGTTTCGACATTGGGGTTGGTCGGGTTGACGAGCAGCGCCATGACGGTGGCCCTGGGCACCACGTCGTGCAGCAGTTCCAGCAGCTTCGGTCCGACTTCCACGCTCAGCAGCGTGACGCCTGTCATATTGCGGTCCGGACGATTGAGGCTGGTGGCGAGTCCGATCTGGACAGGATCGGCGATGGTGGTGAAGACGACCGGGATTCTGTCCGCAGCAGCCTTGGCGGCGAGAGCCGCCGGGGTGGTGGGCGCGGCAATCACGTTAACTTTGCGCTGGACCAGATCGTCAACGAGCGACGGCAGCCGTTCATTGTGGCCTTCCGCCCAGCGATATTCGATGGCCACGTTGCGGCCAACGACATAGCCGGTTTCTTCGAGTCCCTTGAGGAAGGCCGACAGGGATGGCCCATAGCTCCCATCGGGAGATGCAGTGCTGACAAACCCGATAACGGGCATCGCCGGCGTTTGCGCCCGCGCCGCCAGCGGCCACGTCGCCGCGCCGCCAAAAAGCGCCAGTAATTCCCGCCGCCTCATGCCGGCCCCCATGCCCAGAAGACAGCAGTGTAGCGGCTCAATCGAGCTTCGCGGAAGAGGTCAAAGGCCCTTCCCGCATCGTTTCGCGGCGGGCACCCTATCCCAACAGCCCCCTGAGGTCGTCGCAGATGAGATCGGCGGCGGCGGCGCTGGCGGGTGAGATCGACGTGTAGCTGAAGAAGCCGTGGTTCAGGGTTGGAAACTCGCGGTATATGACGCGCACCCCGGCTGCCTTCAACGCGGCGTGATAGCTCACGTTCTGCTCGTAAAGAAAATCGTACGGGCCTACCCCCATGATCGCCGGCGCGAGGCCCTTGAGGTCGGCCAGGATCGGCGAAGCACGGACATCATTGAGTTTCGCGTCGACATTGCCGGTGCCGAAGTAGGGCTCGCGGATATCCGGATTGCGGTCCTTGCGCACGTCGAACGCGCCATAGAGCAGCACCTGCGCGGCGAGCTTGATGCCGGCGTCGCGGCACTGGATCGCGGTCACCGCCGCGAAATTGCCGCCGGCACTGTCGCCGCCGACCGCCAGCGGCTTGCCCGCTCCGCCCAGCCGGCCGAGGTTGGCGTGGGCCCACTTGGCGCCCGCGATGGCATCTTCGACACCCTGCGGGAAGGGATTCTCCGGCGCCAGCCGATAGTCGACGTTGACGACGACGACGCGCGCGCGATTGGCGAACCGGATCGCATGGGCTTGATGGCTGTCGATATCGCCGAGGATGTAACCGCCGCCGTGGAAATAGACCAGCGTGCCGATCGGCGCGCCTTCGACCGGCTGCACGATCTCGATGGTGATCGGCCCGTTCGGACCCTCGATGCTGGTCCTTTCGAGCTTGCCCGCCGGCAGCTTCGGCTTTGGATAGAGCAGCGCGCGAATGTTGCGCGCCCGCTCGCGGCTGACCGGGCCGTTGCGTCCGACATACAGATCGGGAATGCCGCTGTCCTTCCACTTGCGCTCCATCTCGGCGATGGCGGGATCGAGCGGCTGTCGGTTCTCTGTGGTCATGGCAACTCTCCGGGGCGCAACTGCGTCAGTTTGCGGGTTCGACGTCGGTCAGATCGATGACGACCGACTGGCCGATCGGCGGCGTCTTGATGGTGTTCGAGGCAAAGTAGGCGACGTGGATCGCCGCGACCGGTGCGGCCCACGCAATATCGACCACGCGGCCATAGACCTTCTTCCAGGCGTCGCCGGCCTTCTCGACCGGCAGGTTGGAGGCCTCGTCCATCAGCTTGGTCAGCGTGTCGTCGGTGTTGTAGTAGTAGTTGAAGCCACCCTGGGCACCGAGCACCTGGAACTTGGCCAGGTTCGGGATGCCCGAGTTGGAGTTGAGGATCACCGCCGAAAATTGCTTGTTGTCTCCCATGTTCTTCAAAACACCGAAGTTCTGGGCTTCCATGCCTTTCACGGTGATACCAACCTTGCGCAGCTGGGCGCTGACGGCCTGCTGCAGGAACTGGCTCATGGAGTTGTTGACATAGGCGATCGTCAGCTCGAGCCCGTTCGGATAGCCGGCGGCCGCGAGCAGTTCCTTGGCCTTGGCGGGATCGTAGGGATAGCGGTCCTCCAGCGCCGCGTCGTAGCCGGCGAAGCCGCGGGCTTGCAGCTGCACCGTCGGCTCGGCGAACTTTCCGAACAGCGCCTTCGTCATCAGTTTGCGGTCGAGCGCGTAGTTGATGGCCTGGCGGACCCGCACGTCCTTGAGCGCAGGATGCGTGCTTTCGCCATTGCGATCGCTAAGGATCAGCCCGGTCCAGGCGGTCGGTTCCGACAGGATGCGCAGGTTAGGCGGCAGATTGTTCACGTTCGAGTTGGCAGTCAGCGGATCGGAGCTGAGCAACAGCAACTGGCCGGCCTTCATCGCCTGCAGGCCGGCGTTCTGATCCTGGTAGACCGAAATGACGACCTTGTCCCACTTGATGCGGCTCTTGTCGTAGTAGAGCGGGTTCGGAACGTAGGTGTAGCTCTTGCCCAGAATGGTCGCCGAGGGATCGAGCTTGTAGGGTCCGGCGCCGTATGTGTCCTTCGGGAGATTATCGGAATTGTCGACGCCCTTGGGGCTGATCAGCATGCCGCCGTTCCAGTAGGATTCGAACAGGTTGACCAGCGCGGGCTGCGGCGACGAGACGTTGATGCGGAACTGGTACGGCCCCAGCACGTCGATCGAAGTCACGGTATTCAGGTTGATCGCGAATGCGTTGCCGGGCTTCTTGCGGAAATAGTCGATCGATTTCCTGGCTGCTTCCGCGTTGACCGGCTCGCCATCGCTGAACCTGGCGTCCTCGCGCAGTGTGAAGGTGACCGACTTGGCGTCGGGTGCGATTTCCCACTTGGTGGCCAACGCCGGACGGAACGAGCCATCGGCCGCGACCCGCACCAGCGGCTCGTAGGCGGGTCCGATCGCCATGCCGGCCCGGCCGTTGCCGCTCAAGGCTGGATCCAGGCTCGGCGGCACAAAGGCGCTGCCGACCGTCAATACTTTCTGTTGTGCGAAGGTGCTGGTCGCCGCGACGAGCGAAGTGGCGGCGAAGCCTGCGGCAAGAAACAGCCGCCGCGTGACGGACAATATCTTCATGACTGATTTCCCCCTGCCTCGGATGAGGCCATCTCTTTTTGACGGCGCCACGCCTCGCGACGTTGGCGTTGTTCCTTCGGATCTGGGACAGGCGCAGCCGACAGCAGCGCCTGGGTATAGGAATGTCTGGGCGCCGCGTGGACGGCCTGGGAATTCCCCTGCTCGACGATCTCGCCCTTGTAAAGTACTAGGGTACGGTGCGATACGTGCCGTACGACTGTCAAGTCGTGGGAAATGAACAACAGCGCCAGACCGAGGGTTTTCTGCAGGTCGTTCAGAAGGTTCAGCACCTGCGCCTGGACCGAAAGGTCGAGCGCGCTGACCGGTTCGTCGCAGACCACGAGGCGCGGCCGGGCAATGACCGCGCGCGCAATGGCGATGCGCTGTCGCTGGCCGCCGGAAAACTGCGCAGGATACCGCGCCGCTGCATCCACCGGCATGCCGACGCGGACCAGGACGTCGCTGATCCGGGCCTCACGTTCGGCGCGCGACAGCCCGCGCTCCATCAATAGCGGCTCCGCCAGCGTATCGCCGATGGTGCGCGTCGGATTGAGCGAGCCGTAGGGGTCCTGGAATACCACCTGGATTTCGCGCGCCAGATCGCGTCGCCGGCGCCGCGACGCGTGCGTGATGTCCTCGCCGTCGAAAACGACGTGCCCCGACGTTGCCGGCGTCATGCCGAGGATGACGCGGCCGATGGTTGTTTTGCCCGAGCCCAACTCGCCGACAAGCCCGACGGTTTCGCCCGGCATCACGTCAAAGGACACGCCGTTGAGGGCACGAAATACCTGTGGTCTGCGTTGCAGGAAATGAACGTGCAGGTCGGAAACGCTGAGAAGCGGTTCGCTCATGCCGCGCCCTTCTGCATCGACCGCAGCGTCTCTTCGATGGTCGGCAGCGGTTCGCCCGGCGTGGCGCCATGCGGGTTGGCTTTCAGCAACGCCGCGGTATAGGGATGGCCCGGCTTTTCGAACAGGTCGATGGCGCTTGCCGTCTCGAGCGCGCGCCCCTGATACAATACCATCGCCCGGTCGCACAGATCCGCCACGACGCCCCAATCATGCGTCACGATCACCACCGCCATGTGGCGCGATGCGCGAAGCGCGCGCAGCAATTCGAGGATCTCGGCCTGCACCGTCACGTCGAGCGCCGTGGTCGGCTCGTCCGCGAGCAGGATTTTTGGCTCCGCCGCCAACGCCCGTGCAATCCCGACCCGTTGCGCCATGCCGCCCGAGATCTGATGCGGGTAGCGGCGGGCAACATCCGCGGGGTTGGCAATCCTGACCTGCTGCAGCAGCGCAACGATCTGCTTATCGATATCCGCGCGAGAGCCGCCTTTGTGCAGCCGGATCACCTCGGCGAGGTGGTGACCCACCGTGAAGCACGGATCGAGCGCGGCCATCGGTTCCTGGAAGATCATGCCGATGGTGCCGCCGCGCAGCGCCTTGAGCTGGCGCTCGTCGCCGAGATCGATGGTCCGGCCATCGAGGCTCATGCGGCCGGACGTCACGCGGGTTCCTGCCGGCAAGAGGCCGAGCATCGACAGCACGGTCAGCGTCTTGCCGCTGCCGCTTTCACCGACGATCCCGAGCGTCTCGGCGCGGGCGAGATCCAGATTGACGTGGTCGACCAGGGTGCGAGCGCTTTCGCCCTCACCACTCACGATGGTCAGGTCGCGCAGCGCGAGGACACAGTCAGCGGGAGCATCGGTAATCGGCCTGGGTGCGCGGACCTGGGTGGATTGCCGATGCGCGGCCGCGGCCCAGGTCTCGACCGCGGTATCGCGCAGGCTGTCGCCGAGCAGCCCGAAACTGAGAATGGTCAACGCCAGCACGCCGCCGGTCGGCAGCAGCAGCCAGGGAAAGTCGTTGATGGATGCAGAAGCCTCGAACACCATGCCGCCCCAGCTCGGCGCCGGCGGCGGCACACCGAGGCCCAGGAAGTTGATGCCGCTCTGGACGACGATGGTGATGCAGGCGAACAGAGCGAGCTGGACCACCACCGGGCCAAAAATGCGCGGCAGGATGTGCGTCAGGATGATGCGTGCATCGCCAAGGCCCGAAATTCGAGCGGCGGCGATGTAGAGTTCCTCGCGGACGCCAAGCACCACGCTGCGCACCACGCGCGAAACGCCGGCCGAACCGAGAATGCCCAACGTGACCATGGCCGCCGTCATCGACTGGCCGAAGATGCTCAATACCGACAACAGCACCACGATGACGGGAATGGCCTGCAGCAGGCTGACATATTGCACGACGAGGCGATCCCACCAGCCGCCGAAATAGCCGGCGGTAAGGCCGAGCAGCACGCCGATCAGGCCAACGACCGTCAGCGCCTGGGCGACGCCGACCAGGCTCGGGGTCGTTCCATGCAGCAGGCGGCTCAGGACATCGCGTCCGAGCGCGTCGGTGCCGAGCAGATGTTCGGCGGTCGGCAGCTGCTTGATCGCGAGGAGATCCTGATCGAGCGGGTCGTAGCTCGAGATCTGGCCGGCGAACAGTCCGCCGACAATGACGATCACAATCCAGATCAAGGCAAACAGGGCAAGGGGGCGGCCGAGCAGCCGCGCCAGGAAACCGGCCGGCGTCGCCAGCGCTTTCGGCGCCTGCAGGGTTTCGAAGGCGACCGCGTCAGCGATGGGAGACGGAATTTCCGTCATGACAGCCGGACCCGCGGGTTGAGCCAGCTGTAGCTGAGATCGACCAATAGGTTGATCGCGACCGCCAGCAAACCGAAATAGAGCGTGGCGCCCTGCAGCACGGCGATGTCGTTCTGCTGTGCTGCATCGACCGCCAGGCTGCCGAGGCCCGGGAGCACGAACACGCGCTCGACGAATACCGTTCCCGAGATGGCGCCGATCATGACGAGGCCGAGGACGGTGACGACCGGCAACGCCGCATTGCGCAAGGCGTGCTTCCAGATGATCGAGCGCTCCGGCACGCCGCTCGCCCGCAAGGCCCGGATGAAGTCGCGGCGGAGCACGTCGTTCATGCCGTCGCGGGTCTGCTTGGCGATGTTGGCGATCGGCAGGAACGACACCGAAAGGATCGGCAAGACCAGGCTAGCCAGCCAGCCAGCAGGATCCTGCGAAAACATCACGTAGCCGGTGGCCGGCAGCCAACGCAGCCAGACCGCGAACACCATGATGAAGAGCAGTGCGACAAAGAACGACGGCATCATCAGCCCCGCGAGCGACAGAACGTCGATCGCCCTGCCGATCCAGCCGCCACGGAGCGCACTCACGACACCGAACAGCAGTCCGAGCGAAACGCAGACCAGCATGACGCCGGCCATGATCGACAGCGTCACCCCAAGCCGCGGGTTGAGCATCGACAAAACGCGTTCCTTGGTCAGGTAGGACGCGCCGAGATCTCCGGTCAGGGCGTTGCCCAGCCATGATCCATACTGGATCAAGACCGGCTGATCGAGCCCCATGTCGTGACGAAGTGCAAGGTACTGCTCGCGCGTACCGTCGGCCCCCAGTATCGTTCGCGCGAGATCGCTGGGCGACAGGCTGTTCAGGACAAACGATACCAGCGTGACAATCAGCAGCAGCGGTATCGACCACAGCAGTCGGGTTCGAATCGTGGCCAGCATTACCTCCCTGACGCCGTGTCGGTGGTCTGCCGGCGCCTGCAACAGTAATATTGATCCCGCTGAACGAAGCTAGGTCAACGAAGTGCGAGGCACCATAGCTCTACGTCGTTATAACACAATTACTCATTTATGCGCCAAACATAACATGATGTTATTTCGCTGCAGTGTGCCCTCTGGGGTGGCAAGACGCATCGCCATGGGACCGCCTGCAGAGGAGGCCCGCCTCAACTGTCGAACATGATCACGCTGCGCACGGTCGTGCCGGCTTTCATCGCGGCAAAGCCTTCGTTGATCTCCGACAGCTTCAGCCGCGCCGAGATCCAGTCGTCGAGATGCAGTTTGCCGCGCAGGTAGAATTCGACCAGACGCGGCATGTCGACGCGGAAATGGTTGGAGCCCATGGAGGAGCCCTGGATCCGGCGTTCGCGCAGGAAATCAAAACCGTGCAGTTCGATCTTCTGGCCGAACGGGATCATGCCGACGATGGTGGCGGTACCGCCCGGCGCCAGCATGGCGAAGGCCTGCTCGGCGGTTTCCTTGCGGCCCAGCACCTCGAAGGCATGATGCACGCCGCCGTTGGTCAGGTCGCGCACCTGCTGCACCACGTCGCCGTTCTGCGGATCGACGATGTCGGTGGCGCCGAGTTTTGTGGCCAGTTGCAGTTTTGCCGGATTGGTGTCGACGGCGATGATACGGCCGGCGCCGGCGATCTCGGCGCCGTTGATCGCGGCCATGCCGACGCCACCGCAGCCGATCACCACAACGGTCTCGCCGGGCGCCACCCTGGCGGTGTTGGCGACCGCGCCATAGCCGGTGATGACGCCGCAACCGATCAGCGCCGCAAGATCGAGCGGCATGTCGCGGCGGATTTTCACGATGGCGTTCTCGTGCACCAGCATCTGTTCGGCGAACGAAGACAGATTGAGGAACTGGTTGAGTTTTTCGGAGCGCGCCCAGGACAGCCGGTTGGAGACACCCGGCAGCATCTTCACCGTGGTCTCGGTGCACAGCACGGTGCGGCCGGTGGTGCAGTTGTCGCAGGTGCCGCAGAACACCGACAGACATGTCACCACATGATCGCCCGGCTTGACGTAGGTGACGTCGGCGCCGACCGCTTCGACCACGCCTGCGGATTCATGGCCGAGCACCGCGGGCAGCGGATGCGGATACAGCCCTTCCATGAAGTGCAGATCGGAATGGCACAGCCCGGCCACCGCGGTGCGGATCAGCACCTCGCGCGGCCCCGGCTTTTGCAAGCTGACATCCTCGATCACCAGCGGCTTGTTGACTTCGTGCAGGACGGCAGCCTTCATCGGTGTTTCCTCTTTTTATGTTCAAGTTTGCGCTTCGAGCGCACGCGGAGCGCTCCCTCTCCGATAGGAAGAGGTACGCGCTGCTCGCGGTGAAGTTTCGATTAATCTCCATTAGACCCTACGTCGCCGTCAGCCATTCGCCCACCTCGGCCATGCCGATCGCGCGGTCGCCGAGCAGATGACCGGCGATGGCGCGCTCCGTGCCGTCGTCCGCCAGCTTGAACGGATCGTTGGCCGCCAGCCTGTGATCGAGCACCAGGCGCGACAGCAGCAGCCGGCGCGCGTCGCCGCGCATCGCGTGAATGCGGCTGCCTTCCCAGGTCAGCGCCACGGCGCTTGCCACATGGTACAGCGTGCTGGTGGCGCGGCGGGCGTCGGCCTCGTTGTCGGCGCGGCCCGCCACCTGACGTGCCAGGGCGATGGCGCGGTCGACGAGACCGCGCAGGCGGTCGCGCCAGGCCTGCGGCACATCGGCGGAATCATCGAGCCGGGCGTGCAGATCGGCGGCCAGCGCCGCCTCGGCGCCATGGCGGCCGACCGCGCGCTTCAAGGCATCGAGCGCGACGATGTTGGAGGTGCCCTCCCAGATCGAGCCGAGATGGGCGTCGCGCAACAGCCGCGCGGTGGCGAATTCCTCGATATAGCCGATGCCGCCGCGCATCTCCATGGCGTCGCCGCAGACCTTTCGGGCGTCGCGGGTGGCGCGGAATTTCAGCGTCGGGGTCAGGATCCGCAGCAGCGCGGCGGCGTCCTGGCTGCCGGCCTCGGCGCGATCGAGCGCGTCGGCGGTGAGGAAACTCATCGACAGCGCCTGCTCGGTGGCCAGCGTGATCTTCATCAATTGACGCCGCGCCAACGGCAGGTCGACGATGCGACTGCCGAACACGACGCGGTGGCGTGCCACCGTCATCGCATCGTGCCAGGCCCGGCGCATCAGCGCGGTGGATTTGACGCCGTTGGACAGCCGCGACGAATTCACCATCTCGGCCATCTGCACAAAGCCGCGGTCGAGCTTGCCGACCGCATAGGCGATCGCGCCTTCGAGCTTGATTTCGCCTGACGCCATCGAGCGGGTGCCGAGCTTGTCCTTCAGCCGCACGATCCGGTAGTGATTGGGCGAACCGTCATCGAGCCGGCGCGGCATCAAAAACAGCCCGACGCCGCGGGTGCCGGCCTCGGCGCCCTGCGGCCGCGCCAGCAGCATGACGATTTCGGCGTCGGCATTGGAGCAGAACCACTTTTCGCCGGTGAGGCGCCAGTGATCGCCCTCCTGCACCGCCGAGGTCGCCAGCGTGCCGACGTCGGAGCCGCCTTCCTTTTCAGTCATGAACTGGCCGCCCTGGGTCAATTTTGCTCACGTCGGTCTGGGTCAGGCCGTCGAGATATTTGGCCTTCAGCGCCGCTCGCCGTAGGTCGACAGCAGTTTGGCGCGCCGTCGGTGACGTTGATCGGGCATCCCATGCCGAATTCGGCCTGGTTGAACAGAAACGTGAAGGCATGCTTCGCCACCACCGGGTAGGTTTGCGGCCAGCCGAGGATGCCTTTCCGATGCGACATGGCATGGATGCCGAATTCGCCGAACGCGGCCTTCTCGAGTTCGCGATAGGCCGGATGGTATTCGATCCACTGCACGTCACGACCGAAGCGGTCGCGCTGGTGCAGCACCGGCACATGCCTGTCGGCCAGGCGAGCGTAATCGTCGAGACGGACCGCCGGCCAGCGCACCGAGCCGGTCGAGATGCGGTTCGATATGGCGAAACAGCGTGTCGGGCAGATGGATGCGCAACAGATCCGCAAGCGCCGGGTCGGCACGGTAGAAATTCATGCCGGAGGTGTCGGGCGCAATCAGGTTCGCAGCCGCACTTTTCGGTGCGATACGGACGGTGGCGGTCACGGCGTTTCCTTGTGCTCGGCCCGAACAGGCTTATGTGTCCGATCATGCCCCTGAACCGCGGGTGAATAAAGTCCCGCGCCCGCCAGCTTCCGGAGAATCATCGCCATGGATATTCCGCAGTACAAAACTGCCTTGATCGTCGGCGCCGGCGAAGGCCTGAGCGCCTCGCTGGCACGGCTGTTCGCCCGCGAGGGCCTCGCCGTCGCCGTGGCCGCCCGCAACGCCGGCAAACTCGAAGCCTTGTGCCGCGAGACCGGCGCCAGGGCGTTCGGCTGCGACGCCACCAGACCGGACGAGGTGGCGCGCTGTTCGAAGCGGTCGAGCGCGACATCGGCACACCCGACGTGGTGGTCTACAATGCCAGCGGCCGGGCGCGCGGCGCCTTCGTGGAACTTGCGGCTGCCGATGTGGCGCAGGCCATCGCGGTCAGCGCCTTCGGCGGCTTCCTGGTGGCGCAGCAGGCGGTCAAGCGCATGCTGCCGAACCGGCACGGCGCCATCCTGTTCACCGGCGCCTCGGCCAGCGTCAAGGGCTACGCCCAGTCGGCGCCGTTCGCCATGGGCAAGTTCGCGCTGCGCGGGCTGGCGCAAAGCATGGCGCGCGAATTGTCGCCGCAGGGCATCCATGTCGCGCACTTCGTCATCGACGGCGGCATCCGCAGCGCGGCGCGCACTGAGCCTGCCGACCGGCCGGACTCGATGCTCGACCCCGATGCGATTGCCTTGAGTTACTGGAACGTACTGCGCCAGCCGCGCAGCGCCTGGACCTGGGAGATGGAATTGCGGCCGTGGGTGGAGAAGTTCTAGAGCGAGGGAGAACAGCCTCACGCCGCCTTGGTCGCGGCGAGGAACTCGTCGACCCGCTTCTGCAACTGGCAGGACTGGGTGCTGAGTTCGGTCGCGGCGCCGAGAACGTGCCCGGAGGCATCGCCGATCGATTCCGAAGCCCGGGTCACGACGCCAATGTTCGCTGAGACCTGCTGGGAGCCGCGCGCGGCCTCCTGAATGCTGCGGGCGATCTCGTGCGTCGCTTCGCGCTGCTGCTCGATGGCGGATGCGACATCGGTGGCGATGCTGCTGATATCCGAAATCGGTGCCGACGATCCCGCGGATGGCCGCCACTGCTTCGGCGGTGACAGCGCGGATCCCGGTAATCTCCGCCGAGATCTGCTCAGTGGCCTTCGCGGTCTGCGTCGCCAGGCTCTTCACCTCGGAAGCGACCACGGCGAAGCCCTTGCCCAATTCGCCGGCGCGGGCCGCCTCGATCGTTGCGTTGAGGGCCAAGAGGTTGGTCTGCGCGGCGATTGCCTGGATGAGGCCGATCACCTCGCCGATCTGCTGCGCGCCGTCAGCGAGCTTCTGCACCGTCGCATCGGTACGCCTGGCTTCCTCGACCGCCTTGCCCGCGATCATCGCCGACTGGGCCACCTGGCGACCGATTTCCTGGCTCGAGCTCGACAACTGCTCTGTTGCCGCCGCCACCGTATCCACGTTCGCCGAGGTCTCTTCCGATGCAGCGGCGACGGCGGATGCCTGCTGCCGGCTTTCCTCCGCGTTGCCACTCAAGGTCCCGGCCGTGGCCTCCAGCTCGGTAGCGGCGGCAGAGAGCGCCTGTACCAGCTCACTGACCTGCGCCTCGAACGCGCCGGTGAGTGCCTCGATGCGCCCCGCGCGCTGCATCCTCGTGTCACTCGCCCGCCTCTTCTCTTCCTCAAGCTGCCGGGCTGTCAGCGCGTTGTCGCGGAACACCTCCACCGCCTTCGCCATCTCGCCGATCTCGTCGCGGCGATCGACACATGGGCTGGCTTCGTCAAGCTGACCCGAGGCGAGGCGCGACATCACACGGGTGAGGTTGACCACGGGCAGCGCGATGGCGCGTCCAATCAACATGTTGGTAAGTGCGACAATCAGGACCACCAGCGCTGCTGCAATCAGGAAACCTGTCGTCGCCTGGTCCATCTTGGCGCGCATAGCCTCGAAAGTCGTCAAACGGACCTGATTGCCGAGCTGCGCGACGGCGCTGAGGGCTTTGGCCACGTTCTGGGCCGCTACGGTGGCATCGTCCATGAAGATGAAGGCGTTGGCGACGTCGCCGCCATTCATCAGGTCGAGTACGTCGTCGACGACCTTTCGCCACTTCCCGAGCGTCGCCGTCAAGCCGTCGAGAGACCCGCTCTCACTGACCTGCTGCAGCGCCGTTACGGTCGCCGAGATCTCCTCGAACGCGTGCTGCACTTCGGCACCGCGCTGCGCCCGAAGTTTCTCGTCTTTGCTATTCGAAGCGATCGCGATGGCCGCGTAAAGCGCGCCATTGGCGCGGCCGATCGCCGTTTCGACCCGGTCGACCCGCTCGACCCGGGCAAACGCGGTGCCGTTCAAAAAGTCGACGTCTTTCTGCAGCGAAAGAAGAATAAGGCAGGTGGACGCGACGATGATGAAAAGTGCGAGCAGGGCAATTGTCGGCGAGACGGCGAGCTTAATCGCCATCCGCGCATTCGACAGCCAACTCATTTGCCCTGCTCCAAACTTCGGCCTCTCGGCCCGATCAGTTGTAGTAGCCCACTGCGCAGACTTCGTCGTCGGATACCTTTTGTGCCAGCGCCGTTTTCGCTTCGATCTGCTTGGTCACAGGGTTCGAGAACTTGTAGGCGACGGTCGCCGTGCCTTTGGCCAGCGCCTCGTCGGTTACCCCCGGCGAAAACACCTTGCCCTCGGCGTCCTTGGCGGTTTCACCGGACTTGCCGATCAGCGGCGGGACCATGGTATGATGGGTAATGATGTGTTCCTTGTTCATGCACCAGAGATAAAGGTCGCGGTCGACATAGGGTCCGGTCTTGTTCGCAAAGTCCTTGAGCGCGGTCTCGCGTCCGACTTCCTTGTAATGCGCGACTGCTTTGGTCAGGAGCGCCTTCGCTTCTTCGGGCGTGCCCTTGTCGGCGGCCAATGCGGGGCAGGAAAGAACGACCGCGCCGAGCGCGGCGGCTATGACAAGTCTCATGTAAGGTCTCCCAACGATCCGGTCACGCGGTCAGAAGCTGCGTTCCGTCCGCACGGGCAATATCGCAATCGAGAGCTAAGAAAGCGTGAAGAATCGCGAAAAGGCGGGCCGAGGCGCCTAGGCTCAGCTTAGCCCTTCGGTAATGAACCTGACTGGCCCTCATCCGGTCTATGGTGGAGAAAAGGCTGACCGGTACCGCGGTATTGAGGGCGCAGACAAGATCGACCAGCCCTGGCGCCTGCGCGCCCCAACGGCGATGCCCGAACTTCCCGCGAAATACGGTGCTGAAGTAGGATGAACTGCCGAACCCCAGACCGGCGGATCGGTCGGATTCGATGCTGGACCCCGATGCGATTGCCTTGAGTTACTGGAACGTGCTGCGCCTGCCGCGCAGTGCCTGGACCTGGGAAATGGAATTGCGGCCGTGGGTGGAGAAGTTTTGATACGTTGATTGTCATTTGAGTGCGTCGTGTCCGGGCTTGTCCCGGGCATCCAAGCCTTAACAGGGGACACAACAAGAGAGACGTGGATGGCCGGGACGAACATTGTTGCGAGGAGCTCCTGTGACGAAGCAAACCAGCCTTCCTTGTTTGCTTTCTGGATTGCTTCCGCCTTCGCTCGCAATGACGGGTTTAATTCATCGGGTGAATAGACAAAATATCATCTGTCGATTGGAAGAATGCGCGCGCCGCGCGCGATGATCCTGCCTCCCCACGAAAGGATCATCCATGCGCGCCAACGCTTCCGGTTTCTCGATCACCGAGACCGCTTCCAACAAGCTCTACATGCAGCACATCTTTGCCGAACTGGCGAAAGGCAACCGCAAGCCGTTTGCCGATGCCATGGCCGAGGACTTCTCTTGGACCATCACCGGTTCGACCGCGTGGTCGCGGACCTATCGCGGCAAGGCCGCGGTACGTACTGAGCTGATCGAACCGCTGTTCGCGCAGTTTTCCGGCCACTACCGCAACAGCGCTCAGCGCTTCATCGCCGACGAGGATTTTGTGGTGGTGCAATGCCGGGGCGAGGTCACCACCAAGAAGGGCGACGCCTACAACAACAGCTACTGCTATGTGGTGCGGCTCGCCGGCGGCAAGATGCGTGAATTGACCGAATATCTCGACACCGCACTGGTGGAAAGGGTGCTGGACCCGCCGACAGAGCGTCGGCGTCAGCGCGCCAATGAGACCGCCGCAGAATTCTCAGCCGCCAGGCGCCACGTCGCGCAGGGAATCTGTCGCGCGGCGACCAGTTGAAAGCTTTCTGAAAGCGGACCTGCTTCCAGTCGTTCGGGGTGGCGGCGAAAGCGTAGCCCGACTTGCGGGCGAGGTGCAGCATGGCGTCGTTGGAACGCAGCGTATCGCCGAACAGCTGTTCGGCCCCGAACGCGGCGGCGCGGCATTCCAGGTTCGGCGAGCAGGGCTGAGCCGATGCCGTGACCCTGCCAGCGGTCATCGACCGAGAGCCCCAGTTCGATGCGCGCGGCAACCGGGTCGAACGCGTAACGCGCTTCGCCGACGATGGTCTCGGCACCATCGACGTCGATGGTCGCAACCACGGAAAAGCTGTCGTCGTCGCCGACACGGATGAATTTGTCCAGCTGGGCCTTCGGCAGTTCGCTGATCGCGCCCATCAGGCGATTGTAGCGCGAGCGCACCGACAGCGAGCGGAAGTAGCTCTGCAGGGCCTCGGCATCGCGCGGCACCACGAACCGCACCGTCACCAACTCGCCGGTGCGCGTGCGCAGGACGTCCGAATATTGCTGCAGGTCATCGAGATTCAGCGGTTTCATGGCGCGCTCCGGTGCTTCCGACGAGTTGACCCCTCCAGAAAGTCGTCAGCCGGCGCCCCTCCCGGAGGCGAGCGCCGGCCATGGCTGCTTATGCCCGCCAGAACGGCTTTTCGGCTTCAAAAGCGATGTCGCTGCGTGACAAGCCGACATCGTGCAGGTCGCGCTCGTTCCATTGGGCCAGTTCGGCCCGCTGCTGCCGGCGCTCCTGCCAAGTGTGCAGGGTTTCCGCGATCTGGGCGAAAATCCCCTGCGCATGACGATTTGTCATCGATTCATGGGTGCAAGTGGACATTTTGGTCTCCTGAAGTTAATCTGTTACGGCGAATATCTGCCTGATCAGCGCTTTCGACAAACGACATGTTGTCCGGCTTAACATGAGATAAACTCATGCATTACCGCGGAGTTAACCGATGACCGCCCGGCTGCCTTCGCTCAATGGATTGCGTGCGTTCGAGGCTGCCGCCCGGCACCTCTCCTTCACCAACGCCGCCGCCGAGCTGAACGTCACCCAGACCGCGATCAGCCATCAGATCCGCCGACTCGAGGAAGAACTCGGCATCAGTCTCTTTGTCCGGCAAAATCGCGCGCTAACGCTGACGCCGGAGGCGCGGGACTACCTGCCCGGCGTGCGCGCCGCGTTCAACGATTTGCGGCTCGCCACCGAACGATTGGCGCGCCGGGACAACGACAACGTGCTGACGGTGAGCACGCTGGCGTCGCTGGCGGCGAAATGGCTGCTGCCGCGGCTTTCGGCATTCCAGGAAGCCCATCCCGGAATCGACGTCCGCATCACCACCTCGACCGCGCTGGTGGATTTTCGCAGCGGCGACGTCGATGCCGCGATCCGTTATGGCCGCGGGCATTGGCCCGGCGTGCGCGCCGACTGGCTGACGGCGGACCAGTTGTTTCCGGTGTGCAGCCCGGCGCTTTTGACCAGCAACAAGCCGCTGCGCCGCCCGGAGGATCTCGCGCACCATGTGCTGCTGCACACCAGCGCCGCCTATGACGACGACTGGCGGCTGTGGCTGACCGCGGCCGGATTGCCGGCCAATATTTCCAAGCAGCCCGGCCTGACCTTCGACCTGATCCTGATGGCGGTGCAGGCGGCGATCGACGGCTACGGCGTCGCGATCGGCCGGACCAGCTATGTCGAGGGCGACATCGCCAAGGGCCGCCTGGTGGTTCCATTCCAGATCACGCTGCCGGCGGATGCGGGTTTCTACCTGGTGTCGCCCGAGGCCAGTGCCGAAAAGCCCAAGCTCGTTGCGTTCCGGCAATGGCTGCTGGCTTCCGTGCAGGGCAGCAGGCCCTGACCGCTTTCGCGCCATCGCGCAACGGTCTTTATTGTTCGAGCATGATTCTGGTCCGAAAACCGGTATCCACCCTCGGATCAAGTCCGAGCGCATGCTTGTTCGGGATCATGCTCTACATCCCACTCCACGCTGCGCTTTTGGGGGTTGGTTGCGCCGTCATGGCATGGCAGGATCAATCGACAAGGCAGGGACAACTGCCTCGGCCGTTGCACGTTTTGCATGGCCGCGCCAACGGGAGATGTATGCCACCATGTCGCAAACGAGCCCAGCGCCGGTACCCCAGCTCAAATCGCGCATTGGTGCCATTTTGCGCGCGACCAGCGGCAATTTCCTCGAGCAGTTCGACTTCTTCCTGTTCGGCTTTTACGCGCAGGATATCGCCAAGGCGTTCTTCCCCGCCCAGAACGAGACCGCGGCCCTGCTCAATGCCTATGGCGTGTTCTGGCTCGGTGCGATGATGCGTCCGGTCGGCGCCATCGTATTGGGCGCCTATATCGACCGTATCGGCCGCCGCCAGGGGCTGATCGTGACGCTCGCGCTGATGGCACTCGGCACCGTGGTGATCGCCTTCTGCCCCTCTTACGCGTCCATCGGCATCGCAGCGACGGTCATCGTGCTGATCGGCCGGCTGATCCAGGGGTTCTCCGCCGGCGTCGAACTGGGCGGCGTTTCGGTTTACCTCTCCGAGATTGCGACGCCCGGCAATAAGGGCTTCTACACCTCGTTCCAGTCTTCCAGCCAGCAGGTCGCGATTTTTGTCGCGGCGATCATCGGCTATTTCCTGAGAGAAGCCATGCCCGCCGACACTTTCCTGGATGCCATCGGCGGAATCGCCAAATGGCGCATCCCGTTCTTTATCGGCTGCCTCATCATCCCGGTGATCTTTTTCCTGCGCCGGACGCTGGAGGAAACCCCCGAATTCCTCAAGATGAAGAAGCATCCGACCGCAAGTGAGGTGTTCGCCTCGGCGATCGCGAACTGGCGCATCGTCATTCTCGGCATGATGATCGCGGTGCTGACCACGACCACCTTCTACTTCATCACGGTCTATGCCCCCCGCTTCGGCAAGCAGCTCGACCTCTCACCGACCGGGACATTGCTCATAACCCTGCTGGTCGCGGTGACGAACTTCATCTGGAATCCGGTCGGCGGTGCGGTTTCCGATCGGATTGGCCGCAAGCCAGTGTTGCTGACGATCGCCGCTCTGTCGTTCCTGACCACCTACCCTGCGCTTTCCTGGCTCGCGGCGGCGCCGACGCTCGGAAAGCTTTTGGCAGTGCAGATGATGTTCTCGTTCTACTTCGGCGTCTACAGCGGCACGATGCTGGGATGTCTTGTCGAGATCGTGCCGGCCCATGTCCGCACCACCTGTTTCTCGATCGCGTTCGCGCTGGCCGCAGGCATCTTCGGCACCTCGACGCCCTTTGTGTCGGACAAGCTGATCGAGATGACCAACAAGGATGCGGCGTCCCCGGCCTACTGGCTGATGTTCGGCTCGGCGCTCAGCATCATCGCGGCGCTGACGGTCTATCGCGGCGGGCGCACCATCGAGACCCGCGAAGCCATCACCGCCTGAGCTTTCCACAGCAACCGGCCGGGCAACCCCCGGCCGGTTTCGCATTGCATGCCCATGAGCCAGCAAGAACGCATGGTCGATTTTAACGCAAAATTCGACGTCCTCGTCATCGGCGGCGGCAACGCGGCGCTGTGCGCCGCGATCGCGGCACGGCGCGGCGGCGCCTCGGTGCTGGTGCTGGAAGGCGCGCCGAAATTTTATCGCGGCGGCAACACCCGTCATACCCGCAACATGCGCTGCGCCCATGACGCGGCGACCGAGATCCTCACCGGCCCCTACACCGAGGACGAGTTCTGGGAAGACCTGCAACGCGTCACCGGCGGACAGACCGACGAGGAACTGGCGCGCATGATGATCCACGAGTCCAAGGACATCCTGAACTGGATCGTCGAGCAGGGCATCCGCTGGCAGCCGTCGCTGGGCGGCACGCTCAGCCTCGGGCGCACCAATTCGTTCTTCCTCGGCGGCGGCCGCGCCATGCTCAACGCGCTGTATCTCACCGCGGAGCAGCTTGGGGTGAAGGTGCTGTACGACGCCGAGGTGCTCGATCTCGAGATCAAGAATGGCATGTTTCTGTCCGCTTCGCTGAAGCAGGGCGAAGGCACCGTGAAAGTGCGCGCCTCGGCGCTGGTGGCGGCGGCCGGCGGCTTCGAGGCCAACATCGAATGGCTGAAGCAATATTGGGGCGAAGCCGCCGACAATTTCCTGATCCGCGGCACGCCTTACAACCGCGGCTCGATCCTGAAGATGCTGCTCGACAAGGGGGTGCAGGAAGTCGGCGATCCGACCCAATGCCATGCGGTGGCGATCGATGCCCGGGCGCCGAAGTTCGACGGCGGCATCATCACCCGACACGATTCGGTGGTGTTCGGCATCGTGGTCAACAAGCTGGCCGACCGGTTCTACGACGAAGGCGAGGACATCTGGCCGAAGCGCTACGCGATCTGGGGCCGCCTGGTTGCCGCCCAGCCCGACCAGATCGCCTACATCATCTTCGATGCCTCCTCGCGCAACAGTTTCATGCCAACGCTGTTTCCGCCGATCGAGTCCGACAGCGTCGCCGGGCTTGCCGGCAAGCTCGAGCTCGATCCGGCGGCGCTGGAAGCGACTATCGCCGGCTTCAATGCCGCGGTGCGGCCCGGCACCTTCGATCACACGATCCTGGACGATTGCCGCACCGAAGGATTGACGCCGCCGAAAACCCATTGGGCGCGCAAGATCGAGACACCGCCTTATTATGCCTATCCGGTGCGGCCGGGCATCACCTTCACTTATTTGGGCACCCGCGTGAACAAGCAATCGCGGATGCTGATGGCGGACGGCAAGCCTTCCGCCAACATGTTCGCCGCCGGCGAGATCATGGCCGGCAACGTGCTCGGCAAGGGCTATGCGGCGGGCATCGGCATGACCATCGGCAGCGTGTTCGGCCGGATCGCCGGACGGGAAGCGGCAAAAAATGCACGGAACTAGAATCCTGGAAGAGGCCGACCGTCTGATGACGGTGTGCAATTCGTGCCGCTATTGCGAGGGCCTGTGCGCGGTATTTCCGGCAATGGAAATGCGCCGCTCGTTTTCCGACGGCGACCTCAACTATCTCGCCAATCTCTGCCACGGCTGCGGCGCCTGCTATACCGATTGCCAGTTCTCGCCGCCGCACGAATTCAACGTCAATGTGCCGAAAACGCTCGCGATCGCCCGCGCCGACTCCTATGCCGCCTATGCCTGGCCGCGCGCCTTCTCCGGCCTGTTCGCGCGCAACGGCCTCGCCATCAGCCTGATCGCAGCTCTATGCGTGGCGCTGTTCATCTTCGGCTTTGCCGCCTTCAACGATCGCCAGGTGCTGTTCGGCATCCATACCGGGGCCGGCGCGTTCTATAGACTGATGCCACACAACGCGATGGCGGCGCTGTTCGGCGCGGTATTTCTCTATGCGATCCTGGCCCTGGTCATGGGCGTGCGCGCGTTCTGGCGTAACATCGGCGAGCCGGTCGGCATGACGGTCGACGCGCCGTCGCTGTTCCAGGCGATGCGCGACGCCGGCGAACTGCGCTACCTCGACGGCGGCGGCGTCGGCTGCGTCAACGAAGACGACAAACCGAGCGACCGGCGCAAGATTTATCACCATCTGACGTTCTACGGCTTTGCGCTGTGCTTCGCCGCGACCTGCGTGGCGACGCTGTATCACTACCTGCTCGCGCGCGAGGCGCCGTATCCGTGGTGGGATCTGCCGGTCGTGCTCGGCACCCTGGGCGGCGTCGGCTTGCTGATCGGCCCCGCCGGTCTGTTCGCCGAAAAATGGAAGCGCGATCCGGCGCTGGTCGACCAGGCGCGCACTGGCATGGACGTGGCTTTCATCGCCATGCTGTTCCTGACCAGCCTGACAGGCATGGCGCTATTGCTGCTGCGCGATAGTGCCGCCATGGGCCCGCTGCTGGCGCTGCATCTCGGCGTGGTGTTTTCGTTGTTCCTCACCATGCCCTACGGCAAGTTCGTGCACGGCATCTACCGTTACGTGGCGCTGGTGCGCTATGCGCGGGAGCGGCGGATGATGGCGCAGGGGCCGGAATAGAACTCTCAACGTCATTGCGAGCGAAGGCGGACGCAGTCGTCGCAAGAGCTCCTCGCAATGACGATTAGAGGTCCACCACCACGTAGTCGTTTTCCACCGACACCGCGAGCGTCTCAGCGACGTAAGGCCCCTTAACGACGCTCGCGCCCGACTCGATATTGACCGGATAAGCCCTGGCCCGAAACCGTTCGGGATCGCAGTAGGACTGGCCGGTGCGGACGTCGAATTCCCAGCCGTGCCACGGGCAGCGGATGATCTCGCCTAGTTTGGTGTATTGAATTTCGCCGGGATCGGACGATGTCGCGAGGCCGATCAGCGGGCCTTCGCACAACGCGGCGCCCTGGTGCGGACAGCGGTTGAGCAGGCCGAAGAATTCGCCCTTGATGTTGAACACTGCGATCGGCCGCTCGGCGATGGTGAGGAATTTTCGCGTACCCGGCGGCAGTTCGTCCACCGGGGCAATCACATGACGCACCGATCATCGGAAAACGGTTCCTCAGACCGTACAGCTTCCGCGCGTTATTGAGATAAAAGGCGTCGCGGTGGGTATCGCTGACGCCGGCCGGCAGCACCCGCGACGGTTCGTCGTAGTCCCAGTGCGGGTAGTCGGTGGCGAACAGAAGCTTGTCCCAGCCGACCCAGTCGATGGCGTCGAACAGATGGTCGCGCCGCTCGGGATCTTCCATCGGCTGGGTGGTCCACCAGATGTGGTCGCGGATATATTCCGACGGCTTGCGCCTGAGGTGCGGCACCTCGCCGTGCAGGCGCTCGAAATTCCGGTCGAGCCGCCACGACAGCGAGGGCGCCCAGCCGAAGCCGGCCTCGATCATCACCATCTTCAGCCGGGGATGTCGCTCGAACACGCCTTCGAGCACGAGGCTCGCCAGCGCGTTCTGCTGGCATTGCGAATGGCCGACCATCTCCTCGATGTAATAGCTCGGCCAGCCCGAGGCGGTGATCGGGTTGCCGCCGAAACCGAAGGCGTGGACACCGATCGGCAGACCCGCCTCTTCGGCGGCCTGGTAGATCGGCCAGTAGCGGCGCTGGCCAAGCGGCTCGACGTTGCGGCTGAGCAGCAGCACCTGGACGAAATTTTTGTCGCCGGCGCGGCTGCGGATTTCGGCGGCGGCGGCCGCGCCGTCCTCGTTGGCGACCACGATGGAGCCCTTCAGGCGGCTGTCCTTGCCGGTCCATTCGGCGATCTGCCAGTCGTTGATGGCGGTGGCCAGCGCCGCGGAAAGATCCTGGTTGCGCAGGCCCTGCCCGGTGTTGAGCGGGCACAAGACGCCGAGCGCGACGTTATTGGGATCGAGGTGCTGCTGCTGCATGAATTTCAGCGACGAGCCCTGCGGACCACCTTCCGGCGGATAGGCGTCGCGGCGCGACGCGTTCGGTTGCGCCTTGGGGTATGGCGGACCTTCCATCATGCCCTGATAGGCCTGCTTGCCGTAGGTCTCGATATGGTCGTGCCAGCGTCTGGCGAGATAGGGCCGAAGATCGTCCAGGGATTTGCGCGCCGGATGGATGTCGCAATCGGCAATCGCCGATTTGACGGGCGTGATTGTGGCCACCTCGGGCTTGTCGCGAAACTGCACGTTCATGGCGTGGTCTCCTTCACGACCGGTTGCTTCAGGCGGGTATAGGTCGCATACGGGTTGTCGATCATGACCTTGCGGACCAGGTCCACCGACATGCCCGGTGGCAGCGCCGCGTCGCCGTCGAATTGCCAGTGCGGATAGTCGGTGGAGAATAGGAGCAATTCATCCGACTGCATATGGTCGAACAGGCGAATTAACAGGGCGGGATCCGGCGGCGCATCGACCGGCTGCAGCGAAAAGCGGATATTGCTGCGCACAATTTCCATCGGCGCGCGGTCGACCCACGGCGTTTCCATGCGAACGCCGCGCCAGAACTTGTGCAGCCGCCATAAATAAGACGGCAGCCAGGTGAAGCCGGATTCCAGCATCACCATCTTCAGGTTCGGATGCCGGGCGAACACGCCTTCGACGATCAAACTTGTCATCTGGGTCTGGAACGCCTGCGCCTGGGCGACATAATCCTCAATGTGGTAGGAGCCCCATCCCACCGACGTCGGCGGGTTGTGATAATTGCTGCCGGCATGAATGCCGACCGGCAGGCCCAATCGTTCCGCCGCGGCATAGATCGGCCACCAGGCGCGCTTGCCGAGCGGGGTGTCACCCATCACCAGCATCAGGACCTGGACGAAGCGACTGTCTTTGGCGCAGCGCTCGATCTCGGCGACCGACTTCTCGACGCTCTGCACCGGGATCACGATCGAGCCACGCAGCCGCGCGTCCTTGTCGAGCCATTCCTTCGCCAGCCAGTCGTTCAGCGCCCGGCAGAACGCGTCCGCCATGTCCTCGCTGAACACCATCTGCACGCCGTAGAGCGGATTGCAGATGCCGTAGGCGGTGCCGTACGGATCCAGCGCCTGGCGCCTGAGGTCATTGAGATCCGACCCCGGCTTGCCCGCGGCCGGACGCCAATCCGGCCGCGAAGTGATCGGTGAATTCGGCGGATAGGACTGCGAAACGAGGTCGGTCATGCCGCGGGTCGTCACCTGGTCGCGCCAGTAGTCGTTGAGATAAGGCAACAGGCTGGTCAAATGGGGCACCGCGGGATGCAGGTCGCAATCCACGCCGCCCGTGATCGGTGCCGTCATGAGTTAAGGTTTCCTCGCAGCCTGACTTTGCCGCCAGCATATGGCCGACGGCGGGCGCCGTCCATCGCGAGACCGCGCGCCCACCTGTAAGTGATGGGGCAGGCTTCCGATCGGGCCATGCCACGCTCGGCAAACGACGCTGCGATGTGCTAGGAGGTCGGGATATTCTGACGGGGAGGCCCTGATGCATCGGATTGGACTGGGACTGGCCGCGTTCGCAACCGCCATGCTGCTGGCCGGAACCGCCAGGGCACAGCAGGCGCCACCCACCGCCCCGCCGCCACCGGACTTTTCCAAGGTCGAGATCAAGACCACCGATCTCGGCGACGGCGTCTATATGCTCGAGGGCCTGGGCGGCAACATGACCGTCGCCGTGGCCAAGGATGGCATCATCATGGTGGACGGCGAATTCGCGCCGCTGCATGACAAGATCAGGGCCGCGATCGCGGTGGTATCGCCGCTGCCGGTCAAATATCTCATCAACAGCCATTTCCATGGCGACCACACCGGCGGCAACGCACCGTTCGCGAAGGACGGGGCCGTGGTGATCGCCGATCCCAACGTCAAGACGAGGCTCGCGGCCGGTGGCGTCAGCGGCCTGACCGGCGCCACCGTCCCGCCGGTGTCCGGCGACGCGCTACCGACCAAGACCTATACCAATCGCTTCAAGATCATCATGCCGGGCCGCGTCGCCGACCTGAAGCATGCTCCCAACGCCCATACCGACGGCGACACCTACGTGTGGTTCAAGACCGCCAACGTGCTGTCGACCGGCGACATCTTCACCAACGGCCGCTATCCCTTTATCGACTACGGCAGCGGCGGCAACATCAAGGGTGTGATCGCCGCCGTCGACGCTTTCCTCAAGCTCGCCAACGCCAAGACCCGGATCGTGCCGGGCCACGGGCCGATCGCCGACAAGGCCGCGCTGACGGATTATCGCGCCATGCTGGTCACCGCGCGCGACCGGATGGCGAAGCTGGTGAAGGAAGGCAAGACGGAGGACGAAGTCCAGGCCGCAAAGCCGCTCGCCGATCTGGACGCGAAGTGGGCTGCGAACGAGCAGAACCGCAAGACCTTCGTCCGCGTGGTCTATCACTCGCTGGCGGACAAGCCCGGAAAACCAGCGAAGCCATCATGATGACGGCGTTTGCCGCAACGGAGAAACCTGTTTCATGAAAAATCTCATTCCACTGGCCGAGCAGGTGGCGGCAAAACTGATCGCACGGAAACAAACCATCGCGGTGTCGGAATCCTCGACCGGCGGGCTGATCTCGGCGGCGCTGCTGGCGGTACCCGGCGCCTCGGCCTACTTCCTCGGCGGTGCCGTCGTCTACACCCGCCAGGCGCGGGAGGCGCTGCTGCACATTTCCGATGCCGACATGACGGGGATGCGTTCGGCGTCAGAGCCCTACGCGCAGCTGGCGGCGAAAACCGTGTGCACGCGCTTTGCCAGCGATTGGGGGTTGTCGGAGACCGGCGCCACCGGGCCGAAAGGCAATCGCTACGGCGATGCCGCCGGACACAGCTGCATGGCGGTGGCCGGGCCGCGGCAGGCGGTGATGACGCTGGAAACCGGTAATGCGGATCGGGTCGGCAACATGCAGGTGTTTGCCGAAACGGCGCTGGGGTTTTTGCTGAAGCAGCTGGCGGAGTAGCCCTCTCCACGTCATGCCCGGGCTTGTCCCGGCCATCCACGTCTTTGCCGCAAGAAAGACGTGGATGGCCGGGACAAAGCCCGGCCATGACGAACTTAATGAGGGATTACACCGCCCCCACTTCCATCCCCTCCGCCAGCACGCACCGCGCCACGCGGTTTCCCACCACCACATTCGGCGGCAGTTGTTCGACGCAACGCGGCTGGGCGAAGCCGCAGCGCGGCGCGAACGAGCAGTTGACCGGGGCCTGGTCGAGCGACGGCGGGGTGCCGGGGATGGTTTCGAGCCGCGCGCCGCGTTTGGCGCCGTGCACGGTGGAGGCCAGAAGACCGCGCGCGTAGGGATGGATCGGCGCGCGCACGATCTGGCGCAGCGTGCCTTGTTCGACGATCTGGCCGGCATACATCACCGCGACCCGGTCGCAGATCTCGACGGCGACGCCGATGTCGTGGGTGACGAAAATCACCGACATGCCGAACTCGCGCTGCAGTTCGCGCAGCAGCAGCAGAATCTGGATCTGTACGGTGGCGTCGAGCGCCGTGGTCGGCTCATCGGCCAGCAGAATCTTCGGCTTGCAGGCGAGCGCCAAGGCGATCATGGCGCGCTGGCGCATGCCACCGGACATCTCGTGCGGATAGGCGTCGAGGCGGCGCCTGGCCGAGGGGATCCGCACCACCTCCAGCATCTCCAGCGCCCGGATGGTCGCCTCGCGCTCGCCCTTGCCTTCGTGGCGCATCACCGATTCGGCGATCTGCGCCCCGATGGTGTAGACCGGATCGAGCGCCAGCGCCGGCTCCTGAAAAATCATCGAGACCGTCTGGCCGCGAAACGCCGACAATGCCTCCTCATTGAGCGCCAGCACGTCGCGCCCCAGCACGTTGACCCTGCCCGAAATCTGCGTGCGGTGCTTCGGCAGCAGCCGCATCAGCGCGCGTAACGTCACGCTCTTGCCGGAGCCGGATTCGCCCAATAGCCCCAGCACCTCGCCCTCGCCCAGCGTCAGGCTGAGGTCGTTCACCGCGTACACCGTGCGCTCGCCGGTGAAACGGATGTTGAGGCCGCAGATCTCGACCAGGTTGCTCATGGCAGTTCCGGGCACCTGTCGTGGAAATCGGTGGCGCGCTGGAACGCGGCGCCGATCCGCAACAACATGGCTTCGTCGAACGAGCGGCCGATCAACTGCATGCCGACCGGCAGGCCTGACCGGGTGAAGCCGCACGGGATCGACAGCGCCGGCAGGCCGAGATAGTTGACCGGCCGGGTGAAGCGGGTCAGCCGCTGGATCACGGCTTCGGCGTCGGGGCTGTTGCCGACATCGCTCTCGGCGATGGTGGGCGCGGCGACCGGCGCCACCGGCGCCAGCACCGCATCAACACCGGACACCGCGGCGAGGTGCGCCGCCAGCGCCGGGCCGCGCCAGCGCAACGCCTCGAGATAAGACACCGCCGGGATCGCCAGCGCGTTCTGCAGGCGCATCAGTACCTGCGGGCCATAGTCGTCCGGACGCTCGATCATCCAGCGCTTGTGAAATGCCGCGGCTTCGACCGCGAGCACCAACTGGCAGGCCGGCGGTGAGCTGACGCTGGTCCGGCAGTTCGACCTGGACCACGCGCACGCCCTCGCCTTTGAGAACCGTCGTGGTTGCTTCCAGCACGCGGGCGACATCCGGATCGAGATCGTCGACATAGAACGTCGACGGGATGCCTACCGTAAGGCCCTTGATCGGCTCGCGCGTGGCCGCCGTGTAGTTCGGCAGCGGGCCGCCGATGCAGGTCGGATCTTCGGGGTCCGCGCCGGCCATCAGGCCGAGCAGCAATGCGCAATCCTCGGCGTTGCGCGCCAGCGGACCGACGGTGTCGAGCGACTGCGACAGCGGCATGGCGCCGGCGCGGCTGACCCGGCCGACGGTGTTCTTCAATCCGGTGACACCGCAGAAATGCGCCGGCATCCGGATCGAGCCGCCGGTGTCGGAGCCCAGCGCCGCAAACGTCAGCCGCGCCGCCACCGCCGCGCCCGAGCCCGATGACGAGCCGCCGGTGACGTGGTCTATACCCCACGGATTATGCACCGCGCCGTAATGCGCGTTGTGGCCGGTCGGGCCGTAGGCGAATTCGACCATCTGCAGCGAACCGAGGCGAACGGTGCCGGCGTCCTTGAGCCGCTGCAGCGCGGTCGCGGTCGTGGTGGCGACCCAGTCGCGCCGGATCTTCGAACCGCAGGTCACGACCTTGCCGGCGTCGTAATACATGTCCTTGTGCGCCAGCGGCACGCCGTGCAGGACGCCGCGACCGTTGCCGCTGGCGAGCGCCGCGTCGGCGAAATCGGCGGCAGCCAGCGCTTCGTCGGCCTCGATGGCCATGAAGGCGTTGAGGCGCGGCTGCCATTGCTTGATCCGGTCGAGGCACGACTGCGTGACCTCGCGCGACGAGACCTGTTTCTGCGCGATCGCGTGGGCGACCCCCGTCAACGGCAGCAGTGCCGGTTCGCTTGTGGTCATTTTGCGACCTGCGCGGTTTGCACCCGATTGAACGTCGCGGGTTCGAGGTCGAACGGCAAGGTGCCGGCGACATGGGCAAAGCCATCGAACGCGGGGCCGATCGAATTTGCGATCCGCGTCGCCACCTCGTCATCGACCGGCAGGCCGGCGACGTTGGCCATCGCCTTGATTTCCTTCGGGCTGGGTTTGCTCACGAGATTCCTCCTGTCGGCGCCCGGCTGTGGGCGGAACCCGGGATTGCCATGTAGCACGCCGCCTGGTGGCCGGTCGCGTCGAGCGCGGTCAATTTCGGGGTGGCGGCGCCGCATAGCGGTTCTGCGAACGGACATCTTGTATGAAATCGGCATCCCGATGGCGGATCGATCGGGTTGGGTGGATCGCCCGAGATCGGTGGCGTCTGCGTGCGGCGGTCTGGATCGGACGACGGCATCGCGGCCAAGAGCGCCTGCGTGTAGGGATGTGCCGGGGAGTCCCATACCCGATCGACCGGCCCGAGTTCGACCACCTCGCCGAGATACATCACCAGCACGCGGTCGGAGATGTAGCGCACCACATTAAGATCGTGGCTGATGAACAAATAGGTGAGACCGAACTCGCGCTTGAGGTCGACGAGGAGATTGAGCACCTGGGCCTCGACCGACTTGTCGAGCGCCGACACCGCCTCGTCCAAGATTATCAGGCGCGGTGACAATGCCAGGGCGCGGGCGATGTTGACGCGCTGGCGCTGGCCGCCGGAAATCTCGTGCGGATAACGGTTGGCGAAGATTTCGGGACGCAGTCCGACCTTGCCGAGCAGTTCGCGCGCCAGCACACGCGCGGTATCGCCGCGCATGCCGTGAACCCGGGGGCCGAATGCGATCAATTCCTCGATGGTCAGGCGCGGATTGAGCGAGGCGTAGCTGTCCTGGAACACCATCTGCATGCCGCGCCGCAATTCGCGCAGCGACAGGGCCCGACCGATCTGCATGCCGTCATAGATGATGTCGCCGCCGTCGCGCGGCATCAGGTGCATCAACAGCCGCGCGGTAGTCGACTTGCCGCAGCCGGACTCGCCGACGATGCCCACGGTTTCGCCCTTGGCGATGGCGAACGACACGTCGTCGACCGCGCGCACCGTCCTGCCTTTGGCGAACAGGCCGCCGCGCACCGGAAAATGCTTGGTCAGACGATCGACCTGAAGCAGCGGTTGGGCGGCGCCGCCGCGGTCGGCGAGCGGCTGCAGTAATTCGGCCGATGGGCTGATCTCGTTCATGGCGTCAATTCCGGATGTCCATGGCGCTGCGCATGCCGTCGCTCAGCAGGTTGAAGCAGATCGAGACCGCGAAGATCATCACGCCGGGCAGTGCCGCCACCCACGGGTTGACATAAATCGCGGTGCGCAGCGTGTTCAGCATCAAGCCCCATTCCGGCTCCGGCGGCTTGGTGCCGAGGCCAAGGAACGAGAGCCCGGCGGCCAGGATCATCGACACCGAGATCAGCCCGGTGGCGTAGACGAAGATCGGTCCCAGCACGTTGCCGAGCATATGCACCCGCATGATGGTGAAGGCGGACGCGCCCGACGCCCGCGCCGCTTCGACGAAGTCCATGTTGCGGACACCCGTGGTGACGCTCTCGGCGACGCGGGTGATCTGCGGCACGAACACCACCGTGAGCGAGACGATGGAATTGACGATACCGGCGCCGAGCGCGCCTGAAATGGCGATCGCCAGCAGCACCGAGGGAAACGCGTAGAAGATGTCGATGGTGCGCATGATGGCGGTGTTGACCTTGCCGCCGACATAGCCGGCGATCAGGCCAAATGAAGTGCCGATCAGGAACGCAAAGATCACCGGCAGGATGCCGATCACCAGCGACAGCCGGCCGCCATAGACCAGCCGCGCCAGCATGTCGCGGCCGAGTTCGTCGGTGCCGAGCGGATAGTTCGGCGTACCGATGTGGCGCAACCGGCGGATCATCGAACCCTGATAGGGATCGGAAAGATGGAGCCAGGGCGCCAGCAGCGCCGACAAAAAGATCGCAACCAGGATGAAGGCGCAGATCATGCTGACCTTGTCGCGCCGGATGCGGCGGCCCACGGTCACCCAATAGCCGCGCGCGGGAGTGGCGGGCGCGACCTGCAGCGCGATATCGGTGATCGCGCTCATGTCAACTCCGCTTGATGCGCGGATCGATCGACGCCTGCGCGATATCGACCAACAGATTGAGGATGACGAAGAACAGCGCCAGCACCAGGATGGTGCCCTGCAGCAGCGGCAAGTCGCGCTGGAAGATCGCCGAGTTGAGCAACAGGCCCGAGCCCGGCCAGGAGAACACGGTTTCGATCAGGATGGAGCCGCCGAGCATGTAGCCGAGTTGCAGCCCCATTACCGCGAGCGCAGTCGGCGCGGCGTTCTTGATGACATGGCGGAACACGCGTCTTTCGCGCAGGCCCTTGGCACGCAAAGCCTCGACGAAATCCTGCGACAGGATATCGCCGGTCAACGCCCGCACGGTGCGGGTGACGATACCCATCGGGATCACCGAGGTGGTGATCGCCGGCAGCACCAGGAAGCGGATGTGGTCCCAGTCCCAGGCCCATGCGCCAGAACCGCCGGGACCGGCGCCGACCGCAGGCAGCCAGTTGAGCTGCACCGAAAAGATGATCACCAGCACCATGCCGAGCCAGTAATGCGGCACCGATACGCCGGCGATGGCGATCGAGGTGGCGACCTTGTCGACCCAGGTGTCGCGGAAATAGCCGGCGACGAGGCCGAACAACAATCCGAGCGAAAAGCCGATCATCGCCGCGGCGATTGCCAGCGTCACGGTGTTGCCGACTGCGCGCAGCACTTCCGACAGCACCGGACGGCCGGTGGCGATGGAATGGCCGAGATCACCGTTGACCGCACGCCACAGCCACAGCCCGAACTGCACCGGCAGCGGCCGATCGAAGCCGTAGGCTGTGCGCAGCTGATTGGCGAGTTCCTGCGACGCATCCGCCGGCAGCACCGCGACCAAAGGATCGCCCGGCGTGATGTGCACCAGCATGAAGCACACCAGCGCCACGCTGATGACGATCGGGATGACGTAGACCGTGCGTCGGGCGATATAGACGAACACGAGGGACCTTTAGAGATTGGAGCCCCCCTCCCCCTTGCGGGGAGGGGTTGGGGGTGGGGGTCCACGCGCAGGGACTCGGAGTTACCCCCCTCCCCCGACCCTCCCCCGCAAGGGGGGAGGGAGAACAAAGCGCCGCGCGGCAATATTCTTACGGCGTCATCGACACCGGCGAGAAGTCGACGAACCAGCTTTTTGGTTGCACGAAACCCTTGATCCTGGGGCTCATGGCGCGGGGTGCGACGTCGTGGGCGACGTAGAGGAATGCGGCGTCGTCGACGGAGGCCGCGTGCAGTTCGGCCAGCGCCGCGTCGCGCGCCGCGGGATCGAAGGTCTGGCGCGCCCTGGTCACCAGTTCGTCGAACTTCGGATTGTTGATGAAACCCCAGTTGTTGGACACCGGCGGCGCCATCGACGACTGCAGGAAGCGCACCAGGGCGAAGAACGGATCCATCGCCGCATAGGTGACGTTGGTGGCGTTGGCGCCGTTGGCCGAGGCATCCTTGGCGCCGCGGCGCCAGTTGGTGAACAGCGTATTCCACTCGATGACGTCGAGCTGAACGTCGAAATAGCATTCCGCCAGCGCCTGCTGCAAATACTCGTTCATCGGCAGCGGCAGCATCTGGCCACTTCCTGATGCCGAAGTCTGGATCTTGACGGTGAGCTTTTTGGCCGGGCCGTAACCGGCCTCCTGCATCAGCTTCTGCGCCGCGGGCTTGTCGTATTTGATCTCGAAGCTCGGCTTGCCGCGCCAGGGATGGCCGGGCTCGAAGGTGCCGGTGGCCGGCACCATCAATCCGGCGAGCAGGCCGTCCTTCAGGCCTTCGCGATCGACACAGAGATTGGCGGCCTTGCGGACGCGGATGTCGTTCCACGGCGAACCTTCGACGCGGGAAAACTGCCACGGCCAGACATGGGGCTCCTCGTTGGTCTGGATCACAAAGCCGCGCTGCTTGATTTCGGCGACCGCATCCGGCGCCGGCGCCTCGACCCAGTCGACCTGCCCCGACAGCAGCGCGGCGGTGCGCGCATTGGCTTCCGGCATCGGCAGCAGCACCATCTTGTCGACGTGGGGAACGCGGGCCTTGTCCCAGTAATTGTCGTTCTTCACCAGTTCGAGCCGTTCGCGCGGGGTGAACTTCGATATCTTCCAGGGGCCGGTACCCGAGGCATCCTTCGAAAACGCATCCCAGGCCGCCTGCGATTTCGCCCTGGCGTCGGCACCCGCGGCAGTCTCATACAGCTTCTGCCATTTGGCCGGCGATGCCATGAACAGGTTGGTGAGATTGATGGGCAGGAAACTGTCCGGCTCCTTGGTGACCAGCTCCACTGTCATGTCGTCGATCTTGCGGGCGGAAGCCAAAGTCGGCATGCGCGACGCGGTGACGCCGACCTGGCTCGGATCGAACTGCGGGGCATCCTGCCGCAAAACCTTGTCGACATTCCACACCACCGCGTCGGCATTGAACGGCGAGCCGTCGTGAAAGCTGACGCCGGGGCGCAGCTTGAAAGTCCACTTCTTCTTGTCGGTGGCGTCGACCGCCCATTCGGTAGCGAGACCGGGGATCAAGACGCTCGCCTTCTCCGCCGACGACAGGTCCCACGCAGTCAGCGCGTCATACATGGTGAGGCCGGTAAATCGGTTGCCCTCAAAACCCTGATCGGGTTGGCCCAGCGTGCGCGGAATATCGGCCGCGGTCATGCCGACGCGCAGCACCGTCTCGGCGCGGGCGCCTGGCAGGCCGATCAGGGACGCGACCGCCAGAACCAGAAAAATCTTCGCCGTTGGTTTGCTTGCCTTCTTGATACGCATCACGATTGTTTTCCCTCTCAGCTTTGCTGGCTAAAACTTATGCAGGTTTATGCAACGCTTATGCCAATGAGCCGATGTCGTTGCAGGCTTCAAAGGATTGAAAAAACGGACCGTTGTCGTTTGCACCGTCGGCCCGGCCGCTGTTCACAATACAGGCATATCCTAGGCCGAATGGCAGGATCATGCACGATTTAAAGGCAGCGCGTACGAGGTCCGATCCGCCGGTGACGGCGGAATATTCTGTCCGGTTCGGACCTTAGCTCGCTACCCGAATAGCAAGCCGTCAGGAGGGTTTAACGGCGGAGGCTGCAGGCAACGGATGGCATCAACCTTGCAAGCTTTGGTGCCACATCCTTCCACGGAGGTTCGGTAATGCGCGTTCGGAATTCGATCCTTGTTGCAATCCTGGCTGCGGTGATCGGCGCCGTTCCCGCCAAAGCCGAGCAGGTGGTTCGGTACGGCATTTCAATGGCCGACATTCCGTTGACCACCGGCCAGCCGGACCGCGGCGCCGGCGCCTATCAGTTCACCGGCTACACCATCTACGATCCACTGATCTCCTGGGAAATGGACGTCTCCGATCGGCCCGGCAAACTGGTGCCGGGTCTCGCCACCGAATGGAAGGTCGACGACAAAGACAAGACCAAGTGGCGCTTCACGTTGCGCAAGGGCGTCAAGTTTCATGACGGCAGCGAATTCAACGCCGATGCGGTGATCTGGAATCTCGACAAGGTGTTGAACGACAAGGCGCCGCAGTTCGACAAGCGCCAGAGCGCGCAGGTCAAGACCCGGCTGCCGTCGGTGGCAAGCTATGCCAAGATCGACGACTCGACCGTCGAGATCACCACCAAGACCGTCAACTCGTTCTTCCCCTACCAGATGCTCTGGTTCCTGGTGTCCAGCCCGGCGCAATACGACAAGCTCGGCAAGGACTGGGACAAGTTCGCCGCCTCGCCATCCGGCACCGGGCCGTTCAAGCTGACCAAGCTGGTGCCGCGCGAACTCGCCGAACTTTCCAAAAACGCCGGCTACTGGGACACGAAGCGGATTCCGAAGGTCGACAAGCTCATTCTGATCCCGATGCCGGAAGCCCTGACCCGCACCAACGCGCTGCTGGCCGGACAGGTCGACCTGATCGAGACGCCGGCGCCTGACGCGGTGCCGCAGCTCAAGGCCGCGGGCATGAAGATCGTCGATAACGTCACGCCGCATGTGTGGAATTATCATCTCAGCGTGCTGCCCGGATCGCCCTGGACCGACATCCGGCTGCGCAAGGCGCTTAACCTGGCGATCGACCGCGACGCGGTGGTCGGCCTGATGAACGGCCTGGCCAAACCCGCCAAGGGCCAGGTCGATCCTTCCAGCCCCTGGTTCGGCAAGCCGGGCTTCGACATCAAATACGATCTCGCCGAGGCCAAGAAGCTGGTGCAGGAAGCGGGCTTCTCCCCGGAGAAGCCGCTGAAGACCACTTTCGTCATCGCCCAGGGCGGCACCGGCCAGATGCTATCCTTGCCGATGAATGAATTCCTGCAGCAGAGTTTCAAGGAAATCGGCATCAACATCGATTTCAAGGTGGTCGAACTGGAGACGCTGTATACCCACTGGCGCAAGGGGGCAGCCGACGAAATGAACGCCGGCATCACCTCCAACAACATCGCCTATGTTACCTCCGATCCGCTCTACGCCATCGTGCGGTTCTTCGACTCCCGCCAGGTCGCGCCGGTCGGCGTCAACTGGGGCGGCTACAAGAATCCCAAAGTCGATGCGCTGATTGACGAGGCCAAGCAGAGCTTCGATCCCGCCAGGCAGGATGAACTGGTTGCGCAGGCCCATGGATTGATCGTCGACGACGCCGCGCTGGTCTGGGTGGTGCACGACACCAATCCGCACGCGCTATCGCCGAAGGTGAAGAAGTTCGTGCAGGCGCAGCACTGGTTTCAGGATCTGACCACCATCGGCCTGGAATGATCTGGAGCCACCGTAAGTTATTTCGCACGTTATTTCGTCATAATGCCCGGGCATGGTCCCGGGCATTATGTTTTTTGGCAAGGTTCTGCTGCGAAGATTTTGATGCCGGAATATCAGTGGCTGCATACTGGTCCGAAGTCCCAACCTTCGGACTTGTGCGCCGACCGTTGCCGTTTCGCCACGCCATGGCGCACATCGCGTATTTTCCGCTGTGTTCAAAAACGCACAACCCAATCCAGGCAAGCAGTCCATCCAAATTTAGTTGCAGTTGAGCCACAAGCTAAGCTTGCCTGGCAAGCGACGCTCATCCGATAAAATTAATCCAAGATTTCTCTTTGGATTCCTTACGCTAAATACCTGCAAGCGCGCTAATGTGACATGCGACGCAGCGAGGCAACGTTGCGAATTGAAATCGATGTGATACAAGGCTCGATCAACAAACGGAGCCCGCATGGCCAAGAAAGCCAAGACAATGAAGAAAGCAAAGAGCAAGCGTCGCGAATGGACCAAGGACGATGTTCGCCAATTGAAATTACTGGCCAAGCAGAAGATGGGCGTCACCAGGATTGCCAGGACGCTGAAGCGCACGCCCGGCGCGACCACTGTGAAGGCGCATATTCTGGGTGTGTCGCTCAGCATGCGCGGCTGACAGCTTAAGTCAGGTCAACTGTCTTATTATACAGGCTTCTTTTCTTACGATCCTCCCGGATCTATAAGCCTCCAATATATCCTGAAGCCATCTCGACAAGTCGCCGCAGCAGAGCGTTGCGGCGCTCGCCGATTAATTGTGATCGGGACTAATTTTCCACGTCGCGGCCAGCAAGCCCAAGGTCATCAGCGCGGTGATGGTCGCCAGCACCGGCATCAACGATGCCAGTGCCGCGGTTGCCGCCCATCCGATCGATGCGAAGGCTTCAGCGAAGGTCGCCAGCCGTGACGACGTCTGGCGGCGGCGAAACTGGCTGCGTTTGGCCTGCACCCGAAACCACAGCTGGATCGCCGTCGCGGACGTGGCGGCAAGCATGACAGCGACAGCGGTAATGGTGCCGAGCACGGGCGAAGCAAAGGCCAGCGCTACGACGAGCGGCGCGAACACGGCGCCGATGACGATCAGCACCATCTCGATCTTGGCGCCGATCACGGCTGACGCGGGCAACGGCGCCGTCGTGACCAGGTCCGAGGCATCTTCGCCTGATATCGCCAGCCACGCCAGGCCGCCGGCCAGCTGCCCCGCCGCCATCACCAGCACCGGCGCGACCATCACCAGCGCGGCGGAAAATCGGCAAAACTGCGCCACAACAACAGCGCCGGCGGCAGCAGATACAGCAGCTGCATCAGCGTCTGTGAGACCAGCCACGGATCGCGGCGCAGCAAGCGGAATTCCTTGATCCGCAGCGCCTTGCGCGGCGATCTGCTCTGAAACCGGCGATCGCGGCCGACGCCCGAGTATGACGCGATCTTCGGGGCGGCGCTGGCGACATAGCCGGCAAAGCGCGGCGCGAACACGGCCATGGTCGCGCCCAGCAGGATCAGGCCAATGCCGAGCATCCATTCAAGCGCGTCGCCATCGCCCACCACGGCGCGTGCCGGCAGCCAGACCAGGCTATCCGTATCCGGCGCCCACCCCGCCGCGGCGTCCGACGTCAGCACCGTAAATCGCGACAAACTGCCCGACGATAGGATCGCCGCGACCTGCAGGCCGATGACGAAGCCGGCGCCGGTGATGGCGGCGAAAACCTGCGCCACCAGCCGGGCCCGGCCCGGGCCGACCGCGCGAAACAGCATAACCGTTACCGCGATAGCCACCGCGCTGGCTGACAGGCCGGCGGCGACCACCACGCCATACAACGACAACCATCGCCAGCCGCCGCCGAACACCAGGACGTCGATGAACGGTGTCGCCAGCAGCACCGCCATCGCGGTGACGCCCAGCGCAATCGCGGCGAGCCGCACCGAAAACACCGTCGGCAACTTAACCGGCGAAGACACGATCAGGTCGAGATCGGCGCGCGCGTAAAATACCCGGGTGACGGATTCGATGGCTTGCGACAGCACCAGCGCCCAGGCCAGGAAAAGACTGGCGGTAACCACGATCAGCGCGGTCTTGTCGAGCGGCGCCTCCAAATCGGCAAAACGGCCGACCACGGCATAGGCCGGCAGATGCATCAGCGCGACAAAGACGATCAGCACGATAGCCATGGTGCGGCCGCGCCGGCGCCGGCCCGCGGTCATCATGGCCAGCCATTCCCGCCACGCCAGCCGGATTTCGTGACCGGCAAACCACCTCACCGTCGCGGTCGATGTCATGCCGCGGCGGCCTCGGCTGCGACCAGAGCGACGAACATGTCTTCGAGACTGGAGTCGCCACGGCCGTTCTGCTGCCGCAGCTCGGCCAGGGTGCCTTCCGCCACCAGCCGCCCGGACGAGATGACGCCGATCCGGTCGGCCATGCGCTCGGCAACTTCGAGAATATGGGTGGTGACGATCACGGTGCAGCCGGATCGCACGCGCTCCTGCAGCAGGCCCTTGACGTGACGGGCGGAGACCGCGTCGAGGCCGGTCAATGGCTCATCCAGGATGATCAGCCGGGGATCGTGGACCAGCGCGCCGGCGAGCGCCACCTTCTGGCGCATGCCCTTGGAAAACCCCTCGCAGCGTTCATGCTGATGCGGCTCGAGCCCGAGCGAGACGACCAGATCGCGCGCCGCGCGTTCCGCGCGAGGCGGATCGCAGCCCCAGAGGCCGGCGACGAACTCGAGATATTCCAGCGGCGTCAGCTTGTCGTAGATCATCGGCTCGTCGGAAACCCATGCCATGATCTGTTTCGCCGCCACCGGATCGGCCAAAGCGTCGATGCCGCAGACCGAGATCGACCCGGCGTCGGGCCGCAGCAACCCGGCAACCAGCCGCAACGTCGTGGTCTTGCCGGCGCCGTTCGGCCCGAGCAGCGCATAGAACTCGCCGCCACGCACGGTGAGATCGAGCGCGTCCACCGCAAGGCGGTCGAAACGCTTTGTTAACCCTCGAATCTCCAGCGCAGACGCGGACGGATCGGGTTTCATGGCGGCACACGGTCCATGCGGGAGAGCGTTGACCCAGCATGGACCGAAAGACGTTTCGGCCCGGTGAATCCGGCACGGCAAATGTCACCGGGCACGATGCCCGGTGGCACCGCAAACCGGCACTCGCAGCGGCGGGAACCCATCAACAACGCGGCAATACCCTCGCGCGAAAGTTGAAACAGGATGCTGTCTCCGGTAGACTTTTAACGATTTCGCCGGCCGGCCGATGGTGGATCACGGCATGCAAGCCGCGCGACGAAATTTACTGCCGGATGGGGTGATCGATGATCAAGTCGGCGCACGGTGCAACGGCCGGCAGCCGCTTTGGGTGCGCGGCGCTGTTGGGCCTGTGCATGGCTTTCCCGACCGGCGCGATCGCCGGCGAGTGGGATGACTGCGGGCCGCTGCCGACGCAAAAGACCGAATCCGCCTGCACCGCCATCGTCAGCGACGCCGCGCGCTCCGACGCCGACCATGCCCGGGCCTATATCAATCGCGCGCGGGCCTATGTCACCGCGGCGAAGTTCGACCTTGCCACGCCCGATCTCGAAGCTGCGTTGAAGCTGGACGATCGCTCGGTACCGGCGTTGCTGCTGCGCGGCTACATGTTCCAGCGCAAGAATGCGCTCGACCTGGCGAAAGCCGATTTCGACCGCGCCATCGAGATTGAGCCGGGAAACATCGGCGGCTTGCTGTCGCGGGGCAATCTGCGGCTGCAGCAGCGCAACTGGACCGATGCGCAGAGCGACTTCGACGCGGCGCTGCGCCTGGTCCAGGATTCCGCGCCGGCGCATATCGGCCGCGGCCGGGTATTGCTGGAAACCGGCGACCTCGACGGCGCGCTCAAGGAATTGAACACCGCGGTGGCGATCAACGCCAATTTTCCGCTGGCCTACTACTGGCGGTCGCAGATTTATCGGCGCAAGGGCGATACCGACCACGGCATCGAGGACCTGTCGCGCGCCATCGCGCAAACGATGCCCCGCAAGGACATCGGGCTGTATCTCGCGCGCGGCCGCCTGTTCGAGTTCGAAAGGCGACTATGGCCGGGCCGTCGCCGACTTCAATGCCGTGCTGGAGGTCGCGCCCGACAACAATGAAGCGAAGCAGCTTCGCCAGTCGGCGACGGCGATGCAGGCCGAACTCGGCAAGGGCACCGACAAGCCGCCGCCCACCGTGGCGCCCGCCAATCCGCAAACCGCGATGCAGGTTCCCGCGCCCGTTGCCCCGCCTACCGGGCAGGCGCTGGTCGATCAGGCCAGGCAGTTATTCCTGCAGAAGAAGTTCGCGGAGGCGATCGACGTGCTTGGCCGCGTGCTGGCAATCGATCCCCACAACCAGGCCGCCCTGAGCTGGCGTGCGCTGACGCGGCTGGCGCTCAATCAACCGACCCAGGCCATCGCCGATCTCGACGAGGTGCTGCGCCAGAAGCCCAACGACATATTCGCACTGTCGATGCGGGGCATTACCTATGCCGGGTTGAAGCAGACCGACCGGGGCATGCAGGACGTCGAGCGCGCGCTGGCGGTCGATCCCAACAGCGCGATGGCCCATATGTACCGCGGCATGATCTATCGCCAGCTTGGCAAGCACGCCGACGCCATGAAGGATCTGGATCGTGCGATCGCGATCAATCCGAAGGACACCGCTGCTTTCACCCAGCGAGGCCTGACCCAACTCGGCATGAATGAGGTCAGAAAGTCGCTGGTGGACTTCGATCAGGCGCTGGCGCTGAACCAGCGCAACGATCAGGCCCGTGCTGCCCGCGGCCTTGCGCTCCTGATGAACAACAATTCCGCCGAAGGGGTATCGGATCTCAATGCGGTGCTGGAGCGGGATCCGAACAATCAAACCGCATTGATGGGCCGCGGCATGGCGATGCTGCTCTCTGGTCAGTTCGACCGGGCCATCATCGCCTTCAACCAGATCATCGGAAAAACCGCCGACGATGCCAGCGTCCGGCTGCTCCGGGCGCGCGCCTATCTGGCGCAGAAAGATACCACCAACGCCATGGCCGACGTGAACTACGTCGCCAACACCCGGCCCGACGACCCCGAACTGCTGACGGTTCGCGGCCTGATCTGGTCGGTGATGCAGAACTATCCGAAGGCGATCGACGATCTGACCCAGGCCGCAGGCAAGCGCGAGACGATCGAAATCTACATGGCGCGCGCCAAGGCCTATGAGGCGCGGAACGACAGCGACCGGGCCGCGTCGGATTTTCGCCGCGCCACTGAGCTTGCACCGAAAAACATCTTCGACGTTCTCGCCCAGGCCGCCGCGAGGCAGAAGGCCGACCAGTTGTCGAAAAGAATCCCGTGCGGCAGCCCGAACAGTTCGGACGGCAACGGCAGGACCTGCCTGTAGAACGGCAGCGGTGGACGGAAACGCCAAAGTCCGTCATTGCGAGGAGCTCTCTATGTCCGCCGAAGCCCGCCTTCGGGCGAAGGCGGATGCGACAAAGCAATCCAGTCTTGCCTGTTGCTCCTGGATTGCTTCCGCCTTCGCTGAAGCTTCGGCGGACGCAGTCGCTGAGCCCGTCATCGCGCGCGCATTCGCGCGACCCTTTGGCGCGCAATGACGGGGAGGAGTTACTGCCGCCCGAAATCGAAGGCTATGGCGTGCGTGCAGCGCGGCTATGCCGGATGCCGTAGGCAAAATAGATCGCGAGTCCGATCGCGAGCCAGACCGCCAGCCGCACCCAGGTATCAAGCGGCAGGCCCAGCATCAGGAAAATCGCGGTGGCGGCACCTGCGGGCGCAACCAGCCACACCGCCGGGGTCCTGAAAGGGCGTACGAGTTGCGGATCGCTGATGCGCAACGCCAGGACCCCGAGACAGACCACGGCGAACGCAAACAGCGTTCCGATCGAGACCAGTTCGCCGACCAGGCCGATCGGCAGCAGGCCGGCGAGAACGGTCGACACCACCCCGGTGATCAGGGTCGCGACATGGGGAGTGCGGAAGCGGGGGTGAATGGCCGCAGCAGCCGGAGGCAACAATCCGTCGTGGGCCATGGCCCGGAAGATCCGGGGCTGGCCGAGCATCGAGACAAGAACGACGGAGGTCAGGCCCAGAATGATTCCGAGTTTGATCAGCGGCGCCATCCAACTGACTTTCGCGGCGTCGAGGCCGACGGCAATCGGGTCCGGGACGTTGAGCTTGTCGAACGGGACGATGCCCGTCAGCACGGTGCCGACGGCGACATACAGCACCGTGCAGATGACGAGCGAGCCGAGAATGCCGATCGGCAGATCGCGCGCCGGATTTTTGGTTTCCTGGGCGGTGGTCGAGACCGCATCGAATCCGATGAAGGCAAAGAACACCACCGCGGCGCCCCTGACGATGCCGGACCAGCCGTAAACGCCGGGGCCGGCATTGGGTGGGATGAAGGCGCCGGCCGGATTGGATGGCGTCACCCAGTTGGCGGTAGAGAACGCCGGCGCCGCGCACACCACGAACAGCGCGATCACCACCAGCTTCACCGCGACAATGGCATTATTGACGCGCGCAGATTCGTGAATGCCGATCACCAATAACGCAGTGGTCAGGGCCATGATCACCATGGCCGGCACGTTCAGGAGCGCGCCGGTCGCCGACCAGACCCGCAGCACCGGATCGTAGGCCAGCGGCGCCGATGCGACGTGCGCCGGGATGGTCAGGCCGAAATCCCTGGCAAAGGACACCACATAGGCCGACCAGCCGACCGCGACCGTGATGGCGCCGACGGCGTATTCAAGGATCAGATCCCATCCGATGATCCAGGCGATCAGTTCGCCCATGCTGGCATAGGCATAGGTGTAGGCGCTGCCAGAGACCGGAACGGTCGAGGCCATTTCCGCGTAGCACAGCCCGGCCAGGGCGCAGGCGACCGCGCCCAGCGCGAACGACAGCGTAATGGCCGGGCCGGCATTGGTGGCGGCGGCTTGCCCGGTCAGGATGAAGATGCCGGCCCCGACGATGCCGCCGATCCCCAGCGCAACCAGGTTGAGTGCGGACAGCGTCCGCCGCAGCGGCCGGACCTCGGCGTCGTCGCGATCATCCAGGCTGGCCTCATCGGCCAACTGCCGGGGAGATTTCCGCGCCCAGATGTTTGCCATCGCGCTTTGCCACTCTGTATGCTGTTTGGACCCGGCGGGCAGTTAAGAGCATGCCCGGTTGCGATGCAATTGGCGGGCCGCGCCCGGTGGATGGAGGAATGGTGTTCAAGGGACTTTCTCGCCGGCAATTTGGAAGAATTGCCGCCTGGTCGGCGCTTGGACTGTCAGGCGCAGCCGCAAAATCCGGTCGGGAAAGGCAGGCGCCGGGTGTCAATCCTGTGGCGGGTTTCCCGCCCAGATTCCTCTGGGGCGCCGCCACGTCGGCCTATCAGATCGAAGGCGCCGTCAACGAGGACGGTCGCGGGCCGTCGATCTGGGACAGTTTTACCCACACCCCGGGCAAGATCCTCGATCACAGCAATGCCGACCGCGCCAACGACCACTATCACCGCTACAAGGAAGACGTGGCGCTGATCAAGGCGCTCGGCGCCAAAGCCTACCGGTTTTCGATTGCGTGGCCGCGGGTGTTTCCGCAAGGCGATGGGGTGCCAAACCCGAAGGGCCTCGATTTCTATTACCGCCTGGTGGACGAACTGCTGGCCAACGGTATCGAGCCGTTCGCGACCCTGTATCATTGGGACCTGCCGCAGTCGCTGCAAGACCGCTTTGGCGGCTGGCAATCCCGCGACACCGCCAAGGCCTTCGGCGATTACTCGGGATACGTGGCCGGGCGGCTGAGCGACCGGGTGAAAAACTTCTTCACCATCAACGAATGCGGCCGGCTGGTCGATGCCGGCTATGGCGGCGGCCCGGATGCACCGGGCCTCAAACTGACGCGGCGGGAAATCAACCAGGTCCGTCACCACGTCGCGCTGGGACATGGTTTCGCGGTGCAGGCGGTGCGCGCGCATGGACGGGCGGGAACCAAAGTGGGGCCGGCGGAAAACATCGTGGCCTGCGTGCCCGCGATCGAAACGCCGGAAAACATCCGCGCCACCGAGACCGCGACGCGCGAAATGAACGGTGGCTATCTGACCCCGATGCTGGAGGGCAGATATACCGACGCGTTCGTGGCCTATGCCGGCGCCAACGCACCCAGATTCACGCCGGAGGATATGAAAATCATTTCCTCGCCGATCGATTATCTCGGCCTCAACGTCTACATGCCGAATTATTACGTGACCGCCGTCGACGACCCGCACGGCTTTGCGCTGGTGCCGTTTCCGGCATCATTTCCCCACATGAGTTCGGACTGGCTCAAGATCGGTCCCGAGGCGATGTACTGGGCGCCGCGCAACGCGGCAAAAGTCTGGCGCGTCAAGTCGATCTACATCACCGAAAACGGCACCTCCTCCAGCGACGAAGTGGCCGGCGACGGCGCCATCCACGATCTCGACCGGATCATGTACCTGCGCAACTACCTGACCCATCTGCATCGCGCCACCGCGCGGGGCGTGCCGGTGCACGGCTATTTCCTGTGGAGCCTGATGGACAATTTCGAATGGTCGGACGGGTTGCAGAAGCGCTATGGTCTGTACCATGTCGATTTCGACACACTGCGGCGAACGCCGAAACTGAGCGTGTCGTTTTACCGCGAGGTGATCGCGAGGAACGCGGTGATGTGAGGATATTCACCCCTCCACGTCATTGCGAGCCAACGGGTCGCGCGCCCGATGACAGGCTCCGCGAAGCAATCCAGGGGCAGCAAGGAAGAACTGGATTGCTTCGTCGCTTCGCTCCTCGCAATGCCGGGGGCCTTCTAGCTCCGCAACCCCGGCGCCTCATGGCCGGTGCGGGTGACGTATTCGGTGTAGCCGCCGCCGTATTGGTGAACGCCCTCGGGCGTCAGTTCGAGCACGCGGTTGGACAGCGCGGCAAGGAAATGCCGGTCGTGCGACACGAACAGCATGGTGCCCTCGAATTGCGACAACGCCGCGATCAGCATCTCCTTGGTGGCCATGTCGAGGTGGTTGGTCGGCTCGTCCAGCACCAGAAAGTTCGGCGGATCGTACAGCATGATCGCCATCACCAGCCGGGCCTTCTCGCCGCCGGACAGCACCCGGCATTTCTTCTCGACGTCGTCGCCGGAGAACCCGAAGCAGCCGGCCAGCGCACGCAACGACCCCTGCCCGGCCTGCGGAAACGTGTCCTGCAGTTGCTCGAACACGGTGCGCTCGCCGTCCAGGAGATCCATGGCGTGCTGGGCGAAGTAGCCCATCTTGACGCTGCCGCCGAGCGCCACCGTGCCGCCGTCAGGCTCGGTTGAGCCCGCCACCAGCTTCAGCAGCGTCGACTTGCCGGCGCCGTTGACGCCCATGACGCACCAGCGTTCCTTGCGGCTGACCATGAAGTCGAGCCCCTGGTAGATGCTGCGGCTGCCATAGCCCTTGTGCACGTTCTTCAGGCTGACCACGTCGTCGCCGGAACGCGGCGCCGGCAGGAAATCGAACGACACGGTCTGGCGGCGCCGCGGTGGCTCGACCCGTTCGATCTTGTCGAGCTTCTTGACCCGGCTCTGTACCTGGGCGGCATGCGAGGCGCGCGCCTTGAAACGCTCGATGAAATTGATCTCCTTGGCCAGCATGGCCTGCTGGCGCTCGAACTGGGCCTGCTGCTGCTTTTCAGCCAGCGCACGCTGCGCTTCGTAGAATTCGTAGTCGCCGGAATACGACGTCAGCGTGCCGCCGTCGATCTCGATCACCTTGGTGACAATGCGGTTCATGAATTCGCGGTCGTGCGAGGTCATCAACAGCGCGCCCTCGTAACCTTTGAGGAACTGCTCCAGCCAGATCAGGCTCTCGAGGTCGAGATGGTTGCTGGGCTCGTCCAGCAGCATGGCGTCGGGCCGCATCAAGAGGATGCGCGCCAGCGCCACCCGCATCTTCCAGCCGCCCGACAGGGAACCGACGTCGCCGTCCATCATCTCCTGGCTGAAACTGAGGCCGGCGAGCACTTCGCGCGCCCGCCCTTCCAGGGCATAGCCGTCCAGTTCCTCGAACCGCCCCTGCACCTCGCCGTAACGCTCGATGATGCGCTCCATCTCGTCGGCGCGGTCCGGATCGCCCATGGCGGCCTCGAGCTCCTTCAATTCGGCGGCCACCGCGCTGACCGGGCCGGCGCCGTCCATCACCTCCGACACCGCGCTACGGCCCGACATCTCGCCGACATCCTGGCTGAAATAGCCGATGGTGACGCCGCGATCGACCGCGACCTGGCCCTCGTCGGGCTGCTCCTGGCCGGTGATCATCCGGAACAGGGTGGTCTTGCCGCTGCCGTTGGGGCCGACCAGCCCGACCTTTTCCCCCTTCTGGAGCGCCGCGGAGGCCTCGATGAAGAGGAGATGGTGGCCATTCTGCTTGCTGATATTGTCGAGACGGATCATGGGTGTTCGGGTGCCTGAAAAATGTTGCAGCGCCCCTTAACCCATATGAAGCGCCTGCGGTAGGGTGTTCCGGGCAACCGGGCCCCGCGATCTGCCCCTCGCCGTATGACAACCCCTGAAAGTCCCTTCCCCATGCTCAACGTTCCGACCGCCCCAGCCCGCAAATCCCATGCCGACGGCAAGATCCTGCAGGACATCGCCGACGGCATCGGCACCATCACCTTCAATAATCCGGACAAGCGCAACGCCATGTCGCTGGAGATGTGGGAAGGTTTTGGCGATGCGCTGGCCGAGCTGCGCGACGATGCTTCGGTTCGCGTGGTGATCCTGGCCGGGGCCGGCGACAAGGCGTTCGTTTCGGGCGCCGACATCAGCCAGTTCGAAAAGGAACGTCACAACGCCGAAGCGGCGGAGCAGTATTCCCGCCGCAGCAGCGCGTCGCGCGCGCTGCTGGCGGACTATCCGAAGCCGACCATCGCCTGCATCCGCGGCTTCTGCATCGGCGGCGGCATGCAGGTGGCGATGAATGCCGATATCCGCATTGCCGCGGTGGGCAGCCAGTTCGGCATTCCCGCCGCCAAACTCGGCATCGCCTACGGCTTCGACGGCCTCAGGCACCTGGTATCGCTGGTCGGGCCATCGTGGGCGCGACTGTTGATGTTCACCGGCATGCGGATCGATGCCACGGAGGCGTTGCGCATCGGCCTGGTCGACCGCGTGGTGCCGTCCGACGACCTTGAAACATCGGTCCATGAGATCGCCGCAACCATCGCCAGCAATGCGCCGCTGGCCATCGCCGCCGCCAAGCTCACCATCGCCGAAATCTTCAAGGACGCCGGGCACCGCGACATGGACGCGATCAAGGCGATCGGCGACCGCTGCATGGACAGCGAGGATTTTCGCGAGGGCCGACGCGCCTTCATGGAAAAGCGCAAACCGCAATTTCGCGGCCGTTGACCGCTATCGGCAATCCGCGGCGATCAAGCACGTTTTTTTGAACAGGTAACGTGGCTCTAAACTTCCCGTGAGCCCTTTTGAAATGGTTCAGCGCCGCCCCATCTGATCGAGGCGCTTCGTTAGGAAAGCGCGCCACACCGACAGCGCTTCGGGGAAATCATGATGAAAACGCTCTCGCTCTGGGTGACGGCATTTTTTTGCTTTGTTGCCCTGCCGCATACCGCAAGCGCGCGATCGGCCTACGATGGCGCCTGGGACCTCGTCTTCGTGACACAACGCGGCGCATGCGATGCTGCCTATAATTTCACCGTCAATATTTCCAACGGGGTTGTGACGCATCCGAACCTCGTGAAGTTCAGAGGAAACGTCGCGAAATCCGGCGCGGTTCGCGCTTCGGTGACGGTTCAGGATAAATACGCCTCCGGCTCAGGCAGACTCTCCGGTGCCTCCGGCCGCGGGACATGGAGCGGCTACGCAGGAAATGGGCAGTGCTCGGGCTACTGGACCGCCCAGCGAGATTGACATCCCGCTCCCGCCTACGACCTTGATAGATGAGATTCCCGGATTAGCTAGGTTTCACGGGCGCGCCGAGACCGGTCATCGGCAGCGCCTTGTATCGGTACAGCCGCTCGGCCGGCGGCCGACTGTGAATCGGACATCGTGAGCACTGCGATGAAGGCCTTTGGGAAAGAGCAGCCGTCAGCTTTGGCGTGGCTCTCCGTTTTGCTTTTATTGAGCGGTTGCGGAGGGCCAGAACCTGAGTGTAATGCCCTGGATACGCATGATTCAGTACTCAGGATCATATCGAGTGACAGCAACAATGCGCTTGTCAACTACGCCGTCAAGAATTCGGATTCTGATTGCTGCAATCGTAAGCCATACGAAAACAGAAGCTGAAAAATCGGCGATCTGGGAAAAGGCGAGACAAGAAGCGGTATATCGGTTGGATGATACAATCGCTACGAATTCAAGAAACAGGGCAACGCGATCGGTTACCTGCAGTGGATTGTTGTATGTGACCGTTGGCGATGCGACGGCGCAAAAGCAGGTAGATTTCAAAGTCGAACGGACGGCGGACGGAAAGATGTCCGTCTCGGTCGATCCGTTCTTGTTTTGAGGTTTGATCGAGAGCCGCGCTCAAAGGGACCCTATTGGGCAAGCGCGCCGCGTTGTTCCCAGGGTCCCGGATTGAGAACCGCGCCGTTGACTTTGCCGGCTGCGTCGCGAATGAAGGCGATCCGGGTATGATCGCCACTCTCGACGTAGAATTCATCCGTCGAACGAGCCGCCACGGGCGTCGGCTGGCCCCTGTCGAAATCAAGGATCGACCAGCCGCCTGTTGCTTTAACGACCAGCTTGCCGTCCGCGACACGTACTTGAAGCTGGACACTGCGCAAGGGGACCGCCTCCCGGGCAAAGGCGATAACGAGCGGATCGTTCTGCCCCTCGCGGGTGATTTTGAACTTGATCATGGCGTTGACCGGACCTGAGATCCGGCGAAATGCCGCTTCCAAGGTCAGGCCCTCGATCGACGCGTCGTCGATGGCCGTGATGTGGTCTCCCGCCATGACGCCAGCCCTCGCAGCGGGGCCTCCGTCGACCGGTTTGATCACCCTCAGGCCGCGAGTTTCCGCGACGACCGACTTAAGACCGGCCCAGCCGATACCGTCGGCGACCGAGGTCTGTCTGTCCAGCGAACTTGTGGACCCGCCGAAAACGTAACGTCCGGCATATTCGGTGAGAGCGGCGGCGCTCGATGGCCCCGACGCGAGCGGCCCGGGAGCCTCGGGGACCTTCAACGCCGTATATGGCAGACGACGGATCGCGTCGAAATAGAAGCCGTTTTCACTGTACTGCCGCCGTTGCATCATCATCACCAGGATCAGCTTCTGAACCGGGTCGACCGAGAAAAACGTGCCCCAGCTTCCCTGCCAGTTGAAACTGCCGACCGCGCCCGGGATCCAGCTGAAATCCGGGTTGGTGCGAATGGCGAAACCGAGCCCCCAACCCGTCCCGTAAGCCGGACCGGCTTCGTGTCCCGCGATGTGGATGCCGGGCGGCAGTGAATTTGTCATCATCAGCCGGACCGTTTCCGGTTTCAAAATGCGCGCACCGTCAAGCTCACCGCCGTTGAGCAACATCTGGCAGAAACGCAGGAAGTCGGGGACCGTCGAGACAATCCCTCCCCCACCCGAAAAGAACGTTTGCGGCTTCACGACGTCCCCATCCGAAAGAGATGCGGGCTGTGCGCCCGGCACGGCGACGAGACGGGCAAGTTTATCCTCGGGCACATGGAAGCCACTGTCGACCATACGGAGCGGCGCGAACAGGCGGTTTTGCAGAAACTGGTCGAAAGGCTCTCCCGACACGACTTCAATGACACGTCCGAGAACATCGAAACCCAGGGAATACTCCCAGACTTCGCCCGGCTGGTGCAGAAGCGGGAGTTTGCCGAGGCTAGCGACGAAGGAAGCGATGGGCTTGTCGCGTCGGAACGGCGCTCGCGCACCGTAAAGCACGTGTACCGCCGCATTTCCAAATCCGGGCTCGGCATAATCCCCCATGCCATAAACGAGACCGGACGTATTGCGCAAAAGGTCCCGGATGGTCATCGCTCGCTTCGCCGGTTCAAAGACCCCCTGCGCAAGATCCTGGAGGATAGGATTCCCGGTGGCTGGATCCTTCCTGACGACCTGCATAGCCCCGAGCTCGGGCAGATATTGCGCCACGGGAGCGTCGAGATCGAGCTTGCCTTCATCGACCAGCATCATTGTGGCGACGCTGGTGATCTGCTTGGACATCGAGCCGATGCGAAAAATCGAATCCGGCCGCATCGGAATTTTCCTGTCGTGGTCCGCAAAGCCGGTGGGCTGCACATAGGCGAGCTTTCCGTCCCGGGCGATCGCCACGACAAAACCGGAGGGATCGCCCTTTTGGCTCTGCGCCTCAAACCAGGAGGTCATGCGCGCCAATCGCCGCGCCGAAAAGCCGAGACTGTCCGGATCGCCGACGGTCTGCAAATCGTCGGCAACCGCCACACCCGCCAGACAGAGCGTGAGCGCCGCCATGCATGATGATGCCTGGATGATTTTCATTGGGGAGCCCTTCAGACGATCCCAAACCGGGATTCCAACGGCAGTCTGCCCGATCTTTGCGGCTCGCTCTCGCCGGATTTAAAAACCGGCTGGCCGATTTTTCAATCCGGCTTGCCGATTCCTGAACTTTCGCCTGCCCCCGGCAACACGGCTGCGTGCTTCGCCATTGCCAGACGCCGGAATTCGGTTGGGGTCAGATCGGTGGCTGCCCTGAAGGCACGGTTGAATGGCCCTATCGACTGGAATCCGGCGTCCATGGCGATCGTCAAGACCGGCACTTCGCTCTGCTCGGGGTCGGCCAGGGCCGCCTTGGCTTCCTCGACCCGATAACGGTTGAGGAACGCGGTGAAGTTACGGTGTCCCAAACCCTCATTGATGAGTTGTCGCAGCCGATATTCCGGCACACCAAGCTCGGCGGACAACGAGCCGATGGTCACCTCGCGCCGATAGGCGCGTTCGACGGCCATCAAGTGCTCCAGCCGGCGTAACAATGCCTGCTCGATTTCGCGGGGCTTCGGCGCTCCGCCCGATGCCATGGTGGACGCGTCACCGCGGACCTCCCCGCTGGCAGGGACAGATTTGCGACCTTCCGGCGTTCCGGTCGCCTTGAGCAGGTACCATCCACACAGGCCCATCAGTATGCACAAGCCGAAAACGTTGGCGATGCTCGCCATCGACGAACCGGAACCTGATGGCGGCGGCGAAAAGTTGGAGAGGGCGCCATTGGCGATGTAGGCCGACACGCCGATCAGGACGACCAGCCGCAGCCGCCGCCTTCCAGCCATCAGGTCCGCCTGCCACGTTGCGAGAGTTTGCGCCACGGCCAATAAGGCCAGGCCAAGATAGGCGAGCGACAGCGTCCGGTCGATCGCCAGTCCAAGCGCCGGCCATTTGGCCGTCCAGCCAGCAACGAAGATTTGCAAGCCGACAATTGCCGCCAGTAACGCAGCGTGCCAGCGCCGAACGACGAAGTCGTCATCGAAAGTCGCCCGCGCCCATAGCCAGAAAGTGACCGTACCGCTTGAGGAAATCGCCAGAAGAATCAGGCTCCACCATTGCCAGGGCCGCGGAAAATCCGGCGCCGAGATGATCGCGGAGGCGGCGGCGCTGACCGCAAGCGCTGCCCCCAGACGGGCGGTCACACTGTCACGGCGATCACGCAGTGCCAGGCCGGCGATCAGCAGGCACAATCCGACGACGGCGCCCCGAAGACCGAGATCGATCGACATCAAGCCGCTGCTGCCCACGATCAGGAAAGCTCCACATGGCGTTCACGACAGAAGGCCGCAGGCATTCGCCGCCGTCAAGAACAGCCGCAGGGCGCGGGGCCCGACTACCGGCAGGCATACCGCCGCACTTCCGCGCCTGCGCCGGGCATGGGTCAGGCGAGTAACAAAACCGGTGGCCGTCACGCCCATTCTAACCTAGGTTTGCGCATCGGACCGGCCCGGACGACGCCGGGATTCAGTACTAGAGCGATTCCGCAGAAGAGCGAACCATGGCACCACTTGAGCGAGTTGGAACCGGAATTGCGGCGGCGCTGATCGGCGCGCTGGTGTTGCTGCCGGGCGCAGCAGCCCGCGCCCAGGATGCCGGCAACTATCCCAACAAGCCGGTCATGATGATCGTGCCGTTCGCACCCGGGGGCGCTTCCGATTTCGTCGCCCGCCTGATCCAGCCCGGCGTCAGCCAGATCCTCGGCCAGCAGATCGTGATCGACAATCGGCCGGGCGCGGCGGGTATTGTCGGCACCGAGGTGGCGGCGCGCGGGGCGCCCGACGGCTACACCGCCTTTCTCGGCAACGTCGGCACCATCTCGATCAATCCGATGGTCTATCCCGAACTGCGCGTCAAGCCTGACCGGGATCTGGCTCCGGTTTCGATCTGCGCCGACACGCCAAGCATCCTGATCACCCGGCCGGACTTTCCGGCCAACACGGTCGGCGAGTTGATCGCCTATGTGAAGGCGAACCAGGGCAAGGTCACTTTCGCGTCGCCGGGCAGCAGCACGCTGAACCGGCTGGAGATGGAAGTCTTCAGGAAGGATGCCGGGCTCGACATGGTGCATGTGCCCTACAAGGGCGGCGCCGGCCCGGCGGTGACGGACGTTCTCGGTGGACACGTCGACCTGATGTTCACCACGATCTCCTCGGCGATGGAACTGGTGCAGGGCAGGAAGGTCAAGGCGCTTGCCGTCACCACCAGGGAGCGAATGGTCGACCTGCCCGACCTGCCGACCATGAACGAACTCGGATGGAAGAACCTGGTGACGTCGTCCTGGCAGGGCGTGCTGGTCCCCGCCGGCACGCCGCGGCCGATCATCGAGAAGCTGCGCGCCGCGATCGTCAAGGTGCTCGCCGAGCCGGAGATCCAGGCGCGCATGCGCAACAGCGGCGTGATCGCCGTCGCCAGCAAGTCGCCGGAAGAGTTCAAGAGCTACATGGACGGCGAAACTGCCAAGTGGAGCAAAGTCATCGAAGAGATCGGCCTGCATCCGAATTGATGCCGCATGGCGACGGCGCCGCGCTCTCGACAATATGGGTGTGAAAGGGCAATGTTGCGGTATGCGGTTCGATACCTTCTGTTGTTCGCGGTCGCGCTTGTCGCTTAGAGCATGATCCCGAAAAGTGGATACCGGTTTTCGGATAAGATCATGCTCAGACAATAAGCTAGAGCGGGATGACGATTTGAAGATAAGTCCCATCACGCTCTAGGTCAGGGACGAAGAGATGAGGCCACCACGAAAACAGATCGGCCTCGCCGTGGTCGGCTGCGGCACGATCGGCCGGATCCGGGCAGAGTTCGCACGGGACTATCCCGGCATCGGCTGGCTCGGCCTGTGCGACTCCAACGCGGAGGTCGGCCGCAAACTGGTCGAGGACGCCAAGGCCGATTTCTTCACCACCGACTACAACGAACTGCTGAAGCGGCCGGAGGTCACGGCTGCAATCATCGCCACCGACGAGAACGCCCATGTCGGCCCGCTATTGGCCGCGTGCGAACGCAGGCTCGACCTGTTCATCGAGAAGCCGCTGGCCACCGATGCGAGGGATTCGGCGAGGGTCCTCAAGGCCATCGAGGATGCCGGCATCGATGCCGTGATGGGCTACACCAACCGGTTTCGACGCCGCTTCCAGGCGGTCAAGGGCAAGCTCGCCCGCGGCGAGATCGGCGACGTGACCTCGGTGGTGACCCGCGCCTTCATGAACCGCATGGTCCCGATCGCCACCATTCGCAAGACCAATCAGCGCCAGAACCTGACCCCGATGGTGGTGTCGGGCACCCACGCCCTCGACATGTCGATGTACCTGATGGAGGGCAAGACGCCGGTCTCGGTCTATGCCCGCTCGGTCGACAAGGCGCTGGGCATGCTGGGGACCAAGGATTCGACCTTCGGCATCTTCACGATGCACGACGGTACGATCTGGAGCATGAATATCAGCTGGGCGCTGCCGCATGTGTGGCCAGGCGCGGTGTACGGCCTGCAGGTCGGCATCGTCGGCACCGAGGGCGTCATCGACATCGAGGACACCCATCGCGATCTGGTCATGGCGACCGAGCGGCCGATTGGCGCCGGCTACACCTCGCGGGACTACAAGCCCGAATTCGAGCGCCACGTCGATTTCCTCACCAGCTATCCGCCGGGAGACATCAACGACGGTCAGCTGTGGGGCCCGATGCGGGAGGAGACCAATGCCTGGTTCGGACGCATCCACACCGGCCTGAAAACGCCGCATGCGTCGGCCGCCGAGGGACACCGCAACCTGCTGCTGACCATGGCGATGGACCTTTCGGCCAAACGCGGCACCGAGATCAGGCTGCCGCTCGAGCTTGACGAACTCTACACCTAGCGTTGGCTGCCTGGCCGGCGTCGGTGCCTGTGCGTATGCCGGCTGATCTCCGGAAATCCTCATGGCGAATGCCGGCCCCTCACCCGGCGTTCTGGTCCTCCGCGCGCCGGCGCAGGCGGCCGACGATGCCCGACGGAAAGAAATAGACGCTGACGACGAACAGCACGCCGAGCCACAACAGCCAGCGGTCGGGATGAAACAGCCCGGGCAGGATCGGCAGGCCGGCGCCGGCCATCGACGCGGACAGCGAGCCCATCAGGGTCGGCAGGTAATTCTCGGCCAGGATGAACAGGGTGGCGCCGATGATGGCGCCGTAGATCGTGCCCATGCCGCCGATCACCACCATCAAGAGAATATCCAGCATGATCGAAAAGCTGAGCGAGGTGTCGGGTCCGGTGTAGCGCAGCCACAGCGCGCTTAGGCTTCCCGCTGTTGCAGCGACCAGCGCGGCAATGCCGTTCGCCAAGGTCAGGTGAAACACGGTGCGATAACCCAGCGCCTCGGCGCGGAACCGGTTCTCCCGGATCGCCTGCAGCACCCGGCCGAACGGCGAGTTGACGATGCGCAGCAACGCCAGGATCATGACAGCCGCAACCAGGAACACGATGTAATAGGTCACCGTCCGGCCATTGACGGCAAAGCCGAACGCCTGTTTCGAGATCAGTTCGGCGCCGGGCCGCAGCAGCGGCGGCACCGAAAAACTGCGTCCATCTTCGCCCCCGGTCAGCCACGACAGTTGCGAGGCCAGCACCAGAAATGCCGACGCCACCGCCAGCGTAATCATCGAGAAGAAGATCGCCTGCACCCGCAGCGAGAACAGGCCGATGGCCAGCGCCAGCAACGCCGCCAGCGGCAGGCCGGTGACGAGGCCGACGCCGATCGACGACCAGTTTGGTCCGAGCGAAAACAGTGCAATCGCCAGCGCATAGCTGCCGATGCCATAGAACATGGTATGGGCGAACGAAACCGAGCCAGTGTAGCCCAGCAGGATATCGTAGGACGCCACCAGGGTCGCGAAGATGCAGATCTTGGCGGCGACGTTGAGCGCCTTGGCGCCCGGGAACAGGAACGGCGCCAGCGCCAGCGTTACGACGATGACGATCAACAGGATCGTCAGCACACGGCCGCGCGGCGGGTCGCCCGACAGGATCATCATCGCTGGGTCACCGTATAGAGGCCGCGCGGGCGCCACATCAGGATCGCCACCATCAGGATGATGTTGGAGACCAGCGCCAGCTTGGGCACCAGGAAGCCGCCGTAATTGGCAACCATGGCCACCAGGATGGCGCCGATGAAGCAGCCGCCGACCGATCCAAGCCCGCCGATGATGACGACGATGAACACCAGCACCATCAGGTCGCCGCCCATCGAGGCCTGGATCTGCTCGCGATAGAGCCCCCACATCACGCCGCCGAGCCCGGCCAGCGCCGAACCGGCCATGAACACGCCGAGAAACAGCCGGCGCACCCGGTAGCCGAGAGCCTCCACCATCTCGCCATTCTCCACCCCGGCGCGGATCAACAGGCCGATTTTGGTCCGGTTGAGGATCAGCATCATGCCGGCAAACACGGCAACGCCGACCAGCGTCACCAGCAGGCGATATTTGGCGATGGCGACGTCGCCGAAAATGAATGAACCGCGCAGCGACGCCGGCAGCGGCAACGGAAGCTGCTGCGGGCCCCACAGCGCCAGAAGGCCCTGTTCGGCGATGATCAGGCCGCCCATGGTGATCAGGATCTGCTTGAGGTGGTTGCCATAGACCGGGAGGATCAGCACCCGCTCGAAGGCAAGCCCGATCGCGCCCGACACCGCCATGGCCAGCAGCACCGCGGACAACACGGCCACGAGGTTGAGCAGCAGCGAATCCGCCTGTACCCAGCCGGCCATCGGCAGCAGCACCAGCGTCGCCGCATAGGCGCCGATCGAGATGAAGGCGCCGTGGCCGAAATTCAGCACGTCCATCAGGCCGAACACCAGCGTCAGCCCCGACGCCATGGTGAAGATCATCATGCCCATGGCGAGGCTCGCCACGGTGAGCGTGATCCAGGAACTGGACGAGCCGACCAGCGGCAGCGCCACCAGGGCCAATAGCACCGGGAGCAGATAAGGAATGATGTCGCGTGGCGCCCTGGGCAGCGCCGAGCCTGCATCGATGTCGGTCATTGATGGGCCTCCAGACTCAAGCCGAGCAGGCGTTCCTGCAACGCAGTGTTTTCCACGAGGTCGCTCATGGCGCCCTGGTGCACGATCCGTCCCGAGTCCATTACCAGCACGGCATCGCCCAATTCGCTGGCGACGCGAAAATTCTGCTCCACCAGCAGCACGGTCACGCCCGACCGCTTGATTTCGCTCAGGCATTCGAGCAGCGCGCCGACGATCACCGGAGCCAGTCCCTTGGTCGGCTCATCGATCAGCAACAGCTGGCGCGGTTCGACGATGGCGCGGGCGATCGACAGCATCTGCTTCTGGCCGCCCGACAACGTTCCGGCCCGCGACAACCAGAAGCGCTGCAACGCCGGAAAGAAACCGAAGATCCAGCGCAGGCGGATGTCGTCGAGCGGACCGGCGCGCGCCGCCAGCACCAGGTTTTCCTTCACCGTCAGATCCGAGAACACCGCCATGGTTTCCGGCACGTAGCCGATGCCGGCGCAGGCGATGTCCGGAGTGGCGCTGGCCTCGATGCGGTTGCCGGCCAGCGATATGGTGCCGGCGGAGGCGCGCCACAGGCCCATGATGGTGCGCAACGTCGTGGTCTTGCCGGCGCCGTTGCGGCCGAGCAGCATGGTGGTACGGGCCTGCGACACGCTGAAATCGACGCCCTGCAGAATGTGGTAGCGACCGATGTGGGTATGGACGCCGTCAAGCGTCAGGAGCGCGGTCATGCGGCCGTCTCTCCGGCAAGATTCCTGGCGCTGCTGACGCCGAGATAGGCCTCCTGCACGATCGGCGAAGCGATCACCTCGGCCGGCTTGCCGTCGGCGACCAACTGGCCGTTGTGCAGCACGATGATGCGGTCGGCGAGCGAACGCACCACGTCCATCTTGTGCTCGACCAACAGAATGATCCGGGTCTTGTCCTGCTTGAGCCTGGCGATCAGGTCCAGCACCACCGGAACCTCGTCGACGCTCATTCCGGCGGTGGGTTCGTCGAACATGAACACCTTCGGATCCAGCGCCATCATCAGCGCAACTTCGAGCTTGCGCTGGTCGCCATGGGACAGCGTTGAGGTGGTGACATGGCGCCGCGCGGACAGGGCCACGCTGTCGAGAATTTTATCCGCCTGTTCAATCAGGTCGGTACGCTTCATCCACGGACGCAGCATGTCGTAGTGCACGCCGCGCATCGCCTGAACCGCAAGGCGAACGTTTTCCGCGACGCTCAGATTGGGAAACAGGTTGGTCAGCTGGAAGGCGCGACCGAGACCGGCACGGGTGCGCAACGGCGCCGAGAGCCGGGTGATGTCCTCGCCATTCAGCAGCACCCGCCCCTCGGTCGGCTTCAATTGCCCCGAGATCAGGTTGAAATAGGTGGTCTTGCCGGCGCCGTTCGGCCCGACGATGGCGGTCAACTCACCGGGACGAAACGCGCAGCTGACGTGGTTCACCGCAACGTGGCCGCCGAAGCGGATGGTCAGGTCCCGGGTTTCAAGCGCTGAGGTCATGAGGCGCCATCTTTCCGTCATGGCCGGGCTCGTCCCGGCCATCCACGCCTTTCTTGCTTCGAACTCAGTCCAGACGTGGATGCGCAGCAACTCGGCGCTGCCGAGTTGCGTCCGGTTTTGAGACCCAAGCCGGAAACATCCGGCTTGGGGGACAAGCCCGGGCATGACGACTTGATGCGTATTGCGCGCAAGCCTGAACTTCCGCGGCAGTCCCTACCGCTTGTTGCGGATCGGGATCGCCATGTCTTCGATCTTCAATTCGCGAACCGGTTCGTTGACGGCCCAGGCCAGGTTGGGATCGACCTTGACACGGAAGTGATACATGCTTTGCAGCGCCTGATGATCCTCCTTGCGGAAGATCATCTTGCCCTTCGGCGTATCGAATTCCATGCCTTCCATGGCCGCGATCAGCTTTTCGCTGTCGGTCGATTTGGCCTTGTCGACCGCCGTCACCGCCGCCATCGCCGCGGCGAAGCCGCCCGCCGTGAAGAAGTCCGGCGGCGCGTTGTAGCGCTTCTGGTGTTCGGCGACCAACCAGTCGTTCACCGGATTCTTCGGGATGTCGTAGTAATAATAGGTGGCGCCCTCCATGCCCGGCAGCCGCTTGTAGGCGGCGAGTGCCGGCAGGATGTTGCCACCGGTCGACAGTTCGATGCCGTAGCGCTTCGGATCCATGTCCTGCAGCTTGGTAAGCGGATCGCCGCCGCCGGCCCAGATCACCCAGATGATCTTCTTGCCCGGCTTGTCCTTGAGCGCATCGAACAAGCGCTGGCCCACGGCGGTGAAATCGGAGGTGGTGGTCGGCACGTATTCCTCGGCGCCCAGGGTCGCGCCGGTTTTCGCCAGCGCCTCCTTGAACGCAGCGACGCCATCGCGGCCGAAGGCATAATCCTGCGCCAGCGTGGCCACGGTGACGCCCGGCTTGCCGATCGCCACGGCGTTGGCGATGGCATCCTGGGACGAATTGCGGCTGGTGCGGAAAATGTAGCGATTCCATTTCTCGCCGGTAATCTGATCGGCAACCGCCGGCTCGACGATCAGGATCTTCTTGTTCTCTTCGGCGACCGGCAGCATGGCCAGGGCCGCTGCGGACGACGAGGTGCCGATGGCGATGTCGGCCTTGTCGTCCTGGTAGGCTTCGGCCAGCGCCGACTTGGCGAGATCCGGCTTGCTCTGGTCGTCCTTGGTGATCACGACGATCTTGCGACCGCCGACCGCCATGGTGTTCTTGGTGGCATATTCGAGACCCATGCGCAGCCCGACCTCCGTCTGCTTGGCATAGGCCTCGAGCGGTCCTGTTTTACCGTAGATCAGCGCGATGGTCAGATCGTCCGCATGAGCAATTGTGCTCAGCAGGACAAGAGCCAGACCGGCAAAAATCGAGGCAATACGCACCTTGTTCTCCCTTGCGCTGTTTCGGATCAGTTTTGGATTGGCCGCCGGCGTCACACAGGAGCGCCGCAAGCGTCATCGAAAGCTAGACCAAAAGTCGCGGCCATTTGCAACACCGATCGGGGCGCCGGCCGCGCCGCGGATCGGCCGCCGGGATCCGAGGACCTGCTCCGAAAGTATGAGCCATCGGCGGCGGCGGAGCGATCGGAACGCTTTCCCGGGCGCCGGCTTCCGAAATTGCGAAAGCCCCTGCTGCAGCGCCTGGCCGGCGCTCCGGCAAGCGGCCTTTCGCCGTGCTTGCCGGGTTCAAGTGAAGATGCTAGATGTCGGGTCATCGTACAACTTTGGTCGCGTGACCGGGGTTTTGCGCCGGTCAAAACCTTGCATCCGGGCCGGACCGATTGCCGACAAGGCCAGACGCCGCAACGTTTGACGTGCCGGCGATTGGCCCCTAGACGGGACCGGGCAAGCGTCGATCGAGCGACTACAGAATATGACCCCGACCTGAGGGGCGAAGCCAAGCGCCGGTCGCTTTCCGCACCGGATGAGGAATGCAAACGAGGAGGATTGTGTCCATGAGAAGAAGAGATGTCGTGAAGGCCGGCCTGGCAACGCTTGCGGTCGGTGCGACCACCGGCTTCGGTGGTCTCGGCAAGGCGCAAGCGCAAGCCAAATTGGTGATGAAGGCATCGGACGTTCATCCGGCCGGCTATCCGACGGTCGAAGCCGTGCAGAACATGGGCAAGAAGCTCGAGGCCGCGACCAATGGCCGGCTTTCGATCCAGATGTTCCCGTCGATGCAGCTCGGCGGCGAAAAGGAAGCGATCGAGCAGGCCCAGGTCGGCGCGCTTCAGATGGCCCGCGTCAGCGTCGGCGCGCTCGGCCCTGTGATCGACGAGCTCAATGTCCTTAACATGCCGTTCCTGTTCAAGAACACGGCGCATGCCCAGAAGGTGATGGATGGGGAGATCGGCAACGAGCTGCTCGGCAAGGTCACCGCGAGCGCCAACGCCAAGATGGTCGGGCTGTGCTGGATGGATGCCGGCGCGCGGAGCTTCTACGACACCAAGCATCCGATCAAGTCCATCGCCGACATGAAGGGCCTCAAGGTTCGCGTCATCGGCAACCCGATGTTCGTTGACATGGCCAATGCTCTGGGCGCCAACGGCGTCGCGATGGGATACGACCAGGTGCTGTCGGCGCTGCAGACCGGCGTCATCGACGGCGCGGAGAACAACCCGCCGAGCTACGTGTTCGACAGCCACTACACGGTGGCAAAATATTACACCCTCACCGAGCACCTGATCGTTCCCGAAATGCTGGTGTTCTCCAAGAAGGTCTGGGACACGCTGTCGAAGGAAGACCAGGCCCTGCTGATGAAGGTCGCGCGCGAAGCACAGGCCGAAGAGCGCGTGATGTGGACCAAGTACGAGCAGGAAGCCATGGCGAAGGCCAAGAGTGCCGGCGTGGAGATCACCGAGATCGCCGACAAAAAGCCGTTCCAGGACGCGGTCAAGCCGGTGTGGGACAAGTACGGTCCGAAGTATGCCGAAATGATCAAGCGGATTCAGGCCGCCTGATAGCCGGCTTAATGGGGGCGCGCGGTGGCGCGCCCCCATTCGTCTTTTCGTGGGCATTGTCTTCCAATTCTCGTTTGAAGGTCAGGATTCCGCCATGGCGGCCTCGTTTCGAAGGGCGATGGATTATCTGTATCTGGTGTGCGTTTTCGTCGGCATCGTCGCACTGGTGCTGATCTCCGCGGTGATCCCCTGGGCGGTATTCACGCGCTACATCCTCAACAGCGCCGCATCCTGGCCGGAGCCGACCGCGGTGCTGCTGATGATCCTGCTCACCTTCATCGGGGCGGCGGCGGGATATCGCTTCCATGTCCACATGAACGTCTCGTTCTTTGTCGACAAGCTGCCGGACCCGTTGAAAGCCCTTGTCGATCTCATCGTTCAGCTGCTGATGGGCATGATCGCGCTGTTCATGGTGTATTGGGGGGCACTCCTGGTCGAGGCGACCTGGTACAATACCATTCCCGATTTTCCCGCGCTGAGTGTCGGCGTCACCTATCTGCCGATCCCGGTCGGCGGCTTCTGTCTGCTGCTCTTCATCGTCGAACGTATCTGGCTGGGCACGCCGCCGGACCCGACCCTGCACGATGAACTCCACCCGACGACGCTCTGACGTTTAAGGAAAACAGCCCGTGGATATTTTCGTCCTGCTCGCGACCATGCTGGTCTGCTTCCTGATCGGAATGCCGATCGCCTATTCGTTGGCGCTGTCGGCAATCGTCGGGTCGTTCTGGATCGGTATTCCGCTCGAGGCGGTGATGCTGAAGATCTCCGACGGCGTCAGCAAGGTCGGCATGCTGACGATCCCGTTCTTCGTCCTGGCCGGCGCGATCATGGCCGAGGGCGGAATGGCGCGTCGCCTGGTGGCGTTCGCCAACGTTCTGGTCGGCTTTACGCGCTTGCGCGGCGGCCTCTCGATCGTGAACGTGCTGGCCACGACTTTTCTCAGCGGCATCTCCGGCTCGGCCGTCGCCGATACCTCGGCGATCGGCTCGGTGATGATCCCGCAGATGGAGAAGACCGGCTATCCGCGGGTGTTCGCCACCAACCTGACCATCACCGCGTCGGTGCAGGCGCTGCTGGTGCCCCCCAGTCACAACGCCGTGCTGTATTCGCTGGCCACCGGCGGCGCGATCTCGATCAGCGCGCTGTTCATGGCGGGCGTGTTCCCGGGGCTGTTGCTCGGATTTTCGCTGATCGTGCTCTGCCTCGTGATCGCCTATCGCGACCATCATCCGCGCGGTGAAGTCGTACCGATCAAGGACGCGCTGAAGATCACGCTGGATGCGATCTGGGGCCTGATTACGCTCCTGATCATCCTCGGCGGCATTCTCGGCGGCGTCTTCACGGCGATCGAGGCCGGAGCCGTGGCGTGCGTATGGGCGTTTTTCGTCACCATGTTCGTCTACAAGGACTATCGCTGGAACGAATTGCCGCTGCTGCTGCACCGCACGCTGCGCACCGTCGCCATGGTGCTGACGCTGATCGCCTGCGCATCGAGCGTCGGCTATGTGATGGCGCTGACGCAGATGCCGGCCAAGATCACCGCTTTCTTCCTGTCGATATCCGACAACAAATACGTGATCCTGTTCCTGATCAATATCATGCTGCTGATCCTCGGCACCCTGGTCGACATGGCGCCGTCGATCCTGATCGTGACGCCGATCCTGCTGCCGGTGATGAAAAATTTCGGCGTCGATCCGGTTCACTTCGGCATGATCATGATGCTCAACCTCGGCATCGGGCTGTGTCACCCGCCGGTCGGCTCGATCCTGTTCGTCGGGTGCGCGGTGGGCAAGGTCACCATGGAAGAGGTCATGCGCAAGATCTGGCCGTTCTATGGCGTGATGTTCTTCGTGCTGATGGTGGTGACCTACGTGCCGGCGCTATCGCTGACGCTGCCGCACTGGCTCGGGTTTAACTAGGGGCGATTTGTTTGGCGGCAAACACACTCTCCGTCATGGCCGGGCTTCGTCCCGGCCATCCACGTCTTTCCTGTTGCTAAGACGTGGATGCCCGGGACATGCCCGGGCATGACGAACGCGAAGTGGGCGAGGTTGCCGAGCTCGCGCCGATCCGCTGATACGAACCGCTGAACCCGCAGTACCAACCTACGTCCCCGGCTCCGCCGCCAGTTGCCGGTAGCGTTCCTTGCCGTTGAGCAGGTGGCGGCGCATGGCGTCGCGGGCCTTGCGCGGCGAGCGGGCGCTGATGGCGTCGAAAATGATCTGGTGCTCCTTTTCGACGTTCTCGAGATAGCCGCGCATCAGGCCGGCGTTGCCGTCGAAGGTGCGGATACTCTGGCGCGGAATGATCAGGCCGCCGAGATATTCGAGAAAGCCGACGAAGCGGCTGTTGTTGGTGGCGATGGCAATGGCGAAATGGAAATCGAAATCCTCCTTGACCGCCGGCTCGCCGGTCTCGATGGCGCGGCTGAAGGTCGACAATGCCTTCGCGATGTTCTTGATCTGCACCGGGGTAGCACGCTCGCTGGCGATCGCCGCGGTTTCCATCTCGACCGCGGTTCGCAGTTCGAGAATCTCGATCACGCTGTTGAGCGAACCGAGACCGTCGGGATCGATCGAATAGGGCTGCGGGCTCTGCGAATTGACGAAGGCGCCGGCGCCCTGCCGGGTGGTGACGAGGCCACGGGCGCGCAGCGCCGAGATCGCCTCGCGCACCACGGTGCGGCTGACGCCCATCGCCACCATCATGGCCTGTTCGGTCGGCAGCTTGGCGCCGACCGGGAGACGCCCGGACGAGATCTGGGCCGCGATACGCTCGACCACTTCCTCGGTACGGCGGCGCGCCGGCTTGAGCGGAGACAACAAGCCACCCGGCGCTGCGCTGCGCACCTTGCCGCGACCCTGCCTCGGCCTCTCTTGTATGGTCATCGTACAAATTTGCTAACATTGGCGCGCCATGCGCGCAAGCCGCTTGGCGGCGCCAAGGCGCCGGCCCAATCGCTCCGCGGGGTGCAGAGCACGGCTGGAAATCGGCCGCGGATCGGCTGCCCTCGGAACGACGGCGCCGCCGGGCAGCCGGCGACGCTCATCCCCGGGCAACGGGAGCGCATGGAAGGCAAGACACAACGCGCTGGCCGCAGCACGGAAGTGCCTCGACGGCCAGTTAAACGCGGGAGATACAGAAAGGACGCGTAGCGAAACGGCGCGATCAGGCCAAGCGGCTGATCTGCTCCTCGGTAACGACCCGCTCGATCTTTTCGGTCTTGCTCTTGATGCGGTAGCGCGGACGTCCGTCCGCCTCGATCGGCAGCCGGCCGACGATGGTATAAACGCTGCGTTGCTCGACACCAGTGCGGCCCTGCGGCCCCTGCAACTGGTGGTGCACGTCATCGTTTATCGCGTAGATATGGGCCATCTTTTACTCTCCACCAAACGGCCTTTTTTTAGTCGCTGGAGGCCCGCAAAGCAAGAAAACTCGGCAAATACAGATGAAAAGGTAAAGACCGGAAGCGGGATTTTCGGCGCTTCCGAACGGCTTTTGCAGGTATGCGCAGCATTCTCATACCGGTGGTTGCACAACCCCAGTGATTTTACCGGGGTTCCATCGCGCCTACGGGCCGCCCGGCTTCCAGACAGGCGAACAGCGGGGTTTTGCCCCGCTGCCTGCCGTTCATGCCCGATTGAAGTGGCGGATTTCAGCACCCAGGGTGGGCATCCGGGCCCGCCTGGCCCTAAGGTCTACTTCATCGCGTCGGAGACCGCGCTGGTCCAGGCGCCTTCCGGCTTCTTGGTGATGACCGGATCGGAGCCGCCGGACATCAGGGTGGCGACCGTGCGCTCGTAATCCTTGGCGATCGAGCTTGCCGTCGCCGGTGCCGAGCAGCTTGCCGATTTCGGTCATCATCCGCTTCTGGTCCTTCTCGGTCTTGGTGCCGGTGGTGTCGCCGGCGAGGATGATCTTCACCGCTTCGTCCGGGTGCGACTTGGCGTATTCCCAGCCCTTCATCGACGCCTTGACGAATTTCGCCATCTTGGCGACGAAGGCCGGATCCTTCAGGTTCTTCTCCAGCACATAGAGGCCGTCTTCCAGGGTGGCGACGCCCTCGTCCTCGTACTTGAACACCACGAGCTGGCTCGGCTTGTAGCCGCCGTCGATGACCTGCCAGTACTCGTTGTAGGTCATGGTCGAGACGCAATCGGCCTGCTTCTGCAGCAGCGGATCGACGTTGAAGCCCTGCTTGAGGATCTTGACGCCGCCGGCCGAACCGTCGGTCTTGATGCCGAGCTTCGACATCCAGGACAGGAACGGATACTCGTTGCCGCCGTACCAGACGCCGATGGTCCTGCCCTTGCAGATCCGCCGGCTTCTTGATGCCGGTTTCGGCGCGGCAGGTCAGCTCGAGCCCGGACTTCTTGAAGGTCTGCGAGATATTGACCAGCGGCACGCCCTTTTCGCGCGACGCCAGCGCCGACGGCATCCAGTCGACGATGACGTCGGCGCCGCCGCCGGCGATCACCTGCGGCGGCGCCACATCCGGCCCGCCCGGCTTGATGGTGACGTCGAGGCCGGCGTCCTTGTAGAAGCCCTTCTCCTTGGCGACGAAGTAGCCCGCGAACTGGGCCTGCGCGACCCATTTCAGCTGGACGGTGACCGTGTCCGCCGCCTGCGCGGTCGCCAGCGACAGACCGATCGTCGCGCCCGCTGCGAATGCCAATATCTTCTTCATGCGATACTCCAAGAGCTTGAGAACCCGCCGAACTAGGTTCGATAGGATGGATGCCAGAAAGTGGTCGCGCGCTCGGCGAGCGCGACAAGTCCGTAGAAAGCCATTCCCGCGATCGCCGCCAGCGCGATCTCGGCCCACACCATGTCGATCGCCATGCGCCCGGCTTCGATCGAGATGCGAAAGCCGATGCCCTGGGTCGGGGTGCCGAAGAATTCGGCCACGATCGCGCCGATCAGCGCCAGCGTCGCGTTGATCTTCAGGGCGTTGAAGATGAACGGCAATGCCGCCGGCAGATAAAGCTTCGTCAGCGTCTGGCGGTGGTCGGCGCCATAGGAGCGCATCAGGTCGCGCTCGATATGCGCCCGCCGCGGACAGTCCGGCCAGCGTATTCACCAGCATCGGGAAGAACGTCACCAGCGCCACCACGGCGGCCTTGGACGGCCAGTCGAAGCCGAACCACATCACCATGATCGGCGCGATGCCGACCAGCGGCAGCGCGGAGAAGAAATTGCCGAGCGGCAGCAGGCCGCGGCCGAGGAAAGCTGAAGCGGTTGGCGACGATCGCCACCAGCAAGCCGGCGCCGCAGCCGATGACATAGCCGATCAGCACGCCGCGAATGAAGGTCTGGACGAAATCCTCGCAGCAGCGTCGGCAGCGACCAGGCGAACCGCGCCGCCGGCGGCACTCGGCGACGGCATCAGCACCGGCGGCACGCCGAAGCCGCGCACCAGCACTTCCCAGAGATAGAACACGACCGCCGCCGAACAGCAGCGGGATGGCGAGATTGAGCATGCGCCGCGCCGTGGCGTCGCGCGGGCGCAGCGGCGGCAAGCTGGATGACGCACAGCGCCGCGGCCGAGCCAGACCGCCAGCACCATCGCCCAGAAGCCGATCGCGGCGGAGCCGCGAATCGCCGGCATCGCGCAGCAAGCGCCAGCGTCGTCACGGCGCCGCAGACCGCACCCAGCAGGCCAAGCGCCACGGCTGCCCGTGATCCGCCGACCCAGGCGGCCAGCGCGAACAGCAGCAGCTGCAGCGAGCGTCAGATCGCGAGCGATCGGCCGCGCCGGCAAGGCAGCGACGGCTTCGCTCGAAAGCGGCAGCACCAGCGCCAGCAGGGCATGCCGGCCGCGGCCAGACAAAACCCCAGCGCTGCGCGCGCGCGCCTTCAAGGCCGTGTCCCCATCTGCCGCGCTACGCCACGCTTCGACGAGACCGACCAGCGCCGATCAGGCCGGAGGCGAGGATGGCCGCCGCCAGCAGCGCCGCCCAGATCTGGATGGTCTGGCCGTAATAGGAGCCGGCCAGCAGCCGCGCGCCGATGCCGGCCTCGCCGCCGGTCGGCAATTCCGCGACGATCGCGCCGATCAGCGAGATGGTGATGGCGACCTTGAGGCTGGCGAACAGATACGGCACCGCCGCCGGCCAGCGCAGTTTCGACAGCACCTGTCGGGGCGTCGCCGACCAGGTCCGCATCAGGTCGAGCTGCATCGGGTCCGGCGAGGTAAAGCCCTTCACCATCCCGATGGTGACCGGGAAGAAACACAGATAGGCCGAGATGATCGATTTCGGCAGCAGGCCCGTGCAATCCGATCGCGCCGAGCACCACGATGAAGATCGGCGCCAGCGCCAGGATCGGCACCATCTGCGAGCAGATGATCCAGGGCAACAGGCTCTTCTCCAGCACGCGCGCTGTGCACGATCAAAGCGCAAGCCCGATGCCGAGCAGCGCGCCGAGGACAAAACCGAGCAGCGTCGCCGACAAGCGTGACCGCCGGAATGATAGACCAGGCTGCGCGGCGCGTTCGGCGGATAGCCGAACACCGAATCGACGAACGCCGAAATCGACCTGATGCGGCGCCGGCAGCAGCGGCCGCTCGGCGCTCATGGTGCCCTCGATCAGGTCGGAAACCGTGTAGGGGGTCTCCTCGCGCTCGAAGGCGTCGCGCACCAGCGCCAGGTTCATCAGCACGGCGGCGACATACCAGATCGCGATCAGCGCCAGCACGATCGGTTACGATCGGCGCGATAGCGCACGATCAGCGGATGGCTCGCGCAGCGGCGCGGAGCGGCCGGATGCCGGATCGCGGTAGCGCGCTACTCGTCATAGGAATGCCCTGCCCGCAGGCCGACGCGCACGCGCTGCGCGATCTTGAGGAACTCCGGCGTTTCGCGAATCTCCAGGGTGCGCTCGCGCGGGAAATCGCAGTCGATGATGTCGATGATCCGGCCCGGCCGCGGCGACATCACCACGATCCTGGTCGAGAGGAACACCGCTTCCGGAATCGAATGGGTGACGAACAGCACCGTCTTTCCGGTCTTGTCCCACAGCTGCAGCAACTGCTCGTTGAGGTGGTCGCGCACGATCTCGTCGAGCGCGCCGAACGGCTCGTCCATCAGCAGCAGATCCGGGTCGAACGACAGCGCGCGCGCGATCGAGACCCGCTGCTGCATGCCGCCGGACAATTGCCAGGGAAATTTGCGCTCGAAGCCGGTCAGGTTGACCAGCGCCAGATAGCGCTCCGCCCGCTCCTGCTGCTCGCTATCGGAAAAACCCATGATCTTCGAGCGGCAGCTTCAGGTTGTTCTCGATGGTCCGCCACGGGAACAGCGCCGGCGCCTGGAACACGTAGCCGTAAGCGCGCGCCAGCCGCGCCTGCTCCGCGCTCATGCCGTTGACGCAGAGGCGTGCCCGACGTCGGCTGCTGCAGGTCGGCGATCACCCGCAGCATCGTGGTCTTGCCGCAGCCCGACGGCCCGATGAAGGAGACGAATTCGCCGTCGGCGACCTGCAGGCTGACATTGGACAGCGCCTCGACCTTGCCGTCGGCGGTGTCGAAAGTCAGCGAAACCTTGCGAACGTCGACCGCCAGCCGGTGCGGCTGCTGGTTCGGCCGGGGTCCTGACTTCCGCTGCGTTTGTTCATGCGCACCGGCCGACCAGAGTGACAGATCGTTCGTCGTGCCGTCCGGTCGCAGCGTAGCGTCTGGATTGGTCAGGTTTCAATGACTATCGGTGCGGACGACGACGCCATCGACAACGAATGGTCAAACGACGCAGTTGATGTCGCGCTCAACGATTTGCGCATGCGGAACAATCCGTGGGCAAGCGCCACCATCGGGGCCGACGCATGCCCCTATCGGAATTTCAGATGGCGAGAAATATGCGATGGATTTTTGACTTAGCGGATGCGACCGCCTCATACTTTGCGCGCGGCGTTGCGCGCAGCGAATGCGACCGCGTTTCGATCCTTCCAGCGAGCGCCATGAAGCCTGCCCCGTTCAAATACATCGCGGCAACCTCGCTGGCGCAGGCGCTCTCGCTCAAGGCCGAGCATGGCGACGAGGCGAAGTTTCTGGCCGGCGGTCAGAGCCTGATGCCGACGATGAATTTTCGCCTGGCCCGGCCGGCGATCCTGATCGACATCAACGGATCGACGAGCTTGCCGGCATCCGCCCGGCGACAGCGGCGGCGGTCGCGCATCGGCGCGCTGACCCGTTACCATCGCTGCAGCGCGACGCCGCGCTTTGACGGGCGCATTTTCCCCTGATCGGCGAAGCGCTGCCGCATATCGCGCATCCGCAGATCCGCAACCGCGGCACCATCGGCGGCAACCTGTCCCATGCCGACCCGGCCTCGGAGCTGCCGGCCATCATGGTGGCGCTGCAAGGCGCGCTTCCGTGATCCGGGCGGCTCCGGCGAGCGCTGGATCGCGGCCTCGGATTTCTTTGTCGGCGCGCTGACGACGGATCTGCAGCCCGAAGAAATGCTGGTGGAGATCGAATTGCCGGCGGCGAAAGCCCCGCACCGGATACTGCTTCATGGAGATCGCGCGGCGGCGCGGCGATTTCGCCATCGCCGGCGTGGCCGCCATGGTCACGCTCGACGAGCAGCGATCAAGTGCAGCGATGTGCGGCTGGCGTTTTGCGGCGTCGGCGAAACTCCCGTCGACGCCAGTTCGATGCGGCCGACATTCTGGTCGGCCATGGGGTCACCGAACAGGCCGCGCGCCGAGGTGGCCGCGGCGATCCGAGCAGGCGATGATCGAGCCGGCCGGCAGCGTTCACGCCACCGCGGACTATCAGCGCCATGTCGCCGGCGTCCTCACCGAGCGGGCGCTCATGACCGCGAACCAGCGGGCGCGCGATGGACACTGATCGCCACGACATCGCGGTCAGGTCAACGGCACCTAATACCGGCGCCAGCGTCGAATCGCGCGCTGCTGCTGAGCGATTTCTTGCGCCACGATCTGGCGCTGGCCGGCACCCATGTCGGCTGCGAGCACGGCGTCTGCGGCGCCTGCACCATCCTGCTCGACGGCGAGCCGGTGCGCTCCTGCCTGATGCTGGCGGTGCAGGCCAACAACCATGAGATCTCAAGACCGTGGAGGGCCTCGACCGGCAAGGACGGCGAATACCACCCGCTGCAGCAGGCGATGCACGATCACCACGGCCTGCAATGCGGCTATTGCACGCCCGGCATCCTGATGACGATGACGGCGTTTCTCGACGAAACATCCTCGCCGAGCGAAGACGAGGTGCGCGAGGCGCTGTCCGGCAATCTGTGCCGCTGCACCGGCTACCAGAACATCGTCGATGCGGTCATGACCGCCGCCGCAGCGGATGCGGGGCTGAGCGATGTCGACCCGCACCTTCGGCGAACCGGTCAAGCGCAACGAGGATCGCAGGCTGCTGACCGGACAGGCGCTGTTCGTCGACGACGTCGAGCTGCCGGGCATGCTGCATGCCGCGTTCCTGCGCAGCCAGGTCGCGCACGCCAAAATCGTCAGCATCGACGTCTCGACGGGCGCGGCAGCGGCCCGGCGTGGTCGCCGTCTATATCGCCGGCGATCTCGGCGACTACTGGAAGCCCGGGCCCGCTGCTGGTGCCGCCGCCGCCGATCGCCGGCATCGTCTTCAATCAGCGCACCCAGGTTCCGCTCGCGAAGGACAAGGTCCGCCATGTCGGCGAGCCGCTGGCGATCGTGATCGCGCGAGAGCCGCTACATCGCCGAGGACGCGCTCGACGACATCGATGTCGAACTCGAACAGCTTCCCGCCGTGGTCGATCTCGAAAAGGCGCTCGCTGGCGGATCGTCGCTGGTCCATGACGACCTCGGCTCCAACGTCTCCGCCCATGTGCGGCAGACCAAGGGCAATTATGCCGCGCGCGGCGGCCAAGGCCGATCGCGTCATCAAGCGGCGCTTCCTCTACGAGCACGGCATCTCGTCGCCGATCGAGACCCGCGGCGTGGTCGCGCAATGGGATGCGCCGCGCCAACCAGATGACGATCTGGGACACCACGCAGGCGCCGGTGTTCGTGCGCAACGGCCTCGCCGGCATGCTGGGCTTGAGCGAACGCCAGGTCCGGGTGATCGCGCCGTTCGTCGGCGGCGGGTTCGGGCCGAAGATCATGATGTTCTACCCCGAGGAAGTGCTGCTGCCGTGGGTCTCGATGAGGCTCGAACCGGCCGATCAAATGGATCGAGGACCGGCTCGAGCATTTCTTTGCCACCACCCATGAGCGCGGCCAGATCCACGACGCCGAGATCGCGCTCGACCAGCGACGGCCGCATCCTCGGCATCAAGGACGTGTTCCTGCACGACGGCGGCGCCTACGATCCCTACGGGCTGACGGTGCCGATCAACAGCCAGTGCACCCTGCTCGGCCCCTACGTCGTGCCGAACTACGACAGCACCTTCACCGCGGTGTTCACCAACCTGCCGATCGTCACGCCCTATCGCGGCGCCGGCCGCCAGCACGGCGTGTTCGTGATGGAGCGGCTGCTGGATCTCGCCGCGCACGAACTCGAACATCGACCGCGCCGAAATCCGGCGGCGCAATCTCATTCCGCCCGACGCGTTTCCCTACAACAACGAAATCATCTACCAGGATTTCGCAGCCGCTCGCATACGACAGCGGCAATTACGAGCCGGTGCTCGACATGGCGCTGGACGCCATCGGCTACGCTACCTTCAAGGACGAGCAGCCAAGGCTGCGCGCCGAAGGCCGCCATATCGGCATCGGCATCGCCTGCTACGTCGAGGGCACCGGGATCGGCCCCTATGAAGGCGCCAAGGTCCAGGTGCAGTCCAACGGCAAGGTCAGCGTCGCCACCGGCATCGGCACCCAGGGCCAGGGACATTTCACCGTGCTTCGCGCAGATCGCCGCCGAGCAGCTCGGCGTCGACGTCACGCGACATCGACGTCGTCACCGGCGACACCGACCAGTTCTATTGGGGCGCCGGCACCTTCGCCAGCCGCGGCGCCGTGGTGGCCGGCAACGCCGTCAACGAGGCCTCCAAGGTGGTGCGCCAGAAGGCGCTGAAGCTCGCCAGCGACCTGTTCGAATGCTCCGAGGAGGACCTCGTCGCTCGCCGACGGCAAGGTCTCGATCGTCGGCATGCCCGGCAAATTCGTGACGCTCGGCGATCTCGCCAGCCGAGCCAATCCGATGCGCGGGGCGGTCAAGCCGGGCACCGAGCCGGGGCTCGAAGTCGACGCAGTATTTCGGGCCGCCGACGGGCGCGACCGCCAACGGCGTCCACGCCATCATCGTCGAGATGGATCCGCGAGACGCTTCGACCTGAAAGTCCTGAAATACGTCGTGGTGCATGATTGCGGCACCGTGATCAATCCGATGATCCTGGCCGGCCAGATCCATGGCGGCGTCGCGCAAGGCATCGGCAACGCGTTCTACGAGAAGCTGCGTGTTCGACGACCAGGGGCAATTGCTCAACGCCTCGCTGGCGGACTATCTGCTGCCGACCGCGCTCGAAGTGCCGCGCATGGAGCTCGCCCACACCGTGACCACCTCGCCGCTCAATCCGCTGGGCATCAAGGGAGCCGGCGAAGCCGGCGCCATTCCGGTCGGCCCGCTGTTCGCGCAGGCGATCGAGGATGCGCTCGATCTGCAAAGGCACGCGGCGTCGAATTGCTGGAAATTCCGCTGAGCCCGAGCCGGCTGTTCGAGCTGACCCGAACGAGCGCAAGTCCGGATACAGCATGATCCTGGTCACCGGCGCGGGCGGAAAGACAGGCAAGGCGGTCATCAAGGCGCTGGTCGCGCGCGGCGCGGCGGTGCGTGCCTTCGTCCGGAACCCATCGCATCGACGAAAGCCTCGACGGCGCTCGGCGCTCGACGAGATCGTGATCGGCGACATGGACGATCCGCAGCGCTCTGTCGCAGGCGGCGCAGGGCGCCGAACGCGGTCTATCACATCTGCCCGAATGTCAGCCCGCACGAAATCGCCTTCGCAAGCGCCGTGATCGCAGCGCGGCAACGCCGCCGGGTGTCAGGCGTCTTCGTCTATCACTCCGTGCTGCATCCGCAGATCGAGGCGATGCCGCACCACTGGGCCAAGCTGCGGGTCGAGGAGATGCTGTTCGGCTCGAACCTCGACGTCACCATCCTGCAGCCGACCGCCTACATGCAGAACAGCGCTGGCCGAATGGGAGCGCATGCGCGGCGACGGCATCTATCGCGTGCCCTACCCGATCGAGACCCGGCTCAGCCTCGTCGATCTCGACGACGTCGCGGAAGCCGCCGCGCTGGTCTTGACCGAGGCAGGACCATGCCGGCGCGACCTATGAACTGGTCGGCACCGCCGCCCATGAGCCAGATCGAGATCGCCGAGACCTTCGGGCGCGCGCTGCAACGAGACGTCCGCGCCGAAGCCGAACCGGTCGAAGCCTGGGACGAGCGCGCCCGCGGCGCCGGCATGGACGACCATCAGCGCGAGACGCTGATCAAGATGTTTCAGGCCTACGCCGCGCGACGGTCTCAAGGGCAACCCCAACGTGCTGGGATGGCTGCTGGGACGTCCGCCCGACATCGCTCGCCGCGTTTGCCGCGCGGATCGGCCGCGGCTCAGGCGTGAGGCGGCCAGCCGATCGGGTGGGTCTGCTGCACGATCTTCATCGCCGACAGGATCAGCGGCTCCTCGAAGCGCGGGCCGACGATCTGGATGCCCACCGGCAGGCCGTCGCTGGTCTTGCCGGCGGGCACGCTGCCGCCGGGCAGGCTCATCAGCGTGATCAGGAACGAGCCCGCGATCCAGTCGGTGTAGTTGTCGAGCTTCCTGCCGTTGATCAGCGTCGGGAAATTCATCTCCACCGGAAACTGCTTGACCGGCGATTGCGGCGTGATCAGCAGATCGTATTGTTCGAAGAACTTCGCGAAGCGCTGGAACAGCTCCATGCCGCTTCTGTCTCCGACGCGGCGAAATCCAGCGGCGTGACCTTGAGGCCGGCCTTGACGTTGCCCTTGAGGTTGACGCCGAACTCTTCGAGCCGGTCGAGATTGGCGAATTGCTGCCCGACCATCCACAGCCCGCGCCAGGCCTGATAGGGCTCCTTGCCGTCGGACGATATCGAACGTGATCTCCTCGACGCGTGGCGCCGGCGTCGCGCAGCGACATCGCGGTGGCCCGGCAGATGTCATCGATCTCGGGCTCGACGCCGATGCCGGCAATATCCGAGACGTAGGCGATGCGCAGGCCCTTGAGCGTCCTTGCGCCTGCGCGACGACCGCGCGCGCGCTGGCCCATGGCGGCGCCACCGAAATCGGCGATGTGCGGCTGAAGCCCACGATCGCGTCGAGCATCAGCGCGGCATCCTCGGCGGTGCGCGCCAGCGGGCCGTGCACCTGGCCGGGATCCCAGGCCAGCGGCATCGGATGGTTCGGCGTCAGTCCCGGCGTCGGCCTGATGCCGACGATGCCGCAGAACGAAGCCGGCATCCGGATCGAGCAGCCGAAATCCGTGCCCTGCGCCAGCGGCACCATGCCGGTGGCGACCGCCACCGCCGAACCGCCGGACGACCCCGCAGGGACTCAGCGCCGGATTCCAGGGATTGCGGGTGACGCCGAACACGTCGTTGAAGGTGTTGGCGCCGGCGGCAAATTCCGGCGTGTTGGTCTTGCCGAGCACGATGGCGCCGGCCGCCTTCAGGCGCCGCACCACTTCGGCGTCTTCGGTCGGCACGTAGTCCTTGAACAGCGGCGAGCCGATAGGTGGTGCGGATGCCGGCGGTCGGCGGTGACGTCCTTGATCGCCACCGGCAGGCCGTGCAGCGCGCCGAGTTTGTCGCCGCGCACCACTGCGGCTTCGGCCTGCTTGGCCGCGGCACGCGGGCCGTATCGGCGACCAGCGTGACGATGGCGTTGAGCTTGGGATTGACGCGCGCGATGGTGGCGAGATGGGCGTCGAGCACCTCGACCGGGCTCACGGCCTTGCTGGCGATCAGCGATGCCAGTTCGACGGCCGATCTTGCGGCTCAGGCTCTCGGTCATGGGAAGTTCGTTTACTTGCCCGACCAGTGCACAAACCGCCGTTCGATCGGTCAGGAACAGCAGATTGAGCCCATAGCCGAGCGCGCCGGCGGCGAAGATCGCGGCATACATGGCGGGCATGTCGAACATCTGCTGCGCCTCGAACACCCGCTGGCCGAGGCCGTCGGTCGAGCCGATGAACATCTCGGCGACCACGACGATGACCAGCGCCAGCGACACGCCGTTGCGCAGGCCGACAAAGGTCTGCGGCAGCAATTCCAGCAGCATCACATCCCACAGCACCCGGACCCGGGACGCGCCCATCACCTTCGCCGCCAAGAATCCGGGTCTTGCGCGCATTCATCACGCCGTAGGCGACGTTGAACAGGATCACCAGCGCGGCGCCGAACGCCGCGACCGAAATCTTGGTGCGGTCGCCGACGCCGAACAGCACCAGGAACAGCGGAAACATCGCCGAGGCCGGCGTCGAGCGGAAGAAATCGATCAGGAATTCGACCGACCGGTAGAGCCTTTCCGAGGAGCCGAGCAGGATGCCGAGCGGGATCGCGATCACCGCGGCGATGATGGTGGAATAGATGGTGCGTTCCACCGTCTTGAGGAAGTCGATGCCGAGCTTGCCGCTGGAACATGCCGGCCCACATCGCCTTGAAAGTTGCGATCGGCGACGGCAGCAGCACCGGATCGACCACCCGCATCCAGGTCGCGAACGACCAGATCGCCAAGAGCACGATCGACGCCGACAAAGGGCAGCAGGACGTCGAAACGTTTCCTGTCCATCGCCTAACCCTTCCGCACTTCGCGCTGGAAAATCTCGAGGCAGTGCGCCTTGGTGCTGATGAAATCGGCTTCCGTCATGGTCTTGTCGGTACGCGGCCGCGGCGCGTCGTAATGCATGAACTCGACGGCCCGCGCCGGGTGGCGCGACAGCAGCAGGATGCGGTCCGACAGGTACACCGCCTCTTCCAGGTCGTGCGAGACCAGCACCGTGGTGGTGCCGGTCTCGACGAACACCCGCTGCAGCTGCTCGCGCATGAACAGCGTCATCTCGTAGTCCAGCGCCGAGAACGGCTCGTCGAGGAACAGGATTTCCGGATCGACCACCAGCGCGCGCATGATCGAGACCAGCTGCTGCTGGCCGCCGGACATCTGGTAGGGATAGAGGTTGAGGTCGATCTTGACGTTGAGGTTGGCGACGATCTTCTCGACGCGGCGTTTGCGCTCGGCCTTCGGCACCCCCATCACCTTGAGCGGATAGGCGACGTTGTCGAAGGCGCGCAGCCAGGGAAACAGCGCCTCGCGATAATTCTGGAACACGTAGCCGAACTTGATCTTGTTGAGCGGCTGACCGTCGAACAGGATCTCGCCGGCATCGACCGGAAACAGCCCGGCGATCATGTTGATCAGCGTGCTCTTGCCGCAGCCGTTCGGCCCGAACACGCTCATCAGTTTGCCGCGCGGGATGTCGAAATCGAAATTATCGTAGATCGTGGCGTCGGAGAATTTCTTGCTCAGGCCGCGGATGGTGACATGCGGCGCGGTCCGCGTTGCCGCGGCCCGCGCGTTGTCGGACAGTTCGGTCGTTCGCAGCCACCTGCAAGGTCCGCACCTCAATACTTGTAAAGACTTTGGTGACGTCGAGCTTTTCCGGAACGACCCCGATCGAGGTGCCGAAGTCCGACAGCTGCTGCAGATTTTCGAGCTGCTTCGGCGTCATGTCCTTGGCCATGGTGTAGCCGAGCATCGAGACCATATCGACCACGTTGTCCGGGGTGAAGGTGTTCTTGGCGAGGTATTTGCGCGCGTCGTCCGGGTTCTTGTTGATGTAGTCGATCGCCTTGCTCCAGGCCATGGCGAAGCGCTTGGCGACATCCGGCCGCTTGGCGATGAATTCGGAGGTGATGGCGCAGCCGGCCGCGTAGGCGTCGGCCTTTTCGTCGTTCAAGAATATATTTCGAGATAACGCCGACGTCGAGCGAGCGGGCCACGCCGGCCTTGATCATCATCGAGGCGTTGGGTTCGAGCGTATAGCCGCCGTCGAAGGTGCCGGCCGCCATGGCATTGACATGCTGGCTCATGTCGAGCTGGTCGATGGTGTAATCGCCATCCTTCAGGCCGTTCTTGGCCAGCACCGCCTTGGCGGTGTTGAAGTTGGCGGGGCCCGGCGCCGTCATCAGCTTGGCGCCCTTGAGGTCGGAAATCTTGTCGGCCTTGAAGCCGTTGCGGACCACGAACTGTTCCATCTTCCAGACCGGGGTCTGGCTGTTCAGGGCGATATACATCGCCACCCCGGGCTTCTTGATGTTGGCGTTAAGGCCTTCGAGGGTGACCAGCACCGCGGAGGCCTCGATCTGGCCGGTGATCATCGCCGCCACGTTGGCCGGACCGCCCATCAGCTTGGTCATTTCCGGCTCGATGTTCACTTCCTTGAAGAAGCCCTTCTCCACCGCGACGAAATAAGGCAGCGACGAACTCAGCGGGAACACGCCGACCGCGACCTTGTCGGGCTCCGCCTGTGGCGGTTCCGAGCCGACGCGCCAGCACCGCAGCCGCGGCAAACATCATCCTGAACATCGATTTCATGCCTAAAAACTCCTGTTATTCACGTCGCGAGACGCCTCGCGCAAGAATGCCCACCACCGGTCGCGGCGATTGATGAATTTTATAGCAATAATCGTGCCGGAATCAGTCGTCCACTTCGATAATGGCTATGCACGGGCCGCCGCCATGCGGTCCCTGGTGCATGGCGTCGACCGACACGAACACGGCGGCATCCCCGATCGCCGTCGCCGCCACGCCGCCGACCACGGCCTTGATATGGCGGTGCCATGATACGTCGGAATCATCGAGCATGATCTGGCGCCGTCCGCGCAGCTTTCCGGTGCGGTCGGCCTCGCATTTCATGAAGCAGTTGACGAGTTTGCCGTTGAGGTCGGTGGAGCGCGGGCGTTCCGGCAGCTTCAGCCCGGCGTCGCGGATCGAATCGTAGATGCCGTCGATATCGAGCGCGTCCTTCATGACCGAATGGCCGATCCGGTAACGGCCGCCGGCGCCGGGCTTGTTGCCGAGCAGAACGATCTGCGCCTGGGTCAATTCGACGCCCGAGGAGCACGACGCCACCGCCGAATACAGATCGAGGTTTTTGCAGATTTCCTCGGCCTTCGGCATCTTGATTTCCCCAAGCGCCAAGGCGATGCCGAGCGCCGTGGTGCCGTTGGAGACGCCCATGGACTCGTGGACCTCGCAGAACACCGTCTGGTGGCGGCTTTCCGCATCCGCAATCGAATCGATGGTCAACAGCGGCGTCTTGGTCTGGACGTAATGCACGTCCTTGGGATCGCTGATCCCGGCATCCTTCATCGCCAGCTTGACGGCGTCGGCGACCTTCTCGACCATGGCCGGACGGCCGATATCCTCAGGCTTGAGTTCGACGCTGAGCGCGGTGCCGATCGCCAGCCGCGACTTGCGAGGCCGGGCCGGTCTTGTCGTTGCGGGCGAACACGGTGGCGTGCGGGGTGAGGACGCCGTCGCAGCCGCCGGACCACACCATCGGGATGTTGTGAATCTCGGCCTCGGCGCGCTTGCCGTGCTTCATCAGCACCCGGCGAAACGCCTGATCGGCCAGGATGCGGGTGAAATCGTTGACGCCGCCATTGCCCTCGGTCTTGCCGATCACGGCGATGACCTGGTCGGCAGTGAACTTTCCGGCCTTGATCAGGTCCTCGACGCCGCTCGCGTCCTGCACCGTCTTGAGTTCGACCTTCGCCACTTCGATCGCCATGGGTCACCTTCTTGTTTGCCGTTCAATTTATTGCTTTCGTTGGAAGGTGGATCGAGGACCCTCAACGTCATTGCGAGCGTAGCGAAGCAATCCAGGGGCCACAAAGGAAGACTGGATTGCTTCGTCGAAAGAGCTCCTCGCAATGACGGTGTTGGCCGTTCGCCGATCCTCCGTCTCTCTCATCGCATACGCGGCAAGTGCTCGCCGCGCAGCATCTTTTCATAGCCCTCGCCGCGGTCAATCATCGGCAGCGCACCCTTGCGCGCCTTGCGCAGTTCGTCGCGCCGCTTTGCCGTCGCGGCCTCGTCGATCCGGGGCCGCTCGGCGCTGCTGCCGGGGGCGAACACGACGCCGTAATCGGCGCCGGCGCTCACCAATGAGACCCGGCTCTCGATCACGTCGCGCGCGATCAGCTCCAGTTCGCGATCGAGCGGATCGCCCCAGCCGCCGCCACCGGTGGTCACCACCTGCACGATCTGGCCCTTCAGCACCGGCTCGCCGTCGACCAGACCGCCGAGTTCGAGGGCGATGCCGTCGGCATCGACAGTGACGCAGAACGGCTGGCCGGCCTTGCCGCCATTGAGGCCGTAACAGCCAAGCCGGACCCGGTCGGCGGTGACGATGGTGCGGCAATCGACCAGCGCGCGGTAATGCTTTTCATAGCCCTGGCCGCCGCGCCGCAGCCCGGCGCCGCCCGAGTCGGTGCGCAGCGCCAGCTTTTCCACCAGCAGCGGAAACCGGGTCTCGGTGAACTCGGCGGGCTGGTTGCGCGAGTCCGGCACGATGTGGATGGCGTCGTTACCGTCGGCGTAGTAACGCCCGCCGGAACCGCCGCCCAGCACCTCGCGCGACAGGAACGATTTGCCTTCCAGATCGGTGCCGAAAAAACCGGTATAGCGGATGGTCTCCTGGTCGGCCGGCATGCGGCCGTCCACCGCCTGGGCCACCACGCCAGCCAGAAGCCCGAGGCAGCGCAGCAACACGAACGAGCGCGCATTGGTCGCCGCCGGCCATTCCGGGGTGATCAGCGTGCCCTTGGGCGGAAAGATCACCTCGAACACGTCGCAGACGCCTTCGTTGACGTGAATTTCCGCGGCGCGTTCCGGCGTGTCGGCGAGGTTGCGCAGGATCGGCGCGATCCATTTGACCAGGAAGGCGCCGTCGGCGTAATCGGCCGGCCAGTTGATCGGCCCGGTCGACTGCGGATCGGTGCCGTTGAAGTCGAGGGTGATCTTGCCGCCCTGCTTGGTCATCTTCAGCGCCAGCTTGTGCAGCTTGGGATCGGTGATGCCGTCGTGCTCGACGTAATCTTCCCAGGCATATTCGCCGTCGGCGATCTTGCTCAGCAATTCGTTGCGGTAGATATCGCGGCATTTCTCCAGGATGGCCTGGAAGCAGGCTTCGACCTGGTCCCTGCCGAAGCGCGCGAACAGCCCGGCCATCCGCTGCGCGCCCATCAGGCAGGCCTGGATTTCGCTGTCGAGATCGGCCGACAGCATTTCCGGCACCCGGGTATTGCGCCGGACGATGGTGAACACCGCTTCGTTGCGCACGCCCTCGCTGTAGATCTTGACCGGCGGAATGGCGAGGCCTTCCTCGAACACAGTGGCGGCGGTGCCCGGCATCGAGCCCGGCACCCGGCCGCCGATGTCGTCGTGATGGCCGAAGGCCTGGATGTAGGCGACGACTTCGCCGTCATGAAACACCGGCACCGTGCTGCAGAGATCCGGCAAGTGGCCGATGCTGCCTTCGGTCAGATACGTGTCGTTCATCAGGAACACGTCGCCGGGCCGCATGGTCTCGGGCGGAAAATCGCGCACCACGCCGTTGGGCATGGCCGAATAGGAACGTCCGGTCAGCTTGCGACAGTAGCGGTCGAACAGCCCGACCCGGAAATCATGGGCCTCGCGGATCATCGGGCTGCGCGCGGTGCGCTCGATGGCATATTCGATTTCCGCCTCGATGGAATTCAGCGTGCCTTCGACGATCTGCAGTACGATCGGATCGACCTCGGCGGCCTTGCGCTGCGGCGCGGTCGGCCACGGATGGGCGCGATGGACGTTCATGGCTTCACCTCCTGCGCGGATTGGCCCGGCCGGACCACCAGAATGCCGTGCGGGTCCGCCTCGACCACTTGTCCCGGAAAAATCACGGTGGTCGAGCCGAATTCCTCGATAATCGCGGGTCCATCGACCGGCTTGCCGGTCGGCAGCGACGCCCGGTCATAGACCGGCGTGTCCTGGAATGCTGCGCCGAAATACACCGCGCGGCTCGATTTCGGCGCCGGCTTGCCGTCGCGTCTGGCGAGTTTTGGCATTTGCGGCCGCTCGATCAGGCCGAACCCCGAGACGCACAAATTGACCAGTTCGATCTTCTGCCGTCCGGCATAATTGTAGCCGAAGGTTTTGTGATGCGCGGCATTGAAGGCGCCGATCAGGCCGGCAAGAAACGCCGCATCGATGGCGCCGCCGGGCGCGGTGACCCGCACTTCCATCGATTGGCCGGCGTAGCGGATGTCGGCTTCGCGCACGAGCCTGATCCGCGACGCCTCGATGCCGTCGCGCTGCAGCGTCGCGGTGGCCTCGCGCTCCAGCGTTGCGTAGCGCGACCCGACTTCGCCGAGATCAATGGCGTCCTCATGCATCACCTTGGTGACGATGTGGTCGGTGCGCCAGTCCACCGCCAAAAGGCCGAATGCCGACAGGTTTCCCGGATTCGGCGGCACGATGCAGGCCTTCATGCCGAGCAGGTCCATCACCGCCGGCGATTGCGCCGGCCCGGCGCCGCCGAACGACAGCAGCGCAAAATTGCGCGGATCGATGCCGCGCTGGATGGTCATCTGCCGGATGGCATTGGCCTGGCTCCAGTTGGCGATCTCGATGATGCCGCTGGCCAGTTGCTCGACGCTCATGTTGCCAGGCAAGCGCTTTGCCAGCGCCGCGATGCCGGCGCGCGCGCGCTCGACGTTGAGCGCGATGCCGCCGCCGATCAGCGACGGCGGAATCCGCCCGAGCACGAGATTCGGCGTCGGTGATGGTAGGCTCGTTACCGCCGTTGGGGTAGCACATCGGCCCGGGCTCGGCGCCGGCGCTGCGCGGGCCGACCTTGAGATGGCCTTCGCGGCTGATCCAGGCGATCGAGCCGCCGCCGGTGCCGATCGTCTCGATGTCGATCATCGGAATCCGCACCGGGAACGGGCCGACCGAGCCGCCATTGGTGACCTGCGGCTTGCCGCCTTCGATCAGGCAGAGGTCGGTCGAGGTGCCGCCGGCATCCAGCGTCACCAGATCGGGAAAGCCGGCGATTTCCGCGATCACGGCACTGCCGAGCGCGCCGGCCGCGGGGCCCGACAGCGCAGTGGTAATGGGCTTGCGCACCACCTGGTCGGCGCTGGCGACGCCGCCGCTCGACTGCATCACCAGGAACGGCTTGTCCTGCAGCCCGGCTCCGAGCTCGTCATGCACCCGCTTGAGATAGCGATCCATGTGCGGCTTGACGAAGGCATCGACCAAAGTGGTGACGGCGCGCTCGTATTCGCGGTATTCCGGCAGCACCTCGCAGGACAAGGACAGCGTCGCTTCCGGATATTCCTGCATCACGATCTCGGCGGCGCGGCGCTCGTGGGCGTCGTTGGCATAAGAATGCAGCAGACAGATACCGATGGCGCGGATGTTGTGCGCCTTGAAGAACTGCGCCGCGGCGCGCACGCTGGCCTCGTCCAGCGGCCGCAATTGCCGGCCCTTGAAATCCAGCCGTCCGGTGACCTCGCGGACGAACTGCAGCGGCACGATGCGGTCCGGCTTGACCCAGAAGTAGGAATTTCCGTAGCCCTCCGGCACCGACTGGCGGGCAATCTCGAGAATGTGGCGAAAGCCCGAATTGACGATCAGGCCGAGCGAACTGATCTCGCCCTGCAACAGCGCGTTGGTCGCCACCGTGGTGCCGTGGGCCAGGCCCGCGACATCGTCGGTCGCAGCATTGTTCGCGGCCAGGATTGCCTTGACGCCGCGCAGCAGCGCAATGCCGGGATTGGCCGGCGTGCTGGCGACCTTGGTTACTTGCGTCGCGCCCGAAACCGTATCGACCGAAACGATATCGGTAAAAGTGCCGCCGGTATCGATGCCGATCCGGAACCGGGGAGATGGGGATGATGGGGACATGCCGGGTCGCCGCTCCGCAGGCTGAAATGGAGGCAGGTCGCGGCATGGGCCGCCTGACCGCTGCGGTCCAGCATGGGTCCGGCGGGTACCTCGAGTCAAAAACTGAATATTGATGCGGCCATCGGAAAATCAGATGACCGCGGAACAGCCTCAGGCCTCCAGCATATCCCGCAATTTCAGCAGCGCCGTTTCCTTGCGCCGGGACATCGGCTGCCGGCGGCGGAACAGGCTGAAGGCGACGTTGCGGGCCGGTCTCATGGTATCGCGAGTGCGTGTCACACCAGTTGAAGCCGCAATTCACGCCCAACGATTTTTGCGGCACGCTGGAGACTCTCGATGGTAGCGCTGCCGTTTTCGGGATCAAGCAAGCGGTCGATTTGCGCGCGGCTGGTCTTCATCAATGCAGCCATCTTTGGCTTGGTGATGCCCTTCTTCTTCATCTCGCTGGCAAGTTGGCGCGCGATCACCGCCTTGATCGCCGCAGCCGTGACCTCTTCGCGAATTTCAGCCTCATCGAGCCAGCTTTCGAAGCTGGAACCTATGTGGGGATTTTTCTTGGCCATGACTGCAACTCCTTAAATCTCTGTTTCGCCAACGCGAGGTCTGCCGTCGGAGTCTTCTGTGTTTTCTTCATGATGGCGTGCAAGGCGACAAGCATGCCGTCGTGGAATCCGAAAAATATTCGTGCCTGCCGATTGCTCGGAAGGGTCGCTCGTACTTCCCACAAGCCACCACCCAGAGGACGGCAAAGCAGCAATCCCACTGGCCAGCCATGCACTTTGGCGATGTCGCGGCCGATGATCCGCTTTTCTTCGCGGGACAATTCGTTCAGCCATTCACGGACCGGCTCACGCCTGGTCCCCGAATTCCAGAAAACGAGAGGAATGGGCGCGTGGCTCACCGAGGCATTGTATCAAAAAAGATACATAAAGCAAGCGGTATGGCCTCTTGATATCCGATGACGGCCTGCCCTACCCCTTCAGCATATCCCGCAATTTCAGCAGCGCCGTTTCCTTGCGCCGCGACATCGGCTGCCGGCGGCGGAACAGGCTGAAGGCGACGTTGCGGGCCGGCGCGATCGACAGCGCCTTCAGCAGGCCGAGCGCCGTTTCGTTTTCCGCGCAGGCGCGCGGCACGATGGCGATGCCGCCGCCGGCCTGCACGATCATCTTGATGGTCTCGATGTTGTCGACGATGGCGGAAATGTTGGGGCGGATGCCCAGATCCGTGAACAGCGACATCACCACCTGGCCGTAGCCGACGCTCAATTCGCTCATGACGATGGGTTCGGCAACCAGCCGGCCGATATCGACCGGCTGCTTCGAGCGCGCCAGCGCGTGGCGCGGTGGAATAATCAGCGCCATTTCAGCGTCGATCAGGCGATCGAACACGAGACCCGACGGCAGCCGGTCCGGATCGGATTCGATGGCGATGCCGGCGTCGATCCGTTCCTCATGGAGTTCGTTGAAGATGTTCTTGGTGGGCGCAGTCAGGATTTCCAGCCGGACGCCGGGCAGATCCTCCTTGAGGTTGCCGAAGATGCGCGGAATGAAGATCTGCGCCATGCCCGACCCCATGGCGATGGTGATGGTGTCGGACAGCGCGCCCTTGAGCCTGCGCGCAGTGTCGGACAATGTCAGAAGGTCGCCGACCACGCGCTCGGATTCATACAGGAACGTGCGCCCGCGCTCGGTCGCCTCGATGCCGCGCGAGGTGCGGCGGAACAGTTCAAAGCCGATCTCCTCCTCGAGCAGCTTGACCTGCTCGGAGACCGCCGACTGCGAAATATTGAGGCGCTTGGCGGCTTGCGTGAAGCTGCGCTCTTTCGACACCGAAAGCGCGTAACGCAGTTGCCGGAAATCCAATGGAGTGGTCCTTCAGGGAAGCGGATCGGGGCGATGCGCGGCATCATGCACGTGCCGTCCCGATTGCTCAATGGCGCCCTACGATTTCACCGCGCCCGCGGTCAGGCCGCCGACCATATAGCGCTTGAACGCGTAATAGATCGCGGCGGGCGGCAGGGCGTAGATGAAGCCGGTGGTCATCAGCAATTCCCACGGGCTGTCGTCGGCGGCAAGGAAGTTGCCGAGCGCCACCGGCAGGGTGATCTCGGTATCCTTGGACAGCAGCAGGAAGGCGTAGAGATACTCGTTCCAGGCCAGCAGGATGGCGTAGGTGCCGATCGCCACCAGCGAGGGAATCATCAGCGGAACATAGACGAGGCGGAACAGCTGCAGCGTGGTGGCGCCGTCCATCACCGCGGCCTCGTCCAGTTCGACCGGCAGCTTGTCGGAGGCCTGCTTCAACACCCAGATCGCATAGGGCGACGAGATGGTCACCATCGCCAGGATCAGCGCCCAGTGGTTGTTGAGCAGGCCGTAATTGCCCATGGTGCGGTACATCGGCACGGCGAGGAACGCCGCCGGGATGAAGTAGGTGAACAGCGCCATGTTCATCACCGCGCGGCCGCCCGGCACCTTCAGTCGGCTGATGGCGAACGCTGCGGACGTGGCGATGAACAGCGTCAAGGCACCGACGGCCACCGCGATGACCGCCGAGTTCCAGAACTGAATCCAGAAATCGCGCAGGAAATAATGCTGCTGGTTAAACACGATCCGGAAGTTGTTCAGGGTCGGATGATCGGGCCATAGCCTGCCGGAGAACGCGCTGTCCTTCGGCGAGATCGCGAACAGGAACATGTGGTAGATCGGAATCATGGTCCAGACGAACACGGGGATGCCGATCAGCAAGAGCCGCGCCTCGGCACCGATTTCGCGCCAGGTAGGGAGCTTCATCGCGACAGCCGTTTCATCATGAAATAGACCAGCGGCAGCACCAGCGGCAGCGCGCAGACGATCGACGCCATCGACAGATCAAGCTGGTCGAGCCGCAGATAGCGGATGCCGAGGGTGGACAGCACGTGGGTGAGATCGGCGGGGCCGCCACCGGTCAACAGGTAGACGCTGTTGAAATCGCCAAGCGTCCAGATCATCGAGAGCAGCGTGCAGGTCAGATACAGCGTCTGCACCGAGGGCCAGGTGACGAAGCGGAACTTCTGCCACCAGCTGGCGCCGTCGACATCGGCGGCCTCGAACAGGTCGGTGGAGATGGCCAACCGTCCGGTCATCAGGATCAAGGTCCAGAACGGCAGCGATTTCCAGATGTGCATCAGGATCGCCATGGTGAGCGCGACCACCGGATCGTTGAGCCAGTTCGGGCCGTCGTCTCCGGTGAACTTGAAGATCAGCGTGTTGATCACACCCCATTCGGGATTGAACATGAAGCGCACCGACAGGATGGTCGGGATCGACGGCACCGCCCAGGGCAGGATGAACAGCACGCTCAGCCATTTGATCCAGGAGCGCGACTGGATGAAGAAGCCGGACAGGAACAGCGCCACCAGCATCTTGAAATTGATGCCGATCACCAGGAACACCAGGGTGTTGACGGCGGCGCGGGCGAAGATCGGATCGTTGTACAGCGCGACGTAGCTGGCCGGATGACGCGCCAGCCACAGCCCGTAGCCGATCGGGTAGACGACGAAGGCGAGAAACACCAGCACGTAAGGGACAAGCAGAACGAAGCCCCAGATCTGCGGGGTCGTAAACCGCGCCGACAGCGGCCCGCGAGGGACCGCTTCGGTGGGTGAGAGCGTCATTGTCGTCATGCAACGCACTCGGTCAGGGGATGCCGACCGCGGGCCGCGGCCGGCATCGTTGCAATCAGCCCGCGACTTCCTTGATGCGGGCGATCAATTCGTCGACGGCCTTCTCGACCGGCACCTTCTCGCTCACCACCCGGTTCATCGCCTTGGCCCAGACGTTCTCGTTATTCAGGATGTTGAACCGGAAGTTCTTGGTGAAGTCGAACGGCAGCGTGCCGCCGGTGAACTGGGTATAGGCCGCCTTGCGATGACGGTCGGCCTGCCAGAACGCGCTCTTCTGTCCGGCTGTCGTCACCGGGAACCAGCGACCGAGGCCGCCTTCGACGTAAGGCTGCAGGTTCTCTTCCTGCATCAGGAATTTGATGAACTCCTTGCCGTTGGCCTTGTTCTTCGACGCGGTAAAGATCACGCCGATCTTGACATCGGAGCGGTACTTCATCGGCGTGCCGTCCGGCTTGTTCGGAAAGCCCGCGGTGATGATCTGCTCCTCGTAGGCCTTCTTGCCGGTGTCGCGCTCCGCCTGGGTCAGCGCCGGGTTGAGCGAATCGTCAAGCCACTTTGCCGCGATCGAGATGGTGAAGTTGTGGGTCATCACCGTGGTCTTGTTGTGGAAGGCGACGTTGTTGTCGGGGTCCTTCCAGGTCGTCGAAGATGGCGGTGAGCAGCCCTTGATGTAGGGATCGGTGTAGTCCTTGAGCGCCCCGATCAAGCCCTGCTTGACCTTCGGATCGTCAACCAGCAGCTTGCCGTTGTCGTCGACCAGCTTGACGTTATAGGCGTCCATGAAGGTGTAGAACGACTGGAACGAGTCGGTCGATTCCACACCCATCGGCTGGCCGATGCCGTAGACGCGCTGGCCTGTGGCCTTGCGGCTGGCGGGCTGCACCTTGTCGCACCAGAACGACCAGTAATCCGCCCACTTGGTCGGGATATCGCTCTCCTTGAAACCCGCCTGCTCCAGCATGTCCTTCCAGATCTGCACATGCATGGTCTGCTGCTTCAGCGGGAAGCCGTAATAGGCCTTCTTTTTGGTCTGGTCGTTGTAGAGCGAAGCCGTTTCCAGCGTGTTCGGCGCGAACGCTGATTTCATGGGGGTCAGGATGTCGGACAGATCCTCGAGCTTGCCCTCGAACGCCCATTTGCCAGCCGCCTGCACGTCGTATGAGTCGGCATAAGCGACGTCCGGCGGTGTGCCGGAATCCAGCGCCGCCACCGTCTTCGGAATCATGTCCTGCACGGCGTATTGCGACAGCTCGACCTTGATCTTGGTCTTTTCCTCGAACTTCTTGATCGCCGCGAGCAGCGCATCGTCCTCGGACTTGTAGAAGCCCTTCACCCACCAAACCGTGATCTTGTCCTCGGCCTTCGCCGGTGCTGCCGCGTAGAGCAGACCGAGCGAGGCGGCGACCGCCAATGCGAGCGCGCGTGTACCCCTGGATGTCAAGTTCGAACCCTCCCTGCAGGTCAATTCTGAATGTCGCGGACGTCGTTGCCATGCCGAAGTCGAAACGGCATGGGCGCCCCGCCTATTTTTGTGTGGCCTAACCAATTGGCAAAGTTATTCAAACCGGCCCGGCTGTCAACCGCTTGAGACTGCGACTAAAGGCTCGCCAACCCAATCGATGACGGCAGGCGCTACCGCAGTGCACCTGCCGTTCAATCGCCGCATCGATGCCGGCGCTGTCGCTGGTATTCACTGCCGCCAGGGATATAAACTGCGCATCGGCCAGAACGCGCATTTCGGGAGGAATAGATGAACAGGTTCAAGATCGAACCGCACTTCCGGCTGCAGGAATGGGTGGCCGAGGAGAAGGGCTATTTTCGTGCCGCCGGGCTCGACTACGAATTCAAGGAATTCATCCGCTCGTCCGGCGGCGCCCATCACGTCACGTCAGGCAACAGCGGCGCGTTCCAGAGCATCGAGAAAGGGCGGGAGGCGAACGTCACCTGCGCCTGCCACTGGACCGTCAATGTCGCGGCCTCCCGCGGCCACACCAAACTGTTCGCCGACGCCTATTCGGTCGCGCCGTCGGGCATCTTCGTGAAAGGCGATTCACCGATCAGGTCGCCGGCGGATCTGGCCGGGGTACCGGTCTCGGTGGGATTCCAGTCCGGCAGCCATTACGCCACCATCCAGGCGCTGGAATCCTACCTCGCCCCCGACCAGATCAAACTGTCGTTCGCCGAGGGGATGCTGTTCCACCGCATGGAAGCGTTCTTCGAAGGCCAGTCGCAGGCCGCGACGCTGTTCAACGGGCCGTATTATTTCGCCGAGCAACTCGGCTATCGCAAGATCATGGATACGACCTTCATGATCGGCGCCATGATCAACGGTGATCCCAACATGGCGGAGGTGCGAAAATATTTCGAGGCGCTGCGCCATGCGCAACGCGATATCGACCTGCGGCCGGAGCTCTACACGCACTACTACAAACAGGAGTTTCCCGAACGTTTCCACGACGCCATGGACACGCGCCGCTGGGGTCCGGGAGAACGCATCGTGTTCGAGCGCTACAGCCGCGAAGTGTTCGAGCAATCGTTCGAATGGATCGCGGCCCACGAGATCTTCGAGCCCGGCACCATGGGCTCGGGCGACTACGAAAACTCGGTGGTCTCGATCGCCGCGCTTTAAGCCGGACCCCGGATCGCCGGGCGCCACGCCCCACGGCAACGGGCCGTTTTGACAGCCCGGCATCGTGAATGGCAAGCTATGCCGTACGGGCATGGTTTGCCCTGAGGGGGCTCGACCATGGAATCGCGGGAGCTGCGAAACTTTGCCCGGATCGCGCGTTGCGGCAGTTTCAGCCGGGCATCCGACGAACTCGGCGTGGCGCAGCCGGCCCTGAGCCGCCAGGTCTCGAAGCTGGAACGCGAACTCGGCGTCAAGCTGTTCGCCCGTCACGGCCGCGGCGTGCACCTGACGTCCGCCGGTTCGCTGCTGCTCGACCGCGCCGAGGCGATCGGGCACCTGATCCATCGTACCGGCGAAGAGGTGAAGCAGGACGCCAATTTCCGCGACGGCGGCAGCCTCGCGCTCGGGGTGCCGCCGGCGGCCGGGCTCCTGATCCTGCCGTCCCTGGTCGACCGGCTGCGCAGCGAATTCCCACGCCTGACCCTGCATATCCGCGAAGGCGTCTCTACCCTGCTGCAGGAATGGCTGCTCGACCAGCGGGTCGACATCGCCGTGCTGCATAATCCGGCGGCGCTGGAAACGCTGGAAATCCGGCCGGTTTTGACCGAGCGCATGATCCTGATCGGGCCGCCATTGCGGCGCGGCAAGGCCGCGGACGGCAAGGCCGGTCACAAGACCAGCTACCGGATTCGCGACCTCGCCGAGTTGCCGCTGATCATGCCGAGCCTGCCCCACAACATACGCCGGCTGGTGGAGCAGGCGGCGATCCAGCACGGCGTGCGGCTTCGTGTCCAGGCCGAGGTCGACAGCGTCGCCTTCACCAAGCTGATGGTGCAGAAGGGACTGGGATACAGCGTTCTAACCCATGCCGCCGTGCAGACCGAAATCGCGCGCGGCGAGTTGCAGGGATATCCGATCGAACGACCGGCACTGACATCTACCGTGACCATCGTGACGCGGCGGGAAAAGTCGCCTCAACAACTGACCGAACGGGTCCGCTCGACCTTGCGATCGGTCGTTCACGAACTGGTGCAGAGCAAGAGCTGGGCAAGCGCGAAAATGATCGGGTGAGCCTGTGACGTGCGGTCGTTAGATGGCGCCGATCGAGCCTCTGACACAGCCATGCCGCCGCGGCATTACATCCGATCTTTCCATGACTTGGCTGGTCCTGTAGAGTCCGTGGCAGTGCCGCAAACCTGAAAGCCGGCCATGCGAGGAAACCGATGAACTGGCTGAGCCCACGCGACCCCATGACCATCCCTGGCGCTAAATCCTTGAAAGCCCTGGTCCGTGCGATCGCCATCGCCGCGCTGGCGATGCCGGTTGCGACGCACGCCCAGCAATACGCTCCGGACGAGGCGAAGCTCTATGCGGCGGCCAAGCCCGAGGGAACTGTGGTATGGTATGTCGGCGGTCCGCTCGAAGGCATGAATGCGATCGCGGCGGAATTCCAGAAGGACTATCCGGGGTTGAAGGTCGAGACCATGCGCCTGGTCGGCGTGCTGCAATACCAGCGCTTCATGGACGAGACCAATGCCAGGAAGTACCTCGCCGACGTGCTGCAGAACACCGATTACCCGAGCATGGAGCAATTGATCGAGGACGGCCACATCGCTGAGTGGAAGCTTCCGACCTTCGATCGCATTCCGGAGCAGTTCCGCATCAAGGATTTCGCCTACGCACAATATTCGTCGACCAACGCCATCGTCTATAACGTCAACAAGGTGACGCCGGAAGAAGTGGCGATGCTGTCGAAGGACTGGGAGGCGGTGCTCGACCCGCGCTTCAAGGGCCGCTTCTCGGTCTCGCCGATGAAGTGCGGCACCTGCTACGCGCCGATCCACATGTTCATGGACCCGAAGTTCAAGGATCGCTTCGGGCCCGAATTCCTGAAAAAGGTCGCGGCGCAGCAGCCGGCCTCGTATTCGGAGGTGCTGGTGGCGATCGACCGCGTCGTCGCCGGCGAGCAGGATTTCACCCTCAATGGCTGGGAGGCCGCAGCCGCGGTCAAATATATCGACGGCGCGCCGATCCGCTGGGTTTTCCCAAAACCCTCGCCGGAGTTCGGCAATTCCTGGCTCGGCATTTCGAAATATGCGCCGCATCCCAATGCGTCGCGGCTGTTCATGAACTGGCTGATGGGCGACAAGGGCGCTACCGCCATGGAACGGGTCTACGGATCGAAATCGACCCTGCAGGGCATCCCCGACGCCCGGCCTTATATAAAGGCAGACTGGTACAAACCGCCGACCGATGTTTACGGCGTCGACTGGAAACGCTGGGGCGACAACTACCACAAGGACATGGATCTTTGGGCCGCCACCCTCAAGCGGCGGTGATCCAGCCGAGATGAGCGCCCCCGGACTCGAGCGCGCCGACGCGGGAATTTCGACGCGCCCGCGCAACTCCGGCACACCGCTCGCGGCCCGCCTGCCGGCGCTCGGCCAAAGCGCGCTGTGGCTGTTGCTGGCGGCCGGCGTGATTGCCATTGCCATCGTTCCGCTCGGCTACGTCATCGACGCCCAGTTCTACAAGGAGACCCGGGTCGGATTGTCGAACCAGCGCAGCCTCGCGGTATTGAGCGCGGTTTACGCCAGTCCGGAATATCTCGGCTATCTGTTCAATGCGCTGCTGCTGGCGGCTGTCGTCACCGTGGTTTCGCTGATCGCCGGCGTGGTGCTGGCGCTGATCATCGGGCGAACCGATATCCGGCATAAATCGTTGTGGGATACGTTGATTACGCTGCCGCTGTACCTGTCGCCGTTCACCGGATTGATGGCCTGGATTGCGCTCGGTTCGGAAAAGACCGGGTTTATCAATGTCGCCGTCAATGCGATAGCCAGCACCTGGATCAAAAATCCAGCGCCATGGGTCAACATCTGGAGCTACACCGGCGTCGTCTATGTGATGGTGCTGTTCTTCTGCCCGTTCGTCTACCTGTTCACGGTCGGCAGCCTGCGCGCGATGAATACCTCGCTGGAAGAGGCGGCGCGCACCAGCGGCGCCGGCCCGTTCACGACCATCACCAGGATCACGTTGCCGATGTGCCTGCCGGCGATCTTCGCCTCGGGCCTCCTGGTGTTCATTCTCGGCGCCGAAATGTACACCATCCCCGGCATCATCGGCTCGACCGCCGGCTTTACCACGCTGCCGTGGCGGATCTTCCAGGACTCCGCCGCGGTGCCGGTGCACCGCGCCCATGCCGCCGCGGCGGGAACCATGCTGCTGATGGTGACCATCATCGGGGTCTGGCTGCAACGCCGGGTCACGCGGGTATCCGAACGCTTCGTCACCGTCGGCGGCAAGGGCTTTCAGGGCCGCTTGTTGCCACTGGGCGGCTATCGATGGGTTGCCCTGGCGCTGATCGGCATCTACGTGCTCGCCGCCGACGTGATGCCGTTCGGGGCGCTGCTGCTGTCGTCGGTGATGAAATTCAGCGCCGGCGCGCTGACCGCCGATATCCTGACCAAACAGCATTACTTCAACTTCTTCACCACGCAGAACATGCTGTCGGCGCTGTGGAACACCGTGCTGCTGGCGGTATTGTCGGGCGCCATCTGCGTGCTCGCCGGCTTCGCCATCAGCCTGGCCGAAATCCGCCGGCCGAATTTCGCCACTCGCTCCCTGGCCTTTCTCAGCGTGCTGCCGGTCGCGGTGCCCGGCCTCGTCTACGGTATTGGTCTGTTGTGGACCTTCCTGCCGACGCCGCTGTACGGCACCATCTGGGTATTGTTGTTCGCCTATGTGGCAAAATTCCTTCCCTACGGCGTCGTGGTCAGCCGCTCGGGGCTGCTGCAGATCCATCCTGAACTGGAAGAAGGCGCGCGGATGTGCGGCGCCAGCCAGGGCCGCGCGATTTTTCACATCACCATGCCGCTGTTGAAACCGACGCTGGTGGCGGTGCTGTTCTTCGTGATGCTGATGAGCATCAAGGAGTTGTCGGCATCGGTGCTGCTGTACACCCATGACAGCCAGGTGCTGTCGGTTTTGACCTGGCACTACATGGATTCCGGCGACTACCAGTTCGCCGCCGCCATCGGCGTGATCCAGACCATGATCATGCTCGGCATCGTGTTCCTGGCGCGGGCGATATTCCGGGTCCGGCTCGAATCCGCGTTCGGCGAGAAAGCCGCGTGACCGCCTCACCCGATCATGCAGGGAAGCTGCCGTGACGGAGGTGTCGGTCGAACGGCTGATAAAACGCTACGGCACCGTGACCGCCGTCAACGGTGTCGATCTCGTCATCAAGACCGGCGAATTCTTGGTGCTGCTCGGGCCGAGCGGCTGCGGCAAGACCACTACGCTGCGCTGCATTGCCGGCCTGGAAGACGTTTCCGACGGCCGCATCCTGATCGACGGCAAGGTGGTGTCGCAGCGCGATTTTGCGGTGCCGCCGGAACAGCGCTCGATCGGCATGGTGTTCCAGTCCTATGCGGTGTGGCCGCACATGACCGTGTTCGACAACGTCGCGTTCGGACTGAAGCTGAAGAAGATTTCGCGCGCCGCGATCGCCGAGCGCGTCAAATCGGTGCTCGCGCTGGTCGGCCTTGAGGCTTTTTCGGAGCGCGGCATCCACCAGTTGAGCGGCGGCCAGCAGCAGCGCGTGGCGCTGGCGCGCGCCGTGGTGCTGGAGCCCGGCGTGTTGCTGTTCGACGAACCGCTGAGCAACCTCGATGCGCAGCTGCGCGAACACATGCGCTTCGAACTGCGCCAGCTGCAACAGCGCCTCGGCATCACCTCGATCTATGTGACCCACGATCAGCAGGAGGCCATGGTGGTGGCGGACCGGATCGTGCTGATGGAGCGCGGCCGGATCGCCCAGATCGGAACGCCCGCCGAGATCTACAATCGGCCGCGTTCGGTGTTTGCCGCGAGTTTTGTCGGCCTGACCAATACGGCGTCGGCCAAGGTGATCGAAAGCGACGGCCGTGGCACGCGCGTTCGCACATCCGACGGAACGGTGCTTGTCAGCAGCGACACCGGCTTTGGCGCCGGCGCCGACGTACAGGTGTTGACGCGACCGGAGCATGTGGTGCTGTCGGAGACAGCAGCGGACGGCGCCAATGTCCTCAGTGGCACCGTCGAGACCGCGTTGTTTCTCGGCAACCTGTCCGACGTCACCGTTCGCGTCGGCGCAGCACTGCTGCGCGCGCAGGTCAGCCCGGCCGTCGACTTTTCACCCGGCGCGGACATCCGCGTGCAGATCGCGCCGAACAGGGTTCGGCTGCTCCCCATCCCCGCATCCGCCACAACGGAGCCGAGCACATGAGAATTGAGGATCCTTCCAAGGGCGAGATGAGCGAGGCCCAGCGCAAGGTCGCGGAAGAATCCGCGTCCGGCAAACGCGGCCACCTGCCGGCGCCGCTGCGCGCCTGGTTGCACAGCCCCGAATTCGGCAATCGTGCCCAGCGGCTCGGCGAATATCTTCGCTACGACACCTCGCTGCCGCCTGAGCTGTCGGAGCTGGCAATCCTGGTCACCGCGCGGTTCTGGACCGCGCATTACGAATGGTTTGCCCACAAGCGCGAGGCCTTGAAGGCCGGCATCAAGAGTTCGGTCATCGACGCCATCGCCACGCGCGCTACCCCCGACCTCGACAATGCCAGGGCCACTGCCGTCTACAGCTATAGCCGCGCGCTTTTGAGCGGCGGCCGCGTCGACGATGCGCTTCACGCCGAAGCGGTGAAGCAGATCGGAACCCGGGGCGTCGTCGAACTGGTCGGCATCATCGGCTATTACTCGCTGGTGGCGATGACGCTGAATGCGTTCGAGATCGACCTGCCGGACGGCGTGACACCGGAATTGAAACCATAAAGGAAAGCGCCATGGCGGGCAGACTGCAGGGCAAGGTCGCACTCATCACCGGCGCCGGCTGCGTCGGTCCCGGCTGGGGCAACGGCCGCGCCACCGCGGCGATTTTCGCCCGCGAAGGCGCGAAAATCTTCGCGGTCGACAAGGACAGCGACAGCATGGTCGAGACGCTGGCGCGGGTGCGCGAGTACAATGGCGACATCAGGACCCATCTCTGCGACGTCACCGACGGCGCGCAGGTCGCGGCCATGGTGGAGGCCTGCCACAAAACCTTCGGCCGCATCGATATCCTGGTCAACAATGTCGGCGGCTCGGCGCCGGGCGGCGCCGTCGAGCTTACGGAAGAAGCCTGGGATCGCCAGATCGATTTCAATCTCAAGACCGTGTTCCTGACCTGCAAGGCGGTGCTGCCCATCATGGAGCGGCAGGGCGGCGGCGCCATCGTCAATACCGCGTCGACCTCCGGCATCCGCTGGACCGGGTCGGCACAGGTCGGCTACGCTTCCTCCAAGGCCGCAGTGATCCAGTTCTCCCACGTCACCGCGGTGCAATACGCGCCGAAGAACATCCGGGTCAACACCGTGATCCCCGGGCAGATGCACACGCCGATGGTGGAAGCACGCCTCGCCAAACAACGTGAGGGCGGCGACGTCGAGGCCCTGCTCAGGAAACGCGTGGCGCGGATTCCGCTCGGCTTCATGGGCGACGGCCGCGATACCGCCGCCGCGGCGCTGTTCCTGGCTTCGGATGAAGCGCGCTTCATTACGGGCACGGAAATCGTTGTGGACGGCGGCATGAGCGTGCGCTGCGACTGAGTCGACTGACCTCTGCGCTGGCATGCCACATGCCGCCCGCGCGGAGTTCTCGCGGCGCAACATGCAAAATGAGACTACCCGTCAAGCACCGCGCCGCGAAGCTGCGCGTGCTGTCTCCCTCAACTGGTTCCCGGCTTGACCGCGAAAGGACCGACCGATGACCCACGTCACCCTGCGCCCCGAGTTCGAAACCCTGATCGATCCCTATGCGCCGGTCGGCCAGGTCGGCACCGGATTCGAATTCACCGAGGGGCCGATCTGGCATCCGGTCAATCACTATCTCCTGTTCTCGGACATGCCGGGCGACGTGCGCCGGCGATGGGATGCCAAACGCGGCGTGGTCGAGGCCAGGCGTCCGTCCAACAAATGCAACGGCATGACCTATGACGCCGAGCTCAACCTGATCGTCTGCGAGCACGCCACCTCGTCCCTGATCCGGGAACGCCCGAACGGACAACGCGACGTGCTGGCCTCGCATTACGAGGGCTGGGAACTCAACAGTCCCAATGACGTCTGCGTCCATTCGAGCGGCGCCATCTATTTTTCCGATCCCTGGTACGGCCGCATGCCGGTGTATGGCGTCGAGCGGCCGCGCCAGCTTGGTTTCCAGGGGGTCTATCGCGTCCCGCCCGGCGGCGGCGCACCAAAACTTGTGGTCGATCGCGATCTGTTCGACCAGCCCAACGGGCTGTGCTTTTCGCCCGACGAGCGCACGCTTTACGTCAACGACACCACCCACGCCCTGATCCGCGCCTTCGACGTCGAGGCCGACGGCTCGCTCGCCAATCCGCGCGTGCTCGCCAGCGGGATCCGCTCCGAACTCGAACCCGGCGTGCCCGATGGCATGAAGTGCGACCAGCGCGGCAACATCTGGGTGACGGCACCCGGCGGGGTCTGGGTCTATTCGTCGGCGGGCGAACTGCTCGGCAAGGTACGGGTTCCGGAACCGGTCGCCAATCTCGCCTGGGGCGGGCCGGATTTTCGCACGCTTTATATCACCGCGACCCACTCGGTCTATGCGATCGCGACCAAGGTCGGCCCGCGCAACGAGCCCTATATGAGCAGCCGGCCTTCGACCGGCCCGGCCGCCCCTTCCACTTCGGCGCCCGGACCGGCGGCGCCGCCTCGATTGACCGGCGCCGACATGCAGTTCGATCCGCGGCGCTGCGCCATGATCATCCAGGACCTGCAGAACGACGTGATCATGGAAGGTGGCGCGTTCGCGGATTCCGGTGCGCCTGGCCATGCCCGGGCGCAGCGGGTGGTCGACAATGTCCGCCGCCTGGCAGAGGCGGCGCGAGCGCGCGGCGTCGTCATCATCCATGTCTGGTTCGTCGTCGAGCCGGGCGCGCCGGGCGTCACCCTCAACGCGCCGCTGTTCGAGGGACTGGTCGACAGCAAGGCGATGGTGCGCGGCAGCTGGGGCGCCGCCCCGGTGCAGGGGCTGGAGCCGCGCCCCGGCGATTTCGTCGTCGAGAAAATGCGCATGAGTGCATGGGAGGGCACCCGACTCGAAACAATCCTCAAGGCCACCGGCCGCGACATGATCATCAACACCGGCGCCTGGACCAACATGTCGGTGGAACACACCGCCCGCACCGGCGCCGACAAGGGTTACTTCATGGTGGTGCCGGAAGACTGCTGCTCGACCATGAACGCCGACTGGCACAACGCCTCGATCAATTTTGCGCTGCAGAACGTCTCTGTCGTGACCAACGCCGATGCGGTCATCAAGGCGCTCGGATGAAAACCACGTCATGCCCAAGCTCCTGCACCTGAGCTGTTCGCCACGCCCGGAGGCGGAATCTTCCGCGGGCGCGCAGGTTTTCCTCGACGGCTTCCGCACGGCGCGGCCGGACTGGGACATCGACGTGATGGACCTGTGGCGCGAGCGGTTGCCGGAATTCGAGGGCGCCATTGTGGAAGCCAAATATGCCCGCACGGTCGGCCGGCCGTTCAGCGAGGCGCAGCGCGAGGCCTTTGCGGCCGCCGAGCGCATGGCGGTGCGGTTCGCGCTTGCCGACCGCGTGCTGATTTCCACGCCGATGTGGAATTTCAGCATTCCCTACAAGCTGAAACAGTGGTTCGACCTGATCATCCAGCCCGGATTGACGTTCCGGTTCGATCCGGCGCAGGGCTACCTGCCCCTGCTCAAGGACCGGCCGACCGTCGTCATCATGGCGAGCGGCAGCGATTTCATGACCGGCATGAACCGCGGCCGCATCGACATGGCAACGCCTTACCTGCGCGAGGCGCTGCGCTTCATCGGCGTGCGGGACGTCCGCTTCGTTCCGATCGGGCCGACGCTCGGACCAGCCGAGCCGATCCGGGCGGCGCGCGAAGCCGCGCACCGCCGCCTCACCGAGATGGCCGCGAGATACTGACCCCAAAAGGCCGGTGCCGGCATCAAGCCGGCGTCGGGATCACACCGCCTTGAATCATGCCGCCTTGGATTTCGCCACATGGGTGGCGATCGCATCCATCAACGGCGGCGACAGGCAGTCATAGGGCTCAAGGCCAAGTTCCTTGAGACGGGCCCTGATGCCATTCATCTCGTCCGGCTTGACGCCCAACTCAATCACCGACGACACAAACGCAGCAAATCCCGGCGCCGCCCAGCCGCTGCCTTCCTGGAAAAGTTCAGGATGGATAAAGTCGAGACCGTAGAACGGATGCCCCTTGTTCTCGATGCGCCCATACATGTGGGTGCCGCAGACCTTGCAGGCGTGGCGCTGGATCGCGGCCGAGCTATCGACAACCTGCAGTTTGTCGCCATTCTCGATCACTTTCACATTGTCGCGCGGAACCACGGCGACGACGGAGAATGCCGCGCCCTCGGGCTTCCAGCACTTGGTGCAGCCGCAGGCGTGATTGTGGGCGACGTCCCCGGTGATGGCGACCTTGACCGGCCTGTCCTTGCATTTGCAGACCAGGGTGCCTCCGGCAAAACTGCCCGAACCCTTCTTCACGCCGCCGTCAACCGATGGGTGGATATGAACAGTCATAGGCCTCTCCTCCTGATGTTTTACGTTTCTGGTTCAAAACACGACGACCGAACGGATCGATTTGCCTTCGTGCATCAGATCGAATCCCTTGTTGATCTCCTCGAGCTTGAGGACGTGGGTGATCATCGGGTCGATCTCGATCTTTCCGTTCATGTACCAGTCGACGATCTTCGGCACGTCGGTGCGGCCGCGCGCGCCGCCGAATGCGGTGCCCTTCCAGACCCGGCCGGTGACGAGCTGGAACGGCCGGGTGGCGATTTCCTTGCCGGCTTCGGCGACCCCGATCACCACCGAGACCCCCCAGCCGCGATGGCAGGCCTCGAGTGCCTGGCGCATCACGGTGGTGTTGCCGGTGCAGTCGAAGGTGAAGTCGGCGCCGCCGTCGGTCAGCGTGACCAGGTGCGCCACGATGTCGCCATCGACCTTCTTTGGGTTGACGAAATGGGTCATGCCGAAACGCTTGCCCCAGTCGGCCTTGGAATCGTTGACGTCGACGCCGATGATCTTGTCCGCCCCCACCATCCGCGCGCCCTGGATGACGTTGAGACCGATGCCGCCGAGGCCGAACACCACCACGTTGGCTCCGGGCGTCACCTTGGCGGTATTCACCACCGCGCCGACGCCTGTGGTCACGCCGCAGCCGATGTAGCAGCTCTTGTCGAACGGCGCGTCGGCGCGGATCTTGGCCACGGCGATTTCCGGCAGCACCGTGAAGTTGGAAAACGTCGAGCAGCCCATGTAGTGGAAGATCGGCTTGCCCTGATAGCTGAAACGCGAGGTGCCGTCGGGCATCAGGCCCTTGCCCTGGGTGGCGCGGATCGCGGTGCACAGATTGGTCTTTTGGCTGAGGCAGCTTTTGCACTGCCGACACTCCGGCGTGTAAAGCGGGATCACATGGTCACCCGCTTTCACCGACGTAACGCCGGCGCCGACCTCGCGCACGATGCCGGCACCTTCATGGCCAAGGATCGAGGGGAAAATTCCTTCGCTGTCGAAGCCGTCGAGCGTGTAGGCATCGGTATGACAGATTCCCGTTGCCTTGATTTCAACCAGCACCTCGCCGGCTTTCGGGCCCTCCAGCTCAAGCTCGACGATTTCAAGCGGCTGCTTCGCCTGGAAAGCGACGGCGGCACGTGTTTTCATCCTTCAGCTCCCTTTCGCCCCGCAAGATTAAACATTGTGGCCAGCCCTGCCGCCGCGGCCTCAATGTCCCATGCAGGAATTTTCCGCCTTGGTGTAGGCCTCGGACTTGTCTTCGTGCTTTGCCGGCCGGCCCCGTCCGACCGCATCATAGGCGCGCGCGCGCAAATAGACGTAGAGGTCGTCCATATAGCACGCCACGTTGGTGTTATCGCCGAACGCGGGCATGACGTTCTCCTGCGCCGTGTTGACGTTCTTGCGGCCGCTCGCGACCACGCCGAGAAAGTCGGCGTAACTCATGGTCTTGAGCGATTCCTTCAGCGCCGGCGCGTAGCTTGACCCCATCCCGTCGGGTCCGTGGCAGACGTGGCATTCCGAATGATAACGGCGAAATCCGGAATAGGTGTACCAGTCGATCGTGCCGTCGGCCGCGACCTTGAAGGTAGGGTTGCCTTCCTTGTCGAGATACTTGCCGTCCTCGGATTTGACGGCGGTCGGATCGACCACAGCTTCGGCGAAGGCGATGACGCCGGACGCCACGAAGATGATCGCGGCGGCCATGAACCGGATTGTACGCAAGAGCTTTGTCCTCGGCATTCGATGGCAGACATTCCGGCGCATGGACCAGGCCACGCGCCGGAACGAGGAGCATCAGCTCATTGCGGCAGCGCGAACACGGTGAGATTTCCACCGAGTGCCGTATAGTTGGTCAGCGCCGCATAGCCGCCGACAGCGCCGAGGCCGTCGGTCGGATTGGTCAGACCCGCGGCGAGACCGATACCGGCCCAGCCACCGACGCCGGACAACACTGCCACGTACTGCCTGCCGCCCTGCTCATAGGTGGTGACGTTGCCGATGATGCCGGACGGAGTCTTGAACTTGTACAGTTCCTTACCCGTCTTGGCGTCCACCGCCTTCAGGTAGCCTTCGAGCGTTCCGTAGAACACCACGCCGCCGGCGGTCGCAAGCGCACCCGACCACACCGAGAACTGCTCCTTGTTCGACCAGACGATCTTGCCGGTCTTGCCGTCCCAGGCGATGAAGTTGCCCATGTGGGTCTCGCCGGGAGGCGGATACATCGAGAGCGTCGCGCCGACGTAGGGCTGGCCCGCGGTGTAGCTCACCTTGAACGGTTCGTAGTCCATGCAGACGTGGTTGGTCGGCACATAGAACAACTGGGTGTCCGGCGAGTAGGCGGCCGGCTGTTCGTCCTTGGAGCCGAGCGCGGCCGGGCAGATCCCCTTGTTGTTGTGGTCTTCGCCCTGCTTGTCGGTCGAGTATTGGTCGAGAACCTTCGGACGCCCATAGGTCGGCGAGTTCTTGTCCATATCGACGCCGCTGGTCCAGTTGACCTTCGGATCGAACTTTTCGGCTACCAGCAGTTCGCCGGTGACGCGGTCGAGGCTGTAGCCGAGGCCGTTACGATCGAAATGGGTCAACAGCTTGCGGGCGGTCCCGCCGACCGTCTGATCGGTGAGGATCATTTCGTTGACGCCGTCGTAGTCCCATTCGTCATGGGGCGTCATCTGGTAGACCCATTTGGCCATTCCGGTGTCCACATCCCGCGCAAAGACGGTCATCGACCATTTGTTGTCGCCGGGACGCTGCTTCGGGTTCCAGGTCGAGGGATTGCCGGAGCCGTAGTAGACCGTATTCAGAGCGGGATCGTAGGCCATCCAGCCCCACGTGCAGCCGCCACCGATCTTCCACTGGTCGCCCTGCCAGGTCTTGAGACTCGAATCCGCGCCGACCGGCTTGCCGAGAGCCATGGTCTTTTGCGGATCGACCTTGATCTGGTCGTCCGGTCCTTCGGAGAACGCCCGCCAGGCCTCCTTGCCGGTTTTCATGTCGTAGGCGGTGACATGGCATTGCACGCCGAATTCGCCGCCGGAAATACCGATCAGCACCTTGTCCTTGATCACCAGCGGCGCGGACGTTCCGGTCGAGCCCTTGCTGGGATCGCCGTTCTTCACCGACCACGCCACCTTGCCGGTCTTGGCGTCGAGCGCGACCAGCGTGGTGTCGGCCTGGTGCAGGAAGATCTTGCCGTCGCCATAGGCCACGCCACGATTCACGGTGTCGCAGCACATCACCGGGATGACGTTGGGATCCTGCTTGGGCTCGTACATCCAGACGATCTTGTTGTCGTTGGCGAGGTCAAGCGCGTAGACCTTGTTGGGGAACGGCGTGTGGACGTACATCATGTTGCCGATGATGAGCGGGCCGCCTTCGTGGCCGCGCAGCACGCCGGTCGAGAACGTCCAGGCCACCTGCAGCTTGCCGACGTTGTCCGCCGTGATCTGCTTCAGTTCCGAGTAGCGCTGGTTGTTGTAATTGCCTGCCGGCATCACCCAGTCCTTCGGGTTCTGCTGCATCTTGATCAGTTCATCGTTGCCATAGGCCGCGCCCGCGGCAACAGCCGCCACGGCACCGACACAGGTCGCGAATAGCACCTTGCGCATAGTGGATTCCTCCCAGATACGAGTTACGGGTTTCCGTCGCAGACGGCCCGCTTTTCCTTGCTTGGTTGTTATTCCTATCCCGTCCGGCACCGGGAAACTTGCCCAAGAGCGAAGCGCGTTTGCTCATGAGCGAAACGCGACGAATTTTTATTTGCTGCCTGCGCCGTTTGCCGTCGGCACCTGCATGCTGCGCAGCGGCATTTTTCTGTGGGCCCCTTCCCACAGCTTCCGTTCGACCAAAGGTTGAGGTTCCCCTTGACGGCGCTGAAACTAAGTTGGAGGATTGTCAAAGGGATATCGGGAGACGCGGCGCTCGCTCTCCCAACGACCGCCTTAAATTTGGGTAAATGTTGTTGCTTCATCGCGACCGCCGCGTGGTCGCGTCCTGATCTCAAATCGGTGGCTGGAAATGTCCGATACAGTCCGCTCGCTCAGCACCTCCGGATTGGCGCCGAAGAAGCAGATCCAAACTTGGTCAGATACGCTGACCGATCTTTGCGGCCGGTTTGACGTCGATCCGCTGGAAGCGTCGTCCCTCGAGGGGCGCATCAACTACACCACGGTCTCGCGGCTGAAGCTGTGCCAAATCGAGGCGAGCCAGCATCGGATCGCGCATTCCGCGACGCGGCCGAAGCTGAGCCAGCATCCGTTCGTCAAAATCCTGTTCCAGACCCACGGGATTTCCTATTTCGAACAAGGCGGCCGCCACATCGAGATCGTGCCCGGCGATTGCCTCGCCTACGATGTTTCCTCGCCGCATACCATCGTCAGTCCGGCGCTGACGCGGCACGAGGTCGTCATCGTCCCCAAGGACCTGCTGCAGGAACGCGGCTTCCGGTTCGCCAAGATGTCGGCCTGCAAGCTGTCGGCGCGTACCGGAACCGGCCGCATCGCCTACAACTTCGTGCACGCCGCGTTTGACGAAGCGACCAAGCTGTCGCCGTACAGCGCGGTCGGCGTTGCCGATTCGCTGATCGATCTCTTGCTGTTGCCGCTCCGCGATGCCGACACCATGTTCGACCGCGCCGGTCCCGAGGCGATGCACGTGCGGGCGCAGGCTTTCATCCGGGAACATCTGCGCGACCCGGATCTTTCCATCGACCAGATCTCGGCGGCACTGGGCTGCACCAAGCGGTACCTGCACATGCTGTTCAGCGAACGCGGCACCACGGTCAGCGACTACATCTGGCATACCAGGCTGCAGAACTGCCGCCACGAGTTGGAAACCCAGGCCGGCAAGACCATTACGGATGTGGCATTTTCGTGGGGCTTCTCCAGTTCGTCGCATTTCAGCCGCGTGTTCCGAAAGTATTTTGGCGTGGTTCCCTCGGCGATCCACAAGGCGCAACACGACATTCCGTCCTCGGACATGATTGTCTGAGCATCCGCGTTTCCGGATCATGCCCGGGCGGCAGGACCTCGCCATGTCGCCCGTGGCAGATCGTCGCGGCGTGTTTTCGACGCAGCGGATCCTGCTGGTGGTGTCGCTGGTCCCGGAAACCGTCATGGCCGAGTACCGGGTCAAGGCCAGCGAAGCCGGCCGCAGACCGACCAGCACCGCCGGAATGGTCGGCATCATCCTGCTGTGGATCGCCGGCGCGACCTTGCTGGGGTGGATCGGCTATGCCCGCTGGAGCCGGCGGTAATGGTTTTCAGAACGTCGCCTTCAGTCCCGCGTAGAAGGCGCGGGGCCGCGCCGGGCTGACCGAACGGGCGTCGGTGAACGCCGCACCGCCATTGGCAAAATTGGGCAGGACCGTCGTATCGAAGAAGGTGCCGTAGGTCGCGTAGCGATTGTCGGCGATATTGTCGACCCGCCCGTAAATCTGGAAGGTCTTGTCGATCTGGTACGAGGCGTGGGCATTGAAGACGGTGTAGGACGGCAGCCTTGCTGCCTGGTTTGATTCGTCGCCGACAAAATACTGATCGCTGACGAACAGCGCGTCGCCCCCCACCCTGAACGCGTCGGTGACGGAATAGTCGAAGCCGGCCTTGACCCGGTTGCGCGGAACCGCCGGGATCCGGTTGCCCGGCAGGATCTGGACGTTGCCGTCGGCATCGGCAAACGGGCTGTTGGAGCCGACCTGCAGCGTGTCGAGGAAGCGCGCGTCCACCAGCGCATAGCTGGCATAGAGCTGCAACGATTTCGATTGCAGGTCGATTTCGGCCTCGATGCCCTGGCGGCGGGTTGACCCGACGTTCTGGAAATAGCCGAACCCCTGCAAAACCGGGCTCGGTATGGCGAGAATGTCGTCGCTGTTGGTGGCGCGGAAGCCACCGAGCTTCCAGCGCAGCGTCCCGAAATTCAACTCCTTGCTGCCGCGCAGGCCGGCCTCGACCGTGCGGGACACCACCTGCTTGAGCGGGGGGTCCGACACCAGGAATGCCGCGACGATGCACGGATGCGCCGGATCGGCACAGCCCAGTTCCAGCGGGGTCGGCGCGCGATTGGCTTCCGAATAGCCGGCATAGGCGGTCAGTTCCGGCGTGATCTTGTAGGTGCCGCCGATGATCGGATTGAAGCGGTCGAAGGTCTGGTTGCCATTGAGCGCGCTGCCGATCTGGTCCTGCAGCGCGATCCGCGCGTCATTGAACCGGCCGCCGGCGGTAATAGCGAAAGCATTGGTGACATTGAAGGTGTCGAGCGCATAAATCCCGCTGTACTGGTTGGTGGTGCGCAGATCGACCGGGGCGATCGACACCGGATCGCCGGACTGTCCAAGAAAGAATCCGCTGCCGCCGATCACGTAGTTGGTGCCGACCGTGCCCAGTTCGGCGCTTGCCGTGAAGCGGGTCACGCTGGAATCGAAGCTCGCTCCGACCACGAAATGATTGTCGTGACCGAACAGCCGATCGGTGTTGGTGGCCTGCAGGGAGACGCCCGTCGACGTCGAGCGGGTCGAGGTCCGATCGATTTCTCCCAGGATGGCGCCGGGATCGAACGGATTGGCCAGTTGAGCCCCGTTCAAGCCGTTGGCCGGGGTGCTGTCATTGCCGAAACACAGCGTTGTCGGATCAGCCGCGCACGGCTGGGTGCCGGTCGGGTTGGCGTCCATGGTCTTCTGGTCGAAAATCCGCACGTGGGCCGCGCCCTGGATCGTCCAGGTCGGCGTGGCCTCGACCTCGCCGGTCAGATTGACATAACCGACGCGATTGGCCGTGATCTGCGGCGTGGTGTACGTCGCGCCCCAATACTGCTGAAGCAGTTCGACGGGCACCGTCGTGGCCGCGCCGAACTTATTGTCGGCGACGCCCATGTTGAGATGAAACTGGCTGGTATCATTCTTGTAGCCGACATCGCCATAGAAGCGACGGACGTCGGACGGCGAAAAATTGCGAAATCCGCCGTCGTGCAGGCCTTCGAGGGCGCCATAGACCGCGAAATTGTCGACCTGCCTGCCCCACTGCGCCGAGCTCTGGATGCGGCCGAACGAGCCGCCCATCGTGTTGATTTCCGCGCCGTGATAGTTGAAGCCGTCTTTCATCTGCACGTTGACCGCGCCGCCCAGCGCGTTGAGGCCGAAGGCCGGGTTGTTGGTCACCACCGAGACCGACCGTATCGCCGCGGTCGGAATCAGATCCCAGTTGACCGTGTCGCCGAACGCCTCGTTGATCCGCACGCCGTTCTGGTAGACCGCCAGTCCCTGCGGCGTGCCGGCCACCGGAGAGGCGACGAAGCCGCGGAACTGCACATCCGGCTGAAATGGATTGCCCGCCACTTCATTGACCGTGATGCCCGGCACCTGCTGGACCAGCGCGTCCGCGATGTTCAGCGAGCCGGTGCGCGCAACTCCCTGCGCATCGATGAAATTGACGCTCGCGGGCACCTTGTCGACGTCAATGCTCGAACTCGTGCCCGCGACAGGCGCGGTGGTGTAGACGTAGACGACCGGTGGTTTTCGCGCCAGGCGAGTTGTCGCCTGGCGGGCGGCGCCGCGCTTGAGGTTCGACGTCGCCGGCGCCTCCACCACCACGGGCGGCAAAGTCTGGACCTCGCCGGGCGCGCTTTGGGCATAGAGGCGCTCACTGCCGGAAAACAGCCCTATCGAAATCGACGCAATAACTGCCGGACGCACGCCCATCTGCCCCATTCCCTGCCACTCCGGCTGTTCTGGATCCGCCGGTCGGGCTGCGGGCGATACTAGTGTGCCGTTGAAATCGCGCTATCGCCAAAACGTCTGATCCGGGAGCTGATTGATTCCCGAAAAATCCGGGAAGAATTCCCGATCCGGCGCATCGCAAGGATCGTTACGGATGCGCGCCTTTGGGGACGACAGCTTCAATGGTCACGCCACCATCCCCCGAAGCAACGCTCAGCGTGCCGCCCAACGCCAATATCCGCTCCCGCATGCCGATCAGGCCGAGGCCGAGCTTGTGGTCCGGTTTGAGACCGCGGCCATTGTCGCGAACCCGCACCCGCGCGAAGCCGCGGCCCGGCCGCATTCCGCTCTGCGGTTCGGCAGGTTCGATACTGACATCGACGGAGGTGGCGTCGGCGTGACGAAAAACATTGGTGAGGGCTTCCTGAACGATGCGATAGATCGTCAAATCGGCGGTTTCACCGGTTTCGCCGAGCGCCGGGGAAATGCTGGTTTCGATCGCCACATCGGGGTGGGCCTCGCGCCACAGCCGCGACAGGGCACCCAATGCTTCGGAAAGCCCCAGTTCCGCCAGTCCGACCGGCCGCAGCCGTTCGAGAATCCGGCGATTGAATTGCTGAAGCGCATTGACCTGCTCCAGGATGGCGGCGCCATGCTTTTGCAACGCTTCCCGGTTCGGCTGCGGCGCTTCCGCTAACCGCATCGACGCGCCGGCATGGGCGCGCAGGGCAAAAAGACAGGGTCCGAACTCGTCATGCAGTTCGCGCGCGATTTCCTTGCGCTCCCGGTCCTGCAACGACACCGCGGCTTCGGCGAGCCGCCGTTTTTCTTCCACGGCATCCCCGAGGGTGGCCGCCAGGTGGTTCAGCTTGATACAGATCGCGGCCAGTTCGGGCGCGCCGCCGGGTTCCACCCGCACATCGTAATGCCCGGCCCCGATATTCGTCATCGCCTGCGAAAGCGCGTGCAGCGGCGCCAGCGCACGGCCGACCACCATCATGGTAATCAGGAACAGCGCGACGGCGATGGCGGACCCGACCTCCAGTTGGGTGACGATCCCATCCCATATCTCGGTCATCTCGTCGTCCGGATGCGAAGTGATCACGAGCGATTGCGATCTGCCATGAATCGAGACCGGCACGCTCACGGATGTCATCTCGGGGTGGACAAGGGCTACGAACCAGGCCGGCGGCGAACGCTGATCGTCGTCGGCATGCTTTGCGGTTTGAGCCATCGCCGTGGCACCGTCCTGTCGCGTGACACTGACGTGACGCAGCCGGCCTAGATCCTGCACGATCTGGTTCAGCCGCGCGTCCGGATCCGTCGCCTCGGCGAGATCCGCGACGATGGTTTCGACAAATTCCCGCGCCAGCCGCACCACGCTTTGGTCTTCGGCTTGAACCCGGGGGCCGGCCTCCAGCACCAGGCGCGCGATGTTGACAGCCAAACCGAGCGCGAGAACCAGCGCCAGCAGTACATTGATCCGGGCGCGCAACGAAAGTTTCTGCCACATGGCGTCTGTCCACGATCACGATGCCTTCAAGAGGAACGTTGACAGCCCAATGAGCCGGCTATCTAATTAAGCGTACAGCAATCTCGCGTGAGATGCATGCCGACGCGAACCGGCGCAGCGACGGTGTTGGCATCCCCTTCTCGGCGTGATGCGGTGCAACAAGCGAACTGATGCAACTGTCCGGGATCAAGGCGATGCGCATTCTGGTTGTTGATGATCATCCCATCGTCGCTTCGGGCTGCCGTGCGGTGCTTGCCGACGAACCCGATATCATCCTGCTTGAAGCCGCGGACGCCGAGAGCGGCGAACGCGCTTTCGTCGCCGAACGCCCGGATATCTGCGTGGTCGATATCAACCTGCCGACGGTGTCCGGATTTGAGCTGGCGCGGCGCATTCTGGCGCGCACCGCGTCCGCCCGTATCATCATGTTCAGCATGAACGATGACCCGGTATTCGCCGCCCGCGCCATCGAAACCGGCGCCAAGGGCTACGTTTCAAAAACCGGCGATCCCCACGATCTGGTCGAGGCGATCCGCGAAGTCGGCAACGGCGGCGTCTATCTGCCGCCGGCGATGGCGCGCAGCATCGCGTTCGCCGGCCCGGCATTCGCGCAAAGCCCGCTGGCGAAATTGACCTCGCGCGAGATGGAGATCCTGCGCCTGCTCAGTGCGGGCAAAAGCCTTTCCGAGATCGCATGGCTGGTTCACGTTTCCTACAAGACGGTCGCCAACACGGCCTCGATCATGCGCCAGAAGCTCGGTGTGCGAACCTCGGTCGAACTGGTCCGGTTGGCCATCGACAGCGGCGTCGCCTGAATTGGCGCCGCGCGGCGCCGGAGTCGGAATACCATGACCCTGCAGACGGTTTCACTCAACCGCTCCCATGACGGCACCCAGGGTGTCTACAAGCACACGAGCCAGGCGACCGGGACCGATATGACTTTTTCGGTCTATGTGCCGCCGCACCCGAACGGCGCGAAGCTGCCGCTGGTCTGGTATCTGTCGGGATTGACCTGCACCCACGCCAACGTCACCGAAAAAGGCGAATTCCGCCGCGGCTGCGCCGAACTCGGACTGATCTTCGTCGCGCCTGATACCAGCCCGCGCGGCGACGGCGTGCCCGGCGATCCCAACAACGCCTACGATTTCGGGCTCGGCGCCGGCTTCTATGTCGATGCCACGCAGGCGCCGTTTTCCCGCCATTACCGGATGTGGAGCTATGTCACCGAAGAACTGCCGACATTGGTCGCCGCGCATTTTCCCGTCGATCCGTCACGGCAATCCATCTTAGGCCATTCCATGGGCGGTCACGGCGCCCTCACCGCGGCGCTGCGCTGTCCCGACCGCTACCGCGCCGCCAGCGCGTTTGCGCCGATCGTCGCACCCTCGCAGGTGCCGTGGGGCATCAAGGCGCTCGGCGGCTATCTCGGCGACGACAAACAGGCGTGGCGCCGCCACGATGCGGTGGCGCTGATCGAGGACGGCGCCAGATTTTCCGACCTGCTGGTGGACTACGGCGATGCCGACCCGTTTCTCGCCGAACAGCTTCGCCCGGAGTGGCTGCAGGACGCCTGCAAGATGGCCAACATCCCGCTCACCCTGCGCCGCCAGGCCGGCTATGACCACAGCTACTACTTCATCTCGACGTTCATGAGCGACCACCTGCGCTGGCACGCGGCGCGCCTCAAGGCGTGAAAACGCCGCACGATTGCGGCTGCAGCAACACAAGACAGGCCCACAGCGCTCTCATGTTTGTGATCCGGAACACCGGCGACGGCGCAACGACCAAATGCGGGGTTGCAAGGCAGGACAATTTGGTCATGTTTCAAGGCAACAGTCAGGTGAAAATTTCCTCCATCGTCGGTCAAGGCGAGGAGCAGTATCAAACTAAGATCAGGGAGAGCTCATGTTCCGATGGGTGGTCGCGGCGATCGGCATCGGCGTCATGGCTGGCCATGCGCTTGCGGCCGACCCGGTCGAGATCGGCATCGGCTATCTCGGCCACGCCGGTGTCAAGGCAAGGCTGTCCCTGGTCGAACAGCCGTCCGAGAATGACGGCGTCGCCGGCGCCCGTCTTGCGATCGACGACGACAACACCACCGGCAAGTTCCTCAATCAGCACTTCACCCTGGAAGAGGTCCGGCTTCACGACGGCGACGATGCCGTCAAGGCGGCCACCGCGCTCGCCGGCCGCAACGGCTATATCATCGCCGATCTTCCCGCCGACGCGTTGCTGCAAGTTGCCGACGCATTGCGTGATCGCGGAACCGTGCTGTTCAATGCCGGCGCGATCGACGACCGGCTGCGCGAGGTCGATTGCCGCGCCAACCTGATCCATGTCGCGCCGACGCGCACCATGCTCGCGGACGCGCTGGCCCAGTACCTGGTATGGAAACAGTGGAAGCGCTGGCTGCTGGTGGTCGGCTCGCACGACACCGACAAGCTGTATGCCGATGCGCTGCGACGCGCCGCGACACGGTTTGGCGGCAAGATCGTCCAGGAGCGGACCTTCGAGGATACCGGCGGCGCCCGCCGTACCGACAGCGGCGTCACCCTGATCCAGCGCCAGATGCCGGTGTTCACCCAGCAGGCACCGGCCTACGACGTGCTGGTGGCCGCCGACGAGAGCGAGGTTTTCGCCTCCTATTTGCCGTACCGGATCTGGGATCCGCGGCCGGTCGCCGGTTCGGCGGGCCTTATGCCGACCAGCTGGGACGCGGCGCAGGACCAGTGGGGCGCGATCCAGATGCAGAACCGCTTCATGAAGCTGAATTCGCGACATATGACGGCGTTGGACATGCAGGCCTGGACCGCCGCGCGCATGATCGGCGAGGCGACGTCGCGCACCAATTCCGGCGACCCGAAAACGGTATTCGACTTCCTCAAGGGACCGGATTTCTCGGTGGCGGCGTTCAAGGGCCAGCGGCTGACGCTGCGCGACTGGAATCTGCAGCTGCGCCAGCCGATCCTGCTGGTCGACGGCCGCATGGTGGTTTCGGTGTCGCCGCAGGAAGGTTTCCTGCATCAGGTTTCGGAACTGGATACGCTCGGCATCGATCGGCCGGAAACCAAATGCCGGCTGCATTGAACAGGGAGAAGTCGCGGATGTGGCGCCGATGTCTGCTTTCCGGGATCGCCCTGTGGCTCGCGGCCGCATCCCCCGCGTCGGCCTTCATCGCCTACGTGTCGAACGAAAAAAGCAACACGGTCTCGGTGATCGACACCTCGAGCTGGACCGTGACCGCGACGGTCAAGGTCGGGCAACGGCCGCGCGGCATCGAATTCACGCGCGACGGCAAGTTCGTGCTGGTCGCCGTCGGCGACGATGACACCATCCAGGTCATCGACGCGGCAACCCGCCAGGTGGTGGATACCCTGCCCTCGGGCCCCGATCCCGAACTGTTCACCCAGGACGCCGCCGGCAAGACGCTGTATGTCGCCAACGAGAACGACAATACGGTGACGGTGATCGATCTCGAAAAGCGAACCCGGCTGGGCGACATTCAGGTCGGCGTCGAGCCCGAAGGCATGACCATCAGCCCGGACGGCAAGATCCTGATCAACACCTCCGAAACCACCAACATGGCGCATTTCATCGACACTGCGACGCGCCAGATCGTCGCCAACGTGCTGGTCGATGCGCGGCCGCGCTTTGCCGAATTCAAACGCGACGGCTCCGAGTTGTGGGTATCGTCGGAGATCGGCGGCACGGTGTCGATCATCGACCCGAGGAAGCACGCAGTGACCGGCAAAGTCATCTTCAGCATTCCGGGGCTGCGGCGCGAGGCGATCCAGCCGGTCGGCATCGGCATGACCAAAGACGGCAAGACCGCGTTTGTCGCCCTCGGCCCCGCCAACCGTATCGCCGTCGTCGACGGCTTAAGCCACGAGGTCACCAAATATCTGCTGGTCGGCCAGCGCGTCTGGCACATGGCGTTCACCCCGGATGAAAGCTATCTGCTGGTGACCAACGGCGTCTCCAACGATGTCTCGGTGATCGATGTCGCCGCGCAAAAGGTCATCAAGACCATTCAGGTCGGCGAACTGCCCTGGGGCATCACGATTGCAAAACCATGACCGCCATTGACGCACCCATGGCCAATGAACCTTCGCGGGATGTTGCCGCCCGGCCCGATCCCGCGGCGTTGCCCGCCCTGTCGATCGGCGGGGTCAGCCATTGCTATGGTTCGAGGCAGGCCCTGATCGACATCAATTTCAACGTCGCGCCGGCAAGCTTCACCGCGCTGCTCGGCCTCAACGGCGCCGGCAAAAGCACGCTGTTCTCGCTGATCACGCGGCTATTTGGAATCCAGAGCGGACGAATCGGCATTTTCGGACATGATATCAGCGTGGCGCCCGGCGAAGCCCTGCGCCTCCTGGGCGTGGTGTTCCAGCCGCGCACCCTCGATCTCGACCTTTCGGTGACGCAAAACCTGCTGTATCACGCTGCATTGCACGGCATCGCCCGGCGCGAAGCACGCTTGCGCAGCAACGAGGTGCTGGCGCGCATCGGTCTTTCCGACCGCGCCGGCAGCAAGGTGCGCGACCTTTCCGGCGGCCAGATGCGGCGGCTGGAAATCGCCCGCGCCCTGCTGCACCGCCCGCGCCTCTTGCTGCTCGACGAGGCGACGGTCGGCCTCGACGTCAAGGCCCGCGCCGACATCCTCGACCATGTCCGCCAGCTCGTCACCGAACAAGGCATCGGCGTGTTGTGGGCGACACATCTGTTCGACGAGATTTTGCCTGCCGACAATGTCGTGGTGCTGCATCAAGGCCGGGTGCTGGCGCAAGGCCCGGTCGCGCGGGTGATCGCCGAAGCCTCCGCCCGTGACATCAACACCGCATTCATGCGCCTGACGGCTGCGGCGGAAGGGGGCTCCGCGCCATGAGTTCCATCACCACCGAGCATGAACGGCGTGGCTTCTCGCCGGCTGAATACCTCACCTGCCTGAACGGCATCGTCTGGCGCGAGGCGCTGCGCTTCCTGCACCAGCGCGAGCGCTTCGTCTCGGCGCTGGTGCGGCCGCTGGTATGGCTGTTCATCTTCGCCGCCGGCTTCCGCCAGGTGCTCGGCATTTCCATCATCCCGCCATACGAGACCTACATTCTCTACGAGGTCTACATCGCGCCCGGCTTGATGGCGATGATCCAGTTGTTCAACGGCATGCAGTCGTCGCTTTCGATGGTCTACGACCGCGAGATGGGCAACATGCGCACCTTGCTGGTAAGCCCGCTGCCACGCGGCTACCTGCTGTTCTGCAAGCTTCTGGCCGGCACCGCGGTGTCGTTGCTCCAGGTCTACGCCTTCCTGCTGATCGCGTGGTTCTGGGATATCGCGCCGCCGCCGATCGGTTATCTCACGGTGCTGCCGGCGCTGGTGCTGTCGGGCCTGATGCTCGGCGCGCTCGGCATGCTGATATCGTCGGGCATCAAGCAACTGGAGAATTTCGCCGGCGTGATGAACTTCGTGATCTTCCCGATGTTTTTCGCCTCGTCCGCGCTGTATCCGCTGTGGCGCGTGCAGGAGGGCAGTCCGATGCTGTATTATGTCTGCCTGTTCAACCCGTTCACCCATGCGGTCGAACTGATCCGTTTTGCGCTGTACGGACAGATCGACTGGATCGGGCTGGCGGTGGTCGGCGGCTGTACGCTTGTCTTCATGACCGGGGCGATCTACGCCTATGATCCGTCGCGCGGCCTGGTACGCCGCACAGCTGCCGGGGGTGAGGCATGAGATGGCAGATCGCGATCGGGGCATGGCTCGCGGTGATGCGGCGACGACGGCCGGCCAGCGCTGCCGATCCCCGTTATCCGGATTGGCCGTGCGCGCAGGCCAAGGTGCCGGAGATCTCGCTCGCCGCAGTGTGGGCGGGTCCCCCGCTCGACGACGCCGAGAAGACCTGGAAGGACGACGCCAGGGTCAGCGCACTGGTTACCCGGCTCGCCGCCAGGCGAACGCCGCTCGACGAGGCGCAGAAGGCCATCACGGAATTCATGGCCGCGGCCGGCGCCGAAAAGGCAACAGCCGGCAAGCTGTTGTTCGCGGGCCTGTTCGATACGCTCAATGCCCAGCGTTCGTCGGTCATGGGCGGGATCGAGCGGGTGATGCGCAAGCAGCGCGAGGCCGCGGAAAAAATCCGCGCTGACACCATCGCGCTGCAGGCGCTGCAGGATGCGACGGCGCCGGACCAGCCCAAGGTCGACGAACTCGGCAATCAGCTGGTCTGGGAAACCCGCATTTTCGAAGACCGCCGGCGCGTGGTCAAATTCGTCTGCGAGGTTCCGACCACCATCGACCAGCGGCTGTTCGCGCTCGGCCGCACCATCCAGCAGGAAATGGAATAGCTGCTAACGCGGTGTCGATGTTTCTTCGCCTGGCCGCGGAACGGGTTGCGCGTCCGCCAGCGGCAAGTCGGCTTGCTCCCAGCCGTCGGTTCCTTCCGGATACCACGCGACGTCGCGATAGCCGTAGGACAGGATCCGTTTGGCCGCATTCCAGGACATCCAGCAATCGGCCTGGCAATAGACCACGACCAAGGTGGCGTTGTTGCCGCCGGTCGCCCGGGCAACTCCTTGCCGCAGGTAGTCCTCGGTCGCCGCCGCCAGTTTGCCGTAGCCGGTGTCCGGCAGCCAGACGCTGCCAGGGATGTTGTGCCGCGGCTTGTCGCGCCAGACCGTGCCTGCGGGAAGATTTGGCGGCCGGGGCGCGCGCGGCAGCACGTCGATGAAAACCCCGCCTTTGCCGCGCCAGATTGCCTCGGCCTCCGCGGTGGTGAGAACGCGCCCGCCGGCCAATGTCGCCGGCACCGGCGCGCGGTAATTCTCGGTGCGATATCCGTCGGGCTCGGCGACGTTTTCCGCGGCATGGGCCGGGGCCGTCGACGCGAGCACAACAAGGATCATGCCCGCCCGCGTCCACCTCATGGCGCCTTCGTCGCCGCCTCCACGCCGAGCGGCCGGTCTTTCTCATCCAGCAGGGGAACGCCGAAGTCGAGCAGGATCTTGTTGATGGCGCCCTGGTTTTCCTGGATCAGGCGGTTGAGCAACCGCTTCCAGTTCTGGTCGGCCGGTCGGACTCCCATGCCGATGCGAAATGCCAATTGAGGTCCTGTGGTTTCCTTGACCAGGGGCGTGACGTGCAGCGGCGGATTTTCCTTCTTGGCGTAAAAGCCCGCCATCGGCCCCCACAGGATGCCGACGTCGATCGCTCCCGACTTCAGGTCGTCGATCATGGCTCCGGCCGAAGAATCGTAGCGCGTATCGATCATCAACGGATAAGGTTTTGCGTTCACCATCAGGCCGTTGGCCGCCATGTTGGTGGCGGGCGGGGTGCCGGCGACGATACCGATGTGCTTGCCCTTCAGCCGCGCGTCGTCAAGCGTGGTGACTTCGTCGAGGCCGCTGCCTGGCTTGGCGACCAGCGCATAGGCCGTGCGGTAATAGGGATTGGTGCCCTGGACCAGTTCGTCGCCTTGCGGAAATCCCATGATGACGTCGCAGCGATGGGCGCCCAGCGTCATCCGGACGAAACCGGTCGCCTGCGGGAAATACATGTAGTCGAGCTTTTTCTGAAGTTTTTGCGCGAACAGTTCGGCGAGCTTGTTCTCGAATCCCTCGCCCTTCTCGTTCGAGAACGGCAGGTTGCGCGGATCGGCGCAGACGCGCAGCACCTTGGGATCGACCAGCTCGATCGACAGATCACCGCTCTCATTGATCTGCGCCCGCGCGACACCCTGGCTGAGAAGCGCCGCAGCGATCACAGCAAACCAAACCAGCGACCGGCGACGGCATCCGGCATGTATCGTCGAAAGCTGTAGCACGTGCGGCCTACCGATCGCGTTCAACATGGATCATCAAAATGCTATGCTTCTCAATTGTGGCGTGCAACAGGAATAATTTTAGCGACGGATTCTCGCCGGCTGCTGCGACGCAAAACACTTCTGGCGAGGAAGTGCAAAACTCACGCCATCGCATCGTGGTCGGACGGAGGCAGAACCATGGCTTATCGCGTCACGATGCTGGCCGTGTTTGCCATGCTCGCTACGTCGACGTTCGCGCAGGTCCAGCAGCGTGAGCTGCCGGTCAGTGAAATCGCGCCTGGCGTCTTCGTGCATGTCGGCTTAACCGCGTTGATGACGCGCGAGAATGACGGCGCGATCGCCAACGTCGGATTCGTCGTCGGCGAGCGCGCGGTGGCGGTGATCGATACCGGCGGCAGTGTTCGTGAGGGTCGGCAATTGCTCGCGGCCATCCGCGGGCGTACCGACAAGCCGATCCGATATGTCATCAACACCCACGGTCATCCCGATCATGTGTTCGGCAACGCGGCCTTTGTGCGCGACGGAACCGACTTCGTCGGCCACAAGAACCTGCCACGGGCGCTGGCAACGCGCGGGCAATTCTATCTCGATGCGTTCCGCCGGATCATGGGCGACGAATTGATCGGTGAGGTGCGGATCGTGCCACCGACGCTGCCGGTCGATGGCACCCTCAGGCTGGATCTCGGCTCGCGCATGCTGGTCCTGAGATCGTGGCCGGCCGCGCACAGCGACAATGACCTGACGGTGTTCGACGAAACCAGCGGAACCCTGTTCGCGGGGGATCTCGTGTTTCTCAGGCACGTCCCTGTGCTGGACGGCAGTCTGCGCGGCTGGCTGGGCGCCATCGCTGAACTGGGCGCGCTGGCCGCGCAACGCGTGGTACCCGGTCACGGACCTGTGAGTGACTGGCCGGAAGCGCTGGCCGATGAGCGCCGATACCTCGGAACGCTGGCATCGGACGTTCGCGCGCTGGTTGCCGGCGGCAAGCCGATCACGGCCGCAGCCGATACCGCGGCGGCGTCCGAACGCGCGCGATGGGAGTTGTTCGACGACTACAATGCCCGCAACGCAACTGCAGCATTTTCGGAAATTGAATGGGAATAACGCGCGCAATGGCCTATACAGGTGTTGTTGCTTCCATTCTCAAGAAGGGTGCGACCATGCCCGCACATCGTTTCCCTCTGCTGTGCATTGCAGGCCTGTTGGGCGTCCTGCTGGCGGCGCGCGTCGCGCCCGCGGCACCATCCGAAAACTATGATCCGTGGCCCGGCCTGGTGCAGGATATCTTCAACGACCGTCCGATGAACGACGGCAGCGACGTGATGGCCATCGAGATGCCATATCGCGCCGAGGACGCGGCGATCGTTCCGGTAACGCTGCGGACAAAACTTTCGCCCGGCGACAGCCGCCGCGTGCGGACCATCACGCTGGTCATCGACCAGAATCCGGCGCCGATGGCGGCGAAGTTCGAACTCGGACCGGACGCCGGCGTGTCGGAAATCTCAACCCGCGTCCGCGTCAACAATTATACCAATGTCCATGCCGTGGCCGAATTGAGCGACGGCAAGCTGTACATGGTGAAGACTTACGTGAAGGCGTCCGGCGGCTGCTCGGCGCCCGCGGCCAAGAATGCCGAGGAGGCCAACAACCGGCTGGGCCAGATGCGCTACCGGCAGTTCGCAAAGTCCGGCGCAAGATCCGACGAAGGCCCGAGCAGCGGCATCCGCGAAGCCCAGGTCATGATCGGCCACCCGAATAATTCCGGCCTGCAGATGGACCAGGTCACCCAGCTCTACATTCCGCCGTTCTTCGTCAACCAGGTGAAGCTATGGCAGGACGATAGCCCGGTGTCTGGCCGTGGAAGGCGGAATCTCGATTTCGGAAGACCCCAACATCCGGTTCACCTATATTTCGAGCGGCGCGAAACGCTTCCGGGCCGAGGCCAGGGATACCGCAGGTCACGTCTTCGAGCACGAATGGACGGTCGGCGATTCGGCCATGTAAGGCGGCTTGGCTCCAGCCGCCTTCAAAAGCATCTTACTTCTGCTTCGGCCTGGGCCCGCCGCAGATCGTTCAGGGCGCTCGCCGCCTGCTCGGAAGTGCGAAACTGTCCGCCGAGATTACCGCGTACCTGCGACATGCTCAGCACGGTTTCCGCGGTGACGTACCGCTCATAGGGCACCAGCGATGCGACGACGTCGATCGAACACGAGCATTGCTCGATCGCCTGCCGCGTCTCGCCGTTCGCCTTCAGGCAGCCAAACACATATTCGGCGCGCGCCGAGGTCGGATAATCGTTGACGTCATCGCCGCGCGCCATCGCGGCCGTCGCCGTCAGCAGCGCCAGGGCGGCGACCATCCGCCGTATCGATCCGACCAGCATCATGGTGTTGCTCCGCGGTAAACAGGCTGTCGGGCGCGAAAGCTATGCTATGACGGGCATTCTGAAAAGCAGACGTTCGGCGGAACGATTCAATAATCCGAAGGAGGGAGCCATGTTGCGGACACCGATTGCCATCGCCTTGTTGCTGGTTGCGGCGCCGCACCAGCTTGTGGCGCAAGGCAAAGGCATCCGGTTGTGGAATCTGACCACCGCGACCATTTCCGGCTTTCAGCTGTCTCCGGCCGGGAAGAACGACTGGGGACCCAACCAGACCCTGAACGACAAGGACAAGGAGGTCGACCACGACGAACGGCTGCGCATCACCGGCGTGGAGCCCGGGCGTTACGACGCCAGGGTCGGTTACCCGGGTTCCAGGCAATGCCTTGTGCGGGATATCGAAATCAAGGCGGACGCGGTGTTCTCGATTTCGGACAAGGATTTGAAGGACTGCAACAAATAACTTCGCGGCCGAACCGTCAGCCGGCCGGTGCCACCTCGCCCTTGTCCGCCTTGTCGTGGGTGTGCGGATATTCGCAACGCCACTTCACCGCGGTCCATTTCGGATGCTCGCCCACCCACTCCGCAATGTAGGGCTGCGCACCCATGGCGCACTGGCGCAGCGATCCGTTCCAGTTGAACGACAGGTGCGTGTCTTCGCAGACGTTCGGCGACAGCACGGCGCAAACGGTCACGATCAGGTCTATCGGATTCATGCCAGACATCCCGAGGATTGATTCACCCAAGTTAGCACGGACAGCTACGTCTTCGCCGGGACACGGTTTCACACCCGCGTGAATAGTTCTGCGGCGTCAATGGCTCTGCGAGCTCTAGAAGTTGAAGCCGAAAACCAGCCGGGCCTGGTGGCGTTCGAAATTGACCAGGTCGAGGACGGCATTCGATCCGGCCACTCGCCCCCAGGCCTGGACGCTCCAGCTGGCGGTCAGCCGCGAGCGCTCCGACAGCTGGAAATATGCGGTCGGCCCGACAAACAACGCCTGGCCCGCGAGTTGTTCCAGGCCAATGCCGTCGTATTTCCTTAAGTAGCGCGCTTCACCGCCGAAAAACAGGTCCGGCCGCATTCGCGCCATCAGCCCGAGCGCAGCCCCAATGGTGGATTCCTGCTCCGCCGCGCCGGTGCCGACCATGCGCGTCCATTCCGGCTGATAGAACAGATTGACTGCGGCGACGGCGAACTTCGGAACGACCTCCCGGTCGAACGCCAGCGTGAACTCGGTGCCGTAGCTGCGCACCGCCGCGCCGCTGATTTCGTCAATGCGGTCGGCGTGGGTCTCCAGCCCGAAGGTCACGCCGAGCGGGGCCGTGTCACGGTCGAGGAACCGGTAGCGGAAATCCGCCGAGACGCCCTGCCAGGCCAATTGGCGGCGGTCGTCAAACCCGGCAACGCCGTTGATGTCGTGGGCCGAAAACGTGCTTCCCAGCTCGATCCGAAAATTCCGGGCGGGCACGAACTCGAGTTCGAGCTGCTGGCCGATTGCCCGGTAGTTTCCGCTCTCCTTGGCAAACCGCCCGGTGGTCTGGCTTTGGAATTCCCGCTCGCCGGGATTGCCGACATCCGTACCGATCATGAAGCCGAACAGATGCTCGGTGTCGATGCCCTCGGCGCGCGCACAGACCGGCGCCAGTGCAGACAGACACACCAGCATCGCACCGAATATCATGGCACCGGGAGGCATTCAGATTCCGAAAAGCAGGGGTGAAGGCGCATCGATTATGATGGCAGCGCCGAGCGGTGAATCACCCTCTCACAATACCGGAACCCCAAGCGTCGCGAAACCGCGATGACGTCGTCAAACAAGCCCTGCCCGGCACCGGGCGGCAAATCGCCGCCCGGGCCGGGCAGTTCGGCGTGATGGAGTTCTACTTGCGCGCAGCGCAGGCGTACATGTTGATTTCCATGCCCACCGGCACCTCGACGATCTTCGGAGTCTTCCAGCTCATTGAGGGTCTCCCAGGTGTTTGGCGCGATTGCGCCGGGGGTGAACCTAGGACCAGCTCCAGGGTAACGCAAGTGCGGACCGTCGAAGTGCGAATCCATGCCGCGGATGATCAGGGATATTTCTCTCTTGGGCAATCTGATTTCTCTCTTGGACAAGAGACTGCGGAACACGCACGTCTGGTAGCCGGTCCGGCGAATTCGATTTGCCCGGCTGAACGGAATGTGGAACGCTCGCGCGGCAGTTTGCGGTGTCGAGGTGCGCGGATGCCGGCGACGAAAACCGAACTTGATTCTTTTGCCGACCGCGGCCCGCTGCTGCGATGGCTGGTGTTCACCGGGCTGTGGATTTTCGCATTCGTGCTGTTGTGGCGGTTCGGATTGATCCGCCAGATGGTCGCGGGCGACCGCACCTACCTGTCGTCCATTATCGCGCTGCTCTATGTCGCGGCGTCGCTGCACTGCCTGTGGCGCACCATCGTGATCTCGCGCGAGGGCGACGCAGCCCGGCGCGGCGGGGCGCTGATCGCAGCCGGAGCCGGCGGCCTGCATCTCGAGGGCGAGACCATCGTCGTCGAAGGCTCAGGCGAGCTGCCGCCCGGCCTCGTCGCCGCGCATATCCATGACCTTGCGGTCAAGGCGCGCCTGCAGGGCCCGCGGCGGCTCGACCAGACCCTGCTGCTGCGCGGTTTGGCCGGCAAGCTGCGCGGCTCCAACCAGTTCGGCAGCTTCGCCAGCGACACGCTGATGAAACTCGGCCTGCTCGGCACCATCATCGGCTTCATCATGATGCTGGCGCCGATCGCCGGGCTCGATCCGAACGACCGCGCCACCATCCGATCGTCGATGAACGTGATGAGCGACGGCATGGCGGTCGCCATGTACACCACGCTCGCCGGCCTGGTCGGCTCCATCCTGGTCAGGATCCAGTACTACATGCTCGACGACGCGACGGCGAAGCTGTTCGCCTATGCCGTCGGCCTGACCGAAGTCCGGGTCGTCTCGGTTCTCGAAGATCGGCCCGGAGCGGCGGAATGATCGACGAGTTCGAGTTGATGCCGCCGGAGGAGCCGTTCGATCCGTTCGCGGTGATGCTGTTCAAGGCGCTGCAGGTGCTGGCCTTCCTGTTCTTCATTGCGCTGCTGGCGATCGCGCCCGAGGCCAGGGACGGCAAAATCGACAGCAAGGCGGAGTTTCTGGTGACGATGAGCTGGCCCGACCAGCATCCGGACGACTTCGACATGTTCGTGCAGGATCCGCTCGGCAACATGGTCTGGTACCGGCGGCGCGAGGCGGGATTCATGCTGCTCGACCGCGACGATCGCGGCGGCGCCAACGATTTCATCCTGGTCAACGGACGCAAGATCCTGTCGCCGATCCGTCAGGAAACCGTCAGCATCCGCGGCATCGTCGCCGGCGAGTACACCGTCAACGTCTACCACTTCATTGCGATGGGCCACGAACCGGTGCCGGTGTCGGTGAAGGTCGAGAAAATCAATCCAGTCGTCCAGGTGGTTTATTACGACACCATCATGCTGCAGAACGCCGGGACCGAGCGCACCGCGGTCCGCTTCTCGATCGACGGCGGCGGCACCGTCACGGACGTCAACCACCACGAAAAGTCGCTACTGCAAACTTTGCGCGATCCGCGCCGCAACAGAGGCTCATGGCAATGAGGCTGCAGAGCGAAATCGTCGGGCTGTCGATCGCCTATACGCTGCTGGCGGCGCTGCTGCTGATCGTCGCGTTGCGCGCGCGAATTCCCTGGCCGCTCAAGGTTGCCATGGTTGTCCTGACCAGCGCGTTTTATTGCCTGGCGTTCTTCCGTGTCGAAGGCCTGCCCGGATGGTCGGCGGCGGGGCCGCTGCCCGCGCAATTCCAGTTGCTGTGGGCGCGGGTGGTCGATCCGAATCCGCTCGAGCGCGACCCCGGCGCGGTGCATGTCTGGGTCGAGGAGCTCGATGCCGCCAATATCCCGAGCGGCCAGCCGCGCGCCTACCGGCTGCCCTATTCGGGCGCGCTGGCGGCGAAGGTGGAAGCAGCGCGCGAGGAAATCCTCAAAGGCCATCCGCAAGGCGGACGGGCGGCCGACTATGGCACCGGCACCGGACAGGCCGCGCCCGAAGGTCCCTCCGATGTCTCGAAGCTTCGCCCCGCCGCGGCACCGGGCGGCGATCCGACCGGCGGCGGCCCGCTCGACCTGTCATTCCTGACCGGTGAATCCGGCAACATCGAATTCGCGCCGCTGCCGGTTCCGGTTCTGCCACCCAAGGGACCGCCGCCGTGAAGAAGCATGGCCGCTCCCGCGATCCCGGATCGCTTACACGCCGCCGGGCTGGACGTAACAGAACACGTATCCGGCGCGGCTCAGGAAGACGACGCCGTGACCGGTGGGATTCGATCGGTCCCATTTGAGCTTGTTGTCCGGAATTTGGATTTCGGTGCCGACATCGACATGGGGCCGACCCCGCGGCTCGTCGGGCCGGTCATCGGTGATGGTGGCGTAGGTTTTGCCGTCCCTGACATGAATTTCATCGGCCCAGTAGGCATCGGCTTCGCCGCAGCAGGATGCCTTTGGGACATCCGGCTGCATCAGGGCCTGGTACCATTCGCGAACCGCAGGATCTCCTGTCTCCCACTGTCCGAGATCACGTGCACTTGCACCCGCGCCCAGGCATAAAAAAATGCCGAGGCAAAGGATGATCTTCTTCATCCATTCGCTCCTTTGTCTTCCGGCAGATCACTCTAAGCAAGCTTCGTGCCGCCAAGCATCCGGCGCGAGGTATTCCGGTAGCCAAGAAACCTCAATCAACAGAATAACTTACGAGGCCACGCGCGGCTTGCGGACGGTTGGTGTGATAGATGAGGCATGGGGAGGCGTCGCCGTGTGCAACGCCGCAGCACGGCTCGATTGCTTCAACTGACGGCTTCGAAATAGCCCAGCGTCCGCGTCACATCTTGAATGACACCCTGCACCCGGTTCGGTTCGTTCATGATCAACGGTCAGGCGGTCGACGATGTAGACGCGGCCCTACGATCTCGCCCGACGCCTCACGGCAGCGCCGCCCTACGCTTCGACCGTCGACAGCGGGGCCCGCGCGCAACGCGCAGGATTCGTCCACTTGACTATATCCGTCACGGATATAGATTGGCGTGTATGGGCAAACCCGAACCCCAGGTGCCGCTGACGCCGGCCGTGTTTCACATCCTGCTGGCCCTGTTCGGTCAAGAGCGGCATGGCTACGACATCATGCAACAGGTCAAACTGGACTCACAGGGTGTCGTCAAAATGGGGCCGGGAACGTTGTACGGCTCGCTGGACCGCATGATCGACGCCGGTCTAGTGACCCAAGGGAACACCCAAGATCCGCGCAGGATCTACTACAAGCTCACCACGCTCGGACAGGTGACCCTGAGAGCGGAAACGGAACGCCTGTCGCGCCTTGCAGCCACCGCGCGCCGCCAACTCGGGACCGCATGACGCCATGGGGCACACTAGGCGAAAAATTCGCTTTAGCTCTCTGGCAGTGTACGCGTTCCTCCTGAAATTGTATGCGCCGGAGTTCCTGGCACGACATCGTGCGGAAATGCTTCAGAACTTCGAGGACCTTGAAAACGCATCATCGTCGAAGGCAGCGCTCTGGCTGCTCGTAGGGAAAGACCTCATGCTCAGTCTCATCTCGCGCAACATTCCCAAGTCGATCTGGGGACACGCCGCTCCGGTATTCATCGTCCTCCTTTCCGTGCTTGCAGTCTGGCGGGCATTCGCCTACGACCTCGCGCCGGTGAGCGATCCGGAAGCGCTCGGCTTCTCGTCATCGCGGCTCGCACGGATCGCGGCTTGGCAGCAAGCGCAGGTCGATGCCGGCGCCTTCTCGGGCGCAGTGGCGGCGATCGCGCGCAACGGCAAGGTCGCTTACCTGCGGTCTGTCGGCTTTCGCGACCGCGCCAAAACGGTTCCGCTGCAGCCCGATGCAATCTTCTGGATCGCCTCGATGACCAAGCCGGTCACAAGCGTGGCCGCCATGATGCTGGTCGAGGAAGGCAAGCTCGATCTCGCGGCCCCGGTCTACCAGTATCTGCCCGAACTCAAGGACGTCATAGTCGGTGTCGAAACGCGCGATCCGGCGAACGGACAGAGCAAGCTCTCGCTTGAGCCGCAGAGACGCGCGATGACCATCGAGGACCTGTTGCGCCACACCTCCGGTCTGGTCTATTTCGACGGTGGTAATACGACCGTGCACAAACTCTACCGCGAGAGCGGGCTGTACGACAAAGGCTTGGCACGCAACGGCACACTGCAGGATTTCGTGTCCCGCCTGGCGCGGCTCCCGCTCGCGCATCAGCCGGGCGAGGTCTGGGAATATGGCCACAGCACCGACGTGCTGGGACGGGTGATCGAGGTCGCCTCAGGTCAGCCGCTCGATCAGTTCTTCGACAGCCGTCTGTTCAAACCGCTCGGCATGGTCGATACCGGTTTTTGGGTGCCGCCGGAGAAGCTCGCCCGCCTGATCGACCCGCCGGCTGGAGCGGCGATTCTTCCTGATCGGGACGTCACCAAGCCGACCACGCTGTTCTCGGGCGGCGGCGGGCTGGTGTCGACAGCCGCCGACTATCTGCGGTTCTGCCAGATGCTGCTCAACGGTGGTGAGCTTGACGGCGTGCGCATCCTGTCGCCCGCAACCCTCCGGCGGATGACCACGAACGCGCTGCCGCCCGACATCCGGTTCGCCAACGGCTCGACCTTTGGACTTGGCTTCGGTATCCGCAGCGACGCTGCATGGAGCACGGTGCCCGGATCGGTTGGCAGCTTCACCTGGAGCGGGGTCTGGGGCACTTATTTCTGGGTCGACCCAGCGGAGCAGCTGGTCGCCGTGCAGCTGATCCAGGTTGCGCCCGGCAAGTCCGGCCCAATCAGCCAGACGTTTCGCAATTTGACCTACGGCGCTTTTCTGATTCCCGACCAGGGTGCGCCGGCACCGGCACCCGCGGCGATCGATCAAGCGGCACTCGCCGCCTTCGAGGGAACCTACAGGTTCGCATCGTCCAGTTCCCGCGACAAACAGGACCGTCGCGAGTTCGGCGGCCTCGGCATCGAGATCGCGATACAGGATGGTCTTCTCAAGGTGCTGTATCCGATCGGGAACGCACCTGCCGCGAGGGCTGGCGTCAAGGCTAATGACCTCATCACGCATCTCGACGACGAGGCAACGCAAGGCATGACCCTCAACCAGGCGCTCGAGAAGATGCGTGGTCCCGTCAACACGACGGTCCGCCTGAAGATCGCGCGCAAGGGGCAGGACAGACCGATCGAGCTGACGATCTTCCGTGCCGTGATCCGACCAGAAGCGGCTGGGTCCGACCTTCAGGTCGCCGCCAGGGATGGCAAGCTCGTGATCGAAGGCAGGGGAACACTTCCGGTCCTTGATTTCGAGCAAGGCGCACCGATTGCGGCGGTCCCGATGTCGAGCAACGAGTTCGTCGTGGATGACGGCGACCATACCCGCATGGCCTTCCTGGGAGCCGGCGAGCCGACGGACCTGGTGCTCAATCCGGGGCCCTGGCAGATCACGGGCCACCGCATCAACTGACAGGAGATAATAAATGACGCCACGGTCCGGGACACTTGGATAGTCAATAAGCCGCTCACCCTCCTGGCATTTGAAGGGTGACAGTCCGGAACCGCCAATTCGGGTTTCGGGTGGCTGCCGCATCCGCTGTCGGCTACGTTTCGGTGCGCGGGCCAATCGAAAGGACCAGCCATGCGTCTCTATTATCACCCCCGCTCCGCAAATTCCCGCCGCGCCCTGCTGACGGCGATCGAGCTCGACACCAAGCTCGAACTGGTGGTCGTCGATCTTCTCAAAGGGCAACACAAAGCCGCCGACTATCTGCGGCTGAACCCGAACGGCAAGGTTCCGCTGCTGGACGACGATGGATTCCTGTTGTGGGAGTCTCACGCCATCATGCAATACTTGGCAGACCGAGCGCCCGGACAGGCGCTCTACCCCGTGGATATCCAGGCGCGTGCCGACGTCAACCGATGGCTGTTCTGGTCGGCGTATCATTTTACGCCTGCGGTCGGCTGCATCAGCCGGGAACGGGTTTCCAAGCAAATGGTCGGCGGATCGGGCCCACCCGACCCAGTCGAAATCGCACGTGGCGAGGCGTTGCTGACGGCGGCCGCGGACGTGCTCGATGCTCACCTCGCCGGCAAGCAGTGGATTGCGCAGGGTCAGTTGACACTTGCCGATTTCGCCATGGCATCTCCCCTGATGCACACAGCTACCGCACAGCTGCCGGTCACGGCCTACGCCAACCTGCAGGCGTGGTTTGCACGGGTGCAGGCGCTCGACGCCTGGAAGAAGGCGGCGGCGCTGCCGTAAGGTGCCTAGAGCGAGATGACTTATCTTCGAATCGTCATCCCGCTCTATCTTATTGTTTGAGCATGATCTTATCCGAAAACCGGTATCCACCCTCGGATCACGTCCGAGGGCATGCTTTTCGGGATCATGCTCTAGGCGGGCTGGTTGCAGTTTGCGATTGTAACAGCAGTACGCGGACGTACTGCCGACGCAGTCTGTCTCGGTTGTTTCCTTGTTCGATTGCTTGTTGTCAGCAGAATTCAGCGGCCGGCCGCGGCACCGCTTACGCGCTTTCGCGACGTCGCGACTGCCTTGATCTTGCTCTTGCCCTTGGGCTCTTCGGCCTGTTCGCTGTAGCCAAGCAGCGCCGACAGCTGCTTTGCGGAATTGACCACGATTGCCGAGACGTCGCCGACCTTGTTCAGACCCATGCGCCACATCGGCGCGGAAATGCTGATCGCGGCAATCATCTTGCCGCGGAAATCATACACCGGCGCGGCCAGGCAGCGGATGTTCGCATCGAATTCGCAGTCGTCGAATGCGATGCCGTTGCGGGCGACATTGGCGATTTCCGCCTTCAGCAACTCCGGATCGACGATTGTCCTGGGGGTGATGGCGGTCAGTTCAATCGATCCGACCAACTTCTCCAGCTGGACGGGTGGCAAGGCGGACAACAGCATTTTCCCGAGCGCGGTCGCGTGCGGCGGGCGGGCGGTACCGACACGCTCCGCCAGCCTGATCGAAGCCGTTCCGTCGCATCTGCCGATGACATAGATCTCATGGCCCGCCAGCACGGCCATGTGGGTGCTCTCGCCGGTCTCTTCCGCCAGCGACGTCAGCACAGGCATCGCCACATCCAGCAGTTCGCGCTCGTCCAGCGCGCCCGAGGCCAGACTGAACAGGCGCGCGCCAACGCGATATCGCTTGGTATCGGGTTCCTGACGAATGATGCCCAATGTCACCAGCGTCTTGGCCAGATGAAAGGCCGTGCTGGTATGGAGGCCGACTTCCTTGCAGAGTTCGGCAAGACCAATTCCGCGACGGGCCTGCACAACGGCCTGGAGGATGGCAAAGGCGCGATGCAGCGACTGAACGCCGCCGGCGGCCTCCACAACCTTGGCGGTTTCAGGCGCTTCCTGCCGGGCTTTGGCCATTTTACGACTTCCAATGCGACGATGCGACATAACTACTTCATAATATAGCACGCCGGCGCCCAAACTCCATACGGCATTGGCAAACAAAGCCCGGTATATACGGATTTTGACGCTATAAAAGGTCTTTTGCGGCGCGTTCAGGACCCGCCCGGCCCCCCACGGCATCGGCCAGCGATAGCCGAGAGCGACCAGCTTTTCCGCGCTTTCGCGGATGTCCCGGTCCGGGTCGTGCGAAATGACCTCCAGCACCGGCATCTCGCGGTAGCCGATTTCGGCCAGCACGGCCGGCACGGCGGCGAACGGCACATCCCCCAATCCGACGGCGTCGTGCTTGAACACCGAACGATTGGTATCGGAGAAGTGCACCAGCTCGAGGCGATCTCGCACAAGGCGCAGACCTTCGCATGGATCCTCGCCAATGAAATGCGCGTTGGCGACATCGTAAATGATGCCGATGTCGTCGTTGCCATAGGTCGCGAGCGCATCCTTGACCTCGCTCGCTTTCGGAAGAAAGCAGAACGGTATGTTCTCGACCAGAAGCCTGGTGCCGGCATCCCGGGCAATCGGCGCCAGGATGTCCAGCGCGGCATAAAAATGCTCGATGAGTTGCGCGCGCGGCATCGCCAGCAACGTATTGGTTTTGCCGGGTCCGATGACGATGCCGGACGCGCCGAGATCGCCGGTCAGCCGGACGAAACTTTCCAGGATGCCCAGCGAATAATGGCGCATCTCCTTGGTCGCCGCGGCGACATTGATGTCGATGTTCGGCGCATTGGTCGAAATCAGCTTGACCCCGCGGTCCTTGCAGACCGCCCTGAATTCCCGACGCGCCGCCTGATCCATGTCAGCCGGCCACAGATGCCCGGGGTATAACATCAGCTCGATGCCGCGATAGCCGAGGGCGGCCAGATGATTGACGCAATCCAGCGCCGGCCACGCGAGGGTGTAGGAGTAGGTGTTGACGGCAAAAGTCTCGGTCGCCTTGGACATTCGCGTATCCTTCAAGTTGTCGAAAGACTGGTGACCGCATGCCGTCCGGCCAGGTAACCGAACGTCAGCGCCGGTCCGAGCGTGATGCCGGGTCCGGGATAGGCGCCACGCATGATCGAGTGCATGTCGTTGCCGCAGGCGTAGAGGCCGGCGATTGGCCGATCATCCTCACCAACCACCGCGCCGTTGATGTCGGTGTCAAGGCCGATGGCGGTGCCGAGATCGGCCACGCTCAAACGCACGGCATAGTATGGCGGCTTCGCGATTGGTGCGATGCAGGGATTCGGAATTTGATCGGCGTCGCCGAGATGCCGCTGATAGATGTCGCTGCCGCGGCCGAATTGCGCATCTACGCCCAGTTCGGCGTCCGTGTTGAAATCCGCAATTGTCTTCACCACGGCTTCAACCGGCAGACCCAGCTTGCGGGCGAGCTCCGCAGGGTTCCGAGCCTCGACAAGATAACCGCTCGCAATGTCGCGCCGCACCGAAACCGACAACGGCTTGACGCGTCCGAGACCGTATTTCCACAGCGCCGTGCGGTCGCAGACCAGGAACGCGGTGGCCTCGGCGCCATTGGAGGACCGCAGCATGGCAAGCACGAACTCGTGGTACGAAATCGCCTCGTTGACAAAGCGGCGGCCGTGCCGGTCGAGCGCAATCATTCCGGGCTTGGCGCGATCGGTGACGGTGTGCGGAAACACGGTTTCCGTGCCATCGGCCCGGCGGAAGCGTGAACCCGGCACCCAATAGGCCGGTGCGACATTGTTGCGGCCGAGCCGTCCTCCCAACCGAAGGCCGAGGCGGGTGCCGTCGCCGGTCGCCCCTTTGCTCGCTGCGGTGCTCGGGCCCGCTCCTGCAGGAAAGGTCTGTTCTCTCAGGGCCAGATCGCGCGAATATCCCCCCGTCGCAAGGATCACCGCGTTGCACGTGCCCTGGCGAAGCGGCAGGCCTTGCCGGTCCGCGCAACGATAACTCCAGCGTGCGGCGTTTCCGTCACGTTCGATCGAGACGCTGGCATTCGTGGCAATGGTCACGCCGAGGCGCGTGCAGGACAACAGCAAACGTCCGGCGAGCGCGTTGCCGAGATAGAGGCTGGTGCCGCGCCGGGCCGAAAGGCGCTGGCGCACATATTGCGCGAGCAGCCGCGCCACGCGCCAGGTCGATTTCGCCGAACGGCCTACACGCCGAAAATGCGGAATGTCCTCGCGGCTCACCATCATGCCGCCGAACAAGGTGAATTCCGGAAGCGGCGGCGCCAGCAGGGCGAAGCCCGGACCCAGGGTTTGCGCATCGAACGGCTCGGGTTCGAGCACACGCCCGCCCGCCGTCGATCCTGGCCGCTCGGGATAATAGTCGGGATAACGCAGTACGGGCCGAAGCTTCAGCTCCGTCCGGCTTTCCAGATAAGCGATCGCCTCGTCGCCGCGCGCCAGGAAATGCGCAAGCCTGATTTCCTTGTCGGCATCGGGGACGCACGCGCCAAGATAGCGGCGTGCGGAGTTGAGATCGTCGCGAAGGCCTGCTTCCGCCATTTTGCGGTTGGCGGGGATCCAGACCATTCCGCCCGATATCGCCGTGGTGCCGCCGACCTGCCCGGCCTTCTCCACCAGAAGAACCCGGCGTCCCTCCGCCGCGACCACACAGGCCGCTGTCATGCCGGCAGCGCCGGCACCGACGACGACGACGTCGTAGTGATCGGCCTGTGGCGTGGTGGGAGAATTCATGTCGAATGCCCGGCTGGCAAAACTCTGTTTTGGGGTGCCTCCACCTCAACCGCCGCCGCGGACGGCGGCGACCGCAATTTACTTAACGGCCTCGACAGCGGTCGCGACATGCTTCTTGCCGAACACCGGCTCCTTGTGGGGCGTCGGAGGCAACGCCCACGCGCCGGTGGACGGCGGCCGGACATCGGCATCGACGTGAACGTCGATCAGATAAGGCTTGTTGGCCCTGACCGCGATTTCGATGGTGCCCGCAAGATCCTCCGATCGCGTCACGGTTGCCGCCTGCACGCCGCATGACCGCGCCAGCGCGGCAAAGTCCGGGTTGTACGGCTCGCCATTCGGACCGGCGTAAAACGCCGTGCCGATTTCGCGGCCGTCAAACAAGCCATACTGGATGTCGCGGATGGCGCCCCAGGCAAAATTGTTCCAGACGATCCAGATCACGGCGATATCGTATTCCACCGCCGTACACAGCACATGCGGCACCATGGTGAAGCCGCCATCGCCGCACACCGAAACCACCGTGCGATCCGGCGCCGCGAGCTTGGCGCCGAGCGCGCTGGCTGGCCCGAAACCCATGCCCGAAAAGCCCCATGAATTGAGCATGAGCTGCGGACGACGCGCCTTCCAGAACTGCATGAACCAGTTGTGATGCACGCCGGCATCGAAGGTCATGATGGTATCTTCCGGCAGCACGTTCTGCAGGTCGGCGACCACCCGTTCCGGGCGGATCGGCCTGGTATGCAGGTTGAAGTTCGGCGCGACGAACGCGCTCCATTCCTTGTTCCACTGAAGGATGCGCTCGCGCCACGCCGGAAGCCGATCGCCCTTCGGCAATCCGCGTCTATCCAGTTCGGCCAGGACCTGGCGCAGGAAGCTGCGCGCGTCGGCGAGGATCGGCAGCGTCGGCGCATAGTTGCGGCCGATCTCGCCATGATCCACATCGACGTGAATCAGATTTTGCGACGGGAAATTCCAGGAATAGCCGGCCATCCAGGACGATGACGAGCGGTCGTCGAAGCGCGCGCCGACCGCGATCACGAGATCGCAGAATTGGCCGGCCTGGTTGGCCGGATAGGTGCCGTTGCGGCCGATGAAACCGAGCGACAACGGGTCGTTCATGTCGATACAGCCCATACCGTTCGGCGACGCGATCACCGGAATGCCGAGGCGATGCGCGATCTCGGTCAACTCAGCGGAGGCTTCCGAAATGGCGACGCCGTGGCCGACAAAGAAAACCGGGCGCTCCGCCGCCAGCATCATGTCGACGGCGCGGGCTATGTCTTCCGGCGCCGCGGCGCTGCGCCGCTCGTTCAGGACCATGCGCGCACCCGGCTCCAGGGAGACATCGGCTTCCTCCTGAAACACGTTGAACGGCACGTCGATATTGACCGGGCCGGGGCGGCCCGTGAGCATGGTCGCCGTCGCCTGGCGCAGCGCCAGCGGCAGCATTTCCACACGCGTCGGCTGATAGCTGCGCTTGACCACCGGACGCATCACGTTGGAAAAATCCGCCTGGTTGTGGCGGTTGATTTCCTGGAACGGACTGCGGTTGAACTGCGAGGTCGGCACGTTGGCCGTGATCGCGAGAAAGGCGGAGGAATCCGACAGCGCCAGCGCCGTGCCCATCACCAGGTTCGCAGAACCGGGACCGCACGATGTCAGCGTGGCAACGGCCTCATGCTTGACGCGAAAGTATCCGTCCGCCATATGCGCCGCGACCTGCTCATGGCGCGGCGAGACCAGCTTGATGTCGGAGCGCGCATCATAGAGCGCGTCGAGCATGCCGACATTGCCATGGCCGCAAATCCCGAACACATACGGGATCTTTTCCTTCACCAGGAACTCGGTGATGAGCTCGGCGCCCTTCGGCATGACTCTTCTTCTCCTGTTTTTGATGCGCGTGAATGCGGTTGTTCTTTTCGTTATTCCGGTTCGGATGATCACTGGCCCGTCGAACCGGGCCGCATGCTTCCCATGTCACTTATTCTATATCGATAAATACTATCTCATGATATGGAATATCCGCGCAATCCAGGCCCCTGTCAATCGACCGAAACCGCGCGTAAGCATCGCTGCCCGTTGTCGAACCGGATTGCAAATGCTCGTTCACACCGCTCACCTTCGCGTCCGCCAGGACAGCGTCGGCCCGTTTCGCGACAGACTGCTGCGTCACGCCGCGACGACGTTGGCGGCCGAGCCGGGCTGTCACCAGTTTCTGATCCATCAGGACATCAGCGATCCCGCCCTGTTTCTCCTGATCGAACATTACGCCGATCAGGCCGCCCTCGACGCCCATCGTGTTGCGTCCCATTACCTGGCGTTTCGCGAGGATGTGAAGGATTGGGTCACCGAGAGAAACTGGTGGTTCTGGCAGCAGCTGACCTCCATCATATGATCTTTTTTGTTTGAGCATGATCTGCGACGAACGAATTCGTTCGTCGTGGAAAACCGGTTTCCACTTTTCCGGATCATGCTCAGATGTTGAACAGCATCAGGCGCTCTTCCGTCAGATCGCGAATGGCGTAGCGCGGTCCTTCGCGGCCGATGCCGCTGTCCTTGACGCCGCCATAGGCGAGCTGATCGGTGCGCCAGGTCGAGGTGCCGTTGATGATCACCCCGCCGGTGCGCAAGCGCCGGAACGCGCGGATGCTCAGCTCGTTCGATTTGGTGAAGATGCCGGTCTGCAGCCCGAAGCGGCCATTGCTGACTGTATCGAATACCGCCTCGACGTCGTCGAACGGCAGGATCGACACCACCGGGCCGAACACCTCGTCGCAGACGACCTTCATGACGGGGGTGACATTGGTCAGCACCGCCGGTTCGAACGCCGCCCCGTGGCGCTTGCCGCCGGTCCACAATCTGGCGCCGCCGGCCACCGCCTCTTCCACCCAGTTCTCGACCCGCCTGGCGGCGTCCTCGTCGATCAGCGTGCCGAGATCGGTCGCAGGATCGAGCGGATCGCCGAGTTTTATCATTTTCACCTCGGCAACGACGCGCGCCACGAACGCCTCGGCGATGCTCGAATGCACGTAGACGTTCTGTACCGAAATGCAGCTCTGGCCGCCGATGCGCATCGAGTTGCGCGCGCAGGCGACGGCGGCCGCCTCGATGTCGGCGTCCGCGCACACGATGGTGACGCCGTTGCCGCCGAGTTCCAGCGTCACGCGACGAAGGCCCGAAGCGGCCCTGATCCTGGCCCCCGCTCGGGTCGAACCGGTGAAGCTGATGAAATCGACGCGCGGATCGGCCACCAGCGCCGGCCCGGCGGTGTCGCCATACAGGCTGTTGACCGAACCCGCAGGCGCGCCGGCATCGGCAAACATCTCGATCAGCTTGTGAACCGTATAAGGCGTCTGCGGCGGCGCCTTGAGGATGGTGGCATTGCCTGCCGCGAACGACGGCGCGATCTTGTGGGCGGCAAGATTGAACGGCGCGTTGAACGGCGTGATCCCGGCGACGATGCCGACCGGAAACCGCATCATGAAGGCGATCTTCCCCGCCCCCATCGCGGAGCCGTCGAGCGGAATATGCTCGCCTTCGATCCGGATCGCCTCTTCCGCCGACAGCGAAATCGTGTCCGCCGAACGCGCGATTTCCGCCCGCGCATCCTTGATCGCCTTGCCGGATTCGCGCGACAGGATCTGCGCCACGTCCTCGACGCGCGCCTCGAGCAGGACGCCGACCTTGCGCAGGATTTTCGCGCGCTCAAAGCCCGGCATCGCGGCCATGACCGGCCTGGCCTTGCTCCGCCGCGGCCATCGCCGCCTCGAGATCGGCGGCACCGGATTCCGGCGCCCGCGCTACCACATCGCCCCGATATGGATCCCGTATCTCGCGGAACTGCGTCCCCGCGCGCCACGTTCCGCCAACCAGCATGGCAATATCGGGCGGGGAGCTGACCATCTGGGCTTTGATCGGGGATGCCATCGGTGTTCTCCTGTTGGTTGGTTGAACTCGATTACGTTCGCAAGAGCATGATCCCGAAAAGTGGATACCGGTTTTCGGACAAGATCATGCCCAAAACAATAAGATAGAGCGGGATGACGACTCGAAGATAAGTCATCCCGCTCTAGTGCCCGACCGGATCCGGCGCATCATGGCGTCCCATTCCGGCAACGGACGATCCTCGAAGGGGCGGTCCCAGGCGGCGCAGTTGTGGATGTCGATGATATCGGCGGGCAGTTCGATGACCTTCGGAACCGCCTCGCCGTCGAGAATGCGGATCGCGGCCTGCACCGCCATGCCGACCAGCGACAGCGCGTCGTAGCTGACGGTGGCGAGCAGTTTCCCGGCCATGATCGCCTTGATCGCATCCGGCATGGCGTTCATGCCGACGATCGGGATCGGCCGCCCGGCCTCCCTCATCGCCTCCAGCGCGCCGAGCGCCATGATGTCATTGGCGGCGATGACGCCATCGAGACGCGGCTGCCCGGCCAGGATGCGGGCCATCTCGGTCTTGCCGCCGGCATACTGGTAGGCTCCCGAGCCCGCGGCCACCAGCTCGATACCGGGTGCCGCGGCGACGACATCGCGAAAAGCCTTCGATCGCGGCGGCGAGGTCGGCGATTGCGCCAGCCCGTCGAGGATCGCGACCTTGCCGCGGCCGCCAAGGTGATCCACCAGATACGTCGCGATCCCGGCGCCCAGCGCATAATTGTCGGATGTCGCGAAGCAGTCGGCCGGAACGGCTTCGGAGGCGGTCACCGAATAGACCAGTACGATTCCCGCGTCGCGCACCGCCTGCAGCGCCGTGTCGAGCAGTGTGCCGTCCACCGGCGAGATCAGGATCGCATCGGGCCGCAAGGCCATGGCATCGCGAATGTTGCCGAGTTGCTCATCGAGGTCGTCGGGCTTTTCCGGAGCGAACGCGACGATGTCGCTGCCCAGTTGCCCGGCCAGGCGGGCGGCGCCGATCTGCGCGCCGACATAGGCCGGATTGGTCTTGTTCTTGGTCAGGCAGCAAAGCTTGTAGCGACGTGGCATCAAACGTCTCCGGGTTCAGAACGTCGGCAGAAGTTTTGCGGCGCGCAGTTCGGCGAGGCGGGTGATGAACATTTCCTCGCTGTCCCGGCATTCGGCAAAGCCGTGCTGGCGGATCTTGATCGTGCTGGCCATGATGTCCCAAGCGCAACGCAGAACGTAATCGCCGAACGCCCAGTCGACCAGCCGGAACACATCGCCCTGCACCAGGCCCTGCTCATCGGCGAGCTTGCGCCAGACATCCTTGTGCTGTTCCAGAAACGGCGCGAACGGCATCGGCTCGGGATCGGCCAGCGGCAGGTCCATCGCTTCGGCGACGCGTTCCCAGATGTGCCGCCAGCGGAAAAAATCCCCGTTGGTGATGTTGTAGGCCTGGTTCGACGCCACCTCTGTCTCCAGCGCCCAGACCGCGCCGCGACCGAGCAGGTCGGCGTCCGTCGCCTGGTAGACGGTGTCGTAGGCCACGGGATCACCGGGGAAGGAGAACGGCCGGCCGAGCGCCTTGCAAAGCGAGGCATAGGCGCCGATCACCATCAGCGGGTTCATCAGCGCACGCGTCGAGTTTCCGACCAGCACGTGCGGACGCAGGATGGTGTAATCCCAGGTGCGCTGCGGCGCCAGGCGCTCGAGCAGGTCCTGCTGATCGAAGTAGAAATTGCGCCCGGCATGGCGCGGCCCGTCCTCGCGCGAAGGCGTCCGGTAGGGACCGAGATGGTTGCCGTAGTATTTTTGTCCCTGCAGCTTCAGAATGCGCCGCAGGTTCGGCAACTGGGCGTCCGCAGCGTCGATGACGTTGGCAAAAATCCGCGCGTTGAGATCGGAGACGGCATCCCACTTCTCGCCCGGCGCCGCGGCAAACACCGCGTAGACGAGGTGCGTCACTGCTGAAGTGTCGATACCGGTCAGGCGAAACGGATCGGTCGCGTCTGCCTCGACGAAACGGAGTCGTTCGGACTTCGACCGGGAGCCGACCGGCGCGCGGCCAGGCCTGGTGACTCCGATGACGGACCAGCCGGCGTCAAGCAGGCAGTCGGCGATGTAGCTGCCGGCGATACCCGTGAAGCCGAACACCAGGGCGGTGCGATCCCGTTCGCCCGGCAACTTCTCCATCACTCACGCCTTCTTAGGATCAGATGACTATCGGCCCAGATAAAGCTTGCGGATACGGACATCGTTCTGGATGTCGGCGCCGGTGCCCTCGAACTTGTTGCGTCCAAGCTCGAGCACATAGGCATAATCGGAGATGGCCAGCGCCTGCGAAGCGTTCTGCTCGACCATCAGGATGGTCTGCCCGCGCTCGCGCAGCGCCTCGATCATCCGGAAGATCTCCTTGAACACGATCGGAGCCAACCCCAGCGTCGGCTCGTCCAGCAACAGCAGTTTTGGCTTCAACATCAGGGCCCGGCCCATCTCCAGCATTTGCTGCTGGCCGCCCGACAGATCGGCCGCGCGCCGGCTCTTGAGATCGTTCAGCATCGGAAAGATCTCGTAGACATAGGCGATATTCGCTTCCAGCTCCGGACCGGCCTTCCGGGTATAGGCACCGAGCCGGATGTTCTCGTCGACCGTCATCAGCGGGAAGACGTTGCGTCCCTGGGGCACGAACGCCATCCCGGCACGGAGAAGATCGGCCGGGGAACTGTTGGTGACGTCCCTGCCTTCGAAGCTCACCTGGCCTTCGGTGACGCGCAACAGACCGAACAAGGTCTTGAACATGGTCGACTTGCCGGCGCCGTTGGGGCCGATGATCGACACCACCTGGCCGGTATCGACCTTCAACGACGCGCCGCGCAGGATCTGGATCTTGCCGTAGCCCGCGTGGATATTGGTCATTTCGAGAAGCATGGCCACTACCGCCCAAAATACGCGTCGAGCACCAGCGGATTTTCCGTGACCTCCGCCGGCGTGCCTTCGGCAATCTGCTGGCCCTGGCTCAGCACGATGATGCGCTGACAGAGCGACATCATCACTTCCATATTGTGCTCGATCACGATGAAGGTGTTGCCCTTGGAATTGAGATCGGTGATGTGTCCGGCGATCTTCTGGATCATGGTTGGATTGACGCCGGCCAGCGGCTCATCCAGCAGGATCACGTCGGGCTTCGACATCAGCGCCATTCCGAAGTCGAGCAGCTTCTGCTGGCCGTAGCTGAGATCGGATGCGAGATTTTCCCGGAGGAAATCGATGCCGAGATAGTCGAGCAGTTCACGCGCCCGGTCCTTTACCGACTGCGGCTCGCGATGCAGCAGGCGGCCGAAGAAGGTACCGTCCTTTTCCTGCGCGGCCATCAGCATGTTCTCGTACACCGTCATGCCCGGAAACAGCTGGATCAGCTGAAACGTCCGGCCGATCCCGCTGGCGTAGACCTTGTCGGAAGCAAAGCCGGTCACGTCGCGGCCCTGGAAGCGGACGGCGCCGCCAGACGGACGCAGCACTCCGGTGATGCAGTTGAACAATGTGGTCTTTCCCGAGCCGTTCGGTCCGATCAGGCCGAGCAGCTCACCGGGCTCGACGGTCAGGCTGACATTGTCGAGCGCCGGATATTCGAAGAAGCGCTTCGAAAGATTTTCGATTTCGAGAAGGGCCATGGCGCTATCCGAATTCCGCCGGTTTGGCATCGGCCGCGGGCGCCGGACGCCGGGTGACGAAGCGTGCGACGAACATATCCCAGATTCCGATCAGCCCCTTGGGCATGAACAGCATCATCAAGATGATCGAAATCGCGAAGATGACGAGGTAGAGACCCTCGGAGGCGCGCAGGATTTCCGGCAGCACCACCACGACGATGGCACCGATGAACGGCCCCTCGAACCGCCCGAGGCCGCCGATCACCACCATCATCAGGAACAGGATCGAGCGTTCGATGTAGAACGCCGACGGATCGATATAGCCGAGCAATGGCGCGAACAGCGCGCCGCCGATACCGGCGAAGCCGGCGCCGATGGCAAAGGCCATCAGCTTGTAATTGCGCAGGCTGACGCCGAGGGCTTCGGCCCGCATTTCGTTCTCGCGGATCGCCTTGAAGGCGCGGCCCCAGCGCGAATGCAGCAGCCAGTAGGCCGAAGCGATCACCGGGATCGCCCAGAACAGCGTGTAGACGTAGAAGGCGCGGTCGGTGCGGAACGATACCAGTCCCCAATCCGGCCGCATGACCCCGGTGATACCGAAATTGCCGCCGGTCAGCTTTTCGAAATTACGCAGGCAGAGGAAGACAATGATGGTGAAGCCGAGCGTCACCATCGCGAGGTAGTGGTGTTTGACCCGAAGCGCGGGGAAGCCGACGACGATTCCGAGCGCGAAGGCAATCAGCGCGCCCACGATCACGGTCAGTTCGAACGGCACGCCCAGCGGCTGCAGCAGCGCCACCGAATAGGCGCCGATGGCCATGAAGGCGGCGTGCGCCAGCGAGATCTGCCCGGCATAGCCCAGCGTCAGGTTCAGCCCGATGGCCAGGATGACATAGATCAGCACCAGACTGCCGACGTACAGCTTGTACTGCTCCATGGCCAGCGGCATCAGCATCAGGACCGCCAGGATCAGGACCGGCAGGTAGCCACGGATGGAGGCGGCTCTCCCGTTCATGCCCATTCCTCTTTGGCGCCCCAGATGCCCTGTGGCTTCAGCATCAGCACGATGATCAGGAGCGCCAGGGCATAGGCATCCCTGAACGTGTTGGAAATGTAGGCCGCGCACAAGGTCTCGATCAATCCGACCAAGAGGCCGCCGAGCAGGGCGCCGCGGATCTGGTTGAAGCCACCGATGATTGCGGCATAGAAAGCCTTCAGTCCGAGGCTTATGCCCAGGTCGTATTTCACGAGATAAATCGGCGCGATCAGCACCGCCGACGCGGCGGCGAGCGCCGCGTTCAAGAGGAAGATCATCGTCACCAGATTGGCCACGTCGACCCCGAGCACGGCGGCGAGCGTGCGATTCTGGGCGACGGCCCGCATGCCCAGCCCAATCTTGGTATGCATGATGAAGAGCTGGACCGCGAGGATGATGAGGCCCGCGCACACCAGATTCATCAGTTCCTCGAACGGCAGAATGACCGAACCGATGTGAATCGAGAATCGCGGAAACACCGGCGGGAAGTTGAGCCCGAGCGGGGTCCAGAATTGCTGCAGCGAATAGCGGATCAAGAGCGCCAGCCCGATGGTCGCAATGACCAACGGCAACAGACCCTGCTCGAGCAGCCGCGCGATCAGCACCTTGCGGACGAGCCAGCCGAGCAGGAAGGTCGAAACCGCGACCGTCGCGACGAACGCGGGCACGAACGGCCACTTCAGGACGAGGTAGAAGAACACCATGATGAACGACGGCAGGACGACGAATTCACCCTGCGCGAAGTTGATCGTGTTCGACGTCTGCCAGAGCAGCACGAAGCCCAGCGCAATCAGCGCGTAGATCGCGCCGATCGACAGGCCGGCCACGATGAATTGTATGAAGTCGGCCAAAGTCCCCTCCACCGGCCCGGATCCAGCCGGCCGCATCAAACCGGGCCGCTTGATCGGCGGCCCGGTCGATTTTTTCTCAGCAGCCGTGCTTGGCGTACGGGCCGCCGACCAGACCCAGCACCTGGCTGACGACGTTCTGGCCGTTCTTCACTTCCACGATGAAGCTGCCGCGGTCGGCATCACCGTTCTCCAGGATGAAGGTGTCGAGCATCAGGCCCGGGGTTTCCTGAGCGGTGAACAGGTTCTTGTGCAGGCAGGCGCGAACCTTGTCCTGGTCCCACGAACCCACCCGCTCCACCGCCGCCTTGAGCAGGTAGGCGCCGATATAGCCCTTGAAACCATTATGATCCGGCGTGCGGCCGTATTCCTTTTCGAAATCCACCGCGACCTGCTTCATGGCAGGGACCGGGGAAAGCGCCGTCATCGGAACGTGGCACTTCGCACCGTCGACGGCGGCTCCGCCCGCGGCAATCGTCGTGGCGGCGCACAGGTTATCACCGACGGGCTGAACCTCGAGGCCGAGTTTCCGGATCTGGATCATGATCCGGGCGTTTTCTTCCTCGTGATTATAAACCACCACATGGGTCGCGCCGGAGTTGCGGACCTTGGTGAGTTCGGCGGTGAAATCGGCCTGCTGGGCTTCCGTCGGAATGTCGACGACCAGTTCCTTGCCGTACTGCTTCAGGTAGCTGACGATGGCGTCGTGACCGCCCTTTCCGAAGGCGTCGTTGGCGTAGACCATCGCGATCTTGTCGGCGTTCAGATCCTTGACGATCCACTTCACCATCTTGGCAAAGGCCATGCGCTGGCTGAACGACATCAGGAAGACGTTCGGGTTGCCCTGATCGACGATCTGGGTCGCTTCCGATCCGACAAATTGCGGAACGCCCGCCTGCTCGGCAATTTTCATGTTGGCAAGCGTGCTCGCGCTGTACACGGTGCCGAAAACCGCGAACGGCTTGTCGTTCACCATGCGCCGCATCACGGCGACGGAGGTCGCCGCATCCGATTGGGTATCGGCAACTTCGGATTCGATCTTGCTTCCGAGGATGCCGCCACTGGCGTTGATCGCCTTGAGGCCGAGCAGGACACCATCGCGATACATCGTGCCGGACGGCGCGCCGCCGCCGCTGAGTTCGGCGATGATCCCGACCTTGCGCGCCGGCTGTTGCGCAAACGCGCTTGAGGTCAGCGCAGCCGTCAAGGCAAGCGCCGCGCACGTCACCATCAGTTTCACATTCACCCTATTCCCTCCCTTTTTGCTGTGCCCTGGATCGAGGTTGTTTTCCGCGTCAGGTGCTTCGCGGTTATTTTTTAAAGGCCTTCGAACTGAAGGATATTCAGGCCGGCGTTCTTGTCGGTCAAGTACATCAGCCCATTGGGATCGACGTAAACGTCAGTACTTTGAATGACCTCCGGCCGATTGGGCCGGGGATCGACCAGCCGCTGCGGCTTCGGCGGCACATAATGGCCGACCTCGAGGGGCTGGAACGGGTTCGAGATATTCCAGGCCCGAACGCCGGCGTTATGATAGGTGCCGAAGATCAATTCCGAACTCTGCAGGGAGCCCTTGCGGTTCTCATGCAGGTTGTGCGGTCCGAAGGCGCCCGGCTTGCCGCAATAGTCGATTTCGGCCGGCTCGGGCATGGTGGCAAAGCTGACGGGATTGGTCTTGTCCTTGACGTCGAACAGCCAGACGTAGCGCCGGCCGGTTTCGCAGTTCGATGAATTCGGTTCATCGGCCACGACCAGGAGGTCGCGGTCGAGCAGCGGAAGGCAGGAATGCGTGCCGCCTCCGAACGCGCTGGTCCAGTTGCGATGGGCCAGCAGCTTCATGTCGGACGGGTTCGAGACGTCGAGCACCGTCATGCCGCCGTCGCGCCAGGCACAGAAGGCGGTGTTGCCCGACACCAGCCCGTGATGGATTGCGTAGCGGCGCTTCGGATCCCAGTCCGGCTTCTCACCGGCGGCTTCATTCATGCCGGGAAGGCCCCACTTGCCGACCACCGCCGCTTTCCCGGGGTTCGACACATCGATGGCCGCGAAGATGTGATCGGTGTAACCGTCGAACGCCACCGAGGCATACGCATACTTGCCGCCGTCGTACCACACGCGGTGCGGACCGAAACCGCCGGTGGACAGGAAGCCGATCTCGCGCGGATCGGCCGGCTTCGACACATCGAAGAAGCGAAGCCCGGCATCGAACTTGATCCCGGTCTTCTCGAGCTTTTGCGCCAGCGAACCGGAGAAGTAGTTCTTCGGGTCCTGAAACTGCTCCATCGACCAGACGCTGGGACCGTTGACCGCGATCATGAGATCGCCGTGAATCTGCAAATGCAGCGATCGCGTATTCGGCGCACAGCCGATGAAATTGACGACCCTGGGCTGCTTCGGGTTGGCAACATCAAGGATGGTGATGCCTTCATTGAAGGAATGGCCGACAAAGGCGTGCCCGCGGTGCACCATCACCTGAACCCCGTCGCCCTTGCCCGCCATATCCGAATGGCCGACGAACGACATGTTGTGCGCGCTAACCGCGCGGCTGGGATCAACGGTGTCCATGCAACGATCTTTCCCGAAACTTGCCGGCGTGTCCCGGTCTTGGTGCCGCCAAACTAGCGGAAGTTTTCTAAATGACAAATGAAATCTGATATTGCGGAATTGGTTTCGGAAACGGCGGCAACGCCCCCTGCCAACGAAATCGCCTGACAACAGCGTGCGCGCGACTTGCTGCGCAACGCCACCGTGCAGACACCGGCCGATCGCGCCGTGTTGAAAAGCGGTGTTCGGCATCCAATCATGGGCCGGCAGCAGAAAACCCGCCATCTGCGTTTGGTATGGGGGTGGTAATAAATTCGGCGCCGTATGATCGAAGCGTCCGACGCATCGTACGGCTCACGCGTTGACCGGAAGCCGAAGACATATCAATGATGCGTTCCTGGCTCCATGAACACACGCCCACAGCGGGCCGCGGCCAGACCACATCAAGCGACGTTAGCGAGATTTTGCAGGCCGCTTTTCTAGATCACGAAACAGCATTTCATAATATGAAATACCATTTCACGTGATCCCGCCGTCGGCGATGATGGTGCGGCCGGTAATCCAGCCAGCCTCGGACGAGGCGAGGAACGTGACGATGCCGGCAATGTCGTCGGGCTGGCCGATGCGCGCCAGCGGCGTCATCGCCAGGATCTGGTCGCCCCGCTCAGCCAGGATCGCCGTGGTCATGTCCGTCTCGATCACGCCTGGCGCGACGCAATTCACCGTGATGCCGCGCGGTCCCAACTCCTTGCCCAGTGCGTGGGTCAGCGCAACCACCGCCGCCTTGGAGGCGGAATAAACCGAACTGCCGGGAATCGGACGATAGGCCAGTCCCGACGAGATATTGATGATGCGGCCGCCCGGCGAGGCCAGGTGAGGCAGCGACTCCTCGGCCATCAGCACGGTGCCGAGCACATTGGTGTCCATGATTTTCCGGATGAAAGGCGCATCCATCTTGCCAAGCAGGCGATTGCCGCCAATGCCGGCGCAATTCACCAGCACGTCGATGCCGCCGAACTGTTCGACCGTGGACGCGACGACAGCCTTGATGTCGTCGGGCTCTGCAACATCGCCCTTGACCGCAATGCATCGGCGGTCGGTGCCTGCCAGCTCACCTGCAAGCTTCGTGGCAGCCGCCTGGTCCGATCTGTAGACGATGGCGACACGGCTGCCGAGCGCGGCAAAGCGGCGGGAAATCGCCGCACCGATGCCGCGCGATCCGCCGGTGACCAGGACGACCTTGCCTTCCAGTCCTGTAACCGCGCCCATCTGCTTGCTCCCCAACCTGCGAATTCAAACGTTGTTCTTTTGTGCGGAACGTTGTTTCAACGACGAGGATACAAAGCGGTCATGTGTTGTCAATGACCGAGCTTGACCTGGCCCGGAACGGCATGCGGATCACAGACCGCCGTGTCCGAGCGCTTTCGAAACGCGCCGCGCCGCGGCCATGGTTCGCACCCGCGTATCTTCCGACGGCGTCTCCGAAATGAACTGGACCATGTCGACGATCCCGACCGCGCCGCAGACCGTTCCCGAAGCGTCGAACACCGGCGCGGCCAGTGTATTGAGGCCGATGCCCAACTCGTTGGGCGCGGTCGCCCAGCCCTGGGCGCGGATCTTCTCGAGCTCGGCGGCCAGCACCGTCGGGTTGGTGATCGTGTAAGGCGTGAAGATTTCGAGTTTGGCGCGCAGCACACGGGCACGGAACTCCGGTGACGCGAAAGCGAGCGCCACCTTGCCTTGCGCCGAGCCGTGGAAGCTGAGCACGGAGCCGGCGCGCACGCCGATCTCGATCGGCGAGCGGCCCGGAACCGTCGCCAGCACCCGCATGCCTTCGGGCGTGATCTGCGAAACCACCGCCGAATGCCCGAGCGCGTCGCGCAGTTCGAGCAGCGGGTCGGCGGCCAGATGACCGAGATCGAGATTGTCGCTGACCGCGCGCCCGAGCGCCACCAGACGCGGGCCGCTCTCATAACGGTCGGAGCCCTTGGGTTGGACGATGTAGTTCTGATGCAGCAGCGTCTGGAGATGGCGGTGGATGCGGCTCTTGGTGGTGCCCAGCGCTTGCGCGAGCGCGGTCACGCCCACGGCCTGCCGCTCCTTGGCAAGATGTTCGAGAATATGCAGAGCAAGCTGGACGGCCTGGACGCCGTCTCCGCTCTTGCCTTCGATCCGCGGCATTTCTCCCGCCTCCCCCTGGTTGTTCCTGGCTTGATCCTGCACCGTTGCGCGTGCTGGCCCGGACAGATTTACGCGCCCTTGACAGAAAATTGGAGGACGGTGTAAATCTATAGATAACAGAACGATGTTCTGTATAACGATACGACAAAGTCTGAATTTATGTCAATGGCGCGCCGATCCGCCGGCCTTCGCCCAGAGAATTTCCTTCAGAACCGCGCCCATCCAATCCGCTAGACAAAGCAGCCGCACGACGCCGCGCCATGGATGCACGGCGGCTCACCAAACCAAGCCAATTCGAGAAATCCGGAGGAGACCCCCATGCCCGCCCGTAAAGTCATGATCACCTGTGCGGTGACAGGATCCATCCACACGCCGACCATGTCGCCGCATCTCCCCATCACCGCTTCGGAGATCGCCGAAGCGGCGATCGGCGCCGCGGAAGCCGGCGCCGCACTGGTGCATCTGCACGCGCGAAACCCGCAGGACGGACGGCCGGACCAGAGTCTGGAGGCGTTCGCGCCATTCCTCAAGGTGATCAAGCAGAAGTCCGACTGCGTCATCAACATCACCACCGGCGGCGCGCCGACCATGACCGTCGAGGAGCGGCTGAAGCCGGTCGCCGCCTTCAAGCCGGAGGTGGCGTCGCTGAACATGGGCACGATGAATTTCGGCCTGTTTCCGATGCTGCAGCGCTACAAGGATTTCAAACACGACTGGGAGAAGCCCTATCTCGAGGGTTCGAAGGACCGCATTTTCAAGAACACGTTCGGCGACATCGAAATGATCTTGACGACCTGCGCCGAGAACGGCACCCGGTTCGAGATCGAATGTTACGACATCGGCCACCTCTACACGCTGGCGCATTTCGTCGAACGCGGCCTGGTCAAACCGCCGCTGTTCATCCAGAGCGTGTTCGGCATCCTGGGCGGCATCGGTGGCCATCCGGAAGACGTGATGATGATGAAGCGCACCGCCGACCGCCTGTTTGGCAATGATTACAGCTGGTCGGTGCTGGGCGCCGGCCGCAACCAGATGGGCATTGCGGCGATGTCGGTCGCCATGGGCGGCAACGTCCGCGTCGGCCTCGAGGACTCACTGTGGATCGGCCCGGGCAAGCTTGCCAAAAGCAACGCCGAACAGGTCACCAAGGCGCGGGCGCTGATCGAGGGATTGGGTTACGAGATCGCCACGCCCACCGAGGCCCGCGCCATGCTGCAGCTCAAGGGCGGCGACCGCGTCGCGTTCTGATCGAAAGCTCGGGTTTGTCCATGGTCCGGCATGATGGTGCCGGACCGCTTCTGCATGCCGCTGCAGAAGCGGATCGTGTTCTGGCTGGAAACCGCTGACGAACGCGTCATTGGCGCCTGACACCAGGCCGTCGCTCGCAGGAAGCGGCCGCCTCTCAAGACCGACAAGACCACGGCAGCCACCCGGACTCGAGGGCCGTGAAGCTGCATTGGTCGACCCGCGCCATTCGACTTGCGCCCATCGACGTGCGCTCTCGTTTCGACCGGCATGAACCCCGTTTTCGGGACAGCCGGGAGCGGGCGCTGAATCGATAGTTCGATCCCCGCCGAACCAATTCAATCGAACCATCGCTACAAGCTTGCGTTGACCGCGATCGAAGCCAGCCGATGGAGGTAAGCATGGAGCGTGCGAGGGGTGCCCGGCTTCTGCCGTGCGCCGCCGAAATGTTCAGTCGCCGATCGGCGATCGGAACATTCGGCGTGGTCCTGGCGATCTGCAATTTCACGCCATGGACGATTCCACCATCTCAATCCGAGGAACAAGGAGCGAAGACGATGAACCAATATGGATCAAACCAGAAAACGATCAGCGAAGCCGTCAGTGGCGGTGGGCTCCTGGTTGTCGCGCAATGGGAGGCGAAGGAAGGTCAGGCCGACAAGGTCGCCGCAATCCTCGACCGCTTCTTGCCGGAAGCGCAAAGTGATCCCGGCGCGAAGCTTTTCCTGATCGGCCGAAACAAGGAAAACCCGGCGCAGTTTCTGTTCTATGAGCTGTTCCGCGACGAAGGCGCGCTGAAAGCGCATCAGGAAAGCGGGTATTTCAAGACCTATATCGCAAACCAGGCGTTGCCGCTGCTGGCCAAACGAGAGCGTGCACAATACGCGCTGCTGTAGGGGTGTTCGCGACGCTTTAAGGAATCGGAATTACCTCCGTCATTGCGAGGAGCTCGCTTGTCCGCCGACGCCCGCCTTCGGGCGAAGGCGGATGCGACGACCGCGTCCGCCGAAGCTCGAAGAGCGAAGGCGGAAGCAATCCAGTCTTGCTTGTTGCATTCCGGATTGCTTCGCTCGCGCTCGCAATGACGGGGTTAGTGCCGTTGATCCAACTTAAGACCATCCAGCGCTACACTGCGGAATTGCGCTTCGGAATGCCTTCCCGGCTTGCTTTCCGCTGCGCAAAGCAGCGCACCAGCTCCGCCGCGGTAAGGGCGGCGATGATTTCAGGGCGCTTGTCGTCGACATCCGATCCCCCGATCGGACAGGTGAGCTTGGCGAGTGCGGTCGCCTGGCCACCGGCCCGCAGGAACTGGCTTTCGAAGCGGCGCCGCTTGGTCTTCGAACCGATCATGCCGACATAGGCCGCATCGCCACGTATCAGGGCCGCCTCGGTCAGGCGATAGTCGAGGGCGTGACTGTGCGTGAGGATGATAAAGGCGACGCCGGGAGGGGCATCCATCACCGCGTCGGCCGGATCCGGCAGGCAGCGAACGCGACATCCACTCGGGAGTTCGCCAAACACTTCGCTCCTGTCGTCAACCAGGGTGAGCGCGAAAGGCAGCAAATTCAGCATGGTTGCGAGGGCTCGCCCGGTATGGCCAAGGCCAAACAACAGGACGGGAGGCCGGGCCTCCACAAGCGCCTGTTCCCGGCGGATCAGTTGTTCGGTCAACGGCGCATCGATCGGCTCGAATGAAAGCGATACCTGACCGCCGCAGCACTGGCCCATCAGCGGACCGAGCTCCAGGTCCATCGTCCGGGACGCCGAACCCTGCTCCAGCATCGAGCGCGCCACGTCGATGGCATGAAACTCGAGGTGCCCGCCGCCGATCGTTCCGGCAATCCTGTCGGCGGTGACAACCATGGCCGCACCGCATTCCCGCGGCGTCGAGCCGCGCACCGCCCGTATATCGACCAGTACGGCGTGGCGTCCGTCGGCCGGCAGCGAACCAAGCAGTGCAGCGATCCCCAGGTCAGCCATCGGCACATCCATGTCAGCCATGAGCGTGTCCATTGGCCTTCAGGGCCTCGATGGCGAACAGAACCCGTTCAGGCGTCGCCGGCGCGTCGAGATCCGGGATGACCTTGTAGTCGGCGAAACTCGCCACCGCGTCGGAAAGCGCGTGCAAAACCGAAATCGCCAGCATCAAGGGCGGCTCGCCGACGGCCTTCGAACGATGAACCGAGGCAACATGATTAGGCACGTCCTTCAACAGCGCGATATTGAGCACGCGCGGCCGGTCGGAGGCGACCGGTATCTTGTAGGTCGAGGGCGCATGGGTACGAAGCCGGCCTTGCGGGTCCCACCACAATTCCTCGGTCGTCAGCCAGCCCATGCCCTGGACGAAACCGCCTTCGATCTGCCCCAGATCGATCGCCGGATTAAGCGTTGCGCCCACATCATGCAGGATGTCGACCCGCTCAACCCGATACTCGCCGGTCAAACTGTCGACCACGACCTCGGAGACCGCGGCACCATAGGCGTAATAATAGAACGGGTGGCCGCGTCCGGTCTTGCGATCCCAATGGATGTCGGGCGTCTTGTAGAAGCCGGTTGCGGAAAGCTGAACCCGGGCCATGTAGGCCTGGTGGATGAAGTCGGCCCAGGCCACCAGCTGGTTGCCCACGAGCACCCGGCCGGATTGAAAAACAACCTGCTCGGCAGGCACGCCGAATTTGTCGACCGCAAAGTCGATCAATCGCGCCTTGATGGTGTTGCAGGCGTCGAGCGCTGCCATGCCGTTGAGATCCGATCCGGATGACGCCGCGGTCGCCGACGTATTCGGTATCTTGCCGGTGGTCGTCGCCGTGATCTTGACCATGTCGAGGTCGACCTGGAAGGCCTCGGCGACCACCTGGGCGACCTTGACATAAAGCCCCTGCCCCATCTCGGTTCCACCGTGGTTCAGGTGCAGTGAGCCGTCGTTGTAGATATGCACCAGGGCACCGGCCTGATTGTACCAGGTGGCCGTGAACGAGATGCCGAATTTTACCGGCGTGAGGGCGATGCCCCTTCGGAACACGCCGCCCTTGGCGTTTTCCGCTTTGATCGCCGCACGTCTTGCGCCGTAGTCGCTGGTCGCTTCAAGTTCGTCGATGATGCGCCCCGACAGGTCGCCCTCGACCGTCTGGTGATAGGGCGTCGTCCGGCGATTTTCCTCGCCGTACAGATTGAGCTTGCGGATTTCCAGCGGATCCTTGCCGGTGGCATAAGCGACTTCCTCGATGAATCGCTCGGCGCCGACCATTCCTTGCGGGCCGCCGAAGCCGCGAAACGCGGTATTCGAGACGGTATGCGTCCGCCACGGCTCGGAGACCAGGCGCACCACGGGATAGTAGTAGCAATTGTCGGCGTGGAACAAAGCCCGGTCGGTGACGGGACCGGAAAGATCGGCGGAATAGCCGCAGCGCGCGGCATAGACGGCATCGACCGCCAGGATGCGTCCCTCGTCGTTGAACCCGACTTCATAGTCGATGACGAAGTCATGACGCTTGCCGGTGGCAATCATGTCATCGTCGCGATCGGGGCGGATCTTGACAGCACGACCGGTTTTCTTGGCGGCCATGGCGGCGACCGCGGCAAACAGATTGCCCTGGGTCTCCTTGCCGCCGAAACCGCCGCCCATGCGGCGAATTTCAACCGTCACGGCGTGATTGGGCACACCCAGGACATGGGCAACCATATGCTGAACTTCGCTCGGATGCTGGGTTGACGAATAGACCAGGACATCATGGTCCTCGCCGGGGATGGCGAGCGCGATTTGTCCTTCGAGATAGAAATGATCCTGGCCGCCGACCTTCATCGAGCCCTTGATGCGGCGCGGCGCCGCCGCAAGCCCTGCGGCGATATCGCCACGGGTTAATCTCAACGGCTCGGTCACAAAATCCATGCCGCCGGCGCGGGCTGCCTCGACGTCGAGCGCGGCCGGCATCTCGGCATAGACGACCTTTGCCTGCGTTGCCGCGAGCCGCGCCTCGTCGCGCGTTCGCGCGATGACGGCAAACAGCGGCTGGCCATAAAACATCACCTTCGAGGTCGGAAACACCGGCTCATCGTGCAGCCCGACCGAACTGAGGTCGTTGGCGCCGGGAATATCGGCAGAGGTCAACACCAGCATGACGCCGGGGCTGGTCCGCACCCGCGAAAGGTCCATCTCCTCGATCATGCCGTGCGCGCATTCCGAAAGACCCAGACATCCGTGCAGCAGACCCTCGGGCTCCGGCATGTCGTCGATGTAGATCGCCTCGCCCGTCACATGCTTGTGGCCGGAATCGTGGCGCATCGGCTGCCGGACGCCGCCGACGATTTCCGCAGGGTTGGATTCAGGCCAAGACATTTCAGGGCTAGACATGGGCTTGGTCATTCAGGCTCCCCGCAACCCTTTGAACACGGCCGACCGCGGTCTCGATCTGAAACCGCCGGATCAAGTTGGCCGCGACGGTGGTGCGGTAGCGTGCACTGGCGCGCCAGTCATCGAGCGGCGCGAAATCGCGCGCCACGGCGATGGCTGCGGCGTCCGCGGCCTTGGCATCGAACGGTTTGCCGATCAATGCGGCTTCCGCGTTCGCCGCCCGCTTTGGCGTCGCAGCCATGCCGCCGAAGGCGAGGACCGCTTGCGTCACCCGGCCGTCGCCGTTCCGCTCGAGCAGGAAGGCGCCGCAGACGGCCGAGATGTCCTCATCGAAGCGTTTTGAAATCTTGGACACATGCAGCAGCGTCCCGGGCTTCAGCTTCGGTACTGTCAGCTCCTCGACGAAATCGCCGGCCTGGCGGTCCTGTTTCTTGTAGGCGACGAAGAACTGCTCCAGCGGCAGCGTGCGCCGCGCGTTGCCTTGCCGCAAGGTCACCGCTGCTCCCAGCGCGATCAGGAGCGGCGGGAAATCGCCGATCGGCGAACCGTTGGCAATGTTTCCGCCCACCGTGCCGGCATTGCGAATCTGCTCGCTGCCAAAGCGGCGAACCAGCTCGTCGACCTGGGGACCGAGGCTGGCGAGCGCATCGCGGGCGTCGCTGATGGAAGCCAGCGCCCCGATGACGAGCGCATCGTCGCGCTTCTCGATGCGGTCGAGTTCGGCGACCCGGCCGAGCGAGATCACGCACGCCGGCCGTTGCAGCATCTTGGTGATCCAGAGTCCGACATCGGTGGCGCCGGCGACGATGGTCGCGTCCGGATGCGCCACCGTGAGCTCTGCGAGCTGGTCCGCGGTCGCCGGCGCAAGCAGTTCGCGGGCGCCGTCGCCGATGGCGATGACTTGCTGGTCGGCCAGCGCGGCCAGCCGCCGGGTAATGGCGGCCTGCCCCGCAACCAGGGGATCGGCCGATCGCGCGCCGATTTCATAGGCGCGGTCGAGCGCCGCGAGGATCGGACCATAGCCCGTGCAGCGACATAGATTCCCGGCGAGTCCGTCCTCGATCCGGCCGCGCGTCGGCGCCTTATCGTTGTTGAGCCACAGCGCCATCAGCGACATGACGATACCCGGGGTGCAGAAGCCGCATTGCGAGCCGTGCAGTTCGGTCATCGCCTGCTGCACCGGATGGGTGTGGCCCGTCACCGCCTTCAGGTGTTCGACCGTCACCACGTGGCAGGCGTCGAGCACGGCCACGAAGCGGATGCAGGAATTGATCGCCTCGTAGCGCAGCGAGCCATGGCGCAGCCGCCCGACCACCACGGTGCAGGCACCGCAGTCACCCTCGCCGCATCCTTCCTTGGTTCCTGTCAGACGCTGCCTGATACGAAGCCATTCGAGCAAGGTCATCGTCGGATCGACCGCATCGAGCGAGATCGTCTGGTCGTTCAGAACAAAGTTCACGGTTCGGCGCATGACGCTCCAGCGGTTGGACGACCCATTTCAGCTCCCGGAAAGAGAGCATAACCACATGGGGACATTGACGAAACAGAAAAGAGCAGCACAAATACTGCGGCGAGGCTGCCCAAACTTGCTCCAGCGGCCTGGGCGCCTTCGAGTTGGCGATGAGGATTTTCATGGATCATCTGCGCGGCAAGGCCATCATTGCCTCGGGCTTTCATGCGAGCCGGCGCGGCAGCATCGACCATTTTCAGGACACGTTGTTCGAAGTCGGCGATACCGGCGAGATCCTGTCGGTCTGCCTCCGCGCGATGATGATTATGCCAAACGGAGGAAACACCACGCGGACGCTGGAACGCTGGTGACGTTGCCGGTAGGGTCGTATCTGCTGCCCGGGTTCGTCGATCTGCACGTCCATGCGCCGCAATATCCGCAACTCGGCAACGCGCTCGATGTCCCGCTCGAAATCTGGTTACAGCAGCACACCTTTCCACTGGAAGCCCGTTATGCCGACCTGGCCTTCGCCAGACGAAGCTACCGTCTGCTGGTGGAAGACCTGATTGCCAATGGCACCACCACGGCGCTGTATTTTGCCACCATCCATCAGGAAGCGACGCGGGCCCTGGTCGACATTTGCCTGGAGATCGGGCAGCGCGCGGTGATCGGCAAGGTGGCGATGGACAATGCGGAAGAATGTCCCGATTTCTACCGCGACGCTTCGCCGGAGGCGGCCATTCGCGGCACGGAAGACCTCATCGGCTACGTCGCCGGCCATCCGGACAACCGCGAAGCGCGCGTGAAGGGCGCGATAACGCCGCGCTTCATCCCGTCATGTACCGATGCCGCGCTGGAAGGTCTGGGCAACCTGGCGAAAGCGTGCGGCTGCCACGTCCAGACCCACTGCTCGGAAAGCGACTGGCAACATGGCTATGTGCTCGGCCGCCACGGCGTCAGCGATACCCAGAGCCTCGATCGTTTCGGTTTGCTCGGCCGCCAGACCGTGCTGGCGCACGGAACGTTCATCACGTCGCGGGACATGGAGACGATCGTGGCGCGCAGGTCGGGCGTCGCGCATTGTCCGCTCTCCAATGTCTATTTCTCCGATGCGGTGTTTCCGCTGCGGGCGGCCATGGAAAAGGGACTCCATGTCGGGCTCGGCACCGACATCGCCGGAGGCCCGAGCGGATCGATGTTCGACAGCATGCGCAGCGCCGTGATGGTGTCGCGGATGCTGGAGAACGGCATCGACGCCGCGGTTGAACGTACCGAGCGGAGGGCCAGGAGTGCGGTGAGAATCGATTTCCGCGATGCTTTCTATCTTGCGACGACCGGCGGCGGTGTCGCGCTCAACCTCCCCGTCGGACATTTCTCTAAAGGCTATCAGTTCGACGCAATGGTGATCGATACGACGGTCAGAGCATGGAACGATCCGGCTCTGGGACGATCTCGACGACGCGAGCGACGTGCTGCAGAAGATCGTCTATACCGCTTCAAAGCCGAATATCGCGCGGGTGTGGATTGGCGGCCATCAGGTGCTGTAAGGCGATCCACGAGATGGACCGGAACCTGCGGACTCTCATGGCTTGCGGCCGGCTGCGCTGCCGTGTGGTAGCGAGAGAGGGACTCGAACCCCCGACCCCAGGATTATGATTCCCGTGCTCTAACCAGCTGAGCTACCTCGCCATCGGTCCACGGCGGGGACAAACCGTCCCGCTTTGCGAACGCGCGGCATATAAGAAGCCGGTCAAGGTCGTGTCAAGCAAACCCCGCGCCGGCCGCCAAGGCCTTCGTCCGACAAGCAATTTTGCGCGTTATTTCGGTCGTACCGTCTGGTCGCCGCCCGGGCTGCCCGGCGGCGGAATGACCGGCATGTTGCCGGTATTGGGGGTCGGCGCATGGATATCCGGGTCGACGCCTGACGGCGGGCAAAGCACGCCGTCCGACCTGGCCAGTTTATCGCCCAAGGGCTCGGCGCTCTGGCCGACGGTAGATCCTTGCGGGGCAATGGTGCCCTGGCGCGGAACCGGTTGGGTCGGCGCGCAATCGCTGGCGCTGCGCGCCGATGGCGGCGGCGTCTGCAGCGGCGGGTCGGCGACGGGCGGCTTCTGCGCCATCGCCGCTCCGCACATCGCAAACCAGATACATGACAGCGCGAGAGAAGCTTTCCATTGCATGACGAGGCAACGGCCGGGAAGCACAGACGTTCCCCCGTAAGGTGCGATGTAATGAGCGGCGATCGTGCCGGATTCAGGATTTTTGATAGCGGATCAGCGAGAAATGCCCCATCGGCGGCATCGGGCGGCGTTCGGTGAGGCTGACGCCGCCATGTTTCGCCGCCCAGTCCGCCAGCCGCGACCACGGGAACTCGGGCCGCCAGCCGAGCCGGCGCGCCAGCGGCGCAAACGCCAGTTCGAAGATCCGGCGCGGCCCACTCTCGGCGCCGATATGATTGACCAGAATGAGTTCGCCGCCCGGTTTCAGCACCCGGATGAAATCATCCAGCGTCGCTTCGGGATCCGGCACCGCGGTGATGACGTATTGCGCCACCACCGCGTCGAAAAACGAATCAGCAAACGCCAGATTCTTGGCGTCCATCACCGCCAGCGTCTCGACGTTGAAGAGACCCTGGGTCCGTACCCGCTCCTGCGCCTTACGCAGCATCGGCTCGGAAATATCAACGCCGCAGAGTTTCGTGGTGGGCGAATAATCCGACAGTGACAATCCGGTGCCGACGCCGACGTCGAGGATGCGCCCGCCGATCCGGTCGGCCTCGGCGATGGTGGATTGCCGGCCCTGGTCGAACACCTTGCCGAAAACCAGATCGTACACCGGAGCCCAGCGCCCATAAGCCTTCGCGACCCCGGCGCGGTCGATATCGTCGGCCATTCCCCTGCCCTGACTCTTCTTATCCGTGCACGCCCGCTGCCGCGACGGTTTCGCGATTGAGGTTGGAGGCCGACGGCCTCGCCGCGGCGCTCTTGATGAAGCCACCGCCGAGCACGCGGGCCTGGCCGGTGGGCGCATCGTAGAATACGCAGGCCTGGCCCGGCGAAACCCCGTCCTCGCCGGCCACCAGTTCGACTTCATAGCCGCCGGGTGTGGCGCGCAGCGACGCCGGCTGCGGTGCGCGGGTCGAACGGATCTTGACGAAAAGCTCCAGGCCCCTGGCCGCGACGGTGGCGAGCGCGCCGTCGCCGATCCAGTTGACGTCGCGCAGCGCGATGCGATGCATGCGCAGCGCCTCGCGCGGGCCGACTACGACGCGGCGTGTCGCCGCTTCCAGCCGCACCACGTAGAGCGGCGCGGTGGAGGCAATGCCGAGGCCGCGGCGCTGCCCGATCGTGAAATGCACGATGCCGTCGTGGCGGCCGAGCACGCGACCATCGAGGTCGACGATATCGCCGCCCGCGGCAGTGCCGGGCTTCATGCGTTCGATCACGTCGGTATAGCGGCCGGTCGGCACGAAGCAGATGTCCTGGCTGTCCTGCTTGTCGGCCACCGACAGGCCGAACCGCCGCGCCCATTCGCGCGTCTCGGGCTTGGTCATGTCGCCGAGCGGAAAGCGCAGGAAGTCGAGCTGCTCGGCGGTGGTGGCGAACAGGAAATAGCTCTGGTCGCGGTCGGCATCGGCGGCACAAACCAGCGCGCGCGAGCCGTCGTCGAGCCGGCGCGACGCCACATAATGGCCGGTCGCCAGCGCCGCGGCACCGAGCTGGCGCGCGGTCATGAGCAGATCGCGAAACTTGATCGAACGGTTGCACTCGATGCACGGCACCGGCGTTTCGCCGAGCGCATAGCTTTCGGCGAAATTCTCGATCACAGACTCGCGAAAGCGGCTTTCGTAGTCCAGCACGTAGTGCGGAATGCCCAGGCGCGCCGCGACGTCGCGGGCATCGTGGATGTCGCGCCCGGCGCAGCAGGCGCCCTTGCGATGGGTGGCTTCGCCATGGTCATAAAGCTGCAGGGTGACGCCGACGACGTCGTAACCCTCGGACTTCAGCAGCGCAGCCGTCACCGACGAATCGACTCCGCCCGACATGGCGACGACGACCCGTGTGTCCTGTGGACGGCCTTCGAGATCCAGGCTGTTGAGCATTGTTCCGGTCACAGATGCGATCACCGAAGCTCCCGTGGAGCCTCTCGTGGTCAGGGAACTCTCAAGCAATTGCCGGGAAGCGCCTTCGCCCCGTCCGATGTCTGAAAGTCAGCCTTTAATATAGTCCGTATTCCGCAGAGGCAATCGCGCCCCTGGCTTTGCGCACGCCCTTGGACGGCAATTCTTGCCGCGGGGCAGAAATGCAATGGCGCCGGGGCCGCGGCCGGACCCGGCATATTTTCGCAATACATTGATATATATAGATATTTCTCAAAGCAGGGTACTGGCCTGGTCCTTGCTAATTGGAATGTCGGATCCAACCTGAAAGGCCGCCCGTGTTCAGTGTGACTGCAGACCCGACCGCCAGTGTGTCATTCCCCGACCCCCGGTCGAAGCCCTCGCAAAACGATCAACCTTCGCGGTCGGACAGCTTTGCATCGCTGGTCAACAGCAGCATGGCGGCCGACAGCCACAATCGCGCGGCGCCGACGCTGCCCGATCTGCCCGCGCCGCAGCCTCAGGCTGCCGATCCGTCCCCATCGAACGACAACCGGCCGCCGCCCAGCGACCACCGGTCGGACCCGTCTTCAAACGCCAATACCGCGAACAATAGCGACAACACCCCGTCCGCCGACCCAAGTTCCAACTCCCCCGCACCGGCCGACCGCAACCCGTCCAACCCGGGCCCGACAGACGCCAACGCCAAAACGGACGCCAATCCCCCGGCCAGCTCGCAGCCTGCCAAATCCGACGCCGCCGGCCAATCCGGTGCCAAGAATCCGGCCAAGAAGGACAGTGCGTCGGACACCACGACAGGCACCGATTCCGCCGAATCGACCCAATCGGCCACGGCGGTGGCCGTGACCGCGATCGCGGTGACGATACCGGTCCCGGCGGTTACCTCGACCACTGTTGCCGTGACCCCATCGACCACGGCCGGCACGGCCGGAACTGCTCCGCTTGCGATCGCGTCAGCGGCGCTGAAGGCCCAGCAGGCCGCCGCCAACGACGACCTCAAGTCAGATGCCCAGACCGCGCAGACGGCCGCCACCGCGCAGGTCGACGCCGCCGCGCAAACCGGCCAGGCTGTCGCAGCCACGATTGCCGCGAAGACGGCGGCTTCAGCGAAAACAACGCTCAAGACAGCGGCGGCAACGGCGACCGCCACCGAGGGCACGGCATCGACGGCGACCGGCAAGCCGGGCAGAACCGATGCACCCGCGACATCGACAACGATCCAGCCGGCGAACGGCGGCATTGGCACGCAACCGGTGGCGCCGATCGGCGAAGCCAAGTCGGGCGACACCCCGGTCGACGGTCTGAAAACCGATGCTTCCGGTACCGCCGGACCGACCCCAACAGCGGCCACGGCCATTTCTCACGATACCGCCGCCGCTGCGGCGGGCACACAAGCCAATGCGCCCGACTCCGGTCAACAGGGCAATATCGCCCCGCAGCCGCAATTCCAGCCGGTGACGGCGCCGATCCCCGCCTCGCAGTTGACGGCGACCGTCGCAACCCACGCCGCGATCCCCTTGAGCGGCCTCGCGGTCGAGCTCGCGGCCTCGGCGCAGAGCGGCAAGAGCCGGTTCGAAATCCGCCTCGACCCCGCCGAACTCGGCCGCATCGATGTCCGCATGGACGTCGACAGCAAGGGCCAGGTGACCTCGCATTTAACGGTCGAGCGGCCGGAAACCCTGGCGATGCTGCAGCAGGACGCGCCGCAACTGCAGCGCGCACTGGAGAACGCCGGGCTCAAGACCGGCGACAGCGGACTGCAGTTCAGCCTGCGCGATCAGTCCTCGTCCGGCGGCAACACCGGCAACGACACCGGTCGCAACGCCCAGCGTCTTGTGGTCAGCGACGAAAACGCCCTGCCGGCGGTGACGGCGCAACAAAGCTATGGCCGCATGCTGGGTTCCAGCAGCGGCGTCGATATCAGGATCTGAGGAGAGCGACATGGCTGATACCACCATCACGACACCGGTCTCGGCGCCAAATCCGAACTATGTGGCGCCGACCGGCTCGACCTCGGCCAACGGCACCAAGACTCCTGGCATCGCGGACAATTTCCAGACCTTCCTGACCTTGCTCACGACCCAGCTGCAGAACCAGAATCCGCTCGATCCGCTCGACACCAACCAGTTCACCCAGCAACTGGTGCAGTTCGCCGGCATCGAGCAGCAGATGAAGGGCAACGACGCCCTGGCCTCGCTGGTCAGCATCGACAAATCAGCGCAATCCACCCAGGCGCTGGTGTTCGTCGGCCAGACCGTCACCGTCGACGGCAGCACGGCGCAGTTCGACGGCAACAACGCGACCTGGAGTTTCAATTCGCCGTCGGCGGCGACGGCCACGGTCACCATCACCAGTTCGAGCGGACAGACCGCCTACAGCGGTCCGTTTTCGGTGAACGCCGGCACCGCGAACTTCACCTGGGACGGCAAGGGGACGGACGGCACCCAATGGCCGGCCGGCTCCTACAAGATGTCAGTGGTCGGCGCCGATTCGAGCGGCAAGGCCGTTGCGATATCGACGCAGGTGCAGGGCATCGTCGACTCGGTCGACCTGACCCAGAGCCCGCCATTGCTGTCGGTTGGCGGGCAGAATTACACCACCGACCAGGTCAAGCGCATCGTGCGGGCGGGCGCCACCACCAGTTCGACGACCGGCACCAACTGAGACCGGGCCGGTCGCGCCGGCACCGCCGCAGAACCCATCCGATTCCAGCTCCGGTTGAGCCCGCGCCACCGCGCCGGCGACGGATTCCAGTCATTTTCAAGGAGATTCGTATTGGAGTCTTGAGCTTAGGCAAATTTTAAGCCGCTGGGCGTAGGTTGTCCAAGTGAGTTCAGTGGTTGAGAGTTTGTGAGTACGCCATGACAGAACCCCATCGCCCGAGGGTAAAATACGTCATCGGGCCTGACGGCAGTCCGTTGACCATTGCCGATCTGCCCGCGCCAGGGACCAAACGGTGGGTGATCCGCCGCAAGGCCGAAGTCGTTGCCGCTGTGCGCGGCGGCCTGCTCTCTCTGGAAGAGGCCTGCAGCCGCTACACGCTGACCGTCGACGAGTTCCTGTCCTGGCAGTTTTCCATCGACCAGCATGGCTTGGCCGGGCTGCGCACCACCCGCATCCAGCAATACCGGCAATAAGGCCCCCCAACGCATTATTCGGCATTTGACGAAAACCGGCTTCCCGCAGGAAGGCCGGTTTTCGTTATTTCGCCATTCTTTGGCCGGGCATTAACCATCGTTAACCAGATGGAAACCATCCCATGGGCAAAATTTGCCCAGTCGGCTTCTGGTGCCGAATTTGAGGGGCGGGCGCGTTGCAGGGTCTGGTCAGTTTCCTAAAGGGCTTGGGTGCAGCACGCCTGATGGCGATGATCGCGGTCACCACCGCGCTGATCGCCTTCTTTGCGTTCGTCATCATGCGCGTCACGACGCCGCAAATGACCACGCTGTTTACCGATCTCAGCATCGAGGACTCCTCCGGCATCATCAAGGATCTCGAGCGCCAGGGCATACCCTACGAACTGCGCAACGATGGCGCCTCGATCATGGTGCCGAAGGACAAGGTCACCCGGCTTCGCATGAAGCTGGCCGAAAGCGGCCTGCCCAAGGGCGGCGGTGTCGGCTACGAGATCTTCGACAAGTCCGACGCGCTCGGCACCACCAGTTTCGTTCAGAATATCAATCACTTGCGGGCTCTCGAGGGCGAGCTCGCCCGAACCATCAAGGCGATCGACCGGATCCAGGCCGCCCGGGTGCATCTGGTGCTGCCGGAACGCCCGCTGTTTTCGCGCGAAACCCCGGAGCCGTCGGCCTCGATCGTGCTGCGGGTCCGCGGCATGCTGGAGCCGGCGCAGGTGCGCGCCATCCGCCACCTGGTCGCCTCGGCGGTCAACGGCCTGAAGCCGCAACGGGTCTCCATCGTCGACGAAGCCGGCCAGCTGCTGGCCGACGGATCCGGCGACGCCACCAACGACGGCGCCACCGGCGACGAGCGCCGCGCCTCGTTCGAAAAGCGGATGCGCAGCCAGATCGAGGCCATCGTGTCGTCGGTGGTCGGCGCCGGCCGCGCCCGGGTCCAGCTCTCCGCCGACTTCGACTACAACAAGACCACCCAGACCTCCGATCGCTTCGATCCGGAAGGGCGGGTGCTGCGCTCCAGCCAGTCGCGCGAGGAATCCAACTCGACGGCCAGCAGCAACGGCCAGGTGACGGTCAACAACGAACTGCCCGGCAACCAGCAGAACGGCACCGACGCCGCCCGCGACCAGAGCAAGAAGAGCGAGGAAACCAACAACTACGAGATCTCCCGCACCACCAAGACCGAAGTGACCGAAGCCGGCCGGGTCAACCGCATCTCGGTCGCGGTGCTGGTCGACGGCATCTATGCCAAGAACGACAAGGGAGAGTTGGTCTACCAGGAGCGCACCAAGGACCAGCTCGACCGCATCGCGACGCTGGTGCGCTCGGCGATCGGCTTCGAACAGAAGCGTGGCGACCAGGTCGAGGTGGTCAACCTCAAATTCGCCGAAGGCCCGGCTCTCGCGCCGATCGCGGAGCCGACGGGATGGCTCGGCATGCTGCAGTTCACCAAGGATGATGTGATGTATGTGATCGAACTCGCCGTGATGATGCTGCTCGGCCTCGTGGTGCTGTTCATGGTGATCCGGCCGCTGGTGAAGCGCATCCTGACCGCCGATCCGGTTCCGGAACCCGTCGCCGCACTGACCGACGGCGCGACCGCCGAGATTGCCGCCCCGGCCAACATGATCGACGTCGCCCAGGTGCAGGGCCAGGTCCATGCCCAGTCGGTGCACCGCGTCGGCGAACTGGCTGACCGCAACCCGAACGAAACCGCCGCCATCATCCGGCAATGGCTGACGGAGCCCGCGACCTGATGGCCGTACCGCAGACCACCATCGCGAATAACACCAACGACATCGCCAGCGTCGTAGCGACCCTGGCGCAGCGTCAGGGCGCGCGCCCGGCCTCCAAGCCGCTGAGCGGCCCGAAGCGCGCCGCGATCCTGATGCTGGCGCTCGGCGAGCAATATGGCGGCAAGGTCTGGGCCCTGCTCGACGACGAAGAGGTCAAGGACCTGTCGCTGGTGATGTCGTCGCTCGGCACCGTCGAAGTCGAGGTCGTCGAGGACCTGCTGCTCGAATTCGTGTCGCGGATGTCGGCGTCGGGCGCCCTGATGGGAACCTTCGACGCCACCGAGCGGTTGCTGCAGCAGTATCTGCCGGGCGACCGGGTCACCGGCATCATGGAAGAGATCCGGGGCCCCGCGGGCCGCAACATGTGGGAGAAGCTCTCCAACGTTCAGGAAGAGGTGCTCGCCAACTACCTCAAGAACGAATACCCGCAAACCACCGCGGTGGTGCTGTCGAAGCTCAAGCCCGAACACGCGGCCCGGGTGCTGGCGATCCTGCCCGAGGACATGGCGCTCGACGTGGTCAGCCGCATGCTGCGGATGGAAGCGGTGCAAAAGGAGGTCATCGAGCGCGTCGAACAGACCCTGCGCACCGAATTCATGTCCAACCTGTCGCAGACCCGCCGCCGCGACGCCCACGAAGTGATGGCGGAGATCTTCAACAATTTCGACCGCCAGACCGAAACCCGATTCATCACCTCGCTGGAAGAGGACAACCGGGAATCGGCCGAGCGCATCAAGGCGCTGATGTTCACCTTCGACGACCTGGTCAAGCTCGACTCCGCGTCGGCCCAGACCCTGATGCGCAACATCGACAAGGACAAGCTCGGCGTCGCGCTCAAGAGCGCCAACGAGGAAGTCCGGGCGTTCTTCCTCGGCAACATGTCGTCCCGCGCCGGAAAGATGCTGCTCGACGACATGGCGGCGCTGGGGCCGGTCCGGCTGCGCGACGTCGACGAGGCGCAGGCGCTGCTGGTCAATCTTGCCAAGGACCTCGCGGCCAAGGGTGAAATCATGCTGACCAAGAACCGCGCCGACGACGAGCTGGTGTACTGATGGGCGCCCCGGCAAAATTCCTGTTCGATCAGGACTTCTCGGCTCCGGACAACGCCCGGCAGAAGGCGGCGACCACGGCGGAAATCGCCGAGATGGTCGCGGCCGCCGAAGCGAGAGGCTATCGCACCGGCTTCGAGGCCGCGCAGCGCGAGGCCAAGGTGGAAAGCGACCGCCGCGCGGCGCTGGCGCTCGAGGAGATCGGCGCCGCCATCCGCACCATCGCCAGCCGGTACGCCAACATCGAAGTGCGTATGGAAACCGAAGCGGTCGATGTCGCGGTCTCGGTGGCGCGCAAGCTCTGCAATGAACTGATGGCCGGCGAGCCGCTGACCGAAATGACCGCGCTGGTCAGCGACTGCTTCCGCCATCTGGTCTCGACCCCGCATCTGGTGGTCCGGATCAACGACCAATTATACGACGCCGCGCGGGAGCGGATCGAGACCATGGCCAAGCAGAGCGGCTTCCAGGGCCGGCTCGTCATCCTGGCCGAGCCCGAAATCGCCACCGGCGACTGCAGGATCGAGTGGGCCGACGGCGGCGTGGTGCTCGAACGTGCGGCCATCGAGGCCAAGATCAACGAACTCGTTGGACGCTACATGGCGTCCCGTAATCAGGCCGTCGCGGCGGCGTCATGAGGATTGAACCATGAGTGACAACGTCCCGCTTCCTGATCTCAACGGCGCCGATGCGCCGCCGCTCGGCGACGTCACCTACAACGACGACGAGCAGGTCGCGCGGATCGCCGCCGATCTCGAGGCCGTCTTCGACGTCCCGGTTCAGGTCTCCGCCGTGCTCGGCCGCTCCAAGATGGACGTCGGCGAACTGTTGCGGCTCGGGCCCGGCACCGTGCTCGAACTCGACCGCAGAGTCGGCGAAGCCATCGACATCTACGTCAACAACCGGCTGGTGGCGCGCGGCGAGGTCGTTCTGGTGGAAGAAAAGCTCGGCGTGACCATGACGGAAATCATCAAGGCGGATAAGGCCTGACATAGCGCATGATCCGGAAAAGTGGGAACCGGTTTTCCGAAAAGACCATGCGCAAACAAAGAGATTAGCTCAGCGCCGCGAATGGCGCGAACTTGATAACAGGAGAAAGACATGCGGCTGCTCATCGTTGGCACATTGAAGGGCCAGCTTACGACCGCCACCAAGATCGCCATGGACAACGGCGCCTCGGTCGTCCACGCCGAGGACCACGAACAGGCGATGCGGGTGCTGCGCGGCGGCAAGGGCGCCGACCTGCTGCTGGTCGATGTCGCCCTCGACATCCGCGACCTGGTGCTGCGGCTGGAGGCCGAACACATTCACGTGCCGATCGTCGCCTGCGGCATCACCAGCGACGCCCGCGCCGCGGTCGCCGCCATCCACGCCGGCGCCAAGGAATACATCCCGCTGCCGCCCGATCCGGAACTGATCGCCGCCGTGCTCGCCGCCGTCGCCAACGATTCCCGCGATCTGATCTACCGCGACGAGGCGATGGCCAAGGTCATCAAGCTGGCGCAGCAGATCGCCGGCTCCGACGCCTCGGTGATGATCACCGGGGAATCCGGCACCGGCAAGGAAGTGCTGGCGCGCTATGTCCACACCCGCTCGCACCGCGCCAAGAAGCCGTTCATCAGCATCAACTGCGCGGCGATCCCGGAGCACCTCCTGGAGTCCGAGCTGTTCGGCCATGAAAAGGGGGCTTTCACCGGCGCCATCGCCCGGCGCATCGGAAAATTCGAGGAGGCGAGCGGCGGCACGCTGCTGCTGGACGAAATTTCCGAAATGGATATCCGGCTGCAATCCAAGCTGCTGCGCGCCATCCAGGAACGTATCATCGACCGGGTCGGCGGCACCCGCCCGGTTCCGGTCGATATCCGCATCATCGCCACCTCCAACCGCAACCTGGCCGACGTGGTGCGCGAGGGCACTTTCCGCGAGGATCTGCTGTTCCGGCTCAACGTCGTCAACCTGAAAATCCCGCCGCTGCGCGAACGCCCGGCCGACATCCTGGAACTGGCGCAGCATTTCGTGCGGAAATATGCCGAAGCCAACGGCGTGCCGCTGCGGCCGATTTCGACCGAGGCGCGACGGGTGCTCACCACCAACCGCTGGCAGGGCAACGTCCGCGAACTGGAAAATACCATCCACCGCGCGGTGCTGATGGCCACCGGCGACGAGATCGGTGCCGATGCCATTCTCTCCCCCGACGGCGATCGCCTTGACCTGGCGAAAACCGCGCCCGCCGTGGCGCATGCCACCCTCGCCGCCGAGCAGGTCACCCGCGCGCTGGTCGGCCGCACCGTCGCCGACGTCGAACGCGACCTGATCCTGGAAACGCTGAAGCACTGCCTCGGCAACCGCACCCACGCGGCGAACATTCTCGGCATTTCGATCCGCACGCTGCGCAACAAGCTCAACGAATATGCCGACGGCGGGCTGCCGATCACGCCGGCGGGCGCCGGCGAATACCGGGGTGTCGCGGCGCCGGCGTAATCACGCGGCATCGACCCGCGCCGGACCCATCGAGTAGTCCGGCGCGTCGGGCTTGCGGAAAATCCGGATCGGATCGCCGGGCTGGAAATTCGGCCGGGTCAGCGCCGCGTACAGGTACAGCGCGAGATAACCCACCGCGAGCGCGCCGACGGCGTATAACGCCCACTCCGCTGCGCGCTTCATGTGACCGCGGTGCGCCGGGCAACGGTGGCGACATGACGCTGCCATAGCCACAACAGCGGAACGAAGATCAGTTCCCCGACCAGACCGAGCAGGATGCCGGTGGTCGGCACCCCATGGCTGACCACCGCGATCAGGCGCGCCACGGCGCCGCCGACCAGGATCAACGTCACCAGCGTGATCCGTTCGCCGTGCCGCTCGATCTGTGGAACGGTCGACCAGTAGATCAGCCCGATCACCAGCGTCATTCCCTTGAGGAACCGCACCGAACTGTCGATCACGACATCGTCGGAGAGCCCCAGGAAGGTGGTGCCGACCGCCACCCCGGCGAGCCCGAAACCGACCGCGGCCAACCCGGTCAGGGTCACGGCAATCTGCAGCAGTTTGCGTTCCATGGCTGAATTCTCCGGCTGAATACTGCGCTTCCGCTCCGGCGACCACGAGAGCTGTCGCGGTTTAGACCCGGGACAAGGCGTATATGCGACATGGGGAAATATTCGGCAACCCGATCTGGTCGCGCGCATCGGTTGCCGCAGGCGCGAGGCGGCTTGCGCCGGCAGCCCGAATGGTTAGCTTGCGAGGGGTGAGTCGCGCCAGCCTCGAAGCTCGCGCGTATTTCGCCTTCATCAACATCACCCTCCGTTTTGGATCAATGCCCGCCTTCACCCCGCATCAGGATGCCGCGCTCAAAGCCGTTGCCAACTGGCTGAAAGCCAGGCCCGGCAAGAACGGCACGCCGCCGATCTTCCGGCTGTTCGGCTATGCCGGCACCGGCAAGACCACGCTGGCGCGGCACATCGCCGAGGGCGTCGACGGCGAGGTCAAGTTCGCCGCGTTCACCGGCAAGGCGGCGCTGGTGATGCGCAACAAGGGTTGCGACGGCGCCTCGACCATCCATTCGCTGATCTACCGCGCCCGGGAATCCGGCGAGGAGCAGCCCAGTTTCGAATTGTGGGACGACGCGCCGGCCTCCAAGGCCAGGCTGATCGTGATCGACGAATGCTCGATGGTGGATGCCGATCTCGGCCGCGACCTGATGTCGTTCGACTGCCCGCTGCTGGTGCTCGGCGATCCGGCGCAGCTGCCGCCGATCCAGGGCGGCGGATTCTTTACCGATTGCGAACCCGACGTCATGCTGACCGAGGTGCACCGGCAGGCGCAGCACGATCCGATCGTGCGGATGTCGATGGACGTGCGCGAGGGCCGCGGCCTCGAGATCGGCCGGCACGGCGAAAGCGAGGTGGTGGCGCGCGCCGAGTTCGACCCGGACCGGGTGATGAGCGCCGACCAGGTGCTGGTCGGCCGCAACAACACCCGCCGCGCCTACAACACGCGTATGCGGCAGCGCCAGAACATCGAGGAGTTGCTGCCGGTTGCCGGCGACAAGCTGGTGTGCCTGCGCAACAACCGCAAGAAGGGCCTGTTCAACGGCGGGCTGTGGCGGGTCAAGGGCCGCACGCCGTCGCGCTCGAAAACATCGCGGATCCTGAGCATGCGGCTGTCGCCGGACGAGGAATTCATCCACAAGGTGACGAAGGTATCGGTGCGCCAGGACTGTTTCGAGGGCGGGATCGAACAAATCCCCTGGGAGCAGCGAAAACCTTACGACGAGTTCGACTTCGGCTACGTGCTGACCGTGCACAAGAGCCAGGGTTCGCAGTGGGACGACGTGGTGCTGTTCGACGAAAGTTTTGCGTTCGGCGAAAGCCGCGCCCGCTGGCTCTATACCGGCATCACCCGCGCCGCCAAGCGGCTCAGCGTGGTGGTGTAACCCCACCTATCGTGCTGCGATGCAATCGGATCGGCTGTGCCTTTCGCCGTTGCGAAAGCGGCTCCGCCCACCGTCGTATTTACATCGCGCGCTTCTTCCCCGTAGTCTGCGACGGGGGTGCCGGCTACCTGCTTGCGCTGAACTAACGACCCGATCCTTTCCTGATTGGTCGCGGCCTGCGCGCCGCACCAGGTTGCGAGCATGACCAGCGCATGAGCGATACCGCCGCGGACCCTTACGGCACGGCCGATCTTGGCATTTGCGATACTCATCAAGGCCACCGGCCGGACCGAAACCGGGCGGGCCGGCTCGCCGTTCTCGCACGCATCGACGCATACGATATCGCAACGCTGGTTGGCCTCGCGATCCTGGTGTTCCTCGCCTTTCTCACCTTTGAGAGTTACGCCATCTCGAACGACGAAGTGGTGCAGCATCGTTACGGCGAGCTCATCCTGGATTACTACCGGAGCGGATTGACCGATCGCAGCGTCTTCAACTTCCAGAATCTCTACCTCTACGGCGGACTGTTCGACATCGTTGCGGTCGAACTCGCCAGGTTCGTGCCGCTGGACGCCTACGAGCTTCGCCACATCATGTGCGCGCTGATCGGCATTTTCGGTATCGGCGCAACCGCCGCCACGGCACGGCTGATCGCCGGCCCCCGCGCCGGATTTCTGGCCGGCACGGCGCTGGCGCTCTGCGGCGCCTGGTATGGCGGCATGTTCAACCATACCAAGGACATTCCCCTCGCCGCCGCCATGGCCGGTGCGATGTATTTTCTGGTGCGGCTGTCGCGCGACCTGCCGCGACCGCGGACCGCCCACGTGGTCGCGTTCGGCCTCTTGACCGGGGCGGCGCTCGGGATTCGCGTCCTGGCGCTGCTGCTGGTGATCTATGCCGGTTTTGCGATCTGTCTCCACATCCCCCGGCCGTTTACGGGGCACGGACGCGAGCGAATTCGCTTTGCGCTGCAATCAGGCTTCGCACTGCTGCCGGCGCTGCTGATCGCCTACCTCATCATGATCGCCGCGTGGCCGTGGTCGGCGCTGGCGCCGCTGAATCCGATCCGCGGTCTGCTCGACTTCTCCGAATTTCAGTACCACATCCGGACCGTGCTCGCCGGACAGGTCTACGAAATGGCCAGTGTGCCGCGGCTCTACGTGCCGATCTATATCCTCATTCGCGTGCCGCTGCTGACGCTGGCCGCCGCCGCCGTCGCGATGATGCTGGCGTTACTGCCGCGTCGGCTGGCAGAACTCATGCCCGAACCGATCGACCGTCGCGAAACCGCGATGATCGCGCTCGCCGTCGCCTTCCCGCTGGCCTGCCAGGTGATCTGCCACGGGCCGGCGTTCACAGGCATGCGGCATTTCCTGTTCGTGATTCCATCGATTGCCATCCTGGCCGGCATCGGCATCCACGCATCGGTCTCGACGCTGGCGCGCTGGCGGCGCATGGCCGCCGCCGGCGCGCTTGCCGTCGTTACGGCGTGGTATGGCTGGAACCTGGCGCTGCTCGCCGAACTGCATCCGTATGAATACCTCTACTACAACCGCGCGGTTGGTGGACTGCAGGGCGCATCCGGGCGTTACGCGACCGACTACTGGGTCAACATCATGCCGGCGGCGGTCGCCGAACTGGAGGAATACCTGGCGCGGACCGAACATGCCGAGGTCGCGCGCAGCCCGCGTAAATATACCGTGGCGGTGTGCGGCGAACGGCTGGCGTTCGAAAAACGCCCGCATCAGATGCTGCAGTGGGTCCGCAGCCAGCAATGGGAGCACGCCGATTTCTTCATCGCGCCGACCCACATGAACTGCGATCGCATCCTTCAGGGCCAGGAGATCGTCACCATCAGGCGGATGGGGGTGACGATCGGCGTGGTGAAGGACCGCCGCGCCTTGACGCGGCCCGCGCTGGCCAGCGCGCCGTAGGCTGTTCGGGGCTAACGTACTGGCGCGGCTTCAATTTATTCACGAACTCGTGTGCGCCGGGCGGTAACAACCGGTGATCTGCTGCGTATCTGGTGGCAGGGCTGCGATTGCGAACCGCGGCCGACCCTTTAAACTGCCATCCAACCCGATTTCATCGTCATAGAAGAGGAAATCCCATGCGCCGTTCCCCGTTCAGCCGCCTGTCGCTCTGCGTCGCCGCCATCGGTGCGCTGGCGGTTTCGACCTATCTCGCGGTACCGTCGCTGGCGGCGGAAGACGCCGTCGTCATTCCCGCCCCCGCGGTCGACGTGCAGGCATCCGACGGCATTCAGACCGCGGTGATAGCCGGCGGCTGCTTCTGGGGCGTGCAAGGCGTGTTTCAGCACACCAACGGCGTGGTCAACGCCGTGTCCGGCTACGCCGGCGGCAACAAGTCTACCGCCAGCTACGAGACGGTGAGCAGCGGGACCACCGGCCACGCCGAATCCGTCCAGATCAAATACGACCCGAAGAAGATCAGCTACGGCAAGATCCTGCAGATCTTCTTCTCGGTGGCACACGACCCGACCCAGTTGAACCGTCAGGGACCGGACTCCGGCACGCAATATCGCTCGGCGATCTTCACCACAAGCGACGAGCAGAAGAAGGTGGCGGACGCCTATATCTCCCAGCTCAATGCGGCGAAGGTCTACCGCAAGCCGATCGTGACCAAGGTCGGCCCGCTCGAAGGGTTCTATGCGGCCGAGGCGTATCATCAGGACTACCTGACGCTGCACCCGAACCAGCCCTATATTGCCTACAACGACATTCCGAAGGTCGAAAACCTGAAGAAGCTGTTTGCCCAGGATTATACCGAGAAACCGACGCTGGTGAGCCAAGCCAAGGCGACCAACTAAGAAGGCTACCAACTAAGAAGGCCACCAACTGACGATCTCAGATTGAGGGAGATTCCATGTCCGACACCAAGACGATGCCCGGCAAGGTCAGCAAGACCGAGGCCGAATGGCGCAACGAGCTGACCCCGATGCAGTACGCGGTGCTGCGCGAAAAAGCCACCGAGCGGCCGTTTTCGGGCGAATACGAGCACGAGCACCGCGCCGGGACGTACACCTGCGCCGGCTGCGGCCAGACCCTGTTCGCTTCCGATGCCAAATTCGATTCCGGCTGCGGCTGGCCGAGCTTCACCGCGCCCGCCGTCGACAGCCATGTCGACGAGGAACGCGACATCAGCCACGGCATGATCCGGACCGAGGTGTTGTGCTCGAAATGCAGCGGCCATCTCGGCCACGTCTTCAACGACGGCCCCGGCCCGACCGGACTGCGCTACTGCATCAACTCGGCGGCGCTGAAGCTGCAGCCGAAATAATCCGCAGACCCGTTCGAACGCGTTCCTTGCCCCGCGCGACCAAGCCTCGCGCGGGGCTTTTCGTTCGCGCGTTACCCATGGAAGGTTGGCATATGTCTCGAACGTCCCATCGCCTGCTGCTCGGTGCCGGCCTCGCCGGCATGATCCTGCAGAGTGTCATGAGCTACCCGGCGCTTGCCGCCGACAAGGTCTCGCTGTTCAAGGTGATCACCACCAGGGACGAGATCGTGATCGGGCTCACCGACGACGAACTCGCGCAGCTCGAGGGCAAGAACGCCGGCGGGGTGGCGAAATTGCTCGCCGCCAAGGGCTCGATGAGCGTGTGGCAATACGCGGTACGCAAGGCCGCGAGCGGCGATCTCGAACAGGCGCCGCTGCGCCAGATCGGCCTGTTGTCCAGCGAGTCGCTGCGCGTCGAGCCCTACACCTCGCCGCTCAAGGTGATCCCGATCGGCGATGGCGCTGCCAAACCCTGAGGCGGCGCGAAAATTTCTTAGCCGCATAGGCATGATGTTTACGACCTGGAGCGCTGTCGCGATTCAATTGAAAGCGATAGCGCTCCAGGCGATGCGCGGTTGACGGGCTCGCGCAGCACCTCGGTAGCAGCCGATTTTTGCGCGGCCCGGTTCCAGTCTATGGAACCCGCATCGTCGATATGCTTTGTTTGGTTTCCGGCGGGTGTTCGGTCTGCAGGCGTTGGCCGCCTTGCCGGGGAGACATCACATGTCGCTTGGAATGATCCTCGTCATCATCCTGATCATCTTTCTCTTGGGCGGCTTCAGCGGCCGGTTCGGCGGCTATGGCTACGGCATGGGGCACAGCGGAATGGGCCTCGGCGGCGTCGTTCTGATCGTGCTGCTCATCCTGCTGCTGCTCGGCAAGCTCTGAGTTCCCAGCGCATCGCATTGAAATAACAGCGTTATTTTGACATGCCGGGAATCGGCCGCTGATTCATCATCCGGTGCACCGGCGATAGCATTTCCGTCAAACGTGCTTATATTGGGGTCTGTCCTGAAATGACCGAATGCCGGGTGGCCAGATCGGCTACCCTGGCGCGAAATGTACGTCGTTTCGATCGCATTCTCCTGACAAAGGTCACTGACGATGGCTGCATTCAGCTACAACACCGCCGCCGAATTGTTTCCCGCCGCGATCCGCAAGAAGAAGCGGGCTGGCTTTGCCTATCGCCGGTTCGATACCGCCGCTGCCGCGGTCCGATTCGCCATCGAGGAGCTTCCGGCGGATTCGCTGAACGGCGCCTATCTTCAGGTCGAAGAAGCCCGCTTCGACCAGAGCGGGATTCGCTCGCTGTATGAAAGCGCGGATTTTCCGCTCGAGCGCCGCGCTCCCGAGCCCGCCGCCGCGCCAACCGCCGCCGCCGAGACCAAGGCCGACGCCGCGTAAAGTGTTGTCTTATTTGAGCACGATCTTTTCGGAAAACCGGTTTCCACTTTTCCGGATCGTGCTCTCGGTCGTAGGCATGATGTTTACGACCTAGCGCTGGCGGTCAAGCCAGCGCCGCAACATCCGCATATTGCGGATGTTGACGCGAAACATCACGTCGAACGCATCGCCGACCGCCGGCACCGCACCGACCGTGCCGTGAATCGCGACATTGCCCAGCATCCGCATGGTGATGTGCCAGGGCGCACCGAGCAGGCGCGCCTCGCGCACCACCCAGAGCGAGATGGCGGTGGTGAGGATGTCGCCGACGACAGGAATGAGCCCGATAATCCCGTCGACGCCGTAGCGCACCCTGGTGCCGGGCAGCACGAACGCGATGTCCAGAAGCTTCGCCAGCGCGTCGAGCCGCGCCAGCCGCTGCTCGTAGGTAAGGTTGCCGAACGGGTTGGCGCTCGAGCTTGCAAAATCGAACCCCGACCGGATTTCGCGGCCGTCCTGATCGATGATCGGGCCGCGCGCGGTTGTCCGCCGGGCGCGGGTTTCGGTGCGGGACCAGGTTTGATCGAATGCCATCGCGGTCAGATGGGGAATGCCGCGGCCTTGTGCAAGTTGCGATGCGGCGACGCGCGCCCGGAACCTGATGCCCGTCTCACCGCACGTTCAGCAGTTCCTTCAGATGCATCGCCGCCCGATCGAGCACCGGCGCCAGGGGCGGCGCGGGCGTGTGGACCGTGAAGCGGTTCTTGCCTTGCTTCTTGGCGGCGTAGAGCGCGGCGTCGGCGGCAGCGATCAGCCGCGCCGGAAAGGCGCCGATTGCCGGCGTCCACTGCGCCACGCCGATCGAAGCCGCAATGGTGATTTCGGCGCTGCCGCCGTCGTCGGGATCGGCGCGGCAAGCCCCCAGCACGCGGCTCGCCACCGCCGCGGCTTCGGGCAGCGTGGTAGCGGGCAGCACGACGCAGAACTCGTCGCCGCCGGAGCGCGCCAGCATGTCGCCGGGCCGCAGGCGGTTCAGCGTGGCATCGGTGAACCGGCGCAGGCAGTCGTCGCCGCCGGCGTGGCCATGACGGTCATTGATCTGTTTGAAACCATCGAGATCGATGGCCAGGAGCGCGAACGGCTTGCCCGACCGCAGCGACAGCGCGCACTCCTCGCCCAGTCGCCGCAGCAGGCGGCGCCGGTTGGCCACCCCGGTGAGATCGTCCACCATCGCCAGATCAGCCGCCTCGCTGCGAAGCCGGCCGATGGCCATCAGCAGGAAAGCGAAATTCCAGGTCAGGCTCAGGAATACCATCGGCACCAGGAGGCCGGTCTGCAGCGGATTGAAATACATCATGGTGGAATGGCCGCCGAGGTGCAGCAGGGCGACGGTGGCGCGCACCGCAAACACCAGGATCATGAGCGTGGCGACGGCGCGGGCAATGCCGACGCCGGGCCCGGCGGCACCGGCGCCCCGCTCCAGCAACAGCTTCAGCGCCAGCGCAATCGGGATCGCCTGGCCGAGCGAATAGACCAGCACCCGCATCGGCATATCGTCGCGGCCGAACTGGAAAAACAACAGTCCGGCGCCGCTGAGGGCCGTGATGCAGATGGTCGCGAACCAGGATGGCGGCTCGCCGTCAAAGCGGCGAAGGCCCATCCAGGACAGGCAGCAGGCCAGGATCGTCATCATGCCGGCGATCGGCAGCAGCGCCTGCGAAGCGAATAAGCCGCGCAGCAGCCCGACTTCGGGCGCCACCGCCGCGATCAGCGAACAGGCGCCCCAGTAGCGCGCCGCGACCAGACCGGGATAGCGGTGCATGACATAGGCCCACATCAGGCCCGACAAAACCAGGTTGGCGGTGAGCACCAGCCACAGCGTCACGACGCTCAACATCGCGGGTCCGCGGCGCCCGGTGCCTCGCCTCGCATGTTCATGTTAATGGTGCCCATGGAGTCGCTTTGCCTCATCCGGTCCGCTGCAGCGTCGCCGCAGCTATTGTCTCATGTTGCATGTTCGGCACCAGCGACGGCGCGTCCACATGGACCGCATGGCGGTTCTTGCCTTGCTTCTTGGCAATGTAGAGCGCCTGGTCGGCGGCGGCGATCAGGCGTTCCGGATAGGCGCCGATCATCGGCGACCATTGCGCCACGCCGACCGAAGCCGCGATCGGGATCGCGGTGCCTTCCCAGCGGGCGAAGGTTTCGCGGCAGGTCTCGAGCAGGTGGCGTGCGATACTGGCGGCCTCCGCCAGGGTTGTGGCGGGCAGCACGATGCAGAATTCGTCGCCGCCGGCCCGCGCCAGCATGTCGCCGGGCCGCAACCGGCTTTGCGCGGCGCCGGTGAACAGCCGCAGGCATTCGTCGCCGGCGCCGTGGCCGAAGCCGTCGTTGATATCCTTGAAGCTGTCGAGGTCGATCGCCAGCAGCGCGAACGGCGCCCTGGTGCGCTGCGATAACGCGCATTCCTCGGCAAGCCGCTGCAACAAATGGCGGCGGTTGGCGATGCCGGTGAGATCGTCGACCAGCGCCAGCACGGCGACCTCGGCGCGCAGCCGGTCGATCGCCATCAGGAGGAAGCCAAAATTCCACACCATCGACAGGAACACCAGCGCCAGCACCATGGCGGCCTGGAAGCCGTTGAATTGCAGAAAGGAGAGGTTGCCGCCGAGCTGCATCAATCCCGCGGCGGAGCGGACCGCGTGAACGGCAATGCCGAGCACCGCGACGCCGGCGGCCAGCCGGGCGCCCGGGTTGCTCCGGCCCTGCTGCTGCGACAGCGCGATCCTGAGCACCAGCGCCAGGGCGATCGACTGACCCAGCGAATAACTGAAGATCCGCATCGCCATGTCGTCGTGCCACAGCTTGAAGACGACGAGGCCCAGTGTGCTGAGCGCGCTGACCACGAGCGAGGGCATCCAGGATACCCGCCGGCCATAAAACCGCTGCACGCCCATGGCGCCGAGCCAGCAGGAGAAGATCAACAGCCCGCCGCCGAGCGCGATGGCCACCAGCGGGTCGACGCTGCCGCGCAGCATCGAGAGCGCGGCGCCGGCGCAGGCAAAACAGGCCCCGGCGGCCCAGTACCGCGCGGCGCCGAAATTGGGATAGCTGCGCGCGACGTAGCTCCACACCAGCGCCAGCGCCGCGAAATTGACCACGAACACGAGCCAGAGCGTCGGGATGCTCAACATGGCAAGCCCCCGGCAGTCGATCTGCCGCGGCGTGTGAATACCGGCCTCATGGCAACTCCCCGTAGATCGCCGAGGATGGCAGCCCAGCGCTTAACGGAGTCTCACTGCGACCGCGGAATTGGCCGCTTGGTTGTAAATTGATAAACGCCGGCGATGCTCCGGCATGGCGCGCGGAGAGTCCAAAAAATTGTGCGGAATACGGCTGCCGTTTGCCGGATCTTTACCATGCCGACGCTGCGCCAGGCCGGCTTGCGATGCCGCCGTGCCGGCGTCATGCACCGCTGAAGCGCGATTACGCCGTCTTCGAACCCGAAAAATCGCGTCCAAAGCCGCAACAGCTGTGGATAACGTCGTGACGGCGCCGTGACAGCGCGACGACACCGCCGCGAATCTGTTCGGATCGGAGTTGAGGCTCCTGCAAAGCTGGCCCTCCGCCGAGCAAGCCTCCTGTTGCGTTTTCATCCACCAACATTAAGAGGACGTTATGGCGAAGAAAGCGAAGAAGGCCAAGACCGCGAAGAAGGCCAAGAAGTCAAAAGCCAAGAAGAAGAAGTAGTTTTCAAGACCCGGGCGGGGCGGACCAGCTCCGCCCGGGCAACCTCGGTGCAAAGCCGGGACGGCAACAAAAATGGCGGGCCCAGGCCCGCCTTTTTGAATTCCCGCCTTTTTGATTCCGAAACAGCCAGGCGGATGGCTGGGTCGCAGGTTGATCGTTCTGCGACCTACCGCCCCACCAATTGGTCGGCGAAATAGCCGATGGTCTTGCGGTAGATCTCCGAGTGATTCCACTCGCGCATCGCCTCGAAATTCGCCGAACCTTCGTCATAGGCGCCGCCGGCCTTCCAGCCGTTGGTCTTCAAGAGATTGGCGGTCGAGGCCAATACGTCCGGCACCGAGTGGCGCAGGTCGACATGGCCGTTGCCGTCATAGTCGACGCCGTACTTGATATAGGACGACGGCAGAAACTGGGTCTGGCCGATTTCGCCGGCATAGGCGCCAACCATGTCGTTGAGGCCGAGGTCGCCGCGCTGCACGATCTTGAGCGCCGCCAGCAGTTCGCCCTGGAACAGCTCGGTGCGCCGGCAGTCATGCGCCATGGTAGCCAGCACCCGGAACACCGGCAGCTTGCCCATGTCGCCGGAGCCGAAATCGGTCTCCAGTCCCCAGATCGCCACCAGAATCTGCGGCGGCACCCCGAACTGCCGCTCGATCCGCGACAGCAGCGACGCCTGGCGCTGCAGCATCGCCCGCCCGGTCCGGATCCGCCCCGGCCCGACCCGGGTGGCGACATACTGCTCAAAGGTCTTGCGGAAGGTGCCGCGCTGCCGCCGGTCGAAATTCAGCACCGCCATGTCCTGGCTGACGCCACCGAGCGCCTGCGAAATCACGCCCTGGGAGATGCCGGCGGCCGCTGCCTCGGCCGACATCGAGCCGACAAAGGCATTGAAATCGCCGCCACAGCGGGCGGCGAAGGAGGGGGTGGCGAAGAGCAGCGGGGCAACGAGGATCGCGAGCCGCAATTTGAGCATGATGAAACGTTTCCCGGCGAAAAATCATTCGGTGACGAGGCGGAGGCGCCTTCTAGCACCATAAGAACCGTTTCGATACCGATCAACCGCCGTGCCCGCGGCGGTTCGCAGCAGGACTGGGTGATCGCGCCATAGCCTTGACCGAAGCAAAGACGGAGGATTATTCCGCGGCCGTCCGTGTTAGCGCACCGCTAACCCCACTCAGTTGCCAAAACCCGGCCGCTGTATCAGGCTCGCCCGGCATATCCCGCTGCATTTCGCACCGCGGAACAGAACTCCCCCTCCCGACATGGAGCTTGCTTGATGACGACGATCCGTGGATCAGCCGCCGCCTTGACCGGCGCGGCCAGTGGCATCGGCCGGGCGCTGGCGTTTGAGCTTGCGGCGCGCGGCTGCGACCTGGCGCTGGCGGACCGTGACGAGGCCGGGCTGCAGGCGGTGGCCGCCGAGATCAAGCGGCAGCATGCGACGAAGGTCACGGTTCACCGTGTCGACGTGGCGGAACCGACGCAGATCGAGGAGTTCGCGCAGGCCGCGATCGCGGCCCATCCCGGCCTCAACATCGCCATCAACAATGCCGGCGTCGCCCTGCTCGGCCAATTCCACGAAATCGACCAGGCGCAGATGGAATGGCTGATCAACATCAATTTCTGGGGCGTGGTGCGCGGCACGCGCGCGTTCCTGCCCCATCTCCGCGGCCGGCGCGAGGCCCACATCGTCAACCTGTCGAGCATCTTCGGCATCGTCGCGCCGCCCGGACAGACCGCCTATGCCGCGGCGAAATTCGCGGTGCGCGGTTTCTCGGAAAGCCTGCGGCACGAACTGCAGCTGGCCAAAAGCCCGGTGCGGCTGAGCGTGGTGCACCCCGGCGGCATCGCCACCAACATCGCGCGCAATTCCCGCACCGGCACCGGGATGACCGACAACGCGCGGCGCGCCCAGTCGATCGAGCGGTTCGACGCGGTGGCCAAGACCACCCCCGCCGCCGCTGCGCTGCGCATCATCGTTGGCATCGAGAAGAACCAGCCGCGCATCCTGATCGGCAACGATGCCCGCTTCATGGATCTGCTGCAGCGGTTTCGGCCGGCAACGTATTGGGCGGTGATCGCGCGGAAGATCGAGAAGATGGCGCAGGCGGGGAAGTAATTCGCCGTTCCGGGGCGCACGCCATGCGGCGTTCCGATCGTTCACCCTGTTGCAGCGGGCCCGCCGTTGTTGGCTCAGGGAAAGAATACAGCCAGCCAGATCGTCGGCGGATCGGCCTGGGTAAACTCGACGCGATGGCGGCGATGCGCCGGAATTTCGACGAAGCTTCCAGGCCGCATTTCCAGCACGCACTCCTCGCCCTCGATGCGCAAGGTCGCCGCACCCGCCAACAGCACCACGAATTCATTTTCGTTTTGGTCATACCAGAAATCTGGTGGACTTGCTTGTCCGGTCGAGACGATCCGTTCGAAACGAACCGCTCCGCGCGAGATAACCGTTTCCAGCCTCTCCTCTTGCAATGCTCTCGGCAACTGCTCGAGCAGATTTCCGGCGAACACCATCTCGGTCCTCACGTCGTGTGGAAACGCGGACACAGGTCTTCCACTTCCGGATGATACTTCGCATCGCCGGGATTGGGTCGAGCTTCCGCGCGACGGGTCGGATTGCACACGTACCGACACCAAAAAAGGGAATGGCCGGGACAAAGCCCGGCCATCGCGATTTGCCACAATACCGGATCTGCAGCGCACCACTTCGTGATGTGCCGTGCCCGGGACACGTAATCAATTATCGAGGAAGCTCCGCAGCTTCCGCGACCGCGACGGATGCTTCAGCTTCCGCAGCGCCTTGGCCTCGATCTGCCGGATGCGCTCTCGGGTCACGCTGAACTGCTGGCCCACTTCTTCCAGGGTGTGGTCGGTATTCATGCCGATGCCGAAGCGCATGCGCAGCACGCGTTCTTCGCGCGGGGTCAGCGAGGCCAGCACGCGGGTGGTGGTTTCGCGCAGATTGCTCTGGATCGCGGCGTCGATCGGCAGGATGGCGTTCTTGTCCTCGATGAAATCGCCGAGATGGAAGTCTTCCTCGTCGCCCACAGGCGTCTCGAGCGACAGCGGCTCCTTGGCGATCTTGAGAACTTTTCGAACCTTCTCCAGCGGCATGCCGAGCTTCTCGGCCAATTCTTCTGGCGTGGGTTCGCGCCCGATCTCATTCAACATCTGCCGCGACGTGCGCACGATCTTGTTGATGGTCTCGATCATGTGCACGGGAATGCGGATGGTGCGGGCCTGGTCGGCGATCGAGCGCGTGATCGCCTGCCGGATCCACCAGGTCGCGTAGGTCGAGAACTTGTAGCCGCGGCGGTATTCGAATTTGTCGACCGCCTTCATCAGCCCGATATTGCCTTCCTGGATCAAATCTAGGAACTGCAGGCCGCGGTTGGTGTATTTCTTGGCGATCGAGATCACCAGGCGCAGGTTGGCCTCGACCATTTCCTTCTTGGCCTGGCGCGCCTCGCGCTCGCCCTTCTGCACGCCGTGCACGATCTTGCGGAATTCGCCGATCTCCAGGCCGGTGAGGCCGGCCAGCTGCTGGATCTCGTGGCGCAGTTCCTTGATGCGGTCCTTCTCATGGGCGACGAAATTCTTCCAGCCCTTGGCCGAGAGTTTCGAGACGCGGTTGAGCCAGCGCGGATCGAGCTCGGAGCCCTGGTAGTTGCGCAAAAAGTCTTCGCGGGCGACGCCGTGGCTGTCGCCGAGGCGTAGCAGGCGGCCTTCGAACGACACCAGCTTCTTGTTGATGTCGTAGAGCTGCTCGACCAGCGAATCGATACGGGCCTGGTTCAGCCGCAGCGACTTCACCTCGACGATGATTTCGTCCTTGAGCTTCTTGTATTTGCGCTCCTGGGCCGGCGACAGCGTCTCGTTCTGCAGCTGGTTGGAGATGTCCTGCTCCTGCAGGCGGCGCAGCTTCTTGTAGTTGTCGGCGATCTTGTCGAAGGTCTCGACCACCTTCGGCTTCAGCTCGGCCTCTATGGCGGCGAGCGACATCTGGTTTTCGAACTCGTCGTCGTCCATGTCGGATTCGGCCGCGGCCTCGGAGACGGCTTCGCCCTCTTCGGCAGCCGCTGGCGCGGCGCGCGGCGGTGCCGGGCGGAACGGGGTCGGCGACGGCGGCGCTGCCGGCGGCGCCACATGGGCGGGCGCGGCCTGTGCGGCAGGCATCGGCGCCGCGGCGCCATTGCCGTTGGCTGCGGCGGCCGGCAGCGGCTGGCCGTCGGGGCCGACAGGTGCTGCGATCAGCGCCGGGTTCATGTTGTTCTTGGCGTCGGGGCCGGCGTAGGTCGCTTCCAGATCGATGATGTCGCGAAGGAAGATCTTGCCTTCGTTCAGTTCGTCGCGCCAGATGATGATGGCCTGGAAGGTCAGCGGGCTTTCGCACAGGCCGGCGATCATCGCCTCGCGGCCGGCCTCGATGCGCTTGGCAATGGCGATTTCGCCCTCGCGCGACAACAGCTCGACGGTGCCCATCTCGCGCAGATACATCCGCACCGGATCGTCGGTGCGCTCGCCGGGCTCGGACTTCTTGGTTTCGGTGACGGCCTTGGCGGTGACCTCGACCAGTTCGTTGTCGGGCTCTTCCTCGGCCTCTTCCTTGGTCTCTTCTTCCTCGCTCTCGGCGTCTTCGGATTCGGAAACGTTGATGCCCATGTCGGAGAGCATCGACATGATGTCCTCGATCTGCTCGGGCGAGGTGGTATCCGACGGCAAGACTTCATTGAGCTGATCGAAGGTCACGAAGCCGCGCTTCTTGGCCTGCTTGATCATCTTCTTGACGGCTGCATCGGAAAGGTCGAGCAACGGCGACGGTGCGTCCGGCGCATCCTTCTCCGGGGCATCGGCGGCCTTGTCGTCCTTTTCCTTGTCCTTAACCTGCAGCGTCTTTGCCTTGCTGGCCATTCATTGCTCCTGAAACGCGCTCACGCAGGGATGCGTTGCCGCCCCGCCTTGAAACCTGGATCACTGTCGACGCGACAAAGGGCGGCGCAGACCTTCGCCACCCCACTCCTGTCGTGCCGGTTTCGCTACTCTTAGCCCGCGGGCCGTTAAGCTTCGATTAACCCTGTTTTTGCAGCCAAACCATGGGTTTGGCGAGTCATTTTGCGGTTCCGGCGGCCGCCGTCCGCATGATTCTTTAATCACATGCGACGCGAGAATCGGCCCGACGACTCCCCGAAACCCTCGATCAGGGCCTCGGTACCGTCCACCTCCGAAAGCCGCGCCTTGACGTCGCGCAGCCACGCCAAATTGGCCTCGCTGGCTTCCTCGCCCAAGGCCAGCTCGGCATCCTTCAATTCCCTAAGTAAGGAGTGCCATTGCCGATGCAAGGAGACCAGCTGCCGCCAGGTGGAAAGAACGTCCTCGGCCGCCGCCCCGGGCTGCGCCCCCCACACCGCCGAGGTCGTGATCGCCTTTTCAACCCTTTGAAGCGGCTCGGAAAATCCGGCCGCGGCAAGATCGGCCCGGATTTTCTCGGAAAGCTGCGACGGATCCTGGGAGTGGTGGTGATCCTTGGCGAAGGCATTGATGATTCCGGCGCGCAACCGGTGCGCCTCCGGATGCGCCAATTCCAGCGCCGCCACCTCTTCCAGGTGGTCGTGCAGGAGCCAGGGGTGGTTGATCAGGGATTGCAGAATCAGCGCCTCGCGACGGGACAGCGCGCTGCGCTGGCCGCGCATGATCGGGCTCAAGGCAAGGTCCGGACTGGCAACCTGGTAGGGCTGGCGGTTGATGGTCTGGCTGCCGGGCGAGGCCTGAAAACGGCCGCCGCGCGCCTCGTTTCGCCCGGCTGCACCCGGCGTGAACGACGCGCGTTGCGGGAAGCGCCGGCCTGATTCGACGCCGAACCCGCCCCCGGCCTGGCCGCGATAGTTGCCTCGGCCGTAGCCGCCGCCTTCCGGGGCAAACGCCCGCCGCAGCCGCTCGGACAGATCCTGGCGATAATAGCGTCGCAGCACCTCGTCGCGGATGCCGCCCGTGAGTTCGTTGATCCGCGCCTCCAGCGCTGCGCGGCGCTCCGGCGTATCGAAGCGACCGCCCTCGACCTCGCGCGACCAGATCACGTCGGCAAGCCCGCGCGCCGCGCCCAGTACTTCCTCGATGGCGACCCGTCCGCCGGAGCGGGCGAGATCGTCGGGATCCTGCCCTTCCGGCAGCAGCGCAAAACGGAGACTCTTGCCGGGCTTGAGCATGCGGCAGCGCCAGGTCGGCGGCGCGCCACGCCGCCTTCTGGCCGGCCTTGTCGCCGTCGAAGCACAGGATCGGCTCGTCGGCCATCTTCCACAGCAGCATGAGCTGGTTTTCGGTCAGCGCGGTGCCGAGCGGCGCCACGCTGCCGGCAAAGCCTGTGGTGACCATGGCGATGACGTCGACATAGCCTTCCACCACCACCAGCGGCGCGCCGTTGTGGGTGGCGGCGCGCGCGTTGGCGAGATTGTAGAGATTGTCGCCCTTGTGAAACAGCGGGGTTTCCGGCGAGTTCATGTACTTCGCCGGGACGTCCTTTTCGAGCGCGCGGCCGCCGAACGCGATGACGCGCCCGCGCAGGTCAGCGATCGGAAACATGATGCGATCGCGAAACTTGTCGAACGGCACCGGGATGTCGTCGCCGGCGACCATCAGCCCCGCCTCGACCATGTCGTCGACCGGAATGCCCTGACCACCCAGATATTCCTTCAAGGCAAAGCGCTCGCCGGGCGCGTAGCCGAGCCGAAAATCCAGTTGTGTCTTCGGCGAAATACCGCGGTCGGCGAGATAGCCGCGGGCGCGGGCGCCGCCCCGCGACGCCAGCGTATCGGCGAAGAATTTCGCGGCGAGGTCCATCACGTCGTACAGCGTCCTGCGGCGCTGCTCGTGACGTTCGGCATCCGGCGTGGTCGCCGGCAACGCCACCCCCGCCATGGCCGCCAGCCGCTCCACCGCTTCGGTGAAGCCGACGCCGTCGGTCTCCATGACGAAGGCGATGATGTCGCCGTGCTTGCCCGACGAGAAGTCGTGGTAAAATCCCTTCTGGTCGTTGACCGTGAAGGACGGCGATTTTTCCTGCTGAAACGGCGACAGGCCTTTCCATTCCCGCCCCGCCTTCTTCAATTTCACGCGCTTGCCCACGACTTCCGAAACCGGAAGCCGGGCGCGCAGGTCGTCAAGAAACTGGGGCGTGAAGCGCATGGGCGGAGTTTGCGTGAGTCGTGTGGCGGTGTCGCGGGCTGCCGGCGCCTCGCGCCAACCGACCACCGATATAGGTATCAGGGGGTTAAAAGCGAAGATTGATCGGCTTCTCGCCGCTATTCACAGGGCCCGCTTTGGTGGTTTTCCCGATGCGCACGCCGAACAATGCGGAAGACGCTTGAACCTGCCCGGGTTCCACGCTTCGATGGCTCATGTTCACCACGTTTCGAGGCGGCAACAGCGGCGCCTGGCAGATCCTGTCGGTAAAGCCGGTCAGGGGCGAGGCGCTGCCGTCCGCCCCCTGCCTCTCCATTATCCATGGCGAGGCGATCGCGCTGCCGCTGATCCCGTCGCAGACCTCGTGGCGGCTGGCCGGTGTGGCCGGCCACGTGCGCTATGTCGAGCGGCCTGAGAAGATCAAGCTCAGCGCGGTTCAGGCCGGGCTCGGTCGGGCCGAGGCGACCCGGGCGGCGCTGATCCCGATCCGGAAATCAGCGGCCTGGTGGGATCTGACGCAGGAGGAGCGGCGCGGCATTTTCGAGGACAAATCCCGCCACATCGCCGCTTCCCTGCCGTACCTGCCGGCAATCGCGCGCCAGCTCTACCATTCGCGCGACCTCGGCGAACCGTTCGACTTCCTGACCTGGTTCGAATATGCCCCCGGCAACGCCCCGATGTTCGAGGATCTGGTGGGCGCGCTGCGCGCCACCGAGGAATGGACCCATGTCGAGCGCGAGGTCGACGTGCGGCTGGTGCGGCTGGATTAGCGTTGGGTGCAACGGGTCGCCTGTAGGATGGGTTGAACGACCCACATCCACCGAAGGCTCAACACGCGAAAGCGCAAGTGAAACCCATCATCCGCACCGGATGTGTCGATGGGTTTCGCAAGGGCTCAACCCATCCTACAGCGCCAAAAACCGCCCCGACGCGATCCGCCTCGCCTCCTCGACCGGCCAGTTATAGACGTAGGTCCACGTCTCATACACCGTGCCGTCGGCGAGCGTGACCGGCAGCGCCTCGCGAAGATAGGCGGTCGGCTGCGCGAAGGTCGGCCCGCAGCCTTCATAGTCGTCGAAGGTGGCGAGCAGTTCTTCCGGGTGATGCAGGCGATAGAGTTCGCCGTAAACCACCTCAATGGCTTGCTCCGACAGCACCAGACCCGGGTAATGCTTCACCAGGTAGAGCCGGCCGCGGCAGTGCGCTTCACCGAGGAAGTCGGCGTTTTGCGACAACAGCTTGGCCATCGGATGCTCGTAGCCGCGCATCAGCGTGCCGTAGACGAACAGGCGATCCAGCATGGTCTCCCCAAAGCGGCTACGCCGCCACCACCTCGTCGCTGACCACGACGAATTTCACGAGGTCCATCCGGCCGAAACTGGTGGTCAGCGCCACGTCGGCGGCATCGCGGCCGGTGCCCATCAGGATACGGCCGGCCCGCGGGTGGTTGTGGCGCGCGTCGAAGGTGTACCACTGCCCGGACAGGTAGACCTGGAACCAGCCGGAAAAATCCATCGGCGCCGGATCGATCGGAACGCCGATATCGCCCATGTAGCCGGTGCAGTAGCGGGCCGGAATATTCATGCAGCGGCAGAACGTCAGCGCCAGGTGGGCGAAATCGCGACAGACGCCGGCGCCCTGCTCGTAGACGTCGTGGGCCGACTTCATGTGATGGGCGTGCTGGTAGCCGAAGGTGACGTGGTTGTGCACGAAGTCGACGATCGCCTGCACCCGCGCCCAGCCAGGCTGGGTATGGCCGAACAGCGACCAGGCGAGGTCGGTCAATTTGTCGGTCTCGCAGTAGCGGCTCGCCATCAGGTACAGCAACACCTCGTCGGGCAACTGATCGATCGGCAGTTGCTGCGCGGTCGGCATCACCACGTCGGGCAATCCGGAATCGCGCACCAGCGCGCTGCCGCGCAGGGTCACGCCGCCGGCCGGGGCCACCAGGCGGCCGCAGACATTGCCGAAACTGTCGCGGTAAAATCCGATCGGCACGTTCGGTTCGGCGACGATGGTCTCGGTGCCGACGATATCGCCGAACCGCGACGGATGGATGCTGAGCATGATCACCATCGGCGTCGGCTGCACCGCCGCGTAGGCTATCTCGAAGCCGACCTTGATCTCCATGATCCTTACGCCTTTACATCTTCGCCGACCGAAGCGGCCGTCCTTGGAGTGTCGCCGGCCGACACCACGTTGATGCCGACCTCCATGCCGAGGAACGCATCGGCCGAGCCGAGATAGGTGCCGTGCAGCGGAATCGCCTGGCGCGGATCGCGCGCCACCGCGACCCGGACCAGGTCGCGGCTGCCGACGATGCCGTTGGTCGGATCGAACTCGATCCAGCCGGCGCTCGGCAGGTAGACCTGCACCCAGGCGTGGGTCGAGCCGCCGCCGACATAGCCGTGCTCGCGATCGCCGTGGACGAACAGATATCCGGAGACGAAACGCGCGGCGATGCCGAGGCGGCGCAGCGCCTCGATCATGAACAGCGCATAGTCGCGGCAGGTTCCGGACCTCGTCTGCAGCGTATCCAGCGGATGTTGGGTGCCGTGTTCATGCCGCTTGCGATAGGAAAACGCCTTGCGGATGCCCAGCGTCATGTCGCGCAGGATATTGAAGGTCGGGGTCGGCCCTTCGGCATCGAGAAAGTTTCGCGCCCAGGCCGACATTTCGCCGTCGGGATCGCCGTATTCCGGCGCGATGTATTGCCGCAAATCCGGCAACTCCTCGCCGTCATAGAGAAACGGATAGAAATAGGCCCGGTCGTCCGGGGTCAGCGCGAACTCCTCCATCGGCTGGTGATCCACCGTGGCGCTGCTGGCGAAGGTCAGGGTCCGGGCGCGTTCGTCGAAGGTCGCGATCGCCACGCTGTTGCCGAACACGTCATGGATGTAGCGCAGCGACATCGGCTGCGGGGTGATCTCGAGCCGGCTCTTCAGCAGGCGCAGGTCGTGGCCGTCGCGCGGCCGCAGCATGATGCGGTGCTCGCCGAAGGCGACCGGGTGAGCGTAGCGGTATTCGGTCTTGTGATTTATCGTCAGCAGGGGCATCGTCAAAATATTCACATTGTTGAATCAGGAACGCATTCTCCGGCAACGCCAATTTTACCGCGCCGAAAATGCGTTTTGCCATCCAATCTATCGGTATCCCTGCATATTCTTCGCGCATGTCCGGCGAAGTGGATCCGGTTCGCCGACAAGGACATGCGCCAACAGTAGAATCTACGGCGCTTTCCGGTCAATATGACCGGAAAGCGCCGTAGGTCGATATGCTGCTTCGTTAGGCAATGAAAAGGAAATGATTCTGGACAACCCCGGCGGCCCATTTCTACTCCTGGAAGCGACGGATGTTCCCCCGGTCGTGGAAGAAAATTCCGCGGGACGCTCGCCGTTTCTTTTGACCTGCGACCACTATGGACGGCTGGTGCCGCGCGCGCTCGGCGATCTCGGCGTGCCGGCCAGCGAGTGGGAGCGCCACATCGCCTGGGACATCGGCATCGCCGGCGTCGCCGAGCGGTTGTCGCAGGCGCTCGACGCCCACCTGGTGGCGCAGCGCTATTCGCGGCTGGTGATCGACTGCAACCGTCCACCTGACGCGCCGAGTTCGATCCCGCTGATCAGCGAAGCCACCACGATCCCGGGCAATGACGGGCTGACGCGGCAAGAGGCCCTGGCACGGCGGCAATCGATCTTCGAGCCCTATCATGCCCGCATCGCCGCGATCATCGACGCGCGGCTGCAGCGGAGCATGCCGACCGTGCTGGTGTCGCTGCACAGCTTCACGCCGGTCTACGCCGGCATCGCGCGACCCTGGCACATCGGCACGCTGTACCAGCACGACAGAAAACTGCCGCCGCTGCTGTTGCAGCTGTTCCGCGCCGAGCCCGATCTCGTGGTCGGCGACAACGAGCCTTACGCGGTGAGCGACGCCACCGACTACACCATTCCAGTCCATGGCGAAGCGCGCGGCCTGATGAATACCGGCATCGAAATCCGCCAGGACCTGATCGCGGACCAGTCCGGCCAGCAGCAATGGGCCGACCGGCTGGCGCGGATTTTTGCCGGGATCGAAACGATGCTTAAGGCGCAGGGGTTGGTGGGATAGGTTCAGTGCGCCACCAGTCCGGAATGGCCGGTCGCCACATAATACGCAAAGGCAAAAAAGCCGAGCGCAATCAGCCACAGCACCCACGCCACGGCGCCGCCCGGACTGAGCGTCGCCTGGGATGGATTGTCCGGATCGACATACACCTTGACCTGGTCGCCGGCCTTGTAGCCGCCGGTGAACAGGCGCATCAGCCAGCCCGACTGGTCGGCGTTGTTGCTGCTGACGGTGGCGTGGATGTTGGTGTAGGCGACGTTGTTGAAGCGGAAGGCATATGACACCGTTGTGCTCGTCATCACCGGGCCGGTCCTCCCGCTCTCGCGGTCGGCGGCGAGGTAGGTTTCGGGTTTCGACATCTTGATGGTGCCGGTGACGACGGGCCATTTTTTCGCCTGCGAGGCCTGTTTGTGCAGCGCCAGCCCGAACAGCGCGATCACGAAACCGAATGCTCCCATCGCAACCACGAGCGGCGACAATTTCGGGTCGGCGAGGTGCGCGCTGATGAAGTCGTTGATCCGCTTGATGCCGATCAGGCCGCCGAACACCAGGCTCATCACGATCAACGCGCCGATCGCCAGGCAGCCGCCCATCCCCTTGGGCATGTCGCGCTCGAGCACCGCCTCGCGCGGATGGCGTGAATCGTAGTACACCGTCACGGCGGTGCCGACCGGATAGCGGGCGATGGTTTCGGCGACCTCGAAATTGCCGCGGTCCTCGCCGATGCTGACGCGGTTGTTGGAGAGTTTCTGTCCGCTCACCGTATATTCGTAAACGATATTGGCGAAGTTGCGCGGCTCGTCACGGTGACCGTCGGCGCGGCTGTCGTCGAGCACCCGGACCTGGCGCACTTCGGCATTCGACACCACGACCCTACCCGGTGTCGAGGGCCAGTCGCTGGCGGCGCGGACCTGAAGATATTTATAGCTGGCGGCAACGAGGATCAGGACTAACGGCGCGAGCAGCATCGCGTAGACGAACCATGGCAGATCGGGCACGACAGGGGCCTCATCGATGAGGCGCCCACGGCACCTTCCGTCGTTAGACGTCGCGCCGGAACAAATGGTTCAGGCCGAGGCGCGCGTGGACGCCATTGGTTCAGCGCGCGCGGGTCAGCGCCAGCCAGATGCCGCCGCCGATCATGAAGCCGCCGGAGAGGCGCGACAGCAGCCGGGTCCGCCGTGCCGAAAAGAAGCGCCGCGCCCGGCCGGCCAAAAGCGCATAAAGCGCGTCGGTGATCCCCGCAATCACGTTGAAGGTGAAGCCGAGCAGCACCACCTGCGAGACGTGGTCCTTCTCCATGTCGACGAATTGCGGAATGAAGGCGCCAAAGAACACCAGCACTTTCGGGTTGCTCAGCAGCACCAGCAAGCCCTGCAGGAAGAACCCGCCGCGCGGCGGCGGCGGCGCTGCATCGGGATCGATCGCCGCCACCGGCGCACGGATCAGCTTGATCCCGAGCCAGACCAGGTAGGCCGCGCCGGCAAAGCGCACCCAGTCGAACCAGTAGCCCATGGTCGCCATCAGCGATGTCAGCCCGACAGCGACAATGCCGATCACGATGGCGAGGCCGAGCTGCGCGCCGGCAATGTTGGTCAGCGCCGCGCGGGTGCCGTGGCGCAGGCCGTTGGCGATCACCAGCGTCACCATCGGTCCGGGCAACAGCGCCAGCGCGATGCAGGCGGCGACAAAGGCGAGATAGACCTGCAGAGACATGGCGGGACTCGGAACGATTGGGGGCAATGCCGTGATTATGCACGAAGGTGGCGGCGATGTCTCTCTTCCCCTCTCCCCTTGTGGGAGAGAACGTTTTCGGCGGCCCTACTAAACTGCTTGAACTTACAAAGGAATTTTTCGGCACCAGTTTTTCATGTGTCCTGTCGTGTATCCTATTTTGGCGTGAAACGAAGGCCGCTTGGACGCCTTTTATAAGGCCGCTGAGTGGCCCTCCAGTGCGCCGCGAGAACTCACTACCACGCGCGACGAACCGCCCCTAGCCCAGGTTTTGCGGGCTGCCTGCGGCCTTGAAGTTGACGCTTGCCGCTGCCCGCTGTGGTGATGCCGGTCGATGTGTGGTGATAGCGCGATGACGCTCGCGCTCGCCCTCGTTGTCCGGGATTGAACCGGCGACCATCGCTTCCGCTTGGGCGAGCACTGCCGCTCCCCGGTCCATTGGAAAGCGAACTGAAAATGAACTTTGAAAGCAGCACTGATGTCGTCTGCATCACCAGCGATGAAGGTGACGCACTCGTTCCCGGCACAGAAGCCCGTGCGGTGGCAGAGCAGGAAGCCAACGCGACCGGCAAGCCGGTGACGATCCGCAAACCCGTCACCGACGAGGTGCTGGCGACCGTCAGGCCAGCGTCCGTCCTTCGAGACGGTAATGCACTCGACGTGGTGATGACGCGATGAGGCGATGTCCGAGTTACACCCGATTCTGTTGCAAAAGTCTTTTTGGGGTGTCTAACAAAAATTCTTAGAGCCGCTGATGCATTTTGAGCGCGGCGATGTGAAGCTGAGATTAGCAAAGCCCGCCGCTGTATGCATACCGCATAGGTCGGCCACACTGATCGGGCTTTCAGTTAAGCATCTCCGTCTGCCGCCGGTCGTGTCGCCACATTCGGGTCAAGGTCAAGAACCCGCAGACCCGGCGGACCACTTCGGGTGAAGGCGTCAGTCGGCGGTCTCTTTTTTCCTGACCGAGTTGCGATACTTGCCGGAAGCAGTCAATTGCATCACGGCTGCATATCCGGCCTCAGTAAGCCTGCCCAGGGTGGTGTCACCGCGGTTGGCGCATTCGATAATTTTGCTGGCGATAATCCGACGGGCTCTGTGTTTCTCACTGCCAACCGGAAGAAGCAGACACGCCCGCTCAAGGGCCACTTCCATATTTGCCACGGTTCGGGAGTTGAAGCTCTCGGTAATCATGTGATCCTCCGCATCGGCGCGCCCCGGCCAAATAATTGAGCGAAGAACAGTTTCTGTCTGTCCGCTGTCCGACTCAAGCCGCCGGCAAATGTTCAAAAGTGAACAGACCGGTCGAATTCCCGAAGTTTGAATGACAGCGTTTCAATTACGGAATTTTATTTGCGATCCGCCCGGCCGGTAGCCGGGCGTTTTCGGTTAGGTGCCTGCCCCCATTTCGCTGCTCGGAAACTACAGCAATTGATGATGCATCGCATCATCGGCTGACGGCCTCCGCGCGAACTCCAACAGCTTGGCGGTATCCCTGTCACATTGCCGCCCGGCCGCGATGCTACGGTCCCCAACATTCGAACGACCGTCCCCGAGTTTGAATACAAGCCGGTGGCAGTTCGGAAAAACATCTCTAGGGAGGTCACAAATGAACAGACGTGCATTTTTGGCGACAACGGCGGCTGCCGCAGCGGCTGCGACTATGAAAGCCGCTTCTGCGGAGATCGTAACGCCATTCGGTCAAACGGGCGCTCCAACTCTGCAAACACCGTTGCCCTTGGGCCCGCTTCCGGGGGCCCGATATCCGGATTCACGCCTTGAGTCCGCCAAGCCCAAAGTTTCGTTTGGGCCTAACGGTTTTCCGGCCTTCGCCGGCACCATGGCGGTCGAGCGGGTCGCTACCGGTTTCCGCTGGGCCGAAGGACCGGTCTACTTCCCGGCCGGCCGCTACGTTTTGTTCAGCGACATTCCCAACAATCGCATCATGCGTTTCTCGGAGGATGACGGTCACGTGAGCGTATATCGCCAGCCATCGATGAACTCGAACGGCAACACCATTGATCGGGAAGGACGACTGCTCACTTGCGAACACAGCGGCCGGCGGGTCACCCGGACTGAACTCGACGGCTCGATCACGATCATTGCCGACAAGTACAACGGCAAGAAACTGAACTCGCCGAACGACGCGGTCGTCACTTCCGACGGTGCGATCTGGTTCACTGATCCAGTTTACGGCATCGGCGGCTATTATGAGGGCGTTAAAGCCGAACCCGAGCAGGAAAAGCATAACGTCTACCGGGTGGATCCGAAATCCGGTGACATCAAGGTTGTCGTCGACGACTTCGTGGAGCCCAACGGAATTACCTTCTCCCCCGACGAGAAGAAGCTATATGTCATCGACACCGGCTTCACGGATGGACCGGACAACCCGTCGCATATCCGCGTGTTCGACGTGGATGTTGGGGTCGGAAAACTTTCGAACGGCAAAGTCTTTGCGGAAATGCCCAAGCCCAGCATTACCGACGGGATGCGCTGTGACAGGGAGGGTCGTGTCTGGTGCTCGGTGGGATGGGGCGATCCGAACGAAGACGGCGTGCGCTGCTACACTTCTGACGGCGAGTTGCTCGGCAAGATCCACATCCCGGAAACGGTCGCCAATCTGTGCTTCGGCGGTCAGCAACGAAACAGACTTTACATCTGCGGCTCGTCATCGCTCTACGCAGTTTACACTAGTGCGCAGGGCGCTATGAAGCCATGATGACTCCGAGGCATCAACGCCGATTTGATCCCTCTGGTTGAAGGCCGGCGGATTCTCCGCGATGCGACAGGCGGCGGGCTACTTCAAGAGTAGCCCGCGTGGCGCGTTTGGCGACATGCTATGACTGCGGTGCCGAAAGAGGTCAGCATGTGTCTCACTAACTGCTCCACTATTCGCGGGCGTCTCACTTCGTTCTAATGTCCAGGTTTTCGACCGCGCGCCAGAAAATGGTCACTGGCATCCGCCTTCAGCAACACGCTTGCTGACAGACTCGGCCAGCATCCGGTTTACCTCTGGACGCTGTCGGGGTTCCCGCCGTCCCTTCGGGGCGGCAGCGCGAAAAGGCCCACGAAAAGAAACTTGAGATCGCGTTTGAAGCGCTGTCACTAGCCTACGAATCGGAAATGATCTTTGACGATATTCGGCGTCGATTTGTTCGCGAGTATGAATGGGCGGATATGTCAACGGAAGGAATGACCAAAGAGCAAATTGAAAATTCACGTTCAATGCTCGCGATCATCACCCCTATGAACGGACATCGTCAGACCGCCCAGCCATGTCCGTTCGGTGCCAAAAATGGACCTCGTAATACCAACTTTACAAGACCCACGCGAGGGATGTCTGTAGTTCCTGAACTTACGCCGTGGTTGGCCTGACATAACCCTGCTACGTTGACCCTGTTTAGACGGGGCGAGGTGATGGGCACACGAGTCAGAGCATGTCTTGGTTCAGCAGTATTGTTTGCGGGCGTTTGCACCAACGCCGTCACCATGGCGCAAGAATTGGTTAGGTTCGAAAGTGCTCCAGTCCGCCTTGGCCAACTCCAGCAGCGCTTGGCGCGCGAGCGTGGCGAAGCGCCGAAGGCTGCGGATACCATTGAGGGCTACGTGGCGAAGCCTGAGGGCGACGGCCCATTCGCAGCCATAGTGTATCTCCATGGATGCGATGGACTTTCGAAAGATGCCCCAAAGTTCATCGCTCAATTCGTGACCGGCTTGGGCTACGTATCACTTGCGGTCGATAGCTTTGCGACCCGTGGCATCAAGGACGCCTGCACTAAACCGATGCCAGCCCTCATGCTTGCCCGCCAAGGTGATGCCTTGGGCGCTCTATCCTATCTTTCTAAACTTCCCTTCGTCGATCCTCAACGTATCGCTGTTCTTGGATCATCGCAGGGTGGAATGGTTGCGCTGCAGTTAGCGTCGACCCATCCGGTGGAAATCTTTGACGCCCCTCGGGATCTGAAGTTCAAGGCCGCAGTAGCCTACTATCCCCTGTGCGGTGTTGCTTCAGAAGAACTCACCGTTCCTACATTAATCCTGATCGGCGAACTCGACGACTGGACGCCAGCGAAGGTCTGCGAACTTTGGATGAAGCGGCGGGCCGACAGGGGCGCGCCCGTTAAGCTGATCGTCTATCCCGGCGCCTATCACGCTTTTAATGTTCCGGCTTTCGCCGACGGCAGGGAAATGCTCGGGCATTGGCTCAAGTACGATGCGAAAGCGGCAAGGAGTGCAGTCCAGGAGATGCAGAGCTTCCTCGCTGCTCAATTCTCCCGTTGAGTGACCGTGCGGCTAGCGCGCCCTATTCGCATGTAGCAACGTCCGAGATGGGTCAAACTGAGACCTCGACCCGCCGGTGTGGCATGTCCGCTCCCCCCTCAGGAGCAGACATCCCCAGGCTGCACCGTCAGGTCCGTTTCGTGCCAACAGGCGACATTGCACGCTTCGTTTGATATGAAAGAGGCAGCCAACTGAGGCGGCCTTGCTGTCCACCGCCCGAGAAAGAACCAATGTACTCGATTGTAAGTTATGCTGATGACCATTTTTCAGGGGTTGAGGCTCTTTGGAATGAGGCCTTTCCAAATGACAACGCATGGAACGCCGCAAAAACATCGATACCGGAAAAATTAAAAGTTCATCCCGAACTCCTGTTGGTCGCCGTCGAGTCCGGCGCGGTCGTAGGGTCCGTGATGGGCGGTTACGACGGGCATCGTGGCTGGATTTCACGCGCCGCTGTGCTGAAGTCGTATCGGCGTCAAGGAATCGGGAAGGCTCTAGTTGAGGAGGCTGAGAGGCGTCTCGCTGCGCTAGGGTGCATCAAGGTCAATCTTCAAGTGGTAGCCTCAAATGCTTCAGTCGTTGGATTCTATCGGACCCTTGGCTATCAAATCGAAGAGCGCGTCAGCATGGGTAAACACCTTCCCAACTAAGTGCCTCATTTCAACACCAAGCCACTGCCTAATTCAAATTAGGCCACTGAGGTCGAAACAGGCCAGCACCACCCTGCGCGGCACAACGGACATCGTCAGACCTTCCAGGCATGTCCGTTCGGTGCCGATTTCGGACCTGACTGTTAGACCGTAGGGCGAAGGTTCATCGCCAGTTTCGGCAACATCCTTCCCGGCACCGACCCAGACGGCGCTTGGCCAACATCGTAAGCTCCCATCCGACGGTAAAACGGAGCTGCATCGGGATCAGCATCGATTATCAGTCGCGTGGCACCCAATTTTTTCGCGACGTCGGTAGCCCAAACGAGCAGCGCCTTACCGGTGCCACTGCTAAGCGCGCTGGGCTCGACGAATAGTTTCAGCAAATCAGCCTCATCATCGACGACTTTTACCCGTGCAACACCGATTGGCTTGCCGTCATGTTCGGCAACTGCGATGGGCGTCAACTCCAAGTCGCGCGGTTCAAACGACAACTCGCCGCGACACGCCTCCATGAACTCCTCGTCATAGCCCCAGACGGCCTTAGACCTGAAACACAGATCGGAAAGCTCGGATAGCTCATCAATCGTTGGCGCCCGGATTGTCAGAGGCAAGCTAAACCTCCTTCGACTTGAGGAAACAGTTTAGCATTTCAGCTTGCCAATGTCTCTTGTGGGTCCAAAACCGGTCCTGACGGTCCCGAACGGACACTTCCGGTCTCCCCCGAACAACGGACATCTCTAGACCGGCCCGACTGGTCCGTTCAGTGCCACGAGCGGACAATTAGTGTTTGTCGAAGGTGCGTAAAGGCGATTTCACGAGTTCAATCGCCTGGCCTTGGGCTTGATCCCGGCCATTGCAAAACAGAAGACGGCTAACAATCCACACAGGATCAGGCTGATGGGGCTAAGATAAAAATGGGGTTTCGATACGAGCCAATCATGGGCAGAGAATCCGAAGGCGGCGGCAAACACAAGGCCGCCGAAAATCCAGGTCATAACAGACGAGGTGTCTGCATAGGTGCGAGCCTGTTCGATAAAGGCCATTCTGGTCCGGCCGCTGGTTCGTAGCGCGCCCGCGAGAACCGGCCGAAGCGCCTGCCAGTAAACCAAGTTGAGTATGATTTGCGTCCACAGTGCAAGGAATAGCATCAAGGTTATCATGGGCAATTCCAAGGGCAATCCGTAGTCCACACACAGCCACGACGACTTCCAATACAACACCAACAGGGGGATCGCGCCGAGCAAGAGGGCCGCCAAGCGCAACGTCCGGCGACGCCGCACCTCGCACATGGCTCTTTCGATCTCGGCCTTTTGGGCGTCGTTCAGCAGATAATATCGGGCCGGACCCAGCCACATCGGCCACCGGCAGATCGGCGACCGGAAAACCCAGCCCCACGCCATGCGTTCGAACAAAAGCTTTTCCCACCTGTCCGGCGTGGGTTCCTCCTCGCTATCGGCCATGGGTCGCCTCTCTGCGGTTCGATCCCTGAAACTCGCCTGAGCATTAGTTGCTGTTGGTTCGGTTCGGAAACAAGGGGTCGCACCTTGCCAGTGAGCTGCTGCCGGTTTGATGGACACCGAGTTTAGGTGTTTCATGGAGCCGGAGGTGGGTCATGCGGAGACGAAAGTTCAGTCGGGAATTTAAGGTCGAGTCGGTCAAGCTGGTCAGGGAACGAGGGGTATCTGTGGCGCAAGCCGCCCGGGATCTGGACCTGCATGAGAACCTGCTGCGCAAATGGGTGAAAGAGTTCGGTTCCGACCCGGCACATGCCTTCCCCGGCCTCGGCCAGATGAAGCCCGAGCAACAGGAGATCGAGCGGCTGAGGCGGGAAGTTGCCAAGCTGAGGGCTGAGCGGGATATTTTAAAAAAGGCCGCAGCCTTCTTCGCGAAGGAAGCGACATGAAGTTTGTCTTCATCGCGAAGCACCGGACTATCTGGCCGGTGGCATGGCTATGCGATGCGCTGGGGGTGTCCCGGTCGGGCTTCCATGCCTGGCTGAACCGGACGCCCAGCGCCAGGTCCCGGAGCGATGAAGCAGTGGGCCGCCAGGTGAAAGCAAGCTTCCTTGCCAGCAACCGCACCTACGGCGCACGGCGGGTCTGGCGTGACGTGGTGGCCGAAGGCGTCGCATGCGGTCTGCGCCGGGCTGGCCCTCGACCAGCCTTCCAGAGTTGCCGCGACCAGATCGATGCGCCGCATTCGCGTTCCCTTCAAAGCGGGATCGGCCAAAAGAAACACGAAAACCGAAAAACGCAAATATGCGGAAGGGGCGCGGTCGCGCGGTCCCCCCGGAGGGTGACATGCCCGGGGGACCCGGCGACCGATCGCGGAAGGCCGCGACGGGTCCACAGCATGTCCTTCATTGGCTTCGGACATGCCGAGCCAACGGCGAAGCTCAGGCCCGCCGAGCCGCACCGCCGCCCGCAGGAACATCTCGGCAAACCGCTGGCGCTGGCGATCATTGAGCCGCCCCCAGCTTTCCAGAGTTGCCGCAGAGTCGGAGCGGACGCGCATCCCGTCATCGCCGCCCACCTCCCGGCTGCACAACGTCCCAAGCATGCATCGGGCTAACTGCCGCTTGACATGCAACCTTTTGGTTGCCTATTATCTCCGCCATGGATGAGGTCTTCAAGGCGCTGGCGGATGGTTCCAGGCGGTCGCTGCTCGACAGGCTTCACGCCCGCAACGGGCAGACCTTGAACGAACTCTGCGACGGCCTCGCCATGACACGGCAGGCCGTGACCAAGCACCTGGCGATCCTCGAGACGGCCAACCTGGTCAGTACGATCAGGCACGGCCGCGAGAAGCTGCACTACCTCAACCCGGTGCCGATCCATCAGATCGGCGAGCGGTGGATCAGGAAATTCGAGCGCGGCAGGCTAACCGCGCTCAGCGAATTGAAACGGAAACTGGAGAGCAGTGATGAGTAAGCCGAGCTTCGTCTATGTCACCTACATCGCCTCGACCGCGGAAAAGGTGTTCAAAGCACTGACTGACCCCGACATGTCGGAACGCTACTGGACCGGCAGCCGTGTCGAATCCGACTGGAAGGTCGGCTCGCCGTTCACCCTCAAGCTGACGCGCCACGACAAGAATGTCGTCGGCAAGGTGCTCGAATTCGACCCGCCGCGCCGGCTCGCCTACACCTTCCAGGCCCAGCATGACGGCATGGAACACGAAAAGCCCTCGCGCGTCACCTTCGAGCTCGAACAGCAGCGCGACCAGGTCAGGCTCACCTTGATCCACGACGACTTCGAACCCGGCAGCAAGGCGCTCGAAAGCGTCAGCCGGGGCTGGCCGCTGGTGCTCTCGGGCCTCAAAAGCCTGATGGAAACCGGAAAGGTCGAACTGCACGCGCCCTGGTACGACGATCAGGATGCTGCGCGCGCCGCGGCCACCCGTTCGTGATCGATCAGCTGGAGTCGCGCGATGGGTAAACCGGAGTTCGTCTACATCACCTATATCGAAACCACGCCGGAAAAATTGTGGCAGGCGCTGACCTCCAGCGAATTCTCCCGGCGCTACTGGTGGGACACCCACGTGGTGTCGGACTGGAAAGTGGGTTCGCCGTTCGCGCTGGTGCTCAACGGCGAGACCACCGATGTCGGCGAAGTGCTTGAGGCCGACCGGCCGCGGCGGCTGTCCTACACCTTCCATCACGTGCTCAACGAGGCCGCGCGCAAGGAGAAGCCCACGCGTGTCACTTTCGTGCTGGAACCGTTCGGCAAGCTGGTCAAGCTGACGCTGACGCACCAGGATTTTGCCGAAGACAGCGTCATCCTGGACGGCATCGCCAAGGGCTGGCCCGCGATCCTGTCCAGTCTCAAGAGCATGCTGGAAACCGGCACGCCGCTCATCATTCCGTTCGGCGCGCTTCACATTGAGGGACTCGAACAACCATGAACCTCGGCGATTTCAAACCATCCATCGTCTACACCATCTACATCGCCGCGACGCCGCAGCAGGTCTGGGAGGCGCTGACCAGCGTCGAGTTCAGCCGAAAATACTTTTTCGGCTTCGACGTCGAGATCGAACAGAAGGTCGGCGGCGCGTTCGTGATCCGGATGCCCGACGGCGCCGTCCACATCAGCGGCGAGGTGATCGAATGCGTGGTCCCGAGTCGGTTGACCATCACCTGGAACGTCAACTGGCCGGGTCTGGTCGACAAGCTCGGCGTAACGCTCGTGAGCTACGACATCGCGGAGACCGGCGACGCCGTGCGGCTGACCATGACCGAAGCCCATGACCGGCCGATCGACGACGACATCCTGTCGGGCGGCCGCACGGGCTGGCCGGCGATCCTGTCCAGCCTCAAGAGCGTGCTGGAGACCGGAAAGCCGCTGGCCGTGAAGATGGGCCCGCCGCTAAAGATGCTGGAAGCACTGAAGAAGCTCGGCATCAAGGTACCGGGCGGCTGAGCGGCGCGATGACTTTAAGTTAGATCAACCGCATTAACCCCGTCATTGCGAGCCAACGGGTCGCGCGAATGCGCGCCCGATGACAGGCTCCGCGAAGCAATCCAGAAAGCAACAAGCAAGAACTGGATTGCTTCGTCGCAAGAGCTCCTCGCAATGACGGAGTTAGCTATCCCGATTCAGCTTAAAGCCATCATGGTCCAGAGCATCGCCCCCCTACCCCAACGCCCGCAGTTCGCGCCGCAGCACCTTGCCGGTGGCGGTCATCGGCAGGCTGTCGGCGAACTGGATGTGGCGCGGGTATTCGTGGGCGGCGAGTTGCACCTTGACGAAATCCTGGATCTCGCGGGCCAGTTGATCGCTCGGTGCAAACCCCGGCCGCAGCACGATCCAGGCCTTGATGGCCTCGGTGCGGATCGGGTCTGGAATGCCGACCACCGCCGAAAGCGCCACCGCCGGATGCTTGAGCAGGGTGTGTTCGATCTCCGACGGGCCGATGCGATAGCCGGCGCTGGTGATGACGTCGTCCTCGCGGCTGACGTACCAGAAATAGCCGTCGTCATCCTCGATGCCGAGATCGCCGGTGAGCAGGAATTCGCCGGCATATTTCTTCGCGGTGGCCTGCGGGTTGTTCCAGTATTCGAGCATCATCACCGGGTTCGGCCGCTTCACGCCGACGATGCCGCGCTCGCCGCGCGGCAATTCCTCGCCGCGGTCGTTGACGATACGCACATCGAAACCCGGGGTCGGCTTGCCCATCGAGCCCGGCCGGATCGGGAACAGCTTTGCGTTGTTGCCGACCACGAGATTGCATTCGGTCTGGCCGAACACTTCGTGGGCATCGATGCCGAAGGTCCTGCGCACCCAGTCCAGCAGTTCGCCGCCGAGCAATTCGCCGCCGGTGAAGATGCTGCGCAGCGCCACGCCGGAATGAGTCACATCGGCCTGCCGCATCAGTTTCAGCGCGGTCGGCGGCAGGAACACGTTGCGCACGCCATGATCGGCCATCAGCTGCATCGCCGCTTGTGGCTCGAACTTTTTGGCGCGATGGCCGAGCGTCGCCACGCCGTGGTACCAGGCCGGAAACAGCGCGTCGAACAGCCCGCCGATCCAGGCCCAGTCCGCCGGGGTCCACATCAGGTCACCCGGTTTCGGGAAAAAATCATGCGCCATCTCGACATTGGGCAGATGGCCGAGCAGCACCCGATGGGCATGCAGCGCGCCTTTCGGATTACCCGTGGTGCCCGAGGTGTAGATGATGATGGCGGGATCGTCCGCCGCGGTGTCGAGCGTCGCGAAACGGTCGGAGGCGGCTTCGACCACTGGCCAGAACGACCTGGTGCCGGCGTGTGCGGCCTCCGAGATCACATAGATATTCGCGAGATCGGGCAGGCGGTCACGGATCTTCCTGAGTTTCTCCCACCCGTTCTCGTCGGTGACGACGGCGCGGGCGCCGGAATCGATCAGGCGAAACTGCAACGCGTCCTCGCCGAACAGCGTGAACAGCGGCACCGAAACCAGCCCCGACCGGAACGCGGCCAGATGCGCGATGGGCAATTCCACCGATTGCGACAGGAACACCGCGACCCGGTCGCCGCGCCCAAGGCCATCGGCCTTGAGCACATTGGCAAAGCGGCGCGACAGCGCGGCGATTTCATCGAACGACAGCCGCTGCGCGCCACCGTCCTCGTCGACATAGATCAGCGCGAGACGCCCCGACCCGTCGGCATGCCGGTCGCAACACGCCTCCGCCATGTTGAACCGCGCCGGGACGTTCCAGCGAAAGTCACGATAGAGTTTGGCGTAATCGGAGGTTTCGGTAAGCATGACGAAAAGACCACCCGGTTCGTCATGGCCGGGCTCGTCCCGGCCATCCACGTCTTTCTGGCGGCGATGCTGCAAGACGTGGATGCCCGGGACAAGCCCGGGCATGACGTTGAGAAGTTTTTTGTCGCCGCTAAAAGACGCTTGTTTTCGCCTCCGAAGGCAAAGAGCAAAGCAGTCACCCCGCCAGCGCCGCCTTCACCATGCCGCTGGCCTTGCCGAAATCCATCTGCCCGGCGTATTTGGCCTTCAGCGCGGCGACCACCTTGCCCATGTCCTTCATGCCGGCGGCACCGGTCTCGGCGATGGCGGCGGCGATGGCGGCCTTGACGTCGGCGTCGGACATCTGTTTCGGCAGATAGGCCGAGATGATGGCGATCTCCTCGCGCTCCTGCGCCGCCAGTTCGGCGCGGCCGCCCTTGTCGTAAAGTTCGACGGATTCCTGGCGCTGCTTGATCATCTTCTGCAGCACGCTCAGGATATCGCCGTCGGCGAGCGGCGGCTTGCCCTGGCCGCGGGCCTCGATGTCGGCGTTCTTGATGGTGGAGTTGACCATCCGGAGCGTCGAAAGTTTGCGCTCCTCCTTGGCCCGCATCGCGTCCTTGACGGCGTTGTTGATGTCATCGCGCAGCATGTGGTCTCCTCAGGCGGCGTGGCGCGCCGCCGTTCCAGTTGCTACCTGATCTAGGCTGTTCGCCGGCTTGAAACAACTCAGATTCGCAGCCATTCGACCAGTGCCGCGGCGGTGGCCTGCGGCTGTTCCGGCTGCGGAAGATGGCCGCAATCGGCCAGGGTCACCAGCCTGGCGCCGGAGATCCGGTCGGCCATCTCGACCGACAGCACATGGGGAATCGTGTTGTCGCTGTCGCCGGTCAAAACCAGCGTCGGGCATCTGATCGCTGTCAGGGCCGGGCGCGAATCCGGCCGGCTCATGATCGCGGTCAATTGCCGGACGAAGGCCTCGGCGCCGATGTCGTCGCCCATGTCGTGGACCAGTTGGCGCAACGCTGCATCGCCCTGCCGCGACGGATGCACGAAGCCGGGAAACAATTCGTCCAGCACCTCGTGATGGCCGCCGGCCTTGATGCGGGCGATCAGGCCGCGACGCCGCTCGCTGGCCTCGGGCGTATCCGGCCGCGCCTGGGTGTTGATCAGTGCCAGCTTGGCGATCCGCTCCGGCGCCTGGCGGAAGATCTCGAAGGCGATGTAGCCGCCCATCGAATGCCCGGCGAGCGCAAAGCGCGGCGGCGCCTCGGCCAGAATCCGCCGCGCGATGGCCCCCATGCTATCGTCGCGAAAGTGGTTGGCTACCGTCACCGGCCCGAAATCGCCACAGTTGCGATACCACCGGCGCGAAAATGCGTGGCGATCCGGCAAGGCCCGGGACCAGCAGGACAGGCATCGGATTGTCCATATTCGGCTCCGCGTCCGCGAAAATCCCCGGCAAATCGGCTGCCAGGGAAAAATCAGGCTGGAACTTCAGACTAAAGCGCTGTCGCAGACTGTCAATTCGGCCCGAAAGCCATGTAAATCGGCCGCTTCCGGCTTTGACGCGGCAGGTTGCGACGACTATGTAATGCGTTCATGACACCCCCCGAAAACGCCTCAGCCTGGCCGGACCTCAAGCCGACCGCGCTCCTCGTGCTTGCCGACGGCACCGTGCTGGAGGGCTTCGGCCTCGGCGCGGAAGGCCAGGCGGTCGGCGAAGTCTGCTTCAACACCGCCATGACCGGGTATGAGGAGATCCTGACCGATCCCTCCTATGCCGGGCAGCTCATCACCTTCACCTTCCCGCATATCGGCAACGTCGGCACCAACGACGAGGACATCGAGACGGTGAACATGGCGGCGACGCCGGGCGCGCGTGGCGTGATCCTGCGCGCCGCGATCAGCGATCCGTCGAACTACCGCGCCGCCCGGCATCTCGACGCGTGGCTGAGGGCGCGCGGCATCATCGGGCTGTGCGGCATCGACACCCGGGCGCTGACCGCGCTGATCCGCAGCAAGGGCATGCCCAATGCAGTGATCGCCCACGCGCAGGACGGCCAGTTCGACCTGCATGGCCTCAAGGAAGAAGCCCGCGAATGGCCCGGCCTCGAAGGCATGGACCTCGTGCCCATGGTCACGTCAGGCCAGCGCTTCACCTGGGATGAAACACCCTGGCAATGGGAAACCGGATTCGGTCGCCAGACCGCGCCGGAATTCAACGTCGTCGCCATCGATTACGGCATCAAGCGCAACATCCTGCGGCTGCTCGCCGGCGAAGGCTGCAGGATCACGGTGGTGCCGGCGACCACGTCAGCGGAAGACATCCTGGCGCTGAAGCCGGACGGCGTGTTTCTCTCCAACGGTCCCGGCGATCCGGCCGAGACCGGCAAGTACGCGGTGCCGGTCATCCAGGACGTCATCAAGTCGGGGGTGCCGACCTTCGGCATCTGCCTCGGCCACCAGATGCTCGGGCTCGCGGTCGGCGCCAGGACCAAGAAGATGCACCAGGGCCATCACGGCGCCAACCACCCGGTCAAGGACGAGACCACCGGCAAGGTGGAAATCACCTCGATGAACCACGGCTTTGCGGTGGACCAGGCGACGCTGCCGAAGGGTGCCACGCAAACCCATGTCTCGCTGTTCGACGGTTCCAACTGCGGCATCGCGCTCGACGGCAAGCCGGTGTTCTCGGTGCAGTACCACCCCGAAGCCTCGCCGGGCCCGCGCGACTCGCACTACCTGTTCAAGCGCTTTGCGGATCTGATGCGGGCGAACAAGCGCGCCTGATAGGCGCCGGCAGGGCGGGTGGGCGTAGCGGCAACCGGCTTTATATGATAGATGTCATCAAAAGCCACGCCGACGCAGGGCACCGCCATGGATGACAAGCCAGCTCCACACATCGAATACGGCGTGACGCCGACCGCGATCATGGCGGCGATGGCCGGCATCGATTTCGTCCGAGGCATCCTGGGCGGCACGCTGCCGGCGCCGCCGATCATGGAGAATATTGCCCCGTTCGATTCCACCGCCGAGCCCGGCCTCGTGGTGATGCACAGCATTCCCGGTTTCCGCCATTACAACCCGATCGGCTCGGTGCATGGCGGCTACGCCGCGACGCTGCTGGATTCGGCGATGGGCCTTGCGGTGCATTCGATGCTGCCGGCGGGGTCCGGCTATACCACGCTCGAATTCAAGGTGAGCTTCATCCGCGGCATGACCAGGGATACCGGGCCGGTCCGCACCGAAGGACGCATCCTGAACGTCGGCCGCCGCGCCGCCACCGCCGAAGCGCGCATCATGGACTCGCAGGACCGCCTGCTGGCGCACGCCACCACCACCTGCCTGGTTTTCGAGATCCCGAAGGGAACGTGATCCGCCGGCGGCGGTTGAATCCGCTCACACTTCCATCGCTGCGGAGAATTGCCGGAGAACCGCTATGTCTGTCGTGCGCGACGACATCCAGCCATTGACGTTTGTCTTCGTGGACGATGGCCTGGTGCCCAACAACCCGCTGCCGCTGTTGATCTACAAGGGCGCCATCGACGTCGGCAGCGACCATCCCGAAAAGACCATCGAAGGGCTGTTCGGCGCCAACGGCTGGGGCGCGATGTGGCGCAACGGCGTCTACGATTACCTGCACTACCATGCCACGGTGCACGAAGCGCTGGGGGTGGCGCGCGGCGAGGCGCGGGTGCAGTTCGGCGGCGACCGTGGCGAGGCGATCCGGATCACGGCCGGCGATGTCGCGATCCTGCCCGCCGGCACCGGGCATCAATGCCTGTTCGCGAGCCACGATTTTTGCGTGGTCGGCGCCTATCCGCCCGGACCGACAATGCAGGTCACGCGTCCGACGCCGGAGAACCATCGCGCGGCGCTGCAAGTCGATTCCACAGGTCAAGCTGCCGGACACCGATCCGGTGCGCGGCGCCGATGGGCCGCTGGTGAAGTTGTGGCGGTGAGTGCTTGCGCTAACATCATCATTGCGAGGAGCTCTTGCGACGAAGCAATCCAGTCTTCCTATGTTGCGCTGGATTGCTTCGCGGAGCCTGTCATCGGGCGCGCATTCGCGCGACCCGTTGGCTCGCAATGACGGTGAGAGGCATGGACGCAGATTACTACAGACTCACGCCTCGTTGGCGCCTTCCTGCCGGCTGGCCTCGAACAGGAACCAGGTGCGGCGCTCGGTTTCGTCGATGAAAGTTTCGAGCAAGCCGGCGGTGCCGGAATCCTCGTGGTCGTCGGCGAGCTTGTGGGCCTTCCGCATCGCCGCGGCGACGTGCTTGTTGTCATCCATCAATTCGCGCAGCATTTCACGCGGCGGCACGTAGTCGTCGTTGTTGTCCTTGATGGTCTGCAGCTTGCCGACCTGTCCGATCGAACGCAGCGTGGTGCCGCCGAGCTTGCGTACCCGCTCCGCAAGCTGGTCGGTGGTGGCGAAAATGGCGTCCGACTGCTCGTCGAGCATCAGGTGATAGTCGCGGAAATGCCGGCCCGAGACGTGCCAGTGGAAATTCTTGGTCTTGAGGTAGAGCGCGAAGGCGTCGGCCAGGAGCGTGTTGAGCGACGCCGAGATCTTGTCGACCGCGGCCTGCGGCAGATCGGTCGGGGTGTCGAGATCGGGGGAAACCTTGTCGGACTTGGCTTTGCTCACGATGGACCTTCCTGTTACGAACCGGACATGACGGCAATGGACTCTGTTCGCCGAACCCTCTAACGCATCACACCACACATGGGTTCCAGCATCGGAACCCGGTTTCGCCGGATCCTGCCAAAATGGACGACTGGATCGACTACTACGATTCCACGCACACGATTTATGTCAGCAAGCTGCATCGCGACCGGCACTTCGAGCTGATCGCCACGGACATCATCGGCTACATCGCCGCAAAGGACGCCGTGGTGCTGGATTACGCATGCGGCGAAGCGATGTCGGCGGCTCAGGTCGCCGCGGCCTGCGGCCTGTTGTATCTGGCCGAGCCGGCGCCCGGGGTGCGCGGCCGGCTGATCGCGCGGTTTGCCCCGAACACCCGGATCAAGGTTCGTTCGCTCGACGAGCTGCGCCACCTCGGCGAAAAATCGGTCGATCTCGCGGTGATGAATTCGGTCACGCAATACATGACGGCCGAAGAACTCGACGCCGCCTTCGCGCTGATGCGCAGACTGCTGAAACCGGGCGGCCGGCTGGTGGTGGGCGATGTGCTGCTTCCGCAGGTCGGCATGGTCCGCGACGTGATCGCGCTGTTGCGCTTCGCCGTCGCCAACGGGTTCCTGATCGATGCGCTGTTCGGCCTCGCCCGCACCGCGCTGTCGGACTACCGGCAAATGCGCAGCCGCGTCGGGCTGATGCGCTACAGCGAAGCCGACATGATCGCACGGCTCAAGGCGGCGGGATTTACCGCGTCACGCGCCCACGCCAACATCGGGCACAATCCGTGGCGCATGACTGTCGTCGCACGGCACGCGTTCTGAGCCGAAGCAGCGTTCAGTCCGCGGCGACCGGCTCGCATTCCAGCAGTTGCAGACGCTCCGCATCGCGGGCCGCGGAGGCAAGCACCGCATCCAGAAGCCCCGGAAAGCGGGCGTCGAGGTCCTCGCGGCGCAGCTTCACCAGCCTGCTGGTTCCGGCAACGCGGGTCTGCATCACCCCGGACTCTGCGCAGCCTGGTGAAATGATAGGTGAGATTTGATTTGCCGCCGAGGCCGTTGAAATCGCCGCAGCGCAGCTCGGCGTCACGGTCGCCTCTGGCCAGGTTGTAGACGATGGCGAGCCGGGTCGGATCGCTGAGGCAATCCAGCACCATCGGCAATTCGATCTGTTCGCGGCTCGGGTGGCTGAGACGGCGGGTCATGAATCCACTATAAATCACAATCTTGTAATGTTCAATAGTAATTGAACTATTTAACAATGGTAGGGTTTTCTGGGCAGTCTTTCAGTAATTCGTCCAATTCAACGAATGCGTCTCGCGCTGCTGGTTTTCGGCTGCGCGGCAGCGATCGGCAACATGCTCGGCGGCACCCTGACCGGCTGGGGCCGGCAACGACCACAACGCTCGGGCTCGTGATGATGACGCCGGCGCTGACGTCGCTGTCGGTCACGCTGAAATTCGCCGGGGCCGGATCTGCACGGCCGATTTTCCTGATCCTGAACTTCTGCTGGGGTATCGCCGGCTGGACCTTCTATCCCGGACAGGTCGCCAGACTGGTGCAGATCGAACCGCAGGCATCGATGATTGCGTTGTCGCTGAATGCGTCGGCGATGTACGTCGGCTTCGCCATCGGCGGCGCGCTCGGTGGCCTGGTGCTGGCTGTACTGTCGCCCACCGACCTCGGCTTCGTCGGCGCAAGCAGCGAGGCCGTGGCGCTGGCGCTGCTGCTGATCCGCGGCCGGCGCCGGAGCGTTCAAACTGCGTAAAAAGCCGGTTGATGGCGGCTTTAAAATCCTTCCCCGGCTGCGTAATCTGGTCTAAAGACAGCCGCGCGCGAGGGAACGCCTCACGCTGGTTTTTCAGGGGGACGCGCGACAGGCGCGCCCTTTTTTTGTGCCCAATTCCCAGTCCGTGAGACTTGATGCCTAAAAGAACCGACATCTCCACCATCCTGATCATCGGCGCCGGCCCCATCGTGATCGGCCAGGCCTGCGAGTTCGATTATTCCGGCACCCAGGCGGTGAAGACCCTCAAGGAAGAGGGCTACCGGATCGTGCTGGTCAATTCCAATCCCGCCACCATCATGACCGACCCGGAACTGGCGGATGCGACCTATATCGAGCCGATCACGCCGGAGATCGTCGCCAAGATCATCGAAAAGGAGCGCTACGCCATTCCGGGCGGCTTCGCGCTTTTGCCGACCATGGGCGGACAGACCGCGCTGAACTGTGCGCTGTCGCTGCGCCGGCAGGGTACGCTGCAGAAGTTCGACGTCGAGATGATCGGCGCCACCGCTGACGCCATCGACAAGGCGGAGGACCGCCAGCTATTCCGCGAGGCCATGACCAAGATCGGTCTGGAAACGCCGAAGTCGCGGCTTGCCAACGCGTCGGCCCTGAAAAAATCCTATCGCGACAAGTACCTCGCTGAGCGGGAAAAGCTATCCGGCGCCGCGCTGGAAGAACTCGAACGGCAATGGACGCTCGGCGAGAACGAGCGTCGCAAACGCTACCAGGAGCACGCGCTCGGCGAAGCGCTGATGGCGCTCTCCGAGATCGGGCTGCCCGCCATCATCCGTCCCTCCTTCACCATGGGTGGCACCGGCGGCGGCATCGCCTACAACAAGGAAGAATTCCTGGACATTATCGAGCGCGGCCTCGATGCCTCGCCCACCAATGAAGTCCTGATCGAGGAATCCGTGCTCGGCTGGAAAGAGTTCGAGATGGAGGTGGTGCGCGACAAGAAAGACAACTGCATCATCATCTGCTCGATCGAGAATCTCGATCCGATGGGCGTGCATACCGGCGACTCGATCACGGTGGCGCCGGCGCTGACCCTGACCGACAAGGAATACCAGATCATGCGCGACGCCTCGCTGGCGGTGCTGCGCGAGATCGGCGTCGAGACCGGCGGCTCCAACGTGCAGTTCGGCGTCAATCCGGCCGACGGCCGCATGGTGGTGATCGAGATGAATCCGCGGGTGTCGCGCTCCTCGGCGCTGGCCTCCAAGGCGACCGGCTTCCCGATCGCCAAGGTCGCGGCCAAGCTCGCGGTCGGCTACACCCTCGATGAGATCGCCAATGACATCACCGGCGGCGCTACGCCGGCCTCGTTCGAGCCGACCATCGATTACGTCGTCACCAAGATTCCGCGCTTTGCGTTCGAGAAATTTCCCGGCGCCTCGACCACGCTGACCACCTCGATGAAATCGGTCGGCGAGGTGATGGCGATCGGCCGCACCTTCCAGGAAAGCCTGCAGAAGGCGCTGCGGGGGCTGGAGACCGGCCTCACCGGGCTCGACGAAATCGAGATCGAGGGTCTCGGCAAGAGCGACGACAAGAACGCGATCCGCGCCGCGCTCGGCATACCGACGCCCAACCGGCTGCTGCAGGTGGCGCAGGCCATGCGACTCGGCTGGAGCGACGAGGAAATCTTCACGTCCTGCAAGATCGATCCCTGGTTCCTGGCGCAGATACGCGGCGTCGTCGCGATGGAAAACAAGGTCAGGGCCAGCGGCCTGCCGGCCCACGCCTTCGGCATGCGTACGCTGAAGGCGATGGGATTTTCCGACGCGCGGCTTGCGGTGCTGACCGACAAGACCGAGGCCGAAGTGACGGCGCTGCGCCACAGCTTAAAGGTTCGCCCGGCGTTCAAGCGCATCGACACCTGCGCCGCCGAATTCGCCTCGCCCACCGCCTACATGTATTCGACCTATGAATCGCCGTTCGCTGGCTCCGTCGCCGACGAAAGCGCGCCGTCCGACCAGAAGAAGGTGATCATCCTCGGCGGCGGTCCCAACCGGATCGGCCAGGGCATCGAATTCGACTATTGCTGCTGTCATGCCTGCTTCGCGCTGCACGATGCCGGCTACGAGACCATCATGATCAACTGCAACCCGGAAACCGTGTCGACCGACTACGACACCGCCGACCGGCTGTACTTCGAGCCCCTGACCGCCGAGGACGTGCTGGAGATCATCGATACCGAAAAGCAGAACGGCATCCTGCATGGCGTGATCGTGCAGTTCGGCGGCCAGACCCCGCTCAAGCTGGCCCATGCGCTGGAGGCGGCGGAGGTGCCGATCCTGGGCACCTCGCCCGACGCCATCGATCTTGCCGAGGACCGCGACCGCTTCAAGCGGGTGCTCGACAAGCTCCGATTGAAGCAACCGAAAAACGGCATCGCCTATTCGGTCGAACAGGCGCGGCTGGTGGCCGCCGATCTCGGCCTGCCGCTGGTGGTGCGCCCGTCCTATGTGCTGGGCGGCCGCGCCATGCAGATCATCCGCGAGGAATCCCAGCTCGGCGATTACCTGCTCGGCACGCTGCCGGAGCTGGTGCCGGCCGACGTCAAGGCGCGCTACCCGAACGACAAGACCGGCCAGATCAACACCGTGCTCGGCAAGAACCCGCTGCTGTTCGACCGCTATCTGTCGGATGCCACCGAAATCGACGTCGACTGCCTGTGCGACGGCAAGGACACCTTCATCGCCGGCATCATGGAGCACATCGAGGAGGCCGGCATTCACTCCGGCGATTCTGCCTGCTCGCTGCCGCCGCATTCGCTGGATGCGCCGATGATCGCCGAACTCGAGCGGCAGACCCGCGAACTCGCGCTCGGCCTCGATGTGGTCGGGCTGATGAACGTGCAATACGCCATCAAGGACGGCGAGATCTACGTGCTCGAAGTCAATCCGCGGGCCTCGCGCACCGTGCCGTTCGTCGCCAAGGTAATGGGCATGCCGGTGGCCAAGATCGCCGCCCGGCTGATGGCCGGCGAGAAGCTGCCCGATTTCAATCTCAAGAAGCGCACGCTTGGCCACGTCGGTGTCAAGGAATTGGTGTTTCCATTCGCCCGCTTCCCCGGCGTCGACACCGTGCTCGGCCCGGAAATGCGCTCTACCGGCGAGGTCATGGGCATCGACGGCTCGTTCGAGGTGGCCTTCGCCAAGAGTCAGCTCGGCGGCGGCACGCGGGTGCCACGCAAGGGAACGGTGTTCGTGTCGGTTCGCGAGGGCGACAAGACCCGCATTCTGGACGCGGTACGGCTGTTGTCCGGGCTCGGCTTCAAGGTCATGGCGACCTCGGGCACCGCGCGCTTCCTGGTCGACCGCGGCGTGCCGACCGAAAAGGTTAACAAGGTGCTGGAAGGCCGGCCCCATATCGTCGACGCCATCACCAATGGCGACATCCAGCTGGTCTTCAATACCACCGAAGGCCCGCAGGCGCTGGCCGACAGCCGCTCGCTGCGGCGCGCTGCCCTCTTGCATAAAGTGCCATATTACACCACTCTTTCAGGTGCCGTGGCGGCCGCGCAGGGCATCCGGGCCTATCTGGGTGGGGACCTTGAGGTCCGTACATTGCAGAGCTATTTTTCCGAAAGCTGATCGCCGGCCGCGCTGTGCGCGTGGACGCTGATCGGCCATAAGTCTGGCTTGACTGGAACCCACCGGCTCTGGGCGAGTCATTTGGTTACTGTTTTCGGTGTCTGGGAGCAGGATTCCGAACAACGGATGCCGTTTTTCCGCTAGAATCACGCCCCGGATAAAATTAGGCTGCAGAGATCAAGCTGCAGGGATTTGGAATTGCCGAAAGTCGCGACACTGTCGCGGCGGCTCGGGTCACACTGACAGGCAAGAGACCGTGTCGCGCCGCATGTGCGCGGGATGGATGATATTGAAGGACGAAGAGCGATGATGGAAAAGGTTCCGATGACGGCGGGCGGCTATGCTGCCCTCGAGGTTGAGTTGAAGCAGCGCCAGTCGGTGGACCGTCCACGGATCATCGAGCACATCGCCGAGGCGCGCTCCCATGGCGACCTGTCGGAAAACGCCGAATACCACGCCGCCAAGGAAGAGCAGTCGCACAACGAGGGCCGCATCGCCGAGCTCGAGGACAAGCTGGCGCGCGCCGACATCATCGACATTTCCAAGCTGTCCGGCGACACCATCAAGTTCGGCGCCACCGTGACGCTGGTCGACGAGGATACCGACAAGAAGGCGGTCTGGCAGATCGTCGGCGAACCCGAAGCCGACGCCAAGAAGGGCCGTATCTCGATCACCTCGCCGCTGGCGCGGGCGCTGATCGGAAAGAAAAAAGGCTCCTCGGTCGAGGTGATGGCGCCGGGCGGCGCCAAGGCCTACGAGATCACCAAGGTGGAATGGCGCTAGTGTCCTGAACTCAAAGTTCGCAATCGTAGATTTGCAGGTGCATCGCTGGCAGTGATTGAGAGGCTGGAGCAGCGATGGAGTCTTTGATGGCGCAGCGCTTGTCCGATATTGAACGATGATGAGCGTCCGAACTGAAGTCGCGACGATGCGGCGAAAGACGGCGCAGGCGCTGGCTCTGAGAGCCGGATCGTGCTGACGCGCGGAAGGTGGTCAGAACAAGGAAGTGGACGGCCAAGCTGGGCCTGGATCGGATCGACGGTAGGCAATGGCGGCGAGCGTCTTCGTGGAGCGGCGCGTGGCACGGGCTCGCATGACGAGCCGCGCTCCGGGGCGCCGCGTACGGTGACGATGCCCGCATCGAAGCCGTGATCTAGGACCGGTTGGAGTGTCGCGGCGACGAACGGCCACCCATTGGAGTTCCGGGCATGGCGAAGGCCAGCGGCCTGTCGGTATACGACGGCACGCATCGGCGGGCCACTGGGCTCCAGCCTGCATCGGAATGGAGGCGTTCCAGCTCTCGACCAGCATCCAAACGTGGTGGCTAAAGTGCGCGACGTCGTCGGGCTACGTCTCGCCACCGGAGCACGTATCGTTTTATGCGTGGATTAGAAGTCCCAGATCCAGCGCGGCTGGAGCCGACAGCCAGCCAGATGCCTGCCGACGCGATCGAGCTACCGACAGGAGCTGCACATCGGCATGCACGAGATCCATTGCCCTCGACATTGCGACCGGACAGGTCATCGGCAAGTGCTACGGATCGCCACTCGTGCTGCCGATCCGCAAGTCCTCGACGAGATGAGGCTCCAGGCGCGCGAACTCGAGTCATCTCGTCCTGGACTACGCACGCAAAGACTCCACTGACCAAATGGCTGGCTAAAGGCCCCGCTGGCACGTGCACCTGACCTCGACCAGTTCGTCATGGCTCAACCAGGTCGCAGCGCTTCGTTTGACGCACCTCAGCGGATAAGAACAGACGTGGCGTCGATCGCAGCGCTCGCCGTCTCACGAGCTGACATCACTTCGTTCGTCGACCGTCACAACGCGATCCCAAACCGTGCCAATGGACCAGTCCGCAGATGACATCCTCGCTTCCAGAACCTTCTGCCGGTACAGATGCCACCCGGCACATACGACCCGACTATCGCGAACTTCTGAGTTCAGGACACTAGCGCCTTTCACGCGCCGACAACGCCAGTGAAAGCCGCGCCGCCAGCGCGGCTTTTTTTGCACTGCAATGGACTCTGTCCATTTTGCTGTTGCACGTGCGGAATATTTCAAATGTAACAGGGTTGCCATCAGGCGAGTATTAACAGGGGGAGCACTCAATGGATGAATTCTGCACCAAATGGCAGTCGCATATGCTCAGCATATTGCGCATCGTTACCGGACTTCTGTTCCTGGAGCACGGAACCGGCAAATACCTCGGATTTCCCCACCTTCCGAGCGTGCCGCCCACCATGTCGATGCCGGGCGTGGGCGGCATGTTCGAACTGGTCGGTGGCGCGCTGATGGTGATCGGTCTGTTCACGCGGCCGGTCGCGTTCCTGCTGTCCGGCGAGATGGCCGTGGCTTATTTTATCGCTCACCAGCCGCGGGCATTCTTCCCAATCCTCAACGGCGGCGAGCCGGCCATCCTGTTTTGCTTCATCTTCCTCTATCTGTTCTTCGCCGGTCCGGGCCCCTTAAGCCTCGACGCCATGATGAAGCGCAAGTAGTGCGCTGATTGCCGACGAAACGAATAGCCGCGCCGATCCAATTCGGCGCGGCTCGGCTCTTACAAGCGGGTTTCCTCTGGAGCGAAAGCCATGGATGGCACAGCGAACCTCGCACCTCGGGCGCTAAGCGTTCTGCGGATCGTCGCGGCGCTGATCCTGCTGCAATATGGATTGGCGAAGCTGGTGGGCTGGCCGGTCGTCCCGATGTTCAAGGGCCTGCCCTGGTTCTCGCTCTACGCCATCGCCGGGATGTTCGAACTGATCGGCGGCGCGTTGCTGTTGTTAGGGCTGTTCACGCGCCCGGTGGCCTTCATCCTGTCCGGCGAAATGGCATCGGCGTATTTCATCGATCATTTTCCACGCGGCTTTTTCCCGCTGCTCAATCACGGCGAACTGGCGGTCTTGCTGTGTTTCACGTTGCTCTATGTGTTCTTCGCCGGAGGCGGACCGTGGAGCGTCGACGCGGCGCGCGGCAAGAGCTGAGGACGGGAACACAGGGCGCGTTGTAAAAATCTACCCCGGCACCTTCAATTCCAGCGGCACCGCCGCGGCGTACTTCGAATTTTGCAGCACCAGCGAGGTGCGGACGTTGCGCACGTGAGGTGCCGCGGTCAGGTGGGCGACGAAATCCTGGAACGTCGCCATGTCCGGCGCCACGCATTTGAGGATGTAGTCGACTTCGCCCGACAGCATCCAGCACTCGCGAACCAGGGGTTCGGCGCGGACGAATTTCTCGAATGCGCGCAGATCCGCGTCGGCCTGGCTCGACAGGTGCACCGACGCAAACACGGTGACGTCGAACCCGAGCAGCCGCGGATCCAGCAGACCGCGATAACCCTGGATATAGCCGGCCTCCTCCAGGGTTCGGACCCGGCGCAGACATGGCGGCGGCGAAATGCCGACCCGTCTCGCCAGTTCGACATTGGTGATTCGGCCGTCGGCCTGGATTTCGGCGAGTATTTTGAGGTCGATTTCGTCAAGGCTCTTCGACACGCGGGGCAAATCCTGAAACTGGAAGGGGCTAAGGAACCGGCGGTAACAGTCTTAGCGCGCCCGGCCGGATCGCGCAATTTTATTGCGCGTGCAGTGCAGGATTTGACGCACTCCCGGGGAAAATTTGCCGATATGGATTGCAAATCTTGCATAGCTCGCCACAAGCCCTAGATTAGCGGGTGACACATTTCACGCCGCAGCGATGCCTTTGCGGGCAGCTTTTCGCCTAAGCGCTGACAGATCTCCCCCTGAGAGAATGGGATCCGACATGGCCCCGATACACGCCAAAGTCGTCATCATCGGTTCCGGGCCGGCCGGCTACACTGCAGCGATCTACGCCGCGCGGGCAATGCTGGAGCCGGTCCTGATTCAGGGAATCCAGCCCGGCGGCCAGCTCACCATCACCACTGACGTGGAGAATTATCCCGGCTTCGCCGACGTCATCCAGGGCCCGTGGTTGATGGAGCAGATGGAGAAGCAGGCGACCCATGTCGGCACCAAAATCGTCACCGATCTCGTCACCGACCTCGACCTCGCCCAGCGGCCGTTTCGTCTGAAATGCGATTCCGGCGACGTCTATCTTGCCGAGACCGTCATTCTCGCCACCGGCGCCCAGGCGCGCTGGCTCGGCATGCCGTCGGAAGAGAAGTTCAAGGGTTTTGGCGTCTCGGCGTGCGCGACCTGCGACGGATTTTTCTACCGTGGCAAGGAAGTCGTCGTGGTCGGCGGCGGCAATACCGCGGTCGAGGAGGCGCTGTTTCTGACCAACTTCGCTTCGCAAGTCACCATCGTGCACCGTCGCGACCACTTCCGCGCCGAGCGCATCCTGCAGGACCGGCTGTTCAAGCATCCCAAGATCAAGGTGGTCTGGGACAGCGCCATCGACGAAATCTGCGGCAGCGAAAATCCCGGCAAGGTCACCCACGTGCGGTTGAAGAACGTCAAGACCGGCGCGCTGAGCGATGTGGCGGCGGATGGCGTTTTCATCGCCATCGGCCACGCGCCCGCCACCGAGTTGATCAAGGGCCAGATCAAGCTGAAGCCGTCGGGCTATGTCGAGGTGGCGCCGAACTCCACGGCGACCTCGGTGCCCGGGGTGTTCGCCGCCGGCGATGTCGCCGACGAGATTTATCGCCAGGCCGTCACTGCTGCCGGGCTCGGCTGCATGGCCGCGCTCGAGGCCGAACGATACCTGGCCGCCCACGCCCACGACCGCGCAGCGGCGGAATAATCATGGCAAGACATCACAACGGGTTTACCGACATGGACTGGGACAAGCTGAAGGTGTTTCACGCGGCGGCGGAAGCGGGCAGCTTTACCCATGCCGGCGAACAGCTCGGCTTGTCGCAATCGGCGGTGTCACGCCAGGTCAGCGCGCTGGAGCAAGAGCTTTCGGTGTCGCTGTTCCACCGCCACGCCCGCGGCCTGATCCTCACCGAGCAGGGCGACCTCTTGTTCCGCACCGCGCATGACGTCTTCATGCAGTTGCAGGCGGCCCGCGCCAAGCTCACCGACAGCCGCGAGCGGCCGGGCGGCGATCTCAAGATCACCACACCGCCGGCGCTCGGCATCAACTGGCTAATCCCGCGGCTCGACGAGTTCACAGCACTTTATCCGGAAATCCGCATTTCGATGATCGTCACCGACGAGGAACTCGATCTGTCGATGCGCGAGGCCGACGTCGCGATCCGCACCCGCAAGCCGACCCAGCCCGATCTGATCCAGCGCAAGCTGTTCTCGATCGGCTTTCACGCCTATTGCTCACCGGAATACATCAAGCACTTCGGCACGCCGCGCACCCTCGACGACCTCGACGGGCACCGCATCATCATGCTGAGCGACACCCAGGTTCAGCCGCACCTGCAGAACCGCAGCTGGCTGATCGACGCCGGCCGCAACGGCTCCGGGCCGCGCGAGGCCTATTTCAAGGTCAACAACATTCTCGGCCTGGTCCGCGCCTGCCAGCAGGGCCTCGGCATCGCCGCGCTGCCGGATTATCTGGTCGAGGAAAACAATCGGCTGGTGCAGCTGTTCGGCGAACAGGATTCGATCCAGGTCGACACCTATTTCGTGTATCCCGAAGAATTGAAGAGCGTGGCGCGGGTGCAGGTGTTCCGTGATTTCGTGGTCAGCAAGGCGCAGCGCTGGCCGTCCTGATCGGCGATTCTCAAAGCCGCAGCGATCCCCCGGACTCCGCATGACTGACATGCGAGGTGGACGGTTGCTGCAGGGCGCCTGAGAGGACCATAATGTTTTCACGCTGAGAGTTCGCGTTGCGCATTTGTCCCCCTCCTCCAGTGGCGCGGAAACTCAGCTATCCCTCTTGGAAGGTGATTGTGTCGGCCTCACGTGGCCAATACCTCAAGCCGGGCTCTTTCGAGCCCGGCTTTTTTTCGGGCCAGTATCGCCGTGCAACGGTCACGTATTGGTGATCGCGCCGTTACCGCGTGGCGCGATCCGCACAACGAAAAACGCGCGGCCCGCCGCGCGCTTTTGTTCAAGGATGATCGTCAGGCGGCGATTACGCCGCCTGCTTGTGCATCGCGCCGCTGGACGACGCCGTGCCGCGGATCGCCTTGATCGAGCGTTCGATCGCGGCCCACAGCCGGTTGATCTCTGAGGCCGCGCGGCCGTCGGCATCGTATTCGCGGGCGCCTTCACCATGGCCGAGCGCGAGCAACAGATCGGCGCGGTTGGTGATCTGACCGCCCCACACCGGTGCACGGAATTTGGCAAGGGTTTCGCGCGCGATGGTGACGATCGGGCTTTCCAATTCACCGCGCTTGGCCGGAGCGCCGTTGAGCACCACCGCATACGGCTTGCGCGCCGAGCGGCAGCTCTGAATGGTGTCCTGCACCGCGTTGGTGTCGAACACGCCGGGCCGGGCCGGAATGATTACCAGCGTGGCGTTCTTGATGGCGTCTTCAACCACGGCCGACACCGTCGGCGGGGTATCGATGAACACCCATTCGAAACCGTCGCGCTTGGCGGCCGCTACCATCTCGGTGACGCTGCGGTTGGCGACTTTCAGCGGCGGTTCGTTGGTGCCGCGCAGCTTGTGCCACAGCGTCAACGAGCCCTGCGGATCGGCGTCGATCAGCAAACACGGCTTGGTTGGCTTGTGGACTTGAGCGGCGAGATGCGCAGCCAGGGTACTCTTGCCCGAGCCACCTTTACGCGATGCAAAAACTATGACGTTCATACCTTGGCCTCCAGATTGACCCCAGATGGCGAAAGTGAATCAGCGCGCTGATTCGTTAAAGAAAAATTTGCATACAATTAAGGGATGTGGGCCCGATTTCTCGATCAGGTGGGCTTTTGAGTCACACCATGCGGCGCAACAGGCCGCCAAAAGTTAATTTTGACGGCTTTTCGGCACACCGGGTCACCCCGAATCATGTGTCGCGGCGCGTCAGCGCGAAACGCGCGGCCTTCGGGAGTCATCCATTGCACTCATACCGACTCCGAACGGCGGCAAACACAACTTGGACACCGGTCTCGGGAGTGCTCGCGGCGAGCCGGTCGGCGCCACCTGCCGTCCAAGCCGCGACCGTACGCCGCGGTCAGCTGCTCTTCGGCTTCTTGGTGGCCTTGCTGGTCTTAGCGGTGCTGGTCTTGGCCGCGCTGGCCTTGGCTGCTTTGCGCGGCTTGATCGAGATCGGCTTGCCGGTCACGACCGGCGTAGCCACGGGCGGCGGGCCCCTGAAGAACACCCGGCATTCGGGGCTCAACTGGTCGCGCAGCCGGATCATGCAGGCGGTGATGCGGTCGACGTCCGGAATTTCGGAGCTGCACAGCCGCATCGCATCGGGCGTACACGCCTGCTCCTCTTCCTGGGTATAGGCGCGGGCCGCGGTCGAAAACACCGATCCCGAAAATACGGCTATGGATAGCGTCCCTGCGAATATCAAACCGAACTGGGAAATTCCGGACCGCGCAATCATGGAGTCCTCGTCAATATTATGTTGAACCGAAAGTGTGAGTGAAGGCACGGCAATTAGCAAGGCAACGCGCCACCCACCCCCGACAATTAGGCGGGTGGTCACAGATAAAATGACGTTTCATATCAAAGTTGATGTCGCGGTGCGGCGGCCTGAAATCAGTGCCGTTCCCGCGACCGCGCCGGGTTTCCCGGATCCTGGCTGTCGGCACCGACGCCGTCGTCGGGACCATCGGTGCCATGGCCGGCCTGGTCGTGCTGGCGGCTGAAAAAGAATTCGATATCCGGATGCGGACGCTTCTGGAACAGCCGGCGGCGCTTCAGCGGTCGCCTTGAGAGCAGTTCCTGCATGGCATCACCTGCGGCGAGCCGGGGTCGAGCGCGACATGATGGTTGCCTGCAAAGGCCACGCGACGAGTGCCGCACTCAATCCCACCCACAACACAACCCCAGTCCAAACCAGTGTCGTCATGACCAAGCTCCGTGCGAATCAGTCCTGATTCTGCATCCGGCGACGCCGGGCCCGATAGCCCGGGTGATTACGGGTAGGCATCCATCGAGCATGCGGCATCGCAGCATGGCCTGCACGAGCGCGCAGGACTTTCCGCAACCCGGCCGGTTCGGTAGTATTTCGACCGCCGCTTTCCGCCGCGCCCGCCGGGCTGACCTTGATGGCTTTGATCCTCAGCCGAATCCGCGTCATCCTGTTCGGCGTACTGATGGCGATTGCAGCCGTCGTGCCTGCCAACGCCGCAGGCACGCGCCTCGCCGCGGCTGATGAGCCCACACGTCTGGTGCCGCCCCTGCCGCTGCCGGAACGGCCGCTCAGCGATGCCGATCTCGACAGGATCAACAAGACCATCGCGGAAAGGGGCAACGAGATCAGGCTCAACCGGGAGGTCACCAGCCAACTCGGCGTCACCAAGGGGGACGAACTGCTGCTCTCGCGCGGCATCGGGGTCAAGGACGGGTCCGGCGACATTCACGAGTTCGAACCGCTGGCCGATGACAAGGGCTATCTGATCCTCAAGCTCAGCCCGGCACTCAACACGATCTACTGGGTCAACAAGGATTTCGTGCTGACCGCGGCGCTGTCGCGGGTGCCCGGTGCGCCATCCCAGGAGTTGCCATTGGCTGAAGCCAAGGGCGGCGTAGCCAGGGAGCTGGCGTACTGGGCAGCATTTGCCCGCGGGCAATGAGCAGCGCCGGGCCGCTCAGAGATTATCGGGCGTCTTCAGTTCCCGGCGGATCTGCTTTTCCTTCAACTCGCGCTCGGCTTCGAGCCAGAATTCGTCCTCTCGTCCATCGGGTTTGCCGGCCAGTTCCCACAGCTCCTGGGCACGCCTTCGGATCTCATCGAGGTCGATATGCATCGGAAAAACCTGGCGGGTGAGGGAGGGGATGCAAGATGGCCGTCGCCTTTGGCTATCCGCGCGTGCGCTTGTTTTGAACAGCGGGCCTTGCGGCCTTTGGCTATCCGCGACAGGCGCCGTTTGAAACGGCGGGCGACGGCCTCGGATGAATAATTCGACGCGCCAAGTTTCGTTCCCTGCCAGAAATCGCCTTTCCCGCTGCAAGCCCCAAGCGGCCCGCAAGACGCGGTACAATCATGGGGCGGCGGCGCGGACGACGGCGTCCGTCACCACGCCGAGCGTAGCGCTGAAATCGCCCGGCCGCGCATGCTCGTCCGCAGCCGCGGCGCGGCCGGCATAAAACGCAACGACCATTGCGGCGGTAGCGGCGATCGCCGCGGCCGAGCCGATTGCCGGACCGGCGGATCTGAGCGCGGCGACGGCCTGCGCCAGCATCGCGATTTCAACCTGCTCGGCTTCGATCTCGGCGGATTTGATCCGGTCGCGGAAGCCGGCGACGGTAGCGTCCGCCGCCGCGGCCGGCCGGGTTTCGCGGCGGATCGTGCGCAGCCGCTGCACCACGTCCCGCCGCCACGGCGCGATCAGGCGATCCAGTGCCTCGATGTCGCCTGGCCCAAACGCGTAGCCGGCCTTGGCAAAGGACAGCACCGTCAGCAGGAAACTGACATCGACGCCGAGACTGTCCTGCAACAGCAGGCAGGCCTGCTGGACCTCGGGATCGCGATAAAGCGCGAGGATGAACGTCCAGTGCGGTCCGGTGAGCCGCAGGCCGTGGCCGGCAGCCACCGGGTCCGGGGGGTTGGCCGCACCGGTCATGCCCGTTTTCCGGTCATCAATCGTCGCCGCGTTCTGCAGGCTCGCCCCAGCGCTTGACGAGGCCGGTGTCGATATCGAACAGGTCGAGCGCGCGGCCGACTGAATGCGCGATCATCTCGTCGATCGACGCCGGTTTGGCGTAAAGCGCCGGCACCGGCGGCATGATGACCGCGCCCATTTCCGCAAGCTGCCCCATGGTGCGCAGATGGCCGAGGTGCAGCGGCGTTTCCCGGACCATCAGCACCAGCCGGCGGCGCTCCTTCAGCACCACGTCGGCGGCGCGCGTCAGAAGGCTCGAGGTCACGCCGGTGGCAATCTCCGACATGGTGCGGACCGAACACGGCGCCACCAGCATGCCCATGGTGCGGAACGACCCGCTCGAAATCGACGCGCCGATATCGTCGATGCGATGCACGACCGACGCCAGCTGGTTGATCTCGGCGACCTTGACCGAGGACTCATGCGCCAGCGTGATCTGCGCCGACCTGGTCATGACCAGATGGGTCTCGAACCCGCAGCGCTGGAGCGCCCGCAGCGCCTCGATGCCATAACGGATTCCGGACGCGCCGCTGATTCCCACGATAAGTCGCCGCGTCTGTGAGGCCATGTCCTGCGATCCCCAAATTCCCGGTCAGCCGCCGTAGCCCATCAATGCCATGCCGACCTCCAGCGCGTTCTGGCGGATCGGCTCCAGCGGCATCGCCAGCAGTTCACCATCGCGCACCAGCACCCTGCCCGCAACCATCGTCATGCTGACATCGGATCCACGCGCCGCATGGACCAGATTGGTCGCCACGGTATCCGGCACCGAGGGCTGCACATGGAGCCGGTCGAGCCGCACCAGGATCAGGTCCGCCGCCATTCCAGGCTGAATGATGCCGATGGGCGCCTGCAGTGCGCGGCCGCCGCGCAGCGTGGCCATTTCGAGTACCTGCCGCGGCGGCAGCACGGCGGGGTCGCGCAACGCGCCTTTCTGCAGGAGCGACGTGAATTTCATGACGTCGAACAGGTCGAGGCGATTGTTGGCCTTGGCGCCGTCGGTCGCCGTGGTGACATTGATGCCGCGCGCCAGCATGTCGGCGACCGGCGCAATGCCCGAGCCGAGCTTGAGGTTGGCGTGCGGGCAATGCGCCACACTGACGTGGTGGTCGTTCAGGATCGCGCGGTCGGCCGCGTCGGCCCAGACGCAATGCGCAAGCAGCGTGTTTGCTCCGAGCGCGCCGAGTTCGGCGAGCTGCTGCACCGGGGTGCGGCCGGTGCGGTTCCGGGTCCGCTCGATCTGGGAACTGGTCTCCAGGCAATGCAGATGAATGCCCACATTGTGCCGGCGCGCCAGCGCGACGCCGGCGACAACCTGTTCGTCGCCGCAGCTTTCCAGGTCATGCAGCCCGATCCAGACCCTGACGCGATCGTCGCGCCGCGCGGCCGCATCCAGCAGGGCGGCGGTGTCGGCCAGCGTCGGCGCGAACGGTTTGCTGGCGGCGACGTACGGCGCGATCACGGCGCGGATGCCGATATCGCACGCCGCCGCAAATGCCGCCTCGGGCTGCAGGCACATGTCGACCATCGTGGTGGTGCCCGACAGCAAGGCCTCGGCATAGGTCGCAAGCGCGCCGGCGCGGGCCTGCTCGGCGCTGAGGCGGCTCTGCTCGCGCTCGATGACCGAGATCCACTGATACAGCGCGACGCCTTCGGCGCTTCCCCGGGTCAGGCTTGAATGCGAATGGGCGTGGGTGTTGACCAGCCCCGGCAGCAACGCACAGGCGCTGCCGTCGATGGTCATATCGGCGCCGGCGGGCGCGTCGGCGGCGCCGATGCCCCCGATCACGCCGTCAATCACCTCCACCCAGCCGTAGAACGGCAGTTCGTTGTCAGGCGAGACGATCAGGGCATCGTGAATCAGGGTGCGCATCGCGGGCCTAGATGGTCTCGGCGGATTCGCCGCGCGTCACCGCGCGTTCGAGATAGCCGAACAGGCTGAACGACAGCACGCCGAGGGCGGCAAGCACCGCGATGGCGGCGAACAGCAAGTCGGTACGCAGTTCGGTCGCCGAGGTGATGATGAGAAAGCCAAGGCCGTGATCGGAGCTGTAGAACTCCGAGACCACCGCGCCGACCAACGCCAGCGAGCCGGCGATCTTGAAGCCCGCGAAGATGAACGGCAGCGCGCTCGGCAATTGCACCTTGTAGAAGATCTTCCACGGCGTGGCGTTGATCGAGTGCATGAACTCGATGATGCGGCGATCCGCCGAGCGCAGGCCGCGTGTGGTGTTGGTGACGATCGGGAAGAACGAGATGATTGCGCAGATCATCACCCGCGGGCCGATGCCGAAGCCGAACCAGATGGTCAGCAGCGGAATGATGGCGATGATCGGGATGGCGTTCGATACCACGATATAGGGAAACAGGCCGCGATCGAGCAACCTCGAATGCACGATGCCCGCGGACAGTCCGACGCCGAGGACGGCGGAGACGGCAAACCCGCTCGCGGCCTCGAGCAGGGTATGTCCGGTGTGATACCACAGCCGCGCGGTGCCGGCGAGGCGGGCCCAGACGTCGGTCGGCGCCGGCAACAGCCACGGTGGAATATCGAACGCGCGTACCGCGCCCTGCCAGGCGAGAAGCAGCACGCCGAGCACGACCAGTGGCGGACCGAGCTGCTCCAGGACGCGGCGCTGCGACAAGGCGTTCATGCGCGCAGGACCTCGCGCGCCCGGCGAACCAGCGCGATGAACTCCGGCGTTTCGCGCAGTACCTCGGTGCGCGGGCGCGGCAGCTCGACCGGCAGGATCGCCTTGATGGTGCCGGGGCGCGGCGCCATCACCACGACGCGGTCGGCCAGGTAGATCGCCTCCGAAATGTTGTGGGTCACGAACAGCGCAGTCTTGCGGTCGGCACTCCAGATCGTCAGGAGATCGTCCTGCAACTGGCTCTTGGTGAGTTCGTCGAGCGCGCTGAACGGCTCGTCCATCAGGAGGATCGACGGATTCCAGGCGAGAGCACGCACGATCGCCACGCGCTGCTTCATGCCGCCGGAAAGTTCGTGCGGATAGTTGTCCTTGAAGGCGAGCAGACCAACCAGATCGAGCAGCTTCTCGCAGCGAGCGGCGCGTTCGCGTTCCGGGTAGTCGACGATTTCGAGGGGCAGGCGGACGTTCTGCAACGCGGTGCGCCATGACAACAGCGCCGGCTCCTGGAACACGAAGCCGAATTCATTGTCGTGCCGAGCCTTCGCGGCCGCGGCACCGCGCACCTTGACCTGTCCGCCCGATGGCTCGATCAGGTCGCTGACGAGGCGCAGCAACGAGCTTTTGCCGCAACCGGTGGGACCGAGGAAGGCGATGAATTCGCCTTCCTCGATGGTGAGGTTGATCCCGGCCAGCGCATCGATGGTGCCGCGCGGTGTCGTGTAGCTGAGCCGCACGTCATCGAGTTCGACGCAGGGCTGCGCGACGGCGGTCATACCCGGTTCCGGAAACGCTTCATCCGTCTGCGTTACTACGATTTTGTCTTTGAATCCAAGAAGCTGTTGCTGAACAGCTCCGCCGGCTTGAGCGGACGGTCGATCAGGCCGAGCTTTTGCGCAATGTCGATGGTGCTCTGCCAGCGCGCCTCCGACTGCCAGCCGAGTTCATGGCCGGCAGCCTCCGGACCGGTCCAGAACGGGATAGCACGGGCGAGGATCTTGCTCTGCAACGGACCATCGGCGGCCTCGACCTGCTTGACCACGGCGTCGATGGCCGCGGCGGGATCCCTGGTCGCCAGTTCCATGCCCTTATGGGTCGCCCGGAGGAATGCCTTGACCAGCTCCGGATTCTTGTCGATCAGCGCCGAGTTGCCGACGATGGTGAGGCCAAAGACGTCGACGCCGAAATCCGCGATCGGCATGACGTTGACCGGCATGCCGGCGTTCTCGGCCTCGACGCTCTCGCTGGTGGTGAAGCCCATCAACGCATCGACCTGGCCGACCAGCAGCGGCGCAACGCCGAAGCCGATATCAACCAGCTTGACCTGCTCGATCGGAATGTTGTTGGCCGACAACAGCGCGACCAGTCCCTGGAAGGTGGCGCTGCCTTTCTTCGACCCGAGCTTGATGCCGCCGGTCAACTGGCCCGGCTGCGTGATCGGCTTGGCCTTCGGACTGATGACCGCGATCGGCGTCCGCAGGTAATAGGCCGCGATCGCCTTGACCGGCACGCGCTGCTGCGCCGCCTGGGTCAGCACCAAGGCATCCGCCAGGCCGAACTCGACCGCGCCGGCGCCGACCTGCTTGACCACGTCAGAGGAGCCCGAGCCCGAGACGATCTCGAGATCGATGCCCTCGTCCTTGTAGAATCCGCTCTGCTTGGCGAGATAGAACGGCGCATGCTGGCCGCCGCCCTTCCAGTCCAGCCGAACGCGCACCTTGTTGAGATCGGCGGCGAACGCCTGCGAGGAAACCACGCTGGCGACCATCATCGCCACCGCGGCCACTATACCCAGCTTGTTTTGGATCATCTGCTCAACTCCGGTTTGAGGCGCTTTCGATTGCTAGCGGGATGCTACTTCGGTGCCAACAGCGCCTGTGCGCGGGCGATGGCGTCCGCCGGCACCCTGGCGCGCTCGTTTTCCGACGTCAGCGGCCGCGTGGCGTCGAAGGCGAGCTTGGCCGACATGCCCTCGCGCGACGACGGATCGAGCCGGTTGCAGAACACGTCGGACACCATGAACATGTCGGTGTCGGCCTGGAAGCGCGTCGCGATCGCCCACAGCACTTCCTGCTCGTCGAAGATATTGATGTCTTCGTCGACGGCAACGACGAATTTCAGGTAGTGGTCGAGACCGAGCAGCGCCATCAGCGCGTGCCGCGCCTGGCCCTCGGCGGTCTTGCGGAACGACATGTAGGCGTGGAAGTGGGTGCCTGACTTGGGGAAGTTGAGCGCGATCAGCGTCGGCACCAGTTCCTTCAGCCGCATGAAGATGTGCGCCTCCTTGGCGGCGCGGCCGAGCAGGAGATGCTCGGCCGAATAGCCGGGAATGATGTCGTGGAAGATCGGCCTGGCGCGCCGGGTAATTGCCCTGACGACGAAGATGTTGCGGGTCGAGCGATAGGTCGAATAGCCGGTATATTCGCCGTAGGGGCCTTCGTCCTCGTGCTCGTCGGCGAGGATCTCGCCTTCGATGACGAATTCGGCATGCGCCGGAACCTCGATGTCGATGGTCTTGCACCTGACCAGTTCGACCGGCCGGCCGAGCAACGCGCCGGCGATCTCGAGTTCGTCGACCTCCATCGCCACCTTGGCGGCGGCCGCCACATTGATGGCGGGATGCATGCCGATCACCACCGCGACCTCGAGGTTCCTGCCGCGGGCCTGGCAACGCTCCAGGTGCTCCCAGATATGGCCGCGCGAATGCAGGCTGGCGCCGAACCGGTCGCGACCCTTGAGCTGCATGCGCTGGTAGCTGAGATTGCGCACGCCGGTGTCGGGATCCTTGCAGATCAGCACGCCGGAGCCAATGTAGCGGCCGGCGTCCTTCTCGAAATGGCGGCTGATCGGCAGCAGCGCCGCGTCGATCTCGTCGCCGGCCATCACCACCTGCTGCACCGGGCCCGAGCTTACCACCTCGCACGGCACCAGGCTGGATTGCGCCCTGGTCCATTTGTCGTTGAAGCCGTTCGGCGGCGCATTGACCATGCGCGCGATGCGCTCGCGGCTGCCGAACAGGTTGGTGACGACGGGAAGATGGAATCCTAACGGATTCTCGAACAGCACGACCGGCTGGCGGCCGCGCTTCTCCAGCTCGAGCACCAAAGCGGTCGGCACGAAATCGAGATCGATCGGTTCGCTGACGCGCAGGATTTCGTCTTCCGGCACCTCCGCGAGGAAAGAGCGCAGCGACGGCGCGTCACCGTCCGTGAGCGATTTGAGATCGAGCGGCGCAGTGGCCATGGTCTTCTTATTCCATTGCTGCGATCGCGGCTGTTAGAGCATGATCTGGTCCGAAAACCGATATCCACCCTCTGATCAAATCCGAGGGCATGCTTTTCGGGATCATGCTTCAGCCGCCGATTTCGACAACGTGGTGGATGCGGACTCCTTCGAGGCGCTCGATGTGGCGCAGGAAGCGGTACTTCTCCTCGACGCCGTCGGTGGTCTTCTGCTTGTCCTTCGGCCATTGATGCGCGGCCTTGGCCGCGATCTTGGCGACGAGGTAACCGTATTCATGGTCGTTGAGCAAACGTTCGGCGGTGCGGCTGAACGCATCGACATCGCGGACGGTGACGGCGTGCGGGCAACCGGCGGCCTCAGCCATCCGGGCCAGATCGGTGCGGCCATGGGTGTGGGTTTTCAACCCGCCGATCAATTCATAGGCGCCGTTGTCGAACACGATGATGGTGAGGTTCGGCGGCCGCTCGTTGCCGAGCGTGCCGAGCAGGCTCGCGCTCATCAGTTGCGAGCCGTCGGTGTCGAGCGAAACCACGCGGCGATGCGGCAGGGCCAGGGCAAGGCCGAAGGCCGTCGCCGACACCGTGTCCATGCCGGTCAGGAAGCAGGTGTTGTCGGCACCGCCGGGCCGGTTGTTCCACCAGTCGTTGCGTAGCCCGCCATGGGCGCAGACGAACAGGTCCTGGTCCGTCACCAGCTTCGCCAGCGCCTGGACCGCTTCAATCCTGTGCATCGACCTGCTCCCGGCATTCGCCTTCGAAGATCAGCGCCACGGCAACCTGTCCGGCGTCGGCATGCAGCATCGCCTTCCTGATCGCCGGCTTGATCTCGCCGAGCCGGCTGACGCGCCAATAGCGGATCTTCAGCGCGTCGAGCACCGGCACCATGGTTTCGGAATGGCCGTGGCCCCACCATACATCCTCGCCGAGATCGCCCCGGTGCGGCATGATCATCACCATCGGAATGCGGTGGCCGAAAATCAGGCGTGCCAGCGGCTCGCAGGCCTGCCGCACGCCGGAGTTCTCCATGATCATCACGGCGCGCTTGCCGCCGAAATAGGCGCCAGCGACGATGCCCGGCAGATCGAGCTCACTGGACACGCCGATATAGCGGATGTCCTTGTCGGACTGCAGCAGCGGATAGGCTTTCTTCAACAGCGATTCCGGCAGCGACGCCACGATCGAGACGTCGGCCTCCTTGAGGCCGTCGACCAGAAGCTCGGCGTAGTCAGGCGAGGCGACACCCGCGGAGGATGCGGCGGATTGCGTCATGTCTTGCTGGTTCCTCATGATCCCGCCCGGAGCCATCGCGGGGTGAAAACTTACGACAGCGAAGGCCTTTTCTTAGCCCACCGTCGCGGGCAGGGTAAGATGGTGTTGCGTGGTCGTGCACGGGATCCTGCGTTGTCGTCCGCGCATGACCTGTCCGAAAACCGGTATCACCCTCGGATTAACTCCGAGGCATGCCTTTGTGATCATGCTTCAGCGTGTCAATTCCACCGTGGCGTTAGCGTACAGGCCGATACACTCCTCCTGCAGCACCTGTTCCACGGCGAGCGGCCAGCCGACCATCTCGGCGAAACGCTCCACTGTATACGCATTGAAGCGGAAGGCGGCGTTGGAGAATTGTCGCACCTGGCTTTTGCGCGCGCCGATGACGAGGTGATTGATGCCGGCGATCTGGATCGCGCCGAGGCACATCGGACAGGGCTCGCAGGTCGCATAGAAGACGCAGCCGTCGAGCACGCGCCGCTTCAACTTCTGGGTGGCCTCACGCACCGCCATCAATTCGGAGTGGGCCGTCGCGTCCGACGTCGAAACCTTGAGGCTGCGGGTCCGGCACAGCGCCTCGCCGTTCCGCACGATCACCGAACCGAACGGCTGTTCGCCGACCCGGGCGCCGAGTTTGGCTTCCTCGATCGCGATCGCCATCCATCGTTCGTGTTCGGTCATGGCGCCCCCGTGAGCAGGCTGCGCTGCCGCGCGCGCCCATCCGCTCTAGCATATGCGCCGGGCCGGCCAAGACGGAAGATGCGAACACCCCGTTGTTCGCAGCGCAACACCGGCGACTTCAGGTGCACCAGGCCTATTTGAAGCGGCTGAGACGCTTGGCGAGCGCGTTGCCGAGCATCGAGGCCGCGGTCGACAGCTGGCGGCGATCGCGGCAGAACAGCCGCAGGTTCCGCGTCGGCACCCGGGGCTCGTGGAAGGGAACGAACACCACGCGCTTGCGTGCGATTTCCTCGGTGAGGCCGATCTTGGTCTGGAAGGCGACGCCCTTGCCGCGGGTTGCGAGGTCGATCATCATGCGAATCGAGTTGGTCGAGACGCGGGCACGCGAACTCTCGGCGAGGCGCGAAAAGAACTCCTGCGAGTTGATGCCGAGGTTGAGGTTGTTGTCCGGCAGGATCAGCCGCTCGTCGGCAAGGTCGGTAAAGCCGATGGTCTTGCGCCGCGCCAGCCGGTGTTTCGGCATCACCACCGCGCCGATGCCGAGCTTGACCACCGCGAGGCTGCGCGACCACTGTGCCGGACGTTCATCGAACACCAGCCCCAGATCGGAATCGCCGTCGTCGACGGCTTCCATCGCCTGTTTCGAGGTGCCGATCTTGACGTGAACGGCGACGTCGGGGCAGTCCACCCAGAATTCGTCGAGGGCATCGCTCAGAAAACCCTGCGCCACGCTCTCGATCACAAAGATCGTCACGGTGCCGTAGTTCATTCCCTGCAGGTCGTTGATGGCACGACAGGCCTGGTCGAGCTCGGTGGTGACCAGCTTGGCATGGTAGACCAGGAGCTCGCCGGCGCTGGTCAGCCGGATGCGCTGCCGGCCGCGCTCGAACAGAGGCGTCGCCAGATCCTGTTCGAGCGCCTGAATCGTGCGGCTGACGGCCGACGGCGCCAGGTTCAACAGCTCCGCGGCCTTGCGGATCGAACCGGTCCGCGCCACGGTCTGGAAGCAATGCAGCCGCGTCGAAACCAGGCCGAGCCGCTTCAAATCGTACATGAGCGATCCCCACAGGACGGCTCGCACCATTTCGTGCGCGCCGCCCGGCCGCAAGTGATAAGATTTGCAGATTGTGGAAGGTGTCGGCGGGAGAGCCATGGGGCGACGGGATTTTATCGGCCTTTTTGGCGCGGCAGCAACGGCGTGGCCGCTGGCCGCGCAGGCGCAACGGGTGGCGAAGGTGCCGACGGTGGGGCTCCTGGTACCGGGCTCGCAGGCATCCTATGGCAAGTGGGTCGATGCCCTGGTGCGGCGGCTCGGCGAACTCGGTTGGACCGAGGGCAGCACCGTGGTCATCGACAGGCGGTGGGCGGAAGGCCGCACCGAACGCTATGCCGAGATCGCGGCGGAATTCACCGCCATGAATGTCGATGTGGCGTTCAGCTACGTCACCCGGCGGTCCTCGCCCTGAAGCAGGCGTCATCGGTCACCCCGATCGTGTTCGCCGGATTGACCGACCCGGTGGGGGCCGGCGTGGTTGCGAGCCTGAAGCGACCGGGCGGCAACATCACCGGTCTCGTCGCCCAGAGCTGCGAACTCGGCGGCAAGCGGCTCGGCCTGCTGGTCGAGGTCATGCCGCAACTGCGCCGACTGACGGTGATGCTCAATCCGTCGCAGCCAACCGCCGCCCTGGAACTGGCCCAGGTGCAGGCCGCGGGGCGCGGGCTCGGGGTCAAGGTAGCCGCAGTGGAAGTTAGGACCGGTGAGGACATTCAGCCAGCCATCGCGTCGCTCAGCGGCAAGGCCCAAGCGCTATATGTCGTCACCGACCCCTTGATGGTGGTCAATCAAGCTCGGATCAACACCGCGGCACTGGAGGCGCGACTACCGACCATGCACGGCCTGCGCGACTGCGTCTTATCGGGCGGCCTGATGTCCTACGGCTCGGATTTAGCCGACCTGTACCGGCGCGCCGGCGAGCCTATCGACAAGATCCTGCGCGGAACCAAACCGGCGGCGCTGCCGGTCCAGTTGCCGGTCAAGTTCGAACTGGTGATCAACGCCGGGACGGCGAAGACGCTGGGGTTGACCGTGCCGCCGTTGCTGCTCGGCCGCGCGGATGAGGTGATCGGGTAAGCTGGCGGCGCGCCCGAGCGCACTGGTCATGCGGCCTCGTCGGTCCAGACCTTGAAGCTGACCAGCGTATTCGGCCCGAACGTCTGGGTGATCGGAACGTCGGAGGCATCGCGCCCCTGCGCGATCAGGACGCGGCCGATCCGCGGCACGTTGTTGCGCGGGTCGAACATCTGCCAGCGCCCGCCGATATAGGCTTCGAACCAGCCGGCGAAGTCGCCGGCCGCCCAGGGTTGCGGCGTGCCGATATCGCTGAGGTAGCCGGTGCAGTAGCGCGCCGGGATATTCATGCAGCGGCAGAACGCGATGGCGAGATGGGCGTAGTCGCGGCAGACGCCCTTCCCTTCATTGTAGACTTCCCACGCCGTCATGGTGGCGCGGGCGTGCTCGTAGCCGAAGGCGATATGGCGGTGAACGAAATCGCAGATCGCCTGCACCCGCGCCCAGCCCGGCGGTGTGTTCTGGAACAACTGCCAGGCGGTTTCCGACAGCCGGTCGGTTTCGCAGTAACGGCTGCCCAACAGATAAACCAGCGTGTCTGATGGCAGGTCCTCGATCGCGTGCTGAACGGCCGACGTCACCACCGGATCGGGCAGGCCGCTGTCATGGATGACGCCGTCGGCGGCCAGACGCATCGGTCCGGCCGGGGCGACGATGCGGCTGCACCAGTTGCCGAACACGTCGCGGTACGGCGTGATCGGCACCGAAGGCAGGGTGGTGAGATGATCGGGCACGATGATGTCGGAGGCGCGGGTGAAATGCGTGCCCAGGACCATGATCATCGGCGTCGGCTGCGGGAAGTCATAGTGCATTTCGAATCCGACACGAAGCTTCATTCGAAATACCTTCCCGGCTACTGCATGTCCGAGATGGCTACGAAGCCGCCGAATACAAGCCAATGCGCGGCGTTCAGCGGCTTTATTCGCTAAAATGCGCGACATTGCCGAGAAAACGATGGCTAATTGCCGTGAAAGCGCGCACGGTGAAGCGATGTCCACACATGTTGGTCTTCCCACGTGCCAGAACGCCGGTCTGTCGAGATGACCACGCGCTCTCGCCGGGAGACGATTCATTTCAAGCATCCGTTCCGGATCAAGGGCATCGATCGCCTGCTGGCGCCGGGCGCCTATCAAGTCATCACCGACGAGGAGATGATCGAGGGCCTGTCGTTCGCGAGCTTCCGGCGCGTCGCCACCATGATCATGGTGCCCGGCGCACCACCGCGGACATCGTCGATGGAAATGATCTCGATCAGCGCGATCGACCTTTCGGACGCGCAACGCGATGATGCGAGCGCCACGCATGAATGACAACCCGGTCGATCTCGACAAGCATCGCGGCATGGCCGCGCAAAAGGCCACCGATATCCGCCGCATCCTTGCCGACGTCGAAGCCAACGCCAGGCTGTTGCGCGACCGTCAGGGCGCCGTCGAAATCCAGCTGCTGGCGGTGCCGGCCACCTCTTGGATCGAGGCCGCGGCCAAGGCGCGCTACGTGCTGAATTTATATGCGGCCCAGCTTGCGCCCGCCGATAGCCATCACCGCGACCTGGTTGCGGCGGTGCTGGCGGATTTTGCCCGGCTCTCCGGTGAGAGCTGAACCGCGCCGACGTGCGTTCAAGGATCACGCGTCTCTGGAAAATGGAACGATCACCCCCTGCGTTCGAAAAACTTCGAACGCCCACTGAAAGCAACCCATGCAAAATCTCTCGCCGCGTCACGTCAAGACCGAAGAATCGCTTCGCCTCGGGGTCGTATCGGGCTGGTACTCGACCAAGGTCAGCGGCACTTTCGTCTCGGGCCCGCACGATTCCGAGGCCGACTGCCTGCGCCGGATCGCCGAAATCAATCCGCCGGTTGTGAAATCCAGAGCCGGACCAGCCCGATGACACTGGAGCGCGGCAGCATCAGGGGCTTCGAACACGACCGGATGGTAATGCTGTTCTCCATGATGGATGGCGGCACAGAAGTACCCTGCGCCGTCTCCAGTTCGGCGATGGACGACCTCGAGCGCGGCGTCAAGGCCAGGCCGGATCAGCGCGACGAACAATTCCTGCGCCTGCGCGACCGCATCGAACAATGCGCGTCGCGCAAATTCCAGGCGCGGGAGTTCGAGGGCGCGCCGCCCGGCATCATCCTGCGCAGCCTCGATTTTCGCGGCTAGACCGCGGCGGGACGGCGCCGTGCGGCGCCAGCGACGGACGTTGTGGCCCCGGCGCAACCCGGGTTACCATCGCCCTGCATAAAAAACCGCGGTACCATGCGAGGACACGGGTATGGCAACATTTGCCGGGAGTTGCCTGTGCGGCGAGGTTGCGTTCGAAGTCGACGAACCCTTTGATCATTTCCTGAACTGCCATTGCTCGCGTTGCCGGAAAGCCACCGGCACGGCGCATTCCTGCGAGGTGATCGTCAAGGCCTCGGCCTTGCGCTGGCTTCGGGGCGAAGCGTCCGTGGTGCGTTTCGACCTGCCGCAGGCGCGAAGCTTTGCAACGGCATTCTGCAAGAGGTGCGGCAGTCCGATGCCGCACCTGACCCGCAGCGGGCGCGAGGCAATCGTTCATGCCGGAGCCTTCGACGAACCGCTTGGCGCCGCCCCCGACCGGCATGTTCATTGGTCGTCACGTGCGGATTGGTACGTCCATGGGGACGGGTTGCTGGTGGAGGAATAATGCTCGTGCGCCGGGCAAGGCTGGACGACGTAGAGGAACGGGACTAGGTGCCCCTCGACTGCTGTTAGGGCTGCCCGCGGTGAAGGTAGCCGTCAACGCAGTCCACCTGCCTTGCGGCAAGGCTGAAAATAGTGCAAATATTTGCGCCAACTCGGGAGCCATCTGGGATATTCCAGTGAAGCACGCCTTCTGTGAAACGCCATAGCGCGCTGTCGTCGAACTTATTCGAATTTAACTTCGAAATGCTGACTTACACGGGGATCTATACCAGACGCGGTTTTCCATCGCTTTTATCGTTTACAGTTGCCAAGGCCGGAAATTTTCAGGAAAGCAGCCCACGCTTCATCACCCGATTGACCCGCGACATCGCCGGTCTCGAATTCAGCCCTACGTCAGAACCCAGAGCGCGATAATGTCGAAAAATGTCAAGAGTTTTTCGCCGGATGTGCCGCGATCGCGACCGCGTGCCTTTGGATTGTGCCGTCAACGTTCGCGCAGGCCAAGGAAGTTCCTCTCGACCTGGCCCCCGACAAAGTCGGATCCGGTCCGCGGTTAGTTTATCTCTATCCCGATTATCCCGCCACGCTCGATCCGCAAAACGGTTCGTCGTTTGCCAACCCACTCGGATTGCAGTTTTTCGACACGCTCGTGAGCTATCAGATCGACCTGAAGACGATGCTGGCCGATCAGACCAAGATCGTACCGAGGCTTGCCAAATCCTGGACGGTTTCTCCGGATGGCAAGGTTCTCACCTTCAAGTTGCGCCGCGACGCCAAGTTCTGGGATGGATCCGCCGTCTCCGCAGACGACGTTCATTTTTCGATCGAACGCGCACTGAAGGGTCGCATGGGTTGGGGCACGACGCAGATCGAATCCGGCGGCGTTCGAAATATCGATCAGTTGAAAGTGGTCGATCCGAATACACTCGAGGTGACGTATCCGGATGGCATGAATTGTTATTCCCTGCGTAACTTCGCGGCGATCTCGCTTGCGGTGATCTCCAAGGCGGCCTGCCAGAAGGGAGCGGAAGCGAGCGATCCGTGGTGCGTGCAATGGATCAAGCGCAACGC
>CAVPZI010000010.1:0-69274 GCA_963710235.1 uncultured Alphaproteobacteria bacterium
TGCGCGCTCGGCAGCACGGTCCTTGCCGGAACGGCCTTCGCCGACACCAAGACCAAGAAGATCGCCTTCTCCAACAATTATGCCGGCAATTCCTGGCGCCAGGCGATGCTCAAAAGCTATGACATCGTCACCAAGAAGGCGGTGGCGGACAAGGTCGTCGGCGCCGCCGACGTCTTCACCACCGCCGACAAGGAAGTGCCGACCCAGGCGGCGCAGATCCAGAACCTGATCCTGCAGGGCTATGACGCCATCGTCATCAACGCGGCGTCGCCCAACGCGCTGAACGGCGCCATCAAGCAGGCCTGCGACGCCGGCATCGTCGTGGTGTCGTTCGACGGCACCGTCACCGAGCCCTGCGCCTACCGCGTCGTCGTCGACTTCAAGGACATGGGCAAGCAGGAAGTCGAGCAGATGGCCAAGTTCCAGCCCAAGGGCGGCAACCTGCTGGAAATTCGCGGCCTCGCCGGCACCTCGATCGACGACGCCATCCATGCCGGCATTCTCGAGGGCGTCAAGGCCCATCCCGAGTTCAAGATCGTCTCGTCGGTGACCGGCGATTGGGACCAGACCACGGCGCAGAAGGCCGTGGCCACCGTGCTGCCCTCGCTGCCGGCCATCGTCGGCGTGGTCGACCAGGGCGGCGACGGTTATGGCGCGGCGCAGGCGTTCGCCGCGGCCGGCAAGCCGCGGCCGACCATCATCATGGGCAACCGCCAGGACGAACTGCAGTGGTGGAAGGAGCAGAAGGCCAAGGACGGCTACACCACCTGGTCGGCCTCGATCGCGCCGGGCGTCTCGACGCTGGCGTTCTGGGTCGCCCAGCAGGTGCTCGACGGCAACAAGAACATCCCGCACGATCTGCTGGTGCCCTATCTCGCCTTCACCCAGGACGATTTCGAGGCCGAGCTGCCCAACATCCCCAAGGGCGGCGTCGCCAGCCACGAATACACCCAGCAGGACGCCATCGCGGCCATCAAAGCCAACATGAAGTGACGGCGGCGTCACGCGGAAAGGACGCGGCGCTCCCCTCCCCCTTGCGGGAAGGGGAGCGCTGGTCGCGCGTCACGTACCTGACATGACCACCGACCCTGACCAAATCATCATCCGGCTCGACGGCGTCGAAAAGCAATTCGGCGCCGTCCGCGCGCTCGACGGCGTCGATTTGCCGTCGGCGCGGGGCGAGTGCGTCGGCCTGGTCGGACACAACGGCGCCGGCAAATCGACCCTGATGCATGTGCTGGCGGGAACCGCGGTCGCCGATCGCGGCCGCCTCGTGCTGTTCGGCGAGGAGCCGCAGGCCTATTCGCCGGCGCATCGCCAAGCGGCTCGGCATCCGCTGCGTGTTTCAGGAACTGTCGCTCTGCCCGAACCTGACGGTCGCCGAGAACGCCCGGGTCTTTCATCCGGCGCTGCGCGGCTTCAACTGGCGGCGCAGGGCCGGCGCGCTGATCATGCGACAAGCTCGACGAGATTTTTCCCGGTCACGGCATCGGCGCCTCCGACCTGGTGCAGGACCTGCCGATCGGGCAACGCCAGATGGTCGAGGTGGCGCGCGCCTTCACCGGCGACCGACGAGCCGGTGCGCCTCGTCATTCTCGACGAGCCGACCTCCTCGCTCGACGCCCACACCGCCGGGCAACTGCTCGCCTTCATGCGCCGCAGCGTCGCCCAGGGCTTGAGCTGCATTTTCATCTCGCATCTGTTGGGCGAGATCCTGCACAACTGCGATCGCATCGTGGTGATGCGCGACGGCAAGGCGGTCTGCCGCCGACGCTGCCACCGCCTTCGACCGCGACAAGCTGGTGACGGCGATGGGCGGCGTCGAGGGCCACGCGCGCGAGACGGAAGCCGAGCAACGCCGCAGCCGCGGGCAGACCCCGCTGCGGGTTCGTGCCCGGCCGAAGCGGCAGACCGATGCCGCGGAACTGATCGCGCATGAAGGCGAGGTCATCGGGCTCGCCGGCCTCGCCGGCCACGGCCAGACCGATCTGCTGCTGGCGATCTTTGCCGGCTCACGGCGGGCGCGTGCCGGCATCGAGGTCACCACGCCGGCGGCGCTGGTGGCGGGCGACCGCCAGGCCGACGGCATCTTCCCCGACTGGTCGATCGCGGAAAATATCGGGGTCTGCTCGCTGAACAGCTTCCGCCAGGGCCTGTTGATTTCACCGCGGCGCGAGGACAGCGCTGGCCGACCTCTGGCGCGACAGGATCGGGATCCGCACGCCCGACGTGCACGACAACATCCTGTCGCTGTCGGGCGGCAACCAGCAGAAGGTGCTGTTCGCCCGCGCGCTCGGCTCGGAGGCGCGCATCGTGCTGATGGACGATCCGATGCGCGGCGTCGATATCGCCACCAAGCTCGAGGTCTACGATCTGATCGCGCGAGGAAGCCCGCGCCGGGCGGACCTTCCTCTGGTACACCACCGAAACCGACGAATTGAAGCAATGCGACCACGTCTATGTGTTCCGCAACGGCGCCATCGTCGCCGATCTGCGGCGCGACCAGCTCACCGAGGAGAAGGTCATCCAGTCCTCGTTCGCGGAGGCGAACTGAGGTGACGGACATGTCGGCCCAACCGGCGTTGCGCGCCGCCGCCGGAATCAAGGCGCCGCGGCTGTTGCGCGCGCTGCTGCCGGCGCTGTCGCTGGCGCTGGTGCTGGTGGCGATCGCCTGGCTCAACCCGCGCGCCATCAGCTATTTCGGCTTCACGCTGATGCTCAATCTGGCGATCCCGATCGCGCTGGCGACCATCGCGCAGATGTTCGTCATCGCCGGCAACGACCTCGATCTGTCGATCGGCTCCTTCGTCGGCTTTGTCGGCTGCGTCACCGCGACCTGGCTGCGCGACGCGCCGCTGCTCGGCGCCGCTGATGCTCGCGGGCTGCGTCGCGGTCTACGCCGCGCTCGGCGCGCTGATCTATCTGCGCAACCTGCCCTCGATCGTGGTGACGCTCGGCATGAGCTTCGTCTGGCAGGGCCTTGCCATCCTGCTGCTGCCGAAACCCGGCGGCACGGGCGCCCGACTGGCTGCTGGCGATCATGGGCGTCAAGCCGCCCTTGGTGCCGTTTCCGATCCTGGCCGCGCTGGTCATCGCCGCCGTCGCCTATGTCGGCCTGATGCGGACATCCTATGGCGCCATCCTGCGCGGCTCGGGCGGCAACGCGGTCGCCATCGGCCGGGCCGGCTGGTCGCTGCTGAAAGCCAAGATGGCGCTGTTCGCCTGCGCCGGCCTGTTCGGCGTGCTGTCCGGCCTGGCGCTGATCGGCATCACCACGTCCGCCGACGCCAATATCGGCAACGGCTACACCTTGCTGTCGATCGCCGGCGTCATTCTCGGCGGCGGCGAATTCGTCGGCGGCCGGGTCTCGCCGATCGGCGCGGTGATCGGCGCGCTGACGCTGGCGCTGGCCGCCTCGCCGCTGCTGACCTTCATGCACATTCCGCCCGACTGGCAGGTCGCCGCCAACGGCGCCATCCTGATCGTCGTGCTCGCCGCCCGCGTGCTGATCAGCCGGAAGGAAGCCGGGGCGATGACGGGCGCGCTGGGTAAGCTGTTCGCCAAACCCTGGATCTGGTCGTTTGTCGGCGCCGTGCTGGTCTGGCTGGCGGCGATCTTCTTCACCGGCGGCCATGGCGCGGGCGGCATGCTCACCGCGGCGCTGTCGCTGGCGGTGTTCACGGTGGTGGTCGGCGTCGGGCAGATGTTCGTCATCACGCTCGGCCCCGGCAATGTCGATCTGTCGCTGCCGGCCAATATCGGGCTTGCCAGCGCGGTGGCGATGACGGTGATGGCCGGCGAAGACAGCCTGGTCGCGCTCGGCCTCGCTCGCCGCGCTCGGCTGCGGCCTCGCCATCGGCGCCGCCAACTATCTGCTGATCTGGGCGCTGCGGATTCCGCCGATCATCGCCACGCTTTCGGCGAGCTTCATCATCCAGTCGATCGACATCAGCTATGGCCGCGGCCTGCAGATCAAGCCGCCGCCGGGTTTTGCGGATTTCACCAACATCCAGCTGCTCGGCATTCCCGTGCTCGCCATTCTCGCCGTGCTGTTCACCGTCGCCGCCGCCATCGCGCTGCAGCGCACGGTCTACGGCCGCTCCGTGCTCGCCATCGGCCAGAACATGCGGGCGGCGCGCCTCGCCGGAATCCGCGGTCGGGCTGGGTCGCGCTTTGCCACCTACGCCCTGTCGGGCACGCTCGGCGGCCTCGACGGCGCGCTGCTGGCCGGCTATTTCCGCGGCGCCAATGTCGACATCGGCAACGAATATCTTCTGGCGTCGATCGCCGTGGTGGTGATCGGCGGCACGTCGGTCGCCGGCGGCAAGGCCAATGTCCCGGGCCTCTGGGGCGCGGCGCTGTTCCTGGTGCTGCTGCTCACCATGCTCAATACTTTCGGCGTCAGCGCCGGGGTGCGGCTGTTGCTCACCGGGCTGATCATCGTCGCGGTGATCACGATGGCGGGCGGGCAGAAGGCGGCGCGTTGAGCCGGTGGTCGCCACGGCTTAGTCTGGTTATAGTACGTATTCGATCCGGATCGTGTTGGAAAAGTTGACCTGTTCATGCTGACCTCGACTTCCGCCGACCTGATCGGCGATCGGACCATCGTCGCCCGCGCCGAAGCCGTCCGTCCCCTGGTGGCCGCCGCCTCCAATGAAATCGAGGCGGCGCGGCGGCTGCCGCCGGAGCTGCTCGACAAGCTTCATGAGGCGCAGCTGTTTCGCCTCCTGGTGCCCCGCTCGTCGAACGGCGTCGAAACCGATCCGGTGACCTTCTTCCATGTGACGGAGGCCATCGCGCAGGCCGATGCCTCGACCGCGTGGTGCATCGGCCAGGCCGGCGGCTGCGGCATGGCGGCGGCGTATCTCGACCTGCCGGTGGCGCAGGCGATCTTCGGCGCCGATCCGCGCGCGGTGCTGGCCTGGGGTCCCGGCCCGCGGGTGAAGGCGATCGAATGCGAAGGCGGCTACCGGGTCACCGGCGCCTGGGCGTTTGCCTCGGGCTGCCGCCATGCCACCTGGCTCGGCGCCCATTGCCCGATCTACCAGGCCGACGGCTCACCCCGCATCGGCGAAGACGGCATGCAGCGCGAGCGCACCATGCTGGTGCGTGCGCAGGACGTGACCTGGACCGACATCTGGAACACGGTCGGACTGCGCGGCACCGCCAGCGACCAGTTCGCGCTCGACGATCACTTCGTGCGAGCCGACCATTCGATCATCCGCGATTCCGAAACGGAGCGCCGCGAAACCGGGCCGCTGTACCGCATGAGCACCGGCAACTGTTTCCAGGTCGGCTTTGCCGGCGTCGCCTGCGGCATCGCGCGCGGCGCGCTCGACGCCTTCATCGATATAGCGCGCAACAAGGTCCCGTTCGGCATGAAGAGCCCGATGCGCGACAATGCCGCGATCCAGTCCGGCCTCGCCCAGGCCGAGGTCGACCTGCGCGCCGCCCGCAGCTTCGTGCTGCAGTCGGCGGCGGAGACCTGGCAGGACCTCGTCGCCGGCGCGACCATCACGCTGCCGCAGCGCATGACCATCCGCATGGCGTCGACCAACGCCATCCAAAAGTCGCGCGAAGCGGTCGAATTCGCCTACCACGCCGCCGGCGCCGGGGCGATCTTCGAGCATCATCCCCTGGAGCGCCGTTTCCGCGACATGTTCACCGTGACCCAGCAGTTGCAGGGCCGGCTCGGCCATTTCGAGACCGTCGGCGCCTGGATGCTGGGCGCCGAAGCCGACCTCAGCTTTGTCTGACGGAATTTTCCGGCGAGATGAAATGTCTACTGCGCCGCGAATTGGCCCAGAACGCCACGGCATGCCGGCGAAAGTGCTGCGGCCTGCGAGGCCAGGCACCGCACCACCCGGCCACCGCCGATCGCGACGCCACTGCAAAGGGCGCGAACGTCTTCGCCGCAGGCCGACCGCAGCACGAACAGTTCTTCGCGGGGCAACATCGGCCGCAGCACCAAAGCGGGTGCCGGCGCCGGCGCATCGGCAGGTGCGGTTGCGGGCGCGGTAGCGGTCGATGTGCCTCCTGAAGCAGCCGGGGGTTTTGCACCACCGCCGCCGGCGGCATTGACCGCCTGCTCACAGGACGGCGACAGTTTTGACTTGTTCTTTTCCAGGCAGTTGAGCGCCGGGGCGCCACCGGGCGGGACATCGGAGCAGGATTTCATATAGTCGGAACGGCAGGCGCTCTTGATCGCGGCGAGCTGGGCGCTCGACGGTTTTTTCGCCGCGGGTGTGGCGGTGACCTTGGGCGCCGGCGCCGCGGTCTGGGCAGCAGGCCTGGCCGGTTCGGTGGCGGTTTCCTTGACGGTTTCCTTGACGGTTTCCTTGGCGGGATTCTTTGGCAGTTTCCTTGGCGGGTTCCTTGGCAGGCTGCGGAGCGGGAGCGGTCTCGGCCTTGGGCGCGGCTGGCGGCTCGACCGCGCGCACCGCGGTCTGGCACGACGCCGACAGGCTCGACATGTTCTGTTGCAGGCATTGCAGCGAAGCCGCGCCGCCCGGCGGGACGCTGGCGCAATGGGCCTGATAGTCGGAGCGGCATGCGGAGCGGATCGCGCTGCGTTGCGCATCGGTCGGCGCCTGGGCCAAGGCCGGCGCGGCCACCGCGAGCAGGACGGAAGCCAGCGCACAACAAAGCACCGTCCCACGGTTCAACGTGCTGATCATTTTACGCAATCCTTATCGGTGTGGTTGGGATTGGTGTGGCTGAGGCCGATGCCCCGTTCGAATTGATTTTTTTCAAGCGTCGGCGGAATGACAGGTGCGCATCATTTTCGGTTTCGCCATCCTCCGCAAGCGGATTGTTGCGCAGGTTTCCGCGTCAATTGCGGCGATGCCACGCGAGTTCGCACGCGCAAAATTGTTTGGCAATTTGTGAGCGAGCTCTCAAATGACGCCGCCCTCCGGGCCGTATCGTCCGATGAAATGCCCGGGATTCTCGACACAGGGAGCGTTGCGATGAGCGATCAGAACAAGGTCAACCGGCGAGACTTCATTGCCACCACCGCCGTCGCCGGCGCGGCAGGCACGCTGGCGGGGGCCGCGCTGACGCCCGCCGCGGCGCAATCGCTGCTGGCGCCGCCGCCGGGTTTCGACGCCCAAAAACCCTTGATCGACAACTGGAACCGGCAGCTCGGCGACCTCGTCGACGTCAGCGTCAACCTCGGCCAAGGACGCCCCCGAACTCAGCAGCGACGCGGTCAGGGAGCGGCACCGGATCTACTGCTATCTGCTGATGAAGCTGATCGTCCGGTTCTGGAACGGCAACAAGCGCGGCCCGCTCGGGACCTATCCGCTGCGGCCGCGCCAGGTCGACCGGGCCCAGGTGCCGGACAAGCCGGCACGCTACCGCGGCGAGATGATGGCCAATCCGGGCGGGCTTCGCGTCAACTGGGACCGCTATCTCGGCCACAACATCGCCTGCATCGCGGTCGACGGCAACGGCGACATCATCGATTTCGATTTCAACCACAACGACTTCTTCCGCAGCTCCGCCGAGCATGCCGAATCGCGCATGGTGCGCCGGCTGTTCAGCCTCACCGACGTGTTCGACGGCTGGAAGACCGGCAAGAAAGTCAGCGACAAACCGCACATCGCCTCGCTCAACGACGTCACGCTTTATACGACGCTGGAATCCTGCGCGCAGTGCTCGGGCGTGATGTCGCTCGCCGGCGTCAGGCAGATCGTCTACATGCAGAACGACTTCACCGCCTACAAGATCGGCAACCTGATGTACAACCTGGCCAATCGCGGCGCCGCGTTCGACTCGCGCGGCAATGCCATCCTGGACTGGCAGGGCAACGCGTTGCCGAGCCTGCCCGGCGCCCCGATCCCGATCGCGGGGTCGGACGTCGGGCTGGCCGAATTCAAGCTGCTCAACGACGGCAATCTGCAGTTCTCCAAGAACATCACCGCCGCGCGCGCCGCCAACAATTTGAACGGCGCGTTCTTCGTGGCGGAGAGCGGCAAGCCCGACTTCGACGATTCCATCACGTCGTTCCTGTGCACCGACGCGGCGCTTGGCATTTTCGAGGCCGGCGGCGCCAAGCTCGACAGCCTCACCCTCAGTCCCGCCTCGCGCGACTGGAAATTTCCCAACAAGCCCGACAACAAGGACATTCTGACCAATCAGCAATGCCTGGAGAAGGCGCGGGAGTTTTACACCTACGCCGACGTCGAAGGCTATCGCGGCTCGCCGCACAAGCTGTAGGGCGGCGGCGCACGACTTACCAACGTCGTCATTGCGAGGAGCGAAGCGACGAAGCAATCCAGTCTTTCTGCGTTGCTTCTGGATTGCTTCGCGGAGCCTGTCATCGGGCGCGCATTCGCGCGACCCGTTGGCTCGCAATGACGGTGAGGCGGTTCTAGCGCTTCGGCTTTTTGGCCTTCTTTGTTTTCTTCTTGACCGTCTTTCGCTTGGGTGACTTGGCGGCCTTCTTCGCCTTAACCTTCTTCGCCGGCTTTTTGGCTTTGGCCTTCTTCGCCGTGACCTTCTTTGCCTTGCCCTTCTTCGCCGGCGCCTTGGCTGCCGCGGCCGGCGCGGGATTGGCGACCGGGCCGGTCGCCGGCGAGACGCCGCCCACCACCGTCTGCATGGCCGGCGCGGGACGGGTGGCAATGCCGGGATCGACCGGCGTCGGCAGGGATTCGCTGGCCGGCGACGACGACAGCCAGAAGTTCAGTTCGGCGGACTTCACCTTGTTGGAGGCGTCGAAATAGGTGTTCTGCCAGGCGTCGCTCGGCGTCAGGAACGTCCATGCCGCATCGTATTTCTTCTGCTGCAGCCAGTACCGCCAGGCATAATGGTCGTAGACGTCGAGCACATGGGCGGCATAGGCCTCGGCGAGCCCGCGATGGCCGCGGATGATCGCCATGTTCTCGTCGTTGTTATACGACGCCGTGTAGCCGAGGTTATGGCTGCCGGTGACCACCACGCAATTATCGCTGAACGGATCGACCACCAGGATCTTGTCGTGAATCACGGCGTGACCAGCCGAGTTCAACTCCTGCTCCCATTGCCCGACGCCATCCTTCGGAACGCCGCGCGCGGAAATAACCCGGTAGTCCTGCGGCGGCGGCGGCGCGCCCTTGACCGGCTTCTGGGGTTTGGTCGGCGGCTCGCCCTTGATGGCGACGTAAAAGCCGGATGCGGCGCCGCCATCAGTCAACGCGCCGCGCACGAACAGCGAGGGATTGGCCAGTTGCGCCTTGGCGACTTCGCCGACGATGCTGGGCGATCCCGGCTGGAACGCCAGGAACAGGATCGCCTCCTGGGCGCCGTGAATGATCGAAAACACTTCGGCCAGATCCGGCGGAACCGCCTCGTTGGGCTTCTTGTTCTTGCCGGTGGCGCGGGCCGACGGCGTATTGGGCGAGAACCAGATATCGACGGTCCCGCTGCCGTCCTCGAGCGGGACCGGCGTCGGCTTGCCGCCATGGGCGTCGGCGGTGCGCAGCGTGGCGCCCTGCTGCGCGGTCGCCCCGGTAGAGCCGGTCGGTTTGCCGGTATCGGATTTCAGCGCGTCCCAGTAGGTCTTGTAGGCTGAAGCGAGTTTTGGCGATCGCGCGATGACGCTGTTGTTGGTCTGCGCGCACAGCGCGCGCGAGGTCCAGTTGGTGGAGCCGAATTGCACGGCCTGGGCACCCTGGGCATTGGCCAGGACCGTGAACTTGTTGTGCCCGATGTGACCGCTTTTCATGAAGCGATCGGTGACGTCGGCGCCGGCTTCCTTGATCTGCTGGCGCTCGTCGGCATAGGTATCGTTGGTTTTTTCCTTGGTGTCGCCGACGGTGCCCGGCATGTTCGACAAAATAAGATGCGCACGATCCGTGATCTTGGCGAGGTGCGCGATCAATTCCTGGTCCTCGAACTCGTACAGCGCATTGAAGCACTCGCCGCCGTTGGCCAGCGCTTCGTCCGGCAGCGTGGTGAGCGCCTCGATCATCTGTCCGGCGAGGTCCTTGCGCAGCTGATCGTTCAGGTTCTCGATCCGCTTGAGCAGGACGTCTTTCATGCTGCCGGGATCGTTGCCGTGAAGCTGGTGTGCGGTGGACTGGGTGGCGAGAATGCCGCGGTTGAAATAGGCGGACATCAGGCCATAGTGCGGACTGAGCTGAATGGTGTTCGAAACCAGCGGGCCGAACGGCAGCGGTTGCAGCTGGGCGCCCGGCGTGCCCCCCATCGGCACGATCTTGTATTTGTAGGTGCCGCCGCGCCTGGCGTAGACGTCCTTCCAGAAGAACTTCTGCACCGGGTCGTCCGCCGTGGTCCGTCCCGGGGTGGCCGCCTGCTTGGGGAAGGTCGCCATCGCCGGCAGGCAGGTTTCGGTGCCGGCCCTGACATCGATCCGGTAAACTGCAAAGCCCAGGCAATTGGCCAGCTTGCCGCCGAACGTCCACGCGACGACGGCCATGTCGTTATTGGCAAAGGCTAAGGCTTTCATGCTGTTCTCCTCAAAACGGGGCTGGGTGGCTTGATTCGCAAAGCCGCCTCACGCGTGCTCGGCTCGAAAAATGCGGGGGCGGCGCTAGGAGCGGGACGGCGGCGAAGGATATCACGGTTCGGCGCACGGCAAGCGCGCGCCGGTGGCCGCGCCGCTCACTCGATGAAATAAAACGGATTGGGCAGCTTGAAGCCGCATTCGGCGGCGCCGCCGTCGATGTCGCTCTGCTGATCGCCGATGGTGGCGATGATGGTATAGCCGGCCGCCTGGATCTTGGCGCGCTCGCCGCTCTTGAACGGCACGATCGAATGGTTGTGGTCGTTGTCGGGACGGGTTACCAGCTTGGCCCAGCCCTGGAATCCGGCATGGTCGAGATTCAGCAGCGTGGCGTCGCGCTGGCTGTCGCGGCGGCCGGTGATGAAGAACACCGAAACGTTGCGCGCCCGGATGGCGTTGAAAAAGGTCCGGGTCGGCTCGATCGGGCCGGCGTGGGCCGACAGAATCCATGCATCGAAGCCGCACGCCAGGTTGGGCAGCTCCGGGCAGGGACCGTCCTTGATGAAGCCGAAATTGTCTTCCTCGAGATTGGTCCAGTTGGTCAGCGAGGTCTCGTCGATGTCGAGCACGACGGCCGGATTTTTCACCTGGTCGGCGCGGCGCTCGACATAGGCGCGGGCATCGGCGATGACGGCGGCGATGTCGTCGATGTAGTTGCCGGCATGATAGGCCAGCAACTGCTTCTTGTGCTTGTCGAGGTTGGTGGCCGGCTGCTCGACCGGCGGGAGCCGCGGTTCGTGCGGCACCGGACACTCGGCGGCCTGGATCGCTGGCCGGAGCCGCGACCAGCAGCGCCGCCACGGCCGCCGCGACGGCGAACGCGGCCTCAGGCTCGAAAACATCATCCCGGCGCTGCCGCGCCACCTCCGACGTTGCGCGTTCATTTGAAGCCATCCTTGAGGATGTGATCGGCGGTTCGCAAACACAGCGCCGCGATGGTCAGCGTCGGATTGGCCGTGGCCACGGTCGGGAATGTGCCGCTGCCCACCAGGTACAGGTTATCGTGATCCCACGACTGCTGCATGTCGTTCACCACGGAATAGTTGGCGTTGGACCCCATGCGATAGGTCCCGACGACATGTCCGGCGCCGAAATACTTGATGCGGGTCGCTTCGCTGGGCGGCCACTGGAAAGAACTGGGATCGTCGGCGTTGATCTTGTCGGGCGGCGTGGTGAACTCCTTGGCGCCCATCTTGTTGAAAATGGCGGTGGCCGTCGTCCTTGCCGCGGCCAGACCCCGCTTGGTGTATTCGGACAGATTGTAGTTGATCTGCGGCCGCTCCAGCCCGAGATGGTCGGTGATGCCGCGCGCCAGCGTCACGGTGTTGGTATCGTCCGGCGACTGCTCAACCAGGAAGCCGAGCCGGAATTGCCGCGACAGCCTGTCGTTGATGGCGGTGACCAGATCGGCGCCGAACAAGGGCTTTGGCGGGTCATTGAGGTTGCTGAAGTTGATGCCGTTGACGAAATCGACCGTCGTGGTGTCGGGGTCGCCGATCGCGAAATTCCAGCCTTCGTTGCCGATTTCGATCCGGAACGCGCCGCGGTCGCTGCGGAACTTGCCGTCCCGGCAGATCTCGATGCCGGCCGTCGACAGCGGCCCGCGATAGCCCCATACCGGCTTCGGCGCCAGCGCCCAGGCCAGATAAAGCGGATGATCCATCAGGTACTTGCCGACCGATCCCTTGCCGTCCTTGCGGTTGGCCACGCCGGCCGGGGTGCGCTCGTTCTTCGACATCAGGAGCAGCCGTGGCGTCTCGATGGCGTTGCCGGCCAGGATGTAGATCTTGCCGGTGACGCGGCCGCGCTCGGTCGCCGGCCCGCTCAGCTTGTCGTAGCGAATGTAGTCGATGCCGCTGACGCGGCCGTCCTTGTCGAGCAGAACCTGCGAGGCGACGGTGTTGTACATTATATCGACGCGGCCGGTGCGCAGCGCATCGGCCAGCGTGACGCTGGGATCATACTTGGCCTGGATCGGGCAGATCGGGATGCAGTTGGTGTTGCCGGCGCAAACGCGGCGGTTTTGATAGGGTTGCGAATTGCGCGCCGCGGGCGTGCTGGAAACGGTCCAATCGAGGTCGTCAAGGCCGACGCCGTCGATCTTCAGGTTCGGCATGGCCGCCTCGACCGACATGTCGACCTTCGACAGCGGGATCTTCGGCATCGGGTAGGAATAGCCCGGACCGAAGGTGATGCCGAGATAGCCCTGGTCGGCGACATCGGCGGAAATGCCGATCTCCTTTTCGGCGTCGCCGTACCATTTTTCCAGATCGTCGTATTTGATCGGCCAGTCGACAAAACGGCCGTAGCGGGACTTCATCTCGAAATCGGCGGGAACAAAGCGCAGGCTGGTGCCGAGCCAGTGCCGCGACGTGCCGCCATTGATGCGTTCATAGGTGCTGGCAAAGGCCAGCGGCCCGTTCTGCACCAGATAGCTCTGCTTGGGATCGCTGAAATCGCCGAATTTGCCCTTTGCCCCCAGGCTGAGAACCGTCGGACGACCGGCATTCACGGTGGCCGGATCGGTCAATTCGCCCTTGGGGTCGAACAGCTCCGGCGGATACGGACTCTCCGGCACTTTCGCGGTCGCCGTGAGGAAGCGATCCATATAGCCGTTGATATCCGGCGGCAACTGCTTCGCCGGCCTCGAGAATGAGAACCTTTCTGCCGCCGGTCGCCAATACCTTGGCGATCAGCGCTCCTGCAATGCCGGAGCCGACGATCACGACGTCAGGGTCCCGAATTCGCTCGGCGCACATGTCGGAACTCCCTATGCCTGATGTAGTCGGAGAGCGGCAGCGCATCCTGCGCCCAGTAGCCGAACCGCATCTCGCTGTAGCCCATCGGGTGGGCCTGGGCGACGCGCCAGGTCCAGCCCTGGGTGTAGGCGGCGGGTGAAATCACGCGGTCGACGGCGGCACCGGAAATGGCTGGTCCGGCGCGTTGTAGCGTTTCAATACGTCCGGGTCGTACCAGACGCCGAGATACCAGGCGAGAATGATGCTGCGTCCGAGATATATGATCGCTGGATCGGATCGTTCATGACCTTGGCCGCGGCGGCCTCCGGATTCTTCGGATCGGCGCGGATGATGTCGATCAGCCTGGGGAAGTTCGGGTAAGGCCCGGCTCGGCTTTTCGATGAACTTGGCCGCGTTGAAATAGTCCGTCTTGATCTGGATCGGATCCACGGCCGGCGCCAGCCTGGCCGCGCCGATTCCGGTCAGTCCGGAAGACAGCGCGACGAACAGTTGCAGTTCGGCCGGATCGGTCTCGGGGAACGGCGGCGGCGCCGCGTTGGGCGCAGCCGGCGTTGCGTTGGTCGTGGAGGGCGCGACCGGTGGGGGCGTGGCCGCCTCGGCCGGTGCTGGAAGACCGGTCGATGTCACGGCCCCTGCCGCGGTGACGGCGGCGCCGGCGAGGATGTTTCGGCGGGTCAGGTCGATCACGATAACCTCCGAAGCGTTACTGGGCTTTTTCCAGGATGAAGGTGAAATCCGAGGCGGTCGGCCGGAACGTGGTGGGTGGTGGCGTTGCCGTGACAGGCCATGCAGCTCGACGACGCCAGCGGTACCCGTCCCTGGCTGTAGGTCTCCAGCGTGGTGTTGGCGAGATAGGTCGGCGCGGGCGCGCCGAGCGGATCGGTCTTGCTGGCATGGTCGCTCGGCCATTGCGTCGCCAGCAGCATGTAGTTTTCCCACACGGTGCCCTTCAGGATGCCGCGGAACGACTTGTTCAGTTCCGCCACTTCCTTCAGGACCGGAGACGGGATCATCTTCTCCCGGACCACCTGGCTCCTGTAGTCGCCATTGAATTTCAGCGTGACGTCGGGGTCCCATGGCTGCGGCGGGGTGTCATTGACGGCGGGGCAGTCCTTCTTGCACGCCGCGTTGAAGAAGTTGTAGCGCGGCAGCAGATGGCCGGCTGCGACATCCTCGGCGTCCGGCACGTTGCTGACATGCTCGAACGAGGTCCAGACCCATTGCGGCGCGAAATTGGTCTTGTGGCCGACATGGAAGCCGACCAGGCCGAGCTTTTTCTCGACGCAGGCCGGGCCGGTCTTGGTGCGCACCTTCGGCAGGTCCCGGGAAATAGATCAGCGCGTCGGAGGTGTGAAACTGGCTGAGCAGGTTCTTGTCCTTCATGCGGATCGAGAATCCGATAGGACACCTTGAGCATGATGGCGCCCATGCGTCCCGGGAGCGGTGCCTTGGTCGGATTGTTGACCCGATCGGAAATTCGATGATGTCGCCGAACTTCTCCTGGCCTGCCTTGCTGTACAGGCCCTTGTCGACGATGAAGTCGAACATCGGATGGTTCATCAGGATGTCGAACAGCGCGAAATGGCCGTCCTGGTCGATCAGGGGCCCGCTCTTGAACGGCTGGTTGAACGCTTCCTCGCCGAGCTGGAACACGATCTTGCCGGGGCCATCGAGCTTCTTGCATTGCATCCGGCACGATCCGGGTGCCCCATTCCGGCTTGTCGCCGCCCGCAAGCATGACATCGGCGAGCGGCCGGTAGTTCTGCAGGTCTTCCCATTTGGCCAGCGCATCGCCGCCGGGTCCGCGGCCCCTTGCCGATGACCTTGCCGTCGGCGGGCGAATTCATCGCGATGAAGGTGAGCCAGGAATAGAAATCGAAGCCGCGCTGCAGATTGGCGAGCCCGTTGTCCGGAACGAGACCGGCGGTGTTCACCTTTTGCTGGCAGGGCTGGCCGGAAGTGAGCAGATCGGCGGTGATCGGCGTCGCGGTGATCTTGGCCGGCGGTGGCTTGTCGCCGGCGTTGGTATCGGGGATCTGATTGCAGTTGGCGACCGGAGGATTGATCGTGTCGTCTGGAGCCGGCGTCTGTGCCAGCGCCGTTGTGTTCAACAGACAGACCATTCCCAACATGCCGCCGATGCCGGCGGCCAACAGACGAAAATAGCGCACGTTTCTCTCCATTCGACTGGACGAAACTATCTTCCGCTGTGCAAGCGCCTTTACGCCAGGCAAGCGCCTCTACGCCAACAACAGCCTCTGTTCGGAATCGCAGCGTTCGGAATCGCAAGCCGGGTTTCGACAGGTCCAAAGGCCTTGAACGAAACAGGACATCCGCAACCTTTGATTGTCAAGCTGGAAAACATCGGATCCCCGACCGGGTACCTTGAGTTCGCGTTGCATTCTTGAGCTAAATTGAAAAGAATCTTGCGACCTGCTGAACACATCTGACGTATCCGAAACGTAAGGCCTCGCAGGGACACCGGGTGTGAAGGTGCTCACACTCCGGTTCGGTTTTGTTCGAGCGATGTGAAGGGCGATCGCACGAACCTTACGATCGTTTCTTTGCCTTCTTTGCCTTCTTGGTCTTGCTTGCCTTGCGCTTTCGCGCAGGCTTCGCGGACGTGCCCCCACCCCCAGACGCGGACGCGGGAGCTCCGGCCAGCACGGGGGCGATGGTGTTCAGCGTATGCGAGGGCAGGAAGTCGGGATCCTGGTACAGCGTCTCCAGGGCTTTTTCGGAGATCTCCGCCGGCGCCGGCATGGTGTTATCGCCGCCGCCCTGCTTCCAGGCGCTTTCCCACAATTGCGCCAGACAGAGGCAACCGTCCGCCATCACCGTGCAGGTATCGTCGCCGAACTTCTTCCAGAGCGCATCGGCACGGGCCGCCGGTTTTGATCCTGCGGTCTTGACATAGGCATTGATGATGTCGCCGGGCGCGACCGCGGCAAAGGTCTTTTGCATGAGATCGACGACGGCGACGGCGGCTTCGTGCCCACCGGTCACCAGCGCCGGTTTGCTCGCGGCGGCGAGCGCCGACTTGATTCCGGCGATCACTTCCGGGACATGCCGATTGATCATGTCGTCTTCGTAGGCGGAGTGAACGCCGGTGCCGCGGGGAACCTTGCCCTTGACCTTCTCCTTGGTGGTCGGGTCCTTCACCATGCCGGGCACGGTGTGATCCGGATCGCCGTTGAACATGTAGGAAATATGCAGCGGCTGGCATGAGTCGCCGACATAATGCGACAGGATTCCGGCGGCGCAGACGAACCGGTCGGCCTGTCCGGCGCGCACCGCCGCCACCATCGCGTCGTAGATCTGCCAGACCCTGAACGGCAGCAGGCCGCGGCTCTCCTTCTCGGGAAACTGCTTCTTCACCGCATCGTAGTAGCGCTGCCAGACGCTGACGGCGACGTTTTGCGGCTTGCCCTTGCAGATTTCCAGCAGGGTCGCGCCCTCCGGCAGCTTCGGGTTGAGCTTGCGGTCCATGTCGGCAAAGTGATTGGCGTGCTCGGGGGAACTCATGCCGCCGCGCTTGTGCGGACCGACTTTCCAGACCATGTCCGGAACGTCGGCCAGCGGCACGAAGTCGCGCGTACTGAGGCCTTGCATCGCCTTCTTGTTGATCGCGTCGATGCCGAAGGAGATCCGCTCCAGGTTGGCCTTCATCAATTCCTTGAGCTTCTCGGTTCGGATCGCATCGAGGGCCTTGGTAGCGATGCTGTAGTGGCCGACCGCGCCCCAGTAATCCGGAAGTCCGGTATTCCAGTCGCGCAGCGGCGTGAGATCGAGCTGGGCGCACACGGTGCTGAGAAACGTCACCAGCGCATAGGACGAGGCCTTGCTGGTGTCGTCGAGAAATACCTGGCCTCCCCATTGCAGCGCGACCGGCCTGTTGCCGACCTCGTCGGCGCCCTTTTCGGTCAGCCACAGCGTTCCGGAATCCCCGGGGCGGGTGCCGAGCAGTTCACCGCGGGTGGGCCCGATCAGGGCGTCGGCAACGTATTCAAAACCACCGACCGACCGGAAACGATAGAACAGGGCGCAGAGTTCGCCGCGCATGTCACCCGATGCCGCGCCGTGGGCGCGAACCGGAAGGCCGATCAGGCGCAGGCTGATGTTATTGGAGTCGAGATCGGCGAGCGGCCCGATCTCGCCGACACCATAGACCTGGGTGGTCCAGACATTCAGGTCCTCGATGTCGATCAGCCCGACGTCGAGATCGACATAGACATTCTTGCCCGGCCATTCCGGATAAATCTCTTCGAAAAGCTTGCGCGTGATCTGTGCCGGCGCGCTGGTGCCGATGGCGACCTTGTTGCGGCCGAGGATCGAGCTGATGACCGTGCCGGCCTCGCCGGCGACATGGCGATTGGTCAGGGCGTAGGTCCTGTGGCCGTCGGTGACCAGACATCCGATCGAGGCCACGTGCTCCTGGCCCTGGACGTCGCAAATGACGGGATAGCCGCCGCCGATCATGCTGGCGGGATAATTGAAGTTGCCTTCCAGCTCCGGCCGGACATCGTTTTGGTCGACCAGGATGACGCAGATCGGCACCTTGTGCCCATTGGGCATGTAGACCGCCGGCGGGATGGCATCCTCCGGGTTCGGAACCTCTCCGGGCTGCATCCACTGGTTCACGAACACCAGCAGCGCCGGCCATGAATAGGGCCTCACCTCGGAATTGGCCAGCGTGCGCGGCGGTCGCACGCCGCGCACCAGCGTATCGCCGCCCGCGGGCAGATGCTGCGAAGGCCACGGATCACTTTGCCGGATGCGATAGCGGCCGACTGCCGTGGCGACGACATTCGCCTTGTGCATCAGGTGAAGATGGAAATTGTCGCGCGCGGCCAGCAGGTCCCGCAGCGAAAGCAGATTGAAGTCGGTATTGGTGGCGAACAGATCCGTCGTGGTCATCGCGCGCCCCTGCAAATGAATGCCCTGTCGACGCGACACGGCACGCAACGGTAACGTCTGATCCCGGTTGGAATTGTGAACGCGTTCACACCCCGGTACGGCGAGGTGTCGCGGCGGCGCCCGGGCGCGCGGCGACGTGCTTCGGGCCTACGCCAATGAGGCGTCCTTGCCAAAGCGCCGCTCATAGGCGCGGATATAGGCTTCCGGCGACGGCTTGAGATGGCGCCGCGTCAGATCGACCAGATCGTCGCGGCGCGAGGCGCGCAGCGCCTTGATCATGTCCTGGTGGTCGCGGCGGGCACGCTCCAGCGATTCCGGAAAGGCGTTGGCATAGGAGCGGATGCCGTAGACCTTCTGCGCCAGCAGGTCGATGGTCTCGATCAGGCAGGCATTGCCGCACAGGCCGAACAGCGCCTGGTGGAAACTCAGATTGCTGTAGAACATGGTCAGGAGATCGCCGGCGGCGATGGCGGCGGAATGCTGGCGCTGCAATTTGACCAGCTTCTCGATATCCCGGTGCGCGACCGGAAACGCAATGGCGCGCACCGCCATCACTTCGAGTTCCTCGCGGACCGCGTAGATCTCCTTGACCTCCAGCGGCGTCAGCCCGCGCACCAGCGCGCCGCGGTTGGGAATGCGCTCGACCAGGCCCTTCTTCTCCAGTTCGAACAGCGCCAGGCGCACGTCGCCGCGGTGGGTGTTGAACGCCTCGGACAGATCCTGCTCGACCAGCCGCTCTTTCGGCTGGCGCCGGCCGAGCACGATGTCCTCCTCGATGCTGCGGGCGATGCGCAGCGCCGCGGCGGGCTCGCGCTGCGGCGGCTCTGCCTCGGCTGCGCGCGTGGGCCTGGCGATCTTGCGGACATTGGCTGATTTGGCGGGGCGGATCATGCGCGCAAGAATAAGGCGCCGGCGCCGAATTTCAACGTGGAAAATAATTTCGTAGTCTATATTGTAAACAATTTTAAAGGCGGTTACCCTTCGGCCAAGCGCTTGGGACAGAGCACTGTACCCGGATCGCGCACCGGAGGAAAACGCCATGACGGACCAGCGGAGAGTTTCTGCCTTAACCGATGCTGCAGCGCCCACCGGCACCAAGCGGCGCAGCCGGCGCGACTTCCTGGTCAAGAGCGGCGGCGTCGTGGCGGCCGGCGCGTTCGGCGCGGTGCCGCTGCGCGGCTGGGCGGCGGAGGCGATCAACATCGGCGCGCTCTACCCGTCTACCGGAAGCATGGCGCAGATCGGGGTCGGCTGCGTCGCCGCCGCCAAGCTCGCGGTCGACATGGTCAACGAGGCCGGCGGCATCAAGTCGCTCGGCGGCGCCAAGCTCAATCTGATCATTTCCGACGTGCAGAGCGACACCACGGTGACCCGCACCGAAACCGACCGGCTGATCACCGGCAACAAGCTGTCGGCGATCCACGGCTGCTACGCCAGCGCGCTGACCCTGATCGCCAGCGAAGTCTGCGAGCGCGCCAAGGTGCCGATCATCACCGGCTCGTCTTCCGACCAGCTCAACAAGGGCCGCAGCTATACCTTCACGCCATTCGCCCGCGCCTCGCAATTCGCCAAGGCGCAGCTGCAGATGTCGAAACTGGTCGGCGACAAGCCCAGGGTCGCGGTGATCTTCGAAAACACCGCGTTCGGCACCTCGACCTCGAACGGGTTGAAGGAACTGGCGCCGGGCGAAGGCGTCGAGATCGTGATGTTCGAGCCCTACTCGGCCGGCTTCACCGATGCCTCGCCGCTGATCAACAAGGTCAAGGCCTCGGGCGCCAATGCGCTGTTCTCGGTGTCCTACCTCAACGACCTGATCCTGATCGTGCGCACCGTCAAGCAGGTCGGCCTCAACGTCGCCATCAACGGCGGCTCCGGCGGTTTCGTGATTCCGGACTTCTACAAGAACGTCGGCAAGCTCGCCGAGGGCCTGCAGGGCGTCGCCCACTGGAACCACGACGTCAGCGAGGACGCCCAGAAGGTGAACGTCGAATACAAGAAGCGCACCGGCGAATTCCTGTTCGAATATGCCGGCGGCCTGATCGCGCAGACCTTCATGCTGGCGGACGCGCTCGAGCGCGCCGGCTCGGCCGATCCGCAGAAGGTGCGCGACGCGCTGACCACGCTCGACGTCTCGAAGGGCTACGCGGCGATGGCGCCGGGCGGCAAGGTCAAGTTCGGGCCCGACGGCAAGAACATCTACGGCCATCCGGTCGGGGTGCAGTGGCAGAACGGCGATCTCGCCAGCGTGTTCCCGGACGAGGACAAGCGCGCGCCGCTGCTGAAGACCTGAACCGGTAACAGCCGATGTGGGAGACACTGGCCCAGGCCGTGATCAACGGCCTGCTGATCGGCGGCATTTACGCGCTGGTCAGCATCGGCGTGACGCTGATCTTCGGCGTGGTCAAGATCGTCAATTTCGCCCAGGGCGAGTTCGTGATGATCGGGATGTATATCTCGTTCTTCCTCGCCAACCAGTTCGGCATCGACCCCCTGGTCTCGCTCCTGGTCTCGATGCCGGTGCTGTTCGTCGTTGGCGTGCTGATCCAGCACTTCCTGATCCGCCGCGTGCTGGGGCCGAACGACATGCCGCAGATCTTCCTCACCTTCGCGCTGTCGCTGCTGCTGCTCAACCTGGCGCTGCTGCTGTTCACCGCCAATTACCGCACCGTCCACACCTCCTATTCCGACGAAGCCTTGCATCTCGGCGGGCTGTACATCCCGATCGCCAAGCTGATCGCCTTCGCCGTCGCCATGCTGCTGAGCGGCGCGCTGTGGCTGTTCCTGCACACCACCGACCTCGGCAAGGCGATGCGCGCGGCGTCGCAGAACCGCGACGTGGCACAGCTGATGGGGATCAACCCCAACCGGGTGTTCTGCGTCGCGCTCGGCATCGCGCTGGCGCTGGCCGGCGCCGCCGGCTCATTGCTGATGCCGTTCTATTCGGCCTATCCGTTCGTCGGCCAGGTATTCGTGCTGATGGCCTTTGTCGCCGTGGTGCTCGGCACGCTCGGCAATGTGATCGGCGCGCTGATCGCCAGCCTGATGATGGGGGTGGCCGAGTCGCTCGGCATCCAGTTCGTCGGCGCCGATTCCGGGCTGATCGTGGTGTTCGCCATGCTGCTGCTGACGCTGGCGTTCAAGCCGACCGGCCTCGGCGGAGGGCGGGCGCGATGAACCGCATCCAGACCTTAGCAGCGCTGGCGGTGGGCGCGGCGGTGCTGATTGCCTTGCCGCAGGTCGTGAAGAGCTCGTTCGCCGTCGACATCTTCATCCGCATCCTGCTGTTCTCGTTCATCGGCGTCGCCTGGAACCTGATGGGCGGCTACGCCAAGCAGTTGTCGCTCGGCCATGCCGCCTATTTCGGGCTCGGCGCCTATACCTCGACCATCCTGCAGATCGATTTCGGCATCTCGCCCTGGATCGGCATGGTGGCCGGCGGCGTGGTGGCGATGCTCGCCAGCCTGCCGATCGGCTGGCTGTGTTTCCGCCTGCGCGGCCCTTACTTCACAATCGCCACCATCGCCACCGCCCAGGCGCTGATGCTGATCTTTCTGAAATTTCGCGATTTCGCCTGGGGCGCCGAGGGCACCACGATTCCCAACCTCGGCAGCGCGCCGCTGATGATGCAGTTCGAAGGCAAGGCCGCCTATTATTATGTGGTGCTCGGCCTGCTCGCGCTGGGGCTCGCGATCACGTCGGTGATCGAGCGGTCGTGGATGGGATATTACCTGGTCGCCATCGGCGAGGACGAGGACGCCGCGGAAGCCATCGGCGTCAATGCGCCGAAGGTCAAGCGCGACATCTACATGATCAGCGCCTTCCTGACCGCGCTGGCCGGCACCTTCTACACCCAGTACATCTACTTCATCGATCCGGCCACCGCGTTCAGCTTCAACATCTCGATCGAGGCCGCGCTGGTGTCGATCGTCGGCGGCATCGGCACGCTGTGGGGGCCGGTGATCGGCACCGTGCTGCTGGAAACCACCTCCGCCCTGTTGCAGAGCTGGCTCGGCAGTTCGATCGGCGGCATCCAGCTCACGGTCTACAGCCTGATCCTGATGGCGGTGATCCTGTGGCGGCCGACCGGGCTGATTGGCCTCGCGCGCGAAATCTTCCAGCGCGTAGTGCGCCGGCGCCCGGCACGGGCGTAGGGAGCGGGCCATGGCAGACGCGCTGGTCATCAAGGGCCTCAGCAAGCGGTTCGGCGGCTTGCGGGCGGTGCAGGACGTCAGCTTTTCGGTGCGCGAGAACGAGACCCTGGCGCTGATCGGCCCGAACGGCGCCGGCAAGACCACCAGCTTCCATCTCATGACCGGGTTTCACCGGCCCGACAGCGGCTCGGTCGAGGCGTTCGGCCGCGACATCGTCGGCCTCAAGCCGCACGACATCTGCGCGCTCGGCCTCGCCCGCACCTTTCAGGTGGCAAAGCCGTTCGGCGCCATGACCGTGCTGGACAACGTCATGACCGGCGCCTTCCTGCGCGACCGCCATGTCGCGGCGGCCCGCGCCAAGGCGCTCGAAGCCATCGAGTTCGTCGGCCTCACTGCCAAGGTGCAAAGCGCGGCCAGGGACCTCACCACCATCGACCAGCGCCGGCTGGAGATGGCCCGCGCGCTGGCGACGGAGCCCAAGATCCTGCTGCTCGACGAGGTGATGGCCGGGCTCAATCCTGCGGAGATCGACCAGGCGGTGGCGCTGGTCGGCAAACTGTCGCAGCGCGGCCTGACCATCGTCATCGTCGAACACGTGATGCGCGCCATCATGGCGGTGGCGCGCCATATCGTGGTGCTCGACCACGGCCAGAAGATCGCCGAAGGATCGCCCAGGGAGATCGTGGAAAATCCGGAAGTGATCCGTGCCTATCTCGGCTCCTACGTCCACCCGCCGACACCGGGAGAGACCCGTGCTTGAACTCAAGGGCGTCAGCGCGCGCTACGGATCGGTGCCGGCGATCCACGATGTCAGCATCACCATCGGCGAAGGCGAAGCCGTTGGCCTGCTCGGCGCCAATGGCGCCGGCAAGAGCACGACGCTGCGCGCCATCTCGAGCCTGGTGAAGATGACCTCCGGCACCATCACCTTCATGGGCACCGACCTCGGCGCATTGCCGGCACACCGCATCCCCGAACTCGGCATTGCCCATGTTCCGGAAGGCCGCCAGGTGTTTCCGGAAATGACGGTGCAGGAAAACCTCGAAATCGGCGCCTATGTGCCCAAAGCCAAGGCCGAGCGCAGCCGTTCGCTCGACCTCGTCTACGGCATCTTTCCGCGGCTCGCCGACCGCAAGAAACAGCTCGCCGGCACCATGAGCGGCGGCGAACAGCAGATGCTGGCGGTCGGCCGCGGCCTGATGCTCAAGCCGCGGCTGTTGATGCTGGACGAGCCGTCGCTCGGCCTCGCCCCGGTCATGACCGACGTGACGTTCGAGAAGATCGCCGAAATCCACAAGATGGGCACCGCCATCCTGCTGGTGGAACAGAATGTCAGCCGCGCGCTGTCGCTGGTGCAGCGCGCCTACGTGCTGGAGAGTGGCCAGGTCATTATGCACGGCACCAGCGCGGAGCTTGCCGGCAACAAGCAGGTGCAGGCGGCGTATCTCGGGATTTGAGGGGGGCGTCGTGTCCCCACCGCACGATCGCGCGTCGTGCACGCGTCTCTCGGCGCAGGTGTGAATTACGAAACTCGAACGGCCGCCTGTGGAAAGAAACGCGAAATCTGCTTGACTGGTCTGGTCAACCATGGTGTTTTGGTCAAAGTGAAACGTCGCGCCCAAAACCCGTCCGCAGCAATGCGCGGCGGGTTTTTGCGTTGAGGCGCGATCGACACTCGTAATCCGCTTACGGATCGCGTTGCGAGAATAATCGCAGAGTAACGGCACCGCGCGGAACGCCGGCAGTCCGCTGATCGCAGCACCACCCGAACCTTTCAATCAACTGGACATCAACATCGCACGCTTATCGCGCGCGACAACGGAGGCTTTTGTCATGGGTTTACTCGATGATATGCCCGACGGCTTGCTGGGGCTGCTCCGAAACGGAGCGCAGAACCGATTTTCAAGCGCCGATCCAATCGCTGGCGACGCGAACGATTTGCCGTCGTGGGCGCGGAGTCAGCAGCAGCGACTGCCGTTCAGTTTCGCCGGGCCAGGTCTCTTTGCGGATATCCCTGCCTCATCGCCAAGCCGGGTCGGCACGACGGTCCCGCCGGCACGAAGCGAGTACTCGCCCGCCGGAAGCGGCGACGCCGACGGTGCACTTGGTAATTACCATGCTGGCGTACGGTCAGCGTCGACGTTGAACATGGATCCGCGGAATACCGCGATTGGTGGATCGTACTTTCCGAAGCAGAATTTCGACCAAAGCTCTCAACAGGCTGGGATCACAAGCGACAAAAGCGCATATTGTCGAGCAATGGCAAACATTTGCATTCAGGAGTGTCACGGTGTTCGCAGTGGTTTTGACACCTTTGGACCATTCAGAGCATGCATGCGAACGTGTATGCACAACGCTGGATGCCTTGATTTCTGAACCCCAATCCCGCCAAGAAGGATAACCGCTATGAAGAGAGAAGTCGCGGAGAGCATTTGCAGGATGGTAGACGGCGTGCTCGAACAGCTGCAGGACTTCAACAACTATGTGCACGAAAATTGCGATCACATTCAAATAGAGAAGATCAGACACGCTGTTGCGATTTGTGTCGTAGAATTGGATTTCCAAATCCTCGATCCGATCTACAAAACTTTTCCTGACCTTAAGCCGCCATTCTTGCCCTGAGTTTGCGAACCTTTTCCGTTGGAACGGCGCATCTTGGAATTGGGGGGCGCGGCTACCATTTCGGACCTGCGAAATACCTGGGTATTCAAGATGAAGGACCTAGCGTAAAGATATACACGCTGCAGCGGTTTGAAAGATAGGATTTGGATAAGCGCATGGCTGACCGCAAGACTTTGCTCGGCAGGCTCGTCGTCGGAGACGTCTTTCATGCAGAGCGCCCGACGGAAGCAAGCCTGATCTGCCTGACTGTCTCCGTTACGGAAACCGAGATACAAGCGAGAAGAGTAACCACGCAGGAATATTTCGAATTTGATCGACAAACCGGCGTCGAAAAATCTACCGAGAAAACTGACTTATCCAGAATAAACTCCGTGGCCCCGCTGCCCGTGGCTGTCCTCAATGTCATTCTTGGGATCGATCGAAAATACAGGTTGTTGCAGCATGATGAGCAAGCGAAATTGACCCGCCCTGAGATAGACGCGCTCGTTTACGCAGGTGGGCACTACGCTGCCACTCCTCTATAATTCTGGCCACCGCAACTCACACCGGCTCCTCATCATCGCTCACCGGCGACGTAATCATCAGAAACACCAGGTCGACCAGACCGGTGTTGTTGATGGCGTGTTCGACGCCGGGCGGCAGGAAGATGAAATCGTGCTTTCGCACGACGTGATGCTTGCCGGCGATCTCCACCAGCCCCTCGTCTTCGATGACGTGGCAGACCTGCTCCTGCACCGCGTGCTTGTGCCGCGCCACGTGGGCCATCGGCTGGTACATCGAGATGCGGCAGTCGAGATGGCGCGAGTTGGCGGTCTCGGGCATCACCGGCGGCTTCGACAGCGCGCCGCCGAAATGGTTGGTAAATTCCCGCCTGCCGCGCGCTGTCCCTGGCGCAGCGCGCCTACGTGCTGGAAAGCGGCCAGGTGATCATGCACGGCACCAGCGCCGAGCTTGCCGGCAACAAGCAGGTGCAGGCGGCGAATCTGGGAATTTGAGGGCTTGCCCTTGTCACGGACGGGATTGCATCAGCGCAAAATCGAAGCAGTCCATGATAGCTGCATCGCACGATAAGGTTGATAAACTGAATAAGCAGGCCCTCAATCGAGCAACAATTTCCAATCTCGGCCACGTTGTATAAAGCAGCGGTTGTTCGCCATGTGACCAACCTGAAATCCGGAGATTACTTTTACACCACAACTCGCAAACCAGCGACGCGCCATCTCTTCAACGGTCTCACCAAATGGGGCGTCATTATCCGGAACATTTGTGAATTTCCCAAGACCTATCGCTGCAATCTCATTGATTCCGGGCCATGCAGAGAGTTGAAAGAACATCCGATCAATTGAGTAAAGATGCTCGCTGACGTCTTCGACTATTACTACGCAGCCCCGTAAATTCGGCATCCACTTTGTGCCAATCAATCTGGTCAGCACCGATAGATTAACGACAACTCCCACAGGATCAGGATCGCCACCTTCGAACTGCACATTGTGATAAGATTGAGCAATTGCTTTCAGCACAGAATCAACCGCGTATTCTCCGCCATCACGAATAATATCAATCGGCATGGGGCCATGGATTATTCTTATGTCTTCGTGCGAGAGAAACATACTCGATAAAAAGCTAAAATCGCTATATCCAACGAGCGTTTTCCCAACTGTGACTTTGGCCTGTTCAACTTCGTCCATTAATCTACACGAACCGTATCCCCCTCTGGCTGACCAAATAACGTCCACTCGGTCATCCTCCAGCGCGGCCTTCAACGACCCCGCTCGAATTTGATCATTTCCAGCGAAATGCCCATCCACAAGAAAGCATTGCTCGGCAAATTCGAGATGGAACTCGTTCGAAATATTCAGCGACGCTAAACGGGCAACCACCCGGTCTGCGATCGTTTGGTCGATCGGCCTGCCTGGGGCCACCACTCGGATTACTTTCTTCATGACAATCTCACAATACGGATCCGCCACAGGGTCGACCAAACGGCCCCCGCTGCCGGCGCTTGGACTCTTCGGTCCGCGCCTGGTTCCTCAGCCAGATACGCTCAGGTCATAACAGTCTCAACGGGCCCGGTGGGCCGCCGCCTTATCACACCGGCTTCTCATCATCACTCACCGGCGACGTGATCACCAAAAACACCAGGTCGACCAGGCCGGTATTGTTGATGGCATGCTCGACGCCGGGCGGCAGGAAGATGAAATCGTGCTTGCGCACCACGTGATTCTTGCCCGCGATTTCCATCAGCCCCTCGCCTTCGATGACGTGGTAGACCTGCTCCTGCACCGCGTGCTTGTGCCGCGCCACGTGGGCCATCGGCTGGTACATCGAAATGCGGTAGTCGAGATGGCGCGAGTTGGCGGTCTCGGGCATCACCAGGGGCTTGGATAGCGCACCGCCGAAATGGTTGGGGAATTCCCGCCACGGCACTTCGGCGATGTTGCGGATGAAGGCGCCGTCCTGTTCGAATGCCATCTCAGTTCTCCCTCGTTTGACTTCTATATTATTGAGCATGATCTTATCCGAAAACCGGCGTCCACTTTTCGGGATCATGCTCTATCCGCGATGAAATCGACCGCCTCGCGTCCGGCGATCCGGCCGAACACCAGCGCGCGCAGCATCGCCACCGCGTTCGGCGCGGTGCCGTAGAAGTGCCCGGTGATCTCGCCGGCCGCGAACAGGCCCGGCAGCGGTCCGCGATCGCACACCAGCCGCGCCCGGGTGTCGGTGGCAAGACCGCCGAAGGTGTAGGCGACCGCACCGACCAAGGGATAGGCCAGATAGGGCGGCTCGGCGATCGGCCGCGCCCAGTTCGATTTCGGCGGCGCGATTCCTGAGGTCGACAGTCCATCACATCGGGTGGCGTCGAACCGCGCCACGTCGCCGGTCGCCGCGGCATTGAAGGCGTCGACGGTCTCCTTCAGGCGCCGGGCCGGAATCGCCGATCTGCGCCGCGAGATCGCGCAAGGTCGCCGCCTGAAAGGGCGGCACTTCCGAGCGGATCGCCCGCGCTGTACCCGTCGATGTCGTACAGCCGGCTGTCGAGGATCGCATAGGCGCGCTGCTGCGGCCGGTTGAAATGGATGTCGCGCGCAAAAACTTCCCAGGTTTCGTGGACGAGGCCTGCGCCTTCGTCGCAAAAACCGATCGCCGTTCTGGTCGACCACGATGCCGTAGGGATAGACCAGCACCACCGCCGCTGAGCCGGTGCTGCGCGGATCGACCGGCTCGATATGCATGCCGTTCCAGTCGCCGGCGATGGCGGCGCCCTGCTCCCGCGCCATCCGGATGCCGTCGCCGGTATCGAAATGCGTGCCCGGCGAAATCAGCCTGAGGGTCTCGCCCAGCGGCCCGAATTGCGTGCGCATCGTCGCCGCAGTCGCCCTGGAACCCGCCGGTGGCGAGGATGACGGCATCGGCCTCGAGCAGCATGGTGCCGCCATCGGGCGCACAGGCCTCGATGCCTTCGACGCGATTGTCCGGCATCACCAGATTTGACGCCGTGCAGCGGTAGCGAAATTTCACGCCGGCCTGCGCGGCGGCCTCGCGCAGGGTTTCGACCACTGCGCGGCCGCCGCCGACCGGCTGGATCCGGGGCGGCCCGGCGGCGAGATAATAAATCGGCGTGATGAATTCGATGCCGTGGCTCTGCAGCCAGGCCATCGTCGCCGGCGCGTGCTCCGCCAAAGTTCGAAAATAGCCCGGGTCGGCCAGGCCGCCCGAAACCTCGAGCATGTCGTCCTCGAATCCGGGAGCGAGCCGGTCGGGCGCGGCCATCCGCATGTAGGACGGCGACCAGCGCGTGTTGCCGCCGGATTGATCCTGCGGCGCTCTTTCCACCACGGTGATCTCGATCGGCAGGCCGCGGCGGCGCGCGTGCCCGGCGGCTTCATTGGCCGCCGCGAGCCCCGCGGCGCCATGTCCGACCACGACGAGCTTTGGTGAAATTGGCGCCATGCCGGCAGTTCAGCCGATCAGGGCGCCGCCGTCGAGATAGACGATCGATCCGGTCATGAAGCCGATGGTCATGAAGGCAAGGATCTGCCGGGCGACGTCGTCGCCGGTGCCGACGCGGCCGACCGGCAGCGCGGCTGCGGTCTTGGCCAGCATCTCGAGCCGCGCGGCTTCCGGCATGGCGGCGCGGATCGGGGTGTCGATGATCCCGGGCGAAACCGCATTGACCCGCACCGGCGCCAGTTCCAGCGCCAGGCTGCGCGCCAGCGATTCGATGGCGCCGTTGGCGGCGCCGACGATGGCGGAATTGGGCCGCGGCCGGATGCTGAGGAAACCGGACACCAGGGTGAGCGATCCGCCGGCGCGGATATCGGCGGAACGCGCCACGCGCCACGAACCCCAGAACTTGCCCTCCATGGTGGAACGGACGTCGTCCATGGATACGGTCTTGAAGGGCCGGAGCGCAGCTGCGCCGCGGTGACCACCACATGGTCGACCGGGCCGCAGGCGCGAAACAGCGCGGCGACGCTGTCGTCGCTGGTGACATCGGCGGCGATCGCCTTGACGCCGATCTTTGCCGCCGCGGCGCTGAGTCGCTCGGGATTGTGCGAGGCGATGATGACCTCGGCGCCTTCGCGCTTGGCGAGTTCGGCGGTGGACAGGCCGATCCCGGAGGAACCGCCGACGACAACGACTTTCTGACCGGATAGCAGCATGGGGTGTCTCCCGATTTTCTTTCTAAGGTTTGTCGGTATTCAACCCGTCATTGCGAGGAGCGTAGCGACGAAGCAATCCAGTCTTCTTTTGCGGCTTCTGGATTGCTTCGCGGAGTTTATCATCGGGCCGGCCTTTGGCCGGACCCGTTGGCTCGCAATGACGGGGAGAGGGTGTAGCCCGGAACCACCGTCACGTCGGATCGAATTGCGTGCCGATGCCGGGTTTGCTGCGGCCGAGGCCGGGCAGTTCCCAGACGCCGGCGCCGCTCGGGTTGATGTCGGCGGCGATGTCAACGTCGATCAAATAGGGCTTGTTGGCGGCGATGCCCTTGCGGATGGCTTCGCCGATGTCGCCGGCGCGATCGACGCGGACGCCTTCGACGCCGCAGGAGCGCGCCATGGCGGCGAAGTCCGGATTGTAGCGCTCGCCGGTACGCGGATCGTGGAAGTCGGTGGCCAGTTCGCGCCCGCCGAGATAGCCGCGCTGCAAACCGCGGATCGAGGCGTAGGCGTAGTTGTTCCACACCACCCACACCACGGGCAGGTCATATTCCACCGCGGTGCCGAGCACGTTGGCATGCATGAAGAAGGCGCCGTCGCCGCACACCGACACGCAGGGCCGGTCGGGGGCGGCGAACTTGGCGCCCATCACACCGGCGACGCCGAACCCCATCGGGCCAAAGCCCATCGAGCCGATCAGCGAGTCCGGCCGCTTCGGCTTGCAGAAGCCCAACAGCCAGTTGTGGTGGACGCCGATATCGCTGACCAGGATGGCATTCTCCGGCAGCGCCTTGCCGATCTCGAATGCCGCGCGCTGCGGATTGACCGGAACCGAGTCGTCGGAGAAGCCGGGGGCGACAAACTTGTCCCACTCCGCCCGGTAGGTGTCGATCTGCGCCAGCCACTTCTTGCGGGCGTCGGCGCGCTTGCTGAGATCGGCGCGGCGGTCGAGTTCGGCATGGAGTTGGCGCAGGAAGGTGCGCACGTCGGCCATCAGGCCGAGCGCCACCGGATAGTTGCGGCCGATCTCCTCCGGATCGATATCGACGTGAATCAGGCGGGTCGGCGGAATGGTGAAGGAATAGCCCGGGATCCACGAACTGGAAGTGCGGTCGTCGAACCGCACACCGAGCGCCAGCAGCACGTCGGCCTGGCGGGTGGCGTGGTTGGCCTGGTAATGCCCGGCGCGGGCGACGAGACCGAGCGCCAGCGGATGATTGGTGTCGATGGCGCCAAGGCCGCTGGCCGACGACGCTACCGGAATCTGCAGCCGCTCCGCCAGCTTCAGCAACTCCTCGGCGGCGCCGCCGTAGCGTACGCCTTGCCCGACCAGCATCACCGGCCGCTCGGCGCCGAGCAGCATGTCGACCGCCTTGACCACGCCTTCCGGATCGGCGCCGCAGCGGCTCGAGATATTGCCGTTCCACGCCAGCGCGTTCGGCGCGTCCTCGGCGGCGGATTCCATAAACACATCGAACGGCACGTCGAGCACCACAGGCCCGGGACGGCCCGTGGTCATGGTCTTCCAGGCCTGACGCACCGCCAGTGGCACCATTTCGCCGCGGGTCGGCTGGAACACTTTCTTGCAGTAGGACCGCACCGTGGAGGGAAAATCCGCCTGGTAGTGCCGGTACAATTCCTGGAACGCGCCGCGGTTGAACTGGCTGGTCGGCACGTTGCCGGTCACCGCCATGAACGGCACCGAGTTCGAGAAAGGCGTTGCCGAGCGAAATCGGCAGGTTGGCCGAGCCCGGCCCGCACGAGGTGAACGTCGCGGTCGGGCGGCCCGATACTCTATAGTAGACGTCGGCCATGAAGCCGGCGACGCTCTCGTGATGCACCGAGATGGTCTTGATATCGTCGGCGCGCTCATACAGGGCGTCGATGAACTGGATATTGCCGTGGCCGCACAGGCCGAACACCTGCGGCACTTTTTCCTGGATCAGGTAATCGACGATGACCTGGGCCCCGTTGAGCATATTGCGCGGCGGCATCGATTCACTCTCCCCAGGCTGATGAACGAACAGGCGTCATCCCGGGGCGCGCCCACTTGGGGCGCTGCTGGAATGACGAGCGTTAGGTCTATTTCTCATAATGCTGTACGTCAATTTATATTGTGGTAAAGTGGCGAAACCGGCATTCCCGGCCAATTCCACCGGCAATGCGACGGCAATGGCGCGCATTTGGCGTTGACAGAAGCCGCTACCTCCGAAAATATCATATTAAAAAACGGCCTCTCACATTCTCGCATATGCCGGAATCGGGGGGATATCGCGCACACGGCCTTTGGGAGGAGACCAACAATGACCCGCTACAACCGACGAACCGTCTTGAAAGCCAGCGCCGCCTTTGCCGGCGCTTCCGCGCTGGGATTTCCGGCGATCGTCAGCGCCCAGACCGACAAGATCAAGATCGGCCATCTCACGCCGTTGACCGGCTTTCTCGGCGCGCTCGGCGCCTATGCCCAGCTCGGCATCCGCATGGCGCAGGAGGAAATCAACCAGGCCGGCGGCGTGATGGGGCGCCAGCTCGACATCCTGTCGGAAGACTCGGTCAATCCGGCCACCGCCGCCACCAAGGCGCAGCGCATGCTGGAGCAGGACGGCGTCGCGTTCCTGATGGGCGAGATCAACTCGGCTTCGGCGCTGACCATCATGCAGGTGGCGGAGCGCAACAAGAAATTCTTCCTGCAGATCGGCGCCCGCTCCGACGCGCTGCGCGGCAAGAACTGCAACAAATACACTTTCCATGTCGATATCCCGTCGACGGTGATGGTCAACGCCGTCGGCAAGGCGCTGGTCCGCGACAACATGATGAAGGACAAGAAGTTCTATACCCTGACCGCCGACTATATTTTCGGCCACGATCTCGCCCGTGCCGCCAAGAGCTTCTTCGACGCCAATGGCGGCAAGCTGATCGGCGACGAACTGGTGGCGACCGACGTCACCGACTTCAGCCCTTATCTGCTGAAAATCCGCCAGGCCAAGCCGGACGTGGTGTGCTCGAACCTCGCCGGCAACCAGGTCACCAACCTGGTCAAGCAATACGCCGAATTCGGCCTGCCGTTCCCGATCGTCGGCTTCAACCTCAATACCGCCGACGCCTGGGCCGCCGGCGACGGCAACCTTTCGGGCACCTGGCCGACGGTGTGGTACCACACCTCGGAAGTGCCGGCGTCGAAGACCTTTGTCGCCAACTTCATCAAGAAATACGGCAAGCCGCCGGAAAACCACGCCTGGATCGAATACGTCTCGCTGAAGATCATCGCCCAGACCATCACCGAGACCAAGTCGACCGACACCGCCAAGATGATCGCCTATCTGGAGTCGGAGGCGAAATTCGACATCCTCAAAGGCCGCCCCGGCTACTTCCGTTCCTGGGATCATCAGTTGATGCAGGAGGCCTACCCGTTCACGGTCAAGGCCAAGGGCAAGGCCAAGGACCAGTGGGACATGCTCGAACTCGGCTCCGCCATTCCAGGGGCGAACGATTCGCTCGAGAGTATCGCGTTGACCAAAGAGCAGAACCCCTGCTCGATGTAATGGCTCTGAGCAATCCCTCCCCCTTGTGGGGAGGGTCGGCCGAGCGAAGCGGAGGCCGGGGTGGGGGTAGCCACAACGGAAGCCTTTCGTGTGGCTACCCCCACCCGACCAGCCTTCGGCTGGCCACCCTCCCCACAAGGGGGAGGGATAAGAAAGCCGCGCGGACCATAGGCGCTTCCTGGATCTAGAATGCAGTTCGAGTTCTTGCTGGAACAGGTAGTAAATGGCCTCGTGCTCGGAGGCTATTATCTGTTGATCGCGCTGGGGCTGTCGCTGATCTTCAGCGTCGGCGGCGTGGTCAACCTGGCCCATGGCGCCTTCTATGCGCTCGGCGCCTATGTCGCGGTGACCCTCACCCAATATCTCGGCTTTGGCCCGGCGGTGGTGATGTCGCCGATCGCCGTGGCGCTGCTCGGAATCCTGTTCGAGCGTTTTATCCTGCGCCGTTTCTACAGCGCCGATCCGATCCTCAGCCTGCTGGTGACCTTTGGTCTGGCGATGGTCGCCGAGCAGTTGATCCGCATCCTCTGGGGTTCGGCACCGCTGTCGGCGACCATGCCGCCAATGTTCAAGGGCTCGGTCATCCTGGGTGATTTCCTGTTCTCGCGTTACCGGCTGTTCCTGCTGGCGCTGGTGGCCGCGGTGCTCGCCGGCGTCTGGCTGTTGCTGCAGAAGACCTCGTTCGGGCGCGTGGTGCGGGCCGGCATCCAGCGGCCGGACATGGTCGCCGCCCTCGGCATCCGGCTGCAGCCCTACATGACCACCATCGTCATGCTCGGCGTCGGCATGGCGGCGATGGCCGGCGCGTTCTTTGCCCCGATCACCATCGTGCATCCGGCGATGGGCGCCGAAATCATCACCGTGGCCTTCGTCGTGGTGGTGATCGGCGGGCTCGGCAGCTTCTGGGGCGTGGTGATCGCGGCACTGCTGGTCGGCGTGGTGCGTGGCATCACCATTCATTTCGCCCCGGCGGCCGGCGAAGCCTCGATCTACGTGCTGCTGTTCCTGGTGCTTCTGGTGCGGCCCCGCGGCCTGCTCGGCGAGCGCATCGAGAAATTCGAATGAAGATGGAAATTCGAGTGAAGAAAGACCGGCTTTATTCGAAGTACCGCCCGCTCGGCCTCGCGGTGCTGGGGCTGATCGCGCTGCCGTTGCTGATGCCGCTGCTCGGGCTGTCGATCAACACCGCCTCGATGGTGGTGATCCTGGCGATGGCGGCGATGGGCCTCAACCTGCTGGTTGGCTATACCGGGCTGACCTCTTTCGGCCACGGCATGTGGTTCGGGATCGGCGCCTATGCCGCCGGATTGATCCAGCTGAACGCCTTCCGCGGCGAGATCTGGCTGCCGCTGCTGTTGTCGATGGTCATCGTCGGCGTGCTCGCCACGCTGGTCGGCATGCTGATCCTGCGCCGCCGCGGCGTCTATTTCTCGCTGTTGACCCTGGCGCTGGCGGCGCTGACCTATACCGTTGCATTCCGCTGGAGCGACGTCACCGGCGGCGAGGACGGCCTCGGCGGGCTGAAGCGCGGCAGCATGGGGCCGCTCTCGCTCGACGTCGGGCTCAACTATTACATCGCCGTCGCGCTGATCGGGATTGGAGTTTTATACCTGTTGCTGCGCGTGACACGCTCGCCGTTCGGCCATGTGCTGGTGGCGATCCGCGAGAACCAGTTGCGCGCCACCTTCCAGGGCTATCCGGTGGAGCGCTACAAGCTCGGCGCCTTCGTGATTTCCGCCGTCGTGACCGGGCTCGCCGGCGCGCTGCTTGGATTCCAGACCTACCTGGTCTCGGCCGAGGCGGTCTCGGTGCCGTTCTCCGGCGAAATCCTCGCCATGGTGGTGATCGGCGGCATGCGCAACATGCTGGGACCGGCGATCGGCGCGCTGTTTTTCATCCTGTTCCGCGAACTGTTTTCGATCTGGACGGCGAACTGGCTGTTGTGGTTCGGGCTGATCTTCGTCGCCTTCGTGCTGTTTTCGCCGAACGGCCTGGTCGGCATCTGGGCGACGCTGCTGCGGCGCTGGCGTCCCCAGCCGGAGGAATCCGCGGCCATGAGCCGGCGCAAGATCTATCAAGGCCTGCCGCTGCCGGCATTCCTGCGGCCCGCCGCGCTGACAGGCACCGTGCTGCAGGTCGAGGGCATCTCCAAGCAGTTCGGCGGCATTCGCGCCGTCAGCAATGCCGCGCTCTCGATCGGCGCCGGCGAAATCCACGCCCTGATCGGCCCCAACGGCGCCGGCAAGACCACGCTGTTCAACCTGATCTCCGGGCTGTATGCGCCGGATCACGGCATCATCAGGCTCGACGGCCGCGACATCCAGGGCGTGCCGTCGGACCGGATCTGCCACCAGGGCCTCGCACGCTCGTTCCAGATCACCAACCTGTTTCGCGGTCTTTCGATCTACGAGAACCTGCGGCTATCGCTGCAGGCGCAACATCCGATGCGTTCCAACATCTGGCGCGACGTCGACAGCTACGGCGACATCCATGCCGAGACCGCGGAGCTGATAAAATTCCTCGGCCTCGAAGGCATCGAGCGGATCGAAGGCGGCGAATTGTCCTATGGCGGGCAGCGGTTGGTCGATCTCGGCATCGCGCTCGGCTCCAAGCCGAAGGTGCTGCTGCTCGACGAGCCGCTGGCGGGGCTTGCCGCCGCGGAGCGCGAGCGGGTCTCCAACCTGGTCAAAAACGTCGCCGCAGAACATCCCGGTGCTGATCGTCGAGCATGACATCGACCGGGTGCTCGGGCTGTCGCAGCAGGTCACGGTGATGAACCAGGGCGAGGTGCTGGTGGCGGGATCGCCCGCGGTGGTGCGGGCCGACCGGCGGGTCCAGGAGATCTACACCGGCAGCGGCGTGCCGCCGCTGGCCAGCCGCACCGCGAGCCAGGCGCCCGGCGCCGAGGTGCTGCACTTCGAGGCTGTCAACGCCTTCTACGGCAAGAGCCATATTCTCAACGACGCCACGCTGGACGTGCGCGAGCGCGAAATCGTGGCGCTGCTCGGCCGCAACGGCGCCGGCAAATCGACGCTTCTGAAAACTATTGCCGGATTGGTGCCGGCGGCCTCCGGCAGCATCGCGTTCGAAGGCCGCGGCATCGCCGGCGCGGCGGCGCCGGATATCGCCCGCGCCGGCATCGGCTATGTGCCGCAGGGCCGCGGCCTGTTTGCCGGCATGACGGTGGCTGAAAATCTCGCGCTCGGCCGCCTCGCCCGCCAGACCGACGGCAGCCATGGCGTGGTCTGGAGCGAGGAGCAGATCCTGGAATATTTCCCGCGACTGAAAGAGCGCCTGCACGTCGCCGCCGACTACCTGTCCGGCGGCGAGCAGCAGATGGTCGCGGTGGCGCGGGCGCTGTCGGGCAACGTCAAACTCCTGCTGCTGGACGAACCGTTCGAGGGACTGGCACCCACCGTGATCCTGGAACTGTTCAAGGTATTCGACCAGCTGCGCCAGCACGCCTCGATCGTCATCGTCGAGCACAACCTCGACCTCGTGCTGGCGCTGGCCGACCGGGTGTTCGCGCTGGAACGCGGCGCCGTGTTCCACCAGGGTCCGGCCGAGCCGCTGCTGACGGATCTGGAGTATCGGAAGAAGATCTTGTGGCTGTGAGGGGATCGCTCCACGATACTACAGATCTTTACGAGGTAGCCATATGACAAGACTTTCCGTCGCAGTGGTTGGCGCGGGCATGGGGGGACTGGCAACCGCCGCCGCGCTGCACCGGGCGGGCATCGGCGTCAATGTTTACGAGCAGGCGGCGAGATTTGCCCGGCTCGGCGCCGGCATCCAGATCGGCTGCAATGCGATGAAGGTGCTGCGTGGCCTCGGCCTCGAGCCGGTGATGCGCGCGAGCGCGTTCTATCCGCGCTCCTGGAACAACCGGGAATACGACACCGGCGAAGTGCGCTTCGACATGATCTTCGGCGAATCCGCGGAACAGCGGTACGGCGCGCCGTATCTGCTCGGCCATCGCGGCGACCTGCATTCGGCGCTGGCCAGCGCCGTGCCAGGTGAGATGATCCATCTTGACCATCGCGTGGTCGGCATCGAGCAGCGCCCCGACCGCGGCGTAACGTTGCGATTTGCCAACGGAAAATCCGTCGAGGCCGACGCGGTGGTGGCGTCCGACGGCGTCCATTCCTTGGTCAAGGAACAGTTGTTCGGCAAGGACGAGCCGAATTTTACCGGCCGGATCGCCTACCGCACGGTGTTTCCGGCAGCTTTGCTGGACGGCTATCAGATCGACGATTGCACCAAATGGTGGGGCCCGGACCGCCACATCGTGATCTACTACGTCAAGCCTGATCGCAGCGAGGTCTACTTCGTCACCAGCCAGCCCGAGCCTGAGTTTACGGTCGAGTCATGGTCAGCGACGGGAGACGTCAAGGAACTGCGCCAGGCCTTTGACGGTTTCCATCCGCAGGTTCGTCACGTGCTGGCCGCCTGCCCTTCGGTTCACAAATGGGCGCTGGTCGACCGCGATCCGCAGTCGCACTGGGGCCAGGGCAACATCACCCTGCTGGGTGACGCCTGCCATCCGATGACCCCCTATATGGCCCAGGGTGCAGCGATGGCGATCGAGGACGCCGCGGTACTCTCGCGTTGCCTCAAGGGCGTCGATCGCGACGGCGTCGCCGCCGCGTTCCGCCGCTTTGAGGCGACCCGCAAGCCGCGGACCTCGCGGGTCCAGTTGAGCTCCCGCACCAATACCTGGCTCAAGACCCGCACCGATCCTGACTGGGTCTACGGCTACAACGCCTGGAACGAGCCGCTCGCGGCAATGGAAGCGGCGTAGCCGGGCAGCCATGGGGATAACCGTGCGTTGAATTAGCCGGCCGGCAGCCGCCGGGTCTCCGGCATGATCGCCCAGACCATCAGCAGCGCGATTGCGCCGATCGATGCGAGGCCGATGAACGCAACGCTGCCGCCGAAATGATCGGCGACATAGCCCGCCAGCACCGTGCTCAGCGCGGCGCCGATCCCGGTGGCGGTGCCGACGATGCCCTGGGCGAGATTGAAATGGCCGCTGCCGAAGGCGATGTCGGCGACCACGAGCGGGGTCATGACGCTGAACACCGCGGCGGTGATGCCGTCGAACGCCTGCACCGCGACCAGGAGATAGGGATCGGTGACGGTGGCGAACAACAGGCCACGGATGGTCAGCGCGGCAAAGCCGGCCAACAGCAGCGGCCGACGGCCGAAGCGCTGCGCCAGCCGGCCCACCGAAGGTGACGACAGCGCCACGATGGCCTGCGGGACGATGATGCAGCCCGCGATCAGGACCGGCGCCCACTGGCTCGAGCGGGTGGTCACCACGCCGGCCATCAGCGGCAGCATCGCCGCGTTGGCCAGTTGCAAGAGCGCCGCGGCGGCGGCGTAGATCAACAGCGGACGCTGCCGGATCAGCCGCATGATGCTGGTCGCCCCGGCGTCAGGCACCACGCGGGTCAAGGCGCCGTGGGCGCTGGTGGCGTCGACCTCCTGCTCGCGGATCCGCGCCAGCGCCAGCAGCGCCGGTATCGCCAGCAGGAAGGTGACGAGAAACACCGAACGGCTCGACAGGTAATAGCCGCAGGTTCCCATCACAGCCGCGGCGACGCCGTTGCCGAGCGAGGCGTAGCGGGCGTTGCGCCCGAGTCGTTCGCCGATCGCAAACGGCCCGACCAGCCCGAGACTGATCGCCGCAATGGCGGGCCCGAGCACGCAACTGGCCGCGGCATGCAGCGTCGCGGCACCCATCACCACCGGAATGATCGGCCAGGCGGCATAGCCGAGCGCGCTCACGCCGATGGCGGCAACCGCAAGGGCGGCGACCAGGCGCTCGGAACGGGCGGCATCGACGGCGGCGCCGCCGGGCATCTGCCCGATCAGCCCGACGATGCCGCCGATCGAGAGCACGAGGCCGATTTCGACCTGGCTCCATTTCTGGGTGGTGAGATAGACCGAAACGAATGGACCGAAACCGGTCTGCACATCGGCCAGAAAGAAGATGAACCAGTCGAGGCCGCGCAGGCTCTGGCGCGAAGGTCCGGGACCGCGCGGGTTCGGTCCGGGCGCGCCCGGGCCCTCCCCGGCAACGGCGGCCGGCGGTCCCTGACCGCTGGGGCCAACGGGCGGCGACGACCGCATCGGTGCATGCACGGTCAGTTTACTTCTCCGTCGTGCGGGGGCGGAAACGCAGCGGCTCGAGCTTGCCGGAAGCGCCAAGCACGATGATCGGCTGGTCGTCCTTGTATTCGGGAGCGGCCTTGACCTGGTCCCGCGTCAGTTCCAGCGTGATACTCTTGCTCGGGTTCGCCACGTTCCAGAAGTGCAGCGCCGCCCAGTCCACCACGATCTTGCGGGTGCCGACGCCGAGGAAGCCGCCGAAGTCGATCACCGCGCCGCGCACCACGCCATCGCGGTCGACGATGACGTCGGCGATGCGTCCCATGTCTTCGTCGGCGGCGCTGCGGACGTCACGGCCGAGAATGCCGTGGGCATCGACGGCCTCGATCACGGTGACCGAGGGCGGCGTGGTGTCCGCCGGCACGGTCGGAACCGGCACCGCCGTCTTCTTGGGCTGCGGCGCGGTCTGTTGCGGCGCCGCGGGTGCCGGCTGCGGTGCAGTGGCATCGTCCGCGCGCAGCGACCCGCCGCCCATTGCAGCGATCGACATCAGCGCGAAGGCCACGGTCAGACGGATTGCGCGCATGCGGTTTCCTCCCGGTACGCCTTTACTCACCACCGCGCCGGAGCGCGGCGCGACATCTCACCGCGCCAGCACGATCGAGACCTGGATCCGGCCGCGGGTGCGCAGCACCTCCAGCGCCACGTCTTCACCATGGCGACGCAGCCGCAAGTCGACGCTGGAATCCTTGAGCCTGAGATCGCGCAGGATCACTTCGTTCAGGAACGCCGGCAGCCGCGGATTGCGCAACCGGATCTCGCCGCGTTCGGCATCGAATTCGATCCCCAGCGCCGCTTCCAGCAGCGTGAACGGCGTGGCGCTGGCCCACGCCTGCGGCGCGCAGGCGACCGGATACAGCGTCGGTCCGCGCCGGCGCTCGCGCTGGAAGCCGCAGAACAGTTCCGGCAACCGCCGCAGGTCCATGTAAGCAGCGGCATCGAACAGGCCCTTGAACACCGCCTCGACGGAATGCTTCAGGCCGTAGCGTGCGAGGCCCAGCACGATCAGTGCGTTGTCGTGCGGCCAGATCGAGCCGTCATGGTAGGACATCGGATTGTAGCGGGCTTCGCCGCGCGCCACGGTGCGAATGCCCCAGCCGGTGAAGAAATGCGGCCGCATCAGATCGGCGGCGACCATGCGGGCGCGGTCCTCGCGCACGATGCCGGTGAACAGCAATTGCCCGGCGTTGGAGGTGCGCACCCGACACGGCTGCTTCTCGCCGTCGAGCGCCAGCGCGTAGGTGCCGAGTTCCTCGCACCAGAACGCCGCCTCGAAGCGCTCGGCGAGTTGAAGCGCCTCGGCCTCTAACCGCCGCGCCCTGCCCTCCAGTCCGAGCCGCCGCGCGCACAGCGCCGCCAGCCGCTTGGCGGCGAACACATAACCCTGCACCTCGGCGAGCGCGATATAGCCCTCGGCGAGCCGGCCGTCGGCGTGAAAAATCGCGTCGTAGGAATCCTTCCAGCCTTGATTGGCGAGGCCCTGCTCGGAGGCGCGCCGGTATTCGACAAAGCCGTCGCGATCCGGATCGCCGGCGCCATCGATCCAGCGCAGCGCCGCCTCGATCGGTCCCCACAATTCGGATAGCGTCTGGTCGTCGCCGGTACGCTCGACATAGAGGCCGGCGAGCAGCACGAACAGCGGCGTGGCATCGACGCTGCCGTAATATTGCGCGAACGGCACCTCGCGCAATGCCGCCATCTCGCCGCCGCGCATCTCGTGCAGGATCTTGCCGGGCTCGGCATCGGCCAAAGGATCGACGGTCTTGGCCTGAAACGCGGCCAGCCGGCGCAGCACGCCGCGCGCCACCCGGGGGTCGATCCACAGCATCTGCAGCGCGGTGATCAGGCCGTCGCGGCCGAACGTGGTGGAGTACCAGGGAATGCCGGCATAGGGATAGCGGCCTTGCGGGGTTTCCGTCATCAGCATGTTGAGGTCGGCCATCGCCTGGCACACCACCTCGTTGAAGATGTTGTTGGAGGTCTCGATGCAGGTGGCTCCGGCCGTGCAGTGCCGCATCTCGCGGCGATGCGCCAACAGCCCGCGGAAGAACGGCGCCGGCCGCTCGGAGGCCTGCCTGTTGCAGGACACCGCCACGAACAGCGAGGTGACCTGTTGCGGGCCGAGATCGAAATGGTAGGTCGCCGCATTGATGGCCAGCCGGGTCGGCCGCGGGTCGAAATGCAGCTCCGTGCTGCGCGGCTTGTCGTCGAGGCCGCTATATTCGAACCGCACCTCGGAAGGCCCCACAAGGCGGCTGGAGCCGACGCCGCGCCGCGGCCGGCGCTCGCCGCGCACCTCGAACAGATCGGCGAAATCATTGTCGAACTGCAAGGTGAGGTCGAAACTGGCGACGCGCTCGCCGTGATTTTGCAGGCCGATGCGCTGATAGGCGGTTCCCCGCCACAGGAAGATGGTGCGCACGACGTGCAGCATGTCCTTCTGCAGCACGATGCGTCCCTGGCGGTAGATGTCGGGATTGGTGAGATCGACGGTCAGCGCCGAATTGTCGTCGCGCAGATTGGAGCCGAGCAGCAGCGGCTGCACGTCGTCCAGCACCAGTTCGAGGCGCGCCAGAAACCGGGTGTCGCAATCGAACAAACCATCGGGCCCGCCGGCGGAAGCGCCAATGTCGCCGTGACTGTCGAGCACGATGAAGGTGTCGTCGTGCTTCAGCGCCCGCCGCGGCCGGGCCGCAGGGCCGGTCATCGGAATGTAGAACGGCGATTCCGCCACCGGTTCCACAGTCCTCATGGTGGTGATCTGCGAGACGGCTTCCATTGCCATGAGTGACCTCGGGCGGTTGACCGGTTACGCGCCGGACGCGGCGCGCGGCACGACGCACGCTACTATTTCTTGAGCATCATCTTTCGGAAAGGCGGTTCCACTTTTCCGGATGATGTTCCGAGACGCAGGCTTGGCGGTTACGCGGCATGCTGGGCGAGGCGGCTCATTTCCCGCGTCACCAACTGGCGATACGGACCCTGGCCCTGCATCAGGTGGTCCGGCGGGCCGTCCTCGATGATCCTGCCCGCCTGCAACATCACGACCCGATCAAAGCTGCGCAAAGTGGCGAGACGATGGGCGATGGCGATCACGGTCCGGCCGCGCATCAGGCGGCCGAGCGCCTCGCGAATCGCCTCCTCGGATTCCGAATCGAGCGCTGCGGTGGCCTCGTCCAGCAACAGGATCGGCGCGTCCTTGAGAAAGGCGCGGGCAATGGCGATGCGCTGGCGCTGGCCGCCGGACAGCTTGACGCCGCGATCGCCGACCATGGTGGACAGTCCTTCCGGCAGCGTCTCGATGAAGTCGCAGCGCGCGGCAATTGCCGCGCGCAACACCTCGTTGTCGGTGGCGGTCGGGCGGCCGTAGCGGATATTTTCCAGGATCGAGCGATGGAACAGCGAGATATCCTGCGGCACCACCGAAATCGCCGCCCGCAGACTCTGCTGGGTGACCCGGGAAATGTTCTGGCCGTCGATCAGAATCGAGCCCTGGTTGACGTCGTAAAACCGCTGCAGCAGCACGAACAGGCTGGACTTGCCGCCGCCGGACTGGCCGACCAGACCGACGCGCTGGCCGGCATTGATGCGCAGACTGAATTTGTCGAACACCTGCAGCCCGCCGGGATAGTGGAACGACACGTTGTTGAAGACGATGGCGGCGCCGGCCTTGACCAGCGGTTCCGCCTGCGGATGATCGCGCAATTCGTGGGGCACCAGCAGCGTCGCGATGGCTTCCGACAGCCGCGCAAAGTGCTGCGTGACGTCGACCAGTGCCACCGCGAGGTCGCGCGTGGCATGCAGGATGGAGAGGCCGAGCGTGCAGACCAGCACCACGTCGCCGGTGGAGGCATGGCCGCGCTGCCACAGCACCACCGCCCAGGCCAGCAGGGCGATGGTCAAGAGCACGGTGACGGTGGCGTGGCCGAGCCGGAGCCATTCGAGATAACGCAGGCTTCGCCCGCGCGCGTGCAATTCGCGGTTGACCGTCGCATCGAACCGGTCGTGTTCGTAACCAAGCCCGCAAAACGCGCGCACCAGCGGCATGTTGTTGATGACATCGACCATCTCGCCGTCGACCGCGGCGGCCTTGTCGGCGAAGTCGTCGTGCAGCGGCTTGCCGGCGGCGGCGAGGCGGAACATGGCTATCACCATGACCCCGGCAAAGACCATCAGGCCGGCGGCCATCGGCAGGCTGACGGTTCCGATCAGCGCGATCGCCGCCACCGTGGCGATGCACGGCGGCATCACGTTCCAGACGAACATGTTCTCGACGGTGAAGACCGCGTTCGAGGTCGCCGTGATCCGGCTGGTCAGCATGCCCGGCAGCCGGTCGGAGAAATAGCTCGGAGCATGGCCGGTGAGGTGACGGAAGATGTCGCGCCGCAAATCACCGGTGACACCGACGAAGGTGAAGCTGGCGGTCCAGCTGGCGATCCGCCACAGGAAATTATCGGCGGCGATCAGAGCCAGAAGAAAAACAAAGGCCAGCCATACCCCACCGTCATGGGTCGGCCCGGCCGCTAGGCAGTCGACCAGAAATTTGACGCCATATTGCGTGCCCACCGAACAGGCAACCGCTGCCGCAACGGTGCACAGGATGACCAGGTGCGAAGCCAGCCGTTGCCGCAAATAGCGCAACACGAAGGCGAAAGGGTGATGCGAATAACCCGATAGGCTGTCCATGGAACCATGACCCCCGGTTGGAGAAACGCCCAGAATCGCTACGCCGCGCGGTTCTGCAGGCCCCGCGCCGTGCCGTCATCCCGCAGCCCCAATCGTGCCGCCATCGCTGCGCAACATTCTTGCAGCATCGGCAGCGATGAAAATCTGGAGGGGTGCGATGGCATCAGCAAGACCGCGGTGTGGAAGAAGTGCGCGTCGCTAAGGGAACTTCGCTTGTGCAAAAACGTTCCCGGATTGGCATGCCGGTGCCATCTCTGGCCTGAACTCTTTTATGACAATCGGAAACAATGGAGACGGATAGATGCGCATCGCGCAAGTTGCTCCGCTGACGGAGGCTGTTCCACCCAAGCTCTACGGTGGTACCGAGCGGGTCGTGCACTGGCTGACCGAGGAGTTGGTAGCGTTAGGGAACGATGTCACATTATTCGCCAGCGGCGATTTGCAGACTTCGGCAAAACTCGACGCGACCTGGCCCAAGGCATTGCGGCTGGACGGAAACGTCCGCGATGCCAACGCTCTGCATATCGTGATGCTGGAGCGGGTCCGGCGCAAATGCGACGACGAGGAATTCGATTTCCTGCATTTCCATCTCGACTACTATCCGTTCTCGCTGTTTTCCCGACAGCCGACGCCGTTTCTCACCACCCTGCACGGCAGGCTCGACCTGCCGGAACACCAGCCGGTCTTCCACACCTTCGCCAAAATACCGGTGATATCGATTTCGAACGCGCAGCGCCGGCCGGTGCCGCAGGCCAACTGGGTCCGCACCATCCACCACGGTATGCCGGAGAAACTGCTGATGCCGCGGCCGGTGACACCGGGCTATCTCGCCGTGCTCGGCCGCATCGCCCCGGAGAAGGGCGTCGACCGCGCCATCAAAATCGCGATCCGCTGCGGCATGCCGCTGAAGATCGCCGCCAAGATCGATCGCGCCGACCAGGATTACTACGACGAGGTGATGCGCCCGCTGATGGACCACCCGCTGGTCGAGTACATCGGCGAGATCAGCGACCACGAAAAGTCGGACTTCCTCTCCGGCGCGATCGGGCTGTTGCTGCCGATCGACTGGCCGGAGCCGTTCGGGCTGGTCATGATCGAGGCCCTGGCCTGCGGGACGCCGGTGATCGCCTATAACCGCGGCTCGGTCACGGAAATCATCGAGGAAGGCCTGACCGGCTTCATCGTCGAGGACGAAATCAGCGCCGTGGCCGCCGTCGGCCGGCTGGCGCAATTGAACCGCGACGCCATCCGCCAGCAATTCGAGCAGCGCTTCACCGCGCGCCGCATGGCGCTGGATTATCTCGCCGTCTATCGCGAGTTGATGGAAGAAGTGGCGCCGAAGATCCGACTGGTGTCGAGCGCGGAGTAGGAGCCGACGGGCAGCATTAACTCCGTCATTGCGAGCCAACGGGTCGCGCGAATGCGCGCCCGATGACAGGCTCCGCGAAGCAATCCAGAAACAACAAGCAAGGACTGGATTGCTTCGTCGCAAGAGCTCCTCGCAATGACGTTGAGGGTTTGTCCTACAAGAACGCCGACGCCAGCGCCGGCGATTCCGTCAACGCGTGGGCCATGTATTCGAGACCGGCGACCAGCCGGGCGCGGGTGATCGGACCGCCGAGGCACACCCGCACGGCTTCGGGCGGAGTTCCTTCGGCGGTGAAGACGTCGCTGGCGACGACGCCGATGCCGGTCGAGCGGGTGTGCTCGACGAAAGCCGCGCGGGTCCAGGGGCGCGGCAGCTCGACCCAGATGTTGAAGCTGAGCGGATCGCTCCGGAACATGCCGCTGGGCAGAATTTCCGAGACCAGCTTCTGCCGCGCGGTGGTCTCGCTGCGGATGAACCGCAGCAGCGTATCGGCGGTGCCGTCCTCGATCCATCGGGTCGCCAGCGCCACGGTGAACGGCGAGGCCATCACGGTGGCGGCGCGCAGGGCTGCGGCAAACGGCCAGGTCGAGCGGGTATCGGGCACCACGACATAGGCGGCGCGCAGTCCGGCGCCGATGCATTTGGCGAGGCCGGCGACATGCCAGGTCAGATCGGGCGCGATGGCGGCAAACGGCGCGTGTCCATGCGCGGGGATGAAGCCATAGGCATCATCCTCGACGATCGGAATGTTGAAGTGCCGCGCCACGTCGGCGATGGCGCGCCGCCGTTCGTCGCTGATGGTCATGGTGGTCGGATTCTGCAGGGTCGGATTGAGATAGAGCGCCCTCGGCTTCATCTTCTTGCAGGCGGCCTTCAAGGCATCGATGGCGATGCCCTCCGCATCCATCGGCAGCCCGACCAGCCTGACGCCGAGCTGCGCCGCGATCGAGCGGATCCCCGGATAGGTGATGGCCTCGCACAGAACCGTTTCGCCGGCCTTGGCGAGCAAAGAGAGGATGCCGAGCAGTGCCGGATGGGCGCCGGGAGAAACAAAGATCCGCTCCTGTGCCGGCACCAGCGCGCGCCGGCCGAGCCAGCTCGATGCGGCATCCTTGTCGGCCTGGGTTCCGCCAAAGCCCTGATAGCGCAGCAAGGCCACGATATCGCGCGACACGAATTCCACGCCGGCCTGCATCCGCTCGATCAGCTCCGGATCGCTGGGTTCCGGCGGCAGGTTCATCGACAGGTCGACCGGACGCGGCGGCGGCATCGGCTGGGTCCGGCGCGGGCGCGGCTTGTCGCGCACGAAGGTCCCCTGCCCGACCTTGGATTCGATCAGGCCGCGCTTCTGCGCCTCGACATAGCCGCGCGCCACCGTGGTGAAATCGACGTCGAGGCGCTTGGCGAGCTTGCGCTGCGGCGGCAACCGGTCGCCGACCGCGAGCCTTCCGGCGCCGATGTCGGCAGCGAGCGCGTCCGCGATCGCGAGATACCGCGGCTTGTCGCTGGTCGATAAATCCGGCGCCCAATCAGCCATGCGAATCTCGCTTATCGAAACGGAACAATTGACTGTAGATTGTAGCGCGGGGAAGCTCCAGGGAAAATTTGTCATGCACGCCATGCATGATCGAGGTGGCCCGGCATCGCGCGGATTTCCCGACGCCCCTGCACACTGGAAACGCAGTCCGCACAGCGTTTATACGCACTTTTTAGCGGCAGCCCCCGGCATCCCTTCAGAAATCCAGTCAATATTGACTGCATAATTGATAGCAAATTGACTGTTTTGCTACGCCGTTGTGCAACCGGTCAATTGGCACATCCGTTGCAAAGCCTGCGGCAGGCCCGGCTGAGGTTCGGGTACACCAAAAAGGAGCGCAACATGCCTGCCGTGACAAAGCCCGCCCATCAGAAGGGCGACTTTCTCGTCGATTACGAAGAGAAGGTTTTCGAGGACGTCAAAGCCAAGCCGGGCGAAAAAGCCCTGGTGACGTTTCATACCGTCGCCTTCGAAGGTTCGATCGGTTTCGTCAACATGCTGCAAGCCACGCGCCTGATGCGCAAGGGCTTCGAGACCTCGATCCTGCTCTATGGCCCCGGGGTCACGCTCGGCGTGCAGCGCGGTTTCCCGAAGCTCGGCGACGAGGCGTTTCCGGGACATCAGAACTTCAACAACACGCTGGTGAAGTTCATGGCCGAAGGCGGCAAGGTCTACGCCTGCCGGTTCGCGCTGCAGGCGCTGTACGGACACGGCGAACCGTCGCTGATCCCCGGCATCACGCCGATCAGCCCGCTCGACGTGCTCGACCTCGTGCTGCTTCACCGCAACGACAACTCCTTCATGCTGCACACCTGGACGCTGTGAAGCACCCGTAGGATGGGTTGAGCCCTTGCGAAACCCATCAGCCTCAGGTGTTGGCGCTGAGGGTTTCGCTGCGCTCACCCATCCTGCGAGCTGAAGCGAACGGCAACGGAGACCAGCCGATGACCGAGAAACGCATCGTCAGGGCCGCCGCGGTGCAGATCGCGCCCGACCTCGATACGCCGACGGGCACGCTGGACCGCGTGCTCGCGGCGATCGCGGAGGCGGCGGGCAAGGGTGCGCAACTGGTGGTGTTTCCCGAGACCTTCGTGCCCTGGTATCCGTACTTCTCGTTCATCCGCCCGCCGATGCTGTCGGGCGCCGAGCACATCCGTCTCTATGACAACGCCGTCGTGGTCCCAGGGCCGGTGACAGAGGCGGTGGCCGCGGCGGCGCGCAGGCACAACATGGTGATCGTGCTCGGCGTCAACGAGCGCGACCACGGTTCACTCTACAACGCGCAACTGATATTCGACGCCGACGGCAGCCTGCTGCTCAAGCGCCGCAAGATCACGCCGACCTTCCACGAGCGCATGATCTGGGGCCAGGGCGACGGCGCCGGGCTGAAGGTGGTCGACAGCGCCGTCGGCCGGATCGGCGCGCTGGCGTGCTGGGAGCATTACAATCCGCTGGCCCGCTATGCGCTGATGGCGCAGCACGAGGAAATCCACGCCGCGCAGTTTCCGGGCTCGCTGGTCGGGCAGATCTTCGCCGACCAGATCGAGGTGACGATCCGCCATCATGCGCTGGAAAGCGGTTGCTTCGTCGTCAACGCCACCGGCTGGCTCAGTGAAGCGCAGATCGCGCAGATTTCGCCCGACGAAGGCCCCCGCAAGGGCCTGCGCGGCGGCTGCATGACCGCGATCGTCTCGCCCGAGGGCAACCACATCGTGCCGCCGCTGACTTCGGGCGAAGGCATGCTGGTCGCCGACCTCGACATGGCGCTGATCATCAAGCGCAAGCGGATGATGGATTCGGTCGGGCACTACGCCCGGCCGGAACTGCTGTCGCTGTTGTGGGACGACCGACCGACCGCGCCGCTGCACAAATCGACCCCGACATCCCTCGCTTCCGGAGGACCATCCGATGAAACCGATACGGGCCCACGACATGCCGACGCCGATGCCGACCGAGCAGCTGATCAACGAGTTGCAGTCCTTCGGGGTTCGTCTCGCTGATCCGAAAGTCGCCGATTCAAAGTCGGGTGGCGACAGCCGGCGCGGCGGCGCCGGGCCGTCGGATCACATGCCGATGACCATCGACGGCTCGACCGTGATGATACCGGTGCACAACGCGCCGGCGTTCGAGAGCCCTTACATCGTCGACAAGCCCGACGCGCACGGCTTGAGCCGGGTGCGGCGCGACGGCGCCATGATCGGCGAGGTAAAATTCCAGTTGCGGCCGCGGTTCTACCAACGCGCGACCGCCGACGGCATTCCCTATTCGCAGATCGCGACATTGCACGGCCGCGATGTGCTGGCGACCACGATCCTGCAGACCTGCATCCGCTATCAAAGCCGGACCAAGACCTGCCAGTTCTGCGCCATCGGCCAGTCGCTGGCGGCCGGCCGCACCATCGAGCGCAAGACGCCACAACAACTCGGCGAAGTCGCCCGCGCCGCGGTCGAACTCGACGGCGTCACCCACATGGTGATGACCACGGGAACGCCGCCGGGCCGCGACCGCGGCGCGAAAATCCTGTGCGAGAGCGCCATCGGCGTCAAGGCGGCGGTGGATCTTCCGATCCAGGGCCAATGCGAGCCGCCGGACGACGACATCTGGTTCCAGCGCATGAAGGACGCCGGTATCGATTCGCTCGGCATGCATCTCGAGGCCGTCACCGAGGGGGTGCGGGCGCGGATCATGCCGGGCAAGGCCCAAGTTACGGTCGAGCGCTATTTCAGGGCCTTCGAAGCCGCGGTGCCGGTGTTCGGGTTCGGCCAGGTCTCGACCTACATTCTGGCCGGCCTCGGCGACACAGCTGAGGAAATCCTCGCCATCTGCGGCCGCCTGGTGCGCGCCGGGGTCTACCCGTTCGTGGTGCCGTTCGTACCGATCGCCGGAACGCCGCTGGAGAGTCATCCGACCCCGACGCCGGCCTTCATGCACGCGATCCTGGGGCCGCTGGCCGGAATGCTGCGCGAGCGCGGCATGAAATCCAGCGACATCAAGGCGGGATGCGGCAAATGCGGCGCCTGCTCGGCGTTGTCCACCTACGAGAAGAGGGCGCAGGCATGATCTTCGAACCGTTCAAACCGTTCCTGGCCAGCGCCTACCAGATCAAGTTCGCCACCGAAGCCTGGGAACTGCGTGGTGCCGCGGCGCTGCGACGGCAGGTGTTCTGCGCCGAGCAGGGCCTGTTTCCGCGCGACGATCGCGACGCCATCGATGACGTTGCCATTCCCATCGTGGCGATTTCGCTGTTCGGGGTTGCCGCCGACGCCGTGGTCGGCACGGTGCGGATTCACCGGCATCCCGAGGATCCCGGGGTCTGGTGGGGCTCGCGTCTCGCCGTGACCGGGCAATACCGCCGCCTCGGCGCGGTTGGCGCCGGCCTGATACGGCTGGCCGTGTCCTCGGCCCATGCGCGCGGCTGCCACACCTTCCTGGCCAACGTGCAAAGCCAGAATGCCGACCTGTTTCATCACATGCACTGGCGCACGCTTGACGAGATCGAGCTGTATGGCAAGCCGCATCACATGATGCAGGCGGAGCTCGATTTCTATCCGCCGTTCCATCAACCCGAGGTCGGTTTCCTGTCGCTGCCGAAGCTGGCCGCCTGATGCCGGGATCTGCAACCATATCCGCCCTCGCCGACAAGCTGCGCCGCGCCGGCGGCATCGCGGCCAAGAGCGATATCGCCGCGGTGGCACAATCGCTGGGGCTGTCAGGTGACGGCATGATTCCGGTCGGCGACGACTGCGCCGCCATCCCGGACGGCGACGGCTACCTGCTGTTCGCCATCGAAGGCTTCATGAACGAATTCGTCGCCGGCGATCCATGGTTCGCGGGCTGGTGCGGCGCCATGGTCAACATCTCCGACATTGCCGCGATGGGCGGACGGCCGATCGCCATCGTCAATGCGATCTGGGCCGATGGCGCAGCGAATGCGGCGCCGGTGCTGAAGGGACTGAAGGACGCCTCAGACGCTTTCGGCGTCGCCATCGTCGGCGGCCATACCAATGTCCGGACCGATCGCGGCCAGCTATCGGTGGCCATTCTCGGCCGGGCCAAAAGCCTGCTGACCAGTTTCGACGCCCGGCCCGGCGACAGCCTGGTCGCCGCGATCGACCTGCGCGGCCGCTACCGCGAGCCGTTTTCCAACTGGGAGGCCGCGACCGACGCGCCGCCTGCTCGGTTGCGCGGCGACCTCGAACTGTTGCCGGCGATCGCCGAAGCCGGGCTGTCGCGCGCCGCCAAGGACATCAGCCAGGGCGGCATCGTCGGCACCGCGGCCATGCTGGCCGAATGCTCCAGGGTCGCCATCGACATCGATCTCGGCGCAATTCCGAAGCCGGATGGCGTTGCGCTGGAGCGCTGGTTGCTGACGTTCCCGAGCTTCGGCTATCTGCTGGCGGTCAAGCCGGATCGCGTCGCGGAAACCATCGCCCGCTTCACGGGACGCGGCATCGCCGCGGCATCGATCGGCTCGGTGACCCGCGGCAACCTCCTGAACGTCAGCGACGGCAGCCATTCGGAGACGATCTGGGACTTTGCCCGGCGGCCGCTGACCGGTGCGGCACCATCGCGGTTCGCCGTGGAGGCGGTCGCATGATGCAGCCTTCCAGACCAATGCGCATTGCCCTCCTGGCCCATTCGACCAATCCGCGGGGCGGCGTGGTGCACGCGCTCGAGCTTGCCGACAGCCTGACGCGAATGGGACACGAGGCGATTGTCCATGCGCCGGATCCGGTCGGTCGCGGCTTCTTTCGAGCGCCGCTGTCCCCCGCCGTGATGGTAATGGCGTCGCCTGCGGGCTCGGACGTCGCGGCCATGGTGGAAGCGCGCATCGCCGACTACGTCAGGCATTTCGAACGCCCCGAGCATCGCCGCTTCGACATCTTTCATGCCCAGGATGCCATCTCGGGCAACGCGCTGGCGACGCTGAAAGAGCGCGGCCTTATCCGCCGCTTTGCGCGCACCGTTCACCACATCGACCATTTCGCCGATCCGCGCCTCGCGACCTGGCAACGGCGTTCGATCGTGGCGGCCGATGAACTGTTCGTGGTCAGCGAGGTCTGGCGCGAACGCATCAAGGCCGACTTCGGGCGACGATCCATCGCAGTCGGCAACGGCGTCGACACCACCCGCTTCACCAGCGCTTCGACCGCCTTCGACAACGAAATCCGCGGCAAGTACCACTTGAACGGCAACCCGATGCTGCTCTGTGTCGGCGGCGTCGAGGAGCGCAAGAACAGCCTCCGCATTCTGGAAGCCTTTCAGCAACTCTTGAGCATTCGTCCCACGGCGCAACTGGTGATCGTCGGCGGGGCCTCGCTATTGGACCATGCCCGCTACCAGCAGCAGTTCGACGCCGTGATCGCCGCCAGCCGCGCGCTGGGCCGCGCCGTGATCCGCCTCGGCGCGGTGCCGGACCAGGAGATGCCGTCGCTCTATCGCCTGGCCGACGCGCTGATCTTTGCTTCGGTCAAGGAAGGCTTTGGCCTGGCGGTGCTGGAGGCGATGGCCAGCGGCGCGCCCGTGGTCACCTCGCGCATCGCGCCGTTCACCGAATATCTGCACGACAACGACGTGGTGTGGTGCGATCCGGTCGGCGTCGGGTCGATCGCCAATGCCATGGCGACGGTGCTGCACGAACCGCTGCGCTCGCGGCTGGCCCAGCGCGGCATTCTGCTGGCGCGACAGCATGACTGGGCCAACACCGCGCAGGCCCACCTGCCCGCCTATCGCCATCTGATCGAGCTCGAGCATGCCTGAAATGACTTTTCATATTCGCTGGCCGGACGGCTCGGTCGAGCCGTGCTACTCGCCGTCGCTGGTGATCAAGGACTATTTCGCCGTCGGCGAAACCTACGCCGTACCGGAATTCCTCGCGCGCAGCCGCGTCGCGCTGACCATCGCCTCGGACCGGGTCCGGGAAAAATACGGCTTTGCGTGCTCGCGTGCGATGGGACAGCTCGCAAGGCTCGAGAGCGGCGCAAGGCGTTTTGAATCCGCCGCAGGCGGCGGCGTCACCGTGACATCGTTTCAGGAACAGTGAAGGACCTTGCCATGACGCACCCCGGTTCAGCTTCGCACTTCAGTGTCATCGTCATCGGCGGTGGCCAGGCCGGGCTCGCCATGAGCTATCAGCTCAAGGCGCGCGGCATCAACCATGTCATTCTCGAGAAGAACCGGATTGCGCATACCTGGCGGACCCAGCGCTGGGATGCGTTCTGCCTGGTGACCCCGAACTGGCAATGCCAGCTGCCGGGATTTTCCTACCCCGGCCCCGATCCCAAGGGGTTCATGCCGCGCGACGAAATCGTGGCTTATATCGAAGCCTACGCCAGGAAGATCGCGGCGCCGGTGCGGGAGGGCGTGGCGGTCACCCGGCTGACGCAGCATCCGGCCGGTGGCTTTGCGCTGGAAACCAGCGCCGGCGACATGACGGCGGATGCCGTGGTGCTGGCGGTCAGCGGCTACCATGTGCCCAATGTGCCCCGGATGGCGGAGCGGCTCGACCGCGCGGTCACCCAGTTGCACTCGTCACAATACCGCAACGCCGATCAATTGCTGCCAGGCGAAATCCTGGTGGTCGGCACGGGCCAGTCCGGCTGCCAGATCGCCGAGGACCTGCATCTCGCCGGCCGCAAGGTGCACCTTGCCGTCGGCAGCGCGCCGCGCTGTCCGCGGGTATATCGCGGCCGCGATGCGGTGGAATGGCTCGATGACCTCGGCCAGTACGACCTGCCGGTGGATCAGCACAGCCTCAAGGAAAAGGTCCGCAAGAACGCCAACCATTACCTGACCGGGCGCGACGGCGGCCGCGATATCGACCTGCGCAAATTTGCCCTGGAAGGCATGTCGCTGTATGGCCGGCTCACCGATATCCAGAACGGTACGCTGCGCTTCGCCGATGATCTCGTCAGAAACCTCGACAACGCCGATCGGGTCTACAACGGCATTTGCGCTCTGATCGACGACCACATCGCGCGCAATGCCATCGACGCGCCGGCATCGCCGCACTACCAGCCGGTCTGGCAACCGGCCAATACGCCGACCGAACTCGATCCGGCCAGGCGTGGCGTCTCCGCGGTGATCTGGACCACCGGATTCCGTGCCGACTGGTCGTGGGTCGACCTGCCGATCTTCGATGGCGCCGGCTACCCGACCCACCGGCGCGGCGTGACGTCGATGGATGGCGTCTATGTGCTGGGCCTGCCATGGCTCTATACCTGGGGCTCCGGGCGCTTTGTCGGCGTCGGGCGGGATGCGGCGTTCATCTGCGAGCATATTGCCGAGGACAAAGGCGCCGTGACGGTCGCCAATACCGCCCCGCCGAGTGTGCACCTCGCGACACGCGCGATGTGATCGCTAAATTGTGCTGGTGGGCCCTGAAAGCCGCATCGGCTGGTCGACGCCGTACATCAGCGTGCGCCACAGCCATTCGACCGGACCGTATCGATAGCGGCGCAGCCACCATGCGCTGAAGAAGACCTGCGCGATGTAGACGGCAAGGCCGATGGCCAGCGCGCTGGCGGCGCCGAGGCGTCCGAACAGTCCAAGACCGTAGCCATAGAAGATCCAGCCGAAGATGATGGATTGCGTAAGATAATTGGTGAAGGCCATGCGTCCGAGCGGGGCGGCCCAGCCGAACAAAATCTTGCCGAACGGCAGGCTGCTGGCGGCGATGACGGCCGCGCCGTAACCCAGCGCCAGCAGAATCGTGCCCAACTGAAACGCCATCGTGTTGATCGCGCGAGCCGCGAATAACCCGTTCGCACCCAGCAAGGTCGTCGCCGCGCCGAAGCAAATTCCCGCCGCGGCGACGACAGCCAGGAGAAGGTTATGCGTTGTGACGTTGCGTTGGATGCCGGCGCGCCAGGCCAGCATCCCGAGCAGAAACAATCCCACCGTTCGCGGGAAGACATAGACGTGCAGCGGAAGAATCAGCGGCAGTTCGCGAATCCGGAACATCAGCACGTCGAGCAAGCCGCCTGATCCATAGATGCGATGGGCTCCGGCAATGTCCTGTATCATCGCCGCCGCGCTGGGGAACACCCAACCCGGCAACCACAGCGGCAGCATCAGATACAGCCCCAGAAGCACCACGGCTGCAGAAGCCAGCAACCAGCGCGGGCCGAACAGAAACGGCAGCACGAGGAATCCGGCCACCGCGTATTCGGTCAGGATATCGCCGTTCCAGATCAGGACCAGGTGAATCAATCCGATCGCCAGCAAAACCAGCAGCCTGCGCACTAGCAGCACGCCGCGCCGCGGGTTCGCCGCCAATCGCTCGAATTGAATGGCGAGGCCAGCGCCGAACAGCAGCGAGAACAGCGCAAATGCCTTCAAATCGACAGCCAGCGTCAAAACTGTCTCAACCGCATGATCAGCCGGCGATGCGGATCGACCGGCCGGAAAAAACTGCTCGAAAATCGAGACGCGGAATTCCGTCACCAGATTGATGGCGAGAACGCCGAACAAGGCCATACCGCGCAGCGCGTCGATGGGCTCGATGCGGTCCGACGGACTGACCGGTCCGGATCGTGCCCCGGTGTTCGCGGTATCGGCCATCAAAGCAAATCGATCGATCTGCCGATCACGGCGCGGCTGCTATGGGCACGCGGCGCCGGTCTTGATCCAGGCTTCGACCAGTGCGCCGGCCTGCTGCTGCGTCCCCGGCGCCGGAGTGCGACCGAAGCCCGGGTGCCAGGCCCAGCCCACCAGCGTGTCGGCGCCGATGTGATGGAACAGATCTTCGACCTTGCGGTTGCCGTTGCGCGCCGGATCCTTGATCTGGGCGCAGATTTCCGCAACCGTTTTGCCCTCCCACGCCATTTCGCGCGGCGCCAGATGCCATTCCGGATGACCCGGCACCCGGCCTGGATCGAAGTTGGCATTCGCGTGACAGCTTGAACAGCGCATACTCTCGCTGCCGTGGCCATCGGGGCCGCGCTCCACCGGCGGCTGATGCAACCGGCTGAGGTCGCCCTGCCGGGGGTGATCGCCGGCGGGATGGCAGTTGGTGCAGCGCGGATGGGTCAGCACCTTGCCGAGCTCGGTGAAGATCGCCGCCGACCGCGCCGCCGGATCGCTGATCGAGTCGAAGCTCGAGGGCGCGGCGAGCCCGCTGGAGGTGCCCTGCGCCGCGGCATAGGCGGTGAACCCGCTCATCATGAGCGCCGCGACCGCGACCAGCATACAGGTTCGGGTCTCCGGCTTCATCCTTGCCCTGCCCCGCGGCGCGCTCACTGCTTCGCCACCAGATAGCGTTTCGGGTCATTCAGGATCACGTCGCGCACCGCCTCGTGATACTTGATGTAGCCAGTGCAGCGGCACAGATGACCGTCGAGCGCGTCCGCAATGGTTTGCTCCAGTCCGTCGCGCGGCACCGGCGCCCTGGCGAGACGTTCGAGCAGCACCTGGGCCTCGTTGAGAAAGCCGGCGGTGCAGTAGCCGCACTGGAACGAGAAATGCGCGATGAAGGCCTTCTGCAGCGCCGACAGCTCGCCGTTTTTGGCGTGGCCCTCGACGGTGCGGATCGCCTTGCCGTCAAAGCTCGCCGCCGAAACGATGCAGGTTGGGCTGGTGTAGCTGCTGCCGTCGGGATTATCGATGATGATGGCGCAGCTCAGGCATTGCGCGGCGCCGCAGCCGAACTTGGTGCCGGTCATGCCGAGATATTCACGCAGGAAATCGTTCATCGACAGGTCGTCGCGCACCTCGACGGGATCATGGGCGCGGCCGTTGATGGTGAGAGCGAGCCTGGTCACGCGAGCACTCCCTTCAGCATGGCTTGCGTCACCGGCAGCGACTGGAAACGGCGGCCGGTGGCATCGAAGATGGCATTGAGGATCGCCGGCACCACCGGGACCATCACCACTTCGGCCATGCCTTTCGGCGGCTCGTCCGGCGTCACCGGCGGCAACAGTTCGATCTCGAGGTCGTGCAGCGGCAGATCCGATCCGCGCGCCACCAGGTATTGCCCGAGATTCCATTGGCCGTTGCCCGGTCCGCCCTCATAGGGCGGCAGCGTTTCGAGCAGCGCGTAGCCGACGCCCATGGCGAAACCGCCCTGCGACTGACCGATTACCACCTCGGGCACCAGCGCCTGGCCGCATTCCAGCACGCTGTAGGCCCTGGCGATGCGCAGCGCGCCGGTGGCGCGCTTGATCTCGACGCGGACCAGGGTGCCGCACATCGAGGTGTAGACATTGCCGCTTGAGTTATTGTGGGTCGGGGGAAACTTGACGCTGGCGCGGTCGATGCGCGTGAACTTGCCGTTGCCCCTGCGCATCGCGAGGGCATCGATGTCGGCCCGGTATTGCTCGCCGCCGATCGGAAAGCGTGCCCGCGACCAGCCCCAGCGGCTAAAGCCGTGGGTCATCGCGCCGGTGACCAGGTTGCGCGCATGCGCGGTGGCGGCCAGCGCCGGCAGCGCCAGCGGCATCAGGCCCGGCATCATGAGCTGGCCGTCTTTCCAGCTTGCCCTGGCGAAGTCCTTCACGCGCGGATCGGTCGGCGCGATGTGCCACAGTTCGAGCGCCGCCGGCCATAGCCCGTAGCGAAAGATCACCCGTGCGGCTTCGGCGGCGGCGTGGGTCCCGACATGGGCGCCGATCGAGGCGCTGGTCGCTGTACTGATCGCCGGCACCCAGCGCGGATTTTTCTCCGCGGCATTTTGCGTCTTCTGGTCCATCGCGTACTGGTCACCCGAGGTGACCAGCTCCAGCGCATCGAACGCCTCGACCTGCGAGACCGCGACTTCATCGGCGAGGCCGCCGAGGAAAGGCGCCACGCGGTTGGCTACCGCGGTTCCGATGCCATTGCCCATCTCGACGTGGCTGCACCAGATCGAGATCCGGCCGTCGGCCGTCATGTCCACGCGTCCCAGCGAGGCATCCCCGCCGGTGCCGTAATCCTTGGTGACGCAGGCGACACCGGTACCGATCAGCACGCCCTCGACGCCGCGGGATTTCTCCTGCGCACGCTGCCGCCAGATCGGATGCTGCTCGAGCTTGTCGAGAATTTCCGTGGTGCGCACCGAAACGGTGTAGGGATTGCCGCACATGGTCTTGCCGTCCGGCTTGAGCGCATTGCGCCGGCGGAACTCGATCGGGTCGAGCGGCAAGGCGCTGGCGGCTTCGTCGATCAGGACTTCCAGCGCCGTCAGGGTCTGCAGCGTGCCGTAGCCGCGCATTGAGCCTGCGGTCACGCCGCGGCTGTGCAGCGCCACGGTGGTGACGTCGACTTTCGGAATATCATAGATGCCGATCGCGGCGGTGGCGGCGGTGGTGGCGACATTGAGCGAGAAATTCGCCAGACCCCCGCCGTCCAGCACATGATCGGCGGCAAAAGCCTTGATCCTCGCCGTCGCCCGGTCGATCCCGATGCGCGTGTGCATCTTGAACGCATGGCGCTTGATGCCGGCCTGGAACTGCTGGTAGCGGTCGTGCGCCAGCCGGACCGGGCGATCGGGAAAAAACATCGCCGCCAGCGCGGTGTAGAGCACGAACGGCGTATGATCGCGGCCGCCGAAGCCGCCGCCGATATAGGCGAACTGGGCGTTGATCTGCGCGGGCTTGAAGGCGGTCTGAGCCTGACCCAACAGATAAGCGAGCGACTCGGTCGCTTCGTAGGGTGACTGCACGCCGAGCACGAGTTCGAGCCTGGCGCTTTTCTTGTCGAACCAGGCCAGCGCGCTTTCCGGCTCGAGAAACATCGGGTCGACCGACTGGGTCTCGAACTCGCGATCCAGCACCAGCTGCGCCGGATCGTTCGCGGCGAGGTCAGCCCGGATCTGTTCGCCGTAAGTGGCGGCCTTGGCGTAGGAAGCCCCGATGTCCTTGGCGAGCGGCGACCACACCGGCAGCGCCGAATTCTGCACCCGCGAAGGCGTGACCCAGCCGGCCATGATCGGCGAATAGACGTCGGGCGCCTCGGGCGTGGCACCGGCCACGCGGGTGAAGCGGTAGGAGCCGTAATTCGGCAGTTCGACCGGACCGGTCTCCTCGCCGAACCTGACGAAGCTGCCGTCGCGCAGCTTGAGCCGCGCGGCATCGTAGGCATCGAATTTTTCATAGATCAGTAGCGCGACCGGCTGGCCCATGTAGATCGGCGTCTTGCCGGGGCGACAAAACAGATCGCCGGCGTAGAACTCGGGAACCCGGGCGCCGATCTTCTCCAGATCGGCCGCGGTCACCACCACCGACGGCTTCGAGGCGCCATCAAGGCGCTTAAGGTCCATGCCGGTGTAGACATGGGTGGCATCCGGCGCGCGGACCAGGATGGCATGCGACGTATTCGCCGGCCAGCCCGGCATGTCGGCGGCGCGAAAATCCGACGCGTAGAGCTTGGATCCGGTGACCTTGGCAACGCCGTCGACCCGTCCACCGCCATTGACCGCAGGATTCCACTTGTCGCGGCCCGGCAAGATTTCATGCGCCGCGAACGGAGATCCTTCGGCCATGGCAAGGTGCGACAGGCTGAGAGAAATTCCGCTTGCCGCGGTCCACTTCACGAACTCACGCCGCGAGGGACGCATGCTCCACCTCTAAATCAGCGCTGCATATCAGCGTATCGATGCACGGTCGTCGGTACGCGAGATGCACGCCAGTCTGACGGAAGGGCGCAAGTGATTCGTTGGCGATGATAGAGCAACAGGTTGCATTCCGACAGCTCGACAGGGCGTCATTGCTCAACGCCCCAGAACATTGAGCATCCGCCTATTGTCTTCTATAGAATGACCGTCATGCTGCAACATGGGCTCGTTACGTGACTTATCCGATCGATCTGCCCGAAATCGTTGCCGAAATGCGCGCGAGCCTTTCCACCCACGCCTTGACCTGACCTCGGAGAATCCCGTGCCGGAAAACACCTCGATCTATCGCGCCAAGGACAACGCGATCCAGCGCATCTTCGGCCGACGCCAGGCCGTCATCGGCGTCATCCACTCGCTGCCATTGCCGGGCTCGCCGCATTACGACGGCGATCCGGTGACGCGGATCTACGATTTCGCCTGTGCGGAAGCGCAGCGCTACCGGGACGGCGGCGTCGACGGCCTGATCGTGGAAAACCACGGCGATATTCCGTTCGCCAAGCCCGACGAGCTGGGTCCGGAAACCGCCGCCTGCATGGCCGTGATGGCCGAGCGGGTCCGCCGCGAGTCCGGCTTGCCGATCGGCATCAACGTGCTCGCCAACGGCGCCGTGCAAGGCCTCGCCGTCGCCAAGGCGGCAGGCGCGATGTTCGTGCGGGTCAACCAATGGACCAACGCCTATGTTGCCAACGAAGGCCTGATGGACGGCAAGGCCGGCGCCGCCAGCAGGTACCGCTCCTGGCTGCGCGCCAAAGACGTCGCGATCTTCGCTGACGTCCATGTCAAGCACGGCGCCCATGCCATCGTCGCCGACCGCACCCTGGCGGAACTGACCCGCGACGCGGAATTCTTCGACGCCGACGCCGTGATCGTCACCGGCCAGCGCACCGGCGACAGCGCCGACCCCGCCGAGCTCGAAGCCGTCGGCAAGGCGACCAAACTGCCCACCATGGTCGGCAGCGGCGTCACGCCCGAAAATGTCACGTCGATCTTCAAACATGCCGACGCGGTGATCGTCGCCAGCGCGCTCAAGCACGAGGGCGGCTGGTGGAACGAGGTCGATCCGAAGCGGCTCAAGGCCTTCATGGCCGTGGTGCGCAAGGCGCGCGGATAAATCATCGACTTGTGGGACGAGTCACCTGACCGCGGCCGGCTTCCGCTGACGCTTCACCTGGCGCGTCGCGGCCGATGCGCCGTGGCCACCGCCGCCGTGGTGTCGCGGATCACCAGACTGGTGCCGAGCACATGGCGCACGTCCAGCACCACCCGGGTTTTCAGGATGCCCATCAGCAGCGACACCGCGACACGGCCCGCCTCCGGGCAGGCGTTCGAGATGCTCGACAACGGCGGATAGGTCACGGCACCCAGCACGTCGTCGCAGCCGATGACGCTGAAATCCCGCGGCACCGCGATGCCGCGTGCAGCAAGACCGGCGAGCACGCCCTGCGCCATCAGGTCGTCGAACGCCACCGCCGCGGTGGCGCCAAAGGCGAGAATGGCCGGCGCTGCCAGATAGCCGGTCTCGAACGAAGCCACCTGCGCCGGCACCGTGAGCACCTGCAATCCGTGGATCCTGGCGCGGCGACGCACCGCGGCGCTGCGCTGCGCATTCGACCAGGAGTTTTTCGGCCCGCTGATGTAGGCAATGCGCCTGTGACCGAGCGCGGCCAGATGATCGACCGCCTCGCCGACCCCGGCGCCGCTGTCCATCAGGACGCGCGGGATGCCCTTGACGTCGCGGTTGATCAGCACCAGCGGCCGGCGCATTGCCTGAAAGCGGATTTGCTCGTCGGTCAATCGCGACGAGGCCAGAATGAAACCCTCCACCTGGGTGGAAAAACGACTGACCAGTTTCGCTTCCTGTTCCGGGTTCTCGTCGGAATTCCCTAAGAATACGCAGAAATCGAACTTCTCCGCCTCGACCTGCGCGGCGCGGATCAGCGGTGGAAAAAACGGATTGGCGACATCAGGCACCACCAGCGCGACATTGCCGTGGCGGCCGGTCGACAGCGCACGCGCGGTGTGGTTCGGCACATAGCCGATGCGCTGCGCCACCGCCTTGACGCGGCGCACGGTTTCCGCGCTCAGCATTTCGGGCCGGGTGAAGGCGCGCGACACCGAGGCGCGCGAGACGCCGGCTGCCTCGGCCACCTGGCTGATCGTCGGCGCTTCCCGGCGACGCGTGAGGTCGGCCATCGCACTCCCCGTTTCGTCGCTGGCAGGGCGATGCCAACCCGGACGCCGTCAGCTTGACCGCAACCGGTTGCATCGCATAGTACAGTTCACCCTTGCCGCAGGCAATATCGGCGGCTGCGACCGACGCGCGCCGTGCGCGACCGCTGGAAGAAGGATTGCGATGAAATCGACGGCCGCCCCGCTCGAACAGACGCATCATCGAACGGTCGGACGTTTGCGGGTCTGCTCCTTTGCCACGCGCGCGCTCATGGGCCGGGCGGCGGCGCACGACATCGCGGTGGAAATCCGCGCCCGGCTTGCGGCCGCGACCGGCGTGCGGATGGTTTTCGCCGCGGCACCAAGCCAGCAGGACATGATCGACGCGCTGATCGTCGAGCCCGGGATCGACTGGCGCCGCGTCACGGCATTCCATATGGACGAGTATATCGGCCTTCTCCCAAGCGCGCCGCAGCGTTTCGCGGCGTGGCTCGAACAACGCCTGTTCGGCCGGCTGCCGTTCGCGGCTGTCCATCCGATCCTGCCGGCGCCCGAACCGCGCGCCGCCGCCGCGCACTATGCCGCGCTGCTCGACAGCGCACCGATCGACATCGTCTGCCTCGGCATCGGCGTCAACGGCCACATCGCCTTCAACGATCCGCCGGTGGCTGATTTCACCGATCCGGCGGACGTCAAGATCGTCGAACTCGACGCGATCTGCCGCCAGCAGCAGGTCGACGACGGCTGTTTTCAGGATCTGGCTGCCGTGCCCGAACGCGCGGTAACCCTGACCGTTCCGCGGCTGCTGCGCGCCACGCGATTGTTCTGCGTGGTGCCCGGCGCGATGAAACGCGATGCCGTCCGTGGAACATTGCACGGACCGGTTTCAACCGATTGTCCCTCGAGCGTGCTGCGCCGGCACGCCGACTGCACGCTCTATCTCGACGCGGAGTCCGATCCGGATGCCTAAATCGAGCACCCTGCGCGTCGGTGGCCGCGAAGTCAGCACGGGGCACGGCATCTCCGTGGTCGTCAGGCAGGGCCGCATCGCGGCGATCGAACCGAGGGAGCTTACTTCGGGCCCCTGGCTTGCCGCCGGCCTGATCGACCTGCAGGTCAACGGGTTTCGCGGCCTCGACCTCAACGACGGCGCGGTGACGCCGGCGCGGGTCAAGGCATTGTCGCGGCTGATGGCCGGCCTCGGCGTCACCACCTGGCTGCCGACCTTGATCACGGCATCCCAGGATTCGCTGCTCTCGGCACTGGCGGCGATCGCCGGGGCACGACGCCAGGATCCGCTGTGCGCGCGGATGATCCCGTCCGTTCATGTCGAGGGCCCGTATCTGGCGCCCGAGGATGGTCCGCGCGGCGGACATCCACGCGAGCATGTCCGGCCACCCGATATCGACGAAGTCGCGCAGTGGCAGCAAGCCAGCGGCAACCTGGTCGGCAAGATCACCCTGTCGCCGCATCACGAGGGAATCGAAACCTTCATCCGTGCCCTGACCGCGCAGCACATTCTGGTCGCCATCGGCCACACCTCGGCCACTGCCGAACAGATCCATAGCGCGGCTTCCGCCGGAGCCCGGCTGTCGACCCATCTCGGCAACGGTGCGGCGGCGACATTGCCGCGGCATCCTAACTTCATCTGGGCGCAACTCGCCGACGACCGGCTCGACGCCGGTTTCATCACCGACGGCTTTCATCTGCCGGCGGATGCGTTCAGGGCGATGCTGCGCGCCAAGGGCCTCGCGCGGTCGTACCTGGTTTCGGACACCACCGCGGCCGGCGGCCTGCCGCCCGGAATCTACGACCAGCCGATCGGCGGCCGCGTCGAGGTCGGCCAGGACGGCCGCCTGAGCGTGCTCGGAACGCCTTATCTGGCCGGCGCCAGCCGGCCGTTGCGCGAGGACGTGGCGATCGCCATCGGCATGGCCGATCTGACCCTGGCCGAGGGGCTGCAACTGGCCACCAGCAATCCCGGCCGCTTCGTCGGCGACCGCGGCCGCCTTGCCGTCGGCGAAATGGCGGACCTGATCGTGTTCGACTGGAAGCCCGGCGCAGCATCGCTGCAGATACGCGAGACCTATGTGGCCGGGGAAAAGTTCAGCCCCGGAATAATGTGGCGGTTGCGACGCGCTGCCGCTGCAGCCCCGCTTCGCCTTGACCCGCAACCGGTTGCATAGCAAATTGCGGCTGGCGGCTTTCATCGCACCGAAGGGGATCATCATGGCCGGGACTTGTCTTGAAACGCGCGGCGTCCGGTTCGGCCGCCTTCCTTTCGCTGCGGCGATGATCGGCGCCGCATTGCTGCCGGCGTTACCGCAGCGCAGGCACAGAAGATCACGGTGTGGAGCGGCTACCCGGAGCTCGAGCCGTTCTACCGCCATGTCGCCGACGGTATGAAGGCGAAATACCCAAGCCTTGACGTCTCGATCGAAGCGATCCCGTTGCGCGAGCACGAGAAACGCGTCGCGCTGGCGCTGGCGTCGGGTGAAAACCGGGCGCTGGTGATCGAACTCGGCGCCGCCAGCGCCGGGCGCTACCTCACCAACGACCTGTTGCCGAAGGCGCCGGCCAATGTGGCGGCGTTCGTCACCAACGCCGCGAATTTCACCCCGTTTTTCAGCGAGCGCGCCAGCCTCAACGGCACGGTCTACGGCACGCCGCTGTTTCACGGCCAGGTGGCGCTGTTCTACAACCTCGACATGTTCAAGGCGGCGGGCCTGAGCAAGCCGCCCACCACCATGGCCGAATACGACACCGATGCCGCCAAGCTGACGCAGCGCGACGCGTCGGGCAAGGCCACGGTGTCGGGCTGGAGCCTGCGTCTGTCCGGCGGCGGCCAGGGCGTCGCCGAGAAATTCTGGATCAACCTGTTCCAGTTCGGCGGCAACATCCTGACCCAGACCGCCGACGGCAAATGGAAGGCGACGCTCGCCAACGAGGCCGGGCGCAACGCGCTGAAGCAGTATCTGGTCAACATCCACAAGAACAAGACCGTGTCGCCGGAAATGCCGGCGGACGCCGAAGCCTTCGAACGCGGCCAGACCGCGATGTTCATCCGCAAATCCTGGGTGATCGGCGACATCGCCAAGAAAGCACCGAACCTGCACTACGCCACCGCGCCGCTGCCGCGCGGTTCGATGAGCGTGCCGGTCAATCTTTATGTCAGCGCCAAGGGCCCCGAGGCCGATGCCGCCTGGGCCTTCACTCTGGCCGCCAACGAGCCCGACAACCAGACCTGGATGCTGAAAAACGTCGGCTGGCTGCCGAACCGCTCGGGCGATTATTCGGCGGTGACCGGCGCGGTGCCGACCTTTGCTGCTTTCGTCGACAACCCCAAGGGCTACGACCTGTTTGCAGTGCCGGCGATCGAGGTCAGCGACGAGATCCTGGGGCGGGTCGCGACCAAGCTGGTTGCCGCCTTCGCCGACAGCAAGCTCGCCGATGACGACAAGGCGATCGACGCCACCTTGCTGGCGGCCGACACCGAGGCCAACGAAATACTCAAGCGCGAGGGTCTGCTCGGCAAGTGACGCCGCCTCGATCTGTGGGGTCGCATGCTCGAGCGGAAAAAATGGATCTTTGCCAGCCTGTCGCTGCTGCCGGTGCTGACGATCTATGCCGCGGTGCGGCTCTATCCGATCGGCGAGACGCTGCGGCTCAGCCTGCACCGCTGGAACATCCTGTCGAAGAACAAGCCGTTCATCGGGCTGGAAAACTTTCGCGAGCTGATCGGCGATCCGCAGTTTCGTGAGGCCCTGCTCAATACCACCATCATCGCCTTCGGCGTCCTGATCGTCACCATCCCAACCGCGCTGGCGCTGGCGGCCCTGATCTATCACCGCACCCAGTCGCGCCTCGCCGGCTTTTATGAAACCGCGGTGTTCCTGCCCCACGTCGTCTCGCTGGTGCCGGCAGCGCTGGCCTGGAAGTGGATCTTCGATGCCCGGCTGGGGCCGCTCAATGCGCTGTTGAGCTGGTTCGGGATCGAGCCGAAGGCATGGCTGTTCGACCCGACGCTCTCTCTGGTCTGCATCATCGTGCTGTGCGCCTGGCAGGCGCTCGGCTACGCCGTGCTGATTTATCTCGTCGGATTCAAGAACCTGCCGCAGTCGCTGTACGAGGCCGCGCGGCTCGACGGGGCCACGGGCCTGCAATCGTTCCGCTACCTATCGATCCCGCTGCTCAAGCCGATCACGCTGTATGTTTCGGTGGTCACGCTGGTGAGCGGCTTCAACGTCTACGCCCAGGCCTTCATCCTCGCCTCGGATTCGCAGGGAGCGCCCGGGCGCCAGGTGCGCGTGCTGGTGCTCGACATGCTGGAGAACAGCTTTCGCAACTACCGGGTCGGCTACGCCGCTTCGGAAGCGGTGGTGCTGCTGGTCATCGTACTGGTGCTGACGCTGATCCAGTTCACGATGCTGCGTGAAAAGGGCCTGAAATGACCGAAGCCATAAATTTCGCCGCGTACGACGAAACGGTCGGCGACCGTCGGCTCCGTTTGAAAGTACGGCTGACCAATTTCGCCATCGATGCCTTGCTGATCGCCTTCTCGCTGGCGATGCTGCTGCCGCTGGTGTTCCTGGTCGGCAACGCCTTCAAGACGCCGCAGGAGATCCTGCAGTGGCCGCCGACGGTGGTCCCGCACGACCCGACACTGGAAAACTTCAAGTCCGTGCTCGGCGAGACGCCGCTGCTGCGCTGGATCCTGAACAGTTTTCTGTTCGCGGCGCTGTCCACCACATCGATCATGACGACCTCGGCGATCGCCGGTTACGTGCTGGCCAAATTTCCGTCGAAGGTGCTCAGCGTCGTGTTCACCATCATCCTTGCCACCGCGATCATCCCGTTCGAGGTCTACATGATCCCGCTGTACTTCCAGGTGAAGGCACTGGGCGCGCTGGATTCACTGTGGGGACTACTGTCGGCTACCTGGTGATGAGCTTCGGCATCTTCCTGATCCGGCAGAACGTCCTGCATGCCATTCCCGACGAATTGCTGGAGGCGGCGCGGATCGACGGCGCCGGCGAATTCTGGGTGTTCTTCTATGTGGTGCTGCCGCTGCTGCGCGCCCCACTGGCGGCGCTGGGCGTGCTGGCCTTCTTCCAGGCCTGGACCGCCTTTACCTGGCCCTTGATCGTGACCTCGACCAAGACCTCCTACACCATCGAAGTCGGCCTCGCGCTGTTCCAGACCGGTTTCACCGTCGACGTCGGCCGCCTCAGCGCGGCATCGTCGGTGGTATTGATCCCCAGCATCACGCTGTTCGTATTCCTGCGCCGGCAGTTCGTGCAGGGCGTGGCCAGCACCGGGCTGAAGGATTGAGGGCCGTCGGGAAGCGAGTTTACCGACGACCGGCGTTTCTTTCGTGGTGCAGCATCGCTGTGAACAACGGGGATAGTTTCACGCTGTTGTTGCCTGCCCGCGTCATTCGCGGCTTAATCTACCCATCTTACGGAGATAGGAGACTATCGCATCGGTTCGGGCTCCAGTTCGCGACTGTCCCGATTTGCAGCGGCTTCCGAGTAGGATACGGCTGGGAGATAGGCCCCTGGTGCAGTGTTCCTGAAATCGCCCGTCAATGTGAGGCTGCCGTGAGACAGGAAAGGCCGTCTGGGAAACCAGGCGGCCTTTTTCTTTAGGGCGCGATCAATGCAGGTGCTGCCCTTACCAGGGCAGCGGCTGATCGTGGTACGTCACAAAGCTGCCGGTGTGGTGCCGGCCGGCGCGGTTGATGACGCCCCGCATTCCGGCGACGCTCTCCGCCACCGGAACGCGCGCGCCCGGTTCGGTCATGGCCCAGCCCGGATGCAGCGCCAGCACGCAGATGTGACGCGGACCGAGATCGATCGCCAGCGTCTTCACGATCATGTTGAGACCGGCCTTGCTGGACCGGTAGGAGTAGGAGCCGCCGGAATTATTCAGCGCGATCGATCCCATCCGGCTGGAGACGAACGCCATGCTCTTGTTCTCGCTGCGCGCGACCTGCTCGACAAAGCTCTCGGCGATTTTCATCGGCCCGATCAGGTTAGTCTCGAGGATCCGGCGCCAGTTGGCGTAATCGGTCTCCCCGAACGGCGGGTGCGGGCTCCCAATGCCGGCGTTGTTGAGCAGGACGTCGATGGTCTCGCCCGACAGCCGCTGCGACAGCGCCTCGATGGCCGCATGGTCGGTGACGTCGAGCTTGACCACCTCGATATTGCCTGGGATCGCCGACGTCTCCGTCGCGGTGGAAGGATCGAGACAGGTGGCGATGACCCGATCCTCCGTGGCATATTGTCGTGCGAATTCGACGCCGAGGCCGGTATCGCAGCCCGTCACCAGAACCGTGGACATGCTCCTCACAGGATTTTCCCGGTCATTTCGAAACGCGCAGCGAAACCACGGCGCCGTCCCTCGCCGAACTCTCCAGGCACGCCATCACAAAGGCCATCCCGGCAACGCCTTCCGATACCGAGGGACGAGTTGGCGGCATCGGAAGGCGAGGCCGCGCCGCGTCAGCATCCTGTCGGCCAGGCCGCAATAGAGATTGGCCACGGCTTCCTGCAGTCCTTCGGGATGACCCGGTCGGGTCAGGTGCGTGGATAGCTGTGCATCGGAGGTCAGATTGGGTTGTCCTGGCCGATGATGCGAATATTGCCGTCGAGCGAGGCAATGGTCAGCTGGTTGTGCTTGCGATGCAGCCATTCCATCGGGCCGGTTTCGCCGACCACCCGGATCATCACATGGTTCGACATCCCGGCCGCGGCGTTGGAGGATCGATTCGGCCGCGGGCGCCGCCGTTGAGCCGGAAGCGGACCTGGGCGAAATCCTGCACCTTTCGTCCCTCCAGCAGGGTGCCGACTTCGGCGGACACCGATTCGAACCGCAAGCCGGTGATGAACGACACCATGTGGTGGGCGTGGGTGCCGATGTCGCCGAGCACAGCGACGGCCCGCTCTTTTCCGGGTTGAGCCGCCAGCGTTTGTCCGCGTCCGGCGCGTTCTCCATCGCGGTGGCAAGTCCGCCGGCCAGATATTCGGAATGCACCAGCCGCACCGCGCCGATCTCGCCGGCCAGAATCCGCGCCCGCATCTCGCGTAGCATCGCGTAGCCCGAAAAGGTGTGGGTCAGCGCCACCGCGCATCCCGAAGCCTCCACGGCCTGCTGCAAGGCGAAGGCCTCATCGAGATCGTTGCACAGCGGTTTCTCGATCATGACGTCGAGGCCGAGTCGATTGCTAGCCGCAGGTACCTGGCGTGGCTGTCGTTGGGGGTGATGATCGCCAGGGCCTCGATGCCGTCGTCACGCAGCCGCTCCGGCACAATCATTTCCTCGAAGCCGCCGTAGCAGCGTCCGCCGCAAGCCCGATCGCCCGGCCCTCGGCACGGGAACGTTCCGGCCGCGACGACAAGACGCCAGCCTCGAGGCAGAAACGCCGGTCCATCACGGCCGCAACCCGGTGCACCGGCACGATCATCGAAGGCGGCGCACCCCGGCAATACCCAGTCGGAACGGTCGTCCCAGCGCGGCAAGTACGGGATTGGACATCAGGACCTCGAAAGACCTGAGCACACGGTCGACGGTGGAAGGCGGC
>CAVPZI010000011.1:0-213026 GCA_963710235.1 uncultured Alphaproteobacteria bacterium
TGCGGCCGCCCTTTTCAGGAGACCATGACGTTTTTGCTGCTGACCACCGAGGCATCCTTGGTGCTGGCGCCGGAGGCGCGGAAATCGGCTTGAGCGTCGGCGCGCGGTCGTTCGCGACATGACGCGTCGCGCGCTTTAACTCTATGAAAATATTGGGGTATTGATATAGTGGTCGGAGTGGCAGGATTTGAACCTGCGACCCCTGCGTCCCGAACGCAGTGCTCTACCGGGCTGAGCCACACTCCGACAAGAACGCGGCTTATAGCCTTGGGTTCGAGCCACCGCAAGAACCCGAATTCGAGGACTTTGAGGCGATGAAATTGGGCCTGACGACCCGGATGACCGATGCTGGCCCGCAAGCCGTGGCTGACGCCGCGCGCTGCCTTGCAGAGGGCGGATTGGTCGCGTTTCCCACCGAAACGGTCTACGGGCTCGGCGCCGACGCCGGCAATGCGGGGGCGGTGGCGCGGCTGTACCAGGCCAAGGGCCGGCCGTCGTTCAATCCGCTGATCGCCCATGTCGCCGATCTTGCCGCCGCGCGGCGGATCGGGCGTTTCGATCCGCGGGCCGAGGCGCTGGCGGAAGCGTTCTGGCCGGGACCGCTGACCCTGGTGCTGCCGCAGGCGTCGCGCGGCGCGGTGGCCGAACTTGCCACCGCCGGCCTCGACACGGTGGCGCTGCGCGTGCCCGCCCATTCGGTGGCGCGGGCGTTGCTCGGCAGTTTCGGCGGCGCGGTGGTGGCGCCTTCGGCCAATATTTCAGGTCATGTCTCGCCGACCACGGCCGCGCATGTGTGGAACGATCTTGCCGGGCGCATCGACATCATCGTCGACGGTGGCGCCGTCGACGTCGGCGTCAAATCCACCATCGTCGGATGTTTCGACGCCCCGATGCTGCTGCGCCCCGGCGGGTTGCCACGGGAGCAGATCGAGCACGTGCTGGGGTGCGCCCTGGTGCAGCCGCCCGAGGATCCGAAATCGGATTCCGCCCAGCCGCTGGCGCCGGGGATGCTGGCCTCGCACTATGCGCCGCGCACGCCGGTGCGGCTTGGTGCGGTGCGGCTCGAGCCCGGTGAAGCGCTGCTGGCGTTTGGGCCTGACGTCGTGGAGGGGGTTGACCCAACGCATGCCGTGATGAACCTGTCCGAACGCGGCGATCTCGCCGAGGCCGCGGCCAATCTGTTCGGCCATCTTCGCGCGCTGGATGTGGTGGGCGCGCGCGGCATTGCCGTCATGGCGGTGCCGCACCATGACCTCGGCGAGGCGATCAACGACCGGTTGCGCCGCGCCGCCGCGCCCCAGCAATGAATTTGACAAGATCGCGCCGTAAACAACACTGAAGAAATCCACAGGGCAAAGACCCCATGAATATCGTCCAGCCGCCACCGACAAAACTGTCGCCCGAACTCGTCGCGCAGTTCCGAAAAGTCGTCGGCGACAAATACGCGGTAACCGAGCCGGCCGATGTCGCGCCTTATGTCACCGAGGAGCGCAACCTGTTTCACGGCACCTCGCCCCTGGTGCTGCGGCCGGGGTCCACCGCGGAAGTGGCAGCGATCTGCCGGCTGGCCCATGAGACCCGCACCGCGCTGGTGCCGCAGGGCGGCAACACCGGCCTCGTCGGCGGCCAGACCCCGATCGGCGGCGAGGTGGTGATCTCGATGCGGCGGATGGACAAGATCCGCGAAATCGACGTCGAATCCAACACCATGACCGCGGAGAGCGGCGTGGTGCTGCAGAACGCGCAAGCGCGCGCCGCCGAGGTCGACCGGCTGTTTCCGCTGTCGCTTGGCGCCGAGGGCAGCTGCACCATCGGCGGCAACCTTTCCACCAACGCCGGCGGCACCGCCGCGCTCGCCTACGGCGTGGCGCGCGAGATGGCGCTCGGGCTCGAGGTGGTGCTGGCCGACGGCCGCATTCTCAACGGCCTGTCGAAGCTGAAAAAGGACAACACCGGTTACGATCTGCGCAACCTTTTCATCGGCGCCGAAGGCACCCTCGGCATCATTACCGCGGCGACGCTAAAACTGTTTCCGAAGCCGCGCGGGGTGGAAACCGCCTTCGTCGGTCTGAAGTCGCCCGACGATGCGTTGAAACTATTGGGCATTGCACGCAGCGAGGCCGCGGGTTCCCTCACCAGCTTCGAACTGATCGCCGACATCGCCGTCGATTTCAGCGTCCGTCACGGCATCGGCATTCGCGATCCCTTGACCGGCAAGCATTCCTGGTACGTTCTGATGGAACTGTCATCACCGCGCGACGACGCCCGCGACGCGCTGGAAGCGATTCTGGCGCGTGGTATGGAAGAAGGAATTGTTGACGACGCGGCGATCGCGGCCAACCTCAACCAGCGCACCGCGTTCTGGAAATTGCGCGAGGAGATTTCCGCGGCGCAGAAGCCGGAAGGCGGCTCGATCAAGCACGACATTTCGGTGCCGGTGGCAGCGGTGCCGGCATTCATCGCCGAGGCCAACACGGCGGTGGTGAAGCTGTTGCCGGGCGCGCGCCCGGTGCCGTTCGGTCATCTCGGTGACGGCAACATCCATTATAATGTCAGCCAACCCAAGGAGGGCCTTGGCACCGCGGATTTCATGGCGCGCTGGCACGACGTCAACGCCGTGGTGTTCGACATCGTGCTGCGGATGGGCGGCTCGATCTCCGCCGAGCACGGCATCGGCCAGCTCAAGGCGGCCGACCTGCCCGGCGTCAAGGACCCGGTGGCCATCGACCTGATGCGGTCGCTCAAGGCCGCGCTGGATCCACGGGGCATTCTCAACCCCGGCAAGGTACTGCTGCCCGGCACGCGATGAGCACCATGACCGCACTTGCCATTGCGCCGATCGAGGACGCCGATATCGCCGCCGTGGTCGAACTGTGGCAGCGCTGCGGCTCGACCCGGCCGTGGAACGATCCGCAGGCCGACATCGCGCTGGCGCGACGGGGATCGAATTCCACGGTATTGCTCGGGCGCGACGGCGATGCCCTGGTGGCGTCGGTGCTGGTCGGCCATGATGGCCATCGCGGCTGGGTGTATTACGTCACGGTGGATCCCGACCACCGCAGGAAGGGTTTTGGCCGCGCCCTCATGACCGCCGCCGAGGACTGGCTGCGCAGGCGCGGCATCCTGAAACTGCAACTGATGGTGCGGCCGGATAACGCCCAGGTGCAGGCGTTCTACGAGACGCTCGACTATGACGAGCAGGAGCGTATCGTCTATGCGAAGTGGCTCGACGGACGCGGGTCGACGCCGTAGTCAGCCTGGTCAGGCCGCGCGTACCGTCGCCAGGAAGTTTTCTACCTCGAGCTTGAGGTTGTTGCTTTCGCTGACCAGCGACGACGCCAGGGTGTGAACCTGGCCCGCCGCCATTCCGGTATCGGTCGCACCGCGATTGACGTCGGTGATGCTGGAGGTGACCTGGGTGGCGCCCTGGGCAGCCTGCTGGACGTTCTGGGCGATCTTCTGGGTCGCGGCGCCCTGCTGCTCGACCGCCGCGGCAATGGCGGAGGAGATCTCCGAAATCTGCCCGATGGTGCCGCCGATCTCCTTGATCGCCGCAACCGAATGCTGCGTGGCGGCCTGCATCTGCGCAATCTGTGCGCCGATCTCCTCGGTCGCCTTGGCGGTCTGCGCCGCCAGCGCCTTGACTTCGGAAGCGACCACCGCAAAGCCCCTGCCGGCTTCGCCGGCGCGGGCCGCTTCGATGGTCGCGTTCAAGGCCAACAGATTGGTCTGTTCGGCCACGGCGGTGATGATCTTGATGACTTCGCCGATCCGGCCGGCCGACTGCGACAGCTCGGCAATCCGCGCATTGGTCTGCTCGGCCTGCCGCACGGCCGCGTGGGCGACCTTGTGCGATTCGCGCACCTTGCCGCCGATTTCGGTCACCGATACCGCCATCTGCTCGGATGCGTCGGCGGCGGACCGCACGCTCGCCGACGACTGATCAGAGGCTGCGGCAACCGTCGCCGACAGCCCTTGCGTCACCTCCGCCGTCCTGGTCAGGCTGCCGGCCGCCAGTTCGATCTCGGAAGACGCCGAGGATACGGTTTCGATGATCTTTCCGACCGTGTGCTCGAAGCCGTCGGCGATCTGGCGCATCGCGACCTTGCGTTCCGCTTCGGCCTTTGCCTGCATCTTGATCTGGTCATCGGTGAGTTGCCGGTTCTCCAGAAGCTTCTCGTGAAACACGGAAAGCGCGCGGGATATGGTGCCGATCTCGTCGCGGCGTTCGAAGCGCAGGATTGTGGTGTCGAGGTTGCCTTGCGCCAGGTCCTGCATGGCTTTCGCCATCTTCACCAGTGGCGCCGACAGGTAGCGGCCGAACAGCAAGGCCGCGACCGCGACCAGCCCCATGGTGACGCAGATCGCCCAGAAGATCGCCTGCTGCACTGCCTTGGCCTCGGCCTTGACGGTTTCGAGACGTTCGTCGGCGGCCTTGCGTACGTCGGAGAGCGACGGCCGCAGGCGCTCATAGATCTGGGCGAGATCGGCGGCTTCCTCGTTCAGCGTGGTTTGTCCGGCTTCGTAGCCGATGAAACTCTGTCGGTAGGCCTGGATCAGGGTCTTGATTTCCGCCTTGGTGGCGTCAGGCAGGTCGGTTTTGGCGAGCTGCGCCACGAACTCGTCGTAGCGCTTGTCGAGTTCATCGCCGTACTTCTCGTCGCCGCGCAGCATGAAATCCTTTTCATGCCGGCGCATCATCAGCATGAGAACGGCCAGTCGCGGCTGGTCGAACTTTTTCAGCTTGTCCTCGACCGAATGCACCGCGGTGCGCAGCTTGCCTTGCAATCCGTCGTTTTCGGTGTAGCCGATCAGCTTCTGCGCTGTCACCACGTTGGAAAATCGTGTCGTGTACGAGTTGATGCCGGACCGGAACGCGCTGGCCTCGCGGAGCGGATCATGATCCGGCAACGCCTCGACCATCGGCTCGATCCTGGCGAGATAACCCGCCGCGGCGCCGAGGATCTGCTCGTGCAGCGCGGTTTTCTTGTCGTTGGGCTTCTGCAGGAACTCGGTCGCGACCTGGCGCGCCTGCAGCAGGCTTTCCGAAAGCTTCGAGGTAAGCGAGGTCAGCGTGGCGAACTGGTCCTCGGTCAGCCGGCTGCGGTCTTCGAATTGACGACCCAAGAGGTAGAAGGTGCCGATGACAGCTACGCCGGCCAGGCCCAACAGCATGATCTGCGAACGCAGACCGAGGTGGATGGATGGACGTCGAACCGCGAAAGTCAGCTTCATGAAAAGTCCAATACAGGTCAAGGTGCGCAATAACTTAAAGGTCGGCCTCCGCGTCGACCGTTGTCGCGCGGGGCCTAAATTTCCGGCCGTCAATCCCTGACGCGCAGGCGCGCCGTGCCACATTGATACCAGAATGAGCTTAACAACCTCCTATTTTGCCCGTAGTTCTACCCGAATGATCCGATTTCACGTCGCTTGTCGACCTTGGCGATAACTTAGAACAGGGAACCCTGCCCATCGTCGTCCGCCGGCTCCGCAGGGGGCTTGTGCGTCGCTTTCTTGCCGCGCCCGGATTCCGATCCGGCTTGCGCTGCGGCAATCTCCTGTTCGGAAATCGGCAGGACCAACTGGGCGTCGTCTTCGGCGGCGCGGTTGACCCGCGTCGACACCGCGTGCCAAGCGAATGCACCCGGCTCGGGCGTGGTCAGCAACCGTGCCGCCTCCTCCGCATCGACCTTGCCGCCATCCAGCCAGCGATCGAAATCGCGCGACGCGATCGTCACCGGCATGCGCGAATGCAGCACCGCGAGATCGGCACTGGCTGGCGTCGTCACAATGGCGACGGTGTCGAGTTCCTCGCCGTTGGGGCCGATCCAGGTTTCCGTCAAGCCGGCAAAACCGATCGGCTGGCGATCGCGCGAATGGATAAAATACGGCTGTTTTGTTTTGCCGGAACTTTGCCATTCATAGTAGCCGTCGGCCGGAACCAGGCAGCGCCGCCGTTTCATCGCGTTCTTGAATGCCGGCTTTTCCAGCGCGGTTTCCGCGCGGGCGTTGATCAGCAGGGTAAAGCTGCGGGGATCCTTGACCCACGCCGGCAACAACCCCCAGCGCATCAGGCGAAAATGCCGTCCGCCGTTCTCGAGGTGAACCACGGGGATGGGCTGGGTGGGGGCAATATTGTACCTTGCCGGGAAGTTGGGCTGTTCCGAATAGCCGAACAGCAGCCGCAAGGCCTCCGGCGGCGACATAATCACATAACGTCCGCACATTCTCTGTTCCAAAACGGCAAACCGTTCAGCCCGTTTTAACTCCGAACGTCAAGACTGGGCCAATGACCGCGGCAGTAGCCCAGACCAGCCAACCGAACAGTCAATCCGAGGGAACTGCCGAGGCCGGCGGCGCCGCATGGGCGGCCGAATTGCAGGCCGCCAATATCAATCCGAGAACCGGGCTTGCCACCGATTATCTGAACCATTTCAATGAAGCCATCATGTTGCTCGAAATGATTCCGGATATGCCGGACTGCGCCGACGATTTTCTCGGCTGGCAGCCGCTGTCGTATCGCGAACATTTCACCGCATCGAATTTCAAGGCCCGGGACCTCGCCATTGCGGCCTATGACATGGCCCAGCCCAGCGTCCGCGAGGAGTTCGACAATCTCACCGCCACCATGACCTCGATCCTGACCGCGGTCGGCGAGGCGATGCGCAACGCCACCCAGGACCGGACTCGCGCCACCCTGGCCGAGCAGGCCACCATCTGGGTCAAGCCGCTGGTGGCGCTGGCCGGCGGGATCATCAACGGGCGCGGTAACGAGCCCGACGTCGACTACATCATGACCCATTAGTTCTCGTGCCTTCGGTTTCACCGCCGTCCCACCCCCAACTCGCCGTCAGCGCTGCGATTTTCCGCGACGGCCGGGTATTGCTGGTGCGTCGCGCCCGCTCCCCCGCCAAGGGCTTCTATTCGTTGCCGGGCGGCCGGGTCGAATTCGGCGAATCCCTGCATGCCGCCGTCCATCGCGAGGTTGCCGAGGAGACGACGTTGACCATCGAGGTGGTCGATCTTGCGGGATGGCGCGAGGTGTTGCCGGGCGCAACCGGCGGCGGCCATTACCTGATCATGTCGTTCGCCGCCCGCTGGATTGCCGGAGAGCCCGATCTCAACGAGGAACTCGACGACTTCAAATGGCTGTCACCCGACGCGCTGGGCCAGATGCGGCTGACCGAGGGACTGCCCGGGATCATCCAGTCGGCCCGGCGCTTGGTCGGCGCCTGAGGCGGCCTGTCGCCTTCACCTTGCTTCCGCCGCGCTGAAAAGGCATATCACGCCGGTGCCGGACCATTGCATGCTGAAGCGGACCATCCTTGTTGTTGCCGTTGTCGCGACCTGCGGCCTGGCTCCCGGCCGCGCGCAGGATGCCGCGGCGCCGTTCGATGGTGACCTGCAGCGGCTGGCCGAAATCCTCGGCACGCTGCACTACCTGCGGGGCATCTGCGGCAGCAATGAAGGCGGCAAATGGCGCAACGAAATGCAGGCGCTGGTCGACGCCGAAACCCCGACCGGCGACCGCCGCGCCCGCATGATCGCAGGCTTCAACCGCGGCTATAACGGCTTCCAGCAGACCTATCGGACCTGCACCCCCGCGGCGGGCATCGCCATACGCCGCTATATCGAGGAAGGCTCGCGAATTTCGCGCGACCTGACCGCACGTTACGCGAATTAGCCATCTTGCCGAGCCCCGGGGTTCCGGATCGACGGCCTTCGCACCCGGCCGTTAACCTTTCCTAAAGAACCGGTCTTTCCGGTTCTGCTCCGCGTGCTAAAGCTCTCGTGTTCGACGCGCTTCGCTGTGGGGTGCGCAAAGCTTGTTGAGTTTCATGAGCCAGCCATTGTCCTACACGCCTGCCCGCGACCCGCTGCCCGATCACGAACAGAAGCAGGCGGCGCTGAGCTACCTCAATGAGGCCTGGGCGGAAGCCCGGCACGATGGCGTCGATGGCGATTGCATGGCGCAGGCCAGCCTGTTTGCGGCGTTTGCCGAACTGGTCGGAACCTACGGCGAGGACGCGGTGGCGAAATTCGTCGAAGGGCTGCCGGTCCGCATCCGCAACGGCGAGTTCTCGACGACGCTGGCGAAACAGTAGGCCTCGCCGTGGCCCCGGAATAACCGTCTCTCGCATGCGCGGGCTGGCGATTGCCGGAGACGGTCGCGATGGCTGGCCTCGCCTGGCAGGACGCGATGTTCTCGCGGTCGCACGCAAATATTCGATCACTTCGCGGGTCGAGATATGCAGTCAATGACCCCGTTTGCCGGTCTCGCGAGCCGGCTTGACCGCAGCCTTGCCATCCTTGTTGAGGTCGGTGCCGGATTTTAGAATCGTATCAGAATGACCGGTACGTCGTTCCTCGAAAACCTGCCTTGCCAGGCCGAAGATGCTGCGGGCCTTGTTGTCGGCAACTTAGCGGCTTAGGTTCCGGTGTGGTATCCAGCGTCGGCCTTTACCACCGCCAGGAAACTCCCAGAGAAACCCGACATGAATGCAGCATTTCTTCCCGATCGGGGCGTGGTCAAGGTGACGGGCGCCGACGCGCGCGGCTTCCTCAACAATCTTGTCACCTCGGAACTCGAAGGGGTCAAGCCCGGCGCCGCACGGTTCGCTGCGCTGCTGACGCCGCAGGGCAAGATCGTCGCTGATTTCCTCGTGACCGAAGCCCCGGCCGAGGACGGCGGCGGCTTCCTGCTCGACTGCGCCGCTGCACTGGCGCAGGCACTCGCCGACAAGCTCGGCTTCTACCGGCTGCGCGCCAAGGTGGGAATCGAGAATCTGTCGGACCGTCTCGGCGTGCTGGCGGTGTGGGACGGCGAACCCAATGTCAAGCCGGGCCCGGCATTCGCCGACCCGCGCGCTCCTGGCCTCGGCTGGCGCATTCTGGTGCCGCATGATCTGGTGCAGACGGTCGCCACGCTGGTCGGCGCGAAAATGCCCGGCGTCGATGCCTATGAGGCGCACCGGATTTCCTGTGGTGTGCCGCGGGGCGGCACCGATTTCATCTATGGCGATGCGTTTCCGCACGAAACCAACATGGACCGGCTGCACGGCGTCGATTTCGACAAGGGCTGTTACATCGGACAGGAAGTGGTGTCGCGGATGCAGCACCGCGGCACCGCGCGCACCCGGACCGTGCGCGTGATCATCGACGGCGCGCGGCCCGAAGTAGCCACCGAGATTCGCGCCGGCGACAAGCCGGTGGGTACCATGGGTTCGTCGACCGATGGCGCCGGCCTCGCCTTGATTCGTCTCGACCGCGCCGCCGACGCGCTCGATGCCGCGCTGCCCCTGACGGCGGGTGGCATTGCGGTCCGCCTCGCCGACCCCGACGAGGTGCGCGCCGTTCCGAAGAAGACCGTGGCATGACGCGCACCGCCCGCCTGCATTCGGACGGGTTGATGCGTTGCCCGTGGCCCAGCGAAGACCCGCTTTACGTCGCCTATCACGACACCGAATGGGGGGTGCCGGAATATGACGACCGCGCGCTCTATGAAAAACTGATCCTCGACGGCTTCCAGGCCGGCTTGTCCTGGATCACGATCCTGCGCAAGCGCGACAATTTCCGTCGCGCCTTCGACGATTTCCAGCCGGACAAGATCGCGCGATACAACGCCAAGAAAGTTCATGGCCTGATGAACGATACCGGCATCGTGCGCAACCGCGCCAAGATCGAAGGCACCATCAACAGCGCGAAATCCTATTTGAAGATCATGGAGGAGGGCGCCGGCTTCTCGAAATTCCTGTGGGATTTCCTCGACGGCAAGCCCAAGGTCAACCATTTCAAGACCACCGCCAGCGTGCCGGCATCGACGCCACTCTCGATCAAGATGTCTAAGGAACTCGGTGCGCGGGGTTTCAAGTTCGTCGGCCCGACCATCGTCTATGCCTTCATGCAGGCCACCGGCATGGTGAACGACCATCTGGTGACGTGCTTTTGCCACGAAGCGTGCGCCCACAAGCAGCGCGCGCCGCGTCTCAAGGCGAAATGACGGCGCCGGCAAAATCGTTGCGCGGCGTATCGATCCGTGCCTGGCAGCGCATGCTGTCGGGACGGCGGCTCGATCTCCTGGATCCGTCGCCGCTCGATATCGAAATCGCTGACATCGCCCACGGCCTGGCGCGGGTGGCGCGCTGGAACGGTCAGACCCACGGCACCCACATTTTTTCGGTGGCCCAGCACACGCTGCTGGTGGAAGCGGTGATGCGCGAACAGATCCCGCGCGTCGATCATCGCCTGCGGCTCGCGGCGCTGCTGCACGATGCGCCGGAATACGTCATCGGCGACATGATCTCGCCGTTCAAGGCGGTGATCGGCGGCTCCTACAAGGCGGTGGAGAACCGGCTGCTGGCCGCGATCCACGTCCGCTTCGGATTGCCGCCGGTATTGCCCGCCGCGATGACGGCGCAGATCAAGGCCGCCGACCGCGGCGCGGCCTATCTGGAGGCGACGCGGCTTGCGGGGTTTGCCGAGACCGAGGCGAAGCGGCTGTTCGGTGGTGACCCCGGCTTGCCGCGCGCGCTCCAGCAGAACTATCTGACCCCATGGTCGGCCGGCAAGGCCGAGAAGCAGTTCCTGGCGCGGTTCAAGACGCTGCACGCCTGATATCCGGCTTTCGCCGCCCGATACGCCGGCCTATAATTAACTTCAATACCAGCCACACCGAAGGAACCACATGCTTCACGTCTGCTCGCTCGCGGATCTGCATCCGACCGTCAAGGCCACCGGCGCGAGCCACGTTCTCACTATCATGGCCAATGTCGATCAGGTGCGGCGGCCGCCTTCGGTGCTGGAAGCCCATCATCTGAGGGTCTCGGTGGATGACATCACCGAACAGATGGACGGGTTTGTCGCCCCGAACGAAGCGCATATCGAACAGGTGCTGGGTTTCGTGCGCGGCTGGGACCGCCGCGCGCCGCTGGTAGTGCATTGCTATGCCGGGATCAGTCGCTCTACCGCGAGCGCATTCGCCGCGGCCTGCATGCTCAATCCGGACCGGGACGAGGCATCGATCGCGTGCCAGATTCGCGCGGCATCGCCGATCGCGGCGCCGAACCGCCTGATCGTGGCACTGGCTGACAAGGCGCTCGGTCGCGATGGACGCATGCTGCGCGCGCTGGATCAGATGGGTCCGGGCAGCATGTCCGCGGTGGGCCAGCCGTTCCGCGTCGACCTCGACTGAACTCGCCTGCGGCAAATAGCGCTTTGGTGCATTGAACTTAAGCCCGCCGAAGGCACACTTAACGATGCCGGCTATCCCGGGCAGCGATTCCCGCGGATGGTCGGCGTTGCGCGGCCGTCTGACGATTTGAGGTGCTATGTTCGATCCCCTGGCCGATTTCTGGTCGTTCCTTGATTCGTTGTCCTTTTTCATTGCCCTCGCCGCGCTGATTTTTGCGCGCCGGACGGTTAACCAGATCAAGGTGCTGCGCGCCAGGCTTGATCTGCTTGAGACCGCCGCGCCGGCAAGCGCCGGTCCGCCGCCGATACCCACCCCGCGGATCGATGACGCGCCGCGGATGGCACCCACGCCCCAGGTGGTGGAAGCGCAAACCATTGCAGAGTCCGCACCGCCGATCGCGCCGGCAACACCTCCGCCGCTGCCGCGGAGCGCGCCGCCGGCGGCCATGCCACCGGAGCAATCCGGTCCCGGCTTTGAGGAACGGCTCGGCACCCGCTGGGTGGTCTGGGTCGGCGGACTGACGCTGGCGCTCGGCGGCTTCTTCATGGTGCGCTATTCGATTGAACAAGGCCTGCTTGGCCCCGGCATACGCACCCTGCTCGGCGGCATGTTCGCGTTGGCGCTGCTCGCGGCCGGCGAATGGACCCGGCGCAAGGAGAGCGTTTCTGCCATCGCCGGTTTGCCGATCGCCAACATTCCGGCGATCCTCACCGCCGCCGGCACCGCCGTCGCTTTCGCCACTGTCTACGCGGCGTACGCGCTGTATGATTTCCTGGCGCCGGCGACGGCATTCGTCCTGCTCGGCCTGGTTGCGCTGGGTACGCTGGCCGCGGCGCTGCTGCACGGGCCGGCGCTGGCCGGTCTAGGTGTCGCTGCTGCGTTCCTGACGCCGATTCTGGTGTCTTCCGACAGGCCGGATTTCTGGGCGCTGTACATCTATCTCGCCATCGTCACCGCGGCGTCATTCGGCCTGGCGCGGATCCGGCTGTGGCGCTGGCTCGCGGTCACCACCATCGTGTTCGCGATGCTGTGGACGTTTCCTGGCCTGCATATGGGGCCGGCGATGGTTGCCCCGCATGGCTTCCACGTCATCGCCGGATTCGTCCTCGCCGCCTTGCTGGTGGTGTGCGGCTTCATGTTTGGCCCCCCGGCGGAAGAAGGCCGGATCGAGCCGATCTCGTCCGGATCACTTGCCGCCTACCTGTTCGCGGCCGGCCTGATCGTGCTGAACAGCGGTCACGCTGATCTGGCCATGATTGTATTCGGCCTGCTGGTGGCCGGCACCTTGCTGGTAGCATGGCGCGCCGAGGCCGCCACCGCCGCGGTCGCTGCGGCGGCCGCTTTCGTCGCAATTATATTCCTGGAATGGGCGGTGCGCGGCAATGCCGACATGCTGGTGCTGCCGGGCGGCCCGTTGCCCGGCATCGGCCCGAGCGCCACCGATGGTTCGGTGTCGCTGCATCTGGTTTCCGCTGCGATCTTCGCCGTCGGGTTCGGCGTCGCCGGTGTGCTGGCGCAGGGCCGCTCGAACAGCGCGATCGTGCCGGTGGTGTGGTCGGCGACGGCGGTGTTCACGCCGCTGGCGCTCCTGATCGCGCTCTACGGCCGCATCGCGCATCTCGACCAATCGGTGCCGTTTGCGATCCTGGCAGTGATCCTGGCTGCCGCCTTCGGTGCCGCCACCGAACTGCTCACCCGGCGCGACAGCCGGCCCGGACAGGCGATATCGATGGCGCTGTTCGCCACCGGTACGCTCGCCGCGATGGCTCTGGCGCTGACCTTCGCGCTGGAGAAAGGCTGGCTCACGATTGCGTTGGCGCTGATGTCGATGGGCACCGCCTGGATTTCGATGCAGCGGCCGATCCCGTTCCTGCGCTGGCTCGCCGCTATTCTCGCCGGCATCGTGGTGGCGCGGATCGGCTATGAGCCGCGCATCGTCGGCGATGCGGTCGGCACCACGCCGATCTTCAACTGGCTGTTGTGGGGCTACGGCATTCCGGCGCTGTCGTTCTGGACCGCCAGCGTCTTCCTGCGTCGCCGCGCCGACGATCCGCCGCTGCGCATGATGGAATCGGCCGCGATCCTGTTCACAGTGCTGCTGGCGTTCATGGAAATCCGCCACGCCGTCAACGGCGGCGACGTCTATCGAGATACCGCGGACCTCACCGAAGTGGCGCTCCAGGTCTGCGTCACGCTGGCGATGGCGATCGGGCTCGAGCGGTTGCGGATCCGCACCGGCAGCATCGTGCACAATGTCGGCGCCATCCTGCTCACCGCCTTCGCCGGCCTGGCCGCCCTTGTCGGCCTGCTGGTGATGGAAAATCCAGCGCTGTGGCGCGTCACGATCGACGGCGTCTTTATCAATCAGATCCTGCTCGGTTACGCCGTGCCGGCGATCCTGGCGCTGCTGCTTTCCTACGCGGTGGCGGGCCGGCGCCCGGTGGCCTATGCCAACACCATCGCTGGCGGCGCGCTGGTGCTGGCGCTGATGTACCTGACGCTGGAAATCCGCCGCATCTATCACGGCCCGGTCCTGACCGGTGGCGAGACCGGCGGCGCCGAGCAATACACCTATTCGGTGGTCTGGCTGGCCTTCGGTGTGGTGCTGCTCGGTATCGGCGTGCTGTTCAATTCACAGCGCGCCCGGCTGGCCTCCGCCGTGGTGATCGCACTGACTATCCTCAAGGCGTTCCTGATCGACATGTCGGCGCTGACCGGCGCCTGGCGCGCGCTGTCGTTCATGTGCCTGGGGCTGGTGCTGGTGGCGATCGGCTGGTTGTACCAGCGCATCCTGTTCAGCCGGCGCGCGACGTCGCCGCCTCCAGGTGTCACTACCGCGATGCAACCGGAGACGTAAGCAATCCACGGCTTTCAAACCGCCGGGAAGTTGGCTACACCGTCCCCGCAAGATCGGGCGTTATCCGAATGACCTGATCAAAGAGTTGGGGAGACATCATGCGAGTGCGAGTGGGCCTGACGCCTTTGGCGTGCGCAACGGCAATATGGGCGGCGGGATTTTTCATGTCATCGGCGGAAGCGGCGAACTATGTCTATGTCGGGAGCTCCGACAGCCAGGATGTCACCATCCTGGAGCTTAAATCAAATGGCGATCTGACTCCGATCGACACTGTGGCAGTACCGGGCCCGACCAAGCCGGGCGGTTCGCTGCCGATGTCGGTGAGCCCGGACAAGAAGCGGCTTTATGTCGGGCTGCGCAACGAGCCCTATTCAGTGGTGACCTTCAACATCGACCGCAAGACCGGCAAACTGTCTCTGGTCGGCTCCGGCCCGCTGGCCGATTCCATGGCCTATGTCTGGGCGGATCGGTCCGGCAAGTATCTGTTGAGCGCGTCCTATGGCGGCAACAAGGTCACGGTCAATCCGATCGGGCCGAACGGCGTGGTGCAAGCCGCCCAGCAGATCGTCACCACCGAACCCAACGCGCATTGCATCGTCACCGATCCGACCAACCATTACGTCCTGCACACCAGCCTCGGCGGCGACGTCATCTATCAGGAGAAATTCGACGCCGCCACCGGCAAGCTCACGCCCAACGATCCGCCGACCGTCAGCGTCAAGGCCAAGGCCGGTCCGCGCCACCTCGTGTTTTCGCCGAACCACAAGTTCGTCTATCTGGTCAGCGAACTGGATGCTGCGATCTACGTCTTTCCGTGGGACGCCAGGACCGGCACCCTGAAGAAGGAAACCCAGGTCACCACCGCCTTGCCGAAAGGATTTTCGGGCAAGCCATGGGCGGCGGACATCCATCTCACGCCGGACGGCAAGTATCTCTATGCCTCCGAGCGCACCACCTCGACATTGGCGGCGTTCGGCGTCGATGCCAAAACCGGCGCGCTGACCTCGATCGATTCCTATCCCACCGAAAAACAGCCGCGCGCCTTCAACATCGATCCCTCTGGCCGTTATCTTTTGGCGGTCGGCCAGTTGTCCAACAGCCTGACGACCTATTCCATCGACAAGGCGAGCGGCAAGCTGACCAAGCTGAAGGAATATCCGATGGGCAAGAACCCGAACTGGGTCGAGTTCGTCAGCTTCTGACGCGGATCAAGCCAGCGTTCGTCATGGCCGGACCAAAGCGCGAAGCGCGTCTTGGCGTACGTCCCGGCCATGGCGGGTGCCCTCAACTCGCCTCGAAGTCCTTCAGCGTCGGCGTCAGCATCTCGAAGCGGTCGCGGATGGTGGAGCAGGTGTTGCCGCCGAGGCGGGCGATGGTGTCCAGTTTCGCCGGATCGATGCGCATCCGCTCGACGTCGATGATGTCGCGCTGGTAATGCGCAAACACGATTTCGCCCAGGATGATCTGGCGCGATTTGCCGAGTTCCAGCGTGACATGGCGGCGGCATTCGAACGAGGCCGGCGCCTCCTTGATCCACGGCGATGCCACCACCGTGCCCGGCATCGCGGTCAGCCCTGCCGCCTGCAATTCGTCGCGCCCGGGCGTAAATGGCACGGCGCAGATGTGCATCGCCTCGGCGATGGCATGGGATACCATGTTTACCGTGAATACCTCGGTCAGGCGGATATTGAGCGCGGTATCCTTGAACGACATGTCGGGATGGTTTTCGACGCCGAGGCGCGAGAATCGGCGGATCGGCCGACAGGCAATTGAAGAAGCTGAACGGCGCCGCATTGATCCGCCCCTCGGGATCGACGGTAGTCACCAGCGCGATTGGACGCGGCGTCACGGTGCCGATCATCAGCTTGTAGCGGTCGCGCGCCGACAGCGTGCGGAAATCGAACGTCACGGCGTCGGCGTCGGTCTCTGGGATGGCGTCCATCATGGGCTTTCGATCGCCGGCGCGCCGGCATGGGCCTGCAGGAAGCGTTCCTCCCACCAGGAAAACAACATGTCGCGCAACGCCGCGGCGTCATCGTCGCCATAGATGTCGCGGCGTTTCACCGCGTCGAATAGCGCCGCTTCCTCCGGCGACAGCGTGATCGGCAGTTCGCTGATCCGGATCGGGGTATTGGGGAATTCCGGCCTGTAGGCCGGGTCGCGCCGCAGCGGGCGGTCGGTCTTGATCGCCGGGTTTCTGAAATCTTTCGGCGTGCGCTGGCTGGCCAGTATCGGCGTCCTGGGGACGCGCGCGAGATCGGTGTCAGTCGCTTCGAACACCACGAGTTTCAGCGGCTTGAGCGCAAAATTGCTGGTCTTCATCACGTCGGCGCCGCAGACATTGGGCACCGCCAGCACATCCATCAGCGCCAGCAGGTCGACATGGTCGCCGGCCTTGGTGGTCTGCCGGGTCATGAAGGCATGGCCGTCCTGGTCGACGCCGGTGCACATGAACAGGTTGAACGAGTCGTGCACGTCGTCCGGCGTCAGGCCATATTCGCGCTGCGCCTCGGCCTGGATGTCGTGGCAATTGGTGTGCACCGCAAAGCCGTAAGCGGCCTCATAGACATAGGCGCTGCAGCGGGGAAACAGCACGTCGTTGCGGCCGACGGTGTCCTCGAGGATGTACAGCATGGCGCGCTCGCGCGGCGGCGCCGACCACAGGAAAGTGCCGGTGGTCGGATGAAAGCCGTGCACCGTGCGGGTCCGGCCGCAATGCATGAATTCCTTGTAGTCGTGCAGGTTGAACGCGTTGAAATCGGCGCATTGGCCGCCTTCGACCTGTTCGATGCGCAGGATCTGGCCGGCCAGTAATTCGATTGCCTTGCCGGTGCCGGGCTCCATCACATATTCGGAAATGACGGTGCGGGCGGTCATCGCACTGGCTCCGCGGCTTTCTCCGCCGCCCTGGCTGCCGCGTATTCGCGCAGCGCGAGATGGACCAGCGCATCCCGGTCCGCGGCCACGCCCCGCGCGATGGTGCGATCCATCAGCTCCAGCTGCTGCTGGTTCAATCTCAACGTGACGACCTTGTTGGTCATGAAGCGTCCCTGGTTTCGGTAGATTTGGCGGAAATCTTGTATACAGGATTTTGCGCGAGAAGCGCCGCGTCTGGCTTTCGATGTCCTCGTCGCGCGGCCGGGCTACCGCGTTGAATCATGGCCGCCCGCGCGGATCCTGGCAATTATTTCGGTTTTTTCAGCCCAACCGAAGCACAAAGTTTGTGCGTTGTGCTGCCACTTATTCGAGCGGATCGACCAAAATTGCCGCATCCTGTGTACGAAATTCCACAATATCGTATCCAGAACGAGTCCGATCATTGGCGATCGGTATCCCGTGGGCTTTTTCCGGATGAGCAAAAAATCCACCCGTGTCGATTTTGCCTGCAAGGCGCTGCGCCAGGCGATCATCGAGCAGGCGCTGCCGCCCGGCACCAAGCTGCCGGAGGACGAACTCGGCGCCCGTTTCGGGATGAGTCGCACCCTGGTCCGCGCCGCGCTGGCCCATCTGCAATCCGAAGGCCTGGTGGATGCGCCGCCGCGCCGCACCGCGACCACCGCGAAGCCGACCCTCGAGGAAGCCAGGGAGGTGTTCGAGGTCCGCCGCACACTGGAGCGCGAGGTAGTTCGCCTGGTCATCGCGCGCTGGCGGCCGGAATTCGGAGCCGAACTCGAAGGCCATGTCCGCGAGGAGGAGGCTGCGCGCCGCGACGGCGAAGCGCGGGTCTCGATCCGGCTGGCCGGCGAATTCCACACCCGACTCGGCGAGATGGCCGGCAACGCCCTGCTGCGGCGCTATCTTGGTGAAGTGGTTTCGCGCTGTTCGCTGATCCTCGCCCTCTATGGGCGCCCGCACTCGGCCGATTGCGCCGTCAACGAACACCGCGAAATCGTTGCTGCCCTGCGAGGTCGCGATGCCGACACCGCGATCCGGGTAATGGAGCATCACCTCGGCGCGGTGGAGTACCGCGCGCTGCTCGACCAGGATCGCGATGCGGCTTTCGATCTCGGCGCGGTGCTGTCGCGCTACGCCGAGGCCACCGATGTGCGTCCGTCAAAAGTCGCCCGCCTGCCCAAGCGCAAAACGAGGGTGGCGAAATGATTTCGTAAAGCCGCTGCCAGACCAACTGCAACGCCGTTCCCTTTCGCAAATTCCCGCCATCCAGGAGTTAGCCCATGACCAAGCATTCCCTGACCCGACGCACCTTCCTCGGCGGCGCCGCCGCAAGTCCCTTTGTGCTCTCCGGCCTCGGTGGTCCGGCCCGCGCCGCCGATATCACCGTCGGCATCATCTATGTCGGCCCGCGCGCCGACTACGGCTGGAACCAGGCCCATGCGGTCGCCGCCAAGGCGCTGAAGGACATTCCCGGCGTCAAGGTGGTGGAAGAAGAGAACGTGCCGGAGACCGTGGCGGTGCAGAAGACCATGGAGTCGATGATCAATATCGACGGCGCCACGCTGCTGTTTCCGACCTCGTTCGGCTACTTCAACCCGTTCATGGTGGATGCCGCCAAGAAATATCCGAAGGTCGAATTCCGGCATCCGACCACGCTGTGGTCGGCCGACAAACACCCGGCCAATCTCGGCGGCTATTTCTGCTATCTGGACCAGGGACATTACGTCAACGGCATCGCCGCCGGGCTGTCGACCAAGACCAACAAGATCGGCTATATCGCGGCCAAGCCGATCCCGCTGGTGCTGCGCAACGTCAATTCCTTCATGCTCGGCGCCCGCAAGGTCAATCCCGCCGTCACGGTGCAGTTGATCGTCACCGGCGACTGGGCGCTGCCGGTGCGCGAGGCCGAGGCCGCCAACGCGCTGGTGGACGCCGGTTGCGACGTCATCGCCTGCCACATCGACAGTCCCAAGGTGGTGATCGAGACCGCGGAAAAGCGCGGCGTGAAAAGCTGCGGCCACAATGCCAACCAGGCGGATCTGGCGCCCAAGGGCTTCATCACCGGTGCCGAACTCAAATGGGAGACCATCTACAAGAGCTTTGCCGGCATGATCGCCAAGGGCGAAAAGCTGCCCAACATGGTGATCGGCGGCTACGACAAGGACATGGTGGTCAGCTCAAAGTTCGGCGCCGGCGCCAGCGAGGCCGGCCGCAATGCCGCCATGGCCGCCATCGCCGACCTGAAGGCGGGCAAGCCGATCTTCACCGGCGAGGTCAAGAGCAACACCGGCAAGGTTATCAGCAGCAAGGATACGCCGCTGTACGACCCGTCGCTCGAGCACACGGATTATCTGGTGGAGGGCATCGTCGGCACGGTGTGAGCCGGTCGGCAGCGTCTTCAATGAGCCGGGACGACGCGTGGCGCTGGCGATTGTCGCTTCACGCCGTCCCGTGCCTTGCGACATTGGCGATGCGCGCGGGCACGCCGAATTCCTTGCAGCAGATTTCGGCGAGTTTTGCGATGCCGTCGCGGATTTCCTCGTGCGAGGGGCTGGCGAAGCAGAGTCGCATCCGGCTGCCGGCATAGGCCTTGTCGGTCGACCATTCCGGTCCAGGATTGATGGCGACGCCGGCGGCGAGCGCCGCCTGGTTCAGTTTCAGCGTATCGACATGGTCCGGCAGCTTGACCCAGAGGAAAATGCCGCCCTTGGAATCGTCGAATTCCGCCGCGGTGCCGAACTGGGCGTTGAGTGCTTCCATCAGGGTGTCGAGCTTGGCGCGCAGGCCGCGGGTCAGTTTCGGCACATGGGTGGCGAAATGCGGCGCGCAATATTCCGCCAGCACCATCTGCTCCAGCGCGCCGGAGCCGGCGTCGGTCTTCAGCGCCAGCATCCGTGACAGCATCGCCCACGGCGCCACGATGTAGCCGACCCGCAGCGCCGGCGCGATCGACTTGGAAAACGAGCCGATATGGATGACGCCGCCGGACCGGCTCATGGCATGGATCGCGGGCGGGCGCTTTCCGTCCCAGATCAGGTCGGCGTAGCAATCGTCCTCGAAGATCGGCGCGCCGTATTGCTCCGAGAGCTTGAGCAGTTCGGCGCGGCGCTCTTCCGGCATGATGGTGGCGGTGGGATTCTGCACCGTGGGAATGGTGTAGATGTATTTCGGCTGGATGTTGCGGCGCTTGAGGTCTGCCAGCGCGTTCGCCAGTGCATCCATCCGCATCCCGTGGTGGTCGAGCGGAATTCCGACCACGTTGACGCCAAGCCTTGTCAGCCGGTTGAGCGCGCCCTGATAGGTGTCACGCTCGACGATCACCGTATCGCCCCGCGCCAGCAGCGTCTGGTTGACCAGGTCGAGCGCCTGCAGCGAACCGGATACGACCAGGATGTCGTCGGCGAGGCAGTTGATGCCGGCGTCGCGCTGCAGTTTCGCAGTGAGAAACTCGCGCAGCGGCCGGTAGCCCTGCGGGCCGCTGGCCAACCCATAGGTTGCCAGCGTACGGCCTTCGCGCTTGAGCACCGCCTGGATCGCCTCGATCAATCCATCGACCGGCACCTGGTCGGGGTCGTTGTTGCCGCCGATGAAATTGTATTTCGCAAGCCCGGTCCACTTCGCAGCCGGCGCAGGCAGTCCCGCAGGCAGCAGCGGCGCGAAGTCGAACGTGGCGTTGGTCATGAGCGAAGTCTCCCGTCTATCTTGTACGTTTATCGTTGTGTTCGCGGCCGAGGTTCGCGCACCGGCTATGCATACCAGCTTCGGGACGCGTTGATAAGTAAGACCCCGCGGCCATCAGTTCAGCGGCGGAAGCGCGTGGCGCAGCGGCCCGCTGGAGATCTGCATGACGCCGGCAAACGGCTGGCTCAGGTCCACGATCAGGAACAGCGCACTCGATATCGAGAGCGCGAAAATCAGCAGCGCCGTGGCGACGATCCGGTTGAACTCGGCGAACAGGCTGTAGCTCGCAAAGATCACCGTCAGCCAGACGATCAGGATCGCCATGAACGGCACCAGTATAGGGCTTTCCTCGTTGACGAAGATCAGGAGCCGGGTCCGCCCGAGGTCGACGGTCGCCTGCAGGATGCGGGCCTTGAGCGAGCGTTGCACATCGGTGGTGGCAGACAGCGCCTCGATCGCCGCATAGAATCGTTCGGCGTCGTTGCTGAGGGTGAATGTGCCGCTGCGCGGTGCGGTCGAGCTGGTTTCATGCCAGATCCGCGCCGTGGCGACGCCGACGGCACTGCGCATGGCGCCGCGCAATCCATCGGCCTCGGGACCGTAATGGGCCAGCAATTCATCGAGCAGGATCAGATTGGCCGACAACTGCCGGATATTGGTGCTTTGCGCATCGTAGTTGCTCTTGGCGGAGGCGACCATCAATCCGATCACCAGCGCGGCCAGCGTGGCGATAAAGCCGGTGCCGAGACGAATGACCTCCCTGGATTGCGCCTCGAGCTGCGCGTCCGGCAGCCGGCGGCGGAGCAGGGTGCCGAGGCCGACGCCCGCGGCAATCGAGGCCAGGGTAACGAAAAAGATCAAACCCGAGTTCATTGCCCGAACATTCACAAAGCAGCGCCCCGACAGCCGCCGGATGCCGGAGCGCCTGCTTTCCTATTGGCTTCGACTGTATGCGAGGCCGTGCCCCCACTCAAAGTCTGCTTTGCTGTGTTGCAACGTTGGCGCGGGCCGGCACCGGCTGTTGCCGCGCGGGCAGCCACAGTCCCGCGATGGCGCCGGCGGCCGACAGCGCCGCGGCCAGGCCGACCGCTGCCGCGAATCCGGAGCTGAAGGCCTGTGGGGAAGCGAGGTTGCCGAGGGAATCAAACACCGCGACGATCGACGCGATGCCGACCGCACCGCCGAGAAAGCGGAACATGTTGAATGCGCCGGAAGCCTTGCCGATTTCGGCGGGCGCGACCGCGCTGATCACCGCATTCTGGGCGGCGGGCATGGCAAGCGAAACGCCGGCGCCAGCGAGCATCATCGGCACCACCAGCGCCATGTAGCCGATGTCCGGCGCAGCGATCGCGGCGATCCACGCCATTCCGAGAGCCTGCAACAGCAATCCGCCGACCACCAGACGCCGCTCGCCGATACTGCTGACCAGGCGACCGCCAAGCGGCGCGAACACGAACAGCGTCGCGGTCCACGGCAACATCCGCAGGCCGGCACCCAGCGGACCGCAACCCTGCACGGTCTGGAAAAACTGCGCGATCAAGAACAGCACGCCGTACATCCCGGCGTAGAACAACAGGCTCGAAATCATGCCGGCGGCAAATCCGCGGGCGCGGAACAGCCGCATCGGAAGCATCGGTTCGGCCGCGCGCCATTCGAAGCCGACGAAAGCCACGGCCAGCAGCAGCCCGGCGATCAGGGCCACGACGACCTCGGGTGCCGCCCAACCGGTGCTGTTGCCGCGCATCAGTCCCCAGACCACGCCGAAGGCCGCGCCGCTCACCAGCACCAGCCCGCCAATATCGAGCTTGCCGCCTGCTCCAAAGCTTTCGGCGATGCGCACAGGCACCAGCCCAAGGATGACGAGGCCGATCGGCACGTTGATCCAGAAGATCCATTGCCAGGCAAAACCCTCCGCGATGGCGCCGCCGGCCATCGGTCCGACAATCAGCGCCAGCCCGGTGACACCGCCGAAGATTCCGAGCGCGCGAGCGCGTTGCTCGCGCGGGAACGCGGCGCCGAGCAGGGCCATCGCCAGCGGCATCACCAGCGCCGAGCCGGCACCCTGCAGCGCCCGTCCCGCCACCAGCCAGGCCGGGTCTGCCGCGACGCCACATATGGCCGATGCGACGGTGAACAGCGTGATGCCGGCTGCGAACATGCGGCGGCGGCCGAACCGGTCGCCGAGTGCCGCGCCGGTCAGAAGCAGTACCGCAAACGCAAGGTTGTAGGCGTTGACGGTCCACTGCAGCATCTCGATCGAGGCATCAAGATCGGCCCGGATCGTGCCGAGCGCCGTGGTCACCACCAGCGAGTCCAGTGCCGCCATGAAGGAGGCGCCCGACGCCAGCGCCAGTACCCAGTTTTTCGTCCGTTTTTCGTCAAGTTGTGCCATGTCCGCTCCGATTTGGCTGGGGCGGCGTTGATCGCCACCGGTCGCCTCTGGGACGAACCGGCATCGTGAAAGGATGCCGAAAATAAAGATTTTTTGAGCGAATCCTTTGACCTGTCCGCATCGTCTTCAACGGATCAAGGGGGCCGCGCGCGCAGGCCTTCGAACAATGGAGCACGAAAATGAAGCGAACCCTGATACGCTACAAGACCAGACCCGAGGCGACCGCGCAGAACCAGCGCCTGATCGAGGATGTATTCGCCGAACTCAAGGCAAAATCACCGGAGGGCATTCGCTACATGGCGTTGAAGCTTGGCGACGGCAGCTTCCTGCACTTTGTCGAGAGCGGCGACGCCGACAGTCCGTTGCCGGCGATGGCGGCATTTCGTGCCTTCCAGAGCGGTATTCGGGAGCGCTGCATCGAGCCGCCGCAGCCCAATGAGGCGACCATCGTCGGCAATTACCGGATGCTGGACGAGCGATGAGCCAACCGGATGGGCAGACCGGCACCGAACGGGCGGCTTTCGACCGCCTGCTCGGTGAAGTCAGGCCAAAACTGCATCGCTACTGCGCCCGCATGACCGGTTCGGTCATCGATGGCGAGGATGTGGTCCAGGAGACCATGATCAAGGCGCTGGAGGCCTTGCCGTCGGCCACCCCCATCGTCAATCCGGAAGGCTGGCTGTTCCGGATCGCCCACAATGCCGCGCTGGATTTTCTGCGCCGACGCGCCCGCAGTGCCGCCAACCATTCCGACGAGGATCCGGACATGATGATCGATCCCGCCATGGTCATCGCCGATCGCGAGATCGCCGCCACCAGCCTGCGCACTTTCATGCGGCTGACTCCGGCACAGCGCTCCAGCGTCATCCTGATGGACGTGCTGGGCTACTCGCTCGACGATATCGGTGCTGTGACCGATACCACCATCCCGGCGATCAAGGCGGCTTTGCACCGCGGCCGCGCGCGATTGCGCGAACTGGCGCTGGAACCCGAGGATGCGCCCGTGCCATCGCTGTCGGATCGCGAACGTGCTCTGCTGGACGCCTATGTCGATCGCTTCAACGCCCGCGACGTCGATGCGGTGCGGGCCATGCTGGCGGATGAGGTCAGGCTCGAGGTGGTCGCCCGCGTCAGGTTGGCCGGCCGCCGCGAGGTCTCGACATATTTCGGCAATTACGCCGCGGTCGCGGACTGGGTCCTCGTGCCAGGCCTGGTCGAGGGACGCGCAGCGGCGCTGGTGCGCGATCCCGCCGATCCGGCGAGCCCACCGCGCTATTTCGTGCTCTTGAACTGGAGCCCGGACGGACTGATCAGCATCCGTGATTTTCGCCATGCGCCCTATGCCATCGAGGGCGCCGAAGTCGTGCTGTTGTGAACGGCCGTCAAGGCCTTACATGACGTTTGACGATCGTTCCGCTGGAGCCGTTCTGCCCTGCACAATGATGCTGGCAAAGCGCGTCCAGTCCGGCTAATGGTCCGTGCCAACCGCGAGACCATCATGGCGCATCCGATACCCGAAGTTCTGCAAGCCTTTGCCGCCGGCGAAATCGTCGTCGTGACCGACGATGAGGACCGCGAGGGCGAGGGCGACCTGATCGTGGCGGCGTCGCTGTGCACCGCCGAGAAGATGGCGTTCATCATCCGCCACACCTCGGGCATCGTCTGCGCGCCGATTACCACCGAGGATGCGCGGCGGTTGCGGCTCGACCCGATGGTCGCGCACAATGAATCCAACCACACCACCGCCTTTACCGTCTCGATCGACTACAAGCCCGGCATGACCACCGGCATTTCCGCCGACGAGCGTACCGCCTGCTGCCGCGCTTTGGCCAACCCCAATGCCGGTGCCGCCGATTTCGCCCGGCCGGGCCATGTGTTTCCACTGATCGCGCGCGATGGCGGCGTGCTGATGCGCTCCGGCCATACCGAGGCAGCGGTCGACCTGTGCAAGCTCACCAGCCTGCCGCCGGTCGGCGTCATCAGCGAATTGATGAACGATGACGGCACCGTGATGAAGGGCGAACAGGTCGCCCGCTTTGCCGCGGCCCACAAGCTCAAGCACGTCACTATCGCCGACATGATCGCCTACCGGCAGGCCCGCGAGAAACTGATCGAGCGGGTTTCGACCTTCACGGCCGAAAGCCCGATCGGATTGCTGCAGGGCTATGCCTACCGGTCGCCATTCGACCCGATCGCGCACGCGGCGTTCGTCTACAACGGCGTCGGTGACGGCCGGAATGTGCTGACCCGGTTCCACAAGCCCAACATTGTCAAGGATATCTTCGCAGGCCCCGCGCGCATGCAGATCGTGCTGGAGCATTTCCGCAAAGCCGGCCGCGGCGTGCTGGTTTACCTGCGCGACGGCGCCGCCGGCGTGCCGGTGGCGCCGCTCGATGAGCCGAAATCGGCCGAGGCCGATCGCAACCGGCAATGGCGCGAGGTTGGTGTCGGTGCGCAGATCCTGCGCGATCTCGGCGTCACCTCGATCCGGCACCTGACTTCGTCGGTGCACGACTACAAGGGCCTGTCCGGCTTCGGCATCGAGATCGTCTCGAACGAACACCTTGAAGGCTAGAGTTCAAACAATTAATCTCTTGCAGCGACGATCTGCGAAGAGCGGTCTGAAAGGAATTGCCATGAGCGTGCGCCCCCAGCCCAAGGACAAGCCGGCACCGGTGAATTTCCTGTGGGACGATCCGTTCTTGCTCGATGAGCAACTCACCGAAGACGAACGCATGATCCGCGACACCGCGCGAGCCTACGCCCAGGACAAGCTGCTGCCGCGCATCGTCAAGGCGTATCTCGAGGAAAAGACTGACCGCGAGATATTCAACGAGATGGGCGAACTCGGCCTGATCGGTGTCACGCTGCCGGAAGACTATGGCTGCGCCAATGCCAGCTATGTGGCTTATGGGCTGGTGGCACGCGAGATCGAACGCGTCGATTCCGGCTACCGCTCGATGAATTCGGTGCAGTCGTCGCTGGTGATGTACCCGATCTATGCCTATGGCGACGAAAACCAGCGCAAGAAATACCTGCCGAAGCTGGCGTCGGGCGAGTGGGTCGGCTGTTTCGGCCTGACCGAGCCGGATGCCGGCTCCGATCCCGGCGGCATGAAGACCCGTGCCGAGAAGGTCGCCGACGGCTATCGGCTGACCGGCTCGAAAATGTGGATTTCCAATGCGCCGATCGCCGACGTGTTCGTGGTATGGGCGAAGTCGGCCGAGCATAACAACCAGATCCGCGGCTTCATCCTGGAAAAGGGCATGCAGGGCCTCTCGGCACCGAAGGTCGGCGGCAAGCTCTCGCTGCGCGCCTCGATCACCGGCGAGGTGGTGATGGACGGCGTCGTGGTCGGTGAGGAGCACCTCTTGCCCAACGTCTCCGGGCTGAAAGGACCGTTCGGCTGCCTCAACCGCGCCCGCTACGGCATTTCCTGGGGCGCCATGGGAGCCGCCGAAGACTGCATGCAGCGGGCCCGGCAATACACGCTGGACCGCAAGCAGTTCAACCGGCCGCTGGCGGCGACGCAACTGGTGCAGAAGAAGCTCGCCGACATGCAGACCGAAATCGCGCTTGGCCTGCAGGCCTCGCTGCGCGTCGGCCGCCTGATGGACGAGGGCAAGATGGCCCCGGAGATGATTTCCATCGTCAAGCGCAACAATTGCGGCAAGGCACTCGACATCGCGCGGATGGCGCGCGACATGCACGGCGGCAACGGCATCCAGATCGAATATCACGTGATGCGCCACGCCCAGAACCTCGAGACCGTGAACACCTATGAGGGCACCCACGACGTCCACGCCCTGATCCTCGGCCGCGCCATTACCGGCATTCAGGCGTTTTCCTGAGACAGGTTACAAAACTTAAGTTCGTCATGCCCGGCCTTGTGCCGGGCATCCACGTCTTAACCGCACGAAAGACGTGGATGGCCGGGACAAAGCCCGGCCATGACGAGTGTTGGAGAATCGCAGGTCCCCCATGAGCGACAACGACGACATTCCGTTCAACCGCGACTATCCGCTCAAGCCCGGCATGGTCGATGAGGTGCGGCCCGGGGTGCGTCGCGTTCTCTGCAACAATCCGGGCCCGTTCACCTTCACCGGGACCAACAGCTACATCGTCGGGCACGGCAACATCGCCATCATCGACCCCGGCCCGGACAACGAGGCACACGCCAACGCGCTGCTCGAAGCGGTCAAGGGCGAGACCGTCACCCATATCATCGTCACCCATACCCATCGCGACCATTCGCCGAATACCGCCCGGATCAAGGCGGCGACCGGCGCGGCCGTTTATGCGGAAGGACCGCACCGCGCATCGCGGCCGCGCTACGAGACGGAGACGATTTCGTCGGAATCCGGCGCCGACCGCGATTTCGCACCCGACATCATGGTCCGTGACGGCGAGATCATTCATGGCGACGGCTGGGCGCTGGAAGCGGTGACGACACCGGGTCACACCGCCAACCACACCGCGTTCGCCTGGCGCGACCGCAAATTCCTGTTTGTCGGCGACCACGTCATGGGCTGGTCGACCTCGATCGTGGCGCCGCCGGATGGATCGATGATCGATTACATGGCGTCGCTGGAAAAATTGATCCAACGCGGCGAGGATCTGTACTTCTCCGGCCATGGGCCGGAAATTCCGGACGGGCCGAAATTCGTTCGTTTCCTGGTCCGCCATCGCCAGGCCCGCGAAGCCTCGATCCTGCATCGCCTCGCCAAGGGCGAAGCCGATATCCCTACCCTGGTGCGCGCGATCTATATCGGTATCGACCCGCGGCTGATGGGCGCCGCGGGCTATTCGGTGCTGGCTCACCTGGAAGACCTGGTCGCACGCAAGGTGGTGGCGACGGATGGCGCCCCGGTGATCGGCGGCAGCTACCGCCTGACGGCGAGCGGGCAGCGAGAGCGATTAGGGAATAGCGAATAACGAATAGAAATAGGCAAACTCTGCCACCTCTTCCTTCCCGGTTCGCTGCTCCCTATTCGCTATTCGCCCTTTTCGCTCACTTACTTTTTCGCTACGCCGCCCTTGGCCTGAATTTTTGCCGGCAGTGGCAGTGGTCGTGGTGCGCGCGGCGTCGGTGCGTTGTCGACGGCGTCGTTAATGTCGCTGATCAGCTTGGTGATGCGCGCGGCGTTGCTGCCGAGGTCGCTTTCGAAATAGCGCGATGACGAGCGGATATCGACCCGCGATCCGTCGCCGCCGTTCGGCAGCACGCGCACCGCCACGTCTTCGCGAAAGCCCATGATCGGCGTACGCGCCACCGCCTCGATGCGGCCCTCGCGGCGGGGCGGCTGCGGCGCGCGCGCATCGACCACCAGCCACTTGCGCTTGTTGACCAGCGCCAGCGTGACTTCATAGGCCCGCTGCGCCGGAACTTCGAGCTCCACCGTCTCGACATCGGGATAGGCCTGGCGCTGCTGTTCGGCGGAATACAGTCCGGCATAGACCGCGGTGTTGGCGCCGTCGCTGACGCGAAGCCGCGCCAGCGCGTCGAACTTCGGCGGATCGATTGCATCGGTGGTGATGTCGTGAATCGCCGGCAGCTTGCGGTATTGCAATCCGAGATAGGCGGGATAGGCGAGGATCGCCACGTCCAGCAGCAGCGCCAGCAGGATGCGGCCCATGCCGCGCGAGCCGTTGCGCCAGATTGCGACGAAGGCGGCGAACGCCAGCAGGATCGACAGCCCGGCGCAGGCCAGCGCGCCGAAGAACGTCGCCAGCGCCGGCTTCATTTCGAGGAAGCCGAACCGGACAATGGCGATCGAGACCAGCGTGGCCACCAAAGCGAACACCGCCAGCCGCCGCGCCCACGATGCCAGGCTCGATACCGGCTCGGTCTGGTAGGCGGCGTAAAACTTGCGGGCCATTTGCGGTATTTCGCCGGGTTGGGGCTCGCCCGGCAAGGTGCGGTCGGGCTCTCGAAACAGGCCCGTTTGAGACCATGGTCTCGCGGCAAATTCAAGGGCGGAATCCGCCCGGCCGGGAGGGTTATTACCTCTCCCCGCAGAGGACGAGGAGAGGTAAAACTCTAGGCCGCGGCGTTGGGAAAACTGTACGCCTTGAACTGGTCGCGCAGCGCGGTCTTGAGGATCTTGCCGGTGGCGGTGTGGGGAATGCCTTCGACGAACACGACATCATCCGGCATCCACCATTTGGCGATCTTGCCATCCATGAATTTCAGGATCTCCTCCCCCGTCGCGGTCTGGTCCGGCTTGAGGTGAATGATCAACAGCGGCCGTTCGTCCCATTTTGGATGATGAATGCCGATCACCGCCGCTTCCAGCACCTTGGGATGCGACACCGCGAGGTTTTCCAGGTCGATCGACGAGATCCATTCACCGCCGGACTTGATCACGTCCTTGGAGCGGTCGGTGATGCGCATGTAGCCGTATTTGTCGATGGTGGCGACGTCGCCGGTATCGAAATAGCCGTCGTCGTCGAGGATGTCGCTGTCGACCCGGAAGTAGGCCCCGGAAATCGCAGGACCCCGCACCTTGAGCCGGCCGAACGTCTTGCCGTCCCATGGCAGTTCCTTGCCGGCATCGTCGGTGATCTTCATTTCCACCATGAACGGCGGATAGCCCTGGGTCTGCAGGATGTCGAGCTTGGCGTCGCCGGTCAGTTGCGCGAATTGCGGCTGCAGCGCGCCGACGGTGCCGAGCGGGCTCATCTCGGTCATGCCCCAGGCATGGCGAACCTCGACGCCCATGTCGACAAAGGCCTTGATCATCGAGCGCGGCATCGCCGAACCGCCGCAGATCACCACCCGCAGGTGCGGCAGCGTGAGGTTTTCCTTCGCCATGTATTGCAGCAGCATCAGCCATACCGTCGGCACGCCGGCGGTATAGGTGACGTTCTCGCTGTTGAGCAGCTCAAAGACCGAGGCGCCGTCGAGTTTGGCGCCGGGCATCACCAGCTTGGTGCCCATCGAGGGCGCCGAGAACGCGATGCCCCAGCTGTTGGCGTGGAACAAGGGAACCACCGGCAGCATTGTATCCTTCGACGTGGCGCCCAGTGCGTCGCCATTATTGGCCATCATCGAATGCAGCACGTTGGAGCGATGCGAATACAGCACGCCCTTGGGATCGCCGGTGGTGCCCGAGGTGTAGCACATCGCCGCGGCGGTGTTTTCATCGAACATCTTCCATTTGAAATTGCCGTCGACCTCGGCGATCCAGTCCTCATAGGCGACTACGTTCTTCAACGTGGTCTGCGGCATGTGCGCCTTGTCGGTGTACACGATGTAGCGTTCGACGCTCGGGATCCGGTCGGCGATCTTTTCCAGGATCGGAATGAAGGTGAGGTCGACCATCACCACGCGGTCCTGGGCGTGGTTGATGATCCAGGCGATCTGGTCGGGAAACAGCCGCGGGTTGATGGTGTGGCAGATCGCGCCGATGCCCATGATGCCGTACCAGGCTTCGAGGTGGCGCCAGGTGTTCCAGGCGATGGTGGCGACACGGTCGCCGAGCTTGATGCCATCGCGGTCGAGCCGCTGCGCGACTTTCAGCGCGCGGGCGCGAATTTCGGCATAGTTGGTCCGGTGTATGGGTCCCTCGACCGAGCGGGTAACGACCTCGCGTTCGCCATGAACCCTCGCCGCATGATCGATAATTCGATGACACAGCATAGGCCAGTCTTGCATCAACCCGCGCATTCGAACGCTCCTCCTCCGTATGACCCGTCCCTTGGTTTCCCCGTCAGGGAATTGTCATGAAGTTTAGCGTGTGGAACGCGGGGCGGAAATGGTCTTGTGGCGGTTTCCGCTGCGACCAATGGCCGGCCGTCGGGCTGGCCGCCGCACTGCTGGCGGTATCGGTGGTGCCGGCCGCGGCCGCCGTGCCGCTGCCGCGGCCCCGCCCGTCGGAAGCGCCGGTGGCCCTGGAGCCCGACGGACAAAGGCCCAGTGCGGCCGGCAAAACGGTGACCCAGGGGGCGCCTTCGGCCTGCCGGCTGGCGCTGACCGAGAGCGTCGCCATCGCGCCCACCATCCCGCCCATTAGCGGGCCCGGCGAGTGCGGCGGTGACGATCTGGTCCGGCTCGAGGCGATCGTGCTGCCGGACAACAAGGGACGCGTCGCGGTCAGACCCGCGGCGATGCTTCGCTGCAGCATGGCCAGCGCCATTGCGGACTGGATCCGCACCGACATGGCGCCGCTGGCGGAAACCCAGGGGACGCGGCTCAGCAATCTCGACAATCTCGATTCGTTCGAATGCCGCGGCCAGAACCGCCTGGCGGGCGCCCGGTTGTCCGAGCACGGCCGCGCCAACGCGCTCGACGTCCGCGCGCTTGGGCTCGCCAGCGGCGCATCGCTCGAATTGACCGACCGCGACGTGCCGCGCGAGGTGCGCGAAACCGTGCTGCATTCGGTCTGCGCGCGCTTCACCACCGTGCTCGGTCCCGGCTCCGACGGCTATCATGAGAACCACATCCATCTCGATCTGGCCGAGCGGCACAGCGGTTACCGGATTTGCCAATGGGACATTTGGGATCCGCTGCCGCAGATCGCGCCGCTGCTGCCTGCCGCGCGGCCGCAGCAGGCACCGCCGCGCCAGGTCGCCGACCAGGCGGATGGCAAACCTGATGCCGCCTCCGCGCAGCCCCAACCGACCGCGGCTCCGCCGCCGGTGGCGGAGAGTGCCGAGCCGGTTCAGCCGAAGCCGAAACCGCACCGGCGCCGCCTGGTGCAGCGTCCGTTTTTCCTGTTCAGGTGAGGCTGTTGGGTCGACCCAACAAAAAAGCGCCGGCAAGACCGGCGCTGGTTTGTTGTCCGGCCGTGGCGGCGTTCAGTACGGCTGCGATCCGCCGCCCTGCAGGGCCATCTTCGAATTGTACGGCGAGTCGCCATGGTGGGGCTCGAGCACGACCACCACGGTCCCGATCTTGACCCGGTTGTACAAGTCGATGGCGTCCTCGTTGGTCATGCGGATGCAGCCCGAGGAAATCGAAGCGCCGATGTATTCCGGCTGGTTGGTGCCGTGGATGCGGAACAGGGTGTCCTTGCCGTTGGAATACAGATACATCGCCCGCGAACCCATCGGATTATCCGGTCCCGGGGCAACGAAGCTCGGCACGCCGAGGCGGGAGATTTCACCCGGCGTCGGATGCCAGGCCGGCCATTCGGTCATGCTGCCGATCTTGGCAATGCCGGACCAGGCCATGGCCTCTTCGCCGACGGTGATGCCGTAGCGGATCGCCTTGCCGCCATCCATCACATAATAGAGGTAGTGGTTGTCGGAATCGACCACGATCGAGCCCGACGCTTCCTTGCGATGATAGTCGACAATGGCGCGGCGGAACGGCTCGGCGACCGGCGTTTTGACGTAGGAGACCTTGGCCAGATATTCCTTGTCGCGCGGCTTGAAAGCGTTCTGGTTGGTGGCCTCGTAGCTGGTCTGCATGCAGCCCGTAAGTAGGACCGCGGCCGCCAGAATCCCCAGTTTCACGCGAAGTGACGACATTAGCTTGATCCAATTGCTGCCAGGCGCTCGAAAACGCGCCAGTATTACGCCGCAAAGCCCACGATTCTCTTAATGCGCATTATCGCTGAAATTGGCTGTACTTCCAGCGCTTAGATGGTTCTGATGCCATGCAGCATGTGATCTGTGTCATTATTGCAATAGGCTGGCCGGCGCCGAGACTATTTCCTGGGCAGGGCATGGCCGGCGCCGAATCGGCGCCCGAAAATTGCCGCGGCTTCGCCGCAAATGTCGGGAGCAACCGTCCAACCGCCGCACCAGAGGCTTGCCAGAATCGAGCGGATTTGAGCACTGCAGGAACCAGCACCCTGTGTCATGAACCGCGTGCCCTTCAGTATTGGAGTACCTGCCATGCTCGCGATCTTCACACCTTACGATTCCGCGTTGAAGCGGACCGATCAGGTCGACCTGGCGGCACTGCCTGAAGCCGCGGTCTGGATCGATCTGGACAAGCCGACCGCCGAGGAAGACAAGGCGGTGGAACGGTTGGCCGGGATCGCGGTGCCTACCCGCGAAGACATGCAGGAAATCGAGATTTCCAGCCGGCTCTATGTCGAGAATGGCGCCCGCTACATGACCGCCAGCATGATGTGCGCGGCCGACACCGAATCGCCGCGGATCACGCCGGTGACCTTCATCCTCTCCAACCACCGCCTGGTCACGGTACGATACGATGCGCCGAAGCCGTTCATGCTGGTGGAGAACAAGCTGGCGCGGGGCACCGCGCCCGGTGCCAACGGCGAAACCGTGCTGCTGGAACTGCTCGACGCCGTGATCGACCGCTGCGCCGACATCCTGGAGCGGGCAGGCGCCGACGTCGACGCTGTCAGCCACGCCATTTTCGAGCCTGAAGGCGCCGCGCGCACCGGTCATGCCAAGCGCTATTCCGACATCCTGATCGCGATCGGCCGCAAGGGCGACCTCACCTCGAAAGTCCGCGAGAGCCTGGTCTCGATTGGGCGCCTCGTCACCTTCGTCGCCGCCGAGTCCGACGGCGTCAAATGGTCGAAGGAAATGCGCGCGCAGCTGAAAACCATGCAGCGCGACGTCGGTTCCCTGACCGACCACGCCTCCTATCTGTCGAACAAGATCACCTTCGTGCTCGACGCCATGCTCGGCGTCGTCAATCTCGAGCAGAACAACATTATCAAGCTGTTTTCGGTGATGGCGGTGGTCCTGATGCCGCCGACCCTGATCGCCTCGATCTACGGCATGAACTTCAAGATCATGCCAGAACTGGAATGGCAGCACGGCTACATCTTCGCGCTGGTGATGATGGTTTTGGCAGGACTGCTGCCGTATCTGTTCTTCAGCTGGAAGAAGTGGCTGTGAGGAACCGGTTCCGCGCAAATCGCGGGCACGGCCAGCATCACCGCGACCGGTAGCGCCTTTCCGGCCGCCGCTGACGGATTGCTAAGCCTCTTTGCCGCCAAATTTGCACTGGTAAAATTTGAGCATTCGCCTGAACGGTTGGCAGACGCGTTGCTGCGATAAAACCTCGTACAAAAGCGAGGATGCCATGGTTGATAAACTCACAACGCCCCGGCGCAACGTCGTCGACTTCATGAGCTATCAGCAGCAGCAGGAACGCCGCTCGAGCGCCCGGGCGCTGGTGGCTGCGGCGCTTTCAGTCTCGGCGCGCACTTGCCGGCATTGCGGCGCGGCGCTCACCGAAGGCGAATTCGAAGACGAGTGCTCCAGCACTTTCAACATCGCGCAGTACGCGCCGTTGCGGTTCCGCGCGACCCCGGAGCGCTGAGATCGATCCTGTTCTAGACGTGCTGGCCGCCATTGATGTGGATTTCGGCGCCATTGACGTACGAACTCGTCTCCGTGCACAGCACGTAGATGATTTTCGCCACCTCGTCCGGCGTGCCGAGGCGGTGCAACGGGATCTGCTGATCGACGATCTTTTCGGTTCCCGGCGACAGGATCGAGGTGTCGATCTCGCCCGGCGCGATCGAGTTGACACGAACGCCGATGCGGCCGAAATCCGAGGCCATCTCCCGGGTCAGTGAGGCCAGCGCCGCCTTCGAGGTGGCATAGGCGGCGCCCGCGAACGGATGCACCCGCGAGCCCGCGATCGAGGTCACGTTGACCACCGATCCTTTTGCCGCCTTCAACTCATCGATCAGTCCGCGCGCCATCATGATCGGCGCGAAGAAATTGACCCGGAACACGTGGCTCCAGGTGTCGATATCAGTATCGATCGAACCGAGCCGGCTGCCGCCCGCGGCCTTGGGCGAAATCGCCGCATTATTGACCAGGGCATGCAGTTCGCCGCCTTCCAGCCGGCTGCGGATTTCGGCGATGGCGCGGGCGGTGTCGGCGTGGTCGGCGAGGTCGACCTGGATGTGGTCTTCCGGCCCGGCCCCCCACGGACATTGCTCCGGAAACGGATGCCGCGAACAGGTGATGACGCGCCAGCCGGCGCTGGAAAACCGGATCACGGTGGCATGGCCGATGCCGCGGCTGGCGCCGGTGAGGAGCAGGGTGCGCCGGGGTGTATTGGCGGAGGTCGGCATGGCTGTCCTTCAGGCTCTGTCTTATTGTTTGAGCATGATCTTGTCCGAAAACCGGTACCCACTTTTCGGGATCATGCTTTATTTCACGGATACAGCCGGATCCTGGACCAGGGCTGGTCCGGCGCCTCGCGGCCGAATTCGATGCGGTCGTGCAGCCGGAACGCGCGGTCGTGCCAGAATTCGAAGCGCTTTGGCGCAATCCGCCAGCCGCTCCAGCCCGGCGGCCGCGGCACCTCGCTGATGATGTGTCTGGCGGCGACCTTGGCGATGGCCTGCTCGAACGCGAACCGGCTTTCCAACGGCTGCGATTGCTTGCTGGCCCAGGCGCCGATCTGGGCCTGCTTCGGCCGGGTGGCGAAATAGGCGTCGGCCTCGGCCGCGCTCACCGGCGTCACATTGCCGCGGATTCGAACCTGCCGGCGCAGCGATTTCCAGTGAAACAGTAAAGCCGCTTTAGGATTTGCGGCAAGTTCGCGGCCTTTTGGGCTGTCGATGTGGCTGTAGAACACAAAACCATCGGCGTCATAGCCCTTCATCAGCACCATCCGCACGTCCGGCAGCCCGTCGCCGTCCGCCGTGGCCAGCGCCATGGCGTTTGGATCGTTGGGCTCGCTCTTCACCGCCTCGGCAAGCCATTCGGCGAACAGGGCGAACGGATCCTCGGCGGCGGTGAAATCACCGGACGTTAACTGGCTTGGGTGTTTGATGGACGTGGTGTCGGTCATCAGGATGTTCCGAATTGCTTCAGCCTTTGCACCAGCGCGCGGTGGATTGCCCGGATAGGTCCGACCTATATAGGGCACGGCGGCGCGTTGGCCTATCGGCGATCGGGCCATGGGGCGTCATGATTGCAGCGATTCTGATCGGCTCAGGACTTGGCGGCTGCAGCGTGTCGCGCAACAACGATGCCTTTGCCCAGATGGAAGCCGACCAGGAGGTGACCGGTTCGATCGGCCCGGCCAAACCGGTCGCCGCCGAGCCGACCGACGGCGATCTGGCTTTTGCCCGCAATGCCGCTTCGGACGTGCTGACCCGGGGAGCCAAGGATTCCAGCCAGCCCTGGGAAAACCCCTCAACCGGGGCGCGCGGTTCGGTCACCCCGCTGGCGACTTCCTACATCTCCGACGACGGCCGCACTTGCCGGGATTTTCTGGCAAGCTATGTCAATGGCAGCTCGGAAACCTGGCTGCAGGGCGCCGCCTGCCGGTCCGAGCACGGCCGGTGGGACGTTCACACCCTGAAGCCCTGGAGAAAGAGTTGAACTCTGTTTTCGGTCGGGCCTCCGAGCCCGTTGCAAAAATGACACGAAGCCCCCAGATGAAAGGGCAGGCGGGCGGGCAGCCCGCATCTTGAATTTCCTCGAATTTGAACTTCCTCGAAGGAGACACACCGGATGCGCGACCCCTATGAGGTCTTGGGGGTGCGGCGGGACGCCAGCGCCGCGGCGATCAAGAGCGCCTATCGCAAGCTTGCCAAGAAGCATCACCCCGACAGTAACAAGAACGATCCGAAATCCGCCGAACGGTTTTCGGAATTGAACTCGGCCAACGAAATCATCGGCGACGAGGACAAGCGCAAGCAATTCGACCGCGGCGAGATCGATGCCGAGGGCAAGCCGCGGTTCCAGGGCTTCCCCGGCGGCGGCGGCGCCCGACGCGGATCGCCAGGCGGCGGGTTCGAGCAGTACAGCTTTCGCAGTGGAGGGCCGGGCGCGCAGGGTTTTGGCGGCAGCGCCGGATTTGAGGACATCCTCAACAGCATGTTCGGCGGCGCCGCGCGGGGCAGCCGCGGCGGCGGCACCACCTTCGAGTTCGATCCCGGCCTCGGCGCCGATCTCGATGTCAGCGTCGCCATGGCGGTGTCGCTGGAAGAATCGGTCAAGGGCGGTGAAAAGCGGGTCCGGCTGCCAAATGGCAAGGAACTCAACGTCAAGATTCCCGCCGGCGTCACCGCCGGCCAGCAGATCCGGCTGAAGGGGCAGGGCGAAACCGCGCCCGGCCATCCGCCCGGTGATCTGTTGATCACCGTCAGCATTGCAACCCATCCGCTGTTCAAGGTCGATGGCAGTGATCTGCGGGTCGAACTGCCGATCACGCTGTACGAAGCGGTGCTCGGCGCCAAGGTGCGCGCGCCAACGCCGAGCGGCGCGGTCGAGCTCTCGATACCCAAGAATACCTCGAGCGGACGTACCTTCCGTCTGAAGGGCAGGGGCTTGCCGAAAGCGGCGGGGGGCGCCGGCGATCTGTACTTCACCACCCGCATCATGTTGCCCGACGGCCATGACGCCGAGCTTGAAGCACTGATGCAGAAGTGGCGCGACAGCCACCCCTACAATCCGCGCAGCGACATGGGGTGAGTCTCGTTCTCCGCTAAGGCCTCACCCGCCGCCCTTTTCGGTCTGGTCATAGACCAGGCGCGCGACCTGCTGCAGCCTGTCCTTGTCGGTGGGGCCGCTCAGGACGTAGCCGACGCCGCGGTCGGCCCAGTACAGCGCACCTTCGGAATTCTGCGCGGTATAACGCATGGTCGAGCTGGTGGTCTCGCGCGAGGCGTACAGCGTGAAGCGTTCGCCGGACGCGCTCTCATACATCAGGAACGACGCCGGTCCGGTCGGGCCCGGCAACAGCCGCCCGCCGACCAGTTTCAGCCCGGTGGCGCCGAGCTCCGGCGCGTGGACGTCCCAGCCGCAACGCTTGGTCAGCCATTGCTGCAAGTGAGCGCGCTCGTTGCCCGGCACCTCGACGGGATGGCGCACCTCGACCACGTAGAGCCGGTGGGCGTCCAGCGCATCGCCGGTAAAATTCTGGAACGCCGACGGCGTCGCCGTGGCGCCGTGCGCAACCCAGCCGGCGGCACCGCCGGCGACGAATGCCAGTAACGACGCCGCCATGGCGCCGGCGATCCAGCGGCGCGGCCTGCGCATCAACCGCTCGAGCTCGAGCCGCTTCGGGATCGCCTCGTCGGCAACCGAGTCGTAGCGCGCATGCAGCGCCTCCGCCATGGCGCGCCACGCCTGCACCCGTTCGGCATCGTCCGGACGCGTCGACAACCATGCCTCGACGTCGAGGCGCCGCTCCGCCGGCAATTCGTTGTCGACGTAGGCGTGCAGTTCGTCTTCGGTGACGGGTATGTTCGGTTCAGTCATTGTTCCAGTCTTTCAAATCGTCTTCAATCTCACGTCGTCTTTCAATGTCGCGCGGTCTTTTCAATATCCGGCATCTTCCAAAGTCGGGTCTTTCAATCGAAATGTTTCCCGGCAGGATTGTTTCATTGCTTCCATCTCGGTCATCGTCATTTCACCCGCCGCAGCGCCGGGCGCTCGCCCTCCAGGCTGGCCTTGACGTGGGCGCGGGCGCGGGCGAGGCGCGACATCACGGTCCCGATCGGAACGCCCTGGATATCCGCGACCTCGCGATAGCTCAATCCTTCCAGCATCACCAATAGCAGCACCGAACGCTGATCCTCCACCAGCGTCGACAGGGCGCGGGCGATGTCGCGGCTCTCCGCCTCGGTGCCGCTCGGCTCGGCGTTGTTGTCGAGCAGCGGGGTGAACTGCGGTCGCCGCGCCAGCGAACGGCGGCGGTTGCGGTTCAGGTTGGTCAGGATGGTGTAGAGCCAGCTCCTGATATCGCCACCGAGAAACAACCTTTCCGAGCGCAGCGCCCGCACCAGCGTATCCTGAACCAGATCGTCGGCGATGTCGGCATCGCGCGCCAGCGCCCGCGCATAGCGGCGCAACGCCGGGATCATGGCTTCGACATCGTCGCGAAATACGCTCATGCAAACCCGTTCATCAGAACTGTTGGTAACCTCCGGTTTGGCCGCCGCTGGCGGCTTTCTGTCAACGATTCGCGCCGGTCAGCGTGACTGCAAATATAACACCACGGCAACAGGACTATTCCGGCATTCGGCGCCGGGCCGCGGCCGGCGGTTTACCACGATATTGGGGCTATGCCCGGAGGCAGTGCTGGTGTACCCCAAAAGTTCGATCCTAACGTTCAATCTTGGGTTCGATCGAAGCACGGTGGAAAACGGCATGGCGGTTCAATCAGGTCTGATGCAGGGCAAGCGCGGCGTGATCCTCGGCGTGGCCAATAACCGGTCGATTGCCTGGGGCATCGCCAAGGCCTGTCGCGCCCAGGGAGCCGAGATCGCCCTGACCTGGCAGGGCGACGCGCTGAAAAAGCGGGTCGAACCGCTGGCGGCGGAACTTGACGGTATCCTGCTCGGCCATTGCGACGTCACCGATGCCTCGACCATCGACACCGTGTTCGATGTGCTCAAGCAGAAGTGGGGCAAGATCGATTTTCTGGTGCATGCCATCGCGTTCTCCGACAAGGACCAGCTCGACGGGCGCTACCTCGAAACCACCGCAGAGAATTTTTCCAAAACGATGCTGATCAGCTGCTATTCGCTGACCGCGATCACCCAGCGCGCCGAAAAGCTGATGACCGACGGCGGCTCGATCCTGACGCTGACCTACTACGGCGCCGAAAAATGGATGCCGCATTACAACGTGATGGGCGTCGCCAAGGCGGCGCTGGAGGCCAGCGTGCGCTATCTCGCCGCCGACCTTGGCGAGAACAACATCCGCGTCAACGCGATTTCGGCGGGGCCGATCAAGACGCTGGCCGCGTCGGGGATCGGCGACTTCCGCTACATCCTGAAATGGAACGAATACAATTCGCCGATGCGGCGTACCGTGACGATCGAGGAAGTCGGCGACAGCGCGGTATACCTGCTTTCCGACATGTCGCGCGGCGTGACCGGAGAAGTCATGCACGTCGATTCCGGCTATCACGTCGTCGGCATGAAGCGTCCGGACGCGCCCGACATTTCGCTCAGCAATTCGCTGAGCAAGGAATAGCCGCGCATTCAATGGCCGCGCCGACCGTCTATTACATTCGCCACGGCGAGACCGCGTGGAATGCCGCGGGCCGTTTCCAGGGCGCAATGGATATTCCGCTCAACGATCTCGGGCTGACCCAGGCGGCGCATGCCGGCGGCATTCTCAAGGATCTGTTTGCCCGCGACGGCCGGGCGGCTTTGAGCCTGGGCTATGTCGCGAGCCCGCTCGGCCGCGCCCGCCACACCATGGAACTGGTACGCAGCGCGTTGAAATTGCCGCCGGACGGCTACGCGCTGGACGACCGCCTGCGGGAAATCGGCTACGGCGAGTGGGAGGGTTCGACCTTGGCGCAGATGCAGGTCTCGCATCCCGAGTTGTACGCGATCCGCCGGATCGACACATGGGGCGTTCCGCCCCCGGGTGGCGAAAGCTACGCCTCGGTGGTGCTGCGAATGCAGGATTGGTACGCTTCGCTCAAGACCGATACCGTCACGGTGGCCCATGGCGGCACCGCCCGGGCGCTGATGGTGGCGCTCGGCGTCGAAACGCCGGAAAGCGCCCCGGACCTGGCCATCGAGCAGGGCGCGGTCTATGTGTTCAGCGGCGGCGGCCTGGTCAGGTATAGTTAATGCCGGCGTGACCGAACGAGAGGTTTGACCGGCCCAGACCCGCGCGTTACCACAGGCCCGCTCTCGCCACCGGGTTTGGAAAAATGTCCTTCAACACCTACGGCCACCTGTTCCGGGTCACCACCTTTGGCGAGAGCCATGGGGTTGCGATCGGCTGCGTGGTCGACGGCTGTCCGCCGCGCCTGCCGCTGACGGTCGAGGAAATCCAGCACGACCTCGACCGCCGCCGGCCCGGGCAGTCGCGCTTCACCACCCAGCGCCAGGAAGCCGACGCGGTGAAGATTCTGTCCGGCGTGATGGCCCATCCCGACACCGGCGAGCAGGTGACCACCGGCACGCCGATCGCGCTCCTGATCGAGAACACCGACCAGCGCTCCAAGGATTATTCCGAGATCAAGGACAAGTTTCGCCCGGGCCATGCCGACTTCACCTATGAGGCGAAATACGGCCTGCGCGATTATCGCGGCGGCGGCCGGTCCTCGGCCCGCGAAACCGCCACCCGGGTCGCAGCCGGCGCCATCGCCCGCAAGATCGTGCCCGGCCTTCTGGTGCGTGCCGCATTGGTGCAGATGGGCCCGCACAAGATCGACCGTGCCAAATGGGATTGGGACGAAGTCGGCCGCAACCCGTTCTTCTGTCCGGACAAGGAAAAGGCGGCGTTCTTCGAGACCTATCTCGACGGCATTCGCAAGAACGGCTCGTCGATCGGCGCGGTGATCGAGGTGATCGCCGAAGGCGTGCCGGCGGGCCTCGGCGCGCCGATCTACGCCAAGCTCGACGGCGATCTCGCCGCGGCGCTGATGAGCATCAATGCGGTCAAGGGCGTCGAGATCGGCGCCGGCTTTGGCGCCGCGGAATTGTCCGGCGAGGAAAACGCCGACGAAATGCGGATGGGCAATCAGGGGCCGCAATTCCTGTCCAACCATGCCGGCGGCATCCTGGGCGGCATCTCCACCGGGCAGCCGGTGGTGGCGCGGTTTGCGGTGAAGCCGACCTCGTCGATCCTGTCGCCGCGGCGCACGGTGGATCGCAGCGGTGCCGACACCGACATCATGACCAAGGGCCGTCACGACCCCTGCGTCGGCATTCGCGCGGTGCCGGTCGGCGAGGCCATGATGGCTTGCGTGCTGGCCGACCATTTTTTGCGGCATCGCGGCCAGGTCGGTTAGCCGCGGTTAGTTGCGTTTCCAGGATCGCTGTCAACGCACCGTAGTGCAGGGCAACTTGTCATGCTGGCCGATGAGCTCAGGAAAATCACCGACTGGCTGATCGACGGTGCCAGATCGGCACCGATCCCGTCCGCGCTGGTGGCGGAAATCTGCGAACGGCTGGTTGCGGCCGGCCTGCCGCTGTGGCGCACCGGCATCTTCATCCGGACCTTGCATCCCGACATCCTCGGGCGCAACTTCATCTGGCGGCCCGGCGCCGAGGTCATCGTCGGCACTGCCGATCATGATGTCCAGAAGTCGCCGGAATTCAAGTCGAGCCCGCTGGCGATCGTGTTCGGCGGGGGACGGGAAGTCAGATACCGCCTCGACGATCCCGCGGGCTCGCACTTTCCGTTTTTCGACGACATGCGTGCCGAAGGCGTTACCGATTATATTGCCTTGCCGATGATATTCACCGACAGCTCCATCCACGTCTCGAGCTGGACCACCAAACATCCGGGCGGCTTCAGCGACGAGCAACTCGCAGGACTGAGGATGATGATGTCGCCGCTGGCGCGGCTGGCCGAGATCATCGGATTGCAGCGCATTTCCCTGACCCTGCTCGACACCTACGTCGGCAACCGCGCCGGCGAACGCATTCTGGCCGGCCAGATCCGGCGCGGTCATACCGAAACCATGCATGCCGCGATCTGGCTGTCGGATCTGCGTGGTTTTACCGCGCTGTCAGACCGGCTTCCCGCCGAGACCGTGGTGGATATCCTCAACCGCTATTTCGACTGCCAGGTGCCGCCGATCCGCAAGCACGGCGGCGAGATCCTGAAATTCATGGGCGACGGGCTGCTCGCCGTGTTCCCGATCGCCTCCGGCGACGACACGAGCGAGGTCTGCGGCCGGGTGCTGGAGGCGGCGCGCGAAGCCCGGGCCGGCGTCGAGGCGATGCAATACCCGATCGGGGAAACCATTGAGCATTTCCGCTTCGGCGTCGCGCTGCATGTCGGGAAAATTCTCTACGGCAACATCGGCGGCGGTAACCGGCTCGACTTCACCTGTATCGGTCCCGCCGTGAATCTCGCCGCGCGGTTGGAAAAGATTGCCAGCCGCCTGCATCGTATCATTGTCGCCTCTTCGGAATTTGCCGCGGCCTCCAAGGGCGGATGGACCGATCTCGGCGAGTTTCCGATTGCGGGTTTCGCCCATGGGCAGCGGGTTTACGGCCTGCAGGACGAGACGCCGGTCGAAGTCGTCTTATTCTTCCGGCTCGGTGGTGAACAGCAGCGGATAGCCCTTGGCGCGGCCGGCGTCGGTGGCGCGGGTGGCCTTGGTCTCGGCGACATCCCTGGTAAAGACCGCGACCACGCAAACCCCGAGCCGGTGCGCGGTGATCATCACCTTGTGGGCCTGGTCCTCGGTCATGCGAAATTCGGCCTTCAGCACCGTGACGACGAATTCGCGCGGCGTGTAGTCGTCGTTGACGAGGATGACCTTGTGCAGTTTCGGCCGTTCGGTCTTGGGCTTGGCTTTGGTGCGTGGCTTGGCGACGGTATCGATCATGCGAGCGACTGTTGGTAGATCCCTGCAGCGGGCGCGGAATATACCACGCTTCGCGCGCCCCGACAGGGGGCGCGGTGTCCGTCAGTTCGCCTTGGTCGTCCAACGTCCGGATTTCGTTCAACCGGGTGGGGTGGGCGAGTGGAACATCCGGAATTCTACACGTAGAGGTGTTCGCAGCGCCGATGTTGGTGCTTTTCGGGACGCATTTTGCATGTCAACATTGTCGCCTCATTCGACGGGAGGGCCGCTCATGCGCTGGTGTGTCTCGATCGGGGCCGTGCTTGTCGCGGGAGCGCTGGCCGGGGGCGACGTCGCCAGCATCGCCGCGCCGAACCCTCAACTGCAACGCGCCGATGCCAGGGAGACCACGCCGTCGGTCGACATCGAACTGATCCTGGCGGTCGATGTCTCCTATTCGATGGACATGGATGAACTGGCGATCCAGCGCGAGGGCTATGCGCAGGCCCTGGTGTCCAAGGATTTCCTGCAGGCGCTCAAGACCGGTCCGAACGGCAAGATCTCGATCACCTATTTCGAATGGGCGGCGTCGACCGACCAGAAGATCATCGTCCCCTGGCGGGTGATCGATGGTCCGGAGTTGGCCGACGCGGTCTCCGCCGAAATCATGCGAACCCCGGTGCGCCGCGCCTCGCGCACCTCGATATCCGGCGCGATCAATTTCGCCATGCCGCTGTTCGACGAGGATCCGCATCGCGGGATACGGCGCGTCATCGATATTTCCGGCGACGGACCCAACAACAACGGCACGCCGGTGCAGCTGGCGCGCGAGACCGCGCTCGGCAAGGGCATCATCATCAACGGCCTGCCGATCATGGTGAAGGAGCCGTCGTTCTCGACCATGGATATCGAGAATCTCGACTGGTATTACGAGGATTGCGTGATCGGCGGCCCCGGCTCGTTCGTGGTCAGCATCCGCGACCGCGAGAAGTTCAAGGAGGCGATCCGCACCAAGCTCGTGCTTGAGGTCGCGGGCCGCATGCCCGAGCGAACGGTGGTCCCGGTGGCGGATAGGGAACCGCGGGTGTCGTGCATGATCGGTGAAAAGATCTGGCAGGATCGCTGGGGCCGGTAGCAATCCGGGCTGCAGGCATTCTCCTATCGCCTGAACCGTGCCACCAACTCTACATGAGGGGTGTGGCGGAACTGGTCGACCGGCGTGACGCCTTCGATCCGGTAGCCGCCGTCGATCAGCAGTCTCGCGTCGCGGGCGAAGCTGGTGACGTTGCAGGACACCGCCACCACCACCGCAACCTTGCTCATGGCCAGCTGCCGGGTCTGGGCCTCCGCGCCCTGCCGCGGCGGGTCGAACACGACGGCGTCGTAGTCGCGCAATTCGACAGGCCCCAGCGGACGCCGGAACAGGTCGCGTCCTTCCGCCTTGATCGGCTTCAGGCCGGAGGTCGCCATCGCGGCCTTCTGCAGTGCGCTCACCGCGTTGACGTCGCTGTCGAACGCCGCGATCCGCGCCTTGGCGGCCAGCCGCAAGGCAAACGGCCCGACCCCGCAAAACAGGTCGGCCACGTGCTTGGCGCCCTTGCAGTGCCGGATCACCAGCGCCGCCAGCGCTTCTTCGCCGGCAACCGTCGCCTGCAGAAACGAGCCCGGTGGCAGAGTCACCTGGGCCGTGCCGACGCCGATCGTCGGCGGGGCGCGCATCAGGACCAGCTCGCCGTGGCGGGTCAGCCGCGCCAGCCGGTGCTGCTCGGCGACGCGCGACAGCTTCCCGATCAGTGTTGCCGGCAACGGGCCGGAGCCCCGGATATCGACGTCGAGGCCGTTCTGGGCTGCGGTGACCTGGATGTCGAGCGGCTTGGCGACCGGCTCGATGACCTCGGTCAGCGCCCACGCCGCATCGAGCGCGCCGCCCAGTCCGGGATCGAGGATCGGGCAGCGGTCGATGGGAACGATGTCGTGCGAACCGGCGGCGGTGAAGCCGACCTTGAGGACATCATGGCTGCCCTTGCGCGCATGGACGACGATGCGGCGCCGGCCGGCGCCGTGGGCGTCGACCAGGGGATCGACCTCGCAGACGATGTCCGCCCGCGCCAGCGTTTCGATGACGAGGCCGCGCTTCCACGCCCTGTAGCTCTCGCTCTGCCAGTGCTGGATGGCGCAACCGCCGCAGACGCCGAAATGCGGGCAGAACGGCTCGATCCGCTCGGCGCTGGCGGTGTCGACATGCACGAGCCGCCGGCGGTCGGGGTGATGCCCCGGCACCGCCATGGCTTCGACCACCTCGCCAGCCAGCGTGTAGGGCACATACACCGTTTGCCCATCCACCCGGGCGACGCCGTCGCCGTGTTGCCCGACATGATCGATGGTGAGGCGCTCAACCACGGCGGGCGCCGATAAAAAACTCGACATTGCCGTCGCCGCCGGTAATCGACGAGGGGAACACCTCGATATCGCGGCAGCCGAGCGAGTTCGCGTAAGCAGCGATGTCGTCACACACCGCCTGATGCACGGCGGCATCGCGAATGATGCCGCCCTTGGAATGCTTTCGCGGTGCCTCGAACTGCGGCTTGATCAGCGCCAACAGATGCATCGGCGCCGCCGCCAGTGACAGCGCCACCGGCAGCACCGCTTTCAGCGAGATGAAGGAGACGTCGATCACTACCACGTCCGGCCGCGCCGGCAGCCGCTTGCCCTCGTAGCTGCGGATATCGGTCGCCTCCATCGAGACGATCCTGGGATGGCCATGCAGGGAGGGATGCAACTGGCCGCGCCCGACATCCACGGCGAAAACCAGGCTGGCGCCATTGGCCAGCAGCACCTCGGTGAAGCCGCCGGTGGAGGCGCCGACGTCGAGGCAGACGCGGTTTTCGATATCGATCGGGTAGCGCTCCAGTGCGGCGGACAGTTTTACCCCGCCGCGCGACACGAACGGATGCGCCGGCTGCGCCTCGACGATGGCGTCGACCGCCACGGTTTCCGACGGTTTTGTCACCTGCTTGCCGTTGGCGCTGACGAGGCCGGCCTCGATCGCGGCCTGGGCCCGGGCGCGGCTTTCGAACAGGCCGCGTTCGACCAGCAGCAGGTCGGCGCGCTGGCGCGAGGCGCCTTTTGGGCTGGTGGGCCTGGCCAACGTCAACCCCGGCCCGCGAGATAAATGCTCGTCATGCGGGCTCGCTCGCTTCGTCGGCGCCCCGGACCGGGGGCGAATGGTCTTCAGGCCAGCTTGACCGTTTCGCTCTTGAAGTCCTTGCCCAGCACTTCGAACACCTTGGTCACGATGGCCTTGGCGTCGAGGCCGGCGCGGGCATACATCGCGTTCGGCGAGTCGTGATCCAGGAACACGTCGGGCAGCACCATCGAACGCATCCGCAGGCCGTTGTCGAGCATGCCGTGCTCGGCCAGCGCCTGCATCACATGCGAACCGAAGCCGCCGATCGAGCCTTCCTCGACGGTGAGCAGGATCTCGTGTTCGCGGGCCAGCTTCAGGATCATGTCGAGATCCAGCGGCTTCATGAAGCGGGCGTCGGCGATGGTGGTGGAGAGGCCATGGGCGGCGAGTTCGTCGGCGGCCTTTTCGCATTCGCCAAGCCGGGTGCCGAACGACAGCAGCGCCACCTTGCTGCCCTCGCGGATGATGCGGCCCTTGCCGATTTCGAGCGGAATGCCGACTTCGGGCATTTCGACGCCGCGGCCCTCGCCGCGCGGATAGCGTAGCGCGCTCGGGCGGTCGTTGATCGCGACCTGGGTCGCCACCATGTGCACCAGTTCGGCCTCGTCGGAGGCCGCCATGATGACGAAGCCGGGCAGGCAGCCGAGATAGGCGTTGTCGAACGATCCGGCGTGGGTGGCGCCGTCGGCGCCGACCAGGCCGGCGCGGTCGATGGCGAAGCGCACCGGCAGGCCCTGGATCGCCACGTCGTGGACGATCTGGTCGTAGCCGCGCTGCAGGAAGGTCGAATAGATCGCGCAGAACGGCTTGAAACCCTCGGTGGCGAGGCCGGCGGCGAAGGTCACCGCGTGCTGTTCGGCAATGCCGACGTCGAAGGTGCGCGCCGGAAACGCCTTGGCGAAAATATCGATCCCGGTGCCGGACGGCATCGCCGCGGTGATGCCGATGATCTTGTCGTCCTTTGCCGCTTCCTTGACCAGGCTCGCGCCGAACACGTTCTGATAGGACGGCGCGTTCGGCTTGGACTTGGCCTGGGCGCCGGTGGCCACGTCGAACTTGACCACGGCGTGGTACTTGTCGGCGGAACTTTCCGCCGGACCGTAGCCCTTGCCCTTTTGCGTAACGACATGGACCAGGATCGGGCCGTCTTCCATGTCGCGGACGTTCTTCAGCACGGGCAACAGATGGTCGAGATTGTGGCCATCGATCGGGCCGACATAATAGAAGCCGAGTTCCTCGAACAGCGTGCCGCCGCCGACCATGAAGCCGCGGGAATATTCCTCCACCCGGTTGGCGCGGTCGGCCAGCACCTTTGGCAGACGCTTGTTGATCTGCTTGGCGGCCTCGCGCAGCGAGCGGTAGGTCTTGCCCGAATACAGCCGCGACAGATAGGCCGACATGGCGCCGACCGGCGGCGCGATCGACATGTCGTTGTCGTTGAGGATGACGATCAGCCGGGAATTCATCGCGCCGGCATTGTTCATGGCCTCGTAGGCCATGCCCGCCGACATCGCGCCGTCGCCGATCACGGCGATCACATTATTCTTGCCGCCATTGAGGTCGCGCGCCACCGCCATGCCCAGCGCCGCCGAAATCGAGGTCGACGAATGCGCGGCGCCGAACGGATCGTAGTCGCTTTCGGAGCGCTTGGTGAAGCCACTTAGCCCACCGCCGGTGCGTAGCGTACGGATCCGGTCACGGCGGCCGGTCAGGATCTTGTGCGGGTAGGCCTGGTGGCCGACGTCCCAGACCAGGCGGTCGCGCGGGGTGTCGAAGATGTAGTGGATCGCGGTCGTCAGCTCGACGACGCCGAGGCCGGCGCCGAAGTGGCCGCCGGTTACCGAAACGGCGTCGATGGTTTCCTGGCGCAGCTCATCGGCCACCTGCCGGAGCTGGTCGACCTTGAGGCGACGCAAATCCTGTGGAGTACGGATGGTATCGAGCAGCGGCGTTTTACTAAAATCGGTCACGGCGGTATCCAATTTACATGTCGGGAGTGGCCTGTCTGGCGGGCGGAGCGGGCTGGGCGTTTGCGCAGTCAAGATCCGGTCGTCAGCAGTCTCCTGAACTGGGAAGCCTTAGGTTCGGAGTTCTAATTCGGAGCCCTAAAATGCGCTCCAGTCGATCACTGTGATCCATATCACCCTTTGCAGCCCTGTCGTTCCAGACAGTTTTGCGAGTTGTATGAAGCGCTTAACAACCTTAACGGCCGGCGGAACCCGGCACCTGTCAGCGCATAGTCCTTAGACCCTTTACACCAAAGCCGCCCCCAAAGCCAACCGTCAGAGCCCACCGCTTCGGCGGGGCCGACGGTCAAGCATACACTTCGGGGCCCAGATTTAGCCGCCAAGGCGGGCCGAAGGTTCCATTTGCCCGGAACCGGTGCCAACGCGGCCATCCGGCCGTTGTTCCAGCCGCTTCCAGGCTTGATCCCGGGCGGAATCGTCTCCTGCGACCAGCGCCAGGGCGGCGGCGGGGTCAGCCATGCGTTCCCGCAGCGGGACCGGGCCGCAAACGATCATGAAAAAATCGTAGAAATGCCGGCGTTCGTTGGCCATGACGAACTGGAAATGGACCCGGAAGAACTGCCAGCGGAAGCGGTTGTAATGTTCCGGCTTGATGATGTCCCGGAACCGGACGCCCACGATGGTCGGATTGCGCCTTGCGGCGCCGACATCGATGCCGTGGCCGGCGATCGGGTCGAACGGATGGAAGTTCATCACGTCCTTCCGGGACTGGCAGTCGATCCAGTCGATGGACGACTCGGTGGCCAGATGCTGCAAATGGTCGCGGAAGCCGGTGGCGGCGGCGTGGAAGCCGACGATCGGCAGGTTGCCGCCGATGGTCAGAAGCACCATGCGCGGCCGGTGGCCGCCGAGATTGGGGTCGAGTTCGAGCGCGCGGGCCACGATTTCGGTGCCCAGAAACGATCCCGAACTGTGGCCGACCACCACGATCTCGTCGGCATCGCTGGAGGCCGCGACCTTGACGAGGTGGCGGGCGAAGCGGTCGATACGTTCATGCCACTCGCGCCGTCCGCCGTGGGCGAACTGCCAGGTGAAGATGGTGTCGGACATCAGATACAGCAGATAGGTCTTGTTCTCGCTGTATTTCAGCATCGCGCCGAGGATTGCGACAAACGCCGCGATTGCGGCGACGATGCCGGGCCAGCCGGCCATTCCCAGCGCCTTCAGGCCCGCCCAGAACGCAAAAGCGATGCCCGCCGACCAGATCGCCTCGTTGAAAAACAGAAAGTGCGGATAGCTGATGAAGGTGGCAAACCGCCAGTGTGCCCGCCAGAACCGCGCCATGGTGCCCGAAAACATCAGCCGCCAATAGATCGCCATGGCCAAGCCGACGGTGCGCCAGATCGGCCATTTCAGGTCGGTCTGGATCAGGTCTTCCCAGCGCAGGAAATCGTAGTCGGTGCGGGTCTGCCAGTCGCTTCCCCGGGTCTCGATGGTCCAGGACGCGGTCTCGCCGTCGGGGGCGCTTTGCGGCCGGCTGATGGTCGCCTGGAGCTGGTAAAGCCGGCCGAACTTGCGCAGTTCGGTGCGAAACATGCGGTAATACTGCGCGAGCCCGCGCGGATCGTATCCCTGCACATAGATGATATGGCGGTGCTGAACGCGCACAAAAAATCCCCGGACTGACAACGGACTATATCAGGCCGTGCAAGGGGCCCAAGGGCATTAAGGGTATCTGGACCCCAGGTTCACGCCGCCGCCGACGTTTCTTATTGCACGTCGAGCGGTTCGGTGCCGGTAACCTGGCCGTTGGCGTCGGTGGTAATCTTGTCGACCCGGGCTTCGGCCTGGCGCAGCAATTCGTCGCAACGCCGCTTCAAGGCCTCGCCGCGCTCGTAGATCGCCACCGACTCCTCGAGCGGCACCTTGCCGTCCTCGAGCCGCTTGACGATCGATTCAAGCTCCTCGATGGCGCGCTCGAAGCTCAGCTTCTTGACGTCCACGGCGGCAGTTTCGGCCATATCGAGTCCCTTGTTCGTATTCCCTTGAAGTCAAAGCCCCGTTTGCGGGCGCATTGTGGCGGAAAGTCAGGCGCCCATCAGCGCGGTGACGTGCGCCGCCACCGATTCGCGCAGGCCCTGCAGGTCATATCCGCCCTCCAGCACCGACACAATCCGGCCGCCGGCGCTCTTGTCGGCGACATCCATCAGCTTGCGCGTCACCCAGCCGAAATCCTCGGCGTCGAGATTGAGGCTCGCCAGCGGATCGCGGCGATGGGCGTCGAATCCGGCGGAAACGATGATCAGCTCCGGCGCGAATTTCTGCAGCTGCGGCAGGATGACATGGTCGAACGCGGCGCGGAATTTCGCGCCGCCGTCGCCCGACGCCAGCGGCGCATTGACGATGGTGTCGTGTTCGCCGCGCTCGCCGCTGGCGCCGGTGCCGGGAAACAGCGGCATCTGGTGGGTCGAGCAGTACATCATGGTTGGGTCGGCCCAGAAGATTTCCTGGGTGCCGTTGCCGTGATGGACGTCGAAATCCACCACCGCGGCGCGAGCGATGCCGTATTTGCGCTGGGCGTGACGGGCGGCGATGGCGACGTTGTCGAAGAAGCAGAACCCCATCGGCTTGTTGGTTTCGGCATGATGGCCCGGCGGGCGGGTCGCGACAAAGGCATTGGCGGCGTCGCCGCCCATCACCGCGTCGGTGGCGGCCACCGCACCGCCGACGCCGCGCATCACCGCCTGCCATGTCCCCGGCGACATCGAGGTGTCGCCGTCGAGATAAATCAGGCCGCTGGTGGGCGCGACGTGGCGCAGCTCGTCGATATAGTGTGGGTCGTGACAGAGCCCGACCAGTTCCAGATTTCCTTCCGGCGCTTCGCCACGCGCGAGCTTGTCGAAGCGGTCCTCGCCCAGCACCTGGGCCACCGCGCGCAGCCGGTCGGAACGCTCCGGATGACCGGGCGGCGTCTCGTGCTGCAGGCACGCAGGATGGGTAAGCAACAACGTGGTCATGCCAAGGACTCCACACGCCGGGGCGCTGGTGTGACGGTGGCATAACCTACTGGTTTGGGGAGTGTTCCGAAAGGGGCGGGTCGCGCAACGATGTTACCTCGCCCCGCTTGCGGCAGATGACAGGGTGTGCCCTTGTGGAGATGCCCCCTCACCTGGCGCGCATCTGACGATGCTCGCCGGCCTCTCCCTCGTAAGGTCGAGCAATTGCTCGACCTTACGGGGAGAGGTGACCTTGCTGCATGTTATCTTCCAACTGCGGTCGCCCTGCGATCAAGCCGCAAGGACAACGTTGCGCTAGTTCACCCTCACGATGCGATCCATCGCCGCCGGCGCTATCGGGCTGTTGGCCTTGAAATAGGCGTACAGCGCGTCGGAATCATAAATTCCAAACAGGGCCGCGCTGCCTTGTTTCAGCGCCGTGAAACCGTCACCGCCCACCGCCAGATAATTGTTCACCGTCACGCGATAAGGTTTGGCGGGATCGATCGGCTCTCCGTGCAGCATCATCCGACCGGTCAGGACATGGCTGCCGGCCGGCGCGGTGTTGTCCCATGCATAGCTGAAACCGTTTGAGACATGGAGGATTCGCGGGCGTTTCGGATCGAGCCATTGCTGTTCCAGCATGGCCTTGAGCTGGGCGCCGGTCAGCGTCAGGGTCACGAGCTGGTTGCGAAATGGCTGGCTGGCGAATACGTCGGCATAGGTCACGGCACCTTCCGGCTTTTGCACGATATCGCTGCGCACGCCGCCGGGATTGGTGAAGGCGATCACGGCGGCGCCCTTGTCCCCGGCGCGGGTGGCCTCGAGCTGCGCATCCGCGACGATATCGCCGAGCGCGCTCTCGCCGGCGTCGTTGGGGCTGCGTGACAGCGTTTGGGTGACGCTGCCGGCGACGCGGTTGGCGATCGGGCCGGAAAGCTTTTCGTAGGATTGGATCAGCGCGCTCTGCCCGGGATCGCGCGCCAGCGTCGCGGTGCGGACAATGACATTGTCGGCTTTGGCGCTGACCACGTCGCGCGTCGCCGGATCGAGCTTCAGGTCGATCGTAGTGACCAGCGTGCCGTATTTGTCGCCACTGGTGACGAGCCTGCCGTCGATCTCGCAGCTATAGGCGCGGTGGGTGTGGCCGCTGACCACCACGTCGACGGCCTTGTCGAACTTGTTCACGATATCGACGATCGGACCGGAAATGCCGGGGCACTCGTTGTAATCGCCGGTCGGCTGGCCGCCTTCATGGATCAGCACCACGATGGCCTCGACGCCCTGCGCCCGCAGTTGCGGCACCAGCGCGTTGACCGTGTCGGCCTCGTCCTGAAATTCAAGGTCCTCGATGCCGACCGGCGAGACGATGCCCGCGGTGCCCTTGAGCGTCAGCCCGATGAAGGCGACCGGAATGCCGTCGAATGTGCGGATCTCGTAGGGTGGAAACACCGGCTTGCCGGTGCTCTTCTCGATGGTCGAGGCGGCCAGATAGTGGAATTTCGCACCGGTGAACGGATGTGGTCCCTGGCAGCCGTCGAGGGGATGGCAACCGCCGTTCTGCATCCGCACGAGTTCGTCCTTGCCCTCGTCGAATTCGTGGTTGCCCACCGCGGCGATCGCCAGCCCCATCATCGACAGCGACTCGACGGTCGGCTCGTCGTGAAACATCGCCGACAAGAACGGGCTTGCGCCGATCAGGTCGCCGGCCGCGACGAAGATGGCATTCTTGCTGCCGGCCCGCAGTTGATTGACCAGCGTCGCCATGGATTCGGCGCCGCCGGCCGGGACGGTGATCTTCCTGGTCTTGTCGTTCGGATCGGCAATGGCGATGCCGCCGGGCGGCGGCTTGAGGTAGCCGTGAAAGTCGTTGATGGCGAGGATGCGGAGGTCGACGGCGGCCGCGCCGGTTTGTGCGGACCCGCGGGACGGGAGGATGAGCAGCAGGGCGAGCGCCGTGACGATGCACGGCATTAGCCGAACAGACAATTGTTTGGGTCGCACCAGCGCCTCTCGATGCAGCTTCGACAGCCAGGACATACCATCCCGTTTCGATGGCGGCATGACCGATGGATTTGATCGCGACCGGCGCAGGACGTGGCCCGCTACCTGGACCTCAACCCTTCTTCCGCGCGAAAAACCGCTTGAACGCGGCGATGGCCTCGCTGGAACGCATGCGCTCGCCGAACAGGTGGCTTTCCTGGTCGATCCGTCGGGTGAGGTCTTCCGGCGGCAGCTTCAACAGCTTGCGGGAGATCGCCACGGCTTCCACCGGCAGCGCACAGATTTCCCGGGCCACCTTGCGGGCTTCGGCTTCGGTGTGGCCGGGCGCCACCACCACGTTGACGAAGCCGGCTTCGCGGGCCTCCTCGGCGCTGACCGTGCGGCCCATCACCAGCGTCGCGAAGGCGCGCTGGTGGCCCATGGTGCGCGGCATCAACAGGCTGGAAGCGCCTTCCGGCACCAGTCCGAGATGGATGAACGGCGTCGAAAACGTCGCGGTGGTGGAGGCCAGCACGTAGTCGCAGTGAAACAGCATGGTGGTGCCGATGCCGATCGCAACCCCGTCGACCGCGGCGATCAGCGGCTTGACGTTCTGCGCCAGCGAATACAGGAACTTGACGGCGTTCGAGGCCCGCGGCGCGCCGGTATTGCTGGTGGCCTCCTTGAGAAAATCCTCGACGTCGTTGCCCGCCGTGAACACGCCGGAGCCGCCCGAGATGATGATGCAGCGGATCGCGGGATTGTTCTGCGCGGTGTCGATGGCGTCGCTCATGGCGCGATACATGTCCTGGGTGATCGCGTTCTTCTTCTCGGGCCGCCGCAGCTTGATCACCCGCATGGTGTCGTCGTCGGTGACAATGAGGTGCGCGGTCATGATGATCCCTAAACAAGCGGCAAAGCTGCGGCTGGCAACTTTTGCCGGCTCATCCTACATGATCCGGCACGGCGCCAAAACCGGCGATAACGGTTTTCAACGGCGGCGCTGTCATGCGTGGGAGGAAGCTTGAGCGATGCAATTGACCGGAATCCATCACCTGACCGCGATTTCCGCCCGGCCGCGCGAGAACCTGGCGTTTTACACCAGCCTGCTGGGCATGCGGCTGGTGAAAAAGACCGTCAACCAGGACGATGTCTCGGCCTACCACCTGTTTTACGCCGACGGCAAAGCCAACCCCGGCACCGATCTGACCTTTTTCGATTTTCCCGCAGCTCCCGAAAGGCGCGGAACCAACAGCATTTCGCGCACCGGCCTGCGGGTCTCGGGTGAAAGTACCCTGGGCTACTGGAAGGACCGCCTGACCCAGGCCGGCGGCCATGTCGGCGCGGTGACCGAAGTCGACGGCCGGCTGACGCTGCCGTTCGAGGATATTGAGGGACAACGTCTGGTGCTGGTCGACGACGGCGGCAAGGGCTCAGCCGATCCCTGGGACCGGTCGCCGGTGCCGGCGCAGCATCAGATCCGCGGCCTCGGCCCGATCGTGCTGAACGTCCACGACCTGAAGCGGACCGCACGCGTGCTGACCGAGGTCATGAACATGCGCGAGGTGCGCAGCTATCCGGCGCCGGATGCCCGCGCCGAGGTTCACGTCTTTGCCATGGGCGAGGGCGGTCCCGCGGCCGAACTGCACGTCATCGAGGAGAAGGATCTGGCGATGGCGCGCCAGGGCGCCGGTGGGGTTCATCACGTCGCCTTCCGCACCCCCGATAACGCGCACTATTCTGCCTGGGAGCAGCGGCTCAACGAACTGCGCGTCCCCAACTCGGGCGCGGTCGACCGGTTCTATTTCCGCAGTCTGTATTTCCGCGAGCCCAACGGCATCCTGTTCGAAATCGCCACCGACGGCCCCGGCTTTGCCACCGACGAGCCGATGGAAACGCTCGGCGAAAAACTGGCGCTGCCGCCGTTCCTGGAACCGCGCCGCGCCGCCATCGAGGCCGGGCTGAAGCCGATCGGGTAGCGAATTCAGCCCAGCAACACCGCGTCCGCGGCTATCACCGACTCCGCGCTGTCCATCACCGTGCGCTCCAGCGCGCCCGCCTGCACCGACACGTTCTCGGCAAAAAAGCGCGCCAGTGCGACATGGCGTTGCGGGTCGCCAAGCCCGTCGCCGCCGTCACGCACCGCCAGCGCCTCGCGGGCGAGCAGGCAGCCGCCGAGCGCGGAGCCGAACAGCCGCAGATACGGCGTCGCGCCGGCCAGCGCCTCGTTCGGCGCCGACGCCAGCCGCTCCAGCAGCCACTTGCTGGTGCGCTCCAGCGCGCCCAGTGCGTCGCGCAGTTTGGTGCCGCAAGTGCCGAACGCCGGATCGTTCGAGGCCTCCACCTTCTTGACGATGCCGGACAACTCGTCGAGCAGCGCCCACACCGCGGCGCCGCCATTGCCGGCGAGTTTTCGCGTCACGAGGTCGATGGCCTGGATGCCGTTGGTGCCTTCATAGATCAGCGTGATGCGGGCATCGCGAAAATGCTGCGCGGCGCCGGTTTCCTCGATGAAGCCCATGCCGCCGTGGACCTGGACGCCGAGCGAGGTGACCTCGTTGCCGATGTCGGTGGAAAACGCTTTTGCAATCGGTGTCAGCAGCGCGCCGCGCGCCGCCGCCTCGGCCTTCACCCTGGGGTCGGCGGCACGCGTCGCCACGTCGAGCGCCACCGCGGTGGCGTAGCAGATGGTACGGGAGGCGGCCGTCATGGCGCGCATCTGCATCAGCATCCGCTTGATGTCGGGATGCACGATGATGGCGTCCATGCCGTCGCCCTGTTTGCCGAGGGCGCGGCCCTGGCGGCGCTCCTGCGCATAGGCCAGCGCCTGCTGGTAGGCGCGGTCGGCGATGCCGACGCCCTCCAGCCCGACGCTGAGCCGGGCCTGGTTCATCATCGTGAACATGCACTGCATGCCGCGATTTTCCTCGCCGATCAGGTAGCCGATCGCGCCGCCGTTGTCGCCCATGGTCATGGTGCAGGTCGGCGATGCATGCATGCCGAGTTTGTGCTCGACGCCGCTCGGGTAGATGTCGTTGCGCGCGCCGAGCGAGCCGTCGGCATTGACCAGGAATTTCGGAATCAGGAACAGCGAAATGCCCTTGGTGCCGGGTGGCGCATCGGGCAGTCGGGCCAGCACGAAATGCACGATGTTGTCGGTCATGTCGTGGTCGCCATAGGTGATGAAGATCTTGGTGCCGGTGATGCGGTAGCTGCCGTCGCCTGCCCGTTCGGCGCGGCTGCGCAGCGCGCCGACATCGGAGCCGGCCTGCGGCTCGGTGAGCTGCATGGTGCCGGTCCACTCACCTGTGACGAGCTTTTCCAGGTAGACCTTCTTCAGCTCGGCGCTGCCATGGGCATCGAGCGCCTCGATCGCCGACAGCGTCAGCAGCGGGCACAGCCCGAAGGCGATGTTGGAGGCGGCCCAGATCTCGGTGCAGGCGGCGTTGATCGCCAGCGGCAGGCCTTGCCCGCCGAACGCCTCCGGTCCCGACACCGCGTTCCAGCCGGCGGCGCTCCAGCGCTGGTAGGCATCCGGCCAGCCCGGCGCGGTGGTGACCTTGCCGGCGTCGAGCTTGATGCCGTTCTGGTCGCCGACCCGGTTGAGCGGCGCCAGCACGTCGGACGCGAACTTGCCGGCCTCCTCCAGCACCGCGGCGGTGACGTCAGCGTCATAGTCGCCGTAATGCCCGGCCTTCACCGCGGCCTCGAGCCCGGCGCCATGGTTGAGCGCCAGCAGCATGTCGTTGATCGGGGCGCGGTAGGTCATGGCACCGTTCTCGCTTTTGGGGATCGCGGACCGTGGGTTTCTCACGAAACCGGCCGGCTCTCAACCGCGATGGGGCGTGGCCGGGTCGCCCGGAACGGGGTAGAGGCGGTTGAAATGGCCGGAATCTGTCTATAGACCCTCGGTGCGGTGCGGAATCCGCGCGGGCCGGTCCCGCCATTTCCGGACAGACCGATGGGGCGTCGCCAAGTGGTAAGGCAGTGGATTTTGATTCCACCATGCGGAGGTTCGAATCCTCCCGCCCCAGCCAGCCAGTCGGTTGCCCCGGGATTTTGCCCTCGATCATGCCTGAAGCGCCCGCCGGTGTGCATTTTTTCCCCCGACGCACCCTCATCAACATGGTTAACAGTTTATTAAGCCCTCCCGCCGAAGCTGAAATCCGCCATCGAACCGGTCCGGCTGCCCAGCGTGAACCGGGGGGCACGCCTATCGGCGCGGCAGAAAGAGACCGGCAGATGATTTCAGCCCAGCGCGCGCTCTCCGGCGCGTCGCAAACAGAGCACAAGACGCCGCTGTTTCAGATCCTGTTCGCGCGGGCTCAGCAGGCGCATGGGTCCGGTCAACTGGCGGATGCCAAGGCCGGCTACAGGAAGGTGCTGCAGAAGCGCTCCAACCATTTCGAGGCCTGGCACATGCTGGGTCTGTGCGAACACGCAACCGGCGATGGCGAGGCGGCAGTGCGCGCGTTCAAGCGGGCGCTGCTGCTGGATCCCGGCTCCGCGGCGGTGCATTCCGATCTCGGCATCGCGTTCAAGGCACATCATAAGCATCAGGAGGCACTGGACTGTTTCGAGCGCGCCATCGCCCTGAAGCCGGATTTCGCCGACGCCCATTATAACCGCGGCAACCTTTTGGGCGCGCTCGGCCGTGGCAGCGAGGCGATCGCAAGCTTCGACCAGGCGATCGCGGTCAATCCGCGCCATGTGCACGCCTGGAAAAACCGCGGCGCCGAGTTGCACGGGCTTGGCCGGTTCGACGATGCGATCGCGAGCTTCAATTCCGCGCTGGCGGTCGCCCCGGACGATCCCGTGGCCTGGAGCAACCGGGCCGAAATGCTGCGGCTGGTGGCGCGGTTCGAAGAGGCGCTTGCCAGCGTCGATCGGGCATTGTCGATCAATCCCTCATTTGCCGAAGCATGGCAGGTTCGCGCCGCCGTGCTGCAGATGACTGGAAACGTGAGCGCGGCGCAGGAAGCCTGCCGCCGCGCGCTGGCGCTGAAGCCGGACTATGCCCGTGCGCTCACCTTACTCGGTCAATGTCATCTGGACCAGGGCGATGCCGAGGCCGCGGTGTCCTGCTTTGATCGTTCGCTTGCGATCAATCCGGACGACGAGGCGACCCTGTCGGCCCGGATCTTTGCGCTGGACTACGTCGAGGACAGCGACCTCGGCCGGCAGCAGGCGGCGCGCGGCGATTGGTGGCGCCGGATTGGCGCCGACATTGCCGCGCGGCGATCGTTGCGGCACGCCAATGATTCAGATCCGGACCGGCGGATCGTGCTTGGCTACGTTTCCGCGGAGTTCAGGCATCGATCGGCCGCCTACGTGTTCCGGCCGGTGCTGGCGAACCACGACCGATCGCGCTTCGAGGTCATTTGCTATTCGGGCTCGCCGGCCGAGGATGCCGTCACCCGATCGTTCCGGGATCTGGCCGATCGATGGCGGGACGTCCGGCAATATTCCGACGCGGAGCTGGAAATGTGCATACGATCCGACCGGGTCGACATCCTGATCGATCTCGGGGGACACACCGAGGGTAATCGCCTGCGCGTGTTTGCGCGCAAGCCGGCGCCGGTCCAGGTCTGCGCGTGGGGACATGTGTCGGGCACCGGCCTTTCGACCATCGATTACCTGTTTGCCGATCCGGTGCTGGTTCCGACGGCGGAGCGCGGGCTTTTCGCCGAGCAGATCCATGATCTTCCCTGCACCCTCACGCTTGAGCCGCCATCGGCCGCGCTGCGATCGATGGAGCCACCCGTGAGGGCCAACGGCTATGTGACCTATGGCGCCTTCAGCCGGGTGAGCCGGTTGTCCAATGCCAGCATCGGCGTCTGGGCGCGGATCCTGCGGTCGGATCTCACGTCGCGGTTGCTGATCAAGGACAAGCTGATCGACGATGCCGCGATCCGGGATGGCCTTAGGGAAAAATTCGCCGCCCATGGCATCGCAGCCGACCGGATCGATCTTTTGGGTTCGACCAGCCGCGACGAACACCTGGCGGCCTTCCGCAACGTCGACATCTGCCTCGACCCGATTCCCCATGGTGGCGGCGTCTCGGTCTGGGAGAGCCTGTACATGGGTGTGCCGGTCGTGACCAGGCTCGGTCGCGGCATCGCCACACGTACAGGCGGGGCGATCCTCTCGGCGGTGGGAATGCCTGACTGGGTCGCTGCCGATGACGATCAATACGTCGACATCGCCACGCGATCGACGCCCGACCGGCTCGAGGCCATTCGTCACGCGCTGCCAGACCTCATCGCGCGTTGCTGCAGCCCGGCGGCCTACACGTGCGCCGTTGAAGAGGCCTACCGGATCATATGGGCCAGGCACTGCGCCGCATCCCGAAGCGAGCCAAATCATACCTGAGAGCCCAGCCCGAGAGGCGACCCCGAGACGGGAAATCCGAGGCGGCGTCGGCGCCGCCCCGGTTTGTCGTCGCAGGGCTTACTGGCAGACGTGCATCAGGCCGTCGTCGAGCCTGACCATGCTGCCGGGCGTGCATGAGATGGCGTTGCGAGCCGCGTAGTCGCCCCAGCCGCTGTAGTTATACCACGGGCCGCCCGCGTAATAGGCGCGCACGGCGGAGTAAGGCTGGGACGACGTGTCGGATGCGTATGAATCGTAGTAGGCCGCTCTCGCTCCCCGAAAATTCCCATTGGCATAGGAATCGCCTGCGTAACCTGCACCCGTGTAGTAGCCGGCGGTTGCGCCGACAGCGACCGCCGTGCCGACCGCGGCCCGCCGGTATTGTCGACGTGCGACGCCCGCAACGCTCACGGGCGTAAGGGGACGACCGACCCGCGCTTCGGCCTTCCCGATCGATAGCGACAGGCCGCTCTGCGCCGACCAGCCGAACGAAGACAACGCTGCAAACGCCAAGGCGGACGCGGCGAGAGTAATTTTTCTAAAATGTTGATTCATGGGTTTCTCCATGATGCATGGACCACCCCAACAATTCATATCGTTGCGTTTCGACGTGGCCGGACTTGACCTGGATCAAGGGAACGGAGAAGCGACGGTCTCCGCGTTGTTGTTTTCGGTGTTGCCGCGTGCCGCGATTTCGGGCCGTCCGCGGTGCTTGCCCATTGGGACAATGGCCGTTGGGTCGATAGTCGGCCAATCGCCGACGTCGTAGCTTGCGCAGATCAAATCAAGGTTCAGGGGGGGCGCCGATGATGGTCGGTTGGAGCCCGGGTGGAGGGCTGCGCCATGCGGATCAGCGAACCATGACTGCCGGACGAACTGACCATGTTCGAATAACTGCGCGCCATGATCTATCGCAATACTCTGCCGTTAGCGAAGGCGCAGGGCTCAAGCGGGTGGTGATCAAGCAATGGAGAAAAGGCATGAAGATGACTTTGAGAACAATGGCGATGGCAACCGCGACCTTTGCGTGTGCGGCGTTATTTTCCCCGGGCTGGTCTGAACAAGGTGGCCTGTCGCTGTCGGTCGGCAAGGCCGAGGCGTATACGCGTGTCTATATTCACACGGGTTATGCCGCGAGCGCGCACTATTACACGCACGAAGGAGTGCCCTGGAATGCCGTGAGGGCCTACTACTTTAATGGGCCCTGGACCGGCCCTGGGTACAGCTACGCCGGATGGGATGACTACGCGGCGCGCTATGGCATCGCCTGCCGGCCCGGTACGGCGGTCAAAGGCGGGGACGGCATCCTGTACAATTGCCAGTAGACTTATTCCATTGCAGCGTCGGGCCAGGTTAAAGGCCTGGCCCGACGCTTCGGACGCCGGCCGGCGCCAACGCCGTGTTGCCGGGCAAGGTGATTTCAAAGGTACAGCCGTGTGAGCTTGTCTCGGCAAGCCGCAAACGACCGCCGTGATCCTCAATGATCCTCCGGGAAATCGACAACCCCAATCCCATCCCGGAAGATTTCGTCGTCCTGAACATAAAGCGAGACGGGCGCATCGCCGCCATGGCTCGTAATCAGTCGAAGGGATTTTATAGTTGTCGAAACTGCCGCCATGGCTTCAATCGCGTTCTTGACCAGGTTCAGAACAACTTGCTGGAGCTGGGTCGGATCGCCTGCGACCTCCGGAACGTCTTCCTGGAATTCCGTCGAAAACGATATTCCGTGAGCATGCCCCGCGGCACCGCTCGGTCGGCCGCCGAGAAGGCCGGTTGCGCTGTAGGCGCCCGGAAAATCGAGCGTCTGCAGGAACGCGAACAGGCCGCTGAAGATATAGCCTCTCGCGAGAGCCAGCAGGGCGCGCTGAGGCTGGATCGAATATTGGGCGAACAGAAAAACCGCCGTAATCAGATCGGCAAAGCAAATGAGCGATTGAACGACCGGAATGAAAACGTCAATTCGCCCGGGGGTTTAAACCAAAGTCGATATGCCGTGCCGGAATGGCGAAAGAGTTTGCAGCGCCGCATCGGGCCGGATTTCACCGCGCGCGGCGCCATTCGTTCATTCCATCGCAATTGTCCATTGGGACAATGCCCACGGGGTCAATAGTCCACAAACTGCCGATGGCGTAGCATTGTTCGAATCAGATCAACCCTTAGGCAGGGGGCATCGATGACCGGTCAGTCGGAGTCTGGCTCGCGGGCTGCGCCATGCAGAATCCCCGCAACTTGAACCATCCAGCCCGGTCTTCCGCACGGCTGGATCAAAAAATCCGGCAGCTCGCTCTTCTGGGCATCAGGATGCGCTCGGAGCCGACATCGACGGTGACGTCGACGAAGGATGAACTGCGGGCTGCTGGACCGGGCCTCGCTGGAAACGCCGCGATCCTGCATGGTGTTCTTGCGGGTTGCGGCGACTGCGTCAAGATTCTGGATCTCGATGGCCGCCCGCAATTCATGAGCGAAGGCTGCAAGCGGATCATGAGCACGTCGACGAGCTGGAAGGCTGCCCCTGGCCGGAGTTCCAGCGGGACGCCAGTAACATCGACGCCGTGAACGCGCTCGAAACCGCCAGGGCAGGCGGCAGGGCCAGGTTCACGGCGACCGCCAACACCGCCAAGGGGGCGCCCAGCTATTGGGATGTTCAGGTGTCTCCGATCCCGGGAAGTGACGGCAAGCCATCCCATCTGCTGTCGGTCTGTCGGGATATCACCGACCAATGGCGGGCTGTCGCAGAGCTGAAGGAGGCGCTGCAACGCCAGGCCTTGCTGGCTGCCGAGTTGCAGCATCGCATCAAGAACACGCTCGCCATGGTTCAAGCGATCGCCAACCAGACCATGCGCGGCGACCATGTCGGCACCGCGCGTGAAGCCTTTACGGCCCGCTTGATGACCCTGAGCCGCGCGCACGATATCCTGACCCGGACAAATTGGTCTGACGCGCCGATCAGCGATATCGTGGACGGCGCGCTTGCGGCGCATCGTTCGGGACAGGGATGTATCCAGGCCGGCGGGCCCGACCTCGTCTTGCAGCCCAGGCAGGCATTGGCACTCGCGGTCGCGATCCACGAACTCGCGACCAACGCCACGAAATACGGCGCGCTCTCGACGCGGGGAAGAGTGGACGTTACCTGGTCGGTCGCGAAGCTCAAAACGGTGCCGCACTTCCGGTTCAGATGGACCGAGAGCGGTGGGCCGGCGGTCTCCAGACCTGCGCCCCATCAGCGAGGCTTCGGTTCGCGTCTCATTGAACAGATGCTGGGGAGCACTTTTGCCGGAAGGGTGGCCATCCGGTATCGGCCAAGCGGCGTCGCGTGCGAGTTGATCGCTCCGCTCTCGTTTCTCGCAGGCCCCGCCAAGCCGATCAAGACCAACCCCCGTGCGCGCCGGGCCGCCAAGGTCCTGTTCGACAGCGCCCCGTGAAGGGCGGCCGCTAGGCGCCGCGACTCCCGTCAGCCGGCCCGGCATGCGCAGTTCTCATTGGAACTGTGTCGAAACGTGTGCAACATTGCTCACTCGCGCCTGGTATTTGGCGGGCTCTCTGGCCGACGCGGAGCGCCGACCGCCTCTCGTTGATCAGCGGCGCAAATTGTTACGCCAACGTTGTCGAATAATGCTTTGATCCATTTGGATGGGACGGGCGAACCGCAGTCGCGCCATGAAATTGCGCACCATCCTTCTGAATCTGTGCATTGGCTTGGCGATGTCGATAGTCGGCTGTTTGCCGGTGTCGGCCGCAACGCGGCAGATCGTTCTGCTTTACGACGAACGGGTCGAACTGCCGGGCTTGTCGCTGCTGGACGCCGAATTGGTCCGCTTCCTTCGATCCAACTCCACCGAGCCGATCGAAGTCTATCGCGAAGCCATGGATTTGTCCCGGTTCGGCTCAAGCTCGTACAAGACGCTGCTGCGCGACTTCCTTCGCGCAAAATATGCCGACAAGAAGATCGATGTTGTCGTTGGCATCATGGCCCCCGCCCTGGATTTCCTGCTGACTTATGGCGATCTGATATTTCCGGGAGCACCGATCGTATTCTGCGGAGTGGACCGGAGACAGCTCGGCACCCGGTCCCTGCCGTCCAACGTGTACGGCGTTCTCCTGAAGCGGGAGTTTGCGCCGACACTTGAACTGGTGCTTCGTCTCCATCCCGCGACCAGGAACGTCGTGGTCGTTTCGGGCACGTCGGAATTTGATGCGATGCTTCTCGCCGAGGCGCAAAACGAATTCCGTTCGTTCGAGAACCGGGTCTCTTTTACCTACCTTTCAAAGCCCTCCCTGCAACAGCTGCTCGCGACGCTTTCGCGGTTGCCGGCCCAGGACGTCGTCCTGTATCTCTCGATGTTCCAGGACGGCACCGGCCACCCTTTCGTTCCACACGAGGTCGTCGAACGTGTTTCCGGCGCGGCCAGCGTGCCGGTCTACGGTTTTCTCGATCAATACCTCGGCCGTGGGATCGTCGGGGGCAGCCTGTACAGTTTCACCGAGCATGGCGATGAGGCGGCCAGGATGGTGTTGCGGCTGCTGGCGGGCGCCGAGCCTCCCCAACAGCTTTCCGAGGTGTTGAGCAACAAGATCGTTTTCGACTGGCGCCAGATGCAGCGTTGGGGCGTCAGCGAGGGCCGTCTGCCTTCCGGAAGCGAAATCGACTTCCGGGAATCGACCTCGTGGGAGCAGTACTGGTGGCAAATCGCGTTCGTCAGCGCGGTTGTTCTGATCCAGGCCGGGCTGATCTCGCTGCTGCTGCATGAACGTGGCAGGCGCCACCTGGCGGAGGTGCAGGCGCGGCACCGCATGGAGGAACTTGCCCATATCAACCGTTTCTCGACGGCCGGCGAACTGACCGCCACCATCGCCCACGAAATCAATCAGCCGCTTGGGGCCATTCTGGCGAACGCCGAAACGGCCCAGTCAATATTGACATCGAGCCCCCCGGACATCGCCGAACTCAAGAACATCGTTGATGACATAATCCACGATGACCGGCGGGCCAGCGAAGTCATTCGAAGGATGCGCAGCCTGCTGAGAAAAGCACCTTTCGAAACCAAAAATTTCGATTTCAACGACCTCGTGCAGGAAACGCTCCAGTTCATCGCGGCGCTCGCAGTGGCGCGCAAAGTCGAATTTTACAGCTCGCTCACGCCGGTCGCACTGCCGATCATGGGCGATCGCATCCAGCTTCAGCAGGTTATTCTCAACCTGATCGTCAATGCGATGGACGCGATGGCAGACACGCCCGTTGAAAGCCGCAAAATCAGCTTCCGGACGTCGCGCGTCGACGACTTCGCCGAGCTGTCGATATCGGACAATGGTCCCGGCATTCCCGAGAACAGGTTGAAGCAGGTGTTCGAACCGTTTTTCACCAGCAAGGCGGAAGGAATGGGCATGGGCCTGTCCATTGCGCGGACCATTGTGGAAGCGCACAACGGGCGGATAGCGGCGGAAAATCAACCTGGCGGCGGCGCGTTGTTCCGGATCACACTCCCTCTCGAAGCAATCGTTTGATCGTGGGATCGAAGACCCTGTGGGCTCGGCCTGCCGTGAGCGCGTCAACCTGTCCCTGCTGTCCATTGACCTAGATCAAGGGAGCGGGTTCTGGAAGCCTATCGTTTGCTTGATGAACAGCGGAGGTTGAAATGAGACGGATCGGCATCGAGCAGGCATTATTGGCAACGTCGGTTCTCGCCGTTGCGGCCCTGGTATCCCCAGGATGGTCATCAAGCGGCGGTCTTTCGCTATCCATCGACAGCGCACAGGCCAGGGTAGGGCGGCCGTTGACCCCCGTCAGCGTCGCTGGCGTCGCACGACGGACGACACGCCGCGCAGTGGTGGGCGGAGCAGCCGTGGGTGCGGCCTATTATGGCGGCAGCGCCTATTATGGTGGCACCACCTGTGCCCGCGTGTATGTGAACGGAGCCTATGTCTGTCGCTGAGCTGTAATGCTGCGCACAGCGAAGTCTTGCTCATGCAGGCGGGTGATGCTGTCGGGTGGCGGAGCGGGTATGCACGCCGCAATATGCCAGAGCCAGCAACTATAACCCTCGGGAGCGCGCCCAGCGCCCGGTGGCAGCTGCGGCTGTGTGTGATCATGGCGGCATTGACTGCGTTCGTCGTCGGCCATGCCGGCAGCGCGGCCGCAGATCCACTGACGCCGTTTCGTTATGAGGCGCAAGCGCAACGGCATTGCCCTGCGGATGTGGTCGTCTGGCTCGATTTCCGAAAGGGAATCTACTACGCGAAGCAGCAGCGACATTATGCCGGCGGCTATGACGGTAGCTTCGTGTGCCGGGAAGAAGCGCGCGGCGGCGGCTATCGCCGCTCGCTGCTCGGCTTGCGATAACGGCTTGGCCTAGAGCATGATCCGGAAAAGTGGAAACCGGCTTTCCGAAAAGATCATGCTCAAACAGAGGATAAGATCATGATGCGATTCTATCTAATCGCATCATGATCTAGGCGAGCTTCAGCGTCAGATGGGCGACTTGAGAGGCGCGCTGCGAGCCGGGCAGGAAGCCGAATGTCCTCAGCAATTTCAGCATCGCGGTATTCTCGGGCAGCACATCCGCGATCAACTCCTTGAGACCGGCATCACGCGCCAGTGCAGCCAGATGCCGCATGAGAATCGTCCCGATTCCCTGGCCTTGGTAGGCATCGACCACGACGAAAGCGACCTCGGCCCGGCCGGGCCGGTCGACGACATAGCGTCCCCCGCCGATGATGACGGGGTGTCCGTCCTCGTCGATTTCCGCGACCAGGGCGACATGATTTTCGAAATCGATATTGAGGAAGAACGTCATCTCCGGTTCCGAAAATCCCTTCTTTGGTGCGAAGAAGCGCCGCTGCAGCGATTGTGCGCTGGCTTTTCCGACCGCCGCGAGCATCCCGGGCCCGTCATCGGGCCGCAGCGCGCGGATTGCGACCGGACGGGCGTCGCGAAGATGCTCGACGACCGCATAGTCAGCGATTTCAGGCATGGGAACTGGTTCCCCTCATGGCCGGCAGGCCGCTCTTCCGGCCCTGATGCTTTGAGTCGCGATCATTCTGCGTGGTGATGCTTGATCTGGATCAAGCATGACCTTGCGAGGGTGCGGATAGCCTCGGTGTGAAAAGGGAAGTTTCACATGCCGCATGGGTCCGCACGCGCCGTTCGTGCGGGTACCGATGATGCGGGCGGGATATGGAACGATGGACCTGAGGGCTTTGGGGCAGAACAGATCGGGTGACGAGATCATACAACTGGTGGTCCGGCTCGCGTTGCTGGCCTTCCTGCTCTATTGGTCGTTCGTCCTTGTTCGTCCATTCATTCCGATGCTGGCCTGGAGCATCGTCCTGACGGTCGCGTTGTATCCGCTGTACGACTGGCTTGCCACGAATCTGGGCGGCCGGCCCAAGCTGGCGGCGGCGATTATCACGGTCATCAGCCTCCTGATCATTATCGGCCCCGTCATGTGGCTGGGGGTCGGCTTGATCGAAGGCCTGCAGGAACTCGCGGGCCAGCTCGGTGCGGGTACCCTGGCCATTCCGTCTCCTCCAGAGGGCGTGAAGGCGTGGCCGTTGGTAGGCCCGAAGGTCTACGAGCTGTGGAACCAGGCCTCGAGCAATATCGGCGCCGCGTTGCGCCAGATAGCGCCGCACTTGAAGCCGCTGGCCGGCCCGGTGCTGGCCTTTGCCGGCAGCGCGGGCGTCGGAACGCTCAAGTTCGTCTTGTCGGTGGTGTTGTCCGGTTTCCTGTTCATCTATGGTCCGGGCCTGGTCGAGGGGACAAGGCGGATTCAGGCGCAGGTCATGACGCAGCGAAACGAGGATTTCGTTGCGCTGGCCGGGCTGACGATACGCACGGTGTCGCAGGGTGTGATCGGCGTGGCGGTCCTCCAGTCGCTGCTGGCCGGCATCGGATTGAAACTCGCGGGCGTGCCGCACGCCGGCGTACTGGCGTTCGCCGTGCTGGTCCTTGCCATCCTGCAGATCGGGTCGGCGATCGTCCTGCTCCCGGTGATCGTATGGATCTGGGCGACCAAGGATTTTGGAGTGGCTCTGCCGCTGACAGCCTATCTCCTGGTGGTGGGGTTCGCCGACAACGTCGTGAAGCCGATGCTGATGGGACGCGGCCTGAATACCCCCATGCTTGTCATCTTCATCGGCGTGCTGGGCGGGATGGTCGCGCACGGCATCCTCGGCCTGTTCGTCGGGCCGATCATCCTGGCGGTGGCCTGGCAATTGATGATGGCGTGGATCCGGGAAGAGCGGACCGAACCGGTGCCGCCCGGCGTGGAACCCAGCGTTGCAACAGCGGCGGCGGAGAGTTAGCGCTCCGGCCCGTGTTTCCGCGCCACGCCTGCCAGGTGTGACGACGCGCCCAAATGCGCGTCAGGTTCCCTTGACCTAAATCAAGGGGTTTGCGCCGCCCTCGCGCCATCCTGATCGCGGACTGCGGCCAACGAGAGATTGAGCATGGACAAGCCGGCGATTTCGGGCGATGCGCTGCCCAAACTTTTTGCATCTGCCTTCGAATACCTGGTGGATACCGGGCAGCGCAGTGTCCTGTTCCTCGATGTCATGCGCCAGCGTGGCGCTCAATACCGCGAGCACCTGGCCGAAACCGCGCCCCATGTGCTCGACTACGCCGTCGAATTGATCAGCGACGGCCGAAACCTTGAGCGGCCGGTGAACTATGCGCTGGTACGCGTCACGCCGCCGAGCGGCGTGGAAATCGATCTCAAGCGCCGCCCCTTCGTGGTGATCGATCCTCGCGCCGGCCATGGACCGGGTATTGGCGGTTTCAAGGCCGACAGTGAAATCGGCGTGGCGATGAAGGCCGGCCACCCCTGTTACTTTATCGGCTTTTTGCCGGAACCGATGCCGGGCCAGACCATCGAGGACATCGCGCGAGCCGAGGCGGTCTTCGTCGAAAAAGTCATCGCCCTGCACCCCGACGCCGACGGCAAGCCGTGCGTGATCGGCAATTGCCAGGCCGGCTGGGCGGTCATGATCCTGGCCTCGCTGCGGCCGGAACTGTTCGGACCGCTCATCATCGCCGGCGCGCCGTTGTCCTATTGGGCCGGCGTCCGCGGCAAGTATCCGATGCGTTACTCGGGCGGCCTGCTGGGTGGAAGCTGGTTGACGGCGCTCACCAGCGACCTCGGCGGCGGCAAGTTCGACGGCGCGTGGCTGGTCCAGAACTTCGAAAACATGAATCCGTCGAATACGCTCTGGACCAAGCAATACAATGTCTATTCGAAGGTCGACAGCGAGGCGGATCGCTATCTCGAATTCGAGCGCTGGTGGGGTGGACACGTCAACCTGAATGCCGAGGAGATCCAGTTCATCGTCGATGAGCTGTTCGTCGGCAACAACCTCGCCGCCGGACGCATCAAGACATCCGACGGCCAGGTCGTCGACCTGCGGAAAATCTCATCTCCGATCGTCGTGTTCTGTTCGAAGGGCGACAACATCACGCCGCCGCAGCAGGCGCTGGGCTGGATTCTCGAACTCTACGGCGACGTCGACGAGATCCGCGCCTATGGGCAGACCATCGTCTACACCGTTCACGAAAGCGTCGGGCATCTCGGCATCTTCGTCTCCGGCGGTGTCGCCAAGAAGGAGCACAGCGAATTTTCGAGCAACATCGACCTGATCGATGTGCTGCCGCCCGGCCTTTACGAGGCGACTTTCGAGGTGAAATCCGCCGATACCGCCAACCCGGAGCTTGCCGGCGGAAAGTGGATCATGCGGTGCGAGCAGCGCACGCTCGACGATATCAGGGCCATGGGCGGCAATGACGCCGAGGACGAACGGCGCTTTGCCACCGCCGCCCGGGTGTCCGAAATCAATCTCGCCAACTATCGCAATTTCGTCCAGCCCTGGATTCGCGCCATCGTTACTCCCCAACTCGCGGAGTCGATGCAAAAGTTGCATCCGCTCCGCGTTTCCTACGAGGCGTTCGGCGGCGACAACGCTGCCATGAAAGCCGTGGCCGGGACCGCCGAAAATGTCCGCCAAAACCGCAAGCCGGCGGCGAAGGACAACCCGTTCGTAACCTTCCAGGAGACCATCTCGAAGAACATGGTCGACGTGCTGGACAAGTGGCGCGACACCCAGGAGGCGCTCAGCGAGACGCTGTTTCTCGGCATCTATGGATCGCCGGCGCTGCAGGCCGCTGTTGGCATCAAGCCGGACGCGGAAGTCTCGCCCAAGCCGGAAATGTCGCCTGAGCACCGCCAGCGTCTGGAGGCGCGCATCGCCGAGTTGAAATCGCAGATCGGCAGCGGCGGTCTCCGGGAATGCATCATTCGCGGTCTGCTCTATGTCGGGATGTCGCGCGGGATGGTCGATGAACGCAGCCTCGAGGCATTGCGGCGGGCCCGCTCGACCGAATCCGGCTCGCGGCTGACGCTGGCGCAGTTCAAGACCATCGTGCGCGAGCAGTTCTTCATGCTGTTGCTGGAGCCGGAGGCGAGCCTCGCTGCCATCCCGAAACTGTTGCCGGCAAGCGAAGACGAACGCCGTGGGGGCCTCGACGCCATCCGCAGCGTGCTTTCCGCCAGCGGCGAGCTCTCCGGCGAGACCGCGAGGCGTTTCGATCGCGTGACGCAACTATTCGGGCTGACCGCCGAGCCAGAGGCAAAGGCGTCGTAGGGCGAGGAAAGTGATGGGGGATTGGACATGAGCTCTGCATCCCGCGAAGCGGACAAACCCGGCGCAAAGTACGATCGTCTGATCGCCGCGGCGAAAGCCATTCCGGCGGCCGCGACCATCGTCGTTCATCCATGTGACGAAAGTTCGCTGCGCGGTGTCGCCGAATCCGCCGAAGCCGGCATCATCAAGCCGATTTTGGTGGGGCCGTCGGCGAAGATCAGGGCCGCCGCGTCGGAACACGGCATCGATATCAGCGATTTCGAACTGATCGATGCCCCCCATAGCGAAGCGGCCGCGGCAAAGGCCGTCGAGCTCATTCACGCGGGCAGGGGTGAATTGCTGATGAAAGGCAGCCTGCACACCGACGAATTGATGCGGAGCGTGACGGCGAAGACCGGCGGGCTGCGCACGGAACGGCGGATCAGCCACGTGTTCGTGATGGATGTTCCGGCCTATAGCGAGACCATCTTCGTCACCGACGCTGCCATCAATATCTTTCCGGACCTCGATGGCAAGCGCGACATCGTGCAGAACGCCATCGATCTTTACAACCAGGCCGGATTTGGTTCGACTCCCGGGTCGCGATCCTCTCGGCGGTCGAGACCGTCACCTCCAAGATTCCCTCGACCATCGAGGCCGCGGCGCTCTGCAAGATGGCGGACCGCGGGCAGATTACCGGGGGCTTGCTCGATGGACCGCTGGCATTCGACAATGCCATCGACCCGGAAGCCGCCAGGATCAAGGGAATCAAATCGGAAGTCGCAGGAAGGGCGCAAATCCTGGTGGTGCCGGATCTCGAGTCCGGCAACATGCTGGCCAAGAACCTCGCCTATTTCGCCAAGGCGGACGGCGCGGGCATCGTGCTCGGCGCCCGCGTGCCGATCGTGCTGACCTCGCGGGCGGATTCGCCGCGGGCCCGCATGGCGTCGTGCGCGGTGGCGACGCTCTATGCCGCTGCACGGCGGCGCCGCTCACAGATAGCCGCGGCGTGATGCCCATGGATACCATCCTCGTCGTCAATGCCGGTTCCTCAAGCGTCAAGTTCCAGGTGTTTGCGGTCGACGGCGAGGGCAGGCTCTCGCGTGAGATCAAGGGTCAGGTCGACGGGATCGGCAGCCGCCCCCGGTTGCGCGCCACGGCGGCAACGGGCGATACCATGGCCGACCGCGCCTATCCGATCGAGAACGTTCCGGACGTTCCGGCGGCACTGGTGCTCGCGAGCACCTGGCTGCGGGAGGAACTTCAGCTAAGTCCGCTTGCCGTCGGCCACCGGGTCGTGCATGGCGGCCCGGATTACGACCGGGCGGTGCTGGTCGACCACGGCGTCGTGGCGCGTCTGGAGCGTTTTGCGACGCTCGCGCCGCTGCATCAGCCGCATAATCTGGCGCCGATCCGCTCCCTGCTTGCCAGTTTTCCGGCGTTGCCTCAGGTCGCCTGCTTCGATACGGCGTTTCACCGCGACCACGACGAGGTCGCGGACCACTACGCCATACCCCGCGCCCTGCACGAGGAGGGAGTCCGGCGCTACGGGTTTCACGGTCTCTCCTATGAATATGTCACCAAGGCCCTGCCAAAACTCGCGCCTGAAATCGCCAGCGGTCGGATTATCGTCGCGCATCTGGGGAGCGGTGCCTCCATGTGCGCCATCCATGGCGGGCGGAGCGTGGAGAGCACGATGGGTTTCACCGCGCTCGACGGACTTCCGATGGGAACGCGCACCGGCCAGATCGATCCCGGCGTTCTTCTGTATCTCATGACGGTAAAGGGAATGTCGCCTTCCCAGGTGCAGGATTTCCTTTACCGTGATTGCGGCCTGAAGGGGCTTTCCGGCGTCAGCAACGACATGCGGGAGCTTCAGGGCAGCGACGACCCCCGCGCGACGTTTGCCGTCGACTATTTTGTTCATCGCGTTGCGCTGCATGCCGGAATGCTGGCGGCTGCGCTGCAGGGCCTCGATGGCTTTGTCTTTACCGCCGGCATCGGCGAAAACTCCGTCGGTATCCGGGCCAGGATCGCGGAGCGGCTCGAATGGCTCGGCGTGTTGCTTGATCCGCTCGAGAACGCCCGTCACGCTTCGCAGATCTCGCGCGCCGACAGCCGCGTTCCCCTCTACATCGTGCCCACTGACGAAGAACTGATGATCGCGCAGCACACATTGTCATTGCTGTGGAACCGCCATTCATCCAGTCCAAAACACGAGAGAGCGTCATGACAATCCCGGTATTTCCAGAGACCAAGGTTGCGCTGAAGGGGCGAAAGGGACTGATCGTCGGTATCGCCAACGATCAGTCGATCGCGTGGGGGTGCGCCAAGGCGTTTCGGGCCCTCGGCGCCGAACTTGCGGTCACCTATCTGAACGATCGCGCAAAAAAGCATGTCGAACCGCTGGCGAAGGAGCTGGAGGCGCCGATCTTCGTGCCGCTGGACGTGACCGTCGATGGCCAGCTCGAACAGGTGTTCGAGCGCATCGAAAAAGAGTGGGGCCAGCTTGATTTCCTGCTGCATTCGATCGCCTTTTCGCCGAAGGAGGCGCTGCATGGGCGGGTCGTCGACGTCGATCGCGACGGCTTTCTCAAGACGATGGACGTTTCCTGCTGGTCGTTCATGCGGATGGCGCATCTGGCGGAGCCGCTGATGAAGAACGGCGGCACGCTCTTCACCATGACCTATTACGGCAGCCAGATGGTGGTGAAGAACTACAACATCATGGGCGTCGCCAAGGCGGCCCTTGAGGCCGCTGTCCGCTATGTCGCGGCCGAACTGGGCCCCAAGGGCATCCGTGTGCACGCGATCTCGCCGGGGCCGCTGGCGACGCGCGCGGCGTCCGGGATTCCGGAATTCGACGAATTGATGGACAAGGCGCAGGCCACTGCGCCGACGCGAAGCCTCGTCAGCATCGACGACGTCGGTGCCGCGACGGCGTTCCTGGCGCTCGACGGCGCCAAGCTGATCACCGGCAGCGTGATGTATATCGACGGCGGATATCACATCATCGATTAGGTCGTAGGCATGATGTTTACGACCTAGAGCATGATCCCGAAAAGCATGGATACCGGTTTTCGGGGCATGATCATGCTCAATCCCGCCCCGGCGTCGGAGGTGCCCATATGTTGCGGCAATATCTCGTGGGTACGGCCGCCAGTGTCTGCAATATCGCGATCCATGCCCTGGTCATGACCGCGGTCATAAAGGTGACCCGCATCGTTGACGGGTGGGCGACGGCGCATCAAACGATTCGATTGATCGCGGTCATGATCGCCGCCGTCACCGTCCTGATGATCGCGCACCTGGCCGAGGTGCTGGTCTGGTCATTGATCTATGTGATGACCGCGGCTGCGCCTGATGGCGCCGATATCATCTATTTCGCTTTCGTGAATTACACGACGCTCGGCTATGGCGACGTGACCCCGGTGGTGCACTGGCATCTGCTTGGACCGATGACCGCGATGAACGGCGTTCTGTTGTTCGGCTGGTCTACCGCGGTAATTTTTGAGGTGTTGCGCATGACCCTGCTGGCAGGCGACGAGGAAGTTCAATCGAAGCAGGGGTGGTCGAAGTAACCCGACGCACGTGCGTGTGCATCCCTTGATCTGTATCACCCAGGCAGGAGACGCCTTCGCCTGGCGCTCCGGATTGAGCCTTTGGCGGGCTGCATCGACGTGCCGAGCGTTCCGGGATGATCCGGAGCGCTCTGTCGGCATACCGATGAACCGTGGCGGTCCGGTGGATCGCGTCGGCCGGCGCTGACCAGGATGCACTGGCGCCAATTCTTCTGCGGCAGCCCACCGTTCCAGCAAAAAGGCCGGCCTCTCGGCCGGCCTTCGAACTTTCGTCTGAATTAAGTTCAGTACTTCGCGACGACCGGGCTGCCGTAGCCGCCAAAGCGGTAATTCACCCGAAGCATGACCACGTCGACGTCCTGGCCGATTCGGTTGGCCGCGCCGACGCCGAACCCAGCGAACGAGAAGGAATTGTTCGCGTTACCCATGAACAGGCGGTCGTATTCGATACCGGCCGACCAGTTCGGCGCGAAGCCGTATTCCCAGCCGACGCCCACGGTGCCACCCCATTTATTCGAGCTTCCGGTGGCGGCAAGGACGCCGCCTGGGACGGTCCATATGTTATAGCGATTCCTTACCGTCGCGGCGCCGCCCTTCAGATAGAACAGCGAGTTATTCCAGGCATAGCCGATGTCGCCGGTAATCAGGCCGAAGGCGTCGACCGTGACGCCGGTTTGGAACGCCGGGAAGTTGGGGCTGACACGGGATCCGCTGAGATTCGCCCAGTCGCCCTGGCCTTCCACACCGAAGACGAACTGCCCGGATTGCCAGCGATATCCGATCTGGCCGCCGGCCACCCCGCCCGATCGACTGACGCAGCCGTCCGCAATCGTCACCCCACCGACCGGGACGATGCCCCAGCAATTGCGGCTCGATCCCCAGCCGCCATTGGCGCCGATATAGAAACCGGTCCAGTCATAGATGGGAGCGACGACGACGGGCGGTGCCTTGTAAGTCCGTGCAGGAAGATCGGCTGCTATGGCGGACCCGGACAACGCAACAAGACCAACCACACCGATTAAGAGTTTCTTCATGACAGGTATCCCCGCTTCTTGGCTAGAACTAGAATCTGGCTCGTGATGCCAACACCCTATGCGTGCAGGGCCGAAAACCGCGTGTCAAAATGGCAACACTCAAGGCCTTTCAGTGTGGCGGGATTGTGAACTCACACTTCCCTCGTTGGGTCGACCCCGCGCGCTGATGTTGGCGGCAGTGTCGATGCGGCGGGTGCCAGTTGTCGCAGGTGTGGCCGCCCGATTCGAACTGGTGTCAAACCGCTATCAAAGGTGGCTAATCCGCCTTTGTTGTTGGCCCCTGGTCATCTTCCCTGTCATTCGTTTCCTGCGCCGGACCGGAGTCGAGCCAGGCCGGAATCTCCTCCGATGGGATTGCCCTTCTCGGCACATGGGGGTTGATGGTGCCGGCGGTGACGATCAATCCGCCATCGAATTTCGTTCGCGCGAAATCCTTGGCCTCCGCTTCGGTTTCAAACGTCTTGGTTAAGCGGGGGTTTCGTCGTTGTACCAAGGTACCGCTCTTGGGCACCTCAAACGTGACGTACCAAATATGATTCATCCCTGATCCAGCCCGCGCACGACTGGCCCTGTCACGGTGACCACGATCGGCCGTAAGAAGCGCTGCCGCTTCATCGAAGCGTCAGTGCGGTGATTGATCTCCACGTATAGCGCATCCAGCAACGAACGAGCCGGGCGATCAAGCGTTGACCTAAATCAAGGTCGGTTGACCGGGCGCCGTGCGTCATGCGCATGCATGTCGTCCTCGCAAAAAGATCAGCATTCGCAATTGGTTCGGATCGCAAAATGAGCGAGTTCCCAAATCAGCTGCCGGGCGAAGCTGGCACGGCTGCTCCGGTTCCGGATCGGGTTTCCGTGGCCGAGGCCGACGCGCTGGCGTTGGCAAAAATCAGGAGCATGTGTTCGGTGGCGCGAGAGAGCGCCGAAGGCGTGGCGCACGCCATCGATTCCGACATGACCAGGGTCAACAGGCTTCGCTTCGCGAGCGCCAAACGCATGTCGCTCGAACTCGCCAGGACGATTTCGGAGGCTTCATGCCGTGACGCGGCCCTTTGCGACATCATCGGGCTCTGCATGACCGCCAGCGACATCGAGGCGTCGAGGATACTGGTGCAGGGCATTCAGTCCGAGCCGATCCTCGATGAACTCTTTCTGGCGTATCCGTCCCTGTTCCGTTGATCCCGTGACCGGCATCGCCGGCCTTGATCTTGATCAAGCGTCCCGTCTGCGACAAGGCGTTCCTGCCAAAGGGGGGTCATGGAGCAATGAATGCCCCTGGCGCGATATTTTTACTTTGTCGGAGGCGTGCTGCTGGCGCTGTTGTTCATCTTGGATGCGTGTTTTCCGAAACTCCCGGTGCTGGAAAGGACGCTCGACAATTCAACCGTCATCCGCATCCATTCCGATCGGAAATGGCCAGAGCGCATCGTCTACGATACCAGCCTTGCCACGCTCGTTCCGACATCGGCGGCAAGTCCGCAACCCGTCATTCAGGCGCCCGAAATGATGGCCGATGCTGCTGCGGATGCGAGCAAACGGGAGGCCTTCGCAATGCTGCCCCCTTCCGGCGAGCAAGTGCAGGCATCGAACCCAAAACTGCGAGAACCGGAGCCGCGACAGCAAGGCAAAATCGTCAGGAAACGCCCGCGGGCGCCCAGGATCGCGATGGCTCGCCACCCGCAATTCGGGCAGTTCCGCCAATTCGGCCAATTTGGCTGGTCCGGCAGCAGCTTCTGGTGAGCGCAGCCGTTCGTCCCGAATCGCAATCTCAGCGGTAGTGGAGCGCGATCAGCTCCGCGACGCAGGCGGGGCGCTGGCCGCCTTCGATTTCGATCACCAGGTGATAGTTGACCTTCAGGCCGGCGGGCTGGACATCCTCGACTTCCGCGATGCTGATGCGGCCCCTGAGCCGGGAACCGGCCGGGACCGGGGAGAGATATCGGACACGGTCCGCGCCGTAGTTCAATGTGTTTCGAAGTCCCCGCAGGCCCATCACGGAGCGAACGAACATCGGCGCCAGGCTGAGCGACAGCAGTCCGTGGGCGATGTTCTTGCCGCCGGGTAGTTCCTTCCTGGCCCGATCCTGATCGACATGGATCCATTGCTCGTCGCAGGTCGCCTCGGCGAAGCGGTTGATCCGGTCCTGGGTGATCTCGACCCACTCGCTGACGCCGATCTCGGTGCCGACCGCGGCCTTGAATTCGCTGAAGTCGCTGAAGATGCGCATGTCGTTCCCCGAAGGCTTGCCTGATCCGGTCAGATCTTCATTTCCGGAACCTTGTCCGGAATGAACAGATCCGCCTCCGTGACCGCCATGACCTCGGCCACGCTGACGCCGGGCGCGGTCTCCTGCAGCGTTATCCGTCCGCCGGCAAAGCCGATCACGGCCATGTCGGTGACGACCAGATCGACCGGCCGGGAAGAGGTCAGCGGCAGGCCGCATTTCTGCACGATCTTCGATTTTCCCTTGGCGGCGTGCTGCATGGCGACGATGACGCGCTTGGCGCCGCTCACGAGGTCCATCGCGCCGCCCATGCCCGGCACCATCTTGCCGGGGATCGTCCAGTTCGCCAGGTGTCCTTCGGCGTCGACCTGCAGACCGCCGAGCACCGTCACGTCCACATGGCCGCCCCGGATAAGTCCGAACGACATCGCGCTGTCGAAGGTGGACGCGCCGGGCAGGGCGCTGATCGGTTTGCCGCCGGCATCCGTCAAAAGCGGATGGGCCATGCCCTGCTCCGGGATCGGTCCGGTGCCGATCAATCCGTTTTCCGACTGAAAGAATACCTTGAGATCGCTCGGAACGTAGTTCGCGACCAGCGTCGGAATCCCGATGCCGAGATTGACGAGGTTGCCGGAACGCAGTTCGAGCGCGACGCGCCGGGCGATGATCGTTTGAGCATCCATGGTTCACCCGTTGGCGATGAGGTAATCGACGAGCGGTGCGGGCGTCATCACATGGTCGGGCGCGATGACCCCCACGGGGACAATATGCTCCGCGGTAACGATGACGGTGTCGGCCGCCATGGCCATGACCGGGTTGAAGTTGCGTGCGGTCAGCGCGTAGGTGAGATTGCCGAGGTAGTCGGCCAGAAACGCGTGGATCAAGGCGAAATCCGAGCGAAGCGCCGTCTCGAGCAGGAAGGTCTTGCCGTCGACCTCGATCTTGCGCTTGCCCTCCTCGACGATGGTGCCGACGCCCGTCGGTGTCAGCACGCCGCCGAGGCCGCAGCCGCCGGCCCGGATCCGCTCGACGAACGTGCCCTGGGGCACGAGGTTGACCGCCACCTTGTTGGCCATCATCTGCTTCTGCACGTTCGGATTGAGCCCGATGTGGCTGGCCGTCAGCGTCGAGACCAGCGCGGCGTCGAACAGTTTCCCGACGCCTTTTCCGGGGAAGGCGGCATCATTGCTGATGATGGAAAGCTCGGATTTCCGCTGCCTGACCAGTTCGTCGAGCAGGCGCTCCGGCGTTCCCACGCCCATGAATCCGCCGACCATGACGGTCGCGCCATTGGGAATCATCGCCACCGCTTCTTCCGCAGAAAGGGCTTTCATTGCCGGCTCCAACGATCATCGCCTGGACGCCCGCCATTGAAGCCGCAGCCCGCAAGGCGGACTTTGATCTGTATCAAGGGTGGTCGCGCGCTCATGGCGACGTGCGTCGATCCACACCGATGCCGGCGAGCATGTCCTGCCACAGCTTGCGGACCTGAAGGTGGCGGCCTTCGACGGCCGCGGCCACGGCGGCGCGAAGCGGCAGCAGGTCGGCGCTCTTCAGGAACATGACCTGCGCCTGCATCATGCGGCCGCTCTCGAACTCGATCCTGCGTAACGCCAGGGTGAACGGGTCCAGCGCGGCCGCCTCCTGCGGCAGCAAGGCCGCCGGCCGGATCACCGAATGCAGAGCGTGGCCGAACGCCACGGTATCGATGGTCATTGCCTGCGTCCGGTCGGCGATTCCCTGGCCCGGCTTCGGCAGCCAGGACGCCTCCCACCTGGGAATAAGAAACAGCAATTCCGGATCGGGCGTCCAGGAGGTCGCCCGCAGCAACAGCGCGCCGATTTCGGCTTCGTGAAACAGCTGCGCGTTCAATTCGGCGTGCCACGCCGGATTGGTTTGCCAGGACAGCGCGAGCGCAAGCTGTCGCGCCATCGCGCCGTGACAGGACAACAGGAACGCGGCGACACGGGTCTGCTGCCGCGGCGGCACGCGGCCCGCCGCATCGAGGGGACCGAGGAACATGCTCATAGCGGCACCCCATGCGACGGAATGGCGCGGAGATGGTCGTGACCGGGTGGAAACGGGATGAGCGGATCGCCCGCTTTCTCCGGAGCGATCCACACCGAACGGTTGCCTTGCCATTTCCCGGCAACAACATGCTCGGCAAACCTGGCCAGCAGGTCGGCCGTCAGATCAGGTTTTTCGAGAGTGAAGGCATGATAGGCATGCTGGAATGATGACCAGCGCGCTGTCGGGAATCTGCACGCGGAGGGTTTCATGCAGGGCGCGTGGGGTCAGAAAATCGAACTCGCCGTTCAGGATCAGCGTCGGCACGCTGATCGATGAGAGCTGCGGTGTCAACGGCTTGAAATCGAGGAAGGACTCCATGAGATTCTGCAGGGCATAGATGTCGTTGGTGAGCCAGCCCTGACGCTTGATCGCCTCGAGGTTGCCGAGTTGCGGCCCAAGCCAGGCATCGGACAGGTTCATCGGCAGCAACAGGTCCTGCAGATAGCTCGTTCCGCCGAGGATCAGGCCGGTGCGCAGCGCGTTGCCGATAAGCATGCAGCTGGGGCGAGAGTTCCGCGAAAGCGCTCATGGCGACGAGGCCGGTGAGCCGGCCCGGGTGCTCGATCGCATAGCGCAAGGCGATCAGGCCGCCGAAGCTGATGCCGCCAAGGAACACCGGTGGCTCGAGCTGGTCGATCAGCAGGGCCAGCGCCGCAACCTGGTCGTCCTGGCTGATGAACAAGGCGGGCTTGTCGGACGCGCCCTGGCCGAGAAGATCGAATGTCGCAACGCGAAAACCTTTCGCCACCAGCGCGTCGCGGTAAGCGCCCCACAGTTCGGCGTATTGTGTCAGTCCATTGACCAGCACATAGGCCGGCCCACGCTCGGGTCCCTCCAGCTCGTAACGTATGCGATAGGAGCCAAGGGCGAGGAACGGCATGCAGCACCCAAACGAAGTCGGACCTCCTGAATGTCCCGTTTCGACGGATCACCCTTGAGATAAATCAAGGGTTGCACCGGGACGCTCGTCTAAGCCATTGCCAAAATTCTGGCCGAGCACCGACTTTTCCGGGAGGATCGCATGAAGCGCTTTGTCGTCAGCCTGCTGGTGTTGCTGATCGCTACGTCTGTCGCGGCAGCCGAATCCCTTACGCGCCGATCGTCGCAAATGCAGCACGACGGGCTGAAGAAGACGGTCGAGATTGCCAACTTTCGCCTCGGCGGCAAATACGATCTGAGCGAACCTTCGAAATGGGAAAATGGCGGCGAGGGCGGCGTCACGCTGGAATCGCTTGGCGCCGGCAAGCTTCACTCGGCCTATATCGCCGTCGGCACGCCGCGGCGCAACTCTGCTGGTGAAATCACCAATGCGGTGGTCATCAACTCGTATTATTCCGGCGATTCCACCGACATGTACGAGCAGTGGGTCAAGGGCTCCGCATTGTCAGGTGGCGTGCCGATCATCGGCCCCGGCAGGCCGATCGATACCGATCGCTACTATGTCATCATGGTTGACCCACTCGGCACCTGGGGCGCGAGCAAGCCGTCCGACGGGCTCGGCATCAAGTTTCCGCAATACAGCTATTATGACATGGTGCAGGCGAACTACCGCATGGTGCGCGACAGCCTGAAAGTCGCTCGTGCTGCGCTGGTCACCGGCGTCTCGATGGGCGGCACGCAGTCCTATGTCTGGGGCGTCATGCATCCGGAATTCATTGGCGCCTTGATGCCGATCGGTGGGACCACCCAGTCGGACGCCGAAGACCCGGTCGGCAACTGGACCTTCCAGTTGATGACGGCCGCGATCGAATCCGACCCCGTGTGGCAGGCCACCAAGGGCGACTACTACAAGCTGCCCAAGGAAAAGCATCCGCTGCTTGGCATGGCGTTTGGCTGGTCGGTACTGGGCCTGACCGGCTACGACTTCGCCTACAGGACGACCCAGAGCTTTGCCGCGGTGCAGCCTGAAGTCTTCTACTGGGACCCGCCGAACGAGAAAGCCGCCTCCAGCGTCATCAACCGCTCCAAGCTGTATGATGCGGTCGATCTCGTCTGGCGCAACCGCGTCGGCGAGATCCACAACATCAATCCCTATCTCGACCGCATCCAGGCCCGCACCATGGTGATGCATATCACCAACGACGGGTGGCTGAATTTCAAGCTCGCCGAGCGCGCGGTCGATCGCATCCCGGGTGCGGACCTCATCGCCGAGGAAAGCCCGGTGGCGCATTACGGCGTGTTCTCGATCATCAACCACCGAAAGAACGATCCGAAATTCGTCGCTTTCATGGATGACGTGGCGAGCCTCGACCGGGCACAGAAATACATCGACAAGAACTACCGGGTTCCCGGCGTCGCCGCCAATATCGATCCAGGCAAGTCGTTCTGGAAGGACTACGTGACCTATCCGTATCCGGTCAAATATGCCACCGCGAAGGACAAGCGCGGCACGTCCTGGCAGATCGGCTACATGGACGAGTATGCCGGCACCGACAAGGACCCGAAGGTGCTCGTCATCATCCACGGCAAGGGCGCGTTCGGCGGCATGTATGGCAACATCATGCAGTACGCGCTGCGTAGCGGCTTGCGGGTGATCGTGCCCGACCTGCCGCACTACGGCATGTCGGGACCGGGCAATCTCGACAAGAGCCCCGCCCGCACCATGCAGGACATGCGCGAGGTCGTGTACGACCTCGTGGTCAATCAGCTTGGCGTCAAGAAGGCGGTCTATCTCGGCCACTCGCTCGGCGGCCAGATCGTGATGGGTTACGCCCTGACGCTGGCCGGACGCCGTGACGGGCCTCGCGCTCGAAGCGCCGTGCCGGCCTGGAAGAATATCCGCGCGAGATCGCGATATCCAAGGACAAGAAACTGCGCCTGTTCGACGAGTCCTTCGCCCGCGACTTCGACAAGTGGAAGCAGACCTGGGACCAGACCGGAATCCTGGCCACCGAGATTGCCCGGACCGAGCAGGACATCCGCGACTTCTTCTATTTCAAGAAGCGCGATCCTGCGACCGGCGCGGTGTCGGCGTCGAAGAGCGGCTACTTCTTCAGCGACAGCGAATATGCCCGCTTCCACACCGATCAGCGCGTCGGCCTGATCAAGGGCAATCCGAAGGAGCTCGAGCAGTGGGCCAATGTCTTCATCTTCGACATCTACGCGATCGGTGGCGGAGCTGCAGCAGGACGATCCGAAGAACCTGTACGAGCGGCTTACCCAGATCAAGGCGCCGATCTTCCTCTCCTTCGGCGACAAGGAGCCCTTCATCCCGGGCCGGCCTTCAACGGCCTCACCGACCTCGGGCGTGACATCATCACGCCGTTCATGTCGCGCATGACCAATGCCGGCAACCGGCCGATCCTCAAGATCTATCCGGACACCGGGCACTTCATTCATACCGACAATCCGGTGGAATTCCCGGTCGATGTCGTGGACTTCGTCACCAAGGGAAGCGTCGACACCAGCTCGCCGCTCGGCACCGACCGCATGATCAAGGGCTCGGTGGTCTCGGCACTGCCGGTGGCGCCGACTCCACCCGGGGCGTCGCCCACGGCGGGCCTCAACAAGTAGGAGAGCGTCGTCGGTGGCAAGGGTTCGGGCGGGCGAGGTTCAACTCGGCTGGCGGGAATGGGGGGAGGGCGACGTGACCGTCGTCTTCATCCACGGCAACCTTGCCAGCAAGGACTGGATCGAACTCGCCGCCCCGCTGTTTCCCCGCGGCATCCGCGTGATCGGCATCGACTGGCGCGGCTGCGGCGACAGCGATCGGCCGGTCCCGACCGCCGAACTACGCCAACTACTCCATGCAGCAGCATGCGGCGGATATGCTCGCCGCATTGGATGCGCTTGAAATTCCGTTCTGTCATCTGGCGACCCATTCCACCGGTGGCATCATCGCGGCCCGCATGTTGCTGCAGCAGCCGAAACGGTTCGGCAGGGTTCTGGCACTGGATCCGGTCACGCCGCTCGGCATGGCCTTCAACAACGAGCAGATCGACCTGTTTCGCGCCATGATGAAGAGCCGTGACCTCACCCGCGCCATGATGGCGACCGCGGCGGCGTCGCTGTTCGCGCCGGAAAGCCTGGCTCCGAACGTCATCCCGCAATTCCGCGCCGGCCTGGAGGAGCTGCAGGCGCTGTTCGAGCGGATCCTGATGCAGACGTTCAGCGTCTCCGAAGGAATCTGGATCGGAACCCCGTTCAACCTCAATCTCGAACGTGAAAGCCGCGAACTGGAGCGGCAGATGCCGCAGATCCATCATGCCCACCTCGTGATCTGGGGTGAAAAGGACGGCTGGATTGCGCCGGCGGATCTCGCCGTCATGGCGGCTGCGATGCCGGATTGCCGGCTGGTGACGATTCCGAATGTCGGACATTCGATGAATCTGGAAGCGCCGGCGCTTTACGCGGGATATTTCGGCGCGTGGTTCGGTGGATTGGATCCCGCTCCGGTCGGATGACCGGCGGGCGGCGCGCAAGCACGTAACTTGCGTCAACGGTGTTCGGGCAACAAGGAGGCTATCATGGCAAGTCAAGCGCATTTCTATCTGAACTGGGCGAAGGAGCGGATTGACGAGATGGATGCCGTATTGGCGTCGCTCGAAGAGCGGGTTTCGCAGCTCAACACGCAAGCGCGTTCAGCCGCGGAGAAGGCGATCGGGGAGCTGCGCAGCAAGCGCGACGCGTTTTTCAACGAGGTGAAGAAACAGACGGAGGGCGGCGGCGAAGCCGCCTGGGAACGGACAAAGGAAAAACTGGAAGCCCAGTGGGGCATCTTCCAGGGTGAGGTCGGCAGACATTTCGAGGGCATCGTTCAACAGGGCAAGCAGCAGCAGTCCGCATTTGAACAGATTGCCGGCGCGCAGCTGCGATCCTGGCGAGAAGCCGCCGAGAATATCCGGGCAGCCACCGCCGGCATCGCGGCGGACCAGCGCGCCAAGGTCGAGGCCACCACGCAGCAGATGAAGGCGGAGGCATCCGCCGCGGAGGCGAAATTCGAGAAGCTGGCAAAGGCCGGAACCGAATCCTGGACCGCGTGGAGTGCTGCCCTGACGGAGTCCCGCAGCGCCTTCGACCGCGCCAATCAGGCCGCATGGGAATCGTTCAAGCGGGCCAGCTCGCAAGCTTGACGGGTCGCTTGAGCGCGATCCGCACAATCACGCCCCCGGGCTTGGCCCGGGGGCATGCTCAGGCGACAAAATGGAGCGGGATGACCAGGGCAAGTCATCCCGCCCAAAGGTCCAAGCTGCTCCTAAAGATCCAGGTCGGCCAGCCGGTGCCGGTCCAGCAGCACGATCTGGCGCTGGGTCTGGCCGAGAAAGCCCAGCACGCCCATGCCGTGAAGATGCGACAGCGCCCGGGAAACGGTTTCGAGGGTCAGCCCCAGATAGTCGGCGATATCGCGACGGCACATCGGAAGCGCCATCACGCTGGCGGCGGACAGCCGACGGTCCATCTCGAGCAGGAAGGCGGCCACGCGCTCGAGCGACGTCTTGCGCCCAAGCAGCAGCATGTGATCCTCGGCATGCTGCAGGCTGCTGGTCGTCATGTTGAGCAGGTCGAGCGCCACATGGACGTCGGTTTCCGCCACATGCTCGAGGCTGCACCGCTTCATCAGCCGGACCGTCGTGTCGACGATCGCTTCGGTGGTGAACCGGTGAACTGGACCGTTGGCCAGGCCGAAAATGTCGCCGGCGAGATGGAAGGCCCCGATCTGGCGGCGGCCGTCGGACAGGAGCTTGTAGCTTCGAACCGCACCATCCACCACCTGGTAGATGTATTCCGCGGCCTCCGCTTCTCCGAAGATCTCCGCTCCGCGGCTATACTTGAATTCGCTTAAAATAACGCGGGCGCGGGAAAGCTCGCCGAGCTCCCCAAGGGTGCTCTGCCTGCCGGCCGAAGCGGCGTTGATATTGACAAGCATGGACATCTCCCTGTTTGCGGAAATTTCTTCGCTTCAGCGAGGATTTCGAAGGTGGGAGGATACCGTTTCCGGCTATCTAGCGGTGTCTGCAATGGTTTACGCCGCTCGTTGCTCCGCCCGCTATTGCCTCGATGGCCATTGTCCTAAGGGCCAATGTCCCAAAGGCCATTGTTCGAAAGGGCCGCTTGTCCCAAGGGACCGAAAAACATTGTCCAACGGGGGATAAAATCGGTGCGGCAATTTCTCGCCTAAATTTCGCGCCGCGGTGTATATAGGCTGTTCGATACCTTCGGATGGATGTGGTATCGAGGTCCGCTTGTCATGAGGAGTCGCCTCGCGTGCGCACGCTTTCTGGCCAGAGGACCAGGCGGACCGGGGCGCAGTCTTTCGTCGGCCTGCGCCGATGTTTCAATGATCGGGGATGCGATTGTGCCGGGCGTTGCTAATGCGGGGGTTGTTCACGTCGTCGATGATGATGCGTCGTTCCGGACCGCGATCGAGCGCCGCTTGAAGAAAGCCGGCTACGAGGTCGCGACCTATCCATCGGCGCAGCATTTGCTGGATCGTCTGCCCGATGAGAACGGTCCAGGCTGCATCCTGCTCGATGTCAGGATACCGGGCCTGAGCGGTCCGGAGCTGCAACGCCGGCTCAGCGAACTCGGTTTGAAGCTGCCCATCGTGTTTCTCACCGGCTATGCCGATGTGCCGACCACCGTGCAGGCGATCAAGGCGGGCGCCGACGATGTGCTGACCAAGCCGGTATCGTCCGATCGACTGCTCGATGCCATCAAAAGGGCAATCGCGCGTCATGAAGCGTCACGCGACGAAAGGAGCCGGCTCGATACCGTTCGCGGCTATATCTCGTCGCTGACGCCGCGCGAACGGCAGGTTTTCGAGCTCGTGGTTCGCGGCAAGACCAACAAGCATGTCGCCCTGGAGCTCGGCACCACCGAACGCACCATCAAGGCGCATCGCCACAGGGTGATGGAGAAGACGCAGGTTCAATCCCTGGCTGAACTGGTCTCGCTTGCCGAACGGCTTGGTACGTTGGCCGCGGGCTCCTCCCCGGGCGCTACGGAACAACGCAAGGCGAAGTAACTCATTTCCGGTTCCAGGAAAACTCCTTGTCCCATGGGACAATAGGAAAGCCGCTGCGCGCAGCGTATCAAAACCCACTCATCTGATTTGCAAAAGAAACCTGATAGCGGCAAATGGCCGGGGTTTGTCGGCCAGGTCGGCTATTTTCGGCAACTTGTCCTTGGCTGCTGCATTGTTGGGGTTGGGGCGAGGTCCACGGAATTGAGGGTTATCGTGCCAAACAGCAAAGCCGTTTTTGTGGTGGATGACGACCCCGGCACCTTGCGAGGGGTGAAGCGACTGCTGAGGCAGCACGGCTACGACAGCGTGCTGTTCGAGTCGGCCGAGGCCTTTCAAAATCACGACGACATCGACCATGCCTTCTGCGTCATTCTCGACATCGACCTCAATGGCGCGTCCGGGATCGCGGTGCGGCACCGGCTCAAGGCCGCGGGAATTTCCGTTCCGGTCATTTACATAACCGCCAACGACAAGCATTCGGTTCGCGCGGCCGCCATGGAATCCGGGTGTATTGCCTACCTGACCAAGCCATTCTCCGCGAAGTCGCTGATCGACCCGGTCAAGGAGGCGTCGGCGAGCTTTGGCTAGGGCGCGGGCTCATGAATTGAGCTTGAGACTTGACCGATGTCCGCCAGGCCGTTAGCGACCAAATTCCGTACCGTCGTGTGATGAGAGCGGGATGATGGCGTCATGGGATTGCTTGTCGATGGCCACTGGCAGGATCAATGGTACGATACGACAGGCACCGGCGGCCGCTTCGTGCGGCAGGATTCGGCCTTCAGGAATTGGGTCACGCCCGGATGGCGTCTCCTGGGCCAAGCGGCGCGGGTGGTTTCAAGGCGGAGCCCGGGCGCTACCACCTCTACGTCTCTTTGGCCTGCCCATGGGCGCATCGAACACTGATTTTCCGCAAGCTCAAGGGGCTTGCGGATATGATCGACTTCTCTGTCGTGCACTGGCTCATGCTGGAAAACGGCTGGACCTTCATGGACGGGCCGGGCGTCATTCCGGATCCTTTCTACCGCGCCCGCTTTCTCCACGAGATCTATACCCGGGCCGAGCCTCGCTATACAGGACGAGTCACCGTGCCGGTGCTTTGGGACAAGGCGACCGGGACCATCGTGAACAACGAGTTCCTCCGAAATCATCCGGATGTTCAACTCGGCTTTCGATGCCTGTGGCGCAACGGCAGGCGACTTTTATCCGGAGGAACTCCGGGCCGAAATCGATGCCCTGAATGCACGAATCTACGGCAAGGTGAATAACGGGGTCTACAAGGCGGGCTTCGCCACCACGCAGGAAGCCTACGAGAAGGCCTTCGTCGAGCTGTTCGAAACTCTGGATTTCCTCGAACAACGCCTGGAGACGCGACGTTTTCTCATGGGAGATCGCTTGACGGAGGCGGATTGGCGGCTCTTTACAACGCTGGTGCGTTTCGACCCGGTATATGTCGGCCATTTCAAGTGCAACCTGCGTCGAATTGCAGACTATCCCAGGCTGTCAAGCTACCTGCGCGGGCTTTATCAGGTGCCCGGCATCGCCGAGACCGTGAACCTCGTGCATATCAAGGGGCACTATTATCAGAGCCACCGCACGATCAATCCAACCGGCATCGTGCCCTTGGGCCCGGAGATCAAATTCGCTTAGACCGTCGAACCCGGCGGACGCGGGTCAGATGGTCCAGGACACATCCAGCACACTTGCGAGTTCGGGTCACTCGTCGATGGCCTGTTCAAAGATCCGCGATGGCGGCCCTTGTCGGACGGCCGCGAACTGGTTGAGCGGAAGCTGCGTGCTGACCGTCAGCACGCTGGAATCGACAAGCTCGAGCACGAGGGTGCTGCCTGTCACCAGGTCCTTGAGCAGACGCGGTTCGGCCAGATCGGCCGCGACGCAGGTGTTGGTCAGGCACCAGAGGTACGGGATTTGATACGGCGTTCCCTGGTCGATGGTGATCTTGACGCCGGCCTGCAGGTAGAGGCCGACGGGAAGGAACAGTCGCAACCGCGCCGCCTTGTCGCCCTCGCGCTCGATCAGGTCGATGCGGACGGCGGACTGACCCGTCTCGAAGGTCCCGCTGATCGATGTCCGGCACACCATGTTGGTTCCGGGCGTCTTGAAGCAGGTCTTGCTCCAATCGGAATAGTTGATCGTCCTCGCCATGCGCTGCCCGCGCGGCGCGAATTCCTGGCCGGCAGGCTTGTCATTGGCCTGGGACACTGCGGCGGCCGGCATCAGGATAACGGCGGTGCAACAGGCCAGGGCATATAACAGATGTCGGAGCATGGCGTTCGTCCGGTTATGTCCTGCAGCGCCCATCGCCACCGCGAACCCGAACGCTTTGCCTGCGGCGCATCGGCGCGTTGATCTGGATCAAGGCGGCGCCGCCAGCGGCGTCATCCCGAATAGGTGAGCGTGACGATGACCGGCCCGAGGATCGTCAGCAGCACATTGCCGACCGCATAGGGCACCGCGACCCCGAGCACCGGCGTCTGGCTGTCGGCCTGTTCGCAGCTTCCCGTGACGGCCGCATCCACCGTCATCGCTCCGGCGAGCGCGCCACAGATGATGACCGGGTTCATGTGCAGGATGCGATGCGCCACAAGGGTCGCCACCGTCAGCGGAACCAGCGTAACGACGATGCCCTAGGGAGAGCAGCAGCAGGCCGTGGGTTTGAATGGCCGCAATCGCCGCCGGGCCGTTGGCGAGCCCGATGGCTGCGATGAATCCACCGAGGCCGATGTCGCTGAGCGTTTGCTGCGCGGCCGGCGGGTAGTTTCCGATGGTCGGCCGGCGCGAACGCAGCCAGCCGCAGACCAATCCCAAGAGCAGGGTGCCGCCGGCGCCGCCCAGCGTCACGGCGAAGGACCCGACCTTCACGCTGAGCAATCCGATCAGCAGGCCTGCGGCAATTCCCGCCGCAAGGAAGGTGACATCGGTCCGGTCACCATAGCGCAGTATCTGGCCGACCTTTGCCGCGGCGCGTTCGACATCGTGCGTCGCGCCGACCAGTGTCATGACGTCGCCGAGATAGATCCTCGTTTCCGGGGTGAGCGGCACTTCCTGGCCCTGTCGCGTCAGGTCGCGCAGGAATACCCCGCGCGCGCTATCGCCCATCTGGGCGGCTATTTCGGTCAGACTCCTGCTGTGAAGGGTCCGGTTGTTGACCAGGACGCCCAGCGCATCGCCCAATACCTCGCGCAGCACTTCGGCGCCTTCGATTTCGGGGCCGATCCAGCTGCCGGCCTTGACGAGCGCCGTTGCCGGTCCGGCGAGCACGATTTCGTCGCCGCTTTCGAGAATCGTCGTCCGGGAGCAATCGACCTCGCGGCCGCCGCGGTCGATGCGTTCGACGGCGACACGCTGGCCGATACGATCTTCGATGGTGCCGACCGTCTGCCCGGCGGCGGTTGCGACCCGATAGGCCCGCGCCTTGAACTTCTGGTAACCGAGGTTTCCGGTCTTGCGGGCCTTGCCTCCGGAAAGTGTCGCCTCCAGCTTGGCGGCTTCTTCCTTGAGGTTGACGCCCATCAGCCAGGGCGCCGCGAACGGCACGAACAGCAGCGTCAGGATGTAACCAAGGATGTAGGTGACGGCATAACCCGCGGCGATATTGGCCTGCTGCTGTCGCAACACGTCGTCGGCAAGCCCGAGTTGCGCCAGCGCGCCCGTCGCCGTCCCGATCATCGACGACTGGGTGAGGCTGCCGGACGCCAGACCGGCCGCCGTGCCGGGATCCAGATGAAAGGCAAAGGCGAAAGCGAGTACCAGGGCGAGGCCGGTGACGCCGACGACCACGGCCACGCCAACCTGTGACAGCGTGCGCAGGCTCAGGGAAGCGAAGAATTCAGGTCCCGATTTATACCCGATCGTGAACACGAACAGGCTGAAGAAGATCGACTTGAACAACGGCGGGATGACGAAGGTGCCGAGTTGTCCAAGCGCTACGGCCACGACCAGCGTGCAGGCTGTGGCGCCCACCGCAAATCCCTTGACCTGGAGCCGTCCGAGGTACGTTCCAAGCGCGATCGAGAGCAGCAGGAAAATTTCCGGTGCTGTCGAAATGATCCATTTGATGGTGTCCATCGGCGCGATCCTCAAAGCCCAGATGCGCGCAAAGTCGGACTGCCCCGATTCGAGTCATTGATTCAAGTCAAGCCTGCAATCCTCGGCCCGGATCATTTTCGCGGCGATCTGTCTGTTTTTCCATCCAAACCATCGCCCAAGGGAATTTTGAGGGAATTTTGTCGTGCCGATCCCGCAAGCCGCCGCCGCCGTACGGTTTCCCCGCGAGGAGGCGCTCCTGGTCGCCGGCCTGCTGGCGCTGACCGGCGGATATCTCGATGCCTACACCTGGATCGTTCATCAGGCGTTTGCCAACGCGCAGACCGCTAACCTCGTGTTTCTGTGGGTCTATATGACCGCGGGAGAATGGGCCCAGGCGCTGCATTATGTACCGCCGCTGTTCGCCTTTGTGCTCGGCATCATCATGGCGTCGTGCTTGAGAAAATTTGTGCCGGACAAGGCTCCGCAGATCAGCGTCGCGACCGAGATCGTCCTCCTGTTCGTTATCGCGATCCTGCATAACCGGCTGCCCTCAGTCGCCGGCACCCTTGGCGTTTCCTTCGTCGCCGCCTTCCAGACGGCAAGCTTTCCGAAGGTGGAGGGATGGATCTACAGCTCGGTCATGGCGACAGGCAATTTTCGCAACGCCATCGAAGGCTTGTTCACCGCTTTTGCCGGAAGCCCGGGGTCCAGGCCGCTTCGCCGGCCTTACGTGTTCGGCGTAATGTGCATCACTTTCGGGGCAGGAGCCGCCATCGGCGCGGTCATGACGGAAGTGACGCGCGCCTACAGCCTCGCCATTCCCGTGACACTGCTCGTGATCGTTTTGTTGCTTTGCGAGCAGAATCTGGTGGCTGTCAGGAAGTGGCGGTCGTCGTGAATGTGGGGTACTTGATTTAAATCAAGACTTGGTCCGGGCGCAGCTGACTAGGTTGGTCCAACCGTAGATCGCAGCTAGGAGGACCGCCATGGCGAAGCAAGCTCAGGAACGTCGGATCGATCAGTTTTTCACCGGCCCCGGCGCGCGGGCCGACGAATGGCGCGATCTGGTCGAGGCGGCGAAGGCATGGTCCCGTGGCGGCGACCGGACGAAGTATGATTCGGCGCTCGCCGATCTCTCCGTCACGGAAGAATTTCACGGCTATCCCGGCCTGCAATTGATGGCGGCGTTGCGGGAAGCGGCCACAGCCGGCGACGCGGCCGCCTCGCTGGCCCTCGCAACCCGGATCGTGCAGGCGCTTCAAACCAAATCCTTCCGCCAGCATGCCGGTGACCCGAAAGACAAGGATGACGGCAATGGCGATGCCACCGACCTGGAACTGCCGACATTCAGCCATGGGGCGCGCCGTCCCTATTTCGAGACCCTGATCGTCACCGGCCTCTCGTCCAACAACTGGCCGGCGCTGACCACCGAATGGCGCAAGCTGCGGCGCCCGGCCGATGGGTTCGTCTATGAGCCGGTCATCGTCGGAAGTCTCGAAGACGCCTTCTGCGCGGTAATGCTGAACCCCAACATCGCGGCCGTCGTCATCAACGAGGGCTTCACCCTTCGCTCGCGTCACGATGCGCCGGTGCTGCGCTCCATGACGGCGTCCGCCGGCCTCAATGACGAGTCCGATGCGTCCGCGCTCCGGCTCGCCCAGATCATCAAGCGGGTGCGTCCCGAACTCGATCTCTATTTGATGTCCAACCGTGACGTGGAGGAGCTGGCGGGGAATCCCGAGGCCAATGTGGCCCGCCGGATCTTCTATTCCATCGAGGAACTGCTCGAGCTGCATCTCTCCATTCTCGAAGGCATCCAGGACCGCTACGACACGCCGTTCTTCGACAATCTCAAGAAGTACGCACAGCGGCCGATCGGCACCTTCCATGCGCTGCCGATCGCGCGCGGCAAATCCGTCTTCAAGTCGGACTGGATTCGCGACATGGGCGAGTTCTACGGCCTGAACCTGTTCCTGGCCGAGAGCAGCGCGACCACCGGCGGTCTCGACAGCATGCTGGAGCCGACCGGCACCATCAAAAAGGCGCAGGAAAAGGCGGCCCGCGCGCTGGGCGCCGATCGCGTCTTCTTTGTCACCAACGGCACCTCGACATCGAACAAGATGGCGGTCCAGGCGCTGCTCGCGCCGGGCGACATCGCGATCGTCGACCGCAACTGCCACAAGTCGCATCATTACGGCATGGTGCTGGCCGGCGCGCAACCGCTCTATGTCGAAGCCTTCCCGATGACGGAATATTCGATGTATGGCGCCGTGCCGCTGAAGACCATCAAGCAGGCGCTGCTGGGTGCCAAGGCCGACGGCCGGCTCGACCGCGTCAAGATGCTGGATCTGACCAACTGCACCTTCGACGGCCACATCTACAACACCCGCCGGGTGATGGAGGAATGCCTCGCGATCAAACCGGACCTGATCTTTCTGTGGGATGAAGCCTGGTTCGGGTTTGCGCGCTTTTCGCCGTTCCTGAGGCGGCGCACCGGTTTGGGGGCCGCCAACGAGATCGAGGCCTGGATGCACGATCCGAAATCGGTCGCAGCCTACGAGAAGCAGCAGGCCGATCTCGGCAAGACCCCCTCGGATGAAATCCTGCTCAAGACCCGGCTTATTCCCGACCCGCGTAAGATCCGGCTGCGCGTCTACCAGACCAATTCGACGCACAAGTCGATGTCCGCCATCCGCCAGGGCTCCATGCTGTCGGTCAAGGACGTTGAATTCCACACGGTCGAGCAGCAGTTCAAGGAAGCCGTGTTCACCCACGCCTCGACCAGCCCGAACCAGCAACTGATCGCCAGCCTCGACGTCTCACGACGCCAGATGGAGCTCGAAGGCTATGGGCTGGTGGCCAATGCCATGGAGATCGCGCTCGCCATCCGTCACGCGGTCAACAACAATCCGCTGATCTCGAAGTATTTCCGCGTTCTCGGTGCCGACGCCATGGTGCCGGCGCAATATCGGCAGAGCGGCTTTATCGACTATCTGGCACCGGGCGTTAACTGGGCAAACACCCTGAAGAGCCTGGACGACGACGAGTTCTGCCTCGACCCCACCCGCATGACGCTGGTGTGCGGCACGGCCGGCTACGACGGCACCCAGTTCAAGGGCATCCTGGCGAGCGAGTACAACATCCAGGTCAACAAGACCTCGCGCAACTCGGTGCTGGTGCAATCCAACATCAACAACACGCGCAGCGACGTCGCTCATCTGATCAGGGTGCTGGCCGAAATCGCCGGCGAAGTCGACCGCGGTCTGAAGCAGGGCGGCGCCAATGCCAAGAAGACCTTTGACGCGCGGGTCAAGAGCCTGATGACGGACGTGCCCGACCTGCCGAATTTCTCGCATTTCCACGCCAGCTTCCGCGGTGATGCCGGCACCAAGACCAACGAAGGCGATATCCGCAGCGGCTTCTATGCGGCGTATGATGCGGCGGGTTGTGAATACATCCCTCTCTTCGACGCCGAGATCGACCGCCGGCTGAAAAACGGCCCTGACCTGGTCTCCGCCAGTTTCGTGATCCCCTATCCGCCGGGCTTCCCGATCATGGTGCCGGGGCAGGTCATTACCCAGGAAACCATCGACTTCATGCGCAAGCTCGATGTCAAGGAGATCCACGGCTACGACGCCAAGGAGGGCCTCAAGCTCGTGCGTGCCGAGGCCTTGGCCAAGATCGGCAAGCCCAAGCCGGCCGCCGCGCCGAAACTCAAAGCCGCATCATAAACAGGGGACGAACATGCAAGGATTCTTCACGTTTCTGCAGCAGAATCCATATTTGCTGCTGTTCTTCGTCGTCGGACTCGCGGTCTGGATCGGGCGGGGCAACATCAAGGGCTATGGCCTCGGCATGGTTGCCGGCGCCATCATCGTGGGCGCCGGTCTCTCGGTCTGGGCGTCGACCTACGGTGTGAAGCTCGAACTGAATAATTTCGCCAAGAGCCTGTTTTATTACCTGTTCATGTATGGCGTCGGCCTGCGGGTCGGCCCGTCCTTCATCAACAGCCTGAGTGGTGACGGACTAAAATTCTGCATCCTGGCGCTGGTGTCGAGCGTGATCGGCCTGGCGCTCGTCGTCATCGGCGCAAAACTGTTCTCGCTGCCGCCTGGCGCGGCTGGCGGCATGCTGGCAGGCTCGCAGACCATGTCGGCGGCGATCGGTTCGGCGGAGCAGGCGATCACGTCGGGGGTGGTCAAGCTGCCTGCGGGCATGAAGCCCGAGGATGCGTCGGGCATGATCGCGCTGTCCTACGGCATCACCTACATCTGGGGCACCGTCGGCATCATTCTGATCTGCAAATACCTGCCGCGCTGGTGGGGCATCGACGCCAGAGCGGCGGCGAAGCAGTACGAGAAGGAGTTCGGCGTCAAGGATCTCGAAGGCGGCGGCCTTACCGGCTATCGCCAGTTCGGCTTGCGCGCCTACCGGTTGGAAAATCCTGCCCAGGTCGGGAAAAGCATTGCGGACTTCCGCAGGGCCAACCCGGAATATCGCATCGCAAACGTCTTGCGTGGCGACGAGTCGGTGGGCGCCGACCCCGGCCAGGTGCTGCAGAAGGGCGACATCATCGCGCTGGGTGGCTCGACCGCGCACCTCACCGACAAGATGGGCCTGATCGGCCCCGAAGTCGCCGACGCCAAGGCGCTCGGCATTCCGTTGGATCAGGCGGATATTCTCGTCACCAACAAGGACATGGTCGGACGGACCTTTGAATCCTTCCGCGAACAGGCCATCGCCGGTCAGTTGCAGATCGGCAAGGTCGAACGCGGCGGCGTGGCGATTCCGGCCGGTCTCAAGACCGAACTGCAGCGGATGGATCTCATCACGGTGGTCGGCCTGAAATCCGCAGTCAACGAACTCGGCGATATGTGGGGCCGCATCGCGCGCACCAACACCTCGACCGACCTGCTGACGCTGGCGGTCGGCATGATTCTCGGCTTCCTGATCGGCATGATCCAGTTTCCGGCGTTCGGCGCCTCGATCGGCCTCGGTAACGCCGGCGGCCTGCTGCTGTCGGGCGTGATCGTCTCCTCGGCCGTCTCGCGCCTGCGGTTCTTCGGCAACACCCCGAATGCCGCCCGCAATGTCCTGGAAGATCTCGGGCTCGTGGTGTTCGTCGCCATCGTCGGCGTCAATGCGGGAGCGGGGCTGATCGCCCAGCTCACCGGAGCGATTGCGCTGAAGATCTTCATCGTCGGCTTTATCGCCTGCACCATCCCGCCCTTCATTGTCTGGGCGATCGGCTTCCACATCTTCAAGATCAATCCGGCGATCCTGATGGGGGGCGTCGCCGGCGCAAGGTCGCATTCCGGTCCGTGCCGCGAAGCCGCGGTGGAAATCCAGAGTTCGGTTCCCTGGATCGGATTCCCGGTCGCCTACGCCGTATCGGGCATCCTGCTCACGGTGTTCGGCTACTTCGCCATGCTCCTCGCGCAGTAGGCCTGCGCGCGTGACGAAGCATCGATCGATCTGGATGGCGTTGGCGGCACTCGCCGTAGTGGTTGGCGTCGCCACCCCATCGCAGGCGATTACCGGCAGCGTCCGCGTCACGGTCGCCAAGGCGGGATTTTTCGTCGGCGCCGGTGGTGGCCGGGGCACCCTGAGCTTTCGCCACCGCCTCTACCCGTTCACGGTGCAGGGTTTGAGCCTCGGCCTCACCGCGGGTGCCTCGATCAACAAGCTGACCGGACGCGCCGACTACCTCAACGAACTCGGCGACTTTGCCGGCACCTACAGCGTGGTCGGCGCCGGCGGCGCGCTGGTCGGCGGCATCGGCGGGGTGCAGCTCAAGAACGACAAGGGCGTTGTCATTACCCTGCAGGGCCCCAAGGCCGGTCTTGAAGTCTCCGCCAACGTCACTAAGGTGGTCATCACCCTGGATGAGACAAAATCGACCCCGAATTGACGCTTCAACCGTGGAGAGAACGACAATGAGCAAATATCGAATTCAATTCCTGGGAGCGGCGCTGGTCCTTTTGTCCGCATTCGGTCTGGCTTCGCCGTCGCGCGCCGATACCGGCGCGGTCCGGGTGGTCTTCACCAAGGGGGGATTTATCGTCGGCGTCGGCGGCGGCCACGGCGTGCTGAACTTCCACGGCCATAACTACCGGTTCTCGGTGTCGGGGATGAGTGTCGGCTTCACCATCGGCGCCTCGACCACCAATCTGGTCGGGCACGCCCTGAACCTGCAAAGTCCGGCCGACATCCAGGGGACCTACAACGTGATCGGCGCCGGCGGCGCCATCGCAGCCGGTGCCGGCGGCGTGCAGCTGCAAAATCAGAGGGGTGTGGTCCTGCAACTGGCCGGTGGCAAGGTCGGCGTCGAGCTCTCGGCGGCGGTAGGTGGGGTGACCATCACGCTGGAATGAGCGCCAAGACCCTCGCACGCCAGGACTTGCGTGCCAGGACTTGCGTTCAATAGCGCTCGGTGACGAACTTGACCCCGCGCAGGCTGACCTGGTCGTTGTAGCGGCCCTTGTCGGATCGTTTCGGCAGCCGCACCCGGTCGCCTGCAACCTTCTTGAAGGGTATCGTCTTCAAGAGGTGCGCAATGCAGTTCAGCCGGGCCCGCCGCTTGTCGTCCGAGTGGATGAGGTGCCAGGGCGCGTGCTTTGAGTTCGTCGCCTTGAGCATGAGGTCGCGCGCCCGCGAATACTCATACCAGCGCCGGTAGGATTCGGTGTCCATCGGGCTCAGCTTCCATTGCCGCAACGGATCGTCGATCCGTGCCTTGAAGCGCCGCTCCTGTTCCTCCATCCCCACCTCGAGCCAGACCTTGATCAGGATGATACCGGCGTCGACGATATATTTCTCGATCTGCGGGCACAACGCCAGGAAACGCCGGTGCTCGTCAGGCGAAACGAAGCCCATGACATATTCGACGCCGGCCCGGTTGTACCAGCTGCGGTCGAAGATCACGATTTCGCCGCCGGCGGGAAAATGCTGCATGTAGCGCTGCAGGAACATCTGCGATTTCTCGCGATCGGATGGCGCGGGGAGCGCGACGACGCGGAAGACGCGTGGACTGACCTTCTCGGTGATCGCCTTGATGGTGCCGCCCTTGCCGGCGGCATCCCGGCCTTCGAACAGCACGATGACCCTGAGCTGCTTTTCCTTGACCCATTGTTGCAGATGGCACAACTGGACCTGGAGCTTTCGCAGCTCCTGCTCGTAGTCTTTCCGCTTCATCCGGGAGGAGTCGTCTTCGTCTTTCTTTGCCATTGCGTTGCTCTTCAGCCCCCTGGTCACTCGCCCCACGCGATGATGATGCCGATGTCTCCCGGCACGCCGCCCGGAAAATCGATCACCTGATACTGGATACGATATCCGCGCGGCTCTCAGATAGTCCGACCAGAGCTTGAAAATTTCCTGGGCGATGCCGGTCAGGGTCTTCTCCCATCCCGGCTCCTGCTGATTGATCGCCCGGCCGTTGTCGGTGCACAGCGAGTTGGGAAACCGGTAGACCTGGACCTCGGTCAGGCCGTTGCGCACCGCGCGCTGGATCACCGTCGACGCAAGCTTGACCTTTTCATCCTCGGTCAGGCTGGAGGGCTTGCTGAGTTTCTCGATCAGCGTCCGCTTTTCCGCCTCGGCCACGGCCAGCCGCCGGGCATATTCGTCGGCTTTTTCGGCTTCGTGGATCGCGGCTTGCCTCTGGATTTCCGCTGCCGTGGGCAATAGCTCGTCGATTTTTTCGGGCATGGCTGCTCCTTAACTTGGCGATTGGCTAGCCTGGAAGCCAGCTAGCGGCCGCCGCGGGGGCGTTCCTTTGATTCAGATCAAGCTTCCCGGCCGCTTTGCCGTTTCTGATGGCGGCGATGCTCGGCCGGGAGCGATGAATGGGAGAAGGCATGGGTTGGTTGTTCAAATGCGCGATAGCCGCGACGGCGCTGGCGGGCTCGCTGTTTTCGGGCCCGGTGCACGCCGCCGATCTTACCGGCGCGTGGGCTACCAATGTGGATGAATGCGGTCGCGTCTTCGTCAAAAAGGGAGCGGCGATGGAGTTTGCCCAGGATTCCGACCAATACGCCAGCGGCTTCATCGTCGAGGCCGACCGCCTCAGGGGCAAAACCGCCAGTTGCAAGATCAAGGCCCGGAAAGAGGACGGCGATGTGATCAATATCGTCGCGGCCTGCGCTACCGACATCATGCTGTCGAACGTCCAGTTCACCCTGAAGGTCATCGAGCCGAACAGGATTTCACGGATGTTTCCCGGGATCATGGATATGGAGATCAGCTACTATCGCTGCCCGATGTCAAACTGAGATGCCAGCCGCCGGGCTTGCGCGAGAGGCGGGACCGGTCCACGATTGCGCAAAGCTGCGGCGTTAGCGCCAAATGCCAGGGAGTCTGTTCTTGACCGCAACACCCAATCCGATCGCGACAACGCATTTGCCGTTCTTCATCACGCCGCCGGGCCAGACCGATGTGCTCTACAATGTGACATTGGTGATTCTCGTTGGCTGCATCATTCTGACGGGCGTGGTTTTCCTGACCATTCACTCGCTTCCGGAACGCATGGCACACAAGTCGCAGAAGGTTCTGCTCGACCTGATCGCCCTGCTCTGCCTGCTCGCGCTGCTGACGCACGAACACCTGTTCTGGTTCATCGCGATGGTGCTTGCCTTCATCGATATTCCGGATTTCCTGACTCCGGTAAACCGCATCGCAAGCTCCGTGGCAACCATCGCCAGGCAGGAGGCCGGCGACAAGCCGGCGGATGCTTCGACTTCCGACCCATCGGAGGCTTCGACAGCCGACGATTCCCACATCAAGAAGCAGGGAGCCCATCATGCTTGAGCTCCTCCTGTGCTCCATGCTAACGGTGCTGCCCGATTACCTGATCCGCCGGTTTGTGCAAGGCAAGCGGATCGGCAAGGAAATCACGCTGTTTTCGGTCTGGTACGAGCTTCGCTGGGGCCTCACGCTCTGCCTGATGCTGACCATACTCCTGATCACCGTGGTGCTGTACCACCATCCTTCCTCGACCAACGTAACTTCTCTCTTCCGGACCATTTCGCTGTTTCCCGAGGTCGGCGGCCGCGTGACCGAGGTCTATGTCGACTACAATCAGGCGGTGAAAAAGGGCGACCCGCTGTTCAAGATGGACAGCAAGCGGCAGGAAGCCGCGGTTGAGCGCTCGCGTCTTCAGGTCGTCGAGGTGGAAGCGGGGATGGTCACGGCGAAAGCCGACATCCTGGCCAGCGAAGGCAAGCTTCAGGAAGCCAAGAGTTCCCTGGAGCAGGCACAGGACGAGCTGCGGACCAAAACCACGCTGCAGCAGCGCAACTCGGATATCGTTGCGGCGCGCGAGATCGAGAAGCTGCAGACCATGGTGGCGCAACGGCAAGGCACCGTCGATGCGGCGGCGGCGGCCAAGGAATCCGCCGAAACCCGGCTCACGACGGTGCTGCCGGCGCAGAAGGCAAGTGCGGAAGCGGGGCTTGCCGAAGCCCAGGTCGAACTCGACAAGATGACCACCTATGCGGGGGTTGACGGGCGGGTTGACCAGTTCGTGCTGCGGGTTGGAGACATCGTTCAGCCTGCACCCGTCACCCGCGCGGCCGGCATCCTTATCCCGGCGGGCGCGGGGGAGAACCGCATGTTTGCAGGGTTCAACCAGATCGAGGCGCAGGTGCTCGAGGTCGGCATGGTCGCCGAGGCCACCTGCATCAGCAAGCCGATGACGATCATCCCTCTTGTCGTCACCAAGGTTCAAGGCGTGATCGCGGCCGGACAGATTACCGGATCCAACATACTGACCGAGATGCAGAAGATCGGCCCGCCCGGCACCGTATTGGCGTTTCTCGAGCCGCTCTACGAAGGCGGGCTGGACGGCGTCCCGCCCGGAAGCAGCTGTATCGCAAATGTCTATTCCAATCACCACGACCAGCTCGAATCGAAGGACATCGGTACCCTGGAGAAGGTCTATCTGCACGTCGTCGATACGGTAGCCCTGGTTCACGCGCTGGTCCTTCGTCTGCAGGCGATCATCCTGCCGCTGAAGGCGCTGGTGTTCGGGGGCCATTGAGCGGCAGAAGGATGTTCTGATAAATATTCGTGCGACCGATCCGCGATGTGAAGCCGTCCGGCCCGCAAACGTCACCGCCGCCGTGAGGGCCAGATGGCTTCAATCGTAATGCCGAGATGGCTTCGGATTATCCTGGTGGCCGGCGTCGTCGTTGTGGTGACGGGGGCCGGGCTGTTCGGTTACCGCTGGTATTCCCGCCCGACGACGCTGACCATCGCGGTCGGCTCACTGGATGGCGAGGCCCCGAAACTGGTGTCGGCGCTGGCAAGCGGGCTCGCCGAGGCCAACGCGCCGGTACGGCTCAAGCTGGTGGAAACCAAAAGCGCGCTCGAGGCCGCCGATCTGTTTTCGTCCGGCAAGACAGACCTCGCCGTCGTGCGCGGCGACGTCGGCGACCTGTCGCAGGCGCAGGCCATTGTCATCCTCGCCCAGGCCGTGGTGTTGCTGGTGGCGCCCCCGGGATCCACGATCGCCGACGTCGCGGACCTGAAGCGCGTCAGCGTCGGTGTGGTCGGCGGCGAAATCAATCGGAAGGTCGTCGGCGTCCTGACCCAGGAATACGATCTCGGTCGCGCCAATGTGACGTTCCGCGACCTCGCGCCCGCGGACACGCGCAAGGCGCTCGACGCCAAGGAAGTGCGCGCGATCCTGCTTGTGGTGCCATTGGCGGAAAAATACCTGGCGCTGCTGCGCGGCCTGTTCCCGCAAAACCCGAAGACCGCGCCGGTGCTGATTCCCATCGAGGCGGCCGGCGCCATCGCCGAGAAGCAACCCGCCTACGAAAGCTTCGATATCCCGAAGGGGACGCTGCGGGGTTCGCCGCCCGTCCCGGGCGACGACGTCACCACGCTTCGGGTACCGTTTTTTATGGTCGCCAGGAAAAAGCTCGACAACGATCTGGTCTCCGGCCTGACGGCAGCACTGATGAAGGCGCGCCGGGATCTGCTCGGCGAATTGCCGATGCTGGGGCAGATGACCGCGGCGAGTACCGACTCCGATGCCTACCTGCCGGTTCATCCGGGGGCGGCCGCCTTCTACAACGGCACGCAGGTAAGCTTCCTGGACAAATGGGGAAATGCCATCTTTCTGGCGCCGATGATCTTCGGCGGGCTTGTCTCGGTGCTGGCCGCGGCCTGGAAATTCCTGCGCACGGGCGAACCCCGCAACGGTGAAGCGGGCCTCGATTCGCTCTACGCGCTGGGGGGCCGCATCCGGTCCACCCAGGCGGAGGCGGAACTGTCCGATATCGAGCGCGAGATCGACGAGGTGCTTCAGGCCCAGCGAGCCAGGAGCGCGGCAGGCGAGGAAAATGCGCTTGATGACACGACCCTGAACGTCGCCGCGCACCGTCTGCAGAGCCTGATTCACGACCGCCGGATTTTCCTTGCCGCGCAGCCGGGCGGCAAGATTCAAGCGTAAGCGACGCTCGACCGCACTGGCCTGAAAGGCGCAGCCTTGATCTTGATCAAGGCCTCGACGCCGGCCCGGGTTCGTGATCAAGGCATGCGGCGTCGCGGGACGGTTCCTGCGTCGGAAGTCGGGCGTGAAGGGGGAAGAATACGGGGCATTCATTGGCACAGAGAATGGGCGGCCAGGCCGCTGCGGGATCCGAAGTTATCCTGTTTCCACAACCGGCGCTGCAGCTCATCTATGACACGGCGCCGATCGGGCTTGCCTGTCTGTCGCCGGATTGCCGCTACCTTCAGATCAATCAGCGCCTCACCGAAATATGCGGCATCTCCGTCGAGGACCATCTCGGCCGCTCGGTCCGCGACTGCGTTCCCGCTTTGGCCGGCGCGGTGGAACAGATCGTCCGCTCGATCATGGAAACCGGCGAACCGGTCACCGGGATCGAGGTCGCCGGCCAGCGCGCCGACCAGGCGGAGGAGCGCGCCTGGATCACCTACTGGCATCCGCTGCGGGCGCCCAGCGGCGAAATCGTCGCCGTCAACGTGGCCGCGGAAGAAATCACCGAGCGCAAGCGCAGCGAGCAGGAGATGCGGCGGGCGCGGGAGGTTGCCGAGGCGACGCTGGAACATTTGCGTGAAACCCAGGCCTCGCTGATCGAGGCGGAAAAGCTTGCGGCCCTCGGCCGGCTGGTCGCCGGTGTAGCCCACGAAATCAACACGCCCGTCGGCATCAGCCTCACGGTCGCCTCCTCGCTGCAGCGTCGCTACGAGGTCTTCGCAACCGAGGTCGCCAAGGGCGACCTCAGGCGATCGACCTTGAACGAATTTCTCAACGTGGTCAGGAACGCCGCGGTCCAGCTGGTGGCGAACCTCAATCGCGCGTCCGAACTGGTACAGTCCTTCAAGCAGGTCGCCACCGACCGCAGCCGGCTGGAACGGCGGCGGTTCGAGGTCGGCGAACTCACCGAGCAGGTCCTGGTCGGGATGCGGCCGGAACTGCGCAAACGGGGACTGGTGCTCGAAGTCACCTGCGCGCCGGGTCTGACGATGGACAGCCTGCCGGGGCCTTACGGGCTGGTGCTGAGCAACCTCGTGCTCAACTCGATCACGCATGCATTTCCGGATGGCAGGCCGGGCACGATCCGTTTCGAGGCGCAGCCGTTCGGGATCGACGATGTCGAGATCGTGCTGTCCGACGACGGCTGCGGGATGAGCCCGCAAATCCGCCGCCAGGCGTTCGATCCGTTCTTCACCACGCGCCGCCACGAGGGTGCGACCGGTCTGGGACTGCACATCGTGCACAGCATGGTGGTGGATCGCCTCGAGGGGCGGCTGGCGCTGACCAGCGAACCCGGCGCGGGGACGACTGTCAGGCTGATCCTGCCGCGACTGGTCAGGTTCGTACCCGAGGCTGCGGCCGCGCAAGCCTGGGACGATCCCGCCCCGCGCAGCAGCGACCCTTGATCTTGGTCAAGGCTCCTGTCCGCCGCCGGGGTTGACTGCCGCCACCTGCCTGGAAGGAGAGGGAACATGGTGCGCTGCCGAAGTGTGTTGCTGGCATTGGCGATGATGGTCGCAACCGCTGCCGGCGCGGTCGCGCAGCAGGCGACGACACCGCCGCCGCCTTCGCCGCCGCCGCCCGAACAGGCGCTCCTGAAGCCCGAGCAGCTCGAGGCGCTGGTGGCGCCGATTGCCCTCTATCCCGACGAACTCCTCGCCAATGTGCTGGCGGCATCGACCTATCCGCTGGAAGTGGTGCAGGCCGATCGCTGGCTGAAAGAGCACAAGTCGCTGAAGGGCGATGCCCTGAAAAGGCAGGTCGATGGGCAGTCCTGGGATGACAGCGTCAAGGCGCTGGCAAGCACGCCGGACGTCATCGCGATGATGAGCGAAAAGCTCGACTGGACCAAGAATCTCGGCGATGCCGTGCTGGCGCAGCAGCCGGATCTCATGGATGCGGTGCAGCGGCTGCGCACCAAGGCCTACGACAACAAGAAGCTGGTGACGACCAAGCAGCAGAACGTCGTCGTCCAGACCCAGGAAAGCCGGCAGGTGATCGTCATCGAGCCTGCCGTTCCCGAGACCATGTACGTGCCGTATTACGATCCCGTCACCGTGTACGGAGCTTGGCCCTACGCGGAGTATCCACCGTACTATTTCGCCTATCCCCCCTATATCGGTGCCGGCGTGATCGCGGCGGGCATCGCCTTCGGCGCCGGCTGGGCGATCGGGCGCTGGGGCAATTACTGGGGCGGCGGATGCAACTGGGGCAACCGTAATGTCTACATCAACCACTACAACCGGACCACCAACATCGGAAACAGCTGGCAGCATAACCCGGCGCATCGCCAGGGCGTCCGCTACAACAACAGCAGCGTCGCGCAGCGCTTCGGCAACGGCAACGTCAAGGCCGGCGCGGCGGACCGTATGGATTTCCGCGGCCGCGACGGACAACCGGGTGGCGGCGATCGGGCAGGCGATCGCGCCGGGGCGGATCGTGCAGGCACATCGGATCGAGCCAAGGGTGGCGGTGATCGCGCCAAGGGCGGCGGCGACCGAGCCAAGGGCGGTGCTGATCGCGCCAAGAGCGGTGCCAAGGGCGGCGGTGACCGCGCCAAGGCTGCCAACCGGGGCGCAGGCAGCGCGGCTCGCAGTAGCAGCGGCGCCGCGCGCGGTGGCGGCAATGCGCTGAATGTGTCGTCGGGCAGGGCGGCGGTCGCCGCATCGGCCCGCGGCCAGGCGAGCATCGGCGCAGGTGGCGGAGCAGCCAGCTATGCCGGGCGCGGAGGCGGTGCAATTTCGGCCGGTGGAGGCGGCTTCCGCGGCGGAGGCGGAGGGGGCTTCAGCGGCGGAGGTGGAGGTCGCGGTGGCGGCGGCGGGGGCGGGGGAAGGCGCTCCGACATCGCGCTGAAGCACGACATCGTCCTGCTCGGCCATCTCGCCAGCGGCCTCGGCTACTACCGCTTCAGCTATCTCGGCAGCGACAAGGCTTATGTCGGTGTGATCGCGCAGGAAGTGCAGGGCGTGATGCCGGATGCGGTGACGCGCGGCGCCGATGGCTATCTCCGGGTCTACTACGACAAGCTCGGCTTGAAATTCCGAACCTACCGCGACTGGCTCGCCGGCGGCGCAAGGATCCCCACGGAGGTGACGCCATGATCAAGTTCAGGTCGATCGGCCGCGCTGCTTCCATCGGCGTCGCCGCCGCGGTGACGCTGGCCCTGCTGGGTACGGCAAGCCTGGCGCAACAGGCCTATTCCTCGCCGGAAGACGCCGCGGCGGCGCTGGCGGCCGCGGTCAAGACCGGCACCAGGACCGCCATCCTGAAGGTGCTTGGCAAGGATGCCGAGGACATCGTCGGATCCGGCGACGACGTCGCCGATGCCGCGACGCGGCAGCGCTTCGTCGCCGGTTACGACGCCAGGCATTCCATCAAGACCGAAGGCAGCCGGAAGGCGATCCTCGTCCTCGGTCCGGAGGACTTTCCGTTCCCGATTCCTTTGTACAGCAACAAGCATGGCTGGGAATTCGACACCGCCGCGGGCCGCACCGAGATCCTGTATCGCCGCATCGGACGCAACGAGCTCGACGCGATCCAGACCTGCCTTGCTTACGTCGACGCCCAGAACGAATATGCCGACAAGGATCGCGGCCAGGGCACCGGCGTCTATGCGCAGCGCATCGTCAGCAATTCCGGCAAGAAAGACGGCCTTTACTGGGCCGCATCGGACGGCGATGCCAGTCCGCTCGGCGAACTGGCCGCGCAGGCCTCCGCCGAAGGCTACACGGCCGGCGAAGGGCCCGCGCCCTATCACGGCTATTACTACCGGATCCTGACCCGGCAAGGGCCGAACGCCCCCGGCGGCGCGCTGGACTATGTGGTCAAGGGCAAGATGATCGGGGGTTTTGCTCTGGTCGCCTGGCCGGCGGAGTATGGAAATTCGGGTGTGACGACCTTCCTCGTCAATCACGCCGGCACCGTCTATCAGAAGGACCTCGGCGACAACACGGCGACGCTGGCGAGAAGGATGACGTCGTTCGATCCGGACCGGACCTGGAAGAAAGTCGACGCGCCGGAGCGATAGGGCAACTGGTTCGTTGCTGGACCGCGGTCCGTCGTCGCGCGAATCGACAATCGGTGTGCAGGGGAAGGCGATTCTTTGGAATGTCCAGCAGGAGCGACAAGGCAGGCTTCGAAAGCTCCGTTCGGGCGGTCGAGCGAGAAACGCTCAACGATCGGGTTTATCGCGAACTCCGCACCATGATCATGTCGGGGGGCTTCGTGCCTGGCGCTGAACTCGGGCTCCGCAACCTTGCGGGGTGCCTGAACGTGAGCCTGATGCCGGTCCGCGACGCGATCGGCCGTCTCGTCGCCGAGCGCGCGCTCAAGATGCTGCCCAATCATCGCGTGATCGTGCCCGAAATAACCATCGACGAATTTCTGGAGATTCGGCGGGTCAGAATTCTGCTGGAAGGCGAGGCCGCAGCTCTGGCCTGTCAGCACATCAATGCCGACGGGATCGCTTCGCTGCAGCAACTTCACGAAAATATCGAGTCGTTGGGCGCCAACAAGCAGCAGTCGTTCTGGGCGCTGAACAAGGAATTTCATTTCACCGTCTACGGGGCGGCAAAGAGCCCGTTGCTGCATTCGATCATCGAGGCGCTCTGGCTCCAGATCGGGCCGGTCTTCAATCATATTCCCATCACTTTGGCGTCGGAGGGCGCCCGCGGCCATCACCGCATCATCTCGGCGCTGAGCGCACGCGATGCGAAGGCCGCGCGGGCGGCGCTGACAGAGGACCTGATAACGGGCGGCGATCGCATCATTGCGACCCTGATCCAGGGCAAGCAGCAGGCAGGCTACGCTCCTCGTCCCGCGCTCCAGCCGTGGCCCGCGCGGGAGCAACTGCCCTGATGAACCAGGCTACGAAATGCGGCAATCGCCGATCCCGATTCGACGGCCTGTCGCTCCATCGCGGAACAGGCGACGCGTTTCGCTACGGCTCACGCTCCTGCGCATCAAGCGCCTTGACGATCGCGCGTGCGGTCGCATTAAGGGCTCCCAGGTAGCGTTTCGCCGCCTGTTCCGGGGTCATCACAGAGCCTGGAAAACGCATCGTGAGGGCGCCGAACAAGTGGCGGCCCTGCCGCAACGGTATGGCGATCCCGACCATCTTCAACGGCCGCGGCGACAGCGGCACGGCATAGCCCCGACGCCGGATCGCGGCGAGATGGGCCTCGATCGCGCGCGCGTCGCGCAGCCCCAAAACGGCGAGATCGGTGTCGGGAAACACCTGGCCGATCAGGCGCCGTCGCTCTTCGGGGAGGCAGTAGGCCAGACAGGCCTGGCCGACGGCGGTATGCATGATCTGGTAGGTCTGGTGGTATCCGACCCGGTCGAACAAGACAGGACTCTGCGGACCAGTGGAGTGAAGCAGCACCACGGCGCCGTCGCGAACCTTGGCGAGCCCCACCGGCCAGGCATGATCCCGGGTGAATCGGCTCATCGCCGGCGCGGCGGCATCGACCAGGCGATCGATGAAGCGCAGGCCGCTGGACAGGGCCAGCACCTGCCCGGTGATCCGGTAGCCCTCCCGGCTTGAGATGCGCGTGGCGTATCCGGCCGCAATGAGCGTATCGAGCAGGCGAACCAGCGTCGGTTTGGGTAATCCGGTAGCGTCCTGCAGGTCGGCGAGGCCGCTTGCCGGCTTGCGATTGAGCGCCTCCAGCACCTGCAGCGTTCGCAGCACGGGTTGGACGGGATTGCTTGTGACCATGCAAGAAGTGCCTCTGCCCCTGGGCGTCTCGCGATCATGCCCGCGGCTTTCGCGTTCCGCAATACGGAATCTGCTGAAATCGCGGCGGACTTCTGGTTGTTTTAGGTTTAAAGCATTTCCCGACGCATCGGCGCGTCGCCATTTCCCGGGTTTTCGCACGATTTTTGTCACGCGTGCCGGCGCAACTGCGGGTGATTCCGAAAACGCATCCTGATCAGGAACGGCCGCGGCGCTCCCGCGCCGTGCCACGCGATGCGTGTTCACGGCTTCATCCGCGATGCCACGACAACTTTTGATCGATCGAGGATTGCTTGCCATGCTGCAGAATGTCGTTTCCAGGGGTGCAGTGTTCGTCATGGATGACGACGCGGCGATGCGCGCCGCACTCGCGCTGGTCCTGCAGCAGGAAGGCTATGAGGTGATCTGTTTCGCGGACAGCGCCGCGCTGCTGTCGGAGGCCCGGATCCGCGTCCCTGCCTGCATCTTCCTCGAGGCGCGCATTCCCGGAAAATCCAGCCTTGACATCTTAAGGAAGCTGCGCGCGAAGAATTATCCGGCGCCGGTCGTCATTATTTCGGAAGAGGCCAACATCCCGATGGCGGTCGAAGCCATGCGGAATGGTGCGCGTGATTTCATCGAAAAGCCGTTCTACAACGAGACCGGTATTGCCCAGATCAAGGCGGCGCTCGGCGCGCTTGCGCCGAGTCACGATGGCGACGGGCGTTCGAACCGGCCCTTGCACCCGCCTGCGGCGCGCATGCCTTTGACCCGTCGCGAACGCGACGTGCTGGCGCAACTGGCTGAAGGCGCCTCCAACAAGGAAGCGGCGCGGCGGCTCGGCGTGAGTGCGCGGACGGTCGAGGGACATCGGGCCAACATCATGAAGAAATTCGGCGCGAAAAACGTCAGGGAACTGATGCGCTGCATCCTCGGCGCTTCCTGACCCGGCCGCGCCGCCGCTGACACAGCGCCACGCCGTCAACCCGGATCGCCGGGGCCGTCACCGCGGCGCGTGGCTGCTTCCGCACGCCGGACCTCGTTGGCGGGCTCGCCGGTGAAGCGGGTTTCGCCCGGCTCGAGGTGTTCGGTCAATCGCGCGGTGACCGCCTGCAACAGCCCCCGTCGAATTCCCCTGTAGAAACAAGCGCTGGAAAGCGCTTGCTGGCACCGAGGGTACCTGCGACTGGCCTGCGGGCACCGATGGTGTTCCAGGTCTGTCCGGCCCCTGAACCCTTGCGCCACCAGCCGCAATACGCCTGCTGGGGCTTGTTAGACGTTGTTAGCGATTGTGAGCGGCTTGACGCCGGGCCTTGTGGCCGGCGTGCAAGCTAACATATGGGGAGCGCGAAACCAGCATCGGATCCCTGCCATGGCAAGCTTGACGATCAACGGTGAACAGAAATCCTTCGATGCGCCACCCGACATGCCCTTGCTCTGGGTGCTGCGCGACATTCTCGGTCTGACCGGCACCAAGTTCGGCTGCGGCATCGCGCAATGCGGCGCCTGCACCGTGCACATCGACGGCAAGCCGGTGCGCTCCTGCATGCTGCCGGTCGGCGCGGTCCGCGACCGCGCCGTCACCACCATCGAGGGCATCGGTGCGACGCCGGCGGGCGCGAAAGTCCAGAAGGCCTGGCTCGACCTGGAAGTGATCCAGTGCGGCTATTGCCAGTCCGGCCAGATCATGTCCGCCGCCGCCCTGCTCGCGGCCACGCCCAATCCCGACGATTCCGATATCGATGCCGCGATGGCGGGAAACATCTGCCGCTGTGGAACCTATGTCCGCATCCGCGCCGCCATCAAGCAGGCGGCCGCTGCGCGCCAGTCGTAGGAGGCTGCGATGACAATGGCCCGGAACAGTTTCGAAAGCGTGTCGCGCCGTTCGCTGTTGACCTCGGGGTTGGCGGGAGGGTTTCTGCTCGCGTTCCATCTTCCGGCGCGCGCGCTACGCGCCAACGAGCCGGTGCAGCCGCCGGACGACATCGCCGGCAAGTTTGCGCCGAATGCTTTCATCCGCATCGATGATTCCGGCACGACGACGCTGGTGATGCCGCAGGTCGAGATGGGGCAGGGCGTCTACACCTCGATATCGATGATTCTGGCGGAAGAACTCGACGCCGATTTCTCGCGCCTGGCGCTGGAGCACGCACCGCCCAGCGACAAGCTCTACGGCAATCCGATGTTCGGCATTCAGGCCACCGGCAATTCCAATTCGATTCGGGCGTGGTGGCCGCATTTGCGCGCTGCCGGCGCGGGCGCGCGCGCCATGCTGGTCCAGGCCGCCGCGCGACAATGGCAGGTCGATCCGGCGAGCTGCACGACCGCCAATAGCGAGGTCATGCACAGGGACAGCGGCCGCAAGCTTCCCTATGGCGCGCTGGCGCTCGCGGCGAACAGCGAGGTGCCACCGAAGGATGTTCCGCTGAAGGACCCGAAGGATTTCGTGCTGATCGGCAAGCCGGTGAAGCGGCTCGACACCCCCGACAAGGTCAACGGCAAGGCGGTCTACGGCATCGATGCGATGCTGCCCAACATGAAGTTCGCAACACTGAAGACTTGTCCGGTGTTCGGCGGCAAGGTCGGCAAGGTTGACGACAGTGCTGCCAAAAAAATCCCGGGCGTGCAGAAGATCGTGGTGCTCGACGACTTCGTCGCCGTGGTCGGCGATCACATGTGGGCGGCCAAGAAGGGCCTCGACGCGCTGGTGATCGATTGGGACGAAGGTCCGAATGCGCACGTCAACTCGAACGATATCTGGCGGGATCTGCGCGCCGTCAGCGAAAAGGACGGCGCAGTGGCGAAAGCCGTTGGCGATATCGCCAAGGGCCTCGCCACCGGCGACCGGCTGGATGCGGCGTACGAGCTGCCGTTTCTCGCCCATGCGACCATGGAGCCGATCAACGCCACGGTTCGCGTGACCGCCGATTTGTGCGAGATCTGGACCGGTACGCAGGTCATGACCCGGGTGCAGTCGGAGGCGGCGAGGGCGGCTGGTCTTCCGGTCGAGAAGGTTATTGTCAACAACCACCTGCTCGGCGGCGGTTTTGGGCGCAAACTCGAGGCCGACATGGCGGTCGCCGCCGTGCGTATCGCCAAAGAGGTCGATGGGCCTGTCAAGGTGGTATGGACCCGCGAAGAGGACATCCAGCACGACGTTTATCGTCCGGTCTACCGCGACACCATCGCCGCGACGCTCGCCAACGGCAAGATCGTCGGCTGGAAGTACCGCGTCAGCGGTTCGTCCATCATGGCGCGCTGGTTTCCGGCGGGGTTCGACAAAGGCGTCGATGTCGACGGCGTCGATAGCGCCGTCGACATGCCCTATGACATCCCGAATTTCCAGGTCGAATTCGCGCGGGCCGAACCGCGCGCGGTGCCGACCGGTTTCTGGCGCGGCGTCGGCCCCAACAACAATGTCTTCGCCATCGAATCCTTCATGGATGAACTGGCGCGCAAGGCGGGCAAGGATCCGATCGATTTCCGCCGCGGCATGCTTGCGACCCAGCCGCGTTTTCTGGCGGCGCTCAATCTGGTGGCGGAAAAATCCGGCTGGGGCCAGCCGCTGCCGCCACGGGTCGGGCGCGGCGTCTGCCTGCAGCCATCGTTCGCCAGCTTCATCGCCACCGTGGTGGAGGCGGAGGTCGACGAGCAGGGTGATGTGAAGCTGCGCCGCGTCACCTCGGCGGTCGACACCGGCATCGCAGTCAATCCGGATACCGTCGCAGCGCAACTCGAGGGCGGGCTGATTTTCGGCCTGACTGCCGCGCTCTACGGCGAGATCACCATCGCCAAGGGGCGGGTCCAGCAATCGAATTTCCACGACTATCGCATGCTGCGTATCGACCAGGTGCCGAAGATCGAGGTGCACGTCATCAAGAGCGGAGAGGCGCCCGGCGGCATCGGCGAGACCGGCGTGACGGCGGGACCGCCGGCATTGCGCAACGCGATTTACGCCGCGACCGGCGTCGCCTTGCGGCGGCTGCCGATCGACCGCAGCCTGATCGCGGGGAAGAAATCATGAGCCCGGTTACCCGCCGCATCCTGCTCAGCGTCGCCGTGATTGTTTTGGTCGCGCTCGCGGCCGGCATCTGGATCGTTCGCGGTCCCGATCCCATGGCGTTCTCTGGTGGCCCGAAGGTCGCGCTGTCGGACTATAAAGCCGGCAATCCTACCGGGGTCCCGGCCTCGCTTGCCAACGCGGGCCTCGTCGATCGCGGCAAGTATCTGGCCGAGGCGGCCGATTGCATGGCCTGCCACACCTCCCAGGGCGGCAAGGATTACACGGGCGGGCTTGGGATCAGGCTGCCGTTCGGCACGCTGTATTCGACCAATATTACGCCGGACAAGGAAACCGGCATCGGCAACTACAGCGACCAGGATTTTCTCAACGCGGTCCAGCGCGGTATCCGTCACGACGGCGCGCGGCTTTATCCGGCGATGCCGTTCACGTCGTATACCTATCTCACCGACGCGGATGCCTTGGCAATCAAGGCCTATCTGTTCAGTCTGCCGCCGGTGCGCATGGCGGCGCCGGCTAATACGCTGGCGTTTCCGTTCAACCAGCGCTGGGCGTTGGGGTTCTGGTCGGTGCTGTTTGCCCGTGACGCGCGTTTCGAACCGGATGCTTCGCGCAGCCCGGAGTGGAACCGGGGCGCCTATCTGGCCGAAGCGCTGGCGCATTGCGGCGAATGCCATACCCCGCGCAGCCTGGCGCTGACGCTGGACAACCGCCGGAAATTTGCCGGCGCCGTGACCGCGGGCTGGCGCGCCTTCAACATCTCTTCCGACAAGACCACCGGGATCGGCGCCTGGAATGAGGCGGATGTCGCCTCCTATCTGGCGCTCGGACACGCCGACGGCCACGGCACCGCGTCGGGGCCGATGGGCGAAGCCGTCGACCACAGCTTCAGCAGGCTGACGCCGGAAGACGTTCGCGCGGTCGTGGCCTATCTGCGCAGCGTGCCGGCGATCGCTTCGGCCGATTTGCCGGCGACGCTGGCGCCGCCCGCGCCGGCTTCGCACCGGCAGGGCGGTAGCGCGCCGGACCCGCGGGGCAAGATGGTGTTCGAAGGCGCCTGCGTCAGTTGTCATGGCTGGACCGGCGAAAGTCCGATCTCGCCGTTCGCCACGCTGACCGGTGCGTGGGCGGTCAACGATCCCGGCGCGACCAATGTCGCGCAGATCGTGATCTCCGGAACCAGGCGCGACACGCCCGAAGACGCGGTATCGATGCCGTCGTTCGGCAGTGCCTATTCCGACGACGAGATCGCGGCGGTGGCCAACTATGTCACCGCGCGCTTCGGCAGCAAGCCGTCGAAGATCACCGCGCGCGAGGTGGCCGAATTGCGCAAGCAGACCTCCGAATGAAATGAAGCGGCACGCGTGCTCCATATCTGAGCGCGCAGGCAGCCTCCTGCGGTCACAGATCGACCACGACGTCGCCCTCGGGTTGCGCGCAGCAGATCAGCACATTGCCGTCCGCCGGTGCGTCGATCGGTTCCGGGTGGTAGACGATTTTCCCGGCCACAAGCCCGCTCTCGCAGTTGTGGCAAACCCCCGTTCGGCACGACCATCGCACCGGCACGTCGCAAGCCTCGGCCAGTTCGAGCAGGTTGTGAAACCTCGGCTCCCACCGCACATTGAGACCGCTGCGGCCGAATGACACCAGCGCGCCCGAGCCGGCGGGCCCTGCCGGCACATGCGGCGGCCGGGGCGGCGAAGCGGCAATGCCCGGGGTCATGGACGGAGCTGCGCCGAACAACTCGGTGTGGATGCGATCCCGCGCGACACCCATCGCGGCAAGGCCCGAAGTCAGGTCGCTCATGAAGGCCTGTGGTCCGCAGAGGTAGAAATCGCCATCGCGCGGCACGTCGAGCTCCTGCAGCACCTTGATATCAAGGCGCCCGGCAGCGTCGAAATCGAAATTGGGCCGATCCTGCGGACCGGGCGAACTGTAGCAGATGTAGCTGTGGCGGTGGGCAAGTGCTTCGAGCAATCCGCGCGTCTCCTCGGCAAAAGGATGTTCGCGGCCGCTGCGGGTTCCGTAGAGCCACCAGATTTCCCTGGTCGATGCTTCGGCCGCCAATGCATGAAGCATCGCGAGCACCGGCGTCACGCCGATCCCGGCGCTCAACAGGGCCACGGGCGCCTCGCCCGGCCGCAGCGTGAAACTGCCGCGTGCCGCGCTTGCCTGCACGATGTCGCCGACCTGCAGCTGCTCATCGATATAGGCGCCGGCCGCACCATGGGTTTCCCGCTTGATGCTGACGCGCCAGGTCGCAGCACCCGGCATCCCCGACAGCGAATAGCTCCGCATCAACGCCGATGCTGATGGCGGCCCGAGCCGCAGCACGACAAATTGCCCGGCAAGCGCCGCGGCGACGGGTTGTCCATCCGTCGGCTCGAGCACCAGCGAAGTCACGTTGCCGCTCTCCCTTTCCTTGCGCGATACGCGAAACGGGCGGAATCCGCGCCACGCCGGCGGCGGTCCGGACGCCGCGGCGAGTCCGGCGTTTCCGGTCGTCGCCGCGCCCTTGCGGTTCTCTTCAAGCAGCGCCTCGAAGGACCTGTGCCAGCCGGCGCTCAGCGCCGGAATCCGTAGCGCACGCTCCAGCTGATCGCGCGGGTGACCGGGCATGTAGAGCAATGCATTGGTCTCGAACACGCTCATCCGCTCGGGCCCGGCCGCGACCTGCGTGATCTCGTCGCCGGCCTCCACTTCACCTTCTTCCAGCACACGGAAATAGAAGCCGGGCCTGCCATGTTTGACCAGCAGCGCGGCCATTTCCGGCTCGTCCAGGCGGATGCCGACCCGGTAACAGGTGACGCGCGGCTGCGTCACCTCGAACAAGGCGCTGCCGATCCGGTAACGGTCTCCGATGCACACCTCGGCGTCCGACAGGCCATCGACGGTGAAATTCTCTCCGAACTGCCCATAAGCAAAGTCGCTTCGGCCCAATTGCTGCTGCCAGTACCGATAGGAATCCATCTGATAGACGAACACGGCCCGGCGTTCGCCGCCGTGGCCGTTCGCGTCGCCTTGTCCATCGCCGTCGATGTTGAGGCGGCGTACCATCCGCGGGCCCTCGACCGGCTCCTTCCAGATCGCGGTATGGACCGTCCTGCCTTGCCAGCTGATGTCGCGCGGCAGGCCCACATTCACTGACAGCAAGCGTCCCATCATCTTCCATGCCGTTTCGCGCGACTTCAACAACACCGACCAGAATGCTGATGTCGGTGCACGTTACCATTCGACCTTCGGAAAAGCCGGTCACATCAATGTATGAGCGGCCGGCTGATCGCGGCAATGCATCGACGGGCTTTTCCCGGCAGCGTTGACGGGATTGGCGGGCGATGACATGGCAGGTGAAAGACTACCTCGAAGCCCCGGTCGTCGAGCAGATCCTCGGACTGCGCCTCAACCAGTCGCTGATCGGCGAAGCCTCCACGGCCAAGGCGCTCAACACCGCGGCGAAGGAGATCGAGGAGGTGTTCACCCGCTCGGGCCGCAAGACCGGTGCGCTCGCCCCGCTTGCAGAGTGATGGCGTTGCCGCCTCTGGAGGCAAATCTAGGGAATGTATATTCTGAATTGACTATAAAATGGAATTGATGTTTCATCTTTCGGATATCCGGGGGCCGCCCTGAGGCAAGTGCGGGCGCAACGACCCCGCGAATTTTGGGAGGATTCGATGAAGCTTTCGCAGGCCCGATGCATCTTGCTGGCAGCGCTGGCAGCCGCCGTGATCGCTGCCCCGGCGGCGGCGGAAAGCTTCCTCGACGTCGGCAAGCAGCCGCCGATCTCGATCCTGGTCAATTCGTCGCCGTGGTATGCCGGGCTGCAGTCGGTGGTCGGCCTCTACCAGCAGCAGACCGGCAACAAGGTCACGCTCAACGTCACGCCCTACAACGGCGTGCTGGAGAAGGCCCGCAACGACGTCCGTGGCACCGAGAGCGCCGACGACATCCTCAACATCGACACCGGCTGGACCATCGAATTCTACGAAGGAGGTTTCCTCAAACCGCTCGACGAGATCGAGCCCGGTTTCGCGCTGCCCAAGGAAGTCTCGACCTGCGGCGACTCCTACTTCTGGGATGCGACGCGGCGCTTCCGCCAGCGCGAGGGCGGCAAGCTGATGGCGATCCCGCCGAACTGCAACGTTCACATTCTGGCCTATCGCAAGGATCTGTTCGACCAGGCCGGTATTGCCGAGCCGAAGACCTACGCCGATGTGGCGGCGGCCTGCGAGAAACTGCAGAGCCAGCCCAAACTGTATGGCTTCGTCACCCGCGGCGAGCGCGGCAACGGCATCGCCTATGACTGGTGGCCCTATATGCTGAGCTACGGCGCCAAGCTGGTCGCCGATCCGGCCAAGGGCGACTACACCGTCACCATCAACAGTCCGGAAGGGAAAGCGGCGCTCGACCAGTATATCGGGCTGATGAAGAAGTGCGCGCCGCCGAATGTCGGCTCGATCGGGCAGGCCGACGTGATCCAGTTGATGGGTGTCGGCAAGGCCGCCATGATCCAGGTGGTCACTGCGGCCTGGGCCAACCTGCAGGATCCCAACAAATCGACGGTGGCCGGCAAGGTTAACGCCGCGGTGCTGCCGGGCCTGCCCGGCAAGACGCCCGGCGTCGCCATCGGCAACTGGCATTTCTCGGTGCCGAAAAACATTCCGGCAGACAGGCAGAAGGCCGACCTCGCCTTCTTCAAGTGGTTCCTCACCAAAGAGGCGCAGAAGGCCTATGCCGAAGCCGGCGGCATTCCGGTGCGCACCGACGTGCTCGCCGAGCTCTCCGCCCAGCCGAAATTCGCCTGGATGAAGGCCTACAGTGCGGGTCTGCAGATCGGCCAGCAGATCAACGGCTATGCCGAGGGAGCGGCCGTCGAGGCGGTGATGGGGCTGCGGCTCAACGAGGCGCTGCTCGGGCAGAAATCACCGGCGCAGGCGCTCAACACCGCGGCCAAGGAGATCAACGAGATCTTCACCCGCTCCGGACGCAAGACCGGGATGCTCGCTCCGCTGCCGGAGTGAAGTGAGTGGTGCCATCGCGTAAAACCGATCGCTGGTTTCGCTATGGCACCCTGTTGCCCGCCGTCGTCATCCTGCTGGCGCTGACGGTCTACCCCGCCATCAACCTGGTGCTGATGAGCGGCTCGACCATCGAGTTCTCCCATGGCGTGCAGCACTGGGCCTTTACGCCGCTGGACAACCTGCGGCAGTTGTTCGGCGACACGGTTTTCGCCATCAGCCTGAAGAACACGGTGATCTTCGTCGTAGTCTCGGTGATCGTGGAGATGGTCCTGGGCTTCGTGCTGGCGCTTCTGGTCTCGGGCGCGCCGCGCTCCAAGGGACTGGTGCGGACGCTGATGATCCTGCCGATCCTGATTCCACCGGTCGCCATCGGCAGCATGTGGAAGCTGATGTACAATTACGATTTCGGCATCTTCAACCAGGCCCTCGGCCTGTTCGATTTCCAGCCGGTGGGCTGGCTGTCCGAGCCGTCGCTGGCGCTGGCCGCGGTGATCGTCGTTGATGTCTGGCACTGGACCCCGTTCATCTTCCTGATCATGTTCGCCGGTGTCGAGGGCTTGCCGCGCGAGGTGCTGGAGGCCGCCCGCGTCGACGGCGCCACCACCTGGCAGACCGTGCGCCGGGTGATCATTCCCCTGATGGCGCCGGCGCTCGGCGTGGCCTTCCTGCTGCGCTCGATCCTGGCGTTCAAGGTGTTCGACGAGATCTTTCTGTTGACCTCCGGCGGGCCCGGCACCGCCACCGACGTGGTCAGCCTGCATCTCTACAAGGTGTTCTTCGAGCAGAACAAGCTCGGCTATGGCGCGCTGCTGTCGCTGGTGATCATCGCGGCGATCATCACCTTCCTGCTGACCTCGCGCCGCCTGACCCGGGGGGCCGCGTAACATGCTTCCGCTGAAGGGCCGCGAACTTCTGATCGGTTATGTACTGCTGGCGCTGTCCGCCCTGACCGTGATGGTGCCGTTCCTGTGGATCCTGATGACCTCGTTCAAACACGAGATCGCCATTTACACCGGTGCCCTGGTGTTCGAGCCGACCACCGACAATTACAGCGACATCCTGCTGGGGGCGCGCTCCAACTTCCCGCACTACGTCGCCAACAGCCTGATCGTCGCCGCGGTCTCCACCGTGGTGGTGCTGGCGGTGGGAACGCTCGCCGCCTATTCGCTGGCGCGGCTGCGCTGGGCGTCGTGGATCTCGAAGGCGTTCCTCGGCTGGACGCTGCTCTACAACATGATCCCGGTACTGACCATTGTCGGTCCCTGGTATCTGCTGTTCCAGCGCATCGGGCTCTACGACACCCTGACCAGCCTGATCCTGACCCACATCACATTAAACCTGCCGATGACGGTGTGGCTGATGATGACGTTCTTCCAGGACATTCCGCCGGAGCTCGAAGAGGCGGCGCGGGTCGACGGTTGCCGCCGCTCGCAGGCGTTCTGGCGCATCGTGCTGCCGCTGGCGGTGCCCGGATTGATCGCCGCCGGCGTGCTGTCGTTCGTGTTCAGCTGGAACGAATTTTCCGTGGCGCTCAATCTCACCTCGCGCAACGCCGCCACCGCGCCGGTGGGCATCGCGCAATTCGCCCAGCAATACGAGATCCAGAACGGGCAGATGGCGGCGGCTGCCATCATCTCGACCATTCCGGCGCTGCTGTTGATGCTGTTCGGGCAGCGCTTCGTGGTTCAGGGCCTCACCATGGGCTCGGTCAAGTAGCGCATGATCCGGAAAAGTGGGAACCGGTTTTCCGAACAGATCATGCGCAAAAGATAAAGTCTTTAGGAGTTTCCCATGGCCGTCGTCGAAATCCGCGATCTGCGCAAGAGCTACGGCGCCTTCGAGGTCATCAAGGGCGTCAGCGTTCATGTCGCCGACGGCGAGTTCGTGGTGCTGGTCGGCCCGTCCGGGTGCGGCAAGTCGACCCTGCTGCGCACCATCGCCGGCCTCGAGGATATCTCTTCAGGCGAGATTTCCATCGGCGGCAAGGTGGTCAACGAGCTCGAGCCGCGCGAGCGCGACATCGCCATGGTGTTCCAGACCTATGCGCTGTACCCGCACATGACGGTGCGCGACAACATGGCGTTTAATCTCACTTTGCGCAAAGCCTCCGATGCCGAAATCGCGCAGAAGATCTCTGAAGCGGCGGAAATTCTCGGACTCAATGAACTGCTCGACCGCAAGCCGCGCGAACTGTCCGGTGGTCAGCGCCAGCGCGTCGCCATGGGCCGCGCCATTGTCCGCCAACCGCAGGTGTTCCTGTTCGACGAACCACTCTCCAATCTGGACGCTCAGCTTCGCGTGCAGATGCGTGCCGAGGTCCGCGCGCTGCACGACCGCCTCAAGGCCACCTCGATCTACGTCACCCACGACCAGGTCGAAGCCATGACCATGGCGGATCGCATCGTGGTGCTGGACAAGGGCCGCATTGCCCAGGCCGGAACGCCGCTCGAACTCTACGACCGGCCGGCCAACAGGTTCGTCGCCGAGTTCATCGGCTCGCCGGCCATCAACATGTTTTCCGCCAATGTCGACGCCGGCAGGCTGTCGATCCCGTCAGGCTCCTCGCGCATCGAGATTGCGCTGCCCACCTCCGTCGCCGGGAACACCGTCGATGTCGGCATCCGCCCGGAACATTTTCTAAGGGTCGACCGCGACGGCATCGAAGGCACCGTGCGGGTGATCGAGAACCTGGGCGCCGAGACCTATGTATTCGTCGACGCCAACAAGCGCAGCCTGTGCTGGCGGATTCCCGGCCGGCCCGGTGTCGCGGTCGGCGAGAAGCTGCGACTGGGCTTCGAGCCGAAGCACATGCACCTGTTCAGCACCGCGACCGGCATGCGGGTTTGACGCCCGCGCATCCCCGGCGCACGATGTTCGGCGATCCGTCAAAAGCAAAAAGAGCAAGCCTGTGAAAACCGTCTTCGTCCTGTTCGATTCGCTCAACCGCCACATCCTCGGCTGCTATGGCGGCACGCGGGTGCCGACCCCGAATTTCGACCGCCTCGCGGCGCGAAGCGTGGTCCACGACAGGCATTACGTCGGCTCGCTGCCCTGCATGCCGGCGCGGCGCGACTTGTTGACCGGACGCCTGACCTTCCTGCACCGCAGCTGGGGGCCGCTGGAGCCGTTCGACAATGCATTTCCGGAATTGCTGCAGGCCAAGGGCGTGCAGTCGCATCTGGTCACCGACCACTATCACTACTGGGAGGACGGCGGCGCCACCTACCACAACCGCTATTCCACCTTCGAATTCGTGCGTGGCCAGGAAAGCGATCCGTGGAAGGCGATGGTGCAGCCGCCCTGGGAGCGCTTGCGCGAGAAATACCACGAGCGGCAACAGTCGCAGAGGCCGACCGACAAGTTCTCCCGCTACATCGTCAACCGCGAGTTCATCCGCGAAGAAGCCGACTTTCCGTCGGTGCAGTGTTTCGCCCACGGCTTCGACTATCTCGATCGCAACCGCGACGCCGACGACTGGCTGCTGCAGATCGAGACCTTCGATCCCCACGAGCCGTTCTTCGCGCCGGACCGCTTCAAGGCGCCGTTCAGGACCGGCTGGAACGGACCGATCCGCGACTGGCCGCGCTATGGCCGGGTCGACGAATTGCCTGACGAGGCCGAGGAGCTGCGCGCCAACTACTACGCCACCGTGGCGCTGTGCGATTTCCTGCTCGGGCAATTGCTGGATTATTTCGACCGCCACGATCTGTGGAAGGACACCGCGCTGGTGGTGACCACCGACCACGGTTTCCTGCTCGGCGAACATGATTTCTGGGCCAAGAACCGCATGAACCTGTATGAAGAGATCGTCCACATCCCGCTGTTGATCCACGATCCGCGTACGCCGCGGGCCGCGCGTTCCGATCGGCTCAGCCAGTCCACCGACATCGCCGCCACCCTGCTCGACCTCCACGGCGTCATGCCGCCTGAGGAAGCCGACGGCCGCTCGCTGCTCCGCGACGGCAACCGCGACGCCGTCATCTTCGGTTATTTCGGCGGCGCGGTGAATGTCACCGACGGCCGCTATACCTACCATCGCTTTCCGGAAGACCTGAAGACGCAGGAGATTTTTCAGTACACGCTGATGCCCACCCACATGAAGACCCGCTTCACCCCGGAAGAACTCTCCACCGCGACGCTGGCAAAGCCGTTCGGCTGGACCAAGAACACGCCGCTGCTGAAGGTCCCGGTCACCAACCGCTCGCCGATGTATGCCGGCTACGGACCGGGCGGCCTGCTGGAGAGCGATACGAGGCTTTACGACCTGGCAAAGGATCCGGGGCAGGAGAGGCCGATCCACGATGCGGAGATCGAAGCGCGGATGGTAAGCCTGATGAAGGAATTGATGGTCAGGAACGAAGCCCCGCCCGAAGCCTTCACGCGGCTGGGGCCGGACTATTCGGAGGCGGCGGAATAGCCTCAGTCAAAACCGCCAAACCCGTCATTGCGAGGAGCGAAGCGACGAAGCAATCCAGTCCTTGCTTGCGGCTTCTGGATTGCTTCGCGGAGCCTGTCATCGGGCGCACATTCGCGCGACCCGTTGGCTCGCAATGACGGGGTTAACGCCGCCGCAGTGACGCTACCCCTTGCCATTTCCTTTTTTTCCGCGCGCGCGCCGCTTCTCGCCGACACCTACCGCCAGCGCGATCGACAGCGCCATGGTCGCGGCCAGCGAGCGGAAGCCGGTGAAATCGGCTTCGGCGACCTCGAACCATACCTTGGCGAATTGCGCCAGCGGCGAGAACGCGCTGTCGGTGATGGCGACCACAGGTACGCCCTGCTCGGAGAGCTGGCGTACTTCCTCGATGGTGGCGGGCGCATAGGGCGAGAAGCTGACGGCAAAGGCCGCGTCCCTCACGCTGGCCAGCGACAGGATTTCCGGGCTGAGCCCAGCCGCCGATTCTACCAGCTGGTAGCGGATGCCGAGTTTGCCCAGCGCATAGGCGACATAGCTCGCCACCGGATAGGAGCGGCGGCGGGCGATGATGAAGATGGTTTCCGCCTTTGCCAGCACTGCCACCGCCTGGTCGATGGTCTTTTCGTCGATGCTGTGCAGGATTTTAGCCAGCGAGGCGTTGGAGGCGGTGACAAAGCCTTCGAAGATGGCGCGGTGGCCCTGGCCTTTCTCGGCCCCGGCATGCAGTGCCGACAGCCGCTCGTCATAGGAGGAATTGCGCTCGCGCAGCCGCTCGCGAAACACCGATTGCAGCGAGGTGAAACCGTCGAAGCCGAGATGATGGGCGAACCGGATCAGGGTCGAGGGCTGCACGCCGGCGGATTCGGCGATGCTGGCGGCGGTGCCGAAGGCGATGTCGTCGGGGTTGTCGAGCGAATACTGCGCGATCTGGGCGATGCGCTTCGGCAGCGACTTGCGGTGCTCCAGGATCAATGCGCGCAGCCCCTCGAAATCGCGCGGCAATTGCGCCTGAGCCTTGACCGTGCGATCCCCCTGCTGCCGCGGCATCTTCGTCTCCCAATCGGAAAGCTAGCGCGCAGCGGAACGTGGCTTTAGCCGGATGGCCTTGCCTTCCTTGGCTGATTGCAGCGCGGCGTCGGCGAGCTCCAGCGCGATCAGGCCGTCGCTGCCATCGGGCGTCGGCTTCTGGCCGCCTGTCACCGCGGCGACGAAGGCCTTGATTTCGGCCGCATAGGCGTCGAGGTAGCGCGTCATGAAGAAATCGTGCAGCGGCGGCCGGGTGTAGCCTTTGGCGGTGGCAATCTCGATCGAGACCGGGCGCTGGTTCTCTGCCGCCACCATGCCCTTCGAGCCATGCACCTCGATACGCTGGTCATAGCCATAGGTGGCGCGGCGCGAATTGGAGATCAGGCATTGCTTGCCGGTGGTGGTCTCGAGGATGATGCTGACGCTGTCGAAATCGCCGAGCTTGCCGATTGCCTGGTCCACCAGCACCGCGGCGTGGGCGCTGACCGAGGCGACTTCCTCGCCCAGCAGGAACCGGGCCATGTCGAAATCATGAATGGTCATGTCGCGAAAAATGCCGCCCGACCGGATGATATAGTCGGCCGGCGGCGGGCCTGGATCGCGCGAGGTGATGGTGATCATTTCCACGTCGCCGATGGCGCCGTCGTCGATCGCCTGGCGCACCGCTGCAAAATGCGGATCGAAGCGACGGTTGAACCCCACCATCAGCGTCGCCCTGGCCTTCTCGACCACGGCCAGGCATTGTTCCACCCGCTTGACGTCGAGATGAATTGGCTTCTCGCAGAAGATCGCCTTGCCGGCGCGGGCGAACCGCTCGATCAGGTCGGCATGGGTATCGGTCGGCGTGCAGATGATCACCGCGTCGATGTCCTTGGCCGCCTCGATCGCGTCGATCGAACGCACCTCGGCGCCGTAAGCGCGGGCGAGTTCCCCCGCCGCCTTTTCCACCGCGTCGGCGACGGCGATAAGCTTCGCGTCCGCATTGGATCCGACCGCGCGGGCGTGAACCTTGCCGATGCGACCCGCCCCGAGCAGGCCAAAACGAACCGTCATGTGAGCCTCATTGCTGGCGCCGCGCAGGGTCGCGTCCGCGTCGCTTCCGATATTTTACCCATAGCCCTGCCTCCGCCAAAAGGGAATATATATTCTGAATTGACTAGCAAATAAAATTAATGTTTCATATGGCGTCGCCCGGTCGATCAGCAAAAACAACCACGGGAGAGCGCCACATGGCCGATGCACTGGCCGGAAAGATCGCCGTCGTCACCGGCGGCACCCAGGGTCTCGGCGAGGCGATCGCGCGGGCCTATGCCGACAACGGCGCCGCCGGCCTCGTGCTGTGCGGGCGTAACGAGACAAAAGGCAACGCCGTCGCGCTCGACATCGGCAAGGTCCATCCCGCTACCCGTACCATCTTCGTCCGCGCCGATCTGCGCCACGTCGCCGATGCCCGCGCGGTGATCGCCGCCGCAGATCAGGCGTTCGGCCGGATCGACGTGCTGGTCAACGCCGCCGGGGTCACCGACCGCGGCAACATCTTCGACACATCGGAAGAACGCTTCGACGACATTTTCGCGGTCAATGTCCGCGCGCCGTTTTTCCTGATCCAGGAAACCGTGCGGATCATGAAGCGCGACAGCATCGCGGGCGCCATCGTCAACATCCAGTCGATGTCGGCCCATGGCGGCCAGCCGTTCATCGCCGCTTATTGCTCCTCCAAAGGCGCGCTCGCGACCCTGACCCGCAACGTCGCCCATTCGCTGCTGCGCTACCGGATCCGCGTCAACGGCCTCAACATCGGCTGGATGGCGACTCCCGGCGAGGACCGCATCATGAAAACCTACCACGGTGCCGCCGACAACTGGCTCGAGGACGCCGCCAAGACCCGGCCGTTCGGTCGCCTGATCGATCCGCAAGAAGTGGCGCGCGCCTGCGTCTATCTCGGCTCCGACGCCTCCGGCCTGATGACCGGCGCCAATATCGATTTCGACCAGACCATCACCGGCGTCAGCGACGCACCACTCGATCCGGCGGCGTGATGATGCCGGCTTCCGATTCTGCAGTGACTTTCAACCTGTCGTCCCGGCCAACGGATCGGCGCGAAGCGCCGTCCGATGACGGGCTCCGGCCGGAACCCATACACCGTGTCATCTCGGTTCGGCACGGTGGCAGATGCCCTTCGCCACATCTGACGCCAGGGGTTATGGGTCCCGGCCTTCGCCGGGACGACTCGTGGAGAGATGACCGCTCCTTGCGGAGCGCCGCATGACCGCTCCCGTCCTCGACGTCATCACGATCGGCCGTTCCTCGGTCGACCTCTACGGCCAGCAGGTCGGCGGCCGGCTCGAGGACATGGCGAGTTTTTCCAAGGCGGTCGGCGGTTGCCCCACCAACATCGCCATCGGCACCGCGCGGCTCGGCCTGCGCTCGGGGGTCATCACCCGGGTCGGCGACGAACATATGGGCCGCTTCATCCGCGAATATCTGGTGCGCGAGGGCGTCGACGTCCGCGGCGTCAAGACCGATCCGCAGCGGCTGACGTCGCTGGTGGTGCTGGGAATTCGCGACGACAAGACTTTTCCGCTGCTGTTCTACCGCACCGACTGTGCCGACGGCGCGCTTGACGAAACCGACATCGACGAAAGCTACATCGCCTCCGCCCGCGCCGTCGTCGTGACAGGCACGCATTTTTCGCGGCCCAATTCCGCCGCTGCGCAGAAAAAGGCCATTGCGATTGCCCGCGCCAACGGCCGCCGCGTCGTGTTCGATGTCGACTATCGTCCGAACCTCTGGGGCCTTGCCGGCCATGGCGCCGGCGAGGCGCGCTACGTCAAGTCCGACGACGTCACCGCGCACATCCGCCCGATCCTGGCCGACTGCGATCTCATCGTCGGCACCGAGGAGGAACTGATGATCGCCGGCGGCGCCGATGAGCCGCTCGCCGCGGTACGCGCGGTCCGCGCCGTCTCCAGGGCCACCATCGTCATGAAGCGCGGCCCGATGGGATGCGTGGTGTTTCCCGGCGCCATCCCCGACGACATCGAGGACGGCGTCAAGGGTCCGGGCTTTCCGGTCGAGGTCTACAACGTGCTCGGCGCCGGCGATGCCTTCATGTCGGGCTTTTTGCGCGGCTGGCTGCGCGACGATCCGCTGGAATTGTGCTGCACCTACGCCAACGCGGCGGGTGCCTTCGCGGTGTCGCGGCTGCTGTGTTCGGTGGAATATCCGAGCTTTGCCGAAATGCGTTACTTCATCGACCATGGCGCGAAATCCACCGTGGTGCGCAAGGACACCGCGCTCAATCACATTCACTGGTCCACCACCCGCGACAGCGCCACCTCGTTCACCAAGTCCGATCGGTTGCTGGCGCTGGCCATCGACCATCGCGCCCAGCTCGAGGGCATGGCCGATCAACTCGGCGTCTCGCGCGAGCGGATCAAGGTTTTTAAATGTCTGGCGGTCGACGCGGCGGTTCAGGTTGCCGCGGGCCGTACCGGGTTCGGCATGCTGCTCGACGGCACCTATGGCCGCGAAGCGCTGTTCCGTGTCACCGACCATGATTTCTGGATCGGCCGCCCGGTCGAGGAGCCGGCCGCGGCGTCGCTCGATTTCGAGGGCGGCGGCTCGCTCGCCGCCAAACTGCTGGAATGGCCGGTCAATCACACCATCAAGTGTCTGTGCTTCTACCATCCCGACGATCCGCCGGCGGCGAAGGCTGCGCAGGAACGCGAGTTGCTGCGGGTTTATGACGCCGCGCGCAGCCTCGGGCGCGAGCTGCTGCTGGAAGTGATCGCCAGCAAGCGGGGCCCGCTCGATGACGAGACCACCGCGGCGGTGCTGTCGCGGCTCTATGACTTGGGCATCGCCCCGGACTGGTGGAAGCTCGAACCGCAACCCGGCGAGACGGCGTGGCATCATATCGAGGCCGTAATTGCCGGGCGTGATCCGTCGTGCCGCGGTATCGTCATGCTCGGCCTCGACGCCTCCGAGGATGAACTCGCCGCGGCGTTTCGCAAAGTCGCGCAGGTGCCACGGGTCAAAGGGTTCGCGGTGGGACGAACTATTTTTGCCGAACCGGCGCGCGCCTGGCTCGGTGGACGGATAACCGACGCCGAAGCGGTGCGGCTGATGGCGTCATGCTTCGCCCGCCTGGTTGCGGCGTGGGAAGCGGCGAGACCGCAAGCTTCAGGAGGTCAGGGCCGATGAAAAAAATCCGGTTGACGATGGCGCAGGCGCTGGTCAAGGCGCTGGCCGCGCAGAAGACGGAAATCGATGGCCGCGACGTGCCGCTGTTCGCCGGCGTCTGGGCGATCTTCGGCCACGGCAATGTCGCCGGCATGGGCGAAGCGCTGGCCGGCGCGCAGGACGTGCTGCCGACCTTCCGTGCCCACAACGAACAGGGCCTTGCCCACGCCGCCATCGCCTTTGCCAAGGCGTCGCGACGCCGGCGCATGATGGCGTGCACCACCTCGATCGGCCCCGGCGCCACCAACATGGTGACGGCGGCGGCGCTGGCCCATGTCAACCGGTTGCCGGTGCTGCTGTTGCCCGGCGACGTGTTCGCCTCGCGGCGGCCCGATCCGGTGCTGCAGCAGGTCGAGGATTTTGGCGACGGCACCGTGTCGGCCAACGACTGCTTCCGCCCGGTGTCGCGCTATTTCGACCGCATCACCCGGCCCGAGCAGATCATGCCGGCGCTTGGGCGCGCGCTCAACGTGCTGACCGATCCCGCCGACTGCGGCCCGGTGACGCTGGCGCTGTGCCAGGACGTGCAGACCGAGGCGTATGATTTTCCGGCGAGCTTTTTCGAGGAGCGGCTGTGGACGCCGCGCCGTCCGCGGCCCGACGACCACGAACTCGCCAATGCCGCCGCCACGCTGAAGCGGGCGACGAAGCCGCTGGTGATCGCCGGCGGCGGCGTGCTTTATTCCGAAGCCGAAGAGCGGCTGCGCGTATTCTGCGAAACCCACCAGCTTCCGCTGGCCGAGACGCAAGGCGGCAAGAGCACGCTGCCGCATTCCCATCCGCTCGCCATGGGCGCCATCGGCGTCACCGGCACCGCCGCCGCCAACAGCCTCGCCGCCGAGGCCGACGTAATTCTTGCGGTCGGCACCCGGCTGCAGGATTTCACCACCGGCTCGTGGTCGCTGTTCAGGAATCCCGAACACCGCATCATTGGCCTCAACGTCCAGGCCTTCGATGCCGACCAAGCACCGGGCTCTGCCTTTGGTCGCCGATGCCCGCGCCGGTCTCGAGGCGCTCGACAAGGCGCTCGGCGACGCGTGGCGTTCGCCGCCGGCCTGGAGCGACCGCGCCGCGCGCGAGCGCGAGAACTGGCTGACGGTGGCGCGCACCTACACCGCGCCGGCCAATGCACGGGCTGCCATCCGACGCCCAGGTGATCGGCGCCGTGCAGTCGACCGCGCAGCCGCGCGACGTGCTGGTCTGCGCCGCCGGCGGATTGCCGGGCGAACTGCACAAGCTTTGGCTGCCGGGCGCACCCGGCGGCTATCACGCCGAATACGGTTATTCCACCATGGGCTACGAGATCGCCGGCGGCCTCGGCGTCAAGATGGCGGATCCGTCTCGCGAGGTCATCGTCATGCTCGGCGACGGCTCCTATCTGATGATGAACTCCGAGATCGCGACCTCGGTGATGCTCGGGCTGAAGCTCATCCTCGTGGTGCTCGACAACCGCGGTTTTGGCTGCATCGACCGGCTGCAGCGTTCGACCGGCAGTCCCTCGTTCAACAACACGCTGGCCACCACCCGGCACGAGACATTGCCCGAGATCGATTTCGCCGCTCACGCGGCCTCGCTCGGCGCCATCGCCGAAAAGGTCGCGAATCTGGGCGAACTCGAAGCCGCGCTGCGCAAGGCCCGCAACAACCCGCGCACCACGGTGCTCGTGATCGATACCGATCCGGCCAAATCCACCGATGCCGGCGGCCACTGGTGGGATGTCGCGGTGCCCGAGATCTCGCAGCGCGCCGAGGTGCGTGCCGCGCGCGAGCGCTACCTGGATAACAGAGAAAGGTCTTTAAGACATGCCCATTCGCATCGGCGCCAACCCCATCGGCTGGTCCAACGACGACCTGCAGGAGCATCGGCGGCGACACCCCGCTGGAAACTTGCCTGGCCGAGGCCAGGGAGGCCGGCTTCGTCGGCATGGAGCTGGGCCACAAGTTTCCGCGCCAACCGCACGCGCTGAAGGCGGCGCTGAAGCCGTTCGGCATGGCCTGCATCTCCGGCTGGTATTCGGCCGAACTGCTGCAGCGCGATGCCGACGCCGAGATGACAGCGCTGCGGCCGCATCTCGATCTGTTGAAGGCGATGGGCTCCGAACGTGCTGGTATTCGCCGAAACCTCCAATGCCATCCATGGCGACCGCACAAAACCGCTGTCGCAGCGGCCGCGTCTGCGCGGCGGCGACTGGGCCGAATGGGGAAGGCGGCTGACGCAGGTCGCCGACCGCACCCTGGCCGAAGGCGTCCGCGTCGCCTATCACCACCACATGGGCACCATCGTCGAGAGCGCCGACGACATCGACGCGATGATGGACGCCACTGGCCCCTCGGTGTCTCTGCTGCTCGACACCGGCCACGCCACCTGGGGCGGCGCCGATCCGGTGGCGCTGGCGGCGCAAGTACCGCGCACGCATCAGCCCACTTCCACGCCAAGGATGTGCGCAAGCCGATCCTCGACAAGGCCCGCGCCGGCAGACTGGAGTTTTCTCGATGCGATCCTGGGGCAGGGCGACGAACTCGGCGTCTATACCGTGCCTGGCGACGGCATGGTCGATTACCCACGGGTGTTTGCCGAACTCAAGGGCTATTCCGGCTGGGTCGTGGTCGAAGCCGAGCAGGATCCGAAAAAGGCAAACCCGCTGGTGTATGCCAAGAAGGGCGTCGCGCATTTGCAGGCGTCGCTGCGCAAGGCCGGACTGAGTGAGCATAAAACACCAGCTTCGTCATGGCGCGGAGCTTGTCGCGACGAAGCAATCCACGTCCTTTCTTGTTGCAGCTGGATGCTACAGTCGCTCGCGATGCCCGGGACAAGTTCTGGCCGAAGCATTGACGTCGTCCTTGACGAGACTTGTCGCGCATGACGACAATTCACCGGGACCACCTGCCATGTCCAATCTGCTCCTCACCCCCACCCATCCCGACGAACACGGCGCCATCCATCGCATCTCGCCGCAATCGGCCGGATGGCGCTACGTCGGCTTCGACGTCTATGACCTGAAGCCCGGCCGCGCCGTCGGCTACGACACTGGTGACCGCGAGGTCTGTCTCGTGCTGATTTCTGGCCGCGCGCAAGTGAAAGCAGGAGACCAGGATTTCGGCGTCATCGGCGGCCGCGCCTCGCCGTTCGACGGCAGTCCGTGGTCGGTCTATGTCCCCGCGCAGTCGTCATGGCGTGTCGTCGCCGGGACCGATTGCGAACTCGCGGTCTGCTCGGCGCCGGCCAGGGGCGAGCGCCAGGTCCATCTGATCCGGCCCGACGACGTCGGCCAGGAGACCCGCGGGCAGGGCACCAACACCCGCTATGTCCGCAACATCCTGCCCGACACCTCGCCGCTGGCCGAATCACTGCTGGTGGTCGAAGTCATCACCCCCGGCGGCCACTGGTCGAGCTATCCGCCGCACAAGCACGACACCGACGATCCGCCGCGCGAGACCTATCTGGAGGAGACCTATTACCACCGGATCAAACGCGGCTCCGGCTTCGCGCTGCAGCGCGTCTACACCGACGACCGCTCGCTCGACGAGACCATGGCGGTCGCCGACCGCAACGTGGTGCTGGTGCCGAAAGGCTATCACCCGGTCGGCGCGCCGCACGGTTTTGATCTGTATTACCTCAACGTCATGGCCGGCCCCGTGCGGCAGTGGAAGTTCACCATGTCGCCCGAGCACGCGTTCCTGACGTTCTAGCCAAAGAGCCCGTCATGCCCGGGCTTGTCCCCCAAGCCGGATGTTTCCGGCTTGGGTCTTTAAATTAGACGCAACTCGGCGTAGCCGAGTTGCTAGGCATCCACGTCTTTCTTGGGCGCTCAAGACGTGGATGGCCGGACGGAGCCCGGCCATGACGAGAAGGAAAGGACAATATCACATGGACTTACTCGGCGTCGCGGTCATCGGCACCGGCTTCATGGGCAAGTGCCACGCCCAGGCCTGGAATGCGGTGTCCACCGTGTTCGGCGCGCGGCCGAAGCCGCGGCTGGAACTGTTGTGCGACATCGGCGACACCGCCACGCGGCTCGCGCCGGAGTGGAATTTCGCGTGCGCGACCGAGGACTGGCGGGCGGTGATATCGGATCCGCGCGTCGACGTGGTCTCCGTCGCCACGCCCAACAACCTGCACCGCGACATCGCGGTGGCGGCGCTTGAGGCCGGCAAGCATGTCTGGTGCGAGAAGCCGATGGCCGCGCGCCTTGCGGACGCCGAGGAAATGGCGGCGGCCGCGCGCGCGGCCCTGGGCCGGGTGACACTGCTCGGCTATAACTATCTGCAGAACCCGGCGATGCAGCATGCCGCGCGCCTGATCCAGAGCGGTGCCATCGGGCGCATCATCGATTTTCGCGGCCAGGTCGACGAGGACTATCTCGCCGATCCGATGCTGCCGTGGACGTGGCGGATGCGCGCCGAAGACGCCGGCCTTGGCACGCTGGGCGACATCACCGTTCACCTGATTTCGCTGGCCCGCCTGCTGGTCGGCCCGGTGGCGCGGGTCGCCGCCGTCACCGAGACCGTGCATCGTTCGCGTCCGCTGCCGGCCGGCGGCAGCGAAGTCGTCGATACCGAAGACCTCGCCCACGCCGTGCTGCGCTTCGCCGACGGCACCTCTGGCGTGATCGGGTCGAGCCGGGTCGCCCATGGCCGCAAGAGCACCATTCGCGTCGAGGTGCATGGCGACAAGGGCATGATCGAGTTCGACCAGGAACGGATGAACGAGCTGAAGCTCTATCTTGCCTCTGGCCCCAAGGCCGAACGCGGATTTTCCACCATCCTGACCAGCGCGGAGCATCCGCCCTATGGCCGGTTCTGTCCGGCGCCCGGCCATCAGCTGGGGTTCAACGACCTCAAGGTGATCGAGGCCGCGCATCTCCTGGCCTGCATCCGCGGCGAGGAGAAGCCGGCCGTCGATTTCGCTGACGGGATCGACATCGAGCGCACCGTCCATGCCATCGCGCAATCGGCGCGGGAAGAGCGCTGGGTCGTGGTGTCGCGCGGCGAGTGAAAATCATCGAGACACGAAAAATGAAACGTCACGGAGAAACAGCATGACCAAACCCAGCGGCGCCCGGCCCAATGTCGTATTGATACTGGTCGACGACATGGGCTTCTCGGACATCGGCTGCTATGGCGGCGAGATCGCGACGCCGAACCTCGATGCGCTCGGCCGCGACGGCGTCCGCTTCCCCATTTCTACAACACCGCGCGCTGCAGCCCGTCACGGGCGTCGCTGCTGACCGGCCTGCATCCGCACCAGACCGGGATCGGCATCCTCACCAACGACGATGGCCCCGGGGCTATCCCGGAAATCTCAACCGGCAATGCGTGACACTGGCGGAAATCCTGCTCGACCACGGATACGCCACCTGCCTTTCCGGCAAATGGCATCTGGCGACCGAAATGCACACGCCCAATGACGCGTGGCCGACCCGCCGCGGCTTGACAAGTTCTTCGGTACGCTTACCGGATGCGGCAGCTTTTATCAGCCCGGAACGCTCACGCGCGGCGAAGCCGATGCCTCGAAGGAAGCCGAAGCGCCCGACTTCTTCTATACCGACGCCATCGCCAGCGAGGCGACGCAATTCATTTCCGAGCAGCGCGCACCGAAAATCGCCGCCGTTCTTTCTCTATACCGCCTTCACCGCGCCGCATTGGCCGCTGCATGCGCCGAAGACGACATCGAGAAGTACGAGGGCGTATTCGATGCCGGCTGGGACAAGCTGCGCGTCGAGCGCTTGAAGCGGCTGGTCGCCGAAGGCGTGCTGCCGAAAGGACCAGCCTCAGCGACCGCGATCCGACCCAGCCGGCCTGGGATGAGGTCACCGACCGCGAGTGGCAGGCCCTGCGCATGCAGGCCTATGCGGCGCAAATCGACCGCATGGACCGCGGCGTCGGGCAGATCGTCGACGCGTTGAAGGCGGCCGGCAAGTTCGACAACACGCTGATGATTTTCCTGTCCGACAACGGCGCTTCGCCGGAGGCGCTGCCGCTGGTCAAGATCGATAAGTTCAGGGAGCGTTCCGACATCCTGCCGCGCCAGAGCCGCGACGGCAAACCGGTGCGGGTCGGCAATACGCCGGATATCGTGCCCGGCGCCGAGGACACCTATGCGAGCTACGGCCGCGCCTGGGCCAATCTCTCCAACACGCCGTTCCGCTTCTACAAGCGCTGGGTCCACGAGGGCGGCATCTCGACGCCGCTGATCGTGCACTGGCCGGCGGCAAAACTCGAATCCGGCGCCATCGTCGAGCAGCCGTTCCAACTGGTCGATCTCGTGCCCACGGTGATGGAAGTGACCGAGGCGCCTTATCCGCCGAAGTCGATCGCCCACAAGGTCGCGCCCCTGGAAGGCCGCAGCATGCTGGCCTCGCTGCGCGGCGAGCGGGCCAGGACCAGGTCCCGCTGTTCTGGGAGCACACCGGCAACGCCGCGATCCGGCTCGGCAAATGGAAGCTGGTGCGGGAATATCCCGCCGCATGGGAGCTCTACGACATCGAGAGCGACCGCACCGAACTTAATGACCTCGCCAGCCGCCACCCCGACGTGGTGACCGAGCTCAGGACCCGCTGGCAGCAATGGGCCGACCGCGTCGGCGTGCTGCCCTGGGAAACCACCCTGCAGATCTACCGCGACCGCGGCCTGGAGGATGTCGAGGCGGCGGGGTAGGGGTACGCAGGAAACTCGCCGCGGCATACTGGACGAACTTTGGCGTTTCCACCACCTTGCAGCACGTCGCGAAAGACGCGACACTTCAGCCGGGACTTGCGGCGGATCGCATGATCCCCCGAACAGGCGAGGTCAGCATGCTGTTTTCCATCGGCCGGATCTTGGGGGCATTCGGTATTCTCGTTCTCGGCGCCCAGCTTGCCGCCGCAAACGAGCTCAAGGTCTTCAGCACCATCGGCGTGCAGGCCGCGCTGGAAGAACTCACGCCGAAATTCGAGCAGGCCAGCGGGCACAAGCTCGCCGTCACCTGGGCGACCGCCGCCGTCCTGGTCAAGCGCGTGCAGGCCGGCGAGACCGCCGACCTCCTGATCCTGACCCGTCAAAGCCTCGACACCCTGGTCAAGGAAGGCAAGGCGTCCGCCGGCGCCGATGCGGCGTTCGCCAGTTCGGGCATCGCCGTCGTCGTCAAGAAGGGCGCGGCCAAGCCGGACATTTCCACCGCCGAGGCGTTCAAGCAGGCGCTATTGGCCGCGCCCTCGATTGCCTATTCGAACCCGGAATACGGCGGCGCCAGCGGCGTCTATCTGTCGAAGCTGCTGGAGCGGATCGGCATCGCCGATCAGGTCAAGGCCAAGACCCGGTTTCCGCCGCCGAGCGGCAATGCCGCAAACCTCGTCGTCAGCGGCGAGGCCGCGCTCGCGATCCAGCAGGAGCCGGAAGTCATATCGGTGCAGGGCGTCGATCTGGTCGGCCCGTTGCCGGGCGATCTCAACAACATCACCGTCTACGCGGCCGGCCCCAGCACCACGACCAAGCAGGCCGATGCGGCCAACGCACTGATCAAATTCCTGCATACGCCGGAAGCCATGGCGGTGTTCAAGGCCAGGGGGCTGAAGCCGGCGTCGCCGTGATCCGTTCATGGACCACCTAGGTCGTAGGCATGATGTTTACGACCCAGGTACCGTCCGGCGTCCGGGGGAGAGCGGATGCCGCCTGGTCAGGTACAACATCGCGCGTTCATTTGGGGCCTGGAAAGTGCGGTTGCGCTGTCGCCGCGCGCCACCTTGAACGCGTCGCGTCTATGGACACGCCCTCAATTCGAACCATAAACTCGGCACTGGCCACAACGGGCTCGGGTGAATCCATGGTTGAGACGCGCGTCAACCGACGCCTGGCCGCCATCCTGGCGGCCGATGTTGTCGGATACAGCCGGCTGATGGGTGTTGACGAGGAAAGTACGCTCGCGACTCTCAAGGAGCATCGTCGCGAACTCATCGACCCCAGGATTGTCGAGCATCGCGGCCGCCTGGTCAAAGCCACCGGCGACGGAATCCTTGTGGAGTTTTCCAGCGTCGTGGATGCGGTTCGCTGCGCATGCGATATCCAGCGCGGCATGAGCGAACGCAACGCCGACGTTGTCGACGAAAGCCGGATCATATTTCGCATCGGCGTCAACGTTGGCGATGTCATCATCGATGACGGCGATATCTTCGGCGAAGGCGTCAATGTGGCGGCGCGACTGGAAGGCATCGCGGAGCCGGGCGGAATTTGCATCTCCGGCCAGGTGTTCGAGCAGGTCGAGGGCAAGCTCGCGCTTGGCTTTCGGAAATTGGGTCTTCGCAGCTTGAAGAATATCGCCAGGCCGGTCGAAGTGTTTGCCGTCGACGAGCCCGGCAAGTCCGAAGCCAAACCGGGTCCATCAAGGCAGACCCAGGCAATCAAATATTGCTGGACCCCGGACAAGGTGCGGCTCGCCTATGCGACCGCGGGTAGCGGCCCGCCGCTGGTCAAGGCGGCCAACTGGATGAACCATCTCGAGTACGATTGGGAAAGCCTGGTCTGGCGGCATGTCTTTCGTGGGCTCGCCCGCGACCATACCCTGGTTCGCTATGACGCGCGCGGCAACGGCATGTCCGACTGGGACGTCGATGCGCTTTCCTTCGATGCGTGGGTAAGCGACCTTGAAACCGTGGTGAATGCGGCCGGTGTCGAGCGTTTCCCGCTGCTTGGTATTTCGCAAGGCTGCGCCGTTGCCGTCGCCTATGCGGTGCGGCATCCGGAGCGGGTGTCCCACCTTCTGCTTTACGGCGGCTTTGCGCTCGGCGGCAAGAAACGCGCGCCGGAGGAAAAGGAAAAACGCCTCGCCATGGCGACCTTGATGCGCCTCGGCTGGGGTGGTGACGATCCGTCGTTTCGACAGATGTTCACCGCGCAGTTCCTGCCTGACGGAACGCGCGAACAATGGGACTCCTTCAACGAAATGCAGCGACGGACGACATCGCCCGAGTGCGCCGCCCGTTACTTCGATATCGTCGGTGACATCGACATCACCGATCTGCTCGCCAGGGTGAAAGCGCCCACCCTCGTCATGCATGTGCGCGAAGACCGGATCTGCCCGCTTGCGGCCGGCCGGGCCCTGGCCGCCGGCATCCCCGGCGCCCGCTTTGTCGTGTTCCAGGGGCACAATCATCTTTTCCTGGAACACGAGCCGGCTTCCCAGCGGTTCTTCGAGGAGATCGAGCTGTTCTTGAACGGCTGACCGGGTGGCTCACAACGGGGAAAGCGGACGCTTCTCGCCGTCAAGCCAGTCCTGTTCTTCCGCCAGCGCGAGCCATGCCGCTTCCATCCGCTTGAACCGGTGAAAAGCCGCATCGTCCCTGGCCCGCTCCGCCAGGAACGCGCAGTTTTGCGCGTTCTCGCGAAAGGTGTCTGATTGCTTCGATTTCATGGCGAACATCTAGGTCCAGCCGGCGCGATTTCATCCCCTTCCAAGATGACGATTTGGCAAGGTGATCCTGTCCGGCTTTTCTGGTTCCAGGCTGGAGAATTCAGCGGGATGGATAGTCCGTCACGGCAGGCAATACGAAGCGGTTGAGAATGCCTATCGGAACATAATGTCGGTAGTTGAAGGCGTTGACGACGACAACGAGATCGAGCGCGGGCACCACGAAAAGACGCTGGCCGCCGCTGCCGAAGCCGGCGATCCAGTTGAGATCGTGGCCGTTGTGCAGCGAACGGCCGAGCCACCACTGATAGCCATAGTACAACGCGCCGTTTCCCTCGGCGTTCACCTGCGGTGTGGTCAACTCGCGGATCCACCGGGCGGGCAGCACCTGCCTGCCATGCCAGCGCCCCTCGTCCGCCACGAGTTGACCGATTCTGGCAAGGTCGCGTGGCCGCAGCCGCAACCCGGCAAACGCCGCTACCTCGGCGTTGCCGGTAAAGCTCAGCCACTCGACGTCGGTGATGCCGAGCGGCTCGAACAGCTTCTCCCGCGCATAAACATCGATTTTCCGGCCGACCGCCTTGGCCAGCGCCGCGGCCAGCAGGGTGGTAGCGCCGCCGCAATAGTTGAACGCCGTGCCGGGCGGCAACGCCACCCGTTGCTCCAGCACGTAACGGCAGGGATCCTTGGCCTCGAGCAGTTGCCGCTCGTTGTTGGCCCGGCTGTTCCAGCTCCGGCTTTCATCCCACTTCAGGCCATGCGACATCGTCAGCAGGTGCCGGAATGTGATCCGCTCGTTCTTGCGTGTGCGCAGATCGGCATATTCGGGAAAGAAATCGATCACAGATGAGTTGAGCGCGGGAAACCTGTCCTCGCCCACCGCCGCCCCGATCAGGAGCGACGTTACGCTCTTCGAGATCGAGCGAATGTCGTGCTTTTGTGTCGGAGAAAATCGGACCACGTCCGACCAGTCCATCCAGCGCCGCTCCCGGCCGGCAAAATACCGTTCGAACGCAAGTTTGCCTCGCCTGATCACGACGACCGCGTGAACATTGCGTCTGGGCCATTGCCTGAGAAAGCTGTCCAGATCGGCGAGCCGGGCCGGGTCCAGCCCGACCTCGGCAGGATCGGCAGCGGTCCATCTATCATCAAGCGCTGGCGGCATGGCGCCCGCTCAGATTGCGGGCGCTATCAGGGCAACCCTCATGTCGCTGGCGAGGTAAACGCAGGTGTCATCGGCGAGCACGCGGCCGTCGGCAATTCCGAGAACCAGCCTGCCGCGCCTCACCTGGCGCATGTCGACCTCATAGCGCACGCGTTTGACGTCCGGCGTGATATGGCCTTTGAATTTGACGTCGCCAACACCGGTGGCGCGGCCCTTGCCCGGCGAGCCCGACCAGCCAAGCCAATATCCAACCATCTGCCACATGGCGTCAAGACCCAGGCATCCCGGCATCACCGGGTCGCCGGGAAAGTGGCAATGAAAGAACCAAAGGTCCGGCGTAATGTCCAACTCGCCGATGATATTGCCCTTCTGATATCGGCCACCGTCCATGCCGATTTCCGTGATGCGGTCCATCATCAGCATGGGCGGTGCCGGCAACTGGGCATTGCCCGGGCCGAAATAACCCCCTTCGCTCGACTTGATCAAATCTTCCTTGGAGTAGGACGATTGCGGGGTGTGAAAATCGTGTGGATTGGGCAAGGCAACAAACCCCTTTGCAATGAGTGTGCGGCGGCTGAAAGTCAGCTGACAGCGGTGCGATCGCACACCCGACATCCGTCGTCATTTGCCTTCAGCATGCGTAACGGTTCGGTGGCCGTCAATATCCGTTCCGCGATGGCCGAAGCCTATCGGTTACGCCGTCAGCACGCCGATGAAGGGGCGAACGGCGCGCACGTGCAGGAACAGCGGGATGCGTTGCCAGCGGCGTCCACTTCCCAGGGCGATGGCGTGGTCCGGAACGGCCGGCTCGCGAAGCGCCTCGACCAACAATCCGGCCCGCGCCAGCGCCATGAAATAGGTTTCCAGCGGGCGATGCTGGCTATGGAACGTCATGGCCAGGCCGTCGCGCTCGACCGCATCGGCGTAATCGAAAGCCTGCAGATAGTCGCCTTTGATGACAAAGGGCGCATCGGCGGTCACCGCTTCGAAGCTGCCGGCGGAATTGATCGGATGAACGATCGCGAGGCATAGCCTGCCGCCCGGTTGCAGAACGCGCGCGGCTTCGCGGATGGCCGCGGGCATGTCGTCGATATCCTGCAGCGACATGAAAGCGATCACGAGATCCGCGCAGGCGTCATCGAGCGGAAGTGCCGCTGCATCGGCCAGGCGCAGGTCCATCGCGGGATCGAGCTCGCGGGCGGCGGCGAGGAGCGACGGCGAACTGTCGATGCCGACCACACGATGTCCGAGCGCCTTCAGGTCGCGCGCAAGACGGCCTGCGCCGCACCCGATATCCAGCGTTTGCCGTCCCGGCGACGGCACGAGATCAAGAAACTGGTCGCGGTGAAACCGCCAGTAGCTGTCGTGTCCGGGAGCGCGCGCCCACTGAAGCCACTGCCGGGCCTCGGCCTCCCAGCCGCCGCCCAGATGCCCGGAATCCATCGTGGTTCGCGTGATGGTCATGACAGGATTCTCCGGCGATCTGCTCATTACTGCTACGGTTGGCGATGGGAGGCAACGGCTGCCATTGGCAGCGCGCGGTTTACAACGTTCGAATCTTGACACCTAGCTATACGAGGCATATGATCACGAGGTATCATCCACCGGAGCGGGAGGCTCGGATGCCGGTTGCCAAAGTCTATGTGCCCGAAGGGGTTCTCACGCCGGATCAGCGGCGCGAGATCGTCAAGGGGATTCACGACGTCATCGTCGGCGTCGAAAAGCGGCCGGCGGATTCGCCGACCTATGTGCTGATCAACGAGATCCCGGCCGGCGATTGGGGCGCTACCGGGATTGTCTACCCGCCCCGGACCTGACCGCCGACAACCACCCATCATCAAAGCGAGATTCGACCATGGACACGATCGACAGGCCGGCCGCGGATGCGCCGGGAAGCAGCACGGGATTGAATCGCAGGGCCGTTATCATGGCCGCGGCGATCGCCGCCGGCGCTGCCGCCGGGATTTCGCCGGTTCTGGCCGACACGGCTCCGGCCGCCAACTTCGGTGCGCCGCTGGTGGAGCTCCAGGTTCCCCTCGGTGTGCTCACGCTCGAACAGAAGGCGGCCATGATCAAAGGCATCACGGACGTCCTCTTTAAGGCAACGAAGCTGGCGCCGGATCGCACCAGGATTTCCTTCGTGCAGATCTTCGAAACGGCGGAGAGCGGCTTTGGCGTCAACGGCCAGGTTTTCGTGCCGCGTCCCAAATAGCGGGGCGATCGCAGATGAAGTTGGAGTCCATTTTTTAATGAGATGACGGTGAGTAATTCCCTCCCCCTTGCGGGCAGGGTCGGCCGAGCGAAGCGGAGGCCGGGGTGGGGGTAGCTACAAGCAAGGCTTCCGTTGTGGTTACTCCGACCCGACCAGCCTTCGGCTGGCCAACCTCACCACAAGGGGGAGGGATAAGTAAGAGCCTGCTTGACCGCTCACGCCTCAAAGCCTAGTAATCCAAGGTATGGAAGGTGAAATGCTCAAAGGTCATCTCGACATGATCGTGCTCGCGGCGCTGGCGGCGGCGGGCTCGGCCCACGGCTATGCCGTGATCGAGGAGATTAAGCGGCGAAGCGGCGGCGCGTTCGATCTGCCCGAGGGCACGATCTACCCGGCGCTGCATCGGCTCGAGCAGGCGGGCCTGCTCAACAGCCGCTGGACCACCGCGGACAGCGGACGGCGGCGGCGGGTCTACACCCTGACCAGGGCCGGCACCCGGGCGCTGACCGAGCGGCGCGCAGTCTGGAAGCAGTTCTCCGATGCGATCGGCGGCTCTGCTCGGGGCAAGCCGGCCGCGCGAGAACCCGGCATGATCCCGCAATACCTTGAACTGCTGGCACGCGAGCTCGATTTCGATCGCGCGCTGTCGCGGAGCGTGCGGCAGGAAGTCGAGGATCATCTTTGGGAGGCGGTCGCCTCCGATCCGGCGGAAAATGCGCTTGACGCGCAGCGGCGCGCCATCGCGAATTTCGGCGACGCGCGGGTCATCGCGGCGCAGTTCGCCGTGATCTCCCTCGCCAGACGCAGCAGAAGGGCGGGCTTCGCCGCCATTGTTGTCATCGCCGGTGTTTATATCGCCATGAAGGCGCGCATCGCCTGGTACGCGGCCATGCAGTGGGCGATCGGTGACGACATGAGGGCGGTCAGCGGTCACGTCGTGCTGATCGACCGCTATGCCTTCCTGTTGTCGGTCATGTATAGGGATCGGCGGTTGGCTTTACATTCGCAGCCGCGAAACCCCCGTCGCATTCTACCCGGCCTATCGCGGCGCAGCTTCGCCGTTTCTTCCTGCTGTGCGGCGCCGCCGCGGTCGCGCTGGTGGTTTCCGTCACCAGCGACGCGGTGCTGACGGCGCTGCAGCTGCGCGGCACGGAATTGTCCGCGATGTCGCTGGTCCCGCTGCTTTCGATGGCGATCGAGATCGTATTCGTCGCAGTCCTGGTCTTTCACATTCGCGGCATCGCGTTGCGGGCGGCATCCACGGCGGCCCTGATGAAAACGTGACATCGCGGCTTTGATGCCCGAGCGGACGTTCCGGCATCGCGTGCGCTGGCCGAACACCATCGGCTGTGATCCAATGCACCTGTGAATTTGGCAACGGCGGGCGGATCGGATGAGACGGCGGGAGTTCGTCGCGGGGCTGGCCATGGCGGCGATCGGGCCTTTCGCGGCCCGGGCGCTTCCGCTGCCCGTGATCGGTTATCTCAGCTCCCGATCGCCTGCCGAGAGCGCCAGTCTGTTGGCCAGCTTCAAACGCGGCTTGGCTGAAAACGGAACGGTCGAAGACCGGGGCGTCGTGGTCGAATACCGCTGGGCGCAGGGCGCCTACGACCGGCTGCCGGCCATGGCGTCGGAACTGGTCGACCGCTCCGTGGCCGTGCTGGTCACCGTGGGCGGCGAAATCGCGGTGCGGGCGGCGATGGCGGCGACCAGGACCATCCCCATCGTCGGCATATTCGCCGACGATCCGGTTGCCAACGGTCTTGTCGCCAGCCTCAATCGGCCGGGCGGCAACACCACCGGGGTCTTCAACTTCAATCCGGCGCTGGAGCCCAAGCGGCTCGGGCTGCTGCATGAACTGGTGCCGGACGCTGTGACTATCGGCGTCTTCGTCAATCCGAATTATCCGCCGGCTTCGAGCCAGCTCAAGGGCGTTGCGGAGGCCGCACGAAGCGTGGGCATGCTGACCGTTGCGCTACGGGCAAGCAACGACCAGGAAATCGAGACGGCCTTCGAGTCCGCCATCGCCCAGCGCATCCGCCTCCTCGCCGTGACCAGCGATCCCTTCTTCAATACCCGAAGCGAAAAACTCGTGGCGCTGGCGGCGCGCCACGCGATACCCACGGTGTACCCTTTCCGGGAATACGTCGCGGCCGGCGGCCTGATGAGCTACGGCGTCGATCTTGGCGAAATGTATCGCCAGGTCGGAATCTATGCCGGCCAGGTCCTCAAGGGGATCAAGCCGGCCGATCTGCCCATCGTGCAGCCGATCAAGTTCGAGCTTGTGATCAACCTCAGGACCGCCAGGGCGCTCGGGCTGACCATGCCGGCAACACTTCTCGCGAGCGCCGACGAAGTGATCGACTAGCGTGGCTTCAATCAAGCCGTGCGCGTCCGCGTGACGGATTTAATAACGCCCATTCCAGTTGCCCCGCCAATTATTGTGAACGCGAATGAGCATGGCCCGCAGGGTCGACCCCGAATAAATATCTCCTGCAAGATGCAGGCAGCAACGCCAGATTTCAGCAGTGGCGATGCTGGTTCGGTGGGCCCAGTCCGTCGCGGCGGCGCAAGCCCCGACGATCTCCCGCTTTGCTCGTCTCAACATACGTTTCATGGCGTGACAGCTTAGCGCTACAATGTGACAGCTTAGCGCTGCAACCTGACCGCGTAAAGTGTCATCGCGACCCGCGGCTTACCCCGCGCCGGCTTGCCGCTCGATGCCATTCGGAAAGCGCGTGGCCTCATCCGTGACCCGACGTTTCAGGTGGAATATCCTCGATAGAGCGTGTACCTCGCACGCATCCCGATACCTCCACCCCTGGGTCCGCCATGTCCACCATCCCCGTCATCGACGTCGCTCCCCTCGTCTCCGGTTCCCCGGAAGCGGCGCAATCCGTCGCCTCCGCTCTCGGCCGCGCCTGCCGCGAGGTCGGCTTCTTCTACGTCACCGGCCACAACGTCCCGCCTGAGCTCGTGGCGCGCGTCTTCGAATCCTCGGCCGCGTTCTTTGCTGCGCCGGCGTCGATCCGCGACGCCGCTGCCTTTACCGGCACCGGCGGCAACCGCGGTTACATCCGGCTCGGCGGCGAGACGCTCGATCCCACCAAGCCGGCGGACGTCAAGGAGGCCTTCAACATCGGTCTTGAGCTTAAGCCCGACGATCCCGAACTGCTGGCCCGCGCGCCGTTTCGCGGCGCCAATCTCTGGCCGGACATGCCGGGCTTTCGCGACACCATGCTGGAATATTTCGATCGGGTCTGGCGGCTGGGGCGCGACCTGCATCGCGGCTTTGCCCTCGATCTCGCGCTGCCGGTCGATTTCTTCGAGACAAAACTCGACAAGCCGATCGCCACGCTGCGCCTACTGCATTATCCGCCGGTGGCAAAGCCTTCTGTAGAAGGGCAACTCGGCGCCGGCGCGCATACCGACTACGGCAACGTCACCTTGCTGGCGACGGACGCGGTCGGCGGCCTGATGGTGCAGGATCGCGCGGGCCGCTGGCTCGACGCGCCGGTGATGCCCGGCGCCTTCGTCTGCAACATCGGCGATTGCCTGATGCGCTGGTCGAACGACGTCTATGTCTCGACGCCGCACAAGGTGGTCAGTCCGGCCGGCCGGGACCGCTACTCGGTGGCGTTCTTTCTCGATCCCAACCCGGATGCAGTGGTGGCGTGCCTGCCGACCTGCATCGGTCCGGACCGGCCGGCCAGATATGCCCCGATCAGCGGCGCCGATTTCCTGCGCTCGCGGCTGGAGCCGACCTATGCGGCGGCGGCCAAGGCCTGAGTGAGCCACCGTGCCGGGCCGGTAACCCGCAAGGCAGGTCGCGGGCGGACTTGTCCGCCGTAGCTCGAAGAGCGAAGGCGGAAGCCGCAACCCGCCGGCTCGACCCCGAACCTGATTAGTTTTTCCCAATGTGATCTGCGCCACAGAACGCCGCCGACGTTTGCGTGACAGTCGCGCAGGCTTGGAGACGACTAGTCCGGATTGACGGGCACGGCCTGGCTGAGCCGCCGGTCTGTGCGTTCGCTTCCCAACGCGCCCTCTACTGAGCCAGCGCCGTTGCCCAGCTGAAATCGTAGCGGGTACCGCTCCATTTCATCAGGACCACGGCGGCCAGCACGATCACGATCTGCACCAGGGTGCGGGTGGTGAAGACCGCGGCGAATAGCTTGAGAGGCTGTTTCATGCGGTGGGTTTAGCCCGGATGCCGGTCGGCATCAACGCCGCCGAACCGAAGCTTGCTAAGTTGTGCGTCGAACTGACGCCTCGCTTTGGTTGTGATTCCGGGCCGATACTGCGCAGGCTGATGCATTTTTGGAGTGGCAATTTCGCTGAGTGATAAAGGAGAATGGCAATGGCGCTTGCTTCTGTCGCGATGGCAACACCCGAAGTTCCGGCACCCGACCCCGAAGCCTTTCGACCGGCCGGCGTTTTCATCTCCTATGCCTCGGAGGACCACGATATCGCGCAGGCGATCTACCAGAGCCTGCAGGCGCTGGGCGAAACGGTCTACGACCGGGTCAAGATCTTCCTGGATTCGAAATCGATCGACGGCGGTGACGAGATCCGCGCCGACATCAAGGCGGGCTTGCGCAAGTCTGATTTTCTCCTGGTGCTGTACACCGGAATGTTCAAGCGCAGCCACGGCTATACCGGGTGGGAGGTCGGCTTCTTCGAAGGACTGATCGAGGATGAGCGGGCTAAGTCCGGAGATTCCAAGCGCAGGATCATCTATCTCTATTCCGGAGAGCCGCCCGCGATCGGGGACGGCATCCTCGGCATCAGCCTCAACATTGACACGAGCGATCTCGAAGGAACCTGCGCCGACTACACCAAGAGGTCGGTCCAGACGATCGACAATCCCGATACGCTGGCCCGGGTGTTCGATGACATCGCCAAGCGCGGCGAGAGCCGGCTTCCGCCACCCTTGTGCAACGACCAGGATGGCCTGGAGCGCAAGCGCGCCAAACGCCGCCAGCTTGTCGCCGCGGAAATCATCCCGGCCCTGAAAGGCAAGTTGTTCGACGCCATGAGCATGCGGGTGACGCGGCACTCGCTCGAACAGCGGCTGATCGAGTTCGACCTGCCGAAGCCCGCTTCGGACCAGGGCTACAGCGCGCTCCCCGATGACGCCAAACTGACCCCGCGCGCCGGCGCGCTCGATATCTTCGGCATATCGCAGCAGAACGATGTACTGACCTGGAACGAGTTTCGCACCCAGGTCCGCTCGCGCGATTCGCTGGGCGGCTCGTCGGTGCTGCTGGCCATCGAGCAGGCGGTGATGAGCGCGGTCTCGCCGTCGATCCGTCTCGACAACGACCAGATCCTGCAATCGAGCAACGACCAGATCTTTCGTGTGCTGGTGACCAAGCAACTGGATTACTACAACGGGCGAAAGGTGGTTCACGTCTATTTCATCCAGAGACTGCAGGACAGCGAACTCGGCGACAACGATACCTCGAAGATCCTCGGCTTCATCAACGTGGCCGCCAAATACCGCTTCATCTTCATCGAAAGCGACAGCACGCTGTCGGTCGAATCCTTCATCTTCGAGCCCGACGCCGGCAAGGTCCAGACCAAGGTGCGCGAACTGATCCGCGAATTGCTGCTGATCGAGGAGGAATCCCGCAATCTCAAGCTCGACCAGGTCGCCGCGATCAGGACCTATTTCGGCGCCGACGCGGCCCACATGGCGTCCGCCAAGGTGCTGCAGGACAAATGGTTCGCCGCCCGCGCCAGCCTGATGGCCGCGGCTGAAAAGATCCTCGGCGTCGCCGCCACTTCGAAGGATTTTGCCGCCGCCAGCAAGGAGTGGCTCGAAACCCTGCAGTCGTTCCGCCTGACCTCCGAAGAGATCAACTCCACCGTGGCGGTGCAGGCCCTGGAAAACCTGAAGAAGAGCTTTTCGCCGGCCGCGGCGGGGATGTGATCGGGCCGCAGCCCCGCCGATGAGCGCCTGACCAAGCTTCAGTCAGGCGCCCTGCGGAAGCGGGTCGCCGCGAGTAACCTCATCAGCAGCATCAGCCCGGTCAGGGCCATTGCGTCGTATTGCAGTTTTGGCGATGTCGAGACTTTCAGTATGATGGCCCGCACGATCCCCAGGTGCGTCAGCGGCCCGAATTCGCCGATCAACGCTCGTCGAGCGACTGTGATGCCGCCCCTGCTGTCGGCCGCCGCGATGCGTCTTCGGCAAGCTGCTGACCCTGGGCAAGTCTGCGCTCGATCATGCCCATGACGGTTGTCGCGCCTTCAAATGCTCTCGAATGCGCTTCCCCTTGCAGACGGGTGAGGTCGAATGCCAGGATATTGTTCCGCGCCAGTTCGCTCTTGTAAGGCTCCTCCTCCGGATTGACATCGCCGAGCCGGGTGAGGCCGCCCGAGACCGACTTCGACAGCTTCAGCGCGCGATCATCCTGCGACACGAACAGCGCAAAACGCGGTCGCGACGAACCCATTCCCTGAATCTGTTCGCGAAACGCATCGAACCCGACATCGGGCGCTACCATCGCCACGTTCGTGATCTTGCCGCCGATCTTCCCCGACCGGCGCGCTCTGGACTCAAGGGCGTTCAGCGTGAGCAGGCATCCCATGGAATGGCAAAGCACGGTGACCTCGCGGATCGCAGGGTTGAGCGCGACCATGCTGATCAGTTCGTCCAGCGGGTCGCTGGATTCGCGAGCGAGTTCGCTGTCGCGGTCGTAGGCGTACAGTCCAGCGAGGCCCTGCGATGGCCAGGAGAACAGGATGGGAATAACCGGGGCCTTCGAGTCCTGGACGATCTGTGCGAAGCGATAGACCGCATCGTCGAAACGGGTGTTGAAGCCGTGGATGAAGATCATCGCCTTGCTGCGGCGTGTCGTCCTGGCGACGGTGGTGACGGCGGCATTGAAGGCAGCCTTGTCGAGGTAGTCGGCCGACACCGTCACGAAATCGCGGCGGGGATCGCCGGGTGGCACCACCGGCCACTGGATCATACCGACCTTGCGGGCTTCGTCAGGCGGAATCGAGATCGACAGCCTGGCGTAGGACATCTCGGTCGCGCGCAGGCGGCCGAACATGTCACCGTTGTCGGCGGCTGCGCGCTGGCGCGTCGTCGCGACCAGGATCGGGACACGCGACGTGTTCTCTGCGGACTCGACGGCCGGAATGAGCACGCCCTGCAAGGGGCGTCCCACACAGGAGGCACACGCCAGAGACAGGATCAGGACACCCATGATTCGTCGACAGGGGCGGAGTGTGGCCTGGGAGCTCATGCTGCGGCGAAGAATAACGATTGGTCCGTGCCTCGATCTTTCGCGATCCCCCTCAATGCTGGGCTCCTGGACCCTTCGCCGGTTGATTTAGATCAAGTACAGGGGCCCGGGGTGCTACCGTCCGCCATGCTCCCTGATCCAGCGATCCATCGCCGGCAACGCGCGGGCCTTGAGATCGGCCGAGATCAGGATCGTCTCGACCGAGCGCGCCGTCATGACGCGGCCGCCGGAGGTCGCCTGCGCCGGGGCGAAGCTCTTGAGCTCGGCGGCGTGGGCGACGTCGCTGAAGCTGGTCATGAAGTTGGGGACGAAGGCGTCGGCGAAGGAAGGGCCCTGTCGCAACGACAGTGCGGCAAAGTTCTTCTGCACGAAATCCCACGCCATTTCGGCCTGCTCGCCGCGCGAGGCGACCGTGTAGATCACGTCGCCGACGATGGTGCTCGGCAGCTCACCGGTCAGGGTCAGTGCCAGCGCGGCGCGCGCCAGCGCCGGGTCGCGCGCGCTGGCGGCGGCGTTGTAGTAGCGCACGCGCTCGAAGGTCACGGTCGACTTGCGCGCCAGCGCGATCAGCGTGTCGAACGTGGCGCGGTCGGCGCTGATGCCGGCGAGATGAATCACCGGATCGCGCAGCGCGTTCGGCAGTTGCTGCGGATCCTGCACAAAACCCGCGAACCGCCGCTTCGCCTCGGCGAGAATGTCGGCGTCGCCGAGATCGCCGAGCGTCCGGATCAGGTTGGCGCGCAATAGCTTGTCGTCGTCCGAGCCGCGGTCGTCCCAGCCGAGGCGGTCGAACACGGGGCGCAGTATTTTCCGCGCATAGGCCTGCAGCGCCGGGCGTCCGGGCTGGTCGCGCGCCACGCGGTCGAGCGTGGTCAGGCTGTTGATCGCCAGATTCCAAACCGCGCGCTGATCGTCGGCGCCAATCGCCTCGACCAGCGTCAGGTAGAACGCCAGATCGGCGCGCCCACCTTGCACCAGCGCCCAGCCATCGGCGACGAAATTCAGGCGGTCTTCCACCGCCATCCGCGCCAGCGACTTCGTCAGTGCGGCGCGGTCATTGGCGCCGTATTCGACCCTATAGTAGCCGCTGTCGCCAAGATTGACCTTGATGGGCTCGCCGCACGATCCCGCCGCGATTTCGGCGGTCCCCTGCAGCAGCACTTGCGCCGGCAGCGTGGTGCCCACGGCACCAAGCGCAACCGGCACCTGCCAGGATCGCGGCGGCAGCGCCTTCGCGGCGTCGCCCGGCGCGATCACAAAGCGGTCCTGGCGCAGCGCCAGGCGCTGGGTATTTTCGCTGCAACGGGTCTCGGCCAAAATCAGCGGCACGCCGTCCTGTTCGGTGAACGATCCGGCGATGCCGGTCACCGGCTTGCCGGCGGCGGCCCCGAGCGCCTGCCAGAGATCCGCGGTGGTGGCGTTGCCATAGGCATGCGCGGCCATGTAGCGGCGGATGCCGTCGCGAAACACGTTTTCACCAAGGTAGCTTTCGATCATGCGGATCAGCGCCTGGCCCTTGCTGTAGGTGATGCCGTCGAACGCGGTCATCGCCTCGCTCTGGTCGGCGACCGGCTGCTGGATCGGATGCGAGGTGCGCCGCGCGTCGAGCGACATGGCGTATTGCTTCTGGCTGTTGTCGTTGAGCCAGGTCTGCCATTGCGGATGGAAATGCTCGGCGGCCTTGACCTGCATCCAGCTGGCAAAGCCCTCGTTGAGCCAGAGATTGTCCCACCAGCCCATGGTGACGAGATCGCCGAACCACTGGTGCGCCATCTCGTGGGCCAGGATCGAAAACACGCCGCGCCGCGCCGTTTCCGGATTGTTGGCGGGATCGAACAAGAGGCGGCTTTCGAAAAACGTGATGCCGCCCCAGTTCTCCATGGCGCCGCCGAAGCCGCCCGGCACCGCGATCAGGTCGAGTTTCGGCAGCGGATATTTGATGCCGAAATAATCGTTGTAGTAGCCCAGGAGCTTGACCGCGTTGTCCAGCGCGTAGCGGCCGTGCTCGCGTTTGCCCAACGTGGTGACCACGCCGACGGTGACGCCGTCGGCGTCCGAAGTCAGCCGCTCGAGTTCGCCCGTCGAGAGCACGAACAGATAGCTCGACATCTTCGGGGTCGGTGCGAACGCGACCCGCTTCAGCTCCGGCGCGATTGCTTCCTCGCGCGTGACCGGCATGTTGCCCACGGCGAGAAAGTTCTGCGGCACCGTTACCGCAAGCTCAAACGTCGCCTTGAAGGCCGGCTCGTCCCAGCACGGAAAGATCCGCCGCGCGTCGGCCGGCTCGAGCTGGCTCGACAGCATCCGCCTGACGCCGTGGTCGGTCGGGTAGTCGACGAAGAACAGCCCGCGGCCGAATGAGTTGATGCGCGCCACGAAGCCGAGGCGCAGCCGGTGCGTGCCCGCCGACAGCGGCTGTGCAAAACTCAGGGTCGCGGTTTCGGCGCCGGCATCGAGGGCGACGTCGCCGCGCTGCGCGTTGTCGTCGATATCGGCGCTGTCGATAGTCATGTCGACCGCATTGAGCAGCAGCCGCGCGGTCGGCTCGCGGACCTCGATCTCCACCACCTCGCTGCCCTTCAGCGTCAGGCGCGTAAGGTCCGGCACGAGTTCAATGGCGTAATGCAGCGGAAGCACCGCTTTCGGCAGCTTGCCGGGGGTGCTTTCGAAGGCAAAGGCCGGTTCAGCTCGCGCAGTTCCGGTAATGGCCACCATCAGCGCGACCAGCACGGCGGCAAAAACATGGGTCGGCGGGTGCGGTGCGGTCATCGGCTCGGCTGCAGCGGGGTTCAACGCCGGCGCTGTTTACCCCGGCGCGCTGCCGATGGCGAGGAATGGCCCACGGCCCGAAATCACGGCTCGGCGAGGTCCCGCAGCATTATCGCTTTCGTTACCGTGAACCCGGGCCGTCGGGTCTGCCGGCTGGAACTGCCCGCCCAGCCCCTTGCCACCCCCCAAAACCCGGTTATACTTGCTGTTTCAGCCTCGGCTGAGCTTCTTTTGGTAGACGGGCCCGTCTTTTCAGGCGGGCCGTTGCCGTTTTGGAGGCGAATATAATGAGCAGGTCCAATAACCGGCTGGATCACATCCGGCTGACGTCGCACCCGGCGCCCGGCGCCAAGCTGGCATTCCCTATCACCTGGGGTGCGGCGACCGCGCGGGAGCGCGGGCCGGTGATCGGCACCGTGTCGCGGCCGCAGGACCGCAACGTGATCGGCACCGGCGGCGGTTCCTACTCGATCTACCGGGCGCTTGCGGTTTCCTCCGGTGCACTTGACCCGATCCGCCGGCCGGACCTGCTCAACACCCACCCCGCGGCAACCATCGGGCCGTTTCCGCAATGGAGCGATCCGCAGGCCATCGTCTCGCTCGATCCGTGGGGCCACCTGGTCGCGGAAAATTTCGCCGGCGAAATCGCCGAAGGCATCGACATCAGGCCCAGCATCGCCATCACCCGCGCCCGGCTCGACCTGCCCGAACTGCAGGCCGCCATTGCCGCGGGCCGGCTCAAGCATGACGACGAGGTGGTGCACAAGAACGGCAGCATCTCCGTGGTCAAGATCGCCATCGATCCGGTGTGGTATCTGCCCGGCATGGCGCAGCGTTTCTCCACCACCGAGAACAATCTGCGCCGCGCATTGTTCGAACAGACCGGCGGAATGTTTCCCGAACTGGTGACGCGCCCGGACCTCCAGGTATTTTTGCCCCCGATCGGCGGCATCACCGCCTATCTGTTCGGCGACGTCAGCAAGCTGCCGGACCACCGCACCAAGATCACCTGCCGCGTTCACGACGAATGCAACGGCTCCGACGTGTTCGGCTCGGATATCTGCACCTGTCGCCCGTATCTGATCCACGGTATCGAGGAATGCGCCATCGCCGGCCAGTCCGGCGGCCTCGGCATCATCATCTACAACCGCAAGGAGGGCCGGGCGCTCGGCGAAGTGACGAAATTCCTGGTCTACAACGCCCGCAAGCGCCAGGAAGGCGGCGACGCCGCGGCGCAGTATTTCGAGCGCACCGAATGCGTCGCCGGCGTCCAGGACGCGCGCTTCCAGCAATTGATGCCCGACGCGGTCAAATGGCTCGGCTTGAAGCGCATCGATCGTTTCATTTCGATGAGCGACATGAAGCACGACGCGCTGGTGAGCCAGGGCATCGAGATCGTCGAAAGGGTGCCGATCCCCGACGACATGATCCCCGCCGACGCCCATGTCGAGATCGCCGCCAAGAAAGCCGCCGGCTACTACACCCCGGAGCCGCCCAAGCCGCAGGATTTGCTGGAACTCGGTGGGCCGTCCGCTGGAAAAGTATTGAGTAGTCAAAGTTACTCCGTCATTGCGAGGAGCGCAGCGACGAAGCAATCCAGTTCTTTCTTGTGGCCTCTGGATTGCTTCGTGGAGTTTACCATCGGGCGCGCGCGCGACCCGGTGGCTCGCAATGACGATAACCCGAAAGAGAACCCATGGACGGCGTCAACATCGTTAAACACCCGCTGGTGCAGCACAAGCTGACGCTGATCCGTGACAAGACCCGCTCGACCAAGGGGTTTCGCGAACTGCTCAACGAAATCGGCATGCTGCTGTGCTACGAGGTGACGCGCGACCTTCCGCTCACCGACGTCGAGATCGAAACCCCGCTGACGCCGATGACGGGCAAGGAAATCGCCGGCAAGAAGCTGGTGTTCGCGCCGATCCTGCGCGCCGGATTGAGCTTCGTCGAGGGCATGATCGATCTGGTGCCGTCCGCCCGCATCGCCCATATCGGGCTTTACCGCGATCCCGAGACCTTTGTCGCGGTGGAGTATTTCTTCAAGGCGCCGGCCAACCTCGACGAGCGTCTGGTCATCGTCATCGACCCGATGCTCGCCACCGCCAACACCGCCGTCGCCGCCATCGACCGGGTCAAGGAACGCGGCGCCAAGGACATCCGCTTCGTCTGCCTCCTGGCAGCGCCGGAAGGCATCGAACGGCTGCGCGGCGCCCACCCCGACGTTCCGATCTGGACCGCCTCGGTCGACGATCACCTCAATGAACACGCCTATATCCTGCCGGGCCTCGGCGACGCCGGCGACCGCGCCTACGGTACCAAATAGCCCGCGCTTTCCACAGGGCGGAGAAGTTGGTGTCGGTGCGCAGAAATTCCTGTAACATCGTGGGTTCATGAACGCAGCCGCCAAGATCGAAATCCGGCATTCCACCTGTCCGCACGACTGTCCCTCCGCCTGCGCGCTGGACGTCGAGGTGATCGACGGCTCGGCGATCGGCCGGGTTCGCGGTTCGAAACTGCAGAGCTACACCGCCGGCGTGGTGTGCGCCAAGGTCGCGCGCTACGCCGAACGGATCCATCATCCCGACCGCTTGAAATATCCGATGCGCCGCAACGGGCCGAAGGGCTCCGGTCAGTTCGCGTGCATCTCCTGGGACGAAGCGCTGGATGAGATCGCCCGCCGCTTCGATCAGGCGGAACGCGAGTTCGGCGCGCAGTCGGTGTGGCCGTATTACTATGCCGGCACCATGGGCATCGTGATGCGCGACGGCATCAACCGCCTCGCCAACGTCAAGAAATACTCGCGCTTCCACGGCACCATCTGCTCGACCATTGCCCGCGCCGGATTTGCCGCGGGCACCGGCAAGGTCGCCGGGGTCGATCCACGCGAGATGGCCAGGTCCGACCTGATCGTGATCTGGGGCACCAATCCGGTCTCGACCCAGGTCAACGTCATGACCCACGCGATCAGGGCGCGCAAGGAACGCGGCGCCAAAATCGCGGCGATCGATATCTACGACAACGACACCATGAAGCAGGCCGACATCAAAATCCTGCTGCGGCCCGGGACCGACGGCGCGTTCGCCTGCGGCGTCATGCACGTGCTGTTCCGCGACGGTTTTGCTGACCGCGATTACCTCGCGCGTTACACCGATTGCCCAGATGAGCTGGAGGCGCATCTGAAAGCCCGCACGCCGGCGTGGGCTTCCGGAATTTGTGGCGTGCCGGTCGAGGAGATCGAAGCCTTTGCCCGCCTGGCCGGCGAAACCAGGCGCGCGTTCTTCCGGCTCGGCTACGGCTTCACCCGCAGCCGCAACGGTGCCGCGCAGATGCATGCCGCGCTGTGCGTGCCGACGGTGACCGGGGCCTGGCAATACGAGGGCGGCGGCGCCTTCTTCAACAACGCTGCGATCTGGCAGTTCGACATGAACCTGATCGAGGGTCTCGATGCACTCGATTCCGCGACGCGGCGGCTTGACATGTCGCTGCTCGGGCGGATCCTGACCGGCGACGCCGAGGCCCTCAAGAACGGCCCCCCGGTCAAGGCGATGCTGATCCAGAACACCAATCCCATGACGGTGGCGCCGGAGCAGGCACGGGTAGCGCAGGGGTTCGCCCGCGAGGACCTGTTCGTCGCGGTGCATGAGCAGTTCATGACCGAGACCGCGCAGATGGCCGACATCGTGCTGCCGGCCACCATGTTCATGGAGCATGACGATCTCTATTACGGCGGCGGCCATGGCCATATTTCGGTCGGCGCCAAATTGATCGATCCGCCGCTTCAGTGCCGCTCCAACCACGAGGTGCTGCAGGGGCTGGCCGCACGGCTCGGCGCCAGCCATCCCGCCTTCGAGATGACAGCACGGCAGATCATCGACAAGACCTTGCAGGCCAGCGGCCGCGGCGACGCCGACACCCTGGAGGCGGAATTGTGGCGTGACATCCAGCCGGACTTCCGCGCCGCGCATTACCTCGACGGCTTCGCCCATGCCGACGGCAAGTTTCACTTCAAGGCCGACTGGTCGAAGGTCCCGGGCGCCCATGACAGCTTGACAGGCGGCTGGCAGGCGATGCCGTCGTTTCCCGATCATTGGGCCATCATCGAGAATGCCGACGACGCGCACCCGTTCCGGCTGGCCACCAGCCCCTCGCGCAGCTTTCTCAACACCACCTTCAACGAAACCCCGTCGTCCAAGGCCCGCGAAGGCGCGCCCAGCGTGATGATGCACCCGGAAGACGCCGCGCACTTCCGGATTGCCGACGGCGACACCGTGACTTTAGGCAACACCCGCGGCGAGACGACGCTGACCGCGAGACTGTTTGCGGGCCTGCGCCGCGGCGTGCTGATCGCGGAATCGATCCACCCCAACCATGCCCATATCGGCGGCCGCGGCATCAACACGCTCACCGGCGCCGAGCAGGTCGCGCCCCATGGCGGCGCGGCGTTTCACGACAACAAAGTATGGATCCGCAAGGCGTGACCCCCTCAAAGGCGATGGCCTGGATCGCGGTGGATTGGGGCACCTCCAACTTGCGGGTTTGGGGCATCGGCGCCGATGGCGAAGTCGTGGCCGAAGCGTCCTCCGACAAGGGCATGGGCAAGCTCGACCGCGCCGGCTTCGAACCGGCGTTGCTCGAACTGGTCGGCGACTGGCTGCCGCAGAATCGCAAGACCATCGTCATCGCCTGCGGCATGGTCGGTGCCCGCCAGGGCTGGGTCGAGGCGCCATATCGGCAGGCGCCATGCAAGCCGGTATTCTTCGACATCTTTGGCCGTCCCGAAACCTGCGACCCGCGGCTGGACGTGAAAGTGCTAGCCGGGGTCAAACAGGTCGAACCCAGTGCGGATGTCATGCGCGGCGAAGAAACCCAGATCGCCGGCTATCTGGCCGACAATCCGGCCTTCGCCGGAACGCTTTGTCTGCCGGGCACCCACACCAAATGGGTGCGGATCGAGGCTGGGGAAATCGTCCAGTTCAAAACCTTCATGACCGGAGAACTGTTCAACCTGCTCGCCACCCAGTCGGTGCTGCGTCACAGCCTTGACGAGACCGGATGGGACAAGGCCGAATTCACCAAGGTCGTTGAAGCGATGGCGGCGGGATCCAATCGTTTTGCGGAGCAGTTGTTTTCGATCCGCGCCGAAACCCTGGTGGCTCGTCTAAAGCCCGCGACCGCCAGGGCGCGCCTGTCCGGAGTCCTGATCGGCGTTGAATTGGCCGCGGCGCGGGATTATTGGCTGGACCGAAGCCTCACGATCGTGGGAAATGGCGCGCAGTCCGAAACCTATGCCGAAGGACTTCGCGCCCTGGGCCAGTCACCGCGCATGGCTGACGCCTCCCATGTCACGCTGGCCGGCCTGAAATCGGCATACCAACACCTTGCGAAGGATCCCGCATGAGCCGCAACATCATCGCCATCCTGCGCGGAATCAAACCCGAAGAGGCCGAGCCGGTGTGCGAAGCCCTGTTCGAGGCCGGGCTGACCACCATTGAAATTCCGCTGAACTCGCCGCAGCCATTGAAGAGCATCGGCATGCTGGCGAAGAAATTCGGGTCGGTCGCGACCATCGGGGCGGGAACCGTTCTGACCGCGCAGGAAGTCCGCGACGTTGCCGATGCCGGCGGGCGGATCATCGTCTCGCCCAGTTTCGATGCCGAGGTGGTGGCCGAAACCAAAGCGCGCAAGCTCGCCTCCTGGCCCGGCGTGCTGACGCCGTCCGAATGTTTTGCCGCGCTGAAGGCCGGCGCCGACGGCCTGAAGATCTTTCCGTGTTCGGTAATCGGGCCGGCCGGCGTCAAGGCCATGCGTGCGGTGCTGCCGCCGCAGACCGCAATCTATGCCGTGGGGGGCGCGGGGCCGGCGAATTTCGCCGCCTGGTTCGCCGCCGGCATCAACGGCTTCGGCATCGGCACGGCGCTCTATGAACCCGGCCGCACGGTCGCGCAATTGCGCCAGGCCGCGCGCGAAATCGTGCAGGCTTACGACGCCGCAAGCTTGACCAGGGCCGCTTAGCGCAACGGGCGACCGGCGAGATCGGGATGGCCGGCCCATGACCACAGTTTCGATCGCGGTAGATGAGGCCGATATCCTCGGCGAGGGGCCATGCTGGAACGTCGCACAGCAATGCCTGTACTGGGTGGATTCGTTTGCGCCGGCGATCCGCCGCCTCGATCCTGCTTCCGGTGCCGTCACCACCGTCACGCTGCCCGCCGATGTTGGCTCGTTCATCTTTGCGGAGGACGGGAGCCTGGTCGCCGGCATGCGCACCGGCTTCAACCGCGTTTTATTCGAAAGCGGCGTGGTCGAGCCGATCGTCAATCCGCTGCCGGCCAATCCGCGCCTGATGCTGAACGACGGCAAGTGCGATCGCCGCGGCCGCTACTGGTGCGCCACCGTCCATTCGGATTTTATCGGCCGGCAGGCCGAGCTGTATCGGCTCGATCCGGATTTCACCGCGCGCCGTATCGACGGCGGCTTCATCATCGGCAACGGCATCGCATTTTCGCCCGATGACACCAGGATGTATTTCGCCGACAGCCGCGACGAGACGGTCTGGGTCTACGATTTCGACCTTGAAACCGGCGTGGTGTCGAACCGGCACGTTTTCTTTTCCACCGCCGATATCGAGGGCCGGGTGGATGGCGCAACTTGCGACCGCGACGGCAACTACTGGTGCGCCCTGGTGCACGGCAGCGCGGTGGCCTGCATCGATCCCGGTGGAAAAATGCTCGAGCGTATCGCCGTTCCGGTCAAGCATCCGACCATGGTGGCATTCGGCGGTCCCGAACTTGACCAGCTCTACGTCACCAGCGCCTCGAGGTTGCTGGCGCCGGAGGAACGGCAGGCGTGGCCCCACGCCGGCAAGCTGTTCCGCATCGACGGGCTCGGCGCGCGCGGCATTCCTGAGCCCCGCTTCGCAGGCGATTTCTCGAACAGCAGGATGAAATCATGACCACTGGAAACTCGCGTATCGCGCTTGCTGGATTCGGCGCCTGGGGCCAGATGCATGCCCGCGCGCTCGGCGCCATCGACGGCGCCGGGATCGTCGCGGTGTATTGCCACGGCGACGCCTCGGAAAGGGCAGCCGCGGAGCTGTTGCCCGATGCGCGCCGGTTTCGCGACTACCAAGCAATGCTCGCGGCCGGCGGCTTCGATGTGGTCGACGTCACCGTGCCCAACCACACCCATGCGTCCTTTGCCGTGGCGGCGCTCGACGCTGGCGCCCATGTGTTCCTGGAAAAGCCGCTCGGCCTGACGCTGGCCGAATGCGACACGGTGATCGACGCGTCCCGGCGCGCCGGTAAACTGGTTGCGCTCAATCACGAGCTTCGCGTCTCGCGACAATGGGGCCCGCTGCGCCAGATGGCGGCGAAAGGTGATTTCGGCCGCATCCGCTACCAGCATTTCTCGCTGTTCCGGAAGGCGTTCCGGCAGGGATCGGGCGGCTGGCGCTACGATCCCGCCAAGGTGGGTTCCTGGCTGCTGGAAGAGCTCGTGCATTTCTTTGACCTCGTGCTGTGGTACGCGGCGGAGAACGGCAAGCCGGTCGCGGTCCGGGCGTTTGGCAATGGCGATAAGGCCGGCGGCCTGATCGACAATTTCACCGCGGTGCTGGAGTGGGGCGACGGCTCGCTGGCCGTGCTCAGCCAGTGTCTTTCCGGCTTCGAACATCATACCGCCCTGGAAATTGCCGGCGAGCGCGGCTCGGCGCGGACCTGGTGGTCCGGCGCCATGGACCGTGCGCTGCATCCCGAGTTTGCGCTCAAGGTACGGCGCGGTGACGCCGAGGCGGAGAGCATTGCGATCCCGCAATCCGGCGAGGTGTTCGAACTGGAAGAGAACCTGCGCCAGGCACTGGCCGGATTTCGCGACGGCCGATCGGTCCTTTCGCCCGAACAGGCGCGTGACGCCATCGAGGTGTGTCTTGCCGCCGAGCAGGCGTACCGGAGCGGCGAGCGGGTTGAATTGGAACGGGGGGTAGAACGATGACGCATATCGCTTTTCGGAAGTACGCGAGGTGATGTGAGCCCTCGCACGCAGCGATAGTATCTTAGGTACCGACCGGATTTGTCAGCGTCCCCAGATTGCCGATGGTCAATTTCATGACATCGCCGGTCTTGAGAAACTTCGGCGGCTTGAAGCCGAGTCCGACGCCGGCCGGTGTTCCGGTGGCGATGACGTCTCCGGGCAACAGCGTGATTCCCGCCGCCAGGGTCTCGATGATGGTCGGGACGTCGAAGATCAGATCGCGGGTGTTGGAATTCTGCCGCAATTCGCCGTTGACCCAGCACTGTACCTTGAGATTGGCGACGTCGACCTCGTCCGCGGTCACCAGCCACGGTCCCATCGGGCAAAAACTGTCGATGGATTTTCCGATGAACCACTGCCGGTGTTTTTGCTGCAGGTCGCGCGCGGTGACGTCGTTGACGATGGTATAGCCCCAGACGTGATCGAGCGCGTCGGCCTTGCTGATGCCGCGGCCGGGTTTGCCGATCACCACCGCCAACTCGACCTCGTAGTCGAGTTGCGTGGTCAGGCCGGTGAAATTGCAGACCGGTTCGCCATCGGCGATCACCGTCGACGGCGGCTTGGTGAAAATGACCGGCGCGTCCGGCGACAACTCGCCTTTGGCGGCCGAGGTGTCGAAGCCGGACTGGGCAAATTCGCGGGCGTGCTCGTGGTAGTTCTTGCCGACGCAGAAGATATTTCGCCGCGGCATGATCGGCGCCAGCACCTTGCGGCCGCTCAGCGGCTGCCATCGTTCGGCCTTGGCGAACGCGGTTGCCGGCGACGGAAATCGTGCAATCAGATCCGTCATGTCACCATCGAAACCGACGACGACATCGCCGACCTCGCAATAGCTGCGATGGTCGCTTGCGATCACCACCGGCCGCGGGTGGCCGCCGATTTCCAGGGTTGCAAAGCGCATGAATTTCTCCGCTCTCGATTGATTGGACGCAGGTCAGGCCGGGGTGCCTATTGTCTTGCGCTCGAACGCAAGCAACATCCCGGCCAGTTTTTCCGGCTCCAGCATCATCGCATTGTGTCCAGTCGCCAATTCGTTGACGTCCCAGCCTTCGGCTTTGACGCGCGCCACCGTCGGCGCAAAGATCGGCGCCGTCGGACCGCTGGTGCAGGCGATATAAAGCCTGGGAAGTTTGGCATTGGCCACGCGATCATCCTCGATGGCCTGGTCATAGGTCGCAAGCGGGTGCGGTGTCAGCCGCGCCCGGATCCACGCCGCCAGTTTCAGGTCGGTGATCCCCAGAAATTCCGGCTCGAACGGCGGGCGGAACATCTCGCCTCTGGCCATCGCCGCCTTGGCCACCGCCAGCCGCTCTGGTGACCAGATATCGAAACCGGTTTTGCCGGGCTCGATCACATAGGCATCGAGATAGACCAGCGCCCGCACCCGCCCGGCGGCGCGCATCGCCGCCGTTCCGATGATCATGCCGGCATAGCTGTGTCCGACCAGAATCACGTCATTGAGGTCGTCGTAGAACAACAGGTTGGCGATGTCCTTGATGTGGGTTTCGAGATCGACGCCCTTGCCGACCATATGCACGTTGGGTCCGCAGCCGGTCAGCGTCGGCGCCAGCACGCGATGGCCGGGCGCCGCCAGCAGCGGCGTCAGCTGTTGCCAGCACCAGCCGCCGTGCCAGGAGCCGTGAACCAGGACGAACGTCGCCATAAATCTCTAAGCCTGCACCGCCTGGGCATCGACCTCTTCCAGCCCGCGCATCGCCGGTTCGACGCCCAGCATGGCGATGGCGATGATCTGGATGACGAGCAGTACGATGAGCAGCCCGATCACGCCGACGATGCCGTAGGCCTGGAACAGCGCCACCACGACGAACGGCGAGACGATGGTCGCCGCGCGTCCCACGGTGTTGCAGACGCCGTTGCCGCGCAGCCGCACCTCGGTCGGAAACAGCTCGGTGGTGTAGACACCGAACAGCATCGCCACCTGGACATAGATCGACACGATCAGGAGAAAGCCGACGCTCAGGAGCGTCGCCGGCGTCGAGGTGAACGGATAGATCGCGCCGAACAGGATGGTCAGCACCGAGGCTGTAATGATGCTGCGGCGGCGCCCGTATTTATCGGCGACCAGGCCGCCGATGAAGCAGCCCAGGATCGAGCCGCCGGCCAGTACCACGAGGTAGGTGAACGAGCGGGTGATGCTCAGCCCCTGCTGGACAAAGAAGGTCGGAAGCCACAGCACGAAACCGGCCACCAGGGTATTGACCACCACCAGCACGATGCTGCCGACGATCAGCCGCGGCAACAGCGCCTTGGTGAACAGCGAGGCAAAGCCGAGATTGACGGCAGGCACCGTCGCGATCGGTGTCGCCAGCACTCCGTTGGCTTCGGCCTGCTTTTCGATCTCCGCCACGATGGCCTCGGCCTCGTCCTTGCGGCCGTGCACCTCGAGCCAGCGCGGCGATTCCGGCAGCGCCTTGCGCAGGTACCACACGATCAGCGCGCCGACGCCGACGATCACGAACATCGGTCGCCAGCCGAAACTCGGGATGATCAGTCCGCCGAGCACCGCGGTGACCGGCAGGCCGGACACCACGATCAAGGCCATGAAGGAGAGCCAGCGGCCGCGGAATTTCGGCGGCACGAATTCGGTCAGGGTCGAATAGCCGACCACGATCTCGGCGCCGAGGCCGATCCCCATGACGAAGCGGATCAGGTTCAACGACGTCATGTCCGGCGCGAAGGCGGCGGCGACCGAAGAAACGCCGAAGATGATCAGGTTGAACTGGAAGATGAAGCGGCGGCCGTATTTGTCGCCGATGAAGCCGGCGACAAACGCGCCAATGGTCAGTCCGAAGTAGCTCAGCGAAATGAACTGGGCGTTTTGCGCCAGCGTCGAGAAGCCGCTTTGCACGGTGGCGCCGAGCACATTGGTGCCGACATAGAGATCGTAGCCGTCGAAGAACATCCCGGCCCCGAGCAACCAGAAAACCTTGTAGTGGAACGGCGTCAAAGGCAGCCGGTCGAGCCGCGCGCCCACGCTGAACTGGTTCATGGCAAATCCCCCCGTTTGATGTTTCCCCGCGTTGTCATTCTTGTCTTGACCCAATTTGATCCAATGGGCCAATGCTTGATCCAAGAGCCATAGAAGTTCGGATCAGTCAAGCGCGCAACGCGCTAATTTGATTGCACAGCAATGGGTTGCGTCGACGTGTCGATCGGCGTAAATGGCGCAAATTGGTTCAGAGGATGGATGCCTTGAATAGCCCCGAGACTCCCGTCGCCGATCGCGATCAGCGCGGTGCCGCCGCACTGTTGCGATTCGTCGAAGACAATATTGCCCGCGGCGTGTTGCGGCCGGGCGATCAACTGCCGACCGAGCGCCAGTTGGGCGCGCGCTTTGGTCTCGCCCGCAACACGCTGCGCAAGCGGCTGAAGGCGCTGGAAAGCGAAGGGCTGATCGTGCGCCGGGTCGGCAGCGGCTCGTTCGTGGCGGAGCCGCCGCGTCCGATCGCCGAAGTCGCCGATCCCGCCACAACCCTGCTGACGCGGATTTACGGCGCCAGCCCGTCGGAAGTGATGGAGCTGCGGCTGATGATCGAGCCGCAGGTGATCGATCTCGCGGTCGCCCGCGCCACCGCGGCGAATTTTGCGGCGCTGGACCAGTGTCTGGTCCGCGGCGAGGCCGCACAGAGCACCGCCGAATTCGAGCTGTGGGACGGACGTTTGCATCTGGAAATACTCAAGGCAGCGCGCAACCAGTTGCTGATCGACATTTACGATGCGCTGAACGGCGTCCGGCGCCAGGCGCAATGGGGCAAGTTGAAAGAGCGCACGCTGACGCCCGAGCGCCGCGTGCTGTACGAGAAACAGCACCGCGCCATCGTCGCGGCGCTGCAGGGGCGCGACGCGGCGGCGGCGCGCGAGGCGCTGGTCACGCACCTTCTGGCGGTGCGCGAAACGCTGGTTGGTGCGGTCTGAACGCGCCGGCGACGGACGATTTCCTTCTCTGCGGATCTCGAAAGCTTCTCAAATGGATATCCTGATCAACGACAAAGTGAATGCGCAGATCTCGGGCGACGGCCCGACCCTGGTGCTGTTGCATTCACTGCTGGCGGGGCCCAGCAGTTTCGACCGGGTCGTTCCGCAACTGTCGAAGCGCGTTCGCGTCGTCGTGCCGGAGCTTCCGGGGTTCGGCCGGTCGCCGGCGGCGCCGGGAGGCCTGGTCGGCGCGGCGGACGTCGTGGCCGATGCGGTGCGCAAGGTGGCGCCGAATGAAAAGCCGATCGTGCTCGGCAACGGCTATGGCGGCTTCGTCGTCCTGCAGATGGCGCTGCGGCATCCCGGGACTGCCAGCCGGCTGGTCTTTGCCGATTGCGGCGCCCGGTTTTCCGAGCCGGGCCGCGAGGCCTTCCGCAACATGGCCAAAGGCGCCGCGGCAAAAGGCCTCGAAGCCATTGCGGACGTCGCCATGCGCCGGCTGTTCGCACCGGACTTCCAGGCGGCCCATCCCGAACTGATCGCGGAACGCCGCGCCGCGTTTCTCGCTACCAACCTCGACGTGTTCCAGACCGCCTGCAACGATCTGGCGGCGCTCGACGTGCTGGACCAATTGAAAAACGTGGCGACGCCGGCGCTGGTCATGGTCGGCGAACAGGACGAAGCCACGCCGCCGGAAATGTCGGTGGCGCTGGCCAAAGGCCTTCCGGATGCGAAACTGCAGATCTTGCCGGGATGTGCGCACGTCCCGCAATTGCAGGACCCGGAAAAGTTTCTTGCGGTGCTGCTGCCGTTCATCGAAGGCGTACGCTGCTAACGTAGCCTTGAACTCACGGATAGACCTGCCCCTTGCTGTCCAGATTCTGCAGCTGATCGATCGGCACCGTATCGAGCAGCTTCACGACGTCGCCGATCTCGAATTTCATGCGGTCGACGCCCATCATCAGCGGCCCGTCGTAGCCGGCGGCCCGGGTCCGCGCCAGGATCAGGTCTTCGCCCTTCTTGCCCTGCATTTCCTTGGTCACGATGTGGGAATAGACCGCGAGCTTCGGCTTGGTGCGCTTGAACACCTCGGCGGCCTGTTCCGGCGTGGTCAGCTTGGCGAGCACACCCTTCATTTCCGGCATTTCGCTCAGGCGGTCGCTGAAGGCGATGACGTTGTGGACGATCAGGTCGGCGCCCATGCCCTGCTTGATCACGTTTTCATTCAGCGTGGTATCGCCCGACAGCAACACGCGATGGCCGTTCCAGTCCACTCGGTAGCCGAACGCCGGGTTGCCGTCGGCGTGTTCGACGGTGAATGCGGTCACCGACACGCCGTTTTTCTCGAACACCACGCCGTCCGAGACGATATGGGTCTGGATGGCGAGGTTCTCGATCGGATTGAACTTGTTGACCCGGGCGGCGAGATCATGACCGAACATGGCGCGCATGCCTTGAACCATCGCCTCGGTACCATCCGGCCCCCACAGCTCCAGTCCATGGTCGCGTCCAAGCAGGAACCATGGCGTCATCCACAGATCAGGCAGCCCGCCGATGTGATCGCTGTGCAGATGAGTCAGGAAGATTCTTGAAATGTCCTTCGGGTTGATACCGCTCTGATAGAGCCGTTGATTGACTCCCGGGCCGACATCGAACAGCAGCTTCTCGCCGTTCGCTTCGACCAGCGTCGAGATGCCGAGCCGGTCCGGGAAATATTCCGGTCCCGCGGTGCCGAGCAAGGTGACCTTCATCTTGCTTTCGTCGGCGTGGGCGCCGGTGAACGCGCAAAACATCGACGCGACGCAAGCAAGGTTGCGAAAACTGAATGTCATCTGGTGCAGACCTTTCGCCGGGACAGTTCCCGTGCTGGATGTGCCCGGTGGTTCTGCCGCGCCGTCGGCGAAGAACGCGCTAAGCGAAAGCCGAGCACGAATACCCCAAGCAAGTCGAGTGCCAGGCGCGTCACGCCGCGCCGACGTCATCCACCGTCACGGCCGGACCTCGCCGATGGACCAGGGAAGGGTCTCGTCGCCGCGGAATATCACCACTTCATCATCTTCCACCGCGACCGCTGCCGGCATGGCGCCGGCGCGACGATGGAGGTCGATGGTCCCGGCATTGGGCGCCAATCCGTAGAATCGGGCGCCATTCGACGATGCAAACGCTTCCAGCCGGTCGAGCGCGCCTTCCTCGTCGAACACCTGGGTATACGTCTGCAGCGCGGTCGCACCGACGAAAACACCGGCGCATCCGCAGCTGGCCTCCTTGGTCCGCGCGGTGTGGGGCGCGGTATCGGTGCCGATGAAGAAGCAGCCGTCGCCCGAGGTCGCGGCGCGTCGCAGGGCCAGCCGGTGATGCTCGCGCTTGGCGACGGGAAGACAATAGAGATGAGGGCGAAGACCGCCCTGGAACAGCGAGGTCCGGTTGATCACCATATGATGCGGGGTGATGGTGCCGGCGACCCGCGGCGCATGCGCCCGCACGATGGCCGTCGTCTCTTCCGTGGTGACGTGTTCGACCACCACCTTCAATCCCTGATAGGCGCCCAGAAACGGCAGCAGGACTTGCTCCATGAACACCGCCTCGCGGTCGAAGATATCCACTGCTGGATCGGTCGCCTCGCCGTGAATCAGGACCGGCATGCCGATGCGTTGCATCCGCTCCAGCACCGGGCGAAGCGCCTTGAGATCGCGGACGCCGTGGTGGGAATTGGTGGTAGCCCCGGCAGGATAGAGTTTCGCGGCAATCCAGACCGCCTCGGCGTGGCCCTTCTCGATTTCGTCCGCGGTGGTCTGGTCGGTCAGGTAACAGGTCATCAGCGGCTGAAAATCGCTCCCGACCGGGCGGGCGGCGAGAATACGCTCGCGATAGGCCCTGGCTGCGGTGACGGTCGTTACCGGCGGCACCAGGTTCGGCATGACAATGCCGCGAGCGAACTGCGACGCCGTAAAGGGCAGCACGGCGCGCAGCATGGCGCCGTCGCGCAGATGGATGTGCCAGTCATCGGGGCGCCGAATCGTGATGGAATTGGCCGGCGCGGCTTTCGGCTTCACGGCGGCGTCGAACAGGGAATCGATGGTCATAGAGCGGTCTCCGCGATGACTTTGCGCATTACCGCAACACCCGGCATAAAGTCACCTGTTTTCACTTCACGGCGCAATATCCAGGGCTCAAGCCGCGCCTCATCGCATCAGGAAGCCGCCCGGGCAACGGGCTTGGCGCGGCGAGGAGTGCGAAACAAGCCGGCGGTATCTTCCGCAAGCGCATGGGCAACGCATCCTTGAATGTGTGAAACCAGAATTTCCTGCGCCTTCTTCGCGTCGCGCGCCAGGGCGCACTGCAGCAGCTGCTGATGCTCGTTGGCGGCGATTTCCCCGCGAAACACCACGGCAATCATCTGGTAGCGCAGATAACGATCGTAAATCGCGGCGTGCATCTCCAGCAGCACCCTGGAGCCGCAGGCCGAAATCAGGGCGCGGTGGAAATCCCAGTCGCAGCGTTTCCACAACTCCTGGTCCGGACGATCGCCGGCCAGCATGCGGCGTTCCATCACCGCGAGCTTGTGGTGGGCCGAAACAACCTCGCCTTCCCAGTCGAGATCGCCGGCCTGGAAGGATTGCTCCATGGCGTGATTTTCCAGGAGCAGCCGAAGCGCTGCGACCTGTTCGAAATCCTGCGCCGATACCGGTGCCACTTCGAATCCCCGTTGCCCCTCGGCGACGATCAACCCTTCGGACGACATCCGGCTCAAGAGTTCCCGCAGGGTGCTGATGCTGGTGCCGTAGATTTCACTGACCTTCTCAAGCCGGAGTTTCTGGCCCGGGGGAAGGACACCGAAGATGATGTCGGTCCGGATCCGCCGGTAGGCGGTCTCGCCGACGGTCTCGGGTGGGGGCATGTTCAGCACGATGGCCTCCGGTTGTGATTGGCGCTCATGATCTTACTCCAGCCTCAGGCCTCGACCAGCGACTTGTGTTCGACGATTGCCGCGTGCATCGCCGCGCGCCAGCCGAATACGATGGCTGGACCGAGCATGGTTCCCGGCCCCGGGTAACTGCCGCGGAAGATCGAGGCCGCATCGGTTCCGACCGCATAAAGTCCTTCGATCGGTTTGCCGTCCTGGTTGATCACGCTGCCGTTTTCATCGGTGGCCAGGCCGGCGCTGCTGGCGAGGTCCGCGGGCCACACCGCCAGCGCGTAAAATGGTCCGGGACCGATTTCCCTCAAGCATGGGTTGGGCTTGTGGTCGGGATCGCCGTTGATGCGGTTGAGATCGCTCGACCCGCGTCCGAATTCGGCGTCGATACCGGTGATGGCGTACCGGTTGTGGAATGAAAGGGTCTGCTCAAGCGATTCCGGATTGACCCCGATCGACTGTGCCAGGGCGCGGATGGTGTCGGCCTCGACAAGGTAGGCGGCCTTCAGGAAAGAACGCAGGTCGCGTGTTCCGGGATGAACCAGGCCGATGCCGTAGTCGCGAATAAAGCGGCGGTCGCAAATCAGATAGGCTGGAACGCTCGGCACCATCAGGTGCGATCGCAGCATCGCCACCACGAAATCGTGGTACGAATCGGCTTCGTTGACGAAACGGCGGCCGGCGCTGTTGACCGCGATCAGGCCGGGCTTGGCGCGATCGAGCAGGATGTGCGGGAAAACCGATTGGGTCCCGTCGGCGCGTCGCAGGACCGAACACGGCATCCACAGTGCGGGGGATTGCATATCGTCATCGAGTCCCGCGCCGGACCGTATCGCGGCGGCAATGCCATCGCCGGTATTGGTCGCCGGCGCAAGACTGAATTGCAACGCCGGCTCGGGAAACAGTTTGGCACGAAGCTCTTTGTTCCAGGCGATCCCGCCGGTGGCCAGGATCACTCCTTTGGTGGCGCGGATGGCGCGACAGCCTTGAGCGGTCGCAACTCCGGCGCCGATCACCCGCCCACCCTCCAGCATGAGATCGGTCAGTTGGGCCTCAAACCGGATCGGCACGTTGCGACGGCGCAGGCTGTAGAGCAGGCGGGCGGCCAATGCGTTGCCCATGATGAGACGGGTGCCGCGCGCGTGGCGCAGCCGGTCCATCGCCTGACGCGCCAGGAGGCGCGCCACATGCAGGAAGGCCTTGGCGGAACGGAACGGCGCAACCAGGTACGGAATATCGGTCTTGCCGACCATCATGCCGCCGAGCACCAGAAATTCCGGGCGAGGCGGCCGCAGGCGGACAAAATCCGCGCCCAGTTTGCGCCCGTCGAACGGCGCCGTACCGAGCGCCCGGCCGCCAAACGCGGCGCCGGGTTTGTTCTGATAATCAGGATGTGCTGGGGCGGGAATGAACTGCAACTCGGTGTGGGCTTCCAGGTAATCCAGCGCCAACGGCCCGCTGGCCAGGAATGCGGCCAATCGTTCATTGTGTCCGGCGCTGCCGACGACGGCGCCCAGGTAGCGCTTCGCGTCCTCCTTTGAATCCGGAATTCCGGCGTTCCTGCTCTGGTTGCTGCCGGGAATCCACACCGTCCCCGCCGACGTCGAAGTGGTGCCACCGACCATCGCGGTCTTCTCGCAAACCATGGTGCGAAGTCCTTCGATCGATCCGACCAAAGCGGCGGTCATGCCGGCGGCGCCGGCTCCGATCACCAGGAGATCGACCTCTTCGTCGAACGGCTGCGCGTGGTCGTCGGTCGCCATCGGGCGCGTTTCATCCCATCATTGTTGGCCGGAGGATATCATCAAACGAACGAAAAAATCTCTGATGTTTTGTCTTTTACCTATTGATTTACATTTTGCGCGGGTCGATAACCTCACAAAAAGGCCCTCTGCGCAGGGGCCCGACGACGCAATCTTTCAGGGAGGATGACGATGGATAGAGTGTTCACGCGCCGGGCCGTAGTCGCCGGAGGCGCTTCGTTGCTGGCGTTGGGATCGACCCTGGGCGCCAGCGCCCAGGCCAAGCAAAAGCTGCGGTTCTCGTGCGCGTTTACCGAAACCGACATGCGCGCCGATGCCTACAAGGCGTTCGCGACGGCGATCAAGGATGACTTCGAGTTCGAGCCGTACTGGGGCAACACCCTGTTCAAGCAGGGTGCCGAACTGGTCGCGCTACAGCGCGACAATCTCGACATGTGCAATCTGGCGCCGGCCGATATTTCCAAGCAGATCCCGGCCTGGTCGCTAATGACGTCAGCCTACCTGTTTCGCGATGCCGACCATCTGAAGAAGACGTTCAGGAGCGATGTCGGCAAGGAATTCATCAAGCTGGCCAAGGATCAGCTTGGCATCCAGATCATCACCCCGGTGTATTTCGGCTCGCGCAACGTCAATCTTCGGGGTGACAAGCAGATCAAGACGCCGGCCGACCTCAACGGCGTCAAGCTTCGCATGCCGCCCGGCGAATTCTGGCAGTTCCTCGGTGAATCGATCGGCGCCAGCCCGACCCCGGTCGCGTATGCCGAACTCTATACCGCGCTGCAGACCGGCACGGTGGACGGCCAGGATAATCCGCTGGTCTCGAGCAAGCTCATGAAGTTCGACGAAGTGACGAACCAGTTCGTCATGACCCGTCACGTCATCGGCTACGACTGCATGGTGATCCGCTCGAAAATCTGGGATGCCATGAAGCCCGAGCAGCAGGCCAAATTCCAGGCTGCCGCCGACAAGGCGATGGACGACAACGCCGCCAAGTTCGATGCCCAGGAGGCCGAAACGGTCGCCTACTTCAAGAAGGAGGGCAAGAAGGTCTACGAGCCCGACCAGGCCGCTTTCCGCAGCTTTGCCCAGAAACGCTATGTCGAGAAGTACGGCAATGACTGGCCGAAGGGCGCCCTCGAGCGCATCAACGCCATCAAGTAAATACCGGCCGCGATCCACCACAATGAGCCGGCCGTCATCTTCGACGATGACGGCCGGGTCGTTCGCGGCGGCGGCCAACGGGGCACGAGAGACAAGATGACGTTCGCGCAATCGGTGGCGGTCGGCCGCTGGCTTCGCCGCAGGGCGGAAAATATCGCGGTCGCCCTGCTGTCGATCATGTTCGCCAGCTTCATCATCCAGATCTTCTTTCGTTATATCCTGAACAGCCCGGTGCAATGGACCGAGGAGGTCATCGTCACCACCTGGCTGTGGACGGTGCTGTGGGGCGCGGCGTTCATCCTGAGCGAAGCGGAGGAAATCCGCTTCGACATCATCTACTCCAACATCTCGGAAGGCTTGAAGCGCCTCTTCACGGTGATAACAGGGATTGCCTTGATCTTCCTGTACGGCATCTCGCTGCCGGCGTCGTTCAGCTATGTGAAATTCATGAAGGTGGAGCGGTCCGCCTACCTGCATGTGCCGATCGACCTGTTGTATTCGATCTATGTCATTTTCGTCGTTGCCTGCATCTGCCGCTACTGCTGGCTGGTGGTCCACGCCATCCGCGGCGGTGCGGCTCCCGTAACCGATCCCGCCAGGCTGAGCGATTGATCATGACGCTCAGCCCGTTTTCCATTTGCATCATAACCATTGTCGCGCTCGGCGCCCTTGGCCTGCCCATCGGCCATTCGATGATCGTGGCTTCGATCTTCTATCTGTTGCTCGCGGGCCTCGACCTCGGCACCGCCGCCGAACAGATTCTCAACGGGCTCTACAACAGCTACGTCCTGCTGGCGATCCCGCTGTTCATCCTGGCCGCCGACCTGATGAATATCGGCAGTCTTACCGACCGGCTGCTGCAGTTCTGCCTGGTACTGGTCGGGCGTTTCCGTGGCGGCCTCGGACACGTCAACGTGGTCGCCAACATGATTTTCGCCGGGATGTCCGGATCGGCGATCGCCGACGCCGTCGGCATCGGCCGCATCATCATCGGCATGATGTCCAAGGATGGCCGCTACCCGGTCGCCTATGCCGGTGCCATCACCGCGTCCGCCGCCATCATCGGGCCGATCATTCCGCCGTCGATCCCGATGGTGCTCTATGCGCTGATCTCGGATACCTCGATCGGCTATCTGTTCCTCGGCGGCTTCGTCCCGGGCGTCATGCTTGGCGTCGGCTTCATGATCATGAACACCATCATCTCGCGGCGCCGCAACTATCCGGTCGAGGCGGGCGTTCCGTTGCGCGAGATTCCGAAGGTCACGCTGCGGGCATTCCCGGCGCTGATGCTGCCGGTGATCCTGCTGTTCGGCATCTATGGCGGCGTCATGACGCCGACCGAAGGCGCCGCGGCCGCGGCGTTCTACGCGCTGTTCGCGTCGACCGTGCTGTACCGGGCCGTGACCTGGAAGCAGCTTTACGACGCCATTCTCACCAGCGGCAAGGCTTCGACCTCGATCGGCATGCTGATCGCCGGCGCCCTGATCTTCAACTATGTGGTCACTATCGAGAACGTTCCGAACTCGCTCGCCCGCTTCATGCACGGCTATGACCTGTCCGCGGCCGGCTTCCTGCTGCTGGTCAACATCATGCTGCTGATCCTCGGGTGCCTGCTCGAGGGCAGCACCATTCTTCTGGTGGTGGTGCCGATCTTCATTCCGACCGCCAAGGCGCTCGGCATCGATCTGGTGCATTTCGGCGTGGTCGTGGTGGTCAACATCATGATCGGCCTCCTGACGCCGCCTTACGGGCTGTTGCTGTTCGTGCTCGCCAACATGACCAAACAGCCGCTCTGGTCGATCGTTCGCGAAGCCGCGCCGTTCATCGTGATGGCGATCCTCGTGCTCGTCATCATCACCGTCTTCCCCGACACCATCCTCTGGCTGCCGCGGTTGATCGGATACAAGGGTTGAAGCGCGCAAGCTTGCGGCAACGAAAGCCAAATCGATGAGCAAACCGATCTATATTCTCAACGGCCCAAACCTCAACCGGCTGGGCAAGCGTGAGCCCGAGATCTACGGCAAGACCACCCTGGCGGAAGTGGAAGCGTCGTGCCGGACCGAGGCCGGACCGCAGCCGGTCGAGTTCCGCCAGACCAACAGCGAAACCCAGTTGATCGACTGGATTTACGAGGCGATCGACCAGGGCTCCGGCATCATCATCAACCCGGCGGCCTATACCTTCACCTCGATCGCCGTGCTCGATGCGCTCAAGATGTTTCCGGGCCCGATCATCGAGCTGCACATCACCAATATCCATCGTCGTGAGGCGATCTATCACCATTCCCTGGTCTCGAAGGCGGCCACCGCCGTCATCGCCGGCCTCGGTCCCAATGGCTACCGTGTCGCGGTTCGGGCCATGCGGGAGATGCTTTGAGCCTCCCGCCACGAACCTCGGTGATCCCGCGGCCGATCCCGTCGACCGCCTGAAATCGCGCCTTGCGGTGACTGCCGGCAACGGCTGACGGCCCCGGCCGGGTTTCGGCGCGGAAACCGGGCCGCCACGCCCATGGCCGTCACCCTGCCTAATTTTTCACTTGATAAATTCGCCGCTGCCTCCGACACTCGGCGCAACAAGAAACGCCGGGAGACGGGAAATGACCAGTTCTGTCGAACAGGACGGCATGCGCATCGACTGGGACGTCGAAATCGCGGTGGACGACGGCCTGGTGCTGCGCGCCGACGTGTTTCGGCCGGTGGCCGGCGGCAAGTATCCGGTGCTGCTCAGCTATGGTCCCTATGCCAAGGGGCTGGCGTTCCAGGAGGGCTACCCGAGCGCCTGGCAGGCCATGATCGCCGCGCATCCCGACGTCGCCTGTGGCTCATCCAACAAATACCAGAACTGGGAAGTGGTCGATCCGGAGAAATGGGTCCCCCATGGTTACGTCTGCGTGCGGGTCGACTCCCGCGGTACCGGCCGGTCGCCGGGTTACGTCGACCATTTCTCGCCGCGCGAAACCCAGGACTTTTATCAGTGCATCGAATGGGCCGGGGTCCAGCCGTGGAGCAACGGCAAGGTCGGGCTGAACGGCATCTCCTATTACGGCATCAACCAGTGGCACGTCGCCTCGCTGCAGCCGCCGCACCTTGCCGCCCTGTGCATCTGGGAGGGCGCCGCCGACTGGTATCGCGACATGACCCACCACGGCGGCCTGCTGTCGACGTTCTGGGCCAACTGGTACGACATGCAGGTCAAGACCGTACAGTACGGCCTTGGCGAACGCGGGCCGCGCAGCAAGGTCACAGGGGAACTGGTGTGCGGCGACGAGACCCTGTCGGACGCCGACCTCGCGCGTAACCGCTGCAACTTCGGTGACGAGATCCTGGCGCACCCGCTCGACGACGATTACCACAGGGCGCGCTCGCCGCAGTGGGACAGGATCACGGCGCCGCTACTGACGGCGGCCAACTGGGGCGGGCAGGGACTGCACCCGCGCGGCAATTTCGAAGGCTTTGTGCGCGCCGCATCGAAGGAAAAGTGGCTGGAGTGTCACGGCCTCGAGCACTGGACACATTTTTATACCGATTATGGCCGCGAGCTGCAGAAGCGGTTTTTCGATCATTACCTGAAGGGTGAGGCCAATGGCTGGGACCGGCAGCCGAAGGTTCAGCTCCAGGTCCGGCATACCGACCGGTTTGTCGAGCGCCACGAGGCCGACTGGCCGCTGCCGCATACCCAATGGACCAAATTCTATCTCAGCCCGACCGAACAGACCCTGACGTCACAGCCGCCGCCGCAGACCGGCGAACTCAGCTTCCCGGCGATGGGCGACGGGCTGACCTTCCTGTCGGCGCCCTTTGCCGAGGAGACCGAAATCACCGGTCCCCTGGCGGCGAACCTGCGGATTTCATCGAGCACCGAGGAGGCCGATATTTTCGTGGTGTTCCGGGTGTTCTCCGCCGACCTGCGCGAACAGACCTTTGTCGGCGCCATCGATCCGCATACCCCGGTGGCGCAAGGCTGGCTGCGGGCCTCGCACCGGGCGCTCGACGAAAAGCTGTCAAAACCCTGGCGGCCCTATCACACCCATAGCAGCGCCGAGGCGTTGCAGCCCGGCGTGCCGGTCGATCTCGCGATCGAGATCTGGCCCACCTCGATCGTGGTGCCCAAGGGATACCGCATTGCACTGAGCATCCGCGGCAAGGACTACCAGTGGCAAAAGACCACCGGCGCCAAACTGTCCAACTTCAAGAATGAACTATTGGGCTGCGGGCCGTTCCTGCATGACGATCCGCGCGACCGGCCGGCGCGGCGCTTCGCCGGCACCACCAGGTTGCACATCGACCAAAGTGGGTCCAATCATGTGCTGGTTCCGATTGTACCAAAGACGAAGGGCTGAGATAGTTTGGAAAAATCGGCCACAAGGCCGAGCATCATCAAGGGAGAGGGACATCATGAGCGTTTCACGTCGTGAATTCGTTGCCGGAATGGCGGGCGTCGGCCTGGCCAGCGTCGCCGCGCCGCGTCTTGCGGGCGCGGCGGACGATCCGATCCGTATCGGCCTATTGACGGTCAAGACCGGCCCGCTGGCGTCCGGCGGCATCGACATGGAGCGCGCGCTGGTGATGTATCTGAAGGAGCGCGACAATACGCTGGCGGGCCGCAAGGTCGACCTGATCGTCGCCGATACCGCCGGCGTTCCCGCCACCGCGCGAACCAAGACCCAGGAACTGGTCGAGAAGAACAACGTGCAGTGCCTGATCGGGCCGCTCGCGGCGTTCGAGGCGCTGGCGATCGACGACTATATCCGCCAGACCCAGACGCCGACGTTGTCGGTCGCCGCCGCCGAAGACATGACCCAGCGCAAACCGAACCCGTGGTTCGTCCGCGCCACCTCGACCTCTGCCCAGTGCGCCCATCCGCTCGGCGAATACGCGGCCAAGGAGCTCAAATACAAGAAGATGATCACCATCGCCGACGACATCGCCTACGGCCATGAAATGTGCGCCGGCTTCCAGCGGGTGTTCGAGGACAATGGCGGCCAGATCATCCAGAAACTATTTCCGCCGCTGACCGCGCCCGATTACGGCTCCTATGTCGGACAGCTCAAAAGCGCCGACGGGCTTTTCCTCGGCTTTGCCGGCTCCAACGGCTTCCGCTTCGTTCGCCAATTGGTCGATTACGGCATCAAGGACAAGTTGCCGGTGATCGGCGGCATGACTGCGCTCGACGAATCCGTGCTGCGCAACATGGGTGACGAAGCGCTCAACATCATCACCTCGTGCTGGTATTCGGCCGAACTGGACAACAAGCAGAACCAGGTCTTTGCCCCGGCCTTCCGCAAGGAATTCAAATACGATCCCGGTTTCTACGCGGCCGCCACCTATACCAATGGGGCGGTGCTGGAAGCGGCGCTGAAAGCGGTGAACGGCAAGATCGAGGACAAGCCGGCGTTCATGGCGGCGCTGCGTGCGACGAATGTCGATACCGCGCGTGGACCGGTCAAGTTCGACGACACTCGGCAACGTGGTCGGCGACGTCTATCTGCGCAAGGTCACCCGCAAGGACGGCCGGCTGGTCAATTCGGTGTTCAAGACCTATCCGAACGTCAGCCAGTTCTGGACCTACGGCAAGGCGGCATTTCTCGCCAACCCGGTCTATTCGCGCGACTACCCGCCGGCCAAGCATCTGGAGAACTGACCGGTAGCCGGTATCCAGAGCTTCGAAGCTCTGGGTCAGCGTGCGAGTGGGTGGTGAGGCCGACCTGCGGCAGCGGCCTCATCCGGATTGTTGCGCAAACGAGGGCGTTCCGGTGATGCGCGCCGGATAACGAAGATCTCGAAGGCCGGGCGATGCGCGCCCATACAAACCTTAAGGAATCCTTGGGGTACAGGGCGCTTTGGCACAATATCGCAAACACGCTTAACGCCTAATTAACGTTTGGGCCCACAAGTTGGATTTGGAGCAGAATCGGCGGTCATGCGCACCGCCGGTTGCTGCGGCCCAAAGGGTCTTTGGATGTTCTCGGGAAGCAATTCGGTTGCGCAGGAGGCGTCGGCGCAGTCTCCGGCAATCAGCGGATCGCGCGCGGTGATCGGCTCGGCCGGGCGATGCTTGCCAGGTGAACTCAAGATGGAAAGAGGATCACCGGCATGAAGCGTAAAACAAGGCATGCCTTGAAAATCACGACTGAACCTGCTGCTCCTCCCACCCAGCAGTCCCTTATCGCCGAACTCACGGACCTTGGCTTCAAATATATCCGGGACAAGGACTACTCCAGCGCACAGTTTGCGTTCAAAAAGGTGCTCGAGCTGGACAACAAGGATGTCAGTGCGCGATTCGTTTACGCCATTCTGATCGACGACCAAACGCACAAGAAGCAGGCTGAGGCACGCGATCTGATCCTGTCGATTTTGGACGAGAACCCGGCCATATTCGACCATCCGACCGACATCAATCTGAAGATGATAAGAGCTGCGGCGGAACGATGCTGCAACGTCGGACCCTTCACCAGAGCAATTGACCTTTGCCGCAAGTTGGCCCACGCGTCGAACAGCGCCAGCGACTATCGTCGGCTCAGTGAAGTCCTGATCCAGGGCAATTTTTTCGAAGAATCGATTTCCAGTCTCGAGAAAGCCATCGCGCTTGATCCCGCGACTTACGATACCAAGGCCAACAGAGAGACTTTGCAGATCGCGGGATCGCGCTTGAACCAAACAATTTCCGGAGCAGCAAACGGCAGGAAGAAGATCGGTCGCTACCCGGAAACGAAGGACTTTCTGGGCGATTTTCAGAGGCTGATCAAGGATCATATCGCCGTCAATTTGAACAGCGAGCCCAAGTTTTTAAACAGAAATGTCAGATTTTTCACAATGGGTTCCTGCTTTGCCAGAAATCTGGCTGAAAGCTTCAGCGCGCGCGGTTACGTCAGCCGCCATATGGAAATCTCCGAACACATCAATACGACGTTCGCAAACAAGGTGTTCGTCGATTGGCTCAGTGACGTCGAGATCGATGGGCCAATTGGTGACCGGTTCGCAGAGCTGTTGCCGGCGCACTCGGGCAAGGAAGACGCCCTTCAAGCCATCAAGAACAGTGATGTCTTCATCTTGACCCTCGGTGTTGCGGCTGCCTTTTTTGACAGGGCGACCGGCGATTTTGTTCTGCCGCGGTCCAGCGGCCTGAATTCCAGGGCGTTGGCGGAGAAATATCTGTTCCGGACGACGAGCGTCAAAGAAAACGTCGAAAACGTCCTCTACCTGATCGAATCTATCAGAAAGATTTCCCCTGATGTCAGGTTCGTTGTCACCGTTTCCCCGGTGCCGTTGCTGGCTTCTTTCGAATACGAGTCGGCTGTTCAAGCCGACTGCCTGTCAAAAAGCACGATGCGGCTGGTTGCGCACGAGGTCGTGAATAATTCAAATATTTCCAATATTTTATACTGGCCATCATTTGAAATTTTCAGATGGGCAGGTTCAAATGCCAGTAACTATTATGCGGCGGACGATGGTGCCGCCTGGCATGTTTCTGAAGAAAAGGTCGCCGGCACGATCAGGGCTTTTGAAGAGATGTTCTCTCCCGCGTAACCGCGCGCCGTCTGTGAATTTCGGACCGGCGACAGGCCGAGACCGGCGCTTGCGCCGCACCTGCATTGCCCTGAGGCAGGCGTTTCGAGACGGGAGCTATCGCCAGAACAGCTGAGGAGGCGGAGGCGGACTTTTGCCATTGTGCGATCCCGTTTTATGTATACGGTTACATCCGCTTGAATTTGGGAAGCACCATGCAGATTCTCGTCTTGCCGGGCGACGGCATCGGACCGGAAATTACCGCCGCCACCGTCAAGATACTGAAGGCGGCGTCGCATCGCTTCAATCTTGGGCTGGTCCTGGTCGAAGACGTGGTCGGGCACGAAAGCCTGCAGCGCTACGGCACCACGGTGCGGCCCGATCTGCTCGAAAAGGCCAAGACGGTGCAGGGCATCGTGCTGGGGCCGACTGCGACCTACGATTTCAAGGATGAGGCCAAAGGCGAAATCAACCCGTCAAAGTTCTTTCGCAAGAGCTTTGATCTGTTCGCCAACATTCGCCCGGCCAAGACCTATCCGGGCGTTCCCGCGCGCTTCGGTGAGTTCGATCTGGTGGTGGTGCGGGAAAATACCGAAGGGTTTTATGCCGACCGCAACATGGAACTGGGCAACGCCGAGATTCTGGTGACGCCGGACGTCGCCATCTCGATGCGGCGGATTACCCGGCAATGCTGCGAGCGGATCGCGCGCGCGGGGTTCGAGCTGGCGATGCGCCGCCGCAAGCACGTCACCCTGGTTCACAAGGCCAATGTGCTCAAGATCGGCGATGGCATGGTGTTTCTCGGCGAATGCCGCAAGGTGGCCGCCGAATTTCCGCAAGTTGTCGTCGACGACGTGATCGTCGACGCCATGATGGCGCATGTGGTGCGCAACCCGCAGCGCTTCGACGTCGTCATCACCACCAACATGTTCGGCGATATCCTGTCCGATCTCACCGCGGAGCTGTCGGGCAGCCTCGGCCTCGGCGGCTCGCTCAACGCCGGCACCGGCTACGCCATGGCCCAGGCCGCGCACGGTTCGGCGCCCGACATCGCCGGAAAAAATATCGCCAATCCCTGTTCGCTGATCCTGTCGGCGTCGCTGCTGCTGGCGTGGCAGGGTCGGCGCGAGGGAAAACCCGAATTCGAAGCGGCGGCGCAAGCCATCGACGATGCGGTGGAAGCCGCCATCGCCGCCCATGACGTCACTTCCGATATCGGCGGCAAACTCGGCACCGCGGAAGCGGCAACCGCAGTTGCCGATCGGCTTGCCGATCCCGGTCGCGGCAATTCAAGGCTTCACAGGGGATGAACGACATTTAACACGTCATTGCGAGTACAGCGAGGCGCTCCGTAAAAGCAAAAAAAAGCCGGATCGCGTCGCCGCCTGCGCGCCTCGCAAGGACGATCAGGGGAGGGGGAACGACCATGACACTTTACCAGCCAGACGCTACGACGACGCTCGGTGCACCACCCACGACCGATACCGTATTGGCGAGCGCCACGCGCAAGGCCGCGCTGCGCTTCGTGCCGCTGCTGACCATCGCGTATCTCTTCAACTATCTCGATCGCACCAGCCTCGGCTTCGCCGCCCTGACCATGAACAAGCAGCTCGGGCTCACCCCGGGTCAGTTTGGTCTGGCGGCCGGAATTTTCTTCCTGGGCTACTCGGTGTTCGAGATTCCCAGCAATCTGTTGCTCTACAAATTCGGGGCGCGGCGCTGGCTGGCGCGCATCATGATCACCTGGGGGCTGGTATCGGCGGCAACCGCCTTCGTGGTCGGACCCGACAGTTTCTACGGCATCCGCTTCCTGCTCGGCGTCGCCGAGGCCGGGTTCTTTCCCGGCGTCACCTTCTTCCTGGCCGCCTGGTTTCCGGCGCAGTACCGCACCCGCATGCTGGCCTGGTTCCTGGTCGGAATTCCGGCGTCCTCGCTGGTTGGCGGCCCGGTATGCGGCGCGCTGCTCGGGATGGACGGCATCTGGGGACTGGCCGGCTGGCAATGGCTGTTTCTGCTGGTCAGTCTGCCCTGCGTCCCGCTGGGTTTCCTGACCTGGTACTTTCTCGCCGATAATCCAAAGTCCGCGACCTGGCTGACCCCGGCCGAGCGCGATACCCTGGAACACGTCCTGGTCTCCGAAGACCGCGAGCGGCCGCACGCCTCGTTGCTGGCGGCGCTCAAGGATACAAGGGTGCTGATTCTGGCGGCGATCCAGTTCGGCTTCACGCTGGCGTCCTACGGCATCGGCATCTGGTTGCCGCTGATGCTGAAGGAGTTTCATCTCTCCAACACCGCCATCGGCTGGACCTCGGCAATCCCCTATGTATTTGCCTCGGTCGGCATGATCCTGTGGGCGCGCTACATCGACCGGCACGGCAGGCGCATCGTCAATCTGGCGATCACGTGCCTGCTCGGCGGCGTCGGCCTGCTGGCGCCGATCATCTTCACCACGCTGCCGATCGCGGTGATTGGCTTCAGCGTCGCCCTGATCGGCGTCACCGCCGCGCGCGCCATCTTCTGGACCATCCCGACCCGTTTCCTCACCGGCGTCGCCGCCGCCGGCGGTCTCGCCTTCATCAACTCGATCGGCACCGTCGGCGGTTTCGCCGGCCCATCGATGATGGGCTGGTTGAAGGAATTCTCCGGCTCTTACGTCGTCGGCCTCAGCGCCATGGCCGCCATCATGGTCGCGGCGATGGCGCTGTCGCTGTCGCTGAAGCTCGTGGTGTCGAAGGAATGAGGGTGTCCGCAACGCAGCCATGAGCGGGCGCGAATGGCGCCGCGCGGCCAAACCCGGCATTCTGGCCCGACGGCAACGACCGCGCGCATGGGAGGCGATGGGTGAACCTGATTACCGGACGTTCGGCATTCCTGGCGCTGCTCAAGGACGAAGGCATCACGCATCTGTTCGGCAATCCGGGGACCACCGAATTGCCGATCATGCATGCGTTGAAGGATCATCCCGACCTCACTTACGTGATGGCGATGCAGGAAAGCCTGGTGGTCGCCATGGCCGACGGGTTCAGCCGGGCGTCGGGGCGGCTGGTGGCCTGCAACGTCCATGTCGCGCCCGGGCTCGGCAATGCCATGGGCTCGCTGTACAACGCGCAATTCACCGGCACGCCGATGATCCTGACCGCGGGCCAGCAGGAGCAGGGTCACGGCCTGATGGAGCCGGTGCTGTATGGGCCGCTGCTGCGAATGGCCGAACCGCTGGTGAAATGGGCGGTGGAAGTGACCCGGCTGGAGGACCTGCCACGCATCGTCCGCCGCGCCGCGAAAATCGCCACCACGCCGCCGACCGGGCCGGTGTTCATCTCGCTGCCCGGCGATATCCTCAATGCCGAAGCCGGCATCGAACTCGGACGATCGACCCGCGTCGACACCCGGGTGCGGCCGTCGGATGAAGCGTTGCAGGCGCTGGTGGCGCGCATCCTCAGGGCGGAGCGTCCGGTCATCATCGCCGGCGACGAGATCGTCAAGAGCGATGCGCTCGCCGAGGCCGCGGATCTCGCGACCGCGCTGGGCTGCCCGGCCTGGCAATGCTCGACGCCCTACGGTGCGCATTTCCTGTCGGAGTCGCCGTGCTTCATGGGCGCGCTGTCGCGCTCGCAGCCGCAGGTCCGCGGCGTGCTCCAGCCCCACGACCTGATCATCGTGCTCGGCGCCGATCCGTTGCGGATGTCGGTCCATAGCGAGACCGACCCGTTGCCGCAGGGCATGCCGATGGTGCAGATCGGCCTGGTCGACTGGGATCTGGCCAAGAATTATCCGGCCGACATCGCGCTCAAGGCCGACGTCAAGGAAACCTTGCGGGGGCTGGTGCCGGCGTTGAAAGTGGCGGGCGGCGCGGCGCTGCAAAGCCGCGCGCAGGACGGCCTCAAGGCGTTGGCACAGGCCAACTGGACGGCACGGCGCGCCAAACTGATCGCGGAGATATCCCGCCACGGCGATCGCGCGCCGATCGATCCGGACTGGCTGTCGCTGCAGATGGTCGAGGCAATGCCGGCCAATGCCATTCTGGTCGACGAGGGGCTGACATCGTCACGGCAGGTGACGGCGCTGCGCCCGCATCGCGACCGCTTCGGCTATCACGCGCTGGCTTCCGGCGGCATCGGCTGGGCGCTGCCGGCCTCGGTCGGCGTCAGCATGGCGCATCCGGAGCGGCCAGTGGTGTGCTACTCCGGCGACGGCAGCGCGATGTATTCGATCCAGTCGCTGTGGACCGCGGCGCACCACAAGCTGCCGCTCACCTTCGTCATCGCCAACAATGGCGGCTATCGCATCATCAAGCAGCGTCTGCTGGCATTCCACGGCGACGATCATTTTGTCGGCATGGATTTTGTCGACCCCAGGGTGGAATTCGCCGAACTGGCGAGGTCGCTCGGATTAGAGGCGGTGCGGATCACCGAGGCAAAGCATGTGCGCCCGGCGCTGCAGTCGGCGTTCAGTCGTCCCGGCGCAAAATTGATCGAAGTGGTGGTGGAAGGCTCGGTATCGTGAGGGTGTCAAGACTACGCTGCACCAGGCGATTCCTCCCCCGACAAGACCGACAATGCGGCGCGGCGGCAGGCCCGCGCTAGGTCTGCGCTATTGATCCCCGAGGAAATGCAGGATGGCGTAGTTGAACAGCCGCGGATCCTGCAGAAACGCGAAGTGACTGACGTTGGGCAGGATCAGCAATCCCGCATGCGGGATGGTCGCCGCGATGGCTTCGGTGTGTTCGCGCCTGATGGCCTCGTCGTGGTCGCCGTCGACCACCAGGATCGGCGCGTCGATCGCCTTGAGCTGGGCGTCGCTCCAGTTCGGCTGCTCGGCCCACATCCTGCCGATCTGTTCGACAAAGGCATCGTATTTCTTCGGCGTCGCCGAATGACTCTCATATTCGTGGCCGGCGCGCGCGATATAGGCGGCGAAGGTCGGGTTTTTCTCGACGTCGTCCTTGACGCCCGACGTGACGGTGTTGGCGGCGAAGGCGAAAACCCGGCCGATCCGGTCCTTGTGGCGCATGGCGAGATCGATGCCGAGAATGGCGCCGTCGCTCCAGCCGACAATGTCGGCGCGGGCGATTTTCAGAAAATCCATCAGCGCCACTACGTCGTCCGCCATCAGGTCGTAGCCGTAAGGCCGCGCGTCCCGGGTACTGCGGCCGTGGCCGCGGCTGTCCATTAGAATAACGGTGTGATGCGCGGCGACCGCCGGAACCTGGTTGCCCCAGTAATCGGTGTTGGCGAGGCCGCCATGCAGGAAGATTACCGGCGAGCCCTCGCCGTAGATCGCGTAATGGATGCTGATGCCGTTGACCTCGGCCTGGCCGCTGCGTTCGCCGGCGATGGTTGCCGGCGTCGGCGGCAGGGTTTCCCACCGCTCGGTCGCCGAGACCGGCAACGCGGCCAAGGCCATGAGGCAGCCGAGCAGGAACTGGCGCAAGGGCTTCTCCCGATGGGGTCGTTGAAATCCCGCCGGCCATATCGAGCAGGTCGGGCGAAACCGTGACCTGCGTCCTTGGACGTGACCCACGTCCTTGGATAACGCGCGATTCTCGCCTTGCCGTACAGCCTTAAAACCAGCTTCCGGTGAAAACCCGGGCGCCGGTCATGGCGCTCCACCGCCGAGGTCCGTGGGTCAATCAGAAAGATCCAGATCAGCGATCCCGATGCCAGCACCGCGGCGGTGAGGTAGATTTCCCGCAGAACAAAAAAATCTAACGATCGGCTACCAGCCGCGGTCGCTTGTTGGCCAGCGGCAGCGTCACCGGCTCGTTGAGCTCGGCCGAAAGGTCCGCCGCGATGTAAAGCTCCATCACTTGGCGGGCCTGCTCGGGGGTCACCAGCACCGGGCGGTCCAGCGCCACCGCCTCGACGAAGTGGATGGTTTCCGGCGCCATCGCGCCGGCATAGACGTGGCCGACGGATTCGCCGGGCATGGTCGAGAGCGGAAACACCGCGCCGCCTTTCACCGTGTTCAGCATCACGTCGCGGTGGGTGTCGTCGACCATCAGCGCGCCTTCGGTGCCCACCAGTTCGATCCAGGTCGACGAGAAGTTGGGATAGCCCGGCGGCAGGCTCCAGCCGCCGCCAACCACGAAGGTGAGGCCAGAGTCCATGGTCACGGTCAGCCATTGCAGGTCGGGGATATCGTTGCCGCTGGCTTCCCGCATCGCACCGTAATTGACCTGGGAATAGACCCGCACCGGCCTGGCCGGCTCCAGGCACCACAGCACGAAGTCGAGATCGTGGGTCGATTCCATCGCGGCCGGCGACAGCTTGACGCGGCCGGAGATTTTCTTGCCGAGGCTGCGCGAGATATGCCTGGAGACCAGCACGCTGACCGGCTTGCCGATGGTGCCGTCACTGACGCATTGCTTGACGTAGGCGAATTTCGGGTTGAAGCGTTGCGAATAGCCGATGGTGAACTTGAGCCGGCTTGAACGGGCAATGGCAATCAGCTCATCCGCCTCTTCGAGCTCGAGCGCAATCGGCTTCTCCAGGAACACATGCTTGCCGGCGCGCAGGAAATCCCGCGCCATCGGAAAGTGCGTCGTCTCCGGCGTGGCGCAGACGAACACCGCGGCAACGTCCTTGTTATCGAGCAGTGGGCGATAATCCGCCGTCGCCGACCGGGCACCGATCTTGTTCGCCATCTCCTGCAGGCGCTCGGGACGATTCTCGACGATGTGCACGCCGCTTACCAGCGGGCTGGCCGCGCAGGCCTCGGCCCGGATGCCGCCGCACCAGCCGGTCCCGACGATGGCAACTTCGATCTGGTTCATGAGCGGCATCTCCTCGGCGTTTCGTTGATGAATGATCTTCGCAGCATGAATCGAACGAAGCGAAACCCATCGCTTAGGAAAATTTCGACGGCCGAGCGTGCCGCTTTGTGATCGGTTTCGCAAGGGCTTGGCGCATCTTGCGCAACGTTCGGCATCGATCGGGCGAAGCGGAAACCGATCGCCCGGATCAGGAAATCTGATGCGTCGCCCGCCGAAGCTTGAGGAGCGTCGCCCTGGGAAATAAAGTCAATGCTTGAACCGAAACGGCTTGAACCGAAACGCCCCAACCGCGTTGTGCACCACAGCTATCCCGCGTTTCCTCGCCAAATCCGCTTGGATCGCAGGCGAGCGCGGTGGATTTGACGACGCCGGTTCACGCAACCCCCGCCGGACATGGCGGCGACATCACGCCCAATTTCGCGCCGCGAACTCGCAGATCGTCATCCGGACTTCCGGTCAGCGGAGGCAGATATGAGGAGCGGGCGCAGCATGACGGACGCCGACGAACCCGACGTGGACTGCGCAGCGCTGGTCGGCGACGATCTAAAGAGCTACAGGATCGAGCACTATGCCGGCGAGTCGCGACCAGACATGCTTTTGCCGGTCCAGGACTACATCGGTTTCTATCGGTTTGTGACACCCCAGCGCGTGCTGTTCATCAGCGCCGTTCATCGCGCCGAAAAATCCGGCGGAAAAATCGTTCGCATTGACATCGACATCAACAAATTCGGCGGGCGCGGTGAATTCATGTATCTCGGCGCGCATTCGAACGGCTTTAACGCCGGGGAACAACGCGTCATTTCCGATATTGTGAAAACGGCGTTCAAGCACGACCGCGGATTGCTGTTTCCCCTGCACGACCGCAAGGCGCGGCGCGACCACGAGATCGGAGTCACCTCGTTTTATGATCGGTACGACCAATAGTAGAGCGCGGGCCGCGCCGGGGGAGGCGGAACCCGGGCAAATTACAAATTGGTGATCGTGTTCCAGGAGCGGGCGGGCGTGCCCCAGGCGCATGAAACTTTCACACGGCTGAGGCGTTTCCCGCACTGCAGCGTGGTTTGTAAAGGACCCCGTCGATGGACGCCCTGGCCAAGGACCGCAGCCCCACCAAGGCCGAGAAGCGGCTTCCCGCCGAAGGCGACGCGCCATCGCAACGGAAGCCGGCTGGTCCCGCCGCTTCGGACCAGGTGTCGGCGAACGCCGCCAAGCCGTCCTGGCGCGACAGGCTGCGGCAGCGGCCGTGGCTGGTTGCCGCGCTTGCGATCGCTGCATTGATCGTGATCGTGGCCGGTGTGGTGTGGTGGCTCCATGCCCGCCAGTATGAGACCACCGACGATGCGTTCATCGATGCCCGCACCGTGTCGATCAGTTCGCAGGTCGCGGGCTCGATTCGCGAGCTCGATGTCACCGACAACCAGGTCGTCAAGGCCGGCGCCGTGCTGGCGCAGCTCGATGACGCGATCTATCAGGCGCGGCTCGGGCAGGCCAGGGCGCAGGTCGCGCAGGCCGAGGCCAACATCGCCAACCTCGACGCCCAGCTCGATGCGCAGCACTCGCGGATCGATCAGGCCAACAAGCAGGTCACCGAGGCGCAGGGCGCGCTGGCGTTCTCGCAGCAGGAAAACACCCGTTACCAGGACCTGGTGAAGACCGGCTCCGGCACCGAACAGCGGGCCCAGCAGGCCTCGTCCGACCTCACGCAAAAGCAGGCGGCGCTGGCCGGCGCCGAGGCCAACGCCATCACCGCGGAGAAACAGCTCGCGGTGCTGGAAACCCAGCGCAGCGCCGCCGACGCCCAGCTCGAGGCCAACCGGGCCGCGCAGCAACTGGCCGCGACCAACGTCGCCTATGCCACCATCCGGGCGCCGGTGGATGGCCGCGTCACAAAGCTGTCGGCCAATACCGGCACCTATCTGCAGCCCGGGCAGAGCATCATGATGTTCGTGCCGGAAGAAATCTGGATCACGGCGAATTTCAAGGAGACCCAGCTCGATCTGATGCGGCCCGGGCAACGCGTCGACATCAGCATAGATGCGTTCCCGGAGCGGACTTTTGGCGGCCATATCGACAGCCTGCAGGCCGGCAGCGGCACCGCGTTCAGCCTGTTGCCGGCCGAAAACGCCACCGGCAATTACATCAAGGTGGTGCAGCGCATTCCGGTGAAGATCGTGTTCGACCGCAAGCCCGACGTGCAACTGGGGCCGGGGATGTCGGTGGTGCCGACAGTGAAGGTCAGGTGAGCGCCGCCGATCACGGCGGCTGGGATCCGAGCCGCTCCGCGGCGGGTGATCATAATCCGTGGCTGATCGCCAGCGTGGTGTCGATCGCGACCTTCATGCTGGTGCTGGATACCTCGATCGCCAACGTCGCGTTGCGGCAGATCGCCGGGAGTCTCGCCGCCGGCGTCGACGAATCGACCTGGGTGATCACGACCTATCTCGTCGCCAGCGCCATCATCATCCCCATCTCGGGCTGGCTGTCGGAAGTGATCGGGCGCAAGCGCTACTACATGATGTGCGTCGCGCTGTTCACCATCGCCTCGCTGTTGTGCGGGCTCGCCACCAACCTGCCGATGCTGATCGTGTTTCGGGTGCTGCAGGGCCTCGGCGGCGGCGGCATGGCGCCGAGCGAGCAGGCGATCATCGCCGACACCTTTCCACCCGCCAAACGCTCCGCGGCCTTCGCGCTTTACGGGGTCGCGGTCATCGTCGCGCCGACGGTCGGGCCGACCATCGGCGGCTGGATTACCGACAATTACTCGTGGCACTGGATCTTCTTCATCAACGTGCCGGTCGGGATCATCTCGCTGCTGCTGGTGCAATGGCTGGTGGTCGAACCGCCGGTGCTCGAAAAAGAGCGTGCCGAGCGCTTGTCCGGCGGATTGAAGGTCGACTGGATCGGCTTCGTTTTGGTGGCGCTGTTTCTCGGCTGCCTGGAAATCGTGCTCGACAAGGGCCAGGAGGACGACTGGTTCCAGTCCAATTTCATCATCGGCTTTACCGTCATTTCCGCGATCGGCTGCCTGCTGTTCGTGCCATGGGAGTTGTCGCGCAAGGATCCGATCGTCGATATCCGCCTGCTGCTGCAGCGCCAGTTCGCCACCGCGTTCTGCCTGATGCTGGCAGTGGGCGCCGTGCTGTTCAGCTCGACGCAACTGCTGCCGCAACTGCTGCAGTCGAATTATGCCTATACCGCGACGATATCGGGCCTGGCGCTGATGCCCGGCGGCCTCGCCATGCTGCTGCTGATGCCGGTCTCGGGCCGGCTCGGCGGCCTGCTCCAGCCCAAATACATGATGGCGGCCGGCATGGCCCTGATCGCCATCGGCATGTGGCATTCCACGTCGCTGGAGCAGGGGGCGAACTTCGGTTACTTCGCGTGGATGCGGATGTTCCAGGTGATCGGATTGCCGTTCCTGTTCGTGCCGATCTCCACGGTGGCCTATTCGGAGCTGCGGCCGGAATCCACCGGCCACGCCTCGTCCCTGATCAACGTCGCCCGCAACCTCGGCGGCAGCATTGGGGTTTCCATCGCCAACACCGAACTGGCGCAACGCGCCCAGTTTCACCAGTCCCGGCTGGTCGAATCGGCCGTTCCGTCATCGATCAATTACCAGCACGCGGTCGCGCAGCTGACGCAGTTCTTTACCGGGCAGGGGTCGTCGCAGGTCACGGCGCAGCGCCAGGCGGTCGGATGGATCGGCCAGACTATCGCCGATCAATCGGTGCTGCTGTCCTATATCGACGTATTCTGGGGCTGCACCATGTTCGCACTCGTAATGGTGCCGCTCGCATTGACCTTGAAGCGGGTGAATTTGTCCAAACCGGCCGCGGCCCATTGACGGCGGCGGCGGCGGGGAGACGGCACGTTGCAGAAAAGCTGTGAGTTGGGATCCCCTGAGAGTTCCCACGGAGCGATGTCGGCCTATGGTGAACCGCAGCGTTCGTTGAGTCTCTTTCGGCCTGGGAGCAACGTCATGACGGATTATCGGTTCTATGCGGTCGATGCGCGGGGAAAGGCCTTCGCCGCACCCGTGGTGATCCCGTGCAATGGTGACGGCGAGGCGCTGTTGCAGGGCAGGAGTCTCGCCGGCGACCGCCCCCTCGAGATCTGGGAAGGGGTTCGCCGGGTGGGCACGATTCCGACTGCGCTGGATTTCGATGCGGATGCATTCAGCGAAGGAACGATCGGGAGCTGCGCGGTTAGCAAGGTCGCGTCCGGACCTCTGGCCTGAAAACATCTCAGGACTTAGCGGGGGATCGATGCTACGGTATGATCCCCGAGATTGAATTCCTGATCCGGTTGCGCGCCAATGAATCTCCTTGATCCACAAGGCCCGGTCGCGGCTGCCGAAAAGACCATCCTGATCGACTCGGTTGCGATCATGCTTGCGATCGTGGTGCCGACGATCGTGGCCATCCTGGCGTTCGCCTTCTGGTTCAGGCAATCGAATTCCCGCGCGCAATATCGGCCGGAGTTCGCCCATTCCGGCCGTATCGAGCTGGTGGTCTGGTCGATTCCGACCCTGACCGTCATCCTGCTCGGTGGCGTCGCCTGGATCGGTTCGCACCAGCTCGATCCGGCGGCCCGGGTGGAGGGGACCGGGAGTCCGGTGCGCGTCCAGGTCGTCTCGCTCGACTGGAAATGGCTGTTCATCTATCCCGATCTGCGCGTCGCCACCGTCAATTCGCTGACCGTTCCGGCCGGGTCTGCGCTGCAGCTCGAGCTCACGTCGGCCAGCGTGATGAACGCCTTCTTCGTGCCGCAGCTCGGCAGCATGATCTATACGATGAACGGCATGGTGACGCGGCTCAACCTGCGCGCCGACGCCGAGGGCGACTATCAGGGCCTGTCGGCGCATTTCAGTGGCGACGGCTTTCCCGACATGATGTTCGACGTGCATGTGGTGTCGCAGCTTTCGTTTTCCGACTGGGCCGCCACCGCGGTAAAAAGCGACCGCGTGCTCAGCGCCGACAGCTACAAGAAGCTGCTGTCGCAGACCGTCGACACCGCAAAGCCGACCTGGCGGCTGGACGATCCGCTGCTGTTCGAGGCCATCGCCACCCAGCACCTCGCGCCGCAGCCGGGTCCCAGACTGACCACCAATGCGGCCCAGTCCTACCTCGGAGTTCCCGATGCTCGGTAAGCTCGACTGGTCGGCCATCCCGATCCACGAGCCGATCCCGCTGATCGCGGCGGCGATGGTACTGGTGGCGATAGTGGCGGTGCTGGTCTGGGCGGGTGCCAGGGGCTATTTTCCCTATCTCTGGCGCGAGTGGATCACCAGCGTCGATCACAAGCACATCGGCGTGATGTATGCGCTGCTGGCGTTCGTGATGCTGCTGCGCGGCGGCAGTGATGCCATCATGATGCGCGCCCAGCAGGCGATTGCCTACCATTCGCCCGGTTATCTGCCGCCCGAGCATTTCAACCAGATCTTTTCGGCCCACGGCACCATCATGATCTTCTTCGTGGCCATGCCGTTCGTGATCGGGCTGATGAATCTGATCGTGCCGCTGCAGCTGGGCGTTCGCGACGTCGCGTTTCCCACCCTCAATTCGGTGGGCTTCTGGCTGACGGCGACCGGCGCGCTGCTGGTCAACATCTCGCTCGTGATCGGCGAATTCGCCCGCACCGGGTGGCTTGCGTTTCCGCCACTGTCCGAACTGACCTATTCGCCCGGCGTCGGCGTCGACTACTATGCATGGTCGCTGGAGATATCCGGCGTTGGCACGCTGGTCGCCGGCATTAACCTCGTGACCACGGTGCTGAAGCTGCGCACCCGCGGCATGACCTACCTGCGCATGCCGATGTTCTGCTGGACCACGCTGGCCTCCAATCTTTTGATCATCGCCGCGTTCCCGATCCTCACCGCGACGCTGACCATGCTGCTGCTCGACCGCTACCTCGGCTTCCACTTCTTCACCAACGAGGCCGGCGGCAACATGATGATGTTCATGAACCTGATCTGGGCCTGGGGCCATCCCGAGGTCTATATCCTGGTCTTGCCGGCGTTCGGCATCTTTTCCGAGGTGGTCTCGACCTTCTCCGGCAAACCGCTGTTCGGCTATCGCTCGATGGTGCTTGCCACCATGGCGATCTGCATCATTTCCTTCATGGTCTGGCTGCACCACTTCTTCACCATGGGCGCCGGACCCGACGTCAACGCCATCTTCGGCATCGCCAGCATGATCATCGCGGTGCCCACCGGCGTGAAGATCTACAACTGGCTGTTCACGATGTACGGCGGTCGCGTCCGTTTTGCCACGCCGATGATGTGGGCGATCGGTTTCATGGTCACGTTCATCATCGGCGGCCTCACCGGCGTGCTGGTGGCGGTGCCGCCAGCGGACTTCCTGCTGCACAACAGCCTGTTCCTGGTCGCCCACTTCCACAACGTGATCATCGGCGGCGTGCTATTCGGCGTCTTTGCCGGCTATACCTACTGGTTTCCCAAGGCGTTCGGCTTCCGCCTGCACGAGGGCTGGGGCAAGGCGGCGTTCTGGTTCACTTTCGTCGGCTTTTACGTCACCTTCATCCCGCTCTATGCGGCCGGAATGCTGGGCATGACCCGGCGCATGCAGCACTACGACGTTGCGGAATGGCAGCCCTGGATGATTGTGGCGGGTATCGGCACCATCCTGCTGTCATTGGGCGTGATCTGCCAGGTCCTGCAGCTCGCCGTCAGCATCCGCCGCCGTAACGAGCTGCGCGACACGAGCGGTGATCCGTGGGATGGACGGTCGCTCGAGTGGTCGACGGCGTCGCCGCCGCCGGTCTATAACTTTGCCGTCATGCCGGACGTGGCCGGAGAAGACGCCTACTGGGCGATCAAATCCAAAGCAAGGGCGGATAATCTCGGCCTGCGCGAGCCCGATTACCGGGACATCGAGATGCCGCGCAATTCGCCGACCGGATTCGTCTGCGCATTCTTCGCCACCGTCATGGGGTTTGCGCTGATCTGGCACATCTGGTGGATGGTCATCCTCGGCCTGGTCGGCGCGTTCGCGACCTTCGTCGTGTTCGCCTGGCGCGACCACGACGAGTACGTGATCCCGGCGGCCGAGGTGGCCCGGATCGATCGCGCCAGCCTCGCCGGACGGCGGGCGGCCATGCAGCCGGAGGGCGCGGCATGACCGACGCGACCCTCTCCTATGCGCGTGGCGGCGATCCGCATCGTCTGGGCGGGTTGCAGGACGCCGCGCTGGGGCATGACGGCCCGGCGCCGAAGCGGATCGTGACCGGTTACGGCTTCTGGATCTTCCTGCTCTCCGACATCGTAATGTTCTCGTGTTTCTTCGCGGCCTACGCCGTACTGGCCGGCCAGACCGCGGGCGGACCGCGCGGCGCGCAGATCTTCGACCTTCGCAACGTTGCCATCGAGACCGCGTGTCTTTTGCTGTCGAGTTTTACCTGCGGAATGGCCAGCATCGCCGCCGATGTCCGCAACGCGCGCGCCTACCAGGCCGCGATGGCGGTGACCTGCCTGCTCGGACTGGGTTTCCTCGCGCTCGAATTCCGGGAGTTCGCCGACCTGGTCGGGCGTGGCGCCGGCCCGTCGCGCAGCGCGTTCCTGTCGGCCTTCTTCACGCTGGTCGGCTGCCATGGCCTGCACGTCTCCGCCGGCGTGCTCTGGCTTCTGACCATGATGGCGCAGGTCTTCGCCAAGGGTTTTCGCGCCGACATCTGCCGGCGGCTGCTCTGCTTCGCGCTGTTCTGGCACGCCCTCGACATCATCTGGGTGGCGATATTTTCGGTGGTCTACCTGTTGGGCAGCGGCACATGAGCGAGCAGGTTCATAACATCCACGACACCCACGACGTCGCGCCGGGCGACGAGGAGGAAGTCCGCATCGGACCGCGTCTGGTCGGTTATCTCATCGGACTTGGCCTGTCCATCCTGCTGACCGGAACCTCGTTCTTCATTGCCGGCACCGACCTCGTCTGGCAGCCCAGCATTCCCGTCGCGATCTGCGTGCTGGCCATCGCACAGATGGGCGTGCACCTGGTATTTTTCCTGCACATCACCACCGGGGCCGACAATACCAACAACATCCTGGCGCTGGCCTTCGGCCTGCTGATCGTGTTCCTGGTGGTGGGCGGTTCGCTGTGGATCATGGACCATCTGAATCACAACATGATGCCGATGGACCTGATCATGCAGATGCAGCGGTAGGGTTGCTGCGGGACACGCAATAGACCTCGCCCCGTCATTGCGAGGAGCGAAGCGACGAAGCAATCCAGTTCTTGCTTGTTTCACTGGATTGCTTCGCTTCGCTCGCAATGACGGGGCGGGCGTCGTCTGTGTTGCCTTTCTTCTTAACCGTTGCTGTTGCCCACCGGCACCGCGACGTAGCGCGTCGCGTCGCCGGAGCGAACGCGCATCAGCACCGTGCCCTTGTTGTCGTCATGGGCGGCCTTGATCGCGTCGCGCACGTCGGTCGGATTGGCGACGCTCTTGCCGGCGACCTCGAGGATGACGTCGCCCTCCTTGAAGCCGCGGCGGGCAGCCGCACTTTGCGGATCGACGTCGGTTACCACGACGCCTTTCTTGCCGGCGCCGGCCACCGAGTTGGCGGGCGCAACCGTGAGACCGAGGCGCGGGACATCGGTTTCGCGGCCGCTGTCGGCGCTGGCCTGCTGCGAATTGGGCAACTGGCCCAGGGTGAGGTTGATCGCCTCGTCCTTGCCCTTGTGCAGCACGTCGAGCTTCACGGCGGTGCCGGGCGCCAGCGTGCCGATGGTGCGGGCAAGCTCGCGGGCGTCCTTGACACTGGTTCCGTTAACGGCGGTGATGACGTCGCCAGATTCAATGCCGGCCTTGGCCGCCGGCCCGTTGGCCTGGGCGTCCGCCACCAGCGCGCCTTCCGCCTTCTTCATGCCCATGCTGTCGGCGATGTCGGAGGTGACCGGTTGAATCTGGACGCCGATCCAGCCTCGCGTAACGGTTCCGTGGTCCTTGAGCTGGGCGACCACGTTCTGCACCGTCGGCGCCGGGATCGAGAACGCGATGCCGACGCTGCCGCCGGACGGTGAGTAGATCGCGGTGTTCACGCCGACCACCTCGCCCTGCATGTTGAAGGCCGGACCGCCGGAATTGCCCTTGTTGACCGGCGCATCGATCTGGATGAAGTCGTCATAGGGGCCGTTGCCGATGTCGCGGCCAGAGGCCGAGACGATGCCGGCGGTCACGGTTCCACCGAGGCCGAACGGATTGCCGACCGCGAGCACCCAGTCGCCGATCCGCGGCTTGCCGGCGGCGAGCTTGGCGAACGGGAAATCCGAGCCGCCCTCGACCTTGATCAGCGCCAGGTCGGTGCGCTTGTCGGTGCCGATCACCTTGGCGGTATAGGTCTTGCCGCTGTCGGTGGTGACCTCGACCTTGTCGGCGCCGTCGACCACATGGTTGTTGGTCACGGCGTAGCCGTCCGGCGAGATGAAGAAACCGGAACCCTGGCCCATCATGATGCCATGGCCGCCGCGGTGCTCGCGCAAGCCCGGGGGCAGGCCGTCAGGTCCGCCGAACTGGCGGAAGAACTTTTCCATCGGCGAGTTCGACTGGTCGTCGCCACGGTCGGAGGCATCGGCGGCCTTGTCACCCATGGTGACCTTGACCGAAATCACCGACGGCTTCACCCGCGCCACGATATCGGCGAAGCCCGTCGGCTGTGCGACCTTGCTGACGTCGTTGTTGACCTGGGCATGCGCCGCGGTGCTGAGAAGGTTGAGATTGGCGGGCGGGGAACCGAAACCGTAGGCACCGACGCCAAGGCCGACGGCGACGGTGGCCATCAAGGCGATCTTGCGCGCGGACAGCCGCGAGCGCTGCTTCAGCTGCGCGCCGGGTGGTAACGAAGAATCGGAGCGGTAGTCTGTCATGAGAGAGTCTCCTGAGGCTGAATTGGGGGGCGTGTACTGCCGCCCTGATAACCGCGGAGATAAGACTTCGCGCCTTACGGCTTGCTGGCCGCGAAATTAATGTTTTGCAATGAACGCGATGTTTTTTTTGGAGTGCCGTGGCGCGGCGATCATGGCGCAAAGTTCATGAAACGGAATGCATTGCGCACGGTTGGTCCGGCGCCGGGGGCCTCAAATGGAGAAAACGAAATGCGCACATTGCTTCTGACCGGCGCGGCAGTTCTGGTGCTGTCGCAGGCGGTGATGGCGGAGACGCCCAACGCCGCGGCCAATAATGCCCAGACCCCGCAGAGCCAGCATATGCGGGCCAACTTGCGAAACATGCTCGAAAAATCCGGCTATACCGATATTCGCGTCGCGCCGACCTCCTTCGTGGTCCGTGCCAAGGACAGTGACGGCAACCCGGTGGTGATGTCGATCAGCCCCGACCAGTTCACCGAGGTGACGAACGTCAGCAACACCGGCAGCTCCTCCACGTCGGGTTCATCCACATCCGCGAACGGATCGCGGCAGTTCGTCGCGGTTCCCACGTCCGATGAGCTGAGTTCCAAGCTGGTCGGCCTCGACATCTACAACAACGACCAGAAGGATATCGGCCAGATCAAGGACGTGGCGATGGCCCCGGACGGCCGCGCCCAGGCCTACATCGTCTCGGTCGGCGGCTTCCTCGGCATGGGCGAGCACTATGTCGCCGTCAATCCGCAGACCGTGAAGGTAACCTACAACGAGTCCGACAAGAAGTGGCACGCCTCAATGAACGCCACCGCCGACCAGCTCAAGGCCGCGCCGGAATTCAAATACAGCGGTCGCTGGGAAGCCAGCAAGACGTGATCCCGTTGCACCGCCTGTCGTGACCGGCAGGCGGTACCGGGCGTCTGAGAGCGCAGGACGGCGCCCGCGGTCCGCACGCGACTTTTATCGCCTACGGCGCGCTGCGAATGCCGTCGCGCTCGGCGTCGGCGATCAGCCGGGCGGCATCGTCCGCCAGCAGGAAGCGCTGGGCGACGAGGTCGTTGGCGGCCTTTCTGAAGGCCGCGACATAGGCCTCCTTGGTCGGATAGCGTTCCTCGATCGACGGACGCGGGTCGCCGGTCGCCAGGCGCTCCTGCCTGGTCGCCGCAAACGGAATGAAGCTGCCGCTCAGCGTGCAGAAGCCGTCCTCGAAGAACTTCTTGTTGAAATAATTCCAGCCGGTGTAGGTGCCGATCGGAACCGCGACGAAGACGTCGCGAACGCCGCCGAGATCGTTGCCGTCCGCGTCCACCTGCGCGACCAGGTTGCTGTAACGCCCCGTCGAGATCTTCGGCAGGTCGCCGGAGAGAATGCCCGACGCGTCGCCGGCGCTGTAGGCGCTGCCGAAATCCTGAACGTGCAGGGCATCGTTGTCGGCTGTGAACCTCACCGCCGGCCGCGCCACGCCGCCATAGCTGTTGGCGGGAATGCGCGGAAAGTGCACCTGGTCCGCTGCCACCAGGTTGCCGGCGGCGATGGTCGGCCGGTTGCTCGGCGGCGGTTCGACGCCGTCCTTCACCCATGCGCTGAGATGGGTGAGCAGCGCGCGCATGGTCCAGTTGTGCGGATTGGGATTCGGCTGTTGCTGGCAGAACAGGAACGGTTCCTTGGCCGGCAGCGGCAGCAGCGCCTGGGCATGCTGGGTCGAGGCCATGATGTAGCTGCGGACATTGGCCGGTTCATCGAGGTCCCTCAGCCCCAAGGGATCGGTGAAGCCGAGCGACTGGCGCAATTCCCACATCTCGAGCGCGGTGGCGGCATGAACGATCTTCGGGCAGGTCGAGGTAGCGGTGCAGCGGTCGAGGATGCCCTGGGTGCGGCCGGTCAGGGGATCGCTGACGCTGGCGTAGGCGAACGGAAACTCGGCGCCCGGGAACAGATGATCGGTGGTATTGGTGGTGGCGCGGCCGGGCTGCCCGAACCGGATGTTGAGCGGCATCAGTCCGCCGCCGATATGGGGCAGCGCGCCCTCGAACACGATCCTGCCCTGTTCGTCGCGGTTGAAGCCGAGATGGATCAGGGTCCGGATGAACCGCCCGCTCTGCGAGGATCCCATCACGATCGCCTTGGCGCCGGCCACATAAGCGGGATTGGCGACCGCCGCCGTCATCCTTTGCCGATGACTTCAGGAAGGCGCCGAGGTCGCGCGCGGCGGCAAAGCCGAGGCCCAGCACCAGCGGATCCTTGGCGCGGTAGATCAGTTCGTAGAGGTGGCCCGGCGTGAAGCCGGCCGGATAGCAAAGCTGGGTGTCGCTGGCGGTGGCCGGCTTGCCTGCCTCGCACGATCCGAACGACCATTCGCTATTCGGAATGACGACGCGCGGCTCGTTCTCGCGCACCCGCACGGTGAGCGTCGGCAGGAAACCGTCGGCGAGCGGCGTCTTGTTGTCGGTCGAGACCGTCGGGTACGGCTTGCTGGCGCCGGTGAACCAGCCGCTCTGCAGCGGAAGGGTGGTGGCCGGATTGAGCACGGTCAGTTCGTTGCGGACGACGCCGGTGATCGGGGATCCGTCCGGATTCCTGGCAACCGGCACCTGCATGGTCATGCGGTTGTTGCCGGCCACCACGTCCGGCTGCCAGCCGAACCAGACCATGGTGTAACCCTGCTGCTGCATGAAGCCGTCGCCGGCTTCGGTGAGGGCGTTGGTTTTGCCGAGGTTGGCGGGACCGCCCGGAATGTCGGTGTTGATGAGCGAAAGGCCGCCCTTGTTGCCGCGGTTGAGGATGTTGAAGAACAGCACGCCGTTCGACTTGCTGCGGTCGGCCGGCCGCAGGATGTCGATGTCGGTGGAATACTCGACCATGCCTTTGGCGTTTCTCGGCGCCAGCGCGATGTCCTGGATGATGGCGTTGTTAGGCAGTTGCGGATCGACCTCGCCGAAGGCCTTGCCGATCACGCGCTCATAGGCGCCGACTTCGCCGAAGTTGCGGCCGCCGAAGGCCGGCTTGGTCTCGGTGATCTCGAGACGCACGATCCGCGCCTGCGCCAGCGTCGGTGCGAGTACGACGAGCGCGACGGTTGCCGACAATATCGGCACAAGGGCTTTTTTCAGGACTGCCATGGTTCTCCCCCGGAGCGTGGCCGCGCATTTTTTGCGTTGCAACTGGCCTGTTTGGCTTAAGGCTTATCTCCTACCATGCAGGAGGTAGCCGTCCAAGGCCGTTGGCCAGGCCGCACCACGCGGCGGGCCGGGCCGGGTTGCGTTGCGCACCCGTTCGGGAAGCCGTATGGCAATCCGAATGAAAAGGGTGGCGGTTTTCGGAAACACCGGCGGTGGAAAATCGACGCTTGCCAGACGTCTGGCGGAGCTGACGCGCCTGCCGCTGTACCCTCTCGACCTGATCCAGTACCGCGCCGGCGGCGGTCAGGTTGCGGACGAAGAATTCCACAAGGCGCATGCGGCGCTGCTGCGCGAACAGGAATGGATCATTGACGGCTATGGCAGCGTGGCCTCTGCATGGCAGCGTTTCGCAGCCGCAGACACGCTGGTCTACATCGATCTGCCTGTCCTCACCCACTACCGGTGGGTGACCAAGCGCCTGATCAAGGGCCTGTTCATGAACCCCGAAGGCTGGCCCGAAGACAGTCCGATCTGGAGCAGCACCATCAACAGCTACAAGGTGGTCTGGCGATGCCATCGCGGGCTGACACCCCGGTATCGGCAGTTCGTCACTGAGGTGGCGGCCACCAAGCAGGTGCATCACCTGAAATCGCCGGCAGCGATGAAGACCTTCCTCGATGCAATCAAGCGCGAATACGCGGGCGGTTGATCGAACTTCGCCGGCGAGCGAACGCGCGCTCGCTGTCACCTCGCCCCCGTCACACACGGATATTTTTGTCGCGACCGGCCGCGATTCGTGACAGAATTATTGCAGTGAGATTTATGACAGATTTATTACAGCCGGATATCGGTTCGGTAACACGCGGAGTGCTTCATGAGTGTGGAATGGCGGACGCGATCGAGTTCCCTGGCCTGGTCCAACCCCCTGGCCTGGTGGTGGAGTCTGCTGACGCTGGTCAGCGCCCTCAATATCGCGGTCTGGTTCGTGATGTACCGTCAGCTCCAGGAACAGCCGGCGGGCAGTCTCGGCAGCACACCGGGCATCCAGCTGATGCTCGTACTCTGTGCAGCCTATGTGTTTGGTTGCGCCTTCCGCTCGCTGCTGCCGCGTGCGGACGTGCAGCGGATCTGCCTGTTCGACACCTGGCTGTCGAGCGTGGTGGTCGGGCGGACGGTCGCCACCGTGGCCGAGATCTGCTTCGTGGCGCAGTGGGCGATCATCCTGCATCAGCTCGGCACCATGACCGGAGCCGAAACCACCATCAACGCCGCGTGGGTGATCGTGCCGTTGATCGTCGTTGCGGAATGCTTCTCCTGGCATGCGGTGCTGACCACGCACTATCTGCACAACGCCGTCGAAAATTCGATCTGGGCTGTCGCCTTCTTCATCATCGGGATCGGCCTGTGCCGGTTGCTGCCGGAATTCGAGGGTCCGGTTCGGGTCGCCCTGGTTCTGGCGATCGCCGGGATCGTCGGTTATCTGGCATTTCTCATGACCGTAGATGTCCCGATGTACCTCAACAGGTGGCGGGCCGACGTGAGCGACGGCATCAAGCGGCTGCATCCGCTGGAAGGTCTGCGCGACGTCTGCACGCGTTGGGTGGTCACGCACGACCTTGCGGAATGGAAGGACGAGATTGCCTGGATGTCGCTGTATTTCAGCGGGGCGGTCTGGGCCAGCCTGGCGCTGTGCGGCTGCTATGCGCTCGAGGATCACCTGCCGCGCTACCGGACCGAAATGACGGTCGCGAGCGTGTCGTCGGAGGTTTTGCCCGTGGCGCAGGATTCCGGAAGGCGGTTGCCGGTTTTCAAATAGGCAGGCTTACCTCGCCCCCGCGCGCGGACCACAAGGGGGAGCGCTCGTCATGTGATGGCCACGCGCTGCCCGCCGCGCTCGACAAAACGGCGACCCCGGAACCCCGGGAACCGGGCAGAGAAATTTTCCAGACCAGATGTCGGAACGAGCCGTCGTCCTTCGTCCTTTGAACACGAAGGCGGAACTGGCGCGCCGTCGGCGTCTGCGGCCGGCCCATCGCCGGCCGTTGATTCTCGAGGAAAGCCAATAACCATCAGGGCCTGGTTCAAAACCCAAAGGACATGCAATGGCAAAGAACACGATCTGTATCTGGTACGACAAGGATGCCGAGGCTGCGGCCCGCTTCTATGCGGAAACGTTTCCCGACAGCGCGGTGGGCGCCGTTCACCGCGCCCCCGGGGACTATCCGTCGGGCAAGCAGGGCGACGTGCTTGTGGTCGAGTTCACGGTGGCCGGGGTCGCTTGTGTCGGGCTCAACGGCGGTCCCAAGTTCAAGCACAACGAAGCCTTCTCGTTCCAGATCGCCACCGACGACCAGGCCGAGACCGACCGCTACTGGAACGCCATCGTCGGCAATGGCGGCCAGGAGAGCGCGTGTGGCTGGTGCAAGGACAAATGGGGTGTTTCGTGGCAGATCACGCCGCGCGTGCTGACCGAGGCGATGGCAGCCGGCGGCGATGAAGCCAAGCGCGCGTTTGCCGCCATGATGAGCATGAAGAAGATCGACGTCGCTGCCATCAAGGCGGCGCGCCGCGGCTGAGTTTTCAGGGCAGACGCTCCCGGCGGCAGCTACCGGCAAGAAGCGGCCTCGACCATGCCGGTGGCCAGACTTGCCGCGAACGTGTGGCGAATGACCCGAGGCGGAAGTCGAGGAGCTTCCGTTCACCCCTGTTTCGCCACACACTTCAGCGGCATGTCGGCCGGCAACGACACCCAGGCATGGCGTGACTCCTGCCATACCGCGATGGTCGGCGCGGGGAAATTCGGATCGGCGAAGTTGCCGATGGCCACGGCGACATATCCGGGAAAACCTTCGCCCTCCCAGTAGACGGTGGAGCCGCATGTTGGACAGAAATGAAAGGTCACCGCGTTGCCGCTTTCGGCGTTCCGGCTCCACGTCGTCGCCTGACCACCGACGGCGACCTGATCGCGGGGGAAGCGCGCCTGGTTGCTGATCACGGCACCGGTGCGACGCTGGCACTCCAGGCAGTGGCACATGGAGATGCGCGATGGCTCACCTTCAATCGCAAGATGGAGCTGCCCGCAACTGCAGGCGGCGCGCCGGGTGGTCATGGGTTCGGCTCCGTGGCAATCAAGAGGGGCCGAATGTAGGCGCGGAGCTACCGGATGTCATCTCCCGTAGATCTGCTTCGTGCGCGCCTATGAGCGCAGCGTAGTCCGCCGGATCAGTTGTCAGCCCCAACGGATGTGCATCGCGCCTAACTCAACGCCTTGCCCGAAGCCGCATCGAACAGATGCGCCCGCCCGACATTGAGCCGCAGCCCAACCGTGTCGCCGGGTTTGGGGCGGACGTCCGGCCGCACCCGCGCCACCACCGGCTGGCCCGACATGGTGGTGAACACCAGCGTATCGGCGCCGAGCGGTTCGACCACTTCGACGGTGGCGTTTAGGTCGACCTGGCCGGGCAGCGCCGCGCCTTGCGCCACGTCGACATCCTCGGGGCGCATGCCCAGCACCAGGTTGCCGGCGGACGCCGCGATCGCTTTCGGCAACGCGATCACCTGGCCGGTGTCCGGCAACCGCAACTGGTTGGGGCCGCTGCGTTCGGTCGGGATCAAATTCATGGTCGGCGCGCCGATGAAGCCGGCCACGAACAGGCTGGCCGGGGCGTGGTAGACCTCATCGGGGGTGCCGACCTGTTCGATGTGGCCGCCGTTCATCACCACCACGCGGTCGGCCAAGGTCATCGCCTCGATCTGGTCGTGGGTGACGAACACCGTGGTGACGCCGAGCTGCTGGTGCAGCTTCTTCATCTCCAGCCGCATGGTGCCGCGCAGCTTGGCGTCGAGATTGGACAAGGGCTCGTCGAACAGGAACACCTGCGGCTTGCGCACGATTGCCCGGCCCATGGCGACGCGCTGGCGCTGGCCGCCGGAGAGCTGCTTGGGAAAACGTTTCAGATAGGGCGTCAGCCCGAGGATCTCGGCGGCCTCGCGGACCCGCGCGCCGATCTCCGCGCGCGGCGTGTTGCGGTAGCGCAGCGAGAACGCCATGTTCTCGTACACCGTCATGTGCGGATAGAGCGCGTAATCCTGAAACACCATGGCGATGTCGCGGTCGCGCGGCTCGATCTCGTTGACAACGCGCCTGTCGATCAGGATTTCGCCGTCGGTGACGTCCTCGAGCCCGGCCAGCATCCGTAGCGTGGTGGACTTGCCGCAGCCGGACGGTCCGACCAGCACGATGAACTCGCCGTCCCGGATGGCCAGGTCAATGGCATGCACGACCTCGACGGGTCCATAACGCTTGACCAGCCTTTTGAATTCGACGGTCGCCAATGCCATCACTCCATCAATGCTTGGTGTCTGCTTCGTCCGCGACCGCGCGCATGCGCTTGCCCACCGTGTCCGCGTTACGGAACAGGATCGCGCAATCGTTGGCCACCGAAACGAAATCGAATCCGGTGCGGATATGACGCTCGGAAATCTCGTCATTGGGGGCGAGAACGCCGACATATTTTCCGGTTGGCCGGCATCGCTTCAGCCCGTCCTCGATGGCGGCGGTGACTTTCGGGTGCGCCGCCTGGCCGGTCATGCCCATGCTGGCGGCGAGATCGCCCGGGCCGAAGAATACCGCGTCGACGCCGTCCACCGCGGCGATGTCGGCGCAGCGCTCCAGCGCCGCCACGGTTTCGATCTGCAGGATCAAAAACACTTCCTGGTTGGCGCGGGCGACATAGTCGTGAAACCGTCCATAGCGGCTGGCGCGATGCATCGCGGCAATGCCGCGGCTGCCGTGCGGCGCATAGCGTACCGCATCCACCGCGGCGCGGGCTTCTTCCACGCTCTGCACGTAGGGGATCATCAGCGTCCACAGTCCGGCGTCGAGATGCTGCTTCAGCAGCCTGCGATCGTTCCACGGGATGCGGTGGATCGCCACCGTCGGGGTCGACGCGATCGCCCGCGAATGCGCCATGGCATCCTGCAGGGAGACCGGCGCGTGTTCGCCGTCGACCAATAGCCAGTCGAAACCCGACCAGCCGAGCGCCTCGGTGGCATTGACCGAATTGAGCATCGACCAGATGCCGATCAGCGGGCGACCACTCTTCAGCGCGGTCCGGAATGCGTTGGCGGGAAGGCTGTGGGGGTCTGGCTGGGTCAAGACGATCTCCTTTCATGAGCGAGTGGGCGATGGCGGCCGCGGTTCAGGTGCTGCCGCGAACGACGAGCTCGATGCCGAGATCGAAGCTGCCACCGGGGCCCGCGGTGCCGCCGAGCCGCGCGCGCAACAGCCGCGCGATCTGGATGCCGATCTCGCGCCGGGGCGGGCGCACCGTGGTCAGCGACGGGTTGCTGGCGGCGGCGAATTCGAGATCGCCGAACCCGCACAGTTTCAATTGATCCGGGACGCGCAACTGGCGCCGCTGCGCCTCGAACAGGGCGCCGAGCGCGATGATATCGTTGCTGCAGAAAATCGCGTCGACATCTGGGTGCCGGTCCAGCATCTCGGTGACGGCTCTCGCACCGCCGACCGCGCTGGCACGGTCCGGCAGCCGGACTTCGGCGGGTGGCGCGTAGCCGGCCTGCAGTGCCGCCTCGACAAAGCCGGCGTGGCGATCGGCGGTGCGGTAGTCGCGGTCCATGTAGGCACCGATGAAGCCGAGCCGGCGGGCGCCGCGCTCGGAAAAATGCTTGACCACCATATGCGCCACCGCGCGATGCGAGAAGCCGACAATGGTGTCGATCGGATGATCCGACAGTTCCCACATCTCGACCACCGGAATGCCGCTGCCGAGCAAGGCGCGGTTGGTCTCGTTGTTGTGGCGGCGTCCGGTGACCACCATGGCGGCCGGCGACCACGCAAGGAACGAGGTGACCAGCTGCTGTTCGAGGTCGGTGGAGTAGTTGCTGTTGCCGAGCATCAACTGGTAGCCGGAACCTGCGAGTTCCTCCTCCAGCGCCTCGACGGTGGCGGCGAAGAACGAATTGATGATGGAGGGAATGATGACGCCGATGGTCATGCTGGAGGCGCTGGCGAGCGCACCCGCGACCAGGTTGCGGCGATAGGACAGCCGCTCGATCGCTTCCTGGATCCGGCCGCGCACCGCCGGCGAAACAACTTCCGGCTGGCGGATGGCGCGCGAGACGGTGGCGATCGAAACGCCGGCCAGGCGGGCGACGTCGGCCATGCGCGACCGCGTCGTCCCCATTCGCTCCCGTCTCGAGGTTTGCGTCTCGCTCATGCCGGTCCACGCCTGGCGTCAGAAGATATCCGGTTCGGCGGTGGCCGGCCCGGATTGCAGGAAATCGAAATCGCAGCCCTGGTCGGCCTGGGTGACGTGCTGCTGGAATATCACGCCGTAGCCGCGCGCGTACCGCGCCGGCGGTTTTGTCCAGGCTGCTTTTCGTTTGGCGAGCTCAGCTTCCGATACAATCATCTCGAGCTTGCGGTTCGGCACGTCCAACAAAATCTCGTCGCCGGTCTTCACCAGCGCCAGCGGCCCGCCGACATGGGATTCCGGCGAGACGTGCAGCACGCAGGTACCGTAGTGGGTGCCGCTCATGCGCGCGTCCGAAATCCGCACCATGTCGCGGACACCCTTGGCGAGCAGCTTCTTGGGGATCGGCAGCGCGCCCCATTCCGGGAAACCCGGCGCGCCGACCGGTCCGGCGCCGCGCAGCACCAGCACGCTGTTCTCATCGATGTCGAGCGCGGGATCGTCGATCCGCGCGTTCAGGTCGGCGTGGCTGTCGAACACCACCGCGCGGCCGCGGTGAACCAGGAGACTCTTGCTGGCCGCCGAAGGCTTGATCACTGCGCCGTCAGGGGCGAGGTTGCCGCGCAGCACCGCGATCGCCGGGCCTTCGGCCGCCGGATTGTCGAGCGGCCGGATCACGTCGGCATCGTCGATCCGCGCGTGCTTCAGCGCGTCGTCGAGCGTGCCGCCGGTGACGTTGCGTGCCCCGAGTTCCAGCCGATCCTTGAGGCGCGACATCAGTCCAAGCAGGCCGCCGGCGAAATACAGGTCTTCCATCAGGTAATTGCCGGCCGGGAAGATATTCGCCAGCACGGGGGTGCGCGCCGCCGCCTTGTCGAAATCCTCGAGCGCGATGGTCAGCCCGGCGCGCCGGGCGATGGCGACCAGATGCACCGCGGCGTTGGTCGAGCCGCCGAGCGCGGCATCGACGTGTAGCGCGTTCGTGAGCGAGCTTTGGGTGAGGATGTCGGACGGCTTGAGGTCGTCCCAGACCATTTCGACGATCCGCTCGCCGCAAGCCGACGCCATGCGGGGATGCGCGGAGTCCATCGCCGGAATGCTCGAGGCGCCCGGCAAGGTCATGCCCAGCGCATCGACGATGGAGGTCATGGTCGAGGCGGTGCCCATGGTGTTGCAGGTGCCGGGCGAGCGGGTCGAGATGCCCTCGATCTCGACCATCTCGGTTTCATTGACCTTGCCGGCACGGTAATCGTCCCAGTATTTGCGGGTATGGGTCCCGGCGCCGACCGGCGTGCCGCGGTAGCGGCCGTTGAGCATCGGTCCGGCCGGACAATAGATCGCAGGCAGGTTCATGCTGATGGCGCCCATCAGCATGCCGGGGGTGGTCTTGTCGCAGCCGCCGAGCAGCACCGCGCCGTCGATCGGATGCTGGCGCAGCAGTTCCTCGACCTCCATGGCGAGAAAATTGCGGTACAGCATGGTGGTCGGCTTCACCATCACTTCGCCCAGCGACAGCGCCGGCAGTTCCACCGCAAAGCCGCCGGCGCGGGTCACGCCGCGCTTGATGGCTTCGGCGCGCTCGCGCAGGTGGGCATGACAAGGACTTAGATCGCTCCACGTGTTGATGATGGCGATCACCGGCCGGCCCATGAACTCGTCGCGGCGCATGCCCATCTGCTGCATCCGCTGCCGGTGCGCGAAGGCGCGCATGGTGTCGGCGCCGTACCAGCGCGCGCTGCGGAAATCGGAAGCCTGACGGCGCTTTTTGGTGTCGGTCATGATGCAGAGCCTCGGCGGGTGGCCCAGATGATAGCGTTTTCATAAGGCTGTCAATGCCGGGAAATTTAGCTGCATCGCGGCATAGTAGGGGAAAAAGTTCACCGCTTGACGGCACGAATGCAAACGCTATCATTGAGTTTGCCGTAACCCTTAGGGGGTTCAAGATCGGTCCCTCAGACCGGCAGCGGCATTTCGGCGGGACAGCATCCTATCCCGAACGATCTTCATTGAAACCGGAGGGAGGATATCCGTGGACCGTAGAACCGTATTGAAGACTGGTGCAGCCGCCGCCGCAACACTGGCGATGCCGGCTTATCTCAGGGCCCAATCCAACAAGAAGCTCAGCATCCTGACCTGGAACATCGCCGACCAGGAAGCGATGTTCAAGGAAGAGTTCGCCGATTTCCAGAAAAGCAATCCCGGCGTCGAGATCGAATGGCTCGACAAGAAGGGCCCGGATTTTCCCGCCTTCTATCAGACCCAGCTGGTCGCCGGCACCGCACCCGACATCGTCGACCTGCAGGGCGCGCTCTGGGTGGAATGGGCGGCCAACGGCGCCCTGCTCGATCTCACGCCCTACTTCCAGAAAGAGCCGGATCTCATCAAGCTCTACAACCCGGATTACATGTCGAGCTTCGTTTACGAGAAGAAGAACTACCTTGTTCCATTCTACGTCGCCAAGACACTGCTCTATTACAACAAGCTGATGTTCAAGGAGGCCGGCCTCACCGCGCCGCCGAAGAATTTCGACGAGCTCATCAACTTCTCGAACGCCATGGCCAAGGGCGAGAAGACCGGCTTCCTGACCCTGAATTTCGACTGGCTGTACTGGCCGATCCTGAAGATGAACGGCATTGAGCTCCTGACACCGGACTTCAAGAAGCCGGCGTTCAACACCCCCGAAGCGATCAAGGTGATCGAGCGCCTGAAAGAGGCGACGGACAAGGGCGGCATCAACAAGATCGCCTGGACCGGGCGCTGGGTCGAGCCCAACGGCGCCTTCGCCTCCGGCACGGTCGGCATGCTGCATGCCCACTCGGCCTCGTACTTCTTCGTCAAGGGCCAGGGCAAGTGGATCAATCCCGACACGCTTGGCGCGGTCGAACTGCCCACCGACTGGTCGACGCCGACCAACCACGGTTTCGGCGTGTCGAAGAGTTCGAAGAATCCCGATCTCGCCTTCGCCATGATCAAGCATCTGACCGGCAACAAGTGGGCGACCGCCTTCACCAAGGCCCGCCGCGTGCTCACCGCCAACGTCGAAGCCGACAAGGCGGGGCTCGCCAACGTGCAGAACGAGGATCCGTTGGCCTACACTGTGCTGCAGACCCAGCTCGCCCACACCGACAAGCTCACCGGCAACTGGCCGCTGCCGAACGACGCCCAGATCAAGGACGCGTTCTGGCCGGAATTCCAGAACGCCGTGCTCGGCCGCAAGGACGCCAAGACCGCGCTGGCCGACGCCGAAAAGGCGGTGACGCGGGTGCTAAGGCGGTCGTAAGGAAGACTAACCCCGTCATTGCGAGCGCAGCGAAGCAATCCAGAAGCCACGAAGGAAGACTGGATTGCTTCGTCGCAAGCGCTCCTCGCAATGACGGATTTTGAGGTTTCGGCTATCCTCTCCCCGTCATTGCGAGCAGAGCGAAGCAATCCAGAGACCACGAGGGAAGACTGGATTGCTTCGTCGCAAGTGCTCCTCGCAATGACGGACTCTGGCCCGTCGGATAATTCATGATTGCAGCCATCTCCGAACCTTTAGCGACAACGCCCCGCGCCAGCTTCCTGGCGCGAAAGTCGACGCGCAAGGCGACCCTGATCTGGTGCTTTCTGGCGCCGTCGCTGCTGATCTTCCTGTTGTACCGCATCCTGCCGCTCGGCTGGAACGTGCTGTTGTCGTTCGAGGCGTGGTCGCCGATGAAGCCCGCGGTGTTCATCGGCTGGGACAATTACGAGGAGATGTTGTTCGAGGACGAGGTGTTCTGGCAGGCGCTCTGGAACACGCTCGGCATCATCGGCTCGGCGCCGATCGGCATCGTCATCGCGCTCGGGCTCGCGCTATTGGTCAATGCCGATATCAAGGGACGCGATACCTACCGGACCATCATCTTCATCTCCTATCCGCTGATGACCGTGGCGGTGGCCATCATCTGGCGCTGGATGTTCGACGAGCGCGTCGGCCTGATCAACTACCTTGCCCGGGCCTGGCATCTGGTCGACTCACCGATCCCGTTCCTCAATTCCTTTACCTGGGCGCTGCCGTCGGTGATCGCCGCCAACATCTGGCAGATGCTCGGGTTCTACATGATCATCATTCTCACCGGCCTGCAGCACATCCCGGCCAACCTTTACGAGGCCGCCGAGATCGACGGCGCCAATGCCATCCACCGGTTCTTTCGCATCACCCTGCCGCTGCTCAAGCCGTCGATCTTTTTGTGCTTCGTCATCGGCATGCTCAACTCGGTGACCAGCTTCGACCTCGTCTATGTCATGACCGGCGGCGGCCCCGGCCACGCCACCGAGATTCTCGTGACCTACATCTACAAGCTCGGCTTCACCCAGACGCGGTTCGACTATGCCGCGGCGCTGACCGTGGTGTTTTTCATCCTGCTGCTGGTGGTGACCTGGACCGCGAACCGTCTGTCCGGCGGCAATGCCGGCGCCGTGGAGCGCGGCTGATGAAACGCTATCCGCGCTGGCCGATCCATCTGGCACTGATCACGGTGAGCTTTGTCATGCTGGTGCCGTTCTACTGGGTCTTGAAGACCTCGGTGTCGGGCGACAACATCTTCGCCTATCCGCCGGCCATCATCCCGCACAACGCCAATCCGTTCTTCTACGTCGACGTCTGGTACGCGATTCCGTTCGCGCGCTTTTTCCTCAACAGCGTCGTGGTCTCGCTGCTGACCGTGGTGGCCAACGTGGTGCTGAACGCCATGGCCGGATACGCGCTGACCCACAATTTTCGCGGCAAGAACATGGTCATGATGCTGTTTTTGTCCTGCATGATGATCCCGTTCCAGGCCACCATCATTCCGGCCTACCTGATCACCGCCAAGCTGGGCCTGCTCGACACTTATCTGGGCCTGGCGCTGCCGATGTTCTCCACCATCATCTGCATCTTCGTATTCAAGGCGAGCTTCGACGCCGTGCCGCGTTCCTTGATCGACGCGGCCAAGATCGACGGGCTGTCGGAATGGAAGATCATCTGGAAGGTGATGATGCCGCTGGCCAAGTCGGCGATGGCGACCAACGTCATCCTGTCGTTCATCTGGTCGTGGAACAATTTCATGTGGCCGCTGATCTCGACGCGGTCGCCGACCATGCAGACCCTGCCGCTCGGCCTCGCACGCTTCCTGTCCTACCAGGAGGATACCACAGGCGCGCTCTATGCCTTCTGCGTCATGGTGCTGGCGCCGGGCCTGCTGTTGTTCCTGTTGGCCCAGAAGGAATTCGTCCAGGGCCTGACCTCTGGCGCGACCAAAGGATGACGAAAGCGCGATGAGCATCGGCGACGAGGATTTCCAACGCCCGAAATGGAAGGGCTGGCTGCTGAACCGGTTCGTCCTGGTGCCGCTGACGCTGGTGGTGATCGCGCTCGGCTGGAATGCTTTTGTGCTGACCCACAACCATGGCATCGTCGCCGGCCGCGTCGTCGACGCCAAAGGCGCTCCGGTCGAGGGTGCCGAGGTGCAGTTGTGGGTGTTCAATTTCGCCACCTTCAACATCAAGGCCTCGACCAGGACCGGGTCGGACGGCTCCTTCACCTTCGAAAACAATCCGTCCCACAACATCCAGGTCGGCGCCGAGAAGCCCGGCGTCGGGCGTTCGGCGCGGATTTCGATCCGGCTGTATTTCCAGTCGGAGGATTATCGCCTGACGCAGCCGCTGCAGCTGACCGGCGGCGCCTAGACCATGGCCGGCACTTACCGATCGGCACGGCTGCGCATCGAACGGATCGAAGCCCGGGTGGTGCGAACCCCGATCGCGATGCCGATCCGCACCTCGTTCGGCATGATGCGCGACCGGCCGGCGCTGTTCCTGAAAGTCACCGATCGCGACGGCGCCGAAGGATTCGGCGAAGTCTGGTGCAACTTTCCCTCGGTCGGCGCCGAGCACCGCGCCCGGCTGGCGCAGGAGGTGATCGGGCCGCTGCTGGTCGAATGCGGCGAACTGGAACTGGGCGGCGTGTTCGCCCACCTGATGCGGCGGCTGCATATTCTGGCGGTGCAGTCGGGCGAATGGGGGCCGTTCCGCCAGGTCGCCGCCGGCATCGACGCGGCCTGTCATGATCTCGCCGCGCGCAGGGCGGGGCTGCCGCTGTGGCGTTTCCTCGACGATTCGAAATCCGGCGGGATCCGCGCCTATGCCAGCGGCATCGGCCCGGAGGCGCCGGCGGAAGGTGCTGCGGCCGCCGCCGCGCGCGGCCATACCGCGTTCAAGCTCAAGGTCGGCTTCGGGGAAGAAACCGATCGGAAGTCGCTGGCGTCGATTCGATCGGTGCTGTCTGATGGTCACACCCTGCTGACGGACGCCAACCAGGGCTGGCGTTTCGAGGACGCGCCCCAGGGCGTGCGGATGTGCGCCGACCATGGTGCGGCCTGGATCGAGGAACCGATGGCCGCCGACCGGCCGCTCGCGGAATGGACCGCGCTGGCGAAAGCATCTTCGATCGCGCTGGCCGGCGGCGAAAACATCAACGACCTGTCGGATTTCCAGGCCGTGATCGCCGGAAAAATCTTCGGCTACCTGCAACCGGATGCGGCCAAGTGGGGCGGCGTTTCCGGGTGCCTCGAAGCGGCGCGGCTCGCGCTCGGCGCCGGGGTCACCTATTGTCCACATTTTCTCGGCAGCGGCGTCGGTCTGATGGCGTCGGCGCACCTTCTTGCCGCCGCCGGCGGCGACGGAATGCTGGAGATCGACGTCAATCCGAATCCGCACCGCGATGCGCTGATCGGCGCCGCGCTGCCGCTGGTTGCGGGTTCGATCCAGCTGTCGGAAGCTCCTGGAATTGGCATCGAGCCGGATTGGCGTGCGTTGTAGCGCGAGATGGGTTGATCGATGGACCTTCGGCAGCTCGAATATTTCCTGCGGGTGGCGCAGCGGAAGAACATTTCCACCGCCGCCGCCGAATTGAATATCACCCAGCCGACTTTGACCAAATCCATCAAGCTGCTCGAAGACCAGTTGGGCGTGAAACTGTTCGACCGGCTGCCGCGCGGGGTGGCGCTGACATCGTTCGGACAGACCTTGCTGCGGCACGCCGAAGCCGTGCATGTCCAGGTCAAGGACGCCGGCAAGGAAGTCTCGGCGCTGCGCAGCGGCACCTTCGGTACCGTGATGATTGGGGCCGGGCCGACCTGGCTGCGGCGCCACCTGCCGCTGGCGCTGGCGCGGGTGATCGCCAAGCATCACGCCGTCCAGATCCAGGTCTCCGGCAGTTTCGACGAGACCTTGCTGCGGGCGTTGCGGCAGGGCGAACTCGATTTCGTCGTCGCCGAGATTCCGGCACCGGAGGAGCAGCAGGATCTCGAGGTCACGCGGCTGACCTCGGACACGTTGGGCGTCTGTTGCCGCGTCGGGCATCCGCTGGCTTCCCGGCGCAATCTGACCATGCGCGATCTGCTCAGCTATCCCTGGGTCAAGCCGCCGCGGGTGACGCGGGCGCAGCGCCGGCTCAACGCCTTGTTCGAGGCCAACGACCTGCCGCCGCCGCAGGGCGCCGTCGAGAGCGGATCGATGGCGCTGCTGTTGAACGTGGTCAGGCAATCCGACGCGCTGACTTTCCAGGTTTCGAAGACGCTGCAGACCCGGGAAGGCGAGGGGCTGGTCATGCTGAGCGTTCCCGGGCTTACCCTGTCCCGGGAGGCCGGCATCGTGACCCGGCGCGGCGGCTGGCTGTCGCCGGCTGCGCTCTATGTCATTGAAGAATTGAAGGTAATTTGCGCCGTCGAGCCCGAGAATTAGCCATCCACACATTCATTTTGGCTATGGATACGGTAACGAAAGTTGTTTGTCAGCATGGCAGGAACATGGTTCGCTCAACACAGAACCAGCGGAGAAAGTGCCGCAGAAAATCAGCGAGGCCGGCCTCCAGCCGGCCCGATCGGGAGGATGATGCATGCCAATAATAAAGAGTGGCCTGACCCGCCGCCATGTTCTGGCCGGAGCCGGCGTCGCCGCCGCTTCCACCATCGGCAATTTTCGCTACGCCAGGGCCGCCGCGGCCGCGCCGATCACCATCGTTATCAACCAGTCGCCATGGTTCGAAAGTTTCCGCAAGACGGTGGAGCTTTACGAAAAGGAAACCGGCAACAAGGTCGAGCTCGACGTCAATCCGTTCGCCGGATCGCTTGAGAAACAACGCAATTCGGTGCGCGCCAGCAAAGGCCAATACGATCTTCTGATCATGAACAGCGGCTGGTTCGCCGAAATGTATTTCGGCGGCTTTGTCGAGGCGATCACCGACGTCGATCCGTCGTTCAAGCTCGATCCGGACATCTATACGCTGAACGACACGGTGTATTTCGATCCGGCGAAAAAGGTCATGACACCTTCCGGCAAGCTGATGTCGCTGCCGATCTCGCCCCTGATTCCGCTCTTGTATTATCGCGGCGATCTCTACAAGGAAGCCGGCCTCAAGGCGCCGGAGACCTATGCCGAGCTCGAGGCCAACGCCAAGCGCTTTCACAAGCCGCCCGGCAGGTACGGCATCGTGCAGCGCGGCGCCCGCGGGCCGGCCACCGTGTCCTATGATTTCTATCCGTATCTCTATGGATTCGGCGGCGGCCTCTTCAAGGACCAGGCCAAGGCCGATTATACGGTGATCCTCAACGACGACGCCGGCCACACCGCGCTCGATTATTACGTTCGCCTCGCCAAGGAAGCCGGCCATCCGCAGACCGCGTCGATGGATCAGGCGGACGTGATCCAGAACATGCTGACCGGCAAGACCGCGCACATCATGGCGGTGATCGCGGCGTGGTCGCCGATGGACGATCCGGATAAATCCGCCGTGGTCGACAAGGTCGAGTTTGCACCGTGCCCGCATGGACCCGGCCACTCGACGGCATCGGGCCTCGGCCATTGGCTCGGCGGCATTGCCCGGAATATTCCCGACGATCGCAAGCGCGGGGTGGTGGAATTCTTCCGCTGGTTCCAGACCAAGGAAGCGCAGGTTGCTTCCGCCAAGGTCGGCGGCATCCCGGTCAGCGCTGCGGCCTATCGCGATCCGATCTCGCAGGAACGCCGCTTCCGCTGGATGAAGCCGCTCGCCGATTCGTTGCCGCATGCCATCAACATGTTCCAGTTTCCGGAGGCGAGCGAGGTGATCCCGATTCTCGAGCTGGGCCTCAACCAGGCGATCGCCGGCAACATCACGGTGGTGGCCGCACTCAACAGCATGGCCGATCAGATCCACGGCGTGATGAGCAAGTACAACTACAACACCGGCAAGCTGCCACCGTTGAAAGCCTGATGAGTTCGACCCCGGACGTTTCGTTGCAGACCTTGCCCGCCGCCGGACCGCGGCCGGCAAGGCTGAAATCCGACGAAGGCGCGCGGGGCGGTCCCGACGACCGGGTCTGGCGCTGGGTGACGTTCTCGCCGGCGCTGCTCATGATGCTGCTGCTCAGCGTGCTGCCGCTGGTCAATCTGTTCCTCAGCAGCTTCTACAATGTCACCTGGAGCGGCGGCCAGCCGACCTGGACGCCGGTCGGGCTTGCCAACTACGCCGAACTCGCCACCGACGAGTTGCTGGGCGCAGGCGTGCTCAATACGCTGATCTTCGCGGTCTGCGCGGTCGCCGGGCAGATGCTGTTCGGTTTCACGCTGGCGCTGTTGTGCTGCCGGGTCACCAAGGGCCGGGTGATCTACCGCACCATCTTCATCCTGCCGATCCTGATACCCGGCATCGTCATCGGCGCGATCTGGAAGCTGCTGCTCAATTTCGACTTCGGGATGGTCAATCAGCTGACCGGCCTCGTCGGCTTCGAAGCCATGAACTGGCTGGGCGCCAAGGAAACCGCGCTGGCCTCGGTGATCTTTGTCGATATCTGGCACTGGACGCCGTTCTGCTTCCTGCTGTTTCTCGCTGGCCTGGAATCGCTGCCGCAGGACGTCTACGAGGCGGCCAAGATCGACGGCGCCACCATCTGGCAGGAACTCAGCTACGTTACCCTGCCGATGATGCTGCCCACCATCATGGTGACCTTCGCCTTCCGCCTGGTGACCGCCTTCAAGGTATTCGACGAGGTGTACCTGTTGACCGGCGGCGGGCCGGGCACCTCGACCGAGGTGCTCAGTTTCACCTTGTATCAGCGCTTTTTCCGCCAGGACCGTACCGGCTACGGCGCCGCGATGTCGATCTCCATCATCTTCCTGGTGAGCGTTCTGCTGGTGATGGCGCTGTCGGCGCGCAAGCGCGTGAGTACGCCGACATGACGGGGGAAGCGAAATCAAGGCTGCAGGCGGCAATCCTGCACGCGACCCTGATCGGGGCCGGCATCGCCGTGGATCCTTCCGGTGGTCTGGATCGTGCTGGCGGCGTTCCGCACCCAGATTTCCCTGATCACCGGCGCGCTCTGGTTCACGCCGGTGCTGAAGAGCTTCATGGATCTGCTGTTCACCAAGACATCGGATTTCCTGCTCAACTACCGCAATTCGATGATCGTGGGCGTCGCCAGCACCATGATCTGCCTGTTCACCGCGACGCTGGCGGCGTGGTCGCTGCACCGCATGAACTGGCCGAAATGGGTGATCCACATCTTCCTCGGCTGGGCGCTCTTGTTCCACATGTTTCCGCCGCTGGCGCTGGCCAGCGCCTGGTACACCATGATGCGCGCCGATCGGCCTCGACAACACGCTGACCGGCGTGGTGCTTGCCCACGCCGTGCTCAACCTGCCGATGGCGCTGTGGCTGATGGGCGTATTCGTGCGGGATGTCCCGACCGAACTGGAAGAGGCCGCCCGGATCGACGGCGCCTCGACGCCGACCCTGCTGCGGCTGATCGTGCTTCCGATCATCGCGCCGGGCCTTGCGGCGACCGGCATCCTGACCTTCGTGTTCAGCTGGAACGAGTTCGCGGTGGCGCTGACGCTGACCTCGAAACAGACCGCGACCGTGCCGGTGGCGATCGCCAAATTCGCCCAGGAATTCGAGATTCTCTACACCCAGATGGCCGCCGCCGCGGCGCTGTCGATCTGCCGGCGCTGGTGCTGCTGATCATCGGACAACGTTACATCGTCGCCGGCCTCACCCAGGGTGCGGTGAAGTGAGCCGGAGCCTGCATTCGTCTAGCTGAAGGTTCCGTTATGAAAACCGTCTTCGTTCTGTTCGATTCGCTCAATCGCCATCTGCTCGGCGCCTATGGCGGGCGCCGGATTCCACCCTCAATTTCGACCGGCTCGCCGCCCGCGGCCTCACCTTCGACAGGCACTACGTCGGCAGCCTGCCGTGTATGCCGGCGCGCCGCGACATGCTGAGCGGGGAGGCTCTCCCTTTCCTGCATCGTAGCTGGGGACCGCTCGAGCCGTTCGACAACGCCATGCCGCTAGCTGCTGCAGCGAGAAGGGCGTCTACAGCCATCTCATCACCGATCACTTCTCACTATTGGGAGGACGGCGGCGCCACCTACCACAACCGCTACAACTCCTACGAATTCGTCCGCGGCCAGGAGGGCGATCCCTGGAAGGCGATGGTGCAGCCGCATTGGGAGCGGCTGCGCGAGCTGTATCACGAGCGGCAGTTCACTGACCGAGCGCCGCAAATACTTCTCCCAGAACATCATCAACCGCGAGTTCATCAAGGAGGAAAAGGATTTTCCGTCGGTGCAGTGCTTTGCCCACGGCTTCGACTTCCTCGACCGCAACCGCGACGCCGACAACTGGATGCTGCAGATCGAAACCTTCGATCCGCACGAGCCGTTCTACGCCCCGGCCCGCTTCAAGGCGCCATTCGACACCGGCTGGACCGGTCCGGTCCGGGACTGGCCGCGCTATGGCC
>CAVPZI010000012.1:0-20661 GCA_963710235.1 uncultured Alphaproteobacteria bacterium
GCGATAATAGAGCAACAGGTTGCATTCCGACAGCTCGACAGGGCGTCATTGCTCAACGCCCCAGAACATTGAGCATCCGCCTATTGTCTTCTATAGAATGACCGTCATGCTGCAACATGGGCTCGTTACGTGACTTATCCGATCGATCTGCCCGAAATCGTTGCCGAAATGCGCGCGAGCCTTTCCACCCACGCCTTGACCTGACCTCGGAGAATCCCGTGTCGGATAACACCTCGATCTATCGCGCCAAGGACAACGCGATCCAGCGCATCTTCGGCCGACGCCAGGCCGTCATCGGCGTCATCCACTCGCTGCCATTGCCGGGCTCGCCGCATTACGACGGCGATCCGGTGACGCGGATCTACGATTTCGCCTGTGCAGAAGCGCAGCGCTACCGGGACGGCGGCGTCGACGGCCTGATCGTGGAAAACCACGGCGATATTCCGTTCGCCAAGCCCGACGAGCTGGGTCCGGAAACCGCCGCCTGCATGGCCGTGATGGCCGAGCGGGTCCGCCGCGAGTCCGGCTTGCCGATCGGTATCAACGTGCTGGCCAACGGCGCGGTGCAGGGTCTTGCCGTCGCCAAGGCCGCCGGCGCGGTGTTCGTGCGGGTCAACCAATGGACCAACGCCTACGTTGCCAACGAAGGCCTGATGGACGGCAAGGCCGGCGCCGCCAGCAGGTACCGCTCTGGCTGCGCGCCAAAGACGTCGCGATCTTCGCCGACGTCCATGTCAAGCACGGCGCCCATGCCATCGTTGCCGACCGCGCCCTCGCGGAACTGACCCGCGACGCGGAATTCTTCGACGCCGACGCCGTGATCGTCACCGGCCAGCGCACCGGCGACAGCGCCGACCCCGCCGAGCTCGAAGCCGTCGGCAATGCGACCCAATTGCCCACCATGGTCGGCAGCGGCGTCACCCTCGACAACGTCGCATCGATCTTCAAACATGCCGAGACCGCGGTGATCGTCGCCAGCGCGCTCAAGCACGAGGGCGGCTGGTGGAACGAGGTCGATCCGAAGCGGCTCAAGGCCTTCATGGCCGTGGTGCGCAAGGCGCGCGGATAAATCGTCGACTTGTGGGACGAGACACCTGACCGCGGCCGGCTTCCACTGACGCTTCACCTGGCGCGCCGCGACCGAGGCGCCGCGGCTGCCGCCGCCGTGGTGTCGCGGATCACCAGACTGGTGCCGAGCACATGGCGCACATCCCGCACCACCCCGGTTTTCAGGATGCCCATCAGCAGCGACGCCGCGATACGGCCCGCCTCCGGGCAGGCGTTCGGGATGCTCGACAACGGCGGATAGGTCACGGCACCCAGCACGTCGTCGCAGCCGATGACGCTGAAATCCCGCGGCACCGCGATGCCGCGTGCGGCAAGACCGGCGAGCACACCCTGCGCCATCAGGTCGTCGAACGCCACCGCCGCGGTGGCGCCAAAGGCGAGAATGGCCGGCGCTGCCAGATAGCCGGTCTCGAACGAAGCCACCTGCGCCGGCACCGTGAGCACCTGCAATCCGTGGATCCTGGCGCGGCAACCGCGGCGCTGCGCTGCGCATTCGACCAGGAGTTTTTCGGCCCGCTGATATAGGCGATGCGCCTGTGACCGAGCGCGGCCAGATGATCGACCGCCTCGCCGACCCCGGCGCCGCTGTCCATCAGGACGCGCGGGATGCCCTTGACGTCGCGGTTGATCAGCACCAGCGGCCGGCGCATTGCCTGAAAGCGGATTTGCTCGTCGGTCAATCGCGACGAGGCCGAATGAAACCCTCCACCTGGGTGGAAAATCGACTGACCAGTTTCGCTTCCTGTTCCGGGTTCTCGTCGGAATTCCCTAAGAATACGCAGAATCGCGCTTATCCGCCTCGACCTGCGCGGCGCGGATCAGCGGTGGAAAAAACGGATTGGCGACATAGGCACCACCAGCGCGACATTGCCGTGGCGGCCGGTCGACAGCGCACGCGCGGTGTGGTTCGGCACATAGCCGATGCGCTGCGCCACCGCCTTGACGCGGCGCACGGTTTTCGCGCTCAGCATTTCGGGCCGGGTGAAGGCGCGCGACACCGAGGCGCGCGAGACGCCGGCTGCCTCGGCCACCTGGCTGATCGTCGGCGCTTCCCGGCGACGCGTGAGGTCGTCATCGCACTCCCCATTTCGTCGCTGGCAGGGCGATGCCAACCCGGACGCCGTCAGCTTGACCGCAACCGGTTGCATCGCATAGTACAGTTCACCCTTGCCGCAGGCAATATCGGCGGCTGCGACCGACGCGCGCCATGCGCGACCGCTGGAAGAAGGATTGCGATGAAATCGACGGCCCCCCCGCTCGAACAGACGCATCATCGAACGGTCGGACGTTTGCGGGTCTGCTCCTTTGCCACGCGCGCGCTCATGGGCCGGGCGGCGGCGCACGACATCGCGGTGGAAATCCGCGCCCGGCTTGCGGCCGCGACCGGCGTGCGGATGGTTTTCGCCGCGGCACCAAGCCAGCAGGACATGATCGACGCGCTGATCGTCGAGCCCGGGATCGACTGGCGCCGCGTCACGGCATTCCATATGGACGAGTATATCGGCCTTCTCCCAAGCGCGCCGCAGCGTTTCGCGGCGTGGCTCGAACAACGCCTGTTCGGCCGGCTGCCGTTCGCGGCTGTCCATCCGATCCTGCCGGCGCCGAACCGCGCGCCGCCGCCGCGCACTATACCGCGCTGCTCGACAGCGCACCGATCGACATCGTCTGCCTCGGCATCGGCGTCAACGGCCACATCGCCTTCAACGATCCGCCGGTGGCTGATTTCACCGATCCGGCGGACGTCAAGATCGTCGAACTCGACGCGATCTGCCGCCAGCAGCAGGTCGACGACGGCTGTTTCAGGATCTCGCTGCCGTTCCCGAACGCGCGCTAACCCTGACCGTTCCGCGGCTGCTGCGCGCCACGCGATTGTTCTGCGTGGTGCCCGGCGCGATGAAACGCGATGCCGTCCGTGGAACATTGCACGGACCGGTTTCAACCGATTGTCCCTCGAGCGTGCTGCGCCGGCACGCCGACTGCACGCTCTATCTCGACGCGGAGTCCGATCCTGATGCCTAAATCGAGCACCCTGCGCGTCGGTGGCCGCGAAGTCAGCACGGGGCACGGCATCTCCGTGGTCGTCAGGCAGGGCCGCATCGCGGCGATCGAACCGAGGGAGCTTACTTCGGGCCCCTGGCTTGCCGCCGGCCTGATCGACCTGCAGGTCAACGGGTTTCGCGGCCTCGACCTCAACGACGGCGCGGTGACGCCGGCGCGGGTCAAGACATTGTCGCGGCTGATGGCCGGCCTCGGCGTCACCATCTGGCTGCCGACCTTGATCACGGCATCCCAGGATTCGCTGCTCTCCGCACTGGCGGCGATCGCCGGGGCACGGCGGCAGGATCCGCTGTCGCGCGGATGATCCCGTCCGTTCATGTCGAGGGCCCGTATCTGGCGCCCGAGGATGGTCCGCGCGGCGGACATCCACGCGAGCATGTCCGGCCACCCGATATCGCCGAAGTCGCGCAGTGGCAACAAGCCAGCGGCAACCTGGTCGGCAAGATCACCCTGTCGCCACATCACGAAGGAATCGAAACCTTCATCCGTGCCCTGACCGCGCAGCACATTCTGGTCGCCATCGGCCATACCTCGGCCACTGCCGAACAGATCCATAGCGCGGCTTCCGCCGGGGCACGGCTGTCGACCCATCTCGGCAACGGTGCGGCGGCGACATTGCCGCGGCATCCTAACTTCATCTGGGCGCAACTCGCCGACGACCGGCTCGACGCCGGTTTCATCACCGACGGTTTTCATCTGCCGGCGGATGCGTTCAAGGCAATGCTGCGCGCCAAGGGCCTCGCGCGGTCGTACCTGGTTTCGGACACCACCGCGGCCGGCGGCCTGCCGCCCGGAATTCTACGACCAGCCGATCGGCGGCCGCGTCGAGGTCGGCCAGGACGGCCGCCTGAGCGTGCTCGGAACGCCTTATCTGGCCGGCGCCAGCCGGCCGTTGCGCGAGGACGTGGCGATCGCCATCGGCATGGCCGATCTGACCCTGGCCGAGGGGCTGCAACTGGCCACCAGCAATCCCGGCCGCTTCGTCGGCGACCGCGGCCGCCTTGCCGTCGGCGAAATGGCGGACCTGATCGTGTTCGACTGGAAGCCCGGCGCAGCATCGCTGCAGATACGCGAGACCTATGTGGCCGGGGAAAAGTTCAGCCCGGAATAATGTGGCGGTTGCGACGCGCTGCCGCTGCAGCCCCGCTTCGCCTTGACCCGCAACCGGTTGCATAGCAAATTGCGGCTGGCGGCTTTCATCGCACCGAAGGGGATCATCATGGCCGGGACTTGTCTTGAAACGCGCGGCGTCCGGTTCGGCCGCCTTCCTTTCGCTGCCGCGATGATCGGCGCCGCATTGCTAGCCGGCGTTACCGCAGCGCAGGCACAGAAGATCACGGTGTGGAGCGGCTACCCGGAGCTCGAGCCGTTCTACCGCCATGTCGCCGACGATATGAAGGCGAAATACCCGAGCCTTGACGTCTCGATCGAAGCGATCCCGTTGCGCGAGCACGAGAAACGCGTCGCGCTGGCGCTGGCGTCGGGTGAAAACCGGGCGCTGGTGATCGAACTCGGCGCCGCCAGCGCCGGGCGCTACCTCACCAACGACCTGTTGCCGAAGGCGCCGGCCAATGTGGCGGCGTTCGTCACCAACGCCGCGAATTTCACCCGTTTTTCAGCGAGCGCGCCAGCCTCAACGGCACGGTCTACGGCACGCCGCTGTTTCACGGCCAGGTGGCGCTGTTCTACAACCTCGACATGTTCAAGGCGGCGGGCCTGAGCAAGCCGCCCACCACCATGGCCGAATACGACACCGATGCCGCCAAGCTGACGCAGCGCGACGCGTCGGGCAAGGCCACGGTGTCGGGCTGGAGCCTGCGTTTGTCCGGCGGCGGCCAGGGCGTCGCCGAGAAATTCTGGATCAACCTGTTCCAGTTCGGCGGCAACATCCTGACCCAGACCGCCGACGGCAAATGGAAGGCGACGCTCGCCAACGAGGCCGGGCGCAACGCGCTGAAGCAGTATCTGGTCAACATCCACAAGAACAAGACCGTGTCGCCGGAAATGCCGGCGGACGCCGAAGCCTTCGAACGCGGCCAGACCGCGATGTTCATCCGCGAATCCTGGGTGATCGGCGACATCGCCAAGAAAGCACCGAACCTGCACTACGCCACCGCGCCGCTGCCGCGCGGTTCGATGAGCGTGCCGGTCAATCTTTATGTCAGCGCCAAGGGCCCCGAGGCCGATGCCGCCTGGGCCTTCACTCTGGCCGCCAACGAGCCCGACAACCAGACCTGGATGCTGAAAAACGTCGGCTGGCTGCCGAACCGCTCGGGCGATTATTCGGCGGTGACCGGCGCGGTGCCGACCTTTGCTGCTTTCGTCGACAACCCCAAGGGCTACGACCTGTTTGCAGTGCCGGCGATCGAGGTCAGCGACGAGATCCTGGGGCGGGTCGCGACCAAGCTGGTTGCCGCCTTCGCCGACAGCAAGCTCGCCGATGACGACAAGGCGATCGACGCCACCTTGCTGGCGGCCGACACCGAGGCCAACGAAATCCTCAAGCGCGAGGGTCTGCTCGGCAAGTGACGCCGCCTCGATCTGTGGGGTCGCATGCTCGAGCGGAAAAAATGGATCTTTGCCAGCCTGTCGCTGCTGCCGGTGCTGACGATCTATGCCGCGGTGCGGCTCTATCCGATCGGCGAGACGCTGCGGCTCAGCCTGCACCGCTGGAACATCCTGTCGAAGAACAAGCCGTTCATCGGGCTGGAAAACTTTCGCGAGCTGATCGGCGATCCGCAGTTTCGTGAGGCCCTGCTCAATACCACCATCATCGCCTTCGGCGTCCTGATCGTCACCATCCCAACCGCGCTGGCGCTGGCGGCCCTGATCTATCACCGCACCCAGTCGCGCCTCGCCGGCTTTTATGAAACCGCGGTGTTCCTGCCCCACGTCGTCTCGCTGGTGCCGGCAGCGCTGGCCTGGAAGTGGATCTTCGATGCCCGGCTGGGACCGCTCAATGCGCTGTTGAGCTGGTTCGGGATCGCGCCGAAGGCATGGCTGTTCGACCCGACGCTCTCTCTGGTCTGCATCATCGTGCTGTGCGCCTGGCAGGCGCTCGGCTACGCCGTGCTGATTTATCTCGTCGGATTCAAGAACCTGCCGCAGTCGCTGTACGAGGCCGCGCGGCTCGACGGGGCCACGGGCCTGCAATCGTTCCGCTACCTATCGATCCCGCTGCTCAAGCCGATCACGCTGTATGTTTCGGTGGTCACGCTGGTGAGCGGCTTCAACGTCTACGCCCAGGCCTTCATCCTCGCCTCGGATTTGCAGGGAGCGCCCGGGCGCCAGGTGCGCGTGCTGGTGCTCGACATGCTGGAGAACAGCTTTCGCAACTACCGGGTCGGCTACGCCGCTTCGGAAGCGGTGGTGCTGCTGGTCATCGTACTGGTGCTGACGCTGATCCAGTTCACGATGCTGCGTGAAAAGGGCCTGAAATGACCGAAGCCATAAATTTCGCCGCGTACGACGAAACGGTCGGCGACCGTCGGCTCCGTTTGAAAGTACGGCTGACGAATTTCGCCATCGATGCCTTGCTGATCGCCTTCTCGCTGGCGATGCTGCTGCCGCTGGTGTTCCTGGTCGGCAACGCCTTCAAGACGCCGCAGGAGATCCTGCAGTGGCCGCCAACGGTGGTCCCGCACGACCCGACACTGGAAAACTTCAAGTCCGTGCTCGGCGAGACGCCGCTGCTGCGCTGGATCCTGAACAGTTTTCTGTTCGCGGCGCTGTCCACCACATCGATCATGACGACCTCGGCGATCGCCGGTTACGTGCTGGCCAAATTTCCGTCGAAGGTGCTCAGCGTCGTGTTCACCATCATCCTTGCCACCGCGATCATCCCGTTCGAGGTCTACATGATCCCGCTGTACTTCCAGGTGAAGGCACTGGGCGCGCTGGATTCACTGTGGGGACTGCTGGTCGGCTACCTGGTGATGAGCTTCGGCATCTTCCTGATCCGGCAGAACGTCCTGCATGCCATTCCCGACGAATTGCTGGAGGCGGCGCGGATCGACGGCGCCGGCGAATTCTGGGTGTTCTTCTATGTGGTGCTGCCGCTGCTGCGCGCCCCACTGGCGGCGCTGGGCGTGCTGGCCTTCTTCCAGGCCTGGACCGCCTTTACCTGGCCCTTGATCGTGACCTCGACCAAGACCTCCTACACCATCGAAGTCGGCCTCGCGCTGTTCCAGACCGGTTTCACCGTCGACGTCGGCCGCCTCAGCGCGGCATCGTCGGTGGTATTGATCCCCAGCATCACGCTGTTCGTATTCCTGCGCCGGCAGTTCGTGCAGGGCGTGGCCAGCACCGGGCTGAAGGATTGAGGGCCGTCGTGGAAGCGATTTTACCGACGACCGGCGTTTCTTTCGTGGTGCAGCATCGCTGTGAACAACGGGGATAGTTTCACGCCGTTGTTGCCTGCCCGCGTCATTCGCGGCTTAATCTACCCATCTTACGGAGATAGGAGACTATCGCATCGGTTCGGGCTCCAGTTCGCGACTGTCCCGATTTGCAGCGGCTTCCGAGTAGGATACGGCTGGGAGATAGGCCCCTGGTGCAGTGTTCCTGAAATCGCCCGTCAATGTGAGGCTGCCGTGAGACAGGAAAGGCCGTCTGGGAAACCAGGCGGCCTTTTTCTTTAGGGCGCGATCAATGCAGCCGTGCTGCCCTTACCAGGGCAGCGGCTGATCGTGGTACGTCACAAAGCTGCCGGTGTGGTGCCGGCCGGCGCGGTTGATGACGCCCCGCATTCCGGCGACGCTCTCCGCCACCGGAACGCGCGCGCCCGGTTCGGTCATGGCCCAGCCCGGATGCAGCGCCAGCACGCAGATGTGACGCGGACCGAGATCGATCGCCAGCGTCTTCACGATCATGTTGAGACCGGCCTTGCTGGACCGGTAGGAGTAGGAGCCGCCGGAATTATTCAGCGCGATCGATCCCATCCGGCTGGAGACGAATGCCATGCTCTTGTTCTCGCTGCGCGCCACCTGCTCGACAAAGCTCTCGGCGATTTTCATCGGCGCGATCAGGTTAGTCTCCAGGATGCGGCGCCAGTTGTCGTAATCGGTCTCGCCGAACGGCGGGTGCGGGCGTCCGATGCCGGCGTTGTTGAGCAGGACGTCGATTGCATCGCCGGACAGCCGGCGCGACAGCGCCTCGATGGCCGCATGGTCGGTGACGTCGAGCTTGACCACGTCGATATTGCCGCGAATTGCCGACGTCTCGCTCGCGGTGGCAGGATCGAGACAGGTGGCGATGACCCGATGTCCCTCCGCCGCGTATTGCCGCGCGAATTCGACGCCGAGGCCGGTATCGCATCCCGTCACCAGAACTGTGGTCATTGCATCCTCACCAGCGATTTTCCCGGTTTACTTCGCAACGCGCAGCGACACCACCGCGCCGTCGCGGGCCGAACTTTCGAGGCACGCCATCACAAAAGCCATCCCGGCGACGCCTTCCGCCACCGAGGGTACCAGTTGTTGCGGCATCGCCGAGGGCGTCTGGCCGCGCCGCGTCAGCATCATGTCCGCCAGGCCGCAATAGAGATTGGCGATGGCTTCCTGCAGCCCTTCCGGATGACCCGGACGCGTCAGGTGCGTCGATAGCTGCGCATCGGATGTCAGATTGGGTTGTCCCTGGCCGATGACGCGAATATTGCCGTCGAGCGAGGCAATGGCGAGTTGGTTGTGCTTGCGATGCACCCATTCCATCGAGCCGGTCTCGCCGGCCACCCGCAGCAGCACGTGATTGGACATCCCGGCCACGGCGTTGGAGGCATCGAGCCGGCCGCGCGCGCCGCCGGCGAGCCGGAACCGGACTTGCGCGAAATCCTGCACCTTTCGCCCCGGCAGCAGGGCGCCGACCTCGGCGGAAACCGATTTGAACCGCAGCCCGGTCACGAACGAGATCATGTGGTGGGCGTGGGTGCCGATGTCGCCGAGCACCAGCGACGGCCCGCTCTTTTCCGGCTTGAGCCGCCAGCGCTGGTCGGCGTCGGGCGCGTTTTCCATCGCCGTGGCCAGTCCGCCGGCGAGATATTCGGAATGCACCAGCCGCACCGCGCCGATCTCGCCGGCCAGAACCCGCGCCCGCATCTCGCGCAGCATCGCGTAGCCCGAATAGGTGTGGGTCAGTGCCACCGCGCATCCCGAAGCCGCCACCGCCTGCTGCAAGGCGATGGCCTCGTCGAGATCGTTGCACAGCGGTTTCTCGATCATGACGTCGAGGCCGGCGTCGACCGCGAGCCGCAGGTACCGGGCGTGGCTGTCGTTGGGGGTGATGATCGCCAGCGCCTCGATGCCGTCGTCACGCAGCCGCTCGGCGACGACCATTTCCTCGACGCTGCCATAGCAGCGCTCGGGGGTCAGCCCGATCGCCCGGCCCTCGGCGCGGGAGCGCTCGGGCCGCGAGGACAAGACGCCAGCCTCGAGGGAGAAGCGCCGGTCCATCGTCGCCGCGACCCGGTGCACCGGGCCGATCAGCGACGGCGGCGCACCGCCGGCAATACCCAGTCGGAACGGTCGTCCCAGCGCGGCAAGTACGGGATTGGACATCAGGACCTCGAAAGACCGAGCACACGGTCGACGGTGGAAGGCGGCATGGTGGAACCCATGGCCGCGTCGAACGAACGTTCGGTGACGCCGATGATGTGATCGGCGATGAAGCGCACACCTTCCGCGGCGCCGTCGGCTGAATTCTTCAGGCAGCATTCCCACTCCAGCACAGCCCAGCCGTCATAGCCATAGCGGGTGAGGCGGTCGAAGATGCCGCCGAAATCGATTTGCCCGTCGCCGAGGCTGCGAAAGCGGCCGGGCCGATCGAGCCAATCCGCATAGCCGCCGTAGACGCCGCGGCTGTCGCTCTTGACGAACTCCGCGTCCTTGACGTGAAACGCCGCGATCCGGTCGTGATAGCGGTCGATAAAGCCGAGGTAGTCCATGTGCTGCAGCAGCATGTGGCTTGGATCGTAAAGAATTTTGGCGCGGGGGTGATGATCGACAGAGGCCAGAAACCGCTCGAAGGTGGCGCCGTCATGCAGGTCCTGGCCCGGATGCAGTTCGAAACACAGATCGACGCCGGCGCGGGCGGCTTCATCGAGTAACGGCCGCCAGCGCGCGGCGAGTTCATCGAAGGCCCGCGCGATCAACCCCTCGGGATGCGGCGGATAGGGATAGAAAAACGGCCAGGCAAAACCGCCGGAGAACGTCGCCACACGCCGCGCGCCCAGCGCCGCCGCGCGCGCGATCGCCCGCCGAACGTCCTGTTCCGCCGCCTCGCGGCGCGCCTGCGGGTTGCCGCGCACCGATGGTGAGGCCAGCGCGTCCATCACATCGTCATAGGCCGGATGGACGGCCAGCAATTGTCCGGCGCGATGGGCCGACACTTCGCTGATGGCAAGGCCGGTGGACCTGGTGATGCTTTCGATCACGGCGACGGTCTCGACATCGGAAAGTGCCGCAAGGTCGCTCAGCCGCGGATCCGATACCGGAACCTGCAGCGCCTTGAAGCCGAGGTCGGCAGCCCATCGCGCCAGGCCGCCCAGGCTGTTGAACGGAGGTTCCGGGCCGATGAACTGACTGATGAACAGCCCGGGTCCGCGGATGGTTCTGGGCATTGCGGTCAATCTGTGCTTTCGCCTTCGTTGGTGCGCCGCAACGACGCCGGTCCGGGTCCTCGCATGTAATACTTGGCAGGCTCGTAACGATCCCGTCCAATCAAAACCCGAAAAGGCTTCAAAAGCCGGCTCCACAAGCTGCGGGACGCTTTGCCAGGTCCCCGCTGACTGCCGCCCTGCGACGTTCCAATCGTCTTGTCAGTTACTGCCACCATTGGTTCTACTCCACAACTAATGGTCGGAAATTTGCGGGCTCGAATTGAAGGCGATGCCCAGTTCATACCGGCGTTGCTCGCCGGGCCCGAGGATCTGCTCCACACCGCCGATTTTCGCGCTGGTGCAGGGCTCGATGCCGAGCACGCAGGCGTGCGGGCGAAAATCGTGCCAGATCTGCAGATGCGGAAGCGTGTCGCGTGGCGAAGGCGAAGGCGATGTTCACGCCGTCGCCGCCGGCTCCGGGCGTCGAAACCGTGCAGACCGCGCGCTCCACGTCGCCGGCCGGATAGCTGACGGATTCGGTGTCCGCGGACGGATCGGGCAGCGCCTTCACGCCGAACAGCTGTTTCCCACCAAGGCGGACGGTCGTACCGGGCGCGATGGCCGGATAGCCGAGATTGAAATGATACAGGCTGGCCTGCGGCGTTGCGGTGGCGCCGAGATTCTCCACCACGTCGGTGATGCGGATTTCGCTGCCGCCGATCGGAACCTCGATGCGCCGGCGCAGCCGCAGCGCTTCGCCCTGGAAGCGGAACTGCATCACCTCGCCCTCGCAGAACAGCACTGGTTCGTCGCGGTCCCAGTCCTCGCCATGCGCGGTCAGGCGCGCCGGCGTGAACGGCAGCCGTCCGTGCAGCGGATGGCCATCGATGGGCTGGCGAATGTGATCGAGGCCGCAGGTGACGACAAAGCCGGAACTGCTGCGGCCGTAGCCGCGTCCGCCGTCCTCTTCGGCATCGTGCAGGGCCGGGACTGCGAAATCCGGCCATGCTCTGCCAGGCCAGCGGAATGCCCTTCCACCACAACGGACCGATATCGAGCGAGCGATCGGCACAGCACCCAGAAATCGAGGCCGCCGCCGCTGGAGAACGCCAGTGCGCGCACGCCCTGCTCGACGCCATCGTCGAGCGTAATGCGCCGCACGCTGGCGAATTGCCTGAGATCGCCGACTTTGGCCCGCAGCTCGCGTACGATCATCAAGCCGGCTCCGTGTCGCGTTTTGCCGTCGAGCGCGGCCACGGCGGCTTCGAGGTCGAGCCGCTCGAACGCCTCGGGCGGCGCCTCGTTGGCGGCCATCAGGCCGACCATGATCTTTTCCAGCCGCGGCTTCGTGCGCGCGAGCTCTTCAGCGGCTTGTCCTGTCCGGGATCGGCAGCGAGGTCGTACAGCCGGGTGTCGCTCTCGAGCAGCCCGCCCGGACCATAATTGTTGTACATCGGCGAGCGATCGATCACCGGTACCTTGAGCAGTTTGGCGCCCTTGGTGAACGGAAAGCCGTCGCTGAGGCTCGCGGTCGACAGTTCCTCCGGCGTGAACAGCCCGTGGATATGCGTCGGCATGACCGTGTACTGAAAGATTTCCTGGGCCTTCAGGTCGGCCGGGAAGCGGTGGTAGGTGTAGCGGCCGTCGGTGACGTTGACGGCGCCGCCGAAATAGCCGAACAGCGCCGCTTCGCGCAGCGGTTTGGCGGCATACGCCGCCGCGAGCCAATACGGAGTGTCCTTCCATTTCCTTCGCCGGCGGCACGCCGTACAGATCGAGGATAGTCGGCGCCAGATCGATCGACTGGGTCAGATACGCCTGAGCGCGCGCCAGGCTGCGGCCGGCGCGGATCGTGAATGAACAGCGGAATGTGGACGATCTCTTCGTAGAGATTCATCCGGTTCTTGGCCCAGAAATCATGCTCGCCGAGCAGGAAGCCATGATCGGTGGTGACGACCAGCGCGGTGTCCTTCCACAGATCGTGACGGTCGAAATAGTCGAGCAATTGCGCCGAGCAGGAAGTCGCACATCGAGACCACGGCATAATAATTGGCGCGCAGTTCCTCGCATTCGGCCGGCAGTTCGTCGACACGGCCATAGCGCGGCCAGTCCCGGATCGGTCCGTTCCAGCCGGTGTCGAATGGCGCCTTGAAGCGGGCCGGGGCGTAGAACGGCTCGTGCGGATCGAAGGTTTCGATCTGCAGCAGCCAGTTGTCGGCGTCGCGGTTGCGGTCGAGGAAGTCGAAGCCGTGGGCGAAGCACTGCACCGACGGAAAATCCTTTTCCTCCTTGATGAATTCGCGGTTGATGATGTTCTGCGGAGAAGTATTTGCGGCGCTCGGTAGTGAACTGCCGCTCGTGATACATCTCGCGCAGCCGCTCCCAATGCGGCTGCACCATCGCCTTCCAGGGATCGCCCTCCTGGCCGCGGACGAATTCGTAGGAGTTGTAGCGGTTGTGGTAGGTGGCGCCGCCGTCCTCCCAATAGTGGAAGTGGTCGGTGATGAGATGGCTGTAGACGCCCTTCTCGTGCAGCAGCTGCGGCATGGCGTTGTCGAACGGCTCGAGCGGTCCCCAGCTGCGATGCAGGAAAGTAGAGCCTGCCCGTCAGCATGTCGCGGCGCGCCGGCATGCACGGCAGGCTGCCGACATAGTGCCTGTCGAAGGTGAGGCCGCGGGCGGCGAGCCGGTCGAAATTCGGGGTCGGAATCCGGCGCCCGCCATAGGCGCCGAGCAGATGGCGATTGAGCGAATTGAACAGAACGAAGACGGTTTTCATAACGAACCTTCAGCTAGACGAATGCAGGATCCGGCTCACTTCACCGCACCCTGGGTGAGGCCGGCGACGATGTAACGTTGTCCGATGATCAGCAGCACCAGCGCCGGCAGGATCGACAGCGCCGCGGCGGCGGCCATCTGGGTGTAGAGAATCTCGAATTCCTGGGCGAATTTGGCGATCGCCACCGGCACGGTCGCGGTCTGTTTCGAGGTCAGCGTCAGCGCCACCGCGAACTCGTTCCAGCTGAACACGAAGGTCAGGATGCCGGTCGCCGCAAGGCCCGGCGCGATGATCGGAAGCACGATCAGCCGCAGCAGGGTCGGCGTCGAGGCGCCGTCGATCCGGGCGGCCTCTTCCAGTTCGGTCGGGACATCCCGCACGAATACGCCCATCAGCCACAGCGCCATCGGCAGGTTGAGCACGGCGTGGGCAAGCACCACGCCGGTCAGCGTGTTGTCGAGGCCGACGGCGCGCATCATGGTGTACCAGGCGCTGGCCAGCGCCAGCGGCGGAAACATGTGGAACAAGAGCGCCCAGCCGAGGAAGATGTGGATCACCCATTTCGGCCAGTTCATGCGGTGCAGCGACCACGCCGCCAGCGTCGCGGTGAACAGGCAGATCATGGTGCTGGCGACGCCCACGATCATCGAATTGCGGTAGTTGAGCAGGAAGTCCGACGTCTTGGTGAACAGCAGATCCATGAAGTTCTTCAGCACCGGCGTGAACCAGAGCGCGCCGGTGATCAGCGAAATCTGGGTGCGGAACGCCGCCAGCACGATCCAGACCACCGGAAGGATCACGGCGATGCCGGCCGCGATCAGGGTCGCGTGCAGGATTGCCGCCTGCAGCCTTGAATTCGCTTCCCCCGTCATGTCGGCGTACTCACGCGCTTGCGCGCCGACAGCGCCATGACCAGCAGAACGCTCACCAGGAAGATGATGGAGATCGACATCGCGGCGCCGTAGCCGGTACGGTCCTGGCGGAAAAAGCGCTGATACAAGCGTGAAACTGAGCACCTCGGTCGAGGTGCCCGGCCCGCCGCCGGTCAACAGGTAGACCTCGTCGAATACCTTGAAGGCGGTCACCAGGCGGAAGGCGAAGGTCACCATGATGGTGGGCAGCATCATCGGCAGGGTAACGTAGCTGAGCTCCTGCCAGATGGTGGCGCCGTCGATCTTGGCCGCCTCGTAGACGTCCTGCGGCAGCGATTCCAGGCCAGCGAGAAACAGCAGGAAGCAGAACGGCGTCCAGTGCCAGATATCGACGAAGATCACCGAGGCGAGCGCGGTTTCCTTGGCGCCCAGCCAGTTCATGGCTTCGAAGCCGACGAGGCCGGTCAGCTGATTGACCAGGCCGAAGTCGAAATTGAGCAGCAGCTTCCAGATCGCGCCGATGACGATGCCGGGGATCAGGATCGGCAGGATGAAGATGGTGCGGTAGATCACCCGGCCCTTGGTGACCCGGCCGCACAACAGCGCCAGCGCGAAACCGAACAGCATCTGGCCGCCGACCGCGAAGACCGCGAAGATCAGCGTGTTGAGCACGCCGGCGCCCAGCAGCTCGTCGGTGGCGAGCTCGGCGTAGTTGGCGAGCCCGACCGGCGTCCAGGTCGGCTGGCCGCCGCCCCAGGTCACATTGTAGAAGCTGCTGAGGAACAGGTTGACCAGCGGCAGCACGCTGAGCAGCAGCATCATGAGCAGCGCCGGCGAGAACGTCACCCAGCGCCAGAGCCGGTCGTCGGGACCGCCCCGCGCGCCTCGTCGGATTTCAGCTTGCCGGCCGCGGTCCGGCGGCGGGCAAGGTCTGCAATGAAACGTCCGGGGTCGAACTCATGGCTTGCAGCGGTGGCAGCTTGCCGGTGTTGTAGTTGTACTTGCTCATCACGCCGTGGATCTGATCGGCCATGCTGTTCAGTGCGGCCGCCGCCGTGGTATTGCCCGCGATCGCCTGGTTGAGGCCGAGCTCGAGAATGGGGATGACCTCGCTCGCCTCGGGGAACTGGAACATGTTGACGGCATGCGGCAACGAATCGGCGAGCGGCTTCATCCAGCGGAATTTGCGCTCCTGCGAGATCGGATCGCGATAGGTCGCCGCGCTGACCGGGATGCCGCCGGCCTTGGCGGTGGCCATCTGCGCTTCCTTGGTCTGGAACCAGCGCAGGAATTCGACCGCGCCGCGCTTGCGATCGTCGGGGATATTCTTGGCAATGCCGCCGAGCCAGTGGCCGAGGCCCGATGCGGTCGAGTGGCCGGGCCCATGCGGGGTCGGCGCAAACTCGACCTTGTCGACGACGGCCGATTTATCCGGATCGTCCATCTGCGACCACGCCGCGATCACCACCATGATATGCGCGGTCTTGCCGGTGATCATGTTCTGGATCACTTCGGCCTGATCCATCGACGCGGTCTGCGGATGGCCGGCTTCCTTGGCGAGCCGAAGATAATATTCGAGCGCGGTGAGGCCGGCATCGTTGTTCAGGATCACCGTATAATCGGCCTTGGCCTGGTTCTTGAAGACGCCGCCGCCGAATCCGTAGAGATAGGGATAGAAGTCGTAGGACACGGTGGCCGGCCCGCGCGCGCCGCGCTGCACGATGCCGTAGCTGCCGGGCGGCTTGTGCAGCTTCTTGGCGTTGGCCTCGAGCTCGGCAAACGTCTCCGGCGCCTTGAGGCCGGCTTCCTTGTAGAGATCGCCGCGATAATACAGCAGCGGGATCAGCGGCGAGATCGGCACCGACATCAGCTTGCCGCTGGGTGTCATGACCTTTTTCGCCGGATCGAAGTAAACGGTGTCGCCGAGCGTATAGACGTCCGGATCGAGCTTGAACGACGGATCGATATCGGTAATCGGCTCGACAAAGCCGCCGAAATACATTTCGGCGAACCAGCCGCTGTTCATGATCAGAAGATCGTACTGGCCTTTGCGGCGCGCACCGAATTGCGCTGCTTCTCCAGCGATCCGGCAAAGGGATTGACGTCGAGTTCGACCTTGTTGCCGGTTTCCTTCTCGTAAAGCTCCACCGTCTTGCGGAAGCTTTCGAACCAGGGCGACTGGTTGATGACGATGGTGATCGGCGCGGCCTTGGCCGCCGCGGCAAATCGAAAATTGCCCAAGGCGGAAGCGGCGGCGACGCCCGCGCCAGCCAGAACATGCCGGCGTGTGAGGCCATTCTGTTATCAGTCCCATGCTTCATCCTCCCGAACGGGCCGGCTGGAGGCCGGCCTCGCTGATTTTCGCGGCATTTCTCCGTGGTTTTGTGTTGAGCGAACCACGTTCCTGCCATGCTTACAAACAACTTTACGTGCCGTATCCATAGATAAAAGCAATGGGTGGGTCGCTAGTTTTCGGGCTCGGCGGCGCAAACTATCCTCAATTCCTCAATGACATGCAAGGCGGCAGGGGGTAGCCAGCCACCCCGCCGTGTGATGATGCCGGCTTCGCGTGATAGCATCAGGCCGGGAACACTCAGCATCACCAGTCCCTCGCCCTCTGGGGTCAGCAGTGTCTTCGACACCATGTAGGTGAGCGCGTCCGATTGCTTGAGGACGTTGAGCAGCAGTCCCATCGATCCGCTTTCGACCGGCGTCTTGGGCGGCGGAAGATCGTTGGCGACGAACAGCGCGTTGAGCCGGCTTTGGGCTCGCGTCAGCCGCGGCGGCTTGAGCCACGGAAAATTGAGCAGGTCGCGCATCTTCACGTTCCTCCGCTTCGTCAACGGATGACCGGCGCGGCAGCAGACTCCGAGCTTGTCGGATGTCAGTGGCGTGACATCGAAACCCTGCCGGTCTTCCGGCGATGGAATTTCTGCGACGACAAAGTCGAGTTCGCCCTGCCGCAGCGAACGCAACAGGGTCTCGTCGAAACTGCCGTCGATCTGGATATGGATGTCAGGATGCTTGGCGATCACTTTCGCCACCGCCAGCGGAAGATGGCGGCGAAGCCAGGCCGGTCCGGCTCCGATTCTCACCGTGCCGAAGGTGCCGTTGCGCAAAGCGGTGATTTCGTCGCCGGCATCCTTCATCTGAACGTGCACGGCCTCGGCATGCCTCAGCAACGTCGCGCCGAACGACGTCAGCGCGACGCCGCGGGGCAGGCGATCGAACAGCTTCACGCCCAACTGGTCTTCCAGCAGCTTGATGCTTTTGGTCAGGGTCGGCTGGGTAATATTGAGTTCGGACGCCGCGGTGGAGATATTTCTCCGCTGCGCCACCCGCAGGAAATATTCAAGCTGCCGAAGATCCATCGATCAACCCATCTCGCGCTACAACGCACGCCAATCCGGCTCGATGCCAATTCCAGGAGCTTCCGACAGCTGGATCGAACCCGCAACCAGCGGCAGCGCGGCGCCGATCAGCGCATCGCGGTGCGGATTCGGATTGACGTCGATCTCCAGCATTCCGTCGCCGCCGGCGGCGGCAAGAAGGTGCGCCGACGCCATCAGACCGACGCCGCTGCCGAGAAAATGTGGACAATAGGTGACCCCGGCGCCGAGCGCGAGCCGCGCCGCTTCGAGGCACCCGGAAACGCCGCCCCACTTGGCCGCATCCGGTTGCAGGTAGCCGAAGATTTTCCCGGCGATCACGGCCTGGAAATCCGACAGGTCGTTGATGTTTTCGCCGCCGGCCAGCGCGATCGAAGATGCTTTCGCCAGCGCGGTCCATTCCGCGAGCGGCCGGTCGGCGGCCATCGGTTCCTCGATCCCGGCCGCACCATGGTCGGCGCACATCCGCACGCCTGGGGCGCGTCCTCGAAACGCCAGCCCTGGTTGGCGTCCGTCAGCAGGGTATGACCATCAGACAGCACCGATGGAATCGACACCAGCGACTTTCGATCGGTTTCTTCCCCGAAGCCGACCTTGAGCTTGAACGCGGTATGGCCGCGCGCGGCGGCGGCCGCAGCAACTTCCGCCGGCGCCTCCGGGCCGATGCCGCTGGCATAGGCGCGGATCCGCCGGATTTCGAATCGTCGAGGAAACGCCACAGCGGCAGCCCCGCCCTGCGCGCGGCGAGATCATGACAGGCCGCGTCGATGCCGGCGGCGACCTGGCGGAACGGCCCCCATTCGCCCGACTGCACCGCCAGAATATGCAGCCGCCGCATCAGGTGGGCGAACACGCCGCCCAGTTCCAGTTCGCCGCATTCGACCAGCAGTGGCCCGATCACCTCCTGCGCCAGCCGGGCGCGGTGCTCGGCGCCGACCGAGGGAAAGTTGCACCAGACTTCGCCAATCCTTCGGCGCCGTCGCGATCGGTGACTTTCAGGAACAGCGCCGGCCGGTCGCGCATCATGCCGAACGAGGTGCGGATCGGCATCGCGATCGGGGTTCGCACCACCCGGGCTTCGATCCGTTCGATGCGCAGCCGTGCCGATCGGTAAGTGCCGGCCATGGTCTAGGCGCCGCCGGTCAGCTGCAGCGGCTGCGTCAGGCGATAATCCTCCGACTGGAAATACAGCCGGATCGAAATCCGCGCCGAACGCCCGACGCCGGGCTTCTCGGCGCCGACCTGGATGTTGTGGGACGGATTGTTTTCGAAGGTGAAGGAGCCGTCCGACCCGGTCCTGGTCGAGGCCTTGATGTTGAAGGTGGCGAAATTGAACACCCACAACTGCACCTCGGCACCCTCGACCGGAGCGCCTTTGGCGTCGACGACGCGGCCGGCGACGATGCCATGGTTGTGGGTCAGCACAAAAGCATTCCAGCCGAGCGCGATCACCACCAGCGTCAGCGGCACCAGGACGAACCGGTTCAGCAGCCAGCCCTTCCATTTCGGGCGTTGGAAATCCTCGTCGCCGATGCTCATCGCGCTTTCGTCATCCTTTGGTCGCGCCAGAGGTCAGGCCCTGGACGAATTCCTTCTGGGCCATCAGGAACACTAGCAACCCCGGCGCCAGCACCATCACCACGAAGGCATAAAGCGCGCCGGTGGTATCCTCCATGTAGGACAGAAAACGCGCCAGGCCGAGAGGCAGCGTCTGCATGTTCGGATCGCGCGTGATGATGAGCGGCCAGAGGAAGTTGTTCCACGACCAGATGAACGCCAGCACTACGTTGGTAGCGATCGCCGGCGTGGACAATGGCAGGAGCACGCGCAGCAGGATGCGCAAATCGTTCAGCCCGTCGATCCGTGCCGCATCGACCAGCGAGCGCGGTACCGCCTCGAACGCCGACTTGAAGATGAAAATGCAGACGATGGTGGAAATCAGCGGCAGTGCCAGGCCCAGATAGGAATTGAGCAGGCCCAGCTTGGCGGTGATCAGATAGGCCGGGATGATTGTGGCCTGGAACGGGATCAGCATGCATGACAGCAACAGCACCACTACTGCACGCCGGCCGGCGAACGACAGGGTCAGCGCGTAGCCGGCAATCGCGTTCAGCACCAGGTTCCCGGCCACCGCGATCAGCGATACGATAATGCTGTTCAGCAAATAGCGCGGAAACGGGATCAAGTACCAGACATCAACGTAGTTGAAGAGATGCGGCTTCACCGGCCACAGGCTGGGCGGATACGCGTAGATGTTCTCGCCGGTCAGCGAGGTCTTCAGCACCCAGTAGAACGGCATCAGCATGATGACCGAGATCGCCACCAGGGTGGCGTGGCGCACCCACAGCAACCGGCGATCGCGCCGGGTCATTCCAGCGCCCCGGCATTGCCACCGGATGCGCGGTTGGCCAGCCAGGCCAACGCCAGCAGCAGGACGAACTGCGCAACAGTCAGCGCCGCGGCATAGTCGAAGCGAGTCTGGCCGAAGCCGACCTTGTAGATGTAGGTGATCAGCAGTTCGGTGCCGTGGCCGGGACCGCCGTTGGTCATCACATAGACCAGGTCGAACGCCGCGAACGAATTGAGGATGCTGATCACCGCGCAAAGGAACAGCGACGGCTTCAGCATCGGCAGCGTGATGCGGAACAGCCTCGCCCACGCGGGTGCGCCGTCCACCCGTGCCGCCTCGTACAGATGCTGCGGAATATTCTGCAATCCGGTGAGCAGCACGATCATGAAAAACCCCAGTACCTGCCAGGTATTCGCAATGATCGTACTGGGCAAGGCCCAGGCGAAGGAGTCCAAGAACGCGATCGGCTGGTGGATGATCCCAAGCTGACGCAGCACGAAATTGATCAGGCCGCCACGCTCGTTGTACATCCACCGCCAGATGATCGCGACCGC
>CAVPZI010000013.1:0-241403 GCA_963710235.1 uncultured Alphaproteobacteria bacterium
CCATGGGCTCCGGCCCCTACATGCTCGGGGACTACAAGAACGGCGAGTACATGATCGTCAAGGCGAACAAGGCTTATTGGCGGGACGTCAAGCCCTACTATTCGGAGATCATGTTCCGTACCGTTCCCGACATCCAGACGCGGATGCTGCTTATGCAGAACGGAGAGGCGGATCTCGCCGTGCTTACGCCGAAAGAATATGAAACCCTCTCCGGCGGAGATTCTTAAAGCCACCGTTTACAGCGCTCCACGGTCGCAGGATGTGGCTGTGATGCGCTGGAAGCCGACCACGCCTCCCTTCGACGATGTAAAGATCCGCGAAGCGGTGATCAAAGCCATCCCTTATGATCGTCTAATCAAGGACGTCTGCCGCGGATATTGCACACGCGTGAAGAACCTCGTTGGCGTCGATACCGTCGGCTATTATGAAGAACCTTTCTTCACCACCAACATCGACGAGGCCAAGAAGCTGGTGGCTGAATCCAAATATGCCGGCAAGGTCCCGTCCTTCGAGGTCATTCTTGCGGACAGCTCGCCGCATATGGGTGCAGCTGTCATCATTCAGGATTCGCTGCGCCAGATTGGGCTCGACATGCAAATTAAGCCGGTGTCGGGGCCCGCTTTCGACGATATCGCCTGGAAGAAGCGTGCGCTCGATGTCTCGATCCACTCTATGGGACCGTGGTGGAACGACTTCATGTACTGGGCCTATTGGATGTACCGGTCGGATTCTGCGACCAACCATATCCAGTTCAAGAACGATATGCTCGATCAATCCGTGGTCAAGGCTCTGCTCATTCGACAAGAGCAGAAGGACGAATATCTGAATCTGCAAAAGCCTGTGCTCGAGTTGCTTCTGCGCGAACGATTGGCGACGCCGCTATATCAGGTGAATTGGACCATCGCGGCGTCCAAGAAGATCTGCAATATGAACCGTTATCCGTGGGCTCAGACGGCGCTCGAATATCTTCGAGCCTGTAATTGACGGCGGCGGGTTCGATCGGAAGCAATGGCTGTTGCCCCAGCGGTCGCGAGAATCGCGGGGGGGTATCCGTTGTCCAACGCAGGCGGGTAACATGCGCGCATCCTTCCTGACGCTCTACGTTGTACGGCGCATCTGCATCAGCTTGATCGTGCTGATGGGGATCAGCATGATTGCGTTTTGGATGAGCTACCTGCTCCCCAGCGACCCAGTCACCAGCCGCTATCCCGATATTACTGCGGAACAACGCGACGAAATACGTAAGCAAATGGGCCTCGATCAGCCGCTCTTCGTGCAATACGGACGCTATATGAAATCCGTTTTCCGGGGAGAATTCGGTGCCTCCTACAACACCGGAAATTCCGTGATCGACGATCTCAAGGACAGGATTCCAGCGACGCTGGAATTGGCGTCCTTCGGTATCGTTGTTGGAATTCTCTTCGGCCTTCCGATGGGTATCGCCTCGGCCGTCTATCGCAACAGGCCCCTCGATCACATCATGCGAATACTCAGTATCGGCTCGCAATCGTTGCCGGCCTTTTGGCTCGGCGTGGTGCTGATCTTCTTTCTTTACTACAAACTAGGTTGGGTTCCTGCTCCGGTTGGGCGGCTCGGCATGGGAATGCTGCCGCCACCGCAAGTCACCGGATTTCTCGTCATCGATGCCGTGCTGCAAGGAAACTGGAAGCTCGTATCGGCGTCGTTGCATCAAATCCTGCTGCCGGGTGCCGTGCTCGGTCTCGGACTTATCGCGCCGATCGCGCGCATCACGCGGGCGGCGATGAGCGAGGCGCTGCAGGAGGACTACGTCACCTTTGCACGCGCCGTCGGATTGTCGGAACGGCAGATCGTATTGAACGACGCGCTTCGCGGCTCGCTGGTCGCAATTGTGACATCCATCGGCTTCGTGATCGGCAACGTCCTTGCGGGTTCGGCCATTGTGGAAACGGTTTTTGCCTGGCCCGGGCTCGGGCGCTACGCCGTGACCGCGATCACAACGAGCGACATGGCGCCCGTGACCACATGCATATTGCTGATCGCGTCCGGTGTGGCAATCACCAATCTGATCGTGGATTTGTCGTATGCGCTTATCGATCCGCGCATACGCGATGGACTGGCGGCATGATGGCAGAAGACTATGAACAGGATCGCCGCCTACACCTCGACCAACAGCGCCGACGAAGCGGCGGCCTCTCGTACTCGGTCTCATCAGAACGCCCGCCGATCGTGTCATCGGCTCGGCCAGCCCGTGAACGGTGATGAAGCATCGAGTTTTCCGATGAAGTTGCCCCGTCAGATTTATTACCGGGTGTTTGGGGGCGATCCGCTGACAGTAATCGGCTCGATCATGCTCGCTATCCTGATCCTTCTCGCGATTCTCGGTCCCTTTCTGGTGACCCACGATCCGATCCGGACGACGTCTTCCATTCTTGAGGCGCCGTCGGAGGCACACTGGTTCGGCACTGACCATTTCGGACGCGATATTTTCTCACGCACTATCAGTTCGCTGCAGCTCGATTTCATCGTGGCGCTGCTCGGCGTCAGCGGGGCCATCGTCGTGGGTGTGGTCGTGGGCGCACTTTGCGGCTACATCGGAGGACTGTTCGATGACATCGCGATGCGTGCGGTCGACATCGTCCAATCGTTCCCGCTGCTCCTGCTCGCGATGGTGCTCGTGTTGCTGTTGGGACCGAGCGTAGTCAGCATCATCATTGTTACGGTCCTGATCAATATCCCGTCCTATGCGCGACTAACGCGCGGGGAGACACTGAGCAAGAAGCATCTGGAATATATCGATGCAGCTCGTTGCTCCGGTGTGAGCGAGGTTCGCATCCTTTTCCGGCACCTAGTTCCCAACACGCTGAACCCGATTATTGTTCAAGGCAGCCTGAATCTCGCCTGGGCGGTCGGCAACATCGCGGCCCTGTCGTTCCTCGGTATAGGCATCCGTCCGCCCACGCCTGATCTCGGCGTGATGGTGTCGGAGGGCGCGAAGTATCTGCCGCAGGGCCACTGGTGGATGAGTTTTTTTCCAGGCCTTGTGCTGGCCCTCACCATTTTCAGTCTCAACCTCGTCGGCGACGGTTTGCAGGATCGGCTTGATCCGCGGCGGGTGATAGGCTGATCGATGACAAATAGTCCGTTCTACGCAATCACCGGTTTGACCATCGACTCCGATCGCGCCGGTGAGCGCCGGCGTCTGGTGGATGGCGTTGATCTCGAGGTTCGCTGTGGCGAAATCTACGGTCTCGTAGGCGAGAGTGGCTCGGGCAAAAGCATCTCGATGATGACAAGCGTCGGCCTGGCAGCGAGCGGCCTGCAGATCGTCGGCGGCACGGTCAGTTTCGACGGGATGACGTTCAATGCGCAAAACCAGTCGAGCTTGCGCGGAAATCTGGCTCATGGCGTATCGTTGTTATTCCAGAACGCGAAAGGCGCGCTTAATCCGTTCCTGCGTATCAATCGGCAGATCGGGCGCGTGCTCGCGTTGCAGGACGTTTCAAGATTGAAACGAAATGTACGAACGCGCGAGCTTCTGATCGCGGTTGGGCTCGACCCCGATGAAATCGGCCAGAAATACGCTCACCAGATCAGCGGCGGTCAGGCGCAACGCGTCGCCATGGCGTGTGCGCTCGCGACCGAACCGCGATTGCTGATTGCGGACGAGCCGACGACCGCTCTCGACGTCACGACCGAGCGGGAAATTCTGCGATTTCTGACGCGGCTGTGCCGCAAGCGCAATATGGCCGTCGTTCTGGTATCACATAACCTTGCTCTCGTTTCCGAGTACTGCAATCGACTCAGCATCCTCCATGCCGGCCATGTCGTGGAATGCGGAAGGACGTCGGACATCTTTTCGCAACCATTGCACCCCTATACGCGCGGGCTTCTTGCCGCGATTCCCGATGTCGACCGGCCGCGCGAACTGGTGCCTCTGGATGGTAGCGTCTGGGGCGCGGGCTTCCCGACAGGACGATGCCGTTTTTCTCATCGTTGCAGCCAGGTTGTTGCGGCGTGCCTTGAAGCGGTGCCGCCGCTCCTGAGCGTGAACAACCATGCTGTCCGATGCGTTCTCTACCAGGAGCGGGCTGCATGACCGCACCGATGCTCTCGGTTCAGAACCTCGTGAAAGTATTTCGCAGCAAGCAGCAGCCTCATGCTGTTGCGGGCGTGCGTGGCGTATCGCTTGACGTTGAACCAGGTGAAATGGTCGGCCTTATCGGGGAGAGCGGCTGCGGCAAGACGACATTCGGCCGCTGCGTCGCGCGTCTCGCCGATCCGGATAGTGGAAGTATCGAAGTCGGCGGCGAAGACTTCGGGAGCATGCGCGGCGAGGAATTGCGCCGCTTCCGCAAGCATGTCCAGATCGTCTTTCAGCGCCCGGAAAACTGTCTCAATCCGCGGATGACCGTGCTGCAATTCATCAATGAAGCATTCCGCAACTTCAAGACCTGTAAGCCGGGCGAGGAACGTGAGAAACTCGCCTCACTCACCAGGCTGGTCGGATTGAAGGAAGAGGCGATCGATCTCTATCCCAACCAACTCAGTGGCGGGGAAAAGCAGCGCGTCGCCATCATGCGAGCGCTGGCCTGCGAGCCGTCAATCATTGTGCTCGACGAGCCAACCTCCGCGCTCGATGTGTCCGTACAGGCACAGGTGCTGAAGACGCTGCGCGGTTTGCAGCAGCAATCACAAACCTCCTTCCTGTTCATCAGCCACGATGTCGCGGTGATCCGCTACATGTGCTCGCGGGTCTTCGTCATGTATCTCGGTTTGATCGTTGAGGAGGGGCCGAGCGAGAAGGTGCTCTCCTCGCCACAACATCCTTATACGCAGGCGTTGATCGCGGCGGTTCCGCGGCTGGAGCCAAAAGATTCCGGCGCCACCGATCTCAAGGGAGAGTTGACCGCCGCGAGTGCCGCGATCAGCGGCTGCCCGTTACAGCCGCGCTGTCCCCACGCTTTCGGTCGCTGCTACGATGCTCCGCCGTTCGTCGATTTGGGCGACGGTCACCGCGCTGCTTGCTGGCTTTTGCACGAGAAACCCAACTGAGAACCCTTCACCTGGAATTTGAATGATGAACCCCATCGGAACCGAAACATTCTACGCTCGCTCGATGGAGTTGCCTGACGAATTGCTCGTCGGCGCCATCGACAGCCATGTTCACGCAGGCCCTGTGTTGAATTCTAATCCCGGACATTTCGATCCAATACAGGTCGCTACCGAAGCGCGTGACGCGGGGCTCCGGGCGATCGTTTATTACGATGTCTTTGGCTGGGCGTCGGGAATGGCGTGGGTCGTCAATCGTCACGTTCCGGGAATTCAAGCGTTCGGCGGCTACCTGATGAATTCCTGTCACGGTGGGCTCAATGCGCGTTCGGTCCTGACCGCTTTGCATATGGAAGGCGGGTGCCGTTTCATCAGCTTCGGCTCGCACTGTACGCATTTCTCGGCCTCCGCAGAATCGACCGTGGTCGATGGCAAGCTCGTGCCGTTCAAGGATGTGTATCCTGAGTTCGTCGAACGCGAATTGTCGGTCGCGGTTCGTATTCCGCTGGATGATCCGGTTCCGGCGCCGCTTGCCGAAATCTTCGAAATGATCGCCGCCAAGCCGGAGGTCTATCTGAATACCGGACATGTCTCCGGTCCGGAAGTGATGCGAATTCTCGATCTCGCACAGCGTTTCAAGATCAAGAAGGTTTTAATCGCTCATCCGGCACGGCTGCAATTGACGCTCGATCAGCAAAAAGAAGCGGCGCGGCGTGGCGCATTTCTGGAAGCGTGCCTAGTCGATTGGTATTACCCGGACGTTCCGCGCACCCACTATTACGTCGAGAAGAAGTACATGCATCGGTCCTCCGAGGTATTCAATCGGAAGCTGACGGGCCCGCAATGGATGAATCCGATCCGGGAGATCGGCGCACGGCATTTTGTTCTTGGAACGGATTACGGCGTGCGGGCTGCGCCGAGCCCGGTGCAAGGCATGCGCACGATGATCGCGAGCCTGCTTGATTATGAATTCACGTCCGATGAAATCCGCACGATGACAGCGACCAATCCGGCGCGGTTGATCGGGCTGGATCCGCTGTAACCAATCTCGAGCCCGTAAAATCGGAAATATCAACGATGGCCGCCGACCTTTATATCCGAAACGCCCAAGTGGTCACCGAAGACGAGGTGATCGCGGGAGGTGTGCTCGTGTGCTCGGGCAAGATCGAGCGGCTGGTGGAAGGCAATCCCGATCTTTCCGCGCGCGAGGTGATCGACGTAGACGGCATGCTGTTGATGCCGGGTTTGATCGATCCGCACGTCCATTTCAGCGAGCCGGGCCGTGGTCATTGGGAGGGTTTCGAAACCGGAACGAAGTCAGCTACCGCGGGCGGCATCACAACCGTTCTGGAAATGCCGCTCAACGCGTCCCCGCCGACCATCGACGCGCCTGCATTCGAACCGAAATATCAGGCGGCTCAATGTGCCGCAGTCGTCGATTTCGGCCTATGGGGTGGATTGGTCGACAACAATCTGTCCGAGCTACCGGACCTGCACGCTCGCGGAGTTGGTACAGTTGGGTGGGCTCGAACCACCGACCTCCTGTTCCACAGACAGGCGCTCTAACCAACTGAGCTACAACTGCATCCTTGAACGCCCCGAAAAGGGGGGCCGAACGGGGCGGAAACTAGGTGCAACGCCCCTCTTTGGCAAGGCCGGGCGGCGCTCCCCGGCGACGATCTTGTGGCATCCATAACGGGGCGGCAAAACAGCGAAACCGGAACGGCAAAAACAAAGGCCCGGGCGCTTGGCCCGGGCCTGTGATCGGAGCCGAACGCCTTGGATCAGGCGGCGGGCTTGAACATCTTCGAGGCCGAGCTCTTGATCGGCTCGGCGGTCTCGGAAGCGATCTTCTGGGCCAGTTCGGCCAGTTCCTTGGTCTGGGCCGTGAGGGTCTCGACCTGCTTCTTGGCGTGGGACGACCACAGCTCCATGGCCTGCGACAGCGTCTTCACGCCGACCAGTTCCTGGGCGAAGTCGAAGGTGGCGTTGGTGTTGCTCTTGAAGATGTCGAGCAGCTTGGCCGAATAGTCGGTGGCACCCTTGGTGGCCGAGGTGAACACGGCCTCAATGGTCGAGTTGTGGGTCTCGGCGGCATCCTTGAACTTGGTGTAGCTCTCGCGGGCCTGCGAGACGCCCTTTTCGGCAAAGGCGCGCATCTGCTCGGGTACTTCGAAGGGAATTACGGATGAGGAGAAGGGATCAGTCGACATGAGGGGGCATCCTTCGTGTGCGAGATGAAAATGTGAACCGCGAACGACCGGCGGTGTGTCCCCACCCCGGTCGGCGAAGCGAATCGGAGCGCCTGCGGTGGCGCCAGATCAGCGTATAGCAATATCATGTCGGATTTGTGCAGCGCAACAGAATACTGCAATGCACGCACGCATGGCAGACCCGGGGGAGATGCGTGTTCCACCCGACGCAACCTTGCGCTGAAGGGTCTAGCGCCGCCGTCGTGAACGCGGCGATCTATCTGCTGGCGCTCAGCTTTTCGGCTTGGCCGCTTCCATCGCGGCATGGCTGACCAGTTGGCCCATTTCGCTGGCCTGTTCGGCCAGAGACCGCATCTGGTTCTGTACATATTCGGAGTGCAGCCGCATCACGTCGGCGAGGTCCTTGGCGTGGAGCAGCTGCTGGGCATAGTCCAGCGACGCCTGCACGTTCTTTTCGGCGTAGGAAACCGCCTTGGCGCTGATGTCCTTGGCATTGGCGCGCACCGCCGCCCCCTTGCCCTCAAAACTCGAGGCAGCCTGCTGGGCATTGGCGAGAAAATTGTCGAACGTCTTGCGGGCCTGATCGAAACTGGCCTCGGCCATCGACCGCATTTCCTTCGGGATTTCGAAACGGTCACGGTTTTCCTGATCCATGGTCACCACTCCTGTTGTCGCCGGGCCGAATAGCCCGCGAACCCCCGTCTGCCCGCCCCAGAGGCTACCGAAATCAGACATCGCAGGTGTGACGTCGCGCCGCCGATCGGGTTCCATATCGTGAACCTTTGATGGCAGTTGCAACACCTCGACGCCAAACCTGCCAACGCCACGCCGGGCGCATGGTTCGGCGCCCGCTCAAATTTAAGGCGGGGCCGGTTAAGGTTATCGTGGCTTTCGTGCGTTGGGCCGTGGACCTCGCCTGCGCCTGCGGCGATACTAACCAATTGTTAAGGCTGTCATCGTTTGGCCGCCGTATTCTGAGGCGCCAACGCGGCGCAGCCCAACCGGTCGGTCATGTCGTGACGATGAAGAAAGCGGAGTTTCAGTTGCGAGGCGTCGCCGATCCGCGGCTGGCGGTCCACGCCACCTCGAGCCTGCCGGCATGGCTGTGGTCGATCGACGGCACCCGGGTGTTTTGGGCCAATCCGGTCGGGGCCCAGGCGCTCGATGCGCGCAACGGCGCCGATCTGGCCGCGCGGGCGTTCGGTCCGGCCAATCCGCATCGCCGCCAGGTGATCCAGCTCGCCAACCGGCTGCCGCCAGGCGGCACGGTGCGGCTGGAGCGGCTGCGCGGTTTCGGCGCGGCACTCGGCGGGCTGATAACCTGCGCCTGCTCGCGGCTGAATTTTTCCGACGGCGGCGCCGGGATCCTGATCGTCGCCACCGAGGCGGGCGGCCGCATCATGCCGCTGGTCGAACGGCTGGCACGGCTGGTCGAAGGCATCGATACGCCGATCGCCGCGTTCGCGCGCGACGGCATGTTCGTCGGCGCCAGCGCCGCGGCGCGCACGCTGCTCGCCTTCAGCAACCTGTCCGAAGCCGGCCTGGAAAACGCGCGCGACGACGCGCTGCGCCAGGGCCGGGTCGAAACCCCGACCGGGATCGGCTATCTGGTGCTGCAGCGGGTCGGCAGCGGCGCCGACATCGGTCTGGTCGCGCTGATCGAGCCGGTGCAGTCCGCCGCAGTTGAAGAACAGGCCGCTACGCCCGATCCGGTGTCGCCGCCGCACCTCGCCGATTACGAAGCCGCGACATCCGGCGAAGCGCCGGCCGAATTCGCGCTGGTCGACGAATTCGCCGAACTGGACGTTGAACCCGAGTCCGCGGCAATGGCCGAAGCGCCGCCGCCCGAACCGCACCAGGTCGATGCGGTGGAAGCGCTGCCGGGCGTTGCCGGGCCCGACGAACACGAGCCGTCCGCGCTGGTGGAAGCCGTCGCCGATGAGCCACCGGCGTCGACCACGGAAGCGTCGCAGATGAATGCGCCGCAGCCGCCCTCGCCCGAACCGGTGCGTGTCACCCTGCCGGCCTGGCTCGACGAGCCGCATGCGCCGCGCCGGCATCCGCTGCGCTTCATGTGGCAGATCGACACCGACGGCCGCTTCTCGCTCGGCTCCGACGAATTCACCCGCCTGATCGGGGCCCGCACCGCGGCCGGATTCGGCCGGCTGTGGCGCGAAATCGCCGAAGCCTTCGCGCTCGATCCGGAAGGCAAGGTCGAACGTGCGCTCGCCAGTCGCGAAACCTGGAGCGGCGTGACGCTGAACTGGCCGGTGGATGGCGGCGCCCACCTGCCGGTGGAATTGTCGGGCCTGCCGGTCTACGATCGCGCGCGCAACTTTGCCGGCTACCGCGGTTTTGGCGTTTGCCGCGACCTTGAAGGGCTGGCGCGGCTGGCGTCGCTGCGCCGCCATGAATTTTTCAGCGAAGCGCCGCCCTCGCCCATATCGCCGGCGCCGTCAACGTCGCCGTCATCAACGGACATTGCAAGCGAACCGGGCGGCGTCGCCGAACCGGATGCCGCAACCCCGAAAGCAGTCGAACCCATGATCGACGAAATCTCGCAACCCCAGCAGGCAGAATCAGCAGTGGAAACCTCCAAGAACGTATTGCCGTTCCGGCCCGCCGGCGAGATCCGATCGCCGGCACTGACGCCGGTGGAAAACAACGCCTTCAACGAACTCGCGCGCCAGCTCGCGGCGCGGCTTGAGGCCGAAAAAGGCATGCTGACCCGCACGCCGGATCCGGAGCCGCCAGCGCCGGAGACGGACACGCCGGCCGCCACCGCCGAAGCCGATGCGCCGGCCGCGCCGCTACAAGCCGAACAGAACGGCGACCAGCCGGAGTGGCTGTTCGCGCCGGAACCACCGGCGCGCGGCGAGGCGCTGCGCGACAAGGCGCTGCTCGACCTGCTTCCGGCCGGCGTGCTGATCTACCGGCTCGACCGCCTGCTCTATGCCAACCGCGCCTTCCTTGAGCGCATCGGCTATCCGAGCCTGCAGGCTCTTGAAGAAGCCGACGGCCTCGACGCCCTGTTTGTCGAACCGGTCGGCAACAAGGGCAGCAGCACATCGGAAGCCGGCACCGCGGTGACCATTGCCGCCAGGCCGGCGTCGGCGGGCGAGGCGCCGCTGCCGCCGACCGCGGCCCGGCTCTATACCATTTCGTGGGACGACGAATCGGCGCTGGCGCTGATCTGCTCGAACGCCGATCCGGAGCCCGCCACCGCCACGGTTGCGGCGAGCGAACCCGCGCCGGCCGCGCCAACCCTTGCAGCGGTCGGACCGGTGCCTTCCGCCGTCGGACACGCCAATGCCGAGGAGCTCGGCGCCATCCTCGATACCATGGCCGAAGGTGTCTTGATGTTCGACGCGGAGGGCAACATCAACTCCTGCAACCGCAGCGCCGAGGCGCTGTTCGGCTATGACGGCAACGAGCTCGTCAGCCGCAACCTCAGCGACCTGTTCGCGCCGGAAAGCCAGCGCGTGGCGCGGGATTATCTCCAGGGCATGCAGGGCACCGGCGCCGCCAGCCTGTTCGACCACGGCCGCGACGTGCTCGGCCGGGTCCGCGAGGGCGGCCTGATTCCGCTGTCGATGACCATGGGACGCACCCAGGCCGAGGGGCCGAATTTCTTCGCCGTGTTCCGTGACCAGTCGCAGGCGCGCAGGAACGAGGCCGAACTGCTGCAGGCGCGCCAGAAGGCCGACCGCTCCGCCAGCGCCAAGGCCGACGTGCTGGCGCGGATCAGCCACGAGGTCCGCACGCCGCTCAACGCCATCATCGGCTTTGCCGAAGTGATGATCGACGGCCGGTTCGGCGCGCTCGGCAACGAGCGCTATGTCGAATACATGAAGGACATCCGCGCTTCCGGCGAACGCGTCATCGCCATCATCAACGACCTGCTCGACCTGTCGCGGATCGAAACCGGCAAGATCGATCTCGCCTTCGCCAACCAGAACCTCAACGAACTGGTGGAGAACTGCGTGTCGGTGATGCAGCCGCAGGCCAACCGCGAGCGCATCATCATCCGCACCTCATTGGCGCACATGCTGCCCAGCGTGGTCGCCGACGCCCGCGCGCTGCGCCAGATCACCCTCAATTTGATCGGCAACTCGATCCATCTCGCCAATGCCGGCGGCCAGGTGATCGTCTCGACCGCGTTGTCGGATTTCGGCGAAGTGGTGCTGCGGGTCCGCGACAGCGGCCACGGCCTCAACGACAACGAAGTCGCCGCTGCCATGGAGCCGTTCCGCACCCAGGGTCCGACGGACCAGACCTCCGAAGGGGCCGGCGTCAGTCTTTCCCTGACCAAGGCGCTGGTGGAAGCCAACCGCGCCCAGTTCCAGATCAAGACCGCGCCGCATTCCGGCACGCTGATCGAGGTGGTGTTCGGCAACGCCGCGGTGGCGAGGGTGTAGGCCGTCGCCCAACACGTCTCGCTTCAGATCGTGCGCTCGAAGCGGCGAAAGCCGGCCGCACCCGTGAGTAACTCAAATTTGGCGTCGCGCGTTTCCTCGGCGAAGCTGAAGCCGGCCTTGGCGTAGCATCGTTCCGCCGCTTCATTGCCGATCAGAAACGAGATCGAGGCACGTCTGAAGCCGGCGGCAGCCCCGGTGGCGAAGGCGTGGGCCAGCAGCGTCTGCACCAGCCCCTGCCCGCGATGCGCCTCGCGCGTGGCAACGTGTTCGATCAGCCAACTTTCATCGTCGCCCATGATCCAGCACGACCGGGTATAGGCGCCGCGGCGCCAGATCGCCTCTAACTCCGCGGCATCGAAGCCCGCCGCAGCGGCGGCTTCCGCTATGGCCGGCTGCGACGCGCCCCGCGCCTCCGCGGCCGGCATGGCGCACAGCGCCGCGGCGGCAATGCCGTCGACCTCCGCGACCCAGAAGCGCGAGGCGTGCCACCAGGATCGGGTTTGCACGGCGGAGAGTTTGTGGACAAAGGCGAGACATTCGGGCTCGATCCGGTCGAGCGCAATGTCGAACCAGCCGCGCGGCCGATGGCCGCGTTGCGACGCCAGTATATTCCAGGCGATGAAGTCGGCGTCCTCGCGCCGCGCGCGGCGGATCGTTGCGGTCATCGCGAACACTCACGTCGTCCCGGCCCCGAGCCGGGACGACCCGGCACGCATGCCTCAGGTGTTGGTCAGCGCCACCCGGAATTCGGCTTCGGTCTTTGCCTTCACTTCGTCGAGGGTGACGCCGTCGGCGAGTTCGATCAGTGCCATGCCTTGCTTGCCGTGTTTGTCGATGGTGAAGACCGCGAGATCCGTAACCACCATGTCGACGACGTTCTGGCCGGTGAGCGGCAGGTTGCACTTCTTCAGGAGCTTGGGGCCGTCCTTGGCTGAATGCTCCATCACCACCACCACGCGCTTGACGCCGGCGACGAGGTCCATGGCGCCGCCCATGCCCTTGACCATCTTGCCGGGGATCATCCAGTTGGCGAGGTCGCCGTTCTGCGCCACCTGCATCGCGCCCAGTATCGACAGGTCGATATGGCCGCCGCGCACCATGCCGAAGGAATCCGCGCTGGAGAAATAGCTGGTGGTCGGAAGCTCGGTGACGGTCTGCTTGCCGGCGTTGATCAGGTCGGGATCCTCGTCGCCCTCATAGGGGAACGGCCCCATGCCGAGCATGCCGTTCTCGCTCTGCAACTGAACGTCGACACCCGCGGGAATATAATTCGACACCAGCGTCGGAATCCCGATGCCGAGATTGACGTAATATCCGTCGCGCAGCTCCTTGGCCGCGCGCGCTGCCATCTGATCACGGGTCCAGGCCATCAGACTTCCTCTCCGGTTGCTGCAGCGGAAGCTTCACGCTTGCGCGTCGTGCGTTGCTCGATGCGTTTAAGTGCGGTTCCCACCTGAATGATGCGCTTCACGAACACGCCGGGCGTATGGATATGGTCGGGATCGATCTGACCGGCAGGCAGCAGGTGCTCGACTTCGGCAACGGTGATCTTTGCAGCGGTCGCCATCATCGGATTAAAATTGCGCGCCGTCTTGCGGTACACCAGGTTGCCGGCGGTATCGCCTTTCCAGGCGTGGACGATGGCGAGGTCGCCGAACAGCCCGCGCTCCATGATGTATTTCTCGCCGTCGAATTCCTTCTCTTCCTTGCCCTCGGCGATCAGGGTGCCGACACCGGTCTTGGTGTAGAACGCGGGAATGCCGGCGCCGCCAGCCCGGATCCGCTCGGCCAGGGTTCCCTGCGGCGCGAATTCGAGTTCCAGTTCGCCGGCGAGGAATTGCTGGGCGAACAGCTTGTTTTCGCCCACATAGGACGAGATCATTTTCTTGATCTGGCGGGTTTCCAGCAGGCGACTGAGGCCGATGCCGTCAACACCTGCATTGTTGGAAACCACGGTGAGGTTCTTGACCCCGGCATCGCGGATCGCGTCCGACAAGGTTTCGGCGATCCCGCACAGGCCAAAGCCGCCGGACATGATCATCATGCCGTCCTTGAGGATGCCGTCGAGGGCCGATTTGGCGTCGGGGTAGACCTTGTTCATGGGGCTGGACCTGATGGAAATACGCGCGCAAAGCCACCGCGCGGAGCTGAAACGGCTTCACGGGGATTATTAGGCGAAATGCGCGCAGCGCGTCAATGACGGGCATTTGCACGCTTGCGCGCCGTTGCGGCCTTGAAAGGGTCAAGAAAACCCATCAGATTGCATCGGCCGGGCGCGAGGGGACTGGGGCGCGCCCGTTTTTTAAACACCGATCCGACCGGGATATGTCATTGACGATGGCCCAAGGAATCAAACGCCTGGGAATGCCGGTTGCGGCAGTCCTGTGCGTGGCGCTGGTCGGGCTGATCGCCATGTCCTGGTTGCTCAATCGGGATGCGCTGCGCCAGGCGGTGGAAGCGCAGATTCGCGCCGTCACCGGCCTCGACCTCGTGGTCAACGGCTCAATCGAGATTTCGGTATTCCCCGGCAGCTATGTCTCGTTTCACGATGTCGGGCTGAAGGGCGGCGGCGACGTCGACCCCGCGCTCGCCGTCGACGTGCTGACCGCCAACCTGCGGCTGCTGCCGCTGATGCTGCAGCGGTTCGAAATCGCCGACGTGATGATGCTGCGTCCCCACATCAGGGTGATCCGCGCCGCGGACGGGATAAGCAACTGGACGCCGTTCATTGAGGCGCTGGCGCGGACCATGAAACCCGGCGCCGACAGCCCGCTGTCGTTCTCCGAGATCAGGATCCAGGATGGCGAACTGACCTATCAGGAGGCCAACGCCAGCCGTCCGGCCGAGACCGTCACCGACATCGACCTGTCGCTGGCCTGGCCGTCGATTTCGCGCTCGTTCGCCGCGACCGGACAATTCAACTGGCGCGGCGAGCGCATCGACGGCAGCGTCAGCGTCAGCGATTTCATAGCCGCGCTGTCCGGCGACCGTTCCGGACTGAAGATGCGGATCGCAGGCTCCCCGCTGAAACTCGCCTTCGACGGCACCGTCGCCAACCGCACCAGCATGATGATGGAAGGCACCCTGACCATCGACTCAGCCTCACTGCGCAACGCCTTGCGCTGGAGCGGCCAGGCGCCGCCGGGCTCGGGCGGCTTCGGTCGCTTTGCCATGAGGGCGCGCGCCAATGTGGTGGGCGCGTCGATCGCGCTGACCAATGTCAATATCGAACTCGACGGCAATGTCGCCGAGGGCGTCATGACCTACAGCAACAACGGGCGCCAGTCGCTGCAGGCCACGCTGGCCGCCGGCGCGCTCGACTTCACCCCCTATGTCTCCACCGTCCGGCTGCTCGCTTCCGGGGCGCGCGAATGGAACCGGCAGATCTTCGATCTGCGCTCGCTGTCCACTACCGATCTCGACATGCGGCTGTCAGCCGCCAAGGTCACCGTCGGCTCCTCGACGCTGGGCCGTACCGCGCTCGGCGCCAATCTGCGCGGCGGCACGCTGGCGCTCAGCGTCGGCGAAGCCCAGATGTATGGCGGCATCGTCAAGGGCTCGTTCGGGATCGCGCATTCCGACGCGGTCGCCGACGTCAAGGCGCAGTTTCAGTTCACCGACGTCGATCTGCAGGCCTGTGCCATGGACCTGTTCGGCGTCAACAAGCTGACCGGGCGCGGCAATCTCACCGTCGCGCTGACGGCGTCAGGTTCGAGCCCGTTCGGCCTGATGCAATCCCTCGACGGCACCGCGACCCTGACCGGCCATGACGGCGCCATTTCCGGCTTCAATGCCGAACAACTGCTGAAGCGGCTGGAGCGCCGGCCGCTGTCGGGCGGCGGCAACTTCCGCAGCGGCCAGACGCCGTACGACAATCTGAACATCGCGGTGCGGCTTACCGACGGCATCGCCACCGCCGAGGACGTGCGGGTCGAAGGCCCCGCCGCCCGCCTCACCCTGACCGGCACCGCCTCGGTGCCGCTGCGCGAATACGACCTGAAAGGCGTGGCCAGCCTGACCGCGGCCGCCAATGCGCCACCCGGTTTCGATCTGCCGTTCGTGGTGCAGGGACCGTGGGACGATCCTCTGATCTTTCCCGATCCGGAAAGTCTGATCCGCCGCTCCCCCGCCTCAGCGCCCCTGCTCGACGCCGTCAAGGACCGCAAGACCCGCGACGCCGTGCGCTCGGTGCTGGAGCGCTTTACCGGCGGCCAGAAAGCGGCGCCCGACGCCACCGCCGCGACCCCGCCCCCTGCGCCGGCGGAATCGGCGAAGACGAATTGATTCCAGCTTGAACGAGACCCTGCTTCCCTCTGCCGTCCCAGGTGAGGAGAAGAGAGCATGATTTACGCATCCGCATGATCACGGCCGGATCACCGTCATCTTGAAAGGACCGGGATTAGCGGCGGCGTGCGCGACAGCATCGTTGACGTCATCGAGATCGAATGTCGCAGCTTCAAAATTTTCCAGTTTCAGAAGCCCGGACCGGATCAGGGCGACCAGACGGATGGTGGCCTCCGGCGGATACATCCACGCGCCGTGGATGCTGACGCAGTTTCGCATGATCCATGGATACGGCAGGTCCAGTCCCGGACCTCCCGCCATTCCCACGCCGCCCATCAGCACGACCCTTCCATAGGGCCGTACCGTCATGGCGGCGGCGCGCACCGCCGTGATGGCGGCGGAAGGCGGCAGAATATCCAGTACACAGTCGATCGGACCCGGCGCCGCCTGCTTCATCCGCTCCCGATCGTCGTTCTCGTTGCCGCTGAGTTTCACGGGTCGCAGGCGATCGCCGAAACGGCGCGCCAGATCGCTGAGCACCGCTTCGTTTCTGCCCGGCGCGACGACGCAGTGCGCTCCCATCGCAAGTGCAACCGCGACCGCAGCGCTGCCGAAATTTCCGGTGGCACCGCTGACCAGGACGGTCTCGCCGGGCTGCAGGTTCGCCGCAAGAAGCCCGCCATATGGCACCAGCAGCGTGCCCAGTGCGCACCACGACGCCGCGTCTGCCGGATCGATGGCGCCGATCCGTTTGACGTTCTCGGTCGGAACCCGCATCCGTTCGGCGAACGAGCCATGGCGGAAATGCTTCTGCAGGCGCAACCCGCCTTCATCGCGCGCGCTCCAGCCCTGCAGCGTGATGTCCGGCGACAGCACATCGTCGCGCGAGCGCACCGTGGGATCGCAGTAGATCCAATCGCCGGCGACGAGGTGGGTCGCGTCGGGGCCGACTTCACACACGCGGCCGATCGCGCCCGGCCCGGGCACCACCGGCAGGTCGAGCAGGTATTTCCGTTCCCCGCTGAACACTTCGTTGGCATAGGACAGCACGCGGGTCGCCACGACATCGACGATGACCTCGCCGGTGCCGAGCACCGGATCGGGAAAAGTTTCGACGGCGAGCGGCGTTCCGAACGCCTTCAGGATGGCAGCTTTCATGGTCAAGGCTCCGTGGAGGTGAGCGTCATCCTCGCAGGCCTTTCGAATCCCTGAAAGGCCTGGTATTATCCTAGGATTATAAAGTCCCTCCCTGGTTCGAGCGAGCGAAGCGATGGCGGATCCGCGTCGGGTTGAATTCGGCGATTTCCTGCGCTCGCGGCGCGAGAAACTGACCCCCAAGGCCGTGGGTATTCCGGACGGGCGAAGACGCCGGACCGTGGGCCTGCGCCGCGAAGAGGTCGCCGAACTCGCCGGCATCGGCGTCGACTGGTACATCCGGCTCGAACAGGGACGGACCGTCAACCCCTCGGTCACCACGGTCGACGCCCTGGCCCGCGCGCTGCGGCTGAGCAAGGCCGAGCACGCTCATCTTCGTGCGCTGGCGCGGGATGCCGATCGGCGCAGTTTTTCCCTCGAGATCGTACCGGACTCGATCCGGCACATGGTCGAAAACATCCATCAGCCCGCCTATGTAACCGGGCGGCGCTGGGACGTGCTGGCGTGGAATGCAGCGGCCGAGGACATCTTCGCGTTCGGCCGACTAGGTGCGGCGGATCGCAACATCCTGATCAACATGCTGATCAATCCGCAGAGCAAACGATTGTTTGGCGACGATTGGTCCGTTATGGCCAAACACATGGTGGCGCAGTTTCGCGCGACCCATGATCTGTGGGCCGGCGATCCGGCCTTCATCGAACTACTGGAGCGGTTGCGCAACGGCAATCCGGAGTTCGGCGCCTGGTGGGAAACCCACGATGTCCGCAACGTCGTGAGCGGCCGGAAACGGCTGCACCATCCCAAAAGAGGGCTGCTGTACTTCGAACATGCCAGCTTCCAGGCCAATGACGATCCAGCCCTTAAGCTCGTGATCTATACGCCGGTGTGAGGCGCGCCGTGGCGCCGATGCGGCCCTATAGCGGTGCTGCGCTCTCGCCGCGTGCGCTCGACAGTTTCGATGCCAGCGACGCCGCTACGATCAATGCGGCAATCAGGCCGATGATCAACGTGCAGATCGCGTTGATCTCCGGCTTCACCCCGAGCCGCACTTCCGAATAGATCCGGATCGGCAAAGTCGCCGAACCGGGGCCGGTGGTGAAACTGGCGATCACCAGGTCGTCGAGCGACAACGTGAACGCCAGCATCCAGCCCGCCGCGATCGCGGGCGCGATCAGCGGCAAGGTCACCGCCACAAAAGCGCGCGGCGGATCGCAGCCGAGGTCCATCGCCGCCTCTTCGAGCGAGCGGTCGAGGCCCTGCAAACGCGACTGCACCACCACGGCGACAAAGCACATGGTCAGTGTGGTATGGGCTATCGTGACGGTCCAGAAGCCGCGTTCGGCATCAACCGCCACGAACAGCAAGAGCAGCGACAGCCCGGTGATGACTTCGGGCATCACCAGGGGCGCATAGAGCATGCCGGAAAACAGCGTGCGGCCGCGAAAGCGTTCGCCGCGCGACAGCGCCACCGCCGCCAGCGTGCCGAGCAGCGTCGCCAGCGTCGCCGACGAAGCGGCGACCCGGAAACTCATCCAGGCGGCATCGAGCATGGCCTGATCGTTGAAGAGTTCACCATACCAGCGCAACGACCAGCCGCCCCACACCGCGACCAGCCGCGAGGCGTTGAACGAATAGATCACCAGGATCACGATCGGCAGGTACAGGAACACGAGCCCCAACGCGAGCGAGGCCATATTGAAGCGCGACAGCCGGACCGGCGAGCGGGTAGCCATCACGCGGCCTCCAGCTGGCGGCGCTGCAGGCGGTCGTAGATCAGGAGCGGCACCACCAGCAGCGCCAGCAGCACCACCGCGATGGCCGACGCCACCGGCCAGTCTTTGTTGGTGAAGAATTCCAGCCACAGGGTCTGGCCGATCATCATGGAATCGGAACCGGCCAGCAGGTCGGGAATCACGAACTCGCCGACGATGGGGATGAAGCACAGCAGCACGCCGGCGCCGACGCCGGGCAGCGACAGCGGCAACGTCACCAGCCAGAACGCCTGCAACGGCGACGAACCGAGATCGGCGGCGGCCTCGAGCAGCGCCGGCTCCTGTTTCGCCAGCGTCGCGTACAAGGGTAGGATCATGAACGGCAGATAGGAATAGACGATGCCGAGATACATCGCGGTGTCGGTCGAGAGCCACACCACCGGCGTCGAGACGATATGCAGCGCCAGCAATATCTTGTTGAGCACGCCGTCGTGCTGCAGGATGTTGATCCAGGCATAGATGCGGATCAGGAACGAGGTCCAGAACGGAATGATCACCAGCATCATCGCCACGCCCTGCCATTGCCGCGGCAGCCGCGCCATGCCGTAGGCGATCGGATAGCCGATGGCGAGCAGGATCGCGGTCGAAACCAGCGCCACCACCAGGCTGCGCAAATAGGACAGGACATAGAGATCGTCCGATCCGAGCAGCTTGAAATTGTCGACCGAGAGCGCCGCGAACGCGGCCTTGATCGCGGCAAAGCCCTGCGTCAGGTCGAAGGTCGGAACGTAGGGCGGCTGCGCGATGGCGGTTTGCGACAGGCTGATCTTCAGCACAAAACCGAACGGCACCAGGAAGAACAGCACCATCCAGACATAAGGCGCCAGCGCGGCAAGCCGCGCCGGGCGGGTGAAGATGCCGCGCCCGCTCATTGCTCCAGCACCACGCAATCGTCGGGGGTGAACCACGCCACCACGCGCTGGCCGGCTCCGTAGGCGTCGATGTCGAGGCGCGCGGTATTGGCCAGCGACGCGCGCAGGTTAAAGCCGGCATCGAGCTTGATCAGATAGGTGGTGATGCCGCCGAGATAGCCGACGTCGGTGACCACGCCTTCGAGCCGGTTGAGGGCGTTGGCGTGGGACGGATCGGACACCGGACCGCGACGGGACAGTTTGACTTTTTCAGGCCGGATCGCCACGCAGATTGCGGTCTTCTCGATCGCCTGGCGCGGCTCGGCGGCGATGATGGTACCGGCGTCGCGGGTCGCCACGGTCCAGCGGTGGCCGTCGCGGATTTCGATCTGCCCCTCGATCAGGTTGATGTCGCCGACGAATTCGGCGATCCAGCGCGAATTCGGCGCCTCGTAGAGCTGGCGCGGCGTCGCCACCTGCTCGAGCCGGCCGCCGTCCATCACGCCGATCCGGTCGGCCATGGTCATGGCCTCCTCCTGGTCGTGGGTGACGACGACGAAGGTGGTGCCGAGCCGGCGCTGCAGCGCCATCAGCTCGAGCTGGGTCTGTTCGCGCAGCTTCTTGTCCAGCGCCGCCAGCGGCTCGTCGAGCAGCAGCACCTTGGGCCGCCGGGCCAGCGCGCGCGCCAGCGCCACGCGCTGCCGCTGCCCGCCGGAAAGCTGATCGGGGCGCCGCTTCTCGAGGCCCTCGAGTTTCACCAGCGCCACCATTTCCTTGACCCGGGCGTCGATCTCGGGACCCGGCAGCGCGGCGCGCTTCAACCCGAAGGCGATGTTGTCGCGGACGTTGAGGTGGGGAAACAGCGCGTAGTTCTGGAACATCATGTTGACCGGACGCTGATGTGGCAGCACCGCGGCGATGTCCCGTCCGTCCAGCAGAATCCGGCCCGCGTCGGGCGCCTCGAACCCGGCCAGCATCCGCAGCAGCGTGGTTTTGCCGCAGCCCGACGGGCCGAGCAGCGCGAAGAACTCACCGGCGGCAAGATCGAGCGACAGCCGGTCGACCGCGACAAAGGCGCCGAACTTTTTCACCACCGTTTCGATGCGCAGCAGCGGCGCATCGCCCGGCGCCGCCGGCGGTCCGGTTGTTGAAGTGTCCTCAGCCATCGTTGCGCACGCTAAAGCATGATCCGGAAAAGGGGAAACCGGTTTTCCGAAAAGATCATGCTCAAACAAGAAATAAAGCATGCTGCGGAAAACGGGAAACCGGATTTCGTCACGTCGTCCCGGCCTCGGGGCCGGGACTATTCACGGAAACAGCATCCGGCTGCTCATTGGCCATGAACTCCGCCAGTGCCGCGCGATCCGCAGCCGGTATGGTAAGGCCGAGCTTGGAGCGACGCCACAAAACGTCGTCCGGAAAGCGGGCCCATTCCTTCGCCATCAGATAGCGCACCTCCGCAGCGGTCAGCTCCGGTCCGAATGCCGGGCCGAGCTGATCCAGGCTGTCCGCGTCCCCGAGCACGGCCTCGATCCGGGTGCCATAGGCCGCGATCAGCCGGCGGGCCTGATTTTCGCTGACAAACCGCCAGCGGTCGCGGGCGCGATCGACCTCGTGGTCGAACGACCTGGTGGGGAAATCACCGCCCGGCAGCGCCGCTGCGGCAGTCCAGGGCGGCGACATCGGATAGAACCGCGTCAGTTTGGTCACCGCACGCTCGGCGCGCCGCCGCGACATCGTGACGCCGCCGCCATGGACCGTTAGCAGGGGCGCCCGCCTGCGCCCGTGATCGAAGGTCATGGCGCCATCCGGCGCGACGCGCCGGTTGCCCCGATCCATCACCGCGTTGGCGCCGCTGACAACCCTGACCACGTCGACCGGATCGACGCGCTGGCGAAAATAGCGGCTCACCGCGTCGCACAGATAGGCAATCTCGGCCGCGGTCATCGACACCACGGCCGGATCGCCCTTGAAAGTCATTTCCACGGTGCCGATCAGCGTGAAATCGCGCTGGTACGGCGTCACGAAGATCAGCCGCCGGTCGTGGTTCTGGAACACATAGACGTTGTCGGAATCGAACAGGCGCCGGACCACGATCTGGCCGATCTTGGCGAGGCGAAGCGGCGGCGGCGGAACACGCAGCACGGTTTCGGCGATCAGGCCGGTCCAGGCGCCTGTGGCGTTGACCAGGGTCCGCGCCGAGATCACCCGCCGATGGCCGCGATCGACCACCACCAGCCGCCACATATCCTGCCGTTCGGCACGAATGCAGCGCGCCCCGGTGCGGATCACCGCGCCGCGCTCGGCGGCATCGACCGCCGTCAGCACCACCAACCGCGAGTCGTCGACCAGGCAGTCGGAATATTCGAACGCAGTGCCGAAGGGCCGCTTCAGCGCCGTGCCGGTCGGGTGATGGGTAAGATCGACCACAGCCGTTGCCGGCAGGCCGTCGGCGGATGCGAGCCGGTCGTAGAGGTAGAGCACCGACCGCAATAGCCAGGCCGGCCGCTCGTCGGCATGGGCGGGGATGACGAAGCGCATCGGACGCACCAGATGCGGGGCCGTCCGCAACCAGCCATCGCGCTCCTTCAGCGCCGCACGCACACGAAACAGGCCCCACCGCTCCAGCATGGCGAGGTCGCCGTGGATCAGCCGCGGCGAGGCCGAGGACGCCGCGGCGCCGAGGTCGTCCTGTTCCAGCAGCAGCACCCGCAAGCCGCGTCCCGCGGCATCGCGGGCGATGCTGACCCCGTTCAGCCCGCCGCCGATGATCGCAACGTCATAATCCGCCATCGGCGACGATCCCCCGCTCCCGCCTCACACCATGGCAAGCCGGATCGCCAAATCCAAGCGGCAGCGCGCTCCTTGCACCGTTGCTGGAGGGGTTGGCCGAAAGGGGGAGACCGGATCAGCCGGCCTTGCGCACAGGCCGGGCGCTCACGGTGTGGCCGACCAGGGCGGCATATTGGGCGATCGGCGCGGGCTTGCCGATGAAATATCCCTGCACCACGCCGCAACCCTCGTCGGCGAGGAAGTTGAGTTGTTCCTGGGTCTCGACGCCCTCGGCGACGATCGACACATGCAGGCCCTGACCGAGACCGATCACCGCGCGGACGATCGCCGCCGATTGCGGGGTGCGTCCGAGGTTCATGACGAAGGCGCGGTCGATCTTGATCTTGTCGAACGGAAATGCCTGCAGATAGGTCAGCGAGGAATAGCCGCTGCCGAAATCGTCCATCGAGATGCGGACGCCGAGCGCCTTCAGCCGCCGCAGCAGCGCCAGCCCGCGCTCGAAATCCTCGATCAGCACGCCTTCGGTGATTTCGAGTTCGAGCCGTCCCGGGCTGAGCCCGGTTTCCAGCAGGATCGAATGCACGAGGCCGACGACGTCACCGCGCACGAACTGCGCCGGCGAGAGGTTGACCGCGATCTGCAGCGGCTTCGGCCAGGAGGCGGCCTCGCGACAGGCTTCGCGCAGGATCCATTCGCCCATCTCGACGATCAGTCCGCTTTCTTCCGCCAGCGGAATGAAGTCGCTCGGCGGCACGAAGCCGCGGGTCGGATGCGACCAGCGCGCCAGCGCCTCGAAGCCGGTGGTGTCGTCGCCGGCCACGTTCCTGCCGGTGGTGGCCTGGGGCTGATAGTGCAGCGACAGTTCGCCGTTGCGGATCGCGGCGGAAAGATCCTGGTGCAGCGCGCGGCGGTCGCGAATTTGCTGGTCCATTTCCGGCTCGAACAGGCTGATCGAGCCGCGCGACTTCGCCTTGGCGCGGAACAGCGCGGCGCCCGCATTGGCGAGCAGCGACGCCGCGTCGCGGCCGTTGTGCGGAAATACCGAGATGCCGGTGGTGACGCCGATGTGGACGGTTTTGCCGTCGATCAGGAAATCGCTGGCCAGGGTTTCGGCGACCCGCTCGGCCAGCGCCTTGCCGGCGTCGGGCTGCTTGCCGTCGATGATCAGGCCGAACTCGTCGCCGCTCAACCTGGCGACGACGCCGCCGCCGGTGGTGAGCTGGATCCGGCGCGCCACCTCGATCAGCAGCTTGTCGCCGGTGGCATGGCCGAACACGTCGTTGATCTCCTTCAGGCCATCGAGATCGACGCACAGCACGGCGAATTCGTCGCCGGTGCCTTCGCACGCCTCGATCATCTGCGACAGCGCCTGCAGGAACGCCGCCCGGTTCGGCAGATCGGTCAGGCCGTCATGGTAGGCCATGTGCGCCATGCGCGCTTCGGTCTGGCGGCGGTCGGTGACGTCCTCGTGGGTCTTGATCAGGTATTGCGGCTCGCCCGCCTCGTCGAGCACCGTGGCGCGGCGGGTCAGGAACAGCCGCAGGCCGTCCTTGGTGGAGATCGGATGTTCCTCGCTGAGCATGCCGCGTTTCTTGATCGCGGCCTCGTCGCGGCTGACGATGAGGCGGGCTTCCTTCGGATTGAATATGTCGGTGGCGGTGAGACCCGTGGCATCCTCGCGGCGGCGGTTGAGGATGGTCTCGGCGCTGCGGTTGGCCAACAGGTACTTGCCGTCGCTGACGCGCTCGACGATCAGTGCCACCGGGATGTTGTCGACCACGAGTTCGAGGAACTTCTTGGTATTTTCCAGTTCGAGCGAGAGCGACTTGTGCTCGGTGATATCGTCGAACATCGCGATCAAGAATTGCGGCTCGTCCTTGTCGTTGCGGGCGATCACGCGGTTGCTGGCGATGGTGCGCATCTTGGAGCCGCGCTCGACCATCAGTTCGCTGCGCCATTGGCCGTCCGGCGCGGTGATGGCGCGGCGGTCGGCGTCCTCGATGGTCGTGGCCGTCTTGCCCGAGAAAATCTCGTCGGCCCGCTTGCCGACGATCTGGTTGCGGGGAAACCGCGAGAACCGTTCGAACGCCCGGTTGGCAAGGATATAGCGGCCGTCCTCGATGCTCTTGGCGGCGACGCACACCGGAACGTTGTCGATGACCGATTCGAGGAATTTCTTGGTGGTCGCCAGCTGGCTGGAGAGGTCGCGCTGCGCGCTGCAATCCTCGTGCAGCGAGACCATGCCGCCGCCGCGCAGCATGCGGTGCTTGGTGACGATGGATCGTCCGTTGGGCAACTCGGTGATGAAGCCCGCGTTCTGGTCGTTGCGGCTGAAGAACTCATCGACGCTGCAGCCGAGCGTGCCGCGCGCATGACGTACTTCGGCGAGCTGGCGGCCGGTGATCTGCGGGAACAGGTCGGCCCGGGTCAGGCCATAGATTTCGAGATAGGCGTCGTTGCAGTAGGCCAGCCGGCCGCGGGCGTCGACCATGACGATGCCCTGGCTCATGCTGTTCAGCGCGGAGCTCACGAAAGCGGCATTGCGCCTCTGGCTGCGCTGGACACTGCGCAACGCCGACATTGCCCAGATGATGATTGCCGCCAGAAACAGCACGACGGCCACGCCGGCCATCAGGATTTCGCGGATGGTGTTGGGATCCCACGACCCGACATAGAGCGAGGGCGAGTAACCTTCAGCGGCCGTCGCGGCGCCGGGCGACACGACGATGCCGAGCAGACAGGCCAAGGCCGCCGCAGGAACCATCGCCTTGCCGCCTGCCCGCCAATTCTTGCCAGCCATCAAACACCCGCGGATTTACCGGCGGACTATCTGGCTTCACGGGTTTGAATCGGGTAAACGCCTGAGGCTGCAACGAAAGAATGTGGCTTAAATTGCGGCAATTGGCCTTGGATGATTAACACTTCGCTAACGCCGGCTTGCGCGCAGGGACGGTCGGCGGCGACCGAGCGCCGGCGGACCTGGCACGGTGTGCGGCTGTGACCGTGAGGCGAGTGCCGCCAACACGACAATCCAGGATCCGGACCGCGAATGGACAGAGTTGAGTGCGTCGTGATCGGCGCGGGGGTGATCGGGCTCGCGGTAGCACGTCGGCTGGCGCAGGCCGGCCGCGAGGTGATCGTGCTGGAGGCGGCGGAGGGCATCGGCACGGTGACGTCTTCGCGCAACAGCGAAGTGATCCATGCCGGCATCTACTACAAGGCCGGAAGTCTGATGGCGCGGATGTGCGTGCGCGGCAAGGGCATGCTGTACGATTACTGCCGCGATCACGGCATCCCGCACCGGAATTGCGGCAAGCTGATCGTCGCCACCACGCCAGCCGAGAGCACGAGGCTACAATCGATCAAGGCGCATGCCGCCGCCAACGGCGTTGAGGACCTCAAGACCCTGAGCGGCGCGGAAGCCCGGGAGCTCGAGCCGGCGCTGAGCTGCGACGCGGCATTGCTGTCGCCTTCCACCGGCATCGTCGATAGCCACGCTTTCATGCTGGCGCTGCGCGGCGACGCCGAGGGCGCCGGCGCCGCGTTCGCCTTCCATGCGCCGTTCGATCGCGGCCGGGCGTTGGCAAACGGATTCGAGCTCGACGTCGGTGGCGCGGCACCGATGTCGCTCGGCTGCGAGTTGCTCGTCAATGCGGCGGGGCTTGCCGCGACGGCGGTCGCCCGCGGTATCGACGGCATGCCGCTCGACCTCATTCCGCCGGCATATCTGGCCAAGGGAAACTATTTCAGTTGCAGCGCGCGGGCGCCGTTCTCGCACCTGATCTATCCGGTGCCGGAGCCCGGCGGCCTCGGCGTCCATCTGACCCTCGACCTCGCCGGGCAGGCGCGGTTTGGTCCCGACGTGGAATGGGTCGATGCCATCGATTACGCGGTCGATCCGGCGCGGGCCGAGCGCTTCTATCCGGCGATCCGGCGCTACTGGCCGACGCTGCCGGACGGCGCGCTGATGCCGAGCTATTCGGGAATGCGGCCGAAGATCGTGCCGCCGGCGGTGGCGGTGCAGGATTTCCTGATCCAGGGCGAAAGGGATCACGGCGTCGGTGGGTTGATCAACCTGTTCGGGATCGAATCGCCGGGACTGACGTCGTCGCTCGCCATCGCCGATCACGTCGCCGAGCTGGCCACTGCGTAAGCGGCGAATAGCCGCGCCCGCAACCGGCGGGCCGACGAAGATATTTTTGAAATAGATTTCGGCAGCCGAACAACGGCTCAAGAACCGTCGAGATGCGCGGCAACCGCGCATCCTGGACGGTATTGCGGGCGGAAAAGCCAGTCCCGCGAAGGATGTGGAAGTTAGTGGAGGGTCTCACCCACCGTATGTTTCAGTCTTTCGATTTCGTCCCGGACCATCAATTTACGGCGCTTCAACTCGGTGATGTGGAGGTCGTCTGTGGAAAGGTGTACGAGCGCTTCGTGCAATTCGCTTTCCAGAACCCGGTGTTTTCTTTCCAGTTCAACGAGATGCGCCTGAATTGCCATACGAAATCTCCTCTGCTGGTTCAAACCCTCAGAATCGCCCCGACCAGCGAGTGTACATCAGACTTGGCGGCTGTCGATGGCTATCGAAAATGGCGAGGTCAATATTTGGGAGATTATCTGAAATGAATCGTGACCAGGCCGGACGGCGGCCGGGCGGAACAATTTTCGTGGTCGAAAACAGGATGAGCAAAATGGTACTCCTTGCGGACCCCGCCGGCAGAGACGATATTTCGCCGGCGACCCACGCAACTCTTCGCAATCGCTTCGCGATTTCCATTAAGCTAGAGCATGATCCGGAAAAGTGGAGACCGGTTTTCCGAAATGATCATGCTCAAACAAAGGGATAAGATCATGATGCGAGTGCATCATGATTTAATGTCATGACCGACGAAGACGAGCGCGAGCTCGGGGCCGAACTGGCCCGGCTGCAACAGGAACACCGCGATCTGGACGCGGCGATAGATGCACTGCATCAATCGCCGGCGCCGGACCTGTTGCGGCTGCAGCGGCTGAAAAAGCGCAAGCTGCAATTGCGCGACCGTATCGCTTTCATCGAAGACCAGATCACGCCCGACATCATCGCCTGATCCGGTTACCTCGAGCATGATCCGGAAAAGTGGAAACCGGTTTTCCGAAAAGATCATGCTCAAACAAAAGGATGAGGTCAGGGTGTCGTCCCCGGCCGCACGATGGCCCAGCCGATCCGCAACAACGGCTGGCGGCCATTGACGATCCGCTCGAAGGCGCGCGGCACTTCCGGAACCAGGCCCGGAAATTGTTTGGCAATCGCCTCCGGCGGCATTCCTTCGGTGTCGGCGGCACGCCAGACCACGACACCGCCGAGCTGGCTGAATCTCGCCGCGGTGAGCCACGGCGTCCGCTCCGGCGTCGCGGCCAGCAACAGGTGCGGGCGCGGCGGATCAAGCGCGACCAGCGCCGCCAGTTGCGGGTCGCCGGTCACCGCCTGCAGCGGACGGTTGGTGCGGCGTTCGAAACTTTCGCTGAAGAAACGGCCGATATCCCGGGCCGGAAACGACGTCGGCTCCTCGCTGCCACCGACCCACGGCAGGATCAGGGTCGCCGCCAGCGACGCCAGCGCCGGCGCCACGATGGCGCAGGCCCAGACCTTGCGCAGCAATTGCTGCCGCCGCAGCAGCACGAGATCGCCGCTCGCCACCACCACCGCGAGCCCGGTCATCAAGAGCGCAATGCCGGCGCCGCCGACCACGCGATCGAGGCCGTACAGCGCCGCGAACAGGCTGCCGAGCAGCGCCGGTGCCAGCGCGAAGAAGTAGACGAATTGCCGCGCCAAGGGGTCGACCGGGGGGCGAAAGATGATCGGCGCGTCCTCCGGCTTGCGCACCAGCCAGCCCCAGTTCAACACTGTCAGCACCACAATGCCGGCCATCATGAGCCCCAGATAACCCAGCAACTCGGCCCAGCGCAGCGCCTTTGCGGTTGGATCGCCGAGAGCGGGCGGCGGCGGCAACAGGCCGACATCGGCGCGAACCAGCCAGACCAGATAGGGCAACGCCAGCACAGCGATGACCAGGAAGGCGAACAGCGGGTCGAACGACGTCAGCGCACGCCGGCCCCGCGCGGTCGCGAGCGCGAAGCCGACCGGAAGCAGCAGCAGCCAGAACGCGGTGGTGGTGGTGAGCAGCAACAGCCCGGCCTCGATCGAGAGCGCAAACCAGGCATTGCGGCGGCGCTGGCCGATCACCTGCCAGCAATGCCACAACAGCATCGCCCACAGCGGTCGCGCCAGCACCGCGGGCCCGAACTCGACGCCGGGCGAACTGAACGCCGTAACCGTCAGGGTAAGCAGGATCGCGATCACCGCCTGCTGCCCGCCGACGACGGCGCGCGCCAGCAGATACAGCGCCTGAAAGGTCGCGACGAAGCAGATCTGCCCCAGCACATAGACGCCGATCATGTGATTGCCCGCCATTCGAAACGCGATGTCGGCGAGCCACAACGCCAGTGGTGGGCCGAGATAGGTCCCGACCTGGTATTCGCGGCCATAGGCCAGCACCGTGGCAAGGTCGCCCGGCGGGCTGCGATAGATCAGCATCGGCACCAATAGCCACAATGCCGCCTGGAACAGCACGACAACCCACAGCATCAGCCGCGGGCGGGCGCGGATCAGTTCGACGATGAGGGAGGTGAAACGCATGAAACGCCCGGCGGGATCTGATCCGAACCTGATAGAGCGCATGGATCGATCAGGCAACCGACTTGGCTAAGACCAGGCAATCGATGTTGGCGCCGGCCTGCGCTCAGGCCGGGATTTCGATGGTCGCCAGGGTTTCCAGCTGGATCACCTCGCCCGCGCTCGCCGCCGCCTGGTGCTTCGCCCGCGCCGCAGCAACCGGCGCGAAGAAGCGACGATGATGCACGGTGGGGCCGAGCCGGTCGAGGGCGTCGAGATGTTCAGGCACGCCATAGCCCTTGTGGGAATCGAAGCCGTAGCCGGGGCAGTCCTGCGCCAGCTTGCACATCAATCGGTCGCGCGCGACCTTGGCAATGATCGACGCCGCGGCGATCGATAGCACGAGGCCGTCGCCGCCGATCACGGCGTCGCAATCGCAAGGCACCTCGATGCGGTCGCGGCCGTCGACGAAGACGTGCTTTGGCGTCTCGGGCAGCGCGTGCACCGCGCGCGCCAGCGCCCACAGCGAGGCGCGCAGGATATTGTCGCGGTCGATCCGCGCCGGGGAAGCATAGGCCACCGCGAACGACGCGGTGGCGCAGATTTCCTCGAACAACTCCTCGCGCCGCTCGGCGGTCAGCCGCTTGGAATCATCCATGCCCTTCGGGATGCGTTTTGGGTCGAGCACCACTGCCGCCGCCACCACCGGACCCGCCAGCGGGCCGCGCCCGGCCTCGTCGCAACCGGCCACTGGCCAGACGCCGCGCTTGATCAGCGCGCGCTCGCGCCGAAAACTCGGCGGCGCCACGGCGATCACGCCGTCGCGCGGCCTCGGCGGAGCAGCATCCTGGGATTTCTTGTCGCGAATCATGCCGGGATGGTGCTGAAGCCGATGCGGCGACGCAACTGGAAACTCCCGGTCATGCCCGCTATTCGGAATGCCGGGCGCGCCATTCCGCGGCTTCGATGACATAGACACTGCGATTGGGGCGCGCCGGGCCGGCGACATCCTTGAGGTATCGCATCCCGAGCTTCCCGAGCGCGTGGATCGATGCCGCGTTTCGCGGCTCGACCAGCCCGAGCAATCGGTTGCAGTTCAGCCGATCGAACCCGAATGCCAATTGCGCCTCGCCGATTTCGGTTGCGATCCCCCTGCCCCATGCCTGCCGGGCGAGCACGAACCCAATCTCGAAATCGTCGACGCCCAGGGCTGTGCAGGGGAACAGGCCGGCAAACCCGATGACATCACCGGTGGTTCTTTCCGTCAGGGTCGCGATCCCGGTCAGGCTTTCGCCGAAAGTGAAGTGCGAGCGCACGAAGCCTTCGGCTTCTCGCTTTGGCATCGGCATGCCGGCGAAGGCATAGCGCATCACCTCGCTGTCGCCGAAAACCCGTTGATGCAGAAGCGCAATGTCGCTTTCGGTCGCCGCCCGCAGAATGAGGCGCGGCGTCGTCAAGATAACGATAGGGTCCTTGGGCGAGGCATGGGTTTCATTCATTGCCCCGCCATAAGGCACTTTGCCGAGGAAGCAAACGGCTAACGTTCCGGGGCTCGCACTTCAATCCGGCAGACGAACCCGCCGGTCTTCCCTGACCTCGATGCCTGGAGCAGCCACCACCTCCCAGGGATGGCCGTCCGGATCGGAAAAATATCCGGAATAGCCGCCATAGTCGGTTCGATGCGCCGCCTTGAGCTGCGCGGCACCCCTGGAGACGGCGAACGCCAGCACCGCATCGACTTCTTCGGCCGTGCTGCAATTCCAGGCCAAGGTCGCGCCGCGAAAGGCCGCGGGGCGCGGCTGATCCGGCAGCGCCGCATCGGCCGCGAGCTTCGACCAGGGATAGAGCCCCAACACCGCGCCACCGGTCTCGAAGAAGGCCACTTCCTCGCCGGTGGCGCGAAACTTCCGCGCAAAACCCAGCGCCTCGTAGAATGCGATGCTGGCGCGCATATCGCTGACGCCGAGCGTAATCACGGTAAGCCGCGCCACCGGCGCCGCAACACGATCGTTCATTTTCGCCGCTCCTGATAAACTGGAAACTAGAACAGATCGAGTTGCTGGCCGCTGCGCTTCGGCCGCGCGAAATGATCGGTGGTCAGTTTCGAGCGTCGCTTGTTGAGACCGAGCTTGGCGCAGGCGATTTCGAACCGCCGTCCGATCATCCAGGCCATCGGGCCGGTACCCTTCATCCGCGTGCCCCACTGCGAGTCGTAATCGCGGCCGCCGCGCATGTCGCGGATCAAGGTGAAGACGTGACGGTAGCGGTCCGGATAGTTGGCCATCAGCCACTCGCGAAACAGGTCGCGGACCTCGAGCGGCAGGCGCAGCAGCACGTAGCTCGCCTCCCTGACGCCGGCGTGGGCGGCGGCATCGAGGATGCGCTCCATTTCCATATCGTTCAGCGCCGGGATCACCGGCGCCACCATCACCGTGGCGGGAATCCCGGCTTCGGACAATTGCCGCAGCGCCTCCAGCCGCTTTGGCGGCGTCGAAGCCCGCGGCTCCATGGTGCGGGCCAGCTTCGGGTCGAGCGTGGTCACCGAGATCGCCACCTTGGCGAGGTTGCGCTTCGCCATCCGCGCCAGGATATCGATGTCGCGCCGGACCAGCGCCGATTTGGTGACGATGCCGACCGGATGCCCGGCCCGCTCCAGCACCTCCAGGATGCCGCGCATGATTTTGCGCTCGCGCTCGATCGGCTGATAGGGATCGGTGTTGGTGCCGATCGCGATCATCCGCGGTTCGTATTCACTGGCTGCCAGTTCCTTTTCGAGCAGCGCCGGCGCGTCGGGCTTGGCGAACAGTTTCGATTCGAAATCGAGGCCGGGCGACAGTCCCAGATAGGCGTGGGTCGGCCGCGCGAAGCAGTAGACGCAGCCATGCTCGCAGCCGCGATAGGGATTGATCGAGCGATCGAAGCCGATATCCGGCAAGTCGTTGCGGGTGATTACCTTGCGCGCGGTATCGAGCGCCACCGTGGTCTTGAACGGCGGCAGATCCTCGAGGCTCTGCCAGCCGTCGTCGAACGAGACCCGCGCTTCCGCCTCGAACCGGCCGCTCTCGTTGGAGTGCGCGCCCCGGCCGCGGCGGCGTTCGCGCTCGATGGCAACGTCGATTTCGGAAAAGGGCGAAGGCGCACCCGCCGGTTCGGAGGGCGCCGGGACCGGCGGGTGCTTGAGGGCAGCGATGCGACTCATGGATCCAGCATAGCAATCCATGAGAACAAATCAAGAACATATTGGGGTGGCGGATGCGACGTGACCGGACCCCCGCAATCTTGCGGGTGCCGAAATTGCTCGAAAAAGCCGCGCCGGACGGCTGATTTGAATGTGACAAGGTGCTAACAGTGCGGCGTTTTCATTCGGTTTGGCGAAGGTTTCTCAAGAGTCCATGCTGAGCGTCATCATCCCCACCGACGGCGTCGAGCAGCCGGCGGTCGCCACCCTCGCCGCGCTGGTGCCGGGCGCGGCGGCGGGCGTCATCCGCGAGGTGCTGCTGGTCGATCGCGCCAGCAGCGGCGTCATCGAGCGGGTGGCCGACGTGGCCGGTTGCCGTTTCCTGCGGTTTTCCGGATCGCATGGAGCGGCGCTGGCCGCCGGGGCGCGGCAGGCGCGTTCGCCCTGGCTGATGTTCCTGCACGCCGGCGCGGTGCTCGACGCCGGCTGGATCGAGGAGACCACCCAATTCATCCAGGGCGTGTCGGCCAGTGACCGACCCCGCGCCGGGATCTTTCGCTACGCCCGCTCACCCTACGCGCAGCCGAACTGGCGCGACGCGCTCAAATTCCTTGCCCGCACCCTTGCCGGGCCTTCGGCCGACCAGGGCCTCTTGATCGCCCGCGACCATTACGAGCGGCTCGGCGGCTACGCGCCGGACGCCCGCCGCTCCGAGGCCAGGCTGCTGCGGCAGCTCGGCCGATCCTCCCGTACGCTGTTGCGCAGCCGCATCGTGGTGGCCTGAACGCCGGCCGGCGGCCGGCTGTCGCGCATGGCAGGGCTGCCGCCATATACTTGCCAAAGTCAAACAATTATTTGACAATGGCAAGTATCGAGGTGGGTAATGTCCGAACCGGTTTCCGACGACCTGATCGCCGCGGTGCGGGCCTTCAACCGGTTCTACACCCGAAGGCTCGGCGTCCTGGAGCAGCAGCTTTACGACAGCCCGTACTCGCTCACCGAGGCGCGGGTGCTGTATGAGCTGGCGCAGCGGGACAATGTTCTTGCCAAGGAAATCGGGGCGGAGCTGGGTCTGGATGCCGGTTATCTCAGCCGGATCGTCCGCAATTTCCAGGACAAGGGCCTGATCAGCCGCAAGGCCGCGCCGGAGGACCGGCGGCAGCATCGCCTAAGCCTGACCGCCAGGGGGCGGGCGGCATTCGACCGGCTCAACCGCAGCTCCCAGGATGACGTCGCCGCGATGCTGGATCAGTTGTCGCCCGGCGGCGGCGAACGGCTGGTGCGGGCGATGGCCTGCATCGAACAGCTGCTGGAGCCACCCGCGGTCGTGGCAGCCGCGGCCGTGCTGCGCGACCCGCGTCCCGGCGACATGGGTTGGGTGGTGCAAAGCCACGGCGCGCTCTACGCCGCCGAATACGGCTGGGACATCTCGTTCGAGGCGCTGGTGGCGGAGATCGTCGCGAAATTCATCGCCGGCTACGACACCTCCCGCGAGCGCTGCTGGATTGCCGATCTCGGCGGCGTCCAGGTCGGCTCGGTGTTTCTGGTCAGGAAGTCCGACGACGTCGCCAAACTTCGCCTGCTGCTGGTCGATCCGGCCGGCCGCGGACACGGGCTCGGCCGTCGGCTGGTCGCCGAATGCATCGCGTTCGCACGCCAATGCGGCTACCGCAGGATCACGCTGTGGACCCAGAGCATTCTTCTGGCCGCGCGAAAAATCTATTCCGACCACGGCTTCGTGCAGGTGGCGAGCGAGCCGCATCGCAGCTTCGGCCAGAACCTGATCGGCGAAACCTGGGAGCGCGAACTGTGATGGCGACGCGTCGCGATCCGCCGCGCCACCCCGGAAGTTCTCGCCTACCACAGGAAGCAAGCGCTCCGGTTGCGGCTCGAAGCGCGCCGCGCGTTTTGCCGGCGGATCCATCTGTGGTTATTGAAACGGCCGCGGTGGCGCCGAGATTAAGCGCTTGTGCCCTTGGCCTTCGGCCGGCGCAAGTGCTCGTCGAGCCGCGGCATGATCTCGACGAAGTTGCACGGGCGGGTGCGGTAATCCAGTTGCGCGGCCAAAATGCCGTCCCAGCCGTCGCGGCAGGCGCCCGGCGATCCCGGCAGGCAGAAGATGAAGGTGGCGCCGGCCACGCCGGCGGTGGCGCGGCTCTGGATCGTCGAGGCGCCGATCTTGCCGTGGCTCAGCATATGAAAGGCGATCGAAAAACCGTCCATCCGCTTTTCGAACAAGGGCTCGATCGCTTCCGGCGTCACGTCGCGGCCGGTGAAGCCGGTGCCGCCGGTGGTGATGATCGCATCGACACCCTTATCGGCGATCCATCGCCTGACGACGGCGCGAATGGCCTCGACGTCGTCGGTGACGATCTCGCGTGCCGCCAGTGTATGGCCGGCGGCGACCAGCCGCTCGGCCAGCGTGGTGCCGGATTTGTCGTCGGCGAGCGCACGCGTGTCGGAAATCGTCAACACCGCGATGTTGAGCGGAACGAAACTGCGGGCGGCGTCCGCTTGCGACATTACAGTGCGCCGGCGCCGAAGGTATTGCAGGCCTGCACGGTGCCCTGCTGATAGCCGGTCATGAACCAGCGCTTGCGCTGCTCCGCCGAGCCGTGGGTAAAGGAATCCGGCACCACCCGCCCGGTGGCCTGGCGCTGCAGCGTATCGTCGCCGATCGCCGACGCCGTGGTCAGCGCCGCATCGATGTCGCCGGCCTCGAGGAAATTCGGCCGCTTCTTGGCTTCGCGGTTGACCCAGACCCCGGAGAAGCAGTCCGCCTGCAGTTCGACCTTGACCTGCAACGCATTGGACTCCGTCTTGCTCGACTGCTGCTGCTGGGCGGTCACCTTGGGCAGGATGCCGAGCAGGTTCTGGATGTGGTGACCGGCTTCATGGGCGATGATGTAGGCCGCGGTGAACTTGCAGGCATTGCCCGAGCAGCCGCGAAACCGGGTCTCGACCTGGCGGAAGAAACTGGTGTCGAGGAAGATCTGCTTGTCCGGCGGACAATAGAACGGCCCCATCGCCGACTGCGCCATGCCGCAACGCCCGCCATTGGTGGAGTTACGAAACAGCACGACACGCGGTCCGGTATAGGAGCGGCCTGAGGCCTGGAAGATTTCGCTCCAGCGATCGTCGATCTCGCCCAGGATGCCCGAGATCATGCTGCCCATCTCGTCGGTCGGCGCGCCGCTCTTGGAAGAGGACGGCCGATCGGACTGAGAGGTCGGCGCCCGGTTGCCGGCGACGATTTCGGCCCCGCCGATCAACAGCCGCGGATCGATGCCGAGCGCCCAGCCGACCAGACCGAGCACGATGACGGTGCCGATGCCCAGGCCGCCGCCGCCCATCGGCAGGCCGAATTCCACCGCCGCCACCGCCGCCGTCGTCGCCGCGCCGGTCGTCGATGTCGCTGCTGCGACGGAAGTCATCATACTGCATGGCGCTGTTTCCTCATTTCGCGGTCGCGGCGGTCATCCAACGCGGCGATCCGGCAAAATTTCCATTCCATTAAGCATTAACCTGCCCGGCAATTATTGCCTAGCGCGCGATAGGGCGCAATTAAGTCGATTTTTACTTTGCCCCTTCAAGGTATCGCCAGTCGGTTGTTTAGTCCCGCGTCGCCGACAGCGTCGCCTAAGTCAGAGTATTTGAGTCATGGTTGTGTCGCGTCGCGGGGCGTCTGCAAAGGCGCCCCGCACTAATTTCGAGTCTCATTCGGACAGCCAAATCGTGGTCGGCGATTGCGTCGCCGAGATGTCGAAATTGCCGGCGGGTTCCGTCGATCTGGTTTTCGCCGATCCGCCATACAACCTGCAGCTTAAGGGCGATCTCAAGCGTCCCGACAAATCCCACGTCGATGCGGTTAACAACGACTGGGACAAATTTTCCTCCTTCGCCGCCTATGACGACTTCACCCGCGCCTGGCTTCTGGCCTGCCGCCGCGTCATGAAACCGTCGTCGACGCTGTGGGTGATCGGCTCCTACCACAACATCTTTCGGGTCGGATCGATCATGCAGGACCTCGGCTTCTGGGTCCTCAACGACATCGTCTGGCGCAAGAGCAACCCGATGCCGAACTTTCGCGGCCGCCGTTTCACCAACGCCCATGAAACCATGATCTGGGCGGCGCGGGACGAGAACGCCAAGGGCTACACCTTCAATTACGAGGCCCTGAAGGCCGCCAACGAGGACGTCCAGGCCCGTTCCGACTGGCTGATCCCGCTGTGCACCGGCGACGAGCGGCTCAAGGGCAAGGACGGCAAGAAGGTTCACCCGACGCAGAAGCCCGAAGGCCTGCTGGCGCGGGTGCTGTTGTCGTCGTCGAAACCCGGCGATCTCGTGATCGATCCGTTCAACGGCACCGGCACCACCGGCGCCGTCGCCAGGCGGCTCGGCCGCCGCTATATCGGTTTCGAGCGCGACCCGACCTATGCCGCGGCCGCACAGGCGCGGATCACCGCCGTCGAACCCTTGCCCGAAGCCACGCTGGCGCCGTTCATGACCGCGCGCGACGCGCCCCGCGTCGCCTTCTCCGAGCTGATCGAGCGCGGCATGATCGCCCCCGGCGCAAAGCTGGTGGATTCGAAGAAGCGCCACGGCGCCCTGGTGCGGGCCGACGGCGCCATCATGCTCGGCGACAAGGTCGGCTCGATCCACCGCATGGGCGCAGTAGCGCAGGGCTCGGAAGCCTGCAACGGCTGGACCTTCTGGCACGTCGAGACCAAGAAGGGCCTCAGGCTGATCGACGAACTGCGCGCCGAGATCCGCAGCGAGATGGCGGCGGGCTGAGCCTTCCCGGCGGCTGGGCCGCACCCAAAAGCCGCGCCATCGCGCGTCCCGAACCACCCCCTCACAAACTCGTCGCTTGCGCATGTCGCAAAAATTTGCGCATGGACATGCTGTTCCGCGGTGACGTCACCCGCGATTTTTCTGGGGTAATCAAAGAGGCGAGGGAGTTCTCAATGCTCAAATTCTATTTCAACGGCGCCCCGAACCCGAACAAGGTCGCGCTGTTTCTTGAAGAGTCCGGCCTGCCCTGCGAACTGGTGCCGGTCGACACCCGCAAGGGCGAACAGTTCAAGCCGGAATTCCTCAAGGTCAACCCGAACGGCAAGGTGCCGGCCATCGACGACGACGGCGTCCACGTGTTCGACAGCAATGCGATCCTGCTTTACCTCGCCGAGAAGACCGGAAAATTCCTGCCGCCCAATACGCCTGCCAATCGCGGCCAGTTGCTGTCATGGCTGATGTTCGTCGCCACCGGGCTTGGCCCCTATTCCGGCCAGGCGGTGCATTTCAAGCATGCGGCGCCGAAGGACCTCGAATACGCTCACAACCGTTACCAGTACGAGGCGCACCGCCATTACAAGGTGCTGGACGACCATCTCGCCAACAGCCGCTACATGGTAGGCGACACCTACACCATCGTCGACATGGCGTTCTGGGGCTGGGGGCGCATGGCGCCGTTCGTGCTCGGCGACGACGTGTTCGCCAAATATCCCAACGTCAAGCGGCTGCACGACGAGATCTCGGCCCGTCCGGCGGCGGCGCGGGCGATCGCGCTGAAGGACAAGTTCACCTTCAAGACCGAGATGGACGAAGAGGCCAAGAACATCATGTTCGGCCACCTCAAGACCAAGGTCGCCTGATCGAACTTCGTGGAATGTGTAGGGTGGGTTAGCGAAGCGTAACCCGCCATTTCGCAACGATGACGTCAGTGGCGGATTACGCTTCGCTAATCCGCCCGGCTGCCTCTATCGGAAACTTTCCCAGCACCGCTTCGCACAGCGCCGAGTCCAGATACTCCCTGATCTCGACGATCTTGCCGCCCGCAAGCCGGTAGACCAGGCAATACTCGTTGTCGTAGCGCACGCCCGCCTTGGTCGTCATGTCGCCGCGCGCCTCGACCACCACATGGTCGCCATCGGCGATGAAACGATGCGCGACGGTGCGCCGGCCCGGCGCCAACAGCGTGTTCAGATAGCCGTAAAGGTCGCGCAGCAGCGACGCCTTGCCCGTGAACGTCCGCGACCAGGAATTGCTCCCGGTGACGCGCAGCGTGACGTCGTCGGCCAGGCTGTCGACAAAAGCCGTGCGATCGCCGGCGGCAACCGCGGCGAAAATATCCTGCATCAGCTTCCTGTTTTCCGTGGCGCTCACGATTTTCTCCTTCTCCTGGTGACTTCGTCACCATCGCGCCTCGCGCGCCATTCTTCCAATCGATAGACGGTATGATATATATTCGCTCTATGAATTTAGCCTCGCTCGACCTCAACCTGCTGGTCGCGCTCGACGCGCTGCTGCTGGAAGCCAGCGTCAGCCGCGCCGCGATGCGGGTCGGACTGTCGCAGCCGGCAACCAGCCATGCGCTGGCGCGGCTGCGCGACATCCTGCGCGATCCGCTGCTGGTACGGGTCGGCGCCCGCATGGAGCTGACGCCGCGCGCCCAGGCGCTGCGTGGGCCGCTGGCGCAGGCGCTGGAGCAGGTGCGCGGGCTGTTCGTGCGCGACGATTTCGATGCCGCGCGCAGCGAACGCCGCTTCCGCCTGATGATGCCGGACCTCGCGGTCGAGCTATTGGTGCCGCCACTGATGGAAAAGATCACCGCGCTGGCGCCGAACCTGCGGCTCGATATCGTGCCGTGGCGCGGACCCGCGATCATGACGGCGGAATTCGCCCGCTCGCTCGACCTCGTGATCAGCATCGGCAACGCCTTCAAGGGGTTCCATCGCCAGTTGCTCTACAAGGACAGCGATGCCCTGGCGGTGCGGCGCGGCCATCCGGTCGCCGCGGGGCTGCAGCGGCGCGACGTGTTCCTGGCGGCGCGGCACGTCGCCGTCGTCATCCGCGGCCAGAACGCCGACCTGATCGACGACTGGCTGCTGCCGAACGGCATCGAGCGGCAGATCGCGCTGGTGGTGCCGGGCTATATCGAGGCGCTGCATGTCGCGGCCCGCACCGATCTCGTCGCCTTCGTGCCGCGTCGTCTGATCGCCGCCCTGGCGAAGCCGCTGTCGCTTCACGTCGTCACGCCGCCGCTCGATCCGGGTATCGACGAGCAGTACCTGTTCTATCCCACCCGCGCCCAGATGGACCCGGGATCGATCTGGCTGCGCCAGATCGTGCTCGGCGTCGGCGCCGCGCTCGACCGGCCGAAGCGGCGGACGGCCTGAGCCTCGCCCCAAACCCCTTCGCGGTTGCCCACTGCGGCGCTGTCGTGCGATGACCACAACCATTATCGGGGGAAACACCATGACGGTTCTCATCGCCGGCGGCGGCATCGGCGGGCTGACGCTGGCGCTCAGCCTGCATCAGATCGGCGTGCCGGCCAAAGTGTTCGAAAGCGTTTCGGCGTTAAAGCCGCTCGGCGTCGGCATCAACGTGCTGCCGCATGCGGTCCGCGAACTGATCGAACTCGGCCTTCTGGAGCAGCTCGACGCCTCGGGCGTGCGCACCCGGGAGCTGGCGTTCTTCTCCAAGCACGGCAAGCCGATCTGGAGCGAGCCGCGCGGGCTCGAGGCCGGCTACAAGTGGCCGCAGTTCTCGATCCATCGCGGCATCCTGCAGCAGATCCTGCTCGATGCGGTGATCGAGCGGCTCGGCGCCGACAGCGTTCTCACCAGCCACCACCTCCATGGCTGGACCGAGACGCCGGACGGCGTCCGCGCCGATTTCATCGACAAGGCTACCGGCAAAGCGGCGGGCAGCTACGACGGCCGGCTGCTGATCGCCGCCGACGGCATACACTCCGCGATCCGCGAAAAGCTCTATTCCTTGGAAGGCCCGCCGCTGTGGAACGGCCGCATCCTGTGGCGCGGCATCACCACCAGCGATGCCTTCCTGTCCGGCCGCACCATGATCATGGCCGGCCATGAGGTGCTGAAATTCGTCTGCTATCCGATCTCCAGGGAAGCAGATGCCAACGGCAAGTTCGAGATCAACTGGGTCGCCGAGCGGCTGCTCGATCCGAACTACAAATGGCGCCGGGAGGATTATAACCGCACCGGCAACCTCGCCGAGTTCCTGCCGCAGTTCGAGCAATGGGATTTCGACTGGCTCGACGTCGCAGGGCTGATCCGCAACTGCAAACAAGTTTACGAATACCCGCTGGTCGATCGCGATCCGGTGCCGCGATGGAGTTTCGGCCGGGTCACGCTGATGGGTGACGCCGCGCATCCGATGTACCCGATCGGCTCCAACGGCGCCTCCCAGGCGATCCTCGATGCCCGCGTCATCACCCGCGAAATTCTTAAAGATGGCGAAACGCCGGAGGCGCTGCAGGCTTATGAGGCCGAGCGCCGTCCGGCCACCACCGATCTCGTCATGCTCAACCGCCGCAACGGACCCGAGCAGGTGATGCAACTGGTCGAGGAACGCGCGCCCGGCGGCTTTGCCGTCGTCACCGACGTGCTGTCGCAGCAGGAACTGGAAGACATCGCCGCCAACTACAAGCGCGTCGCCGGATTTCAGGTCGAGGGCCTCAACGCCAAGCCGCCGATCGTGGTGCTGCCGGCACAAGGCCTGCGGTCGAGCGCCGGATAGCGCACGAAGCCCGCGCCACCTGATCTCAGCCGAGGCCGAGCGCGATCACCTTGCGCATGACCGTGGGCAGCGCCTCGTCGGCTAAGGTCGCGATCGGCACGAAGCGCATGCCCGCGGGCGCCCGGCTGCCGGGGGGCAGATTCGCGGTGTAGACCACGAGCTCCAGCGGGAAATGCGTGAAGACGTGGGTGACGACGCCGACCTTGCGATGCCAGCGCGTGACGCCTTTCAATGCCGGCGCCTGCTTCAGTGCCGCCTTGTCGTCCTGCGCCGCCAGCCAGGCCGAAGTCGGCACTTCGGTCATGCCACCGAGCAGGCCCTTCTCGGCCCGGCTGCGCACCAATAGCGCGTCGCCGCGCCGGACCACGAAGGCAGCGCCGCGCCGCAGTTCGCCGGTCTTCTTCGCCGCCTTGCGCGGAAACGTCTCCTGGTCGCCGCGCGCGCGCGCCGCACAGCCATCGTTGAGCGGGCACAGCGCACAGGCCGGCCGCTTCGGCGTGCAGATCGTCGAGCCGAGATCCATCAGGGCCTGTGCACTGTCGCCGGCGCGGCTTAAGGCGAGCAGCGTCGACGCCAATTCCCTGATCTGCGGCTTGGAGTGCGGCAGCGCCTGCTCGACCGCGAACAGCCGCGACACCACACGTTCGATATTGCCGTCCACCGGCATGGTGCGGCGGCTGAAGGCGATGGCGGCAATGGCGGCCGCGGTGTAGGGCCCGATGCCGGGCAAGGCCCGCAGTCTCTCCTCGGTATCGGGAAAGGCGCCGCCATGATCGCGCGCCACCACGACCGCGCAGGCATGCAAGTTGCGGGCCCGCGAATAATAGCCAAGCCCGGCCCACATCCGCAGCACGTCGTCGAGCGACGCGCTGGCCAGCGCCGCCACATCTCCCCAGCGCGACACGAACTTCTCGAAATACGGACCCACCGTCTGCACGCCGGTCTGCTGCAGCATGATTTCCGACAGCCACACCCGGTACGGATCGGCATCTACGCCGGGCAACGGCCGCCATGGCAAACGGCGGCGATGACGGTCGTACCAGTCGAGCAGCAGCGCCGGACGGTCGGCGGCGGTTCCGGCCCGCCCGAGGCCCGGGACTTCCTTCTCGCGCCTGGCGGGGCCTGATAGGGTCATGGCGCTATCTACGCAAAGCGAGTGGCCATGTCCAAGCCCGGTCCGATCTCCGCCAAACCGCTGTCCGCGCTCCTGGGTCAGGTGTTTTCCGACGCCTATGCCAAGCAGGGATTCGCCTCGCGCGAACTGGTCACGCGCTGGGGGGAAATCGCCGGAACCGAACTCGCCGCGCATTGCGAACCGCTCAAGATCCGGTGGCCGCGCCCGGTCGAGGGCCAGCCGCAAGAACCGGCGACGCTGGTGCTGCGGGTCGATGGCCCGATGGCGCTGGAGATCCAGCATGCCTCCGATGTGATCCTGGCGCAGGTCAACCGTTTCCTCGGCTGGAACGCGGTCGGTCGGCTGGCGCTGCGCCAGGCGCCGCTGTCGGCTCGCAAGCCGCGCAAGACCGCGACCGCCCCGGATCCCGCCAGTATCGCCAAGGTCGCGGCCTCGCTGACCGCGGTCGAAGATGACGAATTGCGCGCGGCACTGGCGCGGCTCGGCGCCTCGATCAAGCGAAATTGAGGCAGGCCACCCGTCGGTCCGGGGGCCCGCCATTGCCACAATTGTGGTTTCAAGCTAGCGACAGGCACCTTATTACTAGGGCCTAACCCGCCGATTTTGGAGCAGACCGTTGATCATCCTCACGCGCCGCGCCTTCACCACCGCCCTGTCGATGACCGGGCTTGCCGCTCTCGCCGGATTTTCGCCGCTGCGGCTGATCTCGGGCGCAATGGCGCAGAGCGCGGCCGACGTCGCCAAGCCGGTGTCGCTGCCGGACATGGCGCTGGGCCCAGCCAACGCCGCGGTCACCATCGTCGAGTTCGCCTCGATGACCTGCCCGCATTGCGCGCGCTTCAACGAAGAGGTGTTCCCGAAGATCAAGTCCGAATTCATCGATACCGGCAAGGTGCGCTACGTGTTCCGGGAATTCCCCCTCGACATCAAGGCCGCGGCGGGATCGATGCTGGCGCGCTGCATCGCCAAGGACGACCCCGGAAAGTACTTCACGGTGGTCGATCTGTTGTTCAAGCGGCAGAACGACTGGGCCGGCCCCAAGACCTCCGAAGTCATGAAGCAGATCGGCAAGCAGGCCGGGCTTACCGAGAAGAATGTCGAGGACTGCCTCAAGGATCAGGCCCTGCTCGACAAGATCGGCGCCGACCAGAAATATGCCAATGACGTGTTGAAGGTGAATTCGACGCCGACGTTCTTCATCAACGGCGAGATGGTCAAGGGCGAGACCTCGATCGAGGAATTCGAGAAGAAGATCAATCCGCTGCTGAAGAGCTGATTACCGCTTCCTCAGACCTCTGCGCGCTGCGGGGCGAGGCCGATGCAGGGCCTTGCCATGCGGGACGCGCCACCGCTGCGATCCCCCGGCAAAAGCCTCTGGAAAAGCCAGCCGCGGTGGTTGCCCTCGGGCTTGAGCCTCGCCATTGTCGCTACCTTGGGAGCCACAAGGGCGACTCACCCCCCGCATGACATTGCCTTGTATGGTATTGTCCCGGCAGGGAGATTCGTTCCTGCCAACAACGGCTTTGCTACAGCATGATCCGGAAAAGTGGATGCCGGTTTTCCGAAGAGATCATGCTCAAACAAAAAGATAAGATCGTGACGTGATTCCACGGAACACATCATGATCTGGAGAGCACCGCGTTCATGAAACTCACGCGCCTTCGCCTGCACGGCTTCAAATCGTTCGTCGAACCCACCGATTTCATGATCGAGCCCGGGCTGACCGGGGTGGTCGGACCGAACGGCTGCGGCAAGTCCAACCTGGTCGAGGCGCTGCGCTGGGCGATGGGCGAGACCTCCCACAAGTCGCTGCGCGCCGCCGACATGGATGCGGTGATTTTCGCCGGTTCCGGCAACCGTCCCTCGCGCAACCATGCCGAAGTAGTGATGACGATCGACAATTCCGATCGCACCGCGCCGTCCGCCATGAACGACCATGAGACGCTGGAAATATCGCGCCGGATCGAGCGCGAGGCTGGCTCGGTCTATCGCATCAACGGTCGCGACGTGCGCGCCCGCGACGTCCAGATCCTGTTTGCCGATGCCGCCACCGGCGCCCGTTCGCCGGCACTGGTGCACCAGGGCAAGATCGGCGAGATCATCCAGGCCAAGCCGGAACAGCGCCGTCGCGTGCTGGAAGATGCCGCCGGCGTCGCCGGGCTGCATGCCCGGCGCCACGAGGCCGAACTGCGCCTCAAGGCCGCGGAAACCAACCTGACCCGGGTCGAGGACGTGATCGGCCAGCTCGCCGGGCAGATCGACGGATTGAAGAAACAGGCCCGTCAGGCGATCCGCTACCGCGAAGTCGCCGCCAAGGTCCGCAAGGCCGAGGCGCTGCTGTTCCATATGCGCTGGCTCGAGGCCCATGCCGACGTGGCCGAGGCCGGGCGGACCCACGATCTCGCCGTCCGCGAACTCGCCGAGCGGACCCGCGAACAGGCCGAATCCGCCCGCATCCAGGCCATCCGCGCCTCGGAACTGCCGGCCTTGCGCGAGGCCGAGGCCCGCGCCGCCGCCGCCCTGCAGCGCCTGACCAATGCGCGCGAGACGCTGGACCGCGAGGAGCAGCGGGCCCGCGACCGCGTCGCCGAACTCGACCGCCGGCTGACCCAGTTTGCCGACGACGTCGAGCGCGAGCAGCGGCAATCCTCCGACGCCGACGTGGCGCTGCAGCGGCTCGACAGCGAAGACGCCGAGCTGAAGGAAGAGATCAAGTCCCGGGTCGAAAAGCGCAGCGGCGCCGACGAGCGGGTAGCGGAGGCCGAGGCGACGCTGGCGGACTCAGAGCGCCTGTTCGCCGAACTGACCACGACGCTGGCCGACCTCACCGCCAGGCGCAACCAGTTGCAGGCCAATGTGCGCAGCCATCACGAGCGCTGCACGCGGCTCGACCAGGACATCGCCAATGTGGTGGCCGAGATCGAAAAGCTGGCGCAGGAAACCATCGGGCTCGGCGATATCGACGCCTTGACCGCCGCGGTGGGAGCCGCGCAGCAGAATCTGGTGCAGTCCGAAGCCATCGCCCAGGGTTCCGAAGCCGCCCACGTTGCCGCCCGGCAGCAGCTCGAAGCCGCGCGCTCCCCGCTTGCCGAAGCCGACAAGCGGGTGCAGCGGCTGGAAACCGAGGCGCGAACGATTTCCAAGCTGGTCAACGGCGAGACCAAGAATTTGTGGCCGCCGATCATCGATGGCGTCAGCGTTGCCAAGGGCTATGAAAAGGCGCTGGGCGCCGCTCTCGGCGACGATCTCGATGCCCCGGTCGATCCGTCGGCGCCGATGCGCTGGACCAACGCCGGGATTACCGAAGGCGACCCGGCACTGCCCGAAGGCGTCGAGGCGTTGGCCGGCCACGTCAACGCACCGGTCGAACTGGCCCGGCGCCTGGCCCAGATCGGCGTCGTCGCCCGCGACCGCGGCGCCGCCCTGGTGTCGCAGCTGAAGACCGGCCAGCGGCTGGTGTCGCGCGAAGGCGACGTCTGGCGCTGGGACGGGTTTGTCGCCGCGGCCCACGCCCCGACCGGCGCGGCGCGGCGGCTCGCCGAACGGGCGCGGCTGGTCGATATCGAAAACGAGCTGCAGCAGGCCCGCCTCGATGCCGCGGCCAAGCGCCAGGCGCTGGAAACCGCCGAAACCGAGCTGCGGGCCGCCTCCAGTGCGGAAACTTCGGCGCGCGAAGCGCTGCGCACGGCGCGGCGCGACGTCGATGCGGCGCGCGAACGGCATGCCGCCACCGAGCGCGAGATCAACCGCCACGCCACGCGCAAATCGGCCCTGACCGAGGCGCATTCCCGCCTCACCGCCGATCGTAGCGAGGCCCAGGCCGCCCATGCCGCCGCCGAGGCGGCGCTGGCGGAATTGCCGCCAAGCCTCGACACCGAGACCCGGCTTGGCGCGGTGCGCGAAGCCATCGACGGCCATCGCCGGCTCGCCGCCCAGGTTCGCGCCGAAGCCCAGGCGCTGGCGCGCGAAGCCGAACTCGCCGATCGCCGCCTCCAGGCAATCCTGGCCGAGCGCAACGAATGGCAGGCGCGCAAGGCGAGCGCGGCGTCGCAGATCGCCACCGTCGAAGCCCGCGTCACCGAGGTCAAGGCCGAGCGCGCCGAACTGGAAAACGCCCCGGCGCTGTTCGCCGAAAAGCGCCGGGCGCTGATCGCGGAAATCGAGACCGCGGAAGGGGCGCGCCGCGCCGCCGCCGACGCGCTGCAGAGCGCGGAAAACCTGATGGCGGAAACCGACCGGGCCGCCAAGATCTCGCTGGAGGCGCTGTCGGCCGCCCGCGAGGCCACCGCCCGCGCCGAGGAGCGCATGGATGGCGCCCGGCGCCGCCTCGAGGACATCGAACGCGAAATCCGCGACATGCTCGAGGTCGAGCCGGAAGGCGTGGCACCCCTCGCAGAGATCAAGCCCGGCGACGAGTTGCCGCAACTCACCGAGATCGAGGCCGACCTGGAAAAGTTGCGCCGCGACCGCGAACGGCTCGGTGCCGTCAACCTGCGCGCCGAGGAGGAACTGCGCGAGGTCGAAACCCAGCACACCTCGCTGACCACCGAGCGCGACGACCTCGTGGAAGCCATCAAGCGGCTGCGCCAGGGCATCCAGAGCCTCAACCGCGAAGCACGCGAACGCCTGTTGACCTCGTTCGAGGTCGTCAACGGGCATTTCAAGCGGCTGTTCTCCGAGCTGTTCGGCGGCGGCAATGCCGAGCTGCACCTGATCGAGAGCGACGACCCGCTGGAAGCCGGCCTGGAAATCATCGCCAAGCCGCCCGGCAAGAAACCGCAGACGCTGTCGCTGTTGTCCGGCGGCGAACAGGCACTGACGGCGCTGGCCTTGATTTTCGCGGTGTTCCTCACCAACCCGTCGCCGATCTGCGTGCTGGACGAAGTCGACGCGCCGCTTGACGACCACAACGTCGAGCGGTTCTGCGATCTGTTGCACGAGATGACCGGCTCGACCGACACCCGCTTCATCATCATCACCCACAATCCGATCACCATGGCGCGGATGAACCGGCTGTTCGGCGTCACCATGGCCGAGCGTGGCGTCTCGCAACTGGTCTCGGTCGATCTCGAAGACGCGGTGAAGATCCTCGACCAGAACGTGGCGTAGGACGCGCAAAATCTCTCCACGCGTCGTCCCGGCGAAGGCCGGGACCCATACCGCGCGGAATCTCGTTTCGGCAGTGAAGCAGAGGCCTTCCCCTCAACACGGAGGCCAGGGATTATGGGTCCCGGCTCGTTGGCCGGGACGACTCGTGGAGAGGCTTTGCCCGCGTCGTGATCGCTCCCGACCTTCCTGCCGAACTCCGGGCCGCCCTCGAAGCCAGATTGCACGGCCTGTCGCGTAGCGACGCCGCGCAGCGCGCGGCCGCGATTTCGAAAGTTTATCGCGGCGGCGGCGGCTCCGGCGCGATCCGCAGCGACGCCGATGCGATGGCCTACGCGCTGGCGCGGATGCCGGCGACCTATGCCGCGGTGACCGCAAGCTTCAACGCGCTGCTCCAGGTCCGTCCGGATTTCGCGCCGCAAAGCCTGCTTGACGTCGGCGCCGGTCCCGGCACCGCGAGCTGGGCGGCGGCATCGGCATTTGCCTCGCTGCGCTCCTTGACGCTGCTCGACGCCAACCCGGCCTTGCGCGCCCTGGCCCTGGAGTTGGCCCGCGACGGCCATCTGCCGGCGCCGCGCTACGTTCAGGGCGACGCGGTTGCCGGGATCGCCGACGCGCCGGCAGCCGATCTTGTCGTCGCCAGCTACGTGATCAATGAACTGGACGACGCGCCGCGTGCGGCGCTCACCGAAATGATGTGGGCGAAGACAGCCGATATGCTTGTCGTTGTCGAACCCGGCACCCCGGCGGGCAGCCGCCGCATCCTCGAGCTGCGCCGCCGCTTGATCGCCCGGGGCGCGCATGTCGCAGCGCCCTGCCCGCACGATGCGGAATGTCCGCTCGCTTCACCCGACTGGTGTCACTTCACCCGGCGGCTGCCACGGTTGCGCGCCCACAAACAGCTCAAGGCCGCGGAGCTGCCTTACGAGGACGAAAAATTCAGCTACGTGGCGCTGTCACGCACGCCGGTGATCGGGCGGCCTGTCCGCGTGCTGGCGCAGCCGCAGGTCGGCAAGATCGCGGTCACGGCAAAACTCTGCACGCCGGACGGCATCGAAATCGCCACCGCCCCGCGCCGTGACAAAGCGGCCTATGCGCGGTTGCGGAAACTGAACTGGGGCGACGCGGTTTAGCCCGCAGCCGCATCGCCGGGTCTGCCGGGACTTTGAACGCTTTCGCCGCCGGCGGCGACCAATGTGCGCTGCACCCGGTCCGCGGCCCCTGCCGCGCGGCGGATTTTTCGTCTAGGGTGCGTCCTTGTCGTCCCACCAGGAGTTATTTTCCATGTCGACCGGCTGGATCGTTCTCGGCGTCATCGTTATCATCGTGCTGTTTGCGATCGGCGCCTATAATCGCCTGGTTGCGCTCAGCCAGCGGGTCGGCCAGGCCTTCGCCGACGTCGACGTGCAGCTGAAGCAGCGCCATGATCTCATTCCCAACCTGCTCGAGACCGTGAAGGGCTATGCCGCGCACGAACGCGGCACCCTCGACGACGTGGTGAAAGCCCGCAACGCCGCCATGTCGGCGCAGGGCACCGGCCAGGTCTCCGCCGCCGAGAACCAGCTCTCCGGCGCGCTCGGCAAGCTGATCGCCTTGTCCGAGGCCTACCCGGACCTCAAGGCCAACGCCAACTTCCAGCAACTGGCCAACGAATTGTCCGATCTCGAAAACAAGATCGCGGCCAGCCGGCGTTTCTTCAACAACGCGGTCCAGGAATACAACACCGGTATCCAGCAGATGCCGGCGGCGCTGTTCGCCGCGCCCCTTGGCTTCACCCGCAAGGACTTCTTCGACCTCGGCGCCAGCCGCGGCGAAGTCGAACAGGTACCGACGGTCAAGTTCTGACGGACGCCATCGGCCGGAGCCGGACTCTGCAGCATGGCCGCTTATGGTCTCTACACCCACATCGCCTCGAACAAGTTTCGTTCGATGCTGCTGCTCGCGGGGCTGTTCGTCCTGATTTATGTGCTGGTGTTCGCCGGCGCGCTGATCGCCGAGGTGGTGATCAACGGCGATGGCTCGGTCAACGACTTCCTGTTCGCCGCGTCGCGCGACCTGATGCGGGCGTTTCCCTACGCCACGGTGGGCGCGGCGCTGTGGATCGTGATCGCCTATTTCTTCCATCAGTCGATCATCGATGCCGTCACCGGCGGCGAGGACGTCACCCGGCAGCAGCAGCCCCGGCTGTATAATCTTCTGGAAAATCTCTGCATTTCCCGAGGCATCCCGATGCCGAAATTGAAAATAATGGACAGCGCGGCGCTCAACGCCTTCGCCACCGGGCTCAATGCCCGGCAATATTCCGTAACCGTCACCACCGGCCTCCTTAACTCGCTCAGCGACCAGGAAATCGAGGCGGTGCTCGGCCACGAACTCACCCACATCCGCAACGGCGACGTGCAGCTGATGGTGATCGCGATGATCATCGCCGGCGTGGTCGGCTTTGCCGGCGAGCTGTTTTTCCGCTCGTTCTTCTATTCGAACTGGAATTTCGGCGGCGGCCGCTCGTCCCGCTCCTCGTCATCCGGCGACAACAACAACAGCAAGGGCGGCGGCGGCGCCATCGTCGTGGTCATCCTCGCGGTGGCGCTGATCGCGCTGGCCTGGGCGCTGTCGCTGGTGGTGCGGATGGCGCTGTCGCGCTCGCGCGAACTGCTGGCCGATGCCGGCTCGGTCGAACTGACCAAGAATCCCGACGCCATGATCTCGGCACTGCGCAAGATCGAAAACCGCGGCGAACTGCCCGGCGCCACTTCGGCGGTGATGGAGATGTGCATCGACAACCCGCGCGAAGGTTTCGCCGACCTGTTTTCGACCCACCCCTCGGTGGATGCGCGGGTCGCCGCACTGGTCAAGTTTGCCGGCGGCCACGATCCCGGTCGGCTGGCGTTGCCGACCGACACCGACGCCCCCGACGACGGCTCGGGACAGCCGGATTCTCCAACGCCTTCAGGGCAGACCCCGCCGCCGCCGCCGCCGGGCCCGTGGAGCGACGGCAACCCGCCCTCCGGCACCTCGCAGGGGCCATGGGTGAAGCCGGCCGGCCCTTGGGGACAGCATTAGCGCGACCGATCGGACCGACCGCCTGCGGAGCGGCTGGCGCGGTCCCGGGTTTGACGAATTTCGGTAGGAATTCCCGGGACTTCAGTCTTGGGAATTGAATTATCCCTTGTTTCTGCCATGTTCGCGCCCAAAGCAGGCTGGGGGGCGATCCCATTCGCATGAAGTGCACATGGGATCGCGGGGAAGCCTCGCGCGAAAAGGGATCTCATGGCGAAGCCAGTTGTGATTGTCGTAGGTGCCGACAAGGGCGGGGTCGGCAAGACCACCGTCTCGCGGACGTTGCTGGACTATTTCAGCGCCAACAACGTGCCGACCCGCGCCTTCGATACCGAGTCGCCGCGCGGCACGCTGAAACGGTTTCATCCCGACATCACCCAGATCGTCGACATGACGACGACGTCGGACCAGATGAAGATCTTCGACACCCTCAACGCGTCCAACCCCTCGGTGACCGTGATCGACGTTCGCGCCGGACTGTTGTCGCCGGCGCTGGCATCGCTGCGCGACATCGGCTTTCTCGACGCCGCCAAGTCCGGCCAGATCACCTTTGCGGTTTTTCATATCCTCGGCCCCTCGATCGCCTCGCTGGACGAGATCGCGGAGACCGCCGGCTTCATGCAGGGCGCCAAGTATTTCCTGGTGAAGAATTTCATCAACAACACCAGCTTCTTCGAGTGGGACCAGGCGACCTACAACTCCTACTTCCACCGCATCAAGGATGCCACCGAGCTTACCATCCCCAAGCTCAACGAAATGGCCTATGAGCAGGTCGAGGTCGCCTCGGTGCCGTTCCTGAAGTTCGTCGCCAACAAGGGCATCCATGACGAGGCGGAAAACTACTCGTTCGTGCTGCGCGGCTATGTGCGCCACTGGCTCGCCAATGTCTGGAGCGAGTTCGACCGCATCAAGCTCACCGACCTGGTCGGCGACAGGCCCTCGCGCGGCGAAAAATAACCTCAAAGTCGACGTTTTTGGCTGGATAAGGCGGCCGATGCGCCCGATATTCGCGCCATGCGCCGCACCCCGGTCTATATCATCTGCTCGCCCCGCCCGCTGGTCGGCAAGACGCTGATCGCGCGGCTGCTGACCGAATTCCTGTCGCTCAAGAACGGCGTGGTGACGGCCTTCGACATCAATCTGAAGGAACCGTCGCTGCTCGACTTCCTGCCGAAGCTGACCGAGACCGCGGAGGTCGACGACACCTTCGGCAAGATGGCGCTGATGGACCGCCTGATCGTCAACGACAGCGTCCCCAAGGTAATCGACCTCGGCTACCACGCCTTCGACGAATTCTTCCGGATGTCGGACGAAATTGGCTTCATGAAGGAGGCGGCGCGGCGCGGCATCGTGCCGGTGGTGCTGTTCGTCGCCGACACCGACCGCGCCTCGGCGCGCGGCCACCTGATGCTGCAGGCGCAGATCCCGCCGCACGCGCTGGTGACCATCGACAACGAACACGTGGTTCGCGGCGAATTGCCGCCATCCTTCGCCCGCGGCCGCGTCATTCCCATAGCCGCGCTGCCGCAGTTCCTCAAGACCTATATCGACCGGCTCAACTTCTCCTTTACCGGCTATCTGCGCGCCGAAAAGGATTCGTCCACCGAACTGCACCAATGGATCCGGAAGAATTATTTCAGCTTCCGCGAGCTCGAGCTCAGCATGATCCTGCAGCAGTCGTGAGGTAGTTTTTCGAACGACTACCGACCTATCGGCCCTCAATGCCCGTCGAACGTCATCAGGGTGCGCACCGGCACGTCCATGGCGCGCAATTTTGCGGCACCCCCGAGTTCCGGCAGGTCGATGATGAAACAGGCCGCCACCACATTGGCGCCGATCTGGCGCATCAGCTTGACCGCGCCCTCGGCGGTGCCGCCGGTGGCGATCAGGTCGTCGACCAGGATTACCCGTTCGCCGGGATGAATGGCGTCGGCATGCACTTCCATTTCATCGAGGCCGTATTCCAGCGAATAGGCGATACGCACGGTGGTATGCGGCAGCTTGCCTTTCTTGCGGATCGGCACGAAGCCAGCGGACAATTGATGCGCCACCGCGCCGCCGATGATGAAGCCGCGGGCCTCGATGCCGGCGACCTTGTCGATCTTGAGCCCCGCCCATGGCTGCACCAGTTCGTCGACCGCGCGGCGGAACGACCGCGCGTCGCCAAGCAGGGTGGTGATGTCGCGAAACAGGATCCCCGGCTTCGGATAGTCCGGAATGGTGCGGACGGCGGCCTTCAGATCGTGTTCGAGGCTCATGGTCGGTTCTTTCAAATGTACGTCCGTCATCAAACAGTCCCTGGTCGGGCGGCCGGCCGGCCGAGCCTAAACGCATTTTCGACGATGCGCAGCCCCACTTCGCCGCCGAGCGACATCAGCGATTCCGGGTGAAACTGCACTCCGCCTACCGGCAGGGTCCTGTGTTCGATGGCCATCGCCACGCCATCCTCGGTAGAGGCCGTCACATCGAGCACGTCAGGCATGCTGTCGCGCTCGACATAGAGCGAATGGTAGCGGCCGATCACGATCTCATTGGGCAGGTTCTGCATCAGCCTGCCGCCGCGGACCTGGACCCGGGACGGCCGGCCATGGGCCGGCTGCGCCAGCTGGCCGAGCTGGCCGCCGAAATATTCGCCGATTGCCTGGACGCCGAGACAGACGCCGAAGATCGGCAGCTTCTTCTCGAGCGCCGTGTCGATGGTGCCGGCGATGCCGAAATCCTCCGGGCGGCCGGGTCCGGGCGACAGCACCAGGAGATCGTAATTGTGCTGCCTGAGCATCTGCTGGGCGTGCACGTAGCGCACCACACTGACGCTGGCGCCGACCTGGCGGAAATAATCCGCCAGCATGTGAACAAAACTGTCGTCGTGATCGATCAACAGCACCCTTTTGCCGGAGCCGGAAGCGTCCGGCGCGAACGCCGACAGCGGCTTCGGCGGATCGCCGCGCAGCGCCTGGAACAGGGCTGCCGCCTTGGTCTGGCATTCCTTTTCCTCGGCGACCGGGTCGCTGTCGAACAACAGCGTGGCGCCGACCCGCACTTCGGCCAGCCCATCCTTCATCCGGATGGTGCGGATGGTGATGCCGGTGTTGATGCCGCCGTCGAAGGTCACGACGCCGATGGCGCCGGCATACCAGCGCCGCGACGAGCGCTCATTGTCCTCGACGAACTGCATCGCCCACAGCTTTGGCGCGCCGGTCACCGTCACCGCCCAGGCATGGGTCAGGAACGCATCCAGGGAGTCGAAGCCGGGACGTAAAATGCCTTCGACGTGGTCGACGGTGTGAAACAGTTTCGAGTAGGTCTCGATCTGGCGCCGCGCCAGGACTTTGATGGTGCCCGGCACGCAGACCCGCGCCTTGTCGTTGCGATCGACGTCGGTGCACATGTTGAGTTCGAATTCGTCTTTTTCCGAATTCAACAGTTGCCGGATCTGCTCGGCGTCGCCGATGGCGTCGACACCGCGGGCGATGGTGCCGGAGATCGGGCAGGTCTCGACCCGGCGGCCGTCGGAGCGCACGAACATCTCCGGCGACGCCGCCACCAGGAATTCGCCGTCGCCGAGGTTCATCAGCGCGCCGTAGGGCGACGGGTTGATGCGGCACAGCCGCTGGAACACCTCGGCCGGCGAGCGCTCGCAGGGCTCGGCGAACAATTGCCCGGGCACCGCCTCGAACAGGTCGCCGCGCGCGAACGCCGCGCGGGCCTTTTCCACCACGCCCTGGTATTCGCCCGCCACATGATCGGAGAATCCCTGGCGCGGCGTCCGGGCATAGACGCTTTCGGGGGTATCGCGCGGCAGGTCCTTGGTGGATCTGCCGTTCCAGGCAAAATCATAGCTCAGCACCACGCCGCGGCCGGTGGCGCGGTCATAGGCCAGCAGGCGATCCGGGATGTACAGCACGATGTCGCGCTGGTCGCTTTCGCGGGCGCGCTTCTGCTTGAGGTCCTCGATCTGGAACACGAGGTCGTAGGCAAAGGCGCCGAACAGGCCGAGCAGCGGATCGGCCTGTGAGGAGAGCACGGCGACCAGATCGCGCACCAGCGACATCACGCTGGCGCGCCGGGTGCGCTGGTCCTCATCGACCGGCGCATCGCCGCGCACGATGTACCCCTTGAGGCGGGTGGCGGTTTTTTCGGTGACGACCACGCAGGGCTCGCGCAGCGTCTCGGCCAGAAAGGCGATCAGCACCTCGCCGCGCCCATTCAGGGCATCGATGAAGAAGTCGGTGCCGGTGGTTTCCAGCCGCAGCGGCGGGTCGGCAAAACCGAGGTCGAAACTCTCGTAGCGTCCGGGCACTGTGGTGCCCGACGACAGCACGACGCCGCGGCGGCGGTCGAGATGCTCGATCAGGTCATCCAGCCGGGTGCCCCCGGTGAACTCTTCCACCGTGCGCGACACCGCGAGGCCGGCGGCGGTACGGTAGTCCTCATGGGCCGGAAGCGAGAAAACGGTCCTGTTCATGGCATCCTCTTACGAAACTTGCCGAGGGAACGCCACACAGGACAAACGATCGGGCCGCCGCACTGCGTTGGCGACCTTCGACGATTTTGAGAAAAGAAATCGCACCGGCCACCTCTTTAGGAGGTGCGCCACCAAAGACGGGATGGGCGGACAATGGTGCTCATGGGGAATTACAGACCATCCGGCACCGATCATGTCAAGGGAGCCACTTCGGGGCATCTTTCGCCGGCGCAGCATGTTCTTTCTATTACCGACGGCCAGCCCCGCTACTGTTCGTCCGGCTCCGGCAACCAGTCGAACTTGCGCTTCTTACGGTCCCATTTGAGGACAGAACGTCCATCGCAATCCATGCATGACCAGGTGACGACGGTGTTGTCCTCCCCCTTCTGAAGCGCGCCGAATTGATGATCCATCTGCATTGCATTAATAAATCTGATCTTGGCTTTTCCGTCGGCAGGTTGGTCCAGAATCAGGATGAACTGCCCCCTCTTTCCGGCGCACTCCTCATAGACGCCCACCAAAGCGACCTGCTTCGTGGCCGAGCCGTCGAAATGCCCCTCCACCGCGAAGGACATCTTGTTGGCCTCCATTCCGTCGACGCCACCTTCGACGAGCAACTCCTTCGGAATGAGATCCTTGCGAAATTCCGTTGCCTTGCACCAACTCTTCCGGATCTTGCTCACGGGAATGCCGCGAACTTCCGTCGTGAACGGATGGAAGTCGGCAAGCACCCACCAGGCGGTTCTTGTTAGATCACCCTGGATCGTGACGAATGCCGGCTCGGCCCGGGCATGTGCGCTGGCGAGCACGAGACAGCCGTACAGGACAACTATCCACGGCCCGGCAGGACGAAGCACGCGGCGAGCGATGCATGACGCCCGAAACCAGCTCACCCCAGATGCTTCTTGAAGAACGCCGTGGCGCGGCCCCAGGCCAGCTCGGCGGCCGCCCGGTCGTGGACCTCGGCGCGCTGCTCGTTGACGAAGGCGTGGTCGGCTTCGTAGCGGAAGATCTCCGCGGCCTTGCCGGCTGCCTTCAGCGCTTTCTCGAAGGCGTCGACCAGCGCCGGCGTGCACCAGTCGTCGCGGCTAGCGAAATGGGCCTGGAACGGAACCCTGACGTCGGACGGCTTGGCCGCAGCTTCCGGCGGAATGCCGTAGAACGCCACGCCGGCCGCGAGTTCCGGAATCTTGCAGACGCCGATCACGGTCACCGCGCCGCCAAGGCAGAAGCCGGTCAGGCCGACCTTGGCACCGTTGCGCGCCAGGTACTGCGCGGCGCCGCGCACGGTCTGGGTGGTGGCGTCGATGAAATCCAGCGATCCCATTTCCTTGTTGGCGGCGTCGGTGTCGTGATACGGCACCACCTTGCCGTTGTAGAGGTCGGGCGCCAGCGCATCGAAACCGGCCAGCGCGAAGCGATCGGTCAATCCCTTGATCTGGTCCGACAGGCCCCACCATTCCTGGATCACCACCACGCCCGGGGCATTGCCGGTCGGGGCATTGGCCAGATAGCCGTGGGCTTCCTTGCCGTCCGGCCGCTTGAACGAGATGCTGGTACCCATGGCAGTCCTCCGGTCGCGAGAGGGTTGTTATTGACAGCCATTCTGGCGCCAGTGCGATGACAACGCAATCGAGGCGTGACGCGCCCGCCCGCGCCATGGCAACAAAAAAGCCCCCGCAGGGGCTTCTTCATTCACGAGAGGCGGCGGCGCCGATCAGTGCGCGTTGGCCCAGACCTTCTTCTTGGTGAAGTACATCATGCCTGCGAAGATGATCAGGAAGATCATCACCTGCATGCCCAGCCGCTTGCGGTCCTCGAGATGGGGCTCGGCGGTCCACATCAGGAAGGCCGAGACGTCCCTGGCATATTGATCGAGCTTCTGCGGCGTGCCGTCGTCATAGGTGACCTGATCGTCGGACAGCGGCTTCGGCATCTTGATGGCGTGGCCGGGGAAATACTTGTTGTAGTAGGAGCCTTCCGGCAGCTTGAAATCCTTCGGCGGCGGATCGACGAAGCCCTGCAGGATGGCGTCGACGTAGTTCGGCCCCTGCTCCTGGAACTGGCGGAAGAAGTCGAAGATCACCGCCGGATAGCCGCGCTCGTAGGACCGCGCCTTGGCGATCAGCGACAGGTCCGGCGGCAGCGCGCCGCCATTGGCGGCTCGCGCCGCCTGCTCGTTGGCGAAGGGCGCGGGGAATTTGTCGGCGAGCCGGCCCGGCCGCTCGAACATGTCGCCGGCGTCGTTGGGGCCGTCCTGCACCTTGTAGCTGGAGGCCACTTCAGAGGCCTGCGCCACCGAGAAACCCGGACCGCCGGAATCGGCCAGGTTGCGGAAGTGCATCAGGTTCATCGAATGGCAGGTCGAGCAGACTTCCTTGTAGATCTTGTAGCCGCGCTGCAGCTGGCCGCGGTCGAACTTGCCGAACGGGCCGGCGAACGACCAGGACCGCGCCGGCGGCGCTTCCTCTTCCGCCGCACGGGCGCTGCCGGCGGAGCCGGCGAACAGGCCGCCGGCGACCATGAGAGCGATCATGGCCGACACCATCGGCTTTGCCAGCGAGCCGGTCCTGGCCAGCACGTCGTCGGCGATCGAGTTCGGCACCGGACGCGGCTTCTCGATCCGGCTCAGCAGCGGCAGGATGATCAGGAAGTAGGCGAAGTAGCAGAACGTCAGGATGCGCCCGGCAATGACGTAGATGCCTTCCGGCGGCTGCGCACCGAGATAGCCGAGCAGCAGGCAGACGGCGACGAACATCCAGAAGAACTGCTTGGCCAGGGGCCGATAGCGCGACGAGCGGGTCTTGGCGCTGTCGAGCCAGGGCAGGAACGCCAGCACCAGGATGGCGCTGAACATCGCGATCACGCCGAACAGCTTGCTCGGGATCGAGCGCAGGATGGCGTAGAACGGCAGGTAGTACCATTCCGGCACGATGTGCGCAGGCGTCACGCCCGGATTGGCCGGAATGTAGTTGTCGGCGTCGCCGAGGAAGTTCGGCACGTAGAACACGAACCAGGCGTAGAAGATCAGGAAGCACGACAGCCCGAAACCATCCTTGATGGTGGCGTGTGGCGTGAACGGAACGGTGTCCTTTTCGGTCTTGACCTCGACGCCGGCCGGATTGTTCTGGCCGGCGACGTGCAGCGCCCAGACGTGCAGCACGACCACGCCGGCGATCACGAACGGCAGCAGGTAGTGCAGTGAGAAGAAGCGATTGAGGGTCGGGTTGCCGACCGAATAACCGCCCCACAACAGCGTGACGATGCTCTCGCCGAAATAAGGCACGGCGGAGAACAGGTTGGTGATGACGGTGGCACCCCAGAAGCTCATCTGGCCCCACGGCAGCACGTAGCCCATGAAGCCGGTCGCCATCATCAACAGGTAGATGATGACGCCGAGGATCCACAGCACCTCGCGCGGCTCCTTGTAGGACCCGTAATACAGGCCGCGGAACATATGGATATACACGGCGATGAAGAACATCGACGCGCCGTTGGAGTGCAAATAGCGCAGCAGCCAGCCGTAGTTGACGTCGCGGACGATGCCCTCGACCGAATTGAACGCCATGGTGGCTTCCGGCGTGTAGTGCATCGCCAGGATCACGCCGGTGACGATCTGCACTGCCAGCATGAACGACAGGATGCCGCCGAACGTCCACCAGTAGTTCAGGTTACGCGGCGTCGGATAGGCCACGAACGAGGAATGAACCAGACCGAAGATCGGCAGGCGCCGTTCGATCCATTTCACGAGGGGGTTCTGCGGCTGGAAAGTGGATGGTCCGCTCATGATGCGATCCTGAGGAAATGAAGCGACGCGATCGAACTGGTTCGGGGTCTAACCCCGGCTCAGCCGATCTTGATTTTGCTGTCGGAGAGAAAAGCGTACGGCGGAACGGGCAGGTTCGCCGGCGCCGGGCCCTGGCGAATCCGACCCGAAGAGTCGTATTGCGAGCCGTGGCAGGGGCAGAAGAAACCGTCGTAATTGCCTTCATGGGCGATCGGGATGCAGCCCAGGTGGGTGCAGATGCCGATCACGACCAGCCACTGGTCGTGGCCCTCCTTGACCCGGGCCTCGTCGCTCTGCGGATCGGGGAGGCTGTTGACCGGGACCGCGCGGGCCTCGTCGATCTGCTTTTTGCTGCGGTGGCTGATGTAGATCGGCTTGCCGCGCCAGAACACCTTGATGTCCTGTCCTTCGGCGATCGGAGCGAGGTCGACTTCGATCGGCGCGCCCGCCGCAATCGTCGAGGCGTCCGGGTTCATCTGGGAGACCAGCGGCCAGACCGTGGCCAGGCCGCCTAGCGCGGCGGCGACTCCGGTTGCAACGAAGAGGAAATCACGGCGTGTCGGTTCCGCCGAAGACGCTGTCGTCACGATTCCAAACCCTTTCTCATCCGCAGCCGGTGGAACCGCCCCCGATGATGCGCGGCATGCGATCAGGGTAGGCTGCCGGCGCCCGCGGCCCCCGCGGCGGCAGAAAGACCCTTGTCCCGGCCCATCGGGCGGAACAAACAGTCCAGAATCGTTCTATTGGCACCCTTGCCGGAAGAGCGCAAGCCCGCTCGGCGCCGGGCTGCGTGCATTGCACTAAAACAATCCGCCGGGACGAATTTTCTTGCAATTTCACGACGCCGCCCATGGCGTTGGCCGAATCCCGGGCGCGATTTTCCGGGCTGTTATCGCCGGATACGCCGGGGCGATTTTGGCTGGCCGCGCCCGCCCCCGCGTGCGGATCCGTGGCATTGAACCCGCCGGTGTCGCGGGCCGCGGCGGGGCCTGGCGGCGCGCCGGCAGGTTCACGAGCTTGAGGACGGTTTTGAATGCGCATTGCCCTGTATCAGCCCGACATTCCGCAGAACACCGGGACGATCCTGCGCCTCTGCGCCTGCCTGAACGTCGAGGCCCACATCATCGAGCCGGCCGGCTTTCCGGTTTCGGACCGGCATTTCCGCCGTGCCGGGATGGATTACCTCGACGAGGTGACGATCATGCGCCACGACTCCTGGTCCAAATTCCAGGAGTGGCGCGCCGGCTCGGGTGCCCGGCTGGTGCTGTTCTCGACCAAGGGGTCAGAGCCCTACCTCGATCATCGCTACGGCGCCGACGATATCCTGCTGTTCGGACGGGAGTCCGCCGGGGTTCCCGACGAGGTGATCGCCGCCGCCGATGCGCGGGTCGTCATCCCGATCAAGCCAGGTTTGCGCTCGCTCAATATCGCCATGGCGGTGGCCATGGCATTGGGTGAAGCGCTGCGGCAGACTGGCCATCGCCCCAGAGCATGATCCCGAAAAGTGGGTACCGGTTTTCGGACAAGATCATGCTCAAACAATAAAGATAGACCAGACATGGACACGGCATTGATCGACGACCGTAAAACGCGCGCGCGGAGCTGGTTCGAGGCGCTGCGCGACGACCTCTGCACGGCGTTCGAGGCGCTCGAGGACGATGCGCCGGCGGCGCTGTATCCAGGCGAGGCCGGGCGCTTCGAGCGGACGCCGTGGGACCGCACCGATCATACCGGCGCCCCCGGCGGCGGCGGCGTCATGGCGGTGATGCGCGGCCGGCTGTTCGAAAAGGTCGGCGTGCATTGCTCGACCGTGCACGGCGAATTCGCGCCGGAGTTTCGCGCCCAGATCCCGGGGGCGGCGGAAGATCCGCACTTCTGGGCATCGGGCATTTCGCTGATCGCGCATATGCACAATCCCAACATTCCGGCCGTGCACATGAATACCCGCTTTGTCGTCACCACCAGGGCCTGGTTCGGCGGCGGCGCCGACCTGACCCCGGTGCTGGAGCGGCGACGCACCCAACAGGATGCCGATACGCGGGACTTTCACGCCGCGATGCGCGCGGCCTGCGACGCCCACGCCGCGGTTGCGTCATATGACAAATACAAGAATTGGTGCGACGAATATTTCTATCTGCCGCACCGCAAGGAAGCCCGCGGCATCGGCGGCATTTTCTACGACTGGCATGACAGCGGCGACTGGGACGCCGACCTCGCGTTCACCAGGGATGTCGGTCGCGCGCTGCTGAAGGTCTATCCGGAACTGGTGCGGCGCAATTTCGCGGCTCCCTGGAGCGCGCAGGACCGCCAGGAACAGCTGATCCGGCGCGGACGCTATGTGGAATTCAATCTGCTCTACGACCGCGGCACGATTTTCGGCCTGAAGACCGGCGGCAATGTCGATTCGATTCTGTCGTCGATGCCGCCCGAAGTGAAATGGCCGTGATCGCCCTGTCATGACGAACCGATAGGCTCCGCTTCGCATCAACCCCCGCGAAGGAGCAGACCATGGACCTGAAACCCGGCGACGTCGTCATTCTGAAATCGGGCGGTCATCCGCTGACCGTGGCGGAAATCAACGAAGACATGGTGGCCTGCCTGTGGATGGGCGACGAAGGCGATCTGTTCCGCGAAACGCTTCCGCTGGCCGTGCTGGAACTCGCCGAACTCGACGCCGGCGCGGATGAAGAGGAAGACGAGCACGAAGACGACGAGGATGAGGACGAAGAAGACGAAGACGAGGATGAGGCGCACGACAAGCACAAGGTCGCCTGAACCGGCGTCGATCGCTACCCCAGATGCCGCAGCGCGCTGAAGATCATCACGCTGCCGCCCGCGATCACGGCGACGTCGAGGATCGCGGTGTGGATATGGACCGGCATGCGCTCGACAAACGCCCGGGCGAGAAACGCGCCGGGCAGTGACACGCCGCCGATCAGGAGCGCAAACGCCAGCACCTGTGCGGTGACGGCACCAGCAAGGCCAAACACCGAAATCTTGATCATGCTGGTCGCCAATGAGATCACCGCATCGGTGGCGATCACGGCGGCGCCCTGCAGTCCCGCTGCCATCAAGAGCGACAGCAGGATCACGCCGGATCCCGACGTGCCGCCGACCACGACGCCGTAGCCGACGGCACCCGCGCCGAGGCCTGCATCGTTGATTTTGACGTCGTGGCGTTTCAGCAGGCGGCGCAGCGGCACGCTCGCGATCAGCATGATGCCGATCACCATTGCCGCGCCTGCGTTGGACAGCCGTGTGTAGCCGAAGGCGCCGAGCGCCGTGGTGAGCGCGGCGGCGAGGACCACGATCAGCGCGCGACGGCGGTCGGCGTAGCGGAAATAGGCGGTGGCACGGCTGAAGTTGGTGAAGATCGACGAGATGGCGATGATCGGCACCACGGGCTCGGCGCCGATCAGCGGCACCAGCACCAGCGGCATCAGCGCGCCGGTGCCGTATCCCGCGAGGCCCCCGACCACCGCCGCGAACAAGGCGACGGCGGCGACCAGCAGCAGTTGCAGCACCGAAATGTCGGCAAAGCCGGAAACGATGGTCACAGCCGGTGATCGCGGGTAAAGCGCGCCGCGGCCTGATCGGCGATTGCGGCCAGGGCCTCGTGGTCGAGCGGGAAATCCGCCGCCAGCCAGCCATCTTCGGCCAGCGTCAGGACATGTCCGAGCGCCGGTCCGGCGGCAAATCCGCGCGCGATGAAATCCTGAGCCTTCAGCGGAAACGCCGGCGCCTGCCAGCGCTCGGGCAGCGTCGCCAGTTCGCGCCACGCCGCAGCATCGGCATCGCGCCCGGCCCGGGCCCAGGCCAGCATCAGCCGGTCGCGATAGCGCTCTTCGCCGAGGCGATACAGCCGCCGCTTCGCCGTCGCCTGATCCATGCCGCGCAGCCGCCACCAGCGATGGCCCATGGAATCGAGTTTCTTGGTCTCGGCGTTGGTCAGCCGCAAGCGGGCGGTGAGCCGCTTGGCGTCCTCGGTCACGGCGACCGCCAGCGCGCCAAGTCTCAACGCCGCATCGGGTGTTCGCGCCAGCGCGCGTTCGGCCTCGATTATCGCCGCGAACGGGCCGAGATAGGCGATACCGCCGAAGATCGGCAGCAACAGCCCGCCGTCCGCCATCGCGGTGACGGCCGCGATCGCGTCATCGGCGACGACGAGTTTGAGCATCTCCATCCGCACCCGCTCGGCGGAAACGTTGGCCATGCCGGCGCGGCCGCGAATGCAGGCGAGATAGCCGGCACGATCGGGCATGCCGCGACCATAGGCGGCATGGATGCGAAAGAAGCGCAGGATGCGCAGGTAATCCTCGGCGATGCGCTGATCCGGATCGCCGATGAAGCGGACGCGCCGCTCGGCAATGTCTTCCAGGCCGCCGACGCAGTCGTGCACGGTGCCATCGGCCGAGACCGACAGGCCGTTGATGGTGAAATCGCGCCGCTGCGCATCGGCCACCCAGTCGCGGCCGAACGACACGCGGGCTTTGCGGCCGAAGGTCTCGACGTCTTCGCGTAGCGTGGTGATCTCGAACGGCTGGGAGTCCACCACCAGCGTCACGGTGCCGTGCTCGATGCCGGTCGGAACGCTCTTGACCCCGGCGGCCTTGGCGCGGCGGATTACCTCGTCGGGCACGGCGGTGGTGGCGATGTCGACGTCGCCGATGGCAAGGCCCAACAGCGCATTGCGGACCGCGCCGCCGATCACGCGCGCCTCCTCGCCATCGCCGTTGAGCAATGCCAGCACGCGGGCCGCCGCCCCCGATTTGAGCCAGGGCGCGTCGCCGAGCGAGCGCCCTGCACTCATTTCTCGACTCCGGGAACGAATTTGCCGTTTTCCATATGGGCGGGAATGTAGGTGGAATTGGGGGGCGCGCCGGAAAAATGCGCGAGCAGGATGAAACTCAGGATGGTCAGCAGCAGCGAACCGAGCACCAGCTTGGCCAGCACATGCACCGGCCAGGAGGTCTGAACCATGACGCCGGTGCGGGTCGACAGCAGGAACAACGCGTACACCGCAAACGGGATCAGGAAGATTCCGACTTCGGTAAGCGCCGGACGGATCATGACATGCAGATCCGCTCATACAGCACGCGCAGGATACCCGCGGTGGCGCCCCAGATGTAGCGTTCGGCGAACGGCATCGCGTAGAAGCTGCGCTCCATGCCGCGGAATTCCTTGCTGTGGACCTGGTGGTTGGCCGGATTCATCAGGAACGACAGCGGCACCTCGAAGGCGTCGACGACTTCCGCCGCGTTGACGCGCAGGCTGAAGCCCGGCTCGACCCGCGCCACCGTGGGCAGGATGCGGAATCCGAAGCTCGTGGCGTAGAGATCGAGATAGCCGATCGGATCGACGAAGCGGTGGTCGAGGCCGACTTCCTCCCAGGCCTCGCGCAGCGCGGCATCGCGCGGCGACGCGTCGGTCGGATCGATCTTGCCGCCGGGAAACGAAATCTGTCCGGCGTGGTCGTTGAGATGCTCCGCGCGCTGGGTCAACAGCACGGTCGGTTGCGGATGGTCCACCACCCCGATCAGCACCGCCGCCTGGCGTATCGGCAGCTCCGCGGCAACGATCCCCAGCATCCGGTCGGTGCCCTGGTCCCCGGTCCTGGGAACGATGCCGGCATCGCCGAGCGCCGGCGGAATATCGAAATTCAGCCGGGCGCGGGCGCGGCTGAAGAATTCGCCCGAGCCGATGTTGGCGGCGTCAAGCTCGGTCTTTCGCATCGGCTCCGTCAAAGCGCGCCCCTCACCTCGTTCGCATCGGCCATGGCGAAGAACTCGCCCGCCGATGCGACCCCGAACATCGGCTGACCATCGACCACCCGCTCCTCGCCCATGTCAACCAGATCGTAGTAGAGCGCCCGGGTCACCTTGGCCCACAAATCCGCGCGGACGTGCAGATAGGGCGTCAGCCCGCCGTCTGCGGCCTTCTCGAACCGCAGCCGGTGCCCGCCGTCACAATCCACCCAATCGTCCACATTGGTGCGGAACCGGAGCCTGCGGCCGCCCTCCTCGGTCAGCTTCTGCATTTCGACGGCGAGAAACGGCACGTCGTCGACACGGATGCCGACCTTCTCCACCGGGGTCACGAGAAAGTGCTTGCCGTCCTCGCGCTTGAGAATGGTCGAGAACAGCCGCACCAGCGCCGGACGTCCGATCGGCGTTCCCTGGTAGAACCACGTGCCGTCGCGCGCGATACGCATGTCGAGATCGCCGCAGAACGGCGGATTCCACAGATGTACCGGCGGCAAACCCTTGCCTTCCGCCGCCGCACCCCGGGCCGCGGTGGTGAGCCCGTCGAGGCTGCGGTTGCTGCTCTGCCCTTGCTTCGCCATGGTTTGCCCTGACGTTAATTCATTCAATTTGGCACGATTGCTGCAGGTCTGAGCCTGCGGCCGGTTAAGGAGAAACTCGCTACATCGTGATCCCGTTCTTGGTCCCGAACCCCGATAATGTGGGGATAGTTTAATTCAGCAAATACATGGCTTTCGCTTAAGTTTAGCATGGGCTTCATGGCATGACGACGCCGTCGGACGGCGAACCAGCAGGATGACACCCGTAAATTCCGCGGGTCCACAGGAGCTAACAATGGCAGGCGCAGAGAGCATCGAGAAACTCGAAGACGTGGTGGTCCGCTCGGCCGAGCAGGTCGCGGGACAGATCCGCGCCGCCAGGGATGCCGTTTCCACCGTTATTTTCGGACAGGACCGGGTGATCGAAAATACCCTGGTCACCATCCTGTCCGGCGGCCACGCGCTGTTGATCGGCGTGCCCGGTCTCGCCAAGACCAAACTGGTGGAGACGCTGGGCATCACGCTGGGCCTCGATGCCAAGCGCATCCAGTTCACCCCGGACCTGATGCCCTCGGACATTCTCGGCGCCGAAGTGCTGGACGAGAGCGGCACCGGCAAGCGGTCGTTCCGCTTCATCTCCGGACCGGTGTTCGCGCAGCTGTTGATGGCCGACGAAATCAACCGCGCCAGCCCGCGCACCCAGTCGGCGCTGCTGCAGGCGATGCAGGAGCAGCACATCACGGTGGCCGGTGCGCGGCATGATCTGCCGAAGCCGTTCCATGTGCTGGCGACGCAGAACCCGCTGGAGCAGGAAGGCACCTATCCCTTGCCCGAAGCGCAGCTCGACCGTTTCCTGATGGAGATCGACGTCGATTATCCCGACCGCGACGCCGAGCGGCGCATCCTGTTCGAGACCACCGGCGCCGCCGAGACCCTCGCCAAGGCGGCAATGAGCGCCGACCTGCTCATTACCGCGCAGCGGCTGGTGCGGCGACTGCCGGTCGGCGATTTCGTGGTCGAAGCGATCCTCAACCTGGTGCGCGCAGCGCGGCCGGGTCCGGACGGCGGCGAAACCGGCAAGCTGATCGCATGGGGACCGGGCCCGCGCGCCAGCCAGTCGCTGATGCTCGCGGTGCGGGCGCGCGCCCTGCTCGACGGCCGCCTCGCGCCTTCCATCGACGACGTGCTCGATCTCGCCGAGCCTGTCCTCAAGCACCGCATGGCGCTGACCTTCTCGGCGCGGGCCGAAGGCCGCACCATTGCCGACGTGATCCGGCAGCTGAAGACGCGGATCGGTTGATGGCCGCAACGCCCGAGCACGGCAAGACGGAGCTTCTCGCGGTCCGGCGCGCCGATGGCGAAAGCCGGACGCTGGCAGCGTCATTGCCGCGTCTCGTGCTCGAGGCCCGCCGCATCGCCGCCAATGTGATCCACGGCCTGCATGGCCGGCGCCGCGCCGGCGCCGGCGAAAGCTTCTGGCAGTATCGCCGCTTCGTGTCGGGCGAGCCGGCGCAGAACGTCGACTGGCGGCGGTCCGCGCGCGACGATCATCTTTACGTCCGCGAGCAGGAATGGGAATCGGCGCACACGGTTTGGCTGTGGCCGGATCGTTCCTTGTCGATGGCGTTCGCGTCGCGGCAGGCGCGCGACAGCAAGCTGGAGCGCGCCTTGATCGTCAGTTTCGCGCTGGCCGAGTTGCTGGTCGCCGGCGGCGAACGGGTCGGCATTCCCGGGCTGATGAATCCGACCGCAAGCCGCAGCGTCATCGACAAGATGGCGCAGGCGATGCTGCATGACGGCGCCGCCCGGTCCAGCCTGCCGCCGTCGTTCGTGCCATCCGCGCTGGCCGAAATCGTGGTGCTGTCGGATTTCTGGTCGCCGATGAGCGAAATCCGCGCCATGCTGGCGGGACTGTCGGCATCGGGCGCACATGGCACCCTGGTGCAGGTGGTCGATCCGGCCGAGGAAAGCTTTCCCTATTCCGGACGCGATCGAATTCGTCGAGCCCGAGGGCGGCGGCGCCATCACCGCCGGCCGCGCCGAGAAATGGGCTGATGACTACGTGGCACGCGTCGCCGCGCATCGCGACGAAATCCGCGACCAGACCAACAAGCTCGACTGGCTGTTCTCGACCCACACCACCAGCCGCTCCGCCGCCGAACTGCTGCTGTTCCTGCACAACGGCATGATGGTCAGCAAGGGCAGCGCCCGCACCGCCACGGTGAAGGTAGGGCGCAGCGCATGATGCAGGCTTTCGCGCTATCCTTTGCCGAACCGCTGCTGCTCTTGGGGCTGCTCAGCCTGCCGCTGCTGTGGTGGCTGCTGCGGGTAATGCCGCCGCGACCGCGCCGGATCGACTTTCCGCCGACGCGGCTGTTGTTCGAAATCGCGCCCAAGGAAGAAACTCCGTCGCGCACCCCGTGGTGGCTCACCGCCTTGCGCCTGCTCGCTGCGGCGCTGGTGATACTTGCCGCCGCCGGGCCAATCTGGAATCCGAAAGAAGGCGCCGCCGGCAGCAAGGCGCCGATGGTGCTGCTGATGGACGACGGCTGGAGCGCCGCGTCGAGCTGGGATGCGCGGATCAAGGCCGCCGACGAACTGATCGCCAACGCCGACAATGACCGCCGCGGCGTCGCCCTCGTCGCCCTGTCGGAACCGGCCCGCGACATCACGCTGGCCCCCGCCGGCAACGCCCGGGTGGCGCTGCGCCAGCTGACGCCAAAGCCCTATGCCGTCGAGCGCGTCGAAACCCTCGCGTCCATTGCGCGTTTCCTGAAAGCGACCGGTGACGCCGACATCATCTGGCTGTCGGACGGCGTCGATACCGGACGCGGCACGGAATTCACCGACGGTTTGCAGAAGACCATCGGCGACCGCACGCTGACCATCTTCGAAGGCGGCGCGCCGCCGGCCCACGCGCTGGTCGCCGCCGAAAACGCCGCGGCCAAGATGACCGTCAAGGTGCTGCGCGCCGATGCCGGCGGTGTCGCCGCCGGCGTGGTTCGCGCGCTCGACCAGAAGGGCTCGCCGATCGGCGAAGCCCGCTACGGCTTTGCGCCGCAGCAGCGCGAGACCGAAGCTTCGTTCGATCTGCCGGTGGAATTGCGCAACGACATCGCCCGGCTCGAAATCGCCGGCGAGCGATCCGCCGGCGCCGTGCAACTGCTCGACAAGCGCTGGCGCCGCCGCGCTATCGGCATCGTCTCCGGCTCGACCAGCGACACCGCGCAGCCGCTGCTGGCTTCGACCTTCTACCTGACCCGGGCGTTGGCGCCGTTCGCCGATGTGCGGCTCGGCGACCGCGGCGCGCCGCAACAGGCCATCACCCAGTTCCTCGATCAGAAGCTGCCGATGATCGTGCTGGCGGATGTCGGTTCGCTGTCACCGGAGATTCGCGAGCGGCTGGCCGGCTGGATCAGCCAGGGCGGCGTGCTGGTGCGCTTTGCCGGCCCGCGGCTGGCGCAGGCCGACGACGATCTGGTGCCGGTGAAATTGCGCCGCGGCGGCCGCAGCCTCGGCGGCAGCCTGACCTGGGAAAAGCCGCAGCATCTGGCCTCGTTCTCCGCCGACGGTCCGTTTGCCGGCCTCGCGGTGCCGCAGGACATCACCATCAACCGCCAGGTGCTGGCGGAACCCGATGCGGTGCTGGCCACCAAGAGCTGGGCCTCGCTGGTCGACGGTACTCCGCTGGTGACCGGCGAACATCGCGGCAAGGGGCTGGTGGTGCTGTTTCACATCAGCGCCGATATGCGCTGGTCCGATCTGCCGATGTCTGGCACCTTCGTCGAAATGCTCAGGCGAATCGTCGATATCTCCGGCTACACCTCGACGCCTGGCGCCGGTGTCGCCGGCGAAACCGGCACCGAGACCGTGGCTCCGCTGCGCACCCTCGACGGCTTTGGCGCGTTCGGCCCGCCGCCGTCGACCGCCAAGCCGCTGCCGGCGGATTTTCGCGATCGTGCCAACGTCGATCATCCGCCCGGCTTCTACGGCCCGGCCGATGGACCGCTGGCGGTCAATACCCTGGCCGCGGCCGACCGCATCGCCCCGCTCGACCTTGGTGGCCTGCGCGCGCGCCGCGCCAGCTACACCAGTAGCGAACCGCGCGACCTGCGCGGCATGCTGCTGTCCGCCGCGCTGTTGCTGTTCCTGATCGATGCCGTCATCGTGGCGATGCTCGGCGGCGGCATCGCGGCCCTGCTGCGGCGGCGCGCGATGCCGGCCGCGCTGGTGATCGGGCTTCGGCGCTGCTGGCGCTGCCGTCGCAGCTGCGCGCCGACGACAACGACGATTTCGCCATCAAGGCGGTGTCGCAAACCCACCTCGCCTATGTGGTGACCGGCAACGCCGACGTCGATTCCATCGTCAAGGCGGGCATGTCCGGGCTGACCCTGTTCCTGGCGCAGCGCACCGCGCTGGAAGCCGGCGAGCCGGTCGGCATCGATCCCGCCCACGACGAACTGGCGTTCTTTCCGCTGATCTACTGGCCGGTGATCCCCGGCGCGCCGAAGCCGCCACAGGACGCCATCAACCGCATCGACGCCTACATGAAGCAGGGCGGCACCGTGCTGTTCGATACCCGCGACGCCATCGAGGCGCCGCCGGACCGAACGGCGAATCGCAGACGCCGGGCATGCTGGCGCTGCGCAACATCCTGTCCTCGCTCGACGTTCCCGAACTCGAGCCGGTGCCGCACGAACACGTGCTGACCAAGACGTTCTACCTGCTGCGCGACTTCCCCGGCCGCTTCAACTCCGGCCAGACCTGGGTCGAGACGCTGCCGCGCGAGGACGACGACGAAGCGGCATCGCGGCCGGCCCACGGCGGCGACGGCGTCTCGCCGATCATCATCACCTCCAACGACCTCGCCGGCGCCTGGGCGATGCGGCCCGACGGCCAGCCGATGCTGCCGCTGTCGCCGGGCGAGCCGCGCCAGCGCGAATTCGCCTTCCGCGCCGGCGTCAACATCGTGATGTACACCCTGACCGGCAACTACAAGACCGACCTGGTGCACGCCCCCGCGCTGATCGAACGGCTCGGGCAATAGGACCGCGACAATGCAGTATGGCATCGCGTTCACCCCACTGGTCCCGACCCTCGTGCTGTGGCTCGGCCTCGGCGCCATCGCCGTGGTGTCGGCGCTGCTGCTGCTCGGCCGCGCGCGCGGGGCCCTGGTGCGCGTGCTGGCGCTGGCGCTGATCCTGCTGGCGCTGGCCAATCCGTCCTTCACCCGCGAGGACCGCGAGCCGCTGTCGTCGGTCGCCGCCGTGGTGATCGACAAGTCGCCGAGCCAGAATTTCGGCGATCGCACACGCCAGACCGCGCAGGCGCAGCAGGCGCTGGTCGATCGCCTGAAACAGGTCAAGGGCCTGGAGGTGCGCGTGGTCGAGGCCGGCCAGGCCGACGGCGAGACCGACGGCACCAAACTGTTCGGCGCGCTGTCCTCGGCGCTGTCGGATGTCCCGACCGATCGCGTTGCCGGCGCGTTTTTGATCACCGACGGGCGGGTTCACGACATTCCCGCCAATGCTGCCGGGCTCGGATTTACCGCGCCGGTGCATGCGCTGATCACCGGACAGAAGGACGAGCGCGACCGTCGTATCGCCATTTCGGCGGCGCCGCGCTTCGGCATCGTCGGCCAGGCCCAGACCATCACCTACCGGCTCGACGACCAGGGCGTCAGCGGCCAGCGCGCCCGGGTCGTGGTGCGCCGCGACGGCGACGTCATCAACGAGCGCACCGTCGTGAGCGGCCAGACCGTCAACGTCGACATCGACATCAAGCATGCCGGACCCAACATCGTCGAAATCGAAGCTTCGCCGCTCGACAACGAACTCACCCTGGTCAACAACCGCGCGGTGGTCGCCATCGACGGCGTGCGCGACAGGCTGCGGGTGCTCCTGGTGTCGGGCGAACCGCATGCCGGCGAGCGCACCTGGCGCAACCTGTTGAAGTCCGACGCCAGCATCGACCTCATCCACTTCACCATCCTGCGGCCGCCGGAAAAACAGGACGGCACGCCGATCAACGAACTGTCGCTGATCGCGTTTCCGACCCGCGAACTGTTCCAGCAGAGGATCAACGAATTCCAGTTGATCATCTTCGACCGCTACGCCCGCCAGGGCGTGCTGCCGATCGCCTATTTCGACAACATCGCCCGCTATGTGCGCGGCGGCGGCGCGGTCCTGGTTTCGGCCGGCCCGGACTATGCCTCCTCCACCAGCATCTGGCGCACGCCGCTCGATTCGGTACTGCCGGCCGAGCCGGTTGGCGTCTCCGAAAAGCCGTTCTACGCGCATCTCAGCGACGCCGGCAAACGCCATCCGGTGACGCGTGACCTCGAAGGCTCGGCCTCCGAGCCGCCGCACTGGAGCCGGTTCTTCCGCACCGTCGATACCCGCAACGCCACCTCGCCGCCGCTGATGACCGGCGCCGACAATAAGCCGCTGCTGCTGCTGTCGCGCTACGGCGAAGGCCGCGTCGCCCTGCTGCTGACCGATCACATCTGGCTGTGGGCGCGCGGCTATGAGGGTGGCGGTCCGCATCTCGACCTGTTGCGGCGGATGACGCACTGGCTGGTGAAGCAGCCGGATCTCGACGAAGAAGCGCTGCGCCTGCAGGTCGCGGGCAAGGACCTCGTGGTGCAGCGCCAGACCATGGCGGACAGCGTCACGCCGGTCACGGTGACGTCGCCGTCCGGCAAGACCCGTGAACTGACGCTCTCCGCCGGCGAGCCGGGCTTGTGGAAATCGACCGTGCCGGCCGATGAACTCGGCCTGTGGCAGGCCACCGACGGCACGCTGAAAGCGTTGATCAATGTCGGCCCGATCAACCCGAAGGAATTCTCCGAAGTCACCTCCACGACCGACATGCTGAAGCCGCTGGCGCAGGCCACCGGCGGCGATGCCAGGCGCATCTTCGATGGCTCAAGCCTCGATTTGCCGCGCGTGGTCCCGGTGCGTTCGACCAGCGTCTTCCACGGCGACGGCTGGATGGGCGTGCGGATGCGCGACGCCAGTGTGGTGCGCGGCGTCGGCGTGCTGCCGATGTTCGCCGGCCTGCTCGGCCTGTTGCTGCTGCTCGGCGCCTTCGGCGCCACCTGGCTGCGCGAAGGCCGGTAAACGCGAAGTTCGCAGGGTGGGTTAGCCGAACACATCCGCTGCAGCCCGACGGGCAAAGCGGAAGGCATGACCCACCGATGCCGCGATCATCGGCGTCTCGCAGAAATTGTGAGCCGGCAGCCAGGCGCGGCGCTGCCATGCCGGAACATCCCTTGTGCGACGCAGCACGGCCGGCTAACTGCTTCGTCTGCAATAAGAAAGCGCTGCGTGTCCGACATCAATGCCAATGCCTGGGTGGGTTCCACTCACCGCCCGATGGGGTTTGCCGAATTCGTCGTCATCATGGCCGCGATCATGGCGCTCAATCCGCTGGCGATGGACATGATGCTGCCGGCGCTGACCAACATCGGTTCGGCCCTGCACGTCGCCGACGGCAACCGGCTGCAGGCCGTGCTGTCGACCTTCCTGGTCGGCTTCGGCGTCGGCCAACTGGTGATGGGCCCCTTGTCCGACCGATTCGGCCGGCGTCCGATCCTGATCGGCGGCATCACGCTCTATTGCATCGCCAGCGTGCTGGCGGTCGCGGCGCCCTCGTTCGAAACTCTGCTGCTGGCGCGCGCGATGCAGGGCTTTGCCACCTCGGCCACCCGCGTGATCGCCACCTCGGTGGTGCGCGATTGCTATGCCGGCCGCCCGATGGCACGCGTGATGTCGCTGACCATGATGATCTTCATCGCGGTGCCGGTGCTGGCGCCGTCGTTCGGGCAGTTGGTCCTGTTGCTGACGCAGTGGCGCGGCGTCTTTGTCGTGCTGATGCTGTACGGCGTCGTCGTACTGGTCTGGAGCGCGATCCGGGTGCCGGAAACCCTTGCCCTGTCGGAACGGAAGTCGCTAAGGATCACCGAGGTATTCGGCGCCTTCCGCCAGACCGTGACCAACCGGCAGACCCTGGGCTATGCGCTGGCCGCCGGCAGCCTGCAGGGCTCGCTGTTCGCTTTCGTGTTCTGTTCGCAGCAGATCTTCGTCGGGATCTACCAGCTCGGCCATTACTTCCCGCTGGCGTTCGCCTGCGTTGCGATCGGCATCGCGCTCGCCGGTTTTCTCAATTCCCGCCTCGTCGGCCGGCTCGGCATGCGGGTGATTTCGCACGGCGCCCTGGCCGGGTTCGTCGTGGTGGCCACCGTCATGCTGGTGGCGGCGAGACTGCAGATGCTGCCGGCGCCGCTGTTCATCCTGCTGTGCAGCTGCATGATGTTTTCATACGGCTTCATGTTTGCGAATTTCACCGCGCTGGCCATGGAGCCGCAGGGCCACATCGCCGGCACCGCGTCGTCGTTCTACGGTTCGATCACCACGCTGCTCGGCATCGGCATCGGCTTTGTGATCGGCCAGTGTTTTGACGGCACGCTGCTGCCGTTCACGGCGAGCTTCCTGGTGTGCACCCTGGTCGCACTGGCGATCGTCCTGGTCGTGGAACGGGGCCGGTTGTTCAAGGCCAGCAGACAGCCGGGCTGAAGTTAGCGCGCAAAACGCCAGTCCGGGCGGATCGCGCCGGACACGTCGTTGAAGGCGCCGTCGACCAGTTCATTGATCAACAGGCGCCTGGGATCCACCGGACCCGGCATGGTGACCCGACCCTTCGCAATCGCCTTGAAGCCGACGCGGCCATAATACGGCTCGTCGCCGACCAGCAGCACCAGGCGATGCTGTCTGGCCCGGGCCTCGGCCAGCGCGCGATCGAGCAGCGCGCGTCCGATGCCCCGGCCGCGAAACGGCGGCTCGACCGTCAGCGGACCCAGCAGCAGCGCCGGGGTGTCGCCGATGGCAATCGGCAGCTGCCGCACCGAGCCGACCAGCAGGGTACCGATCCGCGCCGTGAACGACAGATCGAGCCGGTGATCGACCTGCTCGCGCAGCCGGTAGGCACTCAGCACGAAGCGGCCGGGACCGAAGGTGCGGGCGGTCAACCGCTCGATGGCCTGGGCGTCGCCGGCGGTCTCGGCCAGGATGGTGAGGGAGAGATCGGTCATGTCGGTGCGCGGGATAGCATCTGGCGTCGGCGCGGTCCATCGCCGGAGCGGCCCGGTCATTCCCGCCAGGTCGTGATGACGGGCTTTTTCTGCAGCACTTCGGCGATTCGCAGCCGCGTGCCATCGGTGGTGTCCGCCGGCAGACTTTCGAGCGCGAAAAAGCCTGACGCAACGATTTCGCGGTTCGGCTCCGGCTTGCGGTCCTGGCGAAACTGCCGGATCACGTAGACCGCGACATGGTCGCGCCGCGAGACGTGGCGGTTGAGGAACACGCCGTGCAGCTCCGGCTCGCCCGTGGCCTCGATCCGGCCCTCCTCCAGCAACTCGCGTTGCAGCGCGTTGCGAAAGGTTTCGCCGACCTCGACGCCGCCGCCCGGCAGATGCCAGCCCGAGACATAGCTGTGCTTCACGAGAAAGACGCGGTCGTCCGTATCGAGCACCACGGCCCGCACGCCGAGCGTCATGCCCCGGGCAAACCGCCAGTAAAGGTGAAAGCAAAAGCGCAAGGCCGGCTCGAGTTTCCGCCGAAGCGACTGCAGGCCCACGCTCACGCGGGCCTCGAAATTGCGGACATGGCGGAGGGTCCTTGCATCACATCCGCCATCTTGCCAAAACAAACCAATTCTTCACAAGCGCGCAGGAGGCGATCGTGAAGCGGCGGTTTGCGGCCAACCTTGCCTTTGGACCGTCCTGATGGCGGCGTTTCTGCTTGCCCATCTGTCCGATCCGCACCTGCCGCCGATGCCGGCCGCGAGTCTGCGCGAACTCGCCGGCAAGCGCGTGCTCGGCTATCTCAACTGGAAGCGCAACCGCCACGCCATCCATCGCGCCGAGGTGCTCGATGCGATCGTCGCGGACATGCAGGCGCAGCGGCCCGATCACATCGCCGTCACCGGCGACCTGGTCAATCTGGCGCTCGAGGCCGAGTTCGCGCCGGCGCGGGTCTGGCTCGAACGCGTCGGCACCCCGGACCACGTCTCGGTGGTTCCCGGCAATCACGACGCCTATGTCCGCGCCACCCGGCATCATTTCACGGAAGCCTTCGCCGATTTCATGCGCGGCGACGCCGATGCCGCGACGGGTCCGGTACGCATGCCGTTCCTGCGCCGCCGCGGCCCGCTGGCGCTGATCGGCGTCTCCACCGCGGTGCCGACCGCGCCGCTGCTCGCCACCGGCCGGCTCGGCGCGGCGCAGCGTGAGGCACTCGATCGGATCCTCAACCAATTGTCCACCGAGGCAATTTTCCGCGTGCTGCTGATTCACCATCCGCTGCGATCGAAATCGAGATACAAGCGGCTGACCAATTCGGCGCAATTGCTGCCGCTCTTGAAACGCCACGGCGTCGACCTGATCCTGCACGGCCACGATCACCTTCATTCCACCACGTGGTTCGACGGCCCCCACGGCCGCATTCCGGCGCTTGGCGTGCCGTCGGCCTCTTCATTGGCCCACGGCCGCTATCCGGGCGCGGCCTACAACCTGCTCTCCATCGAACGCGACGGCGACGCCTGGCGGTGCGAGCACCGCGTGCGCGGCATCGACGAGGCGTTGCGGGTGGTGGATCTGGAACGCGCCACATTGCTTTGAAGTTCGTCATGGCCGGGCCGTAGCCGTCCGAAGGACGGCGTCGCTTTCGCTCGCCTATGCCCGGCCATCCACGTCTTTACTGCAGCCAAGACGTGGATGCCCGGCACAAGGCCGGGCATGACGGAGTCAGAATGCGACCCTAAAAACTCCGAAGCGCCGCGATCAGGGCGAAGCCGAACAGGGCGACGACGCCGACGATGAAGCCGAACGCAAAAGTCCAGAAGCCGCTGCGGCGGGGCTTTTTGACGGCGACGGCAGGCGCCGGCGTCGCCACCAGCGCGTGTTCGCGTTCGATCATGCGGCGCGCGACATAATCGGTGACGGCGTCGACGATCTTGGCGACATCGTGGGCTTCCATCAGCACGATGCGGCCGAAGCGGGTGTCCTGGACGAAGCGGTATTGCCGCTTGTCGCGGCCCATCACCACATGGGCGACGATATCGATCCACAGCCGCGGGGTGTCGCCCTGGCTGATGCCGCGATCGAAGATATCGACGCGATCGGGAATCTGCGCGAACAAGGGATCCAGCGCCTCGTTGAGGATTTCGAGCCGCGCCACTTCGGCATCGCGCAGATCGACCACCACGCCGGTGCGGTCGGCCGCCTCGATCCGCGCCTGGCGCAGCGCATCGCGTAACCGCATCGGCTTGGCAGCCAGATTGGGCCCGGTGTTCTGCGCGTCCGACATCGTCCTGCCTTTCAGGGTTTTGCTGGGCATTAATCTATCAGTAACCCTGTTCCGCGCAAAGCTTGTTTGTTCCCAAGGGCTTGCGGCGTGGCGTCGCCCCCTGGGCGGCGAAAACGCATGCGGCCCCGCCCGGTTTCCCGGACGAGGCCGCTGCTCCTTGGACGTTGTTATTTGCTCAAAGCCGCTTGATCAGGCCGGCACGCGCTGCGGCTCTTCCACGATGGAGAAGCGCACGCTGCCGCGGTGGCGATTCTCTTCGGAGACTTCCTTCCAGGCGTCTTCGGCTTCCTTGCGGGTCTTGAACGGGCCCTGCACCTGGGCCGAGCCCTCGACCAGCTTGTGGAAGTTCATCGAACCGAATTCGCCGCCAATCACCCAGAAATTGCTGCTCATGATGTGCTCCTGTTATTCAGCTGCCTGAACGTGGATTTCCGCACCGTGCGGCTTGAACTGCGCGGCTTCGGTCGAGTCGTGGAGTGCCGTGGTCGACGAGGTGCCGCCGGTGATGGTGGTCGACACCAGGTCGAAGTAGCCGGTGCCGACCTCGCGCTGGTGGCGCGTTGCCGAATAGCCGTGCTTCTCGGAAGCGAATTCGGCCTGCTGCAGGCGGGAATAGGCCGCCATGCCTTCGGCCTTGTAGCCGCGCGACAGTTCGAACATGCCGTGGTTGAGCGAGTGGAAGCCCGCCAGCGTGACGAACTGGAACTTGTAGCCCATGGCGCCGATCTCGCGCTGGAACTTGGCAATTGTCGCCTTGTCGATGTTGGCTTCCCAGTTGAACGACGGCGAGCAGTTGTAGGCCAGCATCTTGCCCGGATAGACCTTGTGCATGGCTTCGGCGAACTGCCGCGCGTCGTCGAGGTTCGGCGTCGAGGTTTCCCACCAGATCAGGTCGGCATATTTCGCGAACGCGATGCCGCGCTTGATGCAGTGGGCCAGGCCCGTGCCCGGCTTGAGGCGGAAAAAACCTTCCGGCGTGCGCTCGCCGGTGATGAACTCGCGGTCGCGCTCGTCGACGTCGGTGGTGATCAGCTTGGCGCTTTCGGCGTCGGTGCGCGCCAGCACGAAGGTCGGCACACCACAGACGTCGGCGGCAAGCCGCGCCGCCACCAGGTTGCGCTCATGGGCCGCGGTCGGGATCAGCACCTTGCCGCCCATGTGGCCGCACTTCTTCTCGGACGCGAGCTGGTCCTCGAAGTGGACGCCGGCCGCGCCGGCCTCGATATAGGCCTTCATGATCTCGAACGAGTTCAACGGACCGCCGAAGCCGGCCTCGGCGTCGGCCACGATCGGCACGAACCAGTCGATCTTGCTGCCGCCTTCGGAGTGCTCGATCTGGTCGGCACGCTGGAAGGTGCGGTTGATGCGGCGGCACAGCTCCGGTCCGGCATTGGCCGGATAGAGGCTCTGGTCCGGATACATCGCGCCCGCGGTGTTGGCGTCGGCGGCGACCTGCCAGCCGGATAGATAGATCGCCGGCAGCCCGGCGCGGGCCTGCTGCATCGCCTGGTTGCCGGTGACGGCGCCCAGCGAATTGACGTAGGGTTCCTTCTTCAGCGATTCCCACAGCCGGTTGGCGCCCTTCTCGGCCAGCGTGTAGGCGATCGGCACCGAGCCGCGCAGCCGCTCCACTTCCGAGGGGCTATAGGGACGGCTGATGCCGTCGAACCGCCCCTGGGGCGCCGGGACCAGCTGTTCAAAGCTCTTAGACATCTCATTCTCCAATCGACATTCGTGACAGTGCGTTGCAAAAACGTGCCAGGAGCTAAACGCGAAAGTGCTGGAATATGATAGGCAGCTTGCGTACGAATGGTGATGTTGTGTAACATCCATACTTGTGTTATATGTAATTTTGTAAATTTTGTCACAAACACGCGAGTCCGCGATGCCCGGCTCTACCGGCAAGAAACTGTTCGTCGGCCCCCGTTTCCGCCGTATCCGGCAGCAATTGGGGCTGTCGCAGACCCAGATCGCCGAGGGGCTCGGCATTTCGCCGAGTTACATCAACCTGATCGAGCGCAACCAGCGCCCGGTGACGGCGCAGATCCTGCTGCGGCTGGCGGAAACCTATGACCTCGATCTGCGCGACCTCGCCACCGCCGACGAGGACCGCTTCTTTGCCGAGCTGAACGAGATCTTTTCCGATCCCCTGTTCCGCCAGATCGACCTGCCCAAGCAGGAATTGCGCGACCTCGCCGAATTGTGCCCCGGCGTCACCCATTCGCTGCAGCGGCTCTATGCCGCCTACACCGAGGCCCGGCAGGGCGAGACCCTGGCCGCGCAGATCGCTGACCGCGACGGCGGCACCCGCTATGAAGCCAATCCAATCGAGCGGGTCCGCGACCTGATCGAGGCCAACCGCAACTATTTTCCCGAACTGGAGCAGGCGGCCGAGACGCTGCGCGACGAACTGAACGTGCCGGCACAGGACCTGTTCGCCGCACTCGGCGCCCGGTTGCGTGAAAAACATTCCATCGTCACCCGCATCATGCCGGTCGATGTGATGCGCGAGACGCTGCGGCGGTTCGACCGCCACCGCCGCCAGCTATTGGTCTCCGAACTGGTCGACGGCCCCGGCCGCGCCTTCCACCTGGCGTTCCAGATCGGCCTCGCCGAATGCGGCAGCAGTTTCGAAGCCATCGTCAACCGCACCGGCTCGCTCGACGACACGCCGCGCCGGCTCTACCGCATCACGCTGGCGAATTATTTCGCCGCCGCTGTGATGATGCCCTACACCGCGTTCCACGCCGCCGCCGAGGCGCTGAGTTACGACGTCCATGTGCTGGGGCAGCGCTTCAATTGCGGTTTCGAGCAGGTCAGCCATCGCCTCACCACGCTGCAGCGGCCCAACGCGCGCGGCGTGCCGTTCTTCATGCTGCGGGTCGACAACGCCGGCAACGTCTCCAAGCGATTTTCTTCCGGCACCTTCCCGTTCTCGAAATTCGGCGGCACCTGCCCGCTGTGGAACGTGCACTCGACCTTCGACACCCCGGACCGGCTGCTCAGCCAGGTGATCGAACTGCCCGACGGCAGCCGCTATTTCTCCATCGCCCAGATGGTACGCCGCCCGGTGGCGCCGCACCCGCAACCGCAGCCGCGCTTCGCCATCGGCCTCGGCTGCGAGATCCGTCACGCTTCCCGGCTGGTCTATGCCGCCGGCATGGACCTGGAAAAAGCCGAAGGCACGCCGATCGGCGTCAACTGCCGGCTGTGCGAGCGCGAAAACTGCAGCCAGCGCGCCGAGCCGCCGATCACGCGGACGCTGATCCTGGACGAGAACACGCGAAGGGTGTCGTCGTTCGCGTTCAGCAATGCGCGGGAGTTGTGAGCGGGCGATTTCTTGTCTGCCGCCGTCATTGCGAGCGAAGCGAAGCAATCCAGAAGGCGGAAAGGCAGGATGGCTTCCGCCTTCACACTCCTGGACCCGCCGACAAGGTCGCTGAATAGCCTCGCCCTCGATTTCCGGCTTGACTCCATTTTTTGTACTAGATACTATAATATCTGTAGTACACGCGCATGATCCCGAGCAACCGAAGGGGAGGATGCAATCATGACGAACGTTTCGACAATGGGCATGCCCGTCACCAGCCGGCGCTTCTGGTTCGGCGCGGGCGCCTACCTGTTGCCGACCTTTCCGATCGCCTACGTCTGGCACCTGGTGCTGTTCGACCCGGCCTATCATGCTTTGCAGATCTACCGAGCCGACCCGATCATTCCGTTCGGCTTTGCCTCGATGATCATCCAGGCGGTGATTTTTTCATGGGCTTTCCCGAAGATCTTTCCAGGACCGCGCCGCTCGTTCGTCAGCGACGGACTGCTTTACGGCCTCGCGCTCGGCATCCTGTCCTGGTCGTTCACGACGCTGGCGGTGGCGGCCAAGCACCCGATGACCTCGATTTCGGATTTCGTGCTTCTGGAAACCGGCTTCACGGCGATTCAGTTTCTGATCGTGGGACCCTTGATCGCCCTCGCCTATCGAACCTGACGGATGGCGCTGACCCCATGATCTTTCGGGAATGAGCAATCTGCATTACCCGCAATTCTGCGCGCTGGCCCGGGCCGCGGAGTTGATCGGCGAGCGCTGGACGTTGCTGATCATCCGGGAGCTTCTGTTGGGTCCGAAGCGGTTTGGCGATCTGCTGGATCATCTCGACGGCATGAGCCCGACCTTGCTGACGGCGCGGCTGAACGCGCTGGTCGACAACAATATCGTTCGCCGGATTGCGGCGCCGAGACCGGTGAACGCGCAACTGTACGAATTGACCGAGATCGGGCGGGAGATTCAGCCGGCGATCCGGGAATTGATCCGCTGGGGCGGCCGTTTCCTGTTTCCGCCGGTGCCCGGAGACACGTTCCAGCCGGATTGGGTCCTGCTTGCCCTCGATGCCATCGCCAAACGTACCCCCGTTCCCGAAATCAGCATCGGCCTCATCGTGACCCACGAGAAGAAGTCCGCCGCCTTTACCGTTGCCGGCGGCGAGAACGGGACGACGATCCACAAGGGCGGCGCCGGCTGGAAGGCGACGCTGGAGGCGCCGTTCGATGCCGTGCTTCAGATCGTGGGCATGGGCCTGCCGGTTGAAGCCGCGGTGGCCGCGAAGCGCGCCAAGGTCACCGGCTCGGTGACGTTGCTTCGCAAGCTGCCGCAATTGTTCGACGTGGCCGAGCGCAGACGTAGGACGGTGACGTAACCGAACCGCATCGTGAGTAATTTCAATCGCGGGCTGCGCTTCAGCCTGCAGCAGGGAGAGTAGGGTGAAAAAGTTCGTTTTGTTGCACTACGGTTTTGAACGACCGACGCCGGAAATCATGGCCGCCTGGGGCAAATGGTTCGAGGCCATGAAAGATAATATCGTCGATATGGGCGGCCACTTCACGGGCGGCCGGGAAATCTCCAGGGCCGGAACCCGGGATTTGCCGTTGGGAGCGGAGTCCATTACCGGCTTCACCACCGTCAAGGCCGGCAGCCTCGATGAGGCCGAGAGAATGGCGCAGAGCAATCCCTACATATCGAGCATCCGGGTCTACGAGGTGATGTCGAAGTAGATTTGGCCAAGCACATCTTTCGATGACGCGCCCCTATCGCGTCATCGCCCCTCACGGAATCGGATACCCCTTCCAGACCCATTCCAGCGCCGCCGGCAGGGTCTGCGCGACGGTCGGCCGGTCGACGTGTCTGGCGTTGCGCGCGAACAGGAACTGGTAGTGGTAGCCCTTGTCCGCCAGCACCTTCGCCATCAGTTCGGCCGACAGCGTCCAGTCGTGCATGCCGTCGGGGATCGTCGGGTTGGGATAGAACAGGTCCTGGTCGCCCATCTCGAACCAGTAGCGGATCGGCTTTACCGGTGCGCTTGGGATCAGCGGCGCGCCGGGTGGCTCTGAAGGCGTCAGCACGCCGGCCTTGACGATCAGGTTGGGCGTCGCCGGGCCGGTCCAGGCGCTGTGATATTCCCAGGCGCCGCCGCGCAGCGACGGATCGTGCGGCCATTGCTGGTTCACCATGGTCGGCGAATAGGCCAGCACGCGGTGATAGAGCTCGGGATGAAACCAGGCCATGGTGAAGGCCGCGGTGCCGCTCGAGCTTAGCCCCATGGTGGCGCGGCCCTCGGGATCTTTCGTCAGCTTCACGCCGGCGCGCTGCTCGACCAGCGGCAGCACCTCGCGCTCGACGAACTCCGCATAGGTCCCCGACACCGTGTCGTATTCGCGCCCGCGCTGGGCGCCCTGGGCATCCTGCCCGCCATTGCCGATCTGGATCGAGACCATCGGCGGCACGCGGCGCTGTGCGATCAGATTGTCCAGCGTGGTGTTCATGTCCTTCCAGGCCGCCGAGCCGCCGTCGCCCAGCACGATGAACGGCGCTTCGGTATCGCGCACATAATTCGGCGGCACGTAGACCTCGATGGTGCGCATCCAGGTGCCGGGATGGCTGGTGGTGACCAGCATGTTCGACTTGTCGCCCGGCGCCGTTGTCGTCACCATGATCGAGCTGTTGCCGCAGCCCGGCGTGTCGTCGCGGATCAGGCCGGGGTTGTAGATCACGCTGTCCTTCGACGACATCGTGAAGGACGTGACGGTGCCGCGCGGCACGCCGTCCCTGACGACGGTTTCGGCGGCGGGCGTATGGGTCTTGCCGATGATGAAGTTGCCTTCGGCGCCCGGCGTCGGCAGCGTGCCGTCGGCAAGCTCGGTGGCGCGCGGATAGTTCGGGTTCGCCGGATCGCGGGTCGGCGGCGTGGTTTTGAGATCGAGCCCGGCGGTGTCGATGAAGAACGGTGCCGCCGTGTCGGTGGTGTTGGCGCCGGGCGGAACGGTCATGTTCTGGGTGACGCAGGCGGTCTGGGCCGAAGCCGCCGGTATCAGCCATGCGGCAGACATCAACGTCCCCGCGAGGACGGCCAATCGCTTGCTCATGTTGTTCTCCCGCAGCCGGCTAGTCTGGTCGCTTGCCTTGACTGCGACTATGCCGGGCGCCCGGAGGGCGGTCAATTTGATCCATGGCGAATACGCCCGCCGCGAGCTGATGCCGCAGCTCGGCGGATTTGCCGACGGCCCCTCGATTCGGTATCCTGCGATCCGGCCTCTGGCAGGGCCGCAGGCGGGTCCGGGGCGGTTCCAGGAAGGTTGTCTTCATGCTTCTCGAACGGTTTGCTGCTGCCGCGACGGCACGGTTGCTGATCGCAGGTGGATTATTCACCGTCCTTGCCTCGACCATGGACTTAACCGCGCAAGCGGCAACCGCCGGCTGCGCCGAAGCCGCTGACATCACGGTGCTGCCGTCGCCGCTGGCGCCATGGACCGGCGCGCCGCTGCGCGTCATGGTGGTGGCCGAAAAGCCGGTGGAGGGCACCCTGGCGCTGGTCGCGCCCAATGGCAGCGTTGCGGTCAAATCGGCCGACCGGCACGGCGCCTCGCCTTATTCCTGGTTCGCCGAGGTCGCCAATCCATCCGCCGGAACCTGGCACGCCACGCTGACCCTCGACCGCGCGCCGGCCGACTGCAGCCCGGTCACCCGCGAGGTCGTCGTGGCCGCGCGCAAGCCGGAGCCGCTGCGCACGCCGGCGGGAAGCATCTGGCAGGTCCGCGGCTCCTGGAACAGCACCACGGAAGCGCTGTTTTCGGCATGGATCGAAAAACTGTTCGACGCGCCGCCCGACCAGGATCTGTCGTGGAAGGCGTGGCACGAGGTGCTGCGCGACCAGTCGCGCAATTTCCTGTTCGACTATCTGGGCCGCAACGAAGACAAGGCGCAGAGCGGGCTGCGTCCCGACTGCGCCGACTTCGTCTACTTCCTGCGTGCCTATTTCGCCTACAAGATGGGACTGCCGTTCGGCTATTCGAACTGCTCGCGCGGCGCCGCCGGCAAGGCGCCCAGGTGCTACCAGTGGTTCGACGTCGAGCATCCCGAGGTCACGCGCCCGCCGCCGCCGCCCGAAGCGGACGTCGCATCGGCCACGCCCGATGCCCCACCTGCCCCCGCGCCGACCACGGGCCTGCTCGGATTATTCAACCGGTCGCAACCCGCCGAAGCCACGCCGCCTGCGTCGCCTGCGCCCGGGGCGAAGGCGAAGCCGCAGCCGAAACGCCCGACCAACTTCGGCGAATATGTACGGGACGTCGGCGACGTCGTCCACACCGGCGCGGTGCGGGTGCTCGCCAACGACGACGCCACCGATTTCTACACCATCGCGCTGACCCCACAGTCGCTGCGCCCGGGCACGGTCTACGCTGACCCCTACGGCCACGTGCTGATGCTGGTGCATCTGGTGCCGGAGGCGGACGGCAAGCCCGGCGTCTTCCTGGCCGTTGACGCTGAACCGGATGGATCGATCACGCGCAAGCGCTTCTGGCGCGGCAATTTCCTGTTCGTGCACGATTCCACGCTTGGCAGCCCCGGGTTCAAGCGCTTCCGTCCCATCCTGCGCGACAAGCCCGGCGGCGCCTTGCATCGCCTCAGCAACGCCGAGATCGGCAAGAATCCGCAATACGCCGATTTTTCGCTCGACCAGTCGCAGATCAGCGTCGAGGATTTCTACGATCGCATGGACGATGTGATGTCGCCCGATCCGCTCGACCCGGTGAAGGCGATGACCGACGCCATCGTCAGCCTCTACGAGCAGGTCAAGATCCGGGTGACCTCGGTGGAAAACGGCCGCAAATACCAGGAGAAGACCCCCGGCGAGACGGCGATGCCGAACGGCCCATCGATCTTCGAAACCACCGGCGCCTGGGAAGACTATTCGACGCCCGCGCGCGACTTTCGCCTGCTGATCGCGATGGATGTGGTGCGCGGATTTCCCGATCGCGTGCAGCGTCGGGCCAACCGCTACACGATACCGGCTGGCAAGAGCCCCGCGGATCTGAAGTCCGAATTGCAGGCCGTGCTCGCCTCCGAGCTCGCCTCGCGCAAGATCACCTACACCCGCAGCGACGGATCACCCTGGACGCTGACGCTCAAGGAGGTGGTCGATCGCGCGGTGGATTTCGAGATGGCCTATAATCCAAACGACTGCGCCGAGCTGCGCTGGGCCGCTCCCGCCAACAGCGACGAGGTATCGACCTGCAAGCGCCGTGCGCCCGAGGCCCAGCGCGCCAAGATGGCGTCGGAATACCGCGCCTGGTTCCGCGAGCGGCACTGGCCGACGCATGGCTAGAGCATTTTCCAGCGAAGTGGACACCGGTTCGCGTCAAGAAAACGCGTCAACTCTAGAATTTAGAGCCCCGTTCCGATTCCATCGGAACGGAAAAGGCTCTAGGCGGTAGGCGGAGGTCGTGAAACGGCCTTCCATTATCGGCGCTGTCGTCAGCGCGCAAGATTTCAGCTGCCCGCCGTAGTGTTTGCGGTGCCCCCTGCTCTTTTCTTATTTTGGTGATTTCAATGCTGACGCCTGCCTTTGCAATTCGAACCGTCATCGCAGCTTTCGTCACCTCGCTCATCCTTTCACCGGCCGCATCGGCTCAATCGGCTCCGCCTGCGCCGAGACCCGTTCCGGCCAGGCCGATTGCGCTTTCTCCCAGACCCCTTGCAGTGCCCGGACAATCGCTGGCTCCGACAGCCCCCTCCCCCCGCGCCGCCTCCTGCCACAACGGCATGAGTTTCGATCGCTTCCTTGCCGACCTCAAGCAACAGGCGGTCGCCGCCGGCGTGTCGCAACGTGCGCTAGCTGAGGCGTCGCCGGAAATGGTCTACGATCAGGGCATCGTCAACCGCGACCGCGGCCAGCGGGTGTTCGGCCAGGCCTTCATCGAGTTTGCGGGCCGCATGGCCGCGACCTACCGGATGCAGCAGGGCCAGGCCAGGATCAAAACCCATGCCGCGGCCTTTGCCCGCGCCGAAAAGGAATATGGCGTGCCGCCGGCGGTGATCGCCGCGTTCTGGGGGCTGGAAAGCGACTTCGGTGCCAACATGGGCAGCCTGCCGACGCTGCGCTCGCTGGTGTCGCTGGCCTATGACTGCCGTCGCTCGGAGATGTTTTCCGGCGAGACCATCGCCGCGCTGAAGATCGTCGAGCGCGGCGACCTCGCACCCGGCGAGATGATCGGCTCCTGGGCCGGCGAACTCGGCCAGACGCAATTTTTACCGACGCATTATTTCAACTACGCCGTCGACTATGACGGCGACGGCCGCCGCGACCTCTTGCGCAGCCCCGCCGACGTGATCGGCTCGACCGCGAATTACATCGCCACCGGGCTGAAATGGCGGCGCGGCGAGCCGTGGCTGCAGGAGGTGCGCGTCTCCGCGAACGTATCTTCAAATTTTCCTTGGGACCAGGCCGACCTGACGATAAAACTGCCGCGCTCGAAATGGGCGTCGTTCGGCGTTACCTACCCCGACGGCAAGCCGCTGCCCAACGACGAACTGCCGGCGTCGCTGCTGCTGCCGATGGGCCGGATGGGCCCCGCATTCCTCGCCTATGCGAACTTCGCCGCCTATACCGAGTGGAACAACTCGCTGATCTATTCGACCACCGCCGGCTATCTCGCCGCCCGCATCGCGGGCGCCCCGCCGATGCACCGTCCGGCGGCACCAATCGCGCAGCTGCCGTTCAATGAGCTGCGCGAGATGCAGCAATTGCTGGTCAAAGCCGGCTTCAATGTCGGCAAGATCGACGGCGTCATGGGCCAGCAGAGCCGCACCGCCGTCAAGGCCACGCAGGTCAAGTACGGCCTGCCCGCCGACTCCTGGCCGACCGCCGAATTGCTGGCGCGGATGCGCGCCGGGCGGTGAATGCACGGCTTCACCGGCGAATCACGTATTTGAACGTCGCCATGTTGCCGGTGCCGTCCCGAATGACGTTTTGAACGCACGGGAGAACGCTGCCTCGGAACCGTAGCCGACCATGTCAGCGACCTGCGCCAGCGACGCGTTGGTATGACGCAGCTTCATGTTCGCTACCTGCATCCGCCAGTTCGCGAGATAGCTCATGGGTGGCACGCCAATGAGACGAACGAAACGCTCGGCCAGCGCCGAACGGGACAGACCGACCTCGCGACTCAGCACATCGACATTCCAGTCCCGGGCGATATCGCGGTGGAGCAGCGCCAGCGCCCGGGCGACGTGGGGATCCCGCAGTCCTGCGAGCCAGCCGGTCTGTCCCTCGGGAAGCGCCTCGGCGTAACGTCGCACCGCCTCGACGAACAGCAGTTCGGACAGCTTCGCCAGCACCGTCTCGGAACCTGGGCGGCCGGCGGCGACCTCTTCGGCGGCGTACTGGAAGGTCGAGCGAATCCACTCGGCGGCGCCACCCCCTTCGGCCTTGAGTTTCAGCAACGTCGGCAAGGTCGAGATCATCGGATTGCCGTCGCCGCTGTCATAACCGAGGAATCCGCAGATCATTCGCGTGCGGTCGCCGTTGCCTCCATGATGAATGACGGAGAGTCCGCCATCGACGGGTCGCCGTATGATGTCGTCGCCGGGCACCGGCGTCACGCTGAGATCACTGCCCATCAGATGCACGTCGTTGCGCGGCAGCAGAACGACGTCGCCGGTGCCGACCAGCAATTCCTCGACGTCCTCGCCCTCGACCCGGATGCGAAGCTCGCCCTCGATGATGTAATGATAGGGAATCATATGGGAGGCGTGCCCGATGGTAGGCCCGCAATGCTCGGGCCCGATGCGCGCCGCCACGCACCATGGCGCGAAGAAATCGGCGTGCATGAATACGCCGCCGGTCAAATGCGCCACTCTCAAAACGTCGGATAATGCATCCATGACGGATTCCTAGCAGGATCCGGCGTCCTGGTCATTTCTGCCGGTATGCCGGTCATAGACCCTCGCCCGCCCCGGGTTCTACAGATTGACGCCTTGGCCGACTGCACTGTGCCTTCGGCGTTACCCCGGGAAGGGAGCAGGGAAATGAATGCGCTCACCAGGATCCATGACAATGAACGTTATGCGCGCTGCATACAATCGTCCAAGCGCGTGCGCTGGGACATCGACAGGGATGTAGTTCGGGGGCGCCGTTTTGACAATGCCCATAAATTCCTGCCGGACGCGCTTTCGATGGCCGCGGCCTTCATCACCCTGTCGGAGGATGAAAAGCGCTTCGTCAGCCAGATCCAGGGCCGCACCTACGCCAACATGTTCGGACTGGTCGAGCGATTCATCAATGCCAAGGTGCTTGAACTGAGCCACGAGCACTGGCTTGGCGATCAGGTCGCCCTCGAGGCGCTGGTCCGGTTCAGCGACGAGGAATTGAAGCATCAGGAGTTATTCCGCCTCATCGACGCGATGGTCGCCGAAGTTCTGCCGGACGGCTACCGCTTCGACGTCGACCCCAACGATGTCGCCCGCGCCGTACTCGGCAAGTCGACCTGGGCCGTACTGGCACTGACGCTGGACATCGAACTGTTCACCCAGGTGCATTATCGCCAGAGCATCGATGCCGACACCGGACTCTCCGAGCTTTTCAAGGACGTGTTCTTCTTTCACTGGAAGGAAGAAAGCCAGCACGCGATTCTCGATGAACTCGAGTGGGTACGCCACGACGCCGGGCTCGGGGCCGAACAACGCGACCGCGCCGTCGACGAGTTCATCGAACTGGTTGGCGCGGTGGACGGGATTTTGCAGGCCCAGGCCAGCGCCGATACCGGTTACTTCGCGGCCAACTGCGGTCGTGCGATTCCGGAGGCGGAAGCGCGCGCGGTCAAGACCGGATTCCTCAAGGCCTACCGCTGGCAATACATCCACTCCGGCGCCCAACATCCGCACTTCGGCAAGGTGCTGTCCGGCCTGATTACCGAAGACCAGGGCCGGCGCATCCAATCGGCGCTCGCCTCGCTGCAGTGACCCAAAGCTCTTCCGGCACCATCATTTTGCAAAGGAGATAATCATGACCGTAGCAACCAGGATCACCCCCAACATAGTCAACGGCCTCAATGTTGTTGACTTGCTCGCCTTGATCGAAGGCGTGACGCGAGACCGTGCGAACGGCAAAACCCGTTGGCGCGTTTTGACGGATTGGCAGGGTCGGATGCAGAGCCGCTCCCGGGTCGAAGGCTTCGAGATCGGTGGCGAACGGATTCCTCGTTATTTCTCGATCAATATCGACGAACCCTACGAACTGGGAGGGTCGAACCGCTTCGCCAATCCGCAGGAGCATCTGATCGCGGCGCTGAATGCCTGCATGACCGCGGGCTATGTGGCCCAATGCGCGATACGGGGAATCGAACTCGAAAGCCTCACGATCGAGACCGATGGCGAGATCGATCTGCGGGGATTCCTCGGAATTGATCCTGCCGTGCCGCCAGGCTACGAGGCGCTGAGCTACACCGTCCGCATCAGGGGGAGCGGCACCCGGCAACAGTTTGCCGAAGTGCATGCGGCCGTGATGGCCACTTCGCCGAACTTCTACAACATGTCCCGGCCGGTGGCCCTGAAACCAATGCTGATCGTCGAGTAACGCCGTAACGGATGCGGTCCACGGCGCCCATCCGCCGATACGGCGGTCCGGGACGCCGCGGCCCCCGATTGAATTACCTCCGCATTTTCAGGTCCGACATTTTTGAAAACGAAGCAACCGGCAAATCGAGGCCGGCCTACTGAAGGATTTTTTGCGATGACGATGCTCCATACCGCCCCACCCCATGCAACGGCCGCGTCGGCGATCCAGCGAAGTACCCGTGTGGTTCTGAAACGCATGGGCCGCCTGGTAAACCGGTGGATTGCTGCTCTGCTCGCCGAGCGGGCACGCCAGGCGAACATTGTGATCCTGCGCCTCCTGAGCGATCGGGAACTGAAGGACATGGGTCTCCGCCGCGGCGACCTCGCCGAAGGCCTGGCAGCAGCCGCCAGATCTCGCAACGAGATGCAGCAATCCAGGCGCTCCTGATGAGGACGGTGCAAATTCAGTCGCCTGCGCTTCAGCGTTCGCGGGATCGGTTTCGAGCCCGCCGCGATGGCTTCTCTATCTTTTCAAAACCGCTCCGTCGGCTCAGCCGCGCTTGCGTCAAATAAAAAGGATGCTGCAATGACCAATCCGAACAAGGCACTTTGGGAAAAAGGTGATTTTACCCGCATTGCGGCGAGCATGCGAGAGAGCGGCGAGGCATTCGTAAAGAGCCTCGGAATTACCAGGGGCTTGAAAGTCCTTGACCTCGGATGCGGCGATGGAACGACGGCACTGCCGGAGGCGGAATTGGGAGCGGATGTGCTGGGCGTCGACATCGCATCGAATCTGGTCGAAGCCGGGAACGCACGAGCCAGAGCGGCCGGCCTCGCGAACTGCAGGTTTCAGGAGGGCGACGCGTCCGATCTGCACGCGCTGAAGGACCATAGCTTCGATCTCGTCGTCAGCATGTTCGGGGCGATGTTCGCGCCGAAACCGTTTGACGTCGCCAGGGAAATGGTGCGGGTGACCCGTCCGGGCGGAACAATTGTCATGGGCAACTGGATCCCCGGCGATCCGACCCTGGTGGCGCAAATCCTGAAGATCAGCGCCGCCTATTCGCCACCGCCGCCGGAAGGCTTCGTCAGCCCCGTGGCATGGGGGATCGAGAACAACGTGTTGGAGCAATTCGAGGCCGCGGGCATTTCGAAGGCAAAGATCGCGTTCGCAAGGGATACCTATACTTTCAATCTCCCCGTCGCCCCGGTGGTATTCCTCGATGCCTTCAGGAAATATTACGGGCCCACCATGAATGCCTTCGAAGCCGCAGAGAAGAACGGCCGGGCATACGACCTGCAACGGGAACTGGCGGTCCTGTTCGACAGCCAGAACAAGAGCCCGGCCAACGGCGCCACCTCGATTCCCGCGACGTTTCTGCGGGTGACGGTCACGACCTGACACCGCCGCAATTTGCCAGCCGAAGCGGGCTCGTTGCGCGCCGGTTTCGGGTAAAGCCTGATGCTCAACGCCCATGGCGGGCGGCGTGCCAAACTGTCCACGCCTCGATAAAAAATGGCTCCGGGCGGTTGCTGGCGGCCGCTTCGATAGCCAGCTAACAGCATGCGCTGCCACGCCTGGCGTGGTTTCACCGCATTGTCGTTCTGTCCTGAAGCCATCCTCTGGAAAAGAGCATCACATGTCATTCTACGAATCCGCCGTGCCGGCCTATCTGCAAATGCTGAACAGCCTTTCCGCCATTCTCGACAAGGCCGAGGCGCATTGCGCGGCCAGGAAAATCGAAGCCCCAGGTGCTGCTCGGCGCCCGGCTGTTTCCGGACATGCTGCCGTTCAGCAAGCAGATTCAACTGGTCTCCGATTTTGCGGCCAGGGGCTGCGCCCGTCTTACCGGCGGCGAGGCGCCGTCGACGCCCGATACCGAAACCAGCTTTGCCGAGCTGAAAACGCGGCTGGCCAATACCGCCAAATATGTCGGCGGCTTCAAGCCCGCGCAGTTCGAGGGCGCCGATGGCCGCGAGGTCACGTTTCCGGTCGGCCCAAACAAGACCATGACGCTGAAGGGCCAGCAGTTCCTCAGCCATTTTTCGCTGCCGAATTTCTACTTTCATGCCACCACCGCGCACGACATCCTGCGCCATAACGGCGTCGAGATCGGCAAGCGCGATTTCATGGGCCAGAGCTGACGATCCGGTCCGATGCAGACAATTTCGGCCGCCACCCCGGCGGCCGAAAGGCTATTCGTGCTGCGGCGCCCGGGTTTCGTAGCCGGTTGTCGTTTGCCCCGGATGACACGACGAGGTGAAGCCGGTGCACTTGCCGTTGCCGCCGGCCATATCCACCTTCACCGCATCGGCAATTTTCCTGGAAAAAGCAACAATGAGCACTGCGAGCAAACTCTTCGAGCCCTATCAGCTTGGCCCGATCAAACTGTCCAACCGCACCGCGATGGCGCCCTTGACCCGCAACCGTGCGGTGGCGGGCATGGTGCCCAATCCGTTGGCAGCCGAATATTACGGCCAGCGCGCCTCCGCCGGCCTTCTGATCACCGAGGCCAGCCAGATCTCGCAGCAAGGACAAGGTTACCAGGACACGCCCGGCATCTATTCCAAAGAACAGGTCGCCGGCTGGCGCAAGGTGACCGAACGCGTGCATGCGCGCGGCGGGCACATCTTCATCCAGCTCTGGCACGTCGGCCGGATCTCCCATGTCGACCTGCAGGAGAACAAACAGGCGCCGGTGGCGCCGTCGGCCATCGCCGCCAAGGGCAAGACCTTCGTCGGCGGCACCTTCGCCGACGTCTCCGCACCCCGCGCGCTCGCGCTCGAGGAAATTCCCGGCATCGTCGACGGCTTCAGGCGCGCCGCCGCCAATGCCCGCGAGGCCGGCTTCGACGGCGTCGAGATCCACGGCGCCAACGGCTATCTCTTGGACCAGTTCGCCAAGGACGGCGCCAACAAGCGCACCGACGGCTACGGTGGCTCGATCGAGAACCGCGCCCGGCTGATGCTGGAAGTGGCCAAAGCGGTGTCGGCGGAAGCCGGCTCCGAACGGACCGGGATCCGGCTTTCGCCGGTCACGCCGGCCAACGACATCTCCGATAGCAACCCGCAGCCGCTGTTCGATTACATCACCGATCAGCTCAACGCGCTGAAGCTGGTCTACATCCACGTCATCGAAGGCGCCACCGGCGGCCCGCGCGACATCGCCCCGTTCGACTACGCCGGCCTGCGCAAGCGCTTCAACGGCACCTACATCGCCAACAACGGCTACGACCTGGAACTGGCCAACAAGGTGCTCGCCGCCAACGCCGCCGACCTGATCGCGTTCGGCAAGCCGTTCCTCGCCAACCCCGACCTGGTCGAACGCCTCAAGCGCGGCGCCCCGCTCAACGCGCCCGACAAGGCGACCTTCTATGGCGGCGGCGCCAAGGGCTACACGGATTATCCGACACTGGGCGATGCGCTGCAGGCGGCGCAGTAACGAAGCATCCCATCTCCGAAGTTCGTCATGCCCGGGCTTGTCCCGGGCATCCACGTCTTGCTGAGGCGCCGCGAAAAAGACGTGGATGGCCGGGACAAGCCCGGCCATGACGAATCTTATTAGTTGCCGATGGGAACCTGCTTTAGGATGGCATCATGCCATCCGCCGAAGACCTCATTCGCAACGCCGTCGCCGCCTTCAATGCCGGCCGGCATCAGGACGCCCGGAAGCTGTGCGAGCAGGAACTGGCGCGCCAGCCGCGTGAGCCGACGCTGAACCATCTGCTCGCCGCGATACTGTTCAGGCAAAACGAACCTTCCGCCGCACGCGAGCGAATTGAGACAAGCCTCAGCGCCAACCCGAACAACGCCGCGGCGTTGCTGCTCGCCGGCCGCATTGCCCGCTCACAACACGATCACGACGCGGCGTTGTCCTGGCTGCAACGCGCCGCGGCGCTCGGCAGCAACCGCGACGTGCTGCTGGAAACCGCGCGCACCCTCGACCAGGCCGGCCGCGACGCCCGTCCGGCATGGCGCGCCGTGTTGCAGGCGTCTCCGCAAGGCCACGAGGCAATGGCACGGCTCGGCCGGCTGTGCTGGGAGGACGGCAATCTTGCCGAGGCAGCGTCGCTGCTCGAGCGCGCGGTTGCCGGCGACTGCCCGGCGTCGACCTGGTTCGATCTCGGCGTCGCGAAACAGGATCTTGGCGATCACGCCGGTGCCGCCAACGCCTACCGCCAGGCGCTGGCCAAAAATCCCGACTATGCGCAGGCCGCGGTCAATCTCGGCATCGCCCTGCAGGAGACCGGCGACCTCGACGCCGCGATGACGGCCTATCAAACCGCCTACCGGCTTCGGCCCGCCACCTTCGGCACCATCGCCATGGCGCTGACCTCGGCGCCGCATGGCCGGCTGTGGCTCAATGAAGATGCGTTGCGCGAATTACTTGGGTGCTGAGCGCGGCCGTCGCGCCCTAAACTGCTTGCGGTAGACGCCGGGCTTTGCCAGCACCTCGGCAACGGTCTTGGCATACGCCGACTGGTGCGGCGCATCGAAAGGCTCGATCACCAGTTCATGGGCGACCCGCGGCACCGCGAAACACTGCGCCACCGGGGTGCCCTTCGGCAGCACGCCGGTGAAATCGGGCGTGGTCCAGATCGCCGGGAAATTGATGCCGCCATCATGAAAACGATCGGCATCGACGAGCCCGGTGATCAGCCGGAACGGCAGGTCGTCGCGGTTGACCGGGTGGGTCGCGAACAGCGACCAGCCCTCGTCGAGCTCGATGGTCCAGAAGCTGTTGAATTTTATGGCCGCCTGCCCGTCGCGCGCGAACGGCGCGCCGGGAAACTGGCTGGCGACGTGGAAACTCAAGGGCGCGCGCGGATGCTGATCGGTCGCGGGCTTTGCCACGTCCCAGTTCCAGGAGAACGCACCGCGATCGACCGATACATCGCACGGCAGCAGGATCATGAAGCCATAGGCCATGGCATCGACGAATGGCGGACATTGCTTGACGGTGCGGATCTCGCGGCCGTGGATCTCCGAATGCGCCTTCGCCGGCATGTCCCGCAGCCAGTCCGGCAGCGCCCCGCGCGCCAGCACCGGCGGCGGCAGCGCGTCGGCCAGCGCCGGATCGCAGCGAAAGATAATGCGCATGGTCGGCTCCTCAACGGGACGGCAACATTACAGCGCACCGGATCGCAAAGTAAAAGGCCGGGATCACTCCCGGCCTTTGTGTTCGTCATGCCCGGGCCTCGTTGTTCGTCATGCCCGGGCTCGTCCCGGGCATCCACGTCTTGACGGCCGCGCCGCAAGAAAGTCGTGGATGGCCGGGACTACGCCCGGCCATGACGCTGCCGCGTCAGTTCAGCGACGCCCGCTTCGGCGGCGAGGCCGGCCACGACTTGATCAGGGTGTCGTAGTCGACGGTTTCGCCCTTCGGCTTTTCGTTGGCCAGCTTGCGCTGGGGCGCGATGTTGCCGTCCTTGGCGGACTTGTCGTACCAGTACTCCGCCGTCTTCTTCGGGTTGAGCTTCGGACCGCATTCCTTCTGGACGCCGGACTTCTCCAGACGCTCCATCACCGAGTCCTGGGCTGCGGCCAGCGAATCCATCGCCGCCTGCGGCGTCTTGGCACCGGACGACGCATCGCCGATGTTCTGCCACCACAGTTGCGCCAGCTTCGGATAGTCCGGCACGTTGTTGCCGGTCGGGGTCCACTGCACGCGCGCCGGCGAGCGGTAGAACTCGATCAGGCCGCCGAGCTTCGGCGCGCGCTCGGTGAACGACTTGTCCCAGATGTCGGACTCCCGGATGAAGGTGAGACCGACATGGCTCTTCTTGGCGCTCACCGTCTTGGAGACGATGAACTGCAGGTAGAGCCAGGCCGCCTTGCGGCGGTCGACCGGGGTCGACTTCAGCAGCGTCGCCGAACCGACGTCCTGGTAGCCGAGCTTCATGCCGTCCTTCCAGTAGGAGCCGTGCGGCGACGGCGCCATCCGCCACTTCGGCGTGCCGTCGGCGTTCATGACGGGCAGGCCCGGCTTCACCATGTCGGCGGTGAAGGCGGTGTACCAGAACACCTGCTGGGCGATGGCGCCCTGCGACGGCACCGGTCCCGATTCGGAGAAGGTCATGCCTTGCGCCTGCGGCGGGGCATACTTCTTCATCCAGTCGAGATACTTGACGATCGAATAGACCGCCGCCGGGCCGTTGACGTCGCCGCCGCGCTCCACCGACGAGCCGACCGGACGGCAGCCTTCCATGCGGATGCCCCATTCGTCGACCGGCAGGCCGTTGGGGATGCCCTTGTCGCCGTTGCCGGCCATCGACAGCCAGGCGTCGGTGAACCGCCATCCCAGCGACGGATCCTTCTTGCCGTAATCCATGTGGCCATAGACCCGGACGCCGTTGATTTCCTTGATGTCGTTGGTGAAGAAGTCGGCGATGTCCTCATAGGCCGACCAGTTCACCGGAACGCCGAGCTCGTAGCCGTACTTGGCCTTGAACTTGGCTTTGTAGTCCGGGTTGGTGAACCAGTCGTAGCGGAACCAGTACAGGTTGGCGAACTGCTGGTCCGGCAGCTGGTAGAGATGGCCGTTCGGCGCGGTCGTGAACGACTTGCCGATGAAGTCGTTGACGTCGAGCATCGGGTCGGTGACGTCCTTGCCCTCCTTGGCCATCCATTCGGTCAGATCGACGGCCTGGCCGTAACGGAAGTGGGTGCCGATGAAGTCGCTATCGTTGATCCAGCCGTCATAGACGTTCTTGCCCGACTGCATCTGGGTCTGGATCTTTTCGACGACGTCGCCTTCCTGGATGATGTCGTGCTTGACCTTGATGCCGGTGATTTCCTCAAACGCCTTGGCCAGCGTCTTCGACTCGTACTCGTGCACCGTCAGGGTTTCCGACGTGACGTTGATTTCCATGCCCTTGTAGGGTTCAGCGGCCTTGGCAAACCACTGCATTTCCTTCAGCTGATCCGCCTTCGACAGCGTCGAGGGCTGGAACTCGTTGTCGATCCACTTCTGGGCGGTTGCGTCATCCGCAAACGCCGGCGCCGCGACCACCACCGAAGCAGCGATCAATGCCGCGGTGCTTGCCATGGTCAAAAAGCGCGTCCTGGTCGAAACACCGCTCTTTCTCGTCAAGTGTCGCATTGTGTTTTTCCTCCGTTGCAGTGACAGACTTCTCAGGCCCGGGTTGACCCCGGATCTGCTCTTTTTCACCCCCTAGACCGTGCGAAAGATCGCAACGGCGAAAGCGAGCGAAATCACGGGAGCGAGCCACAGGCTCGACACTTCAAATCCTTCCTCTCCTCCGATCGGCAGCGTCACCAGCGCGTCGGTGCCGACAAAGCCGATCCACAACAGGTGAATGACCGCGGTCATGATCAGCGAGATGAACAGGCGGTCGCCCCGCGTGGTGGGAATCCTTAAGATTCCGACCCGTTCGGCCTCCGGGTAGGCGATCGCGAGCCAGGTCATCACCAGCAGTGTCGAGGCCAGCAGCGCGAAGAAAATCGCACTCGGCAGCGTCCAGGCCATCCATGCAATATTTTCCATGGCGGTTATTCCTTCGACCCAACGCTCTTGGCGACTTGCGCAGTGAGCCGGCGAAATCCCTCCCCCTTGTGGGGAGGGTCGCATAGGCGGCCTTCAGGCCGCCGTTCTTGGAAGGACGCCGATGCTTGGCATCGGCTATGGCGAAGCGGAGGCCGGGGTGGGGGGGCCGCGGGCATTGGGTCACTGCTTGTTGCACCCCCACCCGACCGGCCTTCGGCCGGCCACCCTCCCCACAAGGGAGAGGGATAAGGAAGAGGCGCCGCGAATTCAGAGAAGGGCTTCATCATCATCATCACACCCTGCCCAGCGCAAAACCGCGCGCGATGTAGTTGCGGACGAACCAGATCACCAAAGCGCCGGGGATGATGGTGAGCACGCCGGCCGCCGCCAAGAGGCCCCAGTCCATGCCTGCCGCCGAGACGGTGCGGGTCATGACCGCCGAGATCGGCTTGGCGTTGACCGAGGTCAGCGTGCGCGCCAGCAAGAGTTCGACCCAGGAGAACATGAAGCAGAAGAACGCCGCGACGCCGATGCCGCTGGCGATCAGCGGCACCAGGATCTTGACGAAGAATTTCGGGAACGAGTAGCCGTCGAGGAACGCGGTTTCGTCGATCTCGCGCGGCACGCCGGACACGAAACCTTCCAGGATCCACACCGCCAGCGGCACGTTGAAGATGCAGTGCGCCAGCGCCACCGCCCATGGTGTATCGAACAGGTTGATCGCCGAGTAGAGATTGAAGAACGGCAGCGCATAGACCGCCGCCGGCGCCATCCGGTTCGACAACAGCCAGAAGAACAGGTGCTTGTCGCCGAGGAAGCGGTAGCGCGAAAATGCGTAAGCCGCCGGCAAGGCAACCGAGATCGAGATCATGGTGTTGATCACCACGTATTTCAGCGAATTGATGTAACCGGAATACCAGCTCTCGTCGGTGAAGATCCGCATGTAGTTGGCGATGGTCGGCTGGTGCGGCCACAGCGTCATGGTCGAGACGATCTCGGTATTGGTCTTGAAACTCATGTTGACCAGCCAGTAGATCGGCAGCAGCAGGAAGATCAGGAACAGCGACAGGATGAGGCGACGGCCCGGGATCGAATGCATCATGCCGCTCCCTGTTTCGAAGGCCGATCGGCGCCGGCGTTGGTCATCACCGTGTAAAACACCCAGCACACGATCAGGATGATCAGGTTGTAGACCAGCGACAGCGCCGCGGCCTTGCCGAGGTCGAACTGGCCGAGCGCGATCTTGACCAGCTCGATCGACACGAAGGTGGTCGAATTGCCGGGGCCGCCGCCGGTGACCACGAACGGCTCGGTGTAGATCATGAAGCTGTCCATGAAGCGCAGCAGCACCGCGATCAGCAGCACCCGGTTCATCTTCGGCAGCTGGATCGCCTTGAACACCGCCCAGCGCGAGGCGCCGTCGATCTGCGCCGCCTGGTAATAGGCATCCGGAATCGACTTCAGCCCGGCATAGCACAACAGCGCCACCAGGCTGGTCCAGTGCCAGACGTCCATCACGATCACGGTAGCCCAGGCGTCGAACTCGTCGGACACGTAATTGTAGCTGATGCCGATGTTGTTCAGCACGTAGCCCAGAAGGCCGATGTCGGGCCGCCCGAAGATCTGCCAGATGGTGCCGACCACGTTCCACGGGATCAGCAGCGGCAGCGCCATGATCACCAGGCACGCCGCGACGCGCCAGCCCTGGCGCGGCATCGACAGCGCCACCACGATCCCGAGCGGCACCTCGATGGCGAGAATCACCGCCGAGAAGAACAGGTTGCGCCACAGCGAGGCGAAAAACCGCGAGCCGAGATCGGTCGTGGGATCGAGCAACTCCTTGAACCAGCCGACGCCGTTCCAGAAGAACTGGTTGTTGCCGAAGGTGTCCTGCATCGAATAGTTCACCACCGTCATCAGCGGCAGAATCGCCGAGAACGCCACCACCAGGAACACCGGCAGCACCAGGAACCAGGCCTTTTGGTTGATGGTCTTGTCCATTAGGCTTGGCCCTCGACGAGACGGCTGTCGGCATAGACGTGAACACGCGACGGATCGAACACGAGGCCGGCTTCCGAGCCGGGAATGGAAAAACCTGATGGCACCCGGGCGGCGAACTTGGCGTCGCCGATCCGCACCCGCGCGAACCGCACCCGGCCGAGATCGTCGATCCGCTCGATGTTGGCCGACAACAGCCCCGGCGCCGGCGGCGCCACGTGGACGAATTCCGGCCGCACGCCGACTTCGATCCTGGCGCCCGCCGGCAGATGGTCGTAGCTCTGGTTGAGCGCGATGACATGGCCGTCGATCCGCGCCTCGCGGCCTTTGACCTGCGCCGGCACGATGTTCATGCCGGGCGAGCCGATGAAATAGCCGACGAAGGTGTGCGCCGGCTTGTCGAACAGTTCGGCCGGGGTGCCGCTCTGCACCACCCGGCCGTCATGCATCACCACCACGGTATCGGCGAAGGTCAGCGCCTCGGTCTGGTCGTGGGTGACATAGATCATGGTGAGATCGAGGGCACGGTGCAGCGCCTTGAGCTTCGAGCGCAGCTCCCATTTCAGTTCGGGATCGATCACGGTGAGCGGCTCGTCGAACAGCACCGCGGCAACGTCGGAGCGCACCAGACCGCGGCCGAGCGAAATCTTCTGCTTGGCGTCGGCGGTGAGCCGCGTCGCCTTGCGGGAAAGGTAAGGTGTGAGATCGAGCAGCTGCGCGATCTCCTGGACGCGTTGGTCGATCTCGCCGCGCGGAACGCCGCGGTTCTTGAGCGGAAACGCCAGATTCTGTCCCACCGTCATGGTGTCGTAGATCACCGGGAACTGGAACACCTGGGCGATGTTGCGCTTCTGGGTCGACAGCGGCGTGATGTCGACATTGTCGAACAGGATTTTTCCGCGCGACGGGGTGACGATGCCGGAGATCAGGTTCAACAGCGTGGTCTTGCCGCAGCCGGACGGCCCCAGCAGGGCGTAGGCGCCGCCCTGCCGCCAGGTCATCGAGATCGGCTTTAGCGCAAACGATTCCGGGTCGGCGTCGGGGCCGCCGTAGGAGTGAGCGAGGTCAACGAGGTCGATGCGGGCCATGGCGCTGCCTCACACCGATCCGGGCGCGGCGACCAGGCGGTCGGCGGCGTCGAACACGAACAGGTTGTTGGGGTCGAGCACCGCATCCAGCGTGTCGCCGGGCGCGAATTCGTGCACGCCCTGCAGCACCGCGACCCAGTTCTGGTCGTCGCGCCTGAGATGCACGAAGCTTTCCGAGCCGGTGATTTCCGTCACCGTCACGGTGGCGGAAAACGCATGGCGGTCGGCGATGCCGTTGGCCACCTCCAGCTGATGGGCGCGGAAGCCGACGCGATAGGCGCCGTCGCCGAGTTTGGCATAGAGCCCGCTGGCCGGCGCCTGCACGCCGCCGGCATACTGCACCGAGCCGTTGTTCTTCTCGATGGCGATGATATTGAGCGGCGGATCGGAAAACACCTGGGCGACGCGCAGGGTGTCGGGATGGCGATAGACTTTCGAGGTATCGCCGGCCTGCAGCACCTCGCCCTGCCACATGCAGATGGTGCGGCCGCCGAGCAGCAGCGCCTCCGACGGCTCGGTGGTGGCGTAGACGAAGATGGCGCCGGATGCCTCGAAGATGCGCGGCAGCTCGGTGCGCAACTCCTCGCGCAGCTTGTAGTCGAGGTTGGCGAGCGGCTCGTCGAGCAGCACGAGGTCGGCGCCCTTGACCAGCGCGCGGGCGATGGCGGTGCGCTGCTGCTGGCCGCCCGACAATTGCAGCGGCGTGCGGTTGAGATAGGGTTCGAGCTTCAGGAGTCTTGCCGCCTCCTGCACCCTGCGCTCGATTTCCTCTTTCGGCCTACCCTGCACCCGCAGCGGCGAAGCAATGTTCTCATAGACGCTGAGCGAGGGATAATTGATGAACTGCTGGTAGACCATCGCCACCGAGCGCTGCCGCACGTCGAAGCCAGTGACGTCGTTGCCGTCGACCAGCACCTTCCCGGAGGTCGGCTTGTCGAGGCCGGCCAGCAGCCGCATGATCGAGGTCTTGCCTGATAGCGTCGGGCCCAGCAACACGCTCAGCGTGCCGGAGGCGAGCGTCAGCGAGACATCGCGAATGGTCGGGACGCCGTCGACGGTGCGGGTGATGTGGTCGAGCGTGACACTCATGTCCGCGCTCCCGAATCCTTGAAGACATTGCCTTTCAAGGCACTGCCCTGCAGGGGACGTTCGGCCTCGTCGCGGTGGGCCGCGATCCAGTCGTCGAGGGCGGCGATCTCGACGGCCTTGAGCCGCAATCCCAGCTTGGATCGCCGCCAGACGATGTCCTCGGCGGTGCGGGCCCACTCGTTCGATATCAGGTACCGGACTTCGCTCTCTGTCAACGTGGCACCGAACCAGGTGCCGAGGTCGGCGGCGGACTTCGCGGTGCCCAGCAGCGCGCTGGCGCGGGTGCCGTAGGCATGGGCCAGGCGCGCGGCATGCGTTTCCGACAGGAACGGATGGCCGCGCCTGAGTTCGGCGGTCAGCGCCGCCACCGCGGAGACGTCGAGGTCGCCGCCGGGCAGCGCCGATTTCGCGGTCCAGCCTTCGCGCGGCTTTTCGCTTTCCTTGGCGCTGCGCAGCCAGGGCGACAGCCGTTCCAGCGCTTCTTCCGCCAGCCGCCGGTAGGTGGTGATCTTGCCGCCATAGATCGACAGCAGCGGCGCGCCGCCGGGGGTGTCGAGTTCGAACACGTAATCGCGGGTCGCGGCCTTGGCCTCGCTGGCGCCGTCGTCGTAGAGCGGGCGGACGCCGGCATAGGTCCACACCACGTCGTCGGGCTTGACGGGTTTGGCGAGATATTCGCTGACGGAATCGCAGAGGTAGGTGATTTCCTCCGCCGAGGCTTTCACCTTGGCGGGATCGCCATGGTAGTCGCGGTCGGTGGTGCCGATCAGCGTGAAATCTTCCTGCCAGGGAATGACGAAGACGATGCGGCCGTCGCTGTTCTGGAACATGTAGGCGCGGTCGTGGGCATAGAGCCTGGGCACCACGATGTGCGAGCCTTGCACGAGGCGCACCTTGGCGCGGGCGTTGACGCCGGCGCCCGAGTTCAGCACCTGCTCGACCCAGGGGCCAGCGGCGTTGACCAGCGCGCGGGCGCCGATGGTGGAGCGCGCGCCGCTCGTTGTGTCCTCGACGGTGACCTGCCAGCCGGTGCCGACCTGGTGAATCTCGACCGCGCGGGTCCGGGTGCGGATGTCGGCGCCGCGGTTGGCGGCGTCGCGCGCGGTCAGCACCACCAGGCGGGCGTCGTCGACAAAGCAGTCGGAATATTCAAAGCCCTTGGAAAAGCGGCCGGGCTTGAGCGGCTTGCCGACTTCGTCGCGGGCGAGATCGACCGAGCGCGTCGCCGGCAACAGTTTGCGGCCGCCGATATGGTCGTACAGGAACAGGCCGAGCCGGAGCAGCCAGGCCGGCCGCAACCCGGCATGGTGGGGCAGCACGAAGCGCAACGGCCGGATGATGTGGGGGGCGATCTGCCACAGGATTTCGCGCTCGATCAGCGCTTCGCGGACCAGGCGGAACTCGTAGTACTCGAGATAGCGCAGCCCGCCATGGATCAGCTTGGTCGACCACGACGACGTGCCGCTCGCCAAGTCATTCATTTCACATAGGAAAACGGAATTGCCCCGCCCCACGGCGTCGCGGGCGATGCCGCAGCCATTGACGCCGCCGCCAATGATAGCGAGGTCGAACTCCTGACCCACCCGACGCTTCCCCCGGCATGATTTTACCGGACGCGCTCGCAACGGACGCGCCTCGGTTCGCTTTCTGCGATTCTGCTTTCGAAAACGATTAAATCACAACCAAAAGCGAAAGCAACGGGGAAATGTGTGGAAACAACCGGGGAGAACCTGCCTCCCCGACCTCGCGCAGTTCCGAGAAACACAATGGGGCTATTTATCCGGCTCGCCGCCGGCCTCGTCGATTTCCAGCGCCATCCTGGGCATCGCCTCGATCACCTCGATGCCGCGGCTGTGGCAGATGTGGGCCAGGCCCGTCGGCAGCGGCGCATCGGTGACGAAGGTCTGGATCTGGCTGATATGGGCGATGCGCACCGGCGCGTTGCGGCGCAGCTTGGTCGAATCGGCCACCAGCATGACGCTGCGCGCATTGGCGATGATGGCCTGCGCGGCCTGCACTTCGCGGTAGTCGAAATCCAAGAGCGCGCCCTCTTCGTCGATGGCCGAAGCGCCGATCACCGCGTAATCGACCTTGAATTGCCCGATCAGGTTGATCGCGGTCGACCCGATCACGGCGCCGTCGGCGCGCCGCACCGTGCCGCCGGCAACGATCACCTCGATGCGCGGGTGGCGGTAGAGCTGCATCGCCACGTTGAGGTTGTTGGTGATGACCAGCAGATCCTCATGCGAGGTCAGCGCGCTGGCGACCTCTTCGGTGGTGGTACCGATATTGATGAACAGCGAGCAGCCGTTGGGAATCTGCGCCGCGGCGGCGATGCCGATCGCCTTTTTTTCCTCGGCGGCGACGAAGCGGCGAGCCTCATAGGCGAGGTTCTCGACCCCCGAGGCAATGATGGCGCCGCCGTGGATCCGGGTCAGGGAACGCTGATCGCAGAGGTCGTTGAGGTCCTTGCGGATGGTCTGCGCCGACACGTCGAAGCGGCGGGCCAGATCCTCCACCGTCACCCGGCCAAACGCGCGGGCGATGTTGAGAATTTCCGATTGACGATGCGACAGCCCGGCCACCACGACACCTCAAAGCGAGATCGCCTCATGGTGATGATGTTCGGAGGACGGGTCAACGCGGCAAATGGCTTTCGCCGCGTCCACGACGGCTGAAAGCAAATCCTGGTTAAATTAACCGGCCGCCTGCGGCTTGCCGTTGGTAAAGAACTGCATCGCCGCCCGCTCGGCCTCGCGGGCATTGCGAAACAGCCGGCCTTCCAGCGCATTGAAACGATGGGAGGCGGCAAAAAACCGGAACCCGGCGGTGTCCCGCACCACGATCCCGGCCGGCTGCGAACTTACTTCGATGATGTAGGTGTCTGACATGACCCTCAATGCCCTTCTCGCCCGCGCGCACATAACGGGCAGGGGCGAGGAAAGTTCCAGCTTTCGCCCTGGCGGGCTTCGGCCCGGCAAGCCGTTCACGTAAAAGTATGTCAAGCTTGGGCTCGTCCCGAGCCCATCGTGCGGACGCCCGCAAGACAGGCGGAATTCCACGCACGAATGCAATTAGAGGACGAACGTCCGCCAACATGCAAATGGCATGACATCTTGTTCCGGTGACATCGTTCTGGAAATATTATGGAGCGTATACCTTAGATTTGAACCACCTCACCCGTTTGGGGCCGTCGATATTGCAAGCAAAACCAAGAGCAAATGTAACCTGGTTCACTCGTCCGATGGAAGATGCCGTGTAGATTTGGATGATCTTCCGTCTCGGCACTTGATCCGCGCAACTCGACCATCAGCACGGCAACTCCCCGGCGGAGGTGCTGAACGCATGCCCCTCGCCGGCATCTGAAGGACTCAAGGCAATTGCAAAACAACGTCACGGAATCTGAACTGATCGACCGGATTTACGAATGCAGTTTCGTGCCGGAGCTTTGGCCGCAAGTCCTGCGGGACACGTCGAAAATATCCGAATCTGCCGGGGGTTCGCTGTTCGTGACAAATCCCGATGTTCTGGCCTGGACGGCCTCGAAGAATACGCACGCCATTGCGGAGCGGTTCGTTGCTGACGGCTGGTACTGGCGGGGCCGGTTGATGTCCGTCATTCACAACAGCCGCCATCCCGGTTTCCTGCGCGAAGTCGATCTCTTCTCGCCGGGCGAACTGGATGAGGAGCCGATCTTTCGCGACAGCTGGCGCAAGATGGGGCTCGGGTGGGGAGCGGCGACCGCGTTTTCGCTGCCGACCGGCGAGACGCTGTCGATCGTGCTGTCCCGCACCATCGCCCAGGGCCCCGCCGACACCGCGACGATCCAACGGCTCGACATGCTGCGGCCCCACCTCGCCCGCACCGCGGTGCTGGCGGCGCGCCTGCACCTCGAGCGGGCACAGGCGGCGACCCAGACGCTGGCAGCCCTGGGGTTCGCCGCCCTGGTGCTGGATGACACCGGCCGGGTGCTGGCCGCCAACACCCTGATCGAGGATCTGGTCAACCTCGTGTACTGGCGGTCGACCGACCGGGTGACGCTGAAGGACCAGAAGGCCGACGCCATGCTGGCCGAGGCCCTGGCGCGGATCGCGATTCACGACAATGGCGGGGTCCGGTCGTTCCCCGTCCGCGATTCGGTTGAGGACACGTTGATGGTCGCCCATGTCGTGCCGATCAGGTTCTCCGCGCGCGATATTTTTGCGCGCAGCAGCGCGGTCCTGGTCCTGATGCCCGTCGCGGCCCCCGCTTCACCGCCGGTGGAATTGGTGATGTCGCTGTTCGATCTCACCCCGGCCGAAGCCCGCGTCGCCCGCGGCCTCGCTGCGGGGAAAACCGTGGAAGACCTGGCCGGGGACAACGGCGTTTCGCCCAATACCGTCCGCGTGCAGGTGCGTGGCGTGCTGGAAAAGACCGGCTGCCAGCGCCAGACCGACGTCGTCGCCCTGCTGGGCGGCATTTCCGCCGTCCGCGGCGAAGCTTCGCCTTTGCCATAGCGAAAAAGCACCACCGCGGCCGGAAATAATCGATCACATAATCAGAACTGATAATGCGGGCGCGGCGATTGCCGGGTAGCAGTGACGTGTTGCCGGCCGGTCGCCGCTTTCGGGCAGGCCAAGCCGACCGGTGACGCGTTCGTAAACGGTATTACCCCGTGAAGTGCCTCACAGCGGAGGCACGTCAAGTTCGACAACTTTCAATTTTCAAAATCCATTTAGGGTGAGGAACGACAATGTCCGACATGCTGTTTCCCGCGGCGAATCCCCAGGCTTCCTCCCGCGCCGGGGAGAGCGTTTCATTTTCCGGCATCGCGAGGCTGCTGCTGGCTCCGCTCTCGCTGTCCGCGGCGTGGTACCGCCGCGCGCGTCTCAGGGCAGAACTGGCAACCGATCTGCGAGAGCGGCCCGATTACCTGCGCGACATCGGAATCTGCGAACACGCTGCCCGACGCGAAGCGGTGCGATTCTTCTGGGAGCCGGTCCTGCTGAAGCACCGGCGATTTGAGATGGCCGACACGCCGATGCGCTGATTCGGCCCGGCATCGCTTGCGCGATACCGGCTCCCACGCGACGAGCGGCCGCCTCACACCGATCGCGTTTCGAGCGCGATCGAACACACGAATCCTCTTTTTCAAGATGATGCGATGCTGTCCAGTTTCACGGTGACGCTGCTCTCCGGCGTCGGAATAGGCTTTTCGGTCGCCGCGCCGATCGGGCCGATGGGAATATTGTGCATTCAGCGCACGCTGACATCGGGCGTCGCAGCCGGTCTGCTCACGGGGCTTGGCGCAGCAACCGTGCATGTTGCGTACGGCGTAGTGGCCGCTTTCGGGCTCGACGTCATTGCAAAGCCATGGATAGACGCCCACGCGGCCGCCCTCGGCGTGATTTCGGCAACCCTGTTGTTGGGATTCGCGGTGAGAATGCGTCGAACGACCATCGCACTGGAGGGATGTTCCGCGAGCGGTGGCAAATCCCTGTCCCGCGCCTATCTGAGCGCGATCGTCGTTGGCGTGACCAATCCGCTGACACCCATCCTGTTCTTCGCGGCGCTGCAGGCGTTTGCGAGCCACTCTTCGTCGCCCATGGTCGCCGGTGTGTTTCTGGGCTCCGCCTCCTGGTGGATCATCCTGAGCGGCGTGGTGGCAGCGGCAAGTGCGCGGCTGAATACGAACCTGCTCGCGCTGAGCAGCAAGCTGGCTGGCCTGTCGCTTACGGCCCTCAGTGCCTTGACGCTGGGGCGGATCGTGGTGCGCAGTTTCGGCTAGAACAGCCGGCATCTTGCGGAGACACGTGACAGCGACGCCGCCATGCAGGCGCTGCAGAAGGCGCACGACGCACCCGATGGCGGACATCGACGAGTCCCGCAAGGCGCAGAAGATGTTCACATCCCGGGAATGCAACAAGATGTACGCCGACGGCACCCTGACCAGGTGGCTGCAGCAGACCACCGACTTCTTCATGGCCAACGCCGGGGTCAAGGATTCCGCGCCGGCCGGCACTTATTTCGATCCGAGCCTGTGCCTTCAGACCATCGCCTGGGGCTTGCCGCCGTGTGGACGGTCATGTGGTCGTCCACACGGCGGCAGAACGCTTCAACCGGTTGCGTCGAAGCGCTCAGTTCAGCGCCGCGACGCCGGCCTGCGAGATGGTATCATCCTGTGCGCCGGCACCGCCGCTGACGCCGATCGCGCCGACCACCTTGCCGCCGACGATCAGCGGATTGCCACCGCGCGAAGCGATGAAGGCGTCGCCCAGCGTCGGCAGGTAGGCATTGAACTGGCCCGCGGCCAGCCGCCGTTCGAAGGCCAGCGTCGGAACGCGGAAGCGCGCCGCGGCGCGGGCCTTGTGCTGCGAAATGTCGACAGACGCGTATTGGCAATAATCGCTTTTCTCGAAATAGACGAGATCGCCGGTCGGCCCGACAACGGCGATGCACATGCCGCGCCAGTTCCGCTTCGCCTCTTCGGCGCGGGCCGCGGCCACGACTTTCTTCGCGGTCTCGAGATTGATCGGCTCGCCATAGGCCGGCGGCGCCATGGTGTCCGGCACCTTTTCGTTCGGGTTATTCGGATCGGGCGGCGGCGCTTGCGCGAAACCCCCGCTGCTGGACAGAAGCGCAAGGCCTAGCGCGGCCGTCATCAAGGTCAAACGATGCATGGTTTCCTCCTCCTGAAAGTTATCTGTCGGCACTTATCGTTGGAACGCCGAAGTCTATCGAGCGGGCTACGCTTCGCCTAGGGTTGTGGCGCCGATAATCCGCCGTGAGATGAGCATTCATTTCATCTGCAAGGATACCAAGCCGCCAATGTCGCATACGTCGGCTTCGACGGAGACGGATCGACGATCAGCCGGCACCCCGCGCGCGGGGAGAGGTCCGCGACCGCGCGCTTTTGCGTGCGATCGGACCCCCCTCAGGCCTTCACCACCGTCAGCTCCACCGGCCACGTGTCGACGCATTCGCGGCCCTTGTCGGTGACAATAAAAGTGTGACCGACGAACATGCCGAGCATGCCATCCATGGTGATCGGGTTTGGCTCCGCCATGATCACCATGCCGGGCTTCATGACCTCCTCGAACGGCTTTACGTCGATGTGGTCCTGGAACACGTGCGGCCCATCGGTGATGAGGTCGATGCCGTGGCAATGCACCGGCCGCGACTGCACGCCCTTCTCACGGAAGAATTCGCCCGCGATGCGGAGCTGGTCGATCCTGTTGCCGGGACGGATTTCCTCGATCATGCGCGCATAGCCCGGTTCGGCGATCTCGTCCCAGAAGCGGCGCACATCGGCCGGCGGCTCGCCGAGGCAGATCGGCTGGCCGATCTGGGCGGTGTAGCCGCGATAGCCGGCGGCAAGCTCCATGTTGACGATGTCGCCCTTCTGCAAGACGCGCCCGGACGGGCGCGGACTGCCGAACACCATGGCCGGGTTGGCCATCGGCGTCGAGCCGAGGATGAGAAAGTCGATGTCGCCGTTGCCTTCGAGGATGGCGGCGCCGGCCGCGGCGCGCAGCTGGTAGTCGGTGACGCCCGGCCGCATCCGGTCGCGCATCGCTTCCATCGCCCGCGTGCACAGCACGCCGGCGGTGCGGATGCAGTCGAGCTCTTCCGCGCTGTGGATCGACAGCAGTTCGTGCATGATGCCCTTGGTGAACACCAGCTCCGCGCCGGGCAGGCTTTCCCGCAACGTGTTGTACTGGTTGACGGGCATGTAGTCGCCGTGGCGTGGATCGATCTCGGTCAATCCGATGCGCCCCCGCTCATAGCCCAGTTCCTTCAGCCGCTCGGCGATGACCTCGCCGAACTTGCCGCCCCGCGACGAGCGCACGTCGTTGAGCGCCCCCTTCGTCTCCTGGCGCACCGCCTCGCAATGGGTACCGCCCATGGAATAGACCAGGGTCGGTTCGCCCTCTTTCGGAAACACCACATAGTTGGCGAGCGCGTGCCATTCCCAATGGCCGGACAGCCAGAGCATGCCGCCGCCGAAACTCCAGTGGCTCGGGCCGCCGTTGGCGATGACAGCGTCGAGGTTCAGCTCCTGCATCCTGGCGCGCAGCGCCGCGTGGCGGCGAGCGTATTCCTGCGGCGAAAACTGCTCGTAGACGGCGTCGCGGTAGTAAGGCGTGTTGCGCATGGCGTTGAAGGAGGGGCCGTGGTCGAGCTTGGACCGCAGCTCCTCCCAGGGCAGGGCCTGGCCACGCGGGCGGGGGGTATTCATGTCGGGGTTCCTTTTTGGGTAAGTGAGCAGAGCCGTAATGTGATGGTCTTGGGTTGGATCAACGTCCTCACCCCGTCATTGCGAGCGAAGCGAAGCAATCCAGGGGCTACGCAGAAAGAGCTGGATTGCTTCGTCGCAACGAGCTCCTCGCAATGACGCGGCTGATGTCGTCATCCGGAGCGATCATTGCGTGCAGTTGCCAATCTTGACCGGGCCGCCGGCCTTGGCGACGGCCGCCTCGGCCAGCGGCAGATCGACAAGCTGCTCGAAGGTGAGGTTGCGGTCGGCCGGGATGTCACCGACCTCGACGCTGTTCTTGATGGTCCACTCGGTTCGGGCCTTGTCGAAGCCGACATTGACCGCCCAGATGCAGTTTTTGGTGAGTTCGCCCCAGGCGTACTCGACCTCCTCCCGCGACTTCTCGGTGGCGCGGATCATGCTCGGCAGCACCTTCTCCTTGTCGTTGTAGATCAGCCGGTTGGTCTCGATCATCGCCGCGATGGCATCGATCAGCAGCGGCCGGTCGCGGGCAATAAAACTGTCGGCCGCGCCGTACTGGTTGAAGACATAGTCCGGCAGCTGCTGCGCCAGCACGGTGAGGACGTGGAGGCCGGGCTTCTTCAGCGCGGCATAGACGTCCTCCGGGTGCAGCGCGACGCCGTCGAGCTGCCCGGTGAGCAGGCCCGGCAGGCGGCCGGCCAGCCCCTGCGAGATGAACTTGGCGTCGTCGATGGTCAGGCCGCCTTCGGCGAGCAGCAGCCGGCCGATGGTCCAGTTGAAGCTGCCGACGCCGCCGGCGGCGCTTAGCCGCTTGCCCTTCAGGTCCTTCAGCGAATCGATACCGGCGCTCACGGTGTAGGCTTGCGGCATCCGCGGCGCAAAACCCCAGATCTGTTTGGCCTTCATGCCCCTGCCGACCATGACGTCGGTGACGGTGGCCAGGGTCGTGCCCTGCTGGATCGAGGATACGGCGGCCGCCGAGGCGCCGCCCTCGAAGGCAATGATGGTGGCCTTGATGCAGTATTTCTCGAAGATGCCGAGATCCCTGGCCACATAGGGTGTGGTGTGCACGACGTTCGGCGGCACCACGGAGACGCCGATCTTCAGGTCGCGCAGGCCGCCCGGACAGTCCGCCGCCTCAGCCAGGGCACCGCCGCCCAGCACGAGGGCGCCAGCGAGCGTCGCCGCCGAGAGGGATTTTTTCACGTTTCGCATTGTTTCCTCCATTGAGCTGCGACTGTCGACGTCGCTTGACGAGCCTTGCGATGTGCTCCAATATCCGGCGCTATTCCCGTTGCGTGTTGGTCCAGGGCGCCACCTTCTTTTCCAGAAGCCGCAGCAAGGCCGTCGAAGCACGCCGAGCAGGCCGAGGGTGACGACCGGCACGAACATGCGGTCGATCTGGAACGTTGAGGCGGTGCGCACGATCAGGTAGCCGATGCCGGAGATCGCGGTGTAGAGGTCGGCCAGCACCATGCCGATCAGCCCGCGGCCGACCGCGAGGCGAAGCCCGGTGACGATGAAGGGAAGCGCCGCCGGAATGATGATGTGGGCCCACAGCTGGCGTTCCGAACAGCGGAAGGCCCGGCCGACGTCGATCAGGTTCTTGTCGACGTTCTTGACGCCCTGGTAGGTGTTGATGACCAGCGGAAAGAACGCGAACAGGAACAGGACGATCACCTTCGCCATCATGTCGGTGCCCGCCCACAGCACGATGAGCGGCACCAGCGCCACCGTCGGCGTCGAGTAGAGGAAGGTGATGTAGACGTCGAAGGCGGCATCGAGCAGGCGGTAGCGCGCCAGCGCAAGGCCCATCGAGATGCCCGCCACCGCGGCGAGTGCGAGGCCGTAGACGAACACGAGCAGGCTGGGCGCGAGGTATTGCCAGAGCTCGCCGCTGCCGATCATTTTCACCGCCGCGCGGAACACGGCGACCGGTGTGGTGAACAGGATCGGGTCGATCTGCGATCCGACCACCTGCCAGAGCACGAGCACCACCGCGACCGACACGACGCGGACGGCGAGCATCTGTGTATTCTCGCGCCGGCGGCGGCGTTGCGAGGCGAGGCGCGCATTCGCCTGTTCGTCGGCGACACCGGGGGAACCGGTGACGTTGGCCACTTCGGTCTGGGTCACGCGGCGGTCTCCCTGGGCGCGGTGCCGCCGCGCACCGGACGCAGTTCGTTCCAGATATGCTCCCGCAGCGCGGCATAGCGGCGATCGGCCCGAATCTCGTTGACGTTGCGCGGCCAGCCGAACGGCATGTCGAGGATTTCGTTGAAGCGTCCCGGGCGCGCGCTCATCACCGCGATGCGGTCGCCGAGGATGATCGCCTCGTCGATCGAGTGGGTGATGAAGATCATCGTCTTGCGCTCGTCGGGCCGCTCCATCAGCGCCAGCAGTTCTTCCTGCAGCAACTCGCGGGTCTGGGCATCCAGCGCAGCGAACGGTTCGTCCATCAAGAGGATCGACGGATTCATCGCCAGCGCCCGGACCAGGCCGACGCGCTGCTGCATGCCGCCGGAAAGCTGGTAGGGATAATGCTTCTCAAACCCGGCAAGCCCTGCCAGCGCCAGATAATGCCCGACCCGCTCGCGGATCACCGCCTGCGGCGCGCCGGCCATGGCAAGGCCGAAGGCGGCGTTGTCGAACACCGTTTTCCAGGGCAATAGCCCAAAGTGCTGGAACACGGTGGCGACACCGTCGGGCGGTCCGGTCACCGGCTTGCCATGGACCAGCAGGCGCCCGTCGCTGATATCGGTCAGGCCCGCGATGCAGCGCAGGAAGGTCGTTTTCCCGCAACCGCTCGGCCCGACGATACAGAGGATTTCCTGGTTCCTGACCTCGAGGTTCAGGCGGCGGAACGCCACCACCGTGCCATCGACGAACATCTTGCTGGCGTTGTCCGCCACGATGGCAAGACCATCGTTGATGGCGAGCCCATCGTCGTGTTCCGACATGGCATCGTCTCCTGCCGGGCGGTCTTGGCGCCGCCGTTTCCCTTGATTTGACGCATCTGGCAGCACTGCATCGCTCGACCAGGGCTGTTCGCGCAAATTGATTGCAACAAAAATCCTGTGATGTCGGAGAGCTGTGCAATCGCCGGCATCTTCGGCACGGCCCATCGGCGAGTCAAGCGCGAAGCAGGGATCGCCGGGAACGCGATTATCGTGGCATCGTTCAGCGGGCGCACGCGGAACGGGTGCTGATTAGCGCAATGGCAGCGTCTGCAGCATAGACTCTATCCAGGCTTTATACCCGGAATGTCAGATCGCAGCCGGCCCTCCTTCAAGTTAACGAATCGCTGGCCCATTTCGGTAACTCTCAACTTTCCTACCAGATTTTGACCCACGGTCAGTTCGCTGATCTGAAAATGCTCCAGATAGCCATGATCCCGCAAGTAGCGCAGATCGTGGTTGAATGGCTCGTCGTTTACATATTTGTATTCCCGATACATGCTATCGGGATGGACAACGCCAAGGTGAAGAAATTTCAGTTTGTCGTAGATGTGAAATGCCATGGAATACAGAATAAGATCATCGAGCATCAGCCGCTGTTCGTCTAGTTTTTTCTCGATCTGTTCAACGCGAACACCCGCTATCTGGAATGACTTGATGTTTGCAGCTACCAAGGCTTGCCCGATTGCTTCAGCCGCTGTCCTTAGTGCCGGAAGGCTCCAGGGAATGGCGGCCATGGCCAGCAATGCGATTCCGTAGCCGTTTATTTTTACCTTGGTGTCGAAAGCCTGCAGGACGAAGAGAAGAATGCATATCGCGCTGAAAACCGTCGCGGCGGGCCTCGCCGCGATTTCGGAGAGCAAGTCCGCGCAATAAGATTTGATCCCCAAATGCCGGGGTTCGGCGCCGCTCATTTGACCCTCCTCAATTTCTCTTTGCAGCGGTCAGTCCCGGCAAATCAATCCCGCCTCGCGGCTGTCGTTCGCTGCTTCCATCGGCGCTCTTTTGCGGCGGCCCGCACAAATCACGTCGGCGCGACGATCACACCCCCACCGTCCCCCCATCCCGCTTCACCGTCTGAGGCCGCCCCTGATCATCAATCGCCACATACGTAAAATTCCCGTCCGTCACCAGAATCGACAACATCTCCTTCCGCCGAAGCACCCAGGCCTCGAGATGCACCGTGATCGAGGTCCGCCCAACCTTCACCAGGTTGGCGTGCACCGAGACCAGGTCGCCGACAAAGACCGCCTTGCGGAAATTCATCGCCTCGATCGCCACCGTCACGGTACGGGATTTGGCGATCTTGGAGGCGAAGACGCCGCCGCCGAGGTCCATCTGGCTGAGCAGCCAGCCGCCGAAGATGTCGCCGTTGGCGTTGGTGTCGGCCGGCATCGCCAGCGTGCGGATGCAGAGATCGCCCAAGGGTTCGGTTTCGGTGTTGACCGGGGCGTGGACGGGCGCTGTATCCGCCGGCGGCGTGTCCGTCATTTGAAATCGTCCCAGCCGGCATCCGGCGTGAAACGGCTGCCGAACTTCGTCGCCAGCGCGCGCAGGGCGTCGGCGACGTTGTCCGGGCCGCGGGTCCGGGCGTAGTTCAACGGACCACCACGGAACGGCGCGTAACCGGTACCGAAGATCATGGCGCCGTCGACGGTCTCGAGATTGTCGACAATGCCTTCGCGCAGGCAGGCCACGCAGACGTTCGACATCGGCAGGATCAGCCGGTCGATCATCTCGTCCGTCGGTGCGGCGGTGTGCTGGGCCGGCGTCTTGTCGGCCTTGCCGTCCTTCCAGACATAAAAACCCTTGCCGCTCTTGCGGCCGAGTTCGCCCTTGGCGACCTTCTCGCGCAACCAGGCCGGTGTCGGCGGCAGTGCGTCGCCGAATTTCGAACGCAGCATGTCACCGACCGCGAGACAGATGTCGAGCCCGACCTGGTCGGCGAGTTCGATCGGTCCCATCGGCATGCCGAACTTTTCCGCGGCGGCGTCGATGGTCAGCTTGTCGATCTTCTCGTCGAGCATCACCATCGCTTCCAGCATGTACGGGGTCAGCGCGCGATTGACCAGAAAGCCCGGCGAACTCTTGACCGGCAGCGGCAGCCGGTCGATGGCGCCGACGAACGCCATCGCCTGCCTCAGCAGTTGCGGATCGGTGCCGTCATGGCTGACCACTTCGACCAGCTGCAGGCGCGACACCGGGTTGAAGAAGTGCAGGCCGAGCAGCCGCTGCGGCGACGCCAGCGTCGTGCGCAAATCCTGCAGCGGAATGCTCGAGGTGTTGGTGGCGAGAATGGCGCCTTGCTTCATCCGCGGCTCGAGGCCGGCATAGACCTTCTGCTTCAGCTCGAGCTTTTCCGGCACCGCCTCGATGATCAGGTCGGCGGTGCGGACGCCCTCGCCATCCATGTCGGGAATCAGCCGGTCCAGCGCGTCGCGCACTTCCGTGCGCTTGCGGATGATCTTGCCGAACAGGTCCGACGCCCGCTTCATCGCGCCGGCAATCGGATCAGGCTTCATGTCGGCCAGCGTCACCCGCATGCCTTGGTGGGCGCACCACGCCGCGATGTCGCCGCCCATGGCGCCGGCGCCGATGACATGAACGTGGCCGATCTTGTTGCCGGAGCCGGCCTGCTTCTTCATCTGCTCGCGCAGGAAGAACACCCGGATCAGGTTCTGCGCAGTCGGGGTCACCATCAGATTGGCGAACGAGGTCTTCTCCGCTGCCAGCATTGCCGACCTGTCGCCGCCGTGTTTTTCCCACAGATCGATCAGCGCATAGGGTGCTGGATAATGTTCGTGCGGTGCGGCTTTTTCGGCCTCGTTGCGCATCCGCGACGCCAGCAAGCCGCGCACCGGCGTGAAATTCAGAATGGCGTTCAGCACACCCGGCAGGCGGCGTTTCAGCCGGCCGAAGATCGCATCCTTGACGGCATTGTGGACGTGGCGCTCCTGGGTCACGGCATCGACCAGGCCCAATGCCTTGGCCTTGCGGGCGTCGATGGTCCTGCCGGTCAGCATCAGCGTCATCGCCTGCATCGGGTTGACCAGGCGGGTGAAGCGCGCGGTGCCGCCAAGCCCGGGATGCAGGCCGAGCATCACTTCGGGAAAGCCGAAGCGGGCATCGTCGATGGCGATGCGCGACTGGCAGGCCAGCGCCACTTCGAGGCCGCCGCCGAGGCAGAAGCCGTGGATCACGGCCACGGTCGGAATTCGCAAAGCCTCCAGGCGGTCGATCACCGCATGGGCGCGGCCGATCGCGGTCTCGACCACGCCCGGATCGGTCGCGCCGCGAAATTCATGGACGTCGGCGCCGGCAATGAATCCGGACGGTTTGGCGGACCTGATCACGATACCGGTCGGACGCTGGCTTTCCAGCGCCGCCAGCACCGCGTCGAGTTCTTCGATCACGTCGCCCGACAGCGTGTTGGCGCTGGCTTGGGCTCGGTCGAACAACAGCCAGGCGATGCCGTCGGCATCGCGGGTGAGCTTGAAGTTTCGCCAGGTCCCCGCCTCGGGGCTCGGCCCGAGTTCGAGCACGCGGTCGCGGAGAACGTCCATGATCCTGCTGTCCATGACCATTCCCTATACCGTTTCGATCAGCATGGCGCCGCCAAGGCCGCCGCCGATGCATTCGGTGGCGACGCCGCGTTTGGTGCCGAGGCGCTTCATCGCGTTGACCAGATGCAGCACGATGCGGTTGCCGCTGGTGCCGACCGGATGACCAAGGCTGATGGCGCCGCCGTCGACGTTGAGCCTGGCCGGGTCGATGGTCCCCGCGGCCCCTTCAAGGCCAAGGATTTCGCGGCAGAATTTCTCGTCCTTCCAGGCCGCCAGGCAACCCAGCACCTGGGTGGCGAAGGCTTCGTTCAACTCCCAGGTCTCGACATCCCCCAGCGTCATGCTGTTGCGTTTCAACAGTTCGGTGGACGACAGCACCGGACCGAGACCCATGATAGAGGGGTCGAGCGCCGACCACTGGCTGTCGACGATCACGGCCCTGGGCTTGAGACCGTGCCTGGTGACGGCCTCCTCGGAGGCCAGAATGGTCCATGACGCGCCGTCGGTGATCTGCGACGAGTTGCCGGCGGTGACCTGGCCCCACGGCCGCTCGAATACCGGCTTGAGCGTTGCAAGTTTCTCCGGCGTGGAATCCGGCCGTACGCCGTCGTCATGGTCGTAGAACTTGCCGTCGCGTCCGAACGCGGTTTCGACCTCGCCTTTCAGCCAGCCCTGCGCCTGCGCATTGGCGAGCCGCTTGTGGCTTTCGGCCGCGTAGGCGTCCGATTGCGCCCGGGTGATGCCGAACAGATGGCCGACCACCTCGGCGGTCTGGCCCATGTTGAGCTCGGTGATGGGATCGGTAAGGCCGCGCTCGAGGCCGATGATCGGCTTGAAATAGGACGGACGCGTCTTTGCCAGCGCGGCAAGCTTGCCGAAAACACCCTTGGCGGCGGCTAACCCGGCGAACCACCGCACTCCCTGCTGCGGCCACACCAGCGGCGCGTAGCTCAGCGCCTCGGCGCCGCCGGCCAGAATGAGATTGGCGCTGCCTTCGCGGATGGTGCGAAAGGCCGTATCGATCGACTGCATGCCACTTCCGCAATTGATCTGCACCGTGAACGCCACCATTTTCTCGCCCATGCCGAGCCGAAGGGCGGCGACGCGGGCGGGGTTCATCTCGTCGGCGATGACGTTGACGCAGCCGAGGATCACCTCGTCGAACGCATCGGGAGCGAACGGCTGCCGTGCCAGCAGCGGCCGGCCGCACTGCACGGCGAGATCGACCGGGGTGAACGGGCCGGGACCGCTGCGGGCTTTCAGAAACGGCGTGCGGCTGCCGTCGATAATGTAAACCGGACGCGCCATCAGCTTGCTGCCCTCGTTTCACCGAGTTCCTGGAAAAACTGATGCACCTCGGCTGGCTTCTTGTAGATCGAAGACAGCGCTTCTGGCGCGAAATCATCGACCTCGATTACCTTTGCCGCCGCTTCGTGGGCTGCCGCGAGCTGGTCGCCATCCTTCTGGGTGATGATGCCTTTGGCCACCGCTTCGCTGATGTCGCGGACATGGGCCGTTCGCATGCGTTTGGCGATATCTTCGGCGCCGGTCACCAGCAGAAATGCCTTTTCCAGCCGGGCCACACCGCCATCGTCCGCGACATGTGACAGGTTCGGGGTCAGCCGGTCGCGCGCGGCGGACGGCTCGAGCACCAGTTGCGCGCAGTGATGGACCACCGCGTCGGATGGGCCGAGCACCCGCGCCCCGAACGGCTGGACCAGGAATTTCAGCACCAGCGCGACGAAGCGGTTGGGCAGATTGGCGAGGATTTCGGCAAAGCGATTCTCGATGATCTTGAAGCCGCTCGCCATGCACCATTCCAGCAGCGGCAGGTCGACCTGCTGGCGGCCCTCGTCCTGCCAGCGCTTCAGCGCCGCCGACAACAGATACAACTCAGCTAAAATATCGCCGAACCGCGCCGACAGCATTTCCTTGCGCTTGAGCGCGCCGCCGAGCGTGAGCAACGCCATGTCGGCGCACAGCGCGAACGCCGCGGAATAGCGCGACAGCTGGCGATAGTAACCGGTGGCTTCGCCGGCGTCGGGCGCCGGCGCAAACATGCCGCCGGTCCAGCTGCGGCCCCAGGCCCGGAACAAGGTGGTGACGCTGTGGCCGATATGCTTCCAGAACGCGGTATCGAACGCGTCGAGGCCGCGCGCCCGATCCTGCGTCGCCAAGCGCATTCATCTCGGCCAGCAGATAAGGATGGGCGCGGATCGCGCCCTGCCCGAACACGATCAGGTTGCGGGTCAGGATGTTGGCGCCCTCGACCGTGATGCCCACCGGCACCGAACGATAGAGATTGCCGAGGTAATTCTGCGGGCCGTCGATCACCGCCTTGCCGCCGTGGATGTCCATGGCGTCGTCGATGGCGATCCGCATCCGCTCGGTGGCATGCAGTTTCATGATGCCGGATATCACCGCGGGATGGTGGCCCTGGTTCAGCGCCGCGCAGGTCAGCCGCCGCGCGGCATCGAGCAGGTAGGCGGTGCCGGCGATGCGCGCGAGCGGCTCCTCGATACCCTCGAACTTGCCGATCGGCACGTTGAACTGCTCGCGGATCCGGGCATAGGCGCCGGTGGTCCGCGCCGCATAGGCCGCTCCCGCCGCCGACAGCGACGGCAGCGAGATGCCGCGCCCGGCGGCGAGCGCGGTCATCAGCATCTTCCAGCCCTGGCCGAGCCGGGCCTGGCCGCCGATGATGTAATCCATCGGGATGAACACGTCGCGGCCCCAGTTCGGGCCGTTCTGAAATACCTGCATCGACGGCAGATGGCGCCGGCCGATCGACACGCCGGGCAGATGGGTCGGGATCAGCGCCACGGTGATGCCGAGGTCTTCCTCGGCGCCGACCAGATGGTCGGGATCGTAGGCCTTGAAGGCCAGCCCAAGCAGCGTCGCCACCGGGCCCAGCGTAATGTAGCGCTTGTGCCAGTTCAGGCGCAGACCCAGCACCTCGCGGCCGTCGAAAGTGCCCTTGCAGATGATACCGCTGTCGACCATCGCGGCGGCGTCGGAGCCGGCTTCCGGGCTGGTCAGGCCGAAGCAGGGAATTTCGCGGCCATCGGCGAGGCGCGGCAGCCAGGCATTCTGCTGATCCGTGGTGCCAAAGCGCATCAACAGTTCGCCGGGGCCGAGCGAGTTCGGCACCATCACGGTCACCGCAGCTACCACCGAACGGGTCGAAATCTTGCGCACCACTTCCGAATGGGCATAGGGCGAGAAGCCGAGGCCGCCATGCTCCTTTGGAATGATCATGCCGAAGAATTTGTTGCGCTTGATGAAGTCCCAGACTTCGGGCGGCAGGTCACGCCATTCCCAGTTGATTTTCCAGTCGTCGAGCATGGCGCAAAGCTCATCCACCGGACCGTTGAGAAAGGCCTGTTCTTCCGCGGTCAGGGTCGCCGGCGCATTGGCCAAAAGCTTCGACCAGTCGGGATTGCCGGTAAACAGGTCGGCATCCCACCAGACGTCGCCCGCCTCGAGCGCCTCGCGCTCGGTATCCGACATGGTCGGCAGCACGCCTCTCGCCCAGGAGAAGATCGGCTTGGTGATGAAATCGCGCCGCAGGGAAGAAGAGCTCATGGAAACGTCCTCCGTATCGAAGCAGCCGCCTTGGCAGGATGGGTCTAGGCTCTAGGTCGTAAATATCATGCCTACGACCTACCTTTGCACTTTGCGTTAAAATTCAAGCAAAATCGGTCGGATTCGGGTCGCCTCGACAACGGCAGGATACCGCAGCGGTTCCGGTTTTGCACCTCTCCCGCGCGCGGGGAGAGGTGCAGAACCGCCCGCTCGCGGAAGCCATGGCAACTCAAGCTCACTCCGCAGCCTGCCTGTCACCGGTGCCGATGAAGCCGCCGGACTGCCGCTGCCAAAGCGCCGCATAATGCCCGTTGTGGCGCAGCAGTTCGTCGTGCGTGCCCTGCTCGACAATGCGGCCCTGGTCGAGCACGACCAGCCGGTCCATGCGGGCGATGGTCGAAAGCCGGTGCGCAATGGCGATCGCGGTCTTGCCGGCCATCAGCGTGCCGAGGCTCGACTGGATCGCGGCCTCGACCTCGCTGTCGAGCGCCGAGGTCGCCTCGTCGAGCACCAGGATCGGCGCATTGCGCAGGATCACGCGCGCGATGGCGATGCGTTGACGCTGGCCGCCGGAGAGCTTGACGCCGCGCTCGCCGACCTGGGCGTCGTAGCCACGGCGCTCCTTCCAGTCGACCAGATCGAGGATGAATTCGTCGGCATGGGCGAGCCGGGCGGCGGCGATCACCTCGGCGTCGCTAGAGTCCGGGCGGCCGTAGCGGATATTGTCGCGGATCGATCGATGCAGCAGCGAGGTGTCCTGGGTGACTACCGAGATCTGCGCGCGCAGGCTTTCCTGGGTCACCGCGGCAATGTCCTGCCCGTCGATCAGGATGCGGCCACCTTCGAGGTCGAAGAACCGCAGCAGCAGATTGACAACGGTCGACTTGCCGGCGCCCGAGCGTCCGACCAGGCCGATCTTCTCGCCCGGACGCACCGTCAACGAGAAGCCTTCGAGCACGGCGTGAGCCTGCGGCCGCCCCTCTTCGCGGGCCGATATCGCCCGGCCGTAGTGGAATCGCACATCCTCGAAGGCGATCGCCCCGCGCCCCACGACGAGCGCCTGCGCCTGCGGCCGATCGGTCAGCGTGATCGGTCGTGCGATGGTCATCATGCCTTCCTGCACCACACCGATATTCTCGAAGATGGCGGTGACCTGCCAGGCCACCCAGCCGGAAACGTTGACGATCTGCCAGGACATCGGCAACGCCATCGCCACCGTGCCGACCGAGACTTGGCCGCGCGTCCACAACAGCAGCGCCAGCGCGCCGGTAGAGGTCACCATCAGGGCATTGAGCGACGACAGGGCGAGCCCAAGCAGCGTGTTGAGGCGCAGCGAGGCGTGAAATTTTCCGGTATGCTCGTCGACCGCCTCGCGCACATAGGCGTCCTCCTGCCAGGGACGCGCGAACAGTTTGACGGTGAGGATATTGGTGTAGCTGTCGACGATCCGGCCGGTGACCAGCGAACGGGCTTCCGACATTTCCTTGGAACGGTCGCGCATGCGCGGCACGAAGATCCGCAGCAGCACCAGGTAGCCCATGAACCAGAGCGCGATCGGCAGCGCCAGCCAGCGGTCGGCGGCGGACAGCAGCAGCAGCGCGCTGGTGCCGTAGACCAGGATGTACCAGACCGCGGTCAGCAGCGAGACCAGGCTCTCGCGGATCGCCGGTCCGGTCTGCATCACCCGGTTGGCGATGCGGCCGGCAAAATCGTTCTGGAAGAAGCTCCACGACTGCCGCACCACATGCCAATGGCTCTGCCAGCGAACGAGGTTGGCGACATTGGCGGCGATCGCCTGGTTGGCAATGATGTTCTGCAGGGTCAGCGCCGCCGGGCGCAGCACCAGCAGCACCGCCGCCATCGCCAGCAACAACGGCCAGAACGTCGCGAACAGGTTTTCCGGCCGGCTCTGCGTAATCAAGGTGACGATACGGCCGATGAAGACCGGGATCAGCGAATCGAGCAGCGCCACCGTAAAGCCGGCGGCGAACAAGCCGGCGAACAGACCCCTGGCCTGGCGCGCATAGTGCCAATAGAACGCAACCAGCCCGGGCGGGGGCTCGGGATGAACAGGTATGGCGGTGGGCTTCAGCCGCCGTTCGAACCAGGCAAACATGGTGCGCTCGCGAAAAAAGACGTGCCGCATTCGGCGGCGCATGGCGCCCCGCTCAGCACGACCCATCAGTCTAAAAGGATGCGGGTCTGTACGACCGGTTCATGACGGAACAGTGGCGGCCCAGTCGCAGGGCGATTGGATATGACGAAATTAGCAACGGTAGAGGCTCTTCTGCTTACTCCCTCCGTGGGGGAGGGTAAGATAGAACCTCAATCCGGCCGCACCATCTCGAACATGGCGTCGGGCCTGATTTCGAAATAGTCGCCCCGTCGGCCGGCCCGCACGATCGGACGCGCCAGCGCGGTCTGGTAGACGCCGTCCTTGATCATGCTCTTGTCGATATGGACGGCCACGACTTCGCCCAGGGTCAGCCAACCCTGCACCTTGCGGCCATCGGCGCCCTGCAGCTGGATGATCTGGGTCAGCTTGCATTCAAACGAGACCGGGCTTTCGGCGACGCGCGGCACGTTGACGAGTTTTCCCGGCACCTGTGTCAGCCCGGCGATCTCGAATTCATCGACCTCGCGCGCGACATGGGCGGCGGTGGCGTTCATCTGCCTGGCCAGATCCATGGTCGCCAGATTCCAGACGAACTCGCCGGTTTCCTGGATATTGGCGACGCTGTCCTTCCAGGAGGTCGAGGCAAAGCCGATGATCGGCGGGTGGTAGTTGAACCCATTGAAAAAGCTGTACGGCGCAAGATTGACATGCCCCTTGGCGGACCGCGACGAGATCCAGCCGATCGGCCGCGGCGCGATGATGGCATTGAAAGGATCGTGCCTGAGGCCGTGGCCGTTGACCGGCTCGTAGAAGTGCAGGTCTTTATCAGTCACTCGCGGGTCATCCTTGTCTTGAAACGAGGTCTGTCGTTATCCCTCCCCCTTGCGGGGAGGGTCGGCCGAGCGAAGCGGAGGCCGGGGTGGGGGTAGCCACGGGCACTGACTTCGCTAATCCACTGCGTGTGGCTACCCCCACCCGACCAGCCTTCGGCTGGCCACCCTCCCCGCAAGGGGGAGGGATAAGAAAGGAGCGCTACCGCGGCGCCAACCCGGCCAGGACAAAATCTATCATCTGATCCAGCGACGGTCCCGGCTTATCGATGCATTCGGCGATCATTTGCGGGTGAAAAAACCGCATCATGGCGCTGCAGGCGCACATCGCCGCCAACGGAACATCCGGCGCATTGAACTCGCCGCTCGCGGCACCCTCGCCAATCACCTGGCCGATGGTGCCGGTGATCCGCTCCATATGCGCCGCACAGACGTCCCAGCTTTCTTCCATGGCGATCCGCACCATTTCGTGCAGCTTCGAATTCCCGACATAGCGTTCGGAATTCATGCGATGGATCGATGTCAGGAGTTCACGCAACCGTTGTGCCACCGGGCCGCGCCCGGCCGCGATGGATTGCGCGGCCGTCTCGACCTCGCCCATCAGGCGCCGCGCCACGCCCTCGTGGATCGCCTTCTTCGAATCGAAGAAGCGATAGACGTTGGCCGGCGACATCCGCAGCACCTTGGCGATGTCGGCCACGGTGGTCTTCTGGTAGCCGATTTCACGGAACAAACGCTCCGCCACCACGAGAATCCGCTCCCGCGTATCGGCTTCGATATTTTCCAAAATCAGGGTCATTGCGCTCTTAATGTTGTAATTATTCGGCAGCCTCAGCAAGCGGAAATGCCGGCCGTGCCGCATGTTGCGGTGCAAGATCGGGTTGCTCCACCGGGCCACTTTCATCAAGGGACTTGCGGAACCAGAGGGCGTAGAGACCCGGCAGATACAGCAAGGTCAGGAAGGTGGCGACAAACAACCCGCCCATGATGGTGATGGCCATCGGCCCCCAGAAGGCGGAGCGCGACAGCGGGATCATCGCCAGGATCGCCGCCAGCGCCGTCAGGATCACCGGGCGGGCGCGCCGCACCGTGGCTTCCACGATGGCCTCCCGCCGGGTCAGGCCATGGGTCACGTCGGTTTCGATCTGGTCGACCAGGATCACTGCATTACGCATGATCATGCCGGCCAGGGCGATCAGCCCCAGCAGCGCCACGAAGCCGAACGGCTGGTTGGCGACATTCAGCCCCAGCGAGGCGCCGACGATGCCGAGCGGCGCGGTGAGGAAGACCAGGAACAGGCGCGAGAAGCTCTGCAGCTGGATCATCAGCAGCGTCAGCATGACGATCACCATCAGCGGAAACAGCACGAAGATCGAGGCGTTACCCTTGGCGGATTCCTCGAACGCGCCGCCCGGCTCGATCCGGTAGGCCGGCTGCAGGCTGTCGCGGATCTGCTGCAATTTGGGCGAGATCTGGTTGGTGACGTCAGGCGCCTGCACGCCGTCGACGACGTCGCTGCGGACCGTGATCGCCATGTCGCGGTTGCGCCGCCACAGGATCGGATCCTCATGGGAATACTCGATCTTCGCGATCTGCGTCAGCGGCACCGCGACGCCACCCCGCGAGGTGACGGTGAGGTCGCCGACATCGCCGAGATCAAGCCGTTCGGACGGCACGGCGCGGGCAACGACGCCGACCTTCTCGATGCCGTCGCGGATCGTCGTCACCGGCGCGCCGGAGATCAGCATGCTCAGCGCCTGCGACACATCCTGCGGGGTGAGGCCGAGCGCGCGGGCGCGGTCCTGGTCGACCACCAGCTTCAGGTAGGGCGACTGCTCGTTCCAGTCGAGCTGCACGTCCTTGACCTTGTCGTTCTGGCGCATCACGTCGCGCACCTTGTAGGCGATGTCGCGCACGGTGGCGGGATCGGGGCCGATCACGCGGAACTGCACCGGGAAGCCGACCGGCGGGCCGAAGTTGAAACGATCGACACGCACGCGGGCTTCGCTCAGCGCGCCGTCGCTGACCGCCTTCTCCAGCCGGGCCTTGATCCGTTCCCGCGCCTCGACGTCCTTCGACACGATCACGATCTCGGCAAAGGCCTCGTTCGGCAGTTGCGGATTGAGGCCGAGCCAGAAGCGCGGCGAACCCTGGCCGACATAGGCGGTATAGGTCGCAATGTCCTTGTCGTCCTTGAGCAGGGCTTCCGCCGACTTCACCGACTTTTCGGTGACGTTGAACGCGGTGCCCTCGGGCAGCCGGAGCTGCAGGAACAGCTCGGGCCGCTCGGAGAGCGGGAAGAACTGCTGCTGCACGTGGCCGAAGGCGATGATGGAGAGCGCGAAGACCCCGACGGTGGCCAGCACCACCTTGACCCGGTGATTGACGCACCACTGGATCATGCTGCGGAGCACACGGTAGATCCGGGTCTCATACACCGCGTGCGGATCGTGGTTGTGACTGACCGTGATATTCGGCAGCAGCTTGACGCCGATGTAGGGCGTGAAGATCACCGCGACGAACCAGGACGCCACCAGCGCGATCGCCACGATCCAGAAGATGCCGCCGGCATATTCGCCGACCGCGGAATTGGCAAAGCCGATGGGGAGGAAGCCAGCGGCCGTGACCAGCGTTCCGGTGAGCATCGGAAACGCGGTGGATTCCCAGGCAAAGGACGCCGCGCGAAAGCGGTCCCAGCCCTGTTCCATCTTCACCACCATCATTTCGACCGCGATGATGGCATCGTCGACCAGGAGCCCGAGCGCGATGATCAGCGCGCCGAGCGTAATCCGGTGCAGGTCGAGCGACATGGCGTTCATGGTAATGAAGACGATGGCCAGCACCAGCGGCACCGAGAGGGCCACCACGATGCCGGTACGCCAGCCCAGCGCCACGAACGAGACGAACAGCACGATGGCCAGCGCCTCGATGAAGGAGTGTACGAACTCGCCGACGGCGTGTTCGACCACCTTGGGCTGGTCCGCGATCTTTTCCACGTTGATGCCCTGCGGCACCGCCCGCATGAATTCAGCGACCGCGCCCTCAACGTCCTTGCCAAGCTCGAGGATGTTGGCGCCCTTGGCCGTCACCACGCCGATGCCGATCGCGGACTTGCCTTCCTGACGCACCTTGAAGGTCGGCGGGTCGACGAAACCGTGGGAGACGGTAGCGATATCACCGAGGCGAAACACCCGGCCATTGCTTTCGACCGGCGTCTCCGCGACGGCCTTGACGCCGTCGAGTGCACCGGTGACGCGCAGCGGCACCCGCTGCGAGGAGGTCTCGACGGTGCCGGCCGGCACCACATTGTTCTGCTTGGCGAGCGAGTCGAACAGCGCCTGCGGGGTGATGCCGAGCGTTGCCAGCTTGGCGTGCGAGAATTCGACGAAGACCCGCTCGTCCTGGGCGCCGTACATATCGACCTTGGTGACCCCAGGCACTTTCAGCAGGCGCTGGCGCATGCCTTCGGCGGCCTTCTTCAGCTGCGCGTAGTCGGCGCCGTCACCGGTCATCATATAGAGGATGGAATCGACATCGCTGAATTCGTCGTTGACGACTGGCCCAAGCAGATTGGGCGGCAACTGGCCCTGCACATCGGCCAGCTTCTTGCGCAGCACATAAAACAGATACGGCACGTCCTTCGGCGGCGTCGAATCCTTGAACGTCACCTGCATGGCGGTGAAGCCCGGCTTCGAATAGGTCTGCACCTTTTCGAAATAGGGCAGTTCCTGCAGCTTCTTCTCGATCGGATCGGCGACCTGGGTCTGCATCTCGGCGGCGGTGGCACCGGGCCAGATTGCCGACACGTTGACCACCTTGACGGTGAAGAACGGGTCCTCGGCACGGCCGAGGCGCTGGTAGGAGAAGAAGCCGGCGACGCCGAGCGCCACCACCAGGAACAGGATCAGGGCCGGATGGCTGACCGCCCAGGCTGAAAGATTGAACCGCTTCATGGTGTCCTCGCTGTACCTGGAACCGTAGCACCTAGAACGAAAGCGACGATACGATCCGGACCTTCTGCGCCGGATCGAGCTTCTGCACGCCGAGTGCGACCACCTTGGCGCCTTCATCGACGCCACCGGTGATAACCACGTCGTTGGACTCGTAGGATTTGACGGCGACCGGCTTCAGCACGACGTCGCCGGCATCGTCGACGATATAGAGGGAGGACGCGCCGCCCTGGCTGAACAAGGCCGACAGCGGCAACCGCGCCACCCGCTGCGTCACCGGATCGCTGAGCGTCAGCGTCGCGGTCATTCCCAGCGAGACGGCGCCATCGGCATCGGGCAGCGAGAACTTGGCGAGATAGGTCCGCGTCGCCGGATCGGCGTTGGGCGCGATCTCACGCAGCCGGGCGGCATATTTCTTGTTGGGCTCGGACCACAGGCTGACGCTGGCGATGCCGTTCTTGGCCCGCCCCAGCAGGGTTTCCGGGATGGCGACCACGGCTTCCTTTTCGGAAGTGCGCGCGATCCTGACCGCTGTCTGCCCGGACGCCACCACCTGACCGGGGTCAACCAGGGTCGCGGTGACGACGCCGCGGCTATCGGCGTTCAGCGTGGCATAGGACAGCGAGTTCTTGGTGAGTTCGACCGAACGCTCGGCGCGATTGAGCCGCGCGCGGGCCTCGTCGGCCGCGGCTTTGGCCTGATCGAGTTGCGCGTCGGTGGTCCAGCCCTTGACGCGCAAATCCTTGGCGCGGGTTTCGGCCGCGGTGGCCTGGGCCTCGACGCCGGCCGCGGCGCGGCGCTCGGCTTCGGCCTGCTCGGCCTGCAATTTCAGATCGACTTCATCGAGCGTCGCCAGCGGCTGATCGACATCGACGGTCTGGCCGACCTCGACCAGGCGCTTGGCAATCTTGCCGGGGACGCGAAAGCCCATGTCGGTCTCAATCCGGGGCCGGACGGTCCCGACAAAGCTGCGTGCCGGCGATTCCGCCTCGTAATGCACGGTAGCCACCAGAACCGGCCGGTTCGGCTCGGTCTTCTGGGCGACGCTCTCGTTGCAGCCGGCCAGCGAGACCGCCAGCAGCGCCAGCGCTGCTCCCGCTAACAGCCTGGAATAGCTTGAGAAAATGGAACGGACCAACATCGCTGCTTCCCTCGATGAAATCTTGAGGGGAGTGTCGATTGTCTAGTGACGATTGTCAATATTCGTCAGTAATCATGATTTCGTGATCGCTGGGCGGGGTTTTCAGGAATTCGTCCAAATCCACGAGGTTCTCGATCACCCTGCGGCTTCCAGCGGCCAAGCCGTGCTGAAATTCGAGATGGGACCGATGGAGTGTTTTCAGCCGGCTGCAGCCGCGGCTTGAGGCTTGTCGAGGATGTCGCGAATTTTGGCCGCCAGGATCGACTGGGTCAGAGGCTTCTGCAGCATCGATACGCCGGCATCCAGCCGGCCCTGGTGGACGATGGCGTTGCGCGAGTATCCGGTGATGAACAGGACCTTGAGATCAGGCTGCCGGTTGCGCAGTTCATCGGCGAGCTGACGGCCATTGATACCGGGCATGACGATATCGGTGAGCAGCAGATCGACCTGGAACGGAGCGAAGTCGAACAGGGCGAGGGCCGAACCGCCGTCGGCGGCCTCGCGGACGCGGTAGTTCAGATCCCGCAGCGTTTCCACCAGATAGGAGCGCACGTCGGATTCGTCTTCGACCACCAGGATGGTCTCGCCGCCGCGGCTGCCGACCAGTGCGACCACCTCGTCGACGACGGGATCGAGCGCACGGTGCGCCCTCGGCAGATAAACCTTGATGGTCGTTCCCTCGCCCACCTCGCTGTAGATCTTGACGTGGCCGCCGGACTGCCGGACGAAGCCGTACACTTGGCTCAGTCCAAGCCCGGTACCCTGGCCGGGCTGCTTGGTCGTGAAGAACGGGTCGAAGGCTCGTTCCTGAATTTCCTTCGGCATTCCCGGACCGGTATCGCTCACCGCAATCTGGATGTATTGCCCGACCGGAATATCGGCATTCTGCTGCGAATAGAGTTCATCGACAAAGACGTTGGCGGTCTCGATGGTCAACTTGCCCGTGTTGGCCATGGCGTCCTTGGCGTTCACCACCAGATTGAGGATCGCGGCCTCCATCTGGCTGGGATCGACCTCGACCTGCCAAAGGCCGGCGCCCCCGACCAGCTCGAGGTTGATGTTTTCACCCAGGGTACGCTGGAAAAAATCCGACATCCCCGCCAGCAGGCGGTTGACGTTGGTCGGCTTGGGATCGAGCGGCTGGCGCCGCGCGAATGCCAGCAACCGCTGGGTCAGCACCGTGGCCCGCTGGGCGCCGTTCGCGGCATTGCCGATCACCCGCGCGAGCCGTGCGCGACTGGTCTCGGTCCAGGCTTGCAGACTTCGGTCGGCAATCTCCAGATTGCCGACGATGATGGTAAGCAGGTTGTTGAAGTCGTGGGCGACGCCACCGGTCAATTGGCCGATGGCTTCCATTTTCTGGGTATGACGAAGCATTTCCTCGGCGTCGCGCCGATGTTGCCCCTCCCGCGCCAGCGCCGCTTCTGCGGCGAGAAGCTGGGACGGCGATGGGATGGCAAGGATTTTCGGCAACAGCGGCCACAGGATCACGGCGGTGACCAGCGATGCCAGCGCAGTGAGTACCTTGACGATGCCCTCGATGCCATAGATCGGCACCCACAAGGTCACGATCGACAACACGTGGGTGAACCCGCAGGCCGTGATGAAGATGGCAAACGCCCAGAAGATCCAGCCGAAATTGACGTCGGGTCGCTTGGAGACCAGAATCGACAACACGACGGGAATCGAGAAATAGGCGACTGCAATCAGCGCGTCCGACGTGACGTGCAGCCAGATCAGTTCCGGCTCCCACAACAGACAGATGCCGTGCGGGGAAAACATGGAGGAGTCGAGCAGCCGTTCCAGCAGAGCCCACATGATGGTCACTCGCATTAGTTGCGTCGATGATTCGGCGGACCGAATCAGCAAAGTTGACCACCACAGCGGGAGCCGTCAAGCGACAGGAAAACTGGAACCCGATCCGCTGGCGCGCGAGCATGCTGCGCGTCGAGGGCGAACGCAGATGCGGAACTCCGACATCGCGGTTGAATTTCATTGAAGTCGAGGGCGCACCGCTATGTCGCGATCGGCGTCGGCATGGTGAGGAAGGCGCGGACCACGTGCCAGAACAACTGGCGGTTCGTGGCCAGTATGACCGAGTGCGCCGTTCCCGGCAGGACAATGAACTGGCGGTCGCCGTTCGGCAGTTTGTTATAGAATTCCTCGATGTCGGCCATGGTGGCGATGCCGTCATATTCGCCGCGCACCAGAAGCACCGGCGACAACACCTTTTCCGGATGCACGACCGGCAGGTTGGAGGTCATGTCGAGATAGGTGCCGGTCGGGACCTGGTCGCCGAACCGCATTTCGGCGTCCGCCAGCGCCTCGACCGCGGCCTGGTCGCTGGTACCCGGCTTGTCGCGGGTGGCGATCGAGCGGATCATGTCGCGGTCGCGCTTGCGCATGTTGTGGGATCGATAGTAATCGAGCTGCTCGGCGCGTTTGGTCAATGTGGGCGAGCCCTCGCCCTTGTAGGTGAAGGCGGCCAGCACCAGCCGGTCGGCGCGATCCGGCCGCGCCATGGCATAGGCGCCGGCGCGAAGCGCCCCGGACAACTCGCCGAGGAAATGGAATTTCTGCTGGCCGGTCTCGCGGGTGACGACATCCGCCGCGACCTTGAGGTCCTCGACTCCGCTGGCAATGTCGGAATTGCCGGAGGTGTGTCCCGACTTGCCGTAATTCTCGTGATCCATGGTCCAGCAATCGAAACCATGGCGGGCGAACTCGTTCATGATCGAATACTCGCCATGCCCGGGTACATTGAGGTCGAACCCCCGGGATGACACCGACGAACCATGGACAAAGAACAGCACCGGCCGCGCCGGCTCACCGGCCTTGGGTGCACCGAGCCGCTTGCGAAACATGTACAGCGGCACGTCGCCCTTCTTGGCCCAGTAGTCGCTGCTCCAGATTTCGTCGCCCCCGGATGCCGAGGTCTCGGCGCCATGCGCCGGTGCGGTACCCGCCAGCCCGGCGACAACACCCGCGCCCAGACCAAATCCAGCGCTCTTGATAAGCGCACGCCGCGCCGGCGAATGATCAATATTCGTCATGGGGGTCCTCCGATCGGGCTTTGTGATTTTTGTTGGGCGTCGAATTCGGTTCAACGCCGCAACTCTAACAGCCAGCGCGGCGTCCCGGAAGGCCTGCGCCTGCGCGCAGCATCGCCGCGACGATGGCGGCGGCGACGATGTTGGTCGCGATGCTGGCCAGGATCGGCAGCGTATAGCTGTGACTGGCGTCGAAAGCGAAGCCGGCCGCACTGGGGCCGATCAGGGTCCCGAACGCCACGCTGGTGTAGAGGATGCCGATAATGCCGCTGACATTACGCCCACCGAAATAGTCCATCACCAGCGCCGGCAGCACCGCGACCCATCCGCCATAGAACACGCCGAACACGAAGGCGAACACGGCCAGCGACCCGATCCCTGCGGATACCGCCCAGATCGCCAATCCGAGTGCCATGCCGACATGCATCAAGAGCAGCGAGGGTCCGCGCCCGAGCCGGTCGGCGAGGCCTCCCAGAAAGAACCGTCCCGCGGTCGAGCCAACGCCGATGACCCCGAGCAGCAGCACGGCGCGCGATTGCGGGACGCCGTGATCCAGCGCGTAGGGCACAAGGTGCACGAACGGCACGAAAACGCCGAACGCGCAGACCAGGCAGGCAATGTAAAGCGCCACAAACCGGCGCGACGTGATCGCCTCATGCACCGAGGCGCCATCGGGCTGCGTCGATGGCGTGGCCGGCCGCGGCGGATCGCCGTCGGGACCGAGCCCGCGATCGCGCGGATCGTTCTCGATCAGCAGCGCGAAACCGCCGCCGACTGCAGCGGCAATCGCGCCCAGGGACAGATAGGCGTGACGCCACTCCAGCGCCTCGATCAGGAATGACGCCAGCGGCGGCATCAGCAGCGTGCCGACGCCAATGCCGCTGACCGCCAGCCCGGATGCAAAACCGCGGCGCCGCACGAACCAGCGCTGTACCGCGCCCAGCACCGGGACATAGGAGGCGCCGACGCCAAGGCCGACACCGAGCCCGTAGGCAAGATAGATCTCGACGAGACTCCGCGCCATGCTGGCGGCGGCAAGGCCGAGGCCGATCAGCAGCATGCCGGCGACCGCCAGGCGGCGGGAGCCCCAGCGATCCGCCAGCGGGCCGCTGATGATGCCGAGGCCGAAATACAGAAAGCCGGCCAGCGAGAACACCAGCGATACCGAGCCGCGCGAGGCGCCGAAATCCCGCTGCAGCGATTCGACGAACGCGCTGAAGGTGTAGGCGCAACCGAAGCCGATGAAGGTCACGGCAAAGGCGCCGGCGACCACCAGCCAGCCGTGGAAGATATGCGGACGGCGCATTGCGGAACCAGGCATGGCATCCCGAGCAGCGGAAAGTTGGTCAGGAAAGGCACGTGAAGACCGTACAGCGGAATCTCTTGCTGTCAACCAGTAAAACTGCTTTAGTGGTGTTTCGTTCCCGGAGGTCCGATGTCGAAGGAATCGCGAAAATTCCAGGTTCCCGACCACCTGGCCAATCTCTACGATTTTGCCAATACGCTCGACCTGCGCCGCTTTAGCCATCGTGGCGTCCAGCACGTTCCCGGGGATGAACTCGGCAGTCCACGGCAGCTCGAAGCATGGATGTCGGCGCGGGGATTATTGGAACCAGGCACCAAAACGACTGCGGCGATGCTTGAGACCGCCCTGCAACTCCGATCGGGCATTCGCGCCTATCTCGAACTGGAACCGGTCGGGCGCCGAAGCAACAAGGACGTGCGTCGGTCGCTCAACAAGGTGACCGCCTTGTTTGCTCTCCGCGTCGAGGCAGATGAGGACGGGCGCCTGGGCCTGCAGCCGGCGCGCGACGACACGTTGGCGGGTTTGTCGAAAATCGTCGCAGAGCTTTACGACGGCGCCGCGAGCGGCGCACTCGACCGGTTGAAGACCTGTGCATCGGATGAATGCCGGCGGGTGTTTTTCGACCGCTCGAAGCCAGGGTCACGGCGCTGGTGCCTCTCGACCCTGTGTGGAAACCGGATCAAGACCAGGACCTATCGCGAGCGGCATCGGGCGACGTAACGGGGGCGGCCGGCTACCCCTTCTCCGCCGGATCGCGATGGATCGGATCGACCCACAGCACGGTCTGCGGCTTTTCCACCGGTTCGATGTCGAGATTGATCGCCACCGCCTGGCCGTCGCTGCGCACCAGCACGCATTCCAGGATCTGGTCCGGGCTGGCGTTGATCTCCTGGTGCGGCACGTAGGGCGGGATGAAAATGAAATCGCCGGGACTGGCTTCCGCGGTAAACTGCAACCGTTCGCCCCAGCGCATCCGCGCCTTGCCGCGCACCACATAGATGATGCTCTCGAGGTGGCCGTGGTGATGCGCGCCGGTCTTGGCGTCGGGCTTGATGGTCACGGTGCCGGCCCACAATTTCTGCGCGCCGGCGCGGGCGAAATTGATGGCGGCCTTGCGGTCCATGCCCGGCGTCGACGGCACATTGGGATCGAGCTGGTCGCCGGGGATGACACGCACGCCGTCGTGCTTCCAGCGCTCGTCATGATCATGGGCACCAGGATGGGAGTGATCGGTCATGGCTTAAGCTTTCGTGCAGATGGTATGTCGGGAACAGTACCGAAAGCCGCGATCACAAACCAGATGGATCAGGAACCTATCACCGGCGCAGCCGTTATCCCGTCGAAGCAACGCAAAGGAGTATTTTCATGGGTAGCACGGCAGACAAGGTCAAGGGCGCCACCAACGAAGCCATCGGCAAGGCCAAGCAGGGCATCGGCGAAGCCACGGGTAACGATCGCCTGCAGGGCGAAGGCGTGATCCAGGAAGTGAAGGGCCATGGTCAGAAGGCCGTCGGCGACGCCAAGCAAGCCACCAAGGACGCGATGAACAAGGCTGCGGCGGCCGCCAACAAGAATCTGTAGCCCTTGCGATCGACAGCGACGCGAGGCCGGTCCATGGGACCGGCCTTTTGCGTTGATCCGGCCGTAAGTCGACAAAACAAAAAGCCTCGCCCCAGAACGATGGAGCGAGGCTTTTCGTCGCGCCACGCGACACCACCTCAAGGGTGGACTACCACCTTAGTGGTGCATGAACAGCGCCAGAATGATGATGATCGGAAGCGGAATTCCGAGCAACCAAAGCAGTGCACCTCGACCGAAACCCATGTCAGCCTCCATATGTTTGAACTGCCATGATAACGCAGCTAAGTTTCGCAGGTTCCGCGACAGGTGGGACAAAATCCTCTCGACGTCATGGCCGGGCCTGTCCCGGCCATCCACGTCTTGGGCGCTAGACAGGAAGACGTGGATGCCCGGGAATAGGCGAGCGGAAGCGACGCCGTCCTTCGGACGGCTATGGCCCGGGCATGACGAACTCTTCGTTAACGCAAAAAGCTCACCTCAGATGCGTCAGCACGTCCGGATTGACGACGTTGCTTGGCCTGCCCCCGACGTAATCGGTGATCTGGTCGAAGATATCGGCGAACTGGATTTCGTATTCGTCGCGCGAGACGTAGCCGATATGCGGCGTGCAGACCACGTTGTTCATGGTGAGCAACGGATCGCCGGTGTCGCGCAGCGGTTCGTTTTCATAGACATCCACCGCCGCCATGCCGGGCCGGCCGGCGCGCAGCGCCTCGACCAGCGCACCCGGCGCGATCAGCGGCGCGCGGCTGGTGTTGACCAGCAGCGCGGTAGGCTTCATGCGCGCGAGATCATCCCGCGTGACGATACCGCGCGTCGCCTCGACCAGGCGCATGTGCAGCGACAGCACGTCGCAGACCTCGAAGAATTCCGGTTTGCCGGAGGCGGTGGCGTAACCATCGGCGCGCGCCTGTACCAGCGCCGGCTCGCGTGCCCATACCAATACTTTCATGCCGAACGCCTTGCCATAACCAGCGACAACGCTGCCGATCCGTCCGTAGCCGTAGATGCCGAGCGTCTTGTCGCGCAGCGTGTGACCGACGCCGATCTGCCAGTTGCCGCTCCTGAGTGCCGCCATCTGCTGCGGAATCTGCCGCATCGCCGCCAGCACCAGGCCCCAGGTCAACTCGGCCGCGGCATAGGACGGCGTGCCGGCATGCTGGCTCGACGACACGATGATGCCGAGCCGGGTGCATGCATCGATATCGATGTGCGGATAGACGCTGCGCTGGCTGATCAGCCTGAGTTTCGGCAAGCGATCGAGCAAGGCAGCGCGAACCTGCGTCCGCTCGCGGATCAGCACCAGCACCTCGGTATCGCGCAGGCGCTCCGCCAGCGCATCGACGTCCTGGACGTGATCGTTATAGATCGTGACTTCGTGACCCCCGAGCTTGGCAAAACAGTCAAGGGTACGCAGCGTGTCGAAATAGTCGTCGAGGATGGAGATTTTCATGGACACGAATCCAAATGCTGCCATCGACGGGTTTGCGTCAGCTGTTGCGGGACCCTCTCCGCGTCATGCCCGGCTTGTCCCGGGCATCCACGTCTTGGCCGCAAGTAAAGGAAGACGTGGATGGCCGGGACAAGCCCGGCCATGACGAAACTTTGATTCCGGCGCGCATGGAGAGCACGCCTGTTGCTGAACGCTCAATACCCCAGCGCGCAGCCGTCCTTGCGCGGTTCGGATCCTCCGGTCAGGGTGCCCTTGTCCCAGTCGATCCAGATCGCCTGGGCGCCGCCGAGCGGACCGACCAGGCTGGTGGTCTTGTGCCCGATTTTCTTGAGGCCCTCGACGATGGCTGGCGGGATGCCATCCTCGAGCTGATAAACGCCCTCGTAATGCAGGCCGCGCGGCATATCGATGGCTTCCTGCACGTCGCAGCCGTAGTCGAGGATATTGGTCAGCACATGGGTCTGGCCGACCGGCTGGTATTGCCCGCCCATGACGCCGAACGGCATCACCGCGCGACCGCCTTTGGTCACCAGACTCGGAATGATGGTGTGCAGCGGCCGCTTGCCCGGCGCGATGCAGTTGGGGTGGCCGGGCTGAACCCGGAAGCCGGCGCCGCGATTCTGCAGCAGCACGCCGGTCTTGCTGGACACCACCGCCGACCCGAACGAATGCGCCACCGAATTGATGAAGGAACAGACGTTGCGGTCCTTGTCGACCACGGAGATATAGACCGTCGACGGGTTGATCGGCGGCGACACTTTTGGCAGATCGATCAGCGCATCCATGCGGATCTTTCTGGCGTAATCGGCGGCGAATTCCTTCGACAGGATGCGCTTGACGTCGACGTCGACATAGGCCGGATCGCCGATGTCCTGCTCGCGCATCAGATAGGCGATGCGCGCCGCCTCGGCTTCGAGATGAAAACGCTCGATGCTCATCGGCGGGTATTTGGTGAGGTCGAAATTGGACAGGATGTTCAGCATCACCAGCATGGTGATGCCGGGACCGTTGGGCGGGCACTGCCAGACATCGTGGCCCTTGTAGATGGTGCCGATCGGGGTGGTGGTCTCTGTGGTATGGGCGGCGAAGTCTTCCAGGGTGTGCAGGCCGCCATTGCTGCGCAGGGTTTCCACCATGTCCTCCGCAATGCGGCCCTTGTAGAAGCCGTCGCGGCCCTGCCTGGCGATGGTACGCAGGGTCTCGGCGAGTTCGAGCTGCTTGATGACGTCGCCGGCCACCGGGGCCTGGCCGTTCGGCAGCAGATAACGCGGCGCGTTGATGCCGGCACGAAGCTTTTCGAACTGGTTCTTCCAGTCGAACGCGATGCGGGGTGCGACCACATAGCCTTCCTCGGCCGCCTTGATCGCGGGTTGCAGCAGGCTGTCGAGGCCGAACTTGCCGTGATCGCGGAGGATGGTTTCCCACGCATCGATCGCGCCCGGGATCGAGACCGAATGCGCGCCCGTGGTCGGAATGGCGTGCATCTTGTGCTCGATATACCACTCCGCCGATGCCGCCCTCGGCGCCCGGCCCGAGCCGTTGTAGGAAACGATCCGGCCTTCGCCCCTGGGCTGGATCAGCGCAAAGCAATCGCCGCCGATCCCGGTGGATTGCGGCTCGATCACCGCCAGAATAGCGCTGGCCGCCACCGCCGCATCGACGGCGGTGCCGCCGGCCTTGAGGACCTCGATCCCGGTCAGCGCCGCCAGCGGATGCGACGTCGCCACCATGCCGTTCTGGGCGTGTACCGTGGACCGGCCGGGAAAATGGAAATTCCTCATGGGATGGTTGCTCGTTTTGTTGATGGCGTCGCCGCGCGGTGCGTGGTTTTACATGACACATCCGGGCGGTTAAGGGCAATGGTCGGGGCAGATGCCGTGCCTGCATCCTGCGCAGCGCACCCCGGCAGCAGAGCACGGCGATCGCCGCAGCTCTTTCTTATCCCTCATCCCGCTCCGAACGATTGCAGCCGTGACAGCACTGCGACAAGGTCGGCCTGTCGGTGAATTTCGGCTTTGGCAAATATCGCCTTGAGGTGCGCGCGCGCAGTGAAAGATGAAATGCTCAATTGCTCCGCGGCGCTGTCGATCGACAGGCCCGCGCCGATGAGCGACGCAAGATTGGCCTCCGCGGCGGTGAAGCCGAACACCCGCGAAAGTAGCGGCGGTGGCACCGCACTCCGCTCGCCAAGGTCCTGTAGCATCAAAAGCGCGCGTGCCCCCAGAAAGGGACTGCGCGCGGCTGGTTCGATCGGCAAAATACGGATCAGGACCGGAGCCTTGCCGTGGCGCCGGACGATCATCGGTGCCACAGGCAAGGCCTGGTCGTCTGCGGTGATGCGAATCTGATCGACAAATCGCCGCAGTTCTGCATCCGCGCGCTTGTCGGCGACGCATAATCGCCGATCGCGCACGTGGATTTCGCCGTCGAATATCTTCTCGGCCGCGGCATTCGTCTCAAGGACGAATCCGCGCCGATCGACGGCCAGAGCGGGCTGATGGACCAGGTTCAACGCATTGGTCATTCCGGTGAGCACGGACCGGCTGACGGCTTTCGAAAGTGTCGCGGCCTCGGTAAGACGGTTGGAGATTTGCGCCAGAATTCGCTTGTCTTCGGCCTGGAACGGGCCCTGGCGTGGGGTCCTCTGAAGACTGAAGCCCCATAGCGCGGCGCCGGACCAAAAACCGATGACGGCCCACCATTGGAACCCGCTGGGAATATAGCACTCGTTGTAGGATGCCGCTGCGCGCATTTCGTCAGGCGTCAGGATATCCTGGTCGATCACCACGGGTGCGCCGCGATTGAGCAATGGCGTCGCTCTGTCAGCCCGCAAATCCCGGGTGTGCCACCCTTCCCTGAAATAGGTGCCGATAAACTCACTGACAGCATCGGTTCGCGGAACATCAGGCGTCCGGATGTCGCTTTGCAGCAATACGGCTCCCGCGGCGCCGACCGCCCGGCAAAGATCTTCCATGACGCCGGGCCAGGCGGCGGGATCGACAACCGCATCGCCAAGGCGAGCGCTGGCCTTCAGGAAATCCTCCGAAGAGGTCACGCGCATGCCCGCATCCCCTGGATTGAAATATCGGGGCGCGACCGCGCGAATCCGGCCAATGCCGACTGCCGTGGAAACCCCCGCCCCGACGAACTCTTGAGAACAATGTACGGGAACTATTCGGAAGCCGAAACAGGGAAATGGCTGCTACGGTCACCCGTGGATTCGTGGCCGAAACCGCCGGACATGATCGAGCCAAGGAGACCTCGCCGGGGTTTCCCCTCGCCAAAACCCCTGATAAACCGCCGCGGTGCCTTATAAAGTCGCAGCCTTCTACCAGTTTGCCGCGCTGCCGGATTTCCGGGAGTTGCGCGAGCCGCTGCGTGCCATCTGTACCGACCTGGCGCTGAAGGGCAGCGTGCTGCTGGCCGCCGAAGGCATCAACGGCACGCTGGCGGGCGACGCCGGGGCGATCGACGCGCTTATCGGCGAACTACGAAACGGGACGCTGTTTGCGGGCCGACTCGACAATCTGGAGCTGAAGTACTCGGCCGCCGCGGCGATACCGTTCGGGCGGTTGAAAATCCGCCTGAAAAAGGAAATCGTCACCCTGGGCGATCCCGCCACCGATCCGACCCGGCAGGTCGGAATCTATGTCGACGCTGCCGAGTGGAATGAACTGATCGCGACATCAGATACGCTCTTGATCGACACCCGCAACGCGTTCGAAGTGGCGATGGGCAGCTTTGCCGGCGCGGTCGATCCGCAGATCAAGAATTTCGGGCAGTTCAAGGATTTCGTCGCCCAGAATCTCGATCCGCAAAAACACCGCAAGATCGCCATGTTCTGCACCGGCGGCATTCGCTGCGAAAAGGCCAGTTCCTACCTGAAGTCACGCGGTTTTGAGACGGTCTACCATCTCAAGGGCGGCATCCTGAAATACCTGGAAGACGTGGCGGTGACGCAGAGCCGGTGGCACGGCGAATGTTTCGTGTTCGACGAGCGGGTTGCGCTCGGCCACGGGTTGAGTGAGCGCGGCAAGGACGGGCATTCCAATGAGTAATGCGAAGGCAAGCGAAACCAGCCGGCTTGATGGGCGCATCGACGCGCTGGAGACCCGTCTGACGTTTCTCGACGAAACCATCGAGACGCTGAATTCGACCATCACCGCGCAATGGAAGCAGATCGACGCCTTGACGCGGCAGCTTGCCGTGCTCGGCGAGCGGCTGCAGGAAGCGGAGAACAATGCGCCGGGTGCGGTGAACGAACCGCCGCCGCATTATTGACGCTTTTTCCTTTGGCGGAGCCTGCTCCCCTCCCCCCGTGCGGGCAGGGCGATCGCATATGAAACGCACGGCCTTCCGCCTTGTGGCGTTGTGGCTACAAACGACGACAACATCGCGCGACGCATGGCGCGCTGTATCGGGTCAAAGCGCTGTTTCAGCACAAGACTTTGACGGGCACTGCATCGACGGCTACCAGTCCTCGTCGTAGATCCACTCTCTTGGGAACTCGAGGCCGCGCTCTTGCGTGCGGCAACTGAAGCGTCCGCTCGGGCTTGCGCAAGGTCGGAGTCAGCTGCGCCGGAGGCGGCGACGTCCTGGGCGGCGGGTTCTGCTCGGAAACCCTCGCCAATGCGCGTTTCATATCTTCCTGGTTCGCCTTGAGCTCCTCAATGGCCTTTGAACTGTCGCGGACGATTTGTTGCTGGTTCGCCTTGAGCTGTTCGATGTTTCGCTCCAGATTCGCGAGATCGCGCGCCATCGTTTGCAGCAACTCTGTGTGATCAGGAAGCGCTGCAGTAATTGTCGGCGTGATGTCTTGCGGCGCGGCCTGAGGCAAGGGCGTTGCTTGCGGTGGTGTTGCCTCCGTCGCGGCCACTTGAACGGTAGATGGCGCCGGCTGGGCGGGTACCGGCGGATTTTCCGACGGCAATGTCGAAACGAGCTGCGGGGCCCAACGGGCGACAACCAGCCTGGCCCCGGCTCCATAGGACGACTGCAAAACCAGGGCGGCGACAACAATGCACGCCGCCAGCACCACGCCGACGAGCGCCCCGAGCGCCGGCCTGCCAGGCGGTGATTGCGGGCGCGGTCCGGCCGAAGGAGGTCCGGAAGGAGGTTCGGCCGAAGGTGAGCGCTCGGCATCGTGCTCCATTTTTGCAACCTGCTCACTCACACGCGCAAGCTCTTCACTCGCGCGCGTGATCTGTCCATAGGCGTGCGCGAGTCGTTCATCGGCGCGCGGGACCGGGGCATCGGGGGGTTCATTTGCCTTCGAAGCGGGTATGGAGTTCATTGGCGCTTCCCTTTTCCGTCCAACGTCATCCCAAGGTTGAGGTCGACTATTCGTCGGGTCGACCAGCCGCCAGCACCGCGTTCAGTCTTGTTCAAAGAATGGCCATATCATGGAGAGGATGCTCGTATGGCCTCGCCACTATCCTTGCGGAAATCGGCCATGGTCTTGAAGTCCGGCATCAGGCGGCCAGTTAGCCAAACACGTCGGCTAGAACCGGGGGGTCTTTTGAACCTTTCGGGAGACGGTCAGAAACACTTTTGAAGTGCGGCGAGTCCCATCCGGTTTCCCCAAGAAAGACCCGCTGCTCCCCTAAGGCGGGCTTTCGACTTTTTAGCGTCACGAGCTGACGCCTTAACGGCGTTGTGATGGTCTCTCTTTGCCCGGAAACTCGTAGCAGGTCCAAGCACCAGCGACTGGATCAAATGTCTCGGTCGTGATGAGACAACATTCGTAGCAACGGAACAGTCGGATTTCGTTAGCTTTCGCAGTGCGCGGTTCGTTGCCGATATGCTTCATCGGCTCTGCGCACAGGTCGCACTTCCGTGCCGGCATCTGACGCCGTGGATCTACAGGATCGGGCATCGCAGCGTCCCCGCGGTCGAATCAGTGATGCAATAATGAGGTATTGCTGCGTTCCCGCTATTGTCCCAACGGACAACGGTCTGAGCAAAGAGGTCGCCAAAGGCGGCGCGCCTTGTCACCTCCCGCACCCGCGATCGGATTGGTTTCAGTGCTCGGCGAGCGGTTGCAGGAAGCCGAAGACAACGCGCCGGGTGCGGTGAACGAACGGCCGCCGCATTATTGATTCGTTCCGTTAGCGGGGCCGGCGCGAAAGCTCATCGCCCGAGCGACTTCTTGATACCGTTCAGTCCCAGTCGCAGGAAGGGGTCGGAATGAACGTAGAAGAACCGCACGCCCTTTTCGAGCCAGTACGGTAAATCGTCGGCGTTCACCAGCGTACCGGCGGTCTTGCCGGCGGCGCGGATCTTTTCGACCGTGAAGGCGATCTTGTCGATGACCGCTTGCGGCCGGGGCTGGCCGAGGGGCGGTGCCGGCGGGTATCCCATATTCTGCGACAGGTCGGCAGGTCCGATGAAGAACACGTCGATTCCCTCGACCGCGAGCAGTTGGTCGATATTGCCGACGGCCTCCAGCGTCTCGATCATCGAGACGACAAGGCGCTTTTCGTGATCGGCTGGACAGGCATACCGAACCGCGTCGACGATGGCGCGGGCCTGCGCCGCGGTATCGACCATCGGCACCATCAGCCCGTCCGCGCCCGCGTTCAGATAACGGATCAGCAGCGAACGCTGGTGGGAATCCGGCCGCACGATTGCGGCGCCGCCGGCACCGCGGATGACCTGCGCGGCGACGCGCACGTCCTCGAAACCCCATGAGCCATGTTCGCAATCGACGAAAATCGAGTCCGCGCCGAGTTCGACCAGCCGCGCCGAAAGGCTCGGCGATACATGGTGCGGGTTGAACATGGTGATCGCTTCGCCCTTCGAGAGGCGCTCGCGCAGTTTAGCTCCGTTCATGGCCCTTCCCTCCGCCCGCTCGTCTCTTAGTTTGAATCGATGACGCCAGCCCTGTCATTGCGAGGAGCTCTCGCGACGAAGCAATCCAGTCTTTCTTTGCAGCCCCTGGATTGCTTCGCAAGAGCTCGCAATGACGGGGTGAGGTCGTTGATCTGACCTAAGACCTTCGCACTCTGGCCGCCGCCCTAGATTTCAAACGGCAGACCCAACTGGGCGGTGCGAAACCGGCGTTGCCCGATCTCCGTGTTGGCCCAATGGTTCAACGATTGATATTGCATGCGCGTCTCGAACTCGGTCTGGCCAGGAAAGAAGTGGAACGCCTCGCTCATCGAGCACGACCAATGCACCGTCGGCCAGATCCGGCGCAGGCAGATCCCGGTATAGGCATCCAGCACGCTGGTGTCGCCCGACTTGATGCAACGGCGGAATGCCTCGGCCATGACGCGGGCATCGCCGACGGCAAGGTTCAGACCCTTGGCGCCGCTGGGCGGCACGATGTGCGCCGCGTCGCCGGCAATGCACAGCTTCCCGTGGCGCATGGTCTCGCAGACAAAACCGCGCAGCCGCGCCAGATTGCGCTCGATGATCCGGCCGCGGTTGAGACGCTCTCCGGAACCGTCCTCCATGCGCCGGTCCAGCTCATCCCAGATCTCCCCGTCGCTCATGGCGTTGACGTCGGTAGTGGGATCGACCTGCAGATACAGCCGTCCGATGCGATCCGAGCGGGCCGAAGCTACCGCCAAGCCGCGCGTGCTGTGCGAAAACCCGCGAATCTCGGGCCGCGGCGCCGCATCGGCCAGGATACCAAGCCAGCTGAACGGATACTCCTTGAGAAACGACCTCGCTTCGGCGCCCGGAATTGAGCGGCGGCTGATGCCGCGAAAGCCATCGCAACCCGCCACGAATTGACAGTCCAGTCGCTGCGACCGGCCCTGATGCATGAACTGGATGACCGGCGCGCTCTCGATGCCCTCGATCTTCTCCACGGGCGCCTCGAACAGGATCGGCAGGCCGTCCGCCTCGCGTTGCAGGATCAGGTCCTCCACGATCCTGGCTTGCCCGTAGGTCGTGAGATACCGTCCCTTTTCATCCTCGATCGGGACGATATGCGCGGCCCGGTCCCAGCGGAGATGCATCTGCTTCACCGGGATGCCCTCACGCGACAGCCGTTCACCAACGCCGTAAGTCTTCAGCGTATCGACGGTGCCCTGTTCCAGGACGCCGGCACGGATGCGGCCAAGCACGTGGGCGCGGCTGCTGCGCTCCAGGATGATCGTTTCGATGCCGTTGAGCTGGAGGATGCGCGCAACCAGAAGTCCCGCCGGTCCGGCGCCAATAACCCCCACTTGAGTCTTCATCTACTTGTCCTTTGCGCCGACCCGGGACTTGCACGCGATGCATTCCCGGTGAAACCGTTAGATACCTGCAACGTCACGGCGTGCGCGTCGGAAGCATGGAAACCTGGAAACTCGTCACGTCTTCACACCCCACCAATACATTCCCTGCGCGGTCCCGGTTCCAGCATCCGAGCGATAACACGGCACGTACGCGATCTCGTGAAACTCGGTTTGCATCGGTGCCATGACGCCGGCGACCGAAATCCAGCTCTTCAATTCGGACGTGCCCTCCTGCAACTGGTGGAGAGGGATGCTCGACAAGAACGCGGCGTCCTTCTCCCGCATCGCCTGCATGAACCGGGCGTCCCAGTCTTCGTCGATACAGAAATGACTCATGCCGCCGGACCCGAACACGACAACGCGTGCTTTGCTGTTCCACGACCGGATCGCGTCGCCCACCACCTGGCCGAACTTGTAGGAACGCCTGGCCGTTGGCTGGTTCGGCGGAAAAAAAGTATTCTGATAGATCGGCACGTTGGGGATGACACGATCGCGCATCACCTGGCGGTAGATGTGGCCGAAGGCGTGGCTGATCCCGGTGGTGCGCGGATTGTGGCTCGGCAAGGTCGGCGACACCGTGATGTCGAACTCGGCATCGACCAGGCTGGCGATGATGTGCTTCGCCAGGTCGGGGACGGCGTCGTATTGACGCAGCTCGGCGGGCGCGTGGCCGGCCTCGCCTTCGGCGATCCCCGGCGGCAACAGGCGGCGCCCCTCTTCGGAGGCGGGATGATGACTGATCTTGTCGCCATAGTAGATCATGTAAGGCGGGCTCAGATCATCGCCGTAGATCTCGTGCTGGTCGTTGCCGAAGATGACGGCGACGTCGGCCTTCATGGCCTCGTAGGCGTCTGCCAGCCGCTCGGTCGCGACGTGGCAGGCCGCATGCGCGGCCGTCATCGCTTCCATCGTCGATCGCGCGGCGAGGTTTTCGCCCTTGCGCATCTCACGCAATTCATCGAACGAATAGACGCCATCCCGGAACGGATGCTTGCGCATGCGGTCGGACTTGACCCGCAACAACCATTTGTCCGGCGTGGTGTGCAACTGCGGCCCGTGCGCCGTGCATATGAACCCAACGATCTCAGCCATCTCGATCTCCCTCTTCAGACGTTTGCCGACCGTCCGACGATTTCAGCGCGGCCGGAGCGCGTCAGTTGATGCCGAACAGTTTTGCGGCGTTGCCGCCGAGAATGGCCTGACGCTCCGCCTCGGAGACAAAGGACATTTCCTTGATATAGGGGATGATTTCATCGAACGCCTTGCCGGTCTCCGGATCGATCGCGGAGCCGACACCGGGCATCTCCGCGCCATAGAGGCACTGCGAGGGCCCGACGACCTTGACCAGGAGTTCGATCGCATCGCGCGAGTAGAGCACGGTGTCGAAATACAGTTTGCGCAGCCGGTCCCGGAACCGGACGCCGGGTGTCTGCATCATGCTGCGCGGCACCGAGGTCGCGTCGAACCGGCCCAACTGATAGGGGATCGCACCCCCGCCGTGACTGACAAGGATCTTCAGAGTCGGGAAATCATCGAGCACGGTGGAACGGCACAGACCGTAAACGGCCGTGGTCTCTTCGTTGATGAAATGCAGCGAATAGGGCTCGCGATCGGGCTCCCGCGAACTCGCCGAATGGATGTGGCCGACGACGTCAAGCTCGCACAGTTTCTCGTAAAGCGGATACCAGTAGCGATCGCCCATCGGCGGCGCCTTGCGGCCGCTGTTTTCGAAGGGGTCGGGATTGATGAGACAACCGAGAAAACCGTGTTTTCTGACGCACCGCTCGAGTTCGCCAAGCAACTCCTGGATCGGACTGTCGCCGGTCTGCGGCAGCCCCGCGATCCCGCGAAATTTTTCAGGATAGAGCCTGCACTCCTGCGCGATGACATCGTTGACGTATTCGACATACCAGTGAACCAGCTTCTTGGGCTCTTCCGAATGCATCAGCTGGAACGGTCGCGGCGACAGCATCTGCATGTCGACGCCGGCAGCTTCGAGGCAGGCGAGATGCCCGACCGGCGCCATTTCGACCCGCGTCAAGGCTTGCCGTACCGCTTCGTCGGGCACCGGCGGCGCGCTGCGGCCGTGCGCGCCGCGATGCGAGAGAAGGCCGGCTTTGAACACCGAGATCTGCTGCGGCACAGCCATATGGGCATGGCAATCGATGATTTTCATGTTGGCTCCACTCCCTCAAATCGTTCTGTTTGCTGAGCAAGAGCACTCGCTGTTGCTAACCGGCCTGCCGCCGCCGCAGCGCGACTTCGACCGGTGATCGTGTCAAGCAAGCCGTCGGGATCGCCTGGCAACCGATTGCCGCGCCAGGCGATATGGCCGTCAGGCCGCGACAATACCAACGCTTCGCGATAGATGGCGCGATCGGTCGCACGAGGCACGACATCGAGCAACGACATGGGCACGCCGCGTCTGGCGGCCGCGCCAAGCAGGGCTTCGGCATCGGCCGCAGGATCGAACCGCAACAAGGTGTATTCGGGACCCAGCGCGTCATAGAGCGAACGCCCGTCGTCGAGCCATAGATGCGGCGTGCGGCATCCCGGCACGGTCGACGGCGTGAAATCCGCCATGGTGTAGGGGGGTGCCGTCTCGCCGTCATAGGCAATGATCGGCGACGCGTCGTAATAGTAGCCGAAGTTCAATCCCCCCGCCGCGTATTGCGGCATGTTGATCTCGTAGGCGAGCTTGCCGGCGGCGGCGCGAACCGCATCCCCCTCCGGACCTGGCGCCTCGATCAGCGGGGATACCTCGCCTCGTCGCTTGATTTCGCGCTCGGCGTGCGACATGGCGAAGCGGGAAACCTGTTCGGTGATCGGGCCGCGCTCCGCCCTGTAAGCGTCCAGGATCGAATCGGCAGCCCAGCCATTGAGATGCGCGGCCAACAGCCACGACAGGTTCATGGCGTCGGCGATGCCTGCGTTCATGCCGTAGCCGGCATAGGGCACCCAGATGTGGGCGGCATCGCCGGCGAGAAAAACCCGGCGGTCGCGGAATTTGTCGGCGATCAGCCGCCGCCCGACCCAGTCCTCGTTGGAGATGATTTGGTAGGCGAAATCGTCGCCGACGCCGAGGATGTCGCGGATGCCCTGGTCGCGCGGCACCGTCTCGAACTCCTCGCCGGGCAGCAGATAGTTGAAGATCATCCACCGTTCGCGCCCGTCGATGGCGATGACGTTGCCGTTGCGGCGCGGATTGACCGAGACGTTCATCCACGCCGGCTTGCCGCCGAGCCGGCCGAGCAGGTCCGGCGCGCGGATGAAAGTCGCCTGCACCCGCTGGACGACCGCGTCGCCCTCCAGCCTGGCGCCGATGGCCCGGCGCACCGTCGAACGGCCGCCATCGCAGCCGATCAGGTAGCGGCAGGCGACCGTCCTGATCTCACCGAGGTCGAGGCCCTTCAGACGCGCCACGACGCCTTCGCCGTTCTGTTCGAAGCTCTCGATCTCGGTGCGGTTGAGAATGGTCACGCGCGGCTGCGCGGCGACATGGCCGAACAGGATCGGCTCCAGGAATATCTGGTTGATCCGATGCGGCAACTCCGGCGTCGGCCAGTCGCTGTCGACGCCACCCTTGTCCGTAAACCGCTCGCGGCGGCACGGAATGGGAATGCGCGTCAGCTCAATCCCCGTGAAGGTCGTCCGATAGGCGATGTCGTGCGGATAATCTTCGGGCAGACCGGCATTGCGAAGCTTACTGGCCACGCCGAGGCGTCGAAAGGTCTCCATCGTGCGCGCCGCGACGTGGTTGCACTGGGGCACCGGCGGCTCGCCCGCCCGACGACGTTCGATCACGACCACATCGATACCGCGCCAGGCCAGGTCGAGCGCCAGCGTCAGCCCGACCGGCCCCCCGCCGACGATGGCGACGTCCGTTTGTCGCGCGTCACTCACGGCCGCCCTCCCCCACGGTCACCCAAACCTCGCCGTCGGCGATCCTCACCAGAATCGATGTTAGCCGCACGCGCGGATCGACCGGATGACGCCCCGTCATCACGTCGAACTCGTAGCCATGCCAGGGACAGACGATGTGGTGCTCGGCCTGCGAGAACGCGAGGCCGAGACTTTGTCCAGTGGGCGAGACGGTCTCAAGCGTGCGGGGCATCATCTTGCCCTGGCACACCGGACCGCCCGCGTGAGGACAGATGTTGAGATATGCCCGCACTTCGGGGCCGACACAGTATACGCCGATGCCGACACCATCGATCTCGACCACCATCCGGCCGCGGGATTGGAGATCGGCGAGGCGGCCGACCGATACGTCGCGCGTGATCACGCCGGTCGATCCGGGTGAACTCATCCGGCCCTCCTGAACCACATCGCGAGATCAAACACGTTGAGGTCTGCCGCACGCAAAAGCCCGCTGACCAGCGTCACGGTTTCGGTGGCCGTCAGCGCGTCGCGTTCGACCGGCGGAAATGCGGCGCCATCGCGTTCGACCCGGGCTGAGTACAGACGTGCCGCCGCCGCAAGCACCGTCGCGACATCTTTTGCGTCGGCTTCGCCGGCGCGACCCTGCTCCAGCAATGCGCCGGCTGTCGCTGCCACCGTCGCCGCCACGCTCGCGAAAGCTACGTCCGACCGCCCGGTAGCGTCGTCCGGCGCGTTCATGACGCAACCTTCGGGCGCGCAGCCAACACGCTTTCAGCGGACGGCTTGCGACGGCTGGTCTCCAGTCCAAAAAGCCGCGCCGCGTTGAGGCCAAGAATATTGCGTTTTGCCTGCCCGGAGAGAAACGGCAGCGTGGTAATCGCGGACGGCGGATCCCAATCCCAATGCGGCCAATCCGACGAGTAGAGCAGCTGGGTTTCCGCCGCCATCGCCTCCATGGTGGCCTCGAGCAACTTCATGTTGCTCCGTTCAAGCGGCTGGCTGGTGTAGTACATCTCGCGCATGTACTCGCTCGGCAGCCGTTTCAGGCCCGGCGCCTCGCTCGGCCGCATCATCACCTCATGGTCGAGGCGCTGCATCAGGAACGGAATCCATGCCAACCCGCTTTCGACCCAGAGCAGCTTGAGTTTCGGAAAACGCTCCGGCATCGCGTTGACGATCCAGTTGGTCAGGTGGATCTGGTTGTAGTGGGTGAACGATAGCGCATGCATCGAGATGAATCGATTGAGCTGCGCGAACGACGGGTCGCCCCAGTGATAGCCGGAATGAAATGCCAGCGGTTTTCCAAGTTCCTGGATCATGGCATACAGCCGCATATAGCTGTCGTGATGGACCGGCTTGTTGCGGGTCGAGCAGACCGTGAACCCGATGACGCTGTCCCTGGCACCAAAGCGCTCGACCAGATCGACGCAGGCCGCGGGCGAATTGAACGGCAGATACAAGAGGCCCTTGAGACGCTGCTCCAGCGGCAGGATCCGTTCGATCACCCAGCGATTGAAGGCCTTTGCCAGCGCGACCTCGACCTCATCCTGCGGATGCATGCCGAGCAGCAGCATCGCGCTCGGAAACACCACCTGGCAGTCGATCCCGAGCGCATCCATGCCGCGCCGCATGGATGCGACAAAGCGGTGGCCGTCGCCCTCTTCCAAAGGCTCGTGACGCCCCTGATGGCCGATGCGACCGCCGACGCTCTGCAGGGACAGCCCCGGCGAAATGTTGAGCAGCGCGTTGTTGCCGGCAAAGCCGAGGTTCTGTGCCTTGCCGATCTGGCGCAACACGTCGTTATCGATCAGGTCGATGATCTCGGACCAGAACTGGTCCTCGGATACGTGGGCATCGATATCGACGACGAAATAATCGTCGTAGGAGCCCGCCGCCTGCCGGGTCGCGTGCGCCAGCACGTCGCGCGAATCCGACGCGTTGCCGATGGCGGCAAGCTCTCGAAAATCCGGCGATGGCGCCTGGCGCATGCGTTGCGATCCCCCCGCGTTATGTAGCCATTAAAAGATAATATCTTTTACCGTGCGCGGCTTGTCAATACAGCGAGACCGGGCTTCGCCCGACGCGCATTTTTTCGAGCGAGCACGGCATGCTTTCCGCCGGCGCCGTGAGACCACAGCTCACCGGCCACCGACGTGATCCGGTCGCCAGCGCTCGAAGTGGCGGCGCACGCGCTCGCTGACGGAAGTCAGCACCATGCCGGCCATCATCACGATGACGACGCCGACCAGCAAAGTATCGGTCTGGAACATCTGGCCGGCATAGGAAATCATGTAGCCGATCCCCTCGCTGCCTGCGAAGAGTTCGCCGATAATCGCGCCGATCAGCCCGAGCGCAACACCCTGGCGCACGCCGGTGAGAATGAACGGCACCGAACAGGGCAGTGCGACGGTGGTGAAGATCTGTCGGTCCTGGGCGCAGAAGGCCCGTGCGGCCTTGAGCAGGTCAGGATCGATGTTGCGCACGCCCGCAATCGTATTGATGAGAATGGGCAGTACCGCGGACAAGAACACGATGAAGATTTTCGAGCCGCTGCCGATGCCGAACCAGATGATGATAAGCGGGAAAAGCGCGATCCGGGGCATGGCGTAAAAGGCGCTGATGATCGGGTCGAAGAACAGGTTCAGCCGCCGGTACCAGCCGAGGGTAATACCGACAGGCACCGCCACGACGAGGGCAAGAAAAAAGCCGACCAGGAAATTCTTGCCGGTATACATCACGTCCGCGCCCAACGTGCCATTGCGCGCCAGGTCGACAAACTTGATGGCGACGGCAGAGGGTCCGCTGAAAAATAACGGCGAGATCATTCCGAGCTGCCAGCAGAGTTCCCACAGCAGCAGCAGGGTTATCACCGCAAACGTTCCGTACAATACCGGTTCGCGCCGCGCAAACGCATGTTGGCGACGCCGTCTTGTCTCGCGGGGCGATACCACAGGTGCCGCCGGCTTCTGCATGGTCTGGTCAGTCATGCGCGTACCTTTCTTGCTTTCAAGCTAGGTCGTAAACATCGCGCCTACGACCTAGAGCATGTCCCGGCGAAGTGGAATCCGGTTCGCCGACAAGGACATGCTCCAATACTAGAATCTACGGCGCTTCCCGGTGATGTTGGATCACCAAGTGATCCAACATCACCGGGAAGCGCTTTAGTCGGCGGCTCTCAATATATTGATCCGGCCCGCTTCTTCCTCGATGAGCCGCCAGATATCGTCACAGAGCGCCAGGAAGCGCGGGTCACGCTTCAGCGTCAGCGCGCGTGGTCGCGGGAAGTCGACGCGGAATTCCTGCTTGATACGACCGGGCCGGGTTCCCATGACGACGACGCGATCGGCCAGGAACGCCGCTTCGTCGATCTGGTGGGTGATGAACAAGACCATTTTCCTGGATTTGTTCCAGATCTTCAGCAGTTCGGCCTGCATGAACTCGCGTGTCTGCGCGTCAAGGGCGGCAAACGGCTCGTCCATCAGCAGCACTTCCGGATCTGTCGCCAGCGCGCGTCCAAGATTGACGCGTTGCTGCATGCCGCCTGAAATTTGCGACGGATAGCGATCTTCGAAGTTCGCCAGACCGACCAGCCTGATCATCTCCCGCGTTCGCGCATCCATCCGTTCGTCGTCGAACCGGCGTTGCATCTCCATGCCGTATCGAACATTGCCTGCGACGGTTCGCCACGGAAGCAAACTGGCATTTTGAAAGACCATGGAACGGTTCGTGCCCGGTCCGTTGACGGTTTCTCCGCCGATGGTCAGACGACCTTCGTCATATGGAAGAAGGCCGGCAACGACATTGAGCAGCGTTGTCTTGCCGCAACCGCTCGGACCGACGATCGCGACAAACTCTCCGTCGGCCACAGACAATGAGACATCGGCGAAGGCGAGAAACTCGGCTTGTTCAGTTTCGAGAAAATAGTGATATGACATGTGCTCGATCACGAGCTTGCCGTTCATTGCTCTCAACTCGGGAATTTGCCTCTCCTCAGAACCAATCACGGGAGCGCCGCCTCCAGCTTCTTGTCCTGTTCAGCCTTGATGTCGGGTCCATAGAGCTTCACGAAGAACCCTTCCGTGATCAGCTTGCGGACCGGTCGATTGTCGACCATCTGGCTGAAATCGAAGCTCTTCACGGCCGGGATATCACCGCCAATGCGCTCGATCACGGCATCCGCCGCCGCCTTCTGCACCAGCGGAATCCGATCAAGAATTCCGGCTCGGGCAGCTTCGTCATAGGCGCGACCGCAATCCGCCTCGCTGATACCGGTATCGTATTTTCGATAGGCGGAGACCGCCGCCGCCTTGTCGTTGTAGAAAAGATGCACCGCCTCGGCCTGGGCGCGCAGGACGCGCTCGGGAATATCGGGATGGTTAGCAACCCAGCTTTTCTTGTAGGTGTTGCCGACCGTGATGACGATGGAGGGATGATCCTGCAGAACGGTGAGCGGCTTCAGGCCCTGCTGTTCGAGCCGATACCACGCCGGCGACGTGATCAATCCCGCGTCCAACTGGCCCGACAACAACATGGTCACCCGCGCGCTCGCATCGGATCCAGTCGGGATCCACTGCACGTCGTTGGATTTCAATCCGTAATCCTTGAACAGACCAACCGTATAGTGATAGGGCGGGTCACCGACCCGTCCGACTCCGACACGCTTGCCTTTCAGCTCTTCGACGGTTTTGAATTCAGGGCGCGCCATCAGCGCAAAAGTGGCCCGGTGCAATATGCTGCCGACGACAACCAGCACGGGGTCTCTGGTATCGGCCGCTGCAACATCGTCGAGGGAATAGTTGGTGAACTGGACTTCGCCGCTTATCAGCCCGGCAATCCCGACCGGATGAACGCCGAACGCCGGCGTGACATCGAGACCGTATTTCTTGAAAAGCCCTGCTTCGGCTGCAATCCACATCGGCCAACTCGATCCCGAACGGGTTGGATTGATTGCCTTCAGCGCTTCAGGCGCCTGCGGCCAGGCGGGAGTGGAGGCCAGCACAGATACGGCCGCACAGCCGGTTGCGAGAAATGCGCGTCGATCGATCGGAGCATTTTCGGCGATCATTGGGGTCCCTCCATGAATGTATCGCGGCTTTGCGCCGCTTGTCGTATTCGCGTTTGCGGTGACCGCTCCGCGCCGGGCGGGTGCGTCAGGATCGTTCGCGCTTGAGCTGGTTCGCCTTGACAAGCTGCAAGCGCCGATAAAGCAGATTTCTGGCGGCGTCAGGATCACGCGCCTCTATGCAAGCGACCAACGCCCGGTGCGACGCGACGGCGCGCCGCGCGACCAGAGGCGTCGTTCCACGGGCGTAGAGAGGTACGAGCACATAGCGGAGCGCCGTGAACTGCGCCATCAACACGCGATTGCGCGAAACCGCGACGACCGAGGCGTGAAATTCGAGCGACGCCTGGGTGAATTCGTCGGGCTGCTTCAACAGGCGATTCATCGCATCGACCTCGGCCCTGAGGCGGATGATATCCTCTTCGGTCGCGTTGGTCGCCGCGAGGCCGGCCGCCATCACCTCGATGGCTATCTGCGCGTCGAGAATTTCCGCGGTGTCGATGCCGATCAGCTTCAGCTGGATGGCAAGCGTCTCCGCGAGGCGCTCTGCATTGCCTTCCGCGACAAAGATGCCGCCCTTCAGGCCCACCTTGATATCGATTACGCCGGACGCCGCGAGTGAGCGCAGACTGTCGCGTATGGCCGTTCGGCTGACGCCGAAATGTTCGGCGAGCGAAGCCTCGGTGCCGAGTGCCTGCCCCGGCGTCAGTTTACCGGCAAACAAGGCCGAGCGCACTTGATGGATGATCTTCGCCGACAGCGTGCCGTCCTTGGCGCGGCCCCACAATCCGTCGTTACCGCGGGCCGCATGCGCGTCAATACCAAGGATTTTTGCTGTTTCCGACATCGCTTCATTAAGATGATATATTTTGAACACGTCAAGGGTTTTTCAGATGCCCGGGAAGTTGCACCCGAAATGATGATATGTTTTAGTGGGGGCCACAGGGAGGCAAAAAAATGCCAGGCAAGATTGGGACAAGGACCGCCGACCCAATCCTGGGCCGCGCCACCGTCAAGGTGGAGTTCGACTCCCGGGTGCCTGTCGCGCCGCTTTCACACGCCGTGGGCGAAACCTTCCTGGCGATGCTGAAGCAAAAGGGCGTGGATTATCTGTTCATCAACAGCGGGACAGACGCTGCGCCGATCGCGGAAGCCTACGCCCGCCAACACCTCTCCGGTCTGGAATTTCCGACCCCGATCATCGGCACGCACGAAAATCTCGTGGTGGGCATGGCGCACGGCTACACCATGGTGACGGGCACGATCCAGGCCGTGATGGTCCATGTCAGCGTCGGCGCCGCCAATGCCGTATGCGCCGTCATGAACGCGCGGCGCGACGAAATTCCCATGCTCTTCATGGCCGGACGCACGCCGCTGTTCGAGAAGGGACCGCTGGGCGCGCGCAGCGGCGCCATTCACTGGGCCCAGGAGATGTACGACCAGGGCGGCATGCTGCGCGAACTGGTCAAGTGGGACTACGAATTGCGCAGCGGCATCAATGTCGACGACGTGCTGGACCGCGCCCTGTCCCTGGCCCGGGCCGCGCCCGCCGGCCCGGTCTATCTGACCCTGCCGCGCGAGGTTCTGGCCGAGGAAACGGCTTCCGGGCCCGTGCAGTGTTCGCCTCCACCGGTCCCGGCCGCGCCTGCGCCTGCGCCAGCCGATATCGAAGCCCTCGCCGCGCTGATCGAAGCGTCGCGTTGTCCGATCATTGTCACTTCCGCGAGCGGCCGCGACGCCTCCACGGTCGCGCCGCTCGGTGCCATGGCCGAGCGTTTCGGCCTCGGAATCGTCGAGGCCAAATCCCGCTATGTCTGCGCACCGGCCGATCACCCCTATCATCTCGGGCAGTCGGTGCATCCTTATCTTGGCGATGCGGACCTGCTGATTTGTCTGGAAAGCGAGGTGCCCTGGCTGCCCGAAACGCGCGAGCCCAGGCCGGAAACGCGCATCGTTCACATCGGCGTCGATCCCTTGTTCCGCGACTATCCGCTGCGCAGTTTTCGCGGCGAGCGCTTCATCACCAGTTCTGTCGCCAACCTGCTGCCGCCACTTGCGGCCGCGCTGGAAGCGGCTGCCACACCAGCGGGCGATGCGGCCCGCAAGACATCGGTGGGCCGCCTCGCCGCCGGGCGCACCGAGCGCCGCGCCAAACGCCTGGCCCCCTTGCTGGCCCAACCAAAGATGACGAAGGACTGGCTCAACCACTGCCTCAACGAAGCGCTGCCCGACGACGTTATCCTGGTCAACGAATACTGGGTCGATCGCGAAATCTATGACGCCAGGCGCGCGGGAGGTTTTTTCATGCATTCGCCGGCAGCCGGTCTCGGCTGGGGCATGCCGGCGGCCGTCGGCGCGGCTCTGGCTGCGCCCGGGCGACCCGTGGTCTGCACACTGGGCGACGGCGCCTATCTGTTCTGCAATCCGGCCGCCTGCCATCAAGCCATCGCCATGCACGAGGCACCGTTGCTCACCATCGTCTGTAACAATGCACGATGGGCCGCGGTGCAGAGTTCGACCATCGCCATCTACCCGGAAGGCCACGCCGCCCGCGGACCCAAGCCCACCCCGCTCAGCGATCTGCGCCCGGTTCCCGATCTCGAAAAATACGCCGAAGCGTCCGGCGGCCATGGCGAGCGCGTGACCGATCCCAGGGCGGTGCCCGACGCCATCCGACGCGCCCTGAAAATCGTACGCGAGGAGCGACGGCAGGTACTGCTCAACGTCATCTGCGAGTAATGCGGTCCACCTTTTCCGGACGGCCTCGTGCCGTGGATTCGCGGCAATTAATCGCATCAACAGAAAAGAAGGTAGTCGTCATGACGCAACGCAACGAATTCCACAACCTCAATGCTCCAGACGACGGGCTGTTTCGTGAACTCGGCCCGGGCTTGACGACCCGCATCTTCGCCGGCGAGCAGGCCATGCTTTCCGTCGTGACCATCGAGCCGGGCGCGATCGGGACCATGCATCATCATCCGGAAGAGCAATGGGGGGTTCTGCTCGACGGGACCGCCACGCGCTTTCAGGGCGGCGAGGAAATCGCCGTCAAGAAAGGCGACTTCTGGCGCACGCCCGGGAATGTCCCGCATACGATGCGTGCGGGTCCGGATGGCGCGCGCGTGCTCGACATATTCAGCCCGCCCAGGCCCGAATACAAGAAGCCAGGCTCCGGCTTCGGCACGTAATGATTTCAAGGGCGCTGGCGCGCCCCGACCGAAACGGCTGCCTTACATCTCGACACCCTGTGCCGCCAACTTCTTGTCGCGCAGCTCGCGCTTCAGCACCTTGCCGATGGCGCTGCGCGGCAGCGCCGCGACGAGGTGCACGTCGGCGAGACGCTGGAATTTGCCGACCCGGCTGTTGGTCCACGCCTTCAGCGCGGCGGCGTCGACGGCGGCGCCTTGCTTCAGCACCACGAACGCTTCCGGGGTCTCGCCCCACTCCGCCGACGGCATCGCCACCACGGCCGCCTCCGCGACGTCATCGTGTTCCGCCAGCACGGCTTCGAGATCGCTGGGATAGATATTGAAGCCGCCGGAGATGATCATGTCCTTCTTGCGGTCCATCAGGATCAGAAATCCGTCGCTGTCGAACCGGCCGACGTCGCCGGTGCGCACGAAGCGCTTGCCGGTCGGGTCGTCCCAGAAGGTCTCGGCGGTCTTGGCCGGCTGGTTCAGGTAGCCCTGCATGATGTTGGGCGAGTGGCCGAAGATCTCGCCGACCTCGCCGGGGGCAACCGCCTCGCCGTCCTCGCCGATCAGGCGAATCTCGTGATCGGGCATCGGGCGGCCCACGGTGTGCAGCTTGTCCGGATGCTCGTGGGCGAACAGCGCGCAGCTGCCGCCGCCTTCGGTCATGCCATAATATTCCGTCAGCCCGCCCGGCCAGCGCTTGAGAATATCCGCCTTCAGTTCCGCCGCGAACGGCGCCGAGGTCGAGAACTTCATCACGAACGACGACAGGTCGAACCGGTCGAAATCCGGCACCGCCATGATTCGGCGATACTGCACCGGCACCAGCATGGCGTGGGTGGCGCGGTGCTTCTGGCTGAGTTCGAGGAAGCCGCGGGCGTCGAACTTCTTCATCAGCACCACGGTGCCGCCGCCGGCCAGGGTCGGGTTGAAACAGACCAGCGTGGTGTTGGAATAGAGCGGCGTCGAGAGCACGGTGACCGCGGCCGGCCCGTAGCCGAGCGGATCGAGCTGGCCGTATTGCCGCCAGCGCATGAGATGGGAGTGGACGATGCCCTTGGGCGTGCCTGTGGTCCCCGAGGAATAGATGATGTTGAAGACCCACTCGGGATCGACCGTAACCGCCACGGGTGTTGCGCCCCTCGTGCACCACGCGCTGAAGGGGCGGCCCGACGGGCTGTCGTCCAGCGCGACCCGCAATACTTTCGAGGCATCCACTGCCGATCCCATGGCCGCTGCCGCGGAAGCGTCCAAGAACAGGACTTTGGCGCCGAAATCCTTCAGCATGGCGGCGAAGTCGGCCGGCGTGGAGGACGCCGCCAGCGGCGCGACCGCGACACCGGCGCGCAGCGCGCCGAGAAAGGCCGCGGCATATTCGATTCCGCTGTGGGCGCAGATCGAGATCACGTCGCGCGGCACGAGGCCGTCGGCCTGCAGGGCGGCTGCCACGCCGTCGATCAGCCTGTTCAGCTCCGCGTAAGAGAGTTGCCGATCGCCGTCGATGACGGCGATGCGCGCCGGGGCGCTCGTCGCGGTCTGCCTGACGAGCGCATCCAGCGTGATGAAATCCGGCATCGCCGTTCTCCCCATTTTCTTGTTTTTGCAGGTTTCGCCGTCACCGATGGGTGGCGTCCCGGTTTGAATTTCCTGGCGGGCTGCCTTGCCGGAAGTGCTGCACGGCACCCTCAATTCGAACCCAGTCATGTTTCGATTGTTCGAAAACCGATACGACGGGGGCCGGGTATTTCGGTTCGGCCATCGCGCCGACGGCAACGGCGATCAGCGCGGGCAGATTGCTGAGTTTCCAGTAGACCGTCGAGCCGCACTGCGGACAAAAATAGTTATGGATGTTGCCGCCGCTCGCGGCGGCGTGGGTGAACTCTTTTGAGGTTCCCGAGATGGTGACAGCATCAATGGGGTAATAGGCGCCGACACCGAACGGCGCCCCGGTTCGGCGTTGGCAGTCCACGCAGTGACAAGCAACGACCATCCTGGATGGCTGTTCCGGAAGCGAGAGCGTGACTGCACCGCAGCTGCATCGAGCGCCAGCCATCGAAAAATCCTCCACGATAGTTCTTCCTGTTGTGCCAAAGGCTATCGATATGAACCAAACGCGACTCTATCTTACCCTCCTCTGGAGGGGAGCCGGGACACGTGTGTCCCGGCGAGCTTCTGACAGCGAACCCATAGTCCGGGCGCGGCCCGCCTGCGCGCTGGCGCGGCTGGCCCGTTGTCCTTGGCCCTGCGCTGGCGGCGCATTGTACGGCCTTTCCTGCGGCCTTGGCGCGGACGCTATGGTCGCGGTGCCGCCGTCCGCGCTGGTCTGGCCGCCGTCGCGCCGTAGATTAGGAGTAGCCGTGCCACCAGCGGAAGTGGCCCCGGCTTCAGCCGTCCCTCGTGCGAGCGGCGGATTTGCTAAAGTTAAAGTTCGTGAGCGCGGCCTCCGTTCGCGACCGGAGATTTAGCTTTTCCAAAATATGAGAAACGTGGATCTTTATCGTGTTCGGAGAGCGGGAGAGACGAGCCGCTATCTCCTTATTTGTCATTCCTTGACCTAAGAGGGTCAGAACCTCCCGTTCCTTTTCAGTCAGAAGAGCGGCTGGTTCGCTGCCGTCCAGAATTACTTCCGAAAAATTCATTTGAGCGAGGTGGTCAGTCAGTGCGCGCGAAGTGCTCCATTCTACCGCCTTCGAAACTTGGCTGTTGGAACTTCGCCCAATCATGGCACTGATGTTTAAATGGAGCAGAACAAAGGTCGGTTTAGGCCCTTGCGACAGCGGAACGCCTATCAAAACGAAAGTACGTCTTTTGCGGGGTGAGTTGCAGCTATAAGGGAAGCTCACCAGGTCAACGTCTCGGGCTAGTAGGCTCCTGATCTGCTGAACCGATTGCGTCGCCTCGCGGTCTGTAGGTTTGCAATGTTCAAGGTAATTCTGCCCCAACCCGAAGCAGGGCGTTCGAAGACCGTTGAGCTGGCCAAATCGTTTCCAGCCCTCGTTGACAGAGACAATCTCGCCCGATGATCGGATTACTGCCAAATGGACCGGGAGGGACGAATTACTGGTTTGCATGACAAAAAGCGGTCTCAGGCGGGCTAGTGATGCTTAAATTCAGGCCTGAAAAGTTAGCTGAAGTCTGTGTCCGGAGCTAGCCCATCCGGGCTATTGAGACCTTTGCTTCCGCCATTTAGCCTATTTAGGAGACCAATATGTGAAACGGGGGCGCGCTTGGCGATATTTCGCATTATCGTGACTGTTGAAACAGGCGAAAGTCTCTGCCCCGTGTTTGTAAACGCGGCGAGCCAAAGGGCTGCAATCGATTTGACGCGCTCTCAAGGACTTCTCATGGCGGGCGACAAGGCGAGCGCTACACAGCTTAAACGCAATTCCATCTCGCTGGGTCCCGGCTCGATTGCCATTGGCTGATTTCGATGCTCGGCCCTTAACAGCGACAACTCAGCAACCGCCATGGTACGTCTGCTTGTCAGGGTTGCTCAGGCGAGAGCTGTCGACGCACACCGAAGGGTCGAGCGAATAGGCGTGAACGGTAAAATGCGGCTTCGGGCCGTTCTGGCCGGGGACAGCTGAAAGACCGTGAAGGGTTTCGGGTGTCGCAATGGCTTGCTCCTGTGGCTGGTTGGTCGAAGCCCGGGGCGAACCCCGAGCTTCCGCGTTCAGCCACCGAAGCCGCTCGCAGTAAACATTGTTTTCACATGAAAATTCAATACGGATAAGAAAGAGCACCCGCGGCACCGCTCATTCCATATGCAATCGCTCTGTCATTGTCCCCAACACGGATACAGCATCAGGCATCATTTACCGGTCCAGCTTTTCGCCCTTCAGCCAGGCGGCGCCGCTGGCGTACAGCCGTTGCACCGCTTCGCCCTTGAGGCCGGGCATGTCGAGCTTGATCTTGTAGCCGATCTGGCTCTGCAGATAGGCGAGGTGACGATAGCCTTCCGGAAAACTTGCCAGCAGTTTCGGATCCAGCGCCAGTTTCGCGGACGGATCGACCGGGTCCATGCGATCCTTTTCGTAGATCGGCTGACGCAGCACGAAGCCCCAGCGCCCGTCGCGCTTTTCCAGGAAATCGTAGAATCGGCCGGTACAGACCACATCCACCGCCACATCGTGGACCAGGCCGCGCTGGGCAATGGTCATCTTGGTTTGCGAGACCGCGCGGCTGCCGGAAAGGTCGATCGACTGGCCGCCGAGGAAATGCAGGATCGAAACCCCCCTGGCCCAGCCGTCCCTGCTCATCTGGATGAACTCGTCGGCGGTCCCCTGGGTCCAGGTCGCCATCATCCGGCCATCGTCGAACCAGACGGTGCGGAACCGCTGCCAGTCGCCGGCGTCGCGCCAGACCGCCCAGTTTTCGACCAGGTCGCGGATGGCAAGGCGGTCGTGCAACTCTATATCCATGGCTGAACCCCACTAACGCGGCGAAGTCATTGGTTTTGCGAAGTTACTTATTTGATTTCATCAGGCGCCATGGCGCGTATAAAGCACCCGGCCTTCAACGAAAAGAGCATTCATGGACCAGCCGACCCGTTCCGCGCAGCCTCCGGTAGCGCCGCGCCATCCGCATCAATTCACCATCCATGGCATCACCCTGCACGACGACTATGCCTGGCTCAAGGATGCCAACTGGCAGGAGGTGTTGCGCGATCCTTCGCTTCTCGGGGCCGAGATCCGCAACTACCTGGAGGCGGAAAACGCCTATACCGAGAGCCTGCTCGGCCACACCGCCGCGCTGCAGAAAGAACTGGTCGCCGAGATGCGCGGCCGGATCAAGGAGGATGATTCCAGCGTGCCGTCGCCGGACGGGCCCTACGCCTACTTGCGAAAATTCCGCGAAGGCGGCCAGCACGAGATGTTCGGCCGCACGCCGCGCGACGGCGGCGAGGTCGCGATCATCCTGGACGGCGACACGCTCGCCGCCGATCACGACTACTTCAAGTTCGGCGGCGCACGGCACTCGCCGGATCATGCGCTGGAGGCCTGGAGCGCCGACATCGCCGGCTCGGAATATTTCTCGATCCGGGTGCGCGACTGGGCCAGTGGCGCTGACCGCGCCGACCTCGTCGAAGAGACCGACGGTGGCGTGGTGTGGACGCTGGACTCAAAAGCGTTCTTCTACATCAAGCTCGACGACAACCACCGCCCGATGCAGGTGTGGCGCCACCGCCTCGGCACAAAACAGACCGACGACGTGCTGGTCTACCAGGAGCCGGATTCGGGCTGGTTCACCCATCTCCACGAAAGCGCCAGCGGCCGGTTTTGCGTCATCGCGGGCGGCGACCACGATACGTCCGAACAACGGCTGATCGACCTTGCCGATTATGAAGCGCCGCCGCGGCTGGTGGCGGCGCGGCAGCTCGGTGTGCAATATTCCCTCGCCGACCGCGGCGATGAACTGTTCATCCTGACCAACGCCGACGATGCCATCGACTTCAAGATCGTCACCGCGCCGCTGGCTGCTCCCGAGCGCGCCAACTGGCGCGATCTCATTCCGCACCGCGCGGGCATCTATCTCATCGATATCGAGCTTTACGCCGGCCACCTGGTGCGGCTGGAGCGCGCCAACGCGCTGCCGTCCATCGTGATCCGCGATCTCAAAACCGGCGGCGAGCACGCCATCGCCTTCGACGAGGCCGCCTATTCGCTGGACACCATGGGCGGTTACGAATTCGACACCACCAATGTCCGCTTCTCCTATTCGTCGATGACGACGCCGTCGGAGGTCTACGACTATGACATGGCGAGCCGCAGCCGGGTATTGCGCAAGCGCCAGGAAATTCCGTCCGGCCATAACCCCGCCGACTATGTCACCACCCGGATCATGGCGACCTCGCATGACGGCGCGCAGGTGCCGGTGTCGATCCTGCACGCCAAGGATCTGGTGCGCGACGGCCGCGCGCCGCTGCTGCTTTATGGGTACGGTTCCTACGGCATGGCGATGCCGGCGTCGTTCTCGGCCAACCGGCTGTCACTGGTCGATCGCGGCTTTGTCTATGCCATCGCCCATATCCGCGGCGGTGCCGACAAGGGCTGGGGCTGGTACCTCGACGGCAAGCTCAAGAAGAAGACCAACAGCTTCGACGATTTCGCGGCCTCGGCCCGGGCGCTGATCGCGGAAAACTACACCAGTGCCAGGCGCATCGTCGGCCATGGCGCCAGCGCCGGCGGCATGCTGATGGGCGCGGCCGCCAACCGGGCCGGCGAGCTGTTCGCCGGCATCGTCGCCGAGGTGCCGTTCGTCGACGTGATCAACACCATGCTCGACCATAGCCTGCCGCTGACGCCGCCGGAATGGCCGGAATGGGGCAATCCGACCGAGAGCGCGGAAGACCTCCGCACCATGCTGGCCTACTCGCCCTATGACAACGTGGCGGCCAGGGACTATCCGAAGATCCTGGCGATGGCCGGGCTCACCGATCCGCGCGTGACCTATTGGGAGCCGGCAAAATGGATCGCGAAGCTGCGCGCCACCATGACTTCCGGCGGCCCGGTACTGCTGCGCACCAACATGGGCGCAGGCCACGGCGGCGCGTCGGGGCGCTTCAGGCGGCTCGATGAAGTCGCGATCGCCTATGCGTTTGCGTTGTGGGCGGTGGGGCTGGCGGGTCGCGGCGAGGCGTGAGGTTTTGGCGATCCGACGCAGGGCAGTCTCATATGAAACGAGCGCTGCTGCGGTTCTTTCTTATCCCTCCCCCTTGTGGGGAGGGTGGCTGGCCGAAGGCCAGTCGGGTGGGGGAGCAACAACGGAAATCGTGCGAGTCGACCCACCCTGGACCTGCCTAGCTCGGCAAATAAGAAGATGTGGCAACCGCTCGTATCATGTGCGATCATTGTCGAAAGGGCGATCAGGCGGAGCCATTCGTGCCGAACGAAAATGCTCGCGCGCTACGTAAACGTCTCACGCCACAGGAGGTCAAACTGTGGGTGAAGCTGCGCGAACTGAAGAGCCTCGGCTTTCACTTTCGCCGGCAGGCGCCGATCGGTCCATATATCGTGGATTTTATTTCCTTCCGCTCTCGACTGGTTATCGAAGCCGATGGCGGTCAACATGGAATGCCAGAAGGTGATCGATCGGACCGGATCCGCGACAGCTTCCTACATGCGCAGGGATTCCGGGTTCTTCGATTCTGGAATTCGGAGATCGATCAGAACATCACAGGCGTGTTGGAGAGCATCTTGAGCACGTTGACCGCCTGCACGCCGGTGGGCGCTTACTCAGGCGTTCCCGCTGTTGCACCCCCACCCGACTGGCCTGCGGCCAGCCACCCTCCCCACAAGGGGGAGGGATAAGAAAGAGTTGCGGCGAGCGATCGTTTAATATGCAATCACGCTCCCTCACACACCGCTGAGGAAATCGTCGCCGGCGATCCGTGGCCGCTCGTGCAGGACCGCATCGAGCAGCGAATTGTGGACCTCGATCTGCCTGTCGTAGCTGATGAAGCCCTGTTTGCGGAATTTGTTCATGAAGAAGCTGACCCGGGACCTCGTGGTACCGATCATCTCGGCCAGCGTTTCCTGACTGATCTCCGCGATAACATGCTGGCGTTGGCCTTGCTTGCCGAAATTCGCCAGCAGCAGCAGCAGACGGGCAAGCCGCTTCTCGCTCGAATTGAACAGCTGGTCGATCAGGTCCTGCTCGATCCGGCTGTTCCGGCTCAACAGGTACGCCGTGAACAGTCCGGAAAACTGCGGCTCGCGCCGAAGCTGCTCGAGCATGGTGCCTCGGTTGATCGAGGTGATGACGCAGTCTTCCATCGCGGTGGTGGTGGCGACGCGGCGGGAATGACCATTCAGGCAGCCTTCGCCGAAGAACTGGCCCGGCTGCAGGATGGCGACCACCGCTTCCTTGCCATGTCCCGACAGGACCGTGAGTTTGACCCTGCCCTTCTGCAGGTAGAAGGCCGCATCCGCGACGTCTCCCTGCGCGAAAACAATTTGATTCTTGCGGCATTCCAGCAGCGCCTTGCCTGCCCCCGGTCTGGTCAGAAAGGCGACAGAATCGAATGCGTCGCTGGATCCATCCCGCATGTCAGGCTTCCCGGCGAAGGCCGCTCTGGTCGAACAAAGTCATTTTTCCGCGGCGAACCGGAAGGGAAAGATACAGCGACCGACTCTGCGCAGGTTGAGAGTGTAAATCCAAATAAAGCCACGCCGTCATAAAGGTTATGTGAGTGAACTATCCGGGGCGGTACTCTGCTAGGGTTGGCGCGCTGACGGGGCCACCACATCGCCGGCTTCGCAAATCAATCGCTTTGGAAAGTAAAGTAATGGCTTCGACCAAATTGACGACGAAGGCATCGGATGACGATTTCCCGTTTTCTGGCGAATGAGCGGCGACTGACCGTACATGCTCTTCAGGTCGGAGATCGCATCAACACCACCAGCTTTGAGGGCGAGGCGCTCTCGGCGGTGCCGCTGGCCGTCAGGGTTGGAGATAAAGGGGTCGCGGTGCTGTTTCGCTATGGCGTCGCGGTTCTGATCGGTTTGTCGGCCGAGGACGAGCGCAACTTCATGGAGAAGCTGGCGCCCAGGATCGGGGGTAAATTCACCCCGATCGAGGAAGAGACCGCAAACGTCGAGAGCGCCGGCGAAACCGAGGATCAGGTCCCGGCGGGGGGCCCGATTCATGTGCGGGAAATGTCGCCTGAACGGCTGCTGGTGGTCTCCGACGTGCTGGCCAAGAGCGTCGTGCTCGCCCATGACGAACGCGAGGTCGCCAAGGTGTTCGAAGTGATCGAACCGTTCGCGCGCGAACTGGCGACCCATGGCCGGACCCGCCGTAACCGCAAGGGCATCTTCAAGCTGATCGGCAATGCGCTGCTGGTCCAGCAGCGGGTATCCGGCCGCGTCGCCGTCACCGAAAAACCCGATGCGCTGTGGGAGCGGCCCGATCTCGAACGGCTCTATGCCCGGCTGGAAGACGAGTATGAACTCAAGGAGCGGGCCGAGGCGCTGAATTGAAAACTCGCGGTGGTCGCCGAGACCGCGCAAACCCTGGCCGACATCATCGACACCCGGCGCGCGTTCCGTCTCGAATTCATCGTCGTGGTGCTGATCGCGTTCGAGATCATCGTTACGTTCTATCAAATGTATGCCGGCCAGCGCGGACACTGAACGGTCGCGCCTGGAGCGGGATGATTTCAGGTTGATTCGGGACCGCTAACTCCGTCATTGCGAGGAGCGAAGCGACGAAGCAATCCAGTCTTTCTTCTTCTCCTGGATTGCTTCGCTTCGCTCGCAATGACGGGGCGGGTGTCGCCAATCTAACCTAAAGTCATCGTGCTCTATTGCCGGTTGGCCTTCGGCCCCGGGCAAGCCGCCACGCCAAGGCAGGCTTCCCGCCCCGGGCGATCGGTTCGAAACAACTCGATCAGTCCGCCCTTGCGCTGGGTGACGAAAACGGTCTTTCCGTCGGCGCCGCCGAAGGCGAGATTGGTCGGCTCGGTGGCGCTGAGCCTGATCTCCCGCTCCAGCACGCCCTGCGGCGACAGCACCGCGATGGTGCCCTTCAGGATCCTGGCGACGAACAGGCGGCCGCCGACGTCGGTGCGAATCCCGTCGATGCTGAAGTCGGTAAACTTCTTCAAAAGCTTCGGCGCCAGCAGTCTCGTACCTTCGATCCGGTACGACCAGATCTCGCTGGTATCGGACTCGCCGACATACAGCGTCTTGCCATCCGGGCTGAGATCGATGCCGTTGGTGGTGCTCATCGGCCGATCGGCCAGCATTTTCTCGGCCCGAACGCTGCCGTCGGCGCTCCGCGCGATCCGCCAGACCTGGCCGTCTTTATGTTTCCAGTTCGGATCGCTGGCGTAGATGGTGCCGTTGGCCGCGATGGTCATGTCGTTGGGCTGGTTGAAATCGTCGGAATGGAAATAGGTCTCGATGGTTGCGCCATCGGCTCCGACCAGGAAGATATTGTGTTTCTTGTAGTCGGCGACGAACATCCGTCCGTCGCGATCGAAGCGGATTGAACTGGAGACCGAGCCTTCCGGCAGGGTCGCGAACAACTCGGACTGCGATGCTCCCGCCGGCAGCTTTCCGATGGTGCCCTGTTTGCCGAAATTGGCGACATAGAGGTTGCCATCATGATCGAGAGCGGGGCCTTCGATGCCGAAGGTGTATTCGCCCGGTGGCGTCACCGGCTGGCTGCGGAAGGTTGTTTGCTGCGCGGCGCAGGGCGCGACCAGGATCAAAGCGAGCGCCAGCTGACCAAGCGATCTCGTTGTTCTGCCTGAAAGATTGACCGTCATCGGAGCCGTTTCATCGCGAAATGTGCCGCATTGATGTCTGGCGATCTTTCGGCTTGACGATATGTAAGTTGTTACTTACGGTAAGTTATGGCTTACGGAAATGCCCTTGCCGTTCTCGCCGATCCGACCCGCCGTACGGTGTTCGAGCGGCTGCGCCGGGGCCCGCTGCCGGTCAATGTGGTTGCGAGAGGTCTGTCGGTTTCGCGTCCGGCGGTGTCGCAGCATCTGAAGATCTTGAAGCGCGCCGGCCTGGTCGAGGAACGCAGCGAGGGGGTGCGCCGGATCTATTCGGTGCGCCGGGAGGGACTGATGGAACTGCGCGACTGGCTCGACGGCTTCTGGGACGAAGCGCTGGCGGCCTTCAAGAACGAAGTGGAAAAATCCTGAAGGGAAGCGATCGATGAACGAAGCAGCCGCCATCGCCGCCGTGCGCAAGTCCGTTCGCGTCAAGGCGCCGATCGAAACAGCTTTCGAGGTTTTTACCGCCGGCCTCACCCGTTGGTGGCCGACCACCCACGGCGTCGGCAAGAAGCCGATCGAGAAGGTCCTGATGGAGCCGCGCCTCGGCGGCCGCTGGCTGGAGATCGCCCAGGACGGCACCGAAACGCCCGTGGCCACCATCACCCACTGGGAGCCGCCGCATCGCATGGTGATGGTCTGGCAAGTCAACGCGCAGTGGAAGCCGGATGTGACGATGAAATCGGAAGTCGACGTGCGCTTCAGCGCCGACGGCTCCGACGCCACGCTGGTCGAACTGGTGCATCACAAATTCGAAACCATGGGCGCCGAAGCCGGCGCATCGATGCGCAAGGATGTCGACGGCGGCTGGCCCGGCCTGCTGGAGCGTTTTGTCAGCGAGGCCGAATGCGGCACGGCGTGATGCCGCCCTTCGAATTCAAATCCAAAACCCACCTGGTACAGGGGTCTGCCATGAGCGAATTCGTCGTCTACGGTGTCCCGGGAAGTCCGTTCATGCGCAGCGTCTGCGCGACCATGGAAGAAAAAGCCGCGCCCTACCGCGTCCAGGCGTTCGGCCCCGGCGAGATGCGCGAACACAGGCTGCATCCATTCAACCGGGTTCCGGTGATCGACCACGGCGACTTCCGCCTGTACGAAACCCAGGCGATCCTGCGCTACATCGACACGGTGTTTCCCGGGCCGGCGCTGCAGCCGGCGGAGGCGAAGTCGGCGGCACGGATGAACCAGATCATCGGCATCAACGACTGGTACTTGTTTCCGCAGGTGGCGCGGATCATCGTGTTCCAGCGTATCGTCGGCCCGGTGCTGATGGGCGTCACGCCGAATGAAGCCGCGGTCTCGGCAGCCCTGCCCGACGCCGAGCACTGCTTTGGTGAACTCAACCGCCTGCTCGGCGGCCAGCCTTTCCTGGCCGGCGAACAGTTGACCCTTGCCGACCTGGTGCTGGCGCCGCAACTGGTCTATCTCGCCGCCATTCCGGAATGCGCAAGCATGATGGCAGGCACCGGGCTGCAGGCGTGGCTTGAGCGGATGGAGGCGCGTCCCAGCATGCAGTCGACGCAGCCGCCGGAAGCGCTGCGCAAGGCGGCTTGATCGGCCGATAACGAGCGCTACTCCACCATGTCGTGCCGCGGCTCTAGAGATTGCAAAAGGACAGATGAGCCGTGAGCTTGAAATAGACATGCCGCTCGTGGCGCGTGCCGCCTGAGCAACCTAAGCTTGCACCCGGCATCGAACTCGTGCTAACTTTTCAGCTGTTTGATCCTTTGCGAGGAAGGTCGTGGTGTAAAGCGGTGCTGCGTGACGCCGCCGACCAGGGACGATCATCTTCGCGATCTTGGCGGACTATTCGAACATGCCCATGTTCAGAGAGTTGAACGGGATCAGAGAGACGCGGCTGGAGGCAATCTCCGCAAAGGTCTGGAAAGCGCGCTATTGCGCGCACTCGCCGGACGGTGATGCGATCGAAACCGAAATCGACCAGACCTGGAGCCGCGTTGCGCAAGCTATCGCGGTCGCAGAGCCTCAGCGCCGGGCTTGGGAAGGCCGGTATCACGATCTGCTGCGCGATTTCCGCTTTCTCCCGGGTGGGCGCATTCTCGCCTCGGCAGGCACCGATCGCCGCGCGACGCTGTTCAACTGTTTCGTCATGGGGGCGATTGCGGACGATCTTGGGTCGATATTCGACCATGTGCGGGAATGTGCACTGACGCTGCAGCAGGGCGGTGGCGTCGGTTACAATTTCTCGACGTTGCGTCCTCGTGGTGCGCTGATCCGCGGTCAAGGCGCAAGTTCCTCCGGTCCGGTTTCTTTCATGCAGGTGTGGAACGAAACATGCGCAACCATTATGAGTGGCGGCTCCAGGCGCGGCGCCATGATGGGCATCCTGTCGTGCAGTCATCCCGACATCGATGAGTTCGTCACGGCGAAAACCGAGATGGGCCGCCTCACGAATTTCAATATCTCCGTGGCGCTCACCGACGCCTTCATGTCGGCGGTCAGGCGCGATGAGATCTGGCAGCTTGGTTTCAAGGGCGAGCTGTTCGGCGAGGTGCCGGCGCGCGCACTTTGGCGTCGGTTGATGCGCGCTGCCTATGAGGCGGGCGAGCCCGGAGTCATTTTCCTCGAGCGGATGAACGAACGGAACAATCTTTATTATTGCGAGGAAATCGTCGGGACAAATCCGTGCGGGGAGGTCCCGCTGCCGAACTATGGAGCCTGCCTGCTTGGGTCGCTCAATCTGGCCCGCTTCGTGACCAACCCGTTCTCGCCGCACGCCCGATTTGAAGAGGATCGGTTTGTCGAATCAATCCAGCGCGCGGTCCGGTTCCTGGACGCTTCGATCGACGTATCGCGCTTTCCGCTGCTTCCGCAGCGGGCGGAGGCCTTGGCGAAGCGTCGCACCGGCCTCGGCGTGACCGGGGTAGCCGACGCGCTGCTGATGTGCAATGTGCGCTACGATTCCGACCAGGCTGTCGAGATGCTGCAGCGCTGGATGTCCTGCTTCCGCGCTGAGAGCTACAACGCTTCGATCGCACTCGCCGCCGAGAAGGGCGTCTTCCCGCAGTACGACCGCAATAAATTCCTCGAAGGCTATAATGTGCGTCGGCTGCCCGCCGATATCCGCGATCGAATTGCCCGCGACGGAATCCGAAACGGGGTGCTGAATTCGATTGCTCCCGCCGGATCGATTTCGCTGCTCGCCAACAACGTGTCCTCCGGCATTGAACCGATCTTCAGTGCCGACCAGGTCCGCCGCATGCGCGCGCCCGACGGTTCCTTCGATCGTGTCGAGGTGACGGATTACGCGGTTGCGCTCTATCGCGACATCAATAACCGTCGCGACGGCGTTCCGAGCGCATATGTCGATGCGGCGTCGATCGGCGTCAAAGCGCATGTCAGGATGCAGTCCGTCGCGCAGGCATTCACGGACGGGGCGGTCTCGAAGACCGTGAACGTTCCGGCAGACTACGACTTCCCGGATTTCGAGCGCGTCTACCTCGATGCCTATGATACGGGCTGCAAGGGTTGCACCGCGTACCGGCCCAATCAGGTGAGGACGTCCATCCTTCACAGCGCGGAGGATTCCGGCAGTTGCGCCGTCGAAACGAAGTCCGGAGCCGGCCTCGATTGCACCGTCTGCACGTGATGCGGCGGAACTCGGCGTGACGCAAAGGAACTCGGTTCCGTTGCCACTGAAGGCGACGCCCAGGGGCGACCAAAATGCGCCTTGCCTTTCGGCTGAAACGATGAATTAATACAACCTGTATGTGTGACACGGTTTTTGGTCGTCCACCATCCAAAGTGCCCCGGGGCGCAAAGGAATCGGAGAATGTCCGGCCCTCGCTTCTTCGCTCGCGAAGAATTTTTCGGCTGGTTACTGTTCGACACGCGGACGCATCAGTACGTCGTGCCGGTCACTCCTATTGCCATTCAGGCATTCCGCAGCGTCGTCGAGGACGCCGTCGTCCCGCAGGCGGCAGACCTGCCTGGCAGCGATCTTGCCGAAGCGGATGAAGTCGTCCGTTGGCTCCGGGACAATGAGTGCGAGCCCGCCTCGATACGCATCAGCAACCGTGAGCCGAAACCCGGAATGCTCTCGGCTCCTCTCAATGTCTATTTCGATTTTACCAGTCTGTGCAACCTTGCCTGCACGATGTGCTACGACGAGCCGAAGCGGGCCGGGATCAAACGCGCGTTCGAGTTGAACCTGGCGGAGATCGATGACGTCTTCGAGCAGCTTCGCCAAATGGGGGTTTTTCGCGTCGACCTCGCCGGGGGCGAGCCAACGCTTTTGCCCCGGGTACTCGACGCCTATCTCAACTCTGCCCGCAAGCGCGACATTTCCGTCAGCATGACGACAAATGCCACGCGCCTGACCGTCGATCTTGCGCGGCGCATTCTGCAGAAAGAGCTCAAGACCATTACGGTCAGCATTGACGGGCATGAGGCGGAAGCGAACGATCGAATCCGCGGCAATGGTGCCTTCGACCTGGCGATCACCGGCGTGCGTAATCTCGTCACAGCGAAGCGCGATCTCGGCAGCGGAACCATCATAGCGATCAAGGATACGTTCCGCCCGACCATCAAGACGGGCGAGATCGAAGGTTTCGTCGCACTGGGCAAGGAACTCGGTGTCGACAAAGTCAAGTTCAACCCGATGCGTCCGTCCGGCGAAGCCGCGTCGGACAAGGAATTAATCTCCAACCCGTCCGCCTATTACGCCGCGCTGCGAGAGATGAAACGGATCGCCGGGGACACCGATGACGTGGAAGTCAGCGGTCCGGTCAACCCGGTCACCTGCTTCGGCGGCCGTGTCCCCCACATCAAGGATTGGGGCTGCATCGCCGGCAAGGAACTGCTCACGATCGATTCCGTCGGCAATGTGCGACCCTGCTCGATGATGAACGATTTCGTGGTCGGTAACATCCGCTCCACGCCAATCCGCGACATCTATCACAACAGCCGGATCACCACGCTGCGCGGCGGCGAGAAGGAAGAGTGCAGTTCGTGCGCCGCCTTCATGACGTGCCGCGGCGGTTGCCGCGTGCGCAGCCAGGCCGCAGGCGAGTTCTTCGCAAAGGATCCGCTGTGCCCAAAGGACGCCGGTCAGGAAATGATCTTCAGCCCCCCGAAGCAGTCTGCCTTCCAGTACCTCGGACTGCCGCACTCGCTTTGAATGACGCCGAAAGGTGGAGAGACAAATGACCAAGGTAAAGATCTCGCTGCCCACCGTTTACGACCCGCGGGAATGGCCGCAACCGTACTCGGCCGCATCGATGTTTCTCGCCGCCGCCGCCGATGCGCGTCCACGCTTGCGGGACAAGCTGTCGTTCGACTTTCAGAGCTTCAACAGCGCGTCCGACCCTGTGGCTTTCGCCGAAGCGATGATCGCCGCGGCACCGGACATTCTCGGTCTCGGCATCTATACGTGGAACGAGACACTGATCGAGGCTTCCATTCCGATCATTCACGCGCGATTGCCGCGGACGCGCATCCTGCTCGGCGGTCTGTCGGTGCTCTATAGCGATGCCGACTATGCCGTAAAATTTCCCGAGGTCGATCTGTTCTTCCGCGGCGACGGCGAGAACGCGTTCGCTGATGTACTGGAGCACTATCTCGACGGCAGCTACGACGAGATCGTCAATGGCAACATACTGCTTGCCGGCGTATCGTCGCACGCAAATTTTGCGCCGCGCGCGCAGAACCGTTCGGCAATCAAGATGTCGGAGGTCGTATCGTATTATCTGCGCGACGAGACCGGGAAGGGCTTTTTCGAGCGATACGCCGACAACCACTGGGACTGTGTCTGGTGGGAGCTTTCGCGAGGCTGCGTCTACACTTGCGCGTTCTGCGGCTTCGACGCCCAGGAACTCGGCTTCCGTCATCACGCGATCGATCGCGTATTGAAGGAGTTCGATATTTTCATCGAGAAGAAAGTGAAGAAGGTCTTCATCACGGATGCGATCCTTGGCGGCAAGCGCGCCAACGCCAAGGAATTCCTGCGCGGTCTTTCGGAGCCTCACCGTCGCAATCACGGCATGTATATTTACGGCTTCATCCGCCCTGAACTGGTGGACGAAGAGTTCGCGCACCTGCTGCACACCTCGAATTTCAGTTTCGTCAACGTCGGCCTGCAGACCGTGAACCCGGACGTTCCCAAGGAAATGCGCGCCAACAACCTGCCGCAGATCCGCAAGAACCTGCCGTGGCTGAGCCGCTTTGGCGTGCGATATCAGACCGACCTGATCGCCGGCTTTCCGGGCGACACGTATGACGGCTTCGTTGAATTGGTGCGTTTCATCATCGAGGAGGCACGTCCGACGCGCTTTCGCGTCTACCAGCTCAGCGTGCTCCCCGGCACGCCGCTCTATCGCATGGCGCAGGAAAAGGGCCCCGAATGGGTCACGTACGATCCAAAGGACGGCTCGGTCACGGGATCTTACAGCTGGGACATGCCCGAACTGCAGCGGATGCTCAGCTTCGCGAACTTCGCCGTTGCCCTTTACAATTATTTCGCCAACCGGGATTGGCTCGGCAACGAAGATCGCTTCCGCAGCCTCGACCTGTTTCATCATCTGTACCTGCTGGCGCGGCGGGACGAGGACGAGTTCGGCCAGTGGGACCAGAAGGCCGCCTCGCTGAACCAGGATGCGGCGTCCGATTTGTGGCTTGATGCGTTCCTCAAGCGTGAATTGATCGGGGAGGTCGTGGTTCCGACGCTGACGCCGCGCGCCAAGGGGCCGGAATTCATCCCGAACGAACTGCATGACCCGACCGCCTATGCCGCGGCCTACATGCGTGGCGAATCGGTCTACGACGAGCTGAACCCGCGATGAAACGTATCTACAGGCTCTCTGCGCCCGAGGCGGCGGAACTGGCGCCGCAGGCGGTCCTGGTCGGCAACGTGATTGTCGTCGATAACCAGGAGCGTATTCTCCTCGGTCGCCGCCGGCCGGAGGCGACTTACGAGGCCGGCAAATGGAACCTGCCGGGAGGGCGCTGCGAAGAGGGCGAGACCTACGAGATGACGGCATTGCGCGAATTGCGCGAGGAGTTTGGCCTGGCGATCGACGCCGGCGCGCTGAGTGCTTTCGGAGGCTATTGCTGCCTGTATGACGACCGCGTGGTCAACGCATTCTATCATATCGTCCAGGTGGAATCCGGCGTCCGCATCGAGGTCGCGGCCGACGAGTTTTCAGACGGTGGATTCCATCCGATCTGCGATGTCGCCGGCTGGGACCTTGCGTTTCGACAACAGCTTGTCGTTCGGGATTATCTCGCCGAAAAGTGGGGCGGCGGCGCGCAAGGATTTGGCGTAACTGCGCACAATCCGGTGCGCACACTGGTAGCATAACCTAACCGAAGAAGGAGCCGATACGTGGCATACCAAAGCAAACGAGCAGCAAGCCTGAAGGTCCGCAAGCTGGCCAGTGCCGTGGCCAGGAAACTATCCGGGGCTTCGGCATCGAATCCCGGAACGCAACTCGCGAGCGCGATCGCGAGGAAACTTACCGTCGGTCGTGGCGCCTCGGCCCGCTCTGCTTCGGCCCGCGCCGCCTCGGGTCGTGCCGCATCGGCGCCCACAGCATCGCATGTGAGGCTCGCGAGCATCATTGCCAAGAAGCTCGCCGCCAAGAGCGCAAGCCGCGCCGCGCCCGCGGCGAGCGGAAAATCGGCAAGCGCTGGCGCCGCAGCGTCGCAGCCATCGCGTGCGCAGATGATCGGCATGCTCGCCAGCAAGGTGGCAAGCCGCCTCACCGGAGGCAAGGCGACCCCCGAGCAGGTGCAGGCCCTTGCGCAACAGTTCGAGAGCATATCCGGCAGCGCCGCCTCCGGCAAAGCGGCCGAGTTGCCGGCCAGCGACGAGTTCGCGAAGCGAGGAAAAAAGTAGCGTCTGTGCAGCCTCCGGCGGCGCTGCCGAGCCGCTTCGTGTGGCTTTTCGCGCCCACCGCCTCGCCGCCGGCGCCGCCGCGCTCGGACGACGATGCCGATGCGGCTTGCGACTTCGCCTATGAAAACTGGCGAATTTTGCCGGCTATCCTCCCGCGCCTCGAAAAATGGCTCGGCAAACATCGTGCGGATGCCCGGCTTGAGCCGGTTCGCGAGCGTGCCGCCGCGGCGCGCGCACTGGCGGAATTGGAGGCGGTCTGCCAGGACCGCTTCTCTGCAGAATTGCGCGCTCGCCATATCCCGCATGCATTTCTCAAATCGAGCGCGATCCGGTGGTTCGCCTATGACGATCCGCACGCACGCTGCGGATGGGATATCGACGTGGGGGTGTCGAAGGCGCGGCTGGGAGATGCGCGCGATGTGGCGCATCATCTTGGCTACATGCAGGCCGAGGGCTTCGTCGATCCGCCATGGTTTCGGCCGGCCGACCCGGAGCGTGTCGCGGCGGTCGAGAGCGATCATTACGAACTCGGGTTTTTGGTCAGGCGCGTGCGCGTGCGCGACCTCGCGCCGGCGGTGGAAAAGGCGATCCGCGCCCATATCGCTGCGGGCGGTCGTACCTCATGGCATTGCACGCCGGAAGGCGACGTTGCCTGTTACGTGACGCTCGATATCCACCACGGTATCTCGACGGAGATCAGCCTCGATCCGATCCTGGCGACGAGCCGGACCTTCGACGCCGACGGCATGAAGTTGCGCATCCCGCGTCCGGCCTGGCTGCTCATGCATCTGGTTTACAAGATCTACTGGGAAGGCGTGCACGACTACGGGATCGGGGGCTATCAATATGCGGATCTCTGCCGCCTGGTGCCCAAGATAGACGACGAGGAGGTGGCGTTCTTCCGCCTGATCGCCGCGCGCTGGCAACTTGAAGCAGCGGCCCATTATGTGTTGCGAAGGCTGACGCCGGAGTTTTCGCTGCCGCTGTCCGGCGCGCTGCAAAAGCTGGTGAACGACATGTCCCTCCCGAACGACGAACTCAATCCCATCGAGCAGAACGATCTCGGGGACATGTGGGCCAAGCTATGGGGTACGCGCTGAGACATCCGGCAGCGGCCATTTCACCTATCGGGCAGGCCGGGTTGCCCATCCGTTGTCGATGATGATCTGCGCGGCGTCACGTTCGCCGATAAGCGAAGTGTCGAGGCGCGGCAGATCGTATTGCGCCGCCAGCACGTCGTAACGCCCGGCATAATGCGCGATATTGTCCAAATCCCCTGGCGTCGTCCCGCGCGCCTGCAGGCGCCGCTGCAAAGTATCCATGCTGGCCCGCAGCAGCACGGTGGGCGGATAAGGCTGCCAGTTCGGAGCGAACTCCTCGGAGATGAAAGCGAGAATGGATAACCAATGGCGGTCGAAAATCAGCAAGCTTGCGTCGCTATTCCGGCTCATGGTCTCACGCGCGGCCTGACGCGCTATCGCCTCGGCCTCCGCCTTGCGGCCGCTCTCGTTCAGAACGCGGATACGCCGCCCGGCATCGCCGCCGAACGCCTTGACATAGCGCCCGTTGAGACGAAGCGCGAGCGCATTGGCGATCGATGTCTTCCCCGAACCGTCGACGCCATCGATCACCAGGACATGAGCAGTCATGCCGGCTCCGCGAACGGAGGCCCGAGAACGCCGAGATCGAGGTGCGCCGCGAGCGCGTCAGTCCAGGCGCGATAGGCGATGCCATAATCGCGCGCGTCGGATCCGTCGATGCCGTGATGCAACTGCGGGATGACGCCCAGCATCGGCGTTTCCGCATGCTGCGCCGCGAGCGATATCGCATGCCTTGCAGCGTCGTCATCCGTCGCGTCGCTGAGCACGAGACCGATCACCTGGCGCCGAAATTCCGGTCCGAGACAAGCGAGCGTTCCTATCAGCGCGGCGGCGGCGCCGCCATTGGAAAGCCGGCCGACCAGCAGCGTCGGAGCCCTGCTCATGCGCATCACGCGCAGGTTCGCCCAATCCTCGTTCTCCGGCGCTTCGACCGGACTGCCGGCGCCTTCGATCACGATCGCCTCAAATCGCCGGCGAAGCTCGTCATAGGCGGCGCGCACCGCTTCCCCGATCATCGTCCTCTGGCGCGGCGATAGCCGGTCGAAGCGGATCGCATCGCGGTTCAGCAAGTCCACGGTCCCGGCCGGCTCGCCCATCACGACGATCTCGCCCTGCTGTTCCGAAGTTTGCCAGACCGCAACGGGATTCATGATCGCCTCGGGCGCAAGCCCGATTGCCCCGATCTGGTGGAAGGCGCCGGGAGCAGGATGCGTGCGGTCGATGGCGGCGGGGAGGACGCCCCGATGGATGACGGCGATCGACTTGAACGGTGCAACGGCGATGCCGCGATCGCGCAGCAGTCCCGACAGGCCGATGGTGAGGCAGGTTTTTGCCGCAGCGGGGCCGGTGCCGATCACCATCCATTGCAGCGGGCCGCCAGGTTCCATCAATGTCATCGCGCTCCCGGTGAACGGTCGGCCGGCCAGTGATTGCTTTCGCCGCACATACATAGCCCGAGAGGGTAGCGAAGCAACAGTGTTTTGCTATTGGGACCTTCTCTGCGCCGTATCGAACACCCGTTCGAGCGTGTCGGCGACGAGTTTCGCCGCCTCCTGCTGGTTCGCCGGCGGACGCCCGGCAGAGAGGGCGCCCCGGGGCGCCTGGCTCAGCACCGTCTGGATCATTTCCTGCTGTACCGAGTTGAGCGGACGTTGTGCCCTTTCGATCATTTCCTGCTGCGTCGACAGCGGCGGCAGCGGCAATCGGTCGGGCGTGTCGGTCCGAAAGTTTTCACCCGCCAGCAGCATTTCGAACGAGTTCGCCGCGCTGTCGCGCCGGGTAAGGAAGCTGGAGAGACCGAAAAAGCGCTTGAGCGTTGCCGGAATGGAGGCGTGCTCATAGACCGTGGTGTTGAGCCGCTTCCCGATCCAGGGCGAGATCAGGACAGCCGGGACACGAAAGCCTAATCGCGTGAAGTCGAATGGCGGCGCCGTTGAATTCCTGCCGTCCGGGTTCGGCACGCCACTGGGCGGGATGACATGATCGTAGAAACCTCCGTGCTCGTCATAGACCACAACCAACAGGCATTTCTTCCAGATCTCCGCGTTTCCGCGCAGTGCATTATAGACGGTGGCGATGAGCCGCTCGCCCATGCGCACGTTATCCGGTGCGTGCTGGTCGTTCGCCAGCGCGATGCCGCGGTCACCCAGATTGTAGTTGATGAAGCGGGGTACGATGAACGTGTAGTTGGCAACGTTCGACGCTGCGACGTCGGTTTCGAAATGTTCGAACTGAGGCATCAAGGTGCGCGAGCGGGGTACCTGCGTAAACAGCAGCATTTCATTGACGTCGGAGTGATAAACCCGCCACGAGAGGCTTTTTTCCATCAGGCTGTTGTAGATCGTCCTGCAGTCGAATGTCTGCGCCGTACTGTTCGATGCGCAGCCCATTGAAGTCGCGGCGTGGGCATAGAGCCGATTTGGAAGCGTCACTCCGGGAACAGACGAGAACCAGTGATCGCACAGCATGAATTCCCGCGCGAGCGTTCCCAGCACCGGCAGTTGCTCCGGCGCGAAGCACTGCATGACGGGCTTGATGTCGTCGGGCGTGGCGTAAAAGGTGCGCGGATCGGAGGCCGCCTCCTTCAAGCTCTCGATAAATGCCTTGACGAAGCCGTTGTTCCCGGCGGGGTGGGCGGGCGACGGGCCGTCAGGGTAGCCGGTAAGCTGGGTGTTGGCCGCCTGCAACGTGTGCGGTGGCCCCTCGGAAATCGTATTGCCGAAAAATTCGTAAAGCGCGCCCTGCTGCACGAAGTACTTCTGGGAGGACGGATTGAAGGGATTGGCGCAGTTGAACTCGCCGCCCGTCAGGCCTTCGAGTTCGCCAAGATGCCCCGCCCGTGGTGTAAAGCCGAGCATGTGGTCGAAAGCACGATTTTCCAGCATGAGCACGACGACGTGTTCGATCGGCGAATTTGCGGAATTTGCCATCACATTGTCCGATCCTTGTTTCGGGTGCACTATTCTCGGCACAACGGGGCATACAATCAAGGATTGTATTGCTCCCTGTGCGTCGGTGTGGCCGGGGGCGCCCTGCGAATACCGGCTACGACCAGATCAAGTTGCGGAGGCCCACCGCATTGGTCGCGGGCGGCTTGCGACCGACGCTGAGGTCAAGACTGAAAAGCAAATATTTCAATCATGAAATTGCGCTTCAGGCCTACTCCACCATGTTGTGCTGCTGCCAGCGCAGCAGGTAGGCCTGCAGCCGCCAGATCATCGCCGACAGCGCGGTGCCGACCAGCATCAGCACGACCACCGCCACCATCATGCCCGACGCCTCGGCGCGGGATTCCGATTCGATGATCAGCCGGCCGATGCCGCGCTCGGCGCCGATGAACTCGCCGACGATGACGCCGATCAGGGCAAAGGAAATCGCCGGCGACAGCGAGGCGAACACCCAGGCCATGGTGGAGGGGATCACCACGGTGCGGGTGATCTGCCACTCGGTGGCGCCGAGCAGCCGTGCCGCGTTGACGAAACCCTCGTCGATCGAGCGCGCGCCCTCGAAGGTGTTGAAGAACACCAGGAACACCACCACGATCCACGACGTCACCACCTTCGAGGTATCACCGATCCCGAACGCCAGGATGATGATCGGCGCCAGCGCGATGCGGGGGATCGAATTCACCGCGGTAATGAACGGCTGGAAGATCGCGCTCAGGCGATCGGAGCGCCCCAGGATCAGCCCGGCGGCAAAGCCGCTCGAGACGCCGGTGACGAAGCCGAAGAAGGTATTCTTCAACGTGACCGCGGTGGCAACCCAGAGGTTGTTCTCGTAGCGGGCCATGCAGCGGCTGAAATCGCCGTTGGCCCAGCCGTTGAAGACGCCCATCTTGGATTTGAAGCAGCTCAGGACCAGAAAATTATCAAAAATCTCGGAAGGTTTCGAGATGAAGTAGGGATCGAGCAGATCGGGCACCGCCCACGGAAAGCGGGCGTGCAGGTCGTATCCCCATTGCCAGACCGACAGCACGACGACGCAGATCAAGGCCTGCCAGACGAACGTGCTGCGCCAGTGCTGCCTTCTCATGGGGTCGGGGCTCCCGGATGGAGTGCGATTATCCTGCGAGAGATGAATCCTCTGCGCTGCCTTCTTATCCCTCCCCCTTGTGGGGAGGGTGGCCGGCCGAAGGCCGGTCGGGTGGGGGTAGCCGCAAGCACTGACTCATTGCTTGTGGCTACCCCCACCCCGGCCTCCGCTTCGCTCGGCCGACCCTCCCCGCAGGGGGGAGGGATTACGAGAGGCCGCTTCAGCTCCGCCACCTGCAATAGTCGTCGATACACCTTCATACGCTCCGCCCCTTGACGAATTCTTCGCCGAGCGAATGCCAGATGTGCTGGAACAATTCGGCATAACGCGGGGTTTCGCGCACCTTCACGGCGTCGCGGGGACGGGCGAAATCGACCTCGAACATGTCCTTGATGCGGCCCGGGCGGGCGGAAAACAGGATGATGCGGTCGGCCAGGGTGAGCGCCTCGCCGAGGTCGTGGGTGACGAACAACACGGTCTGCTGCTCGCGATCCCAGATTCGCAGCAGCACCTCATGCATGTCGATCTTGGTATGGGTGTCGAGCGCGCCGAACGGCTCGTCCATCAACAGCACCTGCGGTTCGACCACCAGCGTTCGCATCAGGGCGGCGCGCTGGCGCATGCCGCCGGACAGCGCCGACGGATAGGCTTCTTCGAAACCTTTAAGTCCGGCCTGCGCCACGCAGGCGGCGATGCGCTCCTTGCGCTCCTTGTCCGGAACGCCTGCCAGCTGCAGGCCGTAGCCGATATTGTCGGCCACGGTGCGCCAGGGAAACAGGGTGTCGCGCTGGAACACGTAGCCGACATTCGGCGTCGCCTTGCCGGCGACCACCGGCGTGCCGTCGATCAGGATCTGGCCGCCCGTCGGCTTGATCAGGGTCGCGATCATGTTGAGCACGGTGCTCTTGCCCGAACCGCTTGGTCCGAGCAGGGCGACGAACTCGCCGCGCCGCACGCTGAACGAAACATCGCGCACCGCCTCGATGGCGGCGCCCTTGAGCTGGAAGGTTTTGCTCAGTCCGCGGACGTCGATCCGCTTCACGTCGAGCGACCGGGTAGCTGGCGCCGCCGACATGTCCTGCATGTTCAAGCCGGAAAAGCCTTTCGCGCCGCCTCGATGAAGGTGGTGTTGATGATCTCGGCCTTGGCCAGCGGCTTGATGCCGGTCATCTCCCGGAACCAGACCTTTTCGCCGCGCGCAAAACTGGCGTCATCGACCACGCCGTCATAGTCGGTGACCTTCTGGATCGAGGCGATCTCGGCGATGTTGCCGTCGCGCGAGGTGCTGCCGACATAGGGCTCGATGGTGTCGTAGATCTCGGCGGGCGAATGCTTTTTGATCCACTGGGTGGCGCGCCACAGCGCGGTAACGAAGGCCTGCATCTTCGGCGGGTCCTTGTCGATGGTCGACTGCAGGGTGAAATGCGACGTCACCGGCACCTTGCCGCCGATGTACTTGTTCCAGATGGTCTCGTCGGTGCCGTCGAACAGCAGCGCGCCCCAGCCCTGCGCCGTCGAATCGTTGACGACCGACAGCGAGTTGACCAGGATGTCGGCCTGCTTGGTCTTCAGCGTGCCCATCATGGTGTCGACGTTGCCGGTGCCGATCCAGGTCACCTTGTCGTCGAGCCCCATTTTCTCCATGTAGTAGGAGGCCCAGACGTGGTTGGTGCCGCCGAGCGACGATACCGAGATGATCGGCTTGCGTCCGTCGGGGCGCTTCCAGGCGGCGAACTTCTCCAGCGTATCGATGCCCTGGTCCTTCAGATCCTTGCGGATGATGAAGTACACCGAGTTGCTGCGGCTATCGACCGGCATCACCACCCGCCCGGCGCGGCCGTGGTTAGAAAGCTGCATCGGGTGGGTGATGTCGCCGATGCCGATGTCGCCCTGCGAGGAGGCGATGATCTCGCGGGTTTTGACGCCGCTGCCGCCCTGGATCAGTTTGCAGTCGAGCCCGGCGTCCTTGTAGAACCCGGCGCGGTCAGCGACGAAATGCGACTGGTAGACCGCCACGGCGACCGGATAGATGTCGCGGCCGGACATCGCTTGAGATTGGACTTGGGCCCGCGCCCTGCCTGCCGCCAACGTGGCTCCGCCGGCGATGATGGTCAGCGCCGAACGTCTGGTGAAATGAGTTCTCATACCGCGTGCTCCCTCTCTTTGCCTGCGACTTTGTCCAGTGCGTTGAGCACCGCGTCGCCCATTTCCTCGGTTGACAGCTTTTTTGCGCCCGGCTCGGCAATATCCGCCGTTCTGGCGCCGCCCGCCAGTGCCGTACTGACGGCTTTTTCCAAAAGATCGGCATCGTCGGGCCGGTTCAGGGTCAGGCGCAGCATCATGGCGACGCTGAGAATGGAGCCGAGCGGGTTGGCGATGCCTTTGCCGGCGATGTCGGGCGCGCTGCCGTGGACCGGCTCGTACAGCGCCTTGCGGCGTCCATGGCGGTCGACCGGGCCCAGCGAGGCCGACGGCAGCATGCCGAGCGACCCCGACGCCATGGCGGCGCAATCGGACAGGATGTCGCCGAAGATGTTGCAGGTCACCATGACGTCGAACTGCGACGGGGCGCGCACGATCTGCATGGCGGCGTTGTCGACGTAGAGATGGCTGAGCTCGACGTCGGAGAATTCTTCCGCGTGCAGCGCGATGACTTCCTCGCGCCACAGCACGCTGGTCTCGAGCACATTGGCCTTGTCCACCGAACAGACCCGGCCCTTGCGGGTGCGCGCCAGCTCGAACGCCGCGCGCGCCACCCGGCGGACCTGGCTGGTGGTGTATTGCTGGGTGTTGAAACCGCGCCGCTGGCCGTCGGGCAGGGTCTCGATGCCGCGCGGCTCGCCGAAATAGATGCCGCTGGTGAGTTCGCGGATGATGACGAAATCGACGTCCTTCAGGACATGGGCCTTGAGCGGCGCCGACTCCGACAGCGCCGGGTTGGCGACGATGGGCCGCAGGTTGGCATAGAGATCGTATTTGCTGCGCATGCCGAGCAGGCTGCCGGCCTTGCGGGCCGCCGCCGGCACCTCGGTGGTTTCCGGGCCGCCGGTGGCGCCCCACAGGATGGCGTCCGCCTCCTCCATCGCCTCGACGGTGTCCGGCGGCAGCACCTTGCCGGTCGCCCGATACGGGATGACGCCGTATTGCGCCTCGCGCAAGGTCACCGGAACGCCGCGTTTGGCGGCAAACCAGTTCAGCACCCGGTGCGACTGCGCGGTCACCTCGGGCCCGATGCCCTCGCCGCCGACCACGGCCACCCTGGTCATGTTGGACAGATTGTTCATGTCATTTCCCTGCAAAATGGATCCACGGCCGCTCCGTCCGATCGGAGGCCTGGAAGGCGCGGATTTCCTGATCGCGCCGCAGCGTGAGCGCGATTTCGTCGAGGCCTTCCAGGAGCCCGGCGCGCCGGCGCGGGTCGATCTCGAAGCTGTGGCGTTGGCCCGACGGCGAAGTGATCGTCTGCTCTTCGAGGTCGACACTGATGCGGCCGGCCCCCTGGCTGAGTTCGACCTCGGCGGCAAGACCATCGACGATCTTGCTGTCGACGACGATGGGCAGGATGCCGTTCTGAAAACAGTTGGCGAAGAAGATGTCGCCAAATCCCGAGCCGATGATGGCGCGAATGCCCATTTCCTGCAGCGACCACACCGCGGCCTCCCGCGACGAGCCGCAGCCGAAATTCGGGCCGGTGATCAGGATTTCGGCCTGCCGGTACGGCTCGCGGTTGAGAATGAATTCCGGATTTTCCGCACCATCCGGCAGATAGCGCAAGGCGCCGAACGCCCACTTGCCGAGGTGGCCGCGGATCGAGTTTCCGATCATGCGGTCGATCCGGATGATGACATCGGTGTCGATGTTGGTGCGCATGATTGGCGCCGCGATCGCGGTCAGTTTGTTGAAGGGTTTTGCCACGTCAGCGCTCCAGGGTTCGCACGTCGGCGATGGCGCCGGACAGAGCCGCAGCCACCGCCATGGCCGGGCTCGCCAGGTGGGTGCGGGCGCGCGGGCCCTGGCGGCCGATGAAATTGCGGTTGGAGGTGGAGACCGAACGCTGGCCGGGTGGCACGGTTTCGCCGTTGGCCGCAAGGCACATCGAGCAGCCCGGCTCGCGCCATTCAAAGCCGGCGTCGGTGAACAGCTTGTCGAGCCCTTCGGCCACGGCGTCGCGCTTGACGGTCTCCGAACCCGGCACCACCCAGGCACGCACGCCCGGCGCCACCTTGCGGCCGCGCACGATGGCTGCGGCGGCGCGCAGATCGCTCAACCGGCTGTTGGTGCAGGAGCCGATGAAAACCCAGTCGACCTTTGTGCCGGCAATCGGCGCGCCGGCTTGCAGACCCATATATTCGAGCGCGTTCTCCACCGCGCTGCGCCGTGCCGGATCGGCGATATCCTGCGGCCGCGGGATACGGCCGTCGACGCCGATGACGTGTTCCGGGCTGATGCCCCAGGTGATCTGCGGAACGATGGCCTCGACATCGATCACCACCTCGCGGTCGAACACCGCGTCGGCATCGCTTGGTAATTGTCGCCACGCCGCCACCGCCCGGTCCCACATTTCGCCTTTCGGGGCGTAGGTGCGCCCCTTGAGGAATTCGTAAGTCTTGTCGTCGGGCGCCACCATGCCCATCTTGGCGCCGAGTTCGATCGACAGGTTGCAGATGGTGAGCCGGCCTTCGACCGGCATGTCGCGGATGGCGCTGCCGGCATATTCGACCGCATAGCCGGTGCCCCCCGCAGCACCAATATGGCCGATCAGCGCGAGTATGAGATCCTTGGGCGTGACGCCGAACGGCAGCTCGCCCTCGAACTTCACCCGCATGGTTTTGGGCCGGCGCTGGATGATGGCCTGGGTCGCCAGCACGTGGGCCAGTTCGCTCGACCCGATCCCGAACGCCAGCGCGCCGAGCCCGCCATGGGTGCAGGTGTGGCTGTCGCCGCACACGATCAGGGCGCCGGGAAGACTCAAACCCAGTTCGGGTCCGATGACGTGGACGATGCCCTGGCCGGGCTGGTCGATATCGAACAGCGCGATGCCGCTCGCCGACGTCTCGACCCTCAGTGCCGCCAGCAGTTCCTGCCCGGTCTTGATGGTGCCGGCGCGGCCGGGCTGGGTCGAGATCGCATGGTCCGGAGTCGCGAAGGTCAGTTCGGGATTGTGCACCGGCAGGTCGCGGCTCTTGATATCGATCAGGCCGCGCGAACCGCCGAGATCGTGCAGCAGGTGACGATCGACATGCAGCAGGTCAGTGTCCTCGCTCAGATGCGCGATGACATGCTGGTCCCAGATCCTGGCCAGCAGCGTTCGGCCGTGTTTTTCCAACGCCGTTCTCCCTCGTCGCGGCGTCTGACGCGCCATCTCTGCCCGCCGCACTGTAGATTTGCCGCAGAAGAATGTGCAGTGACGGTTCGGCAGCGAGCCATCGCCGCCTGCGATGGCAGACGTGCCGTTTCGCGATGTCAGGCCCGGTCCGAAACCATGGTCAGCCGTGGCGAGATCGCGGGCTTGCCGCGCCCGTCGGCGGGCGGGTTTCGCAGGTGGTCCACCAGCAATCTGGTGACCGGCGGCAAGGACTTATAGTCCCGCACCGCCATCACCAGCTGGCGCTCCGCCCAGGGTTCGTCGAGCGCCAGAACGGTGAATTTTTCGAGGCCATAGCGGTCGCGAATGATCTCGATCGGCACCACGCCGAGGCCCATGCCGGCATCGACCAGGCGGAACAGCGCATCGAAGCCGCTGACGCGAATACGCAGCTTGAGATGCCTGCCGAGACCGGCGGCCGCCTTCATGCACAGCGTCTCGATCGAACTGCCCTTCTCCAGGCTGACGAAATCATGATCGACCAGATCGCGGAAGCGGACGCGCTTGCGGCCGGCCAGCGGATGGCTGCCGGTCACCAGCACCACCAGTTTGTCGCTGCGATAGGGCAGCACCTCGAGCTCCTGCCCCGGAATGTTGCCGCCGTAGATGCCGATATCGGCGCGGTTTTCCACCACCGCGTGGACGATCGCCGGGCTGATGTTTTCTTCCAGATCGATGCGCACCAGCGGGTGCTGTTCCAGGAACGAACTGAGCTCGCCGGCCAGCAATTCGAGAATGGCGGATTTGTTGGCCCAGATCCGGATATGGCCGCGCTTGCCCTGCCGGTAGCCGGACAATTCGGTCTCCAGTTGGGCGAGATTGCCGAGGATGATGCGGGCATGCTCGAGCAGGGCATAACCGGCGGGGGTCGGCTCGATCCCCTTGGAATGCCGGTGCAGCAGCTCGATCTGGAACAGTTCCTCGATGTCGGAGATGCGCCTGGAGACCGCCGACGCCGCGATGTTCTTCTTTTCGGCGGCCTTGGCGATGCTCTGCTCTTCGACGATCGCCACGAACAGCTGCAAGGTCACGAGATCGATTTTCGCGGTCATTGCTCTCACCTTGCTGCGAAGAAGTCCCGCAGAGCGCGATAGGTCTCGTCGGGACATTCCTCCTGCAGATAATGTCCCGACGGCACTGTCGCGGTGCGCTCGATCCTATCGGCATATCGCGACCAGACCGCCGCGGCGTCATGGTTGCGCCCGACGCCCCCCTTCTCGCCCCACAGGATCATGGTCGGGCAATCGACCTTCTTCCCCGCTTCGAAATCGGCGGTATCCATGTCGAGATCGACGCCGAAGGTGGCGCGGTAGTCCTCGCACATGCCGTAGACGGTGCGGGGATCCTTGATGCAGCGGATGTATTCGGCGAGCGCCCGCGGATCGAAGAAACTCAAGCCCTGGTCGGTCTTCGACAGCTTGCGGCGGATGAAGAATTCCGGGTCGGCGCTGATCATGTGCTCCGGCGTCGGATTCGGCTGCACCATGAAGAACCAGTGCCAGGAAAACATGCCCCATCTTCGGGTGACGTTGTTGAGCAGATGGTGTTGCGGCAGCATGTCGATGAAGGCCGCCCGGGTTATCGATTGCGGATGGTCGAGGCACAGCCGGTGCAGCACCCGGGCGCCGCGGTCGTGGCCGCCGGCATGAAACTTGTCGAAACCAAGATGGCGCATCACCTCGATCTGGTCCAGCGCCATCGAGCGGAACGAATAGGCCGAATGGTCGGCGCCGCCGTCCGGCTTGGAGCTGTCGCCGTAGCCGCGCAGATCCGGCAGCACCAAAGTGAATTCCTCGGCGAGGCGCGGCGCGATCTTGTGCCAGGTGACACGGGTAAACGGATTGCCATGCATCAAGAGCAGCGGCGGGCCGCCTCCGGCATAGCTCACCACGATCTCGGCGCCGCTGGTGGTGACGCGCGTCTGCTTGAAGCCTTCGAGCAATTCCGACATCCGTTTCCTCCGCGCGTGCCAAGATACCGGCTGAGCGGGGCATGTCAAAGGTCGCCGGGATCGGTGCCGGCTTGACGGTACATCAGCGGCCCGGCTTGATCAGCGCTAGGGACCGCTGATTTTTCCGCATCAGCATGGCTGGCCGCCCAGGGCGCAGGTCGCCGCTGCCGTGCAGGTCTCGACCCGAGCTTCTGAAAGATATGTTCAAGGTGCTTCTGAACGGTGCGGGCGCTGATCACCAGAACCGCGGCGATCTCACTGTTGGTCTTGCCGGCGGCGACAAGCGCCAAAACCTCACCCCCGCGATCGGTGATGGGCAAATGCGCGAGGTCGGACGCAGAGATATCATGGCGCTCGGCCTTCATCAGCAGGTAGCCGGCGGATGCATCGTCCGGATCAGGAACAAAATGCGCGGTGAGCCTGGAGCCGAGATGCATTGAAGTGGATCAATCACGCATCACCAGTTGAAATGACATGCATCCATCATTCGCTAGCGCTGATCTCGCACGATGGACTTTGCAGCGATGGAGGCGGCACCAAATGCGCCATTGAAGACAAGATCGGCCAGGGAGTTGCGCTCGCTCGGCATTTCGCGGAGCTTGAGATGCTCCGGCAGATCCGCTCTGTCTCCAAGCTTTCCGATGGCCGCCACCGCGTTGATGGCGAAACTGGCCGGCACCGCCAATACCTGCCTCAGGCGATCGCCGTCGAAGCCGGCCATGCCATGGGTATGCCATCCAGAGAGACTGGCCTGCAGCGCGAAGCTCATCCATGCCGCCCCGGTATCGAAACTGTGGGTGGGTGAAGCGACCTCCCTGCCACCGAATTCCAGCGTTTCCTTGGAAACGAAGGCGACCAGTGCCGCGGCCTTGCAGGCCCACGACCGGTTGGTATTCGAAAGCGCGTCCAGAAACGGCTGCCAGGGCGCGCAGCCGCGCCTGACATAGACGAACCTCCACGGCTGCGCGTTCATCGACGAAGGCGCCCATCTTGCCGCTTCGAAGAACGACATCAGGCATTCATCGTCGATCTCGCTTTCCGCAAAGGCGCGCGGCGACCAGCGGTCGAGAAACATCGCGGCAACGTCCCTATCGCTCGAACGGAGCGACAGGGATTTGTAGGACCCTTCGTGGTAGACCAGAGGCAGCGCCCGGGAGACGTCTCCCCCGATCACCCGACCGATGAAGATCGTATGGGTGCCGACATCGATATCGGAAACGATCGCGCACTCGATGTAGGCGGCGACATCGTCGATGATCGGATTGCCGTTGGCCCCGGCGCGGTATGAAATGCCCGCGAACGGATCCTCGAGCTTCGAGGAAAACCTCCCGCCGATGTCATGCTGATGATCGGCCAGGACATTCACGGCGAATGTCCTGGTGGCCGACAGGATCGGATGGCTGCGCGTCGAGCGGTTGACGACGATCAGGATCGTGGCCGGCTCGGCACTCACGCTGCAGATCGCGGTTGCCGTCATGCCATGCTGCCGGCCGTCCCTGGTCGTGGTGATGACGGCGACGCTGGATGCGATGTTGCGCATCAACGACTTGAAGCGATCGCCGCTGACGAGTGTCATGCCGCCGTGCACGGACGCGCTCAAAGCGCGGACAGCCGATCGAGGCGAGGCGGCAGAAAGCTTCGGTCGAAGACTTCGCCGACCTCCGGCGTGCGCGGCAGCTGGCTGTTCTCAACCAGCGCCGCGATGGACCGTTTCAGCCGCGCGTCGTCCAGGTCGCCGACGCCGATGGACCCGATCTCGGGGTCGTTCATCTCGTGCTTGAGCGTGTACAGCAATCTCTCGGTCTCGACCTTGCGGTTGAGCAGCGGTTCGCGCCGCATCATGGATTCCATCCCGGCATCGGGATCCGCGACGACCTCCTTCACCGACCGGTTGAGCGCGCGAAGGAATCCCTTGACCGCTTCCGGATTCGCCTTGATGAAGGGCCGGGAGAAGATGACGGCATTCGAATAGAGGTTGAGGCCGTAGTCGGCGTAGTTGATGAAGCGCAAATCATTGTCGGGATCCATGCCGATCAGCTTCGCGCTAAACATGACCGTGCTGACGTAGCCAAAGGCGGCATCGATCTGATCGCGCAGCAGCATCTGTTCCCGGAGATTCGGCGCCATGTTGGTGATGGTCACCTTGCTTGCGTCGATACCGGCCGCCTTGGCAAAGGCCGGAAACAGTTTTAGCGCAGCGTCGTTGTTGGGCGCGCCGATCGTCTTGCCCTCAAGATCCTTGGGCGTCTTGATCGGGCTGCCTTTCTTGATCGCGATGGTAAAGGGCGACACGTTGTTCATCATGTAGACCGCGACCGGCGCCTCGGTCGGGCGCTTGGCGGCGAAGTCGATCACCGCGTTGATATCTCCGAAGCCGGCATCATAGGTACCGGAAGCCACTTTCGGAATTGAAGCTGCCGACCCGTCGCCCTGGTCGATCTCCACATCAAGTCCCTCGGCCTTGAAGTACCCCTTCTCCTGCGCCATCACGAACCAGGCCATCTGTCCGGTCCATTTCCAGGCCATGACCATCTTGATTTTGGTTTGAGCGCCGGCCTCGGCAGGCAGCATGGCAAGCGAGATACCGAGCAGGGTGGCGACCGTGGCCAAGGATCGCGTCAGGGGCCTGGAAAAGCGGATGGTCATTTGGAATTCCTCCGGCGTGGGTGATGTTGACCGATGATGACAGGGGGGTGCTAGGCGGTTTCCCGGGCAGGTTCCGAGAAGAACTGGTTGCCCGGCACTGGAAGCCCCATTTTCTGGCGTAAACTCCCACTCTGGTATGCAGTCTTGTAAAGTCCGCGCCGCTGCAATTCCGGAACCACATAATCGACGATGTCCTCGAGACCGTCCGGCTGGTAACCGACATGCACGTTGAACCCGTCGCATGCGCCGGACCGGTACCAGTCCTCCATCTGGTCGACGATGTGGCTCGCGCTGCCTTTCAGGACGATATGCCCGAACGACGGCAGGAAGCGCTCATAGGTCTGCCGGATCGTCAGCTTCTCCTTGTGAGCCACCGCCGCGATGGCGTAGCGCCGGCTCGAACCGCCGGCACGATCGGGGGTCAATTCGGGAAACGGTGCATCGAGCGGAAATCCGCTCAGGTCCATGTCGACGTAGTGCGACAGATTCCGCACGCCGATGTCGGGCTTGATCAGGGCCTGCATCTCGTCAAACCTTTCGCAGGCCTCCGCCTCGCTGGCGCCGGCATAGATGACCGCGCCGGGGAAGACCTTCAAATCCTCGGGCCGTCGTCCGGCCTTTTCCGCGCGCTGCTTCATGTCCTGATAGAAGGCGATGGCTTGCTGTTTGGTCGGTGTCGCACAGAACATGCAATCGGCCACTGCGGCAGCCAGCGCGCGGCCCGGCTCCGACTGCCCCGCGGAAAACAACACCGGGCAGCCCTGCGGCGGCCGTGCGGCGTTTAGCGGTCCCTTGATCTTGAAGTGCTTACCGCGATGGTTGAGAACGTGCACGCGATCGATGTCGAGATAGCGCCCCGACGCCTTGTCTTCCAGAAACGCGTCTTCCGCCCAGCTGTCCCAGAGCCCTTTGCAGACCTCGACGAATTCGCGCGCCCGCTCGTAGCGGTCGTAACGCGCCAGATGTTCATCCTTGCCGAAATTCAACGAATCGAGCTCGTTCGCCGAGGTGACGATGTTCCAGCACGCCCTGCCCTTCGAGAGATGGTCCAGCGATGCGAATTTCCGCGCCAGGGTAAAAGGCTCCTCATAGGTGGTGGTGGCCGTGGCCAGCAGTCCGATTTGCGACGTGTGCATCGCGAGCGCCGACAGGTGGGTCACGGGCTCGAACACCGCCGGCTTCGAGGTGAGGCAGTTGGCCTCGAACAGCTCCGGAGTCTCCATGTTGGTCACGCCGTTGCCGTCCGAAATGAACAGCATGTCGAACAACCCCCGCTCGGCGGTTTTCGCCACACGGATCGTCTGGTCGAGATTCATGACCGTGCCGGTCCAGGCTCTTGGGTGGCGCCAGCCGGCGGGATGGTTGCCGACGGGATGGATTCCTGTGATCAGATTCAGCATCGCGGTTGGCTCTTTCGGGAAATCGCGTCCAGCATGCTCTGGATGCCTTGGGGGACAGGGTTCGGGCTTACAGCCCGCGCAATCTTCATCAAATCCGGGACGGCAAAGGGAAACGCGGCCTGGTAGGCCATGCAGGCGGCAAGCACGGTCCTGTCGCCGTACAGCGGCCCGACCACCTGCATGCCGACGGGAATTCCGTCAGCCGTCAGACCCACAGGCAAGGACGCCGCGGGCTGTTTGGTGAGGTTGAACGGAAGATTGAACGGTGCGCGGTTGGCGATGCCGGCGTAGCGCGGTTCGATACTCTCTTCGTTCTCGGCGCCGACAGCAGGCACGGCCAGCGTCGGCGTGACGATCAGATCGTAGCGCTCGTGGAGTTCTCGCATCCGGGCGCCGAGCCACTCCCGCCGCTCGCAGGCCGCCTTGTATTCAAGCATGCCGAGCTTGCGCCCACGTTCGGCGGTTCCGACCAGGCGCGCCGTCATCAACGCCGCGTCCGCCTCGGAAAAATCGAACACCCGGAAAGCATTGGCGACGCCGGCCGACATGATAGTCCACAGCGCATCGGACGGATCGTCCATGACGTGATCGACTTCGTCGACGCGCGCTCCCAGCCGTTCCAGGCGATGGACCGCTTCGCGTACGATGCCGGCCGTTTCCGGCTCGACCTCGGCGAAGCCCAGGGTCGGACTGAACAGCACGCGAATCCCCGCGAGGCCCTTGTCCACATCCGGCAGCGGCAGATCGGGCTGTTCCGGCGGCAGTCCGTAGGAATCGCGTGAATCGTGCCGCGTGATCGCGTTCATGCAAAGCCAGGCATCCTCCACGGTGCGCGTGATCGGGCCCACCACGGCGAGGGATCCCAGGTAGCTGGAGGGGTAGTCGGGCACGCGGCCGAACGTGGTCTTCAATCCGAAGGTACCGGTCATGGCGGCCGGACCGCGGATCGAGCCGGCGGCATCCGAGGCCAGCGCGATCGTGCCCATGCCCGCGATAACCGACGCCGCGGCGCCTCCGCTGGAGCCGCCGGGTGTATTCTTCAGGTTCCACGGGTTGCGCGTGACCCCGCACAGCTTCGACTGGGTGACGTGAGACGCGCCGAATTCCGGAACGGTGGTCTTGCCGAGCAGCACCGCTCCCGCCTCGCGCATCCGCGCCACCGACGGCGCATCCTCTTCCCACGGCCCTTCGGCAGGGATCGCGAGGCAGGCGCGACGCGTCGGCCAGCCGCGGGTCATCGACAGGTCCTTGACGGTGAAAGTGATGCCATCCAATTGGCTCAGCGGTTCGCCCCGCTTCCATCGCGCTTCGCTTTCGCGCGCCGCCTTGAGCGCCGCATCGGTATCGAGCCAGCAGAACGCGTTGATATGCGGATTGAGCACGGCAATGTTGTCGACGATGGCGCGGGTCATCTCATAGGGAGACAACTGTCCCTTCCCGAACAGCTCGGACGCCTGCGAGGCCGGGAGGGTGGCGAGTTCAAGGGACATCGACTGTTCCGCCGTCTCTCTCTTCATGGCTGCGCGATGATGCAGAGCAGATTGCTGCCCGGGGCGCCCTGGTGATCCGGACCGGCGTTCGCCAACACCAGGGAGTCTCCGACGATGCTGGAAAGAATGGCATGCGCGACGGCCTTGGCCTGATTGCCCGAATGCGCGGCCAAGGGGCCGGAGAGCATGGTATGCCGCCGACCGACCACGTCGCCAACGGCGTCGGCGCCCGCCTTGACGAAGACGGCCTTGATCCTCGGCCGGTCCTGTTCGCCAACCGTGCCGTTGGCGAGCGTGATGCCCGCGGTGGCAAAGACTTCATGCGCGCGGCGCAGGTCGAGCTGATGCGCCATCACTCCGCTGGCAACCCGCAGACGGCCCGGCGCTCCGTCGACATTACCGATCACCACCACACTGATGGCGTTCTGCTCTTCGCCCGCGGAGGCAAAGGCCCTTTGCGTGAACAGGTGGGTGTCCCGACCGATCGCGTTCTCCGAAATCGCATCAATGTCCAGTTCGCCGAGGGCCACCGCCGCACCCAACGCCGCAGCCCCACGGGTCCTGGCGCCGGCAACCGACAAATCAGCACTGCAGAGAGACTTTCCGCTTCGCACGGCGTCCCTCATCAATTCCGCCGTCAGGGCGGGTGTCTTCAACTGAACGTTCCGCACCTGTCCCGGATCGGAGATGCCTGCCGCAGCCATCGCCTTGCTGACGGCGGTCGCGACCTCGCGCACCTCGACCAGCGTGCCCAGTTCCTCAGCGCCGAACGCACGCGTCAAAGCGGCGGAAAGCACCAGCCGCTCGACACCCGGCTGCCCCGGGGCTGTGGCGGGCCTGTTAACGAACAGCGTGAAATGCGGACACATCAGACCGGCGGTTCCACCGATCATCAGCATGGGAACGGTGGTCGAAACCATCTCGGCCGCAACACCGAGCCGCGTGCCAAGCAGGCGACGCAGCGCTGCTGCGGCTGTGGCGCGCCCCTCACCGCCACCCTCGGTCTGGGCCATGACCGCAATGACATTCGCAGGATCGACTACGCCGCTGTCGAACAGTTGCGCAACGCCGGAAATATCTTCCGGATGCTCCATGGGCACCGTATGGACTTCGGCTTCGACGGGTACCTTTTGCTGCAACACCGCTGCTGATCCGAACATGAGCCGGCTTCATTGCCGCCTCTTCGAGACCTTCGCATCACGTTCGTGCCGAACGTCCCGGTCCGCAGCGTAACGGCGCCGGACAAGCTCTGTCTGTTGCTAAATTCTCTTCGAGATGGTGTGAAAAAGTCTTCACACCGAACATCGCTGCAGGCGCTTGCCGCCACCTTGTGTGCCGATGCCGGCTGCATCCTATCTCTCATCTGCATCGTTCTGAGGCACGGCGACCATCAGATCGCGTAATTTTTCAGCGTTTGGGCGCTAACGGCGGGTCAGAGTGACTATTCCTGCGGCTGTCCGGCCAATACCGGCTGCTCGCAACTAAGCGCTTTCGAGCACTTCTGCCGGCTGGTATCGTTCGGCATGGTTGAAACAATTTCCGACCGGAAGCCGTGCGGCATCTCAGACTGCTGATCCACGTCATCGAAGTGGCACGAACCGGTTCGATTCGCCGGGCAGCGGAGCGTCTGAACCTCACGCCATCGGCGGTCAACCGCCGGATCCAGGACCTCGAAGCCGAACTCGGCACGGCTTTGTTCGAGCGCCGGTCGCGCGGAGTCAAATTGACCAGCGCGGGCGAGATGTTCGTTCGCTACGCCCGCAGCCAGATTGCCGACGCCGAGCGGATGAAATCCCAGGTAGAAGATCTGGGCGGGCTGCGGCGAGGGCCGGTCCAGATCACCTGCAGCCAGGCCCTGGCTCATGACTTTCTCGCTTCGCGTATCGCAGGTTTTCGCAAGCAGCACCCGAAAGTCCTGTTTGACGTGAGGGTGGTGGACCGCGAGCGGGTGATTGCGGCGTTTGCCGCGCACGAGGTCGAACTCGCTTTGATCTATCGGCCGGAGATGTGGCAGTCCCTGCGGGTCATAGCCAGCATTCCGCAGCGAGTCGTGGCCATCGTTCGATCTGATCATCCGCTTGCCGGCAAGAAAACATTGCGTCTGTCGGAATGCGCCGACTATCCGCTCGCCTTGCCTGATCGCATGCAGGGCAGCCGCCGGATGCTCGAAGAAGTCGCCACCAAACGCTATCTGCATTTCAACATGCAGGCGGAGTCGAATTCGTTCGAGATGCTCAGGGGTCTGGTACTGCGATGTGACATGATTTCATTTCAGCTCGAAATCGGCGCGCCTGCCAGCGATCTCGGGATGGGCCTGGTGAGTTGCCCGATCGATACACGCGACGTTCCCACGGCCGATCTGGTACTTTGCCAGTTGCGGGGCCGTGAGCTGCCTGTCGCCGCCGCGACATTCGCGGAGTTTCTGGTCAAGTCCATGAACAACGTCAAGATGGACGTAAATTAGGTCCAGCGGTCGCAGCGTTGGTGGATTGGAGGCGTTCACCACGCAGGCCTGGTTGTCGACTTGCGAAGAGCGTCTAGCCGCTAGCAGATAGCTACAAGCTGCGCTCGACCGACATGATCCTGCATAGCCGGCCGAATACAATTTCGGAAATCTCCCGCAACGCCTCGTCGATCTCTGCCTCGACATCGTTGTGCAGCCTCGACTCAAACTGGCTCAGCACCAATTCGAGATCGCGATGCAGTCGCATCGCAGCGATGAACGGAAACCCGAATTTCTCGCGATACTCGCGATTAAGCTGCGACAGCCGCTTGAATTGCCCCGGTGGCAAACGGTCCAGCCCGAGGCGGGCTTGTTCGCTGGTGGAGCTTGCCGTCATTACTCCGGCAATGGCTTCCTTGCCGGCAAGTTCCGGATGCCGGTTGAACAGCGCGATTTTCTCGCCGGTCGAGGCGGCACGAACGCATTCCATCAATTTGGCATGCAGGTCTTCAAGCGAGTGAAACGGCCGCCTTGAAAAGGTTCGCTCGGCTACCCACGGCGAGTGCTCGACGATATCGCCCAGCACGCCGACGAAAGCGTGCTGTGACGCTGCGTTCAGCGCCGCGACCGAGAATACCTGATCGCCCGTCGGCGCGTTCATCGGGATGGTCTCCTCACGTGGTGTCCTTGCTTTTTCGCGCGCCGCCTAGGCGCCGCCGCGGAAGCACGAGTAGCCCCATGGCGTGCATTTGAACGGCAGGTGATAATGCTGGGCGGGGTTGGCGATGCCGAAGTCGAAACACACCAGATCGAGAAACGGCACCGCTGCCGTGGCGACGCCAACGTGGCGATAATAGCCGCCGACGTGAAACACCGCGCGGTAGCGCCCGGCATCGAAGGTGCGCGACAGGCCGTGGTGCACCAGATGTCCGCTTGAATCGATCGCGCCGTCCAGGATGAGATCGTAGCGCTCGTTTTCAACCGCAAACCGCAGTTCGACCCGCATGCTGGTGGCGACAACCCCGCGCGAAACATCCACGACATGAATGGAGATACCGGGCATCGGTCAGCGCATCTGCCGGGTCAGCCCGGCTGACTTTTCCGCCACGAGCATCAGCACAAGGGTGACGATGACGATCACGCCGGAAGCCGCGGCGGTGCGGACGTCGAGGTTGGTCTCGATCTGCTGCCAGAGATGGATCGGGAGCACCTCGGTGCGCTCGTCGGCGAGGAACAGCGACACCGGCACATTGTCGAACGACGCCATGAAGGCGAGAAACGCGCCGGCGCCCATACCCGATGAAATCAGCGGCAGGATCACCCGACGGAACGTCATCCATGGACCGCCGCCAAGGCTCTCCGAGGCCTCGAGCAGCGCCGGATCGAGCTGCGACAGCGCCGCCAGCGTGGTGCGCAGCACGAACGGCACGCAGACGATGACGTGGCCGAGCACCAGGAACGGAATAGAGGGCGCGAAGCCGAGCTTGTTGACGAAGATCAGCGCGGCGAAGCCGAATGCCAGCGCCGGAAGCAACAGCGGCGACATGAACAGCAGGTCGGCGGCGCGAAGCCACGGCGATCGGCTGCGCGCGATGGCCAGCGACGCCGCCGTTCCCAGCACCACCGAAATCACCATGGTCCAGAACGCGATCAGCAGGCTGTTCCAGGCGGCGCGCTGCATCTGGTCGGCATCCCACAGCGCGGCGTACCAGCGCAGCGAAAATCCCGGCGGGGGGAATCGCAGCGACTGCGACGCGGTGAAGGAGGTGATCAGCACGATCAGCGTCGGCGCCACCAGGAACACCAGCGCCACCGCCGACAGCACGCCGAACACCAGCCTGATGGACCAGACGTCCCATGGAACGCTGCTACGCGCGGGCATGGGTCTCGCTCCTGCGTCCGATCAGGCTGAGCACCGCCACCACGGCGATCACCGCCACCATGAAGATGATCGATATCGCCGCAGCGAACGGCCAGTTGTTGGCGCCGACCGCCTGCTGGTAGATGTCGAGCGGCATGTAGATCAGCCGCGCGCCGCCGATCAGGGACTGGGTGACGAAGGCGGTGATGGAGGCCGAATAGGTCAGAATGCAGCCCGCGATGATCCCGGGCACCGACAGCGGCAGCGTGACCTTCCACAGGGTGCGCCACTCGCCGGCGCCCAGCACCCGCGAGGCGTCGGCGAGGTTGGGATCCATCTTCGACAGCACGGTGAGGATCGGCAGCACCATCAGCGGCATCTGCACCTGTGCCAGCACCATGACCACGCCGACCTCGGTATAGAGCAGTTTCAACGGCTCGCTGACGAGGCCAAGTCCCATGGCGATCTGGTTCAGCACCCCCTGGCGGCCGAGGATGACGATCCAGGAAAAGGTTCGCACCACCACGCTGGTCAGGATCGGCAGGATCACGAGAAACAGCAGCACGCTCTGCCAGCGCGCGCCGGCGCGGGCGCACAGCCACGCGATCGGAAAGCCGAAGATGAAGCAAACCAGCGTGGCCTTGACGCCGAGCAGCAGCGTATCGAACAGGATCGAATAGCTGAAGGAATCGGTGAAGAATTTGGTGTAGTTCGAAAGCGTCCAGCTGCTCATCGCGACGTCGCCGTGCAGCGAAAGCGCCAGCAGCACAAGCAACGGCGCGACGAAGAACGCAACGAACAATGCCGCCAGCGGCAGTGCGAGTTTCGAACTGGACGCGTTCATGGCCGCTTCGCCGTCAGAGCTTGATTTCGCGGTTGAAGCGGTCGATCAACGCGCCGCGCTGTGGATTGAGCTTGGCCCAGTCGATGGTGCGGATCTTCGACAGATCGTCGCGGCTCTTGGCCAGCGACCTGGTGATGGCGCCCTCGAGCTTGACCTTGCTGTTGGTGGGAATGACGTCGAACGGCGGCTTGAGCATCTGTTCCTGGATCGCCGCGCCGAGGTGCAGGTCGATGTACTGCACGGCGAGGTCAGGCTCGGCCGCATTCGCCACCACGTGCAGGCTGGTGGACCATCCCACCGCGCCGGTGGATGGGATTGACAATTCGACCGGCACGTCCTTGCCCTTCAAGGTCTGCACGAAGTTGAAATTGTAGGGTGCGATATCGATCTGCTCCTGCTGCCACAGCGTGGCGAACGCACCGAGGTTGGCGCCGATGGCGCCGACATTGGGCAAAATCTCACGCAGCGCCTTGAATGCCGGGTCGAAATTGTCCTCGGTGCCGCCCTTGACGCGGTTCAGTTCGGCAAGGAAGGCGATGCCGAGCTGGCTGTTCAGCGCGGTCAACCCGACGCGTCCCTTGTATTTCGGATCCGACAGGTCGTCCCAGCTGATCGGCGGCGTCTTGATCTTGTTCGGGTTGTAGCCGATGCCGATCACCTGCATGGTGATCTGCGGACCCCATTTGTCCTGCGCCGACGGCAAGCAGGTCCTTGAAGTTCGGCGACTTCGCCACCGGATATTCGACGATCAAGCCCGTCGCGGACGGCGTCGAGCACTTGCGGCGCGTCGAAGAAGGCCACGTCGAACGGCGGCTTGTTGCCCTTGGCCGCCACCAGCCGCGACACCTGGTCGGTGCCCAAGCACGATCGACTGGGTGACCGAGGCGCCGGTCAACTGCTTGAACGCGGGCTGGATGATCTGGCGGTCGGCCTCGCTCCAGGTGCCCGGAAAGGTTGCGGCGACCAGGGTTTTGTCGGCCTGCGCCAGACGCGGCGCGGTCAGGGCAAACGCGGATGCGCCGATGCCTTTCAGGAGACGGCGCCGGTTGGTGTGCATGATCATTGGAAAACCTCGCTGATGGACACTTGGTTGAAGGATCAGGGACTGGGGAAGACGTGACAGGAACTCGCGGAGATCGGCTTCAGATAAACCGGCGTGCCGACGGATTTCAGTTCGGAGGCGGCCTCGCGCGGCTCGCTGACCTTGAGCGAGGCGCCGTCGGGGAGCGCCACGTCATAGACGACATGGGCGCCGAGCGGCATTACCGCCTGGATGGTGCCGCCGATTGAGCCGTCCGCAGATGAAGACTGCATCCTGAGCTGTTCCGGCCGGATCGAGAGCACGACCCTGCTCCCGGATGAAATTTTACTTCGGGCGCAACGGCGATGGCCGATCCGCCGGCAATGCGAACCGCCGGCGATGAGCCGCCATTGACGTATTCGCCGGGCAGAACATTGGTGCTGCCGACGAACGCGTTGACGAACAGCGTCTGCGGGCGAGTCGTAGATTTCGGTCGGCGATGAAACCTGCTCGATGCGGCCGCGCGACATCACCGCGATGCGGTCGGCCATCGACAGCGCTTCCTCCTGGTCGTGGGTGACGAGGATGGTGGTGATGCCGTATTCGCGCTGCAGCCGCTTGACCTCGATCTGCATGTCGAGCCGCAGGTTCTTGTCCAGCGCACCGAACGGCTCGTCGAGCAGCAGGACCTTGGGATCAATGGCAAGGCAGCGCGCCAGCGCGATGCGCTGCTGCTGGCCGCCGGAAAGCTGGCGCGGCTTGCGCCCAGCGAACTCGCTCATGTGCACGAGATCGAGCATCTCGGCGACGCGCGGCGCGATCTTTTCACGCGGCCATTTGTGGGCCTGCAGGCCATAGGCGACGTTCTCCGCGATGGTCATGTGCGGAAACAGCGCGTAGTTCTGAAACACGATGCCGACGCCGCGCCCGCTTGGCGCCAGGTGATCGACCACATCGTCGTCGAAACGCACCTTCCCCTCGGTCTGCCGGATGAAGCCGGAAATGATCCGCAGCAACGTCGACTTGCCGCAGCCGGAGGGCCCGAGCAGCGCCACCAGTTCGCCGCCGGCGACGTCGAGGTTGATATCGCTGACGGCGGTGAAATCGCTGAAGCGGTGCGTGATGTCCTCGAGCCGCACGCGATGCGATCGGTTTGCCGCCACCCCGGGTCCCTTCGATTGCGCTGCCGCCAACTCTGCAAGTTTCGCGCCTCAAGCCATGTTGCGCGCAACGGGGTATTGCCGTCCAGCGCAGACTGGGCAATTCTGCATGCTCAAAATTAGCATGGGAAGATGATGCGTGGTTCGCTGGTACCTGCGGTGTTGCGCTACGTCGACCAGGTCGCAAAGTCCGGCTCGATCCAGCGCGCGGCGAAGGAACTGAATATCGCGGCGTCCGCGGTCAACCGGCAGATTCTCCTGCTGGAGCAAGAGCTTGGCGTCACCCTGTTCGAGCGCGTGACGCGCGGGATGCGGCTGACTTCGGCCGGCGATACGGTGGTGACCCTGGCGCGGCGGTGGCGGACCGATGAGCGCCGCGCCGCGTCGGACCTGAAACAGTTGCAGGGCATCCACCAGGGCCACATCCGGCTGGTGGCGATGGACAGCCATGTCAACGGCTTCCTGCCGCGCGTCATCGAAACCCTGACCGGCGAACATCCCCGAATCTCGCTCGAGGTGCAGATTTCCTCAACCGACGATGCGGTGGCGGCGCTGCTCGGCGGCAGCGCCGATCTGGCCGCGATCTTCAACCTCTCGCCACACCGCGACATCCATGTGCTGTGGAAAAGCGACCTGCCGTTCGGCTGCGTGGTGGCGCCCGGCCACGATCTCGCCCGGAAGAAGACCATCAGCATGCAGGAGGTTACCGCGCACCCGATTGCGCTGCAGAGCAAGGCGCTGCCGATCCGGCGCTATCTCGACGCGCGCCACGGCTGGCTGTTTGCCGAGGGCCAGAAGATGGTCGAGACCAATTCGCTGCAACTGGTCAAGATCCTGGCGCGAAGCGGCAACTACGTCGCCTTCACCTCGGAACTCGACGCCGCGCCGGAGATTCTCGACGGCTCGCTGGTGTTCCTGCCGGTGCGCGACAAGGGCGCCGAGCCGCAGACCGTCAGCGTCGCGCTCGACGGCCGCAAACCGCTGTCGCGGATCGCCAAGATCGTCGCGGATCAGCTGGCGCAGAGCATCGCGGAGGATCTGAAGGGCGTGCGCAAGGCAAGGGCCGGTTGAGCGTTGCGATTACGCCGTCGTGCAATGACGAACTTAACCTACCCCCGCTGCAACAACGGCCGCAACTGACGGACATCCGGCACGGTCTCGATCTTGAGCACCGTTTCGATCAGCCGGTCGCAGGTCCCGCGCCCGAGGATCGGCATCATGAGGTCGCGGGCCTTGTCGATCACTTCGGTGCGCGACATCGGGTTGCGCGGCGTGCCGCGTACCGCCGAAACGCGTTCGGAAAGCCGGCTGCCGTCGGCGAGGTCGATCTCGACGATGGCGACACGCACCGGCAACAGCTTGGCCAGTTCCTCGTCCCTGACAAGGTCGACCTTGGCGCGCTGACGCAGCGCGGCCTCGTCGTGCATGCGCGGCTTGTCGTGGGCGGCATGGAACGAGACGGTCTTGTCCAGCAGCATCACCGCCACCATGTGCTGCAGGCAGATGTCGGGGATGTCGCGGTTGTCGACCACCGCGCCGACCGAAGGGGCGAGGCGCACGGTAACGCGCTGGACCTGATCGGCCTCGAACGGGTGTTTGGCGCGGATCGCCTCGATGGCGTCGAGCGGGGCCTGGATCGGCGAACCGACGGTCCATTTCTTGATGTCGGTTTCGGTGATCTCGTAGCGCTCGCCGAGCTTGTCGATCAATTGACCGGGCTCGGCCTTCGGCGCATAGGCCTGGAAGAAGTTGCCCGGGCCCGAGAAGGTATCATCGACGCCGTTCCAGCCGGTCTGCACCAGCAGCGCCGAGGTGACGCCGTTGCGCGCGGGCATGCCGGCGAACGCGAACGCCTTCTCGATGTGGTCGGTGTCGCGGCGCCAGGTGATGATGCCCGAGGACTGCTGTGCGGTGTAATCAAGCACCCAGCGCATCTGTTGCGCATCGAGACCGGCGGCGCAGGCAGCCGCGGCCGCCGAGCCGAAGGTCCCGGAAATGCTGTGGGTGGCGAGGCTGCTGTCATAGCTGAAGGCGGCGCCGCCCATCGCCAGCACCACGCGCGGGCCGATGTCGTAGCCGAGCGTCACCGCGCGCAACAGCCGCGCGCCGTCGCTACCGAATTCCTCGCCCGCCGCCAGCGCCGCCGGCACCACCGAGCAGCCCGGATGCGAGCGCGAGGCGTTGTGGGAATCGTCGGTTTCGTCCGAATGCGCCATCACGCCGTTGGCCAGCGCGGCATCTTGCGCCGAAGCCGTGAGCCGCGTCGCCGCGACGGTCGCCGTACCCTTGCCGCCGTGGGCGCCGATGTAACGCGCCGCGGCCTGGCCGGGCGCCAATTCCGATCCGGATATCATCGCTGCCAGGGTGTCGAGCAGATGGTATTTGGCGTGCTCGGCGACATTGCCGGGAAGCGCCCGGGTGGCGGCGGCGCTCATGTAGGCGCTCAGCGCCGTCATGACCGGCCCGGGGCCGGCTGCCTCCGCGAAGGCGCGCCCGTGCGTCAGCGCCAGTCCCATCGCCGTGGTTGCCGTCCATCCGAGCGCTTCACGCCGATTCATTGTGTCCTCCCTCATGAACCACCGCTCCCCGCGCCTTGATGATGGCGGCGGCGCGGACCGGGTCCGGCGGCAGCACTGCGTTCTTCAGCGCGATCGAATAGGGATGGGTGGGATTGTCAAGCACCGCACGCGCCTCGCCCTGCTCGATCACACCGCCCTTGCGCATGATGATGACGCGGTCGGAGATGTAATAGGCGGTGGCGAGATCGTGGGTGATGTAGATGATCGACACTCTCAGTTCGTCGCGCAACGCCCGAAACAGGTTGACGATGGACATCCGCAGCGAGGCGTCGATCATCGATACCGGCTCGTCGGCGACGATCAGTTTCGGCCCGGGGATCAGCGCCCGCGCCACCGCGATGCGCTGCAGTTGGCCCCCCGACAATTCATGCGGAAAGCGGCCGTGGATTTCGGCCAAGGAAAGCCCGACGCGCTGCAGCGCCGCGTCGGCGATTTCACGCTTGCGGGGTGCGCTATCCGCACCGGCGAAGCGATGGGCGGTGGCGAACAGGTATTCGTCGATCCGGCTCAGCGGGTTGAAGGCCTCGAACGGATTCTGGAACACCGGCTGCACCTGCGCCATGAAGCTTTCGCGCGCCGCGCGGCCGCTCAGCGTGGCGATGTCGACGCCGTTGAAACGCAGGTGACCGCCAGTCGGCCGCTCGGTGCCGAGAATCATGTTGGCGATGGTGGATTTGCCGCTGCCGGACTCGCCGACCACCGCGAAGATTTCCGGCCTGTCGGCGGTCAGCGCGAAGCTGACGTCGCTGACCGCGGTCAGGTAGCGGCGCGACAGCAACCCGCCGATCGGGAAGTGCTTGCTGACATGGTCGAGTTCGAGGACGTGCGCGCTCATGCCACCTCCGCCTCTCCGGCGCGGTGGCAGGCGACGCGTCCATGGGTCTTGCTCGGCAGCATTTCCGGCACTTCGCGGCTGCAGCGTTCGATCGCCAGCGGGCAGCGGGGATGGAAGCGGCAGCCAGTGGGCGGATCGAACAGCGCCGGCGGCTTGCCCGACAGGCCCTTGCGGGTGCGCAGGTCGCCGATCCGCGGCAGGCTGTTGATCAGATGCGCGGTGTAGGGATGCTGCGGGCGCGCGAAGATCTCCGCGGTCGGCCCCTCCTCGACCAGCCGTCCGGCGTACATGATGCCGAGCCGGTCGGTGATGGCGGCATGGACCGACATGTCGTGGGTGACGAACACCACCGATGACTGCAGGCGCTGCTGCACCTCCTTGATCAGGGCCAGCACGTCCTGCTGCACCAGCACGTCGAGCGCGGTGGTCGGCTCATCGGCGACGATGAATTCGGGTTCGCAGATGGTCGCCAGCGCAATGGTCAGGCGCTGGCGCATGCCGCCGCTCAGCTGATGCGGAAACGCCTCCAGCACGGTGGGCGCGAGCTGCAGCCGCTTGAGATGCGCTTCCAGGCGCTGCTGAAAGCTCGCCTGCTCCATGTGGCGATAAGCAAAATCGCGGAACGAATGCTTGACCCGGCGTACCGGGTTGAGGACGTTCATCGATCCCTGCATGATGTAGGACAGATGCCGCCAGCGCGCCGCGCGCATCTTTTCGGGCTCACGGTAGACGTCGACGCGCTCGCCGCCGAAATTGAACGTGACCGAGCCACCGACCACCCGCATCGGCGGCCGGATGGCGCCGGCCAGGGTTTTGATCAGCGAGGTCTTGCCGCTGGAGGATTCGCCGGCAAGGCCGTAGATCTCGTTCTTGCGAACGACGAGGCTGATGTCGTCGACGGCGCGGATCTCGCGTTTGATGCCGTAATGCTCGTTGATGTAGTAGGCCTTGAGCCGGTCGATGGTCAGGGTGTTTTCGACGCACGGTCGGCGCCACTTCGGCCAGGACTTGTTCGGTCAAGACTTGCGGCATGGTCAGGCGCCCATCCGGGCCAGCCGGCTGCGCGGGTCGATGTACTCGTTGATCGACATCGCCAGCATGAACAGGCCGAGGAACAGGATCACCACAAAGATCATCGGAAACGCGATCCACCACCAGATGCCGGAGACCATGGCGGAGTGGGCGTTGGCCCAGTAGATCATGCCGCCGACCGAGGGCCGGTTGATGTCGGAGAAGCCGAGGATCGAGAGCGTCACCTCGAGCCCGATGGCCCAGATCAGGTTGTTCATCGCTGTGAAGAAAATGATCGGCACGACGTAAGGCAGGTGTTCGCGGATCAGGATCTGCGGGGTGCGCATGCCGGAGAATACCGCATGCCTCGTGAATTCGCGATGGCGCAGGCTCAGTGCCACCGAGCGGATCAGCCGCGAATCGTAGCTCCAGCCGAGCAGCGCCGCGACCACGGCGAGGATCTCCCAGGACATCTGGCTGCGCAGCACGAAGTAGACCAGGAGCAGGATCGGAATGTGCGGCAGCGCGCCGATGGTATCGTTCAGCGCCATGATGGCCTGGTCGGCCTTGCCGCCGAGATAGCCGGAGACCAGCCCCACCACCAGCGCGATCAGGCGGCTGATGACGGCGACCAATACGCCAAACGCCAGCGTGTTGCGCAGCGCGCCGGTCATCGCCCAGAACACGTCCTCGCCGCGCGAGGTGGTGCCGAACCAATACTCCAGCGAAGGCTCCATGTCGGGCGGCACTGCATAGATCGCGCCCTCCTGGTAGGGCGAGACCAACGACAGCGCCACCATGGCGAGAATGATGCCGAGCAGGATCGAGCCGGCAAGAAATTCGCGGTTGTAGCGCAACAGGTCGCGGAGGATTTTCCACATGCCGCTAGCCCAGTTTCACGCGCGGATCGATCAAGGGATAGATGATGTCGATCAGGAACATGGCGGTCGCTACCGAAATGATGGCAATGGTCGTGACGCCGAGCACCAGGCTGTAATCGCCGGCGTAGATGCCGGCGATCATCAGTTGCCCCATGCCGGGATAGCCGAACACGAACTCCACGATGACAGCACCGCTGAAGACATGGCCGAGATTGAGCGCGAGACCCGTGACCTGCGGCAGCATGGCGTTGCGGGCGACGTACTGGCTGAAGATGGTGCGCGGGCGAACCCCGGCCAGTTCGGCATAGACCACGTGGTCGTCGGTGACGATGTTGGAGACCAGCGAGCGCATCGAGATGAACCAGCCGCCGAGCCCGACCAGTACCAGGGTCAGCGCCGGCATGGTGCCGTGGGAGATGACGCTGCGAACATACGTCCAGTCCAGCGCCGGCGGCAGGTTGACCTGGGCGCCGCCGCTGATCGGGAAAATCGGCCACAGATATCCTAAGAAAATCACCAGCGCGAGGCCGACGATGTAGGTCGGCAGCGGCTGCAGCGCCATCACCGCCATGCCGATCGCCTTCAGGAGCCGGCTGTCGCGAAAATAGCCGGCCAGCGCGCCGAGGATGTTGCCGGTAATCCAGGCGAAGATGGTCGACAGCACCAGCAGCCCGAAGGTCCACGGCATGGCGCGCAGGATGATGGTGATGACCGGGGTCGGGAACGCCGACAGCGACGGGCCGAAGTCGCCGGTCAGCACCCTCCGCCAGAAGATCAGGTAGTGATCCAGGAGACCGCCCTTGACGCCGTAGAGTTCGCTCAGGGATTGCCGCAGGATTTCGATGGCGCGCGGATCGGACGCGCTGAAGCCGGTCATCAGCGACAGGCTCTGCTCGACCGGATCGACCGGCGACAGATGCGCGATGATGAACGCCAGCGTGATGCCGGTGACGACCACGAACATGAACTGGCCGAAGCGCCTCGCCGCGTATGTCAGAAAGACGTTCATGGGGCACTTTCGATGTCGCCAGTCCGTCATTGCGAGCGAAGCGAAGCAATCCAGAAGCAACAAGCAAGAACTGGATTGCTTCGTCGCTTCGCTCCTCGACGAGGATAGCCCTAATTCTTCGGCGCGTCGGGGTTGGGTTTGATGTGCACCACCATGTAGCGCAGGTTCGACCAGTTCGGGCCCGACGCCGAATAGGGGTTTTCCGCGGTGGGATAGCCGGTCCAGTAGGTGGTGTCGAACGGGGCGAACTTGTTGTAGGCCATCAGCGGAATCATCGGCATCTGTTCGACGGCGAATTTCAGGAACTGTTCGCCGACCCTGGGCACGTCGGGGGAATTGAACGGCACCTTGCGGTTGGCCTCGACCAGCTTGTCGAGTTCGGGATCCTGCCAGCGCTGCAGGTTGCGCGGCGCCTGGACTTCGCCGAGCGGCCGGATGTACTGCGACTGGTAGCTTTCCAGGAAGTAGCTGAGATCGGGGTTGCCGCCCCAGGTTTCGATCGACCAGAAAATCGCCGCATCGAAGTCGCCGGTGGAGAGGCGCCGGCCGTTGGTGGGACCGGCGACCTCGACCTTCACATCGATGCCCTGCTGCTGCCAGCCCTGGGCGATGATGGTGCCGGCGCGGGCCAGCGTCGGGATGGCGTCGCCTTCGACCTGCAGGCGGAACGCGAACGGGGTGCCGTCGGGCTTGATCCAGTTCTTGCCCTGCTTGGTGAAGCCGGCCTTCTGCAGCAATTCGGTGGCGGCCGCGACGTCCTGCTTCCACCAGCCGAATCCGAACATGCGCTTCAGCTGGTTGTCGTCCTTCGGGATCGCCTCCCCCCACTGCGGACGCACCAGGTCGGCGATCTCTTTTGCGATGTTCGGATTGTACGGCTTGACCTTGCGCTTGCCGGTATCGAGCTCGAAACCGGTCAGCCAGTCCTGCATCGGCACGAAGTAATCGTCCGGCGCCGAGCCGGTGGGCGGGACGGCCAGGGCCGACAGGTTGGCGGCGCCGCGAAACGCGCCGAGCGATACCGCGCGAATGTCGATCATCAGCGCCAGCGCCCAGCGCACGTCCTTGTTGTCGAACGGCTTGACCTTGTTGTTCAGGATCACCGACGGCAGCGTCGGATCGGGATGCGCGAACGGGAAACTCTTGAACCAGGAGGCGACGCTTTTCGAGCTTCGCATCATCGCGAACATGCCTTCGGGGGCCATATCGTTGATGACGTCGAGATTATGGTTGCGCTGCTCGATCACCCGCGCCTCCGGATTGCCGGCATTACGATACACGACATATTTGACCTGTGGCTGGCCCCAATCCATCCCGATCGAGGTGCGCTGCCAGTCGTCGCGCAGCTTCCAGATGGTCCAGTTGCCGAGCTTGTCATAGCTGTTGAGCACGTAGGCAGAGAGCGACACCGGCGGGTTGTTGGCGAATTTCAGCGGATCCCCGACCTTTTCGAACACGTGCCTGGGCATGATCCAGGCCGCGTTCCAGCGGACGGTGAACACGGTGTGGAAACGCGAGTTCGGCGCCTTGAGGTGGAACACGACGGTGTCGCGATCGGGCACCTCGATGGAGGCGACGTTGATCGAGAACACAGCACTCCAGTTCATGCCGGGATGATCGATCTGGGTCTGCACGGTGTAGGCGACATCGGCCGAGGTGAACTCGACGCCGTCGCTCCAGTAGATACCGCGGCGCAGTTTTACCGTCATCTGCGTCGCGTCGGCGTTATAGACCGGCGGCTCGGCGGCGAGCGCGTTCTGCCAGGCGTCCTTGCCGCCCTCGGGATTGATGAACCACAAGGCATCGCTGGTCAGTTGCTGCAGGCCGTTGACCGCGAGGCCGCCGCCCGCCGCCCACAGGTTGAACCAGTCGGCGTTTTGCGCCGGCGTGCCCTGGATGATCAGCGTCTCGTTGCGCGGAATGCCGGCGACGAAGTCTTGCGCGAGAACGGGCGACGCCAGCAGCAATGCCGTCATCGCCACCGCGAGCTTGCGGATCAGCCTCATTTTTTCCTCCCTCGGCACCCTGGCGGCGCTCGCTCCGGCGCTGTCCACCGCAGAGCGCGATGGCACGGCGTTGAAATCGCGAGCGTTTCCGGCAAAGCGCGTTTGCTGCACTTCGTTGGCGGACATTATCGACAATATCGGGCGGACAGCAACCTTCAGCTTGATGGTTTGTGCAAAAATACAGGAAATACGCGCGTTTGGTGGTGCCGCGGATTTGTTGCGCCTGCCAATTATTGACAAAATGTCGCGTTGCCATAGTCTCGCGCCCCGCGTCGGCCGCCCCCGCGCCAGCGGATTCCACCCTCCCGATCCGCCTTACATCACGCCCCGGCAGAGGCCTCATCAAGGTCTGCCGCAAGAATAAGGAAACTGGAAAATGCCAAGCCCGTATGAGGTGTCCATTTCGGTCCGCGCCGACCAGGGCGACCGAACCGTATCGGCCGCTGTGGAACTGGTTTGGCTATGACGAGCCGAACTACACCTATTCGCAGCACGGCAAGAAGCTGTTGGCTGAGCTCACCGAGCTTTGTCCCGAGGCGCCGCGGATCCGCACGCACAACCTGCTCTGCAGCGGCGACGGCACGCCGGCGCTGAAATGGGGCTCGACCAATGCCTACAGCGAGGATGCCCACGGCAATCCGGTCTACGACTGGACCATCATGGACAGGATCTTCGACGCCTATGTCGAAGCCGGCAACGTGCCGCTGGTGCAGATCGGATTCACGCCCAAGCCGCTGTCCGATTATGACGGGCCGTACCAGCACAGCTGGAAGCCGGAGGACAAGACCGCGCTGATCGTCACCGGCTGGGCTTCGCCGCCGAAGGATTTGAAGAAATGGGGTGACCTGATCGAGGCCTGGGCGGCGCATCTGGCCGAGCGCTATGGCGACGACACCGTCTCGACCTGGCCGTGGGAAGTCTGGAACGAGCCGGACGGCCATTACTGGCTGGGGACGATTCCGCAGTTCTGCGAGATGTACGACGTCAGCGCCCGCGCGGTGAAGCGCGCGCTGCCGAAGGCGCGGGTCGGCGGCCCGCACACCTGCGGCGCCTTCGCCAGCGAAAAGGCGAGGACGTTTCTGCGCGGCTTTCTCAAGCACGTGGTCGAGCACAACTCGCCGATCGACTTCCTCGCCTTCCACGCCAAGGGCAATCCGGTGATCCACCAGGGTCACGTCCGGATGGGCCTGCACAAGCAGCTCAACGATATCCAGACCAGCCTCGACATCATCAAGGAGTTTCCGACCCTGACCCACCTGCCGGTGGTGATCGGCGAGTCCGATCCGGAGGGCTGTGCGGCGTGTTCGGCGCGGGTCCATCCGCAGAACGGCTATCGCAACGGGCCGCTTGTACGGCGCCTATGTGGTGGAGAGCATGATCCGGACCTACGAACTTTCAAGGCGCGCCGGCATCACCATCGAAGGCGCCGTCACCTGGGCCTTCATGTTCGACCAGCAGCCCTATTTCGACGGCTTTCGCGATCTCGCCACCAACGGCATCGACAAGGCGGTGCTCAACGCGTTTCGCATGCTGGGCAAGCTCGGCGGCGAATGGCTCGCCACCACGAGCAATTTCCGCCGCGACATAACCGACATCATGGGCCACGGCGTGCGCGGCGAACCCGACGTCGACGTGGTCGCGACCCGCGACGACAACGGCGTCAGCATCCTGGTCTGGCATTATCACGATGACGATGAAGCGGGCCCCGACGCCGACGTGACGATCTCGCTCGGCGGCTGGGGCGAGCGGCCGGCGACGCTGACGCATTTCCGCATGGACGCCGATCATTCGAACGCCTTCGCGCTGTGGCAGCATATGGGCAAGCCGCAAAAGCCATCGACGCTGGATTATGCCAGGCTGGAAGCGGCGGGACGGCTGGCGCAAATCGACCACGGCACGCCGGTCGAGGTTTCCGGCGGCAACCTTACGTTACGCGGAATTTTGCCGCGCCAGGGGGTGTCGCTGCTGCGGCTGGATTGGTAGGGGCGTGGTCCCAAGGAGGTCGCTGCGGCTGCAGCCATCCGAGGATACCAGCGGCGTCGCTTCGACATGGACGCAGCCCTGATAGCGATTTTTGACGCCGAAACGGGACTTCGCGTTTGGCTCCGCACGCTCCTGCGGTGCTGAAGGCGGCGGTCAGTGCGCTCGCGGCAAGCGTCCCATTTGTGTCGCCTCGACTCCCGGTCGAGCCGGGCTGCTGACACTTTGCAGTGTTGGTTGTGAGCGTAACGGTACAACAACAGCAGGAGCTGATGATGACAGATCGCAAAGTTCGCTGGGGGATTATCTCGACGGCCAACATCGGCATGACGAAAGTCACGCCCGGGATCATGAAATCCCCGCATTCGGAGGTGGTCGCTCTTGCCTCTCGCGATCACGGCAACGCCGAGCGCGCGCTGGCTCGATTGGGTCTCTCGCAGGCGCGTGCCTACGGCTCGTACCAGGAGATGTTTGCCGATCCGGAGATAGATGCCGTCTACAACCCACTTCCCAACCATTTGCACGTGCCGATTACACTGGCGGCGGCGCGCGCCGGAAAGCACGTGCTTTGTGAGAAGCCGATCGCGGTCACTGCGAAGGAGGCCGAAGAGCTGAGGTCTGCCGCTCGTGACGTCATCATCGCGGAAGCCCTGATGATTCTTCATCATCCGCAGTGGCACCGGGCGCGGGAAATCGTCCGATCCGGGGAGCTGGGCCGTGTTCATCTGGTCCGCGTGGCTTTTGCCTATCACAACGTCGACCCGAAGAATGTGCGCAACATCCTGGACGCCGGGGGCGGCGCGCTGATGGATATCGGAGGTTATTGCGTCGTTCCGGGCAGGTATCTGTTTGAAGCAGAACCCATCCGAGTCGTTTCGCTCGTCGACCGCGACCCCAACTTCCGGACCGATCGTCTCGTCAGCGTCATCGCGGATTTTGGCGGCGGGCGGCAGCTGAGCTTGGTGTGCGGGACCCAGACTGCGGGGCGGCAAACCGTCGAAGCGTTCGGCACGGATGCCAGCCTCGAGATCCAAATTCCCTTTAATGCGCCCGCCGACGAGAGGACTGCGATTCTCGTGGGACGCGGCCCGCATCGGGACCTCTACCGTCGCGAGATTCTGCCCCCGCTCGATCAATATACCGCTCAGGCCGAAGCCTTCGCGCTGGCCGTGCTCGGCGATAAATCGACATTGCACGGTGTCGGTGTCGAGGACGCGATCAAGCAACTGCGCGTTATTGACGCTATTTTCCGCAGCGAAAAGTCTGGCGCCTGGGAAACCATCTAGCCGAACTCCCGATCCTCTGAAGGTTCGAAACTCTCAGGGTGATCGGGCGTGGATTGGCGTTAGGTGGCCGGTGCCAGATCGACCGCACTCGATGGCAATGGGATTTGCTATTCCCAGAGCAGGCGCAGGCAGCCCGTCATCGCCAGGGAAGCCACCACCGAAAGCACCGCGCAGGCGGCGTTGACTTCGACAGTTTCAAAAAGGCGTTCGATGATGCGAATCATCGCGCGACTGTGCGGGAAGGTTATTGCTGAAAGGTTGATGGCGGCCCCAGCAGAAGGCAGCACGGTCGCATATGATCTACGCGAGCTGCTCGCTGCAGATTCGCCGATGAATTTCCACAGAGTCGTCCCGGCGCAGGCCGGGACCCATACGGCGCGGACTCTCGTTTGGGCGTTAAGTGAGAAGCCTTTCTAAATCTTAGACGCCAGGGGTTATGGGTCCCGGCCTGCGCCGGGACGACCCGTGGAGGGACCGTGCGAACTCTTGAGAGGGAGTGCCCTACCGCAGCATGCAGGGCCGCTTCGGATCGAATTTCCACCCCGGAATCAAAAACTGCATCGCCGCGGCGTCGTCGCGGGCGCCGAGGCCGTGCTTATTGTAGAGCGCGTGGGCGGCTTCGACCTCCGCCATGTCGATCTCGATACCGAGGCCGCCGCGCATGGGAACGTCGACCAGGCCGCCAACGATCTTCAACGGCTCCTTGGTGAGGTGCTGACCATCCTGCCAGATCCAGTGGGTGTCGATGGCGGTGACCTTGCCGGGCGCAGCGGCGGCGGCGTGGGTGAACATCGCCAGCGAAATGTCGAAATGGTTGTTGGAGTGCGAGCCCCAGGTCAGACCATGGTCGCGGCAGGTCTGCGCCACCCGGACCGCGCCGCGCATCGTCCAGAAATGCGGATCGGCCAGCGGGATATCGACCGACTGCAGGATAAGCGCGTGGCTCATCTGCCGCCAGTCGGTGGCGATCATGTTGGTCGCGGTGGGCAGACCCGTGGCATGGCGAAACTCGGCCATGATCTCGCGGCCAGAGAAGCCGGCTTCGGCGCCGCACGGATCCTCGGCATAGGCGAGAATGCCCGCCATGTTCTTGCAGAGCCGGACCGCTTCCTTCAGCGACCAGGCGCCGTTGGGATCGAGCGTGATGCGCGCATTCGGGAACGCGTTGGCCAGCGCCTTGACCGCCTCGATCTCTTTTTCGCCGGCAAACACGCCGCCCTTCAGCTTGAAATCGTGAAAGCCATAGCGCGCATAGGCGGCCTCGGCGAGGCGCACCACGGCTTCCGACGTGACCGCCTCTTCATGACGCAGGCGGCACCAGTCGTCGCCATCGGGTTCGTCGCGGTAGGCCAGCGTGGTCTTGCGGCGGTCGCCGATGTAGAACAGATAGCCCAGCATCTCGACGCGGTCGCGCTGCTGGCCCTCGCCGAGAAGTGCTGCGACCGGCACATCGAGATGCTGTCCCAGCAGATCGAGCAACGCCGATTCGATGGCGGTGACGACATGGATGGTGGTGCGCAGATCGAACGTCTGCAAGCCCCGGCCGCCGGCGTCGCGATCGGAAAACCGCTGCTGCACGTTCCTCAAAATATTGTTGAAGTGGCCGATCGGCTGGCCGATCACCAGGACGCGGGCGTCCTCCAGCGTGGTGCGAATGCTCTCGCCGCCGGGCACCTCACCGAGGCCGGTGTGGCCGGCATTGTCGGTCAGGATGACGATGTTGCGGGTGAAGAACGGCCCGTGGGCGCCGCTGAGATTGAGCAGCATGCTGTCGCGGCCGGCGACAGCAATGACCTTCATGTCCCGGACGACGGGTGCCGCGGAAATGCCCCGGGCGGCCTCGGTTGCGATCATGGTTTTTCTCCCCGCCCGGTGTGATGCCCGGGTGCGGCGCCTGGGGCAAGGGCAACGTGCTGAAAGTCCGTGACTTTCGCATTTAACCGGGCCTTTACCATGTTGCTTTTATTGTTCTGCCCAGTAGTTCCGTAAAAAGGGTCACGCCGATGGGGTACCGGGCATATCAACAGCTGCGCGAGGACTTGTGGGATTATAAGTACAAAGCCGTACTCGGCGAGGCGGACAACGTGCTGAGCTTTTCCCAACCCGACGCCAAGGATGACGGCCCCACGGCGCTGGACCTCGTGCAACAGGCTGCGGAGAGACTGCTGCTCGCCGGGAAGCAGAAAGACGCCGCAGAGCGGGCGCGGGGTGAAATCATCGATGTGCTCAATGGCAAACTTCAGGATGTGACAAAGGCACTGAAGCAGGCCCAATTGCGCATCACCGCGGCGGAAGACTACGCCACCGCCGTCGAATTTCGTGCGCAAGCGGCCGAACTTCAGCTTTCCAAAGCCAATCGGGAACTTGCGGCCGTCGAACAAGCCGTCCGCACCCGGCTTCTGGTGAGCTGATCACCCGCGGCAAGACCGGCGCGGCCGTTACGGCAGCCGGCCAAGCCGTTCCGTCAGCAGCTCGAAGAATCCGTCAGCATCGACGTCGCGCAGGAACAGCGCGTTGGGCTCAAGGCTGGATTTTTGCCAGTAGTCGGCAACGGTCATGCCGAGGGTCAGTTGGCCTGCCAGTTCGATCTGCACATTGATCGACCGGCCGGTGAACAGACCGGGCCGCAACAGCCAGGCGATGACGGTGGGGTCGTGCAGCGGCGCGCCGTCGCCGCCGAACTTGTCCCTGCCAAAGCGCTCGTAAAAGCCGAGCATGTCGTGAACCCAGCTTGCGCAGCGGCCACCGGCGGCGGCAATGCGCCGCAGGCGAGCTTTGGTCGTCAGCACCTGGTGCGTCACGTCGAGCGGCAGCATGACGATCGGCACGCCGCTTTTCAGCACGATATCGGCGGCCTCGGGATCGGCGAACACATTGAACTCCGCAGCCGGCGTCACATTGCCGCCTGCGAAACAGGCGCCGGCCATCATCACGATTTCCCGGATCCGGGGCGCGATCTCCGGCGCCTTGACCAGCGCCATGGCGACGTTGGTCAGCGGCCCCAGCGTGCAAAGCGTGATCTCGCCCGGCGGCGCCGCGCGCAGCGCCTCGATCAGGAAATCGACGCCGTGTTGCGCCTGCAGGGGGATTGATGGTTCGGGCAGAGCCGGACCATCGAGGCCGGTCTTGCCATGGACATGTTCGGCGGTCACCGCCGTGCGGCGGATCGGGCGCGCACATCCCGCATAGACCGGAATGTCGGTGCGACCGGCGAGTTCAACCACCTGGCGCGCATTCCTGCTTGTCAGCTCGAGCGGGACATTGCCGGCGACCGCGACAATCGCCATCACATCGAGTTCTTCGGGAGCGGCCAGCGCCAGCAGGATGGCGACAGCGTCATCCTGCCCGGGGTCGGTATCGATGATGATCTTCCGTTTCACGCGGGATTCCTGTCATCATGAAGGCTGGAATTCGCGAAATTCCGCCAGGATGCCGTAACAGTACTCAAGCGATCTATCAATCGGCCCAGGCCGCGAGGTGTGCTCATGTGCCCCAGCGCAGCGCCGCCGTGTGCACCGGAGCATCCCACAGTTGCTTCGCCTGGGCATCGAGCACCGATACGGTGACCGAGACCCCCGCCATGTCGAGCGACGTGACGTAGGATCCGGTCAGGAAACGCGTCGTCGTGATCCCCGCATCGTCCAGAATCTGCTTTGCGCTGTTGACCATCAAATAGAGTTCGATCAGTGGCGTTGCGCCGAATCCATTGACGAGAAGCAGCACTTCGCTCCCCGGCTCTGGTGCAAGGTCCTTGAGGATCGCGCCCACGAGCTCCTGGGCAATGGCATCGGCGCCAGCCAGCCGCACCCGGCGCCTGCCCGGCTCGCCATGAATGCCGACACCCATTTCCATTTCGTCGTCGGCCAGCGTAAAGTTCGGCCGCCCCGCCGCCGGCACGGTGCACGGCAACAGCGCCACGCCCATCGAGCGCGTCCGCCGGTTGATTTCATCGCCAAGCGCCTTGAGAGCGGCAAGCGGCATTCCGGCCTCGGCCGCGGCGCCGACCATCTTTTCCACGATCAGCGTACCCGCGACACCGCGGCGACCGGTCGTATAGGTCGATTGCTCGACCGCGACGTCGTCGTTCGTCACCACGCTTGCAACTTCCCGCCCGGCCATCTCTGCGGCCATGGTGAAATTCATCACATCGCCTTCATAGTTCTTGACGATGAAGAGCACGCCAGCGCCGGTGTCGACGGCCTCCGCCGCCTCGATCATCTGGTCCGGAGTCGGTGAGGTGAAGACCTGGCCGGGGCAGGCGGCATCGAGCATGCCCCGGCCGACAAAGCCCGCATGCAATGGCTCATGCCCCGAACCACCGCCCGAAATCAGGGCGACCTTGCCCGGTTTCAAGTTGCGGCGGCGCACGAATTTGCGTTCGGCGCCAAGCAACAGGATATCCGCATGGGCGGCCGCGAAGCCGTCAAGACTTTCCTCAAGTACCGTATCGGCGCCATTGATCAGCTTTTTCATAAACGCCCTCCCGTGGTTCATTTTGCGGCCCGGATCCGCCGGGACATGCGTTAGCCGACGCTCTCGGCGTAACGCGCGAGTTGCGCTGCCAAATCGATCACGAGTTGTTCGAGCGCACGATTCTTCTTGTCGTCGCCGAGGTCGGGTACCGTTACCGCTATCGTGCGCGTGCGCGCTTCGCGATGGGATGCGCGCAGCCGGCCGGGGTGCGCGCGTCCGTAAGCTTCCAGGAAGGCCGCGCGCTCGACGCCGGACAAATGGCAGACTTCGAAGATGATCGCGACATGCTTGGCCGGGATCGGCACCAGATAGGCCGGATTGGTGATCTGGGTCACGAAGGAACGGTTCTTGCCCAGCGCCGCCGCAAGCTTGAGCCTGGTCCCCGATGGCCGGTTGTCGAGCACGCGCCGCAGGATGACCTTGTAGTCGGCGACGTTGCTGTCGCCCGGCGCACGCGTGTCTTCGTCTGCTTCTTCCGTCATGAACCCACCTTTGCGATCGCGGCCTTGAGCCGCGCCACGGTCACCGGTGCCACCGAGAGGGTCCTCAAGCCGGTCGCGAGCAGCGCCGTCGTCAGGCGGGTGTCAGCGGCGGCGTCGCCGCACAGCGAGACCTCGACATCCCGCTTGCGGGCGGCCTCCACGGTTCGGGCAATCAGCGCCAGCACCGCCGGATGGCCGGCATCGTTGAGGTCGGCCACCGCACCGATATCGCGCGCCGCGGCCATCGTGTACTGGGTGAGATCGTTCGAGCCGATCGAATAGAATTCGGCGGCGAAATCCTCGGCGCAAAGCGCCGCTGCCGGCACCTCGATCATGATACCAAGCGGCGGACGGGCGCAGGCGATCCCTTTCGCCTTGAAGGCCGCGACCTCCGCGTCAAGCATGACACCGGCACGATCAAGTTCCGAGGGAATGGCTATCATCGGCAGCATGACTTTCAGCACCCCGTGCACCGCTGCACGCGCCAATGCCCGTAGTTGCACCCGAAAGACCTCCGGCCGCGCCAGCGAGAGGCGGATGCCGCGAAGACCGAGAAACGGATTGCTCTCGCCGTTAATTGTCAAGCCGGCGACCGGCTTGTCGCCGCCGGCATCGAGGGTGCGGATCGTCACCGGTCTTCCCTCGGCCCACTCAAGAATGCGCCGGTAGCTTTCGTATTGCGTGTCCTCGTCCGGCAGGCCGTGAGATGCTTCGAACAGGAATTCCGTGCGTACGAGACCGATACCGTCGCAGATCGCGGGATCGAGACCTGCGAGGTCTTCGGGAGCCGTGACGTTGAGCAGAACCGCGATCCGCCGCCCGTCGGCGGTATGGGCAGGCGCCACACGGCCCGCCTCGTCGGCGGCCTCCGCGGCGTTCGCAGCCGCCATGCGCTGCTCGAACTGGAGACGCGTCTGCGGTTCGGGATCGAAGATCACGGCGCCGGCGTCGCCATCGACCAAGGCCAGCGCCGGCGGCTGCCCGTTCCACGACAACGGACCGAGCCCAACTACCATGGGCGCCCCGCGCGCCCGCGCCAACATCGCGACATGCGAGGAAGGTGAGCCCGCAGCCAGCGCGATGGCGCCGCCGTGCGACCAGTCGGCGGCAAGAAAAGCGGAAGGCGTGATGTCGTCAGCCACGACGATCGAGCCACCGGTAATCCTCGCAACCGTGTCCACGCCGCCCAGATGCGCGAGCACGCGATCGCGAATGTCGACGATATCGGCAGCACGGGCACGAAAATATTCATCTTCGGCAGCGCGATAGCCAGCTATTTCCACGTCGAGTGCCAGGCGCCAGGCATGGTCGGCAGCGACCCCCTCCGAGATGACCCCATATGCCGCATCCGCCAGCGCATCATCTTCAAGCATGGCGACCTGGAATTCCAGGATGTCGGCCACTTCGCCCCGAATGCTCCTGATTTGCTCGACGATCTCCGCCCTCGCGGCTTCAATCGCCATCCGCAGTGCCGCCGCCTCTTGCGCCGGATCGTCGCTCGCCGTCCGCCTGACCACAGCGGCAGTCAGCATGCTGACCGGCCCGATCGCGAGACCCGGCGAGGCAGCACGGCCGATGAGATGAATCTCTGCCACCGCGATCAGGCCTCGCCGAAACCGTCATGTACCAGCGTCAGCACGGCAGCAAGCGCTGCCTTGCCATCGGGGCCCGTGACGCGGAAATGCAGCGTCGCTCCCTGCGGTGCTTTCACGCGCATCACCTTCACCGGACTCTTCGCATCGGTCCAGGGCCCGTCCGGCGCAAGCGCAAGCTCGATCTTCGCAGCAAATCCTTTCGCGCACTGCGTGAGCTTGACCGAGGGCCGCGCATGAAGGCCGACGGCGTTGACGAGAACCGCCGAGCCCGTCAGCGGCACGAAGGCACCGGCCGCCCGGCTGGCGTTGACATCATGCATAGAATTCCTCCGCGCTACGTTTGACGGCGGCAAGTGACGAACCGCCCGAGGAACTCGGTCGCCGCGATCACAGCGCCCTCCACCACCGGCGCATTGCAGACAACAACGCGCGCACGCCGATCTTCGGCCAGCATCTCTACCGCCATCTCCGAATTCGTCTCCGCTCCGCCAAGATCGACCAGGATCGCCACGCCGGCCGGCGACCAGGCGGCCTCGATAGCCTCGAGGATACCGGCGACATTGGTGCCGAGCCCGCCATCGGTATCGCCGCCGGTCCAGGCGAGCGGCACGGCATTGCCTACCATCTGGCGCACCATATCGGCTGCGCCTTCCGCAATCTTGGAGGAATGCGAAACGATGACGATGCCGACATTGCCGGATCCTGAATTGCTCATGAAGTTGCCTCGAATTCCAGCGCCGCAACAGCGGCGCTGATCAGGAGGGACGCCGTGCGGGAGCCCGGGTCCATGTGACCGATGGATCTTTCGCCGAGGAAAGACGCCCGGCCGCGGGTCGCAAGCATCGGCGTGGTGCGATCGGCGGCTTGTGCCGCCTCGGCCGCAATCGCCCTGGCATCGCCGCCCCCGGCAAATGCGGCTTGCACCGGCACCAGGACATCCAGCAAGGTTTTCTGCCCCGCCTCCGAGCGTCCGCGCGACTTGACCGCGTTGATCGCCCGATCCGTGGCAGCGACCAGATCGGCCCGTGCCGGCGCTTCCGGAAGCGCTTTGCCAAGCTCCATGAAGAAGGTGCCGACCAGCGGCCCGGAAGCGCCGCCGACCTTCATGACCAGCGTCATTCCGATCGACTTCAGCATCTCGGGTAACGACTTGTCCGCGAGGCCGGGCAACGTCGCAAGCACGGCCTCAAAACCGCGCTTCATGTTCAATCCATGATCGCCGTCTCCGATCGCCTGATCGAGACTGGTCAGTTCCTCGGCGTGTTCGATCATCGACGCTGCAAGCGCCCGCACCAGTTTTTCCCTTGCTGCCCGATCGAGACTCACGCGGCGACCCTCCCGCCATCCGCATCGAAGAACAGCGGCTTGTTGAGGCGAAGCGAGACGGTATCGCCGGCCCCGAGCCTGGCTTCAGGATCGGACAACGTCACGACGGGTTGGCCGCCAAGATCGAGATGGAGATGGCTCTGGTCGCCGAGATGCTCGATCCGCTTGACGGTTGCTTCTACGTCGCCGCCACCGCGTGCGATCGTCAGGTGTTCAGTGCGCGCGCCGATGGTCGTGGCCCCGCGCGGCGCACCGGCAAACAGTGCCGCGGGCAGCAGATTGATCGCCGGTTGCCCAAGCCGCGCGGCGACGTGAGCGTTGACCGGATTTTCGTAGATCTCGCGCGGCGTGCCAATCTGCAGCAGCCGTCCGGCCTCGATCACGCCAATGCGCGAGGCCATGGTCATCGCTTCGGTCTGATCGTGGGTGACATAGAGTATGGTCGCGCCAAGATCGGTCTGAATGCGCTTCAGTTCAAGCCGCATTTCGCCGCGCAGCTTGGCGTCCAGCGAGGACAGCGGTTCGTCCATCAGATAGATCGCGGGCGAGCGCACCAGCGCCCGGCCGATCGCGACCCGCTGCATCTGCCCGCCCGACAACTGCGTTGCCTTGTTGTCCAGCTTGGTTTCGATGTGGAGAAGACGGGCGACTTCCCGGACCTTGGCGCGAATCTCGGCCGCCGGCAGCCGCCGGATCGGCGCACGCAACGCAAAGGCCATGTTCTCGAACACGGTGAGATGCGGATACAGCGAATATTGCTGGAAGACGAAGGCGACGTCGCGATCGGCCGGCGCTTCGCCAGTCACATCGCGCCCCCCGATCCGGATCGATCCCCGGTCGGGCATCTCCAGGCCGGCGATAAGGCGCAAGGTCGTCGTCTTGCCGGCGCCCGTCGGTCCGAGCAATGCAACGAATTCGCCATCTGCGACGGTCAGCGACAGATCGTCGATCGCCTGCGTTTTCCTGAACGCCTTGGAGACCGCCATGATCTCGACCTCAGCCATGCGCGCCTCCCTCATGCAACGCGGTGCGGACCGCCCGGCCGGACGCCTTGTCGAAGATCGACAACGTATCGGGGCGGAAGTCGAGACCGACATGCTCTCCGGTCCGGAACGACACGCTGGCGGGCGACCGGGCCTTGAGCGCTCCATAGCGTGTCGTCACGGTGACGATCTGCGTCGTGCCGAGATACTCCGACCCATAGACCTCGCCCCGCACGACGCCGAGATCGGCGAAGCGCACGTGCTCGGGCCTGACCCCGAGGACGAGATCACTTTCCGGCAGCGCCTCGCGCGCAGCGGGGATGGCAACCTGGTGCTCGCCGAGCCGGATCGCCTGCGCGCCGGCCTGCAGGCCGCCGCGGAACGGCAGGAAGTTCATGGGCGGTGAGCCGATGAAATCTGCAACGAACAGCGACGCCGGCCGGTCATAGATGTCACGCGGGCTCGCGACCTGTTCGACAACGCCGTTGTTCATCACAGCGATCATGTCGGCCATCGCCATGGCCTCCAGCTGATCGTGCGTGACGTAGACCGTTGTCGCTCCGAGCCGGTCATGCAGCGCGCGCAGTTCGCGGATCATCGCTTCGCGCATTTCGGTGTCGAGCGCTCCCAGCGGCTCGTCCATCAGGAAACATTTCGGCTTGCGCACGATCGCCCGCCCGAGCGCCACGCGCTGACGGTCGCCGCCGGCAAGACCCGACACCGGCCGGTCGAGAAGATGCGAAATGCGCAGAATGCGCGCCGCTTCCACGACCCGCCGTTCGGACTCGGCTTTGCCGATGCCCTCGCATTTCAGGGGAAAGCCGATGTTTCGCCGGACATTCATGTGCGGATAGAGGGCGAACAGCTGGAACACGAAAGCGATATCGCGCGCCGAGGCGCGGTTCATCGTGACATCCTCGCCATCGAGCCGGATGGTACCGGCCGTCGGCAGTTCAAGCCCCGCAATCATGCGCAGCGTCGTCGTCTTGCCGCAGCCGGATGGACCCAGCAGGCAGAGGAACTCGCCGTCCTCCACCGTGAAACTCGCCGCCTTGACGGCATGGAAATTGCCGAAGGATTTGTCGAGCGCTTCGACCCTGATCTGTGCCATCCGCCCTACTCCCTGACCTTCGAGACAATGATAAACATCACTGTGCCGAACAGCGTGGTCGCGAACGACCAGGAGTACAGCGTCAGGAAAAATGGCTGCATCAGCATGACGACACCCGCGGCGATGATCGTCGTCGCGACGGCTTCCAGCGGGCCGCGCCGCAGGATTCTGTCCGCGAAGCCGCGCGCCGGCAGCAAGGAGTTTGCATCGAGGCTCATTTGCGAACGGCTCCAAAGGTGATGCCGCGCAAGAGATGCTTGCGCAACAGGACCGTGAATACGACGATCGGCACCAGAAACAGCGTCGTACCGGCGGCAACCGCGGGCCAGTCCTGCCCGCCCTCACCGATGATGATCGGGATGAAGGGCGGCGCCGTCTGCGCGTTGCCGGAGGTCAAGAGCACCGCGAAGGCGTATTCGTTCCAGGCGAAGATCAGGCAGAAGATCGCGGTTGCGGCAATCCCGGTGGTCGCCTGTGGCAGCACCACCTTCACGAAGGCCTGAAAGCGCGTATAGCCGTCGATCATGGCCGCTTCCTCGTACTCGCGCGGGATCTCGTCGATAAAGCCCTTGAGAAGCCAGACGGCGAGCGAAACGTTGACCGAGGTGTAGAGCAGGATCATGCCGAGCCTTGTGTCCGACAGCCCGATGCTGCGGTACATCAGGTAGATCGGTATCGCGACCGCAATTGGCGGCATCATCCTGGTCGACAGGATGAAGAACAGCAGGTCGTCCTTCAGCGGCACGCGGAATCGCGAGAACCCGTAGGCGGCCAACGTGCCGAGGGCGACGGCGAGCACGGTCGAGCCGAAGGCGATGATCAGCGAATTGATGAAACGCGGCACGTAATTCGACGGGCCGGCGACCACCATGTTGCGGCCGCGCGCAATTTCGTCGCAAAGCCCCCGGGGCGGTCCCAGCGTGCGGATGAATTCCGGCGTCTGGCGCGAGCGCGTGGTGAAGAGGTTGCAATAGCCCTCGAGCGACGGCTGGAACAGGATTTTGGGCGGATAGGAGATCGCGTCATCCGGCGACTTGAACGACGTGAGCACGATCCATACGAGCGGGATCATGGTGATAACGGCATAGAGCATCACCAGCGAACCCGCAAAGCGCCGCGTGCCGGCGGTTGGTTCGACGATCGAATGGGCGGCGGTGCTCATCGGCTTTTCACCCGGTTCAGCGCCTTCACATAGATGTTGGCGAGGCCGAACACCGTCACGAAAAGGATAATGGCGAAGGCTGAGGAATAACCGGTCCGCCAGCTCTCGAACGCCGAGCGCTTGAGCGTGATCGAGGCGACCTCCGTGGTCGACCCCGGCCCGCCCCCGGTGAGCAGGTTGACCATGTCGAACATCTTGAAGTTCTCGATGCCGCGGAACAGCACCGCGAGCATGATGAACGGCAGCGCCATCGGCAGCGTGATCGACCAGAACTGCCGCCATTTCGAGGCGCGGTCGACTTCCGCTGCCTCATAGATGTAATCCGGTATCGACCGCAGGCCGGCAAGGCAGATCAGCATCACATAGGGCGTCCACATCCAGGCGTCGACGATGACGATCGCCCAGGGACTGAGCGTCACGTCGCCCAGCATCTGGAACGACGATGCGGGGTGGCCGGTGAGGAAGGCGACCGCATAGTTGAAGAGGCCGATCTGCGGCTGATAGAGGAACGTCCAGAAATTGCCGACCACGGCCGGCGAAAGCATCATCGGCAGCAGGATGATCGTGGTCCAGACACCGTGGCCGCGGAATTTCCTGTCGATCAGGAAGGCGAGGCCAAATCCGAGCGCGGTCTCGATAACGACGGTCCAGAATACGAAATGCGCCGTCACCTGCATCGCCGCCCAGATGTCCGGATCGGTCAGGATCGTCTGATACCAATCGATCCCCAGCCACGTCACCGGGGCATTGGCCCGGTTGGCCCGATAGTTGGTGAAGGACAGATAGATGGTCCAGACCAGCGGGAAGATGTTGATCGCCAGCAGCAGGACCATTGTCGGGGTGATAAAGAGCCAGGCGAGAGCCTTGTCGGATAACCCCCGAATGCGGCGCACCACCGCCGGCCGGACCGGCACAGCGCCGTAGGTGATCCGTGATGGGGCACTCAAATCATTCATGACGTCGGCTGGTCCTGATGCGCGCGATAACCGGCTTCGGAAAAACGGTCCGGGTTTGTCCGAAAGCAATGGCCCGGAGCGCTGACGAACCGCGCTCCAGGCCGCTATCCTAGAACTTCTTGCCCTCTTCCTTGAAGATGGCTTTCCAATCTTTCACCAGCCCGTCGAGCGCTTCCTGCGCGGTGCCCTTGTCGGCGACCACGTAGTCATGCACGCGCTTCTGTTCGGCCTGCAGCAGCTGCGCATAGGACGGCTCGGCCCAGAAGTCGACCACCATGCCCATCGACTTCAGGAACTCCCTGGCGAAGGGGGCGCTGTCCGGGAAGCCCGGGTCGTTCAGCACGGACTTGGCGCAGGAATAGCCGCCCAGCGCCCACCACTTCTTCTGCACGTCACCACCCGAGAACCACTTGATATATTGCAGCGCTTCGCCCTGGTTCTTGGAATAGGAAACCACCGAGATGCCCTGCCCGCCGAGCTGGGTGGCCTGGGTGGTGGCGGCGGGATTGGAGAAGAAGCCGATCTTGTCGCCGCCGACGTTCGGATCCTTGTAGAGGCCGGGGAAGAAGGCGAAGAAGTTCATCTGCAGCGCCACCTGACCGGATTTGAAGGCATCAAGACCTTCCGACATGTAGGAGTTGGAGGCACCGGGAGGCGTGCAGCACTTGTACAGCTCCTTGTAGGCCTCAAGCCCCTTGACGGCGCCCGGCGAGTTGACGAACCCGTCCATCGCATAGGGCTTGTTGGGATCCTGGTACTTGAAGCCGTAGTCGTAGAGATAGTTCGAGACGCCCATGGTGATGCCTTCGGAGCCGCGCTCGGTATAGATCGAGGCACCATAGACCTTCTTGCCGTCGATCTCGCGGCCCTGGAAGAATTTCGCGATGTCGCGGAGTTCATCGAGCGTCTGCGGCACGGCGAGGTCACGGCCATATTTGGCCTTGAAGTCCTTCTGCACGTCGGGGCGCGCGAACCAGTCCTTGCGATAGGTCCAGCCCACCGCGTCGCCCATCGCCGGCAACGCCCAGTAGTTCGGCGTGTTCTTCGGCCACTGCGAGTAGCCGACCACGGTGGCCGGCATGTAGTCGTCCATGCTGATGCCTTCCTTCTTGAAGAAGTCGTTCAGCTTGACGTACTGGCCGTTTTCGGCGGCGCCTCCGATCCACTGCGAATCGCCGATGATGAGATCGCACAGCGAACCGCGCGAGTTGAGTTCGTTCAGAAAGCGATCGGCGTAGTTGGTCCACGGCACGAACTCGAACTTCATGCCGATGCCGCTCTTGGCGGTGAAGTCCTTCGACAGTTCGACCAGCGCGTTGGCCGGGTCCCATGCGGCCCAGCACAGCGTAATCGTCTTGCCCTGCGCGTGCGCGGGCGTGGTCGCCGCTCCGATGCCGAGCGCGGCAAGTGCGCCGCCTGCAGCCAAAAGCGCCTTCATGCTATTGATCATGCGCATTTTCCTCCATTTGAACCGGCCATCGACATGGCACGGCGTTCCTGCCCGCCCGAATGCTTCGGGCAGTGCGACACAGTCTTTGACCAGCTGAATGACTTGAACCGAGGTTTCCTCGCGCCCGCGGATTCTTGGATCCGTAGGGCTCGATTTGTTTAGTAAAACACGATTTACTAAACATTGCAAGCGGGGCTGTCCGCGGCTTGCTTTTTCAAAGCTCGCGTAACGCTTGGCGGTTCAAGGCGACGGTCGGCTTTGCAGCGAACGACGGCTTGGCGCGAGAAGTGGTCCTTCGCCAAACCTGATCATTGGCCCATCCGCCATCCCCGGCAAGTTGCATCGTCGCTGTTTCCGGGATTACGTTGCTGGCACACAGCGGTGGGTGGCGTGGACCAGGCCGATCAAAAGACATTGAGATTTCGCTGCGCGCGTGAACTCGACGCGATGTTGCCGCGGCCCATCCCGGCACTGCACGGCCTGCCCGACTGGTTCAAACTCCTGCCGCAGAGGGCCTTCAATCCGACGATGGGCGCCGAGGCACTGACCGTCAAGAAATGCCCGCCCTTCATCGACGCCATGACGGCCGGATTTCTCATACCATTGCCGATCGACCTTAAGGTGCGGGACGGCGAGTTCAGCTGGAACTTCGAAGTCCCCCAAGGGTTCGTCAGCGAATATCCGCATTCACCGATCGGCTTTCACGATCCCTGCCAGGTTGCCGGTACACCCTACTTCGACGAAGACCGCTTCATCATCAAATTCAATAATTTCTGGACCATCGAAGCGCCGGCGGGCTACTCGATCCTGTTCACCCACCCGGTCAATCGCGGCGAACTGCCCTTTACCACGTTCACCGGCCTGGTCGATTGCGACACATTCCATGACAGTCCGGTCAATTTCCCGGCGCACTGGCACGATACCGGATTCAACGGCGTCCTGCCGAAGGGCACGCCGGTTGCGCAATGCATTCCGGTGAGGCGCGAGATCTGGACCAGCCAGTTCGATGTGCTCTCCGACGAGGAAAACGCGCAAATGATCCGAACGCGCAACGCGATCGGTCAGGAGACCGACGTGTACCGCCGGCGCTTTCGGGTGCAGAAGCACTAGCGCATGATCCGGAAAAGTGGATACCGGTTTTCCGAAAAGATCATGCGCAAACAAGAATCTAGAGCGCTATCGCGATTCGATCCAAAGCGATGGCGCTCTAGTCCTGGATTGGCGAACTCCGCAGGAATCGCGCAGCCTCGCTCGGCCTTAGCCAGAATTGGCCGCGCGCCGCTGCCGCCAGCGAGCTGAGCGCGGTGCCGTAGCGTTGCGCGTCGCCGCGCGCTGCCCCGCGGAAACATTCGTAGCCGGCGTCGAGCTGGCCGATTTCCAGCAGACAATGCCCGAGACTGAGCCAGGCCCCGGCGTCGTTCGGACGGTCCGTCAGATAGCGCCTGAAGTAGTCGGCGGCCGCCTCGTTCTCGCCGAATTCCTGGTGCGCCTTGGCCATGCCGAACAAGGCATTATGCGCGCGCGGTGAAATGTCGAGTGCCCGCGCAAACGCGACCTTGGCGTTGGCGCAGTCTCCGCGGGACAGTTGGGCGTAACCAAGCTGGACCGACAACTCCGGCATCATCGGCGCGATCTGCAGTCCGCGACCAAGGGCATCGACCGCCTCGTCATAGCGGTCCATCAACATCAGCTGATAGCCGAGCTCCAGCAACACCGTGACATCCGGGGAAAGCCGCGTCGCCGCGAGCTTGAGCAGGCCGAGCGCCTCCTCGTGCCGGCCGGCCTGCCGCAGCGCGATTGCCGGTTTGGTGTCGAATTCCGGATCGTCGCGATCGCCGACGCCCGGTTTTGAAGGTTCGCTCGCCATGATCATTCACTGGCCCGGTGCTGGTGATGCCACATATTTGCATAAAGACCGCCACGCGCGAGCAGGGCGTCGTGCGTGCCGCGCTCGGCGACCACACCACGATCCAGCACGATAATTTCGTCGGCACCGACAACGGTGGAAAGTCGATGCGCGATGATGAGAGTCGTCCGGTTGCGGGAAACCCGCTCCAGGGCGCCTTGGATCTCCTTCTCGGTCCGGCTGTCGAGAGCCGAAGTTGCTTCGTCGAGCACCAGGATCTGCGGATCCTTCAGAATCGTGCGTGCGATCGCCACGCGCTGCTTTTCGCCGCCCGAAAGCTTCAAACCCCGCTCGCCTACCTCGGTGTCGTAGCTTTCGGGAGCGGCACGAACAAGGCCGTCGAGTTGCGCAAGCCGCGTGGCGTCTTCGACCTCGGCGTCGGTGGCGGACCAAAGGCCATAGCGTATGTTGTAACGCAATGTATCGTTGAACAGCACCGTGTCCTGCGGCACGATTTCGATCGCCCGGCGCAACGAAATTTGCGTCACTTCGCTGATATCCTGCCCGTCAATCAGAATCCGGCCCGAGGTGACGTCATACAGGCGGAACAGCAGCCGCGCGATGGTCGATTTTCCGGATCCCGACGAACCGACCACAGCCAGTGATTTGCCGGAGAGCACTTCAAAGCTGACGCCCTTCAGAATCTCCCGTTCCGGCTCGTAAGCAAAGACGACATCATCGAAACGGATCACGCCGCCGGCAACCTTCAGGGGCCGCGCGTCGGCCCGATCCTTGATCTCGGGATCCGTTGCCAGGACCGCCCACATGGCCTCGATGTCTGCCGCCGCCTGCTTGATCTCCCGATAGGCCAGGCCGACGAAATAGAGCGGCTGATAAAGCTGAAGCATCATGGCGTTGATCAATACGAAATCGCCTATCGTCTTGGTGCCGGCCCTGACCTCGAGCGCGCACATGATCATTGCAGCGCCGAGACCCATGGTGAACACGATCGTGTTCGCTGAATTGGTCATGGAAAGCGACATGATCGCCTTGACGCTGGCGTCCTCGTAACCCTTCATCACCGAATCGTAGCGTTTGACCTCGCGATCCTCGGCGTTGAAATATTTCACCGCCTCGTAGTTGATCAGCGAATTGATCGCCTTCGAATTCGCTTCGGTGTCGGCACTGTTGACCTTTCGGCGGATTCCGAGCCGATATTCGGTCAGCCGATAAGTCAGCATGACGTAGCCCGCGACGGTGAGCAGGACCGCGGCAACGTAGCGCCAGTCGAACTGCCAGATCATGTATCCGACGATCAGCATCAACTCGACCACGGTCGGCAACAACTGCATCGCGACGAGTTGAACGATGATCTCAATGCCGTTGCGGCCGCGCTCCAGCACGCGACTGAGGCCGCCGATCTTCCGCTCGAGATGGAAGCGCAGGGACAACTCGTGCAAATGCGCCAGGGTTCGCACGGCAAGCCGGCGCACCGCATGCATCGCAACCTTGCCAAACAGGCCGTCGCGCAACTGCGTGAGCGTCGATTCCATGATGCGCGCGACGCAATATGCAACAACGATGGCGACCGGCGCGGCCAGCAGCCATGCCAGCCGCGGCGGCCCCGCCGCCGGCGGGCCTTCCAGCCCGGTCAAGGCATCGGTGACCAGCTTGAAGAGGAGCGGAATCGCAAGCGTCGCTACCTTGGTCACCAGCAGCAGCAGCGATGCGACGATCACCCGCAACTGCAAATCGCGGCGGTCGCGGGACCAGATATAGGGCAACACAAGGATAATACTGGACAATATCGGTCGTCCGGGTCCGACGGACGCGGACCTTTGGCCCTCTTCGCGGTCGCTATCAGTGGTCATTCACGCCCATGCGCCGGAATTGACAGCAATCGGGCGCAGTCTAGACTAGCAATGCTCCCACTGGCGACAGAGGGTGGCGGCTTGGGGGCTGCCGTTACCCGTCAACGTGAGGAAACTCGATGCCGATCTCCGAGAAGAACCGTGAAGATGGCGTTCGTACCTTCGTGCTGCCACCGCTGTTGACCCAGGATACGCTTCCCGCAGAGGGTGGCCGCCGCCCGGCGGCCCGGATGGCCTCGTCATGCGAAACGTCAACGCCGAGAACACTGAATAATTGCTTTTATCGCGCGCGCGGACCCTTGGCTCCGGAATAGCACGAGACTGATTAACACGAGCGATCATGGTTCATTACCTCTCCGCCTGCAGCCATGCTTCAGGCGGAGCAGGCTCGCATCTGCAACAACCGCTTAGCGCATGTCCTGGCGAAGTGGGATCCGGTTCGCCGAAAAGGACATGCCCCAACACGAGAATCTACGGCGCTTCCCGGTGATATTGGATCACCGAGTGATCCAATATCACCGGGAAGCGCTGTAGGTCGTCCGCTGTTATCGCACCAAAAATGGGGGCCGGATCTTTGCTCTCGCCAGATCGGCTCGCAAGAATCGCAATTGACTCGTTGTCTTTCTGGGAACGGCTCGCGGCCAGCCTCCACGCCGACGGCGCATCTGAGCCGCAAAAGATCGAGGCAAGACTGAAGGAATGGCAGAACACCGCCACTAAAGGCGATGAGGCGAGATTCCTCGAACGGCTTGCGCGAGACGGGTTGGACGCGACCAGCGTGCGGCGCCTGCTGGGGCGGATCGAAATCCCGTCGAATTTCGAGCTGCCCGAATGGTGTAACGTATTAAACCGGGTGCAGGAAACCACGCCGCGATTGCGGGACGCCGCTGTCTCGGACGCGCCAGGACATTTCCCGTATTTGAAGCCTGGCGACCCGCTGCCGTTCGAAGAGCTGTTCCTGCCCTTTGTCGAAGCGGCACTGGCGCTGCTGGCCGAAGGCGCCGCAAGCAATCTTCCAGCCGATGTCCTGAACGCATTCGCGCGCGACCTTCTGCAAAAGCTTACCGAGATTGCCGCGCGCGTCCTCGTCGTCGAGTTTCGCGCCTTTTTGGCATGCGGCCAGTTCGCCGGGAGTGCCGATGTGGCGATTGACTCGGGAACGAGGTCTCGCGCGCAATATCGCCGCTTCATCGCGGAAATCTACCGGGAGGGCTGGGGCCCGCTGTTTGAAGAGTATTGCGTCATGGCCCGGCTGCTGGCCGCGGCGGTGACGCAATGGATCGTCAACGTACGCGAATTCGAGAGACGGCTTCTCGAAGATCTCTCCGATATTGAAACAATATTCAATCGGCAGAGACCATCGGGCGGCGCCATCGCCATAGGTACCGGCCTTTCCGATCCGCATGACGGCGGACGCACGGTCATTTCGGTGGAATTCTCGTCCGGACTCAAGGTCATTTACAAGCCAAGAAGCCTGGGCGTCGAGCGAGCATATTTCGATCTGGTCGCATGGATCAATCGCTTCGGCGTAATGCTGCCGTTTCGCATTCTGACGATCCTGGATCGCGGCGATTACGGTTGGGTCGAATTTGTCGAACACGGATCATGCGCCAGTGACGCGGAAATCCAGCGTTATTACCGGCGAACAGGAAATCTGCTTTGCCTGGTCCATGCGCTGAACGGGAGCGATTTTCACTACGAAAATCTGATCGCCGACGGGGAGCATCCCGTGCCGGTCGACCTGGAGACGATTTATCATCATCGAGCGAAAGCCGACGGCGATGATCCAGACGAGATGGCCGCGCGACTGCGGCTCTCGGTGCTGGCGACGGACCTGCTGCCCGATCCCGTGAAGGTGGATCACCAGTATTTCGATATTTCGGCGTTTGCGCGCTCGGAGCAGGAAGAAGGCGAAGCCGAACGTGTCGTCTGGACGCATATCAACAGCGACGGAATGGACTATCGCTACGAACGGCAGCGACCGAAACCAGCTCGCAATCTGCCGACCTTGAATGGCAAGGTTGCGGTCCTGAATGATTACACGAAGCTGATCCTGGAGGGTTTCGAGGAAGCCTATCGCTTCCTGCAGGACAAGGCGGATTTGCTGCTCGACGAGAACGGGCCGTTGCGACCCATGTTTGCGCACGATTCGCGGTTCATATACAGACCGACGGCGTTATACTCGCTGATACTGCGAAGGGCTCTGCATCCTGCCCATGTCCGTGATGGTGTCGATTTCGGTGTGCAATTCGAATTCCTCGCACGGAAGTTACTCGAGACACGGAATAAACCGGTGACCTGGCCGCTGCTGCAGGCCGAAATGGCTTCGCTCTGGAAACTGGATATCCCGAGGTTTACGGCGCGAGGCGACGAGAATGCCTTGAGATTGGGTCCCGGAAATCCGATTGCCGGGTGCTTTGCCGATTCCGCCTGGAACGCCGTCCAGGCAAAGATCAGAGGGATGAACGAACAGGACCTGCGATGGCAGCTTAGCCTGATTGTCGGCTCTTTTGACGTCCGGAGCGCCAATCTTGGGATCGACCCACCGATCGCGGACGCGAGTGAAGAATGTGCAGAGCTCGAGCCGTCAGGCAGAGAAGAGTTGCTCAACGTCGCGATGGAGCTGGCAAACGAGATCGAAACCAAGGCATTCCGTCATGACAATGGAGACATTGGCTGGATGGTGCTGCACTATTCGCCTGCGGCCGAGCGATACACCTTGCAGCCAATGGAAAACGATCTCTACAACGGCCGGGCCGGCGTGGGTCTGTTTTATGCGGCGCTTGAAAAAATCCTGCCGGGTTTTTCATATCGGGGCCTCGCCGACGCGGCCCTGACGCCGGTCCGACGCTGGATCAAACTTGCCCCCGACGAGGAGTTGGCGGAGTTTGGCTTCGGCGGATATACCGGTTTGTCCTCGATAGCTTACGCTCTGACCCGGGCGGGCGAATTTCTGGGTGACGGCGAACTGATTGCGGATGCCAGTACCGCGGCGCTGCGAATTCGGCCGGATCAGATCGAGACGGACCGGAGCCTCGACGCCATGAACGGCGCTGCCGGCGCCATTCCCGGCCTGTTGGCCTGCTACGCGGCCACCGGCGAGCCGAAGGTTCTCGCCACGGCGATCGCATGCGGCCGGCATCTGTTGCAAAGGCGCGAGCCTGACCAGTTCGGTTTCAGGACCTGGCCAACCCTGGATAGATGCCACCTCACCGGATTTTCGCACGGCGCAGCTGGAATCGCCTACGCTCTCCTGCAGCTGTACAAGGTTACGGCCGATGCCGAATTCCACGATGCCGCGGTCGACGGCATCTGCTTCGAGGGGCATGCTTTCGTGCCCGAGCAGAACAATTGGCCGGATTATAGACGTGCCGCCACCAAACTCTCTCACGATCCGATGTTCTGTATGTCGTGGTGTCATGGCGCGCCCGGAATCGGACTGGGACGGATCGCAGCACTGGATATGATGGACACGCGCGAAGTCCGGCGCGACATTCAGGCCGCCCTGACGTCGACCAGCAGCGCAAATCTGTTGCCGCGCGACCATCTCTGCTGTGGCAATGCGGGGCTTATGGATACCCTGTGCGCAGCGGGCCAGCGGTTTCCGCAGGACCAGTGGTCCCGCAAGGCGCTGCAGCTCGCCGCCAGGACCATTGCGCGCAGCCACAAACGCGGTAACTTCAACATCGCCTTCCATAATGGCTTCTTCAACCCCAGTCTCTTTCAGGGCACCGCAGGCGTCGGCTATCAATTGTTACGCCTGGCAGACCCGGCGAAAATTCCCTCCGTCCTGCTGCTGAACTAATTCATGGTGAGATCGACACACATTATGGCTCAACGAGCCCAGGAGTTCGGGAATGGATGAAGAGATCTTGACCGAAGAGGAATTAAAGCGGGCCGTACAAAAGATATTCAAGCTCTCGCAGACGGATTCGGCGTTCCGCACGCTTTGTCTGAGCGATCCCAATGAAGCCATACATCGTATTACCGGAAAGGCCGTGCCGGGCGGGATCAAGGTCCAGTTTCTTGATTCCGCCGGCGAGGCAGACGCGACCCGCGACGCAGCGACGTGATTCGTCGAAAGTTCGTCGGGCACGCCGGGATCAGCTACGTCGTCTGCTCTGTGATAAGGCGCACCGCAAGGCTGCTGGATGTTGAACGTCGATCGTGGCAAGCTGGTTGAGCTGGAAGCACTCCGCGGCGTTGCCGCCATGATGGTGCTTTTTCATCATTTCCTGCTGGTTATTGCACCGCGCCTGCACGGGCGGAATTTCCCCGACGACCCAATCGCCCTGGTGCGGACGCCGCTCTTTGCACTGGTCAACGGCACCGCGGCGGTGGCTATCTTTTTCGTCCTGTCCGGCTTTGTGCTGACCTTCCGCGCCATGGAAAGAGGCGATTGGAGCCAGATCCTTGTCGGTGTCTTGAAGCGATGGCCGCGGCTCGTTCCGCTGGTGGCCACGGTGAACATGCTGTCGGCAATATTCCTGATGCTCGGACTTTATCAGGACCATTCGTGGTTCGGCGCCAGCGTGTTCGGGCAGGATACATTTGTCATCGGAAGTGCACTGGCCGAGGGGATGTTCTGGACGTTTTTCGATGGCAGCGACAGCTTCAATGCGGCGCTGTGGACGATGCATTACGAGCTGTTCGGCAGCTTCGCTGCGTATGCCACGGCCCTTGTCCTGATTTTCCGGAAGTCCTTGCTCCGCGCGATGGCGATTGGCACGGTGGTAATTCTGCTTACGGCGACGATGACCGGCAAAGGCGGCGTTTATTATGCCATGCCGGTCGCCGGGGTTTTGATCGCGCGGATCTATGTTGAACGCGACTCGGTCGTGACCGCTCTGAATTTTTTGAATCCCTGGCGAGTGCCGATTGCCGTCGGCACGGGCAGTTTGACGGTCGTGCTTTGCGGCTATGATGGATATTCGAAGCCGGTCGGTTTTTATGCCTTTATGACGCGTTTTGAGTGGTCAGACACCGAGCCGCTGGTACATGGCATCGCGGCGGTCACCATCCTGATGCTGGTTCTGTTTTGCGATCCGCTGCGCCGGAGCCTGGCCGGGCCAACCGCCGCGCTGGTGGGCCGGCTGTCATTTCCGATCTATCTGGCGCATCTGCCGATCCTGCTTGGGCTGGTTTCGCCGGTCCATTCCTACCTGGCCGCTCGCTACGACACCGCTGTCGCGGCAGGCGCGGCATTCGTGCTCTTGATCACGCTTACTTTGGCGGCAGCGTATCCGCTGGCGCATTTGGACGAATGGTGGGTTCGGAAATTACGCAACATGGCTGGGCTGACGGTTGCCAGGCTGCGAGGCGACCCGGCGATACGACCGCTTCGGTAGCGCAAGTCATTTGCGTATGATTGGCCGCCTTCCGCCAATAGCGGCTGTCGAGGATGGCCGGCTTTTGAACCCAGACAGGACACGGGCCAGTGATCGGCCGATCGGTCGAAATGCGATTCCTGCTCTTCCACTCCCGGCTGAGCGGCATATTATTCCTTGACCTGAATTCGGTGGACGTGGGGGAATTCGTCATGAAACTGCGCACCATTCTCGCCGGTGTCACCGCGCTTCTGATCACGACCGTCGCGGCGTTTGGTCATGATGAACACGAGGGCCACGCAGGGCATGGCCAGGTCGGCACCGTCAATTTTTCCAATTCGTGCGCACCCGCCGCACAGGCGGACCTGGCAAGCGGCGTCGCGATGCTGCACTCGTTCTGGTTCAGCGCCGGCGAACAGGCGTTCCGCAATGTGCTCGCCAAGGATCCTGGCTGCGCGATCGCGTACTGGGGCATCGCTTCACTGTTGATGTTGAATCCGCTGAGCGGTGCAGGCCCGCTGCCAAAGGACGCCGAAAAGGCCGAGGCGATGCTCGAGACGGCGCGCCGGATGCCGACCACGCCGCGCGAGCACGCCTACATCGAAGCGGTGGGCACCTACTATCAGGATTGGGGCAACCACCCCGAACGCGCCCGCCAGCAGGCCCGCTCGAAGGCTTACGAAGCGCTGGCGTCAAGCTATCCGGACGATGACGAAGCCCAGATCTTCAGCGCGCTCTATATTGCGGCCACGCAATCGCAGGCCGATCAGACCTACGCGGCGTACACCCGGGCCGCCGCGATCCTGGAGCAGCAATCTGCCAGGCATCCCGACCATCCCGGGATTGCACACTATCTCATCCACTCCTACGATGCGCCTCCGCTCGCCGCGCGGGGCCTCGACGCCGCGCGCCGTTACGCCGGCATCGCGCCGGACGCGCCCCATGCGTTGCATATGCCGTCGCATATCTTCACCCGTGTGGGCGCCTGGGAAGACTCGGTATCGACCAATCGGCGCTCCTTTGAGGCGGCGATCAAGGGCGGCGAGCTGCCCGAAGCCTATCATGCCAGCGATTACGCGGTTTATGCCGACCTGCAACTGGCCCGCGATGCGGCTGCACGGAGCGCCATGGCGGACGCGTTCAAGGTCAAGCCGCCTTCGGCGTCGCAGGTCGCGGTGGCCTACTCCACGGCGGCGATGCCGGCCCGCTACGCGCTGGAGCGCGGCGACTGGCTGGCGGCGAAACAACTCTCGCCGGCCGTGGGCGGCCTGCCCTACACGGAAGCGATCACCCTGTTTGCCCGCGCGATCGGCGCCGCCCGCTGCGGCGATGCCGCCGCCGCCGAACAGGATGCTTCCGATCTTGCGGTCCGGCATCAAAAGCTCGTCGATGCGGGAAATACCTACTGGGCACGGGAGGTCGAAATCCAGCAGCGCGCGGTCGCGGGCTGGATCGCATTCGCCCACAAGAATGTGGACGATGCACTTAAGCTGATGCGCGAAGCCGCCGATCTCGAGGACCGCAACGAAAAACACATCGTCACGCCCGGTCGTATCCTGCCTGCCCGCGAATTGCTCGGCGATATGCTGGTCGAGGCCGGCCAGCCGGTGCTCGCGCTCAAGGAGTATGAAGCGTCGCAACAACGCGAGCCGAACCGCTTCCGTGGGTATAATGGCGCCGCGCGCGCGGCCGAGGCCGCGGGCGATCGCGACAAGGCCGCGATGTATTATGGCAAGCTGCTCACGCTCGCGAAGAGCGCCGATGCCGAGCGTCCGGAACTCGCCCACGCAAGGGCTTATAACGGGCGGTGAAGCGTCACCGGTCTCATCTGAGGACGGAAATGACAGAGCCAATCACCCGACGTGATGCACTGTTGCGGACGGTGGCTCTTGCGTCCGCAGGCATGATTCCGGCCGCACCGTTGACCGGCACCGCCGTATCTCTCAACAAGCCGGCCCGCGGTGAAGAAGTCGACAGAGCATTGCAGGCAGGGGTCAGCGCCAGGGAAATACCCGGCGTTGTCGCGATGGCCGCGAACGAACAGTCAGTGGTCTACGAAGGCGCGTTCGGGTTCCGCGACGTGACCGCGGCGTCCCGCATGTCGACGGACACGGTCTTCCGCATCGCCTCGATGGTCAAACTGCTGACGTCGGTCGCCGCGCTGCAACTCGTGGAGCTCGGCAAGCTGAAGCTGGACGAGCCGGCCGGCAATATCGATCCGACGCTCGGGTCGGCACAGGTTCTTGCCGGTTTCGATGCGAAAGGGGTTCCGCAGCTGCGCCCGGCGCGAACACCCATAACGCTGCGCCACCTGCTGACGCACACGTCGGGGTTCAGCTATCTGCTTTGGGATCCGGATGTCGTTCGCTATCTCAAGGTTGCCCGTCGCAATCCGTCCTTGCCGCGCATGCCGCTCATGTTCGAGCCCGGTTCAAGGTGGGCCTATGGCGGCGGTCTGGACCGGGTCGGCCGGATGGTGGAAATCGCTGGCGGGCAGAGCCTGGATCGCTATTTCAGCGATCACATCACCGGACCGCTGGGCATGAACGACACTGGCTTCTCGCTCACGGTGAAACAGCGCGCGCGTCAGGCCAGCCTGCATGTGAGGGACGCGAATGGAAAGCTTGTTCCGCGGCCCCTGGAAAAGCCGAATGTTCCGAAAGTGTTTTCCGGCGGCGGCGGCATCTATTCCACGGCGCCGGATTATCTTACCCTGCTGCAGGCACTGTTGAATGGTGGAAGCCTCCGCGAGACCCGTATCCTTCGGCGGGAGACCGTTGCCTTGATGTCCGTAAACCAGATCGGCAACCTCGAAGCCGGAATCCTCAAAACGACAAACCCGTCGCTATCGAACGATGTGGATCTTTTTCCGGGCCTTCAACTGCGATGGGGGCTTGGACACATGATCAATATTGATGCCGTCCCCGACGGCCGCAAGGCAGGCAGCCTTACATGGGCCGGTCTGTTCAATACATATTACTGGATCGACCCGACGATGCGGATCGTCGGCGTCATTATGATGCAGATCCTCCCCTTCGCAGACCGACAGGCTCTCAAGACCTATCGACAGTTCGAACGCGGAATTTGTCACGCGCTCGGGTCAGCTTGAAAATTGTCCATCACGCCCTCAAAAAGCAACCCTTCTCCCTCCGACGGCTCTGGCGTGGCTGGTGCCCCACGGTTTAAGGAACCTTTTCGGCCCAGGGCAGGTTGATCTGAACACGCCGTGGCGCCTCTGCCGGATCCCCGATGGACAACCGCGGTTCGCCGCTGAATACTGGCGATATCCCGCCTAAAAGGATTCTGATTTGAGCGTCGCCTTCACCAAGGAAGACAGTGCCGAAACCGCGGCGGAGACGCTGCTGCCCGACCGCCCGGTTTCGCCGCATCCGAACCTGGTTACCGAAGCGGGATTAAGGGCTCTGGAATTTCAGTTCACCCAGGCTCGCGAGGCGTATGAGGCGGCGCAGAAGATCGAAGACGTCAATGAACGGCGGCGGCAGGCAGCAACCCCTCTGCGCGATGCGCGCTACTTTGCGGCGCGAGTCCGCACGGCCCAGGTCGTCGCTGAACCTGCGTCAACTGATACCGTTGCCTTCGGGCACACGGTGACCTTCAGGCGCCATGACGGGCGCGTCCAGAAATACCGCATCGTGGGAGAAGACGAAGCGGATCCCAAGGCCGGTTCTATTTCCTTCGTATCCCCGGTGGCAAGGCTGCTGATGGGCAAGGGCGTTGGCGAAGTCGCGGGTACAGCCGGTCAAGAACTTGAGATTATCGGGATCTCGTAGCTGCCGTCAGCCAGATCCCCGATGGACAATCGCAGCGCGTCGCTGAATACTCGCCGTTATGGGCCCGGTAGAGGCCTGGTCATTGGGAGAAGACGCGATGCGTTCGGGCAAGGCTGCGCTGGCATTTTTCACCACATCTTTCATTGTGCTGATGGGCGCGGCGTCCCGCGCCGAGATCGCCGTCTCGGCCAATGACGGCAAGATGGTGCTGGTCAACGGGGTGGCCACGGTTCGCAAGGAGCCGCTGCCGGACACCATCTCGGTCATCGATCTTTCGGGATCGCCGCGCATCGTCGCGGAATTGCCGGTGCCGGCGAGCGTGGTCGGACCGCCGCCGAGCGTTGCGATCGCGCCGGACGAGAGTTTCGCGCTGGTCACCGGCGCGATGAAAATCGATCCCGCTGATCCGACCAAGGCGATTGCCGACGACAAGCTGACGGTGGTCGACCTGAAATCCTCGCCGCCCAAAGTCCTGGCGACGCTGCAGGCCGGCGCCGGCGCCGCCGGCGTTTCGATCAACCGCGCGGCGACGCTGGCCCTGGTGGCCAACCGCAGCGAGGGCACCGTCTCGGTCTTCACCATCAGCGGCAACACGCTGACCCCGGCCGGCAAGATCGCGCTCGGCGAAAAGACGTCCGGCCCGAGCCATGCGATGTTTTCCCGCGACGGCACCACCGCGCTGGTGACGCGGGACGGCGACAGCCGGATCGCGATTCTGTCGGTCGACGGCAACAAGGTCGAGTACACCAAGCGCGACCTGTTTTCAGCGCTGCGTCCCTACCAGATCGACACCGCCGGCAGCGGCGACGTGGCCGTGGTCGGCAATGTCGGCATGGGCGGCGGCGACACTGATTCGATCAGCCTGATCGACATGCGCGCCAAACCGATCCGGGTCGCCAGCACGATCTCGGTCGGCCAGACCCCGGAAGGCCTGAAGATGTCACCGGATGGCGGCTATGTGGCGGTCAATGTGATCAACGGCTCGAACAAGCCAAAAACCTCGCCGTTCTTCAACGATTTTGGATTGCTGAAGATCTACCGGATCGCCGGCACCGACCTCGTACCGGTGACGGAAGCGAAAATTGGGCATTGGTGCCAGGGCATCGTCTGGTCGAAAGATTCCAAAAACGTGCTGGTCCAGTGCATGGTGGAGAACGAAATCGCGGTGTTTGGATTCGACGGCAAGGCGCTGACGAAGACGGCGCCGATCGCCATGAAGGTCAGCCCGGCGGGGATGCGGACGGCGGAGCCGTAGGGGAAAATGACCCCCGTCGTTGCGAGCCAACGGGTCGCGCGAACGCGCGCCCGATGACAGGCTGAAGCAATCCAGAAAGCAACAAGCAAGAACTGGATTGCTTCGTCGCAAGAGCTCCTCGCAATGACGCTTCATATTCGAGCGGCACGGCACTCAGCCGTTATACGCAAACAGCTCGATGGGGTCGTTGAAGCCGCGGACCGGGTATTCGCCGACGCGTTCGAGAGCGAAATCGCCTCCGACGAAATCGGCGAACGCGCGGGACAGCAGCACCGTTTTGCCCAATTGCTTGGTGAGGGCTTCGAGACGCGAAGCCATATTGACCGCAGGACCGATCACCGTGAAGTCGAGCCGGGTGCGCGACCCGATATTGCCGTACATGACGTCGCCGACGTGGACGCCGATGCCGTAATTCAGCGGCGCGCGGCCGGTCTCGCCGTTCTTTTCGTTCAGCGCAATCATGGCCTGACGGGCTTCGGATACGGCGTGCAGCAGATCCGCGCAGGCCGACGGCCGGTCGAGCGGAAAGATGGCGAGCAGGCCGTCGCCGATGAATTTCAGGATCTCCCCGCCGTGTTTCGCAATCGGCTCGGACATGGCGTCGAAATAGCCGTTCAGCAGATCGATGACGTCATCGCGCGGCCAGTTGTCGGATATCCGGGTGAAATCGCGCAGATCGCAGATCATGATGGCGGCGCGTACCGTGGTGCCGCTGCCGCGCCGGGTGGCGCCGGCCAGGATCAGCTCGCCGGCATGCGACCCGACATAGGTTTCGAGCAGCGTTCGCGCCAGCCGGTTCTTGACGCGGATTTCGCTGACCAGCGCCAGCGACGGCAGCAGTTTCAACAGATCGGCGACATGCGCGTCATCGAAGCCGCCGGGACGGTCGGTTGCGAAGGTCACCAGGTGCCGCTTGCCGAGCGTGTGGTACAGCGGCCACGCCACATAGTCGGTCAGTCCTTTTTCCCGCATTTCGTCATAGACGGCGTGCTTGCGGCCAAGCGCGGGATCGCGTTCGAGATTCTCGCGAACCTCGGTGGCGCCGTCATAGATTTCGCTGGCGGGACTGCCGATGAACTGGGACCGCTCCCGCACATCGTAATCGACTCGCGCAATCTCGGCCTCGCGCATCCCGTCCGCCCACATCATCCGCGCGCCAAGCCATTGCGGGTGGTGGATCAGAATATGCAGTGTGGCCCGCTTGACCGGAATGCCCGCGCGCTGGAGCCGGATACAAAGCTCGGCGAAAATATTGTCAAGGAAGCGCTCGTCGCGGGTGTCGTTGGTCAGCCAGTGCACGACGTCGCTGTCGATGTTTGGTGGCGCGTTCATGCCTTGCTCCTGTGACCTCGATCGACGGTGCAAGGTATATCGTGTTGCCATTCGATGGCGTCAACGGGTTGGCCATGGGTCTGAATGTGCTGTTTCTCACAGAAGGGGGTTACCTGCCCGGGTAACCTGGAAAACGCGCAAAGCCGAACAGACCGCGCGGCAGCCATGCGGGTCGGCTTCCAACAGAAACCTGTAGGAGATTTCCATGTACGACTTCGAGATCGCGCTTGAGCTTGAGGCCCAGGTCACCAAAACCAGCGAAATTTCCGATGCCGAACTTGACCAGGTGACCGGCGGCATTGTCTGCCGCAAGGCCGGAGAACACCCGCTGGAATATTGACAGTCGGAACAGCCGAGAGCGATCCCTCCCCCTACAAAAACGTACTCCAACTTCATATGCGATAGCCCTGCGCGTAAACGGAACCGCGGCTAGTCCTGCCGCAGCGCCTCAAGGCACCGCTGGTATCCGCGCTCGATCGCCTCGCTGTTGCCGCCGTCCAGGGTCAACGCCCGCGCATAGTCATCGGCGGCGTTTTGCCATTGCCGCAGCTTTTCCAACACCTTTGCGCGATTGCACAGGATCGCGCCATCCTCGCGCAGCGCCAGGGCGCGGGTGAGATCATGGCGCGCCGCCTCGAGGTCGCCGCGCCTGTAGGCCACAATGGCGCGGTTCGCCCATGGATCGGCCAGCGCCGGGTCGGCCTCGATGGACCGCGTGAAGGCGTCGCGTGCGGCGTCGGGATTTCCGACCGCCATCTCGATCAAGCCCCGCAGGCAAAGCGCCCGCGCGTCGTTTGGCCGGTAGCGAAGGGTCTCGGCGATATCGCGGCCTGCGAGCAAGAGATCGCCACGCGCACGCAGCAGGGCAGAACGGTTCAGCCACGCATCGGCGAAGTCCGGCTGCAGAACGATGACCCGTGTGTAAGCCGAGATCGCTTCGTCGTTGCGCCGCAGGGCGGCCAGCGTCTGGGCGCGATTGAAATGCGCCTCGACATGGGCCGGCTCCCACCGGATCGCCATATCGTAGTCGTGCAGAGCCGCCTCATGGCGACCTGCCCGCTGATGAATGAGACCCCGATCGAGCCAGGCCGCGCTGTCGCCCGGCTGCTGCGACAGCAGTGTATCGAGATGACCGATGGCAAGATCGGCGCGGCCGGTCGCGACGCAAAGGCGCGCCCTGTTGTGCAGCAGGATGACGCTCTCCGAACCATACAGTTTCGGCGCCTCCCGTGCCATCAGTGCCAAAGCTTCGACCAGCGTCTGTTCCGCGGCATCGGCGTGTCCCTTGCGCATTTCCACCAGCGCCAGCGTGTTCAGCAGGAACGCGGCGTTGACGGCGCGGCTCGGCGACGCCGGCATGTTGTCGGTAAATTGGCGTGACTTCTCGATCCAGGATTTTGCGGCGTCGTAGTCGCGGCGCGACCGCTCGTACAGGCGGGCGTTCAGGATCGCCATCGCGTAAGTGGCATGGGCCAATAGCGCGGGATCCTCGCTCTGCGACACCAGTTCGTCACAGAGACTTGCGACCTCGTCGTAGCGGCCAAGCAGCAGCAACGCGAACAGCATGTTCCGGGTCAGGTCACCGTACATCTTGCCGCGCGGCGCGCCGGACAGCATCCGGCGTCCCCGGACCGACCAGTCCAGCGCCGCGTCATACCACGCCATGTCGAGGCAGCTGCGAGAGGCGGTCAGCAGCGCGTCGGCACCGTCTCCCGCCTGTTCGTGGTGATACGGAATCGCGCCCAGCGCGAGCGAGGGTTCACCCGGACCGGCGAGCGAGGCGGCACGGGCGAGATGCAACGCCGTGCGCTCCGGCGCCGGCATGCGGCGATAGACATGCTCCGCAAGTACCCGGGTTGACGTCCCATCGGCGTTGACGTGCACCCGCGCCCAAGCATCCCGGTCGGCGGCGGATAGATTTGCGATACTGTCGTCCAGGAATGCTTCGAGCTCCCGCGCGCGCGGAGGCGATGGCCATTGCTGGCCGCAAGCGGAAAGGTCGCGCCAAAGGCCGGCTGCCATCCCGTCGTCCAGCCCGCAGGCCGCAAACCACGCCGACCAGGGCTTCGGTATTTTCGGGCCGGCCGTCTTTGGCCGCCGCTGCGTGGCATATTGCCCGAGTGCATCGGCAAGCATCGCGGGCGAACGATCCGATGCGGTGCAGATGCAAAGGCGCAAGATTTTCGGATCGGCGCGGCGCAACAACACGGCGATGAATTCGAGGTCGGTGGGATCGGCGTGATCGACGTTGCCGAAGACCGCGATATGGCCGCCGGCGCGCTTGCGTTCGAAATAGCCAAGGATGAAATCCACCGCGCCGTTGGCGATGCGTCGGGTCCAGGACGGGGCATTGCCTTCACGCGAGACCGAGTGCGCCTGACGCACCTCGTGTGGCACGTCGACCCGCCCGCCGATCTCGGGCGCCACCGACAGCAGCGTCAACAGGTGGGTTGCAACGAGATCCGGCGCGACACGGCCGGCGTCATCGATGATCGCCCGTATCAAACCGCCGGCCGCGCCAAACGGGCCCAGCCGGTTGCGATGCGCGTTGATCGAAAACGTGACGGGAGCGGCGGCGGCTTGCGTCGCTGCGTCAGCGCAG
>CAVPZI010000014.1:0-19199 GCA_963710235.1 uncultured Alphaproteobacteria bacterium
TCCGACTGGGACTGAGCGGTATCAACAAGTCGCTCGGGCGATGAGACTTCGCGCGGGTCGCGGGTCGCAACGAAGCCTTAGGCACATGTGGGGATTTACACCCCACGGACTCTGCTGGTCAGGTATTCAGCATGGCGAATTCAGTCGTCACTGATAAGCTTTGGCATGAAGCCTTATCAGTCGGCGACATCACTTATTCCCCATATTTCTTTGCCAGTTGATGATTGAATAGTTTCGGCCAAAGAATTTTATTAGCGATCCCCAAATAACATCGCCCTTATCGAAGTGAGGTGCTTTCGCATGGCGTTCCCCGCACCGTCTGGATCATGCGCTTTAATGGCGGAGACGATCGTCACGTGCTCCGCATTGGAGTTCTCCGCGGGCGCGGCGCTTCGTCCGAGCGCGTGCTCCATACGCTCGGCGATCAGACTGTAGCCCGCGTCGGCCTGTCCCCCTGGCACCATGTTCAATCCCGAGTCGGGAGCTGGCGCATTTGATGCATTAAGCGCATGATTCGGAACGCATATCCGGGGCTCGACCCGCGGGGATGATGCGCCGGCGAATACCTGGCCTGCGATGCTAAGGAACGATCGTCCTGGTGCGCCGCCCGATAATCCCTGTTGACGCCTGTTCCAAACCCGCCCTATGATTTCATCTTCCGCGGAAGACGGAACGCCACAGGGAGGATTTCGGCATGCTCACTCGGGAGAATAACGAGCTGATCTGCCGCGTCGGCGCCGGCACGCCGATGGGGCAGGCCTTGCGGCGCTACTGGCTGCCGGTGCTGCAGTCGTCGGATCTTGCCGAGCCGGACTGCGATCCGTTTCCGCTGGAAATACTCGGCGACACCTTCGTCGCCTTCCGCAATTCGCAAGGGGTGGTCGGCATCCTCGACGAGCATTGCTGCCATCGCCAGGCCTCGCTCGTGATCGGGCGCTGCGAGGGCAACGGCATTCGCTGCCTGTTTCACGGCTGGAAGTTTGGCGTCGACGGCACCGTGATGGAAACACCCAACGTGCCCGACCCGACGTTCAAGACCCGCATCAAGGCCAGGGCTTATCCGGTGCGCGAGCAGGGTGGCTTGATCTGGGCCTATTTCGGTCCCGCGGAGCATGAGCCGGCGTTTCCGCACTATCCGTGGTTCGACGTCCCGGATTCCAACCGCCTCAACGCCTATGCGGTCGACAACTGCAACTATATCCAGGTGTTCGAGGCGCTGGTGGATTCATCCCATCTCAACATCCTGCACTCCGACGGACTGCAGGCCTCCAGCAAGCTGGAAAATCTCAACTTCGCGGCCGCGGCCGAGATGGCCTTCGACGCCGGACCGCGCATCGAGGTCGACGACACCGATTTCGGCTTCCACTACGCGGCGCTGCGCGGCGGCGAGCAGCCCGGGCAGGACACCCATGTGCGCGTGACGGCGGTCACCGCACCGTTCTATGTGGCCAACCCGAACGAAGACCTGTGGATGTGCGTGGTTCCGATCAATGACTATCAGTGCGTCCATTTCCACGTCTTCTACCATCCCGAACGCCGCATGAACGAGGAGCCGCTGCGCTCCAACATGCTCAAACATGTCGGCCTCGACGACGAGGCGCTGCGCAACTCCAACATGACCTACGACACCGTCGGCGCACCTGGCGCGCCGAGCCGGCGCAATCATTTCCGGCAGAACCGCGCCTCCCTGAAACGCGGCAAATTCTCCGGCTTCCATAGCTTCACCCAGGAGGATGGCGCCGTCGTGATTTCCGCCGGGCCGATCAAGGACCGCACCCGGGAAATCCTGGCTCCCGCGGACGCCGCGGTGATGCGCTACTACCGGATGCTGATCGGCCTGGCGCAGGCGGCGGCGAGCGACGCCAAGCCGATCGGCGTCGATGCCGATCCGCGCCGCATCGCCGGGCGCAACGCCACCCTCGCCCATGGTGTCGATTGGCGGACCCTGGTGCCGCAGCATGCCATCACCAATCGCTGGCGCGCGGCACGCGAAACCGCGGCGATGCCCGCCTAGCGATCGAGGAGCACGACCATGCTGTCCAGGGACGACAATGAGACCATGTGCCGGGTCGGCCCGGAAACCAGAACGGGCGTGGCGTTGCGCCGCTACTGGACGCCGGCGCTGCTGAGTTCGGAACTGCCGGAGCCGGACGGCGATCCGGTGCGGGTCGAATTGCTGGGCGAGACGTTCGTGGTCTTTCGCGACAGCAACGGCAAAATCGGATTCCTCGATGAGGCGTGTTGCCATCGCGGCGCCTCGCTTTATCTGGGTCGCGTCGAGGAGTGCGGCATCCGCTGCATCTACCATGGCTGGAAGTTCGCGGTGGACGGAACGGTGATGGAGACCCCCAACGTTCACGATCCCGATTTCAAGACCCGGTTCCGCGCCCGGGCCTATCCGGCGCGTGAGGCCGGCGGTCTGCTCTGGGTGTATCTCGGTCCCGCGGACCGGCAACCGCGATTTCCGGCATGGCCCTGGCTCGGTCTGCCTGCATCCAACGTGCTGGCCACGGTGCACATCGCCGACTGCAACTGGGTGCAGGTGATGGAAGGCCTGCTTGATTCGACGCATCTCGGCCTGCTGCACGCCGATGGCTTGCGGGCCAGCGCCGGGGTCGATCTCGACTATGCCAGGAAGGTCGGCGACATGCAGGCGGATCTCGCGCCGAGGTTGCAGGCCGAGGCGACCGATTTCGGCTTTCATTACGCCGCTCTCCGGCAGCGTGCGGATCTGGGCAACAAGACCGAGGCGCGCGTCACCGCCTATGTCGCGCCGTACGTCATACTCAATCCGAACGGCGACATCGCCACCATCGTGGTGCCGATCGACGATGCGCGCAGCATGTTCTTTCATGCGTTCTGGAGCACCGAAAAGAAAATGAACGAGGAGCCGTTGCGCAGCCAGCAACTGGCTTTTGTCGGACTCGACGCGGAGACGCTCGATGCCTTCGGCATCTCACGCAATACGGCAGGCAAGCCCGGCATGCCCGCGCTGGCAAACCGCTTTAGGCAAAACCGCGACGCGATGCGGGCCGGCAAGACCTTCAGCGGCCTTCCCGGGATCATCCCCGAGGATATGGCGGTCAGCGTATCGTCGGGCCCGATCCGGGACCGATCGCGGGAGCGGCTTTCGACCGCAGACACCGCGATCCAGCGGCTCTATCGCACCCTGCTGGGACTTGCGAAGTCCGTCGAGCAGGGTGAGACGCCGGTCGGGCTCTCGCCCGATCTCGACGACGAGAAGATTTGCGGCACCACCGGCTTTCTGGCGCAGGACCAGCCTTGGCAAAGCCTGGTCCCCGGCCACGCCGGGCGTGGGCGCGAACCCGCCCAGACCGCGGCGGAATAAGAAGTGTTTGACACCCGAGCGGCGCGCCTGGCGCGTTGTGCCTGCATCGGCGATCTGAGGACGATGGCCGAGCTGCGGCTGCCACGGCCGTTGTTCGATTTCGTCGACGGCGCCGCCGGCGCAGAAGCGACGCTGCGCGACAACGCGCTGGCGTTCGCGGCGCCGCGGCTGTTGCCACGTTACGGCATCGATGTCGCGCAGCGCAGCGCCGTCACCGACATCCTCGGTTATCGAGCGGCGATGCCGCTGGTGCTCGCGCCGGTCGGCTTCGCCGGACTGCTGTGGCCGCAGGGCGAGGCAGCGGCCGCGCGCGCCGCGGCGGCGGCCGGTGTTCCGTTCTGTCTCTCGACCAATTCGAACACGTCGCTCGAAGACCTGGCCGCTGCCGCAGCCAATGCCGAGCGCTGGTTCCAACTTTACTTGCTAAAGGATCGCGAGTGGATGAACGCGCTGGTCGCTCGCGCCGCGCAAGCGGGATATCGCACCCTGTGCGTGACCATCGACTTGCCCATCGCCGGCCGACGCGCCCGCGACATTCGCAATGGTTTTACGGTGCCGGTCCGGCCCAATGCCGCCAACGTGGTGCATTTCGCCACCCGCCCCGGCTGGCTGGCCGGGGCGATGCGCGAGCGGATGCGCATCGGCAACTTCGAGGGCGCCGCGGGCGCCGGCGGCTTCGTCAGCATCGCGCAGCACGTGGCAAACCTGTTCGATCCGGCCGCGACCTGGGAAGACGTCAGCCGGCTGCGCGAAATGTGGCGTGGAGCCGTGGTGATCAAGGGCGTGCTGCATCCGGACGACGCCGAGCGCGCCATTGCGATCGGCGCCGACGCCGTTGTCGTGTCCAATCATGGGGGGCGTCAGCTGGAAGACGCGCCGGCGACGCTGCATGCCTTGCCCGGCGTTGTTGCTGCGGTCCGCGGCCGCAAGCCCGTGTTCATCGACGGTGGCGTCCGCCGCGGCGTGGACATCGTCAAGGCGCTGGCGCTCGGCGCCTCGGCCTGCCTGATCGGGCGGGCGTTCGCCTATGGGCTTGGCGCCGCCGGCGGCGCCGGTGTTGCGCGGGCGCTGGCGATACTGGCGGCCGAGTTCGATGCCGCGCTGGCCTTGCTCGGCGTCAACTCGCCCGGCGAGATCGGGGCGCGCCATCTCTGGCGCAATGGGCACGGAGAAGCCACCGCATGAGCTGGAATCTGCGTTACGCTCCCCATCTCGGCTTCCGCTCGCTGGAGATGCCGCTGTTTCCCGCCAGCACCGGCAGCGCCGACCCCTTGGCGCAGATCGCGTTTGCGGCCTCGCTCGGCTTTGCCGGCGTCCAGGATCCGTGGTTCGCGACCCGCCCGCGCCCGATCCAGGATGCCGTTGCGGAGCGCGTCGCCGCGCTGGGCCTCGCCGCCGGATGCATCGTCTGCGGTACGCCGGCTTCAGCCCGCACGCCGCTGTGGAATACGCCGGGCGAGGGCGCTCGCTCCCGTGTCGAGGCAGAACTGCGGACGGCATTCGACGCCGCGCAGCGGCTTGGCGCGCGCCAGATCGCCGTGCTCACCGGCCAGGATCCCGACGCGCCGCGCGAGCGCCAGATCGAGACCATGATCGGCCGTCTCGCCTGGGCGGCTCCACTGGCCGAGAGCGAGGGCGTCACGATCTGCGTCGAGCCCACCAACGCGCGCGTGCTGACCGGCATGCTGCTGTCGCATTACGAGGACGGCTGCGCCGTGGTCCGCGCCGCGGGCCACAAGGCTTTGCGAATGATCTTCGATACCGCGCACATTCAGAGCATGGACGGCGATCTGCTCGGCCATCTCGAGCGGTCATGGGATCTCGTCGAGATCGTCCAGATTGCCAATCATCCTTTGCGTACCGAGCCGGAGATCGGCGAGATCCAGATGGCGACCATCCTGCGGCGGGTTCATGAGCGCGGCTTCGCCGGTCTGGTCGAACTCGAGCACCTCTGGGCGCGGCCGGGTCTTGCCGCGGAGCGCCGCGCCATCGAGTGGCTGCGCCGCACCGACGGCGAATTCACCATCACCGAAAAGGGCCAATAGCCATGAGACTGAAAGACAAGGTCGCCATCGTCACCGGGGCTGCGACCGGATTGGGCCTCGCGATCGCGCGCAAGCTGGCGCGGGAAGGCGCCAAGGTCGTGATCGCGGATATCCGCGAGCCGCAGCGCGGTGTCGAGGCGCTGGCGGCCGACGGCCTGTCCGCCCTGGCGGTGGAGGTGGACGTCGCCTCCGAGGCGAGCGTCGAAGCCATGGTCAAGGCGACCGTCGCGGCCTTCGGCACCGTTGACATCCTGGTCAACAACGCCGCGATCTCGCACGAGATCAAGCTCACGCCGTTCGAGCAGATAGCCAAGGCGGATTTCGACCGTATGCTGTCGGTCAACACCGTCGGCGTTTTCCTGTGCTGCAAGGCGGTCTCGCCGATCCTTCGCGCCAAGAAATCCGGCCGTATCATCAACATCACGTCGGGCACCGCCTTCAAGGGCGCGCCATTCCTGATGCACTACATCGCCAGCAAGGGGGCGGTGATGTCGATGACCCGGTCGCTGGCGCGGGAGTTCGGCCCCGACCATGTGCTCGTCAATGCGGTATCGCCGGGCTACACGCTCAGCGAAGGCAACCTCGCCAACACGGAGTTTTTGGCCGCCCACCGCAAGGCGGCGATCGAAAACCGCTCGATCCCGCGCGACGCCTGGCCGGACGACATCTCCGGCGCGGTGGCGTTCCTGGCCGGCGACGACGCCGGTTTCATCACCGGGCAGATTCTCGCCGTTGACGGCGGCTCGGTTTACCACTGAGTCCCGGCCCGGATTCGCCTTGAAACACGCCATCATCTGTTCTATCTTCCGTGGAAGATCAAAAGAACGCGAAGGGAAACGGCCATGCTGACCCACGAGGAAAACGAAACCCTGTGCCGCGTCGGTCCCAAGACCCGGATGGGGCAGGTGATGCGCCGCTACTGGCATCCCGTCGCCCTTTCGGAGCAACTGCCGCACCCCGACTGCGCGCCGCGTCGGGTCAGCCTGCTCGGCGACCGGCTGGTGGCGTTCCGCGACAGCGGGGGGCGGGTCGGCGTTTTCAACGAACTGTGCATGCACCGCGGCGCGTCGCTGGCGCTTGGCCGCGTCGAGAACAACGGCATCCGCTGCCTCTATCACGGCTGGAAGTTCGGCGTCGACGGCACCATTCAGGAGACGCCCAATCATTCCGACGGCCGCTTTCGCGAACGGCTGAAGGCGCCGTGCTTTCCGGTCCGGGAAGAGGGCGGCCTGATCTGGGCCTATATCGGCGAGAAGAAGAAGGTGCCGCCGTTCCGCCGCTTCAGCTTCATGGACGCGGCGCCGGAGAACCGCCTGGTGCTGCGCGTCAACGTCGATTGCAATTATCTGCAGCTCTGGGAAGGCGGCGCGACTCCTCCCATGTCGGCATCCTGCACAGCAACGTCGCGCGCCCGGGCTGGATGGAGCAGAATTTCGTTCGCGGCGCGGACATGGACAACCCGGCCAATCTCGCCGTCGATGACAATGCGCCTTCGCTTGAAGTCGAGGATACCGATTACGGCTTCCACTATGCCGCGGTTCGCCGCGGACCGGGGCCCGACGGCAAGCCGGTCGCCAAGAACATCCGCGTGGTTCCGCTGATCATGCCTTATGTGCGCATCATTCCTGCGCCCAGTTTCTATTTCCATGTGTTCGAGGTGCCCGAAAGCGACGTTCGCACTGCGACCTATCTGGTCATTCATGGCCATCAGCGCGTCAATCGCGAGAAGATCATTCAACTGCTCGGCCTTGAGGATCAGCGCCACTGGAATCCGGCGACATGCGACTTCACCGCGTCCTGGGCCGACAACTTCGGCCAGGATCGCGCCGCGATGGCGCGCAACTGGGGCGGGCTCGGCGGCGTCGAAAACGAGGACGCGGTGATGTCATTGTCGATGGGACCGATCTTCGACCGCACCCAGGAGCATCTCGTGGCCGCCGACCAGGCCGTGGTGCGGCTGCGCCGCCGCCTGCTGGACTGCGTCAAGCTGGTTGAAGCCGGCGAGGAACCGCTCGGGCTGATGCGCGAGGATTACACCAACGTCAGCTGCACTTCGGACGCGCCGCTCGATCAGCCCTGGCAGAGCGTGGGCCATCGCTACGAAGTGCCGCCCGCGCAGGCGGCGGAGTGAGCCGGGACCTCGGTCCGGAGCCGGCGCGTCTATCTTCACGCGATTACCTATCTGGCCCGCGACACCTCGGCCTTCGAGTTTCGTCCCGTCGACGGCGCCCCATTGGCGCCCTTCACCGCGGGCGCCCATGTCGACCTGATGCTGCCGAACGGCATCCGCCGCTCCTACTCGCTGTGCAATCCGCAGGGCGAAACCCATCGCTATGTGGTCGGCGTCAAGAAGGCATCGCCCAGCCGCGGCGCCTCGAGCTATCTGCATGACCAGTTGCGGGTCGGCACCGAAATCGACATCGCCGAGCCCCGCAACAATTTTCCGCTTGATCGAAACCGCACCGCATTCGGTACTGATTGCCGGCGGCATCGGCGTCACGCCGATCTTCGGCATGGTGCAGCGCCTGAACAGTATCGGCGCATCGTGGGAACTGCACTATGCCTGCCGGACCCGGGCGGACGGCGCCTTCCTCGACGAGATCCGGGCGCTCGTCGCCGGCGATGCGTTGCGCCTTCGGGTCAACTTCGATCACGAACCCGGCGGCAAGCTGTTCGACCTGCCGGCGATCGTCAGCGCCGCGCCGCCGCGGTCGCATTTCTACGCCTGCGGTCCGGCGCCGATGCTCGCGGCTTTTGAAGCGGCAGCCGTCGCGCTGGCGCCGGAGCGGCGACACATCGAACGCTTCACTGCCGGCGACGATGTCGTCAGGGCCACGGACGGCGATTTCGAGATCGTGCTGGCGCGATCCAACAAGCGCTTTCACGTGCCAGCCGGCAAGCCGATCCTGGATGTGCTGCTCGACGAAGGAATCGAGATCGCGTTTTCCTGCATGGAAGGGCGTGTGCGGCTCCTGCGAAGTCGCCGTGCTCGACGGCATCCCCGACCACCGCGACGTCGTGTTCAGCGCCGAGGAGCGGGCGGCGAACAAGAAAATGCTGGTCTGCTGTTCCGGCGCGAAATCGGAGCGGCTGGTTCTGGACTTATGAGCATGATCCCGAAAAGTGGTTGCCGGTTTTCGGACAGATCATGCTCAAAAAAATAAAAGGGGAAGGGTATGGCGCAGCCGGAACGTAGCGAAGTGGCCAATTACGCCGATCCGTCGCGACTCGACGGCCGTGGCTTCGTGGTGCTCGGCGCGGGGCAGGGGATCGGGCGCCAGACCTGTCACGCGCTCGCGCAAGCCGGCGCACGGGTGCTGTGCGTGGACCGGGAGCCGGATCTCGCCGCGGCGGTCGCCGCCGAGATCGACGAGCATGGCATCGCGGCTGACGTCACCGTGCGCGCGGACGTCGAAGCGGTGTTCGGACGGGCGAAGGAGTTGTTCGGAGACGGTCTGTCCGGCCTGGTCGATATCGTCGGCGTCGCCGACATTCGCAAGATTGCCGACATGGACGACGCCGGCTGGAATCGCAACTTCGACATGGTATTGCGGCACGCCTGGCTGGCGGTGCAGATCGGCAGCCGGGTCATGACCAACGGCGGAACGATGGTCTTCGTCAGTTCGATGTCCGGGTCGTTGAGCGTGCAGAACCAGGCGAGCTACGGCGTGGCCAAGGCGGCGCTCAATCACCTCGTGCATTGTTCTGCCCACGAACTGGGGCCGCGCAACATTCGCGTCAACGCGGTCGCGCCGGGCTTCGTGCGGACGCCGCGCCTGGTGGCCGCGCTGGACGAGGCGTTCTGGACCGGCCTTAACGCTTATATTCCGCTGGGCCGCGCGGCGCAGCCGACGGATATCGCCAAGGCCATCCTGTTTCTCGCCTCCGACATGTCGACCTGCATCACCGGTGCGGTGGTGCCGATCGACGGCGGGGTCTCGCTTGCCGCGGCACTGCCGCGGATTCCGCTCAAACCCGGCGTCCCGCAAAAGACATGATCGGCGAGGGCTATTGAATGATCGAAGGGAGACTCGACAGCATGTCGCCGCCATTTCTGACCCGCATCATCGATCAGGCCTGCGGCTCGCTGTCCGAACGGCCTGAGCGTCGTCCGCTGCCGCGGCTGATGCGCGTTCATCCCGAGGTGTTTGCCTCCATCACGGACATCCGCGCCCGCGAGATCGCCGACGGCTATCCCCTGATCTTTCTCGGCATGGAGCTGGTTGCGGAGGGCAGCTTGCCTTTGGAGGGTTTCGATTTCGTCGAGTGAACGCGCCGCGGCGACGGCACCTGGCGGGGCGTTTCCGGTTTCGCCGAAGCGGCAGTCCCGGTGCCGGCGACGGCGTCGAATTTCGCCAGCAGCCGCTGCAGGAACTGCTTGCCGATTTCCTGGTCTTCGGCCGAGAGGCTGGAGATGGCGGCGCCGATCGTGGTGGTCTCCGAGCAAATGGCCTCGATCGCCGCGTCGGCGACCTTGGCGCCGCGGCGCGTCAGCTTGATCAGCGCGCCGCGCTGATAGGACGGATCCGGCAGGCGTTGCACCAGGCCTTCGGCCACCAGCCTGTCGACCTGCTTGGTAACGGCGCCTGAGGTGACGAGCAGGGCCTGGAACAGATCGGTCGGACGATGCGGATTGTCGATACCGGACCGGCGCAGCGCCAGCACCACCCGCAGGTCGCCGGGACCGATGCCCAGGCTCGACGACAGGCGGCGGAATTCCGCTTCGGTCTGCTGGTCGAGCTGCTTGATCGCGGCAGCGATGATGAACGCGGTCAGATTGACGTCCGGCCGCTCCCGCCTCCATTCGTCGACGAAGTGCTTTAGTTCACGCGTCATTGTCGAATCTTCGCTGGCTCATTGTTTTGCCGGTTCGGTCTTACCATGCCGGACGGTCGGAAGCTTGTCGATAGCTTGAAAGCGCTGCCGATGAAGATGTCGACGGCATTGCCGATGTTATCTTCCGCGGAAGAAGGATTGACAACGCGGGGCAAGCTTGTTTGGATGTCTTCCAAGGAAGATGACTTCCGCGAGGGATATCCGGGGAGGAGCGCGCCATGGTCAGCCGCGCCGAAAACGATCGTCTCTGCCAGGTCGGTCCAGGCACGCCGATGGGCGCGGTGATGCGCCGCTACTGGATGCCGGTGTGCCTGTCGTCCGAGCTTCCGGTGCCGGATTCCGATCCCGTCAGCATCAGGCTGTATGGCGAGGATTACATCGCCTTCCGCGACAGCAGCGGCAAGGTCGGGTTGCTCCACGAATACTGCATGCATCGCAGCGTGTCGCTGCTCACCGGCCGCGTCGCCGATGGCGGCATTCGCTGCCTGTATCACGGCTGGAAATATGCGGTCGACGGCACCATCCTCGATACGCCCAACAATCCGGATCCCAATTATTGCAAGCGGCACAAGGCGCGCGCCCATCCGGTGCAGGAAGCCGGCGGCATGGTGTGGGCCTATGTCGGCCCTGCGGAAAAACAGCCGCCGTTCCGCAAGTTCGCGTTCATGGATGCACCGGCGGAACACCGGCACATCTTCAAGGTGGTGCAGCGCGCCAACTATCTGCAACTGGTGGAGCAGGGCTCGGACAGCTCCCATGTCGGCATTCTGCACAGCAACACGGCGCGGCCGACCTGGATGGCCGACACCTTCACCCGCAACACCGACACCATGAATCCCGCGGCGGAGCTCGGCTTCGATCTGGCGCCGAAGCTCGAAATGGAGAACACCGCGTTCGGGTTTCACTACGCGGCATTTCGCAAGGCCGAGCCGACGGTGAGCGAAACGGACGTCCGCCACGTCCGGGTCTATCCCTTCGTGATGCCGACGATCCGCTTCATTCCGGCGGCGGCGATCATGTTCACGGTGTTCGAAGTGGCGATGGACGACGAAAACACCTCGACCTACATCGTCGTTCACGGCGACAAGCCGGTCAATCAGGCGCATCTCAAGAAAATACTCGGGCTCGACGACCCGAATTTCTGGAACGAGGCAACCGGCCAGTTCACCGCGCCCCGCGAAAACCGCTACAACCAGGACCGCAAGCGGATGAGCGACAACTGGAGCGGCTTTCCCGGCATCGCCGTGGAAGATTCCATCATGGCGGTGTCGGCCGGTCCCATCGCCGACCGCACCAACGAACACCTGATCGCGACCGACGCGGCGCTGGTCCGGATCCGGCGGCTGTTGCTCGACTGCGCCGACCGCGTCGAGCGCGGCGAGGATCCGATCGGCGCGCAGTTCGAGGATTGCCGCCCGCTCGCCGCACCCGATCTCGTCATCAAGAACGACAAGCCATGGCAGGACCTTGTGCCACAGCACAGGCACACCGGCTCTCAAGCGGCGGAATAGGTCAGTCGCGACGGCCGTGGTCCCAGCGACCGGCGCCGGCGCAAGCAAAAGCCAGGAGACGACATGAAATTTGATCGACGATTATTGGCATTGGGCGTCGCGTTCGGACTGCTGTCCGGCGGACCGGCGGCGCAGGCGCAGAGCGTCCAGGGCGTGACCAAGGACGAGATCGTGCTGGGTTCGGTGCTCGATCTCAGCGGCGTCATCAACGTGATCGGCTTGCGCCTGAAGCAGGGCATGGAAACCGAGGTCGAGAAGATCAACGCCGCCGGCGGTATCCACGGCCGCAAGATCCGCCTGATCGTGGAAGACAGCGCGTTCGATCCCAAGCAGGCGATCATCGCCACGCGCAAGCTGATCAGCCAGGACAAGGTGTTCGCGCTGGTCGGCAATCTCGGCTCGGCGATCGGCCGCGTCACCATGCCGATTTCGGTGGAAGCCGGCGTGCCGTACCTGTTCCCCGGCTCGCCGATCGAAGACATGTACAAGCCGCCGAAGCGGCTGGTGTTCGCCTACAACGGCACCCTGACCAACCAATTCCGCCAGCTGACGAAGTATTTCTACGACAAGGGCAAGCGCGCCATCTGCGCCCTGCGTCAGGACGACGAGAGCGGCGAACAATCCATGGCGGGCATCCAGGCGGCCATGGATGAAGTCAACGCGAAACTCGTCGAGACGGTGAGTTTCAAGTCGTCAGCGACCGATCTCAGCGCGCAGATGGTGAAGCTGAAGGACGCCAAGTGCGACATGATCATTGCGACAGGTGTCATCCGTCCCGTCGCGTTTGCTACCATGGAACGCCAGAAACTGGGCTGGGACGTCACCATGGCGGCGGGCCAGGCCGCAGCCCTGTTGCCGTTGATCCAGCTGGCCGGCCCGGCGGCCGAGAACCTGTACGGGATGAACATCTGGAAGCCGCTCGACGACCTGCGCAAGCAGCCGCAGATCGCGGATCTGATCAAGAACTACGAGGAGAAGTACAAGCAGAAGTTCGATGACCTCGTGCTGACCGGACACGAAATGATCGCCTTGACCGCCGAAGGCCTGCGCCGCGCCGGGCCGAACCTGACGGTGGACTCGCTGGTGTCGGCCATTGAGACCTTCAAGGACTACGATCCGGGTTACGGATTTACCGGGATGACGTATACGCCGACCCAGCGACTGGGTTCGCAGACCCAGATCCTGCAGCAGGTCAAGAACGGCAAGTGGACGACGGTCGAGGTGGTTCGATAAGCTTCCTCTATTGAAGGGGGACGGAAGGCGGCAGGCCCGAGCCTGCCGTCGTTTCGTCGTTTTCATTCCGGCGCTGGGACCAGATGGCGACATTCATTCAGCAGATCATCAGCGGAATTGCGATCGGTTACGTCTACGCCATCGTCGCCCTCGGCTTCGTGCTGATCTACAAGGCGACCGAAGTCGTCAGCTTCGCGCAGGGCGAACTGATGATGGTGGGCGCCTTTTTCGGCGTCACCTTCATCAATCAGCTGCATCTGCCCTATCTCGTCGGTGCCGTGCTGGCGATTGCCTGTATTGCACTCGTTGGCGTCGCGCTCGACCGGCTGTTGATCCGGCGGATGGTGGGACAGCCGACATTCGCCGTGTTCATGGTCACGGTCGGCGTTTCGACCTGTCTGAAGGGCATCGTATTGCTGGTCCCCGGATGGGGCGTCGACGTCTTCAAGGTGGCTACTCCGCTGAGCGGCATGCTGATCCGCTTCCAGGGCCTGACGCTGAGTGCCGACCATGCCGCGGTGATCGTGCTGGCCACGCTTTGCGTCATCCTGCTGTTCGCGTTCTTTCGCTACTCGCGCACCGGCCTTGCGATGACGGCCACGGCTGAAAACCAGATGGCCGCGAGCTACTGCGGCGTCAACGTCAAGACGGTCTATGCCAGCGCCTGGGCGCTCGGGGCCGGCCTTGCCGGCCTCGGCGGACTCCTGCTCGCGCCGATCACGTTCGTCGACGTCAACATGGGTTCGATCGGGCTGAAAGCGATCGTTGCAGCGGTCATCGGCGGCTTCGGCAGCCTGCCCGGCGCCATTGTCGGCGGCCTGACCATCGGCATCGTCGAGCAGCTTTCCGGCGTCTATCTGCCCGAAGGCGCCAAGGACGTCGCTGCTTACGTGGTCGTGCTGGCCGGGTTGGCGATACGGCCCAGGGGATTTTTCGGCACCGCCGTGCGGAAGAAGGTCTGACGATGAAGACGAGCTTCGCGCAGGACATTGCGCTGTTTCCAACCGGCAGGATGGCGCGCGTCCTGCTGGTCGTTGCCGCGGTGTTGCTGTTCTGCGCGCCGATGCTGGTCAACGCCTTCCTGCTGTCGCAGCTCATTTTCGTCTTGATCTATGTGGTGGCGGGTGTCGGCATGCAGGTCCTGTTCGGATTTGCCGGACAGGTGTCGCTGGGCCACGCCGCGTTTCTTGCCATCGGCGCCTATGCCGCGACATGGCTGCAGACCAAGGGCGTCGACGGGGTGGCCGCCTTCGCCGCGGCTTCGATGATTGCCGGGATCGTCGGCCTCGTGATCGCGTTGCCGGCGCTGCGCATGAGCGGGCTTTATCTCGTCATCGCGACGCTCTCGTTCGCGTTCATCGTCGAGGAGATCGCGCACGCGGTGGTCGAGCGTGACCGGCGGCAACAACGGCATTTCGGTCCCTGGCGTGAAGCTCTTCGGCATTCCGGCCGGCAAGCCGGAGCAGCTGTTTTACGCCTGCCTGGCCGTGGCGGCGCTCGCGATGTGGCTCGGCAAGAACGTGCTGCGCACCGGCCTCGGCCGCGCCATGCTTGCCGTGCGCGACAGCGAGGTCGCGGCGCAATGCATGGGCGTACCGGTGGCGCGCACCAAGGCGCTGGCGTTTGCGATCAGCGCCGCGCTCTGCGGCATGGCCGGGGCGTTGTATGCCAATGCGATCGGCTATCTCACCCCGGACCAGTTCACCGTGACGGTATCGCTCGACCTCATCATCCTCGTCCTGCTCGGCGGCCTCGCATCCCTGCGCGGGGTGGTGTTCGGCGCGATCTTTCTGGTCATGCTGCCGCAGCTGATCCGGGCGATCACGGGCGTGCTGTTGCCCGGCAGCGGCGAAATCCCCGGCGTTCGGCCGCTGGCGAGCGGTGGCATCCTCGTCCTGGTGATGCTGTTCGAGCAGGGCGGCCTCGAAGGGCTGTGGGCGCGGGTTTCGAAATACGCCACCACCGTGCCGCTCTATCGCAAGGGCATGCTGGGGCGGCAGCGCGGCATCATCCGGTCGGAGCGCTGGTAACGATGCTGCAGGTCGACGACATCACGGTGACGTTCGGCGGTGTGCGTGCCGTCGATCGCGTCAGCTTCGGCGTCGACCAGGGTGAGATCCTGGCGATCTGCGGCCCCAATGGCGCGGGCAAGACCACGCTGCTCAATCTGGTCACGCGCATCCTGCGACCGACGTCCGGCCGCATCGTCTTCGAGGGTGACGACATTACGCGCATCGCCGGCCACCGCATCGCCTCGCTCGGCATCGCCCGCACCTTCCAGAACATCGAGCTGTTCGCCAATTCGACGGTTTTGACCAATCTGCTGCTCGGCGCCGACCTCAAACGGCGCACCAATGTGTTGCAGGAACTGCTGTTCCTGCCTGGAGCAAGGCGGCAGGAAATCGAATTGCGGGAGCGCGTCGAGGACGTGATCCAGTTCCTGCAACTGCAGCGTTATCGCGACACGCTGATTCTGGGTTTGCCCTACGGCGTTCGAAAGGTCGTCGAGCTTGCGCGCGCTTTGTCGTTGTCGCCGCGGATTGTCCTGCTGGACGAACCTTCCTCGGGGCTCAACGACCAGGAAACCGAATTGATGACGCACTGGATCGCCCGCATCCGCGACGAACTCGACATCACGGTGGTCATGGTCGAACACAACATGGCGCTGGTAGCGGCGATTGCGGATCGCGTGGTGGTGATGAATGTCGGGACGGTCCTCAGCCAGGGCAGCCCGGCGCAGATCCAGAGCGACCCGGCCGTGATCCGGGCTTACCTTGGTTGATCGGATGACCGCGCGAACCCAACCCGGCGAAGCCACCCCGCTGCTCAGCCTGACCGGCGTCGAGGCCGCCTATGGGCTGGTGCGCGCGATCCGCGGTGTGTCGCTCCACGTCGATCACGGAGAGATCGTCGCGCTGCTCGGTGCCAACGGCGCCGGCAAGACCACGCTGCTGCGCAGCATCTCGCACACCGTCGAAGTGTCCGGCGGCCGCATCGAATTCGACGGGCGCGAGATTTCCCGGGAGGAGCCGTCCGTTATCGTTCGTGCCGGCATCGGCCACGTGCCGGAAGGGCGCGAGGTGTTTCCGCTGATGACGGTTCACGAGAACCTGGTGGTAGGCGCCCATCTGCGCCCTGACCGCGATCAGGTCGCTCGCGATATTGAATTGTACCAGAGCTATTTCCCGATCCTGAAGCGTCGCGAGTCGACGCCGGCGGGCCTGCTTTCCGGCGGCGAGCAGCAGATGCTGGCGATCGCGCGCGCGATGATGGGCAAGCCGCGGCTGATCCTGATGGACGAGCCCTCGCTCGGACTTTCGCCGCTCTTGACTGGCGAGATATTCGAGATCACGCGCAGCCTGAACCGCGAGCAGGGCGTCGCCATCCTGCTGGTCGAGCAGAATGTCGGCAAGGCGCTGGAAATCGCCAACCGCGCCTACGTGCTGGTCAACGGCCGCGTGGCCGTTCATGACGACGCGGCGAAGCTGGCCAGGCGCGACGATCTTCAGCATTTCTATCTCGGCGGTACGCTCGGCCACGGTCGCCGGAACGCGCACGATGCCGCGTCGTCCGGTGTCGCTACTCCTCCCGGTGAGGTCGCATCGGAGCCGGTCCCGGCAAGCATTGATTTCGCAGGGAACGGCGCAGAATCATCCTCGCTGTGGTCGTCATTCGCCGAGCGCCGGACGCGCGATCCCGACCGTCCGTTCCTGCGTACCCGCAGCAAGGGTCTTTGGCGCGGCCTGTCGTGGCAGCAGGCCTGCGGCGAAGCCGAACGGTTCGCGCAGGTGCTTCAGGCGCGCGGCGTCAAGCGCGGAGATCGTGTGGCGTTGACGGCGATGGACGGGCGCGACGGATATGTTGCCGCGCTTGCCGTCATGCGTCTTGGTGCCGTTGCGGTGCCGCTGGACCGGAACGCCGGCGGGGCCGAAATCGCCCGGCGCATTGCGGCGGCGCGTTGCCGTGTGGTGATCGGCGAGACGGAACTGTCCTCGCCTGGCACCGCGGTGACGTACGCCGAGCTTCGGGCCGGGCAGGCCGGATCGCCGCTTGCGGCCGTCGAGCCGGATGCGTCGGATCCCGCGGTCGTGATCTTTACCGGCGCGGGCGGTGGCCGTTCCCGGCCGGTGTCGCTGTCGCACCGGCAACTCGCCGATGCAGCTTCGGCGTTCGGCGCGCTGTTCGCCGGAGCTTCAGCTGGCAATTGCGCGGTCGCGCTGCCATCGTCGACGGCGCTGGGATTCCTGGCGGCGTTTTACGGCCCGCTGGTCGCGCCCATCACCGTGTGCCTGCCCGAGCCGCATGTTGCGTTCGTCGAGACGATGATGGATATCGAGCCCGATTTCATGGTCGCGGGTGCCCGCGATATCGAGCGGCTGTGGCGCCGGATCGAGCTCGGACGCAGCGAGGCGACGGCGCTCAATCGCCGCCTGTTCAGCCTGGCGGTCGGCGACGGCGCCGTGCGGCGTGCGCCGTGGTCGAAGTTCCTGGTGCGCAATATCTGCCGGCAGTTTGGTCTCGTCCGGTGCCGTCTGGCGATATCCGCCCACGGGTCCGTGGCGCCGAAAATCGTCAGGCGATTGGTATCGCTTGGCGTTCCGGTGACCCAGGTCTACGGCCTTGCCGAAACCGCCGGTCTGGTGACCGCGGACAGGACGCCGGTTGCGGGACTGCCCGGAGGACAGATCGTCAATCCGGGCTTGGAGATCGACATCACCAACGGCGCCGATATTCGTCTGCGCGCCACCGCCCGACAGGGCGAGTGGCTCGTCACCGGCGATCGCGGCCGGTGGGAATCCGGACGGATCGTGGTCGAAGGACGCGGGGACCGCGTCTGGACCGATCCGCAAGGACAAGCCGTCAACGCCTTCATGGTGGAGCGCGCATTGCGCGCCGTTTCCATCGTGGCCGACGCCGCGGTGACCTCTGCGCCGCCCGGGACCATGAAAACCGCGATCGCACTCGACATGGACGCCGCCCTGTTGCTGGCGCGCCGTCACGGCCTTGCCGCCGACCGGCCGGCCGAACTGCTCATCGATGCCGACTTTGTCGCGCTCGTCACGTCGACGATCCGCAGCCAGTGCGATGTTGCGGCACTGGAGCGTATCGGCGCGTTCGATTTCTGGTTTGACGCAGCAAACGCATGAGCAGGAACATGAAGGCGGAGACGTTCACATCCTCGTTCGGGCTGGATCCGGCAATCGAAGCACAATTGCGCGCCATCGGCTATGCCCTCAATCCTGCGACTATCGAGCGGAGTCGCGAGCTGTTTGCGGCCAGCAAGGATTTGACGCTTCCGCCCGGAGGCAAGCGGTTTGAAGACGTCGCGTACGGCGATCATGCCCGTCACCGGCTGGATATCTGCCGGACGGCCGGCGAGAACCGGCCGGTGGTCCTGTTCGTTCCCGGCGGCGGATTCACCGGCGGGGACAAGGCGTTCTACGCCCACATCCCGTATTTTTTCGCCCGCGAGGGATTCGTAGGCGTCGGAGCCAACTATCGCCTGGCTCCCGAATTCGTCTGGCCTTGCGGCGCCCGCGATGTCGCCGCGGCAATCGACTGGATTGCGCAGAACATCGCCCGGTATGGCGGCGATCCGACCCGGATCTTTGTGATTGGCCAATCCGCCGGAGCTGTCCACGCGGCGTCGGCGCTGTTCGACCCGACGCTTCGTCCGGCAGGCTACGATTCAATTCGAGCCGCTGCCCTGATGAGCGGGCTTTACAAGATCACGGCCGGCATGACCGCGCCGAACTTCAACGTGTATTTCGGCGACGATGCCTCGACCTATGCCGAGCGCTCCCCTGTCAACTTCGTGGCGACGAGCAAATTGCCGGTGCTCATGACATTGGCCGAGCTGGAAGCCGAGTTCTTCGCGCCACAGGCCGCGGCGCTCATGGAGGCGCTGAACCGGCGCGATGGCCATTCGCCGCAATTTGCATGGCTCAGGGGACACAATCATCTGTCGCCCGTGCTTGGAATGGGCAGCCGAAGTGATCTGCTTGGCAAAGCCATTGTCTCTGAGTTGAAGAAAGTTCTTTGACGTACCAATGTCGTTATTGCGGTGGTCCGCGGCGTTTGACCAAACGCTTCGAAGTGTGTCAGTCGATGCCTGATACAAGCGAGCACGAAAGCTTCAACCGCCCGTCTTTAAGGGAGGTAGAATCATTCCAATGAGAGTTGATCAATAATGCGGCGGTCGCTCGTTCACCGTACCCGGCGCGT